>CAWDFX010000001.1:0-477015 GCA_963801725.1 uncultured Nitrospiraceae bacterium
CGCGAATTGGAGGCCCTTGGATTGAAAGCGCTTTCTGATGGCTGGGGGATTAGGAATCCCTTGCTCACCCCTTCCAGCACTTCAAAAACTTAGTTGTCAGTTCATTACCCATCTAGCGCACCGTTCTCAAGCCCTGATTGCCAGAAATACATATCTACAAGTTTCATTGTTGGATAAGTAATCCCGCTGCTGTGCTTTATTGATTGTTGGGCCGAGTCGAAACCCTTTCGGTTGCGCTGATAAAAGCGAATGATAGATAGAAAGCTTTTCTTCGTCAGCCTTGAGTGTTTCAGTTTTTTTGTCCTCAACCCCTCGATAAAAAATGTGTCGTAAGCAGGCATACAACCAAGAGTGCCCAACAGAATCTTCGTAACCAATGTATCCGTAACATGTACCTTCTTCGCCTTACCGTTCACGTGCTCGATGTGGTCCTGATACCAATCCCTGATCCAGGAGACTAGCTGAAATATCTCTTCAATATCGGAATCTCTTTGTCTTGAGAAATCAATGCCCCTCAGGTGCTGCAAGCATAATATGTTTCACCACCTCATGGTGAACAAAGCAATCCTTCCACAGCAAGAAACTTGACCCACGATACATCCCCCAACTCGCTAGATAAAAAGACAAATGGAGACACGCCACTCTTTTATCTGCTTTCTTTTTACCGAAGTATTTGAAGCAGTGTTCCCACGACTTGTATCTATGGCTCTGGTCCGATTCCAGATGTCCGTAATAAGATAGAATTCTGCTTTTGATATCTCCCATATGAAGTAGCCTTTAAATGAGCTCGGAGAACCAGCTGATGGACTGGTAGAATTGCCTATCCGATTATTTCTTAGCGCAAACAATATTCAGTGCTTCTCTGACTGATTGGCGCCTCGTATGCTAATTCCCGAAAAGTAGAATCTTACCGATTACTGGCTCCGATACTGTCCAAGCTTGAAAGCATGTGCCACGTGCATAACTGGATCACCTTTTTTAAACAGCGTCTCAGCTCTATGTACCATCCGATGACAATTGGCACAAAGAGTTTTAAAGCTATCTGGTGTGACTCTCACTCTCGCCCCTTTAGCTCGATGAAGGGGAAATGTGTGATGTGCTTCTGCAAACTGACCAAACCCAGGGTAAGCCGTGGAGAAGTCAAATTTGCAAATCTGACAGATATATCTATCCCGTTTTTTCCGCTCAGTGGCAGCCTCTTGTGCTCGAGCATAATTTAAGGCTTTGACGAGGCGCCGATCTTCTTCTCTTTCAATATTCTTCGCTTTGCGCGGGAAGATATCTTCAACAGCGATCGTTTCGTCTTGTTTCATCGTTCGAGAAATAAATCGAACAATAAGATCAACCAAAGAATTGCCCACTACAGTACGGAGATCAAAACACCCAAAGAAATACTCTTCACTGCTTTTATATTTCTCAAGAAAGGGTCGTCCAAACTCTGATGTGCTTAGTTTTTTCTTAAAATGGTAGGGCTTCGCATCGGTTGCATTGCTATCGCCTCTAACACACTCCCGCACCACATATTCGTTCCAGTGGGCGAACGACGCATCAAAATTTGTCTTGCCCTTCCAGTAATATCCGTACCAAAAGTGTCGCTTCGGGTATCGAGCATACTTATCGAACCAAAGTTCAACTCGCATCCTCCTTGTCCTGGATAGAACTACCCTGAATCCTCCGGTATCTGTCTCGCAAATTGCTTCTCGCACGAGATACAGCGGACGAATGTACCTTATCCTTGCTCTAACTTTATCGGCGAGGGAAGAAAGGAGTACTTTTGCCAAATCCGCTTCAACATCTATTTGAGAGACTGATCGTTTCATTGTCGTCAACTGGCAAGTGGTTTAGCTCCTGCCGTTTGGGAAGTGCCATTGGAGTGGCCGACAGTGCTCACTCAGATGCTCCCGTCACTATACGGTCTTTTTGCGATTCAATTTCGTCGTCACGATCGCTCCAATCAACCGGCAGCGTAGAGGGCTTTTCGCTCGTCAGCGCCAAAACCTTCTTTAGCTCTTTTCGCAGCCTTTCTTTTCGGCGCTTGAAAAATATCATGAAGTCCTTGAATGCCAAATCGACGTTTTCCGGAAAATAGTTGCTCCCGAAAAATGCTGTCCTCCCGGAATCATCCATTTGCTCGACCCACCTTTTCAGCGGTGTTGCATTCTTGCTTTCGTTCAGTCTGCCTTCCATCAACTGAAGATTGGGTACGCAATCGCGGCAGTTCCACCACTCCTTCCACTCTTCCTCCGGTATTGCTATCTCTCGGAAATTGCTCTCCGTGAAACCAGACTCCGGATGGATATGATCCTGATGGAACTCCACCTCACTGTAGCGCAGCTGCGGATAGAGAAGAGAAAGGATAAAAAACGACGAGGGGCCTTTCGTGCTTTGCAGGAATCTTTCGATATCGGATTCGGTCACCGCGAGGGATTTTTGCTGCGGCAGATCAATCTTCAGAACTTCTTGGAAAGAGAAACTTCGATGGCGGCCTTTGTAAACAATGCCGCCCGATTCCGACTTCACTTCCTCGCGGAAAGAACTCCGAAAAGTAGCAATCAACTGCTCCTGCGAACTGCCGTAAATCCCGTTCAAAAGCGCATGAATAAGATACTTTTGGATACCATCCTTCGATTCCTTGCTCTGATCGCCTCCTTTATAGAGGTAATAGGCGATGATGATCGTCGCATTTTGAGAGGTGAGCACGCTGTCGCTGAAACCAAATTCTACGAGCAAGTCCACGGTTTTAGTGACGGCCTCCGCAATCTTTGGCCATTCATCCTGTATTCTCTGCACATTCTCAGACTTGAAGGAATCGACCTTATAAACCACTGGCCCATCGCTCAAAACTAGGCAGCACCGCATCAGATACTCATTGCCAAAGTTGAACTTGTTACCTTTTTTATTGATGGACTTGAGCAGTTTTTCAATTTGCTCGCGTCCGTCATTCCACGTAGCCACAATGGTGGAAAAGAGCAGATCGGTTTTGTTGAGAACCGTGCCCCCACTGTTAACCCGCACAAAAATCTTTAAAATATCTTCGAGGTCATCCTTCGCCACTTCAAAGTAGTTGATCAACTCATCTTTGCAGATTCGTGTGTGCAGGATCTCCAGGCCTCGCCTCATAAGGCGCCGCTGCTTATTGATCCCCACCTCCTGAGCTTCGTTCTGGCATTGCGCTCTAAATTTGTCGATTATTCGGTCAAACTCCGGGTCCTTCCCCCATGAGAGTACTTGGCCGACCTTCATCCAAAGCATCGATTCCTCTCTGGGCACAGCTCCATTTTCCCCTTCCACTTTACGCGTTACGTTAGACGTGGCTCCATCCTCGGTCAAGAAACGAAACTCAAAGTTCTGTTCCTCTATCGTCACAACTTCATCCTTCTCACTTATGGTGTAAGGGAGAGAGAGGAGATTGAGATAGAGGCATGTTTTCTCGTAGGCGCTTGGATTGAACTTCCGGGCATATGGAGTTTTTTCGGTATGCGTTCCCATCAGCCCAATAAATAGGGAACTCAAGCGCTGTTGGCCATCTAGGACCCCAATAATTTCTGGATGCAAGAATGCGCCCGTCTTCCGGCGGTTGTACGGTTCCCTCTCGTCATACTCCAGTAGAAAGTCGTAAAACACATAACTCTCTGCTTTCTGGCAGTCCAATTGCCAAAACAAGAATGTCCCAAAAGGGTAGTTCCGCATGAGCGAATCAAAGAGCAATCCGATCTGATGCTTTCCCCAGACGAATTTTCGTTGGATTGCGGGAAGATAGATTTTCTTTTGATAGATCTCAGTAATCACTTTCTCGATGGTTTTTTTCCTATAGCTCATATCAGCGTATCCTCCCCGCCAGCAACTCCTGTATCATGCCCTGCCTGAGGTGTGAGGGCGTTGGCGGGCTACGACTCCTGAGTGTCGGTAGTAACTGATTGCTCGCACGATTTATCGCGCGGGAGGATACACCTATCCCCACGGGAAGTCACGCCAGACTTCGCAGGGGGGATGGCAAGGTAGAAGCATTTGTGTTTACCAGGGGACTGTACAGCCCCGCTGATAGCCAGCAATCTTTCCCCACTTTTTCCCCAGTTTTAAGGAAACGCTTTGCTACAGGGTGTAATTATAGTGGCGTAGGAACTTTGAATTTTCAGGTGCTTGGTTGGAGATAGTAGCAGTCAGTTGCAGGGTGTCAGGCGGTTCAACTCCCCTGCCCTCCACCACCGTCGTTGATGACCTTAAAACCTGTCAATAAGCGGTCGAATGTCCCGGTTGCAGTAAAGCGATATCCTGCCTTCCCTCCTTCTACAATCGGCTCACACAGGATGTGTCCATCCAGAAGCTTCCGAAGCATCTGACGTGCCTGTGGCACGTGACGAGCGAAGAGGGCGGGGAGGTTTTCTCCTAGACGGCTTCGGAGGTCTTTCGCAAGGCGTTGGACGTCCAGGGAGACGACGTTGTTGAGGCTAACCCACGTCGAGCGTTCTTTGACCACAACTTGCTTCCTGGCTTCGACCTCATTGAGCGAGTCAAACACTTTGTCCGTCGATCTGCCGCTCGCAATAGCTTCGACGAGATGGTGCAGGCGTGTCTCGATCAACGATAGCTCTCGCTCAAGAGCAAGACGCTGATCGGGAAACTTCTCCCGCTCGTTTCTGATCCGTTCGAGGGCTGCCGTCACTGAGGCCTCAAGAACTCGCTCATCGATGACTTCAGTCATTGCGTGAAGGATGGCGGAGTCGAGGATATCCTGACGAACTTCCAGGTTGTTTGAGCATATTGTGCCGCCTCGCTTGTAGTTGTACGCGGATCGGTACAAGGTGCGTATATATCGGCGTTTGGCGGTACGCTTGATCGCCACGATTCACCCGCCACACGTCACGCACTTTGCAATGCTGCTTAGGAGATAGGCGGAGCGGCGATCTTCACCTGTGGGCCGAGAGAGCAATCGCCCATCTTCCCATCGGAGATAAGCTCGATGGTTTTGCGCTCTGCGCTCTTCGACTTGTTCCCTGAGATCAAAAACCCTACTGTTTTTGGCATGGGTGAGTTTGATTTTTTAGGGCTACTTCTTTAATGTCTCGACGGTTCAAAAACAAATGTTTCTCCGCATCGATAAGTTTCAGGGCTCGTTGACTAGTTGGTGGAACTGGAAGAGGAACAGCAAGGTCACTGAATCGGCGAGATCTGTTTAGGAGCTTCGAGATTATGACTCTAAACCATTCTGTTTCCCGTAATCCTTTCTCTTCCCTGGTCGGTCTCCTTTTCGTGACTGCCATAGGTTCTTTCTTGGTGGGATGCGCAACTGTGCGCATGACGATGCCAGACGGAATGACACCGATCCTTGAAACGAAAGGATGTACCTACACGGTGTTTAAAGGGGACGCCCTATGGACGGTTGTCCCTGAAGAGAAGTTACTCCCTCCTTGGGGCTCCTATGCCCTGCGGGTCGATCCGAAAACGAGCCGAGTGGCGGCACGAGTGTATATTCCGGAGCAAATACTAACATCATTTGACGTCGGTGAAGGAGCCTTGTGGGTAGCGGCAGGAGACTACGCGCCAGAAATCTACAAGCTCGATCCAGACACAGGCCGCGTTGTGGCTACTGTCCGCGTTGGGCCCTTAAGTATCTTTGGCAGCCCTGTCCATCTTGCTGTCGGTGCAGGTGCGGTTTGGGCTGTACGTGGAGGCGATCTTTTCCGTATGGACCCGAAGAGCAACGAGGTCACTTCCATACCGATAGCTCGCTACGTCTTGGATGTAACTATCATAGGGAACACCGTGTGGGTTCATCTCTTCGATCAAAGCGCGATCTCCCGGATCGATGCCCGTACAGGCCAGCTCGCAGCAACGACAATAGCTCCTCCGGACCATTTGGACATTACTTCCCGCGATTTCTTTGGCTCGTTTGCAGCTGCGGAGCGTCCTTCGTGGAGCCGGTGGATGGCTGCAGGCGCAGATGGCATGTGGGTTCTCCTGCATTTTGGCAAGAGACTGCCGCAGTATGTGGGTCGGGTGGACTTGCAGTTAAACCAGATTGTAGCAAGTAACCAAGGCCAATTCGAAGCCATCATTACTGACATCGCCGCGAGTGAAGCGGCGATTTGGGTTTCAGCCTTTAACAAAGGATGGTTCTCGAGCACCACGCACTACTCGATCGTTGAGCTTGATCCGAAGACAACCTTTGTAAAACGAAAAATCCCCTACGCCTCCGTCTCAAGTATCTATTCAGCAATGCCAACCATGGCGGTCGGGGCCGGCACCATGTGGGTTTGCTTACCTGACTCTGGGCTCTATCGTGTCCCCCTGAGCGCAGGGAAGGAGACGGAGACTCATTTCTGACATGTTGTCGCGAAGCATAGAAGATCAACAAAAGGTGTTCTTTTTGAATACTCAGGAAGATCAGGACAAAGCCCTGAAAAATCGATGCCTAGGAACCCAGAACCGAGTTCTGGCCGAATTGACCTTCTTGTCCAGACCGATAGCGCAATCATTGGCGTAGAGAATAAACATCGATGCAGCCTTTCAGCCGGGTCAGCCCAATAAGTACCATGAGGAGCTTAGAGGACGGGACGAATGTGGCATTTTTTAGCAGGGTTATAGTCCCGTAAGCGCCTATAAGCCGGAGATCCACTCCGACTTGGCATGAATGGATGGCATGACCGCGCTCTCGCACAGTGTTTTTGGTCGTGTCGCTACGACGAGGTGGGGCAACAGATGGAATGGCTAGAGTGGGCGATGAGCAGAGAGTCTCGTCAGTTTGTTCTCGATCACAATTTGTTTATTCCGCTGCTTTTTATTGCGAGACTTGTTGCCGTTACGACGCTCGAGTTAATCCTACCAGCTCGTAAGATTTCCTATCGTTCGGTGATTCCTTACGATCTGATCGGCGTCGTGTTCGTCGGTTACCTTGTAATTCCCGCGTCTGAGTTCTTGAGCAATCGAATCATGCCCCGAGTCAGCATGCCGGAATTCATCTTGACGCTGCCAGTGGTCGCTTCCTTCCTGCTATATTACGTGATTGGTGACTTTGGCGCCTATTGGATGCATCGCTTTGTGCATTCTAAGTATGTCTGGCGCATTCATAAGTGGCATCATTCTCCCACGACAATGTATTGGTTGGCCGGCTACAGGGCATCGCTTCCACAACAAACGCTTTTCAACCTGCCCTGGATCTTTGCCTACACAGTCTTTGGCCTCTCTCCCTGGTGGATATATCTAGGAGTGGTCACCTCTCATATGCTGTTGAATGATTGGATGCATATGAATGTCTCCTGGCGATCAAATTGGCTTGAATGGATCATGGTGACGCCGCGCTACCATCACATCCACCATAGCGACAACCCGATCTATTCCAACGTCAACTTTGGCGTCACCTTCACTATATGGGATCGAATATTTGGGACCTACCTAGACCCTGAGATGGTAAAGCAGCCCGTCTCGTTTGGAATTGGCGAAAAGGCTTCGCTCCTTCGGCTTGTCTCAGGAGTGTGATGGAAGCGCAGCCTGTAACGGCTCAGGTCGAACAACCATCTGCCTCCCTGCGTTAAGATAAACATTGAGATATTCGGCAGGACTTATTGCGAAGCCTCTTAATCTCAACCACCTGTCGTTTGTTCACTGGCTCAGGAAGCAAGAGCAACATACCCCTGATGCTCCTGTTGATCGCGCTCACAGTCTCTTCGTTCTCGTCGACCTGGCATGTTTATTTCCAAATTGCCTAGCGCATCTTGATGCGATCAATTAAATTCTGCCTCCCGGTCAAAGACATTTGCAAACCATCTTTCGTAGCATGCGTGCAGTCAGTAGCCCAATCATTTGGCGCACAGCCTTTCGCGACCAGGACATGGACACCTTATGAACGTGTTGTGAACGCCATGTGAATTCTTACTGAACCCAATCCCAGGGGTTTTACTAGTAACTCTTTGGTGGCGGGAACCTTAATATCACGCATCTTTATTGAATCGGCTCTCTCTCCTATAAACACAGGAGGTTTTTTTATGCTTTCTCTGCCTGTGACACTCGAAGTTCCGCATGCCGACAATGAGCAGCAGTTCCTGCTACAGGCAGTCGAAGCTGCTGCGAAAACGTTCCGAATCCTAAATACTAAATCCAGCGATGATCTCGAGGAAGTGTCTTCGACGATTACCGCTCACCGATATCACGGACTTCACCAGGCCGCCCTCGGCACTGACGCACGAGCCGTACCCCCCGCGTAGATCGGATTCTGTAATCATTGCCTTTCTGGCTCAACGGAAGCCGCTGATCGCCTCGGAAAAAAGGCGCATTTCGGAGCCGAGCCTATATCCCGAGCAGGAGCGTGTGGCTGATGTCATTGCCGTATGCTTCCAACAGGATGTCGAGAAATTGATGTTCCATTAGTAGGGTGTTTTTGTCCTCTTATAGTCGATACACCACCGGCACATTCTCTTCTTTCTTATGCAGATTGATTGGTCTGGCATCTAGGACGACAGAGCAACTCCTTGAATTTCAAAGCGTAAAAGGGGTACCAACGACGGTTGGATCGGCTGCCCTCCACCACCGTTCTTAACCAGCACTTTCTCGGTGAGGTCACCCCGCCATAACTAGCTCGCGCTGTCAGGGCGTATCCTCGCCCCCGAGCGTCGCCTTAATGAAACGATTTCCCCGGACACCCATTGAGCGAATCGACTAGTTCGTTGAAAGCGAAGCCGATAGAAATTATTCCTGTAGCTCCCCTTTTGTTCATATACCTGTACTTGGAAGATGAAGTCTTGGAAGGAATATCGAGATATTGTTCAGCTGGCTCGGACATGATTTGGCCTACTTCTTCTCTTGTCATTCCCCGCACCAGATATTTACATTTCTTCTCTAAGGCACGGGCTAGCTCATCTTCCTTCAACAATCTGACCTTTGCTCGTTGGGATAGGTCCTTTAACTGGGCCGCTTGCGCATCAAGTTTATTCTCTGTGTCTTTAAATCTCCTCAAAAGTGGTTCTGCGATACTCTTTTTTTTGGTGGAATTGTTATTCATGGCTGGAATGGCGAAAGAGGTTGATGTGGGCTGGGTGTCTGTAACCTTTGCCGACAGTTGTTGTAGGAGTTGTTCTACTTCCGTATGCGCTTGCTCAAACCTTCGAGCTTTTTCTCCCAAGCTTTCCTGTAGCCGAGACATGGAATCGAGGGTTTCCTGAATCTGTCGGTTCTGTTCTTCGAGACGCTGGTATCTACTTACCACTGCTTGTTGCACTAGTTGAAGGTCTCGCTGCGACTTATCAAATGCTTGCCCCTGTAGACGTGTTTGTTCTTGTAAGCGTTCCTGAATCTCAACCAGTTTCTTGGCGGGAACGCGTAACAGTTGATAGACCGTAATCATACCGATAGGGTTGGGGGGTTCTTCGAACGTCGTCTGAGTTTCAATCACCAATCCTTTCGCTTCAACGTCGGTGACTTTCGCAAAGTTCATCAATTCGACCTTGGCATTCGCAAACGCTCGCTTTCTGCCCTCCTCGACCGTTTCCGCATGGAGGGCAATTCCGACTACGAACAAGTCTTCTCCTTCCATAAAGGTTGATTGTTTTGTCCAGAATGGGTGGTTATTCGTTTCGCCCCAACACGGTACGATAGAAAATGATTGAAAAGTTAGTAGCATCCACAAAAAGAAGATGAAAATCTTCATTGGGTAACCTCCTCGTCAATCACGCTTTAAGTGCTTGCGGCACAGACAACTTGAACAAGAGGCACATATCAAAGATTTTATTACGGTGGAGCTGGCTCGGCAACTAGGGTTAACCTCTGATGCGGGAAGGCTCTCGCTGACCAGATGACTTACCGTGTGGCGCTTGTTCTCTGAAGAGGAAAGCGGAATCCCTTAAAAGATACGCAAGCTTGTGCATGGCAGTCATCCAAACCAGCCCCATGGTGAGGGTATCCTGGCCTGTGGTTTCTTGTGGGGTTAGGCTGTCTGAGGTTGGACTATCTGAAATTCGTAAACCGCAGGTCAGAATTCTAAGCTACCAGCGCAACTCCTTGAATATCAAAGCAGAGGAGAGTTACCAACGACGGTTGCATCGGGTGCCCTCCACCAAACCAAGCTTGCTCGTGCCGGCGGCTCACCAGGCGAAGCCTCTCTTCATTGTTGCCGCCGGATAAACACCTTTGACAGCTGATTAATTGCTCAGAGGGTTAAACCCCCGACCGGGGGATTCGAAGTGGGTGCGCCCCCTTCAGCAGGAGCGGGGAGGCAAGTCTCAGGGCCGAACCTGCGACGGAGAGCGGTTCAACTCCCCTGCCCTCCACCAAATTCATTTTTCACACAACTCACCGCAGTAATCCAAATACAAGAAGTGTTTCTACTCGATGGCATCAACGTCACGCACACGCTGATCAAGCGGGGCTGGTGCCGGGGGTACAGTGCTGGGGACGGGTTAGAGCACGAAGTGCGAGAGGTGAAAATCCCCGGGATATTGTGCAAAGCACGAATCCCCACCTGTTGAGACGCTACGAGGATTTTCTCTGATCATCTCCTTTGCGCCTCCTTTGCTTCCCTCCTATGCGGTCACGCTCTTGCTCATAGCCCACGGCGGCGTAGTACAGCACGAGATCGAAGAACTGGCTGAGCAGGTGCAGCAGTTCCAGCTCCCCGTGCAGTTCCATGGCGCTCTCGGACAGACCTTCGCGCTGGACGAAGGCGCGCACGTGCTCCTTGGTGGAGATAATGGCCCAGACGAAGTGGCTGTAGGCCACGCCCTGCTGGGCGCGCGCCGCGCCAAGCTCGGTGTAACGCCGCTCCACCTGGGCCTCGGTCTTGTCCAGCAGCCAGTCACTCAAGTTGCGGTAGATCTCGCGGGTGCGGGCTTCAAGTTGGGCTCGCCGGGACTTTGTTTAAATCACTGCACCGGGGAGAGTTCCAGACCTTCTCGCTGAGATCGCGGGAAAGCTCTTCAATGTGATTCTCAATAAGCCGCACCAACCGGACAGCCAGCATGACGCACCTCCCGATAGAACAAGTCTTTGGATAGGGGAATTCGCGGCCCCCTGATTCTGGGCGGAGACCTTACTTGATAGATGGCACCAACGTCAACCACTCGCTCGTCAACAATGGCTGGTGTTGCAGTGCTGGAAAGGGTGGAAAAGGAAACACGAAAGGGACAGAAAGGCTTGGAAGCCTCTCCCTATTGGTGCCACCGGATAAACCCCTCACGTAATCTTTTCAAAATTACGCTTGCTCATGCCGATAGCAGTTCTCTTTTCATCTCCGATACACCACGGTAACCCGGGCGAGAAAGTCGGTAAGTTCGACAGTATGTCGTCGAATTGCGTCGCGGTCTTCTCGTGCCGCTGCTTGCTCCAAGGCGGCTCCCATTGTGCTGATAGCGTCGAATCCATACCCTCCTCCGTCCCCCTTCATACGATGACCAATGACTTGAATCGGCGCTAAATTGTTTTCTTGTAACGCAGTGATTATTGTCTGTACGTCACGGCGGCGATTCTCTAGAAATCCTGGAACAATCTCTTCAAGGCCTTGGTCGATATGCAAGGTGATGCGTTTTTCGGCATTTCTGCTCGGTCCTGTGCTCATAAGATACGCCGTCCTTTACAAGCCTGGAGCACTTCCAAGAGGGTGTGCTTCTTGATGGGTTTGGTCATGTGAGCATCGCAGCCGGCTTCGAGAATCCTGACTCCGTCTGCTTTAAGCGCCAAAGCGGTCAAAGCAATCACCTGTGTAGGGGGCAGGTCATGCTCCCGTTCCCAGGCACGGATCGCTTTTGTCGCCTCATAGCCATCCATCACCGGCATCTGCATGTCCATCAAGATGAGGTCATAGTAGCCGTTCTTGAATAGCTCCAACGCGATGCCGCCGTGATCCGCGATATCGAGACGATAGGGCGTCTGCTTCAAATAGGATCGGACCAGCACTTGATTATCCGGGGAATCTTCCACCAATAAGATGCGAAGTGCCCTGACTTCGGTAGGAGAGATGGGAGCAACTGGCGCTGAACCCATCGTGCGGTGGATGCCTTTAGAACGGTCAAAGGCGATGCTGATGGTCTCGAGCACATTCGATGTCCTGATGGGTTTGATCAAATACCCGCCCAACCCCATGTCATAGGTGCGAGCGATATCGTCGGCCCACTGGTCAGAGGCCAACATCACAATCGTCGGAGTCTGAGGAGGATTGGCGCGCTTGATCTCTTCAGCAACCTGAAATCCGTCCATGTCCGGCATGCGACAGTCGAGGAGCAAGAGCTGATACGGTCGTGCCGACGTAGAAGCTCGCTGCCATTCTTCGATGGCCTCGTGACCAGACGCAGCGTCTATCACCTCTGCTCCCAACGCGGTCAAGGTTTCACGAAGAATCAAGCGATTGGTGGCATGGTCATCGATCACGAGGGTTTTGACCCCTTGAAGGTTGACCCGAACATTGTCCTGTGTGGATGCCGGGCTGGATTGCACCGTTAGTTGCACACAACAATGAAACGTGCTGCCTGCTCCGAGCGCACTCTCCACCCAGACTCGTCCGTTCATGAGTTCGGCTAATTGCCTTGAAATGGTCAGGCCTAGTCCGGTCCCGCCATACTTGCGCGTCATTGAAGCGTGGGCTTGCGTGAAGCTTTCAAAGATGGCCGTAATCTTGTCGGGCGGAATGCCGATCCCTGTATCGCTGATAGAAAATCGAATGGCTCCAGGCGTGGGGCGTTCCGGATCCTGCATAACCCGCACCGTGACGGACCCGCTGTCGGTGAATTTAATCGCGTTACTGATGAGGTTGATGAGGATCTGATGTAGCCGGTTCGGGTCTCCGATGACGGCGCGGGGAACGTCAGATGAAAGATGGCAGGCCAGTTCGAGTCCTTTTTCATTGGCTCGCATGGCGAGAATCTCGATGGCCTTTTCAACCAAATCGCCCAAATCAAAGTCGGTTGATTCCAGCTCAAGATGACCGACCTCGACTTTCGACAGGTCGAGAATGTCGTTGATCAGACTCAAGAGATTGCTGCCGGCGCGGCGGAAAATGCGCAAGTACTTTCGTTGATCGGGGGTCAGATCCGTTTCCCATAGCAGATCCGCCATCCCGATAATCGCATTCATCGGCGTCCGAATCTCATGGCTCACGCTGGCAAGGAATTCACTTTTGGCTGCGCTCGCAACTTCGGCTCTTTCCTTTGCCTGGCGCAGGGCTTTCTCTGATTCCTCTCGCTCCATGGATTCCATCGCGAGGGTCACCATCGTGGCGAATGATAAGGCAACCGTCATCTCATCGGTGGTCCATGTGCGATACGTGCCGAGATATTCATGGCATAAGACGCCTACCGTCTTCCCTCTGTGTCTGATCGGCGCATCGAGCATTGCACCGATTCCAAGGGGCGTGAGATACGACGATGAAAATTCACAGGTACGGGGGTCGACATGGGCATCGTGAGCGGCGAGAGTATGTTCTTCCCGTTCCAACGCCTGGAAGTACGCCGGAAATTGGCTGGCCTGGAGAATGGTGCCTGCGCTGTGCTGACGAGTGGGGGCCTCATACAGGTCTTGCAGCCGGATAGCAGCGCGGTCTTCCTGGAACAGCCAGATGCTGGTGCGCTCGACCGCCAGCACACGACTCGCCGCCTCGGTGATGGCCTGAAACGCCTGGTGAAGGTCTCCGGAGATGATCGCCTGGCTCTGTGTCAATTCGAGCAGTCCGGCCTGATGTTCTTGGAGCAAACTGAAGCGCCGCTTCTCTTGCCTGGCTGCTCGCTTGTTCTCTGTGATGTTACGGCAGGTGCAAATGACGTCGGGTTTATGTCCCTCGCTGCGGCTGAATTGCTGCAATACCACTTCGACGTCGAACGGCTCTCCGGTCTTCTTTCTGCCCACTAATTCGCCGCGCCAATATCCGACACGGGCCATGAAGGGGAAATGGTGTTGCTCGATCATGGCCTGTTGCTCAGGACCGTAGAGATCCTTCCACGACGTTCCAATCAATTCTTCAACTTCGTAGCCGTACGTGGCGGCATGGGCCGGATTCATGTAGGTGTACAATCCCTCGGCATTCAGAATGGCAAGACCCTCCATGCCGTGATCCACGGCACGCTGGAGTTGAACCAACGTCTCGTGCTGACGTTTCTGCTCGGTGACGTCGACCATGATGCCACGAACCATGACTGGAGCCCCTTCTTCGATAAACACGCTGACGATGTCTCTGATCCAGACAGTCCGTCCGTCCGCGGCGAGCATCCGGTATTCGAAATCATGGGGCAAGCCCAACTTTGTTTGCTCCACGCAATACGCCACGGTTCGTTCACGGTCCTCGGGATGTATATGATCGGGCCAGAACCCCGGATTGTTGAGCCATTGGTGAACAGGATAGCCGAGAATATGCTCGGCCTGGATGCTCACAAAGGTGAAGCAAAAAGTGGCTGGGTCCGCTTCCCAGACAATCCCGGCAATGGAGTTGAGCAACGAGGCATACCGCTGCTCAGAAAGGCGCAGTGCTTCCTCTGCCTGCTTGCGCTCGGTGATGTCGCGGACGATGGCCAGAAGGTATTCTCGATCAAACTGGACCAGGCGAGCATTCACCTCGACTGGAAAGGTCGAGCCGTCTTTCCGGCGATGGACGGTTTCCAACGTCAACGGCCCGCTTTCTCGTATCCGTGCCATGTATTGCGCAAAGATCGGCGCCGTGACGATCGGATCAATGTCAGGAACGGTCAGTGATCGGTGTTCTTGGCGGGTATAGCCTAGACTTGAGAAGGCTTTCTCATTGGAGTCTAAGAAGCGACCGGTGGCGGGGTCAATGATCTCGATGGAGTCATCAGCCTGATCGACGAGCAACACTCGAAACAGCTCCCACGCCTCCTCCGCCTGTTTGGACTTGGTGATGTTCTCGAACGCACCCGGCAGATATTGGGGTTGTGTGGTCTGTGAGCGACGGGCGATCGAAGGCTTAGGTTGTCCCTTTGCCGCGCGATTGGCTCGCACCGGTGCCGTTTTCTTAGCCATGGCCACATACTCCCTCACTGACGACGGCATGTACGTCGTGTGGAGAATCCGTGAGTGAAAATGATGCCACGTGTGAGGAGAGTGCCGCGGAGAGCGTCGCGCCGATCGCCGTCAGCACATCTCGTCGAGGCTTTGACGTAGTCATAGCGAGGAGAAGGTTAGTCCTCGTGAGAGTGCGGGACGAGAGAGAGTATGCCGGCTTGCTTGGCCCGATTGCGGCCTTCCTGCTTGGCCTGATAGAGCGCTTGATCCGCCGCCTTGATCAAATCGGTTGGGGAAGTGTTCCGGCTGGGGATCGTACTGGCGAAGCCCGCGCTGATGGTAGTATTGCCACCATCGGAGTGCGTAATGCCGAGCGCCTCAATTCGTTGCCGAAGTGTTTCCGCCACCTGTGCCGCCCCATCCGTACGGGTACCGGGAAGCACGACCACGAATTCGTCGCCGCCATACCGAGCGACGAGGTCTCCTGGCCTGTTAACGGCTCCCGAAATAGCGGCGGCCACCTGCCGGAGACATTCGTCGCCCGACGTATGGCCGAGGGTGTCGTTGTAGGATTTGAAACGGTCGATGTCGAGCATGATCAGAGAGAGCGGCGTCAGTTCGCGAACGGCCCGGCGCCATTCCTGGTCTAAGAAATCGTCAAATTGCCGTCGGTTGGTAATGCCTGTGAGGCCGTCAAGACAGGACAGCCGCAGCAACATCTGATTCGCTTCCTGGAGTTGGCGCATGACCTCAAGGAGCTCCTGCTCCCGGGCCCGTCGCCGGTCAATTTCGTGAACCAACCGCAAAACCGACCGGACACGGGTCAAGAGCTCGATCTTGTTGACGGGTTTCCCGATGTAGTCAAGCGCACCTGCGGCAAAGGCAAGTTGGAGATCGACGGGATCAGTTTTCACCGTAACCATCATGATGGGCGTGTCACGGAATCGTTCAACCGCCTTGATCTGGCGGCAGGCTTCGATGCCGCTCATCTCGGGCATGACGATGTCCATTAGGATCAGGTCGACTCGAGTTGCGGCGCCGTGTTTCCCGTCATCGAGCCCCAGCAAACGGAATGCGGAGGCAGCCGAGTCGGCGACCAAGAGATGGTCGTAGCCGGCAGCCGAGAGGATCGACTGAAGCAAGAGGCGGTCGTCCGCCGAATCATCAACGATCAAGATGCCCATGTGCTCTGAATCCAGTGAATATGAGTGATCTGCCTGAGAAATCCTAGCAGCTAGTCCTGGTAAACTCCAGGATAAAGCTTCTTGACGCAGGGCTGACAGATACCGTGGCTGAATTCGGCCTCGGAATGTTCGCCGATATACTCCTCCAACTGTTGCCAGAATCCGCCGTCATTGCGGATTTTTTTGCAGGATGCGCAGATGGGAATGAGTCCTCTGAGGACTTTGACATCTCGCAGCGCTTTCTGCAGCTCCTCATTGCTTCGACGGAGTTCTCCTTCTCGCGCTTTGCGA
The DNA here is from genome assembly GCA_963801725.1 of uncultured Nitrospiraceae bacterium. Lineage (GTDB taxonomy): Bacteria > Nitrospirota > Nitrospiria > Nitrospirales > Nitrospiraceae > Palsa-1315. The sequence continues at coordinate 16,404 of CAWDFX010000001.1, forward strand.
CAGTCCATTTCCTTTTTCAACGCCAGCGCCGAGGAAGCGCGTGCCAGAAGTTCCACATCGTTCACCGGTTTGGTGATGTAATCATTCGCTCCCGCTGCAAAGGCGGCTTGAAGATTTGAGCGATCGTTTTTGGCCGTGACCATGATGATGGGAATGTCGCACAGATGTGGTCGGCGCTTGATCTGGCGACAGGCTTCAACTCCATCCAGCTCCGGCATGAGTACGTCCATCAGAATCAAGTCGATCTGGAGGGGCGGGTCCTGGCCGTCCATGTCGAGCATGGGGAATGCCGTCTTTGCCGAGTCGGCGCTCAGGAGATCCGTATGGCCGGCCTTCCCAAGGATTGCGCGAAGGAGTGCCTGTTGGTCTGGAGAGTCGTCGATGATAAGAATGCCCATGCTGATTCCTGCCAGGCGCTCGCACATGCGGTGCGGGCAATCACCTTTCAGTATAGCAGGTGCCGATTGGGCTACTGGAGCTTGGCGCGGACGAGTTCGCTGATCAGCTTGCCGTCTACCGGCTGGCCGGCCACACGAACCATCACGGCTTTCATAACCACGCCCATCTCTTTCAGAGATCGAGCACCGGTTTCCTGAATAACCGTGTCCACGACGGTGGAGAGCTGTTCAGAAGAGAGGGCTTGAGGGAAATAGGATTCGAGAACGGTGATTTCCAGTCGTTCCTTTGCGGCAAGCTCTGCCCGGTTACCTTTTTCAAACTGCTCAACCGATTCCCGGCGTTGTTTGATCATGGTCGTCATCACGCGGCTCATTTCGGCATCGTCGAGATCCTTCTTGATCTCGATTTCCTTGTTCATGACGGCCGCCTTGATCATACGAATCACGTCCATCCGCAATTGGTCGCGAGCCTTCATGGCGAGCTTCAGATCTTCGGTCAGGCGGTCGCGCAAGGACATGGAATATCCCCGATAAGTGGGCTTACCTAAGATTGGAGAATACCCCTTCATTTGACGTCAGTCAACGTACATCCGTCGCTCGTACAGCAGCTTGCCCAGCATGGTTTTCATATCGTGCGGGGAGTATGATATGAGCAAGATCAGACTGCGGCGCAATGAATGCGAGAGAACGTCGGGAGGACTGGCCATGGCGAGGCAACACTCGACGGTCCAACTAATGAGCCTCCTGACGATGGCGGTTCTCGTGTCCGGTTGTGCGAACCCCACCAGAGAGACAACCCCCACGTTCGATTTGCGTTCTATGCCCCCGGTATCGTCGATTCCTGCTGATGTCCAGCAAATGGCGGTGCTATATCCGCGTGGAGAGATTTCCGATTGGTCCAGTGCCTATGGTCGCTTGGAGGGGGCGGCATTCCAGCTCAAAACATTCCGCCCAAATCTAAGGATCATCGATCGTTCCCATATGCAGGCGATCGTCTCGGAGCAGCGCTTTCAGGCCGGAGGGCTTGTTTCTGAAGACAGTGCCGTCCGTATTGGGCAGATGTTGGGTGTAGATAGCGTGTTGATCTATCGGATCGATGGACCGACGTTGCGCGACCGATTCTTTGCGCGTGAGCATCACGACCTTCCACCGGTAACCATCACGAGTAAAATCATTAGAGTCGAGAGTGGGGAAGTCGTCTATCACAATGTGGTAACGGCGCGTGTGGATGAGGCCGAGGAGTCCGGATGGTCACTATCTGACAATGTCGACTATCAACGCTGGAGCCGTGAGGCATTGGACCGGGGCATCATGCAGACGGTCTATGATTTACATCGTGCATTTGATTAATCGTATGAACACTAGGAGGATGCGAATGATTCATCGACAGAGCCGCGTGCACTGTAGTGTGGCCATGATCGTGAGCTTGTTCGCCCTCTCGCTGATCACGGCTTGCACCAGCGACCAACCAAAACCTCTTCCACAACCGACTCCGGACCAAGTACGGGGTCATGCCGATCGGACATTCGATACGCTCAAGCAAGAGGAACAAGATCGAGCCGTCCGGCCTCCGATGCCTCGTTAGAAGCGGCTCCCTACCGATTCGATTTAGACAGGGTCCATACCGCAAACCGGGTAACGGGTTTGACGAGCGGCAACTCCCAGAGAAGTTGTTGGCGAGGTACTCGCTCCACTTGTCGCGTTTCATGGAAGGTGCCAAGAAGACTGAATGAGACCAGCAGCCGCAAGATGCCCGAGAGAAAGAAGACAAAAGGCAAATTGGAAGCAGGCTGGAAAATAACCCCCGCCCACTCGATGCGTACGGGAAGACTTTCTACCAGCCAGCTCCCCAGCAACGCTCCCACCGACCATCCTACTGCATTGACCGTGCTGTACAGCGCAATGGCTTTCGCGCGCTCCTCAGGCCTGACCGAATCGAATACATAGTTCTGCAGTCCCAATGCCAACCCGGCCCAAATGACGCCACCCAAAAAATTGACTGCCAGGAGAAAGCCTAAATCCGTGCTTACAAGGTAGAGCATCGGCAAGATCGGCACCGTGAAGCCCGTAACGGACAGCAAGGCTTTGTTTCCGAAGCGGTCCCCGAATTGACCCCAGGCCTGCAAGGTGAGAAGTTGACCGAGAAGGCCGGCAGCTAACCATCCCCCGTAACCAATGTAGGATAAATGAAGATCCTGCAACATGTAGAGAACGAAAAATGGGCCAGCGATCAACACCGAGGCATGCATCAAGCCGGAGAAAAGAAGGAAGCAACGGAAGTCCTTCGTCGCACTCAGACGGAAGAATCCGCGAAATCCTTGCTGTGCCTCCTGGTGAGCGGTCGGATGTATATCCTGAACGGGAGACAAGGCCAACGCCGAGAGGATGCGAGCGCTTCCGGCCAACGCGAAGATCAGCACGAATCCCCACCAGGCGGCGGTGGAATCCTGCCAGACGCTCAGTATCCATCCGGCTCCACAGAGCGAAAAGAAACTGAGGCCTGCGATGATTTGGGCTCGACGTGCGAAATAGGCGCCCCGTTCGTGCTGATCGAGCCAATCGGCAATCAAGCTGTTCCAAGCCGGCGCGGTGAAGTGTGCGCAGGCAAAATAGGCGGCAGCTCCACACACGACGAGCCAGGGACCCCACTGCGGAATCAGCAGCGGCAGGAGCACCATAGGAATCCACGTAACGGCTTGCCCGACGGTGCCGGAAGAGATGAGAGCTTTTCGATTGGGGAACCACTGTAATAACTTCACAGAGACGAGTTGAGCCCCTGTCCCGATGAGTTGGGGTAATGCAGACAAGATACTCAGTTGGAACGGGCTTGCGTGAAGGAGCAGGGCGAAGGCCGAGAGATACTGTTCGCCGCTTCCTTGCGTAACGGCTTGACAGGCGCCGTCTCGGAGACCGTAGCGACGGCCTCGCTCGCCTGCACTCTGCGATTGGGAAATGGTTGCTGTGGTCACTTGTATACGTCCAGGGGATGTCATCAACACCTGATCCTCAGATCCAAGAGAGTTCTGGTTGAGCGTAGCACAGAAGGTGGGAAGATGGAGCGGAATGAGACGATCCATCCGATCAGTCGGTGATTGACCCCATACCGATCTCTCTATACCATAAAACAGTACGAGTGGACAGAGGTCCATGGTGTCGGCAATGAAAGAGGCCAGAAAGAGAGGCGTGGAAGTTCTAGCGAGGATGCTTGTCGGCCTGAGCATCGTCGTGTGTGTCTGTCAGGATCTTGAGGCGCGAGATCTGTTCGTCCCGAAAGAGCAGGCAACGACCGAGGTCGACCCCACACAAAGTCCTTCGTTCGACGAGCAAAAGAAGGGCATCCCTCAATCCCTGTTCACCTGGATCAAGATGGCCAAAGGGTATGAGGTCGAGTGGGATACCTTCGGGCGGAATGGTTGGTACACCCAAGACCCTCGACTGAAGCCCGTCGAGCCTGGGTCGGTGTTTCCTCGAGATACTCCCGCGATCTATATTGTATTCGAGTCAGCCCCGCTGGAAGATCCTGCCCAGTTCAGCGCTCAGTGGTTTCTGGAGGGGGAGAAGGGCGTCCTCTCATCCGTGCCGCTGGGCAAAGATACGTTGGAAGTGCCGGGACATGAACGCTACGGATTTCTGGAACTCAAGAAGGGGGGAGATTTCTGGGACGTGGGAACGTATCTGGTGAAACTGTTCATCGCCCCGCTCGGACAACAGTCCTTTCATGCGGCCAATCAAGTGGGTACCATGCGGTTTACTATTGTCGAGCGCGCGGCTCCTGCTGGGAAAGGTCTGCACTAGCCCTGCGTCTCTTATTCACCTATCGGTGATTGCAGCAGACCCGCGCAGGAATACGCAGGACAAGCAGAGAAAAGGAACAGGATGAGAGAACGCATCAAAGTCACGGATCAAGAGAAGCTGATGCTGCTCTATGAGCGATTCAGAGACGTCTGTCTGGTCGAGAAAGAAATCTGGAAAGAGATCTTTATGCCGAGGGATGTGACGCAAGGGCCTGTCCGAACAAACATGCAAGATCGCTATGACGTGGAAATCGATGACCCCGCGATCGAAGACGCCTTGGATGCGAATATCCCTCGCGGCAGCCAGGCTCTGGCTGCCGCGATTCAGGAATATCGAACACACATTTCGTTTTATCGAAAAGTATGAGAGGGGGGGTCAGCGGGCCGCGAGCACTCGCTCAACATCCTGCACGATCTCTGGCGCCAACGGCTTCGTGCGGTGATGGTATCGGGCGACAACCTTCCCGGAACGATCGACTAGATACTTCTGGAAATTCCACTCCACCTCGCCGGGGATCGGGCCCTGTTCAGTCAGATACCGGTAGAGCGGATGTTTGTCCTCACCCTTCACGCTGATCTTGCTGAAGAGCGGAAACGACAGGCTGTACTTTGTGTAACAGAATGTTTTGATTTCTTCATTCGTCCCTGGCTCCTGCTGGCCGAAATTATTCGCAGGGAACGCCAAGATCTCAAAGCCCTTCTCCCGATACTGCTCATACATCTTTTCGAGGTCGGTATACTGCGGCGTGTTGCCGCAGAAACTGGCCGTGTTGACCAGCAACAGCACTTTGCCGCGGAACTGGCTCAGTGAGACCGGCTTCCCATCGATATCGTTCAGCGTAAAGTCATAGACTATGGGCGTCTGTGCTGCCATGAGTAGTATGGTCCCCTCTTGTTTCGCCTGTGCGGAGCTCGCCTCAAATAGACCGCTCGATCCACCACCGGCGATCAAGCCAATTCCTGCGAACAATCCCACCAAGGCATGACGCAACCCACTCATAGGGCGCCTCCTAGTTAGAGTCGTTCTAAGGCGTCAATGCGAGCTTCCATCGGCGGATGCGTGGCAAAGAGACGCATGACTCCTGAGGAATTACCGGAGATCTTCATGGTTGCGAGCGCATCCTGTCCGGAGTACTCAACCTGTGAATGGGTGACCCAGCGATCGATCGCGCGAAGGGCTGAGATCATCGACTCTTTGCCGTATACCTTGGCAGAAAAGGCATCCGCGCCAAACTCACGCTTTCGCGAAAACCAGCAGATCAAGACCGAGGCCATGATACTGACGATGATCTGGATCGCGATCGACAATCCGAAGCCGAGCGCAACCTGATCGCGTTCTGCAAAGAACCGGCGCACCCACATCGCAATGTAGTACACGAAGGTATTCATCAGCCCTGCCAGCACAGTGGTCGCGAACATGTCCCCGTTATAGACGTGTCCCATTTCGTGGGCGAGGACGGCTCGGACTTCCTGCTCTTGCAGATTGCTCAACAATCCCGTCGAGACAGCCACCATGGAGTTGTTCTTACTGGGGCCGGTCGCGAAGGCGTTGGGATCGGGGGCCTCGTAGACCCACACCTCCGGCATCGTAATGTTGAGCCGTTGCGCAATCTCCTGGACAGTACCGTAAATAACCTGTTCCGCGTGCGACCGGGGTTGAGTGATCTGACGGCAATCCAACATGGCCCGAGCCATTTGTTTGGAGAATGCCAAACTGATAAAGGCGCCACCAAAGCCGAAAGCAAGGGCCCAGACTAACGAACTGAGGTCCACCATTCCTTGCAGATCAATCCCAAACATGGGAAGCACGACATTGATAAGCACCGGCACGGTGAGCGAGAGCGTCACCATAATCAGCACGTTGGCGACGAGCAGCAGGAACATACCTTTCATCCACTTCATCGAGATCCTCCTTCGCAACCATGTTCTCGCCCCGTTTATTCGGGCGAGCCATCAGTGCATGTGATTATACTAATCGATTCGGGGAAATGCATCTCACATCGAGACTGCGGTACGATGTGCTTCGAAAGATAACTCCAGTAATGCCAAGGTCAAGACACCTCAAGTACGTGAAACTCTTAGGCAAAGTTGACCGATTCCCGCTCTTCCTGTTAGAAATGGCTCATGCAGAAGACGCCGGTGCGATTACTCAACATGTTGGCGACTGTCTGCTTGTTGACATCTGCCGGCGTGACAGTCGTACATGCAGCGATACCCGCCCAATCCAGCCCTCCTGTGGTGATCCCGGTAGCGGCAGACGGGGTACAGCGAGCCATGGTCACGCTTGATAGCTACTCGTATACCCCTCACCATTTAATTGTCGAAGCTGGAAAGCTGGTTGAACTGACGCTGACCAGTGTAACGACGATGATCCCTCACAACTTTGTCATCAAGGATCCAGCAGGAAACCTCTCCATTGAACAGGACGTCAGTGCCGGCAAGACGGTCACCATAACATTTACACCGACTCAGCCTGGTATATTTCCCATCTTCTGCGACAAACGGCTCTGGCCGTTTCCCAGCCATCGCGACAAAGGGATGGAAGGGATCTTGGAAGTGCGATAGGTGTGGCTACGAGTATAGAGACCTCCAAGCAGGACCTGCTCCGCGATCTCCTCAAGCAAGTGTCCCGCCTCTTCTACACGACATTGGCCGTGGTTCCGGCAGATGTGCGCGATCAAGTCAGCCTCGCCTATCTATTTGCCCGCGCAGCGGACACGATCGCGGATACGGAATTGATCGATCGTCCGCGTCGGCTGGATTTGCTCGGCCAACTCAAAGCTCAGTTCGTGAGCGATCAGATTACCTGGACTCAGGTGCGAGACATTCAGCACGCAGTGGCGCCTATCCAACAGAACTCCGCGGAGCGTGTCCTGCTCGAACGACTAGAAGATTGCTTCAAGCTCTTCCAAACCTTCTCGTCGGACGATCGCCGCCGTATACAACGGCTCATGTCCACTCTGACACAAGGCATGGAGATGGACCTTGTCGTCTTCCCCGGCACATCAGCCGCAGATCTCACGGTTCTCAAGACGCTCGAAGATCTGGACCGCTATACCTATTATGTGGCTGGATGTGTGGGCGAGTTTTGGACAGACTTGATGTGTGCGCATCGAAAAGCATTGGCCTCGTGGAAGGTGCGGGAGATGTCGGAGGTCGGCGTAAGATTCGGCAAAGGGTTACAACTCACGAACATTGTAAAAGATATCGCACATGATCTTCAGAAAGGCCGCTGCTATATACCGGCGCCCATGCTGGCCGAAGCCGGACTCACCGCGCGTGACTTACTGAACCAGCAAAACCGTGCACGGTTTCAACCGGTCTTACGCAAACTTGTCCGTATGGCGGTGGAGCATCTTGACCAAGGCTGGCTCTATACCATGGCGATTCCACGCTATGAAACTCGTCTGCGATTGTCCTGCATGTGGCCGATTCTTTCTGCCGGCGAATCGCTGAAGCTCGTGATAAATTCGCCCGATCTCTTGAACCCCGCCGTCAACGTCAAAATTCCGCGGAGCCAAGTCTATCAAATCATGGCCCTCACGACAGGCACCTTCGCCTGCGGATACGTGGGGACGGCCTGCTGGGGACGGTTGCGAAAGCAGATCGTATAAAATGATGGCAATGACAACGGCTAGGCGATCGGCCTAGGTATAGGATCCTTGCTAGCGCCCTCTCGATTGCGCGTGTTGCCATCGTCTCAGAGCCCCGGTCTCGGCTCCGCTACGATGTTAAGTTCCAATGGAGAGCCGCCGCGCCTGATGTCGAGTTTCAATGCCTGTCCTGCTTCAACTCGGCACAGTCGTTTGGCCTCGCGATCGGAGGTGACGGTCGCGAGGACGATGCCGTTACAGGCCACCACCCGATCACCTACCTTGAGACCAGCCTTGTCAGCAGGACGCCCGCCGCGAAGTTCCCGCACAAGGTAGTACCGAACGCCCGCTAATTCTTGCAGTTCCCAGTTGACGCCGATCTGTCCTGAGCCGAGCAACCCGGTTTGCGAACCGAACCGAGCGAGGATGCGATGCGCGATGACGCGAGCCAAGCCTTCTGGATCATCGGCCATGGCGTCAGAACCGTGTCCTTCTCCGTTGAATAACACCACACCGCTCTCGACATCGATTATCCGTAAGGCCAGCGACACGCGGCTGACCTGGTTTCCCTCTGTTCGTTCCCATTGCTGCACTTCGCCCACCACAATGGCCTGCGCGCCAACGAGCTTCCCGACTTTCAGCACCTCGGCATCGTCGGCATGCTGCAATTGGACAACCTGCTCCTTGAACACTTCGTCAAGCTCGGTTCGCTCGACCATATTGAGGTCCAAGTCCAACAACAAGGTCGTCACAATCCCGGCCACACGAGACCCTGTTCCCTCTGCGCTCGGCGCATCCTCAAACAACATGACGGCCATCGTCCGATAGCGATCGATCGTGTCGCGGTTGATTGGGCCGGCGCCGGCCACGACCGGCTCAGGGCGTCCACCCATCCCACCAGACCCTAGGGCGGCAACGCCTGACGAAGCACAGGCGCGGCGCCGTTCTAAAATGGCAGCAGGCGTGCCCCATGCGCAGAGTTCGTCGTTCACCAGCACAATGTGGTGCGGATACTCGCGTTGATGTTCAGCGGCAAGGTTGGTGAAGGGATAGAAAATGCATCCGCCGATCCAGACCGATAGCGGACAGAGTGCCAGCTCATAGAGCCACTGGTTGCGGGCCGTTAGAGAATACTCCCATACCAGTAGGCGGCCATCGTCCCGCAGCACACGGTCCGGCCGGCCAATCTGTTCGACTACTTCGGTCTTCGTCATCGGCACGGCCAACCGGTCCAGTTTGGATTCCGATTTCACAATTGTATAGGCAACCCCGCAAGCCGAAAGCATACCGGCAAGGCCAACGATCACGACTGTGCGGATGAACGCGGAACAGTGGATGGGAAGAACCACCTGAGGTATCGACATCGCTGCAAGCGTAACACTCCAGGAGTGAGGGCTGCAACGCAGCGAGATGGGCCCGGCAGAAATCAGTTCAAAGAAGGATCGAATGGCATATCCGCATAATGGCGATAGTCATCACCCAGGGCACTCACGATATCCGGCCAGATACGTGTAGGGTCTTTGTCGAACACGGCACTGGGATCTGCTGGAATGGTAAACCACGATCCGGTTTGCATTTCAGACTCCAACTGCCCTGGGCCCCATCCGGAATATCCGATATAGGCACGAAAGGCTTCGCGCCCCTCACTGGTAGTCAAAATACGATCGACAAGGTCCGTATCCCCGCCGAGACAGATTCCATCGAAGACATGATGGGAATTCTCAGGCAATTGATCCAAGCGATAGAGCATCATGACCTGGTTCGTCTGCACCGGTCCTCCGGAAAAAAGGACGTGCCGCTGGCCTTCGAGAATTGGGACTTGAGGGAGCGCCTCCGAAACCGACATCGCAGTCGGACGATTGACGACGACACCCAGCGCTCCTTCGGCTCCGTGCTCGCAGAGCAACACGACGGTCTGGCGAAAGTTCGGATCGCGCAAGGACGGCGCCGCGATGAGGAAGATGCCTTTCCCGAGCGGAGCTTTCATATGGTTAATCCTACCGCGCTGACCTGTGGCGTGCAAGCGGCACGACAAACCGAGATCTGCAGTATATACCACGCGAGACTAGCGAGACGGGCGAGACGAGGTCAGGAATCAAGCGCTCCACGTCGTGCCTTTCCCGCGTGTCTCGCACCTTCACGCGTCGTCACTTATAGAGGGATTCGCGTCGGTCGCGGAGGAGATCGTTGTAGGGTGTGAGGGTCTTGTTCCGCGCCTCGGTAGGATCGATCTCGACAATACAAAGTTCTTCCTGGTCCCGCGGCGCGCGATGGAGAATCGTTCCGAGTGGAGCGACGACTTCACTGTTCCCAATAAACGTCAACTGATCTTTGCCGTCTCGCGCTTCGCTCCCTGTGCGATTACACGTAATCGCGAACACTCGATTTTCCAGACACCGAACAGGCATGGAGTCCGGACAATTGGGCAGCACGAGGTTCGACGGATGGCAGATGATCTCTGCCCCCTTGAGCGCCAACGTGCGAGCCGCCTCCGGATAGTACCAGTCGAAACAAATCATCGCGCCGATCTTGGCCAATCCGATATCCCACACCTGAAATCCTGTGTCACCGGGCGTGAAGAACAGCGTTTCCTCAAAAAACAGATGGGTCTTGCGATAGCACCCGATAAACCCAGACGGGCCGACAATCACGGCGGAGTTATAGCAAGCAGATCCGGCGCGCTCTGGAAGACCGGCGACGATTACCATCCGTCGCCGCTTCGCAAGATCGATCAACCGTTGTGTCGTTGGTCCGTTCGGCACCGACTCTGACAGCGTGATCGCTTCTTGCTGTGACACGAACTGATAACCGGATGCGCACAACTCCGGCAGGACGATCAAGTCGGCGTCGGCTCGATCGAGTGTGTCCACAATCGTGTCGAGATTCTTCGACACCTCGCCGAACCGTGGAGTGAATTGAAAAAACCCGACCCGCATGATCGTCTCGTCTCCAGAACAAAACGGGCAGGGTTACCCCTGCCCGCTCAAAAAGATCTCTGCTGAATGACTCTTACTTCACTTCAGACAAATGGGTGACCGCGCCTTCAGCATGTTGTGTGGCGACATCGGCGTGGCCGGCCTTGCCATGCTCAACGCATTCCTTGAGATGCTTGATCCCTTCATCCATATGCGGATTCTTCCCGGCCGCCCCGGCATGCTTCAGTGCCTCCTCACAATGCTTCACGAGAACATCGGCATGTCCCTGTTTGCCATGCGCCACAGCTTCCTTGGCATGTTCCAAGGCTTCAGCTGCATGCTTGTCGGCAGCAAGAGCGAGCCCGCTGAATAGCGGGAAACCAACGAGCGCGGCAACCGCCGCCACAACCAGTGCTCCACGATGGACTCTCATTTTCATGGTTTCCTCCTCAGTGATTAAGGTTCATTCGACGGGTGAACAGTCTCTGTAGTCTCCTCGACGTGAATCACCTTACACAGCCGGTTTTTCACTGTCAAGAAGGCCGCACCTGGGGGTCGACGTTCAGGATGTGCTGCAATCCCTTGGCGTCTTTTTCTACCGGACAGGCAAAATCCCGACTCCATTCCCACCAGGACCCCGGATAGTTGCGGACCTTCCGATACCCGGCAAGTTTGAGGACAAAATACAGCCAGGCTGAACGGACGCCGCCGGTGCAATAGCAGATGACCTCTTGATCCTGTGTGAGACCTTTCTCGGCGAGACTCTCAGTGATCGTCTGCAGATCTTTCACTGTGGCATTCGCGTGAAGAAATCCAGTCCAAGCCAGATGAATCGCGGAGGGAATGTGGCCAGGTCGCGGTATTCCCGACACCTCTTTCCCAAGATATTCTTCGAGGCTACGCGCATCGACGATCACGGTGTTCGGATGCGGCTGCTTCACGAGATGCTTCAGTTCGTCTTTGTTGGCGATCACAGCAGACACCGGCCGAACGCTGAAGGTCCCCGGCCTGGGTGTCACAGGCCCATGCTCGAATGGCCGTTTTTCCTGCACCCACTTGACCCACCCGCCGTCGAGAATTCGCAGGCGCGTGTGTCCAAGGTATTCCAACATCCAGAACATGCGGCCTTCGTCTCCCCAATTGTCGAACGGATTGGAATAGATGACCACGTCGCTGTCCTGACTGATGCCCAAGGCGCGGATCTTTTGCTCCATGCGCCCGCGATCGGGATCGAGCAATCCCTTCGGCACGGCATGGGGATCGCTGTATTCATGCCAGGTCGAATGCACGGCCCCTGGAATATGGCCGCCGAACTCGTAGGCCGCGCGCCCACGCACGTCGAGAATCACCAAACCCGGCTGCCCTAAGTTCTGCTGGAGTGTTTCGGTATCAATAAGCAAGGCGTGTATCATGTCGTGCCTTTGTGGTGTGAACTGTCGGCGGTCAGCAGTCAACCTTCAGCGCCTGCCTTACAGCTTAATTCATCCGGCTGACGGCCGGTTGCTGATTGCTGAGCGCTCTCACTCAGCGCGGCCGCTAGCGCGCCGGACAACGGGAAGTCCCGTTCATACACAACGAATCGATAGGGATCGTTCCCCGTCAGCCCATATTTAGTCTGCAGCATCTCATGTTGTTTATCGGTCACGATGTGGTACTGCACGCGCGTCTTGACTTTCAAGCTCTCCGCCTGAGCCGGAAGTTGGTACGCAAACTGGTATTCCCGGCTGGCCAATGGCAACAGCCGGTTATCATACAATTCGACGATGGCCGGCTGCCACATGATCCAGCGTCCCATTGTCGATGTTTGATGATCGAGCACCCTTCCCTGCTGATCCTCCACCGAAAACTCCACGGTAAAGTACCGGTCGGGATCGCCGGTCGGAATCTTATGGCCAGCGCCTGCATTAATCAGCGTAAGCGTAAATCCGACTCGATCGCCCGGCTTAGGCGAAACGGTGTCGGCCCTTACTTGTATTCCCACCGCCCGCTTCACCATATCGGGGTCGTGTCCGCCGCGCCAGAGGTGCTGGCGTCCACGCCGGATCGGACTATTCACTGCAACGGGCCTATCAATTTCAGGCATGTGGCAGCTCTGGCAAATGAAGCCCCGCTCCTGCATGAAGAACTTGCCTTCGTACTCCGCGTAGGTCCCACAAGGCCCCACGTTATAAAACTGGGCGGGCCCAGACACGACATTGTGGCAGCGAGAACAGACCTGCGCGGTCCTGAAATTCGGATCGAACTTGGTCGGGTGCGGCGCGGCCGAATCTTCGAATGGTCCGTAGATGACTCCATCCCGCACGTGACAGACGGCGCAAGTCACTGATTCTTTCTGGTACTCGGGATCGTACTGAGGATTAGGCTCTTGAATCGCTTTCTCTACCCGTCCTCGCGGGATCTTTTTCACCAATGTCGGCTGCTGGTTTTCCAGCGGGGTGTGACAGTTCAAGCACACCCAGATATTCTTGTCTTTTTTCCAATAGGCCTGAAAGTACGGATCCTCATAGGCATGGGCGTGGATACTCGTCTTCCATTCGTCGTAGATCTCGCGATGGCATTCCCCACAGGACTCGGCCTTCAGGCTCGTCAGACCTTCCGGAATTTTTTGAAACGGAATCGCATGTGCGTAATCCGACCGCAATCCGAAAATCACGACCGGTTTGACCTCGGTGTAATACAGATACACAAGCCCACCAGTTAGGACACACCCGAGCAGAACTTTTATAAGGGTCTTCATGCGGCTAGAAGAGCCTGAAGATGGCGATCGACCGAAGCAGCCAACGCTGTCAGATGATACCCGCCTTCGAGCGACGAGAGTATCCGCCCGCCGGCATGGCGCTTGGCGATGCCGGCCACGATACCGGTGAGGTCCGCGTAACCCTCTTTCGTTAATCCCATACTCGCGAGCGGATCATCCTGATGCGCATCGAAGCCGGCGGAGACGATCACGAATTCCGGCTTGAACGCATCGGCCGCCGGTACCAACGATTTCTGAAAGACAGCACGATACTCCTCATTGCCCTCACCCGCTTCCATCGGTACATTGATCGTGAATCCTTCCCCTGCTCCCCGCCCTCGTTCCGATTCTCGCCCCGTTCCCGGATAATGCGGGTATTGATGCGTGCTGAAGAAGAGCACGGAGGGATCGTCTTCGAAACTATGCTGCGTGCCGTTCCCATGATGTACATCCCAATCCACAATCAATACACGCGTGAGGCCATATTTCTTCTGCACATAACGCGCCGCAATCGCGACATTGTTGAAGAGACAGAAGCCCATTGCGCGCCCCGCCTCGGCATGATGACCCGGCGGCCTCACTGCACAGAAGACATGCTCCACTTGCCGGCTCATGATCGCATCGACAGCAGCCAACGCCCCACCAGCCGCCAGATACGCGGCGGTCAATGAACCAAGAGACATGGAGGTATCGGGATCGAGCGAGATCCGCCCATTCATCGGGGCGTGGGCCTTCAGCATCGCAAGATACGAGGGCGTATGGATCTGCGTAATCCATTCATCTTCAGCCGCTCGCGGTTCAATCCTGGTCAGTCGAGCCGCCGTACCACTCTGTTCCAACTGTTGCATGATGGCGCGCAACCGATTGGGAGACTCTGGATGCCCAGCCCCCATGTCATGGTCGAGATAACGTGGATCGTAGACAAGCCCGGTGTTTCCCATAGCAAATTCCGTAAGGAGTCAGGCGTAACACGTATCGTCGTTATTGAAGAAATGAGATTATCACGCAGCAAAGCGCATAGACAACGAGCGGAAACGCATGCTACCGTCGTTGAAGCACACACCAAACGTGGAGAGAAACATGCCGAACCCCCGCATCGAACCACTCAAGAAAGTCCTGACGATTGATCCAAACGACGAAGTCGCTTGGTTTGGTCTCGGGAAAGCTTACATGGAAGATGCCAACTTCGAAGAAGCGGCTAAAGCCCTTCAACAATGCGTCACGGTGAAACCTACCTACTCAGCCGCCTATTATGCCTGGGCCCAATCATTACACAAACTGGGCCGGATCGATGAATGCCGCACTGTCTGCGCCACCGGCATCGATGTATCCACGAAAAACGGCGACGCGATGGTAACAAAGAATTTTGAGCTGCTCAAAGGCTCGCTTCCTGCCTAAGATATTGGCACTTCATTGATCAGCTCGCGAGTCGGACTGTCGCGCTTTCTCGCAAGTCTCGCGCTTCATTTATACCGGCTCTGCTCCTTCGTCATCATCATCGGATGGGAGACCGAGGGCTTCTGGCTGGCGCTTGGCGATTTCCTCGTACACTTCATCGAGCCAGCGGCTCGCGCAGCCAAGGATCTCCCTAACTAACGGCTCCGGTTGGCCCGTGCGCTTGATGGTCCATTGGCAGACATATTCTAATAATACCTCCCGCTCAAACCGCTCTGACGATTGCATAGCCACCGAAGTCATTTCGGTCAGGCCAGTCTTGAGAATCTCAGCCACCGTATCGCGCCCATAGGACGTACTGGCTGTGACATATTGGACTGCCCGGTTGAGTTCTTGGTCGGTCATGAAATCTCCCATTTCTCCTGGCGCATCATACCGAGAATGCCACTGCGGATGAAAGATTTCAGACGAAAGAAAACTTCTGCGACCGCCCGGGCTGGAATGGTATGATCGCGACCGTGCAGGTCGAACACGCAGACGCATAAGGAAGGGACAAAGAAGAGATGCGACGTATACCTGTGACAATGACTCGGAAACCTTCGACCTCACGCACAACCTCTGCTCCAAAAGGGAGGGACCGGACTTATTCCGAGCGCTGGGATCTCTCACATCTGGCAGAAAATCCGGTAGAGCATTTCGAGACCCTAGTGGGAGAAATCGAATCCTTGGTGGCGCGATTTGAATCTGCGCGCGCCCAGCTCAGTCCAACCATGCCAACTTCGATCTTCCACCCCCTGCTGACGCTCAGTGAGGACATCGCGGCTGCATCGTCCCGGATCAGCGCCTATGCCTACCTCTGGTTCTCCGAAAATACAAAGAACCTCGCCGCCCGTTCGTTTAAGACCAAGGTCGAGGAGCGGCTCACAGTGCTTCAGAACCGGCTGGTCTTTTTCGACCTCTGGTGGCAGAGCGTCGATGAGGACAACGCACGACGACTCATGGCCGGAACAGATACACTCCGGTATCACCTCGAAACTATTCGCCGCTTTAAGCCGCACACGCTGTCTGAGCCGGAAGAGAAGATCATCAACATCAAGAACGTCACGGGTCGCAGCGCCATTCAATCGCTGTACGACGTCGTCACGAACAGCTTCACGTTTACGCTCACCGTCAACGGCAAACGGAAGACGATGACGCGCGAGGAACTGACGGCCTATCTCCGCCATGCGCAAGGACGGCTGCGTGAAGCCGCCTATCGGGAGCTATACCGCGTCTATGCCGATCAGCACGATCTGCTCGGAGAAATCTACAAGACCTTGGTCAACGACTGGAAAGCTGAAAATCTCCAAGTGCGGCGGTTCGCTTCCCCGATTGCCACCCGCAATCTCGGAAATGACATCCCAGATGAAGCCGTGACGTCGCTCCTGAAGGTCTGTCAGAAAAACGCGGGTGTCTTTCAGCACTACTTCCGCATCAAAGCTCGCCTGTGCAACATCACGCCCATGAGCCGCTATCACATCTATGCGCCGCATCGGACGGAGCAGAAATCCTATCGCTATCAAGACGCTGTCAGAATGGTGCTGGACGCCTATCGAGGATTCTCTCCGCAATTAGCGGAGCTGGCGGAACGGGTCGTCCATGAACACCATATCGACACGAGGACGAGACCCGGGAAAATCGGGGGCGCCTATTGTTACAGCATCGTCCCAAGCATGACCCCGTACGTGCTGCTGAACTTCACCGGCGAAGCACGTGATATCGCGACGATGGCCCATGAACTCGGCCACGCTGTCCACGGCATGCTGGCGGCGCGGCACTCGATCTTTACTTTCCATTCCACCCTCCCTCTGGCGGAAACAGCTTCGGTGTTTGGGGAACGCATCCTGTCCGATGCACTCATGAACCAGGAACGGGATAAGAAGGTGCGGCAGGGACTCCTGGTCAACCAGTTGGATGACATCTACGCCACGGTCCTCCGGCAAGCCTATTTTGTGCAATTTGAGAATCAGGCCCATGAAATGATCGCCCAGGGCGCGACCGTGAAGGATCTAGCCAAGACCTATCTGGCCGAGGTCCGGCAGCAGTTTGGGAAAAGCATCAAGGTCCCGGAAGAGTTTCAATGGGAATGGCTGACCATCCCTCATATCTTTGCCAGCCCCTTCTATTGCTACGCCTACAGCTTCGGTAATTTATTGGTCCTCGCCCTCTACCGGATGTACCAAAAGGAGGGCGCGGCATTCGTGCCTAAGTATCTAGATTTGCTGAGTACAGGCGGGTCGGAGGCGCCGCAAATGATTCTTGCCAAGGTTGGCGTCGATATGGCGTCTGAAGATTTTTGGCAATCGGGGTTCGATACGATCCGCGAGATGGTTGGTCAACTGGAGCAGACACTGTAGAGACTCCCTGCCTTTCCAAGGAGATAGACACCCTCTCGATTTATTCCACCCACCCCTCTTGACACACTTGCAAGACAGCGGTATTATTCATCCTGTTGATAACGGTTATCATAATCGTCCTTGCACGACGAACCCTGCTTGACGATACGATATAGGAGTACAGTCCATGTACCTCTGCCTCTGCAAGGGAATTACTGAATCGGATGTCCGTGAAGCAGGACAAGCAGGCATCGTCATGCCCGGCCAACTGAAAGCAAAGTTCGGATTGAAAGAATCAGGATGCTGCGGTCGTTGCTCAAAGAATATTCATGAGTTTGTGCAAATCGCCACGAGTGCACACCGAGTTCCCTCCTCCAACGGCGTGCGAAGCTAGCCCTGGCTAGGAAGCCTCTCCCCTCCGCTACAAGACCGCCGAGACACCAATCCATTCGCCATCGACGACAATATTGCCCCGCCACAGCTGTATAGATACCCGGCGCTTTGATGGGGACAGTAAGATGAGAAGAGAGGCCGCGCGCGTGCACGCGGGGACACATCCTGACTAGTGAGAAGAACCTCGCTGCATCTTCACAGCGAGTTCGGCCACACGACGGCCCAATTCTCTGGCGTCGGCCAGCTCCTGCTTGTCGATGCCGGGACTATCACCTTCCGTGGTGGCAGATGCGCCGAAGGCCCCACCCCCACTGACGACGATCATCTGATTCCCCAGCATGGCCGCGAGAATCGTCAACATCGTCACTTCCTTCCCACTCGACACTTGACCACCTGTGGCGAACGCCGCGCCAATCTTGTTCTTCATCTTGAATTCGGGGAACACACCGAACTTAAACTGCCAGTTGTCGAAGAACGTTTTCACTTCGCCCGACATGTTCGACCAATAGACCGGCGAGCCGACCACGACCGCATCGGCGGAGAACAAATCGTCCGCCGTCACCTTGCCGACTCGCTTCAACAGCGCCTCGGCGCCGGAAACGCTCTTCACCCCCTCGACCACCGCTTCGGCCATGCGTTCCGTATTGCCGGAGAGCGAATGGTAGGTTACAAGCACCTTCACCAGCGGAGCCGGCTCGTCCGCGAATATCTCGCTGGAACCGATACCTGGCACCAGCAGAAGGGCGCACAAGAGCAGGGAACCACTGAGGCGGAATCGTGACCTGGAAGCGAGAGGCAAAAACATCAAATCACAGAGAGAAGCAATCGGTGCACAGGATTGGCGTCTATTCAACGACGGATGATTTCTTCTTCCATCCGTTCTTCAACGGAAACTTCTGTCAACGTTCCGCGATAATCGCACTTGTGACAGCGAACCCGCCATTCTTCGATCCATTTTTCTTGCACATACGACTGCCGACACTTCGGACACACAAATACGCCTTTCACGTAATGCACTTTCCGTGTCTCTTTCATGCGCCCCTCTCCTGTGTTTGCTGACTCAGGATGGCATAGGAAACCGCGCGATTGCAAGGCGCTCTCAGCTCGCAACCTCCGGCTTGACTCATCTCCAGTGGGCCGATAGGATGCCGCCGTGCAACGAGGCCGATCACTCGCGCTATTCTTTATCCTCCTCCTCTCATTCCCCTGCTGTACCCAAGCTGGGACTGATCCTGCTATGCCAGGATTGCTCACGATTACCCTCCCGGGAGGCGCCATCATTCATGCGGAGTTAGCCGACACACCTCAAAAACGTACTGATGGATTGATGTACCGTGAGCATTTAGACGCCGATCGCGGCATGCTCTTTACGTTCTCCCAAGCGCAAGCCTGGGTATTTTGGATGAAGAACACAAAGATTTCGCTCGATCTCATCTGGCTAAATGAGAAAAAGGAAATCATCCATATGGAACAGCGCGTTCCGGTTTGCACAAGAACGGACGACAGCTGCCCGCAATATCGGCCCAATGAGAGCGCGCTCTATGTCTTGGAACTCGCGGGAGGCCGAGCTGAGAGCTTAAAGCTGCAGCGGGGATCGAAACTTCAATTCCGGATTCCGTAGGCTCACTGATCCGCATGTTTGGGACAACGAGGAAACGCTCTGCGGGATGCTCAAAAAGACCGTCCAGCGAGGCCGCAGCCGATGAAAGCACCGGAGGCGTAGCCTCTGGGGCGCACGGTGCGACGAATAAGGAGCACCATGTTTGTGCGCGCCGCCGAGTGGTGAGGCGGCCGGGTCCCCCTTGAGGATGCTTTTGAGGCGAGAACGAAGCTGGCGGACTTTTTCAGCATCCTGCTAAGAGCGTTCCTGCCAGGCCCGCATCCGCCGTGCCGTAATCACCCCATCCACACGCTCAACGGCCTTCAGCACCTGATCGAGATGGCGGGTGTCTGAAACTTCCACGATAAAATCCAGCACAGCTTTCTGATCCTCCCGCGTCGCAATCTCGGCACGGCTGATGTTGGCATGACATTCCGCAATCGCGGAAGACACGTTCGCCAATACCCCGGTCTTATCGACAGCGACAATGGACATTTTGATCGAGTGCGTGCTGGGTGTGGCCGCATCCCACTCCACTTCCACCAACCGTTCCTTGTCATAGTCCAGCGCCTCAAGGTTCGGACAATCGACGGCATGGATCGTCAGCCCGCGGCCACGAGTAATATACCCGAGGATGCGGTCGCCAGGCACGGGATGGCAACAGCGCGACAGCTGCATCAGCAGATCCCGAGACCCTTTGACCTGTACACCGGCGGCATCGCTCTTTCCACCAACTGCTTTACGCGCGGCAGGACGTTCCTGAGCCGGCGCGTGTGTTTCGGTCGACGGAGCCGTGAGTTTGCCGATGACCTGCGATGTTGCCACGCGGCCAAACCCTACTGCCGCAGCCAATTCGTCGGTGCTGTCGAATCCAGACTGACGAGCGACATCCAAGAGTTCCGCCGATTTGAACATCCTGGCCGGCGCCATCCCCTGACGGCGGAACTCCGACTCCAGTAAACGACGGCCTATCTCGATACTCCGCTTCTGTTCTTCGAGCTTGATCCAGTGTTTGATCTTGGTCTTCGCGCGCGAGGTGCGGACAAACTTCAACCAGTCTTTGTGCGGCGATTGGGTGGGAGACGTCAGAATTTCGACTGTATCTCCGCTGGCCAATTGATATTTGAGCGGCACGATCTTTCCATCCACTTTAGCCCCGACACAATGGTCCCCGACTTGCGTGTGAATGGCGAAGGCAAAATCGACGGGTGTCGATCCTCTCGGCAATTCTTTCACAATCCCTTTGGGCGTGAACACATAGACCACGTCGTGGAAGAGGTCGAGCTTTACCGAGTCCATGAACTGCCGGTTGTCCGTCAAATCTTCATGCCACTCGACGAACTGATGGAGCCAGCCGAAAGCCTTGCTGTCACGATCTGCAACGTGTCCTTGTTCTTTATACTTCCAATGCGCGGCGATGCCGTGCTCGGCGATACGATGCATCTCCTCCGTGCGGATTTGGAATTCGACATGCTCCCCCTTCGGACCCACCACCGTCGTATGCAGAGACTGATAGAGATTGGACTTTGGAATCGCGATGTAGTCTTTGAAGCGTCCGGGTACGGGCCGCCAGGCTGAGTGAATCACGCCGAGCACGGCATAGCAGTTCATCTTGGTGTCGGTCACGATCCGCAACGCCGTCAGATCGTAGACCTCCTCAAACGTGATCGACTGCTTATTCATCTTTTGGTAAATGCCGTAGAGATGTTTGGGCCGGCCGTAGACTTGTCCCAGCCAATCCGTTCTCTTGCATGGCACTCTTCACGAGCCCGCGGACTTCATCAATGTACTGCTGCCGATCCTCGTCCCGTTTCGCCACACGGATACGCAAGGTCTCGTAGACGTCAGGCTTGAGGTGCTTGAGACATAGGTCCTCCAGCTCATTCTTGATCCAGCCGATACCCAATCGATTCGCCAACGGCGCATAGATCTCCAACGTCTCCTGGGCGATCTCCTTCCGTTTAGCCGCGCTAAGATGTTCCAAGGTGCGCATGTTGTGCAGCCGGTCGGCGAGCTTGATGAGGACGACCCGGATATCATCCGCCATCGACAGCACCATTTTGCGGAAATTTTCCGCCTGTTTTTCTTCATAGCTCCGAAACGTGATCTTGCCGATTTTGGTGACCCCGTCGACCAGATGCACGACATCCTTCCCGAACTCCCTTTCGAGTTCGTCAGGCGTCGCGACCGTATCTTCCAGGGTATCGTGCAGCAGTGCTGCGACGATGGCAGTGACGTCCGTTTTAAGCGAAGTCAGGACTCCGGCGACAGCGATGGGATGTTGAAGGTAGGGTTCTCCGGAACGACGAAGCTGCCCTTCATGCGCTTTCGCAGAAAAACCATAGGCCTTGCGAACGAGGCCGAGGTCGGCATCGGCCTGATAGCTTTTGATTCGATCCAGCAACTGGTCGAGATCTGTGACGGTTTCGTACACCATGATTCGCTCACTTACTTACTCACTCACACTCGGTCGGACATCGCGGATGCGGAGCTGAATCCGGTCACGGCCGTTCCAGTGATTCAGTTCCGGCGTGAAGGCCAGATCGACCGGGGCGCGTGACGGAATGCCACGCTCTAGCAGCGACTTCATCCCGAATCCGATACTATCGAACGGCAGCGATGTCCCTTGCCGAACAGTCATTTTCAGGTGCTTCTCGCCGACGGTGCGCGCATCCATGACTTCAAGGCGAGTCACCGCAAACGTGGGCTCTGGATTGCCCTCACCGAACGGATGCAGCGAACCGATCTCCTGGATCAACTGCAGATTCACTTCGTCCAGCCGCACTTCGGCATCGACATTCAACGTCGGAACCTTGGCGCCGTCGTGGGTCCATCCGGCCACCACTTCTGAGAATCTGGCGCGAAACTCGTCAATCCGATCCTCGCGAATCGTCACACCTGCGGCACTGGGATGCCCACCGAAGGCCTCCAACATGTCCTGACAGAAAGACAGTCCTTGATACAGGTCGAACCCGCCGATCGTCCGTGCCGAGCCTTTGGCGATGCCCTGCTCATTGATGGCCATGACAATAGCCGGGCGCTGAAACCGATCGACCAAGCGCGCTGCGACAATACCAACTACGCCGAGGTGCCACTGCCGGGAGGCCAGTACGAGCGCTGGCGACAATTCTCGATCCTTCAACGAGGCCAGCGCCTCCGCCACGATATCCACTTCGATGCGCTGCCGCTCTCGATTCAGCTGCTCAAGCTGGTCTGCCAACTGCTGCGCCTCGGCTGGATTGTCGGTCGTCAACAACCGCACACCCAACATGGCATCGTCCAATCGCCCGGCGGCATTGATGCGCGGCGCCAACTTGAAGGCGATCGTTTCCGCCGTACACTCCCGCGTCACCCCCGCCACTTGCTTCAGCGCTCGAACGCCGCAACGCGCGCCGCGCGACAATTGTGCCAACCCTTCACGCACAAAGTTTCGATTCTCATCGTGCAAGGGCACGACATCGGCGACCGTCGCCAATGCTACAAGATCGAGCAACGACTCCAAGGGCACTCCAGCGACCCCGTAGCGCAGCTGGTAGGCCTGCGCCACCTTGTAGGCCAGCGCGGCGGAGCAGAGGCCTCGAAAAGGATAGCGGGCGCCGGCTCTATGGGGGTTGAGCACCGCCACAGCCGGCGGCATCTCCTCATCCGTCTGGTGATGGTCCGTCACCACGACGTCCATGCCGAGCTGGGCCGCCCATGCGATTTCCTTATGCGAGGTCGTGCCGCAATCGGACGTCACCAACAGTGAAATACCTTCGTCGTGCAAGCGCTGCACGGCGCCGAGGTTGAGTCCATAACCTTCGCGCAGGCGATGCGGGACATAGGCGCGAACCTGTGCACCCAAGCCTCCAAAGAACGACAGATACACGCTGGTTGCCGTAATCCCGTCGACATCGTAGTCGCCGTAAAAACAGATCGGCTCCCGCGTCGTCACGGCGCGATGCAACCGTTCGACCGCCTGATCCATATCGGGGATCAAAAACGGATCGTGCGGTGTCTGCAACGACATCCATGTCGTCGCTTCATCCGGCGTGGTCACGCCGCGAGCCAGAAACAGCGAAGCTGTAGCAGGAGAAATCGAGAGGGCCTGGGCTAACGAAGCCCGCTGAGACAGATTGACATCACGAAAAACCCAAAGCTTGGACTTCATGAGAGCCCCTTCACAGTTTCTGCGTCTCGACAGAAGCTAACTATCTGAGAATTAAAGGGATACTAGCCGCTCAGCCCTGCGTTGTCAAACGAGAGAACGTGGAGCCGCGCTCATGACGGACGGATGTCGGACCCTGAATACCGGAGTGCGGCGAGGAGGAGGGAAAAGAAGGGAATAGGTCGCACAGACTGCTGGTGCTACTCCCCCCCTTTTTGCACGTAGTTCTTGACGAATTCTTCTGCGTTCGTTTCGAGCACGTCGTCGATTTCATCAACCAGTTTATCGATGTCTTCTTTCAACTTCTTGCCGGCTTCGACGACCTTCGGATTGGCCTTGACCTCTTCCTTCCCCTGAGGCTCTCGCCGAGGTTCCTGTTTCCGCTCTTGTTTCTCCATCCGAGCACCTCCCGTGATTCTGGGAAACTCTCGTGGATCAGCCATCAGCATGATCCCGTACGATCACCTTACTCCACGACTCTTTTAGCCGTCAAGCCAAGGCCGAAACAGTAACACGGTGTAAGGATTTCATTATCAGCCGTCAACGTTCAGTAGTCAGCACAAACCTGACCGCTGATCGCTTCGATATTCTCGCTATTTGATAATCAGCGAGACGATCAAGAGCGCCACAATATTGATGACTTTAATCATCGGATTGATCGCCGGACCGGCCGTATCTTTATAGGGATCGCCGACCGTGTCGCCCGTCACCGCCGCCTTGTGGGTATCCGTCCCCTTTTTACCCTGCTCTTCAATATACTTCTTGGCGTTGTCCCAGGCGCCGCCGCCGCTTGTCATCGAGATGGCGACGAATAGACCCGTGACGATACTCCCAACAAGCATACCACCCAAAGCCTGCGGTCCCAAGATCACACCGACCACAATCGGCGAGATGACTGGGATCAATCCGGGCACCATCATCTTCTTGATCGCCGCCTGCGTCACGATGTCAACGCAAGTCCCGTATTCCGGCTTGCCCGTTCCCTCCATGATCCCTTTGATCGTCCGGAACTGCCTGCGCACCTCTTCCACCACAAGACCGGCTGCCTCTCCCACCGCTTTCATACAGAGGGCCCCGAAGATAAATGGCAGCATCCCGCCCAAGAAGAGTCCGACTAGAACGGAAGGATTGGAGAGGTCGAACGTGCTCGCCCCGCTCCCTTTTGCCACCTCACGCGCATATTCGGCGAACAACACCACCGCCGCGAGCCCAGCTGATCCGATCGCATAGCCCTTGGTCACCGCTTTCGTCGTGTTCCCAACCGCGTCCAATGGATCGGTGATATCCCGCACCTCTTTACCGAGGTGAGCCATCTCCGCAATACCGCCTGCGTTGTCTGTGATCGGACCGAACGCATCGATCGCCACCACGATACCGGCCATCGACAACATCGACACCGCCGCCACGGCCACGCCGTATAAGCCGCCCGATGCCGCGCCGCCACAGATCCAATAGCTTCCGAGAATCGCCGCTCCGATCACCACCACCGGCCAGGCTGTCGCTTCCATTCCAACCGCCAGTCCGGCGATGATGTTGGTCGCATGGCCCGTTTCACTGGCCTTGGCAATCGCCTTGACCGGCTTATAACTCTTGGAGGTGTAGTAATCGGTGATAAAGACGAGGGCCAGGGTCACGGCCAGGCCGATCAAGGCCGCAAGGTAGTAACTCAACCCGCTCACGCCGCCCACACCATCCATAATCGAAGAGGTCACGGGAAAGAAGGCAATCGCCGCAATACCGCCCGCCACAAACAGGCCCTTGTAGAGCGCCGTCATGATCTCGCCGCCCTGGCTCACTTTCACAAAGAAAATACCGATGATCGTCGCGAAGATCGTGACACCTCCGAGGGCAAGAGGATACAGAATCGGAGCGCTGACTCCCTTGAATAGTGTGAAGGCCAACACCATCGCCGCCACCGTCGTCACCGCGTAGGTTTCGAAGAGGTCCGCAGCCATACCGGCGCAGTCGCCGACATTGTCGCCCACGTTGTCCGCAATGACAGCAGGGTTGCGAGGATCGTCTTCCGGAATGCCCGCCTCGACTTTCCCCACCAGGTCTGCGCCGACGTCCGCCGCCTTGGTATAGATGCCGCCGCCCACACGGGCAAACACCGAAATCAAGCTTCCGCCGAACCCAAGACTCAGCAGCGCATGGATTGCATGCTCTTGCCCTGCAAATTGCGCAGCCAAGGAGTAGAAAAGGGTAATGGCCAGCAAGCCCAAGCCGATCAACAAGAGCCCCGTCACCGCGCCGCCACGGAACGCCACGGTGAGCGCGGAATTCATCCCCTGATGGGCAGCCTGCGCCGTACGGACGTTCGCTCGCACCGCGATGACCATTCCCACATACCCGGCCAGCGACGACGCGCCGGCACCGATTAAAAACCCAACGGCGGTCAGTAGGCCGAATTTATCGGAGAAGGCCCCCGCTCCCCACAAGAGAGCGAACAACACAGCGGCAACGACGGCAACGGTCTTATATTGGCGGTTCAGATAGGCGCTTGCGCCTTCCTGAATGGCCTTGGCAATATCCTGCATCTTCGGATTGCCGGCATCGAGTTTGAACACCCACATGGCCAGATACAGGCCGTAGGCAATGCCGGTCACCGCCGCTATCAACGCAAACGTAATGATGACTGAGTCGCTCACAGTGCTCTCCTCCCAATGAATTCAAGGGCTCTTTATGTCACACGGTTCCCTCTGGCTTCAACCCATCAAAAGTACGTGTGGGGGGGAAACCGCAGGGTAGTGCAGGCTTAGTCTTGCAGCTAACTAGCCGAAAAGTTGCGCCATTCTATACAGGTGACGAGAGAGGATCAAGATAAAAGACGGGGCCATTTTGCTGAGTACTCAACGTATACTTTCTGGCTAAACCAGCGATTTAGGAAACCGCTCTATTCTACTCCAACCCATTCAGACTCATTCCGCCGCTGATGCTGCTGTCGGACCGTGAGTCACGGGAGCAGTCATGATAGGATGTGCGGCGAGCCGAAGGGACTGTCCATGAGCCGGCCCACGGAAAATCACGCGAGGAGGACGCATGTCGACCATTGAGAAATCCATTGAAGTCAACGTGCCAGAATATACCGCCTACTCTCAATGGACGCACTTTGAGGAATTTCCCGGCTTCATGGAAGGTGTGAAAGAAGTCAAACGGCTGGATGCGAAACGGTTTCATTGGAAAGCAGAAATTGCGGGGCAGGACAAGGAGTGGGATACGGAGATCACAGAGCAGATGGCGGACCAGCGTCTCGCGTGGACGAGTAGAGGCCGCGCCATCAAGGGATGGGTCGTGACATTTCACCGACTCTCGGCAAGCAGGTCCAAGGTCATGCTGCAATTAGAGTATGACCCTGAGGGTGTCGTCGAACATACAGGAGATGCATTGGAAGTGGTGTCTTCGCGCGCTCAGGGAGATCTGGAACGATTTAAGGAATTCATCGAGAAGCGTTGGAGCCCGCCTGGTCGCGAGACAATCTTCGATAATTTCCCCATGTAGGTGAACGAAGTGATCTGACGGATGAAGCTCCCTCTACCGGTCGAGCTTCGCAACATCAACCTGCCAGTCACCTACTCTGCTGGATCAAGCACTCCCCTTCTTCCCCGGCGCCTTCACGATCGTTTCTGCCCATCGGAATCAGTCCTTGAAGACATCTGGATAGACCTGTTTCATACACACCTGGCAAACACCATGACTAAACTCAACCTCTGAATGGTTCTGAATGTACTCCTCCAGTTGTTGCCAATCCCCGGCATCCGTCCGCACCCTCTTGCAGTTGGCGCAGATCGGAATAAGCTTGCGCAGCACCTTGACTTCTCGCAACGCTTGTTCGAGTTCCTGTGTGCGCATGAGCAACTCCCGCTCTCTCGCCTTCCGTGTGATCCGTTCTTCTCGTAACGTGAGTGCAGAGGACACGCGGGCAACGAGTTCCACTGAACTGACTGGTTTACGAATATAGTCCATCGCACCGGACGCAAAGGCTGCGAGGAGATCCTTCTCTTCGGTCTTTGCTGTCACGACAATGATGGGGATATCTTGGAGGCTTTCGGTTTTCTTAATCCGGCGGCACGCTTCAAGCCCATCCACACCAGGCAGCATGATATCCATGAGGATAAGATCAACCTCTCCCGTCTTTTGCCCAGCGTTACTCTGGCCTAAAATCCCCAAAGCAGCCTCGGCAGAATCGGCAACTATCAGTGACTCGTAACCAGCAGCCCGAAGTCTGGTCGATAGTAGATCTTGCTCATCTCGCGAATCATCCACAATTAAAATGACCACGATTTCCCCCTTTGCGGAGTATGTGATTGGAGTACATTGAGCGAGTCATCACGATTTGTTTTGAGACTTCTCCCGGTTGAAGCCCGTGGCCTTATTCCCCATTGGTTAAGAACCCGTCTCAGCTTATCTTGAGTGCCCCGATATTACGCTCAGTTGCGTCACGACTTCCATAGAGGATATTGGCCTGGGCTCATCGAGCCTCTCAAAGCGATAGGTTTACGGCGGTGGTCGACTTTGTTATAGTGCGCGGCGGGGGGAATACTAGTGGGCGTGGCGCCGGATTATATTTTGGTAGAGGGACAGACATTCAGCAAGGCAAAGCTGTCGCTCGATAACCACGTCTACAAGAACTGTGCGATCGATGACTGTGACATCTATTTTAGCGGTGGACAGTACGAGCTGCTCGACACCCATATTACCAATTCCCGCCTCATCCTCAACCACCCGGCCAAGGGCATGTACAACGCCGTTCAGATCTTCAAGATGAAGTCTCCGGGCTCCAGCATCGTCTGCGAATAGCGCGTATCGCGCTATTCGTGCGAGACTTGTGAGACATGCGAGAAAAGCGGGACACGCCGGAAGTGTCATCTTCACGAGTCGCGCCTGTCGCGCACGTCTCGCTAGTCTCGCGCGCGCTTCACGAACGACGTTACTTATTGACCGGGACATTCTCAGCGTGCTTGACGATCTCGATCGGCTGGAAAACTGGGTCTTGTGATCCTGTGGAGGCCTCGGCTTCGACACGCTGCAGGAATGGGGCTGGGCCGGTGATCGGCGCGTAGTTGAGCGTCACCTCAATATCGAATGTCTTGGTGTCTTTCGGCGTAGGGAAGTTAAAGGTCTCGACACGCAGTTCTTCCGGCTTCAAGACCGTATCCTCAAGGACTTTTACTGCCTCAAAGTCGAAGCTTGTCTTCTGACCCTTGGCATCCTGATAGACTCGGCCATAGACCCGCTTGTCGGTAAACACTGTCTTCAGATTCTTCCCTTTGATATCCAGATCCAGCACCACGGTTGCCCAGGCAGGATGGGTAGCCGGCAGATTGTGAGGAACAAGACTTTGCACCTTTACCGTAACCGTGGTTTTCTCTCCCTCGATTTTTGCTTGGACGTCCAACTTGGCCGCTTCCTGACGGAGTTTCCCAATCCGTCCGGGAAACGTATGGTTCGCCACCTTGCGTTTCTTCTCTCCGTTCGCGGACTCGCCGATTTGCTCCGGCATGTGACAGGTCTGGCATTCTTTGCCGGACTTCACGGCCTTGCTCTGGTCCCAGTTGCCCAGTAGATCGTTGGTCTTGCCTAAGTTGGCGGCCGAAGGTACCGATTGGTGGCAATTGAGGCAGAGATCGGACTTTTGAAACAGTCCCAGCTCCACCGACCGGTGCGCACGGTTTTGAACAGAGTCCTTATAGGGTCCATAGAGCGTCTTGCTTTCGAGTTCGTACTTGGGCTCTGGCGGTTGTTTCGTCCGATCGACCTGCTTGATCAAATGGCATTGCGCGCAGGCCACCCCGTCCAGAGACGGGTCACCGGCCTTGGCCTGATCGATAAAGAGCTGGACCTGAGCAGGGAATTCGCGCACGTGCGGTGCATGACAGCGAAAGCACACCGCCTTATCTTTTCCTGCCGGGGAAGACAGGAACGCATCGAGTGAGGCTCGGAAGGCCGGAGAATGGATCGAACGCGAGAGCGGAGAGGTTTCCCACTCTTCGAACACGCGCTCATGGCAACGTTTGCACTTACTGGAGCTGGGAAAGACCTGTTCAATGGTGCTCTGCGACATAGCCAGTTCTTCTGCGAACGTGTCGAGGTCGAGCCAGTGAGCGAAAAGCAACACACCCACCACGATCACCGTACCGATACCGATCTTCGCAAGGCTCGAATTTCGCACCATCATCCTATTCTTCTACTTCAAGAGCACCAATCAGGATGCTCAAAAAGGCGACCTTCTCACCCGCCCAACCCTGGCGCGCCAAGACGCGCCTTGTCCCAAGCAAGGCCGCAGGCGAATCGAAACCGGAGCAACTGTCTTGGTTGTCAAGCCTGCTGGGCATTGGTTCGCCACGGCGTTCGATGTTTGACCATCGCATTCAAGATGATGAGCAGCTTGTGCATGCAGGCCACCAACGCCACCTTTTTGGCCTTCCCTCTCGCGAGGAACTGGTGATAGACGGCTTTGATGCCGGGGTTCCATTTGGTCGCGACGAGCGTGGCCATATACAGGGCCGTTCGGACCACCGCTCGGCCGCCCCAGATGGTGCGCGTGCCGCGGAGCGTGCCACTGTCGCGGTTGTGGGGCGCCACCCCGACCAGGGCGGCCAGTTGCTTGGACGACAAGGTCCCCAGTTCCGGCAACTCGGCCAGCATCGTGCGGCTGAGGCCTGGCCCCACGCCCGGCATGCTCTGCAACAGGTCGTCCTGTTCTCGCCACACGGGACTGTGGCGAATCGCGGTGTCGAGATCGGCATCCACCTGACGGAGCTCACGGGTCAACCACTCGATGTGCGCCGTGATCCGCTTGCGGAGAGACGGACGAGCATGGCTCAGCCGGTTCTTTTCGGCGGTGAGCATCTCGATCAGTTGCCGCCGTCGCGTCAACACGGCGCTCAGGGCTTGCGTGGCCTCATCCGGCAGGGGGCGCGGTACGGGGCGCAACACCTCCCCGAACTGGGCCAAGATCTGCGCATCGAGCGTATCCGTCTTGGCCAGCCGTCCGGTGGCACGAGCAAAGTCCCGCACTTGGCGGGGATTGACGACGTGCACCGGCAAGCCGGCCGCCGCCACGGCGCTGACCACGGCGCTTTCCAGGTCGCCCGTCGCCTCCAGCACGACGGCCGCCGGCTGCCACGCGTGGAGGCGCGTGACCAGGCCGGCAATCCCGGCCTCGTCATGGAGCACCATCAGGGTCTCCCCGCTCGGACGCACGGCCACATCGAGTCGCGCTTTCGAGACATCCACTCCGACAAAGATCTGCGTCCCCCTCATGCCGTGCTCCTTTCCCATTGTGGCCCCCCGTTGCGCTCGGCCTTGCAGGATGCGGGCTCGAAGCCCTGGCAACTGTTCGAGCTCCATGGAGGTGGACGTGACGACCCGGCTCCGGTACGGTCTGTCGTGACCTGAGGCGTCACGGCCTATCACGTCCAGATTGATTGAGGGTGCACTCATGTAGCCACTCACGCATTCAAGATACAAGGCGTACCCTCTGGGGTACGTTGAGGATCTAAGCGATGCGAGAACGCCGCTGGCGGACTTTTTCAGCATCCTGTTAAAGTGTTTTGGCCCGATAGGTCAGCAGCCGAGGTTGCGTATACTCGTCGAAAATATTTTTCGCGCGCTCCCGGTCTTTATCGGTCGCCAAGGTCGCGAGATATTTCTCCTTGAGCGCGGGGTCGGGCGTCGGAATCAACGCATAGTTCAACACCGCTTCAATCGATGCGGCAGTCGATCCGGCTGGGATCGCAAGGGAG
Source organism: uncultured Nitrospiraceae bacterium (assembly GCA_963801725.1). Lineage (GTDB taxonomy): Bacteria > Nitrospirota > Nitrospiria > Nitrospirales > Nitrospiraceae > Palsa-1315. Next base: position 47,496 of record CAWDFX010000001.1, read on the forward strand.
AAGGGTACTTTTCGCGTATGGCCCCCCTTGATGAAGGGATCAGGAATAGGGCCACGAAGAATTTTGTCGTAGGGTAAACCGAACTGCTTGGTCTCTTCCTTCAACACCTTACCTTGCGCATCCTTGGCGGTCAGGATCAGGTAAAACTGCTTGAGCACAGGATCGCCGTCGGGAAAGCTGTGAGGGAGGCTTCCGATTCTCACCAGCGCCGTCCCCTCCACCACAGAAGCCGATTTGACGGACTCAAGATCCACGCGGGGCATCCATTCAGCCTGCAGATTTCGATTTTTGAGAATGGTGCCGGACACCACCACCCCACGGAACCAATGCCGGCCGATTGCGCGGGTCATGGCGCCGCGTTTCGAGGTGGAACTGCCGGTCGAGGGCTCCATATGGCAGTCTTGGCACACCGTCCCCTGCAAGATCTCACCGGCTAGATCTTTCTGCATCACATCCTTCACTTTATCGAAATGACAGGACGCGCAATAGTTTGCACCACGGAACAGTTCGGATTGTGTCGCGGGGTGAACGAGATTTTCCTCCGGGTCCGCATAGGGCCCATAAATCATCTTGCCCGGCTCGATCTTGAATGATGGAGGAGAGTTCGGTGTCTGCTCAACCTGCTTGATCAGGTGGCAGGAGGCACAGCCGATGCCTTCCACTTGTGGTTTACCGGACAACACCTGAGCCACAATCTTGTCTACATATTGTGGAAACACGGTGGTCGACGGCGCATGACAGGCAAGACAGCGACGGCGCTCGTCGGTCGTCGGATTGGTCTGCAGCCAGACCCCTAACACTGTACGGAAGACCGGCGACTCCAGCGACGTGCCATGCAGGAGCGCCGCATCGACCCGGCCAAATGTCTTGAGATCCGGCGTCTGCTCACGCGCGCCTTTCCATTCTTCATAATGCCGATCGTGGCATTGTTTGCAGTCTTCCGATCGGATGAAGACCTTTTCGATATCCGCTATCCAATCAGCTGCGGCTGAAGCTGGAACCTCCGCCTTCTGCGCAATGGCGCGGCCATGGTACAGGCCGATGAGGCCCACCACGAGCGTAAGTAAGAGGGCGGCGGCGATTCGTGGCGCATACCGTTTGCGTCGTACCATTCTCAATCCCGCTTACATCCGACGAAATGGAAATTCACCCCCCACCCGACCGGATCGCCCGGATCCGCCGGCTCATATGTGCCGACGGTGAAGTTGCATTCTTTCATCCCTCGCTTGATCGCTCTCCCAAAATCTATCATGTTTCTGATCTCTGTCTTGTCGATCTCCTTGATGATGGATCGGACCTTGATGCCGGCATAGTCGGCGCGCGAGCTCCCAATCACTTCGAACACCGCGACGCCCTGCGCCCGTTCGAGTTTCAACTCTTTTTTGATCGCCTCGTCCACGTCTCCGACAATCACGCCGAATTCTTCCCCCAATCGCCCGGCTTCATCCACGGTCATCGGTTCCTGGTTCGCCGCACTCATCGCCACCGGCGCCGGGGCGATACAGCCCAGGATTCCCATGCACAGGCTGACACACAAGAAAAAAGCCCTTCCACTCCGAAGGGCCTTTGTATGAGCACTGACAGAATTGATCCGAATATCCTCCAATGTTCACGCCTCTCATCCGTCAGCAGAGCAATCTCGCAAGATGCTCAAAATGGTCGTCCAGCGAGGCCGCAGGGAGCGAGCTAAGTGAGGCGTACCCTCTGGGTACGTCGCAGCGAAGGTCGCGACTGAGAACGAAGCTGGCGGCCATTTTGAGCATCTTGCTAGAGTTTTAAGACTGGGTCGATGACAAGCTGAAACCAGGGCGCGACAGCTTTCTGTCCGTTCCGCTCTTTGTTCTCACCGTTCCACACGGCAAACGACACGGTTTGTACCCGGCCAGGAATCAGCTTGGCTTCGTTCTCCTGCTCCTCACTCACTAACGGTCTGCGCATGACGACATGCCATACCCCATCTTTCCACACAGCCTTCCCCTGAACTCGGCCCTGTTTCTCTTTGGTCGTCAGAGTACTAAAGCCGCCACCGATGAGGTCCTCGACAGAAGAGACCCGGCGCGGAATGACTTCAAACGTCCGCACGCCATCGCGAGCTTTCTCGGAAGTCTTGGCGGCCCGGCGATCGATATCGCTTTGCCAATCGGCTTTCCAATGCCAGATGTTGATGTAGTGATCGAGCTGGCCCATGCAGAAGAACGCGGGAGCATCCCCGAGCGGGAGTCCGATCGCGACGCCGTCGCGAAAGGTCCCCGGCGTCAGACGGTCGTTCTTCGTGTTGTCCTGCCATTCCAGCAGAAACGCGATCTCGGCGCCGTTGTGGAGCGACCGCACCGTCAAGGCTCGCGCGGTCGGCTCCGGCCAGACCGGTCTGGTAATGACCTGACCGCTCAACGGAAGCGTCATCGGCGAAATCTTAGCCCAGGCGACATCCTCCGGTCCCGTCGGCAATTCTCCCTCAACGAGGCGTGCGCGAATCATCATCCCCTCGGAGCTGACAAGGGGCACGCCGAAGCCTACTAGGACGCCGGCCACAACTAAAATGAAGAGAAACAGGAGTAGGACAGGGCGGGAAGAAATCTTCGTCGTCGTACGCACGATGCAAGATCCTCGATTGACCAGCGCGAGCACATCGTGATGGGCTCAGACTACCACGCAGCCCGAGCGCGGCCAAAACCGACTGCGCTCAATGCTACCAGAGTTTCACGCGGCGAATTTTGTTTTCGCCCCGCTCGCAGATGTAGAGATAGCCTTGGGAGTCCAACGAGAGTCCGACTGGAGAGTTGACGACGGCCTCCACTCCGAGGAGTCCGTCTCCGTGCTTCACCGTCCCGGCGGACTCTTTCGCCACGAACCGCGCGGCGCCGCAACCACCCATATTCTTATCTTCGTAACCGCTGTCTCCGTTGCCCGCCACTGTCGTGATCAGGCCGGTCGCAACCTCGACCTTGCGGACACGATGGTTCATCGTGTCGGAGATGTAGAGGTTGTCCTGTTGATCGACCACTACGGCCTCCGGTGCATGGAGCATGGCTCTGATCGCCGGTTTATCGTCACCATCGTAGCCGTATCGACAGACGCCGGCCACCGTCGAGATGATGCCGCTGCGGTGATCGATACTGCGGACACGGTTACTGCCTTTGTCGACGAAAATAATATCGCCTTTCCCATTCACCGTGAGCCCGACGACATCGTAGATACGTGCCTCGAGCGCGGGTTTCCCATCGTCGAGGTACATGGACATGTCCAGCCCGTCTGAACAGACCGGCATGAGCCAGCCATGATCGTCGCTGAAATCGATGCCGATGGCATCGCCGGAGAGCACGACCAGATTCCTCGCGACAAGCGGTTGCTCGCGAGCCTCGTCTTCAGCCGTCCAAGTCCCGGCCACGGTTGTGACGATACCCGTCCTGGGATCGTAGCGACGGATCCGGTGCGCCTGGGTGTCGGCGATGTACATCACGTCGTTGGGATCGAAGGCGATTGCGGCCGGCCAGGTGAGGTTGACCTCGAGGGCCTGACCATCTCCGTTGAACCCATGCTGCCCGGTGCCGATGATCGTCGTGATGATGCCCGTCTCGCGGTCCACTTTCCGGATGCGGTTACTGCCGGAATCGCAGATATAGAGATCGTTGCGGGAGTCGAACGCGACGTCGAGCGGCAAATAGAGGCCGGCTTCCCCACAGAGGCCTTCATCGCCGCTATAGCAGGTTTCGCCGATCCCGGCAAAATTATGGAGCGTGCCTTCCCGGAGATTGACCCGCCGGATACGATCCGACCCGGACTCGGCAAAGTAGAACCAGGTTTCGTCCTTGTCGAGCGCGGCGTGATGGGGCAGTGGAATCCCGGACTTGACCGCCCGCTTTCCGTCGCCGGTGCTCCGGGCCTTGCCGTTGCCCGCGAAGGTTTCAATATACCCGGTTGCGAGTTGAAGCTCGGTCTCCATAATGTCTGTGGCCCTTGTCCCGGCTGGCTAGCCGCGTGAAACTGAATGAGCCGGCGCGGCCGGCTGTTCCACGGACGCCGGTGCTTGCGCCATGGGTTCCGGAATCGGTTGCTGCGGGGTGGCGGCCATCTGCTGCTGGGCCGCTTGGGCTTCGGCTTCAATCGCGTCCGCTTCATTCACGGACTTCTTGAAGCCCCTAATCGCTTTGCCGACACCCTCCCCCAGTTGAGGTAATTTCCCCGCACCGAAGATGATCAGCACGATGAAGAGGATCAGGATCAACTCTGTAAAACCAAGACTCCCAAACATGGTGTGTTCCTCCGTATGAATGGGTTAATCAGGTTGCACTGCTGTCTTTAGTCCGTTTGGAAAATCGTTCCTTCAAGCGCTTTCTCGCCTGCTCAGCCTGTTCGAACATCTTCGCCTTGTCGTAGACGCTGATTAAGTTGTAATAGGCCAGCGGCTCCTCGGGATTCTGTTCGACGGCCTCTTCCATGACCTTGATGGCGAGATCCGTCTTCTTGTGATTCAGCGCCAGCTCCATCAGCTTGAAACTGCCTTCCAGATGCTTCGGGTCCAATTCGAGCGTTCGGACATAGCATTGGATGGCCATGTCGATCGTATTGTAGTCCGACACCTGGGGATTATCGAGTTCGACATAGACCCCGGCAAGATTGTACCAAGCCATGGGATCGTCCGGTGTAATTTCCACAAGGCGCTCGTAATACCCCTTGGCCTCCATGAATTTCTTTTTGTCGGCATAGACCCGGCCAAGATTGAAGAGTGCCAGGACATCGTGGGGAAACACGTCGAGCGCATGCTTGAACTCGGTTTCCGCTTCATCCGTCATAGCTTTCGTGGCGTAGATCGTGCCCAAATTCGAATAGTACATCGCAAGCGACCGATTCATCTCGGCGCGGAGCCCTTCCGCCATCTCAATCGACTTCTTGACCTCCACAAGCGCGTCATCCATCCGGCCCTTGCTGAAATACAGCTCGCCTAACCGACAGCGGGCCTGAAAATCATCGGGCTCAACCGCCAAGAGCTTTTCAATCTCGGCAATTTCTTCATCGGGGCTCAGCGGCTGATCGCCGGGATCGACGATGGTCTGGCTTTGCTCAGGAACAGAGACGGTTGGTTCGTTCATACGATTCCCTGTAATAAAAGGCTAATACTTTTCAGGTATTCAGGCTCAAGGCTCCGGTCACAGGCTGAAGGCTGAAGGCCGGAGACCCGAACACTTCAACCTAAAAACCTTCAGCCTCGCTACCTGAATCACTGCACAATCTCCTAGATATGTCCGCCCGCCAATGAATCTGGTCTGCTGACCATGGGAGCGTTTGCTGCCGGCGCCGATTCCGTCGCATCGCGCCGCTGCCGGTCCATGGTTAAGAGCATCGCGCCGAGCACCACCATGAGCGTCAGATTAGAATACAGGAGTGCATACCCCGCAATAAACATCAATCCAAGGCCATACCCGGCAAGCCGCCCCATGTTGAGCAACTTAATCACCGTGTACGACCAGCACAACAGGCCTGTCAGGTAGAATGCAAACGGGAGGAAAAACGTATAGCCCATGCCGAACTGAAAGATCCACCCGATGCCGTCCGCCGCCTTACGAATGTTACTGGCCATCCCAGCGTCATACCGATGGAGCAGATAATCTAAGAACAGCATCACCGTAAACACGGACACGGAGGTCGCCCAAAACCAGATGGCGCGGCGGCGTTGCCGCTGATTGCGCGTCCGAAATGAGACGCCCTGCCCGTAGGCCCACATCACCAGGATGCTGGACAAGACCAAAAGCCCTTCACCCCCACGATGCGCCTCGTACACCAAGGGCGGGGCCGCTACGGTTCCGATAAAGCTATAGATGGTGGACATGATCTGATAATACAACCAGCCCCCGACCCCTAGGAGATAGGTGATGCCCAGGATGCGATGCGACCATTCGGTATGGGTGGAGATGTATTCCACCATCAGACAGGTCAACGCAACCAGCGCCACGATGTTATAAATAGCCGACCCCAGGAAGGCGGGAGGGACCAACAAGAAACCGACCGTGAGGAGCAACAGGAGCGCGACACAGGGAATCACGATCCTATTCGACCCCACAAACCCACGATTGGTCACCCGATTGATAGCCGCGACACTCAGGGCAAGAAACAGCAGAATCGCCACGACATTGAGCAGCCACTGCCCAATCTGCGTCAGGGCCGTGAAGGTCGGGACAATCCATTCATGCTCCTGAGCCAGTTTGCTGAGATGCATCCCCAACCGCGACACAAGCCGATACAGGATCAATTCCGAGAAGGAGACGATCAGGACAAGCTTAATCGTGTACCGAAACAACAGGGATTGATCGCTGAGCTTCCCCGTAATCCGGTCGATGGTGGGGTTCGTGGCAATCACTCCGTACACCCTTGAGACGCGTGCAAATTATACCGACCGGAAAGAGATAGGATCAACGTCGCGCAGGATACGTTCATGTCGACCCCGCAGGCTGCGGCTCGCGCACTTCTTGGGCTTTGGCCCGTGCAATATACAGCAATCCATCAGCCATCGAGTAGTTGAACGGCAACTCACACACAACTTCGCTCACCTTTTCATAGACATGCTGATAGAGGTGTTCCGCTTCGTCCGGCGTCATGCCTTCCGTCACTTCATAGAAGAATCCCAGGCTCAAGTCCTCTGCCGATGGGCGCATGATGCGCCTGATTCCATAGCCTCCGGGGTCGCTCATGATCGGCGCTTCTTTTTCCAAATCGAAAAGGCAGGGCTGGCAAGAGAACCCATATGATCCGTGAAGCCGCTCGTTCTCCACGATGAAATTCATCGTTTCCCTGGCTTCTTCTTCCTTCTCGGTTGGGAACCCGACAATGATATAGCAATGCACAGCGATCCCGAGATCGACGCAATCGCCGGCAATGCGCCGTACCCATTCCTGCTTAATCCCTTTCTTCATGAAGTCCATCACGCGCTGATTGAACGACTCCAATCCGAATACGATCTTCAGGCACCCGGCATCCCGCATCGACGCCAGGAGTTCACGGGTCAGATGCTTCTCGAAGCGCATCTCACAGGTCCATTTGATATCCAGCTTCTTGTCGATGATCTGCTGGCACAATCGCTTAGCCGGCGAGAGGGCCACGCACTCGTCGGTAAAGAAGAAGCGTTGCGCCCCATACCGCTGTTTGAGCCATTCCAATTCCTCGACGGTCCGTCCCGGCTCTTTCTGTCTGAAGTTCTGGTGATCCAGCGTGAGGGCACAGAATGCGCAGTCCTTGTAATAGCACCCTCGTGAAAATTGCACAGGCAGCACCGGCTCCGGCGACAAATACAGTCCGAGTGGGAAGCCATCGTAGTTGGGAGCCGGCAGCTGGTTGATATTTTCAGAATAAAACGGCTGGTTGACCGTAATCTTCCCGTTCTGGCGATAGATCAGGTTCGGGACTTTGCTGAAATCTTTTTTCCCCGCCATTTGATTGACGAGTTCGAGCAGCGCGGTTTCGCCCTCGAATACGATGATGTCGTCGGTCAGATCGAATAGACTCGGACAGCGCCGCACGTTATCCACCAATCTGGTGAAGATGCTGCCGCCTATGGTCAGATGGATGTTGGGGGCGACTTCCTTGATCAAACGACAGAGTGTCAGACCGGGGATAATTTGCGAGGTTGCCGTAATCGACACGCCGATCAAGTCAGGCTGGTCACCGATAATCGACTGAACGAAGTGCTCACGGAAAAGCCGGATATAGGGGTTCTGGCTTTCATCCCTGATGATCTTCATCAGATCTTTGGATGAATAGATGGAATAGTTACCGAACTGATTGTCAACGACCGTCAGTCGGGTTGGGAAATAGAGTGTGGAAATCACCTCCAGCCATTTGTCGATGAGAAAGAGACTTTCCTTATAGGATTCAAGATCGTAGAAGCCCTCTCCGCGGAGGGTCTCTTTGGCCGGCTCAATCCGATCGATGAGATACGGAAAACGGTCAAGCGACTCCACCACTCTCGCCAAATGCTCGGCACTTCCAGGTCCGGTTTCTCCGGTGTGCTCCCGCTCAAGCGTTCGCTGTTTATCGACTAACTCCTGATAGAGATCCGCTCCGTATGAATGGGTGACGACCCTGTCTAAGAGCTCGATCCCAAGATCACGTTGGGAGACGTTCGTGACACCGCCCTGCGCCAGAAATCCTGTCAACGAGGGGAGGCTCAGATAGGGTTGTGACGGATGCCACGTTGGAGGAAAGAGCAGTGAAATTTTCATGCTGATTCACCACCAACTGGATGAGAAATAAGATGATTTATCAATACATTCAGACTCGTTTTTATACACTCCGCTATCAGCCAAATGCAACCATCGTGGCCCCCTCTTCATCAGTAACACAAAGGGCAGGGCGTTCGGGGGAACGCCCTGCCCTTCGACGGGATGCGCCGGCCGGCGGGGTTAGAGCCAGGTCACGCGCTCGGCGGGCCGAATGTAGATCGGCTCCTCCACCTGAATGCGTGCCACTTCCTTCCCCGACTTGTTGAACCCCAGCACGGTATCGTTGTACATCTCAAACCGCTTCCCGTGGATCTGGGTCTCAAACACCTTGGGGCCCGGAATCACATCGTACCGGAAGACGATCTGCTGGCTGGCCCGCCAGAGCTGCAGCACCGCGAGCAACTCCCGGCTGGGCACGAGGTACTTCTCAATCGCATTATCCACGCCCGGGCCGAACATCTGCCGCGCATAGCCGCGCGGGCTATGCCGCGGGGGGATGTAGTAGCCGTTCGGCTCCGTCCCCCACTGCGGATAGAGGGGCGAGCGCCACCTGCTCCACCCGAATCGTGTAATAGAGCGGATGCCAGCGATCTTCCGCCCACAGGCCGTCCTCTCCGATCCGCATCAAGCTCTGCATCCGGATCTTGCCCACACAGGCCGCCATACAGCGCGTTTCCATCGGCTCGCCCCCCGTCAAGGGGTCCTTGCCTTCGATCCGCGGATAGCAGGCGATACACTTCTCGCTCACGCGCGTGGTGCCCCGATACATCGGCTTCTTATACGGGCACTGTTCCACACATTTCTTGTAGCCCCGGCAGCGGTTCTGATCGATCAGCACGATGCCGTCCTCGGGGCGCTTGTAGATCGCCTTCCGGGGGCAGGCCGCCAAGCAGCCCGGATACGTGCAGTGGTTACAGATTCGCTGCAGATAGAAGAAGAAGGTCTCGTGCTCCGGCAGACTGCTCCCCGTCATCTTCCAGGGTTCGTCCCGCGAGAAGCCGGTCTTGTCGATGCCTTCGACGAGGGCGCGCATCGAGGTCGCGGTATCTTCATAGATGTTCACAAACCGCCATTCCTGGTCCGTGGGAATGTACCCGATCGCCGCCTGGCCCACCTTGGCCCCGGCGTCGAAAATGGTCATCCCTTCGAACACCCCGTAGGGCGCATGGTGTTTGCGGCCCACCCGCACGTTCCATACCTGCCCCCCCGGATTCACTTGCTCGATGAGCTGCGTGATCTTCACGTCGTAGAATTGCGGGTACCCGCCGTAGGGTTTGGTCTCCACGTTGTTCCACCACATGTACTCCTGCCCCTTGGAAAAGAGCCAGGTCGACTTATCCGCCATCGAACAGGTCTGGCAGGCGAGACACCGATTGATGTTGAACACAAAGGCAAACTGCCACTTCGGATGCCGCTCCTCGTAGGGATACAGCATCTTCCGTCCCAGGTGCCAGTTATAGACTTCAGGCATTGCGTCCTCCGTAAGGCGTGAGGCGTAAGGTGACGGGTTTGAAGTCGGCTCCTCACCCCTCACGAGTTATTACACTTTGATCTTGATGTGCTCCCCTTTGAGCCACTTGATCATGAACTCATTCTCCTGGCCCGGCGTAAACCCGGTCCGCACCGGCTCCCAGGGCCCGCGCGCCCCGATCCCGCCGTCCTCGGCCTTGGTGATCCGGATCAGACATTCTTTCGGCACCGTGTTGATCGCATGGTGATCGACCTGATAGCCCCACTTGAACTTCCAGGCGATCGCGTGCTTGCCCGGTAAGCTGTCCGTCTGGTGCATCGGCATCAACCAGCTCCGGGTAAAGGACTGCTGCGCGCCGTACCGGAAGTTCGATTGATAGCCGGTATCCACTGCGATGGCGCGTCCGTCCGGCCGTGTCTCATGCCCCTTGACCGACTTCGGCGTGGCCACGTAGGGCGCATGCTTCGCCATCGTGACGTGATACGGGTAGGCCGGGTTGTACTTGGCCCGGATCATCAACCGCGCCACCTTGTAGTACGGATCCGACGGCTTCCAGCCCCGATAGGGCCGGTCCACCGGGTTCCCATCCACATACACATAGTCGCCATCGTTGATGCCGCGGTCTTTCGCCGCCTGCGGGTTGATGTGCAGCTGATGCTCCCCGACCCCCGGCGTCCGTTTGTCCATCCGGTACGGATCCCCGAAGTTCGACTCATAAATCTGCACCCAATCATTCACCGACCATTGGCTATGCACCCGGTGCCGCGTCTTCGGCGTCACACAGTAGAACTGATACCCCTTCTCCCACAGGGGATTGGCATGCCGCTTGATTTCTTGCCACGGCAGCTTGATGTTTCGTATCGTCTTGTCGTCATGGTGCTGCGCCGTGATCGGAATCCCGTAATCGTCCGGGCGCACATACGCGTTCGTGGTCATGATCGCGTTCGGCAGATACGGCGTCGCTTCGGTCCCTTCGCGGTGCGAAATAAAGTTCTCGCCGTATTCGATCGCTTCGGGCTCCGTGCGATAGTTCTCGTACCGCCCGGTCCGCGTCCACATCGGCTTCGATTCGTTCGTCTCCTCCCAGAAGGGTACGCGCGGATAGGTCCGCACCATCACCATCCAGCCCTTCTCCGACTTCAGCATCACGTCGGCGCTGTAGCCGTAGAAGGTGCTCGAGGCATCGAGCATCCGCTGGGCATACACGTCCACCCGGTTCTCATACACGAACTTGAAGTAGTCCCGCATCCGCTTATCCCCGGTCATGTCCGACAACTTCGCCGCCACCCCGGCAAAGGTGTCGAGGTCATTGCGGGTGTCGTACAGGGGCCGGATGCCGCCCTTCCAGATCTGAATCCAGGGATTGGAGACTGTCACCGTCATCTCCGGATAGGTGAACTCCATCCAGGAGTTGGCGGCAAAGGCGACATCGTTATGGTTCACGTCCGAGGTCATCTCGATGTCCTGACAGATCAGGGTCTCGATGTTCGGGTCCACATTGCGCACCATGTCGTAGTGATGCTTGGCATTGTTGAGCACGTTCACGTTGACCACCCAGCGGAACTTGCTCGGCGTCGGCATGTGCGTCTTGCCTGTAAACACCTTGCGCCCATACTTGGGCGTGCTCACGATCAGGGCGGTGTCGCCATGGTTCCAGTAGCCGACTTCTTCACCATAGTAGTACGAGTTGGTCTTGATCTCCTTGCCGTGCGCGTTCGGATCGAGCGTGATGTTGAAGGGATCTTCCCCCGTATGCACGGCCAGCCCTGCGCCGGACCACGCTGTGGCCGTCCATATGCCCGCTTTGTAATTGCCGGACCAGGTATGTTGCCCGGTCCCGAACTTGCCCACGTTGCCGGTGACGATCAGCACCATTGCCGCGCCGCGGGAGTTAATCGTCTGATGAAAGTAGTGGTTCGTGCCTTCGCCGTTATGAATGGCGGCGGGTTTGATCGAGCCGGAATCCCGCGCCCAGCGCACCAGGAGGTCTTTGGGCGTGCGGCAAATCTGATGACAGGTGTCCAGATCGTAATCCTGGAAATGCACCAGGTACAGCTGCCAGACCGGCATCGCATCGACTTCGCGCCCATTGAGCAGCTTCACCCGGTAGGTCCCGGTGAGGGCGGCATCGATCCCGCTGGTCTGATAATGCCACCCCACCTGCTCCCGATGCAGCGGCACCGCCTGCTTTTTATTCAGATCCCAGACCATCATCCCCCCCAGCCGCTGGACCTGCTCCGGTTTCAGCGACTGCACCCGGCCCGAATAGCTCTTGGAGAAGTCCGGGAACTGATAGTCGGCGACCACGTCACGTGGATCCAAAAACTGCAACGTATCGGTCCGCACGAGGATCGGGGAATCGGTATAGCCCTTCAGAAAATCGGTGTCGTGCATGTTCTCATCGACAATGATTTTCATCGCGCCTAAGAAGATCGCCCCGTCCGACGCCGGCCGCAGCGGCATCCAGTAGTCCGCCCGATAGGCCGTCGGGTTATACTCCGGCGTGATCACCACCACCCGGGCCCCCCGCTCGATACACTCGAGCTTCCAATGGGCTTCCGGCATCTTGTTCTCGACGAAGTTCTTGCCCCAACTCGTGTTCAGCTTGGAGAACCGCATGTCGGAGAGGTCGATGTCGGACGCTTGCGCGCCGCACCACCAGGGGTCAGACGGATTCTGGTCGCCGTGCCAGGTATAGTTCGACCAGTAGCGCCCACCTTGCGCCTGCTCCGGGCTCACCTTCCGGATCCAGGTGTCCAGTAAAGCGTTGACGCCGCCGTTCATGCGGGTATTGCCCATCTTGCCAATGATCCCGAGGACCGGCATGCCGGCGCGGTGCTTGAAACAGCGTGTGCCCGCCCCCTTCATCATCTCGATCATCTCCGGCGCATAGCCCTGCTCCCGCAGCCGCCGCGCCCCGGCTTCGCCACTGTACCGGGTCGCAATGATGATCATGGCCTTGGCGACATAGGTGAAGGCCGTATCCCAGGACACCCGCAGCATGTCGTCGAGGAACCGGCTGTCGAACTTATACTTGCGCTTCGTCTCCGACGTGAGCTCCGGCGAGCCCGCATCCATCCACTCCTTCCACCCCTTGCGCATCAAGGGCCCCTTCAACCGATAGGGGCCGTACACGCGCCGATGAAACGTGAACCCCTTCAAGCACATGCGCGGATTGTGCGCAAAGGTCCCGCGGTTGCCGTAGAGGTCTTCATAGGTTTGGTGATCGTAATTCTGCTCCACCCGCATCACCACGCCGTTCCGCACAAAGGCCCGGATGCGGCAGGCATGGGTATCGTTCGGCGAGCAGACCCAGGTAAAGGACGAATCGTAGCGGTACTGGTCGTGATAGACCCGCTCCCAGGACCGATCCGGATAGTCTCCCAAGGGGTTGCCCACTTCGATGACCGGCTGGAGCGCCGTCAACGCCAGGACGTTGTCCGCCACCGCCACCGCCGCGACGGTGCCGGCTGTGACTTTTAAAAACTGCCGCCGTGACAAAAACATGGATCCCACCTCCCCACGGTTGAGGGCTTGACGCAAGCCCACGCGACACACAGAAAAATCTTGACTATCTACCGTCGTTCCGAAAAATCTGACGCAATTTCATGAACATGTTGATCATCACCCTGATTTTGGCAACAGACAAAGCAAAAGGATTGCCAGACTGTGAAGAACAAGATGGCAACAAAGTCTGGCTGGTTAAAGCATTGAAATAGAACGGATAAAACTGGAATTGCGAAGAGGTGTCGGGGAAGAGGAGTAATAAGTTATTTCGTTAATCGAATATGATGATATGCGTCAAAAAGTAAACAGCATATTTCATCCAATATATTAATTTGTTATGTTCGCATATCCGGCTATTCTCCGGCAGGAATAGCCGGATGACCCAGGCAGAATAACCACAGAACCACTGCGGAATGTCGTTATGCTACGAAGAAGAAACGTGATGGCGGGAATGAAGAGCGCACAAAGCTAGTGAATGGTTTAGGTTGTTACGAATGGAGAATGAGTGGCTACGAGTTCTCGCCACCCTCCCCTCCCAGAAATCGTTTCATGAGCAGCGAGAAATGTTGCCGTGGAATGCCGCTATCTTCAGCAGCCTTCGTGATGACACCGCCGTGTTGCGCGAGTTTGACACGCAAATAGGACTTCGTGAACTCCTCGAGCGCTCGCTCCTTTGCTTCCATGTAGGGAAGGATGGCCAGACTGGGATCGACTGAAGCAAGACTCTCGGCTTCACTCTGTGGAAGCATGCTTCGGACATCTCGCGCCCGAATGATGTCGTCGGTCGCGAGCATGACCATCCGTTCCGCGACATTGCGGAGTTCCCGGCCATTCCCGGGCCAGGAATAGGACACAAGAACGCCCACCGCCTCCTCATCGAAATGGCACTGCGCCTTGCCCATGGATTGAGCCAAGCGGCTGAGTAAATGGCGTGCGATAACGGGAATGTCCTCTCGACGCTCGCGGAGCGGGGGCACTCGAATCGAAACGACCGCGAGCCGATAGTACAAATCTTTACGGAATGTGCCCTCACGCACCCGCGCTTCGAGATTCCGATTGGTCGCAGCGATCACGCGCATATCTATCCGGCGCACTCTGGTTCCGCCCACGGGACGCACCTCGCTTTCCTCCAGGACGCGCAGGAGTTTTGCCTGAAGGAGAAGTGGGAGGTCCCCGATTTCATCGAGGAACACGCTGCCGCCGTTCGCCAACTCAATAAGCCCGGGCTTATCGGCGATGGCACCGGTAAACGCGCCCCGCACATGCCCGAACAGCTCGGACTCCATCATCCCATCGGGAACGGTCGTACAATCGATCACTTGAAACGGCCGATTGCTCTCAGGACTTTGCTGATGGATCGCCCGTGCAATCATCCCCTTCCCCGTTCCGGTTTCGCCGGTAATTAACACCGTCGAGCGGACCTGGGCCGCCTCACGAATACTCCGCATGATTTGCTCGAATGCGGCGCCGCTCCCCACGAAACTATTGGCGGCGAACTCTTGCCGGTCCTGCTGTTCGTACACCGAATGCCTGCGCAAAATTTCAGAGATTCGAATGGCCCGATGGAGTCGCACCCCCAGGTCCTCTGCATTGACCGGCTTCAGCACATAGTCGAAGGCGCCTCGTCGCATCGCATCCACAGCCAGAGGAACGGCGTTCATCCGCGTCACCACGAGCACCGGCAAGTTTGGATCTATCTTTTGAATGCGGCTGACGAGATCCAACCCATCCATTCCCGGCAACACCATGTCTGTCAGCACAAGATCGACGGCCCGTTCCCCGAGCAATTGCAAGGCTCCTTCTGCCGTGGCGCGAACCTCCATGTCGAAATCTCCCCCGAGCGGTTTCAGATCCGCCGCTTCGAGGGCATGCAGCATCAACTCAACATCCGTTGCGTTGTCCTCGACGATCAGAATCGTGAACGGCGCTTTGGATTTTGTTCTGCTCGATCGCATGTCGGACACTCCGCCACGTGTCATGATCTCCCCCTTCCTCACCGAGACCCTCGCCGGACGACATCAACCACATCGGGAACCTTCGAAGCCGGCATCCTGGCATTCGAGGCTCCCTCTTGCTCCTGAAAACTCGGGACCGTGAATTGTACTGTGCAGCCAGACCCTTCGACTCCGTCAATCCATACCTCGCCGCCATACAATTCCACGATGCGCTGGATGATGGTCAGGCCGATCCCGTCGCCGGGCGCCTCAGTCATCAACAACCGAACAAACGGTTGAAACACTCGACTGCGTTGGGTCGAAGGAATCCCGATCCCGTGATCCTCCACCGAGAACGCCACCATAGGGCCTTGTACACGCCCGCTGATCTTCACCATGGGTGACTCTCCCGCTTGAGTAAATTTCAGTGCGTTCGAGATAAGGTTGTCGAAGATCTGCCGAAGATAGGCGCCGTGACAAGCGACGAGCGGTAACCCCGGTTCAACCTGTATCACGGCACGAAGCCGCTCGATCTCATCGGCTCGGGCACTCAACACTTCACCGATAATCGCCGTTGGATCGACAGCCGTGATGGCCTCCTGATCAGCACCCACGTGAGCCACAGTCAAGATCCCTTCCACTCGCTGCACAAGATCCCTACTATTCTCTTCGATCAGAGATAGCCACCGCTTCGTCCGGTCATCGAATTGCCCGCTGTCTTGCTGAACCAACAGCCGTGCGAGTTCTTCCATCCGAGCTCCCGGCCCCTTGAGATCATGAGCCAACGTTTCCGCCAGATGCTCGAGTTGTCGAAGACGTGTTACCAAACCCCGCTGCTTTTGTTGTGCCGCTTCGTGTAGCCGCGCAGTTGAGATCGCCAGAGCAGCCTCCTGAGCCAATCCTTCAGCCAGGCGATGATTCCACTCTTGTGCCGCCCGGGATCGCTTGTTCAGAAACCACAGAACACCAAACGGACTCCCCTGCGCCAACAGTGGAATTGTCAGCCTACTGTCCCCGGTCAAGTTGTGCCGGACCGTCTGCGGCCACTCATCAGAATGAAACCGTTCCCCGGTAGCCATCGCGCGCGTCTCAAACGCTTGAACCGCGACCGGAAGTGCATCCCACGGCATGACCCATTTCTTCAAACGGTGGTTCCATTCACCGGATCCTGCTTCAACAATCCAACAACCCAACCGTTCATCGCGAAGGAGCACCAGACAGACATCCGTTTGCACCAATTCTACTGCCCGGTCCGTAATGCGGCGTAGCACCCCCTCCAGGTCGTCCGAGCCGATGGAGTCGATCTCTTGGCCGATGGTGTCGAGTGCTTCGATCTCTTGGATATTCGTCTGGATGCGGCAAGCCATGGCGAGGTATGCCTCTGCCAATTGACCGAGTTCGTCCTTCGCTCCTCTGCCATTGGCCAACAACTCGGTGATCCCGGCTACATCGACTTGCGCTCCGATTCTTGCCGTGGCGGATTGCAGCCGCGTGATCGGATCCGTGAGAGAGCGGGCCAGCACGCGCGAGACAATCCATCCCAGCGCAACCACAGCGGCCAGCGTGATCCACAATCCGACAAACGTCCGCTGCGACAGCGCATCCGCTTGGTCGTTCAACGAATTTCTTTGCCGTTCCAGGTGATCTTCGACGGCCCGAACGGCTTCGCGGAGGAGATCGGACAGTCGGAGCCCTTCACCCGACCGCACATACGCTAAGGCCTTATCTGCCGGTCCCTTCTGAATGTCTGCGATCAATTCATGTTTCGATCGCAGCAGATCTTTCAGTTGTTGTTGGATCGGCGCGAGGCTGTTCGGAGAGCCCGATAGCCTCGTGAGTGACTGTGTGGCATCCGACAAGGCCTGGTCGAGCTTCGCTTCTGCTCCAGCCAATGGAGCCAGGAAGGCTGGTTGCTGGGTCAAGACGTAGCCGCGAAAGCCGTCTTCAATGTCGACGGCGAGTCGCCCAAGCACATGTACCTGCGCATCAGCCAGCATGAGCTCTTGCCGCTGTTGTTGGAGCGCAAGCAACTGTTGGACAATATACAAATGAATCGCAATGCCTGCGCTGAGCGGCACACAGAGCAGCAGGAGCACCACCCATACCTTGTGCTGAATACGGAGCTGATCCCCCCACTGTGCGCCCCATCGGTCCATCGCGCGGCACCCTCTCCTTCTCAGCACTGTGCTGAGGGACTGTGATGACTTGAATTTGGGCGTTCGGAGAAACGAATGTCAAGACTGGTTAGCCTAAAACCAAAAATTAGACCACAAATAGCTTGAGGAACCGACTCGTATTTCAAGTGGAAGGCTTTCTACGTTTTAGACTTTGAGTACCCCGAGGTGGTCCCATCTTGTCTTTTCAATCGGATTTCCATATACATACCTTGGGCATCTAGAATAGATAAAAGATTAGGTTTTGCCGTCACTTTTGGAAAGGAGTGATGTCTATGACACTATGTGGAAAATCAATGACCGTCGTACTGGCAGGGGCTCTGGTTACAGCACTAGCTGTCGCACTACCTTTTCTACCGGCATTTGGCGAAGGTGGCGCGCGGCGGGACGTTGTGCTTCGTAGTGTTGTGGACACACTCTATCTGGTCGAGTTCGAGGCGACCCAAGCCGGAACTCCCACGAGCCGCGAGCAAAGGATCGAGCAGCTCGAGAAACTCGTTATCCCAACCATCGAGAGTCTGGGAAAAGACAGCAAGGTCCGTGCTGGAGGCATCGCCGCCGACACTCTCACCGGAGCCTTCGTGGTTGAAGCTACGTCGGAAGATGAGGTGAATGAGCTTGTTCGTGCGCTTCCTGCCCAGGGCATCATGCAATGGAAGGTGACTCAGCTCGAAACCTTCGCTAAGCGGGCCGACATCGAGAAGAAGGTGGTCCAGAGGCTCCGCACACAGAAGTAGTCTGTCGGGCTGATCCAAATCTTGAACGCTCTCGACAAATAAGAACCCCCAGCCGGGTCTGATACCCGACTGGGGGTTTCTTGTTCTGCCCTTACCCTACTTCTACTAAGAGTAAAAGCCGGCCTTTCCAGAAACTGATTCCCTTACTACAGCTTCAGGGTAAACCAGGTGGAGAGGGCCTTCATGCCGTTCCGTTCGATGTTATTCCCGTCCCACACCGCAAAAGCGATGGGCACAGACATGCCTGCCTTGAATTGGGTATCGTTGGCATCGCCGGTTTCCAACGTGCGCTTCACCACCACGCGCCAGGTTGGCCCAGTGTATCCACCGCCCTTGATGGAGCCAGAAGGCTCCCACACACCGTTTCCAATGACATCCTGATGGGCTTGCGTCGTCAGGGTGCTGAAACCGTTGGCGTTCAGATCCTCAACCGAGCTCACGCGCAATGTCGGGTCTGACATGATATTGCCGGACCAAATGCCCGGATTGAAGGGTCCAAGGCTTCGGCCGATTCGATCCGGATAGGTCACACCGCCCGCCGGTTCTTCGAAATAGTAGTCCCAGAAAATGCCTGGGTATTGGTCGTCCACATCCCAAATACCTGCGCTATCCTTGCCGAGATCCTTCTGCCACTCTGCATTCCATCGCCAAATGTTGGTGGTGCCGCCTGACTGGCCCATGCACTGGAAAGGTGGCGCTCCAGCCGTATTGACCGGGAACATCACCGCCGCCTGATCCCGGAAGTCCTGGGGACCGATGGTCGTATCATTCTTGGTCTGATCGCTCCACTCGATGCGCAAGCCGATTTCTTTGCCGTTGGTCATGGCTTTCACGAACACCGACTTCACCGAAATATTCGGATGCATCGGCGTGGTAATCAGCTGCCCGCTCAATGGAACGATCACCCCGGGAACGCTCTCCCAAACTGGGTTCGCGCCATCCATCGGAATCGCTCCCTTGATCATCTTCGCCGGAATCGTCACCGGCTGGCTGACGGCCAACGGAACCTGCCCGATCGTCAGCATGACACCAACGATCAACGCAGAGAGAAGAATGCCGAGCACGACACGCTTGCTGTGTGTCTGCACTACTCTCATAGGATACCCCTCCTCTCTATTAAAAAAGTAAACTCAGTTTCATACCAACGATCATCAATGCGGAGTAGTCAGTATAGAGAAGATGGCCAACAGCACACCTGCGATCAACGACGCGATAAGAATGCCGATTCTTATACGGTTGCTCGGTGGCTTCTCTTCTTTCATAAGATACTCCTCCTCTCGATATAAAATACAGTGCGGTCGCCCGAGATCGCTACCGACACACAATACATAGAGACCATTCTGAACACAGACAATCGTCAGGCGGTTCCGGCCGGCCCCTCCTCTTCTTTGTCTTTACCCTGATCCTTCTTGTCTAAAAATGACTCTGCGCCGACTTCGTTCAGCAAGAGACTCAGCTCGTTTCCCTGATCCTGCGCGCCGCACTCATACGTCTGGCCTTCCGGTGAATTGAACGTGGCCGGGCGATAATCGGTCTCTGAGTAGGGCTGGGGAACGACGCCTAGAAACGCGGCTTCAAAGTCCATCCATTCTGCCATCATGTCCGCTACGTGTTTGTAAAAACCTGATCCGGCTTTCTTGACCAACATCCTGCAAAACAACGGGACCCACCGGCCGATATGATTCTTGACAAACTTTTTCTGCGCGTCCAGTACGATCTGGGTCTTGTCTGCTCCATCATGACAACGGGAATAGGATTCTTTATAGGCCAGGAAATGCATGAACTCGAATTCGACGCTCAAATGATCCAGTCGCTCATGGATGTCCTTGGATAACTCCACCCCGAACGCACGATAGAATCCGGCGATATCGCCCATGACTTGCGATTGAGCAAACACGTGGTCGTTTCCGAAGAGCGTTTCATAGGGAGGGCAATCTAGCGTGATGACATTACTGAATACTCGACGATGCTCGGCCTGCAGATCGCTGATTTGCCAGTTGACACATTCCGACGCGACAACTTTCTCGATCTGATCGAACTGCTTGCGCAGCAACACCAGCTTGAGCTTGGCCCGCTCACCGCCGATGCCGTCGAGCGCCTGGTCCAAGGCATCGATCGCCGCTCGCCCATCCTCAACGAACTCTCCGCATTGCACGTAATCGAGGAACTCGTCGTCTTCCGGATAGAGCTGGCTCCACGACACAAGGAGATAGAGCTTACTGCGATTGAGGGCGCGTTCGACTGCGGGTGAATCCTTAATGGCCGGCGAAGCTGGAATGACTCCGGCCACGGCCTGAGAATTTGTTTGCACCGGCTGTTTACTCGTCATGAAAATCGGTCCCTCGGTTGACCCTGTTGCCCTGACGAATTTTCCAGGCATACGAGGTCAAACCTTTGGCACAAAGCCCTCGTATGGTAGGTATTGATCCAGGGGTTGTCAAGCACGATCTTCCCATCCGCGATGAATAATCTAAGGCGGTGCTTTCTCAAACTTTTCCCCTCGTGAACCGCCCCACTTCTCTCCAGTTTTCTCTCTTGTATTCAGATCTATTCTTGTGGGTCACGGGAGTGACTGCGCCAACGATCTAAACGGTGTGACTCGAATAGCCACGCGATCATTCACTGTCCGGCACACGTGTTCGCACAGCCCACAGCCGACGCAACGCTCAGCCGTCACAACAATCTGCTGCCGGTCAAAATCCATCGATAGGGCATCCGTGGGACATTTTGATGCGCAGGCATGGCATCCTTGCCCAGCCGTGCAGACTCGGTGTGACACTGACGCAAGACCCATTCGTATCTGCCCGCGTCCTTCGACAGGCAGCAACGCCTCGGTCGCACAGGCCGCAATGCAGGGCACGTCCTCACAGAGATAGCACGGCATTTGATCCGCAAAAATCACCGGTGTCCCGTTCTGCGGATGGAACGTAATCGATCCGTATGGACAGACTTTGGCGCAGTCGCCGCACTGTGTGCATCGCTCCAAAAAGAGCGCCTCGTCGGCAGCGCCGGGAGGACGCAACCAATCGGTCCGCACCGGCGCTGGAGCCGGTCGTTCCGGCACAATCTCTTGGTGCTTGTTAAATTCTTTTGCCGCTTTGGCAACAGACACGACAGAGTCTTTGAGGAAGTCGCGACGTCCGTATGGCGAATCGGTAGCCATAGTAATACCGTTACATGACGCCGTCGGCGCGCAGCTTATAGACTTCGACGCAGCGATCGCAGGCCCCGAATTCGATATCCCAGCCGGGATGATTTTCGCGGATGAAATCGAGCACATAGCCCTCGATCTTGTTGCCCATGTCCTCGACCCACGAATAGGTCGGGAACCGGCACAGGGGACAGGGAAATCCCGGCATCAACATGACTTTATTTTCTGTTTCCGGAACCTCGCCCCCCTCGACATCCACGGCACGGTCCATCACGCGCAAGGTGTCCGACGCCATTTCGATCAATTCCGAGTGGGTGAAGAAACTCGTCTGCCACAATCCCTCGAACACCGATTTCAATTGTGGCGCGGGAATCTTGCGATACCAGGAACGAAACTCTTTGAACCGGTCTTCCTTCCTGAGCATCGGCTCTTTGCCGGCCACAGTCAGCCGGCTGTCGACGGTGAGACTCCACAAAATGCGGTAGCGATGGAGAATGAGGGTTTCCTCACCTGGATTTTGCCCGACCTTGGTATCAGGATCGTACCCAAAGACCGGATCCAACATGTCCGAGATATGCAACAACTCATGGCGGCAATAGCGCGTCAGCGCAGGATCGTAGAACCGACGCGGAATGAGTTTAATCCCGACGCCTTTCAACCCCTTTTCTTCGAACGCTCGAGCCATCTCGTGCTCGACAGATCCCCATTTCCTGAGAATATCGACGCCTTCCTGATCTTCCTTGAGCACCCCCTTGATGAGCACAATTCCGACTCGTTCTTTGAGTAAAGGATATTCGTTGAAGGCATCGCGAATGATATCGGAAAACCCCCAGGTCCCGAACATGTACTGGTAGAGCTTCTTGAACTCACTCTCACGATCATCGAGCGTAAACTTCTCGTAGATCGGGTCGGCGAGTTCATGGAACTCTTTATAATAGGTGGGGTCGCCTTCCCGTTCCGTCTTTTCGACGAACGAGTCAATGACCTCTTGCAGCAATGCGGGCTGAAAACGAAGTTCCATACGAGTCCTCGATCGTGCCAATCCGGTCTGGCCATGCGCCAGATGCCAGGATGCGGAAAGCGGCTCTCATGAAGCCAGCTTGACTTGATGCCAAAGCTTCTCTTACGATCACCCCAGAGCCGATACGAATTATACTGGCGCGAATCGACGGTTTGCAATCAAGCCGCGTCCGTAGGCCGCTTCACCTTGTTCCAGTCGTAAGGATTATTGAATATGGCCGACCAAACTGCTTCCCAACTTGCTCCCACTCCCCCCCGCTCACACCATCATCGGGAACGGACGCCGCGCCAGTCGACTTCCTCGAATACTGGAAGACAGGGGCACGGGAGCTGACCACGTTTCGCGGCCATTCGCATGGAGTCTGGTCGGTGGCCTTTGCACCGGACGGGTTGACCCTCGCCAGCGGAGGAGTCGACCGGCTCGTCCGCATGTGGGACATTGAAACCGGGCGCCTCCTGCGCTCACTCAGGGGACACACGGCGGACATCCGATCCGTCCTCTTCACGCCGGACGGCCAGACGCTGGCCACTGCCAGCGAGGACCGTACCATCCGGCTGTGGAATCCGAATACCGGCGAATCGAAGAAGCTTCTCTTCACACGCTATGACCACAACGTGGTCAGCCTCTCTCTCTCGCCCGACGGCCTCATGCTGGCGCGCGGCAGCCACAATAAAGACATCAAGATCTGGGAAGTCACCACCGGCACCGAGCTCATGACCCTCCTCGGCAAAGACCAGTACGACCACAACTGGTCTGTCTGCGTCGCCTTTTCGCCGGATGGGATCCACCTCGCCAGTGGAATGGATATCGGCAAGATCAAGTTGTGGGAGGTCTTACCCAGCGGAGAGGAAAAAATCCTGCACAACGGCCACTGGAAACAGCACGAGGATGATACCAGTGAAACGCGCGGGTACTTCGTCGAAGACGACGGTGGATTTCAGAAAGCCGATGAGCTATTGGATCGGCGCAATGACCTTTACCCCCGATGCCAAACTGCTCATCACCGGGAGCCGTGACCAGACGATCAAGCTGTTCGACATGCCCCACGTGGCGGAACAACGGACGCTGAAAGGCCATACCGGCTGGGTGCGCGCGCTCGCCGTCACGCGGACAGCAAGGTGCTCATCAGCGCCGGCGATGACGCAACGATTCGGTTTTGGGACCTGTCGAACGGTCGCTGCTTCAGAACCATCAAGGCCCATACCGCAGGCGTTCGCGGCATTACCCTGTCACCGGATGGGATGAAACTGGCCAGCGCGTCGTGGGACCGGACGGTGAAGTTGTGGGAAGGCGGCGCGGAACCAGCAGAGTAATTCGGAACGTCGCCGCCGGACCGGAAAGCTTCGCTCCTGCATCTGGCCCGAAACCACCCTTCCGGACTGTCCCGGAGTGGAAACCTTCTGGAATTCTCTCCGCCAGCGGTCTTATCAGATTCCGTGAAGCGTCGGTCAGTTCCAGCTTTCCTTCTCGGCACAGTCTCGTTGGGTACCCGGTTTCTCCGATGAAGTCGCTCCAGCTTTCCGTCCGGCGCCTCGGCAAGAGTTACCCTGCCAAAGAAAAAATAGAAAGGCGACAGGCCGCTTACAAGCCTGTCGCCTTAACGCTTCGCCACGTTCAGTGAGTTGCTCTGGTAGTTATTCCCTAGCCCGACTATGAAAGCCTTCCGCACCGCCGTTTTATTTCGCTACTTTTTCGCCAATTAACACCTTGAGCAACGCGTCACGCTCACTCTTGGGCAGGACATAATCAAATGTCGTAGGAGGCAACAAATACTCTTCTCGAAAGTGTTCTTCTAGCGTCTTAAAGCAACTCTTTGGAATCAGTTCGACCAGAGGCTCAACTGCGGTGAGTAAACCTCCTCTGCGTTCTCGCCAGTAACTCCGTAAGCCTTGCGTGAGTAGAAGTATCCGGCCACGTGGTCAGGGAGCAGCAATAGCGGCTCTTCCTGTTCGGTGGTGATAGAGACCTTGAAGTGTGGCTCAACCCTCGTGGCTTGAACCGTCTGGGGCAAATCTCCTTCTAGTCCCTCGAATACATTCTGGCAAACCTTTTGATTCGCTTCCCCCTGGATGTCTGAGTCGAAGACTGCTTTCACCATTATGCGCTGCACCGACCCATCGTTTCGAGGAAGCCAGTGGGAGTGGCGTCCCAAGTACACACCCAGCAGGTCAGCACTGGCCAGTCCAAATTGATGGAGCTTGAACGTGTTCATCGGTTTCGCATATGGTGCGGCCTCTTGAGCATTTTTCACACACTTCTCGTAGAGCTGATTTCCGTCCTCAAAATAGCGATCCCACTCAGGTGTATTCTTCCAGATTATTCGTACTATCCAGAAGAGCTGTCGCTTCGCGAGGAGCCGAAAGATCGCTCTAGCTGCTTCGTGACTCGCTTCGCTCTTCGACCACTTCACTAGGCTGCCTTTAGTTACGATCAGAAGGCTTTCTCGAACCTCGTCAACAGCCTTCGCCACTATCGCAACGGCTGAAAACACAATTGGCGTTTCTTTGGAGTGAGAATATCTACCTGCTGCGTCCAAGAAGAACGTCAAATTTGGAAACGGTGGTCTCATAGTGCACACAACCATAGGCAGCACGGAGCACTTAGAATAGACACGAGCCACAATGCGAGTACGCGGCTGGCGCTAGCCGGAAAATCAACAACAGCCTCGGCAAGATGTCTGGAATCCTGCTCCGCACCAATGACATCGGTAGGGATCGGCGAATCCGTGCAGGTGCTTTAGCGCTATCTAGCCCGCAGCACTGATCCGTTCTGGCAAAAGAAGCCGTTAGCAGCGGAACCGTCGAGATGTCAGCCCGGGCTACACTCAGTCGTCAATCAAAGCGGACATGAGCTAACCATGGAGAACTGCGCGCGTTCTGGACATCGAACGAGCCTTCTACCAGCAATCTTTCAGCTCATTCTCTCTATCTGGAGCGGGCTGGCTGATCTTCCACTGCGCGCGTCCAACGAGGGCCTTCTCAGACCGCGCGTTGCGCGAGCACAGAAGATCATCAGCCCTCATCCTCCGCCTCCTCTTCTCGCCGACGGAATGCCGTAGCGCTTGCACTTTTCCCACAGAGCTTTGCGCGACAGACCGAGTATCTTCGCGCCGGTCGTGCGGCTGCCTTCTACTCGCTCCAGCACCGACACAATATATTCTTTCTCGAACTGTTCCCGCGCCGTCGCCAGCGAGGTCAGCGGACGTGCCTCGCGCTTCTGCCCCGTCAGCCCTTCGCTACAGAATCCACACGATTCTTGTGGCTGCCCCGCCCGTAAAGGGACAGGACTGGAACCCGCACAGATCGGACGGCTGGATCGCTTCACGATCCCGCCCCAGCGCCACGGCACGCTCGACCATGTTCTCCAATTCCCGCACGTTCCCTGGGAATGAATAGCGCAAGAAGAGCTCGCGCGCCGCAGGAGAAAATCCTTTCAATGCTTTATTCATCTTGCCGGCGCAGCTCTTCAGCACGTGCTCGGCGATGACCATGATGTCTTCCTGCCGTTGACGCAACGGTGGAATCACGACCTGCACGACGTTGAGCCGATAAAACAGATCCTCTCGAAACCGCCCCTGAGCGACTTCCTTTCGAAGATCTCTTCTGTGTGGCGCAGACCAGGCGCACATCGACGTGAATCGTGTCGTTTCCCCCGACGCGTTCAAACTGCCGTTCCTGAAGCACCCGCAACAATTTCACCTGGATGACCGGCGAGATTTCTCCGACTTCATCGAGAAACAGCGTCCCTCGATGGGCCAACTCGAACCGCCCACGCCGCTGCCGCAGCGCCCCCGTAAACGCCCCCTTCTCATGGCCGAAGAGTTCCGCTTCCAATAGGGTTTCCGGAAGCGCCGCACAGCTGACTTTGATCAAGGGATAGTGGCTGCGTGGGCTGTTTTGGTGGATGGCATTGGCCACCAGCTCCTTGCCGGTTCCGCTCTCGCCCAGAATCAACGTCGTCGAATCTGTGCCCGCCACCAGCTTGATCTTCTCGAGTACGGCCCGCATTTGGCTGTTCGCGCCGAGAATGCCTCCGAAACTGAACTTGTCTTCCAGCACCGCTTTGAGATCTTGATTTTCACGCCGCAAGGTCACGACGCGGCCCACCCGCTCGACGATCAACAGCAATTCGTCCATCTGGAACGGTTTCGTGATGTAGTCGAAGGCGCCGAGCTTCATCGCACCGACCGCCGATTCCACCGATCCGTGGGCCGTAATCATCACGACCTCCGTATGGGGCGACTGCTCTTTGGCCGCCGTGAGCACCGTGAGCCCGTCCGCGCCTGGCAGCCGCAGATCGGTGATCACCAGATCGAATGGCCGTTTGCGAATGGCGTCGATCCCTTCCGTCCCGGATGCCGCCGCTTCGACATCATGGCCGACCGTCTCTAATGCATCGACCATCGACAGCCGCATCAGCGGCTCGTCATCGACGAGTAGGATCTTGAGCCCCTTCATGACACTCGCTCCATCAACGAACGTTCCCGGGAGACAGGAAGACAGAGGGTAAAGGTCGTCCCCTTCCCGACTTCGCTGTCCACCAAAATCTTTCCTCCGTGGCGCTCGACGATGCCCAGACTGACCGACAGGCCGAGGCCGGTTCCCTCGCCTTCGCTCTTGGTCGAAAAGAAGGGATCGAAAATCCTCGGCAGGACTGTCGGCGGAATGCCCGATCCCGTATCGCGAACTTCGATCAGGCAGATTCCTTCGACCACAGACGTTCGGATGGTCAGCACCCCTCCGTCTTTCATCGCTTGGACCGCATTCAACACCAGGTTCATCAGCACCTGCTCGATCATGTGCCGATCGACCATGGCATTCGGCAGTCCTTGACCGAATCCCGTTTCCAACACGATTCGGTTCGGGGCAAAGAGATGCGTCGTCAAGACCAACACCCGATCCACGACGTGATTGATGTCCGTCAGAGCGAATGCAGGCTCATGCTGCTGGGAGAAATCGAGGAGCTGCCGGACGATCTTCTGCACGCGCCGCACACCGTCTTCCATCGATGCCCAATACTCCTCTTGCCGGCTCGGCGACAGCGTCCCTTTCCGCAAGTTGTAGAGACAGTTGAGCATGCCCCCAAGGGGATTGTTGATTTCGTGAGCCACCCCTGCAGCGAGCTTTCCGACCGAGGCCAGTTTCTCCGAGTTCCTGATCTGCTGCTCCAATTTCTTGGTCTCCGTCATATCGCGGGCGATGCCCAGCACGCCCAGGATCGCTCCCTCCGGCTCCGTGCAGCGGGGAGACACTCACCATCACAGCCCTCGGCTCTCCCGTGCGAGTCACCACTTCGACCTCATAGACCTGCTTCGCTCCGATATCCAAGGTGCTCTTGAGCCGCTTCCCGCGATGGCGCTTGGAGAGAAGGGCGAGGTACGGACGTCCAAGCAGATCGTCTTTCCGGTAGCCCCATGCTTCGATCTTACTGTTGACATAGGTGAAGCGCTGCTCGGTATCGAGGGTATAGATGACATCGTTGGCGTTCTCGAGCAGATTTTCGAGATATTGCTTGGTCTCTTCGATTTCCCGCGTGCGCTCCCGGACCTTATCCTCCAACTCTTCTCGGTACGTATCCAGTTGCCGTTCGAGCCGCTTCCGGTCTGTAATGTCCCGCAACTGCACCATCACCAACAGTTGGTCGGCCACTCCGACACGGATCAAATCCATTTCGACTGGAGTATCCAATCCGCCGGCATGGCGCACCATGATTTCCTGAGTGGGCACTTTCCGCTGCCCAGAAATGACGTCAGTCAGCCAGCCACGCAACGGATCGTGATAGCCGGAAGGGACAACCTCGAGCAAGCTGCGGCCGACCACTACTGCCTCTGCATATCCCAGCGCTTGCTCTTCTCGTTTGTTGACCGCGACAATCATGCCGTTCGGATCCACCATAAACACCGAGTCCGCCACCAAGTCGAACAATGCCTTGTACCGTGCCTGCGAGGCCACGAGCTGTTGCGTCCGTTCCGACACGGCCTGTTCAAGATTCGTCGTGTATTCTTGCAGGTGCCGCTCAAGCCGGTGGCGTTCGGTCACGTCGCGCACAAATGCGCGCGAGTGAACCAGCCCGCCCCGCTCTTGATCGATCAGCGCCGTAGCATGAATCTCCACGTCGATCGGATGACCGTCCTTGGCCAGTAACACCGTCTCCATCGAACTGCGCCCTTGCGCCACCAATCGTTCCAAATATTGCAATACGAGCGGCTCCTGGCCGCGCGGCACGAGGTCCCAGAGCTGCATCGACAGCATCTCATCGAGGGTGTATTTCAGCTTTTCAAGCCCCGTCTTGTTCACATGGACGAATTGACCGCTCCGGTTCATTTGATAGATCATCTCCGGAGAATGCTCGATCAAATCGCGGTACTTTTCTTCCAAGCGGCGCACATCGACCACGCGTTGTTCAATCTGGGCAAACGAGCGTTGCAGATTCGTCGCCATCAGGTTGAACGCATCGGCGAGCCCTTCAATTTCATCGCCGGTCTTCAACTCCAATCGACGATCCAATCGCCCGCTTCCGATCTCACGCACGCCGTCGTGTAACAACTGAATGGGACGAGCGATCCGGCGGGCGACGAGCACCCCGGTCCCCCACAGCACGGCAAACACGAGCAACCCAAAGAGCAGCACTTTCGCCATGAGTTCGGTGAGCGGCGCATAAGTCTCCTGGGGATCCTGCCGTACCACGGTGATCCACTGTTTTCCTCCGAGGCTCCCAGGGGCCAAGCGCTCGCTGAATCGAACCGGAGCGAATCCGACCAAGGCGTTCCGGCCCCCATGCGAATCGTCTGCGGCAACGGTCCAACCAGCTTTCAACCCACCGAGCGCACTGATCAACTCAGGCCTTACCGTATGTTCTTCCGGTGACATGACCGGACAGATCACGGGAACACCATCGGAACTGAACAACATCGCGTGACCAGTCGCCCCGATCGTCACCTCGGCAATGGCATGGAAGATCGTGTCTCGACGTAACAGTATTGTGACCGTCCCGATCACCGTCGCTTTTGTATCGTCCAGAATGGGCGCCGCCACGACGACCACGTGAGTCCCAAAAGCGGGATCAAAGGCGATCTCGCTGACATAGCCCCTGGGGCTTCCCCCTTTCACCACCGCTTGCCACCACGGCGTTTTCCCGTAAAAATACTCCACTTGTGGAATGGAACTGACCACCAGTGCCCCCTGGTTGTCGGTCACCAGGATCCCGATATAGTCCGATTTGCGGATATCGTGCCACCGGATGAGATAGTTGGTGACGATGCGATTGATGAAGAGGGGAAACTCGCTTTGTTGATCCCGCTGACGCCACCGCTGCTGCCAATCCTTGATCATGCCCTGGATATTTCGCGCATCCTTTCCCTCGTAGGTGCGGTTGGCTTCGGTGACGGCGGTGTGGAGCAAGGGCGTCGTGGCAAGTTGCTGAGCCTCGTTCATCCCACGACTGACCTGCATTTCGATGCGGCGAGCGGCTTCCACGGCGACTTCTTTGAAGTTGGCGCCGGTCATTTCGCGAAGCGCGCGCCGCTCCTCGACGTAGGTGAGCGCAAGCAGAAGGGTTAGGGGCAGAAGACCGACCAGCACGATCGCCGCGATGATCTTGCGCTGGAGACTGTGTGACCGACTCCAGAGTGCCATGGGTGTGCCCCGATCAGGATGCGACAACCCCTATTCGCGCGAGACTCGCGAGAAAAGCGGGACGGATCGGAAGTTTCATCTTCGCGAGTCGCGCCTGTCGCGCGCGTCTCGCTTCTCGCGCCTGTGATTCCTGTTAACTCCGCTTCAACAGCCGCCCGGACCCTCCCGGCCAGAGCACCAGCAAGGGACTCGCGACGAAGACGGACGAATAGGTCCCAAAGATCACGCCCCACAACAGAGCGAGGGAGAAGTCGTGCAAGACCTCTCCGCCGGCCACCGTCAGAGGAATCAACACCAACACGACGGTCAAACTGGTGACGATCGTGCGGCTCAAGACCTGGTTGACCGCTTGATTGATGATCGTCTCTTCGCTTTCCTTCCGCCGCATCCGGAGATTTTCTCTGATACGATCGAACACGACGACCGTATCCGTCATCGAATAGCCGGCTAACGTCAGCAATGCCGTCACGACGAGCAGCGTAATTTCCTTATCGAGGATATAAAAGGCGCCCAACACCGCCAACACGTCATGAAAGGTCGCCACGGCCGCGGCGATGCCGAAGCGCAATTCGAATCGCGCCGCCACGTAGAGAATGATTCCGGCAAAGGAAATGACGACCGCAATGAGCGCGTCCTCTTGAAGTTTCTGCCCGATGGTCGGTCCGATTTCCGTACTGGAGTCGATCACGAATTGGTTCGAGGGAAATTCCTTCTTGAAGACTGCCACAACCCTATCGGCGACCTTTTCCTCAATGGTCGTCGAGGTCTTCAGGCGGACCAGGAGTTTGTTCTCCTGACCGAACTCTTGCAGTTCGGCATTCTCCAGGCCGTTCGCCTCCAAGGCTTTTCTCGCCTCGTCGATCCGAATCGCTTGGTCGAACTTCAACTGCACCGCGGTCCCGCCCGAGAAATCGATGCCGAGGTTGGCTGCTCCCCTGGAAATCTGAACAAGCGCCACAATTCCCAGCACCACCATGATGCCGGAAAACAGGAAGGCCCAGTAGCGCTTCCCCATGAAATCGATATTGGTTTTTCCGAGAATCTCTAACATGCGGACTCCTTCACACTAGATGCTCAACTGTTCGACTTTGTGTCGTTGATTCAAGAGATCGAAGATGACCTTGGTGCCGATCAGGGCCGTAAACAGGTTGATCCCGATTCCGAGACACAAGGTCACGGCAAATCCCTTGATCGGCCCCGTGCCGAAGAGGAACAGCGCCACCCCCGTGATGAGGGTGGTCACGTGAGAATCGACAATCGTCAGCAACGCCTTGTCATATCCTCCGTCCACCGCCAATCGAACCGCTTTCCCAGTCGCAGCTCTTCACGAATACGCTCGAAGATCAGGACGTTCGAATCGACGCCCATCCCGATCGTGAGCACAATTCCGGCGATCCCCGGCAAGGTCAGGGTGGCATTCAGGGCAGAAAGCGCTCCGATCAAACAGAGCAGATTCAGCGCCAGCGCAAAATCCGCAATCACCCCGGACATCCTGTAATACACGATCATGAACACGACCACCACGACGCCGGCAAACAGCGTCGCTTGCACGCCTTTCTCGATCGAATCCTTCCCCAACGACGGTCCGACCGTGAGGTCTTGAATGATCTTGAGCGGAGCCGGTAACGCGCCGGCCCGAAGCACGATGGCCAAATCGTTCGCTTCTTGCATCGAAAACGTCCCGGTGATTTGCGCACGCCCCCCGGTGATGCGGTCCTGAATCACCGGCGCCGAGTAGATCGTGTTATCGAGCACGATGGCCATGCGCTTCTTGATGTTGTCGCCCGTAATCCGTTCGAACTCCCGACCGCCCTTCCCGTCAAATGTGATCGACACGTAGGGATCGTTGAATTGACCGATCGAGACCCGTGCATCGCTCAACACATCGCCGGTCAACATGACCCGTTTTTTCACGAGATAGGGGATCCGATATTCGCGACCGGTGTCTTTCTCGACAGCCCGCTCGAAGAGGATCTGATCGCCTACAGGCAGCTTCGCCTCGGCCTGTTTCAGAACCTCCTCTTCTTTGTCTTTCGGAATACGGGCAGGCAGATCGAGCTTCGACTGGTTGTCTTCGTCGAGCATCTTAAATTCGAGCAACGCCGTCTCTTTGATCAGATCCCTGGCGCGCTTGGGCTCTTTGACGCCGGGCAACTGCACGACGATCTGTTTCAACCCCTGTCGCTGCACGATCGGCTCTGTCACGCCAAACTGGTCGATGCGGTTCCGGATCGTTTCCAGCGCCTGGTTGATCGCGGAATCCTTGATCCGCTTGGCCTCGACTTCCCGCAACTCCCACACCAGCCGGTTGGCCGATCCGGCAGATTCTGTCTCGCTGAAGATCGGATAGTCATCGATCAGCTTCTGGATCTGCGCCTTGAGCTCGCCGTTTTGGAACTGGA
This sequence comes from uncultured Nitrospiraceae bacterium, assembly GCA_963801725.1. GTDB lineage: Bacteria > Nitrospirota > Nitrospiria > Nitrospirales > Nitrospiraceae > Palsa-1315. The sequence continues at coordinate 79,740 of CAWDFX010000001.1, forward strand.
TCGTGATCTGGGTCGGTCCCGTCCGCATCACCGACTCGACGGGAATCTTCTTATCGACCAACAGATCTTGCAAGGATACGACCGATCGATCGACGGCGATTTCGACGGCGCGATCTTCATCCACTTCCATGACAAGATGAATCCCACCTTGGAGATCCAAGCCCAGCGTAATGCCTTTGCTCGGCATCACCTTCTTCAACCATCCAGGCAACGCTTGATAGAACGGCGGGTATGACGGAAGAAAGAAGATCACCGACATCACCACCACCAGCGCCAACAATGTTAACCGCCCACCCACTTTTTTCATGTCGTCTGGTACCCCTTTATCCTGTGCGGCCTACGAATCCTTATCCTTATCCTCGTCCTCACTGCCGCGTAATCGAGCAATCTGATCCCGTTGTATTCGAATCTTCGTCGTGTCGGCAATCTGCAGTGTCACCGTCTCTTTCCCGAGATTTGTCACGGTGCCCCAGATACCCGACGCCGTCACCACCTTGTCGCCCTTCTTCAGAGCCTCCAGCAACGCCTTCTGTTGTTTCGAACGTTTTTGTTGTGGCAAAATGACGAGAAAATAGAAAATGACGAAGATCAGCGCGAATGGAATGAGGGAAAGGAGCGTGCCGGCAGTGGAGCCCGAACCTCCTGCTGCCCCGCCACCGAACAACTGAGCCATCACAACCGATTGCATGACCATACGAACTCCTCTCCAGCTAGGTTAATCCCCTGCGGCATGACCGATGCCCATCGACATCTGCGGCTACACCGTCCGATGCTGCCAAGTCGCGGGATCGGTAAAAATCGTCCCGGAACGACCGTAACGTCCCATGTGCGATCGCTGACCGCACATGGCCCATGAGATCGGCAAAATACCAGAGATTGTGGATCGTATTGAGTCTCGACGACAGCATCTCTTTCATCTGAAAGAGGTGATGCAGATAGGCCCGCGAGTAGCGCGCGCAGACGGGACAGCCGCAGGCCGGATCGATCGGCTGTTCATCCCGAACATACTGCGCCTGCTTGATCACCACTCGCCCAAAACTCGTAAACAGCGAACCGGTCCGTCCGTGGCGCGAGGGCACCACGCAATCGAACAGATCGATCCCGCGCGCTGCGCCTTCGATGAGATCCTCCGGCATCCCCACACCCATCAAATACCGCGGCTTCGAAGCCGGCAGCTCCGGGACGGTCACGTCCAACATGGCATGCATCTCTGTCTTCGACTCTCCCACGGAGAGCCCACCGACCGCGTAACCATCGAAGCCAAGCCCGATGAGGTCTCGCGCCGAGGTCACGCGGAGATCTGCGTCCAAGCCGCCTTGCACGATCCCAAAGAGGGCTTGATCCGTGCGACGCCGACTGGCCTGACAGCGTTGGGCCCAGAGGGTGGTCCGTCGGACCGCATGACGCACAGCCTCTTTCTCAGCCGGCAACGCGACGCAGTGATCGAACGCCATCATGATATCGGCTCCCAACGCTTCTTGAATCTCGATGGCGGTCTCCGGCGTGATGAAATGTGCGGAACCATCGAGATGCGACTGAAAGCTCACGCCTTCGTCCGTCACCTTACATAATTTGGCGAGACTGAAAATCTGAAATCCGCCGCTGTCCGTCAAGATGGCTCCGGACCATCCGGTGAATCGATGCAATCCACCCATCTCAGCCACGACCTTATGCCCGGGCCGTAGATACAGGTGGTAGGCGTTGTTCAGCATGAGACGAAAGCCGAACTGCTCCAGGTCGGTTGGATCGATCCCCTTCACCGGCCCCAACGTGCCGACCGGCATGAAAGCCGGCGTCTCGATCTCGCCATGGGCCGTGGTGAGTCGCCCCAATCGCGCGCGCGTCTCACGATCTTCCTGCTGAACTGAAAAGTCCACAATCCCTCTTGCCGGCTACATCTGCTCCGGTGCGGAAATCCCGAGCACACCGAGTCCGTTCTTCAAGACTTGCTGGACGGCTCGCATCAGCGCCAACCTCGCCGCAGTCTGTTCCGGGAGCAGTCCCTCTTTCTGCAGCACCTCGTCAGGAACCGATCCCTCCGGCGCGATCGCCAATAGATCCCGATCTGCGGCGGGAGGAAGAATCCGGTGCTTGTTATAGAACGTGTGCAGCAGCCCGGCCAACTGCTGGAGGTAATAGGTCATCCGGTGAGGCTCATAGGCCAGTGCACTGCCCTGCAGAACCGAGGGATAGGCGGAGAGCTTGCGAATCAATCCCAATTCATCCGGGTCCGTCAATACCGTCAAATCCGTCTCGCTGGGCAGAGGACAGGCGATACCTCGCGTAGCCGCGACGCGCCTGAGACTGGCGATCCTGGCATGGGCATACTGCACATAGTACACGGGATTATCGGATGACCGCTGCTTGGCCAGTTCCAAATCAAAGTCCAGGTGCGACGTGGAATCGCGCATCAAGAAAAAGAACTTGGCCGCATCCGCTCCGACTTCATCGATGACTTCCCGCATCGTGATGAACTCGCCCGCCCGCTTCGACATTTCCACTTTTTTTCCGCCGCGTAACAAGTTCACCATCTGAACCAGCACGACCTGGAGGCGGTCTTTCGGATACCCATAGGCCTGCACCACTGCTTGCATGCGAGGAATATAGCCGTGGTGATCCGCGCCCCAGACGTCGATGAGGAGATCGTATCCACGCCTGAGCTTATCCTGATGGTAGGCGATATCGGACGCCAGATAGGTGTACTCGCCGTCCTGTTTCTGGACGACACGATCCTTCTCGTCCCCGAATGCCGAAGACCGGAACCACCAGGCGCCCTCCTGCTCGAACAGGAACTGTTGCGACTTCAACTCATCCAAAACCCGTTGGACGGCCCCTGAATTCACGAGAGAGGCCTCGCTGAACCACGACTCGAACTCGATCCCGAAGGACTTCAGATCTTCGCGAATCAGGTTCAGCAGTTCCTGATAGGCAAAGCGCTCGACAGCGCGCCTCGACCTCTGTGGCCGCACGCCCGGCCAGCTCAGGCCCCAGCTGTTGTTTCACTCGTTCGGCCACGGCAGTGATATAGGCTCCGTGATAGCCCTCTGCCGGAAATTCGACCGGACGGTTCGACAACTCCTCATATCGCGCATAGACGGAGGTCCCCAACAGTTTCATCTGCCGGCCGGCATCGTTGATGTAATATTCGCTCACGACGTCATACCCGACCGCCTTGAGCATATTCGCGACAGCCTGCCCAACTGCCGCGCCACGTCCATGTCCCACATGCAACGGACCGGTCGGATTCGCACTCACATACTCCACCAGAACTCGACGCCGCTGCCCCAACTCGGCTCGTCCGTAGGCTGATCCTTCCGTCTCGATTTCTCTGAGCACCTCTTGCCAGATGGCCGGCTTGACCGTGAGGTTGAGGAACCCCGGCCTGACGATCTCGACTCGATCGAAGAGCTGTTCGCGCTGAGAAAGATTGTCGATGATAATTTGGGCAATGTCGTGGGGCGCTCGTTGCTCGGACACGGCAAGAGACATGGCGACCGTCGAAGCTAAATCTCCCCATTCAGGCCGTTTGGGAGTATCCAGGCTCACCTGAGGCCAGGCTTCCGTCTTCAGTTGACCTTTCTTTTTGGCCCCATTGAGCGCCCCAAGGAGCGCACTGGTAACCTTTTCCTGAACAACCCCGCTGGACAAGAAAAAACTCCTAAGTCCTTACCAATGAAAGGAAAAATGAACTGGTCACTCTAGCATACGGGATGGTCAGTGACAAGGCAGTCGGATTCGATTCTGGGTCGGACGGCTGCCTCCTTAAGGTGTGTAAGACACAGCGCCTCAAGATGGCCCTGTGACACATTGAGACAAGGTTTTTCTTCGCATTGGCTGACGTCACCCCATGAATGGCAGAGGCAGGGTGCGCCCTGCACTACAGTCACATGAGCGCCACGGGGAGCCCAGCGAGCGGGATCAGTCGGCCCAAATATCGCAACCGTACGCACCCCCAGCAACCCGGCCAGATGAGTGATTCCCGAATCCTGCCCGACAAAGAGTCGTGTCTGGGCAAGTACACCGACAACCGTCAGAAGATCGAGGCCCTTCATAACAATCGGTGGATCCTCACATAGTTGGAGAAGTTGCTCAACCGGTTCCCGGTCTGCCGGCCCTTCTAGAATCACCGGAATCGCCCCGGATAGTTGAAGCCGGGTAACTACAGCCGCGAGTATCTTCGGTGCGACACACTTATGGGCACTTCCACTCCCAGGATGAATGATCGCAACCGGTTGCCGGTTTGCGAAACCTACCCCTTCAAGACAGGCTTGGCCCAGCCCATAGAGATGTTCTGTCACCGGTAATAGCACACCTTCCCCTTCGTCTACCGGCGCCTCATTGATCGCTTCAAGAAACCGGTCACATTGATGTGTCGACTGAAGCGCAGTCGAGAATGGAGACCTCACAATAACCTCTCGGACACCGGCCGCCTTGAGTGTCTCACCTAACTTCCCATCAAGATCTTGCATCCAGCCAATAGCAAGATCGCAGTCCTTCAACCATATTTGTACCTGATCTGCCACCGAGCCTGCACCGGCGAACAAATCGCTGCAGGCCAGCCCCTGCACAGAAGTCCAGGCATCGATAATGCGGCACGCGAGGAGTAGTCTCGCGATCTGGTCCTCGGCACAGAGCACCAGCTGATGGTTGGGAAAGCGGGTCCGCAGCCGAACCATAGCGGGAACTGTCAAGAGCACATCACCAAGGCCGCCGGGATGGACCATCGCAATCGTCCTTCTCGCAGCGCGCATTAGGATTGCCCTGATGGAGGGATTCGAGACAGCATAGACCGCGCCGCCTCAAAGTCTGCCGGCGTGTTCACGTTTTGGAAAGAACGTCCAGATGGATCGATGGAGGACAGATCCGTTTCCGTGACGTACTGCACCCGAAGCGACGCGTGCGATATCACCTCTTGGATCTTGAGCTGTCGTGCCTGAATCATCTGTTCCAGGACAGGCAGGCATCGTTTGCCATATAACGCGTGCATCGGATGTAGCCTGGCCGCGAGTTTCGCCATCACAATATCGGCGGTGGCTCTTCGACTCGTGAACTGAGCAATCACCGCCTGATCCAAAAACGGCATGTCGCATGCCACCACAAATATGTAGGGCGTCGTTGCCTGCATGAGTCCCGTGTATAACCCTCCGAGACTGCCGCATTCAGGCACCAGATCTCTCACAACTCTGGCATCGACGTCGATCGTGGGGCTATCCTGCGCAATGACGACCAGTACTTCCTGAAAAACTGACCGAAGCACACCTAGTCCTCGTTCGAGGAGCGTCTCTCCCCCCATAACAAGATACCGTTTGTCTTCGCCCATCCTTCGGCTCTTTCCTCCAGCCAGAAGGACGCCGGTCACCTCGATCTCCATTATGTCTGCCTCAATGCAGGCGACCAAAAAGAAAGAGGGGGTGGGTCACCCCACCCCCTCCTATGCGTCAGACTCTCTCAGTTCAGACGAACGTTAGAGGGTCTTTCCCTTCCGCTTGTTCGATCGTCTGGTCAACACCCAGCCTTCCAGAAGTACCACGCCAAACGCAATCACAATCGGATAGATATAGGCTTCGCGAGGTGTCGGCGGCTCCAGGAATGTATAGTAGAAGGCCGAGACGGCCATCTTCCGCCCTGCGTCGCCGTTATGTCCGTCCCAAGCAAAGAACACAGTGGGAATGTATTGCCCCATTTCGAAGAAGGTATCTTCGTCGTAATCCTGATCCTTCTTGTTGCCCAAGGGCCGCTGAATGATCACCGTCCATCGACCATTCTTCCACTCAGAAAAAAGTAACTTACTGCTCTCTTCATAGTTGTCCCGCTCTTCAAAGTCCTTATCCCATCCGGTACCCTTGAAAGCACGGAGCGACCCATCAGCCTCCCATTTCATAATATCGACTGGGAACTGTTCGTTACTGCCGAACAGATACCGAGGCTTAATCGGTGCGGGAAGCTCCTTCCACTTCACGGCGGTTTCCATGGCAACAGCATCGTTATAGACGGTGTAGTTATTCTGATGCATGGCAATGGAGCCCTCTTCACCGGTCTTGGGATCCTGCTCCTTGACATCGATATTGACTGAGGTTGGAGGCCAGGGCAACTTCCCTTCAGCGACGCTCTTCGTGCGGTCATCCCACTGGAACATGAATGCAACGTGGGTATCGTTGTAAACCGACTTCATCCACATATCGTCGATCCGATTCACGAAGTTTCTTGGCTTATGGGTGATCTGACCGCCCATCGCGATAATCCGCCTGGCCCGCTTCGTCCACATTTCGTTTTCTGGATCTGCCGAAATCTCCCCCTCAACCACCCCTGAGGACAACACAAAGTTGACCTTTGGCTTGTCTGTCAATAGATCGATCGAGAGGGGCGTTCCATCTGCCTCGCGTTCACAGAGTGAGTTCACAAAGTTGGCAATGTGCCAGCGCTCTTCGACGGTGGTATTGTCGGCGAACGAAGGCATCGGTGTGCCGTTCACTCCGGTCGAAAATGTCCGGAAGATGTTTTTGACGTTATAGGGATCTTGGCGGCTGCCTCGGAAGTTCCAACACTTGTGCCAGTTAGCCGGTTGTATGGAAAAACCCCAATCGTCTTTTAGATTGAAGGCATTGCCGTCACCACGCCCATCAGCACCGTGACACTCGACACACTTCTTCTCGACAACGAGCTCAGCTCCCTTTTTTAAACTCTCTTCGTTTGCAGGAAGCGGCTTCAAGTCGGCCAACTGCAACACCGTCTGGCTTTCGGACTTCGTGTCGGTAAATTTTCGATCTTTCACAAGCTGCGTGGTGACGAATGACAACACTTGGAGCCGTTGCTCTTCCGTCAGAATACCTTCCCAGGATGGCATGGCGGAACCTGGCAAACCGTGGGTCACAGTCTCAAACAGATCGTTTTGACCCGCAACGGGCTTTTTGGCATCGAACAGCGGCAATTCACCACTGGCCGTGTGTCGAATCTTGAACGTTCCCTGATTGAAATTACGGGGGCGCGGCCAGAGACGATCAGCGCCAGGCCCATCGCCCGCGCCATCGACCCCGTGACACCAAACACACTTGGTAAAGTAGACCCGCTTTCCTGCTTCGATCATGTCTGCTGAAGGCTCAGGCGCCAAAGCCCCCGCCTTGAACCCCGCAGGAAGAGTATCTGCGGCAGAGGTTACGCCCCCAGTGATTCCGGAGACCAGGATAACTCCGAAGGCAGTCGTGAGGAGTGCTCCCGCCTTCAGCCTTAACGAATTCTTCATCGCTTCCCTCATGTCATAAATCCAGGTTGGTTATACATTCGCTTGAACGACTAGTCCCAGGTCCGGGGGTAATACCCCGTGTGCCAATATTCAAACAAGACGACTTTCCAGATTTCGTCCACAGTCAGATGCTGCTCCCATGGTGGCATCACAGAGGCCCAGGGGAATCCTTCGTTCGGCAAGCCGATCCCACCCTTTGACACACGCCAGAAAATGAATGTTTCTTGTAACTGCGCAATCGTACCTGGATCAGTGAAATTTGCCGGGATCGGATTGAATGCGAAGGCATGGAGACCGCGTCCGTTTAAGTTATCGCCATGGCAGAAGTGGCAATTTTGATAGAAAATCTCTCCGCCCTCACGCACATACTTGAGATACCCTTGTGCATCCTTATCCCAGGGGTTGGCGTTCGGCTTCATTAAGCGGCCCATGCCCTGCTCCACAATATTGGCGTTGCTATACTCCTGATCGTATTTCCCCTCAGGATTGACCCGATAAGGATTCTGTGTGGTCTGCAATGTATAGGTTTTCCCATGCACCTTGGTGCTGGCCGGTGGGGCAGGGTGCACCGTCCGCAACTCGATCGGCTCTTCGGATTTCGGGATCATGGCGTTGTAGGAGAAGCCGCCGATCAAGATTGGCAGAACAACCAGATAGGCATAACGTAATATCCTGTTACCCCCGGTCTTGGCATCCAAGATGTTCATGATCGGCTGTTTGAACTTTTTCCAATCTTCTTCGTTCGCCGACACCCACATAAAGATAGCGACGAGAGAGACTGTTCCATACATGGCACGGACGCTGAACGGAATCGGTGGATAGACGCGAAACTTCAAATAGAGGAGAATGAATGCCCAGAAAAGAATTCCCTGCCAAAACCGTGGGAATGCCATTCCCATGGCACTCATCATATAGCTGAGCCCTGTAAAACCCGCCACGAACAGCGTGAGTTCCAAGATCACTTGGACCGGCATGTACCCTTCGATCAGGCGCACAGTATTCGACGGAACGATACCCACGACCATTCCGGCAAGCAGGAGTATTCCAGCTGCTCCCATAAGTGCCGCGACTGACATTAATGCTTTCATCGGTGAACTCCGTTTACTCGATAAAAGAGAGAGATAACCAAGATCACGAAATCTTTGGTGGCGGCGAACCTGCCTTCACCTGGGACAGATAGTCGACGATCTTTTTGATAGCTCCTGCGCTCAACTTCTGGCCGAATATTTTCGGCATGGTATTGTCCGGGAACGGCTTCACCACGTAGGTGCTGGGTGAAACGATCGACTCCATAATGTAATCTGGAACGGTCTTTGCCGATCCCTTGTAGTCTTTATCTTTCATGCGAAGCAAGGCGTTCGTGCCCTCTTCAAGCGGAGGACCAATCGTCCCCTTCGCTCCTGGAATACCGGGGATCGTATGGCAGGCCACGCACGTCGCCTTTTGAAAAATCACGTCTACCGTCTCGGTTCCATCTGCCATCAGCGCGGTTGCTGCTCCTGCCGCTTCTTCCTGTTGTTTAGGCCGGTCTGCCTCAGGAATAAACTTCTCATACGACTTGATGATCTCTTCAAACGACGGGGCATCGCGCCCTTCACGAAGGTACAGCCAAGTATCTACGGCTACTAATTCAGGAAGGCTCAACGAGATCGGTGGTTTGTGAATGACCGGCATCGGGCTTTCTTTATCGTTCGTACCCTTCACGCCATAGCCAGAAACTACATAACAGCTCGGACAGGCATGGGATTCGGCAATATATTCCTGGGCATTTTCCGCAGTCCCAGCACCAGGGAACGCTTCTTTTTGGACATAGTCTCTAGCCGCTGCCTTGCCCTTGCTATACTTGGGATCCTCTAATCTTTCCTTGCCCGCTCTCTCCGGAAGGCCTAGCAAGTTGGGAGCACGCTCTCCCAGCATCCCGGCATGGAATGCGTGACAGAGAGGGCACTGGCCTTTGCCGACGGCCCCCTGCTCTTTGTTCTTTCCAATTCCACCGAAAATGATCTTCTCACCTTCATCGGCAAGTGCCTGGGCAGACATAGAAGCAAAATCTAATTTCACTTCTGCAGGAGGGAATCCACCTTCGACCTGCGGCAACCAATTCCCATACCCTGACAGGCCTGCGGCAACCAGAAACATGAAACCACCAATCCTCAGCAGTGCGGCTTGACTGGGGAAATAGATCCCCATCATGAAGCAGGTTGCGGTAATGATAACTAAGGAGACCGGAAGCATCCGGTTGGCTTCGTAGAAGCTCCCTTTGTAGTGCGCAATCGCTACCATCAGCAAACAGGCGCCAATTGTGCCGATAAAGACCTTGAATAATGCGCGCTTCTTTGCAGCACCATCTTTGACGGATACTATTGAATAGACAAAGAGACAGGCGAGAAGCGCGAATAGCGGCCACCCAATCGATAGAGCTTCCTTTACTAGATCGCCCACGGATGTAACCTCCTGAAGTTCTGGTAGGAGGGAGGCATGTTCTTCATGCCTCCACTCCCCCAACCATAATCCTTAAAGATATTAGTGGCCCCCAGCCGGCTGCGGTGCGCCGCCCGGAACCCCTGCCTTCGCCTCAAGAGGCGTCTTCTTCATCCCGAGGCTTCCTAGCCAGAAGACGAATAGGATGCTCACCCAGAAGAACAGCACATTGAACGAGATCATATTCGCGGCGAAACCCACCGTGTGCGTATAGGCCCATGGCGAATTATCCCGCATGATTTCATTGACGTGCCAGAACAATCGAACCGAAGAACGGATGTATCCCATCAACCCCATCATCCATGTAAAGGCAGTTGCAAGCATGATCAACGCATATTGCGATCGAACCGATATCTTGCCCCACTCAATGGCCCCCATCTGCTTGGCACCCTTCATCATGGCGGCATTCAGCGCAAACATGAAGAAGAGGCAGGATAGCGTGGTGGCAACTTGAGGCACTGACAGACCTACCCGCACGTTTGCCGGGATGTAATATCCGTAGATTGCCAGCCAGATGATGTTCACATAGGCGCATCCGAAGAAGACACCCATGAAGATATTGCCGAATTTCGACCAGGACACCGTTGAGACTTTATTGCCTCGCATGTACCAGACGAAACTCAGAATGGTGGTGGTGATAATCACATTAATTCCACCATTTTTGGCCGACATCACCCCGTAGTTTCCCAACACCGGGTGCTGTTGCCCTCCCATGGCCTTAAGCTCAGCCGGAGTCATGACGATCGTGTGGGGGGTAATGAACACCAGGTAGCCGCAACAAAGGACGAATACGAGATACTTAATGTAGCGTTGATATTTCTCCGCACCGCGCATCCGACCAAGCGCCTGCCAGAGATAATAGTTCGTGCTCAAGAAAAGAATACCGATCATGGTGGCTTGAATGATGAAAAGCCAGGCCAGGAGGCCGCCCATGAGTGTAATCCCCATCTGCTGGCGATAGGCGTACACCTCGCGCATCAGCCAGTAGCCGGCAAATGGCAAGGGAATCAAGAACGCCACGCCGAGCGCCATGGCGATATATCCCATCCAGTCATAATGCGCCCGGTCCTCATCCGTCTTGGAAGCCAAAAACTTATAGGCCGCGTAGGCCGCAACAACACCACCACCAAACGCCATATTCCCCAAAATGCGATGCACATTGAGGGGATTCCAGAGGGCGGTATGAATGACGTGCCAGATGTTCCCCAAGTACCGGCCCTGCTCATCGACGCCGGCCGGCGACATCATGAAGCCGATCCAGGAATTCGCCAGGAACATGAGCAATGTGCCGATGACGTTCAAGATCACGGACATGCTCAAGTGAATCCACTTGAGGAACCCTTCCGTCATCTTGTCCCAACCGTAGTAATACACGTAGAGGGTTCCGCTCTCCGCCACAAACATCAGGGCATAGATATGCATGACCGGGCGGAAGATACTGGATAAGTAGCCGAAGAATGCGGGATAGAGCGTCAGGTAGGTGAAGATCAGAATACCGCCCAAAATTGCCGTCAGCGAATAGGCCGTCAGGCTGATCTTAATGAAGTCATAGGCGAGCTTGTCGTACTTCTTCGCCATTGACTTATCCTTCGTCACCATCCCCATAAATTCGATCACCATGCAGAAGATCGGAACTGCGAGCACGAAACTTCCATAATAGAGATGCTGCTGGTTGGCAAACCAGATCAACACCCGGCTTTCGAAGTTGTACCGCGGATAATCTTTTGGCCCATCGACAGTCTTCGGAGCAGGGGCGCCGACGACGATACCCTCCGTCTTATAATAGACATCTCGCCCCTTCTCAACTTTCGCTTCACCTTCTTTCTTCACCGCATCAGGCGCATCTGCGCCCATGGCCAGCGACGGAAGCGATACGGCGATGGGGAGCAGGAGAAGGCCAACCATCGCGCAAAGCGCCATGATTGAAAATAACTTCTTCCCGGCTACACGTCCCATGAGATACCTCCTTGATGCATTCTGAAAAAGATTCACGTTCAATTTATCCACAAGCCAGAATCGGAGCAGCAGAACTACCAGGGTCTACTTTCGGAAAAGGTACCAGTAGTCCAGCCCCTGCGACTCCATCAAAAAGTGGTCGACCGCTGTAAAATACGCGATGCAGACGACTAGCGACACCACCACGTACACGATTGTCATGCCCATCGCACTCCCTCCCTCAGACTCCAAGGACGTTGAAGAAATCCCAGCGCTGTAGCGGCCCTCTCTAGCAGGGGCACTGAATTCCAGCGAACCAATAAAAAAACCACAGACCCACTGCGCAAGTGATGTAAAAAATCATCTTGCCGACTCTGACCTTTATGTCGCTATCCGGTACTGCCGTGGCCATCGCGTCTCCTTCTCTCCTGAAACAATCAATACGTCCCGAGTCAGCTCAGCGATTTTCTTGACACACAGATATTCGTATGTTATTCAAAATTCCTTGCTGCACACGAAAAATCAAGGGAAAATCGATGAAAAAAAAATCAAAAGTGTTCGACATTATAGTTTTGGCCGGAATGGTTGTCAATATACTTTTGGCCGTGTTTCTCATTCTCTATTACTTTGATTTCTTGTAGGTTTCGCATGGTCTTCTTCTTCAGTTTTTCTCTGATTTTGAACCAGAAACCGCACAGCGAAACCCGATTGTCTCATCGCGAAAGTCCGGAACCATCTTGCTCCGGCTGGTGATGCGAATATCGGCTCCTGTGGTCGCATAGCCTCCCCCACGAAGCACCCGAAATACCCCGTTCTCCGGGCTCGGCGGATTCTGTTCTGGGGCTTCTTCGAAATACCGTTCCGCATACCAGTCGGCCACCCACTCCATCACATTGCCAGCCCCATCCATCACACCATATGGGCTCTTATCGGTCAGAACCGTACCGACAATCGCGGAGACCTCATGACCATCCTGCACCCTGGCCCAATTCGCTCCGCTGGGCTGCTCTACATTACCCCAGGGCCATAGGCGTCCGTCCGATCCTCGCATGGCTTTCTCCCACTCTGCCTCGGTTGGAAGCCGCTTCCCTTTCCAATGGCAATAGGCCTCCGCATCTTCCCATGACACGTAGACCACAGGCTGATTGATGCTGAGCATCTTGCTCATGTTCTTGGCGTAGCGAGCCGGAGGACCGGACTTGCGATGCCCGGTCGCATCGACAAATTGTTGGTACTGAAAGTTGGTCACTTCGTTGCGATCAATGGCGAACGCGCTCAACACCAGCGTTCGTTGCGGCCGTTCATCGAACCCCCCATGATCTGTCCCACGGATGAAGGGCCCTGCCGGAATCGAGATCATTTCATCCGTGACCGGCTCTTCACGAGAACCCTGCTGAGGATCGAGCGGCGCTGACGGGGTTGAATCTGTGGTATCGGCAGAAGGCGCTTCAAACGGAGTCAGCGTAGTACCACGGAGGATTCCCATGATCGGAATCGCAGCAAATGCGAGGATGGCAAGAAGAAACAGCACCTTGAATTTGGTTTCGAGCATGTCGGTTATGACTTCGCGGGGCTATCGCTCGCCTCCATATCGCTCGCACAGCGAAACCCGATCGTAATATCCGTCCGCCAGGCTTTCGCGGCAAATCGCTTGGATAGCCGCGCGTTATGCTCGGTCTCTCGCCATGACCCTCCACGCACGACTTTCAAATCCGCACGTTCAGGCCCTGTCGGGTCACGATAGGGCGCTTTCTGGTAGTAATGCTCATCGTACGAGTCTGCAACCCATTCCGCGACGTTCCCAGTCATGTCATAGATCCCATACGGGCTTCGGCCGGCTTCGAAAGACCCGGGAGGCGCGAGATACCGATATCCATCTTCACTCCCGTCCAGATTGGCATTAGCATGGCCGGTCTTCACGGTGTCGCCCCATGCGTATTTCCGCTTCCCCTCACCACGGCCGGCCTTTTCCCATTCCGCTTCCGTGGGAAGGCGCTTTCCCGCCCATTTGCAATAGGCTGCCGCTTCGTCCCATGACATGCTCATCGCCGCAAACTCGGGCTTCAGCAGCTTGGATTGGTCGTCTTCAAACACTTCGATCTTGGGTAGCGGACGCTTGGTCATTTTGGCGAACCGGGCATATTCCTCTTGCGACACTTCTTTCCTGTCGATATAGAACGCGGTTAAAAACGCCTGATGCTCCGGCGTCTCATCCGGGTCGCCGTCTTTGCTGCCCATGATGAACGGGCCTTCGGGAACCTGCACCATGTCTCGCCCTTCATCGCCTATCTTCGTTTTATACATCGAATAATCCAGCGAAGGTGCGCTGGTCGGCGCAGGCCGAGCCTCGGTCTTGATCGACGCGGCCAGCGCTTTCATCTGTTTTGCCTTGTAGGACTCATAGACCAATAAGCTAATCATCAGAATGAACGCCCCAAAGACAAACACGATCCCACCGATAATCACTCCCCTATTTTCCATCGCGTTTCATACTCCTCCGGTTGCAGCCTTCTTCTTTGCCGCGCGCATATCCAGCAACATTGAAATCTGCACACCGAGAAATCCACCCATGGCGGCGCCGGCCCCCGCGCCCACGGATATTCTCTCCGGTCCGGCAATGAGCCAGGCAAGCGCCCCGCCCATTAGCGTCCCCACCAAGATGCTCACCAGAAAACGCCGCCCGCCCATAAACCCGATGACTCCCCCGAGCACTAGTCCTGCCCCACTCGCAAGCGGCATGATACCGCCGCCAGAAATGAGCCCGATGAGCGTCCCCACGGTGCCCATCACGACCACCCCGAACAGGATATCCAGTATCTTCTTTAAGGACACCGCTTACTCCATGCCGGACTTGGCCATGCTCACAACGGCCCATGTCTCTAGCGTCCCGCGCTCGCCACCATCGAGCCAAAATCAATCTCTACCCCGGACGCGGCAATGATCGAGATGCCCCAGGCTTTGGCAGCCGGTTCATGTTTGTGAATCCGTTTGAAATCTTCGTAGACGTTCACACGTTCTTCAAACCACTCCCCAACAACCTTTGTGCCGCTCTGGACAACAATCTCCGTACCGCTGAACATACCGCCTTCGGTCAGCGTGCCCTCAGGCTTGGAAGCGCTCCAGATATACTTCGTAAACACGGGAATAAACATCAGGTCGGTATCCAGCGAGGCATAGACCGCCGCAATCGGCTCAGTGTCCGTTGTAGCTTTTTGCAAACGCCAGCGCCACGTGAGGACAGGAAAGGCCTTCGGGATCCCAATCGATCTTCTTTTTCTTAATCCTCTGTCCCGCATCCTTCACCGCCAGAAAATTCACACCGCTCTCAGTCTGAACCTTATACGCATCCCGGCCCTTGGACTGGCTTCGTTGATTTTCATGTTCCCAATTCAATGGAAATCCCTCTGCGTCTTTCGCCTGAAAATCCTCTAGGACCAAGGATTGGTTTTGAGCTGTGACCGCACCCTGCATCACGAAGCTTGCACACACCACCAGCCCAACTGCGAGACATCTCCGAACCATCACCCTTCCCCTCATAATCACCCACCTCTTTCAGTTGTTATGCCTCTTGCGACGAGGACGGCGGCACCAATACTCTCTCGCTTCCCTCGACCGGCTCTTCTCCTATCAAAGGCGACTGGTCACGCTGAGACATCCAGAATAGAATGAACACCGCGCCCCAGAACACCATCATATTGAGCGTCACCATCTTCGCAGCGAAGGCGAAGTCCGGCGTGAAGGACCAGGGAGACACATCGGCCATCAAATCACTCACGTGCCACGCCAACCGTCCGGAGGAACGGATGTAGCCCATAAGTCCCATGACCCACGAAAACGCAGCAGCCAATCCAAATAGGCCCACCATGCCTCTGAGGGAAATTTTCCCCCACTGAACCGGCCCGTGAACGACCGCCCCCCTGAGCATCATACGATTGATCGCCACGCCGACCACAAGAACCGTCAACGTGGTCGCGGCCTGCGGGGTCGACAGCCCGATGCGCAGCTTCGCCGGCAGATAATACCCATACACAGAAAGCCAAATAATATTGAGGGCCCCCAGGAGAAACAGCGCACCGATGAGGATGTTCCCCTTATTCACCCAGGGTACGACCATCGTTCGATTCGCGCGACGGTAATACATGAAACTTAGTGTGGTTACGAGGATCATGATGTTGATCGCGCCGTTCTTCGCCGACATCACTCCATAGTTGCCGACCACGGGATGTGACGCTCCGCCCATTGCCTTCACCTCCCCTGCCGACATCAGGACGGTGTGGGGGGTCAGCCAGATAAACAAGGCCAACATGAACACCGTGAGCAGTCCTTGGTAATAGGGCTGATAGCGATCTCCTCCACGAAGGCGGGCCATACTCTGCCACAGGTAAAAGTTTATTCCGAGGAAGAGGACACCGATCAAGAGGGCCTGCACAACGAACAGCCAGGTGAGTAATCCGCCCATCATCGTCACACCCATGCTCTGACTGAATGAGTAGACCGATCGCATCAACCAATAGCCGGCAAAGGGCATCGGTAACAGCGCGCAGACCATGACAAACAAAAAGATGTGCCCGACCCAATCGAAATAGGCGCGCGATTGTTCGGTCTTGCCCGTGAAAAATCGATAGCAGGCATAAGCCAACACCACCGCGCCGCCGGACATAATGTCTGCCAGAAAGCGATGGACATTCAGTGGATTCCACAGGGCCGAATGCAGCAAATGCCATCCGTTTCCCAAAAATCGCCCCTGCGCATCAACACCGGCCGGAGCCATCATGAAGGCCGACCAGCCGTTCGCTAAGAACAGCAGTGCCGTCCCAAACACGTTCGTCAACAGGCCGATCGACGCGTGACCCCACTTCAAAGCCGGCGCAGCCATCCGATTCCAACTATAGTAATAGGTAACGAGCAGCAGCGACTCTCCGACAAACACAACCGCATAGACCGGCATAAAGGACTTGAACGTCCCGCCCATGTACTTCATGAAACTGGGATAGAAATAGAGAAATATCCCCAGCATGATGCTGCCGAGCACGGCCGTCACCGACAGGGCGAGAAGGGCGACTTTTGCCAAATCTCTCGCAAGGCCGTCATAGCGAAGTGCGAGGCCGGGCTTTCTGCTGCTGAGCCCCAAAAATTCCAGCAACACGCAAAAGATCGGCAACGCAAGAACAAACCCTCCGAAGTAGGTGTGCAGTTGCGTGATGAACCACACGAGCAATCGACTGTCAAACGACCCGATGCGCGAGTAGACAGTCTCTTGGGGAGAGGGAGCCGGCGGTCCTTGGGGTGTCCCCGGTGTCTTGAAGTACAGATCGGTGGCTTCCTCAGCAAAGGATTGACTCTGCAGGCCCCAACCAATCCCCACAGCCACGAGCACAACCAACAGTAAGACAGAAAACCCGACGACTCTATACACTTTCTTCTTCATAGTCATAGTTTTAGCAGGGTACGTGGAACCGATGTTTGCATGCGAGATCTTTGAGAGTCTTCATACCTTGCGGATCTGGACGATGCGAGAATGAGGCATGGGAAAAGGCGCATCTCGGCGCGCATGGGGTTGGCGAGAAGAGCGACTTTTTCAGCATCCTGCTAGACCTTCGAGCCGGAACCAGCAGTCATTGAAGAAGTGCCGGCCCCCGCCGACTTACCAAGGATCCCCATGACGAAGGGACAACGGAGTAAGGCACTCGACATCGTGTGTCCCTGCTGTTCTTCCACTTGCCGGCGAAACCCGAGATAGTAGCAATACAACGCCATCATGCCTGTCACGAATCCGCCGCCGACCATAGCATAGGAAGTGGGAATTCCAGGCTGTCTCAAGAGGAAAATCACACATCCCGCCGCCACGAGATAGTACGTTGCGGCAAAGGAGAGTCCAGGCCACCACCAATATTTGAGTAACTCATTCGTCTTTGTCTGTAGCAGCCCTTGACTCCATGACGACCGTGGACGAAGCCCGCCAAAGTAGGCACACAGTGCAACGCCGCCTCCCAGTACTGCCACAGCGGTCAATTGAACCACTGCCGCGCCCTGATTCGCCTCGACAAAGTGCCCCAGCGACGCGCCCAATGCGCCGACGACGAGACCGACTGCGACCCAGGGACCGAATTCCATCGCTTGATTGCCCACCATCGCGCGAAGAGCTGCCCCATCGGGAAACGTCGGAAATGGACGGCCCATGAGGGCTGACGTTCCGCACATGCCCGATTTCAAAAGCATCGCGCGCGACAGACGTACAGGCAATGATGATGGCCATCATGGCCGGCCCGTCCGGATGTTTGAGATAGTCATACCCGACAAGCCAGAGTAGCG
Organism: uncultured Nitrospiraceae bacterium; assembly: GCA_963801725.1. Classification (GTDB taxonomy): domain Bacteria; phylum Nitrospirota; class Nitrospiria; order Nitrospirales; family Nitrospiraceae; genus Palsa-1315. The sequence continues at coordinate 97,708 of CAWDFX010000001.1, forward strand.
CCAAGACCAACAGAGACAATTGAACCCCGTACACAAACCCAATCCACCCGCCGAGCCAGAGCAGTAACCGGTTCCCGTCCTCTCGCAGAATCTTCCCCCATGCAGTGGCCCGACCAACGCGATAGGCCAACAACGCCGTCACCAGAGAGACGAGTCCACTCACCGCCAACAACACAATCGGTTCTGAAAGCGGCAACAGCAGCTTGGCCACCCGATAGACCGCAAACGCCACTAACCCAGGCACGAACATGACAATTCGCTTTTTCTTGCGCACAGAGTGTTCTGTCACGGCCAGACTCAGGCTGGGTAACACTCGTAACGCCATTCGATGCAACATAATCAGCTCGTTAAACGTGAAACGTGAAACGTGAAACGACGGAGAAGGTATTCATTTTTGCTTTTCACACTTTCACGTCTTCTGTGCGCCCATCCCGAAATAGCGTGCCTTCACTTCTTCCATCAACGCGACCGTGATCCGCGCCTCGCCACGATCGGCTGCGGTCCGCTCCAATTCAATGCGTGCCATGGCACGCACCGGCGCCGGCACCTTGTCCAATCGACGTTCCGCTTCCGGTTCCCACTCGATGCGTTCGCCGGTCCTTGGACGGAACACGATGTCATATGTGACGACCCGTTCCCCTCTCACCCGCATATCCTGCTCGACTTCACCGCGCACGAGCGGGGAAAGGTACGGAGGCATGCGGTCCAGCCGATGGATCGCGTCATCAGTCCACATCATCCGATCGACAAGCCCACCGGTTTGCCCGGCAGGGACATCGACCCCTACTCTCAGTCCACAACCGCGACACTCTGTCCGAATGAACCACTGGGGCATCCCATCCCCATACGAGCGTTCCTCAATCCCCTCGGTATGCATCCAGCGACCGCAGCCACAGGTCAGCATTTCTAGGCCCTGTCATTCGACATGACTCAATCAACCAATCTTGCCCGGGTATAAGAGATAGAGCATCGTGTACGTGGTAGATCCGGTCACAAAGAGGACGCAATACACGACCATGGTGAACCGTCCGAGCGCCCGATGGCGTCGTGCGCCGTTCGGCCAGATCCGTTGGATCGTCATTTCAACCGAGAATACGATGGCGATCAAAGCCAATAAACCGAGATACACTTCGAACTTCCTCATCGAAAAATCTGCGGTGGCAATACGCGAAAAGAACAGCAGCATGACCAGCGCGGTGAGCGTGCCAAAGATCAACCCAATCTTCTTCCACGTCGTAAGCAACAGGGTTTCCCTGAGCGAGCGGACACCATCAATCACTTGTTGTGCGCGAAAACCCAGCACGATCATGTAGATCGCCATGACCAATCCGAGAATGACCAGAATGATGTGCACCGTCAGCACAGGAATGAAGACATAATCGTAGAGGACTTGCGATCCGCCAAAGCCTTCCTTTCCTTCGAAGGCCAACACGCCTAATTGACGGAATAAATAGTAGCTGGTGAAGAACGCCAACATGGCGATCATCCCGCTCAACATCATCCAATGATGAGCATCCGTCCGATGTCTCTTCGCCTGAATCCAGCCGATCACGAACAGTCCCGTAAAGAAGGTCGCCATGAGCTGGCTCATATCCGCCCCAACCGTGGCGTGGGTTCCAAAAAAACCCGGCTCCCTCAGCCATTCAAGCATGACGCCCTCGTCGTTCGTGAAGCGTGAAACGTGAAACGTCTGAATCCGGAAACGAACGACGCTTCACGAGATACGCTTCACGCTTCATGGGCTTTTATACCTTGCACAACCGCCGACGGCTCCAGTTCAATGACGGTCGTAAAACCGGCCTCCCCCATCCACTGAATCGCATCTGCCGTCTTGTAGCAGCCTCCTCGTTCGGTGTTCACGAGAATGTGGACCGCAAACGCGGTAGTCCAGGCCGGACCGGTTCCTGCTTCATTTAGGAATCGATCCTTGATGACCAACCGGCCGCCGGGGGCCAAATGAGCCCAGACCCGTCTTCACTAAGGCTGCGTTCGTCGAAAAATCTTGATAGTGCAGGATGTCGGACATCAGGGCTACGTCGTAGGGTCCGCCGAGTTCATCCTTGTTAAAATCGCCGGGACGCAACGCAATCTTCGATTCCAAACCAGCTTCTTTCACTGTTCGTTCCGTGAGCCGGAGCGTCGCGGGCAAATCGAACACCGTGGCAGTCAGCTCTGGATAGGTCTGACAGAACGCGATCGCGTTTGTCCCTGCCCCACCTCCCAAATCCAGGAATCGCACCGGCCCGCTCAACTGCAACCGCTTGGCAAAATCTGGCCCGCTCTGCTGCCCAATCCGGTGAAGTACCGCCAGCACGTTGCTGCCTAACTCAGGGTCTGTCTCAAAGACGTGTCGGTCGACCGACCGCTGTCCCGTGCGAATTGTCTGTTCCAATTTGCCCCAGTTGTTCCATTCTGCATCGTGAAGCAGCAGGAGATGCCCGATATATTGGGCGGAGTTGCGGACCAGATGAGTGGCCGCGGCCGTCGAATTCCCATAGGAATCCCCATCCTTCTCCAACAGTCGCATCGCGACAAGGGCATTCAACAGCAGTCCCAGCGTCTGCTCGTGAGCACCGAGACGATCGGCCACATCGTGGAGAGTTTTCCGCTTTCCATCCAAGGCAGAAAACACATCCAGCCTGACGGCCGTGAGCAGGATTTTGGTCTCCCAGTAGTACCCAAGCTGGAAGATTTCTGCGAGCGAGAGTTCTCGTGACACACCACGTCCCTCAAGCAAATCGCTTTGAAACTCAGCATCTTACCTAGATCGGAAACTGAAAGGCAAGGCGGCAGAAACAGTGTGGCCGGTTGGAAAAACACGAAGGGCAGCGGATTACTCCGCTGCCCTTCGATTGCGGGTTATCCCGCTCACATCAAATGCTCGCTTACTTGATTTCAGCCTTGAGGTTGGCAGTCCCGCCGTCGGCCACATCCACCTCAAACTCCACTTTCTTACCCTTGGCGGCGAACGGATGCCAGGCGACCACCTTGTGCTTGCCGGCCGGCACATCCTTGAGCTCGAAGGAGCCATCGTCCTTCACAACCGCAAAGTGCGCATTCGACACCGGGAGAAAGAACCCCTGCATGAACTCATGCTGGTCGCACTGCAAACGATAGAAACCATCCTTCTCTGCTCCGCCCCGGAACACCACCGGCTTGTCGAGCTTGTCACCCTTCTTGGCCAAACCGATGTTGAAACCGGTGGCCGAGCTGGTGCCCTTCACCACAAAGCTATGCGGATTGTGCAGCACACCTTGAACCGACTTGGGGTCATCCGGATCGGCGTCATGGTTCTCGACCTTGAAGGACTTGTTGTTCACCACTACGCCGGCGAACGGCAGGAACTCGCAGAATTCCGCAACCACTTCAGTGCCTTGATACCCATCGACGAATGCCTGATCTTCGATGTCAACAACGGCAACTACGGCGTTCTTCAGACCCACCATCCTTACCGACTTCGATCGTCTTCAAGAACCGCTTATCCCCATCCATCAATTCCTTGTGTGGGTTCTTGGGACAAAACTTGGGGTTGGGGAACTTCGAGAACAAAAACTCCTTTTGCTCGGACTTTCCGGCAAAGGTCACCTTGCCGGCAATCGTTCCGCCTGCAAACGAGGTGAGAGGCGCCGCAACAAATGCGACGGCTGCCACGCCAAATACTATGGATAACGCGCTCTTCATATAACTGCCTCCTTGTGATTAACGATATGCCCTGATTCCTAGCTCGCTGTTCCCATCTTTTATATCCACCGGCCCGATGAGAGAAAAGTGGGAACGGCTTCCTCTCTGGTGTGCTCAATCGACGATATGCTGGCGAGGCTGGTCTGGGACCGAGTATGTATATAAAATCCTACCGTATCCTGTCAATCTGAAACAAGAGGGCGAAAAAGCCCGGTCGGGGCCGACTTCCTCAGTCGAACCAGATGAGACAGCGCCCCTTTCGTGGCACGCTCGTCACGGCGTCATTCGTCATCGTGACAGCGCACTCACCTCTCACAGACCAGAGAGGTCAACCTCATCGTCGTCGAAAAATACTCAACTCACGACGCAACGCATTCTCACTTCCACACAAAGACGAGTAGGGCTTTCGGCTCCTGATCGCTGAGGATTTCTTCTTCGATGCGCACGTCTCCATTTCTGTGCGATAATGAGTCGCTATGTTTCTGAAGCGTTGGCTGGTCGGCGATCCGCTCAAAAGCACTCAGGCAGCACACGAACGGCTGTCGAAAACCCTCGCTCTCGCGATCTTTTCCTCGAACGCGATCTCCTCCGTGGCCTATGCCACGGAAGAAATCTTGCTGGTGCTGATCCTTGCGGGAACCGCCGCCATTGTCTGGTCCATTCCCGTCAGCTTTGCGATTCTGTTTCTCGTCGTCGTCCTGACCATTTCCTACCGCCAAATCATCTACGAATACCCGGCAAGGTGGCGGAGCCTATGTCGTCGCCCGCAACAACTTGGGGGAACAGCCGGCACTGATCGGCGCAGCGTCGTTGATGATCGACTATGTGCTCACAGTGGCCGTCAGCATGGCGGCAGGCATCGCGGCCCTGACCTCAGCCGTACCGAGTTTGTTCGAGCATCGCGTAGCCCTCGGGCTAGTCGCCATCATCTTCATTATCGTCATGAATCTGCGCGGCGTACGGGAGTCGGGGAAGTTCTTCGCCTTCCCCACCTACTTTGGCATCGGCGTCCTCGGACTGATGGTGGGGATCGGAAGTCATCCAAGCCTTTTTCGGACAAGGTGTCTCGTTGTCGCCAGACCACCAGACGGCGGTCGAAGACCTGACGCTATTTTTGATCCTTAGATCAGTTGCCGCCGGCTGTACGGCAGTGACCGGGATGGAAGTGATCTCGAACGGCGTGAAAGCCTTTCGCCAGCCGGAGTCCCAGAATGCCTCGACCACCATGATTCATATGTCACTGATTCTGGCGACGTTATTTATGGGTATCAGCTTTCTGGCCTACCACTATGGCGTGCTTCCCAAAATGGATGAGACGGTCGTTTCTCAATTAGCACGTCTCACCTTTGGGACCGGGGCTCTGTACTATGCGCTCCAGGCTGGGACGATGCTGCTGTTAATCCTTGCCGCCAACAGCGCGTTTGCAGCCTTTCCCCAACTCGCTTCGATTCTGGCGCGCGACGGCTTCATGCCCCGGCAGATGGCGACATTCGGCGACCGCTTGGTGTTTTCGAACGGGATCATCATTTTAGGGATCTTCGCCTGCTTCCTTCTGTTCCTCTTTAACGGCGACACACACGCCTTGATCCCGCTGTACGCCGTCGGCGTGTTCATCTCCTTCACATTGTCCCAAGCAGGCATGGTGCGCCGATGGCTGACCAAGAAGGGGCCTCATTGGCAAACGAAACTGATTGTGAACGGTGTAGGCGCCGTGATGACCGGCATTGGCACCATCATCATTGCCAGCACCAAGTTTACACATGGCGCATGGATCGTCTTTCTCCTCATTTTCGTATTGGTCTTGATGTTCCGTTCGATCCGCTCGCACTACAAAGCCGTCTCCGAACAGATGGCGCTCACGCGTGATCATCGGCCACCACTTCCACGACGCAATATCGTCGTGATTCCCATCAACGGCGTCAATAAAGCGGTCATTCGAGCGGTCGATTACGCACGCAGTCGCCCCGGCGAGATTCGTGCGGTGATGGTGGATATGGATGCAGAATCTACGGCGCGCATTCAAATCCAGTGGGCTCAATGGGGGTGTGGCGTCAATTTGTTCGTCGTTCCCTCTCCCTACCGTTCGGTCCTGGGATCCCTACTCGAGTACATTGAAAAAATCCTGGAAAAGGAACCCGATATCTGGGTGACCGTCGTGATCCCCGAAATTCTTCCCGCCCACTGGTGGCAGAGCATCCTGCACAACCAACGCGCGCTGCTCCTCAAGACCGCGCTGCTGTTCAAAGAGCGCGTCATCCTGACCGACGTCCCCTTCCACCTGAAGAGATGATCGTGAAACGTGAAACGTTAACGTTAAACGTGCATGCGCGGTATCGGAGCCTCAGGCTATTCCTTGTGACAACTTGTCTCGTCTTCACAGCCTATTCAGCCCACGCATTCAAGATCATCGAACCGGCAGAAGGGGCGAAGCTGACATCAGGTACAACTGTCACCGCCCGTGTGGACCTCGGCAAAGATTCCGGCATCGTCCAGGTCCGCTACTATTGGTATGGCGAACAGGATGACACCCTGGTTGAACAGGAGGATGCCACAGCCACGGGATCGATCGTTGCGCCGGTGGCGCTGATCGGATTGTCCGACCACACCCCGGCCTTCGGCGGCCCGCTACGGGTCCCGAAAGATGGCATCGGGCCCATGCGTGTGCTGGCAGTCGCCGAAATTTCACGAGGACGATTGGGGACGAGATCCGTGTTCGATGAAATCCTGGTACATGTCGAGACCAGCCGCTGCCCTCACGACCATCGAGTTTGAAACCGACAAGCCCCTGCAGCTCGGACGAGCCGGACAATCCTCTGCGTTCGGCCACGTCGATTCAATGGGCAAGATTTTCGAGCTGCCTGTCGTCGGTGAGTTCGCCGACGGCGTCACCCGACGCATCAGTTCCCCTGCTTCCGGCACGGCCTATCACTCGTCAGATCCCAAAGTCATTCGAGTGTTGCCCCGCGGCCTCCTACAGATCGTCGGCAACGGCAAAACCGTCCTCACGGTCACGAACCGCGGCAAGCGAGCCTCACTCGATGTCGCGGTGACCGTGAACGACGAGCCCAACGAGCCGCCGATCGCCGATGCCGGAGCGAGCATGACCGTGAAGGCTGGGTCGAAGGTGAAGCTGAGCGGATTGAAAAGCCGCGATGCCGAAGGCGAAGCCCTGTACTATTCGTGGAGCCAGGTACGAGGCAACAAGATCGCGATGCTCGACGTAGACAATGCCGAAGCATCGTTCCTCGCGCCGACCGTGTCGGAGAAACGGACCTACCGGTTCAAGCTAAGGGTGACGGACAAGAAGGGGGCGGATAGTGTGCCGGCATTTGTGGACATCACCGTCGAGCCTTAACGGCTGCTGAAAAAGGCCCCCAGCATCGTTCTCAGTCCTGTGTCTCCCTGCGACGTACCCTCTCGGGTACGCCTCAGTCGCCCCACTCCCTTGTATCTTGGTTTCGATAATGAAGCTTGATAGCGTGTTGACACCGGGTGTGCCAGACCGAACTCCCTGAGGTCTCTTGAGACCGTGCCGCAGCGTGGGTCGGCACATCCCATCACGTGAGAGCCCGCACAGTCGCTTGGGCCGTAGAGCCCGCATTACGCAAGGACGGGCCAACGAACAAGGAGGAGTCGGATGACGGACGCAGCCATCTTTGTCGGCATCGATATCTCGAAGACCCGCTTGGACGTGGCGCTGCGTCCGACGGGGAGTGCCTTTACGGTGCCGTATGACGAGACGGGGATCACCACCGTGGTCCAACGCATGAGGACCCTGTCGCCCGCCGGGATTGTCCTGGAAGCCACGGGGGGCTTGGAGGTGTTGCTCAGTGGGGCGCTGGCCACGGCCGGCTTGCCGGTGGCGGTGGTGAATCCCCGACAAGTGCGGGACTTCGCTCGGGCCACCGGGCGTCTGGCGAAGACCGATGCCCTCGATGCCCAGATCTTGGCCCAGTTTGCGGAAGCGGTGCGGCCCGCGTGCCGCCCTCTGCCGGATGCGAGTACGCAGCAGCTGGCGGCCCTGATTACGCGGCGCCGCCAGCTCGTCGAGATGCTCACGGCGGAGAAAAATCGGCAAGGCAGTGCGCCGCGCGGGATGCGCACTAACATTCAACAGCACATCGAGTGGCTCCAACAGCACTTGGCGCAGCTCGATCAGGACCTGACCACGGCGGTCCAGGCCAGCCCGATCTGGCGGGAACATGACGAGCTGTTGCAGAGCGTCCCCGGCATTGGCCCCGTCGTCACGCGAACCTTGCTGGCGGAATTGCCGGAGTTGGGAACCTTGACGCACAAGCAAATCGCGGCCCTGGTCGGCGTCGCCCCCCTGAATCGAGACAGCGGCGCCTTCCGGGGAAAGCGGACAGTCTGGGGTGGCCGCGCGACTGTGCGGGCCGCCCTCTATATGGGTGCGTTGGTGGCGGCGCGTCATAATCGTGTCCTGAAAGCCTTCTACCAACGATTGCGTCAGGCCGGCAAACCACCCAAGGTCGCACTGACGGCCTGTATGCGGAAACTGCTGACAATGTTGAATGCCATGCTCAAACATCGGACCTCGTGGCGAGACATCGCGGTTACAGCCACTTGACATTTAAGACAGTCGCTGCGGCCTTGTTAGATGGCCTTTTTGAGCAGCCTACTGAACGATTGAGGAGATTCTGTGAGCACATCAATCCACAGTTTGATCCCCGACGCTGAAAATTTACTCGCGCTTGAACCTGAGGAGTTAGCGGGTGCCGTCCTCGAATGTCTTAATTCCTACGCCAAAGAGGAATCAAACAGTTGTCTTAACCGCTATAACTTCGCAAATAGTGAGACTGTTAAAAATTACCCGCCTGAGTATCAAGAACGAATTCTCTGTGCCTTGATGGAGGCTTGGGTTTGGCTAGAACGAGAAGGACTTATTGCTCCGAGACCGAGAGAAACTAGCGGACAATGGGTTTTTGTAACTCGACGAGGGAAAATCTTGAAGAATAGGAGTGATTTTTCAGCGTATCAACGAACCAGCCTATTGCCCAAGGCAATGCTTCATCCCGTTATAGCTCAAAAAGTTTGGTCTCCGTTCATCAGGGGCGAGTACGATACGGCTGTGTTCCAGGCGTTCAAAGAAGTTGAAGTCGCAGTCCGCAATGCATGCTGCTTTAACGACTCATTCTATGGTGTGACCATGATGCGCGAAGCTTTCCATCCTGATAAGGGACTCCTAACGGATACAGCCCTTCAGGAAACTGAGCGTAACGCCATGCGAGAACTCTTCTCTGGGGCCATTGGACTGTTCAAGAACCCTCATAGCCATCGTAACGTCGAACTACGAGATCCGGCAGGCGAGGCAGTTGAAGCAATAATGCTTGCTAGCCATCTTCTTCGGATCGTCGATTCCAGGCCTCCCTTAGGGTCAAAGAAGCCCACAAAGTAATTAGGTCAGAAGGAAAAGCTCACTGCTTTTCCACTACACCTTGCCTCAGCCGCACTGGCCCGTAGGTTTGGCGGGCTTGCTGGAGTTCCTTCATGTGCCGACGGAGGGAAGGACCGAAGGTGGAGGCGAGGACTGCTTTTCTGTGGGGCGCGATATTTTGCTCGACTTGCTCGATCGCTTCGGCCAACTGCTTGACCAGTCTTTGGCCTGAGCCGGTGAGCCACTTGAGATGCCAGTCGGCGTACTCCAAATCTTGGATCGAGTAGCGGACGGATTCCACTTCCTCGAGACAGCGAAACCGGGCTCGCTGCAGATCGCGCGAGGTCAGTCCTGCTTGTTTCCATCGAGCCGATCCACCTCGCCCCGATGCCCATGTCGAGAGCCGCTCGAACAGCATCGCTCCCATGGTAAACGTAAAGGTCGCATGGAGAATGCCTCTGAGCGGACGCAGGCTGCGGCGCCAGGGAGAATAGAAGATCTGCTGGTTGCGATCCCCGTGATAGAGAATCTGTTTGCGCAATAAGAGATTGAGATGATGATGGCTGTTCTCGTGGATCACATCGTCGATCAGATCGAGGTTGTCCCGGTCGAAGCAGTTGATAAAGGATAGTCCTGGCCGGTGGCGGTAGCTGAAGCTGACGACGCCCTTGGCCTTGAGTGGGATGATCCGAGTGGTCAAGAGCGCGAGAACCTCATGTCCTTCCGGCCAGGCCTCTTGCACGACTGTCCATGCCTGTGTGATTCGTTTCACTTGACCGACAGGAGTCGAAACCACAGTTCGAGGTTGGCGATCCTTCCCGTAGACGAGCGTCGGCCCGACTGTGATGGCCCTCGATCGAGTCTCGATTGCCACGACCGGCGGCCGGTGCGTCCAGCTCCATTCCAACCGATTACCTCTCCTCATGCACAGAGGCGTCACGGTTCGTCCGATCTTCAGGGACAGTTCGTGCGGCTGAACTAGAATGGTTGCCTGGCCGGACGATTGTTTGAGGGCTCTCTTCACCGAGGGAGAAGCCTCGTAGACTATCGCCCTCCATCCCAACGGCCATCGTTCCGAACATCTCCGCCCGTTCGACGTTGTGGCCGAGCTGTACCTCTATGGTCCAGGAGGGGATCTTACGAGAGGCGCACCACAGCATCGGAAGTCCCGGCACGAGACTAAGCGATTCCTGTGTCAGCTCCTGCGTAAGGCGGGCGCAGAGTTCGTTCAGTCGCCGTTCGAGTCCCGATGCCTGAGAAATCCCGCGCGGGAACAGATCGTCCAGATAGCTGTTCTCGAAGAACTTCTCTTCGCACTCGGCATACAACTGCGCCGCAAAGTCACGCGGATTCTGCTCCTCTCGAATTTGTTGCAGCAGATCGATGAAATACACCAGGTCGTTCAGCGCTTCAATCCAGCCGACCACTTTCCAGTGGGCATACGCATCCCGCTCGAGTGCTTGCCCGAGGAATCGGAAATAGGCCACGGGCAACGCCAATGATTTCGCGACATCTGCGTATTGGCTTTCCAAATCCAGGCAGAGATCGCCCAGAAGTCGCTTCATCGACAGGCGAAACTCTTCCTGAAGACGAGCGAGCAATGGCACATCGAGCAACGGCATGGAGAACGCGAGCTCCGAGATGAAGGAGTCAGACTGTACCGGAGGAGAAGGAGTGCTGCAAGGATGGCAGCAGACTACGAAAAAACTATTTGGAGCGTAAGAATTTCGTGCGCCGGGATCTAAGTGGTTGAGAATGCCAATTTTTTCGGAATCCTGGTGAAGGTCAGCCCTGAGATAACAATCGCAATGCTACGGGTGATGCTGCGACTGCTTGCGTGTTTTAGCGGTGAATCGTAGAGTGCGGTCGAACAGCATTCGGCCTAACCCGCAGTGGCCGATCGGAGACGAATCGTGGCACTGACCGCGACAGAAATTGCGAAGGTGACAGGTGAACTTGCTCCGGCCTTGGCCGGAGGCTGGATTCAGAAAATTTACCAGCCGACAGCCCGCACCATTTTGCTGGAGATTCGCGCACCGGGGCAGACGCACCGGCTCCTCATCTCGTGCCACCAGGAATCCGCCCGTTTGCATTTCACCACGGCAGTCTTTCAGAACCCACCGACACCTCCCCCCTTCTGTCAGTTTCTCCGCGCCCATCTGCAAGGGGCACGAATCGACCAGGTCGAACAGATTCAAGGAGACCGGATCGTTCAGCTTGCACTGACCGCCAAGGAAGGTCCCTGCAGATTGATCGCAGAACTGACAGGGAAGACATCCAATCTCTTCGTGCTCGATGAGACAGGCCATATCCGACGAGACCTGAACGGGGTGAAGGATCGTGTAGGACAGCTGTATGCTCCTCCTGCTCACCAGCAACGAGAACGAGGCGCCGCCGACCAGGTCCGATTCAGCCAGACCACTCCAGAATCACCATTTCCTCTTTCAACTGCCATCGACGCCCACTACCACAGGGCAGAAGCTATTTCAGTCATCGAGACCGCGCGGAACGCCCGAGCAAGGATACTGAGCAAATCAATCAAGAAGCTCCGCCGTCGCATCGAAGCTTGGCACGAAGACCTCGCAAAGGCAGAGAAGTACAAGACCTACGCCCGCTACGGCGAACTCATCAAGGCGAACATCGGAACCATCCGCAAGGGCCAGACCGATGTCACGGTGGTGGATTATTTCGATGAGACACTTCCCAATCTGACAATCCCGCTCGACCCGGCCAAAGCTCCCCAGGGCAATATGGACGACTACTTCCGAAAGCATCGGAAGCACCTCGCTGCAGAGCGGCAGCTGCACCCACGCATTGAGGAAGGGCAGAAAGAACTGGAAACTCTGCGCCAAGAAATGGCTGCTATTGAACAGGGGACTTGGCAGCCGCCGGACAAGCCCAATCCCATAGGGCGCGCACGAGCCCTCGCACGGACAGGCGGGAAAAGGGACCGTCAGGAACAACGTCACGGTCCGTTCCGTCGCTTCACCTCATCAGACGGTTTGGCAATTTATGTCGGAAGAAATGCGCGCGAGAACGACGAACTGACGTTCGGCCTCGCCAAAAGCGACGACCTCTGGCTGCATGCCCGCGGCACGCCTGGCTCACACGTCGTGGTCCGCTTGGAAAAAGGAAACGACCCGCCGCCCGAGACGATACGAGACGCCGCCACGCTGGCGCTGCTCTATAGCGATTTAAAGAAAAGCGGCAAAGGCGACGTCATCTACACGAGACGCAAGTGGGTCAAGAAAGCGAAGGGCCAGGCGCCCGGGGCCGTCATCGTCACCCAAGAAAAATCACTGCATGTGAGTCTGGAGAAGAAACGGCTGGATGCACTCAAAGCTCGATCGGCTCACGAATAACTGTTCGAATCTCGCACCGCCTTTCCTCGCGTTCCCTGTCCCCGCTGTCAGAAACGTAGATTATCTCGCCATGGACTCTGTCCGGTACTATGCTATCGGCAAGGTACCCACATTATGCCAGGACAGCAGGACAGCGCGCCTCGATCAGCGTCTCCGACCATCCTGGTGGTCGATGACGAGCTGAGTATCACCAAGCTGTGCAAGACAGTACTGCAGCAGGCAGGCTTTTCCGTCCTCGATGCCGACGGCAGTTCAGACGCCCTTAAAATCTGCACACAGCACGAAGGATCCATCGATCTGCTGCTCACCGACCTCATCCTTCCCCCTCCAGGCTTTCAATTGGCCTCAAGCGCCAATCAATTTCCCCATGTTCACGGCCACGAGCTGGCCGTCCGCGCACTCCGCATACGGCAAGACCTGCGAATAATCCTCATGTCCGGCAACGTCGACCAGGATTTGGCAGGGTACGGCATACGCCGGGGGGACCTCCCATTTCTCCCCAAACCGTTTGAGCACCAAGCCCTGGTGGCACTCGTGCATCAGACGCTTCATGCGCCTCCACCTTCGATCGAAAGTCTGACAGCAGGCCCGCAGGGAAATCCGACAGTCGGTGATGGGTGGGTTGATTAACCGACAGCCTCCACACTCTCAGACACGGCAAACATCTCTCGTCCAGCCGCAATACGCAAAACGGGGCTGCTATCTTGACGATAACAGCCCCGTTCACATTCTCGAATACGGATTACCAGCGATCGCGCTTACCACCGCCCCCGCTACGACCACCACCCCCACCGCCACCAAATCCACCACCGCCGCCAGTGCGAGGCTCCTGGGGACGTGCTTCATTCACGGTTAAGGTCCGGCCACCCATTTCCGCGCCGTTGAGAGCGGTAATAGCCGCCTGCGCTTCCGCATCCGAAGACATCTCGACGAAGCCGAAGCCACGTGACTGTCCCGTAAACTTATCCGTAATGATCCGCGCGGAAGCGACGGCGCCATGTCGCCCGAACAGATCGCTCAACTCCTGCTCGGTCGCCGAGTAGGGCAACCCACCGACATAAATCTTTGAACCCATCTGGGGTTCCTCCTTATGAGTATGGTGATATTGACTTGTACACGAGGAACGGGGAAGGAGCGGGCCGAAGACGCGAAGGATGCGGCGACTTAGGTCTGACTTCCGACGAGATTCTCGGGCAAGGCAACATCGATGCTGTAGACCTGAATGTTTTGCTCCACCTCACCGCCAGGCCCCTGCGATCAGGTCATCGTAGGCTATCACAGCATTCTTGAAAATGGCAATCCGAGCCCTGGCAGGATGCTGAAAAAGTCTGTCAGCAGCCATTTTGAGCATCCTGTTAATCCCCTGCCACTTACTCCCCAATACGCACCAGCAGTCCCCGTTCCCTGCAAAACTTGAACGTCCAATGGAAAGCAGCAATGACCATACCGAGAAATACGAAATTCAGACCAGTTGCCCACCCGAGGTGGGCAATTGGATCGGGAGAAGCGTTGAGCACGGCGCGCATCCCTTCAAACACATGGGCGGCCGGGTTCATCCAGGCAATGGCCTGCAGCCACCCAGGGAGCACGTCCATCGGATAAAACACACAGGAGATGGGCTGGAACATGAATACCATGCTCCAGGCCAGGACTTCCGCTTCTTGGCCAAATCGCATGATGAGAGCCGTAGTCAGCACTCCAATAATCCATCCCGTCATTACGAGATTCAAGACGAAGGGAATCAGCCACATCCCAATCACAAAGATATTGTACGAGTAGAACAAGCCCGCGCAAACGACCATCACGACAGAAACAGCCATCACCTTGAGGACGCTCATCACCATCGTCGCGGCAAGGAACTCGCTCGGCTTCAGCGGACTGGCAAACAGGTTCATGAGATTTCTCGCCCAAATCTCCTCCAAAAACGAAATCGTCACTCCCTGCTGGGCTCGGAACAGTATGTCCCACAAGATCAAGGCGCCTAAAAAAAATGTCACCACCCCCGGGATCTGTCCTTGGAATTTCATGAGGTAGACCGTAATAAATCCCCAAATGACGAGATCCAAGAACGGCCAATAGAAGATTTCCATCATACGCGGCAAGCTCCGCCGGTACAGGTACATATACCTCACCACCAACGCATAAATTCGATGCAGTTTCATGGAGATCAGCCTGAAAGTCATCAAGTCAAAAGTCGTCAAGTTGCTAAGAAGTCCGAGGACTTTATGACCTGATGATGTTATGACTTTTGACGGTTTTTTATTTCTCCCGCGCCAACTTCACAAACACTTCCTCCAAGTCCGCCTGCCCAAACCGTGCCACAATCTCTCGCGCCGTCCCCTCCGCCACAATCTTCCCCCGCTGGAGAAAGATGATCCGATCCGTCATCTCTTCCATCTCGTGCATATTATGCGACGTATAGAGCACGCTGAGCCCTGACGATCGTCGCTCTTCCTTGAGGAAGCTCCGAATCTTTTGTGCAATATCGGGATCCAGACTGGCAGTCGGTTCATCGAGAAACAGAATCTTCGGCTCGGTCAAGAACGCCTTGGCCAGCCCAAGACGAGTGCTTTGACCGGAAGAGAGCTTGCGCGTCACTTTATGACGAAACTCCTCCATCTCAAGCCGCTTCACGATGTCATCGACCCGCTCTTGGATGTGAGATAGACCATACAGCCGAGCAATCACCCAGAGGTTCTCCTCGACCGTGAGCGCCTGAGGCAGCGAGACATAGGTCGAGGAAAAGTTCACTTGCTGTAGAATCTCCTCACGGTGAGCCGCCAGATCGAGTCCGAACATCTGAATGGAGCCGGCGGTCGGTGTCACCACCCCGAGCAGCATCTGAATCGTGGTGGTTTTCCCCGCCCCATTCGGGCCCAGCAATCCAAGAATTTCTCCCTGCTTGATGTCGAACGAAATATCGTCGACGGCGACGGACTCGCCGAACCGTTTCACCAGATGTTGGACGCGCAGGACCGGTGTGAACATGAGTGATCTGAGACTTAGCAGGATGTTGAACGAGCGCGAATACGAGCAAGAAGGGCTAGGACAGCGACCGCCTTAGGTTTCCAGCCCATACTGCTCACGAGATGGTGATCGTGGGAAATGCTTCATGATCAAGGCGGCCACGCCGGCGACATCGTCCAGTCCAAACAGTGGTACGGATAGATCTACAGGCTTGTCCGATACCACCGCGAGCAACCCTTCCGTAGACACAGAAATTTCGCCGATCTGCTCACGGACGATGACAATCTTCGGATATCCTTCGTGCTTCCATCCTTCGGCAATGATCAGGTCATAGGTGTGATCGAGAAACCGATCCCGCACGTCTTCGACACGCATCTGATCAGACACATCGGCAAACATCGCCATACTCCCCTTGGAAAGCACCACGACGCTGCTGGCGCCGGCTTGCTTGTGGCGCCAGCTATCTTTTCCTTCCGTGTCGAGGTCAAACCCGTGTCCGGCATGCTTTACTGTCGCCACCTTGTAGCCGGCTCTGACCAACTCTGGAATCACGCGCTCGATCAGCGTGGTTTTGCCACTGTTCGAGCGACCAACAAACGACACAATAGGTACGGCCATGCGTGTATCTGGTCAATGGTCAATCGTCATGGGTCAACTGCGAACAAGAATGATTGTCGCTATTGAGTCACGATCGATGGCTATCGACATCCTTTCTGAATCAGCAACAGGACAGCCGGTGGGAACCGGTGTGCTGATGTTCGGAATGACCGGCCCAGGCTTCTCCGCTCAACAGTTGCACCGATACCAGATCGCCCTGGTTCACTCGTTCCACTTCGACCGGGATATCGATCAAACAATTGGCCTTCACCATGGAGGTCAAGATTCCAGAGCCCTGTGCGCCGGTCGTGCGAACTTTGAAGACGCCGTCTTCCTGCGTGAGCACACCGCGAAGAAAGTGGCGCCGATCCGTCCGTTTAGAAAACTTCTCCTGGAAAACCGCCTGCACGACCGGCCGACCGTAACTCCGGTGCCCGCTCATTTTGAGCATCGCCGGCCGCACGAGCTGCTCGAACGTCACCATAGAGGACACGGGATTCCCCGGCAGGCCGAATGCCAGCTTACCCTGAATCTTGCCGAAGGCAAGCGGCTGCCCAGGCCTGATCGCCAGTTTCCAGAAATTCATGTCTGCGCCCAGTTCGTGAAAAACCGTCTTCGTGAAATCGTAATCGCCCATCGACACGCCGCCGGACAGCACCAGAATATCCGCCGTCAATCCGTGCGAAATCTTTTCTTTCAACGCGGCGGGGGTATCCCTCGCAATCCCCAGCAACACGGGAATGCCACCCGCTTCCTGCACCGCAGCCGCAATCCCATAGCTGTTGGAGTTGATGATTTTATCTTCGCTGAACCGTTCGTCCAAATCCGCCAGTTCATCACCGGTCGAAAGGATCGCCACCCGAGGACGTTGATAGGCAAAGATGAACGACTTGGCGAGGATCGCCAGCATTCCCGCTTCACCCGGACGAATCCGAGTTCCTTTGCCGATAATACACCCGCCTTTCTTGACGTCTTCCCCCTGAGGCCGAATGTTGGCGCCCTGCTGTTCCGGTTTGAAGACGCGAACAGAATCCGGTGTATGCTCGGTATCTTCGACCTTCAAAACCGTGTCTGCCCCCTTCGGAAGCGGGGCCCCGGTCATGATGCGAATCGCCTGCCCCACGCCGACGGACTTTGACGGCATCTTGCCTGCCGACACATCTTCGATCACTGTCAGCGTCACCGGTTTCTGAATCGCATGTTCCTGTTTGATATCGTCCCACCGCACGGCAAACCCATCCATCGCGCTGTTGTCCCAGGGTGGGTTATCCCGTTCCGCCACAATATCTTCCCCGAGGACGCGGCCCAGGGCATCAAGGATCGCAATCTTCTCTACGCCCAAAACCGGCGTAGACTCCAACACGATCCGTTGCGCCTCCTGCAGCTGCGTGAGCCCTTCTATCGCATCTGTGGCCTTCACAGTCTCTCCTTCATCAGTGCGCCTGCCGAGACCCGATATTCACAAGGGACCCGCGCTTTTTACAGAACGCTTCGACCTTGTTCGCAATCTCATGGTAGCACTCAGCTGTGGCCGTGTCGGAATTGAACATCGCAAACGGCTCCCCGGCATCGGACTGGATCACGACATCTGGATCGAGCGGAATGCGCCCGAGGAAGGGCACGCCCATGTCCATCGCGGAGGCTTCTCCGCCGCCCTTCCGGAACACTTCGATATGGTTGTGACAATGGGGGCACTCTAACCCGCTCATGTTTTCGACAATCCCGATGATCGGGACTTCGCTGTCTTTGCAGAACGTGACCGACTTGCGTGAATCCAGCAAGGCCACTTCCTGTGGAGTCGTCACGATCACCGCACCACTGACATTACCGAGCAGATCGATGGTGGTGACCGACTCGTTGCCAGTTCCTGGGGGCAAGTCGACAAACAAGAAATTGAGATCCTGCCACTCGACACCGCCCAACAATTGGTTGATGAACTCATACTTGTACGCATCGCGCCAGATGATCGGATCGTCCGAGTTCTGCAACAAGAAGGACATCGAGGCAATCTTGAGGTTGTACGCCTGAAACGGGATAATCCCGCCGGAGCTGCTGATTTTGAGCTTCTGCCCTTCGGCCCCGACCATCTTTGGGATGTTCGGACCGTGGATGTCCATGTCGCAAATGCCGACATGCCACCCTTTGAGCGCGAGACTCACAGCGAGGTTCGTCGTACAGGTGCTCTTTCCGACCCCACCCTTGTTGCTCATGATGAGCACTTTGTATTCGATCCGCTCCATCCGTTTGGCCACCAACCAGCGACTATGCCCCTCCTTGTCTTTCTGACAGGATTCGTTCTCATCGCAGATCGCGCAGGCCCACATGTAGACACAGGCATCGCTGCCGCCTGAGCTGGGAGGTTGAATGACGTTCAATTCACGAGCCATGTCTGTTCCTTCTCTAAAACCTTATATCCGATCAACTGGTTCTCGTCAGCGTCGTCGATCCGTAGGCACGCCGACATAGTCTCCCTCCGAGGACTTCGGCATCGAACCGGAAGCCGTTGTGCCGGCTCCTGCCGTGGCCATAGCGACCGCCGGAAGCCCAGCCTGATCCTCTGCGGGTTTTTTCTTCCCGAAAAACTTTGCGCTGAACACTCCAATCCAATACAGAAGGAACATGGGGCCCGCCATGAGCGTCTGATTGAACGGGTCGGGAGTTGGTGTCAGGACCGCTGCGATCACAAAGGATCCCAACAACGCCCACTTCCAGTACCGAATCAGGAATGGCGCATCGACCCATCCGAACTTCGCCATGAGCGTGATCGCGAGCGGGACTTCGAAAATCAGCCCGAACACCATCAAAAACCAGAGGGCAAATCCGACGTACTGCGCAATGGAGATCTGGGGAACGAAGCCGGCGTTGACGCCATAGGAGATCAAAAAATTCAGCGCGAATGGAAGCACGAAGAAAAAGGCAAAGCCCACCCCTGTGTAAAACGCCACCGCAGTCAACACCACAAACGGAGCAACGAAGCGCCGTTCCTGGGCATGGAGGCCCGGTACGACAAATTGCCAGACTTCCAGCAGAATGTACGGGGTCGCGGCGACGAGAGCAAAGAGCCCGGCTACCTTGACGTTTTGCCATAACGCTTCAGCCGGCGCGAGAAAGACGAACGGAACGGTCGGCAGATCGGTCGGCACCCACGACAGGGTGCGAGGCATAAACATATTTTGCAGGGGAATACGAAGCCACTTGACCAGTACATCGGCATAGAAAAACGTGGCAATAAACACCACGGCGGTAATGATCACCGTGCGCGTCAGCCGGACCTGGAGCTCCGCAAGGTGCTCCATGACCGGCATTTTCTTATCTTCCAGCGGCTTGAAGATCGTATCCTGCAGCCACTGGTTGAATGAGTTCGGGCCGTTGGACATACGATCCGTCATCCGATGGCTAGCCGCGACCGCTCGCGTATCGAGCAGTCACGGCCGGCGTCATGCGTGTTACTTAGGATTCACCGCGACAAACAGGTTATTCCCCTGCCGGCTCAGAAGCAGGACGGCTAACTCGTCCTTCTTCAACTTGATCGAGGCCTTCTGGAAGTCTTCGAGCGTCTTCACTGTTTCATGGTTTACTTCCTGAATCACGTCGCCACGCTGCAGACCCGCCGCTTCCGCAGCCCCGCCGTTCTCGACCGACGTCACGACGACACCGGTCATCTTCGCGGGGATGTTCAATTGACTCATCGTGCCCGCATCCAACCCCTGCACGCGGAGAGAGGCCAGGACATTATCCGGCGGCTTGACCGTCTCGACCGGTTCCTTGGGAGTTGATGGCTCCTTCTTCGCCAGCATTTCATCCGTCGGTCGCTCCGCCACCTTCACGGCAATGGTCTGTTCCTTGCCGTCTCGCAACACCTTCACTTGCGCATCCTTGCCGACCATCGTGCGTGCGACGAGGTTGCGCAACTGACTCACATTTTGAACTTCTTTTCCGTTGAACGCGATCACCACATCGCCGCGACGGATCCCGGCGGCTTGGGAGGGGCCATTTTCGTTCACATCGCTGATCAACACGCCCTTGCGCTGTTCAGGCAACTTGAACGACTTTGCCAAGGCCGGCGTGATTTCTTGAATGGCGACACCCATCCAGCCGCGCACAACCTTGCCAGTTTTTTGCAGGCTGTCGACGATGTCCAATGCGATGCTGCTGGGAATGGCAAATCCAATCCCTTCGGACCCACCGGTCCTTGAGAAGATGGCCGTATTGATTCCGATGAGTTCGCCGTTCAGATTGACCAATGCTCCACCGGAATTACCGGGATTAATCGCGGCGTCGGTCTGGATGAAATCTTCGTAGTCTGCAATCCCGACATTGCCGCGACCCAAGGCGCTGATGATGCCCAGAGTCACAGTGGAACTCAGTCCAAACGGACTGCCGATTGCCAACACAAGATCGCCGACCTGTAATTTCTCATACTCAGCCCATTTCATAGATGGAAGATCTTTCGCTTCGATCTTGACCACTGCCAAGTCCGTCTTTGGATCGGTTCCCACCACTTTCGCGCTGAACTCACGTCGATCACTAAGCGTGACGGTAATCTGCGTGGCGCCTTCGACGACATGATTGTTGGTCACGATAAATCCGTTCGGATCAAAAATGACGCCGGATCCGGCGCTTTGCTCAGGGCGTCCATGCCCTCCGCCAGGCGGCATCGGCGGAGGAGTCGGGAGTTCCCCCTCAGGCGCTTCTTCACCAGGAGGCCCACCGAAGGGACCTGGCGGCACCGGCGCCTTCCGGCCTCGTCCCCGGCCTTCTCCACCTCCAGTTACCGCAATGTTCACCACCGCCGGCGTGACCTTTTTAACGATCTCTGAAAATCCTTGTGTCATCCCGGCTGGAACCCCGGCGGCAACGGCTGTAGGTTCACTCGGCAGGACAGCAACCGCGAAGGCGCTCATAATCAGACCGATACCTGCGACAAGCCCTCGGACATTCCCCCCCTTACTCGGCGTGACCATATCAGCGTTCCTCCAAAGGGTTAACCGACGCAACTGCATGAGCTGAACGGTACATTGTACACTATCCCTTCCAAGGGCTTCAAAGACTAATAGTTTCCGGCTGACTCTTGCAAACAAAGCCAGTGGGGAAGGAAGATGGAGAACCGTGCCGCGAGAAGCGCGATGTGGGCAGCTATTCCGCAGCGACTTTCCCTAGCTGTCGCCTCCGATTCCTATACCCCGAGCCATGAGTTCTGTAGCTTCAGCACCAGCCGCTTGGCCGCTTGCTCAAAGGACACGACCCGGAGCGTATTCGGCGCACCCCCGTACGTCGGAGGCCAGATACGCCGCTCATTCTGAGGGCGCAGGTAGATAGCCGGATACCATTGATTGACCCCTGGCGCACTCGGACGATCCAGCGTGGCCCAACCTCGTCCTTCGGCCTGCAGTAAGATCTGATTGTGCTTCAAGTCCAACAGAGCAAATTCCAGCAGCGACCAGTTATCTCGACGAAATCCAGGCTGCGCGTGTGTAGTCAATCCCAGATGAAACGTCATGGGGTATTCCTGCTCAGTGCTGGAGATCACCACAACGGCCAGATATTCAAGCCCGTGTTGCCGCCCCAGTTCAGCGAACTGGATCCAGTCTCCATCCGGCTGCGGCCTGATGCGGTCGGCTGAAATCATCTCTGTGAGCGCAACAGGAATCGCTCGACCAAGGTCCCGTTGCAGGCTTTCTCCGAGGCGTACCAGCGCCTCTTCCGGCAGATTTGAAGCCGCACCAGGCGCTGCCGTATCCGACACCACGACAAGCCCTGCCTGCAGTGGTCGCTGATCGATCCTCGTAAACGTGTTGTCGCCGATCTGGCGCCCTGAGGAAACATAATCGCCGATCCGTGCAGGCGGAATGGTGGAGGCACAAGAAACCAAGAATGCCGCGCTGAGCGCGAGACATATTTGATTTAACAGATGGTGCATCCCCCACCTCTCGGCTATGCAGGTTCGCCCGTCGCCGCACTCTCCACTTTTCTACGTTCGCTTCCCATCAGCAGATCTGTCAAGTCCAGCGGAAACCTGCGTCCTGTTGCATTCAGCCTGACATTTCGGTACGGTGCCCAGCTTGAATTCCAGTAGCCAAACCAGTCACGGCGGACACCTTCCTCAGGCCATAGTCGTCGAACGACACCCAACAGGCTTATCTCAACGACTCATGATGCGCTGGGCCATGCTCACGTGCTTGCTCATCTCGGTCGGTGGGCTGTGGGGATGTGAGAAGGTGACATCCCTGTTCCACCGAGCCCCCTTACCGGACATGGGTCCGCGCCTGGCCAACTCTGTCAAGCTGACTTTCGACCCCTCCCTCACCAACCTCAAGATGCAGTATATCGATGGATGCAACAGCCCCCACGAGCTCAACGTGGGAGAAGTCGTCGAATCGGTAATGATTGACGCGGCTTCTCAGAACTTTGCGGCTGTGACCGTGACCGGTGGAGTCCCAGCACAGATCCTGCCTGACAAGGAGATCATGATCACTCTCCAACGCTCGGGCCTCAAACTATGGGCGGATAATGTCTATGATCGGGTGCCTGCAGACATGATCATCGAGACACTCGTAACCCTGAAAGATGCAGCTGGGAAGGAGCTTGGCCGGCAGACCATTTCCATCGCACACACCCAACGCCTTATTCTAGAACCCTCCCCGCGCCGATGCGATTACGGCAATATCAGGGAGTTCGTGCATGACGCCGGGATCGCGCTCTCAACGCAATTCATACACGCCGTCCGGGCCCAACTGGCAGCGACGGGTGGAATCGCTCCAGCACCAGTAGCCGCAGCGACCATACCAGCCATAGACACTGCATCGACACTCTTGTTTAAGGCCACTGTGCTGGACGAGAACAGCAATCTAGTCTTTGAAGGAGGCGAGCGCATTCGGGTGCGCATCGACCTCGTGAATGGAGGAGAGCAAGACCTTCAGAGCGTCATAGCCACCTTGACGGGAACTGCCTCGCTGCTTGCACAATTTCCCACCACCAGGCTGGCTATCGGACGACTCCAACCGGGCCAATCCCGCGCGATCGAATTTTCGGCAACAGTACCGCAGTCCATGCAACAACAGACGGCTGAGATCCGCGTGACGGTCTCTGATTCAGAAATCCAGACTCAGCCGCCGACTCAAACCCTGGCCCTGTCGATTCAACCGACCGGCATCAATGCCGATGACGTGGACCAAATCCCTGCTGTCATCACCGAATTTCGGCAGCCCCACACATACTTGATCTCAATTGGGATCGGATCGTATCGAGACCGGCAGATCCCATCCCGCAAGTTCGCTTCCTCGGATGCCCAGATGGTCTCGAACTATTTTCAGGCCCTCGGTGGCGTACCCGCCTCCAATATTCTTCTACTGCAAGACTGGAAAGCTATACGCGCAGATATTGACGAAGCGTTGCTGGATTGGTTGCCGCCTCACATAAATAAGGACGCCGTCGTTATTATATATTTTGCCGGTCTGGCTTCAGTCTCTTCGACGGGAGAGACGTTCCTGGTGCCCTACGATGGGACCTCCGCGACCACTTCACGGACATACCCGCTCAAGGATCTAGATGCAGCACTGTCTCGCTTGAAAGCGAAACAGACGCTGTTTCTGTTCGATGGCACTGTGTCGCGTATGGGACCGGATAACCGAACCAAAACCACCCTTCCCCAATGGAATCCCACAGGAGGGTCGACGCTCCATGTCATCGGGACCAGTGGCATCGGGCAGGGGTTGGAGGACGACCAACATCGGCACGGCCTGTTCACATACTATCTGCTGCGGGCCATGCGCGGTGAAGCCGACACCAACCGAGATGGCAGCGTGACACTCGGCGAAACGGTGGCGTATCTCAGTCAGAAAGTGCGTTGGGCCTCCAAGACCTATATGAACCAGGAGCAACGCCCGTTCGCTGTTCCGGCGGTCAGCCCAACCGATCCTTCCGCTGCCTTGATATTGACCAGAATCGCTGCGATCCTGGGCACCGAAGCCCATTAGCAGGCAGAACCATAGGATCGGAAGACAAAAAAAGAGGGTGGAGGATTCGGTCCTCCACCCTCTTGAACCTATTGCTTCGAAGAAACTACTCGCCCTTGCAGAAAGTCCGCTCGTAGTTGATGATCGTCCAGGCTTCCTCTTCAGTGATAATTGCCGGGGTCAAGGAGATCATCCCTGTGCCTGCACTCCCGTTCTTGATCACCCAGAAAAGCTCCCCATCTTTCCGCTTCTTATGGAACTTGCAGTTCGTGAAATCCCGGGGGCTCGGATTCAGCACCTTCCCAGCCTCGCCCTGGCCATTCCCATCTTTCCCATGACAATTGAAGCAGGTGCCCTTACCCTCGTACAGCGCCTTTCCTTTGGCAATATTCTCCGGGGTCGCGGCAACCGGATTCTTGTTGGCCTTTGCGTCGGCAATCTGATCAGCCGGAACGCGGGCCTTGGTCGGATCCTTCTCCTCGGCTCCGACCACCGATACCGACAGCAGCATCAGCGCTGCGCTAATTCCCAGGAACTTAGCAAAATACCCCATCAGATTTCCTCCTTTGTGTTTAACCACCGCACGTGAATTCGGTATCGAGCCACTGGCTCATGAGATTCATATCAAAGCGTCAAAACGCGGGCGAATATAACAATGGCCTCCACTCATGTCAAGCAATCCAGGGTGCTCTCGAAACGGCTTCCTGGTCTACGACTCCTTCACTTTGCTCTCTCGCTCCCAGCCGCATGCTCACTTCCAGTCCGCCGACTTTCGCTCAATCCTACCAGATAACTATCAAGGCTCGTGCCAGAAGACCCTCACAGCAAGACGCGATATTTCGGCTAGTTAGAGGCATCTATACTTCAATGAATCTCGGCAGTCTGGAGAGGGTGACGCCATTTCGCCTCAGTCCTTGCTACGGTGCCTCATCCCTCCGTATCGCACACTAGGCGCAACGAGCCAGGACAGTCGGCCACAGAACCGGAGCCTGTTTGGATTTGAGTGAAGAGATGCCACCGAAACGGGTGACGGAGAACACGTACTGTGACCGGACGGACGGTGCTGGAGAGTCGTTAGCGTTTAATGACGATGTCGCGTGCGACCTTGCCGCTCGGGCCGAAGGCCTTTTGAGGTTTGCCGTTGAGTTCGGCCTTGACGCCCCCGGCGTTGCCGAGGGTCAGGATAAACTGGTCCTGGCCTTTGTATCTGGCTTTTTCTCCAGGTCGGAGCAACGCCTCCTGGGGACTGCCGCCATCGATTTGAACGACGACCCAACTCAGTTCTGTCGCCTCAAGGTCGAGTGCCAACTGCCCCTCCGCTGCTCCAGACCCTTCGAGCGAAATCCCTCCCAGCGGCCCGTCGCTTCCGAGCGACGCAGGAGCCGGAGCCGCCAGTTCAGTCGCAACCGAAGCTGTGGATACTGGGCTGGTCGCTGGCCCAGCAGTAGTTCCTTCATTCGCCTTCGCTGCCACGGCAGGGGGCTCACTTGGTTTGGCCTTAGGGACCACCGGCGGAGGAGCCGGCGGAACGACCTCGGCCTGCTGGACTGGTGGTGCGCCCTGAGGTTCTGGAATCGGTGGGACGGCTCGCTTGGATGCGGGAACCGGAGCGTCTGTACTCGATTTACGGACCAAGAGCGATGACTGCTCGCGGCTTAGCAAGAAGATGAGCGTGAGAATCGCGATCCCGATCGCAATCGCGACGGCCTTTCGATTGGCTTGCCTCTTTCGCTCTTCTTCCGCCTGTCTGACTTTCAAACGTTCCCGCTCGACCTGCTTGTCGTAATAGGCGCCGGCCGATTGGGCGAACCGGTGGATCGCATCCTCTTCATCGAGTCCGAGAGACCGGGCATAGGACCGGACAAAGCCTCGCGCAAACACTTGATCGGGCAACTTGGCGAAGTTCCCATCCTCCAGCGCCTTCACAAAATCAGTTCGAATGCGCGTCTTCGATGCGACTTCGTCGATGGTGAGCCCTTTGGTCTCTCGCACCTGCCTGAAAAATTCGCCGATCGACTCCATGCGTGTCTCTCTACGGCTTCAGCCGTGCCAGCAGTTCCTTCGCGGATGCAGCATACTCGCCGCCCTTATCAAGCGTCACCACCTTGGTCAACGTTTCCCTTGAGCGTCGTTCGAACCCCAGTTTGTAATACACACGCCCCAGCTCCAAGTGCAACAATGCCGGGGGCACGTTGGGTGGATTCACCGCTAACGCATCCTCATATGACTCCATCGCTCCCTGATAATCGCCTTCGTGAGCCAGCGCCCGGCCGAGATGGAATCGGGCCAGGTCCGGCGTGGCATACAAAGGATTGGTCAGCGCCCGACGGAATGCGGCGATCGCTTCCTTCCACCGCTCCTGTTTCTCCAAAACCTGGCCCAGATAGGTGTACGCTTCCGAGTAGTTTTCATCGAGCTTTGTCGCGGCGACAAATTCTTCTTCGGCTTGGGGAAACTTACCCTGCATCGCCAGAATATGGCCGAGCCCATATCGTGCTTCTTTGTTATTCGGATCGAGCTTCACGGCCTTCTGGAACGACACAAAGGCTTTCTGCTGATCATGGTCCAGGCTCGCGAGGCCTTCCTGGTAGTATCCCTTCGACTTCTGCGCCGAACCTTCAGATGTGGCACAGCCGGACAGCCCTCCGATCAATAGAGCCGACACCAGTAACGGGCGCGCAAATGTTCGAACAATCGAACCGGCAACAAGGTGCTGCATTACGAAATGTCCTCGAAATGAGTCAATTGCTTAAAGGCTCGAAACCGTTCTTGAATCTCTTTGTAATCTAGGATTCGCAAACGGTCAAGACTAAAGGCTTCTACGGCAAATGACGCCATGACACTCCCGAAGATAATCGCTTGCTTGAACGCCTCGACTGAATGATTGCCGGTCGCCGTGAGGTAGCCCAAAAAACCGCCGGCGAAGGTATCCCCCGCACCAGTTGGATCGCGTACGTCTTCCAGGGGAAAGGCGGGAGCCCCAAACACGTGCTTCTCGTTGAACATCAAGACCCCATACTCCCCACGCTTGATGATGAGGTGCTTGGGCCCACGCGCAAGTATTTTTTGTGCAACCTTCACCAGATTCGTATCTTCACCAAGCGCCCGAGCCTCTCCATCGTTCACGATCAGAATATCGACCTGCTCCAAAACCCGCCACAAGGCATCCCGCTTGCCGTTGATCCAAAAATTCATCGTGTCACACGCGACCAACGGCGGACGCGGAAGCTTCTGCAGCACATCCAACTGAAGCTCTGGATCGATATTGCCCAAGAACAAGAGATCTGGGGATCGGTAGGCTTCGGGTATCTTGGGCCGAAAGGTTTCGAATACGTTGAGTTTCGTATCGAGCGTGTGCGCTTCGTTCAACTGATGCGTGTACTCCCCTTTCCACCGAAACGTCTCCCCAGGCCTCCGCTCCAACCCGGTCAAATCGATGCCTCGACTTTTGAGGAAGGCCAGGTGTTGCGGCGGAAAATCTTCTCCCACCACGGCAATGAGATTCACACTGGTAAAATAGCTGGCCGCAGTTGAA
This sequence comes from uncultured Nitrospiraceae bacterium, assembly GCA_963801725.1. Taxonomy (GTDB): domain Bacteria; phylum Nitrospirota; class Nitrospiria; order Nitrospirales; family Nitrospiraceae; genus Palsa-1315. Next base: position 125,200 of record CAWDFX010000001.1, read on the forward strand.
AAAAAAGTGGCCGAACCTCCCAGAACCTCACTGACCTCTCCAAAAGGCGTTTTCACTGTATCCAACGCGACAGATCCGACAACGAGCAGCTTCCCCATGCTTACCGGTTTCCTTTCTTCCCGGGAACGACCCGATCGATCAACAAGGCCAGCTTGCGTCGGAGCGAGGCGGGCATCCGATCCGGTGCCGTAATAATGGCGCTCTGCAACGCGCAGTGACAGTTGCAAGTCTTGACCTCGGCCACTGCGCGCATCGCCGTCCGCAATAGTCGCTTGGCCAGCGTGACATTCTGACGGAGCGTGGTCAAGATCGCCTCGACGGTCACCGCCTCTTCCGTCTCATGCCAACAGTCGTAATCGGTGGCCAAAGCCACCGTGGCGTAACAGAGTTCCGCCTCGCGTGCGAGCTTGGCCTCAGGGAGATTCGTCATCCCGATCACACTCGCACCCCACTGGCGGTACAACCGAGACTCCCCTTTGGTCGAAAACTGCGGCCCTTCGATGCAAAGATAGACACCGCCCTGATGTACCGTCGCGCCGACTGCACGGGCCGCATCCAACAATGCCGTCCCGAGCGAGGCGCAGACCGGATCGCCGAACGCCACATGAGCGACAATCCCTCCCTCAAAGAAGGTTGACACGCGTCGTTTGGTGAGATCGATAAACTGATCCGGCAACACGACGTCGCCGGGCTTGATCGACTCCTTCATGCTGCCGACCGCACTCACAGAAATCACCCGCCGAACACCCAGCGACTTCAGCGCATAAATATTCGCGCGATAGTTGATTTCGGACGGATTGATCCGATGGCCTCGTCCATGCCGCGAGAGAAACGCGATACGAATTCCCTCCAACTCGCCGAGCACCACCTTGTCGGACACAGCCCCGAAGGGAGTCTTGACAGTGAGTTCTTTGACCTTCCGAAGGCCCTCGACGTCGTACAGCCCGCTGCCGCCGATGATCCCGATGTCCGCGCGTGCGGCGCTCCCCCGTCGTATCATCCCTACTCCCCAAGTGTGGTGACAAATTGATCCACTTGTCCGATGACCAGTGCCGCCGTGTGCTGAACCGAATCCGATTCCTCGATCGTCAACCACTGAATCCCCGGTTCCTTTCGGAACCACGTCATTTGTCGTTTGGAGAAATGTCTTGTGTCCCGCTTGAATCGCCGAACCATTTCAGCGGCATCGTATTCGCCGGCCAAGTGCTCGGCCACCTGCCGATACCCCAAGCCCTTCATCGCCGCACTGGTACGCTGATGTCTCTGAATCAAGAGCTGCTGCGTCTCTTCGATCAAACCGTGAGCCAGCTGCCAATCGATCCGCTCTTCAATACGCCGATACAGCGCGTCACGGTCTCGGTTCAAGCCGATGATCAACGTTGAAAATGGCCGCTCGGCAAACCCATGCTCCTGCTGAAATTCCGACATCCGACGACCGGAGAGCTGGTGCACCTCCAGCGCGCGGATCACTTTCGATTCGTCGCGTGGATGCAACCGTGCTGCGGCTGCAGGATCCACTTCCACGAGTCGCGCATAGAGACGATCATGCCCTTGATCCTTCACCTCCCGCCGCAGAGCAGCCCGCAGAATCGGATCGGCCGGCGGTGCGTCGCACAAACCCTTGAGGAGGGTTCGCACATAGAGCCCTGTGCCACCCACAACTAAAGGAAGACGGTGGTCTCCATAGAGACGCTCGATCTCATCGATCGCCTGACGGCGATACAACCCCGCATTAAATGATTCGTCAGGATTGACGAGATCGATCAACCGATGGGGAACACCCTGGCGCTCCTCCGGGGCCGGTTTGTCCGTCCCGACATCCATTCCACGATAGACTTGTCGCGAGTCGGCCGCGAGCACCTCGGTCTCGAAAACTTTTGCCACCTCGACCGCGACGCGGCTCTTCCCCACCGCAGTCGGCCCCACGATCACGACCACCGGCCTGGAACGTACTTGTGACCCGGAGAGACGGAACGTCGCTCTCGTTGGAACGGCCATCATGCCCATCCAACCCGCCCGAATAGCTTGGCAAGCTCATCTGTCGAAAGGCGAAACGCCGTGCGGCGCCCATGTGGACAGGTCATGATCAATCCTTCCTGCACCCAATCGTGAATCAGCTGTTGAATTTCAGGAAGGGTCAACGCGCGTCCGGCACGCACCGCTCCATGGCAAGCCAGCGACGCCAATACAGGCTGTACCCGCATCTCCAAAGACGATGTGCTCTCCCACTCGGTCAAATCATTGAGCAAGTCCTGCACTAACACGGTCGCATCCACTTTGCCGAGCCCGACCGGTACCCCGCGAACCGCTACGGCCATCGCGCCAAACGGTTCAATCAGGAGACCCAGTTTCTCCAGATCGTCAGCACGTTTGAGCAGCAGGGCGCTCTGCGCCGCCGACAGTTCGATCGGTTCAGGAATCAACAACGGCTGCGAGGGAATATCTCGATTCTGCCACCCTCGCCACAGCCGTTGAAAGAGCACACGCTCGTGCGCCGTATGTTGATCGATCACTTGCAGTTCTTCGCCCACCTGCGCCACGAGATAGGTTCGGAGGATTTGACCGAACGGTACGATCTCGGGCTTCTCTGCAGACCGATATTCCACCGATGCCTCCGCAGCGAGGGGCAACTGACTTCCTTCGACGATGCCGGGGAAAGCCACCGAATCACTCGCATCAATCCGAGAATCCTGTCCGCGAGCTGAGAGCGAGGCGGCCGACTGAGCATCCTCGAACGATGCGGGTTGCCGCTCGACCGTGGGAACGAACTCCGACGCTTGCGGCGACAGACCCAGCACAACCTTCCGCTCGGAGCCACCGAGTGCATGGCGGACTGATTGGCGCACCAACTGATGAAGCGCTTCTGTTTCCGCAAAACGAACTTCTTTCTTCGTGGGATGCACGTTGACATCGAGCCGGTTGGGTTCGATATCCAGAAAAAGCACGAATGTCGGGTGATGCCCTTTGGATAGAAACGATCCATACCCATCCATGACCGCATGAAACACGGTTGCATTGCGGATGGGACGCCGATTCACGAACAATTCTTGCGGCGTTCTCGAAGACCGTGCATGGAGAGGATCGACCATCACACCACGGATCGACAAGCCCGCTGTCCTGCCTAGCACCTCAATCGTCCGATCGAGAAACGCCTGGCGAAATACTTGGAGGATTCGATCACGATCCGTGGTTACGGCTGGATAGTTGAAAATCTCCTGGCCGTTATGGGTCAGGCGAAAGTGTACCGATGGCCAGGCGAGGCTTGCGAGTTGCACGACATGATTGATATGGGAAAACTCAGTCGTGGTCGATTTGAGAAATTTCTTTCTGGCCGGTTGATTGAAAAATAGATTGGCGACGTCGATCCGGGTGCCAGGCACGGGAGGCGCATCAACGATCGCACTGCCTGCTCCCGCGACCAGAGTACACTGTGACCCCACCGTATCCTGCCTGGTGGCGGTCGTCACCAGCACATGGGAGACGGATGCGATACTCGGTAACGCCTCGCCGCGAAAGCCCATCGTCGTCACCGAAGCGAGATCCCGATCGGACCTGAGCTTGCTGGTGGCATGCCGCTCGAAGGCGCGGGGAAGATCGGCACGATTGATTCCCTCTCCATCATCCGTCACTCGAATGAGGGAAAGGCCACCACCCTTCACATCGACCGTGATATGCAGACCGCCTGCGTCGAGACTGTTTTCCAGTAATTCTTTGACGACGGCGGCAGGACGCTCGACAACCTCACCGGCCGCGATACGGCTGACAACGTCGTCTGGAAGAACATGGATCTTGGCGGAACAACTGGCGGCGGGCATGACGCTAGACTCCAGGGAATACCGGGAACAAGGAAGCTGCCATGAGCAGGATGCTGAAAAAGTCCGCCAGCGGCGTTCTCGCTTCGCTCAGAAGCTCAACGTACCGAAGCGTACGCCTCGCCTCTTCGCTCGCTGCGGCCTTGCTGAACGACCTTTTTGAGCATCCTGCGCAGTGTTTCCCTCTAGTCCCAGGCGTGCAGGCGATTGAATTTCCACCGTGCCACAATATTTTTTCCGCAAACTCCTAGCCGTTTCAATGGGCGTCCGATCAACGAATTTCTGCCAGCTTATTCTTGGCCAGCTTCGCCTCGTCCGACGCGGGGAACTCTTCGATGACCCGCTTGAGATTCTTCTTCGACTTGGCAAGGTCTCCGGTTTCTCCAGCCGCGAGCCCCGATTTGAACAACGCAGCCGGCACCTTCTCGTTTCCCGGGTACTCCGCCGCAAGGTACTCGAAGGATTGCATCGCACGCACGTAATCTTTCTGCTGATAGGCGGACTCACCCAACCAGTAGTACGCATTGGGCGTCAGCGACGTACCGGGAAAGTCTTTCACAAATCGCTGAAAGCCCGCCACGGCAAGATCATATTTCCCGTTGAGATAATCGTTGTACGCCAGATTGAACGCCGACGTCGGGGTAATCGTGGGAACGCCAGGCACCAACGTCGGCACGTCTGCGGCCGAGGCCGGCCTCTGTGGCTTAGAAGGACGAGAGAGATCTCCCGGTACCGGCTCCATCTTGGGCACAACCGGAATACCCATGATCTCATCGGATTTCGCCAACCGACTCTCTAACCTTTGGACCCGTACAGACAGTTCATCGAACTTCGAATCGAGTTTCGGATCGAGCTTCTGCCTGGCAGATTCGCTATCCTTCACCCGCTCCAGCGACTCTAAGCGTCGTTGCAGCGCATCCAGCCGCTTTTGATCTTGATCTTGAGACTTCGCCACTGTCGCCAAGTGGTCACGCATTTCTACAAAATCCGCATGATTGGCGCATCCCGAGAGCCACAGTACCACCGCGGCCATGAGAACGACCAACCCCTTTGTGCCTATGTTCTTACACTTCACAGTTATCGCGACTCCTTCAACTGGGATAGTTTATCGGATGCTTTTCCGGCCTCAGGAGTCCGTGGATACAGCGTCACCACCTGTTTGAATGCCGAAGAAGCGCGCTTCTTATCTTTCATAGCCAGGTACGCATACCCTTTCTTCAAGATTGCCGATGGTACTTTCTCACTCCGGGGGAAATCCAGTTCGACGCGGTCATACGAATCGATCGCCTGTCGATAATCTTTCTTGCCGTAATGCGCTTCACCGAGCCAATAGCGCGCATTTGGAGACAGATCCGAGTTCTGATAGTCACGCAAGAATGCGGCGAACCCCTGCCGGGCTCCATCCAAGTCTCCATCACGAAACAGTGCTAGTAGACGTTCGTACTCGACTTTGTCTGAGCGCTCCCCACTCTGACTGACTTGCGGACGCGGCGGTTCCTCGGACTCGACGGCCGACGTCACCACTTCAGCCGATTGTCCTTCTTCCGCTTGCGCAGAGAGCGAAGCCGCGGGCATTTCTTGCTCAACCTTTGAGGTTTCAGACGAAGGCGCCACTGCCGATCGGTGGGCCGGCTTCGTGGTTGACTGACGTGCTCCTCCCTTATTTCCCCCTCGCACGTGCGCATCCTGATCAACGGCCTTGGAGAGGGCATCCAGACGACGGTCTTGTTCATCGAAGCGGGCGGAAAACTTCTGGGCGACAGATGTGACACTCTTATTCACCTCGGCTAAGTGACCGGTCACCGCCTTGTTCATTTCATTGATATGAGTCGCCGATGCTTTGCCCGCCTGCTCTTCTTGGCTCACCCGCTCACTGAGCCCTGTCAACGATTCCCTGAACGCCGTTAAGGACAGACTGAACAGTGCGAACTTTGAGGACAACTGTTCGGTCCGAGCATTGTTCTCGTCCAGACGGGCGTCGAGACTCTTGGCAAGTCCGCTGTTCGTCTTCTGTACAACATCGATAATCTCTTTTCGCACCACCTCCATCTGTCGGCTCACATCGTCAAGGCGAGCGTTCACATCCATGCGGAGCTGATCGCGATCCTGTTTGTTTTTGACGTCTTGCGCATTGAGACTCTCTCGCACCTGATTGTAGCCCGCCTCCAGCTTGCCGGCCAATTGTTCGAGCCGCTTGGTTTGTTGCTCAAGTTGCACCGATCGCTGCTTGAGGTCTTCCTGCTTGCCCTGAAGTTCCTGAGCCTGATGCAACGCACGCTCCAGTTCGCCACGCAACTGCGGCAGCTCCTGCTCCCGAAGCACCGAAATCTCCTGACTCTGTCGCGCACGGGTCTGTGCCGACTCATCGCTCGACTGCTTGATGCGCTGATGAAGAACCTTCTCCGTCTGTTTGAGATCGGCTTGCTGCGCAACGCAGCCGGTCGACAACACGGTACAGAGTGCACAGATCGTCGTCCAGGTTCCCTTAGTATCTAAATGGTTCCTCATTGTTCCACCCACCTATGATAAAGGAATGCCCAGCTCACCTTCTCAGACAACGGAGTCACAACCGATGCGATAAAACGTACGCCGCCTACTTCCCGGTCTTCACTGCAAGATGTCCTCGCCGATTCTGCTGATAGCACGATTCCGCATGTTCATTGCACAGCGGTCGCTCTTTCCCATACGACACCACGGACAGACGATTGGCTCCGACACCGAGTTCGACCAGATAGTTCCTAGCGGCTTTCGCCCGTTTTTCACCGAGAACGAGGTTGTAGGCGGAGGTCCCGCGCTCGTCACAGTTCCCCTCCACTTTGACGAACGTGCTCGGGTTGGACTTCATCCACTCAGCATCGCGAGTCAACGCTTGACGCCCTTCCTCGGAAATCGTCCAGCTATCATAGCCAAAGTATACATCCCGCAAACCCGCTGCGGCTGAAGCGGCCTGTTCGGCCCTGACCTCATCCATTTGTCTTTCGACACCGCTGGAGGGATCCACCTTCGCCAGCATCGTGCCGCTGCCCACACGCTCTTCTGAGGGGTTCTTGTCGAGACCTCGAAGCCCTCCGCTCCCCGACTGAATGCTGGTGTCCGGGAAACTGCCGACACCGGACTTCGAACTATCTCCCTTTGCCGTCCCTTGCGTGGACTGAGAGTCCCCGCCGGATTGTACGGATTTTTTGGAGCAGGCAGGCATACTAATCAATGCCGCGCTCAACGCCAGAGCTACACTACATGTACAGAGTGCCTTGTTCATACCTCTATCTCCTTTTCCAAAGTTAGTGATCTCGATCATTGGCCGTCATTCATCCAATACAATTGAAATGTCATCCTCACGATGCCGGAGACCAGGAGGGCGCACTATTGTGCGTCCCCTGGAAGGTGAGCCGTTCGATGTCCTTGCCATCGGCATCGATCATATAGATCTGGCTCTTTCCATCGGACGTCGAACTGAAGACCAAATGCCGGCCATCCGGCGACCAGGAAGGTGAGTCATCGACGCCCGGTCCTGTCGTCAATTGCATTCGCTTCTGTCCGTCCGGCGAAATGACACAGAGCTTATACTCTCTGTGCGTCCGGCACACGTAAGCGATCCAGTTCCCGCGCGGCGACCACACCGGAGCCGCGTTGTAATCGCCTTCAAACGTCAGACGGCGCACGTTCGTGCCGTCTGAACCCATGAGGAACAATTGCGGCCCGCCCCCCCGATCCGATACAAACACCATTTCTCTTCCGTTTGGAGACCAGGAAGGGGACAAGTCGCCGGACGGATTTACTGTTAATCGTTGGATGACTTTCGTCCTTGTATCCAACCGATAGAGTTCGGAATTACCTTCGTGACTGGAGGCAAACGCCAGGAAGTTTCCATCAGGGGACAGTGCCGGAGTGATGTTCAGCCCCCCCAGGGAAATCACCGTCCATCGCTTGCCCGTCGCCAACTCGATCATATCGATGTCCTGTGTATTGCGATTGCGATAGGCGGTAAAGATAAGGAACCGGCGATCCGGAGACCATTGCGGCATGAGGTTCAGGAATCCATCGGCGGTGAGTTGGCGTGTATCGTGGCCATCGTAATCCATCACGAACAGCTCACGGGCAGCCCCCTGTTCAGCCACATAGGCTATCTTCGTCCGTGCAATGCCCGGCTCGCCCGTGTAACGAAATACCAGTTCGTCGGCAAACCGGTGCGCCATCAGCCGCACAACCGAGGTCGATCCTACGTAGCGCTTTCCTCCCACGAGTTCATCGCTGCCGTTGTCATAGACGAAGCCTTCCATGTTCACATCGGCGTCTTTGTCCGTCCCTTTCATGCCTGCTTTTCCCCAGACCAACACCGACACACCCTTTTCAGCCGCCTGCTTGAAGACGACCTTGGAGCCAATTCCCACCCCATTGCCAATATCGGATGGTTGAATTCCCAAACTCGGCAAATCCACCAGATCAAAGACCAGCGAGCGCTTCACATCCTTTTTTAGAACTTCCTCGATCCGCCCACCCAGCCAATCGGGACCGCCTGCGTTGTGTATTCCCATCACACCGAGGGTAATTTTTTGAAAGTCCGGACGAGTGGCTTCGAGGAACACATCTGCCGCCCCAGACTCAAGAATACCCACGACTCCCGCTAACAGCAGGACTCCCCCGAACCAGGCACCGATCAATTTCACTCGTGTCATCCGACCGACTCTCCGACTCGAAAAACCATCTCTACATCTTTATAGCTGTCGGCCATATCGGCAGGAAACACGGGCAGGACTCGTGGCCGCAGCACGGCACGCTGACCCGCCATATCAAAATAGGCATTCCCTGAAGACTGCTGTACAACCACATCTTTGATCGTCCCATCCCGTTGAAGCCGAAATTTGACGATCATCGTATAGGTTTGCCCAGCCATATCAATAGGGGGTGGCTCCCAGTGACTGCTAATAATAGACTGCACACGAGCCCAGTAGGGATTCGATCCAGCCGAACCGGAAATCTTCAAGGTCGTCTCGGGAGCCTTGGCTGCCGGAACTTTCACCTCTTGCTGAGGCGCCGGTTTGACTGACGTCTCGCTTGGCTTCACCTCTTTCGGAACGTCCAGCTTAGCCGCAGGTTGAAACTGTTTGATCTTTTTCAGTTCTTCTTCTAACTCACGATTCATGTCGTCGCTGACCGAAGACCGCTGCGGAATCTTCGCGACCTGGTCGTGCGCCATATCCGGCACCCGCGGGATATCGAAAGCCTTCGCCGCCTGCTGAGGCTGAGCCACCGATTTTGTTGCAGGGCTCAAATCTCCAAACTTCGGCGCATCCGGCGGAAGCTGAAGATCCTGGAACATGTCTCTTCTTTTCTCACCTGCTGGAGGCACGACAGCTGGAGCTGCCTTGGGCGCCACCGCCTTGACTAACGGGGCAGGAGCCGGCTTCGGTTCCGGGATCTTTGCTGATTCGACCGGCTTCGCCGATTCGGTTGGTCTCATGGGTGTCGGCAAACTGACCAGCGACACTTCCACAGACGTCATCGGGCGTTCACCCTGTTGCGGAAGCCGGAGCCCTGTCGCGATGAGCAGGACAACCACATGAACAGCGAGTGACAACGCCAATGTTCGCTTGAGTCGAACTGACAGCGCGGACTGACCGCCATGATCGAACCCCATACCTGAGAGGAGCGATGCCTGGGACGACATAACCACCAGCCCCCTCGACGACGTTGCATCAACTTTTTCGCGACGGGAGGTGCGGAGTTTGTGGAGCTCCAACACGCTCAGGCCCGACCGGGTCCGTCACCATCCCGATCTTCTCGATCCCGGCCTTCTTGACACCGTCCATAACTTGCACCACGACACCATAAGGCACCTCTCGGTCCGCCCTGAGATAGAGAGACACATCCGGATGGTCCCGTTTCAAGAGCTTCAATTTCTGTTCCAGCTGAGCGACTCCGACCGGATCCTTGTCAAGATACAGTCGTTGATCCTTTTCAATCGTGAGGACCGTACGCATCTCCGGTTTAATCGTATTCGTAGCGGAAGTCGGCAGATTAATGTCCATCCCACGATAGAGCATCGGCGCAGTGACCATGAAAATCACCAAGAGGACGAGGACCACATCGACGAGGGGGATGACGTTGATTTCTGCCAGAAACCGGCGGTGACGGGACTCTAGGGTCATCCTTGAACTCCGACCGGAACTGGTTTCGTCTTCGATGCAGCGGTCGGGAGAGATGCCAGAAGTTCGATGGTGACCGAATCCAACCGGAACGCTGTACCGCGAATCCGGGTGAGAAAGTAATTATACGCGATCACCGCAGGGATGGCTGTGAAGAGACCGGCTGCCGTCGCGACTAAAGCCTCCGCAACACCGGGCGCGACAGCAGAAATGCTGGCAGTTCCTTGAGTCCCGATCTCACGGAATGCATCGATGATTCCCATCACCGTCCCAAGCAGTCCGATAAACGGAGTGATGTTTCCCGTCGTGGCAAGGAACGGGAGATAGGTCTCGAGCTGTGTGATCTGGCGTTGCCCGAGATGAGACGCCATCCTCTCCATGACCTGCCGATCAGTTTGCCCTGAGCCGACGCCATCCCTCTCATCGCTTCGCCCAAGTCCTACACGCTCCATGACCCCTTCGAACACACTTGCGCTGGGACTCCCTTCAATTCGTCGGACTTGCCGGTATAGCTCATCGAGATCTCGTGTTTTCGCCAGAAGCGCCAGGAACCGCTTATCCTCCCGGTCTGCCGTCCGAAACGCTCGCCATTTCGCGAAAATAATAGCCCACGAAATAACCGAGAAGACGAACAGAATGAAGAGCACGATTTTTGATACCGCGCCGAGCGAACCCACCAGTCCGGTTAGACCCGATTGAAACATGAGGCGATGACCTTTCCAGGCTCTAGGAAGTACTCACAGCTCTGCCTACGGAGTCTAACAGACACAGGGGAAAATGGCGGGGCCGACGGGATTTGAACCCGCGACCTCCAGATTGACAATCTGGCGTCCTAACCAGCTGAACGACGGCCCCATAAAATTCTACTAATAGCGGAAGATGTGAGTGACAAGACTATATCTAGCGGTCGGTCCCGTCTAAAATTTCATGATTTCTGTTCAATGATTGTCCTGTTCCCCATGAACCAGCTTATGCACTGGTAGGCGGAACAGGGATCGAACCTGTGACCTCTGCCTTGTAAGGGCAGCGCTCTCCCAACTGAGCTATCCGCCCGATTTTCTTAGCAACCTTCGCGGATGCTACCAACTCCACAGGCCCTTGTCAATCGAATCTCGCACTCTTCTTGCCGTTTTCGTTGTTACGCACTCCTCCCATATATCGCGCGTCTCTTCGGCTATGCTTTGCGCCCTTGGCGCTGGCTCACCCGAGGGAAATACTTGGTATGTACCCGCTTCAGGCGTCCCCGTTCAACATGCGTGTAGATCTGCGTCGTCGCAATATTCGCATGGCCGAGCATCACCTGAACAGACCGAAGGTCCGCACCACCTTCAAGCAGATGCGTCGCGAATGAATGCCGAAGCATGTGCGGCGAGATGACCTGTGTAATCCCGGCCCGCCGCGCACGGAGTCGGAGCAACTTCCAAAAAGCTTGTCGTGTCAACGGCCCGCCCCGTCTCGACACGAATACATACCGTGAAGCCCGCTTCTTGAGAAGCCGTGGCCGCGCCTCTTCCACATATTGCTGGAGCAACTGCCGAGCCCCTTCACCCATCGGCACGAGACGCTGCTTCGCGCCCTTGCCCGTGATCCGGAGATATCCGACATCAAGATTCACCAACGCAACTTCAGCCATCACCAGTTCCGACACGCGAAGCCCTGTTGCATAGAGCAACTCCACCATCGCACGGTCACGCAGGTCCTCAGGGGTCCGGACTGCGGCCAGGTCCAACAATGCGGTGACGTCTTGCTGCGACAGCGTTTTCGGCAGTCGCACACCGTGCGATATCGGAACCAGGCCAACGGTAGGATTCTCGTCGATCATCCGTTCCCGCATCAGAAACTGGAGCCACCCGCGAATAGCCGAAAGGCAGCGAAGAGAAGACGCACGGGACAACTGCGCTTCGTGCATCGAACGGAGAAATCCCGTCAACGTCTCTGGCGTCAGAGACCCGATCGGCACAACACCGGTTCGATGCAAGTAGGAATGGAATTTAGTCAGATCGCGGCGGTAGGCTTCAACGGTATTGACGGAGAGACCACCCTCCACCCGGAGACGACTCAAATATCGCTCGGCCAGCGGGTGTAACATCATCTGTGCCATGATAGCCAATCACTCAGATGAACACAACGAACCCTGTGCGGAGTTTACCTTGACACCCCTCAGGGTTTCCGATAGTAGTCACATGCATCTGACATAGTTGTCAGACCGCTAGGAGCTCATGGCCCGCCCGTTGATATCTCTGTCTTCACATCGCGCGTATGTCCTTTTGACACGCTGGTGCCTGTCGCTGACACTTGCCTGGAGCATACTCTGGCCAATCACTGGATTCGAGTTTATTGCACTCGTCTATGCAGAAACAGGACGGGCTAGCCCTGCGAACCATCCCGCGCTGAAGCAAGCGAAGCGCCTGATCGACGCAGGTCAGGGTGAAGAAGCCATCACCGTCCTTCGTCGCTTTCTCGCCACCTCTCCGAAGCCCGAGCTGCTCGACGACACCTATCTACTCTTCGGCGCAGCCATGTACACCGCAAAACAATATGCGGACGCCCTCAAATACTTGAAGCAACTGCAGACCGAGTTCCCCGAGTCAGAGGTGACGGATCGAGGCAAGCTGATGCAGGCCCGAGTCCATGCGGCGATGGGCAACCTCGATCTTGCCCTGCCGATCTTGACGGGCCTGCGAAATCTTTCCAAGGATGACGGCACGAAACGCGAAGCGCTGCGGCTGAGCGGAGAGTTCTATGCGCAAAAAAAGGACACGACTCGTGCCATTCAGGCGTGGCTCGATGAAGTGACCTTGGGAACTGAAGACCAAGCAGAGGACGTACGAGCCCGCATTCGCGAGCTGACCAGCGAGACGTCCGACAAGAAAACTCTCGAGCACATCCGAAACACCTTTCCACGCAGCTTTCCCGGCGATATCGCGTTTCTCCGACTCATCAATCTCTACGTCAGCCGCAGAGAAGAACACCAGGCTATCCGGCAAATCCAACAATTTCTCGTGAATTTCCCGACCCACCCGCAGGCAGCGGAAACTTCGGAACTCCTCGCCACGCTACAAGCCGCACAAAAATCCAACCAGTTTTTCATCGCCGGAGTCCTGCCGCTTTCAGGAAAACTCGCCCCCTTTGCCGGTGAAATCCTCAGCGGCATTCAGCTGGCCGTCGAATCAACGAGAGACCGGCCAGGGAGCCCATCGGTCGGTCTCATCGTCAAAGATCTCGAATCCGATTACGACTCGTTTTTGGACGACTTCTCCGAACTGTTGAACACCGATCGTCCCCTCGCCGTGATCGGCCCGCTCCTCTCGAAAAATCTGCCGGTCATGGCTGAACTCGCCGAGCGAGCCCACATCCCTCTGGTCACGCCGGCAGCGACCCTTCCCAACGTCAGACGACTCGGCAACTATGTGTTCAGCACAGCACTCACCTATGAGCTTCAAGCCAAACGAATCGCGACCTATGCGATCAAAGAGCAAGGCTTCCGCCGATTCTGCATCCTGCATCCCGACACCACGTATGGTCGTGAGCTGGCCAGGCTCTTCGCACAAGAAGTGCGCCGATCCGAGGGGGAAGTGATCGCCATCGAGTCCTATAAAGAGGGCGAAGCCGACGTGGGCGCGCAGCTCAAACGTATGAAGGCAGAGGACCTCAAGCGATACGGCTTGTCTGTGCCGGTTGATCAGACCAAATTGACCGGAAAACTGACAAAGCTGGACAAGAAAGTCTTCTATACCCCGGGCTTCGATGCGATCTTCATTCCAGGCCGCGCAGCCGACGCCGGCATTATTACAGCCCAGCTGAATTTCCATGACATGAAAGTTCCTTTCCTGGGCGCAAATGGATGGAACTCGCCGGACTTCGCCCGCACGGACGATTCATCGATTGATGGAGCCGTGTTCGTCGACGGCTTCTTTGTGGACAGCCCCACTCCGGCCGTGCAGGATTTTGTCGCCCGGTACAAAAAGCGGTTCGATACCAACCCCACACTCTTTTCAATGCAGGGCTACGATGCCGCGAAGTTGGTGCTCGATGCGGTGCGCAAAGGCGCCGCCTCCGGCGAAGCCGTCCACGACCAACTGCTGACACAGCCGGACCTCTCCTCGCTTGCGGGACCGGCGGCATTTGGACCTGACGGGATACTGCATCGTCCGCTCTTCCTCATACAAATCAAACGAGGCCGATTCATTCAGGTAAACTAGACCGCATGAACTCTTTACCGCAGATTCTTCACACGATATCCTACATGGCGCTCCCGCTCCTCTTCGCCATGGTATTGCATGAATACGCGCATGGCTGGGTCGCCAATCGATGCGGCGATCCAACCGCCAAGCTACAGGGTCGGCTCACTATGAATCCGCTGGCACACATCGATCCCTTCGGAACCGTCATTCTGCCGCTGATCTGCCTGCTTATGCCGGGAGGATTCTTTCTCGGTTGGGCCAAACCAGTCCCGATCGACCCACGCCTCATGCACCAACCACGTCGCGACATGGCACTTGTCGCGGCGGCAGGGCCCGCCATGAATCTCGCGCTGGCCGTCGGCAGCGCAGTCCTCTTCGCGCTCCTCTTGTCGATCGATCCCACGATCGGAAGCTACTGGTCCAAGTCAGAAGAGACCCCTCCCCCGGACACGTTGCGCCAGATGTTTCTCATGCCGATTGCCGTGATGTCGGTCTACTCCGTCTTGATTAATATCCTCTTGATGCTGTTCAATCTGCTGCCGATCCCCCCATTGGATGGCGGAAGGATCCTCACGAGCCTGCTCCCAAACATGGCAGCGACGGCGCTCATGCGCGTGGAGCCTTATGGCATGTTCATCCTGATGGGGCTGATCGTACTCGATCCACAGATCCATCTGATTCATACCATCACAAGCACCTTGACTCACAGCCTCTCCAATACGATTCTCTCCACCGCCGTCGGTCTCGGAGCAGGAAACACCCAATGACCACACCCAAAAAACGAGTCCTCAGCGGCATGCAGCCGAGCGGGCTGCTCCATCTCGGCAACTATCTCGGCGCCTTGGAGAATTGGAGAAGCCTCCAGAACGAGTTCCAGTGCTATTTCTTTGTCGCGGACTGGCACGCACTCTCGACGAACTATGCCGATACCAGCCGCATCCGGGAATTCGTCCGCGAGTTGTTGATCGACTGGCTTGCAGCGGGCATCGACCCGGCAAAAGCCACCGTATTCGTGCAATCGCGTATTCCGGAGCATGCCGTCCTCCATCTGTTGCTCTCCATGATCATTCCTGTTGCCTGGCTGGAGCGGAATCCGACCTACAAGGAAAAACAGGAGGAGATAAAAGAGCGCGATCTCAGCACCTACGGATTTCTCGGCTATCCGGTTCTTCAAGCGGCGGATATCCTCATCTACAAACCGGATTTCGTGCCGGTCGGGAAAGACCAGCTGCCGCACCTGGAACTCACCAGGGAGTTGGCCCGCCGGTTCAATAGCCTGTACAAGCCGGTGTTCCCTGAACCAATGGAGCAGCTCACGAAGTTTCCGAAAGTGCTCGGCACCGACGGCCGGAAGATGAGCAAGAGCTACGGCAACACGATCAACCTGTCCGACACCGAACCGGTCGTGCGACAGAAACTCAAGACGATGGTCACCGACCCTGCCCGTGTCCGACGCCACGACCCCGGAAATCCGGACCTCTGTCCCGTGTACGATTTTCACAAAATCTTTTCATTGCCGATGATTCAGGAGCAGATTAATACCGAGTGCCGGACAGCCGCCATCGGTTGTATCGATTGCAAGAAGCTCGTTGCCGATCGAATCGTCGAACGCATGACGCCGATGTGGGACGCACGCGCGCGCCTGAGTAAGGACCCAGCGCACCTGGACGACATTGTGACAGAAGGCAGCCGACGGGCCGGCGAGGTCGCCAAAGCGACGTTACATGATGTGAACGAGGCGATGAACATCTAGCAGGATGCTGAAAAAACCCGCCGGCAGCAGAAGATCGTTATTTGGTTTATTTGGTCTGTCTTGTTTGGTTGGTTAAACAAGACCAACTCGGTGAACTAAACAGACCAGGCAGACCTGGCTTGCCCCACACGTGCAAACCGTCGAAGCTCCCCTCTACTCAGCCCTGCCTCTGCGCCAGCAGATTCAACCATCGCCCTTTGCGCTCCCGGTTAGTGATGATTTTCAGTTCAAGAATGTTCCATCCAGCTCAACGAACCGCACGAGCAAGTTCGTCCTTTTTCCAGCGCGCGAAATAGCGCCCGGGAACCCACCCATCAGTGACAATGCGGCTCTTCACCCCACAGGTCACCGTAGCAGCGAACAGTCCGCCTGGACGGACAAGCCTGCTCAGATCGGTCAGGATACGACGCGCGACCGGTTTCGGAAGATGCATCAGTGAAGCGGTAGCCCAAAGCCCGTCGAACGACATCGCGTGAAAGGGAAGCTGGCGGAGGTCGGCGCGGACCAGCGGCAATGAACGATAGCGACGCCGCCCCGCTGAAAGCAACGCACTCGTCCGATCCAAGCCCACAACGCGATACCCACGCTGACCAAGATCGCCCGCATCCTTGCCTCCCCCACAGCCGAGATCCAACAGCCTCGCATCGGCAGGCAGGCAGGCAAGCCATTCTGTTAGCAACGGTGTCCGACGATGTCGTCGCTTACTCCAACGAGCGACGCACTCCTTCGCTGACCGTTCGTACGCATCGATCGTCTGCAAGACAAGTTGGGTTGTGCTATCGTGAGCCAAGCTGAGCGTGTCCATTCATACCGGAGGTAGACGTACAATGGCTGCACTGGCGTTGGCATTCATCCTACTGGGAGCCAGTTGGAGCGCCGCATGGGCAGCCGATCCACCCTGCGACAAGTACCCCGTCGCCAAGCAAGCCACCTGTGCGTCGATCTGGAAATCGTTGAACCAGGAGGACGGCCCCGTGATCGCGCAGTTCGGATTGGACCAGTTGAAGCGGCGCGAGGAAGGAAAAATCAACGCCGAGCAACATCTCGGAGAAAACATGGCCTTCATTAAACAGTCCACCGAAAAGCGCCTTGAACGGCTCCGATCTCGAATGGAAAAAGAGTAGGCCTTACAAAGCTTCCGCCTTCGACTTTTCCACAGCGCGCCCCGCTGACTCCAGTAGATCCCGCCCCACGACAATCGGCGCCTTGAAATGAACGGCGAGCGCGATCGAATCGGACGACCGGCTATCAAACGTCTTGACCTGATCCTGCATCGCAACGGTCAGCGCGCCGTAATAGGTACCGCCTTTGAGCGTGATGACGGTTCGCAACACTTTCCCGCCATAGGCATCCAAGATCGTATGCATCAAATCGTGAGAGAGGGGGCGAGGGAGTTTCTCCCCGTTCAACGCGCCTTGAATCGACAGCGCGACCGTCAAATCGACGAAAATCGGGATGGCCTTGCCTTCGGCCAGCAAGAGCACCACAGTGCCGTGCTCGGTGATGCGAACCTGTACATCGGAGATCGTGACCTGTTCCGAAAATGCTGGTGAGGATTCGGTTGCATACGCAGCTGGGAGCGCGAGTGTGCCGAGAATACAGAGAGAGAGGACGAATTGCTTGCATGCCGTCATGGTCACCTCCCCTGCCGGTCAGATACGGACAATTTGATTGGTCTCCTTCTCCACTCCGATTTCGGTCTCCGGTCCATGCCCCGTCACTACGATCGTGGCATCCTCTAAGGTGTACAGCCGCTCTCGAATGGATTGCTCGATGGCTTCGAAGTCTCCGCCCCAAAGATCAGTGCGTCCAATGCTACCGCGAAAGAGTGTGTCGCCGGCCAAGACCACATTGTCGGCCGGAAAATGAATACTCATGGACCCGGGGGTGTGGCCTGGCGTATGCAGCGCGACAGCAGAGACCTGGCCGACCAGCAACTTTTCCTCGTCCTTAAGCCAGTAGTCGGGCATCGGAACGGGCACGTAGGCGACGCCGAACACCCGGCACTGCAATTCGAGATTCTTCCAGAGATCGAGATCGTTCTGATGGAGGCAAATCGTCGCTCCCGTCGCCTTCTTGATTTCACCGGAGGCAAGAAAATGGTCGAAGTGGGCATGGGTATGGAGAATATGCGTGACCGTCAATCCAAGTTGGTGCACCTCGTGGAGAATTCGCTCGTATGCTCCACCGGGATCGACCACGATCGCCTGCTTCGTCACTGGATCGCCGATGATCGAACAATTGCAACCAAGGGGCGGGACGGAAAAGGTTTTTCGAATCATGACGGACATGATGCACGCATGCTACAGGCCAAGCCCATCAAGGCGCAAGCAGCGGCTCTTCATCCGAAGGCTGTTGAAAAAGTCTGCCAGCTTCGTTCTCGGCTCATCGAAATCCTCAACATACCGATTGAGACTCTCGGAGGGGTGGAAGGACTAGAAGGGTTTTTCCGTTCCCCAAGATCAATAGTATGGGCGAACGGCCCCACGAAGTGCGGTCGGTACCTCCTCCGGTTTCGAATCGCCTGCAGCCTTGCTTGGGACAAGGTGCGTCTTGGCGCGCCAGGGTTGGGCGGGTGAGAAGGTCGCCATTTTGAACAGCCTGCTGGCTGAGCGGGAACCACCCGCGACCGCCTACTCCCTGATTTCCTCATTTCGAACTGTTAGTCAACCCCCTTCTGGTTCTGTCTGAACCTGAATGGTCCAAGCGACTTCCGTATCAAACAACGTCCAGCTTCGTCCTTGACGACGGAACCACACGAGAAGTCCCGCTCCGGTGCCGTCGGGACGTAAGGCTTCGACATACAGCAGCGCATGATCGTTGCGGAGGCTTCGCGCGACGCGAGAGAAAGCCAGTCGATCCAGCACCGACGGCGCTTGAACCAGTCTCGCGAAAGCCCAGGGGACTGGCTCCGATGTCTGCGACGGCGCCTGTCCCCCTGCTCCTCTGACGGGGACAGGCGCCAAGAAGAAAGGCGCCAGTCTCCAGCCGTACGGTGAGAGGGAGACCTCCGGCTCTTCGAGCCTGTCCCCCGTGGCAAACCGGTAGCCGACACCAAAGTGAAAGCGTCCTTCGAGCCGGCTCGGTTGACGGTTGATCGCGGTGAATTCCCGGATCAGGTCCGCCGGTAGCTCGCCATCGAAAAACCCCTGCTCTTGAAAGGCGCCGGTCGTCGTCGGTCCCTCTTGATCCGGAGAGAGGCGGAACTGCGTCGTTCGCTCAATCACAACCAGCTGAGTTGCAGACGTGAGAAATTTTCTCGTGACCACCTGGTCGTACAAGGCATAGTCTTCAACAGAACTGGCATCGGTCTTCTGACCTGATTCCGACACTGCTCCAGGCAGACTGAGAAGAATATCCATGAGCAGCACCACGATGATCGTCGCCATTAGCCGAGTCTTCATGAGTCGAGCATAGCTTCTGTGATGAATGACGGTCAATTCATGGAATCCGGCGTGGACAAGTCGGCGCGAAGCGTGGATAATCCGAAAAATAGTTTATGGAGGGATATGACGTGCAGAATACGACTCGATTGAACCAGTGGCTATTGTGGGGCGGAGCCATCGCGCTCTGTTTCTCGGCCAGTAGTTGCAAACCCGACGACTCGCCGTTCAAAGCGGAAAACGAGGCGCTCCGCAAGCAGGTTGCCAAGCAGGAGTCAGTCGTCACCTCGCTGCAGGACGGGAACAAGGTCATGCACCAACAGATCGACCTGCTGAACCAGGAACTGCGGGATGCGACGAAATCGGCCGAAAGCGCCAAGGCCGATGCGAAATCCGCCGCCGACAATTTGGCAATACAAACAGCCCAGGCAAAGAAGCTGAACGCCGACGTCCAAAAAACCGCAGCGGCACAAGCGGCGCAGAGTATCCAAGTCGAAGAGAAAGGGGCCCAGACGGAAGACCTCCCCCGCCCCTTGAGCACCGTCGCCAAGATTGTGGAGGACGCCCTCAGCCGCCATGGATACCACATCAAAGTGAGCATCAAGACCGATCAGAAAGCGATCTACGTGACAGAGCGGAAAGTCTCCCCCCCTACCTCGCTTGAAGTCCCTGGCTCACGGAATCAATACGTGCTGTCGCTTCATGCGCTCCCCTCGAACGTCACTCGCCTCAACGTCAAGGCCGACTTTGAAAAACTGGCCCAGGGTGGGCGCATCCTCAGCGTGAGCGCGGAGGAAGTCTCGGAAATCGAACGGAGTCTCATCCGGGAGATCAACAAGGCCCTGGCCTCCCCCAGCAAAACCTAACAACAGGTTGCTGAAAAAGTCGTTTTCTCACCCGCCCAACCCCGGCGCGCGAGACGCGCCCCCCTCCCTTCAAGGGTCTTTGTAGACCGCACACGCAAGGCGAACAGTGAGTCGCTGAAGGTGGTAGCAGAGGACTCTAGCCTCATCACCCGATCCTAACAACTGCTTTCTGCAACTCGGAAAGCTAGGGAATTTCCCAGTACCATAAACGGCTGCGCGAAAGCAGAATGAGAGCGTTACGAGTTAGGTGTTGCTGTTCTTGAATTGGCTTGGTGAAGAATGATGGATGGAGGTGGAGAATGGCTAGTGAAACCATGTTCGCCCAAGTAATTCATGCGGGGCCGCCCACTTCGAGAAGAAAGCCGTCGCTGCTCCCCGTCTGTTGTATGTGTGGGCTCGTTCGAGACGAGACCGCACATTCCCATGACCATGAGCGTTGGGTTACACGGCGGGGGTACCAAAAAACACATGGTGCGATGCCGGCCGATTACCTTCTCACTCATACATACTGCCCAAATTGTTTTACACAGTTTATGGATAGAGTGCGGATCGGCTAGGCCCCGCATTGTGTTTAGATCTCATGCGGTCGAGATCTACCCGGTCTCTGGCCATGTAACAATGACAGCAGGGGTAACTATGGCTGGTGACATCATGCCCTCTCAGACGGCTCGTGAGACGGCTGACGTGAAGGATCAAAATGAAATGGCCGTTACTCTGAGAGAATTTGGGAGAAGTGTCGTGGCCTTGCGTAGCGTGATGGATCAAGACAGACCCTTAACCGATATGGAATTACTTTTCATTGAAAACCATTTCCAGGTCATACAGATGGCCTATCTTCGGTGGAAGCGGAAGCATAGGCTCTTGCCCATAGATTTGGCGTAGTGTGCGCCCTGCTTAAAATTGTGGATAGGCAGCTAAGTCAGTTCGGTGCAGGCAACCCACTGATTCAATGTACATAATTGGCCCTTGAGGAGTGAAAGCTTGATGAGGGCTGAATTTATTGCAGATATGACAGTTTCCAATTTTCAACAACGCCCAGAAATTAGCCGAGGAAGCACATGACAGGAGCGGCATCATCCTTGTATATTGAAGCCTTGATTTAGTGCGAGGCAAACGAGTCGCTACCACGACTTGGACAGCGTACTATCTGAAAAATACGTACATTCACTGCCTCGGGAAATGGAGTCGAACACCATGAAACCACAAGTTATCGTAGCCGATGACCATCGCCTTGTTGCCGAAGGTGTCGTCAAGATCTTGGAGAAGGAATACAGTGTGGTCGCTACCCCCTTAGACGGACGCAGCTTCATCGAAGCAGTTGAAAAGTTTCACCCAGACCTTGCTTTGGTTGATATTTCCCTACCTCTGTTGAATGGATTGGATGCATGCCGCTATGCGAAGAAGTCCTGCCCAGAAATGAAGATCATCATTCTGACGATGCACTCAGAGCCGCACTTTGTAAACGAAGCATTTCAGGTCGGGGTCGAGGGGTACGTGTTAAAAACCTCAGTTTCGGATGAGCTACTGTTTGCTGCGAAAGAAGTTCTGATGGGTGGCACATACATTTCGCCGGTGGTCGCGCAGGGCCTGGTCGATCGGGCGTTGGAATCGTCGACAGCGCTCCCGAAACGACCAAAACCCACCCCGTCCGTGACGCTAAGTCTGCGACAGAAGGAAGTATTGCAACTGGTGGCGGAAGGCAAATCCAATAAGGAAATCGCTTCGACGATCAACGTGACGGTGAAAACTATCGAGTTTCACAAGGCGAGAATCTCAAAGGAACTAGGCGTCCACACCACTGCCGAACTGACGAAACAAGCCATCAGCCTCGGACTCATTGCCTCATCTGAGAGGCCTCACGCCCCAAACTAATCGGGTTCCCCTTCTTTCGAAGCCCCAATCGGATGGAGCGTCAGAGCTTGGTCAGGCCCTGTGCCAATGCAAACCTTGTAAGATCGGAAGCGGTCTTCAGACCGAGTTTTTTTACGATTCCCGCCTTATGAAACTCCACAGTCTTCACGGAGATGCCTATCGTCATGGCAATCGTCTTCGCCGAAAGACCATTAGCAAACATTCGCAAGACTTCCTGTTGCCGCGGCGTCAAGTGAACGTTGTACCCTTCGGGACGGATCCATGGATCCTCGATCGATTCTCGAACGTCTGCTGCGACCTCGGAAGAGACGTATCGGCGATCGCACATCACGGTACGGATCGCAGTCATTAACTCGGTCGAAGCGGATTGCTTGAGAACATACCCGTTCGCTCCCTTTTGGAACCCTTCGCTGACATAGAACGGTTCGCTTAGCATGGTCACGAGAATAATTTTTATACGGGGAAGTTTCTTTTTGACCGATTGAATGAGATCAAACCCGTTCGTGTCGGGCAATGAGACGTCCAACAGCACAATGTCCGGAGCCGCCCTTTGGACCTTCTCCAAAAGCTCCGCCCCAGTGTGGGCCGTCCCGACAATCACCGTGTCGTTGATGAGTAACTGTCGAAACCCTTCCAACACCAAGGAGTGATCGTCGGCAATGAAAACTCGTGGTTGATACATCTCGGCTCCGGGAGTCAATTCCTACCGCCGCGCCCAAGAGATCTAATAATCATAAGCTGGGAACGGTCTATGGTCCAGATGGTATCACATCAGTAGGCCACACAACCTGTGAATAACCCCAGCTTAGATGAGGCAATCGAACAGTTAACATAGCGCAGGAATCTCCAACTCAAGACGGCCAAAGCGTTTTCCCTCTTCCGTGATTGGCTTCGAGACAGCTTTGGATGCGTTTAGCATAATAAAAACCGCATTAAGACGGTCCTCGACGATTCATTTTTTGGGTCGGACAGTTCAGCACACCTCGCGTGCCAGATTGGACCCACGCCAAGAAGCGCCATCCGCCAGGTCTGGTCAGCCTTCTCGAAAAAATAAGATAGCTTTTAGCCGTTACATCGTCCATTGGTGCAGCGCCACTTCCTCTCAACTCCGTAGTTTCTTCATTTCGCTCAAGTTTGTCTTCTCTTTACACACTTTCTTCGACCCGCACACGGACGGCCATTTCTATCAAAGACTGCTGCCTTACGTAATGGTGTGGAAACACATCCGAATCGGATCTCGGGTTATTTTTGCAATGAACTAGGGAGCAAGAGAGTCATCTATCTTTCAAGGTCAGGATATACCCATATCATCTGCAGCATGGTGGATGAGTAATAACAAGAAGCGCAAGAAGAGATCAATGAATTGCGGAGTGGCATTCAAACAGAGGGAGGGATCTCATGCGAACCAGAACGTTGAAAGAGCTAGTGGGTGTCTTGGTTCTCGCAAGCGCCGCGCTCGTTGTTTCTGCCTGTAACACAACCAAAGCCACGGTGGACACGTTTGCCAATTTCACATCGAGTACAAGCCCGCAAGAATGGATGAATGCCGACGGCAGCATTAAGGACGACAAAAAGGCGCAACTGTTTGCCGCTATCGCCTTCGAGAATCTGGAACAGGACATCGCGCGTGGGAATGGAGAATATCTTACGTCTTTGGGTGTGTTGCTGAAAGTTCCCGTCGAAGCGCAGGACGAGTTCAGGGCACGCACTCAGAATAACTATCAGCTCTTGTTCGCTCCTGACCGTCGGACGGCGGAACACATGCTGGCTATGTTGACCAGCATGAGATGAGGCCATTGAACCGTAGCCAACCAAAGGCTTAGTCGAGTCAAGTTACATGTCATTTTTCTTTCAAGGAGGCAACTATGTTGTTCAAATTGTTCATCGCGTGCGGATTGATCGCCATCGGAGCATTGTCGGTTGAGGCAGCGGACATGGAAATGAAGATGGTAGACAAGAATTGTTGGATCGAGGTGTTCGATGACACCAAATATGATGCTGATGACCCCCACGTCAAAGTTGAGGGTCCCAAAGAGTTTGCGTCTCTCAAGAATCTCAATGGCAGGGATTGGAACAATGATATTCAGAGTGTCATCGTTGGATCAGGCGCGACAGTGCTGGCGTATAAGGATAAGGATTTCAAAGGCACGGAGATCGCCTTCGCTTCGGGGCAGCGTATTCCAGACCTGTCAAAACTGGATATGTCCAACGACATTGAATCGATGAAGATCACCTGCGGGCAGTAGCCCCTTTCTCGGAGAACCTTCGGGGTGAGCACAATCAGTGCTCACCCGTTGTTCACTGGTGATCAACATTGCCGGAGGGTCAGGAAGATGGATATGGGGAATCTAGGGTTTAGCCGAGTGGAGAGAGTGCCATCTATGCCGTAGGATCAGTATAGGAAATGGAACTACTTGGAAGCCGCTGACAGTGTAAATAACGAGATCAATTTAGGGAGGAGATAAAATGGAATCATCGAACAGACATGAGTCAGGAGGCCTATCGACATTTATTACAGGAGCGTTAGTTGGTGCGGGCCTCGCGTTGCTCTTCGCACCACAGGCCGGCGCGCAGTTGCGCGGGTTTCTCCGCGACTATGCGGCACGCGCCAAAGATGAACTGGATGAAGCCATCGATCATGGCACAGAGGTTTTGGACAGTGCCGTTGAACATAGTCAAGAATTCGTCGAGAAGGGAAGGGATTCTTTGCGTGAGACTGGCCGCCAGGCAAAGGAATTTGCCGAGGCGGGAAGGACCGCGTTCAAGGAAACAAAGGACGAACTGGCATCGCAACACCGGTAGGTGGCATGTAGACGCACATGACCATAAAAGGGGCGCGAATTTTCCACCACAGGAGGACTGTTATGTATCGCACCATAGTATTCGGGATTCTCGGAGTGAGTCTTATGGCCCTGACGGCCTGCGAGTCTATGACCGGAATAACCACAGGCCAGACCATCGATGACGCCACCGTCACCGCATCGGTCCAAGGCAAGTTAACGGCTGACAAGATGTCGAATTTTTCGCGTATCGATGTGGATACCGACCGAAGTGTTGTCACATTGAATGGCGTGGTCCGATCCTCTGAAGAGCGAACGCGAGCAGAAGAACTCGCGAAGCAGGTAGATGGAGTGACGAAAGTGAACAACAACCTACAAATACAATCCGTGTCTACGACTAATCCGTAGTCTGGTAGGCGAGAGGTCTGGACGGCACCGAAGGCTGTCGGGTCCCGCCCGAGAAAAGGGGCCGTACAAATGTCGAAGAAGAAAGTGCGGTATGCGGTTGTAGGCTTGGGTCATATTGCGCAGGCAGCAGTACTACCTGGGTTTCAACATGCACGCACCAACTCTCAGCTAAGCGCTCTGATATCGGGAAGTCGAGTTAAACGATCAAAACTTTCCGCGATGTACAAAGTCGACCACGTCTATGCTTACAATCGTTACGATGAATGCCTGCGAAGCGGCCAGGTCGACGCCGTTTATCTAGCACTTCCTAACCATCTGCATAAACAGTATGCCAAAGCGGCCTTGCGGAAGGGCATTCATGTTCTTTGTGAAAAACCGTTAGGTCTCACTATTCTGGATTGTAAGGAGATCATTCAAGCGGCAGAAGAAAGCGGCGCCAAACTCATGGTCGCCTACCGACTACACTTTAATCACGCGAATCTGAAGCTTATCAGCCTGGCGCAGTCGGGCCGGCTGGGAGAGCTGCGCATCATACATTCGTTATTTACCCAGCAGGTTCGGAAGGAAGATACGCGACTGGACCCGAAGGTCGGCGGAGGCCCGTTACCCGATATCGGGATCTACTGTATTAATGCGGCCCGTTACGTGTATCAGGCTGAGCCATACGAAGTGCTTGCCATGCAACTCAAAGGCAAGGACCCACGATTTCGACGTGTGGAAGAGATGGACGGAGCACTTCTGCGATTCCCGGGCGACCGTCTTGCGTCCTTCGTGTGCAGTTTCGGAGCGGCAGACCGTGCCGACATGGATGTCATCGGGACGAAAGGGAGTGTGCGCCTCGAATCCGCCTTTGAGTATTCCGTCGGCATGAAACAAGTCACCCGTATCGATGGGCGCACAACAACGCAACACTATCCCGTTTACGACCAATTCGCACCACAACTGCGGTACTTTTCGAATTGTATCTTACGGGACCAACAGCCT
Source organism: uncultured Nitrospiraceae bacterium (assembly GCA_963801725.1). GTDB lineage: Bacteria > Nitrospirota > Nitrospiria > Nitrospirales > Nitrospiraceae > Palsa-1315. The sequence continues at coordinate 151,388 of CAWDFX010000001.1, forward strand.
GAGCCGTCTGGCCAGGAGGGCTTGATCGACGTGACGATCATAGAAGCCTTGCGCCGATCTGGACGGACCGGCCATCCGGTAAAGGTGGATGTGCCGTCAAAACGAATTCGTCCTTCTCTCAAGCAGACGGAGCGAATTCCGCGTTCCCGGGTGCCGCCATATGTTCGCGCTACCTCGCCAACCAGGTAACGACTACAGCGGAGCTCTGGCGAGATGGTAGCACCACAGAAATTCATGACCTTTGTCGGTGATCTAAATGTGGCGTAAAAGATATGGACAGCGGCAACGAGAGGCCAACTAGAGGGAGCATTCCATTATGAGCAAGGATCATGATCGCCTCGCCCTAAGACCTCCCGATGTGCGCTCAGTATCCACTACCCTCCGCAAAACGAAACGCCCGAGGAATCGGACGAGCTCCACGGGGGACAAAGAAACGGCGACAGGTCGTAAGCGTGTATCGTCTAGCAGAAATGTTCCACAGGATCCTACTGTTCTGGCTCCGACCATGGGGAGGATTGCAGCGCGAGCCTTTAGGCATATTCGAATCGAAAGGTTCAGAGCTGTCTTGGTGGATGCGCAACAGCTAGTTCGCAAGTATCCGACGCAAGCGATGCTCATTGGAGTAGGACTTGGATATCTTCTCTCCCGAGCCAAAGGGGATAGCGATGAAACAAACGCAGGACACAGGACGATCCGGGGTTAAAACACTGCTGGCCGATCTATTGGGGGATGTTCAGACACTCATCCGACAGGAAGTGGTCTTGGCACAGCACGAGATTCAGTACGAAATCGATAAGGCCCTCAGAGCGGCTGCTTGGTTCATGATTGCTGGGGTCCTGGCAGTAATTGGATTACTCGTGATTGTTGCGGCCTGTGTGCTGATTCTCATTGAATATACAGGATGGCCTGCTTGGGCTTGTGCGGCGATAGTGAGCGTGGTTCTGCTGGGTGCGGCGGGATGGCTCATGGCGGTGGGACAGGGCGTCGTAAAGACCATTCGTATAGTCCCCGTTCGAGCCGTCCGAACTCTGAAAGACGACGTGACGTGGATAATTGAGTGGGTGCGCGCGAGGCTGATATGGGTCTGAGCGTTGGTTAACCACAGCGTGCTGAAGTAGCCGTACGTTTCTCCACAATCTTTTTGCTAGCCTGAACCCATGACCAGACGACAGTTATTTACCGCGACGTTTCTACTGGTGTTTGCCCTGCTGCTTTGGGCGCTGGGACTCATAATCCGCCCGTTCTTCTCGCCCATTCTCTGGGCGGTGATCTTTGCGGTGTTGGCTTATCCTCTCTATGACCGATTGTTTGCAGCGTGTGGAGCTCACAAAAATGTCGCCGCCGGCATCATGACCGCGGGAGTGCTCATCGCGGCGGTGCTCCCTGCCGGGTACGGCTTGCTTCTGGCCGGCGAACAAGGTGTGGCAGCTTATGCGCAGGCATCAGATTGGATCACGGCGGGGCATCTGCAAGATCTCGCCACAGTAGTCGGCGGTCTGCCGGCGGTGGGGGCGCTGGGTCAGGAACTGATGGGACGTCTGATCGTAACCAGCAGCGGACAGATCGAGGCTTCTCTCCTGGAAGGCGGGAAAGCCGTCAGTACATTTCTTCTGTCGCAGGGTGCAGATTTTGCCAAGAATGCCCTCGTTCTCATAACGGATTTCCTGGTCATGCTCTTCACGTTGTTTTTCGTGTTTCGGGACGGCCCCCAGATGTACCACAGTGTCTTCCGGGCAATTCCACTCGAGGAGTCGCATAAGGCAAAGATCTTCGAGCGGCTCAATAGTACGCTCAAGGCTGTCGTAAGAGGCACGCTCTTGACCGCCCTCGCTCAGGGTGCGACGGCCGGCGTCGCCTACTATGCGCTGGGTGTGCCATTTGCGCTGTTTCTGGGGGCCTTGTCGGGGCTCCTTGCCATGCTGCCCGTCGGCGGCTCGGCGATCGTCTGGGCGCCGATCGCCCTGTACTTCTTGCTCACCGGCGCAGTAGCCAAAGGGATGATCCTGATTGCAATCGGCGCAGGCTTGGTCGGCCTGATGGACAACCTGTTGCTCCCCATCTTGGTCGGAGCGCAGGCTCGACTCCCTGTACTCCCCCTGTTCCTCGCGTCGTTCGGGGGCCTGGCCTACTTCGGCTTACTCGGCTTGTTCCTCGGCCCGATCATTCTCGCCGTCGTCCTCGAAACGTTTACGATCTACCAAGAAGAATATCAACAAGACGGGCCGAGTCTGGTTATGGCTGTCACGACAGATTCCCGCGACGAGCTGCACCCCGTGCCTCAGTTGGTCAGCAAGCCGCTGTAACTGCGTGGGGCGGCCGGAAACCGTGTGAACTCGGGAGAGTCCCAGTGGTAGATCGGACTGACCCATGGTATCGATTAGATGGATGAGATGGAGTTCCATCAAGCAGAACAGCAAATCATTAAGCTTTTTCGTGGTCCATGGACAGGGCGAACAATGCCATCTAAAAGGAAGTCACCATGCCGATAATCCTATGGTTGCTTGGAGTTCCCTTAACTCTTGTCGTGGTGCTGTGGCTGGTCGGAATTGTGAGATTTTAGTCCGAGCGAGCCGGTTTGCTGTATCGACGACGGTCCTTCTAATAGATCGGGAAAGTCTTGCAGGCAATAGGGTTCACAACATGGTTGGGAAATGGAGGCTCAGATGGCGCCCAAAAAGGAATACGAAACGGAACCAAGCAGAGAGTCTGTCGTACCGACAGCGGCAGAAGTGGCCGAACAGACCGAGGACCTTATGGGGTCGATCGGTCAGACCATGAACTCGGCGTCACAAACCCTTCGCCGAACAAAGAAAAGCGCCGGCGCCGCGATGGAAACGATTGCAGAAGGCATCGAAACCTCAACGGAGTATCTCACTGATCGGGGAATGGTAGGGGTGACTAAAGACGTTGAGGGGCTCATCCGCCGCTATCCGTTTCAGGCCCTGATGCTCGGGGTTTCGGTGGGATACCTCCTCTCTCGATCTCGGCATCGCTGACGCGCAGACTCGCAGGAGAATCGAGCGAGAGGGTTTGGGGTCGGAAAGACAATTCAATCGTCGATCCTCGGGGAATGTGGCTGAAGAAGGGAGACAAACCATGGAAAAAGGCGCTGATCGCATTGCCCAAGACATCAAGGATATCGTCCAGACCAGAGTGGCGATTGCAGAAAAGCTTGGAGCAATCGAGCAACATGTCGGAGCCACGATGAACCATGCGAGGACAATAATGACTCAGGTCGCAGACAACACCGCCTCGTCTGTGCGTGAAACGATGACGGCGACCAGGGAAGCCTGCGATCTACGCGTTCATGCCTCACATCACCCGTGGAGATTCATGGGTGGAGCGCTGGTGCTCGGATATGCGGTCGGCACCCTCTACCGTCGCGGCCGGCAAAACACGAATGGAGCGGTTCCCTATTATCCGCCTGGCACGAAGGCTGCGGCAGTCATGCCTAGGGACGGCTCACCATCGTCCGAACAGCAGGAACCAGGGGTATATCCTTTTTACCCCCATCAAGCGGCAGACAATGCGAGAGTGATACGAGGTCAGGCTGATCGACACGCAGTGTGGGCCGAGTTGGAAGAAGCGTTCCAAGCCGAACTCGGTGTGGTAAGAAGTGGCCTCATCCGATTCGGTCGCGGCCTTTTCCGCGAGATGGTACGTCAAGCCCTTCCCGCCCTCGCGCTGATGATCGGCGGCGACCGTGGCGAACGGAACCCTCCTTCAGAGAGCAACCGAGTGCACCGATAATTCTCGTGCCGGAGACTGCTCAGAAGGGATCAGGCGTAAAAATAGAATGCCTCGATTTTATGTTCGTAACGCTCCTTGCTTCGATTGCGTTCTCTGTCGTATGGGCTGCCTTGCCGATTGCGGTTGCCTATGGCGATGAGAAAGAAACCCCGCTTGCCGGCGAATCATTTCACACGGAAGTACTCGGCGAGCCTGTGACAGTGCCTGCCCGGGACCGTAAATCCGTGACGGCCGTCAGTTTCGGAATGCAGTATCTTCATGACGGCCCAATCAATTACCAATTTCTGCCGTTCGGCGCGTTGTATTTGTGGCGCAACTCAGACGATGAAACGAAACGGTTTCGGGGAACGTTTTCTGGCGTCGTCAATGACATGGCCATGAACGTGGGATCACATTCCTCAAGTGGCTGGGAACTCCGGCTGACGTTCAATAATATGATTTTTCCGGTCGGCCGCTCCGAATATGTCGAAAGTCAAATTATTCGAGACGTGGAATTGGAATGGAACTATGTGTTTGCAGGATTCGGGTTGGCCTATCGCAAGCTCTTGGACCCCGGCCAACAGGACAATGCGGTGGAAGCGTCTTTGACGTATGAACCAGGCTACCGGTGGTTCAAGGGCGGCAAGCACACCTCACCGGACTTTGTCGTGCCTACCGATACCTATGAGGGACGTGTGCATGCGAGATTGCGACGAGATGCTCTGGAGCGAAACACAATGGAGTTGCCGCATCGAGGCTATGCCTATGGTGGTGACTTTTTCTACGGGCATCGCTCACAGTGGCGTCCATGGGGCGGAGGGGCCTTCGGCCAGCCGGACGCGAATCAGGAACGTACCTACCAGATGGGGAGTGTGTTTGCCGTGACCGCCAGCGGCCTCCCATTCGTGGATAGCGAACGGCACCGACTCATCACGTCATTGTATGGGGGAATAGGAAGGGACCTCGATCGCTTTTCCACCTTTCGCTTGCCTGGGCGGCCGACCGGCTATGAATGGGAAGCCCTGGCCCTTCCCATGCTTCCGAGCGTTGCCTTCAACGAACTCTATCCGCGACGATACGGCATTGCCCACGTCGAATACCGCTACGAAGCCCTCTTTTTCCTGTTCCCCTACATCCGCGGTTCCTGGGGAATCGTCGAGCAGGCGAGATTTCAACCCGACGGGAGTATTCGAAACCAGATGGACTCCATGCCGGCGTTAAGCGGAGGAATTGTGAGTGGAGCCCCCTTTCACTCGCAGATTGAAATCAATTACAGCTACAATTTTGGCATCTTCAACGATCACAGCAGTGGCCAACCGATGCAAGGCCGGCACGGACTTTTTGTTTTTTGGGCGAAAGAACTGTGAGAGCCGGCGTTATGCAGCACTCCTTTCGCATTCGGCTGAGTGCCTTGATCCGTGCGCTGGAACGGTCGCAATTGCCGATTGCAAAGAATCGTCTCGTCGATCATGTCGCTCTGATCCAATATCCAGACCCATGCAGTGATCATTGACAAGAAATCCCCCACACCACCCGCACATCTCCACATGGTGAGTGCTTGAACGATCGATTGACGAGAGGGAGCGGTTTCACATCCCGCGTTTCGCGGGAGATCTGGCGAATGCGGCTTTCACTCAGAACGTGCCGAGAAGAAAATGAAGATTGGGCAGTTTGCAAAAGGATCGAGGGAGTCCCGGCTGTTTAGAGAAGATGCGTCGAATGGATCGGCTTGCCTCAGCCGGACACTGCAGAGCTCAGATTATTCACGTGCGTGTGCGGTTGAGATACCGCTAGCAAAGAATCTCTGTTTTTCCCTCCGATAAATTTCGACAATGGATGGGTATACAAGAGAGAGTCGGGTTGTTCCATCGCCAATTTGTTCCACAACTCTTCCAATCGAATCGCGGCTCTGGTGTATCCTTTGGTCCAGAGAACGATTACCATTTCGCCATAAATGCGGACCCGACCCTTCTGATTGGCCTGACCAATCATGCTTACAACCACGTTTCTGAGCCGCAATTCGCTCGGCCAGTCGTTGACCATGATTTTCCATAACTGTTCTTCCGCGTTAAAGAACATCAGGTTGTCGTGATCCATCTCTTCCGGGGATATGGTCTTGAGGAGCGCTTCACGATGTTGCGCGGTCACCACAATGATGACCTTCTCTTTGAACCGCAGCCCCTCTGTGATGAACGTAGTCGCATCATCCGTCAAAAATCTATCTTCGTTGCATAATCGTACGGAATGATCTTGGGAAATCATGCGCCCTCCTGTCGTATACTCTCATGCAGCTTGGCCATCCCCATCACACCTTCGTAGCCGCTAAGTTTTGGATGAAAGTGGAATTCTTTCATTCTCATGATCCGACTACGGCCTTCTATTCTTTGGCGTTTCGTCGATCCTGAATCGCTTGCTCCGAGACAATCGACACAACATGATTCTGATCGTCAACCTGCGCCTCAATCCGATCACCCTGCTCGATGTGAATGTTTCTCGCCATCTGGGTTGTTTCGTCGGTATGCAACCGTACTTCTTTACCATCGTGGCCTTTGATGAAATAGTTATCGCCTTCGACCCGCAACACTTCGCCCTTGATTATCTTCCCGTCTATTGAGTGGCTGCTTTCCCTATCGCTCATTTGTTGTTCACCAGCCTCCTGACCGCCTTGCCTCTGATCAGATTGGTCAGCCTGTAGTTTATCTGCAGCCGATGCCGCATTCCCTGCCTGCGCGGCAGTGTAAAGACCAAGACACAACAATAGCCCACAAGACATGACCCCGACGACTTTTGGAATAGATATCATGGCAATCTCCCTCGGTTAGATGTACGACTTAATACAACTGTACGCTGCCCACAGAATTTTCGGAGCTAGAAAACCCCCTAGTTTTGGGTGAACGTGTCCACGAAGCTGCAAAGAAACGAGCCGAGCTTTATGAACATTCTGCCAGGCATGCTCTGAACCGCTCCAAAACCTCGGCCTGAGCGATCAAGGGCTAGTACAGCTAGAGAGCTGAAACGACATTGAGAAGGGATTGATGCACATGCACGCCCGCATTGTACTCAATGAAGCCGAGCTTCTTGAAGCGACTCATAAAGAAGCTCACTCGTGACCGGGTTGTCCCGACCATTTCCGCCAGCGTTGTCTGACTGATCTGGGGCATGACCGATTCGGGATTATCCTCTCTTCCCGAGTGGGCCAGCAACAGCAGCATTCGAGCCAGCCGTTTCTCAGCAGAATTGAAAAGTTGATCGATCAAATCTTCTTGGATGCGTAAGTTGCGCGTCACAAGATGGGACATGACGAGGTCGGAAAACTCCGGATCGCATCGGAGGGCCCGCTTCATGGTGGCTCTGTCGATCCGCACGATCGTGGCAGCCGTCAACGCAGAGGCGGTCGCCAGGGATACACAGGCTCCCGCAAGGCACGTCTCCCCGAAAAAATTTCCGGGTTCCAAGATCGCTACGACGGCTTCTTTGCCTTGCGGGGATACGACCGAGAGCTTGACGAGACCCTTCAGAATATAGAACACAGCATTAGCGGCATCCCCTTGCGCAAAAAAAATCTGCTCTTTTTCACACCGAAGTGTCGTGCTGCCGACTCCGGCTCGTTCGAGAAATGTCTGGAGATCGAGTACCGTAGCTCGTGTGAGTGCCCCTGCCATCCTTCCATGTAGTCTCGGTGTTGCGGGGTGAGGTCTTGCTGATAATGATAAGTCGTGGGCCATGACGCGAACTCCTTTTCAAAAGTGGAACCAGGTGACAACCGTACACCGGCATTTGCGTGCAATGCGCAGTAGATCGATCGTGAATCGATCATGCCGAGGCAACAAGCACGCCGTCGTGACTAAACGAGGAGCGGTTTTGTAGAATCACTTCATCAACGATGTCACCGCATTGAATGCACCGGAGAACCCAGCAAGTACTACGCCCGCTGTCGCTCTCAAGATCGATACACATTTCATGCTCCATATAACCTCTGCACCGCCTACAACTCTGCCGGGTGGACACCTGTGTGTTAGGCCCCGCTGTCTGTAAAAGCATCATGTTCATATGGCCTCCTCGTTTCAATGATGTCCATCCACACCGCCCGAAAGTCCCATATACATGCATAACCTATTATCACCAGCCTCGCAGTTTGACTGGCTATCTCCCTAGTTTGAATGTTCGGGGACCCTAGCCCCTACAGAGGCCTTCAAGAGGATAGGCCAAGCCATGGATTCCACGAAGTAGTCAGTAAGGAATGAGAAGAAAATCCAGAGACCCGAGCGAGGGTTCTAGCGAGTGTTATTCTTTGCCAAACACAGAAATGCGAACGAATTGATTGCCAACGGCAGAGCAAAGACCAGATGAATGCAAGGGTATATCCCAGTCTTCATGTAAACAGTACCTTGGTAAGCTATGCCCACACCTAGAAGGACGCACAATCATGAGATGGGAACCTACCCCTGAGCCAGACTCGGATCCCCTGTCGCCCAATCCAAACCCCATCCCCTCTCCGAAGCCACCGATCCCGATCCCAGATCCGCCACCCTATCCCAATCCTCCGGTTCGGCCGCCTATTCCGCAATTAGTTGTGAGGACTACTCGACCAAGCGCTGTCTTTAATCCGCTACTCCTCGCAGTCCTCATGGTGTTCACCACGCTTATCGCTATCCCTGTCGCTGCCGCTCCGGTCTCGGTAAGATTTTCAGAAGGCGTGACCCACGGTTTTCTTCTCGTACGATCTGTTGCCGGGGACATCGTTGGCCACGGTGAGATAACTCAGATGGTCGCAGAAGGCGATCTGGTTGAAAGCCAACTGGTGTTCCGGTTCATCGACGGTTCGCTACATGATGAAAAAGTCGCCTTCTCGCAACAGCGGGTGTTTACCCTCATCAGCTATCGTCTGGTCCAACGCGGCCCGTCGTTTCCCGAACAGCTCGATGTGTCAATAGACCGCGGCAGCGCGCAATACACGGTGCGCTCGCAAAGGGGAATGCAGGGGAAAGAGGACGTGCAGAGCGGACAGTTTGATCTGCCCAAAGATGTCTATAACGGTATGCTCATCATGGTGTCAAAGAATCTCCCGAAGGGCGCCGACGAAACGGTGAGTGTCCTCGCGTTCACGCCGGCGCCGCAGGTCGTCCCTGTGCAGCTCCATGCGATAGAGGAACAATCCATTCAAATCGGCGACCGCTCAAGCAAGGCGACGCAATTCGTCTTTACCCCACAGCTCGGTATCATGAAGGAGTGGCTCGGTAAGGTTACCGGAAAACTCCCCGCCGAGTTCCATTATGACTGTTGGATTATGGTCGATGGAACTCCAAGTTTCGTGCAATACGAAGGGCCCTTGCAACTTCTGGGGCCGATCCTGCGCATCGAATTGGTGAGTCCTCGCTTGCAAGCGAAGCAAGACGAAAAGAAAACTTCTTTAAAGTAACGTTTGCTGGCATCAGCGATCCACCTCACGTGGTCGCATCGTTTATCTGTCGAATCGGAAAATCTTGGCATCAGCATTCGGTCGACCTCGATGAAGGTCGGCGATAATCTTAGCTGCAATGACGCTAAACGTGATGCCATTGCCACCATAGCCAAGTGCAAAATAGGCATGAGGAAACTCTGGAGTCTGCCCGATGTAAGCCAGGCCGTCTTTGGTCTCGCCAAACGTGCCAGCCCATGTATACGATACTTCCAGGTCAAGTTCTGGAAACATCTCGGTAAAACGACACTGTAGCTTCTTAGTCTTTCGGGCAATCAGTTGCTCACTCTTATGAGCAGTGGCATAGGGCACATCTTCTCCCCCTATGATTGCTCTGTCATCGGACGTAGTACGGAGATAAAAATATGGCCGTGCCGACTCCCATATCAGTGAGCGGTCAGGCCAGCCCTCGAAACTGTCAAACGGCTCACTCACCAGGGCGAATGTGCTCTTGAGAGTCCCGACATGCTGCTTCAGGTATTGCTGGGACTCATAACCGGTCGCAAACACGATTCGCTGTCCCCTGATTCGAAAGCCTGACCCCGTGTGCAGGACGACCCCGCCGTCGGAAGGCTCCACCCTGGAAACCTCGCAACGATCATAGACACGTAATCCTTGTTTCTTCGCAGCTTGCATCAGCTGATGCGTTAGACGAAACGGGTCAACCTGGGCATCCCCATAAGACAGAATCGCGCCGGGCGCAGTAAACGACGCCCGTGATTCGACGTCTTTCGTTTCCAAAAACGTCACGTGGAAGCCAAGGGCTCTTCGCGTGTCATACTCCTTCCGAAGTTTGGGGAGATCCGATTTCCTACTGGCAAGATACAGGCTGGTTTTCCGTACAAATCCGCAATCATCCCTCAGCTCACCACCGAGACGCTCCACCGTATCGATAGCTTCCAGGCCAAGCCTGTAGCTGCGTACGGCTGCTGCCTCTCCCACCAAGCCAATTAAATCGTGGAGCTCCGTGTCAATTTCATATTGCAGCAGTGCGGTACTGGCGGCAGTGCTGCCGGCGCCAATGTCTCGTTTATCTACAAGGACTGTCTCCACCCCTTCCTGCGTTAAGTAATATGCCACCAGTGCCCCCGTGATCCCTCCGCCGATGATGGCTACCTCACAGGATTCATCGTGTTTGAGCGAGGGATAGTCGGCAAGCAAGCCATTTTTCAAGAGCCAAAAAGGATGTCCAGATCTTAAATCCATACGGGCTGGTTCTTACCTGGGCAAGAAGCTCATCGATGAAATAACGGCATGGAGAGAATCCATTCTCATGATGAGCCTGCAGAATTGGGTCGCGCGTGCATCAATCGCCGCGTCGAACCCTTCCATCTCGCCTGAGTTTTTAGCCATAGCCGACTCGGTTGGTTTAAGCTCAGGCGGCTTGAGCAGCTCGTCCTTATGCAGCTGCATCGGCTGCATGTTCTTCGAGAAGCCCATGCAGAAAAACTCGACTGGATATGGGCAGTATACAAAACTCAAGACCATTTCCAGACTCGGGGAACCCCTAGTGGCAGTGAGCCCGTAGCAATATGAGAATGCGGGGTGCAAGTCGTGTGAAGCTTTGTAGAAGAGCCGTAACGTGATTCAGCCGGTACTTGCTGGCTAAGCGGCGCAGAGGCTAGTTTTGCGAAATACAGTAATAGCCAATCAGGATCGCGCGCCCACAAGGCCTGTACCATTTCTACAGGCTGGGCGAAACTGTTGGCGAGTCGAAGAGGCTCAACGTGCCTCGTTCCTCATCGATGGAGATGCATACTTTAATGCATTTCGTGCAGCAGCGACCCGCGCTCAGCACTCCATCATGATTTTAGGATGGGATTTCGACAGCCGAACCAGAATGGTGATCGATCGAGAGTCAGATGGCTTCCCCGATCAAATCGGAAATTTTTTGCGCGAACTTCTCCGCCGAAATCACCGACTGCAGATCTATGTTCTCACATGGGATCATCATCTGATCTACAGTATGGAACGTGAATGGATATCCTATGCCAACTTGTTCGCTCCTCGGCGACTCCACACTGTGAAGGACGGCGCCCATCCCGTCGGCGCGTCCCATCATCAGAAGATCGTCGTGATCGATGATGCGATAGCATTCGTCGGGGGATTGGATTTTGCGCAATGCCGGTGGGATACCCCTGCACATCGGACCAATCATCCTCAGCGTCGGCTCATGGATGGAAAGCCCTGTCGACCGTTTCACGACGTTCAGATGATGGTAGACGGTGAGATCGCGCGCGCCCTCGGTGGTTTGGCACGAGACCGATGGGAATGCGCGACAGGAGACCAATTGTCTCTGTCCCCTGTCCAACCGTCTATCGACTATTGGCCGCGATCAGTCCCGCCTGATTTCCAACAAGTCCCCGTCGCGATCGCTCGCACGCGACCGTATTATGAGGATCGCGAGGAGATTCGAGAGGTCGAAACGCTGTTCACTGAGTCGATCAAACAAGCACATCGCTTCATTTACATCGAGACTCAATACCTCACTTCACATGTTATCGAGGCGGCACTTGCGGAACGCTTGCGAGATCCACAGGGGCCGGAGATCGTGTTGTTGCTCCATCCACACAGCGATGGCTGGCTGGAACAACATACGATGGATGTATTGCGCGGAAGGGTGCTGAAGCGATTGCGCGCTCATGACCGCTTCCATCGATTGGCCATCTACTTTCCCCACCTTCCAGGATTGAGCAACGAGTGTATTAGCTTGCACGCGAAGGTGTGTGTGATCGATGACGATTTTGTTCGGATCGGCTCGGCCAATTGCAGCAATCGCTCGATGAGATTCGATACCGAATGTGATCTGGCTATCGAGTCCTCCGGGGATGTGGAGATCCAGCGAAATATTGCCCACTTTAGGAATCAACTCCTTTCCGAACACCTCGATGTGACTTCGGATCAGGTTGCCGAAGCCATTGCCCGCGAAGGGTCATTGATTACGTCAATCGAGAAACTGCGAGGGAAGCCTCGCACGTTGCGTGTATTTGACGACCAGATTCCCGTGGACGTGGACGGGTGGGTCCCGGACGCCGACTACATCGACCCAAGCCGTTCCTACGAGGCAACGATTGTGCCGCGTGACACCAGGACGTCGGCTCGCAGACAACTGATGATTGGAGCCTCCGTATTGGTAGGATTACTGGCGGTGGCCGCTGCTTGGCGTTGGACGCCGCTCGAGCACTACCTGAACATTCCGATGTGGGTAGGTGTGGCCGAACAATTTGCGCATAGTGCTGTTGCGCCATTTCTGGCATTGGCGGCATTCGTCCTGGGAGGACTGATGGTCGTTCCAGTGACGGCGATTATCGCCGTCACTGTCCTCGCATTCGGGCCGCTACTGGGATTTTTCTATGCGCTGATAGGCATGACAGCCAGCGCTCTTGTCACATTTGGGATCGGTCATCTTCTCGGACGACAGTCGATCCAACGACTCGCGGGTTCACGACTGAACCACCTCAGTCGCCGACTGGCGCAAAAAGGAATCCTGGCAGTGATCGTCATCCGCATCATGCCAGTCGCACCTTTTACGATCGTCAACCTCGTGGCGGGAGCATCTCATATTCGGTTCCGTAATTTCGCCCTCGGCACGGTACTGGGAGAACTGCCCGGGCTCTTGGGCATTGCGATCTTTATCGACCAAGTCAGCGATACAGTCAGGCACCCGAGCGTCATGAACATCAGCATGCTCGCCGGGGTCGTCTGTCTCCTCTTTCTTGCAGGGATCGGCCTTTGGCGATGGCTGAACCGGAGTTCAAACTCGACACGGTCTCTCGCGACGCGGACAACCTAGTCATGCGCCTAGGATTGGCCACGTATAACATCCATTCCTGTGTGGGCAGTGACGGACGCTATGATCCGGAAAGAATCCTTGGCGTGCTCAAAGAACTCGACGCCGATATCATCGCGCTGCAAGAAGTGGATTCGCGCGAGCACAGGGGCCTTGAACTCATGCATTGGCTTGCGCAGGAAACCGACATGCAGGCGATCGCCGGGCCTACATTGCTGCGGCAAACCGGGAAGTATGGGAATGCCTTGCTGCTCCGCTGTGATGCCCTTAGAGTGCGGCTCATCGATCTGACGGTGCTCCGGAATGAGCCGCGCGGAGCCATCGATGTCGATGTGAACTGCGACGGACATGTGCTGCAACTGATCGCAACCCATCTCGGGTTAGGTCCGGCAGAGCGGCGAGAGCAGGTGCAACGGGTCCTTAAAGATTTCGGGACGAAAGACTGCGTGTTGATGGGCGATCTGAACGAGTGGTTTCTTTGGGGGCGGCCGCTTCTATGGATCCAGGCGATGTTCGGTCGCGTCCAGCATCTCGCAACCTTTCCTGCCAGATGGCCCATCCTGGCCCTCGATCGCATATGGGTTAGGCCTCCGGGGGCTGTGGCGCAGCTCACAGTGCACAAGAGCGTCTTGGCTCGACAAGCCTCTGATCACTTGCCACTGAAAGCAGTGATCGAGTTGGGATAGGCCCCCTTGATTCTTGATGCGGAATGCTCCAGTCGATGCGATCGTGGCTTGGAGTAGTGGACCTGAGGAGAAAGTCTTATGAGGAAAACAACCAAATCGTCCCAACCGGGAAGAGGAATCGAGATTCCTCGCCCGGAGTGGGAAGCCTTTTGCCGACAGTTTAGCCTGGATCACCAAGAATGGTCGGTGGACGTCGCGCAGCACGGTGAAGACATCGAAGCATTGCATGAGGCACAGGGACTGCCCTTTGAAGCCCTAACCCTTCATCTCGATCACACCCACGAAGTGTTGTCGATTATTGTGCGCAAGGACGACACGACGCAGGAACACACGTACCAAAGTATTCCCCGTCCTAACCGCGTCATGATCGAGAAGACGGGGCCAGATGTGAAACTACACATCCATTCGATCGAGGGATCCCAAACGATCGTCCGGTTCCGCCGCGTCGCGACACCGGATTACGACTCGGTAGCTAAAGGGAAGACCGGAGAAGTGCCCAACGATTAATTTTGAGATGAGCCGGTATGATTGAGAGTCGTCCCTGGTCTAGGTCGCAGGCGGAAACCCGGCGTACTCCTATCGCTTGGACCTCAGCCTGATCTCTTGATCAGGCTGAGGAACCTCGTAAAACTCGTAAATCATGACCTGTGAAAGATTCAGGTCCGGCCAGTTCTTCTTGTCGAATCCAGGAGCATTCTTGAGGTCTTTCTTGTGAACATCAAGCGAAAGCTTGTTGTTTATTTGATCCAACTGCAGGGCTTCCCAAGGGACAGCAAAGTACTTGTCTCCGATTCCGGCAAATCCCCCAAACTCGAGCACGGCATATTGGATACCACCTTCCTCTGGGTCAATGACTAAATCTTTTATGTCCCCAAGTTTTTTTCCGTCATTCCCCAGCACTGTCATGCCGATAAGTTCGCTTGCTCTCAGGACGCCACTCTTGTCCTTTGCTTGAGCCGGGAAATCGAACGCAGTAATCAGCGTGACGACGATGGCCCCGACCGCCAGTAGATATACAATCTTCTTACTGCAGTCTTGGATCTTCATCTTGTGACCTCCTTAAAACGGTTGCGTGATCCCTGACTGTGGTGGCACATAAGTGCGACCCCATAGTCCGATGATCGAGGCAAGATCGAAGAATCGATCGGATGCCCCTTCCTCCCCGGCCTCAACATTAGACCTCCGGAAGCTCGGATTGAGACTTCATAAAACGCTTAAAGTCCTCCTTCGTGATTACACCATCAATGACAATTGCTTCGCCTGCTGTATCTGCTAAGGGAGCATCCGATCCCTGCTTCGCAGCCCACGTAAAGAACTTGGTCAAATTGTTCCATGTCATTTCCATAATTTGCTCGTCGTGTCCATGGGGCCAGCCCAATGGAGATGATCATTTTTCATGGCACCCAAGTGAGAAATTTGAGTTTGCTCCTCCTTTCTACACCGAACAGCTAGGGATACCCCTAATTACTGCCAATCACAGGAAATTTCTCTCAAGGACGGTACGACCTAGGGTTTTTTCTAGCATCCCTGAGGGGGTGATTTGAGGGAGACTCAAGAGCACCAAGCATTGGTAACGTCGATGAGCAGGGCAAGCAAACTCACAACCAATCCATCACAGAAAAAAATAGGAGGAGATCATGAGGGTTTCGATCACTGGCATCTCTCGCATCGCTCGGGAAGCGGAATCCACTTCCCCTCAAGGATCGCTCACGCACCTTGCCCTCAGGGCGGCTGCGTGCTGGCGGTGCGGGGGCATGCTTGTTGAGGACCATTGCATGGATATGGATCTCGGGCAAATGGAGCGGGGACATTGGGCCAGGCGCTGTATTCAGTGCGGCGACATGATCGATGAGATCATTCTGCGTAATCGCTCCGCTTCTCGTCAAACGCTCCAGGAAATCGGTCCAACGGCAGGCAAAGAAGGGCCGCTGGCTGCCTGACCCCCTCGTGACGGAAAAGGAGGGAGATATGCCTTCGTATCTTATGCCTCTCCTACGCTCCGGTGTCATCCGCCCCTGCGAACCATTGGCACGAACCGCTAAGGTGCAATGGCCCTGGCTGTCCATCTTTCGGTGGCTCGGTTTGGATAGGACCGGTCGAAGCTCTGCTCGAGCAGATTGGCGCTGAGCGCCCGCTTTCTGCGGACGATTAGCGTTGTTTGCCTAACCCCATGATCCTTGTTAGACTTCACCGGATTTCTGGAGCGCAAATTATGTCCGAGTCGCACGCGGTACAGTTTTACAACGACGACGTCTTCCTGATTGATGCGGTGTACGCTTTTATCAAGACAGGCCTGGAGGAAGGCGCTTCCATCATCGTGGTGGCGACGGAGAAACATCGTGAGGAGCTCCGCAATGCCTTTCAGGGGGCAGGCGTTCACGGAACCGAGGACAAGGTGGTGTACCTCGATGCCCCTGAACTACTATCAGCTTTCATGGTAGACGACTGGCCGAATCAAACACGATTCGACTCTACGGTTGGACGCATGGTGCAACAGGCCGCTCTTTCCGGTCCAGTCCGCATTTTTGGTGAAATGGTGTCGGTGCTCTGGGCGGAAGGGAAGACTCGGGCTGCCATTCGTTTGGAAGAACTGTGGAATGAGTTGGCAACCCGACACGCGTTCTCACTTCTCTGTGCGTATCCGATGTCGGGTTTTCCGAATCAGAAAGAGGACCTTTCCTTTCTTCGGGTTTGCCATACGCATTCGCACGTCCATCCCCCCGAATAGATCCACTCCCCGTTTGTCCTGCTTTCGCTTCCCCTTTCTTTCCCGGCTGTCCAATATCGCTTTACGTAGACTGCACTGCTTGAATCGTCTGATAGAGTTGATCCACCGCAGCTTCCTTGGTCAGCAGCGCGGAGGCCCCGGCCTTCAGCATGGCCTGCTGCATATCTTCACTAGCTTGGACCGATAAGCCGATCACAGTGATCTTGGGATAGAGGTCCCGAATGGCAGCGGTTGCATCGATGCCATTCATTTTCGGCATGTTAATGTCCATCACGACGATGGTCGGTTGATACGTCACAATGCCGGCAAGTGCTTGTTCGCCATTCGATGCTTCACCCACCACTTCGATGTCGGTATAGCTGTCTAACAAGCTCCGTAAGCCCTGCCGAACCATAGCGTGATCGTCGACCAGCAGGACACGAATCGGTTGCTGCCCTGAGGTCTTAGTTGTGAGTACTGAGGTAATGGCTTGCACGTTCCTAGATGGCGACTGATGGTGGATCGTCGGCTCTCGCAACTCAGAGCTGGAAGCGTTCGGTGTAAAACCAGCCGCGTTTTCTACACCGAGAGGCAGCACGAGTAGCGCCCTGGTGCCTTTTTCGGGCTCCGACTCCAGCTCGAAGGACCCTCCGAGAGCCATCATCCGTTCACGAATGCTGAAGAGTCCAAAATTGGCAGGATTACCTCCGTCGGCCTTCGCATGTATATCGAAGCCCTTGCCTCTATCCCGCACTTCAACTTGGAGTTTGCCGTCACGGCGGGTGAGCGACACCGTCGCTTGGCCGGCTCCACTGTGTTTAGAGGCATTGATCAACAATTCACGGATCGATTGGAACAGCAAGAGGGCCTGCTCCTCCGGGAGTTTGAGGTCATCTTGCCCGGACAGTTCAATGGTCACGGAGAGCTGG
Organism: uncultured Nitrospiraceae bacterium; assembly: GCA_963801725.1. GTDB lineage: Bacteria > Nitrospirota > Nitrospiria > Nitrospirales > Nitrospiraceae > Palsa-1315. The sequence goes on from CAWDFX010000001.1 coordinate 168,687, forward strand.
TGGCGCTCCATCTGCTCGGCCAGCCATCTGAGTGCGGTCGGTAAACCGAAGTCATGGAGCATGGGGGGAGTCAGATCGGTCACGAGAGTGCGGGTATAGTTCAGCGCCTCGATGATGAGTTCTTGCGCCTTATTGACCAGATCGGTGCCGACCGACACCATCTCCGTCTTCTGCTTGACCTGCGACAGCTTCATAACGGCCAACGCCAAGAGTTGCGCAAGATAATCGTGCAGCTCTATCGCCATCCGTTTGCGCTCCCGCTGCTCGGCGAGATTGAGTTCCGAAGCGAGCGCACGCAGTCGTTCGCGCGACTCCAGCAATTCCTCCGTTCGCCGGCTCACCTCTTGTTCCAGGTCAGTGCTCCACTTCTGCAACGCTTCCTCTCCTCTCCTGCGTTCCAGGAGGTCAGCAGCCTGTCGTGCAAGAATGTCCAATAGGCCAAGATTGCGCTCGGTAGGATGGTGCGGGGTGCGCCAGTGCGTGGATAGCATGCCCACCATCTTACCTCTACGCGAAAGCAACGGTGTCGACTGCACCGCCCGGATACCTGTCTTGCGATGGTCCTCCAATGCAGGTGTCCCGACGATGAACTCGCACGTCTCCACATCAGGCACGATCACGCGACGGCCGGTTCGCATGGCCGCGCTGCACGAGGTTTTGCTCTCATGGTCATTCAACTTGAAGATCTGAGCGAAATCCGGACCGAACCCACGAGACGCCACCATCTGTAGTCTCTCCTGGCTCTCGTCGAGCATCTGCATGCTCGCCATATCGGACTGCATGAGGCCCATGGCGGCGTCGAGAATTTTGACGAATAAGGCATCCACGTTCTCTTCAGAGATCAACTGCGCGCTGATGTTCTGCAATAGCTTGCTGTCGGCAAGTTCCGCTGCCACCTGAGCTTCACTCTTGCGCAGGGCCTCTTCCAGTTTATGTCCGCGCAAATCCGTCACGACGAGGCACCAATAGCTGCCGCAATTCTCCGGCAGGCGTCGGGCTGAGAGTCGAACAGGAATCGGGGTTCCGTCGGGCTGCTCAAGCGACAACTCGCCGCGGACATTGGGGTCTTGCGCCGCCGCCAGCAGCGCCTCGAACTCCGGCCGATCCAAAGGTACCACGAAGTCGAAAAATCTCCTGCCGAACGTCTGTTCCAACAGCGCGCCGACGAGATCGGCAAACCGCCGGTTGCAATAGACGATCGTGCCGTCCATGGTCAGCGTCACCGCTCCTTCATTCATGGTTTCGACAAAGGTTCGGTACGGACGGTCGGCGCCTTGCAGCGTGAAGATCTGCTCCCCACCCAGGCTCTCGACAACCAATGCATCGACCCCGCCGGTGCGGATGGCCGTGAGTACCTCGGTCACTTCCTCCAATTGAGCACGCAACGAATCGTTCTCCTGCGCGAGCTCTTCGGAGCATTTCGTGTGTTCGGTCATGCGGCCCCTTTTTTCCGAGTGACGATGCCGAGCCGTCGCAGCGTGGCTTCCGTGTCGGAAAGATCGCCGATCAGCCGACGTAGGGGCGGAGGATAACTTTTCAGCAACGTCGGCGTCGCGATGATGTGATGCGCGGCCGCCAATGCCGGTTGCTGATACAGATCGATCACCTCGAGCTGGTAGTGCCCTTCAAGATACTCCTGGCAAATCTGTTTGAGGTTGGTCACGGCCTCGCGCGAACGCGGTGTCATTCCGCTGACACAGAGTCTCAGTACATACATCTGGGCATCGGCTTCGGCCAAAGCCTCCTCGTATTCCACAAGCTTCCTGTCAGGGTTATTTTGCTGTTGTTTGCCCATGTAATCTCCAATGGCCCGCACCAAGAGTGCGCAGAGGCACTTTATCTCGCCCTCAAGTCCAATCCCACCAGCACCCGCTCGGTGTTGGAAAGATCGCCGATGATCTTCCGCACCGGCTCGGGAAGTTTTCGTACCAGCGTGGGGATCGCCAGGATTTGATCGCCCTTTGCCAATTGCGGATGTTGGAGTAAATCGACGATCTCGATGTGGTAATTGCCACCCATATGCTCCTCACAGAGCTTTTTGAGATTGGCGAAGGCGGTCAAACACTTCGGGGTCTGACCGGCGACATAGAGGCGCAATTGCCACTTGTCATTTTGTGTGTTCGCGCGCCCGGCCTTTTCGTCCGTTGTCTCTGCCAGCTTGATATTGGTGGCCATTCGTGGCTCCTTTTCTACCATTTGACGATCCGTTGTTTTTGAATCCCGAGCGTACATCGACGAGGACCTTGCGCTGCTGCGCGATATTGTCCTCGGCTAGTTGCTCTTCGGCGATGAGCAGTTGCAACTCCGACGCCTCCGAGGCAAACCGGTCGCGCAATGCGGCAATCTGTGTCTCCATGGCTTCTTTCTTTTGCGCGAGCTCCCGGCGCTTCCGCTTGGTCTCGTTGCGCTGTGTGAGCGCCTCGGCTCTGTCCCGTTCTTCCTGCACCATGCGCGCCGTCCCCGTGAGCACTCCAGCCGAACCGGTGTAGACGTCCAGCAACTGGGCGCCCCGATCGCTCAGAATGAATTCACGGATCTGATTGGAGTGGGGCATCCCGCGGGACTTGAGCACATAGAGCCCGCGATTGCGCTCTCCATTGCTTTCCAGATTGCGGACGAGCAGCCAGGTGTCCATCAGCGATGAAATACCGACCTCGGTCATTTCCGCACTGTTACCGGCGGACAGGCTCGTAAACAGTGCCGTGATGCCACGGGCCTTGAGGAAATCCACCAGCCTGGTCAGCATCGCCTTGGCCTCCGCCGCGCTGCCGATCTCCGTTAAGTTGGTGACCGGATCGATCACGACCACCTTGGGATTGAACTGGGTGATCTGCCTGTGCATGAGTGCGAGGTGAGTTTCCAGTCCATACAGGTGCGGGCGCGCTGGATGGAAACGGAGCACGCCACGCGAAACCCAGCGGTTGAGGCCGAGTCCGATCGACTGCATGTTGCGCACAATCTGCGACTGGGATTCTTCAAACGGGAAATAGAGACAGCGCTCGCCTCGCTGGCACGCCGCCTCCACGAGGTGAGCGGCGATGGAACTCTTCCCGGAGCCGGCCGTGCCCGACAAGAGCACGCTGCTTCCGCGATAGAGTCCCTTGCCGTCGAGCATGGCGTCGAGTTGAGCAATGCCCGTGGACATGCGTTCGGTCGTTGCCTTATGGGTGAGGCCCAGCGAGGTGATCGGCAGGACTGAGAAGCCGCTTTCGTCGATCAAGAACGGATACTCGTTGGTGCCGTGTACCGACCCGCGATATTTGACGACACGCAACCGTCTGGTCGACACCTGCTGGATGACACGGTGGTCGAGCAGGATGACGCAGTCGGACACATACTCCTCCAGGCCGTGCCGGGTGAAGGCGCCGTCGCCCCGTTCGGCCGTGATGATCGCCGTGACCCCCCGGTCCTTGAGCCAGCGGAAGAGCCGGCGCAGTTCGGAGCGTAGAATCAGTTCGCTCGGCAGCGCGGCGAACAGCGCTTCGATCGTATCCAGGACGACCCGCTTCGCCTTGATGCGATCGATGGAGTGAGCGAGCCGGATGAACAGGCCCTCCAGATCGTAGTCGCCGGTTTCATCGATCTCGCTCTGTTCCGCCCGAACAAAATCCATTATTAAAAGACGCCGCTTGATGAGATCCGCCAGGTCGAACCCCAGCGAGGCGACGTTCTGCGCCAATTCCTGCTCATTTTCCTCGAACGACACGAACAGGCCTGGCTCTGCAAACTCGGTCGCGCCTCGTACGAGAAATTCCATGCTGAAGAGGGTCTTGCCGCACCCGGCGCCACCGGAGACCAGCGTAGGACGCCCGCGGGGTATCCCGCCGCCGGTGATTTCATCGAAGCCAGTAATGCCGGTCGGCGCCTTCGCGAGAGCCGGAAGGTCTTTTCGGTTGGAAGGATTTTTTGCCATTCGGTGTCTCTCTCGGCTAACTCTGTGGGGGGAGAAGAACGCGAACTATTTTTAGTGCACTGTACGTGCGCAGTCACTGAGAATCCCGAACTCACGCTGGTTCCGGAGAATGATTGTATTCGGATAACTTGGCATACCTACTAGGGACATCCCTAGTTCGAACTTGAGCTCAAACTCTACTTTCGGAATTTAAGAGGGAGCGTCCAGAGGCTACGATGAATACCCGAAGGCCAGCGAGGCGCGTTGCATCTCATAAACCCAGAGCCTCATCGAGCGTCGTATCATGACGTTTATCTTTGTCACGATGATATGCCAAGCGCGACTTTCATTTTGGGCGTGAGTTTCTGCCTGACCGTCAAGTAGTCCCGCCACGGATCCCGCTTCAATCCTTCTAAGCGTGCCATTACATTGGCCATCGTAAAATAATCCGACCGCATATTGACCGACAATTCCTCCCACGCGATTGGAACCGAAACCGGTGCCCCCGGCCTGGCCCTCGTCGAATAGGGGGCAATCGCGGTAGCTCCTTTTGCATTCCGTAAATAGTCGACATAGATCTTTCCTTTCCGTTTCTGTTTCGACATATTCGCAATAAAACGGTCAGGAATCAGGTGCTCGAGATGATCTGCCAACCCCTTGGAAAATGCTTTTACCTCGTCCCAGGTATGAACGCGTCGCAGCGGCAACACGACGTGAAGGCCCTTCCCGCCTGTCGTCTTCACAAAACACGTAAGATCCAATTCATTCAGCAATGTCCGGACGAGTTGTGCCGCTTCGATAACAGCTTTCCAGGAGACCGTGGGATCCGGATCAAGGTCTATGATGATGCGATCTGGACGGTCGAGTCCATCCCGCTTCGCCCCCCACGTGTGCAACTCCAGCACCCCCATCTGAACGAGTCCGATGACTGCCGGAAGAGAATCGGCGGTCATATACCAGGATACACCCTTGTCTTCGGAAATTTTCACTCTACCGATCGTGTCAGGGACCCTGTCGTTCGCACGCTTCTGATAGAAGCATTCTTTGGTATATCCCTCCGGACAGCGCACCAGCGTCAACGGCCTGCCTTTCAAATGAGGCAAGAGCCATGGACTCACGCGTTCATAATATCGGGCCAATGAGAGTTTGGTGACCCCCTGCTCGGGAAACAGGACTCGATCGGGATGAGTGATCGTCACCCCTGCGACGGTAGCCGGCCCGTCGGAACCTGCCTCGTTCTTCTTCGACGAACTGTTTTTCTGGAGCTCAACGCGTCGAAGGGGAAACTTCGACGCAACATTCGAACCGGTTTGCACAGGTGCGCGTATTTCCGGTCCTTCCTTGATCACCGACTTCGCAGCTTTGTCCTTACGTAATCCCAGAAACGCCGCCTGCCGGAGGAGACCTTCGTGCGTCCATTCGGCAAACGACACCTCAGCAACCAGTCGTGGCTTGACCCAGTGAACTCCACGCGCATCGATACCGGTAGGAGGATTCATAAATGGGGACCTGGGTTGCTTGAGCGCGATCAACTGGTTGCGCAACTCCTTCAGCGATCGTTCAGAAAATCCTGTGCCCGTTCTCCCTACAAATTGGAATTGTCCCTGTTTATCGTAGACCCCCAGCAACAAGGCTCCGAAGCCGACGCGAGAGCCGGATGGGTCGGTAAACCCTCCGATGACGAATTCCTGGCGGTGACCGCATTTGACTTTCATCCAATTTCTATTGCGACCGGCAAGGTACACCGCATCAGTCCGCTTGGAAACTATCCCTTCCATTCCCCGGCCGCAGGCCTCAGCGAATACGACCTCACCCCGGCCCGGTATGTGATCGCTATACCGAATCAATCCTGACGCATCGCTTGGTGCAATCGCCCTCAGCGCTCGTTTACGGTGGAGGAGTCCGACCCGCCGTAAGTCATACCCGTCGAGATACAACAGATCAAATACATAGTAGATCAGGTTCGTTTCCGATCGTGTATCGAACGCATTCTGCAGGGCCTGAAAACTTATGCTGCCATCCGGCATCAGAGCGACAACTTCGCCGTCTAGCCATGCATTCTTGACGGGCAACGCCGCCGCCGCATCGGCAATCCGCTGTAGTTTAGTTGTCCAATCGTGGTCGTTTCTCGTCACAAGCGTTGCCGACCTATTCTGTACACGACATAGGATTCGATAGCCGTCATATTTGAGCTCATGCACCCATTCATTACCAACCGGAGCCTGAGACGCTAAGGTGGCCAATTGCGGAGAAATCCTTTCAGCCTGAGGCGCACGGCGTACCCCAGCCAAATGTTTCATTTCCGTATCTTGAGGGTGAGAGACTGAGTCTGTTTGCTTTCCCGCGGGACGCTTCGATTGCCACACCCGGTGACGGTCCGACGCGATTTGCTCGATGGTACGCCCGCTGGCTACACTTTCCGTGAGACGCTGTGTCACCTCACTTTTTCCCCCGCTACAGGCCTCATCATCTTTGTCCTTTATCAGCAGCCAATTTTCCTTGCCCTCTCCATCTCGTGCACCCATTCGAACCAGGTTCCACAGCCCCCGCAGTTTTTGACCATGCAGCTTGAACTTCAATCGGCCGTGGCGATAACTCACCACGGGGTCACCGATGGGAGACCAATATCCTCGATCCCACAGCAAGACGGTCCCCGCTCCATATTGTTTAGGCGGAATGATCCCTTCGAAACCGCCATAATCCAACGGGTGATCCTCCACATGCACCGCCAAGCGCTTGTGATGGGGATCAAGACTGGGCCCTTTCGGAACGGCCCAACTTTTTAACGTCCCACCGAGTTCCAATCGGAAGTCATAATGAAGACGGCTAGCAGCATGTTTTTGAATGGCGAACTGCAGTCGCGCCGAGGGGGGATGCGATGCACCGCGGGGTTCGGGCGTCTCTTTGAAGTTCCGCTTCTTCCAGTACTGCTGAAGGCCCATATGTGCTTCACCTAACCGGAGTTGGTGCCGCCAGCGTATCAATCGATTTCTCTAAATTGAATACCCTTCGCGATAATGAATGACACCATCATATGTTGTCTTTCACGCACTCTTTCGGCGAGGATGGGACTGCTGTTTTGTGGATGCACGTTTCGAGCGGGATGACGATTGCCCTTTTGCTTCCACACTTCGCTTGAGCAACGCCATCAGATCGATGACTTCGCCCCTGGCCGGTTTCTCTTCGTCTTGGCCGGCCTCGGTAATGACTTCCGTCTTCCCTGCTTTGATCCGTTTGTCGATCAGCTTCATGAGATCATCGTGATAGGTGTCCCGATACCGGTCTGGCTTCCACCGATCGGTCATTTCATCCACGAGTTTTTTCGCCATCTCGATCTCGCGCGGCGAGACGCCGGAAGCTCTCAAATTGCCCGAGGGGACATCGAGGTCCTTCACCGACTTCAGTTCGTTTTTATATCGGAGTGTGTTCAGCACAATCACGTCGTCGCTGGGGATGAGTGCGGCAAGATACTGCCTGGTGCGAATCACGACGGTGGCAATGGCAATTTTGTTGGTCGCTTTCAACGTTTCCCGCAGCAGGGCATAGCCCTTTTCGCCGCGCTTGTCCGGGGCGAGATAATAGGGCGTCTCGAAATAGGCAGGTTCCACCTCTTCTGCATCCACAAACGTCACAATGTCGACTGTTTGTGTCGCTTCAATGTTGGCGCGCTTAAAATCCTCCTCGGTCAGGACCACATACCGCTCCTTTTCATACTCATAGCCCTTGACGATGTCGTCCCACTCCACCTCTTTCTCGGTCTCCTTGTTGTACCGCTTGAACCCGACCGGCTTCATGTTTCGCCGATCTAACATAGTCAAGTCGAAGCTATTGCGGTTCTCGGCGGAAGACAGGACAACGGGGATGTGGACCAACCCGAAGCTGATGGCCCCTCTCCATAATGGACGCGACATGATGAAACCTACTTGTTGTGCGGGCCGACATTATGGCTCGCGGTTGAGACACATCAGACAGACCGTCGCATACCGGGCGGCAACAAAGAGCATTCCGCATCCTTCACAGGGATCCATCATGCTCTCTCCTGTCCGCTCGCATCCATCGATACGGCAATCAAGTTTGTCGCATGCCGTGCAATCATAGGGACAAATCTTCACGATGGACTCCCCACCGATAGGTACGATGATGCCCCGTAGAGGTTCTTGGAATCCCTGGTAAAACTGGGGTCTTACTCTGCGATTCATCAGTCCAGTACGTCAGGTTGATGAATTTTACTACGGACATGGACTTCTCCTTCTCAGGCGCAACAGTTCGTAATCGCCGCTTACTTCCCAGGAGCGGGCAATTCCGGAACGGTCGTTTCCATGACTTTGACAACTTGTCCTCCATCATCCAGCACCACGGCGATATGTTCTCCCACCGAGAGTCCCTTGAACAAGTCCGGATTCTTCATCGTGAACACAACGGTCTTTTGTAAATCTGTTTTAATCTTTCCGCTCAGCTTGACCACATCGAGTTCCTCCAAGGTCCCGGTGACGACATGCGAGTTCTGACCTGTTGGTTCAGGCGACGCGGCCATGGTTGTCACTAAGAAAGGAGCACAAAGCAGCGCGGCGAGCAATCCGATGATCTTGAAGGTCATCATGTCTCCTCAGTGCAAGGCGGAATCTGTGCGGCAATTTCAGCTCAGGTGGCCCCGGTGAAGGCGACGTAGGTTTGGGGAGAGGATCTGTAGGGCCTGGTGAAGGCTGGGGAGACTGGTTCGTCTCCATGGCATTGGCGATGTGAGCGATAGGGCCCTGGAGAAGAAACGCCGATAGTACGAGCATCTCAATCATCCTTTGTTTCATGATCGCTCCTTTCCACGATGACTATCTAAAAAATCTCGGCGTTCGTTCCTGCTAAGGCTGCTGAGGATATCATCAAGAATAAGTGAGGCGGTCACTTCTGCCTGTTCAATATTGCTCATAACGATTTAATTCCGCTTACCCTCGCGCAGACGCCGTCCGATTGGAGAACCGTACTTTCTGCCGATGCGGAGTCTATTTCACTGGAGACCGCTTGAAGGTGTCGGACAGAGGATCGTACTCCCACTCCTCTCGATACACTAAGGGTGGCTGTCCAACGTCTATGATGTAACTGACCTGAACAACGATGGTCAGTTTTTTCCTTCCAGATTGAATCGTAGACAGTGGAACTGTCGCCTGCGGGTTACTGACGTTACGCCATTGGCCAGGACCTAAGACCATATCTGTCCGACCAGTCAGAGGATTCATACCCTCAATGACGTTCCACACCTCAACATGGACAAAGTGAGGTTTTCCTTGTCCGGTGTTGGCAATTTTGACTTTTGCTATTTGTCTGCCTCCAATGTCTTCGAGATACACGTCTTCGACGGTGACATCCGGCTTACTCGCCGCACTCACCGTAAAGACGCATGTGGGGTTCCGTGTAATCGTGGGAACGACATCTTCTCGCAAGTATGTTTCGATGGCGGTCTTGTCTTGGGCGCTCACATTCTTCCCCTTCGTCCGGGCGATGCTGATGGCGATATCGGCTCCCGTTTGAGCCAGGGAGGAGGTTGACATGTTCCCTTGCTGCGCAACCTCTCGTGTCATAGCGTCTACGCCAGCCTGGATTCCATCGTTCCCAAATATGAGCGAGAGATTGCCGGCAGGTTTAACCTGAACTGCGACATTCCCGAGAGCACATGGAGGATGACGCACTTTCTGCGATTGGCTGCAGCCTTGAAGAGGTGCGAATAGCAATACGGCAGCGACAATACGTAACAAGACCGCCTGTTCCATTTGATCTCTCCATATAATGACGCGGCGGAACAACCAGAATGACATTCGTCCGATTGTTGGGAACCACCCAATGAGGCATCAGGCTGAAACGGTCGGATGATGGTTCGCTAAAACCGCTGGTCTACCCTGTATGATGTCATCCATGAAGGTTTGAAACCGTTCGCCGGTTCTGTACTGGATAATCTGATCCCTTAGGAGAGTGGCTTGAGTTTTGTATCGAGCAGATCCGTCCATGCGGTGAACCGCCTCCGTGACCAACTCAGCCGTGGCCACACCGGCCCGTATGACATCTCCCGCTCCAAAGCGCCGGATGTAATCCATCATCAGATATTGATCAAGATTCATTGGGATGCCTAAGACCGGTGTACCCGCGGCCAGAGCTTGATAGACCGCGGCGCTACCCCCATTGCACACCACCAGATCTGCCCTGCTTGCAGCCAACACGCCGGGCAAGTAATTCGCCACTCCCACACCGTCCCTCACGCCGGCGATCGTGCTGCGGTCGGCTGTGGCCATCAGAACCTGCCATCCCATGCAAGCAAGTGCCTGTGCAACCATTTGGGCGACATCTTTACTTCCGGACGTACCCATCGTGACGTACGCCGTTCGTACATTCTCTCGTAGTGATGACCACCAGCTGGGCACTGCACCGAAAGACCACACCACTGGCCCGATATAGCGGTGATGTGAAGGTGGATTGATTGTTGGTACTAGTTGAGGCAAGTCTGCGTACAAGGTGTAATCCGCCTCTGAAAAAATGTGAGCGAGGTCATACCCAACCGCCGGCAGGCCATAGTCACGGCGTACCTTATTCAGGGCATAGGCATGCTGTGCGAAGACGAGCGGGCGTATGAGAGTAAACAGTCCTTGTGCCAAACGAGGGCCGAACTGCTCGACAATCGGTACCTCGGGAACGAGAAAGCGCGGCCGGGCATAGGGACTCCAATACGCGTTGGTCACTGCCGCATACGGAACACCGAACAGCCTGGCGCTCACGGATAACGAGAGGCGGAAATCTCCCACGACGAGGTCGGGTTCCCATTCAGCCATCACCCGAAGATCTTCTCGTACATACTGACGAAGTTCCGCAATGGTATAGAGCGGATCGGCATTCGCAAGACGATGCCGGAACACGTTGCTCTTGATGGTGCGGATAGCGTGGACAGGGAAGCCCAATTCATCAAATAGGGACAGATATCTGGGATCGCAGACAAGATGGACTTCGTACCGAGCGGGATCCAGAGATTGAGCCAGCGTAACGGCTCTTGCCACATGTGCCAGACTCACGGCTTCCGCAAAAACCAGGACACAGCAGCGCGGCGGCTCCACTGGCCAATAACTCACGCCAAAGGAAAGTGGAGAATTCATGGGGAGTAAACCACGCCTTCGGCTGTAGGGGAGAGGTGACAGGTCTAGCTGCGGAAATCTTGATTGCTTGGCCGCCCTCCAGGTGATCCGCCTGATATCCCGCAGCGTATGGATAAAACTACGTCGCAAATTATGTCTGTAGATGGATGATTCCGGCACGGCAATACATCCCGCTGAGATTTTCCTCATCGATCAACCTCGCCGTCGTTTATTCCGAAGCGCGATCCTCGCCGCAAACTCATCGAGCAGTTCCCGTGGCAGCTTGCCGGTTAGATTTCGAGGGAGAGCCTTCACCAGGTGCAACGGCCGCGGGAGAAACAACGGATCGATACGTTTTCTCAATTCCGCCAGTATCGTGGAGGCTTTGACACCGGGAGCGACGACGAAGGCTGTCAATCGGGCGATCGCGCTTGGGCTTCGGTTAGGCCGGTAGAACGTCCCATCCACTACCCCGACGATCTGTGCCAATGCCGCATTCAACGCGGCGAGTGATGTACGTTTTCCAGCAACCTTCACTAAATCATAGTTAGGGCCATGCAAGATGAATTGTGTGGGACTCTGGACCGTAATTCGATCGGCGAGGCGGAGAGATTGGCCCACGTGGCCCCCGCTCACCCATGTTGCATCGCCTTCTTGCCATAGCCGAAGCCCCGGACAGATGGTCCAGGCTTGAGCGACAGTTGTTCTTCGCGATCCGATCACTCCACCTTCGGTACAGCCGTACATCTCGCGGACCGGCACGCGCCAGAGATCTTCGGCTTCACATGCCAACGAGCGGGCCAGCGGCATCGTGGCCGAAATAATGCCTGTTAGCCCAGGTAAGGCAATCCGTTGTCCGACAAGAACCCGCAGGTGAAGCGGGGTGGTCATGAGCCAGGCTGGCTGCCCCATCTTTTCCAGGGCCTCCCGAATGTCGGCCGGCAAGATAGGATGTCCCGCATGGATTCCCCACCCGCATTGCAGAGGCAACATTACCGTAGTTTCCAGCCCATACATATGCTGCACCGGCACCGTTCCTACCGCTATAGGCAGAGGCGAACATTCTTCTCCGATGTCGAATTGGCGCTTGAGCGCCTGGGCACCTCTCACTAAGGAGCCCCAGGTCTTTGCATGAGCCCGTGGCAACCCACTGCTCCCAGAAGTGAAGACAATGGCTGCAATCTGGGTAGACGGTATGGTTGGAATCTCGGCTTTTCGATTGAAACTCAGGACGTCGTTCTGAACACGACACAGAGGAATGTGTGCAGGAACGTCCTCGTGGTCCGCCAGAATGTACGATTCCGGATACATATGGTTGAGCTGTGCCAAAACCTCGGGCGCCCGGCAGGTCGGGAGCAAACTGATCTGTCGGGAGAGAAGCGCAGCGGCAAATGCCACCAGGAAATGATATCGATCTCTGCACAGATTGATTGCATGCCGTTTGTCCGGCAATCGGGAGACGAGATCTTGTACCGAGGCCAGAAATTGGCAGACCGTAAATGTGTCACCATTCCGCTTCGCAACACAATCTTCAAGACTGGTGTGCGTCAGCAACGGAGAGCATTCAGGAAGGATCTGAGAATATGTAGTCCTTTTCCTGCAGATGGAAGGGATGCCCGTTGGGGGAACGACTACACGGTTCATTTGGTTGTGTGCCGTGTGATATGTGAGGTCAGGGCCGTGACCGAAGCAAAGGCAGCGCGGTCTTCCGAGCGCAGATCGACCCCGTATTTCCTAGATATCGACAAGACGATTTCCAGTGCGTCGATCGAGTCCAAGCCGAGCCCGTCTCCAAACAGTGGCTCTGCTGGATCGATATCTTGGGGCACGATCTCCAAATGCAACGTCTCGACGATAAGTCGCGCGATCTCGCCTTCTGAGATCGTATTGAAACTCCCCACCCGCGCTATTTGTGTTGGCATATTAATGAGGCCTCAGCGGGCCGCGCTTCGGCCTCGGCGGTGTCGATCCGATGAACGGCACGACGGAGGGCGGCCCGCTTGATTTCAGATGCGTTATCATAAAATGGTTTCTTGTCCAGACGAAGACCGACCCGATCGGCTTCGTCGATGAGCAGGTCCAAGTATTCGATCAAGCGGCTGGTCGTGTAGTTATTGGTGTCATGAAAAGTGACGATAATTGGAGTGGTGCCGTCGACTGTCGGTATGCCGTGGAGCTGCATACGACGACGAATAGCATCCAATTGTGAGCGAAAATTCCATCGCCTGAAAACATGCTGGCCCCAGTTCACCCCGTCATAGGCTTTGACGTCGGACAAGATCATATGAAGCCCATGCCGGGTATATCCAGCATGGGTGTCCGAGTTATATCGCCAGTAGGGAGGCCGGACGAACATTGCCGTATTGTTCGTGACGAAGCGGATGTCCTCCGTTCCGTTCTGCAATGACCGGTCCAGGTCGGACTGAGATAAGGATGTATGGCTCACATGGCCCGCAGTTCCGGTATGGAGGCCCAGCACATGCCCGTCCGCGTGCTCTCGCTGGAGCAGAGAGCGGCCGAGCGGTGATCTCCCTGCTTCCCTGTTCCTGGTCTGTACGAAGAACATCGCTTTGATACCCTGTTGCACGGGGTTGTGAGCAAGTCGTTTTAGAATCGATACAGTATTGGCGTGAGGCCCGTCGTCAAACGTGAGAATGAAACGCCCCTCGCAGGAACTCTTTGTCATAATGCTTTGCGCTCTTCCGAGCTGCCCTTGACCACCTTCCCAGTGCAGATATAGTCGTACGTGTAAATCCACGCAATCGGTCCTGACGTAGCTTCATGCTGCATATCAGTGAGCCTCACCGTGACCTTCAATTTCTTCGCGTCTTCTTTTAGGTTCTCAAGGCAATTCTGAGGGGAGCTGCCGCTTGAGATGACCTTCTCAATCTCGTCAGACTCGAAGTTCGGAATGGTGTAGTGGGGCCCACAGCCGGCCAGCAGAACAAGGGGAATAATCCAAAAAATTCTCATGGGATCCTCCTGCATAGAACGTTAGGGTTGTCGCGATTCATGCTCACGTTGCTGCACTCTAGTCAGAGTCCATGCTCTGGCGCACTAGGAGAATCCCGAGTCGGATGGAGACCCAACCCCAGGTCAACGATTTCATTTTTGGCAAGGACATCTGCGGCGACTGAACTCCACCTGCGACTTTCAGGCTGGTGAGTATTCGAGGAAAACTGGGAGTGTTCCTATTGCGGGAAACTACTAAGGTGAATTATGATCAACGGATGGATTCGCAAAACATGCAGGTGGAGAATGGCTGTTGCAACCCGGTTCGCTCAGATCGCTCATGAAGTGCCGTCCACCTCGAGGAGAAAGGCACTCCTCCCCGTTTGTTCTATCTGTGGACTCCTCCGAGACGACACCGGACCTGTCCTTGATCAGGCGCGATGGGTTACGCAGCGGGCGTGTGCGCTGCGCGGGTGTTCGGACTTTTCAGGCCGCAGCCACAAGCACTGTTTCGGGATTGAACAATGATCGGTTTCGTAGAATCACCTCATCAACGATGTCGCCGCACTGAATGCATCGGAGGCCCCAAAAGGTGCTGCGCCCGCTGTCGCTCTCAAGATCGATACACATTTCATGCTCCATCTGTCCGGCGCACCGTCGGCAACTAGCCTGCATGGACCTCTTTGAAGTCGTCCCTGTTGTCTCGGAAATTAATGTGTTCATGTGAACCTCCTTGTTTGGTGTTCGAGTGATTGCCGCGCACCCTGTGCACACGCGCAATCTACCCGGGTTAGCTTCCTTGTCGGCCTCGCAATCTCCCTAGTTTGAACGGTCAATTGCGCTAGCCATGTAAATCGTAGATCGCTACATTGAAGTGGGAGCAGCAGATTTTCCGACCAGTCAAAAAGGACTGTGGTGGCGAGAGACCTGTAAGATTATTGGGGAGCTACGGTTGGAGACCCGAAGCGAACGATGGTATGAAATCAGTGATGGTCGGAACAGACTGGCAGAGGCACATCGAGAACAAGAGCGATAGTCATCCCGAGCGTAGTTTCTACGCTCACGGCAATGCCCAAGAGCGTGCCGCGCGCCTGAATTCCTAAGAAACTCTTTTCCATCGCCGGTCCAGGAGTAAAGGCATCGGCTCCGGAGGACCGAGTCCGTCCGCTGATCGCCGCCCTCACACGTAGAGTTGATGCCTGTTCGCCTTCCGCCGACACGGTGATCAGCGAGGACACGTCACCGCTCATCACCTGTTGGAGAAAGCTACGGACAGCTCGATATAGAAAGGCCGTTATCGGATCGGACAATCTGAGATTCGAAAGAACGGTCGCCATGTGGACCTGATATCCCCGCTGGCGCATGTCCAATGCCAACGCATCAAGTGCACTGATGAGTTCGCCGGTTCGCAAGCCGACTGGAGTCAAATCTTCGATCAATAATCGGGTATAGGCAAGCGATTCTTCCAGCAACTGATCCACAATCACGAGGCTGGCAGGTGCATGCCCTCGCACGAAGGGTTGCTGCGCTTGATCAAGATGTAACCGCGCCACAAAAAGAAGCTGCCGGAGACGATCGTGAATGTCGCCCGCTAAAAGTTGTCGCTCCCGACCCTCGCTCAGGATCCATTCGGTCGCCAGGCGTTGGATGGCTTGGTGGTAGCTTCGAGATTGGCTGGTCTCCTCAACCTGAAGAGGTTCGGATAACATTGTTGTTCTCACCTGTGTGTCCAGGCCAACAGAGTGCACCCGGCGCTCGTGTTCCAACAGGGTTTCGAGCAGACTGCGACGAGTCACGACTCCAACGAATTGTTGCGAAGAACTGAAGACGGCTACTGCTTTGTCGCTACAGTGTTGAAACCGAGACACGACGCACGCAAGCGGGGTCGAGCGTTCGAGGGTATATGCGTGCTCACTGGGGATGAGATCGGCGAAGATTCTGAAAGGATAACTTCCGATCCGTTCGCGTTCCACCAAGCCTAAGAAGGGAGGGTTGAGGGGGGCGCTCGAAGAGGGACGGTCTTTGAAAACGGCAAAGACTTCGCAAAGTGGATCGATGGCCACATCGCGGGGACGCATCTCTTCCCCGACCGCAATGATGTTCGGGGTCAAGGCATCCTGTGCGGTGAGTCCGGTCACTCGAGTTCTCCAGTCAGCGAAATCTCCAGGTCCAATTGGATGTGAATGATGTCTTGCGGGCTCATGAATGGTTTGATCTGTTCAATGAGGAACTTGACCAGGCGTTCTTTCGTCAAACGTCGGAGCAGAATCGATTTGATCAGCACATCGGCGATAATCTCGTCCTCGATGGTGACATGTTCGAAGTGATCAGGAATGAGGAGATTAAGCGCCTTTTGGAGAGCGACCGTGCCGATCGAGGCTTCCTTCCCGATGACCAACCCGTCGGTGATCGGGGGGATGGCAAATTCTTTGATTCGTGCGTGTAACACGAATTTTGGACCGGGGGTGGAGGAGGACATCGCTATTTTCCCAAGAGCCGGGAGCGAGCGAGGCCCCCGGCACTATATAACACAGGGACCCCGGCATCACAACCTGTCGGACCCGCGATCCAACTTTCTGTCTATGGACGAATGAATATAGTAACTGGCACGAGGCGTGGCCGGCGAGATCAGACTAAATCGATTGCTGGATGTACACCAGGGAGAATCGATCAACAATTAAGGATACAACTCATCGTCTCTGGACGGCAACGCCGAACGGTCGAGATGGCCTGGCGGCAGCGATTAAACGCTCATACAGCTGGAGGTACTGATCCGTCATCCTTTCCGCGCTGAATCGTTTCTCGAACACACCGCGGCATTCTCTTCGATCGAGATTTCCGATCAACGGCAGCACGTCGACCATCTCGTCAAGACTCTGGCAGGCAAATCCTGTGACATGGTCGTAAATCATCTCCGCTGCGCTTCCCCCGTGAAAGGCCAGGATCGGAGTGCCGCAGGCCAAGGCTTCCCCGACGCAGAGTCCGGAGGGACCGGGCCAGTCATGAGTACAGACATAGGCCAAAGCTTCTCTCAAGAAATCGCTTTTCTCGTCGCCACGGAACTCTCCCAGCCATTCCACATCAGAGTCGGTGCTGAGCAATTCAATCGATGACGAGAGAGGAACCCCGATACCATCTTGCGGAGACGCGACTCGGAGCGGGAGATGTGCACGCCTCGCCAATTCGATGGCCAGGCCCAATCCTTCTTCCAGGGAAAGGCTGCCGAAAAAGGCCAGGTATTTTCCGGGTTGCTGGTTAAACCGATACAGCTCAGACGGCACTCCCGGATAGATCGTCTGATGCCAGGATGCCCAAGGCAGCGGCCGCCGCTGTGCATCAGAGGTCGAAACAAGCGGCAAGTTCCGAAATTGTTTGAACACCGGAATGTGCGCCGGATAATCGAGCCGGTCCTGCAGCGTCGTCAGCGTCGGGATGGGACAGCGCCGGGCCATCGGGAGGCCGTCGATCCCAAAATGCGAGTGAATGATATCGAACTCGTCAGCACGTTCTTCGAACACCTGCTCGGCGGCCATTATCGTTGCGTCCGCCCGGCTCCAGGTTGCGGGCCCGCGACTGAATGGAGTCTCATCGGTCTCCCCATACATGGCTTCGAGCGTGGCGCTAGTCTCTGAATCGGCGCCCGCAAACAGCGTTACCTCGTGGCGTCGGCGAATGAGTTCACGTGTGAGGTATGAGACCGCGCGCTCAGCGTCCGATATTCCACCGCCACCCGCACCTTTCCACAGTGGCGCAAGTTGAGCGATCTTCACGACCGTCTCCCCTTTCGTCGATTGAGTTTCGTCACGGAACCTTTGATACCTGCTGACATGGCGACCATGTAGCTGACTTATATGGCATTTTCGTCGCGGGAAGCACTGGGGCATTGCCTAGTTCTATCGATAATGATGCCGCCCTGACAGTAAAAGGCCAATCAAGCTGCTCTCATCTGAATCTCTTCCGTTCCTGACTCTCCAGTACGGCTTGGGTCCAGTCAGCGCCTTCGGTCCTTCTGGTTACGAGTAACTAGGGACGCGGCAGTGGATGAACTCTACCCGTCAATCCAGGAAACGCTGGGTCGAACAAAAGAGGGCTCATGAGGGTTGCAGGCAGGTGATGAAAAAGTAGTGCGCATGCCCATCTTGTATTACATAGCAACTTCAGATACTTATGGTCATAACTCAGAGTGATATCGGAGGGGGGATGGCTCCAGCTCGAGGATAGCTCCAGGCAATATTCAAACAACTACAACAAGCCCCTCTGACTAGGGATGACTCCTAGGGGGTAGATCGCTTTTTACTCTATATACTCGCTGCGCACTGCATAAGGTAGGATGTTGGCTGGCGACCAAGTAACCCGGATCATGCTACGGCTGGGTCGCGGCGTTCATTCCCATCCATTTAGAGAAGGAATGACCATGAGGGAGGCTCGCCGTCTCAAAGTTTTAGTCTTTCCCCTGCCGACCCCGATCGGGATCGTCAAAGGCATCGGGAATGCCTTCTCTCTCTGGTCTAATTCCCGCCTATTGGTTACACGCGCTGTCCCCCTTATATTGGTATTGCTCGCCTGCATCGGAACGATCGCGAATGCGGTGTTTTCGTTTATGTTCCCCGCCAAACATGTTCTTCAAACTTCCTCCTGAGACAAGGAACGATATGAACGAAACAACGACCCTCCCCTCCCGCAAAAAGAAGTCACCATCGGAGGCCATCCTGGGCAATGGCAAGCCTGCCAGGAAGAAAGCGGGACCTATTCCGGCGAAGGATTCTCATGAGGCCCATTCGCGGATGATTCTCGCCATGATCGTCGCGTTTCGCAATGGGGATTTCACGGTGCGCTTGCCGGTGGATTGGGAGGGGACGGACGGGCGGATCGCGGAAGCGTTCAATCTGTCCATCGCACAGGAAGATCGCATCACGAAGGAAATCGCACGGTTGAGCATGACCGTGGGTAAGGAGGGACGGCTCAGGCAGCGCATGTCGTTACCCGGGGCAACCGGCGCATGGGCAACGAAGGTTGAATCATTGAACACGCTCATCGACGATCTGGTGCGCCCCACCTCAGAAATCGCGCGCACGATCGGTGCCGTGGCCAAGGGCGACCTCGGGCAATCCATGGATTTGGAGGTGGATGGGCGAACGCTTAAGGGCGAGTTCCTACGCTCGGCGAAACTGGTCAATGCGATGATCCAGCAACTCTCGGTCTTTACTTCGGAGGTGACGCGCGTGGCGCGCGAGGTCGGCACCGAGGGCAAGCTCGGCGGCCAGGCTCAGGTCAAGGGCGTGTTGGGTGTGTGGAAGGATCTTACCGATTCGGTCAACCAGATGGCCGGCAACCTCACCGCACAAGTGCGCAATATCGCCGACGTGACCATCGCGGTGGCAAACGGCGATTTGTCCAAGAAGATCACCGTCGATGTACGAGGCGAAATTTTACAGCTCAAAGAGGCCACCAATACCATGGTCGATCAGCTCCGCTCCTTCGCCTCGGAAGTCACCCGCGTGGCGCGTGAGGTCGGCACCGACGGGCGGCTCGGCGGCCAAGCGGTGGTACCGGGTGTGGCCGGAACCTGGAAAGATCTCACCGACTCTGTGAACGCGATGGCGACCAACCTCACCGCGCAGGTGCGCAATATCGCGACCGTAACCACCGCGGTGGCGCGCGGCGACCTATCGCGGAAGATTACGGTCGACGTGAAAGGCGAAATTCTTGAGCTGAAGGAGACCATCAACACCATGGTCGATCAGCTCAACGGCTTCTCCTCGGAGGTGACGCGCGTGGCGCGCGAGGTCGGCACCGAGGGCAAGCTCGGGGGCCAGGCAATGGTACCCGGCATTGCAGGAACGTGGAAGGATCTCACCGACTCAGTGAACTCGATGGCATCCAACCTCACCAGCCAGATGCGGAACATCGCCGACGTGGCGACGGCCATTGCGCGCGGCGACCTCAGACGCAAGATCACCGTCGAGGTGAAGGGCGAGATTTTGCAGCTCAAGGAGACGATCAACACCATGGTGGAGCAGCTCAATGGTTTTGCCGGCGAGGTGACGCGCGTGGCGCGCGAGGTCGGCACCGAAGGCAAGCTCGGCGGCCAGGCGGCGGTCCCCGGCATCGCAGGAACATGGAAGGACCTTACCGACAATGTGAACTTCATGGCCTCCAATCTCACCGGCCAGGTCCGCAATATTGCGGAAGTCACCACCGCCGTCGCGAACGGCGACCTTTCCCGCAAGATCACCGTCGATGTGCGCGGCGAGATTCTGGAGTTGAAAAATACGATCAATACCATGGTCGAACAGCTCCGCTCCTTCGCCTCGGAAGTCACCCGCGTGGCGCTCGAGGTCGGCACCGAAGGCCGGCTCGGCGTGCAGGCCGTAGTGCCCGGAGTCGCCGGCACGTGGAAGGATCTCACCGACTCGGTCAACACCATGGGCGCCAACCTCACGGCCCAGGTCCGCAACATCGCGGAAGTCACCACCGCCGTGGCCCGCGGCGATCTCAACCGCAAGATCACCGTCGACGTGAAGGGTGAAATTCTCGAACTCAAGAACACCATCAATACCATGGTGGACCAGCTCAACTCCTTTGCCGGCGAGGTCAGCCGCGTGGCGCGCGAAGTCGGCACCGAGGGTAAGCTTGGCGGGCAGGCAGCGGTCGAAGGCGTGGCCGGCACGTGGAAGGATCTCACCGACAATGTGAACTCCATGGCCTCCAACCTCACCGGCCAGGTCCGCAATATCGCCGATGTGGCAACCGCAGTGGCGAACGGCGACTTGTCGAGAAAGATCACCGTCGATGTGAAGGGCGAAATTTTGGAATTGAAGAACACGCTGAACACCATGGTCGATCAGCTGAACGGTTTCGCCTCCGAGGTAAGCCGTGTCGCACGCGAAGTCGGGACGGAGGGCAAACTGGGCGGCCAGGCTCTGGTCAAAGGTGTAGGCGGGACCTGGAAAGATCTGACTGACAACGTCAACTCGATGGCGAACAACCTCACCGGCCAGGTCCGCAATATCGCCGACGTCACCACTGCGGTCGCGAGAGGTGACTTGAGCCGTAAGATCACCGTCGAGGTGAAGGGTGAAATTCTCGAGTTGAAGAACACCATCAATACGATGGTGGATCAGCTCAACGGTTTTGCTTCCGAGGTCACGCGTGTGGCACGTGAGGTCGGCACCGAGGGCAAGCTCGGCGGCCAAGCCAATGTGCCGGGGGCGGCCGGGACGTGGAAGGATCTCACGGACAACGTGAACTTTATGGCCTCCAACCTCACCGGCCAGGTCCGCAATATCGCCGACGTGGCCACGGCTATCGCCAAAGGCGATCTCTCCTCGAAGATCACCGTCGAGGTGAAGGGCGAAATCCTGACGTTGAAAAATACGCTCAATACGATGGTGGACCAGCTCAACGCCTTCGCCGGCGAGGTCAGCCGCGTGGCGCGCGAAGTCGGCACCGAGGGCAAACTTGGCGGGCAGGCAGCGGTCGAAGGCGTCGCCGGCACGTGGAAGGATCTCACCGACAACGTCAACTCGATGGCGAACAACCTCACCGGTCAAGTGCGCAACATCGCCGACGTGACTATCGCAGTGGCAAACGGCGACTTGTCCAAAAAGATCACCGTCGATGTGCGCGGCGAAATTTTACAGCTCAAGGAAACGATCAACACCATGGTCGATCAGCTCCGCTCCTTCGCGGCAGAAGTCAGCCGCGTGGCACGCGAAGTCGGCACCGAGGGCAAGCTCGGTGGCCAGGCGGCGGTGCCCGGCGTGGCCGGCACCTGGAAAGATCTTACCGACAACGTGAACTCCATGGCCTCCAATCTCACAGGCCAGGTCCGCAATATCGCCGACGTGGCCACGGCTATCGCGCGCGGCGACTTGAGCCGCAAGATCACCGTCGATGTGAAGGGCGAAATTTTACAGCTCAAAGAAACCGTCAATACGATGGTCGATCAGCTTTCAGCGTTCGCTTCCGAGGTAACGCGCGTGGCGCGCGAAGTCGGCACCGAGGGTAAGCTCGGCGGCCAGGCGGCGGTGCCCGGCGTGGCCGGCACCTGGAAAGATCTTACCGACAACGTGAACTCCATGGCCTCCAACCTCACAGGCCAGGTCCGCAATATCGCCGACGTGACCATCGCAGTGGCAAACGGCGACTTGTCCAAAAAGATCACCGTCGATGTGCGCGGCGAAATTTTACAGCTTAAGGAAACGATCAACACCATGGTCGAACAGCTCCGCTCCTTCGCCTCGGAAGTCACCCGCGTGGCGCGCGAAGTCGGCACCGAGGGCCGGCTCGGCGTGCAGGCGGTGGTGCCCGGCGTGGCCGGCACCTGGAAGGACCTCACCGACTCGGTCAATACCATGGGCGCCAACCTCACCGCGCAGGTCCGCAACATCGCCGATGTCACTACTGCGGTCGCGCGCGGTGACTTGAGCCGCAAAATCACCGTCGATGTGAAAGGCGAAATTCTCGAACTCAAGAACACCATCAACACCATGGTCGATCAGCTCAATGCCTTTGCCGGCGAGGTCAGCCGCGTGGCGCGCGAAGTCGGCACCGAGGGTAAGCTCGGCGGCCAGGCCCAGGTCTCCGGTGTGGGGGGTACATGGAAGGATCTCACCGACAACGTCAACTTCATGGCCTCCAATCTCACGGAACAGGTCCGCGGCATCGTGAAAGTGGTGACCGCCGTGGCCAACGGAAACTTGAACCAGCGTCTCACTGTCCAGGCCAAAGGAGAGGTCGCCGCACTCGCCGATACCATCAACAACATGACTGACACACTGGCGACCTTCGCCGACCAGGTCACGAATGTGGCACGAGAAGTCGGTGTGGATGGACGGCTCGGCGGCCAGGCCAACGTCCCCGGCGCGGCCGGCACGTGGAAAGATCTCACCGGTAACGTCAACCTGCTCGCCGCCAACCTCACCACGCAGGTGCGGGCCATCGCCGAAGTCGCCACCGCCGTGACTAAGGGAGACCTCACACGTTCCATCCAGGTGGAGACCCGCGGCGAAGTCGCCGAGTTGAAGGACAACATCAACACGATGATTTCCAACTTGCGTGAGACCACCGAGAGCAACCGCGAGCAGGACTGGCTCAAGACCAACCTCGCCAAATTCACCGGCATGCTCCAGGGCCAGCGCGAGCTGAACACGGTGGGTCAGATGCTCCTCACCGAGCTGGCGCCCCTGCTCAATGCCCACCAGGGCACCATCTACCATCTCACCGACACCGTCGACGAGCCCATGCTGACGCTCCTCGCCAGCTATGCACATGGCGTGGATACGCCGCTCTTCAAGGAAATTCACATCGGCGAGGGTCTCGTCGGCCAGTGCGCGATTGAAAAGAAACGTATCCTCCTCACCAATGTGCCGACGAATTTCATCTCGATCTCATCCAGTCTCGGCATTGCGCAACAGGTCAGCATCATTGTGCTGCCGGTGCTCTTCGAGGGGCAGACCAAGGCCGTCATCGAGCTGTCCTCGCTGCAGACCTTCAGCGCCGGCTCTCTCGCATTCCTCGAGCTGCTTACCCAGAGCATCGGCGCGGTCTTCAATACTATCGAAGCAACCATGCGCACCGAGGGCTTGCTCACGCAATCACAGCAGCTCACTGTGGAACTTCAGTCCCGCCAGTCAGAACTCCAGCAGACCAATGAAGAGTTGGGTACGAAAGCCAAGTTGCTCGCCGAGCAGAACGCCGAGGTCGAACGCAAGAACGCCGAAGTCGAGCAGGCTCGCCGCGCGCTCGAGGAAAAAGCCGCCGAATTGGCACTTACCTCGAAATACAAGTCAGAATTCCTCGCAAACATGTCCCACGAACTGCGCACCCCCCTCAATTCCATCCTCATTCTCAGCCAGCAGCTTGCCGGAAACACCGGGGGCAACCTCTCGGACAAGCAGGTCGAGTTCTCCCGTAACATCAACTCCTCCGGTTCTGACCTTCTCCACCTCATTAACGACATCCTCGATCTCTCGAAAATCGAGTCCGGTACGGTCACCGTCGAGGTCGAGGAAATCTCCTTCGCCGGACTTCGCGACACCATCGACCGCAACTTCCGGCACGTGGCCGAGGCGAAAAACCTTCCGCTCCATCTGCATTTTTCCGAGGGCCTGCCGCGATTCATGCATAGCGACCCGAAGCGACTTCAGCAAATTCTCAAGAACCTGCTGTCCAACGCCGTCAAGTTCACCGCCCACGGTCAAGTCGAGGTTCGCGTCGGTATTGCGACGCAGGGCTGGAGCCTCGATCATCCGGTGCTCCACGCCGCCCCGCATGTCCTGGCTTTCGCCGTTGAGGACACCGGCATCGGGGTCGCGCCGGAGAAGCAGCGGCTCATCTTTGAGGCCTTCCAGCAGGCCGACGCCGGCACTTCACGCAAATACGGTGGCACGGGTCTCGGCCTTGCCATCAGCCGCGAACTGGCTGGGCTGCTCGGCGGCGAAATCAAGCTCGTGAGTGTTTTCGGACAGGGCAGCACGTTCACCCTCTATCTGCCGTTGCACTATTCCGGCCCCGACACGGCAAGGAGCACGCCGGCCGGCAGCACCGCGGGTGAGCTGCCCAAGGGGCTCACGGTCCTGCCAGTCATGCGCGAAGAGCACATCGAGGACGATCGCAACGAAATCGAGGAGGGTGACCCGGTCCTGCTGATTATCGAAGATGATCCGCATTACGCGCGCATACTGCTGGGTTTGGCGCGCGACAAAGGCTTCAGAGGCATTGTCGCCACCAAAGGCGCGCTGGGCCTTTCCCTCGCCAGGCAGTTCCACCCCGTGGCCATCTCGCTCGATATTTCCCTCCCGGACATGCTTGGCTGGACGGTCCTCAACCAGCTCAAGCTCGACCGGGCCACGCGCCACATCCCGGTCCAAATTATCAGCGTGGAAGAAGAACGCCAGCACGGTCTGGCGCACGGCGCATTCTCCTACCTCGTCAAGGAGCCGACCACCGAAGGCCTGAAAATGGCGTTCGACCGGATCAAAGACTTCACCACTTCCCGCACAAAGCGGCTCCTGGTCGTCGAGGACAACGACATTGAGCGCCAATCCATTGTCGAACTGCTCGACTATGATGACATTGAGATAGTTGCCGTCTCCACCGGCGGCGAGGCGCTCGATGCCATGCACGACAAGTCATTCGACTGTGTGGTGCTCGACTTGCGCCTGCCCGATATGACCGGGTTCGAACTGCTTGAGAAAGTGCACGAGGATCCGGCCCTGACGGATGTGCCGGTAGTCGTCTTCACCGGCAAGGAGTTGACCGACGAAGAGCAGGGGCGGCTCAAGGCCATGGCCAAGAGCATCGTCCTCAAAGACGTCCAGTCGCCCGAACGGCTGCTGGACGAAACCGCCCTCTTCCTGCACCGCGTCGTCTCCGCCCTGCCGGAGGAGAAGCAGAGCATGCTCGAGCGGCTCCACGATTCGAACGAATTCCTACGTGGTCGCAAGGTCCTCGTGGTCGATGACGATGCACGCAACATCTTCGCGCTCACCTCCTTGCTCGAAAACCAGGAGATGGAGGTGATCAGCGCGACCAATGGCCGCGACGCCATCGACATTATCCATGACACACCCGAGCTGAGCATTGTGCTCATGGACATTATGATGCCCGAAATGGATGGCTATGCGACCATGCGCGAGATCCGCAAAGCCCCAGATTTTCGCACCATTCCGATTCTTGCGCTCACGGCGAAAGCAATGAAAGGTGACCGCGAGAAGTGCTTGGACGCCGGCGCGAGCGACTATATCGCCAAGCCGGTCAATACGGACCAGCTTCTCTCACTGATGCGTGTGTGGCTTTTCCGATGAACGAGACTGAAAAACAAAGGCGGCATCCCGTGAAGACCGACACCATACCAGCGTCGAGCGAGAATCAGGCACAAGATGCCCCATCCCACATTCAGTCCACCGCTGTGACTAGGGCGCCTTCCTTTCACAGCGAGTCGATCAACATTCTGATCGTGGACGATGAACCAAAAAATCTCACCGTGCTCGAAACCGTCCTCAACGACCCGAGCTACCGGCTGGTCAGGGCCGAATCCTCCGACCAGGCGTTGCGGGCGCTCGTCTTGGAAGAATTCGCGCTGCTCATCCTGGACGTCCGCATGCCCGATATGACGGGTTTCGAACTGGCCCACCTGATCAAAGGGCGAAAAAAAACCTCCCGGGTGCCGATCATCTTTCTTACCGCCTACTACAACGAAGACCAGCACGTGCTCGAAGGCTATGGCACCGGCGCGGTGGACTACCTCCACAAACCGGTGAATCCGGCCATCCTCCGCTCCAAAGTCGCCGTTTTTGCGGACCTGCACAGGAAGAACCGTTCCCTGCTCGCCGAAGTGAACGAGCGTCGACGGGCCGAGGCACAACTGCGCGAGCTGAATCAAACTTTGGAGCAGCGTGTGACCGAACGCACACACACGCTGGAGATGACCACTGCTGCCTTGCATGAGTCAGGCGAGCGATACCGCTCCCTCTTCGAAGGCAGTCTCGACGCGATCTTTTTCCTTGGCATGGACGAGCGCTTCCAGGCGGCCAATCCCGCCGCGCTTCGACTCTTCGCTCGACCGCTCGAAGAGCTGGAGACCATCCCCTTCTCGGACCTCTGCGTGCCCGATCAAAGAGAAGCATTAAGAAATGCCTTCCACGCCGCCTTTTGCGGTCAGGGCTTCACACTTGATACGGCCGTCCTTACCATCTCCGGCGAGCGCCGTGATTTCTTCCTCAGCGGGGCATCGGCGATCCATGACGGCAAAGTCGTCGGCGTCTCATGCATCGCGCGAGACATTACCGAGCGCATTCAGACCGCAGCGTCATTGCAACGCAGCGAAGCCCGTTATCGGGAACTGATTCATGCGCTTCCCGCTGCCGTGTATACCACAGACGAGCGGGGCCGCATTACCCTCTACAACCAAGCTGCGGTCGCTTTGTGGGGGCGCACGCCTGAAGTAGGCAAGGATCTATGGTGCGGATCGTGGAAGATCTATCAGCCGAACGGCACCCCGCTTCCATTGGATGAATGTCCGATGGCCATCGCATTACGAGAAGGTCGGCCCGTTCGCGGCCAAGAAATCGTCATCGAACGGCCTGACGGCACCAGACGCCATGTACTGCCGCACCCGGAACCGATGAGGAATGCCGAAGGAGCGGTCGTCGGCGCCATCAACATGCTCATGGACGTGAGCGAGATCCACGAGGCCGAGCGGGCTCTTGCACATTTGGCGGCAATTGTCATGTCTTCGGACGACGCGATCGTCAGCAAGGATTTGAATGGTGTCGTGACAACTTGGAACGGGGCAGCGGAGCGGTTGTTCGGGTATACGGCTCAGGAAATGATCGGACAACCGGTGTGTCTGCTCATTCCTCCGGATCGGTACAACGAAGAACCAAGCATTCTTGAACGGATCAGGCGGGGAGAATCGATCGAGCATTATGAAACGATTCGACAGAGAAAAGACGGAACGATTTTCCCTGTCTCGCTGACCGTATCGCCCTTGACCGACTCTCAAGGGAAGATCATTGGAGCCTCGAAAATCGCACGGAATATCACGGAGCAGAAACGCGTGGAAGAGGCACTGCGGGAGCGCGATCGCGCGTTGACGGCGGTGAACGAAACCTTGAAGAAACAGACGGTGGCTTTGGCGGAAGCCAACAAGGAGCTGGAAGGGTTTTCCTATTCGGTCTCGCACGACTTGCGGGCACCGTTGCGCACCATCGATGCCTTCAGCCGCATCGTGGAAGAGGATCATGGTCCCAACTTGAACGACGAAGCGCGCCGCAGCTTAACCATCGTCCGGAAGGCGGTTGGTCAGGCAGGTGAACTGATCGACGATTTGTTGGAATTTTCCAAACTGGGCCGACAGGGCATGAATTTTCGATCGGTCAACATGGCAAACCTTGTGCGGGAGGCCGTGGACGATTTGAACACTATCCAGGAGGGCAGGGAAATTGATCTGAGCATTGGGGACTTACCCTCTTGCTTGGGAGACCGGCGGTTCCTGAAGCTCGTATGGGTCAATTTACTCACCAATGCCTTCAAATATACCAAGCCGAAGAATGAAACCAGGATCGAAGTCGGATGGATGCCGGATGACACCAACGCAGAGGCGGTGATCTATTACGTCAAAGACAACGGCATTGGATTCAATATGGCATATGTGCACAAATTGTTCGGCGTGTTTCAACGGTTGCATCGGAAAGAGGATTTCGAAGGCACCGGGGTAGGATTGGCCGTTGTCCAGCGCATCGTCCAGCGCCACGAGGGGCGAGTATGGGCTGAGGGTAAGGAGAACGCGGGTGCCACATTCTTTATGTCCCTCCGAAAGGCCATACCATGATAAACGGAACGGAAATTTTATTGATCGAAGACAATCCCGAAGATGTGGAAATCACATTGCGGGCGTTTCAAAAATATGGGTTGTCGAGCAAGATTCATGTGGTGCGGGACGGCGAGGAGGCATTGGAGTGCCTCTTCCATACAGGCCGCTATGCGGACCGTCCGGTCTGCACGAATACCCGATTGATTCTACTCGACCTCAAACTCCCAAAGGTCGACGGTATTGAGATTTTGCAGCGGTGCAAATCGGACCCGCGCACCAAGAACATTCCGGTGGTGGTTCTCACGTCTTCCAGGGAAGAATGCGATCTGAACGATAGTTACAATCTCGGCGTGAATAGCTATATCGTCAAGTCGGTGGACTTTTCCCAATTCACCGAAGCGGTTCGACAACTTGGTCTGTATTGGATGGGGCTGAATCAGCTCCCCTCGGGAATGTATTCTACGGAAGGAAGAGCAGGTGATCTGCGGTGAACATGCTAGAGACGGAGGCTCAGCGTATGGTCGGCTTACACGTCTTACTGGTTGAAGACGATCCGTTGGATGGCGAATTGGTCGTTCGGGAACTGCGGAAGAGCGGCTACGACCCTGAGTGGCAGCGGGTCGATACGCGGGCGGAATTCATGAAACGCTTGGTCCAGCACCCGCCGGACGTCATTATTTCAGACCATGTCATGCCGCAGTTCAGCTCGACGGAAGCATTGCAGTGCCTACACGATTGCCGGCTGACGATTCCATTCATCGTCGTGTCGCACGCCATTGGAGACGAAGAAGCTGTAGGGCTGATGCGCAACGGCGCGTCCGACTATGTCCTCAAGGATCGGATGGCCCGATTGGGCGAGGCGGTACGTCATGCGCTGGAAAAGCGGCAGTTACGCTCCCAATACGCCGAAGCGCAGGAAGACCTGCGGATACTCAACCAGGGGCTGGAGAAGCGGATTGCGGAGAGAACGGCCGAACTCGAGGTCGTGAATAGCGCGCTGGCTCGTGAACTTTCCGAACGGAAGCAGATTGAAGAGCGGCTTCGCCAGTTGGCCGGCACGCTCGAAGAGCGGGTCAAGGAGCGAACACTCCAGCTATCGACGTCCTACATCAGGCTGCGTGCTCTCGCGACGGATTTGACGATTGCTGAACAGACGGAGCGGCGCCGGCTCGCGACTGAACTGCACGACTATTTGGCCCAGATGCTCGTCGTGACTCGCATGAAGGTGGCTCAACTGCTGACACAGAATCACGAGTCGGAAGCGCGGAAGATTCTGGAGGGTGTCGATCAGTTGCTCCACCAATCGCTCGACTACACACGGTCGCTGGTGTCTGAGCTCACACCCCAGGCCCTGTATGAGCGCGGACTTGGCGCCGCCATCCGATGGCTAGGGGATCAGATGCGCCGGCAAGCCGTACTGAACGTCGAGATTGACCTCGACGCACCAGACTTGCCTCTGCCTGAGGCGGATGCAGTGCTGCTGTTCCACTCAATACGGGAATTATTGTTCAACGTGCTCAAACATGGAAAAATTAATCGGGCGGCTGTATCGATGCAATACGCCCGGGGTGTGTTATCCATTATTGTGTCGGATGAGGGATGCGGCTTCGATATCTCAAGACTGAGCGATGAACATTCCGATCGGTTCGGCCTGTTGAGTATCCGGGAACGGATGACGGCTCTCGGTGGCACCTTTGACCTACAATCGGAACCGGGCAAGGGAACGGTGGCGTCGCTCCATCTGCCTTTTACAACTCCCGACGAAAGTATCAAAACACAAGCCGCCGAAGCGGATAGCCCAGTGATGTTAAATGACCTGTCGCCTCGTCGAATCCCTTCGACCGGTTCGATGCTCCCCTCTGCCGGCGAGGCAAACGGCGTGACTCCGCTCCGGGTGCTCATTGTCGACGATCATCAAATGGTTCGAGAAGGTTTGATCTGCATTTTAAAGCAATATGACGACTTGACGGTGGTCGGAGAAGCTTCGACGGGAGAACAAGCGCTTGAAATGGCCGGTACACTGATGCCCGATGTCGTCATTATGGACATGCAAATGCCGGGTTGGAATGGAGCCGAATCCACCAGTCGGATTTTAAAAGAATACCCTGCGATTATTGTAATCGGGTTGTCCATTCAAACCGACCCCCATGTATCCAACTCTATGCTGGCTGCCGGGGCCGCTGGATTCTTGCCCAAAGAAACAGTCGGGAATGAACTGTATTCTACGATTCAATCGGCTGTCCGTCGGATGAAACCCTCCAGTTCTATCACATCACACCTCACCGTCTAAGGGTTCGACAGGATAGATGCAAGGAATTCACCGCCGGTCTATCACCGCATACCCTTCGCGTACGCCGAACAGACCGTAGTGTCGGCGCCTCTCGCCTCTTATGTTATGCAGGAGGCCGCTTACCCATGATAAAACTGGCGATGGCGATGATAACAAAGATGACAAACAGCACATAGGCGATGTAGGTCGCCGTACCAGCCACTCCAGAGATCCCGAGAAAAGCTGCGACCAGCCCAATGATCAGAAATGTGAGTGCCCAATGCAGCATGATAGAACCTCCTTGGATAACAATCGCCAACTAAGAACCGAGGAGACCTTGCCGAGACTGCTTGAATTCATTCGCTGACCGGTGAAACTTCATCTCGACAATCGGCTAAAAATGGAAGTTGAGACCCGCGGTAATCATGTGGCCGTTGTCGTTGAAATTCTTGTCTTGGATGTTCTGGTCTCTAGACCGGACATCCTCCAACCAAATGTATCGGTACGTACTGTCGATCGAGATATGTTTGTTGAGAAAAAACTGGAGGCCTCCTCCGGCATGGAGACCGAATCGATTTTGCGTGTCATCGAAGTTGCCAGGTCCTCTGACCGTGGTGTAATACCACCCGCCGCCGCCGAGTAGAAACGGGGCCAATCTAGAGTGACCCAACGGGTAGATCAACGCAGAGACCTGCACCGGATAGGTGTGAATTGTTGTTCCCGCCGTCTCCTGCTCTCGATAATCGGCTGACCCTTCGAAAGACAAATATTTGAATGGATTGACCCTGACCTGCGCGCCGCCGAACCACCGTGCCTCCCCTTCATTTGGATCGTAATAAGCGGCTCGTCCACCAATCGAGAATAATCCGATATCCATCTGCTGGAATAGCTCGTTGTCTGCAGCTTCGGCTTGCTGTGGGAGCATAGCGGGAATACCGGATATCGCTACGGCGAACGCGCAAACCGCTAGTACATACTTCATCTCGAACCTCCTTAAGATATCCGCTTAGATTATGGCTTAACGTTATTGAGATGCCTTGTTCTGCTCGAACCAATCATCAACCCACTTCTTCACTTCATCTTTCCGATCCCCATAACGCTCCTGAATTTTTCCATCAAGCTTGTCGCGGCTCCCCTCGATATATAGAAGGTCGTCGTCCGTGAAGTTGCCCCATTTCTTTTTCAGCTCACCCTTGAATTGTTTCCATTTGCCTTTGAATTGATCCTCATTCATAACCAGAACGGTTGGACCTCCACTGATGGAGATCGAGAATGCGTTCTGTTCCCAGGCCGACGACGACACAGGGAACAAGCTGACCGACGCTACGCTCAATCCAATACCTACGATGAGGGTTCGGGTGATGTTCCTCATGAGGTCTCCTTTTTGATCGCCTCTCACTACTTCTATGGTCACTGAGGCGGTCGGCCAGCGGCCGACCGCTCTCTCGAGGAACCACGACAATGCGATCTACCTACGCACCGGCTGTCCAGCCGGGCGCTGGGTTTGGGCGGAACGGTACCATTCATCTGTCCATTGGTTGATCTCGTCTGTTCTGTCGGCATATCGCTTTTGGACTGCTCCTTTGAACTTGTCGTAATCCCCTTCTATCTTCATGAGATCGTCGTCCGTAAACGCGCCCCATTGTTTCTTGAGCTCACCTTTGAATTCGTTCCAATAACCTTTGAAATGATTGGCGTTCATATCTCTCCTCCTTTTGATAGTGAACTGGCTGCGTTGCGGTGTCTTTCACACCGGAACTGGTGATAGAAACTCGTCGAGCCCGTGCGGCGTCGCGGGAAGCCAGCTTGAGAAGCCACGCGGCGAGGTTCACTTCCAGTCCCGAAGGATGTTTGACTGTCGGGAATTTCATTGATGCCTCCCTGGCGTCTTCATTAACTTTTCCTTCTCTCGCCGTCCTGATCATGTTGTATCGTGGTCATATAAAATAGAGGACTGGTTTGTTCCCTAGTTCATTGGGAATGCAACCCGAGCCTCGACTCAGAAGTATTTCCTTGAGGTCGTGAAGATGCCTGCGTAGAAATCTGTCGGCAGTAGCAACGATAATAGAGGAAGACCACGCACGCTAAAGAAAGTGCGGGACATTATCGGAATCGGGAAGACGTGCCGCTCCACCGATCGAGCGATACGAGGAGTTGGAGTGCGTGTTCACTCTGCGTGATCAAGAAAAATTCGACATGAAGTTATTGCGATGCCTTGGCAGGTTCAGTGTCGCCCGTCGTTCGTCTAGACGCCTCAGCCGTGGAAACGGATAGAGACCGAATTCCCCTTTCAAACCCGGGCAGGATCGCCTTAAAGAATCCGTTTTTAACAAGATTGACGACGGTCTGCCAGGTGCTGGTCTGGGGGCTCTCCAGAGGGCCTGATATATCCGTCCTGGTCGCGACTTCTTTCCGAGGTCTATTTTCAAGCAACTTCGCAATACCCCCGACCAGACCTTCATAGACTTTTCGAAAGAGGTTTTTCTCGTGGTCCTGCCGCGCGTCATACACTTTCATATTTTTAAAGAGCGGCTTAATGTAGCCTTCCGTTCGGCCGCTCTTGACACTCAGTTCGGAGTACACCGAGAACAGGCCGGCGGTCACGTCAAAGTTGCCATATGCCCGAAGCAGGTCGTTCATTACGCGCATCTGCGTACTTTCAATCTTGATGTTCAGATCGAAATCCGGGGATGTACTCTCGGGTCGAAACGTACCGCTGATCACCGTATCCCCCGAGCCCATGAATGAGCCCGTTAGTTTGACAACACCGCTGCCCTCGGTGAGATGATTGCTGATGTTCTCTAGCGTGAGTTCTCCGTCGCTTAAAAACACCCGGTATGATGGCTCGGCCGATTTGTTCACAAACCCGAATTCGCTGTTCTTGATTTCTCCGTGATCGATGCGGATCAGCGTCTCCGGTTTGTTCTGGAGATTCTTGGCGGTCTTCACGGCAGCTTGGCCCGTCTGTATTTCTTTCACCGTCGTTTCTGGAGTATGAACATAATCCACTCGCGCATGCTCTATTGTGAGCGTCTTCAAGTTCGCCGCTGTCTTACCTTCGGCGCTATATTCCAGATGCCCATCGGCGGAGAGTACCCCTCCGTGTATATGAATATTGTAGCGACCTGTAACCGGAAGCAGCGGCTCGAGCGCGACGTGCTGCAAGGCCAGATCAGCATTGATGCCCGCGTGTGGCTCGGCGAGAAAATTGGCATGGCCCTTCATCACAATCCGTCCCGAGTCAAAAATATTGCCGTCTAGGTCGAGATCGGACGGGTACGACTCGTTGGGGGACCGGATGTTCCGAATGTTCCCGGCGAGAAAGTTCAGATGGGTGAAGTGCAGCGGTGTAGACGGATCCTGATCCACATACGTGACGTCGGCATCCTCGATTTTAAACTCATTTATCTTGATGGGATAAAACGAATAGACGGCCTCTCGCCATCCTTTTTCCTGGATCGGGACATCCTCTCCTAATTCCTGCTTCGCTTGCGGCAGAGTGATGTGAAGGGTCGGGCGAGCGATCACATAGTCGCTGACCAGGACTCCGGAGAAAATTTGGCTCCATTCAATGCTGAGGCGCCATAGAGGAATCTCGGCGACCGGCGGATAGGGGTGGTCGATTTGAGTCATGGTCAACTGTCGGATCTCAAGCGACAGGATCGGAGAGAAAGTCGCCTGACCTACCCTAAAGTGGTAACCTTCCACGTTCGCGTTGAGTTGACGCTCGATGAACGCAGGCAATTCCCTATTAACAAACCAGAGGCCGGCAATGGCCGTCACTATAAGAATCCCGACCGTCAGAGGCAACCATTTGAGAAGCAATTTCATGCTCCCAGACTGGAAAGACCGCTCTGGCAATATGTGTGTCTGTGTGGCCATTACGTTGGTATGTGCTCAATATCCTTCGCCATCGCCTGTTGCGCATTTCTAGGACGATCGGTTTCGATGTCCAGTTTTCATTGCTGCTCCTCTCCCCTTGTGTCGATTCAGGAGGTACCCGCTGGTGCTCACCCACGATCAAGCAGGCTGAGACTTCAACTCTCGCTCCCAGTGGCGATGTAGGGCCATCGCGTCAATGAACCTGAATACAACTCCTCGGGCATCATCCTCATGACCGATGATGAGACCTCCATCCTCTGATTCGTCTGGCCTGAGGCATACCGTGCGCAGGAATCGGCCCCCTGCCCCGGTGGCGGCAATGGTTTTGCAATGTTTGAAGGCTTCTTTAACAAATTCGACGGCGTCTCCTTCTTTTTCTAGAGCTTGAGCGCTCCTGTCTCCACCGGGAACATACACGGCATCAAAGAGAACTGAACTGGAAGTGAGAAAGCTGAAGTCGATATGGACCTGCGCACCCTTGGCACTTTTCAACATTCCGAGACGAGGGGCCACGACCTTTGCTTCGGCGCCTGCCTCGCGTAACGCTTTCTGCATCCCGACAAGATCTGCGTCATTGACCCCATCGCCGGCGAGAATCGCTACCTTGCGCGTCTTAATTCCGTCTTTCACGGTATTGGCCATAGTCAACGCGGGAGAATGATCCGGTACTCTCTTGTTGGGTTCAGGCTGGTATTGTGCGGCGTTCCCATCCGCCGGTATGCTCTCGTTCAAAAGAGCGGGGGGCTTTGCAGGCACGCTGAGTCCGAGGCCTTGTGCCACGCGCTTGGCCAGGGTGAGATCGACTCGCGTGAGCATGCCGATCATTCGTTCTCTAATGGCGGGGACTTCCAACTTGCCGAGTTCAAACCGGAAGGCTTTTACGATATGGGTTTGTTCCGGCTCGGATTGGCTGTGCCAGAATAGTGCTGCCTGGCTGAAATGATCGAAAAAACTCTGACTTCGGTGACGCACTTTAGTCCCTCCCATTTTTTCAGCATAGCTGACAAACCCACCGAGGTCGGCCTTTGCCTGCATGGGACAGCCTCCGCCAAGAGAGTTCGGCTGGTAGCTGGTCCGTCCTTCGTTGAGAGTCTGACGCATATGCCCGTCGCGCTGGTTGTTGTGAACGGGCGCGACCGGGCGGTTGATTGGAATCTCGTGAAAGTTGGGACCACCTAACCTGATGAGTTGTGTATCCGTGTACGAAAAGAGGCGACCCTGCAAAAGGGGATCATTGGAGAAATCAATCCCGGACACGAGATGGCCAGGGTGAAACGCGACTTGCTCCGTTTCCGCGAAAAAGTTGTCCGGGTTCCGGTTAAGAGTCATCTTGCCGACTCGCTTCACGGGGACTAATTCTTCGGGAATGAGCTTCGTGGGATCCAGCAGATCGAAGTCGAACTTATCCTCGTCCTTTTCCTCCACAACTTGTATTCCGAATTCCCATTCGGGATAGGCCCCCTGCTCGATCGCTTCCCACAAATCGCGTCGATGAAAGTCCGGGTCTTTTCCTGAGATTTTCTGTGCCTCATCCCACACGACCGAATGGAGTCCAAGGAGAGGTTTCCAATGAAACTTCACAAAGCGGGCTTCTCCTTTGTTATTCACCAGACGGAAGGTGTGGACGCCGAAGCCTTCCATCATCCGGTAGCTCCGCGGCAGCGCGCGATCCGACATCACCCACATCACCATATGCATGGATTCGGGCATAAGGGAGATAAAATCCCAGAAGGTATCGTGGGCGGCAGCTGCCTGGGGCATCTCATGATGCGGCTCAGGCTTCACCGCATGCACGAGATCGGGAAACTTGACTGCATCCTGGATGAAGAACACCGGCATATTGTTGCCGACCAGATCGTAGTTCCCTTCTTGCGTATAAAACTTCACCGCGAACCCTCGCGCGTCGCGGGCTAAGTCGGATGAGCCGCGCGAGCCGACAACAGTCGAAAACCGCACAAAGACGGGTGTCTTGATCGACGGATCCTGGAGAAATGCGGCCTTGGTTAAGGGAGCCAACGATTTGTACACTTGGAAATATCCATGGGCTGCAGAACCACGCGCATGCACGACGCGCTCAGGAATCCGTTCATGATCGAAGTGGGTGATCTTCTCGCGGAGATGGAAATCCTCCAGCAGCGACGGTCCTCGTTCACCTGCCTTAAGCGAGTTCTGATCGTCGTTGATCCGTAGCCCCTGATTCGTCGTCAGATATTGGTTTTCGCCGCTCTCACGAACGGCGCGCAGGTCACCATCCTTGGTACTCTGCTCTTCTCGTTTTTTCTTGGCCATCAATCAGCTCCTTGTACACGTGAGATCCGTGTCCCGTGCATCGTGCAATGACATGATAATTAAAGGGCAGTAAAGTCCTGTCCGCAACGTACTCCAGTCAATCTGCCCCGGAATGGATGGGCACGCCCCCGCCCTCTTACGCCGGCATCGCATTTTTGCTCGTTTCTAACCGGGATCCATGGGAGTTCGCATAGACCGCCGTAAACTCCGCGCCTAGCAGGAATATCTGAGCGGCATAATAGACCCACAGAAGGATGACAATGAGTGAGCCGGCTGCGCCGTAGACGACTCCCACATCGCTCTTGCCCAGATACAGTCCGATCAGGAACTTCCCGATCGTGAAGAGGAGCGATGTCATGCCCGCTCCAATCCATACATCGCTCCATTGGATCGATACGTCGGGAAGCATTTTGTAAATCATCGCAAACAACACGGTGATCACTCCGAATGACACCAGAAAATTAATCACCTGGATGAGGGGCTCGGGACCAGGGAGAAGGTATTCGAGCTTATGACCTATCGCGGCTAATCCAGCGCTCAGCACCAGGGAAGCCAATAGCAGAAATCCACTTCCCAACACCGTCATAAATGAGAGGAACCTGTTTCTCAAAACTTGAAGGATCCCTAGGCCCGCCTTGTTCTCTACTCCCCAAATGGTATTGAGGGATTCTTGGAGTTGCGCGAATACGCCGGTCGCACCAAAGAGGAGTGTGATAATGGCCAGTGCCGTCGCTATGACGCCGGTAGCAGGTTTACGGACATTTTCAAGTATGCCTTGAATGGCTTTCGCACTCTCCTCTCCGACGAGGCCTTGAATCTGTCCAATAATTTGGCCTTCAGCCGCTTCTTGACCAAATACCAACCCGGCAATGGCGATCACGATCAACAAGAGGGGCGCCAGGGAAAAGACCGTATAAAATGCCAATGCCGCGCCCAGCCCCTGGGCATGATCCTCCGACCATTTCATGTAGGTTGCGCTCAGGAGTTTCCAAATGACCTTCAGGCGCACCTGATCCTCCATTCTCCGACTACGGGCATGTATGGAAAGCCCGTAGCAGGCCCATCCCCAGGTTTCCCGCTTTTGCAAACTGACAATCCGCTCTACTTCTTCTTGGAAGGTTTGTCGGTCTTTGCCATTAACTGTTCCTTCCGGTTCAGCACTTGTGCATAGAGGTCGTCCCAATCGATCTCGCAATCCTCAGCCTTTGGGAACATTTCAGACTCTTCTTCCTTGATATGATGCCGAACACTCTCCGCCAACACGGTAAATTTGGCATCGTAGCGTTCATCGCTCGGCTTCATCTTTTTCAATTCTCCAATCAGGCCGTGAACGACGTGATGCTCTTCGAGCGCCTCATCCATAAGGTCGTCGTCTGCGATTTCCCCCCGAATCTCTGGATAAATGAGTTCTTCCTCCAATTTGCTATGCACTTCGAGCTCTGCCACTGCAGTCTCTACGATCCGCTGCTTGGCTTTCGCATCTTCGGCATGCTCGAATTCCTCGAAAAGCCCCTTCACTTTCTTATGGTCTTCTCGAAGTATGTTCGTGACCGATGACGCGCTCGCTGTCTTGGATTTGGTGAGCATGAGCAACTCCTCCTACATGAATAAAAATATTTAATAGATGCATCAGCCTCGATACATCGCTACTGACTCTCGTGTTGTAGTGAGTATGCCGTGACTATGGAAGATTTAAGACTGGGTTGTTCCCTAGCATCAGGGAATCTTTCCCTGCGGTCAGCCTGGCAGGTTTATCGATGAGTCAATACATACTTAATTATAATACCTATATCAGCCTGCGATGGACGAGGCTCCTTGAAGGTCTTGGGGCAACTTTGCAAGCCGCAGCACATCGACTTCACAATCCTTCCCATTGATGTTCAATATGAACATGACCCGGTTGCCTCGTCTTATCGAAACACACCGAAGAACCAGAGCACGACGAGCAATGTGAACGGCACGCCCAGCAACCAGAGAATGAACGCTTTTCCCATGGTATGACCTTCTTTCCCGCCCGATTAACGGCCCGAGCGATGCGCCTGCGATTCTGGATCCAGTTCCTTCAGGAGGCTGGCCAGATCCTCTGCATGCTCTTCCTCTTGCGCGAGAATCCCCTCCAAGACTTTCCGCGTCGTGGGATCATCCGTGCCGACATAGGTGATCATTTCCCGATAGCTGTCGATCGCAATCCGTTCGGCAATCAAGTCTTCGGTGATCATCTCCACCAAGGACGCGCCTTCGACATATTCCGAGTGGCTCCGGCTCAGCAGCCCTTCCGGGGACAGATTCGGCTCTCCCCCCAGTTGGACAATGCGATCGGCCAATTGATCGGCATGGACTTGCTCCTCGGTGGCATGCTGGAGAAACTCGCCCTTCACGCTGAGGGAACTGAGCCCGGTGGCCATGAAGTAATGGCGCTTGTAGCGCAGGACGCACACGATTTCGGTGGCGAGGGCTTCATTGAGCAGCCTGAGCACCGTCTCCACTTTGGCCTTGTATCCCGCGGTCATGGCGCCGTCCTCAATCCCTTGTCGTGCCCTGGCCCTGAGCGTCTTCACATCGGTCAGACCGATGGCCTCCTTCATGATGCCCGCTTGTCGGGACGCGCGTGGCGCTGTGGTTTTCGATGGCACGGATATCGATGTGGCTGCTTTCACGATGTCCTCCAGTCGGGGAGTGCCCCGGTTTCTATTGTGTTGATCACGAGTCGCCCCGGGCGTGCGTCTCCTCCTCAGGCTTTCACCAAAGCCGGCGCGCCGAGCTGTAGCCGCTGCTCCACGGCCTTCCACGCGATGTTGGCGAAGAACGCGTCGATGTAGGCCGCGCGCTCTGCCGGTGTGTAATCGAGCAGATAGGCGTGTTCCCACACATCCATGACGAGGAGCGGCATGAACCCCGCCACATGTCCCTGTTCATGAAGACTGATCCAGTGGTTGGACAGTCGGCCGCTGTGGGGATCCACAGAACACAGGGCCCAGCCCACGCCGCGCATCTTCCCTACGCTGCAAAAATCCAGTTTCCACATGTCGTAGGTGCCGAAACTGTCTTCGGCCGCTTTCACAAACGCCGAGCCTCGATCGGGCTTCGTGGTTCCGGCATTCTGCATATTCTCAAAGTAATATTCGTGCAAGACCATGCCGTTGTATTCAAACCCTAGGCGGCGTGTCAGCTCCGAATAGGCCGGCATTTCCTCATGATCGATCCGTCCATCTTTGAGCAGCTCGCCAATCTCGGTCGTGAGCTGGTTCGTGGCCTGCACATATCCCGCATAGAGCGTGAGATGCATCTCAAGCGTGCGGTCCGAAATCCCGACCAATCCGTGTAAGTCGAATGGCTTGACGTCGTAGGCATCGCCTAATTTCATGTGTCACCTCCCATGTTCCCTCGCTGGTTCACACGATCAGTGCCATCGCTATCGGTGCCGCTCTTCTATGACCGTTAGAGCACGCGGAGAAAGGCCACCAGGTCCTGCTTTTCTTCCGCCGTCAACTGGGTCCCTAACACGAGGTTGAAGAACTCCACGGTATCCTCTAACGTCAGCAGCCGCCCATCGTGCAAGTAGGGCGGCGAATCCTTGATGCCTCGCAAAGGAAACGTCTTGATGGGGCCATCCGCGCTCGCCATGCGTCCATTGATCATCCGCGGCGTGTAAAAGCGTTCGACGTTCAGGTTGTGCATGGAATTGTCTGTGTAATAGGGCGCGTGATGGCACCCCGCGCAGGTGGCTTTGCCGAAGAACAGGTCTTGTCCGCGCCGTTCCGCCGCCGTGGCCTGTTTTTGGTTCACCTTGCCGTCAAGGCCCAGCTTGGGGGCCGGCGGAAAGTCCAGGAGTTCCTGGAACTCGGCCATGAAGTGCACCTGGCTTCCCCGGTCGAGAATGTTGGCCCCTTTCTTGGTCCCGATCACATGATCGCCGTCGAAGTAGGCGCCCCGCTGCTCAAACTCCGTGAAGTCCTCAAGGTTCTTGAGCGCCCGCTGCGAACCGAACAGCCGCTGGATGTTCACGCCGCGCAACGTGGGGGTATCAATGCGATGACGGAACGCCTGCGGGCGGACATCCCCGGCTAAGTGGGTACTGGCGTTCGTATGGCCGTTCGCATGACAGTCGAAGCAGGTGACGCCACGGCTGGGACGCAGGGTGCGACGGTCTTCGGTCTGGTTGAACTGCTGCTGCGGGAACGTCGTGACGAGCAGCCGCACGCCCTCGAGCTGTTTCGGATTGAGAATCCCGTTGAAGAATTCATAATAGTTGTCGAGGGTCACCAATGTGCCCTGGGATACGTCGCCGAGATCGGGCCGTGTCGTCAGATAGATGGGGGGCGGGAACTCTGGTAAAAAATGGGCCGGGAGATCGAAGTCCAGATCGAAGCGCGTGAGATCCCGGCCCTCCTGTTTCTGCATCTCCTCGATCTGGAACGTGGGGAACACCATCCCGCCTTCCGGGTGGTTGGGGTGCGGCAGCGGAAAGAATCCAGCTGGGAACGCATCCTTCTCCCGGATCTCTTCGGGGGTCATCGCCTGCAATTTGTCCCAGGTCATCCCCTGCGGAAGTGTGACGCGTATCCCTTCCTGGACAGGCTTCCCGCGGGACATCGTGCTCTCTTTGGCCGGGCGGTTGGCGAGGTCGTACCGCGCCTTGAGCAACTCCATCTGCCGCGTCATGACCGCAGGCTTGGCGGCGTGCATGCGCGCGATGACGACGGCCACGTCCTCCTTGAGATCAACGGGCGCATAGCTCGTCCCCTTTTTCGGCAACTCATGTCCATGGGGAGGCTTCTCTGAGGCCTTGGCCAAAACGGTCACGGGGGTCGCGATGAACGTGACTCCAACTACCAAAGCCGCGCAGAATGCGAACACATTTCGGGTCTTCACGATTCCCCCTCCCCCATCATTTTAGGGTCTTACGATTTGAGTCTGCTTTTCCGTCCTTGGGTCATGATGTGCCGCTCCGCGTTAAACCAATCCTCCAAATCATGTCCATCCTTCCGCCCTCGTTGTTCATACAGCCCATACGCTAATTCTGCGACCCATGTTCGATCCTCGTCTGATGCGGCTTTAAATTGAGTATCCTTGGCCGCATGCGAGTCTATGCTATCGTGTTCCTCTTCTTCCGCTGACAAGAAGGCCTGGTTAGACGTGAAGGGTTTGTCGAGTGGCTGCCTTTGATATCGAGATTCTGTCCTTTTCCCTGATGGTTCCTGCTGCGGCCGTTCCATGTATGCCTCCTCTTTTGATGACACAGAGGGGACACTCGGCGAGGAGCTTTCCACCAAGCACGATGCTCACCGAGACAATTGCTGCCCCCTCGAACCGGTTTTGCTGATACACGACTGGAGCAAATCCGCCTTCATTTCAGTGATTGGCACCAGCTGCTCGAATCGACAACGCATGATTCTCATGATTCACCTTCGCTTCAATACGATCCCCCTTTTTGATTTCTCCCGTCATCTGGGTTGTTTTATCTGTATGCATGCGGACTTCCTTGCCGTCCTTCACCTTGACAAAATAGTTCCCATCTTCGACGCGAGACAGTTCGCCCGTGATCGTTTTGGCACCTGTCGCGCTCTTACCCTTCTCGTTGTCCACGTTCTTTTGTTTGTCATCGTCAGATTGAAAACCTTGCCGATCAGTGACGGAGTCAGTTTTCATCACGTCTGAGGGCGCAGGCGTATGCTCTGCCTGTGATGCGTTGGACAGTCCGAGGCACAGCAAGAAACTACACGACAGGACACAGCCGACTTTTGAAATCGATACCATGGGAGCCTCCTCAGTTAGATGTAGCTAAGTAACTTCTATGTTTATGTTTGTACACACACAGGAGAGTTTCCTGACCTATGAAATTTCCTAGTTTTGTGGCGACGAGTCCCTAGGCAGAGGAAACGAGGAATGATGTACCTGACCACTCAGCGAGGCGAGGGCATGCTAGGAGCTACGTTAGAACCGTCTGGCTGTGTATTCTCAGGAGCAGAAGGAGCCTTTTCAGGATCGATCGCCATTTGGGGATCGACTTTCGGAGGGACAACTGCCGAACGAGGATCAGGAACTGTCTGAGGGCGTCGTTCAATGCCTGGATCTATACGTGACGGTGGCGGCGTACTTGGCGTTTGAGGATGTTCAGGGCGTACCTCACTAGGTACGGAGGGTATAGGGGTGACATCTGCTGCCCAAGCCGGGGAAAGCCAAACGACCACTATCCACAATGGTGCTAGCAAGAAGAAGGTCATATAGTTCTCATCACTATTCCGGAGAAAAGCCCGTTGATATCCCGGACGGGAAGAGCGGTCAAATCCCGAGCGCGCATCATCGCATGGACATCGAGAAGCAGGTCATCCTCATAACAATAGACCGACTCGTGGGTCATAACCTTGTGAATGGGCTCTGACGGGGGTGCGTTCGCCAGAGCAATATCTCGGTCTGAGAGCGTCCCGACCAACATACTATCGTGACAGACGATGACAGCGCCGACGCCCAACGACTTCATCAGTCGCACCACTTCCTCAATCTCGGTTAAGGGAGTGACGATGGTCACGGAACGACTCATGGCATCTTTGACTTGGGTGCATTCGTGT
This sequence comes from uncultured Nitrospiraceae bacterium, assembly GCA_963801725.1. Taxonomy (GTDB): domain Bacteria; phylum Nitrospirota; class Nitrospiria; order Nitrospirales; family Nitrospiraceae; genus Palsa-1315. The sequence continues at coordinate 211,969 of CAWDFX010000001.1, forward strand.
GGCAGGACTCCTAATTGCTCCGCTTCGGTGGATTCGAGATAGATACCAGACCGCTTCCGTCGCTGTAGAAGATCGGTATCGGAGCATTTTGACGGCGCTACAGCCCTTGGTAGTGGTGTTTTATCGGACTTGCCCATCGCTCAATCCTTTTCCTTTACTGTAGTTAAAACATATGCTGTCCTCGTTCTTGAATCTTGTATGCTCTAGAATACTGTGGTGAAACCTTCCAGAACACTGGAGGATTCCCTAGTCTTCTGACCTTCTTTATCGAAGGCAGTACTTCAAACTCATCTCACGGTATCGTTCGATTCCTAGGCTGTTATGATGGATCAATAATAGAGATGGACGCCGACGCCGAACCATTCGGTGTTTTGCAGAAAGAATTGTCCGTTGGGCGAGGGGCCGGCGAAATACTCCGCCAGCACTTGCACTTTGCGATCTCCGATCCTCGCACTCTCAAATTGCAGGCCCGCCATGACGGCACTTCCGACCCGCCAGTTACTGCGCGCATTGGCCTGAAAATCGGTGTACGCCACTGGACGCACCTTGCCGTCCCACACGGTCCACGGACTGGTGAGTTCCACTCCCACTTGGCTCGTGCCGCGTGGCATATCTTTCGGATCTCGCCCCACCAGCATGCCCCCGCCGCCGTAGATCCGGAACCAGGAGGCCAGCTCATAGGCGATTTTCAGATCCACCTCTTCGAAACTCACATTGATGCGATTGATCGGCGTCTGACTGTTGAGAATAAACTCATCCCCCAGGTGTGAACTCTGGTGATGGAGGCGGAGAAAGCCGGAAAACGGCCCGGTCCGATAGCTGGTGAGCAACCCGACCGTGTAATCGGCGTTGACGAGGTCCGTCGAGGCGGCGTTCATATTGAAGATACTGAACACGCCGGCCTGAAGGGCGAGTTCCCATTGGCCCTCCAATGGCGCCGCGTTCCGATAGAGGGCAAAGGTTTCCCCAAAATTGGCCGACCCGGTATCGCTCGGCTCCTGGCCCACGGACAGGCGCCGCGACGCGACGGAGAAATGCGGCCAGCGCGGGTCGGCATGGAACGGCGCCACGAGGAGCCCGCGCGGCAGGAAGTTGGACTCGGGCTTGGGCACCTCTTGCTGGATGGCCTGTGGAGGAGCCGCCGGCACTGCGGAAGGCGGCAGGCCCTCCCGGACTTCCGCGCGCACGACCCCGGGGATTTTCTCCAGCGCCGCGATGACTTTTTGCCGGTCGACCTTGCCGAGCGAGTCGGCGGTGACCAGCACCACGCCCTCTTGCACCTGTAAGATGGCTCCCGGCACATTGAATTCGTGCTCGAGCACCGCGGCGGCATACCCGGCAATGTAGGAATCATCGGCCGCGATGGTGGCCGACACAAGCCCTAAACAAAACACAAAGACCACGACCCCCGACGCGACCAAGCTGCGTAGAGCAGAGAATCGATGGCTGAGCGCTGAATCTTCTTGGGCAGTAATTTCATTCATCACAAAGTCTCCCTCACACAAACGTCAGCTTCGCAGGGGCCTCACTATAATTACAGTCTTGGATCTCATTCGATTCCGCTCAAATCCACGACGGCCATTAGACGCTAAGACGGCGCCGGACATGCGAAATTGCCAATCGAAGATAGTTGATCCCGATCTGACAGTTCCGATTCTTGGCGAGAATATGCAAAGAAATGAAACGGAAAGCACGGAGAACCAGGCCGCCTGCTCAAGAACCGCTCACTCGCCATGCCAGTCGCTGATTCTATCCATGACCTGCGTGAAACACACCGGACAGTACGTGTGAGTGAGAAGGCAATTTGCTGGATTCACGTCATGTGTCATCCGAAGCGTCCGCTGCGTAACCCAGTGCTCCTGATCAATGGAAGGACCGGTCTCATCTAGAACGAGTCCGCAGACACAACAGACGTGGAGCATCGTCGGCTTGGTCTTCGAAGCCGACGGCGCCTTATACGCTAGCTGATTGAATACGGTTTCAGAAGCCATTCTCAACCTCCTTCCGTGATTCTTCACTTAGTGCGGTCAGGACAAGGCAAGATGTGAATCCTCTACCCAACATACTTCCGCCAAGCTGCTTCCTGCACTAGGAATCCCCCCAGCTTCACTTGAATGGCAACTAGCATGACCTACACCGTAAGGGGAAATGGATGTCGTGAAAAAGCGAGTGTACTGCCCGCTTAATTATCATGGACAGGGCGTGGCGTGTTTTTGAATAACCACGCCGGCGGACGAAGCAAACGTCGAAGTCTGTTCTCTTTTACCTTGGAAGTTTTCCTTTTCTTTAAACTATGGGCCCTATTATAAGGAGTGCGTTCTCAGACATTATTTACCAGCACGCACGCCTAACGGCCCTCTCTGGCAGTTTGTCGCCCCAACTGTACCGTCTCTCGATACATCTCCGGTAACTCCTCCACAACAATCACTTCTTCCCATTCTCACAAGACACTTTTCTCCAAACCTAGGGGATATCCTAGGTTCACGGAAACGCAATCTCAATATAGGATTCGTGCACAGATAGATTCGTGTACAGGAGATGACTGCCATGAGGGATGTACTTTGGCTATTTGATGCAATTCTATATGTAGTGGGTGGACTCGTAACGATCAGCATCTTGGTTACGACGTTGCTCTCATAGTCATGATCTGCACTGCCCCGCTTAAATTGTGGACAGGGAGCGGAGTCACACTTTCAGTGTGGTCCAAACCAACGATGATCGCACTACACAAAACAAAGGCTCGGTTCCTTTCGGAGCCGAGCCAACTTCAGATTCCACCAAGGTCTGACTGCATGACAACCTGGGAGGATCGCGCGCTAGTCATTCCCGTGTGGTTTCTGAAGTAATCTTAGGCTACTCGTTACCTGGAACCGTGCATACTAGGAGAAACCCTAGCTCACACCACGGTCGCGGATGCCATAGGAGAAACCGTACTACTGGTGTCAGGATTAAGTGAATGAATTGTAGCCTTGAATTCAATGCTCCAGAGGAGGTGGTTATGACAACACTAGTGAGACCGGGCGTGCCAGTCGGTGGGTTTAAAACTGTCGGACAGATTCATGCGACAAATAGTCTGGTATTTCGCCGGGACCAGAATGCAATGGAAGTGGCCGTCGAATTACTGTCTACGCACACGCCGGGAGCGCCGGTGGTGGATGATCAGGGCGAATTCATTGGGTTCGTCAGTGAGGTTGATATTCTTTGCATACTTGAAGCGAAAAAGGACTTAAATCAGTTGACGGCAGGGGACGTCATGGCCAAGGAGCGTATCTCGGTTACGAATGACACTACCATCGATGAGGCCGTGAAGATCATGGAAGCGAAACGACTCCTGAGCCTGCCGGTCAAAGTGAATGGAAAGGTGGCCTATTCGATCACACGACACGATCTGTTGCGGGCCTGGATCGGCCTTGGAGTGGATATCGAAACCAATATGTCCAGTTAGGGGTGTCTCGGCTCGAAAAGGACTAGGGGCTGAAGATGTCCGATGAAGCCGTCAAGCAGCAAGCAAAGCCGAATACCAAGAGTTAGGGACCTTTGGCCACAGGTTCCCCGCAAAGAATGCAAACATGGTTGCCTGTCGAATGGCCGCAATCGTACTAACACCACCACCTGAATCATCGTGATGGGTTGACCATCCGTGGGTGGCTCGTTCCGCTCAAAACACGAGATTCTCAATCACAGCCAAGCCGCCCATCGCCAGGGTAGAAGGCTTGAGCAAGCACTTGAGTGTGTCCACCAGGAATTTCATCGAGGAACCTTTTATGATGAACTCGCTCACCCCAAGCGCACGAACCTGTCGCTCCACCTCAGGAGAAGTGTCCCCCGTCAAAACGATCACCGGCTGTTTGAGATCAACACGACGTATCTCTTTCAAAACCGCAACCCCGTCGAACTCCGGCATTCTCAGATCCAGCACTATGACATCAGGGTGTTCTTGGCGATATAGCTCTAGGCCCTTCCGACCGTTGTCAGCGAAGAACACATCATATCCCTCGTGACGGAGTCTCATGTCGAGAAGAGCTCGCACGTTCGGTTCATCATCAATTATCAGAATCTTCGCCATGGTACCCCGCTCTGGCCAGATTGCCGTTCACGAAATTGTGCACAGAAATGCATCGGACCTGACCTCGAGATTCCCCTAGCAATTGCAAGCTTTAAAGGTCGATCACAGGAACTCGCAGGCTGGCTCAGTTTGTCAGACCGGAGTATCCGTGAATTGACCAAGGCAGTGATCCTCCACAGCCGTCGCGGCCTATATCAAATTCCTGCGTACAGGACCCGGCAAGCCGCGGGATGAGCGGGTGCGGATCGCCAGGCTCCAGGCGGACCTCCTGCAACTGAAAATCGATGAAAAGAGCAATGCCCAAGTGGAGCACTCCGTCGTGGAACGTCGGGGTTTTCATATGAACCGGCGGACCAGGAACAACTTGAAAAACGTCGCCAGCCGAATCGACTGGCTGCTGTGCGCGGAGAGCGATCAGGCGCGCTGCTTTGGAATTATCGACTAAGAAATCCGGCAAGCTTTGGAGGAACTGGGCCATGACAACGATGACCGTGCCCGCACTCGCTGAGGCGAGTTTTGTCTGTGATACCTCGAAGCGCGGGTTGAAACCCAATGCTCCTGTGCCCTCGCGCTGGATCGTTACCAGGGAAGCACCATCAGCACGATACTTAGCGAGACGATTCCCCAGATGAAAACCAGCACGGCAGCGACCCGTGAACTTAGATTTCCCACGGTATTCGACCTCCTGCATAGAACCTAGCATCGGGAATGCAGGCTATGAACTGGGTTATTCCCTAGAGGACGGAAAGGGCGCAGTACCTTTCCTCTAGTTCCTGCCGAGTAACTCTTCGCCAAAATATGATGGGATGAATCCATGCGCCAATGTGTCGCTCCGGACCAATTAAGAGGAGCAGAGGGGCCATCGAGTATGCTTATTTATTTGTTGTTTCAAGTATCGGCTGACCCGTGATTACCAATTCGGGAACCGACTCACCCATTATCTTGTCTACCTGTCCATCCTCATTCACTTGAATGGTCACACGATCACCGACCGACAGGCTCCGAACCAAGTCTGGTTTTCTCACCTCGAGATAAATGGGCTTGCCTAGATCGGTTCTGATTATCCCCCTCCCACTTACCAAATCCAAGGCAGACAATGTCCCAGCTACCTCGTATGGCTTCGATGCCTCGCTTTTCTCGCGATTGGAGCCTGCACCGTTCGCGATTGTCGGTATCCACACTGAAATAAGGATCAGACATATGAGGATCATCAGCATACCCCTGCCATGGGACGGGCTAGCTCTATCAGTGACCATCATTCCGTCAGCTAGTATGATATGGGTCGGCACACTGACCTCATCGTGTGGGTTGAGGTGGAATTGGTTGCGGTGGTGTCGGATCTGTCGGTCCAGGGCCTCCCGGCTTAGGAGAGGGATTTGGCGAAGGTGACGGAGAAGGATACGTGGGTCCCGGCATGGGTTTCGGATCACCAATTTGATTCGGCTCGATGATCGCCATGGCACCTGCCATTGCCAACACACACACCATTGCCGCTCCTGCCCAATGCCTCATGAATTTCACGCGATAGAAAATATGGTTGCCACCACTGATCTCTTCCTTCCGCTGAACACGAAACGCGCCAGATGTTAATGTTTGGGGTCAAGCATACTCTAAGCCCGCTCAATGCGTTCTGGCACTGGGAGCTTCCCTAGATCTCCAAATTGCGAAAGAGTGGGATTGAACCGCCGAAATTGAACGATCTCGCAGATATTTTTCGGAAGGACTTGCCTGTGACCTAAGGCCTATCTCTTTCTAGCTCCTCTTATTGTGTCTATTACCCTCTGAAATGAAACACCCAGGACAGTAGGTGTGAATGAAGAGGCAATTGGCTTGGTTCAACACGATGGGTCTTTAGAAAGGTTCGTCGCCTGACCCAATACACGCTATGAATAGAATGACCGTCCTCATCTTGAATGAGTCCGCAGAGACAACGAATCGGCACGAACAATCTCTCTCTCCTCGGAACGGAGTGTCCGTCATGGGTGATTTGTGCGAACCGGGTTTCACCAACCACGGACCTTCTCCTTCATTGAGTGAATATTCAACGCGGAACAACCCTCCATGCGGACTCCCGCTGCCCCGATGAGGGAAGATACTGTGAGAATCAGTTTTGTTTGACTGGGAATTACCCTAGCTCGACGACATCTCCGCTCAGACCGCCTGAGTGAATGCTCATTTTTTTCTTCTTGGTCCTGCGCCGCCATATACCTCTACGACCGGCGGCATCGTCCGCTTGTACGGGCCGCGATGAGCCTGTAGATTAAAGCATCGAAGAGCGGTTCATGATCCCCTCTTCAAGGAGGTCCCCGTGATCGACCGAAACAAGTGGATGTTGATCGGGTTGCTGATCTGGTACGTCGGGCTGTCGCTGTGGGCGGCTTATGCACCGGCCGATCGCCAATTCTGGCTATTGGCGAGCGTGCTGCCGGGATTGTTCGTCTTAACTCTTGTGGCAACGCATCGGCTTATGCCGCTGTCGAATACATCCTATCTGCTCATTACGCTGTTTCTCACGCTGCACACGGTCGGCGTGCATTATACTTATGCCCAGACGCCAGTCGGAGCCTGGTTTGAAAGCGCCGTGCCCCTTGGTCGAAATCACTATGATCGTCTGGTCCATTTCTGTTTCGGATTCTTGTTGACCTACCCGGTTGAAGAACTGTTCCGTCTGGCCTCCTATCTTCGCGGCTGGCTATTGTATTATCTCCCGGTAATGACGATCCTGGGTCTGAGCGGCTTGTGGGAAATAGTTGAGTCTTGGGTTGCACGTGCGGTGCATCCAGAAGCTGGCATAACCTATCTTGGCTCGCAGGGAGATATCTGGGACGCGCAAAAAGATATGGAGGCGGCGCTGTATGGGGCGTTGCTCTGCATGATTCTGCTGGTCGTCTTGCGCGCAAGACGCCGATGGTCCTCGACCTCGCGACCGAGCGAGTTGGTCGGCAATATGAGATGATCACAATCACGACTGCGCTGCTGTGAACAATCCACGACTGCTTCAAGGGCTGGTGGTCTGGTATACGCTTCTCTGGGGCCTTCTGGCCATCTCCCCTATCGATCGCGGAGATTGGTTTCTGGAAAATCTGCTGGCGCTGAGCGCCTTCGCACTCCTGATCTCAACCTACCAGCGATTCCGCTTCTCAAATGTCTCGTATGTCTTGATTACCGCCTTTTTAACTTTGCATGCGATCGGCGCCCATTATACCTATGCCGAGGTTCCGTTCGGCTTCTGGTTGCAACGTTCTTTCGAACTCAGTCGCAATCCATTCGATCGGCTCGTCCACTTCGCGTATGGCTTTCTGCTCTTCTACCCGTTGCGAGAGCTCCTAATCCGTCTGGCCGGGATTCAGGGATTCTGGTCGTACTATCTACCGGTCAGCGGCATCCTCGCCCAAAGCGGAATATTTGAAGTGACCGAAGCCGCTGTGGCCCAAACGGTGAGTCCGGAATTGGGAACGGCCTACCTCGGCACTCAAGGGGACGAGTGGGACGCGCAAAAAGACATGATGGCGGCTTTCACGGGCGCAATGATCATGGCTGGCCTCGGCTGGCTCGATGAGAAGCGAAGGACTTCCGCTGGGGTGCAGAGTGGTCCCCCAGCCGGTGGGGGATGAGAAGGCCCGGATCGGGGAATACCAAAAAAGGTCTTGCCTTGGTTGATGCCCACGGCTGTACCAAGATACGGGCAAGATAACCGCGCTTCTCCTCTGCCTTCCGCACCCGATATCCCAACGCCCGAGCCTACCGATCGGGCTAAACCATTTGCCGCACAATTCTAGTTGGCACAAATCTCTGCGGGAGAGTTGGTCGGATTGTCCAAGGACTACGCTGTGACCTATACACCCATTGTCACTTGACCGTGCCCCGCCAGGCACCGGTTGCCCGGCCACGCGATTCGATGAATTCCTTAAATCGCTCCAAATCTCTCTTTACACGCAAGGACAACATTCCAAATTCATCTCCGACAGTTTCCGTCACACCCTCCGGCACGTATGCGATGTTCAGTCGAACCGTTGACTTCGCATCCGAAAGCGGCTCAAACGTCACAATCCCTTCATTAATGGACCCGCTAGTGCTCCTCCACGCAATACGCTCGTCCGGCCTCTGCTCGGTGATTTCAGCATCCCATTCTTTTTCCTGTCCCCCGATCTCGGCTTTCCAATGAAGATGACGGTCATCCAATTGATGAACTTCCTTTACCCCTTCCATGAACTGGGGAAAATGCTCAAACTGCGTCCATTGATTATAGGCAGTCCGTACGGGCACGTTAACTTCAATAGACGTGGCAATGGTCGACATGTCCATCCTCCTTTACGACATATTAGGGAATGACTCGCCCGCATAATTCTGATCATTCCACACAGGTCATGGTATCGGTGCCCGACCTCCACTCATGGAGCTGGGAGCATCGACAGCGCATGATTATTTTTGTCGATCTTTACCTCGACACGATCTCCTGGCTTAATTGAAGTGGTCTTCATGGTTGTATTGTCGGCATGTAGACGGACTTCCCTTCCATCCCGTCCCTTCACAAAATAGTGATCGCCCTCGACACGCACCACGTCTCCCTGGATGGTGGAGGCCCCCCCTTGGGTCTGCAAGGTCATGTCCTTTTGCTCCGCGTACCCATTATATTGCTCAGGTTGAACGGTCTTCGTATCCTGAGCATGTGCCGGGTTGGTCTGTTTTTCGGAGGGAGGGCGGTTCTGGATTTGTAAATTATTGTTGACTCTGGTAACGCCCTCCACTTGACGCGCCAAGCGTTCCGCTCGAGCCCGCTGGGCCTCAGTCTCCACTACCCCGCTCAGATTCACGACGCCACGCTCGGTGTCGACATCAATGCGTGGGAAATTCGAGAGACGGTCGCTTGTCAACTTCGTCTGCACGGCGGCGGAGATTGAGGCATCGCTCATCGTTTGGCTAGCCGTCTTTCCGGTGGTGGACTGACAGCCGCTGATCGTCCCCAGGAGCGAGAGAACAGCACACGACAGGATAACACCCATGAATTTAGGAATTGAAAACATACGACCCTCCTTAGTTTAGGCCTAAACCGTATACGGATGAGGGTATGCTACCCCGAGAAACCCCGAAGCTAGGCAAGCGCCTAGTCTTGGTCGGCCAAGTTACAGTAAATGGAACCCGATGCCCGTGTAGGTCAGTGTGGGTGGTGTACACCCCAAACCGCCCCATGGCCGCCGGCTTCTTGTTGAAATCACCGGGGTGATCGCCTAACGTTCTTCACGGAGGACGTAGGAGGCAGAACGCGCTAGTTGGATGTTCTCGGTAGGCGAACGGTGATTGGTGAGGCACAGACGTTCTCACTGACCATCGGGGGCGCCTTAGACAGAATGCGATCCATGGCAGGTTTGAGCGAGTGTCCCTTCACCTCATCCGGCCGATTCTGCAACGCTGCACTAAACGACGGAAGCAGACCAAGGATGTCTAGGATAGTTGGAGTGATGTCGACCAGCGAGGCTTCGCAAATTGACGCGAGCGCGTCGCGTCCCTCCTGTCCCCCTCTCACAAACATCATCGGCACCAGCGAATCCGAAGCATTGAGATGTCCATGATCAGAATGAAAGTGTCGATGCGTGGCGATATCAAGTTTCTCAAGTACCCGCCCATCCTGCTTATTGAGGTACGTCAATTGTTTCGACCGGTCGGCCAGCAGAATAATGTCCGGGGCACTCTGAGGATCCATGGGTAATCGTGACGCGAGCCCGTTTAACCTTCGTACCGCCATCGGATAGGTGACCGTGTTCAACGGGCTCTGATTGAGATTCACCGCCGGCAGCAGATGCACGGTTGCCCCATCATACTCATACGGAATATAGACATAGCGGCTTTCGTGTTTATACAGGACTGCTTCCGGCCCTTGGTCATTCGTATGGAGCGTGAGCAACACATGTTCCAATAGCGGCGCGATATCGTGCTCATAGTCGGGATCATCCTTCCACTCCCCAGCTGAAGGTTTCACGTGGAACCCGAGCGCGCCACCATTGAGCGTTGCCACGACATTCGAATCCCCGGAAATCGCCCCATCGGAGAAGAATCCAAAGGCGGCACGGACTTTCGACAGAACGGATTCGTCAATCAACGCCGGAACTTCAAGGCGATAGGCCTTCCCGCGTATGTCGTTCAGTTCGTCAAATACTATCTTCAGATCGTCAATGCCTAGGGCTTTATTCCAATCAATGGGGGTATGGCCATGGTCCGACACGAACACGAAGAGCGTGCGTTGCATGACTGGTTCATTCTGTAATCCTCGCCACAGAATCGGATCGACTGACGTTACCTCAGATGCCAGGGTAGCATGGTGATTTCTCACAATGGCGCGATCGCCCGCGATGAATTTGGCTACGAGGTCATCGAGATCTTTTAGATACGCTAACCGCGCCTGCTCCGGATTCTCGGGGGAAAGATGTTCGGCATGATCGAGGCCTGCAAAATAGATCGTCATCAGGCTCGGAAGGCGCAACTCCTCACCTGCCTTGGCGGCGCCATTGAAGTGTTGGATTTCTTTCACGGCATCCCATAGGGCGTTTTCGTCCACTGCGTGACTTTGATTCTGCGTATAACTCAGCAGGGTCTCGAAGTCCGCGTTAACCGCTCCCCGCCCACTTCCGCGCGTGAGCATGTGGTGCACGACAATGCTCTGCCCGCCACCCTGTCCGATATACTCGTACAGCGTTTGCACCTGACTGTTCATATCGCCGGAGAGGAAGTCCTCCGCCAGCTGCACCTTCGCCGCGTCGAGATGATATTCAGTATAGTATCTCGCGACGGCCCGCTCCCGAAAAAAAAGGCTGTTCCCTGTAATCCCGTGGCCGCCTGGGAACACGCCGGTAAACATCGACGTCCAGGCTGGATAGGTATAGGAAGGGAATACCGTCGTGGATTGTTGGACGGCAATACCCTTCGTGAGCGCGAGACTGCTGCCATCGGTCCGCACACCGAACAGATCGTGCAATCCCCCCGGTTTTCGTGGAGGGCTTCGTATGAGATAGTTGACCAGAGTTTCGTGCTCCAGACCGTCCACGGCAAAGATCACCACATGCTCGATGGGGTGATCATTCAGCACGCCATGTACCACGGTGTCCGTAGGCTGTTGAATGGGAAGGAAGCGGTTACAGCTGTTGAGACCGATAAGCAGGAGCACAAGGAACAGGACGGAGACGTATGTCGTCAGCAATCTCGTAAGACGGGATGAGTGGTGTCTGCCTATCATCGTGGCCATGTTGAGTTCGTGGACGCACCATATCACTTCACCCGTTCACCACACCATAGCCACTTATTCTTTGACGATGCTAGATGTGAAGTCACCCATACAGGAAATCTATATGGGTGACCACTCATGCCAGCGGAGTCGTGAGGGGAGGGTTATTTGATTTCGTGCACCTTGCCAGTCATGGCGTCTACATAGACTTTATGGGTATTCTTTCCATCCACGATCTCGATCTTGTACACGACACGGCCATCGTCTTTCCCCATGTTCACCTCAACAGTTTTACCAGGCCGTGCCTGCTCCGCGGTCTTAATCGCCTCGACCATGCTGACGCTGGCTTTTTCACTGAGCGCCCGATCAGTTTCGAATAGGGCCAAGGCGGGGACCACCGTCCCACCGAGCATGAGCGCCACTCCAACCGACAGAATTGCTTTTTTCATCGCGTGACTCCTTTGTTTGCAGATATATGCGCCTATGCCCGGTTACTTATTTACTCTGTCTTGGCTTTCAGTTCTTTCGTTTCGCCTTTGATTCGCTCTCCGGCTGCTTTGGTTTGTCCCTTCGCTCGTTCCATCTCGGCTTTCGTTTTATTCCCTTGTGCCTCTTCCGTGAGGGCTTTCGCTTCGCCCTTGGCCTTCTCAGCGTTCGCGTTCGCTTTTCCTTTCGCATCTTCAACAGCGGCCTTCACCTCATCGGCTTGAGCCACCTGCTGCATTCCAATGAACACAAATAGAAATGACATTGCGACGATCATGAATCGGCTCATGTGATCCTCCTGGTTAAAAAAACGAAAAATTGGAACCTGCACTCGGCTGCCTAAGGGGCGCACATGTTGGATTACTTTCGTCCCGCCTGGCCGACCGGCTCTTGGGTTTTGGCAGAACGGTACCACTCATCGGCCCATCGACTGATCTCATCCTTTCGGTCGGCATATCTCTCTTGAGCCAGCCCCTTGAACTTCTCGTAGTCCCCCTCGATCTGCATCAGATCATCGTCCGTAAATTTACCCCACTTCTTCTTGAGCTCACCCTTAAATTGATTCCATTTTCCCGTGAAATGATCGGCGTTCATCGTAATTCCTCCTTTTGATTGTGAGACGATGGATGTCGGCGTTCCGGATCGTCGTCAGTTGATGGAAAACTCCTGAATACCTCTGACAAGCAGGGAGGTCATTTTCAGGACATACTGCTGGCCCACATCCACCGGTTGAAATGTGCCAGCAAACAACTCCAGTGTGCCCCCCTGATAGAAGGTATACCGCGGCGATGGAGGAGAGAGCACTGGGTTGGTCCCTAGTCGGCTCCAGTTTGGAACGCCGAAACAGAGTCGTTTGTAACAGCTCCTCGCAGATGACACAGTCAGGAATGTGAGATTGGACAACCCTGCGTTCCCCTCAGCTCGATGGGGAGGTAAACCGTCACAGCACGTCGAGGCAAACAAAAGCGAAGTGTTGCGTATTGAAGGCAATACCTACTTCGTCAAGGAGGAGAGCGGAAAAGAAGTGCGTTTGCATACCAGTGACACTGCCCAAAAAGCCGGGGACATAAACGACGGTTGGATCGGCCGGCCTCCTTCAAGCTTCTCGCGTGCCTAGAACCTGAAACATACAGACCCTCCCCCCTTTGACACCCCTACCGCGTACTAGGTGTCTCCCTAGTACGGCGTGTCCGGTAATTTAGTATAGTATTGGGCCACCTCTCCGATTCTCGTGAAAGTAGAAAAAAGGACCCAACCTATGGAAGCTAGCAAAATTACCTCTACTCCAGACCTACGCGATAAAACAGACGAGAGCTTAGAGGAAGAGCGAATCAAAACTGATGAATACCTCGAACAAAATAGTAAGTCGGTCGAGGAAGAGACAGATGAGACAATCCGGTTGACTCGGCTTGCTACCGATAAAGAAGTTGAAACCCAACGTGCAGAGGTTGATATCGAGAAGGAACATCGTCTTAACGAAACGGACACTGCACGGTTCGTCGATGCCATCTTAACTCAGGAACGGGAACGGACTGACGAGGTCCACGCTGTTGAAAGAGAAAATGCAGATCGTGCGCGGATACAGGAAAATTTTCAAAAACAATTGATCGCCGAAGCACTCCTTGAAAGTGAGCGTAAGGAGACGGACCGCAATCTTCTCGACGAACGAGCCCACACTGATTTAGAGCTTATTACAAGGGATCAATTTCTCACGATTTTAAGTTACGACCTGAAAAATTCCATCACCGCCATTTCACTCGTCGCTCATGTGATGCGGACAGGGCTGTCTAAAGACGCAGTGGATGCAGGCAATCTTCTCGAAAACCTTGTAATCATCGAGCACGCCGCGACGGGCATGGACCGGGTAATAAGCGATATACTTGATGTAGAGAAAATGGCCCATGACAAGCTCCAACTTAAGCTTGAAAAAGTCGATCTCAGGGTTTTGATACAACTGTGCGTGACCCTCTTTGCCCCTGTAGTTTCAAGTAAGTCATTTTCAATGACCGTTGACATGCCCCCAGAACCGATATTCAGCGACCTAGACCACGACAGAATTCTTCAAGTGCTGTCCAATTTGATCGGAAATTCACTGAAGTTCACGCCCAATGGAGGCACCATTGGGCTATCTGCACGGAGACGGGATACTCAAGTTGAAATTTCGGTAACCGACAATGGGCCTGGGATTCCAGAACAAACACAGGGTCAAATTTTCGAAAGGTTCTCGCAACTTAAATTGAACGACCGTCGGGGCCTCGGCCTTGGCCTTTTTATTGCCAAGTGGATCGTTGAAGCCCATAAGGGACGCATCTGGGTTACTTCGGCCCCTGGAAAGGGAAGCACCTTCAGCTTCACACTTCCAATATCACCATTGAGTTAAAGGAGCCTGGCTCATCAGTCTAGGTCACAGCGGGGTAGCTCTCAGTGGCATCCGAATGGCGCGGCAAAATAAAACAGGCAGTGGGCAAGGACTCCTAAACCGCTGGCCCTACTAGCGCCTAATTTCGCTCAATGATGGGAATGACTGCTTCAGCCACTCCAAACAACTCCACGATTTTATCCCACGCCAAGCCATCATGGATGCGGAGTATTTCACTAGAACTTTGGGACGAAACCAAGACTACCGCGGCTGCGTCGGCTTCTCCACGGTCCAGTTCATTCTTTCATCTCTCTGACGAGTGATCAAATAACTGCTTCGATACTCGTCTTGCGAACTCACAATCTCAGCACGTTACGACCCAGGCAAACCGCGACTAATTGTGCCGATTGATTTTAAGTATTCGTTCAGGTCGACTTCTCAGCAACTTATTCCAGAGTTCTTCCAAGAAGAGCAGCACGTCTATATCCTTGGGCACATGCACTATCAAAACAAAGGCTCGACCCTTTTTGGAGTCGAGCCTTTTACTTCAGAATCCGCCAGGTCCCACCGTTTGCACACACGGCAGCATATGCGTTCACAGTGTTCCCGCGCGGTTTCGAAAGCAATTTCACTCTACTAGATCGCTGGAATAGCGCCTCCTGGGAAAAAACCTAGTGAGGGATGCCACGTCTGTAGACGGCCAAGCGCATGACCAAACTGGCCCTGTAATTCGGCGAGAGTTGATACCTTGGGTACATCGAGGAGCAAACAAGGGATGTTACCAGTCATGCATTTGAGCTGCCTCACGATATATGGAGGGTAGGTCAACGCTTACAGAACGGGGTGCGTTATGCTCAGCATGAATGGGATTATCGTCTGTGAACTTATTCTCGGAGTGATATTGATGAGTCTGATATTCACATCGCTTGCGAATACGGACCTCATTGCTGATCCATCGTCGAAGTCGAAAAATGCGACGCATCCCGATGGGTTGAGGACCGCGACGAAGCCGGGCCTCGCACGAATCGAGCTCTCGCTAGATATACAAAAGCGTTCTAGCGATACACTATTGGGCGAAGGCGACGGGGGCGGCACCGGTTCTTCCGGCAAATAAAACAAGCCGCGCTTCCGCGGTCGAGTCAGAAAAGTATGTCGTACATGATCCCCAAACTCACTAAGCCCTCTGGAAGAAAAGAAGCTGCGGATTTCCGCCGCGCCTGTGACGCTGTTCACGCCATTTTGGCAGACGGAAAGGAGTTCACGCCCCATGATCGATACCTCATCGAATCCAGCGCCATTGAACTCTTGAGGAAAGTGAGGCTGGACCCGTCTCGTGTTACAATCTAATTCCCTATCCCAACCACTACGCTCCTCACTCAGGAGAATCAAACCTTAGTTAATCTGTCGACCACCTTGACCACTAACCATTTGTTGTGAGTGGTTTGAAAACCTGCCGTACATTTCTTGAACTCATTGTGGACATTGCGGAGAGTTGATGGCCGGATAGAGTCCACCAAAAAATCCTACTGTGGCTTATGGTGCATTGTCGATGTCGTGGGCGAGCACGTATTTGATCAAATCTTCGGTGGTCTTGAGATGGAGGTGGTCCGACCAGCGGTTTACGAACATCAAACTTGTCGAGAGACAAATGGATGGTATTGAATCGATGCCATCAGACCCGACCCCATAGAATCTCTGCTGCTAGACTGGGAGCGATCGCATATGTCGACGAGCATTTGCCTGCATCGATCTTTGTCATCAACTCACATCTCCCGAGATTAGAGCGACTTCAGATATTCGACGAGGTCTCGCTGCTGCTCCACCGTGAGATTGAGAGTACGAACCCGGTTGTAGCGCGCCACCACGTCCGCGAGCGTCGCCGCGCTGCCGTCGTGGAAATACGGCGGGTGCTGCCACAGCGCACGCAGTGGGGTTGTGCGGTATGCCTTGTTCACCGTGCGCGCCGCGTACATCCCGTCGACGCCGGTTTCCTCCGGCGCGTGCAGCTTTCCACTATTGTTATCGGTGCCGGTCGCGCCGACGTGGCAGGTCAAGCATGTCTTGCCAAACAATGCGTTTCCACGTTCCGCGGAAGCGGCATTGAAGCTTGCGGCCGGAGGTGGCGGTACCGGCAGGCTATGCTGGTAGGCCCGCAGCGCCGGAAGCTTGGAGGTGACCAGGTCCGGCGATTGCTTGACGTCGATCCCCAGTCGTGGGTCAGAGAAGTTGCCGTGTCCACCCATTTGGGTCACGGCGACATAGGCATTCCAATATGAGATCGGTCCCTCCGCCGTATATGTTTCGTTCTTGACCTGAGCCAAGCCATAAGCTGGGGGGAGGACGAGCGGCGTGTTTTTCCCATCCAAGTTGAAGCGTGGATCGTATTTGCCGGGGCCCCACGACTCGTAGACTGTCTTCTTGTCCGCGGGTAATGTGGGTGAGAGGGCAATGATGGCCCCGACATTAAGATCTCGATTCGGCCAGCCGTCTTTGCGGCGGCCAATGCCGGGCATCACCGAGTTGTCCACGGTCGAGTGACAGAGCGCACAAGTAATCCCAAGCCGCGTAATATGGTTATTCGAGTCCACGGTGGCTTGGATGCCCACAATGGCATTCATCTTGAGCAGCGCGACCGTCGTCGCCGGGCTCTTGAGGTCGACCTTTTTGAGGATCCCGGGAGGCAGCACATCCACATCCACTTTGAGCCCGACCGTGAGCGCAGTCGTCGGGTCCATGGTCTTCTCGACCACCTCGTGCAGACGCAACGTATCGGTCCAGAGTTGCTCGTCACCAAAAGTATCGAAGCGGAAGATCTTCTGGCCGTCGGCGACCAGGCCAGATGAAGCGGCAACCTCCGATGTTATTTTTCCCTTTTCGCATCCAACGAGTGCGACTCCGACTGTCAATGCAACCAGAGCCATTGAGGCCGTGACGATATTCTGTGATCTCAAGGTACGAACTATCCAATGCTTCATCTTAGCGATCATGTCAGTCTCCCTTTTGCTTCGCCGCCCCCCTCACACATTCCGCCGATGCGGGCTGCCATCATGATGTCCCACTTTCTCAGAAACTATGGTCGCGGGCTGTGCAATTTGACACACGTTTAGTGTTTCGTGACCCAGGATTGCGTTCGCGCGCGACCAATAGCGCGACTATTCTGTATTTGAATGGCTCGTCTAGGTTAGCGCTAGGGATTGTGCTAGGTGACTTAGATTGTGAAACCACATAATCGTTTACACGGAGCGTATCGCTGTGGAACACCCAGGAATCGAATTTCACGATTGGAGGGCGAACGATGGGAACCGTCTCGAAGAGGAGTCGCGGGTACAAACGGCTGCTACTCATGACAGCAGTTCTGACCGGAATCACAATGATTGGTATGCCGCAACATACAACAGCAGAAAATGCTCAAGAAAATGTTCAAGAGCAAGAAGCTGAGACAATCATCAATCTAGCCGTTTCGACGTGGCAAAACTTTATGCTGGACCCTGATTTATCCGGTTTCCGCGCTCACGTAAAGGGAGTGCCAGGAGTGTTAATCTTCCCGAAACTGCGTAAGGGAGCATTTATATTCGGTATTGAAGGAGGAAATGGTGTTTTACTTGTTCGAGATGAAAAGACGGGCAGTTGGAGTGAGCCGGCCTTTTACGAAATATCATCTGCCAGCTTTGGGCTGCAGGCGGGCGTGGAAACGTCTGAGGCGATCCTCGTCATTCAGACCGTAAAGGGGATCGAGAGTCTGTTGACCAATACCATCAAACTCGGCGCTGATGTATCAGCTGCGGTCGGTCCGAGGGGTGGCGGCATAGAGGGAGCCACATCGATGAGTGTGGGAAAGGATTTTGTCACCTACGCCAGGGCAAAGGGGGTATATGCCGGAGTGTCTATAGAAGGGGCCTCTATACGGACAAGGGATGATTTGAACAAGGTGTACTACGGCTCCGCGGTGAGGCCGAGTGACATCGTGCTCGTTCGAAACGTCAAGTCGAATCAGAAATCACAGGTATTGCATCAAGCAGTAGTCAAAGGCGCTGGAGGAAAAGGAAAGTAGTGCACTACCCAATCGATTGAGCACTGCCGACACACAATATTTGTGTTGTTACCGGTTCGCTGGAGATGGAGCGAATTGCATATTCGCAGCCTTCTATATAGCTTCAAGTGTTCTCAATTCTGGAATGCCCAAAAGCCTTCCTGATCTGTCACTTTGAATCCAAGAAAATTCATGCAGGACCTCCACAAGCTACGACACTGACGAATTTTGGAAGAGAAATCATGGCAGCCTCCTCGGTTAGATGAAAAATCACGACGAGAGATAGATTGGCTTCCGCGTTCCCGTCATGGTCGAAGATGATTACTCATGGATTTTCGACCTTGAGAATCTTCAATTTCACGACGAGCGGTTTCCCTGCAAGTGGATGGTTATAATCCAACACCGCCAATGTATCTGCTACCTCTGCGACAGTGGCGAGTTCGCCCGCATCATTCCGCAAGACATCTCCTGCTTTCGTTCCAAGCGGCAACAGTTGTTTGGGGATCTTCAGTGTTTTCCTATCATCGTGAGGACCAAAGGCTTCCTCGGGACTCAGTGTAACTTTCTTTTCCTCTCCAGGCTTCATTCCAACCACTTCTCGCTCCAACGCCGGGAAAATCTCATGCCGACCTTGAACAAACTCGCTGACATTGCCGTAGTCGATCGCGATCGAGCCTGGAGTGGTTGCGACATATTGGAGGGTCACTTTCGAGCCTTCCATAATCTGATCTGATCCAGCATCAATCTTGTTTGTAGCCGGTTCCGTAGATGGATCTCGATTAGGCTGGGACTGTAATCCATATGTGGCTGGAATCATGCCGAGGCTAAGAACTACTGCCGCAACAAGAAGAAGTCTGTGTGACATGAGGAATCTCCATTTTTAGCCGCTCGCTACAACAATTGCTCCCTCTCTTTTGAAATGAGCTACACCCTCTCCAGTAGGCAATGGGAATGCCAACTGTCCCACATGGCACTTGAAGCCTGTGTTTCAATCAGATATGAACGACGCATATAGATGGGGTGGTGGCGTCACCCGCGCACAGCTTGTCCCAGGATTCAAGAGAACAATGCTAAGGTCCTGTATGTATAGAAGCTTTTACCAGCGACAGATAATCTCTCACTGGACAGATTATGCGCCCGCGGCAAAGCTCCCTTTCCTTGGTAAGATGCGAACCTCGTGCTAGCATTTCTCTCCTATGGCTCTGTCAACCAGCGTGCACGATCTCCGCACCCTCATTCGCTCCTCTCACCCACTAATCGCCATCGAGACGGTAGAAGAGGAACGGGTACTGGCATTACTGCAATCAGTTGCCGCCCAAGAACGCATGCCGCTGTTCGAGTGGTCCGTCACCAGAGGACTCACCCGGCACGACGATGGACCGACACTCAGTAAAATGACCGCTACGCCGCTGGCGGTCCTTCAACATCTGCAGGGCTTGACCGTGGAGGCGCTCTTCTGGCTCAAGGACCTCACGCCGCATCTACAAGATCCCGCGGTCGCCCGCCAACTCCGAGAAGTTGCGGCAACCTACGATCGCTCGCGTTCCACCTGTGTAATCACCGGCCAACCCATTACCCTTCCGCCCGATATTGAAAAAATCGTCGTGCGGCTCGATCTGCAACTGCCGGATCGAGACGAACTCCAATCCATGCTCCAGAGCGTCCTGCAGTCGCTCACCCCCAGAACCTCTCCTCTTCGCCCACGGTCAACCACGGTCGTGCAAAGTATCCTCAATTCCATCAGCAACTCCAAAGCGACAGACCGTGGCTCTTCGGTCAACGAGCGGGACGCCATTCTCCGTGCCTTACAGGGGCTGACGCTCCATCAAGCCCGGCAAGTCATCACGCAATGCGTTGTCGAAGACGGCACACTCTCCGCCGATGACGTGCAGATGATTCTGAAGCGTAAGGTCCAGGCGATCAAAGACGGCGGTCTGCTCGAGTACTACCCGCTCGAAGACAACCGGTTCGAGTTGGGCGGATTCGACAATCTGAAATCCTGGCTGGAACGCGCAAAGGTCGGTTTTACCGCGGAAGCCAAGGCGCTCAATCTCACGCCTCCCAGAGGCATCATGCTCGTGGGCGTGCCGGGCTGCGGTAAATCGCTGGCCGCGAAGGCCATCGCGCGGGAATGGCAGCTCCCACTCTTAAAACTCGACGCGGGCCGGTTGTTCGATAAGTTCGTCGGTGAGTCGGAGAAGAACTTCCGCAAGGCGATCGAGATGGCTGAGTCGCTTTCGCCCATCGTCCTCTGGATCGATGAAATCGAGAAGGCGATGGCTGCGGGGGGCGGAAGCGGCGAGGCCGACGCGGGCTTGAGCCGCCGTCTGTTCGGCGCATTTCTCACGTGGCTTCAGGAAAAGAAACAAGAGGTCTTCGTCGTGGCCACCGCCAACAATCTGTCGTTGCTCCCCCCCGAACTCCTTCGCAAAGGCCGATTCGATGAAATATTTTTCGTAGACCTGCCGGACGACGGCGAACGAGAATCCATCTGGAAGATCCACCTGGGTCTTCGGAAGCAGGACGTGAAACAGTTCGATCTGCTCAAGATCGTCAGCGCCAGCGACGGCTTCAGCGGTTCGGAAATCGAACAGGCTGTGGTCGCAGGCCTCTATCGCGCACTCCATCAAAAAACACCGCTGACGACCGATCTGTTGATTGAAGAATTGACCAACACCGTGCCACTCTCCGTCACCCGGCGTGAAGACATCGATCAGCTCCGGGAGACGGCCCAAGGCCGGTTTGTCAACGTACGGTGAGGCCGATGCGATTCCTCTTCATCATGGCCACAATCGCAATCGCGACGCTCGTGGGCTGTGCCACGCAACCTGCCGAACGTCCTCGTGCATCCATCCCGACAGAGCGTGCCTGTTGTCAATCCGGCGAGCGCATGCCGAGCCGGAGCGCGATCGTACGGACAGCGGCCAAACTCGTGGGCGCCAAAACGATTAAAAGCAATGGCCGGCACATCGCTTACGACTGCGCCGGCGTCACCCGAGCCATCTTCCTCAAACACGGCATCGATCTGTACGACGGTGACGCGAGCGATCCCGATGCGAATGGTGTCCGGATCATCCATTCGCACATAGAAGAACAAGGCACATTCCACCAGGGACCAGTCGCGCATCCCGGCGACCTCGTCTTCTTCAACAACACATGGGACTACAACGGAGACGGCAAGGTCAACGACCCGCTGACGCACGTCGGGATCGTCGAGCGGCAGGAGTCGAATGGCACCGTGATCTTCATCAGTCGCGTGGCCGGCGCCATCGAACGCTATCGCATGAATCTCGGCCTTCCCCACGTCCACAAAACCGTCGACGGCCGAATACTCAACGATTATCTTCGCCGCAAGGATGTCAGCGACCCGGCCAATACTGGCTATCTGACAGGGGAACTCTTTGCGCAGTTCGCCACTCGGGTGGGACGTTAGCCGGAGCGTGTGACATGCGCGACGTGCGAGAAAGGCGCGACTGGCCAGATGAGATTTCTACTTGTCTCACCCGCCACGCCAGTCTCGCGTGTCTCGCTCCGCTATTGGGCTAGCCAAATCATCAAATTGCGCTATATTTCAACTATATTGTCTGATTCATCGCACGTAGTCGCTCTGAATACTGACTGATTCAACACGCGCAATGCGTCGTGCAAGAGAGTCCAAGGAGGGACGATGGGACAGACGGCAACCTATTGCAGCGACTGTTATAACAAAGTGGGGCGGGCTCAGGATGCGCAGATCAAAGCGGCGGAAAGCGACGGCAAGATCCCGATGACAAAAGAAGGGACCTGTTGTTCGTGTAGCAAGTCCACAGTCGTCATCTATTTCGAGGGATAGCTCAGCCCTCTCACAGCGGCGTGGCGACGCCTATTGTGCATGCCCCATTTCCAGGTCACACGCGTCTTGCTGGCAAAAGCAGCGTAACTGCATCAAGCGCGAACCCGGTCTATCTGGTTGATCTGGTTTGTTTTGTTTATCTGGTTAGTTTCGTTCAACCAAACAAACGAGACAAACCAAATAACGGGCCTCCTACGCCGGTGGTCTTTTCTACTGCCTGCTAAAGCGCAACGCTGAATATTCCGATATTCACATAGTGCAGGATATCGATCACATGAACGAATACTATGGTCCACCATTTTTTAAATAACCTGCTACAGTAATTCTATGGCGCCTGTATCACACAAGGCCTCTACCAAGAAATCCTGTCCTCTCCGCAAAAGGATCCTCGACATGCGGAGCAGCCTCTTAAGTCTCCACAAAGCCCTCATCCTAGCGGAACAAGTGACCTATGAGCGTATCAATGGCCGGGTCGAATCGACCGGTCAATTGCTGCAATTGGTCTTGAACGACCCCTGGTTTACCTGGCTTCACCCCGTCTCTCAGCTGGTGGTGAGAATCGACGACCTTTTGGAAGAGGGGTCAGAACTATCCCTGGTTGAAGTGGAGCACTTTCTGATCGAAGCGCGATCCCTTATCCGTCCTTCGGAGGAAGGAGACGGTTTCGAACGAAGTTACTACGAAGCCCTTCAGCGAGACCCCGACGTGATCTTCGCCCACGTCGAAGTGAAGAAACTCTTGTCCAAGATCGCCGCGTAATGTTCTGAATCTTTCTTGCTCCTGTAACCACTCCAGCCTTCCTCAGAAACAGTTCCCAGCAGTTTCGGCAACTCGCGTCTCACTGCCATATCCCTCGCAGGATGCTCAAATTGGTTTGTTTTGTTTATCTAGTTCATCTGGTTTGTCTGGTTTAACCAAACAAACGAGACAAACCAAATAAACCAACTAACGGTCTTCTTCTGCTGGCGGACTTTTTCAGCATCCTGCTATTCAAAAAATCAAGTTTTCCTTGCAAGTACCGATACGTACAAGTAGGCTCATCTACGGAGATTATGATGATGCAGCCACGTTGTCGCATGCGAGTCCCAGTCGTCTATCCTGCGAGTATCCAAAGCGATACCGGGGCCGGAGAAGGAGTGTTGCTCGACCTCTCGCCTGCCGGCTGCAGGATACGCAGTAATGTTGCGCTGAATGCGGGAACTTACCTCGCACTCCGCATTGCTGTCGCGCAGGAACCAACCCCCGTGGCCGTAGAAGTCTCGGTGGTTCGCTGGTGCAAAGACGGGAACTTCGGAGTGGAATTTCTGCGATACAGTCAGGGGGACCGAGAACGAGTCACGGATTTAGTCCAAACTCTGCCAGAGAACGAACTACCCGCCCCTCCTGCTCATGCGACAGCGACGCTGAGCGCCGTCAGCTCCTAGCCCTGCTATAACCGCCCCTCATCGATTTCGATCACATCGGCCCAGGTAGAGACTGGAGGGAGAGACGAGACCGACACGCCGCGTTTCGTCGCCACTTCTTGCAGTCGCCCCTGAAACCGTTGACGTGCCGCATCATCTTTTGGCCCGGATGACAGGAGTCCCTGGCTCCATTGCGCAATTTCTTGATCCGACGGCTTTCGACTGTTGGCCTTCACCCAAGCAAGCAAGTCCTCATCCGTTCCGCCAGCCAACACCCGCTGCTCAAATGCCTTCGGATCGATTTGCAGAAAATCGATCAGATACTTGTCGAACCCCACCGTGATGTAGTTGTAGTCCTGAATCTGGCCCGCGCTCCGCAGACGAATCTTATCGATAAACCGCCCCAAGTGGGCAATGCCACCGAGGAGGGCTTTCGGGCTACGGGGATACTTCATCATCTCAGCTTTCTCCAAACGATTATCTTGCTTGATCTTCAGGCCTTGCCCCGCGAGACCCAATAGCCAGGCTTGCGTTTCAGATGCATGACGGCTCCTATATAGATCACTTTCCCTTCGATAGCATAGATGATGCCATAGGGAAACCTCTGAAGGAGATAGCGCCGGAATCTCCCTTTCAGGATGCGCCACATCGTGGGATGTTGCTGAATCTGTTCGAAGGCTGATTCAACCGAGTCCACGAACTCTTGTCCCAGCCCCTCCCGGCAATCTTCATAGAACAATGCAGCTTGGCGGATTTCCTGCTTCGCAGCGAGATCGAGGCGGAGTCTCAATGACGAAGTTCCTTGCGTATCTCACGCAATGCCTTACCCGCAGATACGGTCTTTGTCGCCTTTCGCTTCCACGCGCCAAAGCGTTTCTCGGCCTCTGCAACCCACGCTTCGTCCACCGCTGTCAGGCGCGCGTGCTTCATCCGAACAAGTAATCGCTCAGCCAATCGTTCACGCTCCGTCGCGGGCAGCTTCTGCGCCTGTTTCTCGAGAGCTAGCGCTCGTGCAGTCATCGCCTTCCTCTCAGTAGGAGAACCTACAGCCTCGGTCGAGAACTCTACAAGAGTTTAACCAGTCGTTGCAACGGCAGGACAACCTCCCGTTTATCTCAGGTTATGCCCCCACTCAGCTACCGCAGAATGACGAGCGCTGACATGCCGCCGCTGCTCCCCACCTCCCAGAACGGCCCTTCCGGGCTTGGCCGAGCGGAAGCCTTCTGGAATTCCTTCAGCTGCGATCCTTCGATCGAAGTACTTCAGTCAGTTCCAGCTTTCCCAGCGCGCATGATCCATGAGGGCTCTACTGCAACTGCGGACACGCCGCTACGACAAGCCAGTATGCTCATAGTCTACATACTGGCGGGCGGGCTCGCCCCTCCCGACCTCAACGTACTGCTTCGAGTACGCCTCGGCCTCTCGGGGCTCCACGCGCCCGTCTCGCTTGGCGTCTCCACAGTTTCGTCACGAGCCCCCATGAATCATGCGCGCTAGCCAAGCCTCGGTGGGTCCCCGTTCTTCCGGTGGGGTCGCGCAGCGGCAGGTCAGCGCTCGGAGCAATCAACGGTTCGTGAATTCTTTTCTTTGCTTGAACCTATTCTTTGCCGAGCGCCAGTCTTATGTACACATTTGCTGGTTTAACAAATAAGTTTAGCGGTCGGCGCAGCCGGTCCGTGCAACGCCTTGTTAGACCGCTCTGGGCAATACGATATCAACCACCAGGGGGGTATGGTCGCTGGATTTGGTCCACTCGTCATAGACGCCGACTTCAACGGATCGCACATAGGGAACCCAGGCCTCAGGTATGAAACAGTAGTCGATGTGGTAGGGTCGCGTTCTCTTCTTGAGAAGGTGCAGAGTCGGGCAGGTTTCGGCGCCTTGCTCCTCGCCGTGAAACCGGTGATATGCGCTCACAAGGCCAAGAGCCTCTAGATTGCGCACCAGGCCGCTATGGTTCTGGTCGCTCGGTCGCTTGCAATCCCAGATTCTGTTGGAATTGAAATCGCCCACGATGATAGTGGGCTGAGCAGCGATCATTTCGCGGTAGCAATCGACCGCACGAATAATTCCCTTAACATAGCGAAAGTTCAAGTCGGTTTTAGACCAGACGGCGAGGAGTAGAAACGAGAGCGGGCCCACCACTTGGACTGGGATGGTGTACCGCGGCACTTCGCGAGATGGGAGCGAAGAGATCCGATAACCTTCCGACGCAATAACGGCCATGCCCTTATGGGGGTTATCGCCGAACCAGAGTGTTGAGCCGTCATCAACCGCTGGCCGTGCACACTCTTGCACAATCGTCAGAGACGGCGCAAAGGGTTCGAGCAGTGGCAACTTCTTCGCGAGACTACCGCCATTGCAATTCCAAGTGATGATCTTCAATTTGAACAGACGTCTGTTGAGCGGTCTAACTATTAAGTGAGCAGCGGCAGAGACATGGCTACAGGCAGCCTATCCCTGACCGTGCCAGAACTCTGGTGACTGAAAAGCTGAGAGATCATCCGCACTTCGAGGGTCTGTGTCAATAACCGCCCACAAGAATACACTGCCATTCGCACAGGTGTGTGGCCGAGGCAGCCCTTTATTGCGCGCATCGAGTAATATAGATGTTCCCTCCAAGCTTGCTCCCCATGTCTCTAGGGATGGGGGCTGATTGATCTTCCACTGCGCGCGTCCAACGAGAGCCTTCGGAGGCCGCGCGTTGCGCGAGCACAGGAGACCTTCTAGCCTGCCCTCTCATGGTTCTTCCGTGGCCGCCTAATCCGTGAGCACATGAGATATCTATTCGATAATCGCCTAGACGAAGAGTGACGTGCCTTCAACAGTGCGCGTCACCCTGACGGTGGGATTTCGATCAACGTTCCCGGTTGAACCAACTTCAGCGCATTTTCAATCGCTGGCAACATACTAATCACCGCATGGACTTGGTTGGTTGGAAGCACGATGATCGCGAGTGGTCGACCGGAAAGATTCTGCTGGTAACGCAGCTGTTGATCCGCCGTCACGAACACATCGAACTCTGCCTCCGCTCGCCGAAGCAATTCCCCGTTCTTTGTACCAGCCCATCCCATGTCCTGCACCGTACGAATCGCGAGATGGCTCAGTCTTGTTTGAACGATATGGGGAACTGATTCGTCGAGAAGGATCTTCAAGCGGACTTAGGGAGCTTTAAGAGAGTGGATTTAGAAAATTCCAGAACTTGGATAGCTTGTTGGCGAGTGACTGTGGGAAAGTTCTCGAGAAATTCATCGAGCGATAACCCTGCTTCGAGATTGGTCAGCAACGCTTCGACGGGGACCCTGGTCCCCTTAAATACCGGGGTTCCGCTCACAATCTCAGGATCGATGGTGATCGGCAGAAATTTGAACTCTTTTTCGTCGATGACCAGGTTCATCTAACCTAATCTTCCTTAAAGACTGACTTCTTAGCCGACTTTCCGGCTTGGAGGTATTTATCAATCCCCGCCGCCATCTTTCTTCCTTCGGCGATGGCCCAGACGATGAGCGAGGCGCCGCGTTTGGTGTCGCCGCCGACGAAGACACCGTCGAGATTGGTCATGAAATTTTCGTCAGCGCCCACTGCGCCGCGTGCGTCGTATTTCACGCCGAGGCTGTCCAGAAGGCCATTCTTGACCGGGCCGGTGAAACCCATGGCTAGTAACACCAGATCCGCGTCCATGTCGAAATCACTGTTGGGGACCGACGTGAACTTCCCGTTCTCGAACTGCACCCGATTGCCGTGCAGCTTTGTCACATGGCCATTGTGTCCGGTGAACTTGGTGGTTGAGAGACTCCACTGCCGATCGCAGCCTTCTTCGTGCGCGTGCGAGGTGCGGAGCTGCATGGGCCAGAGCGGCCAGGGAGTTGAATCGGCGCGCTGCGGAGGCGGTTCCGGGAGCAATTCAAACTGATGCGCTTCGACGCAGCCCTGCCGGTGCACAGTCCCGAGACAATCAGATCCGGTATCGCCGCCGCCGATGATAACGACGCGCTTGCCTTTTGCCGTCATCGGTTCATCCGTGATCGTGTCGCCGGCGTTGCGTTTATTTTGCTGCGTCAGATAGTCCATCGCCAAGTGGATACCCTTGAGTTCCCGTCCAGGAATCGGCAGCTCACGCGCCTGCTCTGCGCCCATGGTGAGACCGACGGCATCGAACTGGGTCCGCAACTGCTCGCCTGTGATGTCTTTGCCAATCGTCACACTGGTCTTGAACTCGACGCCCTCAGCTTTCATCTGCTCCAGCCGGCGGTCGATGACCCACTTTTCCATTTTGAAATCAGGAATACCGTACCGCAGCAAGCCGCCGATGCGATCGGACTTTTCAAAGAGAGTGACGCTGTGGCCGGCGCGCGCCAATTGTTGCGCCGCAGCCATGCCCGCAGGACCTGAACCCACAATGGCGACCGTCTTGCCCGTCTTCACCACCGGCAGCATCGGTTCGACATAGCCTTCGTTGAAGCCACGATCGACGACGTTCCACTCGATGATGCGAATGGACACAGGGTCTTCGTTGATGCCGAGCACGCAGGCCCCTTCGCAGGGCGCGGGGCAGAGCCGGCCGGTAAATTCAGGGAAATTATTCGTGGTATGGAGTGCCTTGAGCGCGTCTTTCCAGCGGCCACGATAGACGAGGTCGTTCCAGTCAGGGATCAAGTTGACGACTGGACAGCCGGTGTTACCCTGGCAGAACGGCACGCCACAGTCCATGCAGCGGGCACCCTGCGCCTTGAGCTTGTCTTCGGAGATGGGCTCATACATCTCCTTCCAATCGAGCACGCGCAGCTCGACCGGCTTCCGCTTCGGGCCCTCACGGGCGTATTTCATGAACCCTTTGATATCACCCATTCTTAACTCGTCGTTCGTCGTTCGTATCTCGTCCCTCGCAAAACGCTTCACGCTTCACGAACGACGCTTCACATATTATTTGCTCGCGGCGGCTTTCTTCTTCCGTTCTTCCAATACGCGTTTATAGTCCACCGGCATCACCTTCTCAAACTTCGGCAGCATTGACTCCCAGCTGTCGAGGATGCGTTTCGCGTTCCGGCTGCCGGTATGCATGAAGTGCGACGTGATCATCTCATGCAGCGTCTTCTTGTCGTCCGCCGTCTTCACCTTTTCCAACTCCACCATGCCGAAGTTACAGCGCGATTGGAACTTGTCGAATTCGTTCAGCACAAACGCCACGCCGCCCGACATGCCGGCCGCAAAGTTCCGTCCCGTCCGGCCCAAGACGACGACCACCCCGCCGGTCATGTACTCGCAACCGTGATCGCCGGTCCCTTCAACGACCGCTCTGACGCCGCTGTTCCGCACGGCAAACCGCTCGCCCGCCATGCCGTAGCAATAGGCCTCGCCTTGCGTCCCGCCATAGAGCGAGGTATTGCCGATGAGAATCGTTTCTTCCGGCACATAGATCGCCTGCTTCGGCGGGAATACAATAATCTTCCCGCCGGACAATCCTTTACCCAGATAGTCGTTCGACTCGCCTTCGAGGATGAGTGTGATGCCTCGGGACAGGAATGCGCCGAACGATTGTCCGGCGGAACCGGAGAACTTGATCGTGATGGTGTCCTCCGGCAATCCTTCGAGTCCATACTGCTTCGCCACGCGGCTGGAGAGCATCGTCCCGACCGTGCGGTTCACATTTCTGATCGGCAACTCGAGTGTCACTTTCTCTTTCTTCTCCAACGCCGGTTTGCACAGTTCAATCAGCTTGTTATCGAGCACACCCGCGAGACCATGGTCTTGCTTCTGCACACAATAGCGGGCGATCTCGGGCCCCACATCCGGGATTTGTAAGAGAGGGGTCAGATCCAATCCCTTGGCCTTCCAGTGATCGACGGCCTTATGAATTTTTAATTTATCCACTCGTCCGACCATCTCGTTGATAGTCCGGAAACCCAGTTTGGCCATAATCTCGCGCAGTTCTTCCGCGACGAAGAAAAAGAAATTCACGATATGTTCCGGCTGCCCGGCAAATTTCTTCCGCAAGGCCGGGTCCTGTGTCGCAATGCCGACGGGGCAGGTATTGAGGTGGCACTTCCGCATCATGATACAGCCCTCGACGATCAAGGGCGCGGTCGCAAATCCGAACTCCTCGGCGCCCAACAGAGTGGCGATCGCCACGTCGCGCCCGGTTTTCATCTGCCCGTCGGTCTCCACCCGGATACGACCACGCAGATCGTTCAGCACCAACGTTTGATGCGTCTCGGCCAGACCCAATTCCCACGGAACTCCCGCATACTTGATAGACGAGAGCGGAGAGGCACCGGTACCGCCTGAATCGCCGCTGATGAGCACCTTGTCCGCATGAGCTTTGGCCACCCCGGCCGCGACTGTGCCAACGCCCACTTCCGACACGAGCTTGACCGATACTGCCGCATCAGGATTGGAATTTTTTAAATCGAAAATGAGCTGCGCCAGATCTTCGATGGAATAGATGTCATGGTGTGGAGGCGGCGAAATGAGCTGCACGCCTGGCGTGGCATAGCGAAACCGCGCAATGTTCTCATCGACCTTGTGGCCAGGCAGTTGACCGCCTTCGCCCGGCTTCGCGCCCTGCGCCATCTTGATCTGCAATTCTCTCGCATTCACCAGGTAGTGGCTTGTGACGCCGAACCGCGCAGACGCCACCTGCTTGATGTAGCTGTTCTTCGAATCGCCGTTCGGCAGCGGAATGAATCGAGCGGGATCTTCTCCACCTTCGCCGGTGTTGCTCTTGGCGCCCAGGCGGTTCATCGCGATCGCCATGGTCTCATGCGCTTCCTTGCTGATCGAACCGAACGACATGGCGCCCGTCGTAAACCGCTTGACGATCTCTTTCGCCGATTCCACTTCCTCGACCGGAATCGATTCCGGAAGGAACTTGAATTCGAGCAGTCCGCGCAGGTTTGAGCGCCGCTTGCTCTCGTCGTTCACGAGCCGGGAAAACTCGGCAAAGGTCTTGGGATCGTTGGCCTTCGTCGCGTGCTGCAGCTTATAGATCGTGTCCGGATTCCAGTTGTGGTGCTCGCCCTGGATGCGGTAGTGGATCTCCCCGCCGAAATCGAGTTGCCGTATCGGCGCCGGTTCATAGGCCAGACGATGGCGCCGAAGCGTCTCTTCGCCGACCTCGCGGATACCGATCCCTTCCACGCGCGACGGCGTGCCGGTGAAGTACCGGCCGATGAGTTCGTGATTCAATCCGATGGCCTCGAAGATCTGCGCGCCGCAGTAGGATTGCACCGTCGAGATGCCCATCTTCGAGAAGATCTTGAGCAGCCCCTTATTGATCGCCTTGATGAACTTGCCTTCCGCGGTCTGCGCATCCAACCCCTCGGGAAAGTAGCTCTCGCGATCGAGGTCCACGATCGACTCGAACGCAAGATACGGATTCACGGCCCCAGCCCCATAGCCGATCAAACAGGCGAAGTGGTGCACATCGCGTGGCTCGCCGGTTTCCACGATGAGGCCGACTTCAGTTCTCGTACAGTCGCGCACAAGATGATGGTGGACAGACGCGATGCCGAGGAGGCTCGGGATCGGCGCCCATTCTTCGTTCACCCCGCGATCACTCAGGATCAGAAACTTGTAGCCGTCCTTAATCGCCTGGGAAGCCTGCCGGCAGAGATCGTCGACTGCTGCACCGAGTCCGTCAGGTCCCTCGGCCACCCGAAAGAGCATCTTGAGTGTCTTGCTCGTAAAGTGCGGATCGGCAATTTCTCGGATCTTCTGCAGCTCGGCATTCGTCAGAATCGGCTGTTTGACCCTGATGCGACGGCAGGCCTCGGGATGCTCATCCATCAGATTCGGCTTCGGCCCGATACTGGTCGTCAGCGACATCACCAGCTCTTCACGGATCGGATCGATCGGCGGATTGGTCACCTGGGCGAACAGCTGTTTGAAATACTTGAAGAGCAGTTGCGGCCGATCGGACAGCACCGCCAACGGCGTATCGGTGCCCATCGAAGAGGTCGTTTCCTGCCCCTCCACCACCATGGGAGTGATGACCATCTTTAACTCTTCGATGGTGTAGCTAAAGGCCTGCTGGCGCTGACGAAGCGTCAGGTGGTCCGGCTGCGGCACATTACTCGGATCGGGCAACTCGTCGAGCGAGATCCGATATTCAGTCACCCATGACCGATAGGGCTTACGGCTCACAATCTCGGCCTTCACTTCCTCGTCATCGATGATGCGCCCCTGCACGGTATCGACCATGAACATCCGGCCCGGCATAAGGCGACCCTTCTGCCTGATCTTCCGGACATCCATCGGCAGCACACCCGCTTCCGAAGCCAAAATCACGAGGCCGTCCGTCGTCACCTGATAGCGACAGGGACGCAGCCCGTTGCGATCGAGCGTCGCGCCAATGAGTTTGCCGTCGGTGAAACAGACCGCCGCCGGCCCGTCCCAAGGCTCCTGCATGGCTGCGTGATACTCATAGAATCCCCGCCGATCGAGATCCATTTGAGGATTCGCGACCCAGGGTTCGGGAATCAGCATCATCATCGCGTGCGGGAGCGAGCGGCCTCCCATGGTCAAAAATTCCACGGCATTGTCCAGACAGGCGGAGTCGCTCTGCTGTTCGGAGACGATCGGAAAGAGCTTGGCAAGATCCTGGCCGAACAATTCGGAGTTGAGCCGCCCTTGCCGGGCGCGCATCCAATTCACGTTGCCCTTGAGTGTATTGATCTCCCCGTTATGGCAAATGTAGCGATAGGGATGCGCCAACGGCCACGTGGGGAACGTGTTTGTGCTGAAACGGGAATGTACAAGCGCGAGCGCGCTCGCCAGGCGCTCATCATTCAAATCCTGGTAGTACGCAGACATCTGATGCGGGAGCAACAGCCCCTTGTAGACGATGGTGCTCGCCGACAGGCTTGAAATATAGAAATAGTCACGCCCCTGGATCGCCGATTCGCGGATGGCCGTTTCTACCCGCTTGCGAATGACGTACAGCTTGCGTTCAAACTGCCCTTCATTGAGGACATCGCGGGCGATGAACACCTGCCGAATGAACGGCTCTGTGCTGCGCGCTACGACACCGATCGCATCGCTCTTGACCGGCACATCGCGCCAACCAAGAAGCCGGGCGCCCTCCTCGCCGATCATTCTGGAAAAGAGCGCCTCACATTGTTGCCGCGCATCGGCCTGAGGGGGAAGAAACACCATCCCGACGCCATACTCCCCGGCATTGGGCAAGGAGACTCCCACATCGCCGCCAGCACGCTTGAGGAACTCATGAGGTACTTGAAGCAGAATCCCGGCGCCGTCTCCCGTGCAAGAGTCACAGCCCTGTGCCCCCCGGTGACTCAAGTTCTCAAGGATCTGAAGCCCTTGCTGAACAATGGTATGGGATTTCTGGCCCTTGATGTTGACGACAAACCCGATCCCACAGGAGTCTTTCTCCTGTTCAGGGTCGTAGAGGCCTTGCTTCGGTGGAAGCCCGGGGATACTCATCGTTCGTATCTCGTTAAAAATGTAGGCGTGTATCTTACCAGACGGAGGCTACACCAGAGAGGCGATCGGGGACGGATAACCCCGTCAGTCACAAGGCAAATTCCACTCCTATCCACTGCACTCACCTTAATGGAAGCACGAATCTTCTGTCAAGAATATCTCTTGCACAAATGGCCCATGCCGGGCTGCCCCCCAAAGGGGTGATTGGCTTGACTTTGTTTCCTCCTCTGCCCTACCATCCGCCGCATGTCTCAAGCTCCAATTACCTCCACGATCAACACCATGGCGGACGTCTGGGAGGCGTACCGTGATGAGTTGGAGGGGATGGAACGCCAGGCTCGGACAAACCTCGATTCCAGTGTGGCGCTCGTCAATACCGTCGCCGCCCACATCCTGAACAGCGGCGGGAAACGAATCCGACCATTTTTCCTCGTACTCTCTGCCCGTCTCTGCGGCTATACCGGTCGCGATCATCACCAACTCGCCAGTCTGGTGGAGTTCATTCATACCGCGTCCTTGCTCCACGACGATGTGGTCGACGAAGCCGATATCCGCCGAGGCCACCGAACCGCCAGAAAAGTCTGGGGCAACCAAATCAGTATCCTCGTCGGCGACTATCTCTACTCCAAAGCCTTCTGCCAGGTCGTCGATTTCCGAAACCACGCGATTAACGATGTGCTCGGCGAGGCCTGCAAGAAGATGGCGGAAGGCGAAGTGCTTCAGCTCTATTACAACGGCAACCCCTCCATGTCGGAAGCGGAGTATCTGAAGATTGTCGAATACAAAACGGCCGGCCTGATTGCCGCCGCTTGTCGCATGGGCGCCATTCTCGCGGACGCCCCAGAGGCGCAGCAGGATGCGCTCTTCCGGTTCGGCCGCCATCTTGGGATCGCCTTCCAAGTGGCCGACGATACGCTCGACTACACAGCCAATGGCGAACGCTTGGGCAAGACATTGGGACAGGACCTCCGCCAAGGCAAAGCCACGTTGCCGATGTTACATCTGTTGCATCATTGCTCGGAACAGGACCGGCAAATCATCGTCGACCGTATGGAAACCAGGACCCTGTCAGAGGAAGACCTCGGACGGTTCATTCGCTTAATGGAAGAGTTGGGCTCGATTACCTATGCCATGGATTGCGCGCGATCCTACGTCGCCGCAGCCCAACGAGATCTCAATCAGTTCGAAGACAGTACGGCCAAGCGAGCCCTCTCGGTCGCTGCCGACTATATGGTCACCCGCGATCGATAGCCTTTCCCCCCGCGTGTTCCACCAACAACCATGAAACACCGCCGCGCAGAAAGTAAGGAACCCACATTCACGCATTGATTGCACAATCGACCTAAAACCGCGCACAGAGCAAAGGATTTATCATGGCCACAATCATTCCATTTCATGGCATGCGGTACGATACGACGGTCGTCGGAGAGATCAAACAGGTCGTGGCGCCGCCCTACGACATCATCGATGCGTCCGGGCAAAAGGCCTTGCACGATCGCCACCCACAGAACATTATTCGACTCGAATTGGGACTCGATCAACCCGGCGACAGTCCAACTCATAATCGATACACCCGCGCCGCATCGACCCTTCGCGACTGGCTGAAGAGCGGAGCGCTGAAACGCGACGCGCAGCCGACCCTCTACTACCATACGATCGAATACACACCGCCCTATGCGTCGTCCGGCTCGCCGACGAAAACTCTGAAGGGCATTCTCGCCGCTGTCAAACTAGAAGCGCTCGACTCGGGGCATATCTACCCGCACGAGAATACACGCTCAGCCGCCAAAACAGATCGGCTGAATCTGCTCGAAGCCTGCAAGTCGAATTTCAGCCCCATTTGGTCGCTCTACTCCGACCCTCAAGGCGCGGTGATGAGCCTGCTGGAAGGGGCGGTGAAGGGGAAGCCGGCCTCGATCGACTTTCGCGACGATGTGGGGTTCCGTCAGCAACTCTGGGCTGTGACAGATCCAGCCGTGCTGGAGCACGCGGTCGATGCCTTGCGCAACAAGCCGCTGTTTATCGCGGACGGCCACCATCGCTATGAGACCGCGTTGAACTATCAGAAGCTCCGTCGGCAGCAGGCCGGATCGCCGGCCGGCCAACACCCGTATGACGGTGTGTTGATGCTCTTGACCGCCCTCGAAGACCCAGGCTTAACCGTACTCCCAACGCATCGGGTCACGACCACAGCCTCTGCCTTCTTACGACCGTGTGCAATCATTGTTAGGCCCCACGTTCGACCTGCAAGAATTTCCGTTCACCGCAGCCACGCAGACGGCCACGCGCGCAAAATTTATCGAGGCGATGCGGACGACTGGACAAACCCTGCCGGTATTCGGGCTGGCGTTGAAGGGAGACAGCCGCTACGTCACACTGAGCCTGAAACCGGCCCATCGTCCGCCCGCGCAAGCCTCTCCGCGCGCCAAGCTCGATGTGTCGCTGCTCCAACAACTCGTCGTCACGACACTCTGTCCCTCGCAAGAAGAACAAGAGGCCATCCTCTATACCAAGGATGATCATGAAGCCTTGGATTGGGTGGCGAAGGGAACGGGAACCGGAGCCTTGCTGCTCAATGCGACAAAAGTCAGCGAAGTGCAGGCCGTCGCAACAGCCGGCGAACGCATGCCCCACAAATCGACCTACTTCTTTCCCAAGCCGCTGACGGGACTCGTGATAAACCTCATGGAGGAATGAGCGTTCAGCAATCAGCCATCAGCTGTCAGCTCAGAGAAAGTGCTCTGGAAGTCTTTTTCTAAGGCTGACTGCTGAAAGCTGATCGCTGTCTGCGCATCAAGACATTATGAAAGCGAAAATTCTTATCGTCGACGACGATCCCGATATTGCCACGATGCTGGAGGATCGTCTGCAGGCCTCCGATTATGGAACCGTGATCGCGCAGGATGGGGTTCAGGCACTCGATCTGGTCGAGCAGGAAGCTCCGCACCTCATGTTGCTCGACCTGGATATGCCGCGCCTGACCGGCCTTGAGGTTCTCCAACGACTTCCAAAAACCAGACTAGCCGAAGATCTCCCAGTGATCGTCATGACCGCCCATGCTTCGATCGATGCCGCTGTCGGAGCCATGAAAACCGGCGCCTACGATTTTCTGACCAAGCCGCTGGACAAAGACCACCTCCTCATCGTGATCAGTAAGGCCTTGGAACGAGACACGCTCAAACGGCAAGTGGCCTGTCTCAAGTCCGAAGTCGATAGCCGCTACGCCTCAATCGTGGGCATGAGCGCAAAGATCCGTACGGTCATGGAGTCGGCTCAACGCGCCGCCAAGTCCGATGCCGGCGTGTTACTGCTCGGTGAAAGCGGCACAGGCAAGGAACTCTTCGCCCGTTCCATCCATCAGTGGAGCCCGCGTCAGGCCATGCCGCTGGTGGTCATCAACTGTGTCGCCCTCACGGAAACGCTGCTTGAGAACGAACTCTTCGGGCATGAACGCGGCGCCTTCACCGGCGCAGACCGCCTGCAAAAGGGCAAACTGGAAATGGCGGACGGAGGCACGATCTTCCTGGACGAGATCGGAGATATGTCGCTCCCGCTACAAGCCAAGCTCTTGCGTGTGCTCCAGGACAGAGAATTCCATCGAGTCGGCGGTACACGCCTCGTATCGGTCAATATTCGGATCATCGCCGCCACGAACAAGGATCTCCGACAGGCGGTGAAAACCGGCGAGTTTCGCGAGGATCTCTTTTTCCGTTTGAACGTCATCAGCCTGACCCTGCCTCCGCTCCGCGAACGGCCCGATGACCTGCCTGCCCTGGCCAAGTTTTTCTTAAACCGGCATGCCAGGGACGCAAAGCGCCCCGGTATGATGTTCAGCCCCGCGACCATGGAAGCTATGCGACGATACCCTTGGCCGGGAAACATTCGCGAACTGGACAACGTCGTCGCACGGGCCGTCGTCTTGAACCAGTCGGACACCATCGAGCCGGACATGCTGTCGTTGGATGCCATAGGCCGCGCCTCGCCGGCTGAACGCCTTCACTATCTTTCTCTCCCGTACCATGAGTCGATGGAAGCCCATAGCCGCTACATCATCGAGCAAGCCATCGAAGACGCGGAGGGCAATCAGACTAAAGCGGCCGATCGCCTTAAACTCCAACGCACGTACCTGGCCCGCTTGATCAAGCAACGGAAGCTGAAAGAGGAGCCGAATCAGCTCTAGCAGACCGCAACACTATTGCTGCAATTTAGAATTTCGATTATCTGCACACATAACACGACAGAAGAGCCCTCCCGCAGGATGCTCAAAAAGGCCGTCCAGCAAGGCCGCAGCCGATGAAAGCACCGGAGGCGTAGCCTCTGGGCTACGTTGAGGATGCTTTCGAGGGGAGAACGCAGCTGGCGGGCTTTTTCAGCATCCTGCTACGCAGGTTGCTGTCTTGTCGCAAGAGTAATGCGACCGGCTGTTGCATCCTGTTCGGCTTGCGCATAGCGCTCCGGCGTCCCGATGTCCGACCAGTACCCCTCACAGTCATACCCAAGGACCGTCTCTCCTCGCTGAATCGCCGCCACATAGGGGTCGATGATCGTCGAGGCCACGCCCTTCGGCACATCTCGCAGAAGCCGCAGACGAAGCACATGAATCCCGGCAAACATGCGGGACTGGGTCGGCGCCGGATCTGTGCGTCCGCGCCCGGTGATCCGCACGATGCGGTCGTTCGAGTCCACTTCTACAAGACCCCACCGCTCCGCCTCAGGATCCTTGCGCAAAACCAACGTCGCAACGGCGTCACGCTGCTGGTGAAACGCGCACAACGCACCGAGATCGAGCTCCACGAGCGTATCGCCGTTGAGCACCAACACGGACTCACCGGAGAAATGTGGCTCCGCCCGCTTGAGGCCGCCCCCCGTGCCCAAGATCGCCGGCTCGTGCGAATAGATGATCCGCAGCCCGTACCGCGAGCCGTTGCCGAGCGCCTGCTCGATCATTGGTCCGAGGTGATGCAGATTGATGACAACATCGCGGAACCCATACCGCTTCAGCAGCAAGAGATTCCACACAATCAGCGGCGTGCCCGCGATGGGGAGGAGCGGCTTCGGAATCGTGTTTGTGAGCGGTCTCAGACGAGTTCCCAAGCCCGCTGCGAGGATCATGGCTATCATAGAGCCTCGTGAGGGGTAAGGGGTAAGGGGTAAGGGGGTTCATTTTCCCGTCGCCTAACGCCTAACCCCTCACCCCTTATGGCATTCATTGCAGTTCCGGCACATAGGGGGTGAGATGCTTCTGGAGTGTTGCCAACTCGGGATACTTCTGGAGATTGCGTTTGACATAGCTCAACACACGCGGAATGTCGGCGAGGAAGTTGGGATTGCCTTTGACCCGATCGATGTAGACGAAGCGCCCCGCCGCTTTGAGATTGCGCTGGATGCTCGTGAAGTCGAACAGGCGGCGGAAGGCTTCTCGATCGGCCCACACCTGCCGATGTGTCGCCAACCCATCGAGATAGCGGTTGATCAAGCGGTCGATCAACGCCTCGTCGAGTTCGATATAGGCATCGCGCAGCAGCGAGGCGAGATCGTATGTCGCCGGCCCCATCAAGGCGTCTTGAAAGTCGATGATCCCTAGCCGTTCGCCATCGACCATCAAGTTGCGCGAATGATAGTCCCGGTGGACGAACACGCGCGGTTGGCCGGCGAGCAACTCCGCAATTTTCTCGAATTCACTCCGGATGGGCAGATGATCGTCGGCGCACATCGGTTTCCCCTGCCTCGCCACGATTCCATACTCCAGAAAATGATCAAACTCCCACATGAGGAGTGGCACGTCGAAACTTCGGTGGAACGCGAGACAATGCTGATCGGCTGATGCCGTCACCGTCGATTGCATATGCACAAGGGCATCGACGGCCTGGGTATAGCGCGCTTCCTGGTCTGCCGCACTCGCCTTACGACAGGCTTCCGACAGAGTCAGGTCGCCGAAATCTTCAAGATAGAGCAATCCCGCCGCCTGATCGTAGTGATAGAGTCGCGGAACGGAGACCCCGGCTTTGGATAAATGGGAAAGAATGTTCAGAAACGGCAATTCGGTCACTGGATGAACCACCCCGCTGACAGCTTCTTCTGATTGCTTGAACGCCTCCGGCTCGGCCAACTGCATGAGAATCACCGAGCGGACAGCGCCCCCGGTCAACTCGATGCGGAAATACCGGCGGTTGGACGCATCGCCTGCTAAGGGTGTGAGTGCCTTGAATTGTCCCTGAAAGGGAAGTCGGGCCTCGACCGTGGCAGCCACGAGAGTACGATCAGGCAAGGCCAGTGGCTGTTTCGGCGCAGCAGGATGGAGGGTAGCCATAGGCTGCGCATTATACTGATGCGGGGAAACCTTGTCACTCAGAGGAAGAGCGGGGAGCGGCCAGGTGCCCTTTGTGCTCGCAGAACGCGCACGATCAGAATGTGCTCGCTAGGGCAAACGACGCGTCTCGGCGCGTCGAGGGCGGGCGGGTGAGAAGGTCGCGCAGTAAAGGGCACCCTGAGCCGTCCCCCTTCAAAGGAAAGATGCAGAGCAAACCGTCGCGCTTGTCCCACATGTCCTGCACCTCCCGCGTCACGGTCATAGAACGCTACTTATTATCCACGGAAAGATACACTTTGACTCGCCCATCTTTCTTGGTGTCAATGAGGTAAACCCTAATGGCCGAATTATTTCCGGGTTTATTGGCAGAAAACTTGTCTGTCCTGGTGTACAACTCTGCGTCAGAGTCCTCTTC
Source organism: uncultured Nitrospiraceae bacterium (assembly GCA_963801725.1). Lineage (GTDB taxonomy): Bacteria > Nitrospirota > Nitrospiria > Nitrospirales > Nitrospiraceae > Palsa-1315. The sequence continues at coordinate 251,527 of CAWDFX010000001.1, forward strand.
AAGATCCTTTCCAATCCAACCGGAAGGCAAGCTCTTGCGCAATCGATTCACGATATCTTCGACCTCAATGTCGGCTTCTGATCTGTCTTCAAATTTGAAGAGGCAACTCCACCCCGCTCCGCGATGATCGTCTTTGTCTCTCACCAGGCACTGTTTGGCTCCGGAAAAGTTAACAGTGGACCGCCATGTGGTGCCGGCATCAGCATCGACGGCTTTGTGTCCTGTTCTTAACGTTTTGAAGTCTCCGGAGGATGCCGCGAGCACAGCTTGCGTCACTTCACGGTCGTCTTTTACCGCAGGGCCCTCAGTACCTTGATGGTTGTCGGACGGACAACCATGGCCCGTGCAAGTTATCCGGTAGATTGTATGGCTCCACTTAAGCTTTGAACGAAATTTTTCAAGACGGATCTCATATTGACCATTGCCTTCTCTCGATACTTTCGTACTCGGATAGGGGGCTCCTATCCACATAAATCTGTCGTCCTCATAGGGAAACGGGTCGTTCACGGTGAGCACCAGATCGCCGGAGCTATCGTCATAACCGACGATGAGAGCCATATGTTGCGATATGTCATCGACCTTGAACCTACTCGGTGACACGCCAGCGACAATGGGGCGGCCGTGATCCAGCTCGTCTCTCACTTCCGCATCGGATAGGGTTCCGCTCTTCGATTGAACTGACAGCGCGATATCTCCAGCCGTTCTGCCCTGAGTGGCCACGACAGGATACTGTCCAAGCAGGCTCACCATGGTGGCTTCATCACCAGCAGGCAGATCGCATGGCACACAATTTGGCATCCCCGTGCAAAGCTTTCCACCCTGCACGATCCCACACTGATAGTCTGTCAAGTGAACAGCGGGAACGTAATAGTATTTGAACACCATCTCTCCAACAGCAGCCCAGCACCAACTAGGACGCTCCTGAAACACCGGCGGAATATGCAACTTTACCTCCGCCGCCATGGTCAGGGTGACCGGCATCAGCAGAGCAAGAACGAGTCCGACTCCGCATGCCACTCTTCGATGTTTCACCGGCTTCCCCTCCTCAAATCTTGATACTGTTTGAGCAAGTCCCGAACTCCCTCCTCAATTAACCATTCTTCAGTTCATTTTTTGCGCATGATGCTTCTCACGGTTTCCTCGCCCGGCTAACCTCTATATAGGAAGATATTCATTCTTGGAAGTTACAATGCTTCAATATCATATCACTCCTTACTGAGAGCGTCACGCTCCCTAGGCGAGGATGGCACGACTGGTGCGGCCGATCTGAGGAATCGCCAACTCAACGCCCCAATGGCTGCTCCGATTGTATCGGCCAGCCAATCCTGCCAGCTCGACTCGCGGAAGGGGACAAAGAATTGATGCGCTTCATCCGTCATCCCATACAGCGACGCCGTCACAATGGCAAAGAGCAGCGCGCGCGACGCCACCTGCTTGCTCACACCCCAACGGAAGGCCCGGTAGCAGAGCGCGCCAAGCACCGCATACTCCACCGCATGCAACGCTTTGTCGCTGACGTCTTCGAGTAGGAACGACGGCAGTTGCTCTTCCGGGTGCGACTGGGCGGACATGAAAAAAATCAATCCGGCATACAGCGCTACCGGTACCCAATACCAGAACACCTGAACCATCGCATCTTGTCGAACTGCATCACGCATTGATTTCTTCTCGCTCCATCTCCTCCCCTGTGCGATACTTATAACGAACAGGTTGTGAAAAGACTATAGAACGCGCAAAAACTTCGATGATCCGCATAGATGATATGGCCAACAGAAACATACTCCGGCAGGAGGCTCAACAAGGCCGTCCTCTTCGTGTGTGGTCCATCTGGTCTATTTGGTTCAACGAGTTGGTTTTCTTCAACCAATCACACGAGACAAACCAGATAAACCAAAGAACGGGCTTCTGACGCTGGCGGACCTTTTCAGCCTCCCGCCAAAGCCATCGATAACATTCGACCATGAAGACTGCCAAGATCTGTTTTCTCTGGCACATGCATCAACCGTATTACACAGACCCGGTTGCGGGGTCTGCCAGCATGCCCTGGGTACGTCTCCATGCCACCAAGGCCTACTACGACATGGCCTATGGGCTGGAGAAGTTTCCCTCGATCAAAGCCACGTTTAACTTTACGCCCTCGCTCCTGCGACAGCTGCAAGAAGTCGGATCAGGGATGGTGCGCGACCTCTTTCTGGAACATGCGCAGCGTCCCGCAGTGGATCTCCGTCCGGAAGAGAAAGCCTTTCTCATCCGGCATTTTTTCTCCGCCAATTGGACCACGATGGTGCGCCCCTACCCACGCTATCATGAATTGCTCGTGAAGCGTGGAGTCGATATTTATGGCCGCGACCTGGAGCGGATTTCGCGGCAGTTTTCCACGCAGGAATTATTGGACCTGCAGACATGGCATAACCTGGCATGGTTCGGCTACGGTACCGTCAGTCGCTATCCACGCCTGGCTGCGCTGCGCGCGAAAAACCGGGGCTTCACGGAAGAAGAAAAACAGGAGGTGTTGGCCCTCCAGCTGGTAGCGGTGCAGGAAATCATTCCACTCTATCGGCGATTGATGGAACGGGAACAAATCGAGCTCACGACGACCCCTTTCTTTCATCCGATCCTGCCCCTCCTCATCGATACGGACTTCACTCAACGCGCCAGACCTGACCTCCCCTTACCCTCACGATTCCATGCGCCGGATGATGCGGAGGCACAGCTGAAACGCGCCGTCGAGTTTCATGCCGCGACGTTCGGTCGAGCCCCCGTGGGCCTCTGGCCGTCGGAGGGCTCCGTCTGCCCGGAACTGATTCCGATGCTGTCGAAGGTCGGACTGCGCTGGCTGGCGACCGACGAAGGTATCCTGGCTCGCTCGCTTAACGCGGCCCAGCAACCGTGGCAACGCCATCAAGATCTGTATCAGCCCTACCAGGTCGGGTCGGAAAACCACGGGGTCACGATGCTGTTTCGTGACCGGGAGATCTCCGATGCCTTTGGATTCGTCTACCACAAGACCACTCCCAGTATGGCTGCCGAAGATGTCCTTCGTCGGCTGCGCCAGATCATTTACGACACGCCGCAGGAACAGGTCACCATCGCGATCGCACTCGACGGGGAAAATCCATGGGAGCACTATCACGAGGGAGGCGAACAGTTTCTCTCGCTGCTCTACAAGGCCTGTTCGAACGGGGCGCTCGATGGCGACGCAGTCCACACAACGACCGCGACGATCTCCGACGCGCTGCACGCATCGCCGGCTACTCGGCGGGTCAGCCACCTCCATTCAGGCTCCTGGATCAATCAGGACTACAAGATCTGGATCGGCCACCACGAGGACAATCGGGGATGGGACTTGGTCAATCAGACTCGATCGCGCCTTGCCGAGATTTCCGCCACACTCCCATCGGATCGCGCACAAGCCGCCTGGGACGAGCTCTACGCCGCCGAAGGCAGCGATTGGTTCTGGTGGTATGGGGACGACTTCGATACCGACTACAAAGAGGAGTTCGATCGGCTCTTTCGAACTCACCTTCAAAACGTCTGGACGATCGCGGGATTGACGCCACCGGACCTGTTGAATCAGCCGATCTCAAGCCCCCGCAGCATGCCGGACACAGACCTCATGAACCCACCTCTCGCGTTGCTGAACCCTTCCATCGACGGACTCGTCACCGACTTTTTCGAGTGGCGCGGAGCAGGCAGAATCAAGACTCAGCCGCCGCTCGGCGCGATGTGGAAGGCGAAAGGAGTATTGACCGATATCCAGTTCGGCTGGAGTCTTGACCAGTTATTTCTCCGGCTCGATCCGGACGAGCAATCGCAGCCGCGCCAGGCAGGGCTCACGGTCGAACTGCAGCTGCAGACGCCAGAGCACTTGTTTCTCCTATCGTTTTCACTCGCGCAGTCGGAAACAGATCAGTTTCTGCTCTCGCAGAAGCTGGCAAGCGGATCCTGGCAGGAAATCGGACACTTTCGATCGATCTGTCGTCGGAATATTGTTGAACTGGCTGTGCCATTCAAGGACTTGCAGCTCACAGCAGGGCAGGAACTCCGCATGACAATTCTGGTGATGGAATATCGCTTGGAAGTCGCACGCTACCCACATCACAAGCCTGCGATCTTCCTTGTGCCAGGTCCGGAGTTTGAAGCAACTCTCTGGCGAGTCTGACTCAAAGAAATGCTGAGTGCTGGGTGCTGAGTTATGAGTTGTCAAAGTCCATTCTGTCTGCGACACTCAGTCCTCAGAACTCAACTCTCATGACTTTTCATGTAACGGCGGAGATGCCATGCCTGACTTAAGACGTGACCCGATTGTCGGACGATGGGTAATTATTTCGACAGAGCGCAGCGCTCGACCTCACGACTTTATTCCCGTGCAACCAGCCCGGCATTTGGCCGCAACGCTCTGTCCATTTTGCCCAGGGCAAGAACGACTGACACCGAAGGAAATCATGGCGTACCGGCCACAGCCGATCGAACCCAACGGCCCGAATTGGACCGTGCGTGTCGTGCCGAACAAGTTCCCCGCGCTCCAGGTCGAAGGCGAGCTCGATCGTCAAGGCCTCGGCCTCTACGATCGCATGAATGGGATCGGTGCGCACGAAGTTATCATCGAGACTTCGAACCACCAAGATAGCTTGGCCGACATGCCGACAAAACGGATCGAGGACGTGCTCTGGGCCTATCGCGATCGCATGCTCGATCTGAAGAAAGACGTGCGGTTCCGATACATCCTGATCTTCAAGAATCACGGAGCGTCAGCCGGCGCCACACTGGAACACAGCCACTCGCAACTCATCGCCCTGCCGATCATCCCCACCAACGTGTTAGAGGAAATCGATGGGTGCCGGGCTCATTATGAACAGAAAGAACGTTGCATCTATTGCGACATTCTCCGGCAGGACCTCTCTGACGGTGATCGCATCGTGGCGGAAAATCCTGAATTCCTCTGCGTGACTCCGTATGCCCCGCGCTTTCCCTTTGAAATGTGGATTCTCCCTAAACGCCATGCCGGCTACTTCGAGGAGAGCCAGAAGACGCAGTTCGAGTTTCTCGCGCCGATTCTCTCCGAAGCGCTGCGACGGATGGACAAGGTCCTCGCTCGGCCATCGTACAATTTTATCCTCCATAGCTCTCCCCTCCACGAGAAGACAGGTGACTTCTACCACTGGCACATCGAAATCATTCCCAAACTCACGCAAGTCGCCGGTTTTGAATGGGGCACAGGGTTCTATATCAATCCGGTGTCGCCGGAAGAATCGGCAAAATTTCTGCGGGAGGCTGCGATATAAAGTCGTCAGCTGTCTGCCATCAGCTTTCAGCTCCGAAGTGATTCAAGGGCCGCGCTGATTGCTGCAGCTGGATGCTTTGTTGCAATCCTGCCAACGCCGGCCTTATCATCCTCCCGTGCAAGTCCAACTGAGCCATCCAGCTAGAACCGTCGAAGTCAAAGGCCCCAAGAAGGTCAAAGACCTCTTGCGCGAGTTGAATCTCGCTGTCGAAGCGCACCTGGTGATCAAAGGTGATGATCTCGTCACTGAGGACGAAATGCTCTACGACGGAGATCGTATCGAAATCCGACCCGTGATCTCTGGAGGATAGCTGTCAGCTGTCAGCCGTCAGCTTTCAGCCTTCATCCAAGAGTGCTGCTCTATCGCTGATAGCTAACTGCTGAGAGCTGATCGCTTGAGGAAAAATGAATTGCACCAAATGTAAAACCAAGGCGGTCATCGGTCTCTCGCGGCACAATGCGGCCTTCTGCAAAGGCTGCTTCAACGGCTTCGTCCACGATCAGGTGGCGCGGGCGATCAAGTCGGAGAACATGTTCGGGAAGGATGAACGGATCCTCGTGGCGGTGTCCGGAGGGAAAGACAGTCTGGCGCTCTGGGATATTCTGCTCAAGCTCGGCTATCGCGCCGACGCGCTCTATGTGAACCTCGGCATCGGGACCTATTCTGAACAGTCTCATGCCAAGGTGACGAAATTCGCCGAGGCGGTCGCCGCCTCACATGGAGCCACATTGCACCTCCATACGGTCGAACAAGAGGCCGGGGCAGGGATCAAGGAACTGGCTCAACTCATCCATCGGCCGACCTGCTCGACGTGCGGCACGATCAAACGGTACCAATTCAATCGCGTGGCGGTTGAACAGGACTACGACGTGATGGCCACCGGCCACAATCTCGATGACGAAGCGGCCCGGCTCCTGGGCAACGTGCTGCATTGGCAAGAGGAATATCTGGACAAGCAGGGCCCGTCATTGCCCGCTTCGGTGGAAGGGTTTGCCAAGAAGGTAAAACCCCTCTTCCGGCTTTCGGAACGAGAGCTCGCAGCCTATGCGGTCTTGAATCGGATCGACTACATTGTCGAGGAATGCCCCATGGCCAAAGGCTCCAAGATGCTTCAATACAAAGACGTCCTGAATCGTCTGGAGACTGAATCGCCCGGCACAAAACAGACGTTCTACTGGGGCTTTCTCGACAAGCAACGCAAGAAGCAGCCCACGGCAATCACCATGACGGAGAAGGATCGGGCCGTCCTCCATCCCTGCGCCTCGTGCAGTCAGCCCACCACCGCCGAAGTCTGTTCCTACTGTAAGATGATGGCACGGGCGAAGGCCCATTCTGTTTCGTGAGCGTTCGATACCTTGGACTTCTGATCACCGGGTTCGGTCTGCTGGCAGCTGTTCTCTGTCTGTCCGCTCCAATGGCTTGCGCCGATGCACCGATTCCCTATGCCGCCATCGGTGCACAGACTATCGGTCTTGCGATCGGCCCCGTCATTCCCATTCGCGTGATGCCCGGCCAATCATCCAAGCTCTTCGGCATTGCGGTGATACCATCTTGGTCCATAACGATCACCGGTCCCATCGGTTCCGGTTGGTATCAAGGCCAGGTCTCGTTAGGCGCCGAGTTGCCCACGTTCAGGACATCCGAACCAGTGACCGCCTATGGAGTCGTGATCACGCCGAAACTGCAATATATGTTTGTTGGTCTCAATCGGCTACAGCCCTACATCGAAGGTGGCGGAGGTCCAATGTGGACGGATCTCGGTGGCCAGGTACCGGAGCAGCCGGGGGAGTTTAACTTTGTCGTCTGGGGTGGGGCTGGAGGTCCTGGCTCCTAACACCTCAATGGGCGCTGAACGTAGGCTTTCGCTTCGTCCGCATTTCCAATGGTGGGACAGATACGCCGAATTCCGGCCTCAACTTCGGCCTTCCGTTTGCCGGACTTTCCTATTCCATCTTTTGATCTCGCGGTCTGCCCTTGCAAAGCCTGTATCGACCCCGTAAGCTGATTCCACGACTCTTGCTTGTGTGTCTCTCGGCGCTATCTCTGCACCTATGGCAACCACCGCACGCGACTACTATCAGATTCTCGGTCTTCCCAAGTCTGCTTCGGCGGACGACATCAAGAAGGCCTATCGTCGCCTCGCACGACAGGTCCACCCCGATCTCCATAGTGGTTCAAAGAAGTCCGAGATGGAGAAAAAGTTCAAAGAGTTGAACGCGGCGCATGAGGTCTTGAGCGATCCGGACAAACGGAAGAAATACGATCAGTATGGAACGAACTGGGAACAGGCTGAGGCTTACGAGCAGGCGCGCCAGCAGGCTGGCGCCCGCGGGGGAAACGGTCCGGAGACTGCATTTGGCGGAGAAGGTTTTTCCGACATCTTCGAGAATCTGTTTAAGGGGCGAGGGCGAGGCGGTAATGTTCGTGGATTTGCCATGCAGGGAGAGGACCTTGAAACAGAGGTGCAGTTGACGCTGGCCGAGGTGTTCACCGGCGTGACGAAGCGCATGACCTTGCAAGAGCCCGTACCCTGCTCAACCTGCCACGGGAGCGGAGTCTTTCGCGGACGAACCTGTCCGGTCTGTCAGGGGCACGGTGCCACCTTGCATCCGAATACGATCGAAGTGCGAATCCCTGCCGGAGTACAGGATGGAACGAGGGTTCGCGTGGCAGGCAAGGGGCACGCCGGCACCAACGGCGGCAAGCCCGGCGACTTGTACTTGCGCGTAACGATTGCTCCGGACAACGTCTTCCGCCGACAGGGGAGCGACATTCACGTCTCCCTCCCGGTCTTCCCGTGGGAAGCGGCCTTGGGCGCCGACGTCATGGCCCCCACGCTGATGGAACCGGTTCGGGTAAAGGTCCCGCCGGGGAGTCGGGCTGACAGTAAGCTTCGGCTAAAAGGCAAAGGCCTCCCTGCAGCGGCCGGCGGCCACGGCGACCTCTTCCTCACGATCCAGATCGTGATGCCGCCCTCATCGACCGACGAAGAGCACAAACTATACGACCAACTCAGCGCCATCGCGCATCCGGACCCGCGTGCCGAGCTGCTCGCCCAGGCCCGGAGACGATCACACCCCTGACGCGCTAACAGAATACTGAAAAAGTCCTCCAGCGCAAGAACACCGTTATTTGGTTTGTTTGGTCTGTTTCGTTTGTTTGGTTGAACGAAACTAACCACATCAACCAGATGAACCAGACAGACCACACACGTTGTGTTGTTGGCTTGCGTTGTGTTGATCGATCTGGCAATCTACATCCACGTGCGAAGAAAATTATGACCGCTCTGATTAGGTTACCAGCTGCACTCGCGGTACCATTTCAGTTTAACTGGGTTCACGGGTACGATGGAGTTACAGAGACATTCATTATCGTGCAGTCAGACGTCTTCATTCGGTTCAACCTAAGGAGGCAAGCATGAAGCAGAGAACACGAACCATCGTGAGACTGGGCATCGCATCGGTATTCGCGCTGACCGTTGGGATGTCAACGGTCTGGGCCAATGAGCCGGGCTACTACGGCAAGGAAGGGCACGGAGGCGGCGGGCATGGCGCAATGAGTGGACATGGCGCGAGCATGATGCACAACAGCACCGGCCACCTGATCCGGCATCTGCTCAAGCACGAACAGGACATTGGCCTCACCGCAGAACAAGTCACAAAACTCAAAGAGATGCAACTCAACCTGGACAAAGTCCGGATCAAGACCGAGGCCGACATCCAGGTCGCGGAGCGCGAATTGAAAGCCCTGACCGAAGATGAAAAGTCCGACCTGGGGGCTATCGAAGCCAAGTTAAAACAGAGCGGTGATCTGCAAGTCGGCTTACGCATGACCTCTGTCAAAGCCCGCCGGGATGTATACGCTCTGTTGACTCCGGAACAGCGCGCCAAGGAAAAGAGCGAACATGAAAAAGCGTTGCAGCAGCACAAAGATGCCGGCAAGGGTTACGGCAACCCTCATGGCGGTCCAATGAAAGGCCATCCGCATAAGGGTGACATGATGCGCAACCTCGGCTTCCAGCAATCATAAACATGCGATAGCGCTATCCAAGAAGTCCTAGCAGGGCGCTGAAAACTATTTGGAAACCCGGGGAATTCAGGGGTGGAGTAAGGCGCGGATGCTCTAGCAGAGTTCGTGGCCTGTTCAAATTGGCTGCCCTCTTCTGAATGTCGCTTGTAAGACGTACGCGAGAGGCGCGACTCGCACAGTTGAACCTTCCAACCAGTCTCGCTTTTCTCGCGAGTCTCGCGTGAATGAGGATGTCATGCCGAAAGAGTTGAAACTGAAGAGCCACGATATGCTGGTCGGTCCAGATCGAGCCCCGGCCCGCGCGATGCTCAAAGCCGTCGGATTCACCGACGAGGACTTGTCTCGTCCGATCATCGGCGTGGCCAACACCTGGATCGAAGTCATGCCCTGCAACTTCCACCTACGCCGGCTGTCGGAACGGGTGAAGGCCGGCATCAGAGCGGCGGGCGGCACCCCCATCGAGTACAACACCATTGCGGTGTCGGATGGCATTTCGATGGGGACTGAAGGGATGAAGGCTTCGTTGATCAGCCGGGAAGTGATTGCCGATTCGATCGAACTCGTAGCGCGTGGACACTCGTTTGACGGCGTGGTGGCCTTGTCAGGCTGCGATAAAACCATCCCCGGAACAGTGATGGCCCTCGCTCGCCTGAACCTGCCGTCGGTGATGCTCTATGGCGGCTCGATCATGCCGGGCCAGTTCCAAGGCCACGACGTGACCATTCAAGATGTGTTCGAAGCAGTCGGGAAACATGCGTCCGGCAAAATGACCAATGCCGAGCTCAAAGACCTCGAAGACCATGCCTGCCCGGGCCCCGGAGCCTGCGGCGGCCAGTTCACGGCGAACACCATGGCGATTGCGTTCGAGTTTCTCGGTATCTCACCGATGGGGCGGAACGGGGTGCCGGCCATGGACCAGCGGAAAGACGACGTGGCCTTCGAGTGCGGGAAGATGGTCATGGACCTGCTGAAGCGAGATATCCGACCCCGCCAGATCATCACGCGAAAATCGCTTGAAAATGCCATTGCCGCGGTCGCAACCACCGGCGGCTCAACAAATGCCGTGCTGCATTTGCTCGCCATCGCGCGCGAAGCCAACATCAAGCTGAGCATCGACGACTTCGACAAGATTAACCGGAAGGTGCCGTTGCTCGCTGATCTGAAGCCAGGCGGACGATTTACCGCCTCGGATCTCTTCGCGGCCGGGGGAACCACGTTGGTCGCCAAACGGTTGTTGGATGCCGGCATCTTGCACTCCGGCCAACCGACGGTAACCGGACGGACAATCGGGGAAGAGGCCAGGGACGCCAAGGAAACATCGAGCCAACAGGTTCTCAGACCCCTGTCGAACCCGATCAAGCAGACTGGCGGGCTGGTGATTTTACGGGGAAATCTTGCCCCGGAAGGCTGCGTCGTGAAGGTGGCCGGACATTCGATTATGAAGTTCCGTGGCCCGGCAAAAGTGTACGACCGGGAAGAGGATGCCTTTGTCGCCGTGCAATCCCGTCAAATCAAAGCAGGCGATGTCGTGGTCATTCGGTATGAGGGTCCGTCCGGCGGGCCAGGCATGAGAGAAATGCTTGGCGTGACTGCGGCCATCGTCGGCGCAGGTCTTGGCGACTCCGTTGCGCTGCTCACCGACGGACGCTTCTCCGGCGCGACCCATGGTCTGATGGCCGGCCATGTCGCACCAGAAGCGATCAAAGGTGGCCCGATCGGCGCCGTGAAGAACGGCGACATGATTGTGTTTGATATCTCCAAACGGACGCTGAATGTGGAACTTTCGCAGAAAGAGATCAAGACACGGCTCAAGAAGGTCAAACTGCCACTGCCCCGCTACACCTCCGGCGTGATGGGCAAGTATGCGCGACACGTCTCGTCGGCCTCGGAAGGGGCCATTACGACATAAATAGGATGCTGATCGCAGATCCTGGACAGCGTACCCGTACCTATCGCCCCTTCATCCTCCCCCGCATTTCTGACATCATGCTGTCGAGGTCGGCTTCAGCCCTCGCGCGATCGCTGATCAATTCATCGAGATTGTATGGACGGGCAGGAGCCGGCTGAACCGCCTCAGGCTTCATCATGGGCTTGCCCGACAGATCGGACTGAGGAGGCTGAGCTGGTTTGGCTTGAGGCTGCACTGACGGGGCGATTGATTGGTCTGCTGCAGGCTGCATCTGGCCGGTCGGCAGTGTTGTACCTCGTATCCCCACGCCCTGTTCCCGCAACCATTGCGTCGCAACGCTCGACTTGAGCGAGAAGCTGATGCTCGTGATCGGAAGACCATCTGAGGCCACACGGGCAATCGCTGTGTTGACTCCGACCATGCGGCCCTCTCCATCCAAGAGTGGTCCACCGGAATTTCCACGATTCAAGCCCGTCTCTGTTTGAAATACGTGCTTGCCCTTGACCCCGTTGAAATTATCCACTTCGGCGCTGATCACTCCGGTGGTAAGGGTCCACAACCCCCCTTGCTCCGGATGACCGATGGCCACCACTCGATCCCCGATCCTCACCCGACTCGAATCACTCATCTCGACGGCAGACAGCGGTTGTGTAACCTCTTCCAGCTTCAACAAAGCAAGATCCAATGTCTGAGAGTAGGCCAGGAGCTTGGCACGGACCATACGGGAAAGATCGCTCTTCGACTCTCCCGTCACGCGGGCCGGTTTGAGAAACACAGATAGACGTGCAAAGGGTTTCCCGGTCTGCTCTTCGATCACGACGTGAGCATTCGTGAGGATTAATCCGTCAGACTGAACGATCGAACCGGTTCCGCCACTCCCTTTCCTTCCGCCATCGGCATACCCCATCACCATTACCACGGCGGGAGAGGCTTGTTCGTATATCTCGCGGGGAGACAATTCCTTGCCGGAAACAGCCGTGCTCCATACCATGAAAAGCGTGACGAACATCCCCCATACAACTGACCGCATCATGGCCTCCTTTATCCGGCTACTGTGCCGGCCACCACGGGCACCCAGGGCTCGAACTGTAGATTCATTGTACGATGAAATGCGGAAATGGACTAGGAATTGACGGGAGCAGGGAAACAGAGGGCGTGACGTGAATAGGTCTAGGTGTGTCGATAGAAGTCCGAAATCATTTCGACGACATAGGACTGTTGCGCTTCTGTCAACTCAGCATAGATTGGGATGGACATGACTTCCTCGGCCGCCTGTTCCGACAGAGGGAAAGACCCCTTCTGATACCCTAAATCGCGAAAGCAGTTTTGGAGATGCATGGGGAGCGGATAGTAGACTTCCGTGCCGACCCCCTTCTCTTTGAGGAAGGCGCGCAACTCGTCTCGCTTTGGCACTCGGACAGTGAATTGGTTATACACATGGAAATTGCCAAGCGCAGTTGGCGGCAGCACAACGCGGTCCACATGCTTCGTTCGCTTGAACAACTGACTATACCTCTCGGCATTCCGACGCCGCCCCTCGGTCCACTGGTCGAGATACTTTAGTTTGACTTGGAGCACGGCAGCTTGAAGCGTGTCCAACCGGCTATTGATCCCTATCGCTTCGTGGAGATAGCGGACTTGGCTCCCGTGAACACGAAGCATAGCCATGGAGTCGGCAAGGGTTTTGTCGTTGGTCGTGATGAGCCCCCCGTCTCCAAAGCCGCCCAGGTTTTTGCTGGGGAAAAAGCTGAAGCACCCGGTGTCTCCCAGGACACCGGCGCGCTTGTTTCCCTGGCTCGCCCCAATGGCTTGGCACGCGTCCTCGATGACGTAAATATTTTTCTGCTTTGCAATCTCATTGATCGCAGCCATATCCGCACATTGTCCGAAGAGGTGCACGGGAATGATGGCTTTCGTACGAGGCGTGACCGCTCGTTCAATGAGTTCCGGGTCGATATTGAACGTATCAGGCTGAATATCTACAAGCACGGGCTTCGCGCCCAATCGTGCGATCGCGCTCACCGTGGCAAAAAATGTAAACGGGATGGTGATGACCTCATCACCGGCCCTCACTCCCATGGCCATAAGAGAGAGCAACAACGCATCGCTTCCCGAGGCGCAACCGACCGCATAGCGAGAACCGATGTACTGGGCAACGGCCTCCTCAAACGCCACGACGCGGGGCCCCAGGATAAATCCCTGCTCGTCGCAGACCGTCTGTATCGCCGCCATCACCTCCGCACGGAGGGGTTGGAACTGAGCCTTCAGATCAAGCAACGGCACATTCATCGAAACATACCTCCAAAGATGAATCTCAATACTCGAACGACGCACGGAGCCATCGTGATACTCCCTTCAATACCTGGCTCCTTCACATAATGCAAGTGGAGATTACGAACAGCGGGCTAGCGGAAATCGCGCCGATGAAAAATAAGGCTGGCCGTGAAAAGAAGCACTGCCGTATACGTCGCCCCGTAGGCGACAATCAGCATCAGGTCCGAACCGCTCACTTCCAAGTGATGCACAACATGTCCCTTCAAGTTGAAACGCTCGAGGTTCGGCAAGAGATAATAGATCCCGTCCAAAATTCCCTGGCTGAGATCGTCCATCTGCGCCCCGAACGTTTTCAGGTCGGCAGTGAGATGCCCGATCACATACATCGCCAACGTGAAGATGGCGCTCAAGGTCGCGCTGGTAAATGTGGAAAACAGCAGAGCGACGGCGGTGATCACCATGAACTCGACGAAAATCAGCGCCAGCGCCTTGAAGAGCATTCCCTCGACTGGAACAGCTTGGGCATAGAGCACCACCAGCAGTCCCAGTGCCATCACCACCGTGTTGACGAACAGAGTGATCGTGAGTCCCACATACTTTCCGAGCAGAAATTGGTATCGCGCCACCGGCTTGGACACAATCGTGTAGATGGTCTTCTTCTCGATCTCCTTGCTCACCAGGCCGATCCCGACGAAAATGGCAATCAGCACACCAAAGAAGTTAATGCTCCCTAGCCCTAAGTCCAAAATGAGACGATGGAATTCCCCCAAGGTTAATCGTGACAGGAGCACAGAACTGCCGATCATGAGCAGGGCAAAGACCAACAGATTGTAGAGGAGCTTGTCTCGAAGGTTTTCTCGAAATGTATTGAGCCCAATCGACAGGATTTTCATGCGCGACTCTTCGATGGGCTCCGATGCCCTTCGACTTCCCGGATGAAGAGGTCTTCCAGAGACCCCTTCTGAGGATTGAGCGACACCAGTCTCGCCTTCGCCGTGCGGATAATCTCCAATGCGCCCCCGACCTGCTGCTGACTCTTCAGCACCACCAACATCAAATCTCCTTGCATGATGACTTTGTCAGTGAGTGGACGTAAGTGATCCAGCCCTTCGGGGGTTAGACGATCCACGACCAGCTCCACTTGGTGACTCGCCCCTTGATCCAACAGGTCGGTCACCCGACCACAGGCTACAAGGCGCCCCTTCAGGATCATCGCGACCCGATCGCATAATACTTCAGCATCATGCAGGATATGGGAGCTGAACAAGACCGTCTTTCCGGACTCTTTCAGACGCAAGATTAGATCGCGAACTTCTTTCCGCCCTACGGGGTCCAATCCGGACATCGGTTCGTCCAGCACTACCAACTCTGGATCGTTAATCAAGGCTTGAGCGATTCCCACACGCTGCAACATGCCTTTTGAGAACTTTCTGAGCTGTAGATCCTTCGCGTGCGTCATGCCGACAAGCTGCAAGAGTTCGTCAACTCGGTTGCTTAGAACAGCACCCCACAACCCGAACAAATGCCCGTAAAACTCGAGAAACTCCCGGCTTGTGAGGTAGTCGTAAAAATACGGCGATTCGGGAAGGAATCCCAGTCTGGCCTTGATCTGGGGATCACCCAAATCCCGACCGAACAACCGCGCCTGCCCATCAGTCGGATAGATGAGCCCCATCAACATCTTGAGGGTCGTGGTTTTCCCTGCGCCGTTCGGACCGAGAAAACCGAACACTTCTCCACGCCGAACTTCCAGGTTGAGGCCATCCACCGCAGTCACTCGCTTTCCCCAGAACCCGACCCGAAAAATTTTTGAGAGCTGCTCGGTCTGTACCACCAGATCGGAGCTAGTCGTCATCGTTCACTCCCATGTCCTAGGGAAACTGTAGGCCGGCTCTATCTTCGGGAAAAGACTGTAGATAGGTTGTGTACGTTTGAAAAATGTGCGCAGCCGTTCAGGATGTGTTGAACTGGAGACCGAACCGGTCTTGGGATCCAACCGATAGTCTCCTCCGAACGGTTCCTGTGGCAGATTCGGAAGGGCTCCCGCTGCCACGAGATCCGTGAGTGTCTTAGGAGAGACCCGGTGTTGCGTCCGATAGGCTTCCACAGCGCTCTCCAGTATGCGCAGATCCCGCTCAATGATAACTTCTTTCATCCGGTTCGCCAAGGAATCTCGCATCTGCAGATCTTGAGTCTCCCCCAAACGGGCTTCAAGAAACGCCAATGCGGTATCCGGACTCCCTGCCTCCGCAGCCATGCGAGTAGCGAGCCCTGGGAGATAGGATGGGCCGTCCGGTCGGCGGGCCGCCTCCATAATGTACTCTGCCCCCTTGACCGGATCACCCAGCAAAAAATAATAGTTGTATCCAAGAAGGAAGGGAATGTTCCATACCTCGGGATTCGCGCTGACACCTCTTTCAAGCAGCCGATTGCTCAAGTCCGGGCGGTTGGCGAGATCGCCGAGAATAACCCCCCCGGCATAGTAAGCATAGGCATACTGCGGATCGAGCGTGGTAATCACGTCCAAGGCGTGATACATCCATTCATATTCGTCCGCACTATTTCGTTTCTTCCCGATAACTTGAATCAGCCTGAGCCAGAGAATATCAGCACCTAAGTGGTGATATCCGAGCAAGGCCGGCTTCAGATATTCGCCCTTGGGTAGCTGTGCAAGACCTTCGATTTTCGCGACCGTACGATCTTGGTGCCGATCGAGTTCACCTTGCAGCCAAGCGACACAGGCCAACAAGAGAACTCCGCCTATACTGAGCAGGAGGTGATGTAGTATCGG
The DNA here is from genome assembly GCA_963801725.1 of uncultured Nitrospiraceae bacterium. GTDB lineage: Bacteria > Nitrospirota > Nitrospiria > Nitrospirales > Nitrospiraceae > Palsa-1315. The sequence goes on from CAWDFX010000001.1 coordinate 267,815, forward strand.
TGGGCTACGATGATGTAAGGCTGTTGAGACCGCCATGATCGAGACATCGACAGGAATGAGTAAAAAGGAAGGTCCCGGCAGCCCTATCGGCTGCCGGGACCCGGTGACATTACCTACACCGGCCTAGAACACACCGGTTGTACAATCTAAAGCACCATGGTCAACCGTGGAATCCCAGGTTGAAATTGCTGGGTCGCCATCCAGATTGGCTTTGGCCGCCGCAACAAAGTTGTTTTGCACAGCAAGCGCGGCACCACCGGCCGCCATCGCAACGGCTACAGGACAAGAGGTGACGTTCGTATATCCAGTTCCAATCCCCAAGGCTGGAGCGACCGTTGTATCCACTCCATAATAGTAATTGACGTTACCAGTTGCCTTGAACCCGATGTCGGCGAAAGTAGCTCCTCCAAACACACCTCCTGCCACACACCAGAGAGGATTGCCACCAGTCGGTGCCGCTCCAGCTCCCCAGAGAAATGGGATTGACTTCGTACCCCCAACAGGTGCAATCGAACCAGCCTCTGCGACAACACCAACATAACAGCCTCGCTCCGCCTGAAACGAGATTTCAGAGGTCTTGATCGCCTGGAGGTTGGTCTTCGCCTCGGACTGGCGTGACTTCATCTGATACTGCAGGAAGTTCGGGATGGCGATAGCCGCCAAGATCCCGATGATCGCCACAACGATCATCAACTCGATCAGAGTAAAACCTTTTTGCCCTTTCAACTGCTTAAACATCGTACTGCCTCCTTGTTGATGGTTCACTAACCTTTCCCCCTTCACATCCTTGCTTCTTTCTCATCGGAACTCGCATCCGATTTCTGTTACCTAGCCCTATAGCAGGTTCGATGCCGGGTACATTGCAAGGTCGTGAAAGACTGCATTGCATGAAATATCAAATGGTTGTAATCATTATGCTGCTGCGAAACGGCCATTGGTTTCGGATAATCTCTCCATCTTTGGTTGCGATCTGCCAATATTTGTCATTTACTGTACCGGGCTTGATGGCTTCCATGTTCTCTCTCGGAAGAGGGAAATCCGCGGGGCTTCGTCATCTCATGAGAGAGACAATCAGTGAAAGCAATGATTTAGCGTAAAAATACTTGACCGAATCTGCCTATCAGAAGCAGCGGAGATGACATATGAAAGACGGCTGTGAAGGAGGTCGAGTTACAGCGGAGAATAAAAGCGAGAAATCAGGCTAGATTATTTGATGAAGGGCTGTGTTACTGAGCTTGTATCTTATCAGATACTCTTCGTTTGGCCTGTTGGATACGCTCTTCCTGCGTTGGGTCGCCCATCCCCAGTTCACGGAATCGGTCCATTAACTTGGTATTGGATGGGTCAAGCTCCAGGGCACGGAGCCAGGACTCACGGGCGTCCGAGAGATTTCGTTGTTTGGCATAAATATCCCCGAGATGCTCATAGAGCACCGGATCATCCCCGGCGAGCGCGACAGCGCGCTTCATCTCCGTCAAGGCCTCGGCTACCAAACCGGATTTAAACAAGGCCCACGCGAGGCTATCGATATAGTATCCATTGCTCGGTTTGAGCGCGACAGCCTGCTTGGTCAAGGAGAGTGCCCGATCAATTTTGATACCCCGCTCGGCATAACTATACCCCAGATAATTGAGCGCATCGGCGTGATGGGAGTCCAGCTTGATCGCCGTCTCCATGGCATGCACCATGTCATCGAATCGATTGAGTTTGTCGTAGACCGTGCCAAGATTGAAGTGCAAATCGGCGCTCTTGGGATTCTGACTGATGCCTTCCTCCAAGACCCTTGCGGCATTGTCAAACTGGTCCTGCTGGAAATACGTCAATCCTAGTACGATGTGAGCTTCAGGCTGCTTTGGATTAATCGTGATAGCTTGAGTCAAGTGCGTGATGGCCTCAGGAAATTGTTTCAATCGATAGTACAAGATGCCGAGATGCAGATGTCCTTCGAAATAGGACGGTTCAAGTTGAACGTTAAACGTATACGTCTCGATGGCCTTCTTCGTGTCCTTGGACTCCTCGTAGAGAAATCCGAGGTAATCTCTGATCTTGAGCTCCGTCGGACGTGCCTTGAGAATCTTGATCAGTAGATCGATGGCCTTGGGATATTCCTTCTCTTCCCCATACAGAAGCGCCAATCGAAGCTGAGCATCGAGATCCGAAGGGTCCTCAGCCAGCAAATCATTCAATTCTTTTCTGGCGCTCTGGTAATCCTTTGTGGCCACATACAGACGAACCAACTGGTGCCGAATATCCCGATTTCTCGGGTTCACATTCTGGAGATATTTCCGTAGCACAGCGACCGCTCGATCCATGGCCTGCTGCGACTCATAGATCGAGGCGAGCGCAAGATAGGCTGGTTCAAACGAAGCATTGACCGCGATCGCCCGCTCCAAACTTGCCGCCGCCTCTTCTTTTTTCCCCGCGTCGAGGAGGATCCGCCCCAGGTGATAATGACCGACGGCAGATTCGGGGGCTCGCGCCAAGCCGGCTCGAATGGCCTGTTCCGCCTCGGGTTGTCGCTTCAGATTCAGGAGCAGCAGACCCTTGGTAAAGTAGGGATCGGCGGAGTCTGGTGCGAGATCGATCGCGCGATCCAGCAATGTCACCGCACGCTCCCCTTGCCCCGCACTGGCTAAAATACCTGCCATCTGCGTGAGCAACTGACCGTCCTGGCTCGGTCCCTCTACCGCTTGGTCCGCATAACGCACGGCATTGGGCATATCGCCCAGCGAAAAATAGAGCCCGGCTAGCCGGGCTTTCACAGACTGGGACGCCGGATCCGCCTTCAGCGCGGCCTGATATTCCTGGATTGCACGATCCATGTCCTGTGCAAGCTCAGCTTGGTACCCCAGCATGAAGTGATAGGACGCGGCGGCATTGGGAGGATGAATCGAGGGCATAGCCTTGGGCGTACCGGCAGGGGCGATCACCGTTTCAGCTGTCTGAGGCGAGGCGGCGCAGGCTACCACCATCAGGGAGATCAGCAAACACATTACGCTAAGAGCCTGTCCGGCATTGCCGTTTGTGACAAAGGAAAGCGGGTGCGGCCCCATTCGAAGTCGCAGCCTCGGCAATAACACGCGTGTATTCACTGGAGTACGATTATGTTGAGGATTTTTTCTGGCTGAAAATGACACAGATGGGTTCGGATCATTCGTCGCAATAGGAAGCTTCTTGTCTAACAGGCTCCTTCGAAGCGACATAAGACCTCGACTATTCGCCGTTCGGCCAGGAATGACTCGTGTCGTGAACACTCGCACGGTCCTCTTGGTAGACCTAGATGAGATTGTGGTGGTCAAAAAGATTATACGAGAGGGGTGACACAGGGTCAAACGACTTCGCGATTGTCCAGGCTCTCAAACTTCGCGAAGCGGTCGTGGAAAAAGAGTTCTTTTCTTCCGATCGGGCCGTTGCGATGCTTGCTCACGAGAATATCTGCAATGCCCTTTCGTTCAGAGTTTTGGTCGTACACGTCTTCACGGTAGATGAACATGACGACGTCGGCATCCTGCTCGATCGCGCCACTCTCGCGGAGGTCAGCCAGCATGGGAACGGGTGGCTTCCGGGCTTCCACCGCACGGCTGAGCTGCGACAGTGCAACGACCGGCACATTGAGCTCCTTGGCCAAGGCTTTGAGCGAGCGAGAAATATCGGAAATTTCCTGCTGACGAGATTCCGAATCGCTCCGCCCCTGCATCAGCTGGAGGTAATCGACAATCAACAAGTCGAGCCCCCGTTCGGCTTTCAACCGACGCGCCTTACCTCGCATCTGTTGCACGGTGATGCCGCCGGTATCATCGATATAAGATCGGCGCCTGCTCCAGCCGACCTGCCGCTTCCGCAAGACGCCACCAATCTTCTTTTTGAAGCTTGCCGGTTCGGAGGCCATGCGAATCGACTCTCGCTTCTGAACTCAACATGCGCAGGACGATTTGAGGCTTTGACATTTCCAGACTAAAAATTCCGACTACAGTGCCCGCGTGGATAGCGGCATGGGCTGCCATCCCCAACGCCAGGCTGGTCTTCCCCATGCTGGGCCGCCCGGCGATCACCACGAGATCGGAGGGTTGAAGACCCGCCGTGATGTCGTCGAGGTCGTAAAAGCCTGTGGGAACACCCGTGATATGTTCTTTCCGCTTTGACAGTTTGTCGACGAGGTCGAGACTTTCCTTAATGATGGAATTAATGGGGGTGAACGACCGATCCAGTTTTCCCTGGACGATGCTGAACACCGACCGCTCAGCGAAATCGAGCAGGTCGTCGACGGAAGAAACGCCTTCATACCCGCGCGTGAGGACTTCCGTGGAAGTATGGATCAATTCTCGCAGCAGCGCTTTGTCGCGCACAATCTTACAGTGGTAGCGAATGTTGGCGGAGCTGGCTACGCTTTGCACGAGTTCTGCCAAATAGGCGGCTCCCCCGATGGCCTCAATTTCTCCCTGCACCTTCAACCGTTCCGTCAACGTAATCTGATCGATCACTTCTCCGACGTCCGACAATTCCAGCATGGCACGATAAATCTTCCGATGCGACGTGCGGTAGAAATTCTCTTCTACCAGCAATTCCATCGCTTTGGCCATCGCACTATTGTCGAGGAGGACCGCGCCGAGAACCGATTGCTCGGCCTCCACATTCTGAGGGGGCAGTTTGGGCTGAGACAGATCGGTGGCTGACATGGATTTCATGACCGTTCCTTTACCGGCCGACGAGACCGACGAGCCGAGGCTACCAGATCGGCAAGCCCCATCTTCTTCGAACGACGGCTCAGATTGCCGGTTTGGCGGCCCTGCCTATGAGCAGCAAGAGACTCGACCACCAGTACCTCGTCATGACCCGTTCCTGGCGCCCCGACCACGACCACGGACGCTGCCTGTTGGGCTAACCCCGCCGCTACTGCAGCGGACACGAGCGCTGCGTCGCTCCCCTTCATCGTCTGCTGTACCACTCGTACGCGAGCCTGACGCAACTGGGCCACAACCGCCGTCAAACGACGAGTAGCCCGGCGTGGCGCGGCGACAAGATAATCCACTCGCGCCGATGCCAATCCTTCTTCAGGGAACTCCACGGTGCGGAAGAGCCGATCAACGTCCAAACCAAAACCGGTTGAAGGCAGTGGCTTACCGAATCGACCGATCAAGTGATCGTACCGTCCTCCGCCGCCTAACTCTGCCCCCATTCCTTCGGCAAATACATCGAAGACGACACCATCATAATAGTCGAACCCACGGAATTCCCCGAGATCCAGAATCAACGATTCCCGATGGCCTGCGGCACAAAGCAATTGATACACCTGAGCAAGCCGTTCGAGCGGAGCGACCAATGCCGGATCGCCGGCCGCGAGGACCCGTCCACGTGCCAGCACTTCCTCTTGACCGTACAGTTCAGGCGCTTCCCGAATCGCGCGCGCCGCCATTTTTGAGATACGCTCGCCCGCAAGGATCTCCTCGAGTCTCGGCAGATCTTTTCGCGCCGCCGCCTGCTCAGCCAATTTCTGTCCTTGCGCCGACAGCCCGGATCGCATCAGGAGCCCCTGAATAAATCCTACATGTCCAAGCGACACTTTAAACGACTGAAGGCCGATCGTGTGGAGACATTCGATCATCAAACCGATCACTTCGCTGTCGCTCGCGACATCGTCCAAGCCAATAAGCTCGGCTCCGACCTGAAAAATCTCTCGGCCGCGCCCGGCGTGTTCCTGCTCATAGCGGAACACGGACGTTCGATAGGAAAGACGCAACGGCAGCGTCGCGCCCGTGAGCCCCATTGCGACCGTCCTGGCGATCTGCGCCGTGGCATCCGGACGAAGGAGCAGTGTCCGCCCTGTCGTACGATCGACGAATTGATAGCAGTGCTCGATCAGTTCCGGCTCAAGCCCAGGAGCCAATACGTCGAGATACTCGAACGTAGGGAGAATGATCTCATCGTAGCCCCACCGATTGACTTGATCGAGCAACTGCTCTTCAAGGCGACGGACCTGTTTCGCCGCGTGAGGAAGAATCGTCGCCATACCCACAGGGACAAGCGAACGCTCTCTGGACGACGGGGGGTGCCCCGAAGAAGGGCGAGGCTTCGGAGGAGCGGAGACCATAGCGGACCTGATGGGTAGCGCGCGGGGATTAGGATAGTGCCGCGACTTTGACCGATAGAATGTCTTTACTGGATTTGATCGTCTCAAGCACTGTGTCAGGGAAGACCGCATCGGAACCGATGATGAGCAGCGCGTTTCCACCGCGCTTCTCAAGCGCACATTGCATCCGTACGATGTTGATTTGGTTGTCGCCGAGCACCTTTCCCACCATCCCGATCACTCCTGGCCGATCGACATTGAGGATCAGAAGCATGTGTCCTTCTGGCACCACCTCAACATTGAATTGATCAATCTCCACCACGCGTGGATCTTTCTTGTGATAGAGGGTGCCGGCCACCTGATAGGATTTCTTACCGGCTTCCACTCGCACACGAATCAAACTGGTGAAATCGCCCGCATCGGAGCTCTTCACTTCCTTCACTTCAATCCCGCGCTCCTTCGCGACGACCGGCGCATTCACGTAGTTCACAGGTGCTTCCATTATCGGAGTCAATAGCCCCTTCAACACGGCGATTGTGAGCGGCGCGACGGACAGACTCGCCACCTCTCCACTGTACTCGACGGTCACGCGCTCAAGCCCGCCTTCGCACAGCTGGGTTTGCAACTTCCCCAACTGCTCAGCTAACGACAAGTAGGGCTGGAGCCTCGGGAGTAACTCCGGAGAGACAGACGGGATATTCACTGCCCCGCGGGCAATGCCCTTGGTGAAGTAATCGACGATCTGCTCCGCAATGCCGACGGCCACATTCTCTTGCGCTTCAGTCGTCTGGGCCCCGATGTGCGGCGTACAGATAAAATTATCCAGCGTCAACAATGGATGATCCGCCTTGACTGGCTCTTCTTCGAACACGTCGAACGCCGCGGCGGCCACGCGCTTAGTTTTGAGCGCTTCGAACAGATCGCCCTCATGAATAATCCCGCCGCGGGCGCAATTGACGATCATCACCCCTGGCTTCATCGTCGAGATCGACTGCGCGTTGATGAGGCCCTTGGTCTCAGGCGTCAACGGCGTATGGACCGAGATGATATCGGCACGTGTGAAGAGCTCATCTAGCGACATCATGGTGATGCCCATCTTCTGCGCGCGCTCCTCGGATAAGTAAGGATCATAGGCAACCACACTCATGCCGATTCCTTGCGCAAGCTTCGTGAGATGGCTGCCGATTTGCCCGGCGCCGACGATGCCGAGCACCTTGTTGTAGAGCTCGACGCCCATAAATTTATCTTTTTCCCACTTGCCGGCCTTTACAGATGCGGTCGCTTGGGGAATACGACGGCTCATCGCCCAAATCATCGACATTGTATGCTCGGCCGTCGTGACGGTATTGCCGCCGGGTGTATTCATCACAACGATCCCGCGACGCGTGGCTGCCGGTGTGTCGACATTGTCCAGCCCGGACCCGGCCCGTCCGACGACTTTTAATTTCTCGGCTGCCGCGATCAGTTCTTCCGTCACCTTGGTGCCCGACCGGACGATCAGCCCATCGGCATCCTTGATCTCCTTGAACAACTCTTCCTTCGGCATCTTGGACTTCACCACCACAGTGAATCCAGCCGCTTCCAACAGCTCCACTCCCTGCTTCGATAAACTATCGCTGATGAGAATTTTCATGCCCATTGTGCCTGTCCTAATCGTACGAGTTTCGAAACGGAACTCCTACGCCATGAGAATTTCTTGCGCCTTCGCGACACCGCTTCCAAGCTTCACGGGATGCCCCAGTCCTTTGAGCACCATTTCTATGGCCGCCACCGCCGTAATGATGTCGAAGCGGTCCATGTAGCCCATGTGTGAGACTCGGAAAATTTTCCCCTTCAAATGGTCCTGCCCACCGGCGGCCGTCATACCATATTGGACACGGAGATTCTTATAGATGGCCTGCCCATCCACGCCGTCCGGCGCTGAAATAGCGGTAAGGGCATCGCTGGGTGATTCCTTCGGAAACAACGAGAGCCCGGCACCCTGCACCCCTTCGCGCATAGCCTTCGCGAGCATGGCTTGGCGGCCAAACACCCCCTCAAGCCCCTCCGCCTTCATCATCTTCAAGACTTCCTGCAAGCCGACAATGAGGGACACGGCCGGCGTATAGGCCGTCTGATTCTTCTGCTGATTCTCGTGCTCTTTCTTGAAATTGAAATAGAACGCCGTGTTCTTCACCTTCTCTGCCAGCTTCCAAGCTTTGTCACTCACGCTCACAAATGCAAGCCCTGGCGGGAGCATCAGAGCCTTTTGCGACCCGGTAATCACGACATCGATCCCCCACTCATCGGTCTTGATGTCGAACACTCCGAGCGCTGTGATGGCATCCACCACAAGAATGGTCTCGCCATAGGGCCTCACGACCTCCGCAAGAGCCTTCACGTCGTGAGCCACACCCGTGGAGGTTTCACTCGCTTGCACATACACCGCTTTAATTCCAGGATCTTTCTTGAGCGCATCGGCCACCACTTTGGGGTCGACGGCCCGTCCCCACTCCACCTTGATTTCAGTCACCTCGGCGCCGAAGGTCTTGCAGAGCTTGGTCCATCGTTCCCCAAACTTCCCCCCATTAATGGTGAGGGCCTTGTCGCCGGGAGAGAGAAAGTTAGAGACCGCGCCTTCCATGCCTCCGGTTCCTGATGCCGCCAGAATCAACACATTGTTTTTCGTTTGGTACAACCACTTGAGTCCGTCCCGAACTTCTGCGAAGAGCTTATCGAACTCGGGGGCACGGTGATGGGTCATGGGCCGCGCCATGGCCAGCAGCACTTCAGGGGGCACAGGCGTCGGACCGGGAGCCAGCAGATACTGTTTCAACATCGACGAATCCTCCTAACCGGATGACACATGGACACTCTTATACAGGACGGGGGACGATACCATTGCCCCCCAAAAACTGTCAAGGCGAAGAACCGCATAGACACGCGTATTTTCAAACTGTTGTGGCCTTTTGACCCCGCGATCACTTCCACTGACAATTTGTGCAAACGGTGGAGCGGCTGCCTCTGTACTACCAAAGAAGGGGCGTTATTCCCTTTGCAATTCCTTGACACGAGCGCAGTCCATCGATAGTCTAGCCCCACAAGAACATGACACACCGCCCACACGATACCGATTGCCGCCTCGCCTTGATGAGGCCACCCAGGTTAGGACATGCCGTCCTCCCGGTGGCTCTCTTCCTCGGAGTGTGGCTCAGCTTCTCCGCAGCTACTATTATGGTAGCCCAGGCTGGAACTTCTTCCACACCCGCTACGGTTGACCTGTCTACACTTACGGAGGAGAACACAACGGCGGAAGACGAGCCAGATGCAAACTTGGTCCCGCTCGATACCGAGGGTCCGCCACCGGAGGCCGCGAGCCATCCAAAAGCAACGACGAGTAGTGTTCCGAGGACTGAAGACCTCTTGCAGCTGAACCCAGCGTCACCGACAACCGCGCGGTTCTCAGACGCATTGAATCCTCCGGCTGAACTCACCCAGACACAAGACCCTTCCGGAAATGCCGCAGACCAGACGGAATATGCGAGCTACAATGTGCCGATTGTCATGGACTCCTCAGTCCAGGCCCATATTCGTTACTTCAATACGGCCATTCACGGTCGCTTCGAACAGTGGCTGTTCCGACTCAGCCGCTATCGGCCCCTTGTCGAGACGATCTTCACGGAATTTCACCTCCCCAGCGATCTGGTCTACCTCTCACTGGTAGAAAGCGGATTCAACCCCTATGCGTACTCACGAGCCAAAGCTACGGGGCCCTGGCAGTTCATGAAGGGCACGGCCAAGGTCTACGGGCTCCGTGTCGACAGCTACGTTGATGAACGCCGGGACCCCATCAAGTCAACGGTGGCTGCGGCACGCTATCTCCGTGATCTCTACGACCTCTTCGGGGCCTGGCCGCTCGCGATGGCTGCCTACAACGCCGGAGAAGGCAAGGTGATGCGAGCCCTCCACAAAGCCCAAGCCGAAAGTTTTTCCGAGATTTCAAAGACACGATTGATTCGGCGTGAGACGAAGGAGTATGTGCCTCGATTCATGGCCGCTACGATTATCGCGAGGAACCCGGATCGATATGGCTTCTCTCAGGAATCTGCAGAGCCGCATCAATTCGATGAAGCGATCGTCACACGGCCAGTCCACTTCCGCGCCATCGCCAATGCCACTGGCATTCCCTATGAAGAACTCCGGCTTTTAAATCCTGAGCTGCGGCGAGACGCAACTCCCCCCGGCGACGAGACTTACCACCTCAAGGTTCCGGTGGGAACGAAAGCGAAAGTAGAACAGATGCTTGATCGCATCCCAACCTACAAGTTTCCACCACTTCCTGGAAAGGCTCAGTTTGCCACCGCCGGGCCCTCTCGCTGGTATAAGGTCCGCGTGGGGGACACGCTGGGGAAAGTGTCGAAACGGTTCCGCGTCCCGCTCAAGACGCTCAAGACCAAGAATAACCTCTCCAGCCCGACTATTCGACCGGGCGACTTTCTCGTGATCAGCCGTTAATTTCGATTCCCCATTCAGCCGATCCGCAGAACAGGCCAAGCCCAGAGCCGGGATACCGGTAAACCAGAATCCCCAGCAGGCGAGGGAAAGCTCTGTTCGCGCACGAGACGAAGCGGGAGTCCAATCGGGCTACATCGCACCTTTCTCGCCTGTCTCGCAATTCACGCGTCGCAGGCGCTGGCGGACTTTTTCAGCATCCTGCGAGGGTTATTTCTTGCCTGCTGAGGAGGGAGGAGCCGGAGGGTTTTTCTGTGACGGAGCAATGGCCGGAGTTGTCGACGGCGGAACCGGCGCTGATTCCTGCGATTTCTTGACATCCATGATCTTGGCCCGAATCGTGGCCTCACTGATGTAGGGAGAGTTCGGATAGGTCTTTATCAAGTCCTGATAGCGAGCCACGGCGGCCTCAGTCCGCAACTGAGATTCTTCCAGACGCGCCAACTCAAATAGCGCCTGATCCCGGTTCAACGTACCAGGGGTCTCCAAAATCCACGTGAATGCCTTCACTGCCTGATCCCGATCTCCCTTATTCAAGTACACATAGGCCAGACGTTGTTGCACTAGCCCAGCCATTGAGGGATTCGAATTGTATGATGTAAGAAATCGCTGATAGGCATCAATAGCCGCGCTCAATTCATTAGCCTGGACCAACGTATTTGCCAAATGATACAAGGCAAGTGGCGCCGTGGAGGTTCGCGGATATTGATCGACAATTTGCCGATACCTCGCGATCGCTTCCTTGAGCGCGTGATCAACCTTTTGAGGATCGTTTGCAGAAGGAGCAATCAGGAATCGCATCGCCTCATGTTCAAGGTCTTGCGCTTTCTGCGAGGCCTGACGGTCAACATAAGACACCCCTCCGACCACGGCAGCCGCAAGCACCAACACTCCCAGGCCAACCAGGAAGGGGCGCCAGTAACTCTGTGAACTATGCAGCGTATGGTCGAGCCAGCTCAACATGTGGGCTTCATCGACCGGAAGAGTTTTCGCCGGGACCTTGATACGGTACGTCATGGATGGATTCGTCGGAGAGGGCGGCGCCAGTTTCCTCAAATTGTGTGCGCGCCTTATACTAAGGATGTCACGTTTTTGTCAATGAGGCAGCGGCAACGTGCCGGTTTTCAGACAGCATACCACCTTCCATCGTTAAAGCCAGGTCACTTCGCATGTTTGAAAAACGACTAGAGGAATTGGCGGCGCGGCATCTGACCAGGCGCCTTACGCCGCTCCAATCCAGCGTCGGTCCTGTGGTTGAAATGGCAGGACGCCAGATTCTGCTGCTCGCTTCGAACGACTATTTGGGGTTGGCCATGCACCCGGAAGTGATTCAGTCCGCCATAGAGGCGACACAACGATTCGGCGCCGGAGCCGGAGCCTCTCGGTTGATCTCAGGGTCGTTGCCGCCGCATCAAGAGTTAGAGTCTGCCCTGGCAGAGTTCAAAGGAACCGAAGCCGCACTGACATTTAGCTCCGGCTACCTTGCAAATATTGGGACCATCCCGGCACTGGTCGAACAAGGTGGTCTGATTCTGGCCGATCGCCTGTGCCATGCCAGCCTGATCGATGGCTGCCGGCTCAGCGCGGCCGACTTTCGTATCTATCGCCACAACGATATCAGCCACCTCCAGTCTCTTCTGACCAAGAGACGCCGAGCGCGACGCACGCTGATTGTGACCGACGGTCTGTTCAGTATGGATGGAGACCTCGCACCATTGCCGGAACTCAGTCGGTTGGCCCAGGACTATGAGACCGACCTTTATATCGATGACGCCCACGGCACGGGCGTCATGGGACCGCATGGACGAGGGACCGTCGAGCATTTCGGTCTTGAGACCCAGATCCCGTTTCAGATGGGAACCTTGGGCAAAGCCTTCGGCAGCAGTGGCGCCTATCTCGCTGGCCCCTCGACATTGATCCGTTATCTCATGAGCACAAGCCGATCCTTCATCTTTACCACGGCACCCCCGCCAAGTTCAGCTGCTGCCGCCACGGCAGCGTTACGAGTCCTGCAACGAGAACCGGAACGGCGAGCCCGCTTGTGGGCCAACCGTGAACGGTTGTACTCGGGATTGACGCAATTGGGATTCCGCCTCTCCGCCAGCGTGAGTCCGATCATGCCGATCTTGGTCGGCAATGCAGAAACCGCACTTGTGTTTGCCGAACACCTGCTCGCAGAAGGTGTATATGCTCCGGCGATTCGCCCTCCGACCGTTCCCGACGCCACCAGCCGCATCCGTGTCACGGTCACGTCCGAGCACAACACCAACCACATCGATCAGGCTCTCACTGCATTTCAACGCGCAGGGCAATCGGCAGGGCTGATCTGACCGAACCCCTCACCTCTCCGCAGTACACCGCCAAAGAATTTGCGCAGCCGCTTCCGGCTATTTCCTTGCTTTCTCACCACCCTGTGGCATTATGCTCGCAAGCATTACTGTGGCACGACAAATTATTATCCTACCCTTTCATACCGAGGAGTCCTCTTCATGGATATTTCGAAGCTCCTGACCTTCACGGCTAAGGAGGGCGCGTCGGACTGTCATATCAGCGCCGGCGAGCCACCAATGATCCGTGTGAACGGGGACCTCAAAAAACTCGATCATCCCGCACTGACCACGGAAGAAACGCATTCGCTGATCTATGACATGATGAGCGATACCCAACGGAAGAATTTCGAAGAGAAACGCGAGTGCGATTTTTCCTTTGAGCTAGGCGACATCGCCCGATTCCGCGTCAACGTCTTCGTCCAAAACCGTGGACTTGGCGCCGTCTTCCGAAACATTCCCACCACGATCATTCCGATGGAAAAGCTCGGCATGCCTCCGATCGTGCGGCAGCTCTGCGATCGAGAAAAGGGGCTGATCCTTGTCACCGGCCCAACCGGGTCTGGTAAATCTACGACGTTGGCCTCCATGGTCGATTATTTGAACAACACATTCGAGGGCCACATCATCACGATCGAAGATCCGATCGAATTCATCCACAAGACAAAAAAATGTCTCGTGAATCAGCGGGAGATGGGCGTCCATACGCTGTCGTTTGCGAACGCGCTGAGAGCCTCCCTCCGCGAAGACCCGGACATCATCCTCGTGGGTGAAATGCGCGATCTGGAAACCATCCAGCTCGCGTTGACTGCTGCGGAAACGGGCCACTTGGTCTTTGGCACACTCCACACTTCCAGCGCGCCGAAAACCGTCGACCGCATCATCGACGCCTTTCCTCCAAACCAACAGTCCCAGATTCGCACACAGCTCGCGGAAGCGTTAGAAGCGGTTATCACACAAACCTTGCTGAAGAAAAAAGCAGGCGGGCGTGTTGCCGCCCTCGAAATCATGGTCGCCACGACCGCGGTCCGGAATCTCATTCGAGAGGGCAAACTGCACCAGATTCCCGGGGTCATGCAGGCCAGTCAAAAAGACGGCATGCAAACGATGGACATGGCACTATTCGAGTTAGCGACCCGTGGAGTCGTCACGAAGATCGAAGCCCAATCGCGCAGCATGAATCCCAACCTGTTTGGAACTCCAATGGGCGGCGCGGCCTAAGATACCTGGCAGAAAACGGGGGTAGCGATGGATGTTCGCAGTCTTTTAAAAGTCATGGTGGATCAAGAAGCGTCAGACTTGTACTTGACCGTCGACTCGGCGCCCGCCTATCGCGTCCATGGCTCGACACAACAAACCGACGCACCGCCGTTTACCAACGAACAACTCGAAGCCCTCGCGCTCGCGCTGATGCGCGGTCAGCAGCGCGGGGAATTCGAGGAAAAAATGGAAATGAACCTGGCCCTTTACTACAAAGAGCTCGGCCGTTTCCGCGTCAATATTTTTCGGCAGCGAGGGAACGTCGGCTTGGTCTTCCGGCATATCAAAGCTGAGATCCAGACCACCGAACAGCTGGGCTTACCGTCGATTGTCAAAGACATCGCCATGACAAAGCGCGGGTTGGTGCTGGTAGTCGGAGCCACCGGTTCCGGAAAATCCACGACCCTCGCAGCCATGATCGACCATCGGAACACCGTTCATCCCGGTCATATCGTGACCGTAGAAGACCCGATCGAGTTCGTCCACAATCATAAGCGATCGCTCATCACACAGCGAGAAGTGGGCTTCGATACGCTCTCATTTCAAAATGCGCTCAAGAATACCCTGCGGCAGGCGCCGGACGTGATTCTGATCGGCGAAATCCGTGACACGGAAACGATGGAAGCCGCGATCACCTTCGCGGAAACCGGACACTTGTGCATCGGCACCCTCCACTCGAACAATGCAAACCAGTCTATCGAGCGCATCATGAATTTTTTCCCGGTAGAGCGGCATGCGCAGATCTATCTCCAATTGTCGCTCAATCTTCGCGCCATTATCTCTCAACGACTCGTGCCGTCCGTGGACGGAAAGCGGGCCCCGGCGCTGGAAATCTTGCTCGACACGCCCCGCATTAAGGATCTCATCAAGAAGGCCGAGGTCGATTTGCTCAAAGAAGCGATGGAGCAAGGAGTGGAAGAGGGCTGTCAAACGTTCGACCACGTCTTGTTCCAACTATACAAGGAGGAACGGATTTCGCTCGAACAAGCCTTGATCAATGCCGACAGCGCCAACAATCTCCGGCTCAAGATCAAGCTGGAAGGCCTGAGAGGAGACGATGCGATCAACGCGCTCCTCGACAAAAAAGCAGGCGACTCGACAGCCGATGCGTTCAAGATTCAGGGGGGAGCCGTAGGAAAGGTGTCTCCCTTGCGTAAACGATAGCCCCCTCTCACCACTACACACCTCGTGACTAGCCAGTAGAGATCACCCACGCCTACTGGACCTCTGTAACCCCTTGTTGCTCAAGGTACGACGCAATCTTCTCCAGCGCGAGCGCGCTGAGTTTCGCGCCATACCATATCGGCATCGTGCCGGACGGATATCCCGGCACGACAAACATTCCCGGTTCGATGACCGATTCAATCACGTACTCGCGCACTGTCTTTGCGTGGCCACGGTAGGCCGGATCGGCCAATCGCGCAGGCCCCGTAGCGCCTAATAAGAGCGGCGGCCCTACCCGCCCATCGGCCCCAGGGATACCTGGAACCGTGTGGCACACCAAGCAGCCGGCTTTCGTAAAAATCTCTGTGATCGGTTCGTCTCCGGTGACCAGCGGAATCATATCAGGGACAAACACTGTCGCCGAAGAGACTGGAACTGGCGGCACCGAAGAGGAATTGATAGAGCGGAGGGCGAACAAGATCCCCAGTAACAACACAATCACGATGAGGGGTGTCATAGCTCGTTCAGGCATGGAATCGGTCTACGAAAAGTCCGGCAGGCTTTCAAACGCGCGACGGGCACGTCTAGCGAGACACGCGCGACTCGCAAGCCCTGATTCTGAGTGTCTCACCTTTCTCGCCCGTTTTGCGCGGCTATCCTGCGGGAGTATTTTTCTGTTGTGCGACACGGGTGAACCATCGAAATTCTCGTGGACCAACATAGATGTCCCGTACGATGCCCACATTCGACGGCCTACACCAGGCCAGCGCTACGTTCACTTCGATACATTCATGGCGCAGCGAAATCCGATCGTCCGGTCCTCGAAATCCTGGCCAGCTGAGAACCGCGCCGTCACACGCAACGCTGATGGTACATCCGCCCATGACCCACCTCGTAGCACACGCTTCTCACCAATAACTGGGCCGAGCGGATTCCTCCCAGGACTCTTTTGATAATAGTCCCGTTCATACCAGTCAGCCACCCATTCTGCCGCATTCCCCGCCATGTGAGAGAGGCCAAACGGGCTTCTCCCGCCCTCTTTGAGCCCATGCCGCACGCTCATTCCCTCAAGACCACTGGTCACGGCCACCAACGTGATGGCCTCACTCACCCACATTCCTCGGTTATAGTTGGCAATATCGACGAATGGCTGCATATCTCCCCACGGATACCGGCGCCCGTCTGTCCCACGAGCCGCCTTCTCCCACTCAGCCTCTGTCGGAAGCCGTTTCCCTGCCCACCGGCAATACGCGGCTGCCGATTCCCATCTCATGCCAATGGCCGGACGGTCTCCAACCGTCGTTGCCGCCTCATCATCCCATGTTGGAGGAGATTCATATTTCGCCTTTTCCAGAAATTTCCGGTAGAAGCCGAGGGTGACTTCATACCGATCGATGTAGTAGGCATCAAGCGTCACGGTATGTTCAGGCCGCTCGTTTGGGAGACCGTCGTGAGTACCCATGGTGAATGGACCGGCCGGGATAAGGACCATCGGAGCACCGTCCAGCCCGCGACTCGCCTCGACCGACGAAATCACCTGCCCGCCCTTCGAAGACTGTGGCTCTGCTCCCCCAAGACAGACGACCCCTGTTAAGAGGCTAATCCCAGCCCACAGCATCGACTCTCGTCTGCGCATTGCCGTCTCCATCGCCGCCGCCTTCTAGCAGGATGCTGAAAAAGTCGCTCGTCTTACCCACCCGACCCTAGCGCGCCCGCATAGTTTTTCCGCAGCCTGCCGGAAGAAGCAACCCAACCGCCGGCCAGTGTATCCAGCCCACACGACAAACTCAACGGAATGAAAAGACTGAAACGGTGAGTCGGCCACCGAGAGGAAACGCGGTAGAATTGGGATCCCCAACGGGAGGCGGGGGCAAGATGCCAGGAAAGGCTATAACAGGAACCGCTTCATCGTGAAGTGTAGACACTACTTCCAGGCAACGTGCCGCGCGCACTTGAGAGGGATCTGCAACCCTGTACGGTGAGGCGACACCTATTGACGGCCCCTATCTCTACAAGAGGAGATGAATATGAAACGATTTACAATGACTATATTCGCGGGCGTGCTAGGATTAACTGTGAGTATTTGAGCGTTGCTAGTGCTCAAGAGTGGCAGTGGAATCCTGTGTGTATCAAGCCTTGTCAGTACACGCACGACAATTAAGATCTTCCCAGAGCGTCAGGAGGCCAACGTGAACAAGCCTATTCTTTATCACGATATCGATGGTGTGCTCTTCGGCGATTATGCCGGTGAATTCCAGCTACGGCCAGGCTTGAAGACGTGGGTCAAGTGGGTGCATGAACACTTCGATGTAGTGTTTCTTACCATGTGGAGACACGAAGAGATTGACACACTGTTGTCCGTTCTCACAGTGGAGAAATTCATGAAATCCCTTCAGGCTCCAAGCTTTCGCTCAGCGAACTGGAGAAACCACGACAACAAGGAACTCTGGGTTGCTGATGCCGTCGCAAAGACAGGCACGCGTGAATGGTTCTGGATCGACGACGAAGTGCCGGCCGAGGAAAGGCTACAGCATCTTGGCCTTGATCCCAATCGGTGTCTCAAAGTCAATTCGAAGGGAGCCAACGAACTCGAAATCCTCAAAGATAAACTGCAACAGATTCTCCACCGTTCCTCTGCAGCCTAGGCGAATTGCATCGTGGAACATGTTCGCGATGTACGTGGCGCTGCTGCTGCCTGCGTGGGAGCATCCTGACCGGGGCGGTTAGAGAGACCAGACGACGTCTCTCAGCTACGTCGTCCCCTTCACCACTCGCTGCCCCATCTCAATGCCTAAGCTGTCGTGTCTTGTGCGTTCGCTGCTCATTTGCTTTTTGGCTTCCACTCCTGCGCCAGCTTTTGCGCCTCGGCAATCTGGGCAGGGGTCATCCGCTTGGCGGCCGTATCACGAAGTTCGGCCGCTGGCTTGTCTCCGTTCGTTGCTGCCAGGCTATACCACTTATACGCCTGGACAATATCATGCGGCACCCCTTGACCATCATCGTACATGATGGCAATTTTTGTTTGAGCGACAGCCTCTCCTTGGTCTGCGGCCAGACGGAACCATCGCAAGGCCAGCCGATAGTCTTTCGGGACTCCCTCTCCGTTAAAATACAACGTCCCCAGGCTGAACTGCGCCTTGGCCTGTCCCTGCACCGCCGCTTTTTCATACCACTGCCGTGCTTGAACATCGTTCTGCGGCACGCCTCGGCCTTTGCGATACAGCACCCCAATGTTGTACTGCGCAAGGGCATCTCCCTGCTCCGCCAGTGGTCGCCACTCACGCAAGGCTGTGGCGTAGTCTCCACGGTTATTGGCATCTATGCCAGCCTGAAAGTCGGCCCATACGGGCACGGTGAAACACGCGAACGAGAGTACAAGGGTGATGGGGAACCGGAACGACATGTGCCGATCGCCACTCATAGGACATCCTCCGTCGGTTCCTGCACCAACCGTTTCACATAGTGCTCAAGCCGAGCTACGGTGTGCGACTCAATCGCAAGATTCTCCACAGCAGACTCTTGCCCTCTTGACCACCGGACGATGGCCTGTAAGATCAGAATACGTTGTTGACTGGGCAGCGTAACGGTTAGCGAGAGGATTTCCCCTTGTCGCATGGGTAGATCACCGGAGAGACGCCAACCGGCACACGAGAGATTCCAGATGGTGCCTTGGCTCTGGAACAGTCCAGCGTTGTATGTGACGGCGCATTGCAACACAGGGAAGCGACAAAATGGGCGAAGTGTGAAGAGCATCGGGGCCTCGCAGGGAGGCGTATTGTAGGAGGGTTGGGCATTAGGGCACAAGGGCCGAATCGGGGAAATCCAGAATTAACTACACCCCTCTCTCAGGGCATGGTCACTCTTCTGTGCATTCATCAACAGAAGGTAAAGACGGCTCCTACAGACACTTGTTTGTGCTTGTCGAAATAGCTATCCTGCTGAACCGGATCTGCAAGGTGAACGCGTGTCACTGGCCAACACACTGCTTGGTATTGTCCTCGTTCTGATTTTCACTGCCTGTAGTGCGCCACCCAAGGCGCCCGCCACCGATGAGCGAACCATGCGTCAAGGTGGCGGAAAAGGTGAAAACCTCTACACAGAGAACCTGCCCCCAGGAACAGCGGAGGGGCCCCCAACCGCAACCCTACCAGACTCTCGATGCACCAAGCAGCTGAAAGAGGGCTACGCGCTGAGAGAACGCATCGATAGGGAGTACGCACAGAGCAGAATTGCTGGAACCTTTCGAGATCGGAGAGATGAATTCATGGCGAGGTGGGTGAAAGAAACAGGACAGTGGGCTGCAGAGACAAAAACCGTTCTTCTCCAAATTGGTGGGCCGACCGCAAAGAGCCGCTTCCAAAATGCCCAAACACCGATAGGCATGGTGAGTGGAGATGTGGGGTGGAACAATATCAGAAATTATCTCCGGACAAGATTGGCCGCCCTCGAGTCGATCTGCAAGGGACCATAGCCTCACCAACGCCGATGCTCCCGCCAGTGTGCGCGGTCATCAATGTTCGCCCTCATCTGGTACACGCTCTCCCACGATGCCCCTCTCGCTCCTCCCACTCATTCGCTTCGGCACCTCTACCTGGGCCTACAAAGGCTGGCAAGGCCAGGTCTATAAGAGGCAGTATGCCAAGAGGGCATGTGCTCGGGAGAATCTTGGTGAGTATGGCCAGTATCAGTACCGCCAGCAGGTTACGAGGCAGGCAAATCAGTTTCTAACGACTCTGACTCGACAACGGCGGCTCAACCGGTCCGGCCCATTCGCCGTCTAAGTCATTCAATGCCACATCATCTGATGTTGCGAGATAGGGCCCCTCTCCGTCGTCATCGATGAAGTGTAGAACTTTCACGGTCTTTCCATCGCACTCACCGCGATACCAATACCACCCAATCTTCGTCGGCTTCTTCGTCGTCCAGGTCAGATTACTCATGCCGGCGTCAGTTTCTCAGTCATCCAAACTTGACCAAGCACTTTCATCATGCGAGCAATTCTCGGCCCGAAGATCTCAGGCGAACATTCATCCTTACTGCTCATTCATCCACCTCGTCATGTTCCCTTCGGTGGAAAACCGAATCCCGTCTTGCCGACACGCGAGTTCTCATCGGTAGGCAACCAACCCGGGCGAGAGCCATCCTGAAACAGCTCTTTGACACGCCCCTTTCATTTAGTTCAGCAAAGGAGCAGGGGAAACTTAAATTCGTGGAGGAAGGAACAGGGAATCTTTCGACTCTCCTAGTGTCTTCTGATTCCTCCCTCAACCCGCCCAGAAATGTGGTGTCCCCAACGGGAATATGAGGCTTTTAACCCCTCACTTAGAACACATTATGGTCCCGTTTTCAGGAGAAATCAAAGTGGCAGCGTGAATATGGCTCAGACTAGCAGCGACCCGCAGTTTACGAATTTCAAATAGACCACCCTCAGACAACCTAACCCCACAAGAAACCACAAAGCAGGACCCTCCGCGGTCGTGACGGATGTCTGCTGCTCCTAGGGATTGCCCTCTTACCTGCACAACCTAGAAGGAAATTACCTGCTTGCCCAATTGAGAGTCGCGACAGCGGTTGTTGCCATTGATGCGAGGGCAAGATTTTTGGAGCCGAATGTTCGTTACCGTACAGACGAGGAGGTTTCCTGCTTGATAGTATCCGGGCCCCGTGCGTGTGAGTCGTCATCTGGAATAGGCCCAAGGTTCCATGGAAGACGCCATGGATGATTTCGTTCCCATCTGTTGTTTCTGCTCCAAGGTTCGAGACGATACGAACATGGAAGCCGGGAAAGGTCCATGGATGGGTCTGAGCCTGTATGTTATGCGCCGGAAGTTGCCGTTCAGTCATGGATTTGTCTTCAGTCACGGCGTCTGCCCCGATTGCGTCGCACAGTATAACGAGCGCCTGAAGTCATTGAGAGAAGCGGAGCGTCACCTCACGACAAGAACTGGTAGCGGACAGCGCCATATGCGTGAGTTATCAATAGGAGGAGGACTCATCATGCCCAAAAAACCTGAGTCGATCTCATCCCCCACACCACGTGACGCAGGAAACCCAGTCGAATCACGGAGCAATGGGAACACCGTGACCAATCAGCCTGATGAACATTTCCACGACTTTCATGCGCGCATTTCGAAGCGTGCGTACGCCTTATATGAGGAGCATGGTCGAGGGGCCGACCGTGCCCTTGAAGATTGGTTGGAGGCCGAACGACAGGTGCTCAATCAAGGTTAGCCCGTTGCTGTTTTCTTTGGACGAGATGGATAGGGCAGGAGCATCAGTCATCCTTAATTTCACGACGTCGGTGCCCTAGCGACCTGCATGAACAAGCCGAAAGGTTCGCTACCGTACAGACGAAGAGGTATCGCGCTGGCTAAAGTGTTCTTGCGAGGAGGAGGTGTCGTATGGATGTATTCAAAGAGCTATCGATGGATGTGAGGCAACTCATTTCTATCAACGAAAAACTCCACAGCTCCGTCCTTCGAGGCAATACGCTCAAACACGATGAAATAGAGATTGTGCGGCACTGTGCGAAAGAGCTCTTGGATCTCGCGGAAAGAACAAGCGAAAGGGAGAAAGTGGCGTATCGATCTTCGTCAACGGATCTTGTAATTAACCATGACAGAGGACTAGGCTAGGAATAGTCCGTCAATTCTCTGGACGCAAGGGCGCACTGGATCAATTCCCAGGGTGCCCTTGTGTTGAACATACTGATTGTTATCCTCCCCCGATAGCATCCAGATATGCGCCGCACGGGTTCCTCGAAAGGAGCGGCGTATGTCATCCACGACTTCTTCCGCCATCTCCGCGCAGGCACTCGAAGGTAATCGCCTGCTGGCCTTATTACCCCCCGAAACGCGGCGGCGGATGCTGCCTGCATTCCAGCTCGTGAACTTTGACATGAGCCACGTGCTGTATGAGCCTGATCGGACGATTACGCATATCCATTTTCCCCTCACCGCCGTCACCTCAGTGCTGAGCGAGATGGACGACGGGACGACGGTAGAGGTCGCGACCATCGGTCGCGAAGGGATGGTCGGTCTCTCGGTATTTCTCGGCGATACCACGACCATCCTGCGTACCATCGCGCAAGTTCCTGGGACGGCTCTTGCGATGGGACGGGACGATTTCCTGCGCATCGTCGAGGAGAGGCAGAATGGCCTCCAGTCCCTCCTCCTCCGCTACACCCAAGCATTGTTTTCGAAGCTGGCCCAGCAGTCGGCGTGCAATCGGTTGCACAATATGGAAGAGCGGTGCGCGCGATGGATTTTGATGACGCAGGACCGCGTGGGACACGACGAGTTTCCGCTCACTCAGGAGTTCCTCGCGTATATGCTTGGCGCGCGTCGAGCCAGCGTCACCATCGCGGCTGGCATTCTCGCCCGTGCCGGTCTCATTCGTTATACCCGTGGGAAAATCCAGGTCTTGGACAGAGCGCGGCTCGAAGAGGCGAGCTGTGAATGTTATGGCATTATTCAACGGGAGTACGAACGGCTCGTACAAAAAGGCTGAGCCTAAACACGACGAGGGGTTTGACCTGCGGTTTGCTCAGTCCGGTCGGGATACCGATGTGATCTGCGTCAATCCCTGAATGTTAGTGAAGGTCTCAAGCTATCCAAAACCCTCGTTCGGTCCAGGATTCTAGACAATCTATTTTCAAGGGCTTTGTCCTTATCTTCATGAGCGATCACAAACAACTGATTTTCAATCAGTTTGTCGTGGCCGATGTTTTATGTTTTTCCGGTCGGATAAGATTTGGCTTTCCCTCCTCGCCTGCAAAAACTATCAGGAATCTCAACGGTACTTCTCCTAAATTCTTTCCGTTATGCCAGGTGTTCACAACCTCTAAAAATCCACTCCCGGCTTGAAATGTCTGGCGAGAGCCATCCTCAAATTCCACCGTCAATGTTCCCTCAAGGACATGGACATAGGTGGGGACTGGATGCATGTGACGTCCGCTTTCCTTCCCAGGTTGGATTTCGATCAGAACCGAGGCCATTTCTGCGTTATCGGTTTTGGGATATACAATTTTTTGGCCGCCGATCGTTGTTGTACCTTTCATCACAGCGGTCACTGTTACATCTTGCTCTGCAAGCACCGAGACAGTCGTCTGAACAAAGACCAGGATCAAGAGAACGGAGATCACTTTCTTCATGTTCAAACCTCCAATAACATTTGTTTTTGAAACCGGTGAAAGGATACGACAACGCCCCCAAAAAATCGACGGTGTCAGGCTGATGGTTCATCCTCACGGACAATTCCCCGCTACTCGATAGCCCGCGTTCTCCGCGTCTGTCGCGCCATTAACCGCTACTCTGTTCCTTGGCGCAACCTGGCTGTAGTTGGGACAGTCTGGCCGGTGATAGATATGACTCTTACGGTTGCCGATGACAGGATATGGAGAAGTTGAGGTTTGAGACTCAGGCTCTACCGCTCCCAATAGTGGCGGACCACGAGAAGACGCAGAACCTTCAGCCTCAGCACCCAACGGCACCAAGTCAGACAAGTCAAGCGCCTGCCCTCGTTTGGCTTTCCTGTAGACCCACGGCGGGATCGGCGCAGGATCAGACCACAAACCTCTCTTTGCGTCTCGGGCTTCCTTCTCCAGGCGCTCAAGCACCGTATCACCTGGCGCATACTTCCTGTACCACCAGTACCAGCCATCTTTGACCAACTCGTGGTTGACGTTTGTTCCGTCTGACAAAAGCACATCGGCAAGCGTGCCCCCGTACTTGTCCTTGCCATAAGTCTGAAGCGTGACTTCTTTGCCAAAGACGAGAGCAGAAGTGGCCTGCTTCGCTCGGTTACCGAAGGCTTGACCTTTCTCAGGGCAGTCGATGCCAATGAGACGGATACGTGAGGGATGAGTGTTGCGCAGCACTTCGAGGGTGTCGCCATCGAGGACAGAAACAACGGGGCCGGTGAAGCCAGCGAAGCAGAAATAGGGGAAGAGAAGGACGGCAAAACTTGTGAGGAGTAGTCGTGTACTTATGCGCAGCATGGGGAGGTATAAGTGACGTTCGCTTCTTCGAGGAGCGTGGTACCGCGATTGGGACGTGGGTCACTCATTTGCCTTTCGGCTTCCACTCCCGTGCGAGCCGCTGCGCTTCGGCGATCTGGGTTGGGCTCATCTGTGGGGCAAGCGCATCACGAGCCTCGGCTGCTTTCAAGTCTCCATGTGCTGCCGCGAGGTTGTACCACATGTGCGCGTGGATGAAATCCTGCAGCACTGCCTCGCCCCTGTGCATACATCCTCCCGAGTTTCGCAAACGCCAGCCCCTCCTCTTGGTCTGCCGCCCGACTAAACCAGAACAACGCCATCTGGGCGCTTTGCGGAGCCCCGTTTCCCTGGAGATATATCGTGCCGAGGTCTACTTGGGCTCCTGCGTGCCCCTGCGTCGCGGCCTTTTCAAACCACTCCTTCGCTTGAACTAGAGCTCTGGGGTACACCGCTGCCTTCGTCATACAGCAGACCGAGTCTGTATTGAGCGGTTGCGTCTCCTGCTTCGGCTGACTTGCGGAGTTCTTTCGCGTTGCCTGGGCTACCGCACGATCATTCTGAGAAGTGTCCACGGCAGGCTTACTGTTGCTGCACGCCGAACTGGTGAGGCACACCATCGAGAGGACCAGGGCAATACTGAATCGCGGCGATAGGCGCTGATCGCTCTTCATAAATCAATCTCCTTTGGTTCCTATGCCAGTCGTTTGACGGAATGCCGAAGCCGAGGCGTGACCACTACTCTCCGGTGCGACTGGCATCCACTGGCCTTCTTTTACGTTGTCATCAAGCAGCGTACCCTGTCCCCTATGCTCAGAGAAAATTGATGCCGCAAGCAGCCGATGGCGTGCTTGTGCACAGTCGTATTCCCGTTGAGTCTTGATGGACCCATACCCCTCCATGGTCTTGCGGTCGCCTGATGCGCTCTTCCAATGACTCACGTAACAGCTTAGAGCGCATGTGCACAAGTGAATCTAAGGCCTCCTTATGACGCTGAACTTGTTTTTCTTCTGAGATGATCTCCCGAATATCAGTACCTTTCATGATCCACCTCCTTTGCTGGATCTCGCCTACACTGTAAAAGAGGCAAGGTCATTCTGACCTAGGAGTATGCCGAGGTGTGACTAGGGTGGAATCATGCTAACCGGGAATGATGCCGTCTGGCGTCTGGCTCCTGAAAGCCCTGGTCCTCCTCGATGCTCAGGGACTTGTGGGGATGTCACGCGGCTAGGTGCTCTTGGGCCACAGATTTACCGCAGAGAATGCAGACATAGTTGCCCGTCGACTGGCCGTGGTCGTCCCATTCCAACTCCAGATTTAGATGCGAACATGGTGAGCGGTCCGTTCGCTGATTCCATTTGACTCGTAGCGTAGCCGCTTGATTCATCGTCACAGGATGTTCCTTCATCGCTCGCTTCCGTTCGGAGGCAGGAGGCTCAATCATTGATGAGTCGCCATCTCAATGGAGGGAGTCTTTAGAAGACGCTCTAAAATGTCCCCCAGGGAATGCAGCGAGGAACCTTTCATTATGAATTCGCTCACCCCAAGCCCACAGACCTGCCACGCCGCCGCAGGACTGGTGTCCCCCGTCAAAATGATCACTGGCTGTTTGAGATCGACACTGCGTATGTGTTTCAAAACCGTGAGGCCATCGAGCCCCGGCATTCTCAGGTCAAGAAGAATGACATCGGGGTGTTCTCGGCGATAGAGTTGCAGGCCGTCCCAACCATTGTCGGCAAATAGCAGATCGTACCCCTTCCGACGGAGTAGCAGGTCGAGGAGAACCCGGAAGCTCGGCTCATCATCAATCACCAGAATCTTCGCCATGGCACCCCCCCTCCATCATCCTCCTCAGGAACGCGTCGCGTTGGAGCTAGGAGATGCCCTAGTAGGCATCGGGAAGAGGGGAGGAGCGAGGTGCAGTTGGTGCGGCAGGCGGTCGGCGCAGGTCGGCGCGCGTATGTACTGGTGAATAACCGTGCTGAGGGGAATGCACCGCTAACGGTCGAGGGATTGGCGGGGATGTTGCGCGGCTAGTGTTTCCCCCACCAGAAATGCTCCCCTTGAGACTTCCCTCTCATCCCACCTGCCACATCGTCAGTGACAAGGCGCTTCTTAGTTTTCTCAGGGGTGTTGCTTATATCTGAAAGTTGTGGCCACGAAACCTCTACTCGGTAGCGTTCTTCCGATGATTTTGTCGCGGTGAACGTATGCGAGAGCGGATGATTTGGCGTGTCGGTTAGGTCAAACCCTTTAAATTGGCCGATGAGATATACTCGAATAGCTTCCAGGTTCGCTTCAATATGGGCGGTGTTTTCGTTACCCATTCTGTCCAGCCTTTCGCTTCAACGGATTCAAGTAGCTAGCAAGGATGGCGTTATTCACTCGCAGCTGATCTTGTTTGCGATAGGATCTCGCTTCTCATCGAACACAATATCTCGACCACATGTGGCGCAGGCGCGGGCTCCTGTCGTCATACCGAGAAATCGCTCTAATACTATGCGGGGATGATTACACGACTTGTCGCCCCACTCTGCCATCTTTTCTTTCCTCATCGCCAGAAATGCCAGTCTCAGCATGAGTGTCCTCTCAGGCTACATCTGGGATCGTCGAAGTTTACATTGAACATCTTCATCGCGCTGAAGCCATATCCGCACCACATGCCATTGCTGGCCTTGATACGGAAACAACAGCAGTTTCGATTTGCTCTTCTTCAACCACCCGAAGTAGAAGAGGAGCATATCAGTAATCGCACAAGAGCCAAGTTTCTTTGCCCATCTACGCCACTCGGCAATGATTGTTTTTTCGGCTTTTGCAAGCGTGAGCACTGGTGACATAAGGAGGCCCCCATAGGTTCAGCAGGCGCAGTCACTACACTACAGCGACCGCCTGAGGTGCCACTTCTTCCAATTAGGAAACTCTGCTCGTAGAGCATCAAGCTTCGCGACGACGATGGCTTCCTCAACTTCCGTCAAACGATTTTCAGGCGTGAAAGAACGAAAGAGTTTGAGCAGGGATCTACTTGCGGTTCGAAACTCCTCGACTGTTTGTGCTGGTGCCATTACATCTCCTAAGGTGATGGGGCCGCCTGGAGAGGGACCTTATGCTGGCGAGGAGGCGGACGCGATTGTCTTGAGGAGTTCAGTGGTGTTGGAGGACTTGGAGAGGCAGGCATAGGCCCCCTCCACCTTGGCGAGTCGCGCTATCCTCCACGTCAACAGGTCCGAGTGCACCACCACACGACTCTCTGGCCAGCGGTCACGGATTTCTGTCAGAAGTTCCAACCCATCCATTTGAGGCATGGCGAAGTCAGTGAGGACAATATCGAATCGTGTCTCCTCCATGTAGCGTATCGCATTCATTCCATCCGAGGCCGCTCGCACTGCGTACCCAGCTGACGTTAATACCTCGCAAAACAGGTCCCTGCTCAGCTCATGATCATCCACCACTAGCACCTTGGTGTTTTTCTGATGTGTCATAGACAGGTCCCCCGCGTTGTGTACCTGAGGAGTTTCAAGTATTAGCAGCCTTCTCAGGAAGGCAGTCGTGCGAATTCGCGGGCGAATATACGCAACAACGATCTTTCGAGTCTGGTCAATATTGAACAGTTTTGAAACGTGGATGGAGGTGGCGGTCGGTGCAGATAGGGGCGCGGGGGGAACGCGCCGTGGCCTTGCAGGGAACTTGCGGGGGTGTTACGTGGTGGGATCACGACGCGGTGTTTTCCGATTGAGACTCGGCACCCAAACTAGGAATGTTCCTAGGTCTGAAAACTCTCCGAGGATTGTATGGAATGAGTATGCATTTCATAGCTAACCGAGGAGGATGCCGTGGAAGAGTTCGTTCCGATCTGCTGTTTCTGCTCTATGGTGCGAGACGATAGGAATAGGGAAGTCGGCAAAGGTCCATGGATGAATCTGAGCACCTATGCGAAGAGCCGGCAATTGCCGCTCAGTCATCGATTTGTATTCAGTCACGGCTACTGCCCCGATTGCGTCGCACATTTTGACGAGCGCCTGGCCGCCTATCGTCAGACGACTGTCTGGGAGTCACTGACACAAGCAGCGCGCCGCCTCATTGCAGGAGCGGACAGAGGACTGAGGAAACGCTCCGGCGCGGTCAGCGCCGTTGAAGATGTATCATCAGGCCGCGATCAAGCGAGCGGAGTCGTATACTAAGATCGTGGAAGAGTTGCCGCAGATACGAAGGTAGGCGGTGCACTTGGTGCGGCAGGCTGTTAGCGCAGGTCGGCGCGCGCATGTCCTGGTCAATAATCGGGCGGAAGGAAACGCGAAGCTCGCTGAGCCTCGCGCCCTTGACGGTGGAGGGACTTGTGGGATGTTACTGGAAGTAAAGGCGGGAGTCGCCATACTGGCTGGCAAACTTGTGATCGCCGATCATTTCGGATGAAATCTCAGAGGCGTCCTGACGAGATTTCTGGCCAGTAGGGAGCCATGTTAACTTGATGCCATTCGTACCCGCAGTGTAAACAGAACCACAATTTCTTGGTGATCTCTTGTACAGATGTTCCCACCGGGTCCGTAGCTAGACTCCAGATTTCTCCGCCAACCACCTTGCGATGTTCACACTGGGGACATGTCAGTGATTGCTTTATCATTGATTGATCATCGTAACACATCCTCGGCTAACTGCCCCACAGAGGTATCTAGAACGCTTAACGGCAATGGAGGGACATTGGAGGGACATTCTAGTAAGGTTGCGAACTACAGTGCGATGGCTGTTTGACTGCCATGTCTGAGGGAGTGAAGGACTAGTAATAAGTCTGACGAAGAATCTACCGACAGGACCATTGTCATGGCTCACTCCCATTTTTGAACTGCGAGAACAGGCTTATGCGCCTATTTAGCGACGCAGCCAGGGTGCCATAAACGTGTAGCCAAGCGTTTGCTGCTAGGGGGATAATCCAATGTGCCTCTATAGCAGCAAGTGAGTAGACATAAATCATGCAAAACGGTGACTGTCACGATCGATGAGGCCTTATGGAACGGCAGCGAAACCATGACGTTCTTCCTCAGCGGCGGTACCCGCCATACCGATCCGGCATTCCCACTCAAGAAGAACGAATCTATTTAGAGGCGCTGGGCAAAGTACTCCGGCAAGCGCGGATGGCGCAAAACTGGAGTTATCAGATACAGGCCAAGAATATTGGGAAAGATGCAGGAGCGTGGTGTCGGCTTGAACAGGGAAAACAGCGAGCGAAACGGTCTTGCTATCCGCCGAGATTGCCCTGCGATGACTTGAACTTGAACCGGTGAAACTCATTAAGGCACATCAGATGTCTAGGGAGTTTCTAGACGGATGTAGATTCGGTAGCGGAAAAACTCCGTAGGTCTGACGGAAATTCGACCTGCTCCTCACAGAATCGAAACAGTCCAAGCCTATGCTGCAGAGGCATGGAAAGGAATTCTATTCCAGCCTCTTTTCCTTTAACCCACTGCACTCTCCCTAGGTTTATTTGAATGGTCAGCCCATCATTCGGATACATCTTGAGCGTAATGTATTGTGCAGGGCTGAGGGGTCTGGGAAGAGAAAGTTGGCATCCTCTGCGGGAAATATTTGTCATCAGCCCACGTACAAGTCCTGTCTTGTCCGCGACGATTATGTTAACACTGACCATCTTCCGAGCGTCCGACCGCCGGTTCATCTCGGGAACTTGACCATCCTGTACGGGAACGTGCAATGTAACCTTCATGGCAATCCTTTCTGTGACAATGTTTGCAGAGCAGGCCACCACACCAGCGGGTTTCGTCCACCGTGAGCTTGACTTCTATATTGCCGCTGACCAGGTTCTTGGCCCGGTCCACTCGTGAGAGCCTCATGAAGCCTGATGATGATTGCGGGCTAACCGATCCGTGGAAGCGTCCCTGTCAAGGGCGCGTCACCTAAGGATGGTTTTTGATCCAATCCCAACGTTCGGACGATGTTGGCGATGGCTTCGCGTTCGGCGTCGGTCAGTCTATTGTTTTGGGCAAATCCCGCGAATGCTTGGAAAGTCTGGATAAACGCCTGAACTTCTTCTCGTATGATGGGTGTTTCCATGACTCAGCCTTCTTTACAGCTCGTTGCAGTACTCCGAATCCATCAAAGAACTGTTACGCAAGCTGTTTCCTTTGAGCCTGTGAACAAATAGTTCGCCGCATTCGCGGCCATGATAGGTGTTTAGCACATGGCCTGGTCATCCAAATCAGACGACGCCAATTCCTGGATCCAATGTTGACAGAGTGGAGGTGTATCACCTTGCTCTCTCCACTTCGTTTGGAGGTCAGTCGCTTGAGCCTTGGTCATGTGCGTTCCATCTCGAAGGCACCCGTCCAGCATATGCCAAACGTCTCCCGTACGATTGCCTCTCTTCAATCACTTCGGTCTGCTTCTGCTGCGTGGGTTGCGCGTCAGTTCTCAGTGGCACGTTGAATAAGGGAGTCGCCAGTGGCACGCCTTGGATCGGTCGCTGAGGGAGTGGTAGGGCTTCCAGTTCCAATGCATGGGTACACATGAGCATGACCTCGCGCTCCTCATCGGTCAGGCCATTGACTAGATGAGCAAATCTCGCGAGTTTTTCACAGGCGAGCGCAAACTCCTGGACTTCGATTCGCATGGGTCACCTCGAACGAACAGCCTCAGATTCTCTGAGCCACTGGTGCAGACAGTCTGCGTTCAGACAGGCCCATATGTGCCGGGAAGGATCTCTAAAGTCGCCCGACACAGTGCGCCATACTTCGATCGATCGCACATTCTCCCCGTGGCATCTCATTTCTATGAAATACCGAACGGACTCTCTCGAGTGTTCTTTATGCTGCGTGCTGCCGCCTGTCTTGAGACTGGGGTTGTGCGGCTCCGGCCATCTCCAGGCAGACCGCGACGCATCTGCGACATTCTTCCGCACAGGGACCGCATAACTTATGATGGGGAGCATGCTGCTCGCACGCCTCTGCACAGGCGTTGCAGACCTCGGCGCAGAATTGGCCGATATGGATCGACAGCGGTGATGAGCGGCTCATCCAATTTGCTGCTAGCGAGCAGATGTCGGCGCAGTCCCGACAGAGTCGGATACAGCGGGCCATGAGCTCACGATTGTCATGGGATTCCATCCCGATCATGTCGTCGCTACACGTATTACACATGATCACGCAGCTCTGACAGGCTGAAATGGCGGTGATATATTGTGTTGGAATTGTCTGCATTGCAGTTCCTCCTCGCTCTATGCTTTCTCTAATGTGCTGGACTGTGCCTCTGTTCCTCTCAAAGTCCTGCAGGAGGTCGCCGTCCTATGATGAAACCGATGATGGCAATGACGACGAATAGGACAAACAGCAGATAAGCAATATAGGTCGCCGTACCGGCCACTCCAGCGAGCCCCAGGCCCCCGGCAATTATCCCTATGATCAGGAATATGGCAGCCCAGTACAGCATGATTGCATGTCCCACGTGGTTTAGGCCGGTTCCAACGCGGTCTCTAAGGCGCCTCTAGAGTCAGTATCAGAATTCCCATCGCGTTTTCTGACATACCCACATGATGCTGGATCCGCGAGAAAAGACCTACCAGGGAACACCTTAGAGATGGGCCGTTCCCGGCTTTTATAGGCCATGCCTTCCTCTCTATTGAGCAACCTGATCACTCATCGCGCTGAAGCGTGGTGGTATGCCCTTGATCTGTGACATAGGCTTTGACCTTATCGCCCTTCACAACCTTATCCAGTTTCGTGCTTGCATCGACGTGAAGTCTAACTTCCTTCCCATCGGTATCCTTCACCCAATAATATTCGCCATCCACACGCATCAGAGTACCTTTGATCGTGTCTTTGGTCAGGCGCTCTCCAATGGTTGGGGTGGCCTCTTTGCCCGCCATCGGATCGGCGGCTTCACTGATCCCCACTCCAAGACCTAGAATTGCCACTGCGAGTATTGACGGTGTGAACTTTGTCATATATCCCCCTTTGGTTCGTCCGACAGACTTGCTGCATACTTACTCTTCGATGCTCTGAATTCCCTCATTTGACCGTGCCCCGCCATCCCCCTGTTTCTCGGCCCCGTGTTTCGATGAAGTCTTTGAACCGCTTCAGGTCTCCCTCCACACGTTTGGTGACCAGGCCCATGGCATCTCCCGTCTTTTCAATGGCCCCGCTAGGAACATATTCCATCTGGAGTGTGAGCCTGGATGTGGCATCAGATAAGGGAGAAAACGTCACGAGGCCTGTATTCATGGCGCCTCCTTTGCTGGTCCAGGCAATACGTTGATCAGGGATTTGCTCCGTAATTTCCGCATCCCACTCTTCCGCTTTGCCGGCGATGTTCGCCTTCCAATGCAGGCGCTTGTCACTGATCTGTTTGACCTGCTCGACGCCTTCCATGAACTTGGGAAATTCTTCAAATTGTGTCCATTGATTATAGGCCGTCTTCACCGGCACGTTGACTTCGATGGATTTTTCGATCATTGACATGTGGTGAACTCCTTTCATGCGAGAACAAACTAGAACTGTTCGCGTGACTACACTATGAGGTGGGGACATTCGAGGAACGACTAGGAAATGCCCCAGCTGCCTCCTGACATTGCTTTGATTAGCCACAGGGGGCCCTGGGCCCCCTGTGGCCGCAGCCGATAAGAAAGGCAAGTTACCGAGGGCCTGCGTTGGTTCCCCCGCCGCTCGTTTCCGGCCCACCGCCCCCGTTGCTGGGACGAGGGGACGGCGAGGATCCGCTGCTGTTAGGGGTACCTGGTTTAGAACCGGGGGCTACTTCGCTGCCCGGCCCGCTGGATTTCCCTTCGAACCTGGAATTCGGATCCTTCTCGCTCTGCATTTTCCCGCTGGACTCCGCATTGGTTGTGCCCGTCTTTCCGCTCCGTGACTCTCGTTGTCCATCCGGGCTGCTACTTGCTGACTGATCAGCAACCAGCATCGGGGAAGAGTGGGCATGAACAATGCCGCTTGGTTGAAGCGACAGAGCGATCACACCGCTGACGAATGACGCATAGACAAACCATCGTGTTAATGACATGTGGGACCTCCAATGAAAAATGGTGGGAGAACATGACTGCTTCTTCTCAGACCCGCAACGACTCCGGGTGTTTTTTCGGATGTGCAGTCGCGTGTTCAAGATTTTTCACTCTACAATCGCTCTCTCATTGTGGGTACAAGGAAGAACCCTGGCCAAGCGTGACCCGGCCCAGTAGTACGGCCGAAAGACAGACATTCGCGAGGTGCGAGAGTTTTGAGAATGAAGTTGGAAGGTCAGTAGACGGTTTTTAATACGGAGGATTGTGCGCGTGAGGATACCGGCGCCACATTGACCTCTCGGTCCTGCGGCGTGAGATGAGCACGAACGTGGGAGATTCGTTGCCGAATCTTATTGAGGATGGACCGCTCATTGAGAGAGGCACTAGGGGCTCGGTCCAGAAAATCCTCCCATATTCGTAAGGCATCGCCTCGTAGCCCTTGTTGCTCCAACGCGAGGCCGAGACGATAGGCCACATAGGATGACGACGGCGGACAGGCCGCCGCACGTTTGAGGACTTGCTGCGCTTCCTCCACACGACCTTGTGCTTGTAGTACTGTCCCCAGCCCGAAGGAGGCGCTCATCAAACAGGCGTCATGTCGAATGGCCGCCTGATACAATTCCGTCGCGCCCTGGGTATCGTGCATGCCATATCTGAGTTCGCCCATGTTCTGTAAGAGCACGGGATCGCTAGGTGTGACGGCAAACGCCCGCTCATACGTTGCTCGTGCCCGATCCGTGTCTCCCGTGGCCGCGAACGCGAGCCCAAGATTCCGGAGCACGTCAGGCCGGTCCGATTCGAGTTGCAGGGCCGATTCATAATGTTGAATGGCGAGGGCGAGGAGATCCCGATCCTGGCGCAGGACCGCCGCCATCAGATGAAGGAGGTGCGCAGTCGTCAGAAATGCACGAATTGGGCGTTCTTTCTCCAGTGGGATGAGCGCACCCTCACCCGCCTGCTTCGTCGAATAGGGAATGTGGTTCTTCTGCAACCACTCACACAGTCGAGATACGGGAATGGAATAACTGAGGCCCGCTCGCATCATGGCTGTGCCCAACCGCTCGCCTCGATCATTCTTGACCGGCTCCAAATAGGGCACGGTATGCACGATCAGCCCCGCGAGCTCACCAGTCTCACTGTCCACCAACGGCCCTCCGCTACTCCCGGCGTTCAGCATCCCCACCGTTTGGACGAAGGGAACTGGCAACTCGGCCCTTCTGGACCGTCCCATGGCTGAACCGGTAACCGTCATCGGAATGACTGACGCATGCAGGGTCAGCCCCATCTGTAAGACATCGGAGACACGCGGATATCCGACCGCGATCGCCGGCGTGCCGTCATCTGGAATTTCCGCCGCCAACGGTAGAAACGGAACCGGAAGGCCCGTGTGGATGCGGAGGGCGGCCAGATCGAGATCTGAGTCAATCGCGAGCAGCTCCGTCGCAGATTCGATAGCTTGATTGCGGATATAGACAAAGAGGCGGGTGGAATCTTCTACCACATGCGCGTTGGTCAGGATCACGCCCTGCTCCGAGATGAACACACCGCTCCCGAACGAGAGGCCATGAGATTCTTCATTAATGGCCACGATCAACACGGTGGATGCCTTGGCTTGGCGATAGAGATCGCCGTGGTTGAAAGAAAACACCGTGTGGGGAATTGAGGCCAGAAGAAGCAGCGAAACGAAGAACAACACGGAGATTCGAGATAGGAAGGGACAGCGAGAGAATGTCCTACGCTGAGGAGGAAGAAGGTCCGCGGTGCACGCTGTCTGAATCCTTCGCGCCATGGAGGGCGACAGTATCAAAATAGAGTAGATGTGTCCATTTTTCTCCCGTTTTTCTACGTATTGAAGAGAGCCGGGCAAGAAATTCAGCCGATATGGTGATGACAAATTCGAGGAAAAACGCGGAACGACTTCCTTCCATCCAATTGAACTGAGCGCTGTCAAGGTCAGATGAATTTTCCCGAGGGAGATTGGCACTCCAACTAGGGGAATATCTAGTTCTGAAATTTCTGTGAAAAGCATAGTGTATGAGAGCCAATCAAAGAGAATTCTCATGATCTCTCTTCCCAACGTCGTCGGTATCCTCTCTTGTGGGTTCATGCTCTGTCTAGGGTTGTCTTCTGCCGCGGAGGGGACTTTGACCGACGACGAACTGCAAATTGACCACTCTGCTGCGAGTCACGGCAGGAAAGAGGTCGGGAAATCAGAACTGCACGAGATAGAGGGGGGCCAGAGGCAAGGCGGGAAGACGATCAAGGGTGAAATGTTGCGCGTTGAAGGCGCTCACGGGTTTGTCAAGGGGCGCGAGAAGAAAGAAGGACGTTTACGTATCGACGAAACAACTCCGAAGGTGAGAAATATTGTATTGGGGACACAGGATGGCAACAATTTCTGATGTGAAGAGGGAATAGGCCTTCAATTTGATTCTTAAACCACTCGGAGCGCTGGTATAGAGATGGCAAGCGGCTCTTCCAAGAATCCCACAATATCGCTCTCAGGAACTTGTAACGCGAATCGCCCATCACGGACCCGAAGAAGTAGGTGGGTCCTGTCAGCTGCTGTGACGGCCCAATTCGTATTTTCGCTCCTCATGCCAATCCACTGTCGAGCGGAATCCGATTCCATTACAGGGTCGCCATTTGTAGATCCGTTACCGCCACAGCCAATACCTCCACTGCCCGTACCCACGCCATCTCCGGAGCCCATACCGCCTTCTCCAATTCCTCCACCGACTCCTAGTCCCTTGCCTCCTTCACCGACTTCTCCTCCGAAACCGAAGCTCATTCCTCCCGTTACGCCATAAGGATCTACACGAATCTCCAACTTGGATGGAACTTACATGCCTCGGTGAGTTCCGAACTCCATTCGCAGGTCCAAATGTAACTCACAGCGAAGCATCGAACTGAACTAGGGACCAACCGAGTACTAACATCCCGGCCACGGAATTATTTTTCACGGAGTGGGGGATTTTTAAGTTATGACTGGGGGCGCGACCCTCTCAATCTAGGAGGTGCTATCATGCTGTACTGGTCTGGTATTTTCCTCATCATAGGGTTGATTGCTGGGATTCTTGGGCTTGCTGGGGTGGCGGGCACGGCCACCTCTATCGCGTATGTCCTGTTTGTCGTCTTCGTCATCATTGCCATCATCAGCTTCATCATGGGAAGGCGGCCTCCTGCGGGAGTATGAGATTAGAAGAGGAGCTCACGTGTGCGCCATACTTAATTTGTGGACAGGTAATTTAGTCGCTCGGATAGATCGATGCTAAGCCGCTGAAGTAATTCAAAACCTGTTGTGGCGAAAACGGTCGAGCCCCCTTTTATCCATAGACTTCCGATTAATCGCCATGTGGGTGCGGCTCAAGTTGACCCTCGTGTGCCTCTATATTTCGACTGCGAACGTTGCCTATGGCACAGACCATTATGTGCTTGGCACGGTCGCGGCATTCATGGGACATGTATCGATGGAAAATAGACTTCGGTGGCCCCCATCCAGACGATCGCGGTTCCGTAGGCAGTGCCAATTCTCTCTCGCCGGTTATTCACGAGCATATATGCCTGAACCCGGCCACGATTCATAACTATGAACGAGATCGCTATGAAATCCGCAATAGACATGAGGCAGGAACCGCAGACTATCCGAACAAGTTACGGAGAGAATGGCCCGGAGAGGACCTTGGTGCCGGACTCGCCGCCTACTGGCCGAGTACCCATGGATATACGAGGCCTGGCCTGGGCCACTGTGAGTCTGATTGTCGTGGTTTATGCGCTGCAGTGGGGAGAGAAGTTTTTCGTATCGCTCTTACTCGGAATCATCATGGCCTATACGCTCAATCCCCTCGTGGTAGGGCTTGAGCGAATCAGGATCCCTCGAGTCGTGGGGGCCAGCCTAGTGATGCTGGTCGTCCTTGGGGTAAGCGCGTTTCTGACGATTCCGCTCCGCGGCCAGATCGAGAACATCCTCGATCAACTGCCCGAAGCGGCGACCAAGTTGTCTGCGACTCTGCGAGGCATGGGGAAGGGACAGCCTAACACGATGCAGAAAGTGCAAGCCGCCGCGCACGAGATTGAAAAGGCCACCACCCAGGCGACGGAAATCCGCCCGACGCCCAAGCAGCCGGCGACGCATATCATCATTGACCAGCCCACAGTTAAGCTGGGCAACTTACTGATGGCCGGTTCCCTGGGTGCATTCGAAATCCTCAGCCAATCCCTTATGGTCCTTATTTTGGTCTTTTTTCTCTTACTCTCCGGGGACACGTTCAAACATAAGCTGGTACGGATGACAGGTCCAGCACTCTCGGACAAGAAAATCACGGTGCACATCTTGGACGACATCAACCGGTCCATCCAGAGCTACATGTTGAATACACTGGTGACCAACGCACTCTTGGCATTGCTCACGTGGACAGCGTTCAGCTGGATCGGGTTGGACAATGCTGGTGGATGGGCAATGGCTGCGGGGATCCTCCACGTCATTCCATACTTGGGGCCCGCATTGATCGCCATTTTGACCGGAATGGCGGCCTTCATGCAGTTCGAATCTTTATGGATGGCACTCCTTGTCTCGCTCACCTCGTTAGTGATCGCCACCTTCGTGGGCATATTTGTCCTTACCTGGATGACCGGCAAAATGGCACAAATGAATGCGGTGGCGGTATTTATCGCACTGCTCTTCTGGGGATGGCTCTGGGGGCCATGGGGCTTGCTGCTCGCAATCCCCATTCTTGGCATCGTGAAGGCGGTCTCCGAACATATGGAAGAATTTCATCCCTTGGCTGAGATGCTGAGAAAATGAGGGCTTCAGTCCGAAGGTTGGTCCCGCCTGCGGATCAGTCAATATTCGTCGGTAAGGCACCTAATGGCATAGTGAGCGGCTGGCCCTCATCTTCCTGCCTAGTCGGGATGACGCGATTCCCCAATTCTTGGAGGTAGTACTCAACCACCTCGCGAGGTTTGAAGGAAACCACTTGGCGCGGGTGGTGTATCACGCGGGGCGGCCTAGCAGCACAGAGGAGCCTGCGCTTTATTCGGGGTGGAATGGAAATACGTCTACCCGCTTATCCCGAAGCGAGGCAATGCAGTATGGTGTGAGGACTTTCGGGACAATCTATTTTCAAGGGCTTTGCCCTTATCTTCATGAGTGGTCACAAACAACCGTTTTTGACGCCAAGCGATTAATCTTACTTGACGACGCCTCATTGCTACCGGCAAAGGGAAGAACACCTAGGCGTCTGCCTAGCTTCGCGGGCTTTCCGGGTCGCATAGATTTGTGATCGGGGATTATTCTCCTCGTCGATTGTACGTGTGGCATGTTATGGACTATTGCTTCATAGACCATGAAACCGTTCCTGAGGGCATTAAGCGAATCGCGTGCGAGCTGCTCGATGACGCCATTGCGCGAACGAAACCAGGGCGGAAGAACCGGGACGAAGCCATTCATGATGTGCGCGTGGCAACTAAAAAGTTGCGCGCGCTGCTGCGGCTCGCGCGAACGAAAAGCACTGACGAGGTCCTGGCGAAAGAAATGTTCCACTACCGCAAGGTAGGCCGACGCCTGTCGGATCTGCGCGATGCGACGGTGATGGTGGCAGCGTTTGATGGGCTAACCGAACGTTATGCCGATCAATTGAGCTCGAATGCCTTCGCCGAATTGCGGAAACCCTTTGTCCAAAGACGAAAAGCACAGCGATCCGATGAAAATAAAGCCCTCGCCGAGGTGGCACGGATGCTGACATCGGCGCGACCACGAGTGGCGAAGTGGCCCATTGACGAGGACGGTTTCGGTGCCGTGCACCAAGGATTAAAGCGCATCTACAAAAAGGGACGCCTCCTCATGGCGGAGGCGCAAAGCGCCCCCAGCATCGAGACCTTTCATGCATGGCGTAAACGCGCGAAGGATCTATGGTACCAGGTGCGACTCTTTAAACCGACGTGGCCAGCCATGCTGAAGAAGCTCGCCGATGAACTGGAGAAGTTGGCTGACTACCTGAGTGAGGACCATGACCTCGCCATCCTGCGCCAACGTGTACTTCAACAATCGCCCGAGGACCGGACGCAACTGGAGGCTCTGGTGGCCTTGATTGATCAGCGCCGCGGAGAACTCGAAGTGGCAGCCAACCGGCTGGGCAAGCGCCTGTACGTGGAGAGCCCGAAAACCTTTGTGCGCCGCTTCAACGTGTATTGGCAGGCCTGGCATGGGGAGGTGGACCACCACAAGGAGGCCGCATAGATGACCACGCCAACGCAGGAAATCGAGCGGAAATGGTTAGTGCGGGAGCTTCCGAAACTCGCGGAGGTGAAACACGAGCGGATTGTCCAAGGCTATCTCGCCATCTCGTCAGACGGAGCTGAGGTCCGGGTCCGACGCATGGGGGACAAATGTTTTGAGACCGTAAAGAGCCAGGGAGGACTCACACGCGATGAGACTGAAGTCGAGATTTCGCAAGAGCAGTTTCTCGCGCTCTGGCCGTCGACTGAAGGACGACGACTAGAAAAGACCCGATATACGATGAAGGAAAACGGCTGTCAACTTGAACTCGATGTGTATCAAGGTTCACTTACCGGGCTCGTCGTCGCTGAGATTGAATTCGAAACAGCCGAAGAGAGTCAGCGGTTTTCTCCACCCTCCTGGTTTGGCAAAGAGGTGACCGAAGACAAACATTACAGGAACAGCAACCTCGCCATGCGTAGTGATGAATGAGCTGAAACTTACCGATAAATGTTAGATGTTGCAGAGCTCCATTGTCATTTGTTTTTGGGACCGGCGGAAGGATACGGAAAAGCCGCTGAAAACTCGGCTGCGTTTGCGATGAAGGTGAGACAGGTTATTAGACCCAGGCGCGCAGAACGTTGGACAGGGCGAGTTGGTTAGGAGCGACGATCACGCAGCAGGACGGCCTGACCAAGATGGTCGTGGGAGCTCGATTAGGTCACGATTTAACCCTTCGGTGACGATTGCCCTGACGGCGTGAATTTCCGCTCTAGCTAGAGGCTGGTTCCCATTCGGGTGGTCTCGATGAACTGCTCGGTCGAGTCGTCGACGACACGTCCTCGTCGTCCTTTTGCCGGAAGAATGTACAGAAGCTTCGAGTTCACGGTGTCCTGCGCGGATGGCGGGAGCGACATTTCATAGTACACCGGGCGTTGGTGGTCGGCCAGCTGGAGCTGCGGGTTATAGACGCGGTTAAACTTCCACAGCATCTTCGCGAAGTTGGTCTGCCCACGCATCAGATGCCCAGCCGCAAGTGTTGCTGTGGATTTCAGGGCGGCCCAGCCGAGATGCTTCTTGTTGAGAACCTGTTGGGTCTTGACCAACTCCGCGTAGAATTCAGGTAGCGGTAACTTCGTCGGCAACACGGCGTGTTGAATATCGAAGAGGCGGTAATCCCTTGTCTGAATCTTGCGCGCTTCCGTGTGCCAGCTCTCAGTTCCAGGGTAGGGCGTGTTGACGCTGATGTTCACAATCTCAGGGATGTCCATGCACCATGACCGGACCGTCTTGAATCGTTCCTGATCCCAGTCGGGGTCAGCGATTAAATTAATGGCAACGGTGAGACCAAGTGACCGAGCACATTCCAGCGCTTCAAAGTTTTTCCCCAGCGAAATGCGCTTTCGATGCATCCGGAGTCCTTCTTCATCGATGGCCTCCACACCCAAAAACATGTACTGGAGTCCCAGCGTCTTCCAGAACTGGAAGACCTCCTTATTGCGCAACAAAACATCGCCGCGTGTCTCCATGTAGTACTGTTTCTTAATCCCTCGCCGCGCAATCGCTTCACCAATCTCAAGTCCCTGCTTCGCTTGGATAAAGGCGACATCGTCGACCAGGAAGACCCCCGGTTCTTGAACCCGTTCCAGTTCCTCCACCGCCTTCTCCGTGCTGACCATCCGATAGCTTCGACCATAGAAAGTCCAAGCGCTGCAGAAGGAGCAATCCCAAGGACAGCCTCGTGCGAACTCGATTGAAGCACAGGGATCTAGGACGCCGATGAAATACTTGCGCCGGTGTCGCACCAGATCTCGTGCAGGACGTATGTCGTCGAGGCTCTCGATGAATTGGGGCGGAGGGCCCTCTCCCTCGAGCGTCACGACCCCAGGCACTGTGGTGATCGCCTTGCGGTCATGCTCCACGGCCAGCAGCAGCTTGGGGACAGAACCCTCCCCTTCGCCCTTGAGCACACAATCGATCGCGCCATCCCCATGCTTCAGAAAGTCTTTGGCCACAAAGGAGGCGCTATGCCCTCCCACAAAGACAAAGCCGTTCGGTAATTCTTTCTTGGCCAACTTGGCGAGATCCACGATCTCCGGGACATTCGCCAGATAGTTGCACGCGAATGCCACAACGTCAGGCTTCCAGGTCCGAATTTGCGCCAGAAAATCGTTCCACGTTTCTACTTGGAGGTCGATCAGGTACACATCATGTCCTGCTTGGCGGGCAGCCTGGGCCACCATCTCGAGCCCGAGTGGCTCCAGCCGCAGATAGATCTTGGTGTACATGAGCGGGCCGGGGTGAACGGCGAGGATTCTCAATTATTCAGACCTCCTCCCGGTAAGACGGGTCCGCATGAAGCGTTAAAATGTAGCGTTCAAGGCTAATGCCTTTTTGCCCTCAATAGAAATTACAGGCCAAACTGACCCACTATCTGACCGGGGATACCCTTTCTCCGTTTGCAGGCCTGGAGCCTGTTCTTTGCGCGAGATCCAACAGCTCTTTCGCACAGTGCACTACAATTTCTGCTTCATCGTGATTGAGAGTACTGCCTCGAAGGACGGCGCTGTGGATTTTTTCGTTGATAGAAATCAATTGCCTAACATCCAGCGATATATCTTTGAATACATCCATACGAACCTCGTTCACTAGAAGGACCAGCGTAGCAAGCGCGAAACTTCCTCGTCTGTACGGTAGCGAACATTTCGGCCTTTTATGCAGGTCTGACGTCCCAATTCTCTAACAGCTCAGTCCTTCCACGAGGTGCGCCTCACGGATCTAAAGAGCACCGCGAAAAGAGAAGGGACGGGCTAAACGAAGGAGAGGAATGGTTCCCGTTCACCTGCATAGGAGCATCACGCCATGAACATGAAGCAATTTCGCAAGTCGGCGAACATGCGCAGTAGAACAGCCATCGCGGGTGGTCGCATTGTGGGCGGGCGCGGCTTTCGCCTCATGTCAACGATCGGGCAGAACGCGATCAGCTTAGATCGGCTAGAGCGATTGCTCGCCCTCGCTAGAAAGGGCGGTGACGGTTCAGAAGGGAAACGTGGTGAGTCCAATTGCTGATGCGCGTGATGAATCAGGCATCCGCTTCTCTCGTCCATTCGTGCAGACACAGCGGATCCTGACAGGCCCATAGAGGCATGCGAGGTCTTTCGGGTTGAATGGTGGAAATGGGGTCGCTCCACACAGGTTGGACTTCGTGGGAATGGCAGTTTGGGCAAGGAGGAGGGAACAGCTTCTTCTCCATCATGAATATGATGGTTCACAAGCTCAATGGAAAACTGTTCACTATTGACCACTTTTATTTGGCGAAAATATTAGCTACCCGCGCTGGCGCAGGAACTCATAGCGACACAATAAGAAGCGGCACGAGGAGTGGCCGGGGTATCCAGGGCGAACTAGGGATGTTCCGCATGGGCAGGGTCTGGATAGGTACGATATTGTGAACTTGCTTGAGGCGCCTGGATGGAAAACTGCTGGTGCATAATGGGAACCTCGTGCACGAGCAGTACACGCATCGGGTACTCTCAGGTAGGCTCGACTCCGAAAGGGGCCGGGCCTTTATTGTGTCTTGATAACGAAGAAGCAAACAAAGGAGGTGTCAGGTGACAGTATTTAAGGTGAGTCTTGCAGTCGCACTCGTAGTCTTGATAACCGAGATCGTATTGGCTGGTTCCAAAAGTGTGGAGGAACTGAATGTGTACGCAAGCGACGCCACCTATATCCCCCCCGGGGCATGATGTGCTCATTCAGCCGACACTGACGGACGAACTTCCAGTAGACAATAAATAGGATGGTCATCATGTTGCTTAGGCCAAGCATATATTCTTTAGGGAGGTTTCGAACTAGGAACTTCCCGAGTCCGATATGGTTGCAAATTGGCTAACAGAGGCATTTGCCAGGGTTGGATCATAAGGACGGCTGAGCGATGGGCATGATCTACGATGCGGTAAATTCTTCGGGTGAGAAGTTGAAATAACTAGGGCATTTCCTCGTCTGCAAGGCCTCCGCAAGTGCGGTATCGTCACCTTGCTTCAAAACGTGCGATGACCGTCCTCCTCGTCCGACTGAAGCAAAGGCCCGGGTCCTTTCGGAGCCGGGCCTTTATTTTGTGATGGAGCGGCCAGGATGGCCGGATTGAAATGCGAGGAGCGACATAGGTATATCAAGCGCGGTGCGTTAAGATCATCTGAACAGAATTGAGGAGGGCATATCCATGACCATCCTTATCGCGTTCGTGTGTTTCGCACTCGCTGCGTGTATGGACTCTCAGCCGATTCCTTCAGCCCCGCTGTCTAAACCGACTGTATACGAATGGATCGGCCCTGGCCCGCAACCCACCCTGACAAGCATGGCCCAGAACAAAGCCGCCTGCGTACACGAGGCCGAACAGCAGGTATCGATGAGTGCCGGCGAGGCGTGGCAGACCCACGTGAATCTCTGCATGCGAACGAAAGGCTGGGGTCAGAAAGCCATTGACTAGTTCACGGGCGGCAACGGGCAGGCTTGATCACCTGACCGGCCGGCGTTTCCTGACGCTGGTGCTGCCCTCCCCATCACACCATCATAATCATGACGCGATCAGTATGCCCGAACCTGTAGCCAAACGTAGGCTGCTATGGGGATACTCCAATGGACCTCTATAGCAGCAAGATTGAGCAGGTGGATATCGAGATCAGCCGGCTGGTTACTGCTATTTCATCGGGAGGAGACATCCCCGCTCTTATTGAAGCCTTGAAGGAGTCTACCAAACATCGAGCCAGCCTATCGAAAGATCTGGCTGAATTGAATAGGGCTCAAGACCTTGATGAGAACGACTATGATGCACTCGAGGCGGAACTCCGAGCGCA
Organism: uncultured Nitrospiraceae bacterium; assembly: GCA_963801725.1. Lineage (GTDB taxonomy): Bacteria > Nitrospirota > Nitrospiria > Nitrospirales > Nitrospiraceae > Palsa-1315. The sequence continues at coordinate 312,205 of CAWDFX010000001.1, forward strand.
TTTCAGGCGATCGTGGGAGACGCTCCTGAGCCGCCAGATCACACAGGCCCGCCAAATCCTCACCAAGCTGTTCAATGGCGAGCGCGTCCCCTTCATACCTACCAGATCAGGCTATGAATTCAAGGGAATAGCCTCGGTTGGGAAGCTGCTCATCGGCCATGCAAAAGGATTGGTGTCCCCAACGGGATTTGAACCCGTGTTACTGCCTTGAAAGGGCAATGTCCTAGGCCAGGCTAGACGATGGGGACGACACGGAGCGAGAAAAAATGAGCTGGACTTTTATCATACTTCAGACGCATGTGTCACTAGCGGACACGGACGGCGTGACGGGGCCCGGTCGCGTTTCCTTTCCGAATTCGGTTAGGATACACTGCATCAAGAATATGGGGTCCTCACCTGGTAAGGACCCCAAGGAGTATGAGTCATGTCAAGACGCGGATTTGTATCGTACCGGCCACTGCTGCTTGCTGCCTGCTGCCTGATAGGATCCGCTTGCGCCCATGATACCTATCAAGAGCGGGCGAACTTGATCAAGAATCATTCCGACGCGTTCTATGACAGTCTGAAAGCCAACAGAGTGGAATCCGCGATCCGGGACAATGAGCAGATTGAAGCGATGGCGAGCCAGATGGGAGACACCGTCAGGAAACGGGCCGGCCAACAAGGCACCACATCGGTCGAACGGGAGTTTGCCTTGATGAAAACCGCCAACGAGGCCGCAGCCACAAACTGGCTGGCGTTGGGCCAATACTTCGCCATCAAGCGTCAGTACCCCCAAGCCCGCGCCACCTATCGACGTGTCATCGACACCTATACGAATCCCACGGACCGACCATATCGAGAACAGGCCCTGCGCGCCTTGAAGGATTTAGACTTGATCAATCCGCCCACTGCAACAACGACGAATCCGTGAACGGCGATCACTTCCTACGTCTATCCTCTCGAATAATTTTCAGCGGGCTCCTGCTGCTCAGCTTGGGGTGCGTCCACCGAATTCACGTCACTCCGGCGCCTTCAGCTGTTTCGCCTGCCGCCATCGCGCAATCACTCCAAGTCATTGTGCCATTTCTCGCACTGGAAGGCGCCGATCACAGGCCGGGCATTGTCTTGCTTGAGTGGCCGGCACAGGACCTTCGCTCTGCTGCAATCAACTATATCCAGTCGCGCCGGTCATTCGCCTCGGTCGGAGATCAACCGGCTGATCTCACCCTGACCATCAAAGCCTGGCTGACCATGCGGTCCCACGACACCTACCGCTACCGTCTACGCCTGGAATCAGCTCTGGGCCCTTCGGAGAAGCCGCCGATCAAGTCTTATCTGGCGGAAAATGAAACGGTAGGGTCGAGCGTTCGGTGGGTCACGGCTTCTGATCAGACCCCCATTACAGAAGCGATCCAAGCCGCACTGGATGATCTACTCTCGCAGATCGAAGCCGATCACCTCTTGTATCGAAATGGGCCGCGCTAAGAACGAGGGAGATCTCGCAGGCTACGGGACGAGTTGATCTGGTTCATCGGCGTAGTTTCGCTCAACCAAAAAACCAGACAGACCAGACAAACCACACAACGATCTTCGGATGCTCGCGGAGTTTTTCACTATTCTGCTAAGAGGTGTGAGACCTTCGGTCGAATAGATGCATGACAAGACATCCGGCGGCCACACCCGCCGCAAACATTGCACCGACTATCCAACCGGAAGAGACGCCCAATCCTCTCGGTTCACGACGCCGAAGCTCCCGATTCAGATTCGGCATATGGGATTCGGCCCCAAGCCATTCATCCTCTGATGAGCGAGGCGATCCTGCTTTAAAGAGAATGGTGGTCTTTCTTTCACTCATGGATTCCCTACTTCCTTGCAAGCCCGCTCATCCCAATTCCACCTACGCGGTGCGAGAACTAGTAAAGTTGACCCAGGCCTCATTGGTCTGTGCGGTCGAAGCTGGTTCATACACATGGCAATCAAGCCGTAGCGAACGATCCCCAAGCGGAACCTTCAAATAGTCACAGTGATGCGGGCGATCGACACTATCGTGTTGATTGGGGCGAAAGTTGTGACAGGACACGCACATCCTCGCGACCGAAATCTCACCCTGTTCCTGGAGACTACGAATCACCTTCACCAGGGACTTGAGGAGGACGACTTGCTCCGATGCCGAGAGGGCTTCCGTCGCAGTCGCCAGTCGATCGGGCATACGGGAAGAAGGCGTGACGGACCGATTCCCTTTGGCCGTCAACTGCGCCGTCACAACCCGTCCATCGCTCATGTCACGACGCCGGCGAACCAGCTGCTTCCGTTCGAGCGTGGCGATGACTTCCGATGCGGTCGGAAGCCTGACGGCCAACTCGTTCGCCACCGTGGAAACTGTCGCGCGTTGATCGGGCTTGGATCGAAGAAGCGTGAGAACCTGTCGCTGTAAAGGACCAAGACCTGCTCGACCTTCTCGCCGCCACGTCCGGCTCTTCATCGCAAGCCCGATCTTCTCCAGGCCGGCCGCCAATTGAGTAGTCAACGCAGCCGCGTCCCGTAACACCGAAGACTTCTTCCCGCCGCTAAGCCCGCGTTGTTCAGCCATATGAACGCCTCCTTAAATACCAGTATTTCTTGAGTGTAGTGTGCTCACGGTCCCCACGTCAAGATTCCTAATGGCCCTAGAACTCGTATCCCGCCATGAGCGAGACAGAACGGCGAACGATCGGAAAATTCCGATTGGCCCGCAAGCCAGAACGAGAGACCGAAGGGCAGCATTTGTATTCCGAGTGTGTCAGTAATACTTTAACAACAGCAACCGCATCCGACAAGCGTGAGAAATGCGCGAGGCGGTGCGTCATACATGCAGGTCGAAAAACCTGGACAGAACCGATTCGCATATCAATCCGGTTACATCTTAAGCGCGTGCCCTCCGATGGAATGAGAATGTGGCGCATCCATTCGCGCTATGTAGGTTTTACTCCTACAGTGAAGGACTCTGCCTGCGTAGGAGCCTGCCGACATCATTTACAATCTCAAAACGAGACGCGTGAGAGCCCTGAGGTCTATCTCTTGAAAACATAAACAAAGTTCAACTGGCACTCCGCTTGCTCACCCTTTCTCACCTGTCGATTGCGACAAGCTCGTTTCGACGACCACGCATGACGCAGACTCGTGTACTCGTGAGGTTTGCCTCGTCGTATTGAGGCGTGAGGCCTTCGAAGCAAGAAACTTTGAACCCACAACGGGTGTGAACCCACACCCTCTTCGATCGGACCGAGGAAACGAATTGAATCCGGGCAGGAAGTTCTTCCGTAGGGGGTGGTAAGGTGCAGTGGTCATTTAACTGGTTCAAACAAGGAGGTCGTGATGCATGTGATAGGACGTATCGGGCTCATGGGATTAGGGATCGCGTTAGCGGGCTGTCTGAGCGGAGCACCAGTGTTCGCAGCGGATAAACCAATCGAGGACGGATCGAAGATCATGATTACGTCTCCCAAGAACGGGGACAAGGTCAGCGATAGCTTCGAACTGAAGTACGAGTTGACGAAGGGCTCCCAGGCGGTCCATGCCCACGTGTACGTCGATAATGAGTATCAGAAGGGCTTCCAGGGAACGTTCAAGGGTTTGAGCAAGGGGACGCACCAGATCACCGTGACCGGCGCCACGAAGGATCACGGACTCGTCGCGGCCAGCCAGACTATCACCATAGAAGTGCAATAGGGCCTAGTCATCCTCCAGTCCACCAGGGCCTCTTGTACAAGAGGCCCTGATGCGCCGCCAAGCTTCACACACCATTTCCAACCGGGCCAGACCATCCTTCTTACTCGTTGAGACTGCACAATCAGAAAGACAGAGAAGGAAATGGAGGCGGATGATCTTCTGTGCTCGCGCAACCCGCGGTCTCGAAAGGATGGGGGTCTCCCGATATGCACGGCAAAGGCAACCTTGGTAGCGTTCCTTGCGTTTCGCCCAATAAATGAGCGGGTTTCCCCCAGCCTGCTAGACTTAGCCATGGTCTGTAGCGTCTTACGGATGCGCGGCACCCCGACGAATCACGAGGTACCTTCATGATCGATTGGCTGATGGCCACATCCATAGGATTCGGTGTACTCGGCCTCTTGTTTATGCTGACCGGGGTGGCATCGGCGCGGAGACGGCGGTTCGTTCGCCTGTCAGTGCATACCGCCTTGGCCTTGGTCTGTCTGGCATCCGGCGCTTTGTTTCTGACACTTCAGCTCTCGTTGCAAGGTTACCGAGCCCTTACGCGCGAGGATCTCGCCGCAACTATTCAAACGGAGCCGGTTGGGCCATCGCAGTTTCGCGTGACGATTCACCTGGCGAACGGGCAGACGGAGAGCTACTGGTTAGCGGGCGATGAGGTCTACGTCGATGCGCATATTCTGAAATGGAAACCTTGGGCGAATCTGTTCGGCCTGCACACAGCCTATGAGCTGGACCGCATTGCGGGACGCTACCACCGCATCGAGGATGAGCGCATGAGGCCGCGCACTGTCTACCAGCTCACGACGGATCGATTGGTCGACGTGTTCGCACTTCGTCGCAGTTACGGCTGGCTGGAGCCGGTGGTCGATGCGGAATATGGATCGGCGGCATTCTTCCCCGCACGCGATCGCATCACGATCGAACTCCGCGTCTCCAACACCGGGTTGCTCTTTCGCCCGCTGACAAAGGCGTTCTGATCATGTGGCGTTGGCCGGCATCAGGCGCAGAGATGACCGGGTCACAAGATAAAGGATCATGTCTTGGCATCCAACATTCACGCAGAAACTCGACCCTTGTTGCGGGGTAGTCCGTACGCTGCCGGTCAGTTCGGGGTCGCCGCCATAGTCCTCGCACGTTGTGCTCGAACTACCCGACGATCCACATCCGCACAAGGCAGCTAGATTGAACTGCGGGGGGCCACCTTCGACACCGCCAACGCCCCACACCTTGAAATGCCAACCGTTCACTGAATGCTTCGTTGACACCATTTTCATTGGGAAGTAGTCTATTTCCGAGGTTCCGGAGGGGGGGACGCCTTGAACGACGAGAATGATCAAGAGACTCTAGACAGTCGTTCACCAGCTGCCGCTGAAGTCCCTGCTGCAGGCGACTCGATGCCGATTTACTTTCCTGTTTCTTTGACCAAATTTATTGTCATGCATTTCTGCACTGTTGGGATGTACCAATTGTATTGGTTTTACGAGAATTGGAAGCTCATCCTGGAACGTGAACAGTCTGACGCGAGCCCATTTTGGAAAACGTTTTTTATGTTCATATACTGCTATACATTGTTTGAGAAGGTTCAGCGCAGCGCTGTCTCGCTCAAGATGGGTCACTCCATCTCTGTACATGTTCTGGCCACCGGATGGATTCTGCTGTCGGCGCTCTGGCTACTTCCGGATCCATACGGACTGGTTGCGTTGTTGTCCATCGTCTTCCTCATCCCGGTTCAACAGGCTGCCAACCGAGTCAACGAAGTATTGGTCCCACAACATGATCGAAACGAGGGGTTTACTGCCTTGAACATGGCGGCCGTTGTCATCGGCGGACTGCTGCTCATTTCGGTAATCATTGGTGCATTCGTTCTGCGTGTGTAGAAGGAGCTCTCAGCCCCCGTGTCGCGGTACTCGAGGGGCCATCTCCTGAAATCTCAGAACCTCCTCAATAATCATCCGGTTGACACTTCCCTCGCTAGAACATAGTCTCTCCCCATTTCAGCCACGGGACAAGATCGTTCACCGGGACATACATTCAGGTATGGATTGGTCATTGCTGATTGGCTTGGTGCTTTTCCTCGTTATCGGAGGGGTCGCTTCCTTCTATCTGTATGTGTTCATCGCCAGAATCAAGAAGGAGTTCCGCGCGACTCAGCCAGATCTCAGAATTGCGAACCTGTCCGCGATGAACTCAGGGGACGTGCTGACCCTCTATCCGGAACTTGAGAACGTCGGACTTGGCGTGGCGTACGATTGCGTGATGCACCTAGGCGGGTGGGAAGGAAATTTCGCCGTCAAGAAAGTATATCCTCGCGGCCCACGTTATGAGAAACACGTGGTAGCTGTTGTCTTGGGTCCGGAAGCTCCGATCCGCGTGAAACTCATGACGATTGGCTACCTCCGGCTATTGTATCGAGACCGCTGGGGGCAAAAGTACGAATGTTGGTACTCTGTCACCCAAGTCAGAAGTGGCCTGATCCCTCCCTACAACCCTCAAATTGACTTGGAGCATGCCGAATTGACCGAGCCTCACCCTTCTGTCTGGGAAATGCGGAAATTACTTCGAAGTAATTCCTTGTATGACTAAAAAAAGTCTCCAGCCCCCGTTTCCTCCGCATAGCGTTCCAACTTTGTCCGTACAATCAGATAGTGTCTCGACGGGTACCAACGGTATGATGGGATATCTATGCTGCTGACGGAGCGATACTAGCCCGCACCTAAGCGCTGCTGCCGGCATATTCGACACAGCAGCGCGCTCGAAAGATGGAGGATGCCGATGACGTATAAAAACAGGCCTGTGGGACATCTTCTTTCCCGCCGTGAAATTGTGCTTATGCTGGGTGGTAGCGCTGTCTGGCTGATGGCCGGCAGTTTGATCCCTAGGCAAGCTCTATCAGGTATGCTTGAACCCTCATGTGTCGCCAGACCGGAACAAACAGAAGGTCCGTATTTTGTCGATGAGCGCTTGAATCGGTCCGACATTCGATCGGATCCGACCGACGGGCGAGTCAGGCCAGGTACACCACTAGCGCTGACGCTACTAGTCTCACGCCTTAATGCCGGAGACTGTCAGCCGCTGCCGGGCGCCCAAGTCGATATTTGGCATTGCGATGCACGAGGTGTCTACTCGGATGTGCAGGATCCTGGTTTTGATACCATCGGCCAGAAATTTTTACGTGGCTATCAGGTAACCGACGCGCGCGGCGAGGCTCGGTTCGTCACGGTATACCCAGGCTGGTATGCAGGCCGAACCATACACATTCACTTCAAGATTCGCACCGCGCCCCTGGCCCAACGGAGCTTCGAGTTCACGTCGCAATTGTACTTCGACGATAGACTGACCGATCGCGTTCATGCTGACCCGCCGTATGCCTCGAATGGACAGCGCACCGCGAGAAATCAGCATGATTGGATCTTCCGCCGTGGCGGTGATCGACTCATGCTCGCTCCGACGACAACGGCCGACGGCTATGCGGCAACGTTCTCGATCGGCCTACAATTTCGTTAAAGAGCCGTGCGACGCAAAGTCGCTCTTCTAACTCACCCGAGCCAGGCGCGCCGAAGTGCGCCTTTTCCCCTGCGGCCTTCTCGCATCGCTCTCATGAACCGTGAAAGGTAAGACCTCACGGTGAAACGTGGGAACGGCCAAGCGGTCTTCCTCCGAAACCTCTCACATTTCACGGGCGGTGGGACGGCCATTTTGAGCATCTTTGGGGAGTGTTTTGTTCTTGCCCGAGCTATCCAGGCCATCGAAGACTTGCTGTGCCGAAATGGTTTTCCCGCAGCGTGCTAGTGATTGCCTCCCTCGTCGCTGTCGAGTATGTTGGGCGTTGAAATCGAACCATAAGGAGTTGCTATGTCTGCATCGGTGGTGATCGGGATTCATGGTCTCAAGAATAAGCCTGAGAAGAATCTGCTGGCCCGGTGGTGGGTGATGTCGCTTCAGGAGGGGCTACAACGCAATCTCAATCTCGCGCCTCCGCTCGCCTTCGAACTGGTCTATTGGGCTGACATTCAATATCCCGAGCCAATACCCGAAGCCGATCTCGACAACCCGTATATCACGGCAGATAGGCAAGGCCCTCTGCCGCGGTACGGGGGAGCCGCGATTGATACGGTCAGAGCGATCGCAGAAAAGTGGGGCGGCCGAGCCATCGACAGAGGTAAAGATTTGATTGGTCTTGATGAACACGTTGACCGTCTTCTTGGAATGGCCTTTGACGACCTCAGAGACTATTACGGAAAGTCCGACGTGCGGAGCCGCGTGCGCGACAGGATGGCCAACGCTCTTCAGCGCCATGCGGACAATCGTGTGTGTCTTATCGCTCACTCGGTGGGATCGATTATCGCCTATGACGTATTACGGATGCTGGAGCAGCACCCACCGGGAATCGACCATTTCGTGACAATCGGCTCGCCACTTGGATTGCCGGTCGTGACACAACATGTCCGAGAGGAGTTCTCGAACACCCTCGTCCCGCAGCAAGTGCGGCAATGGACAAACTTATCTGATCCGAGAGATAGGATTGCCCTGGACTGTAGTCTAGCCGATGACTATCGGCCTACTCCAGGCGGCATCCGAGTCCAGGATGACCTGATCCACAACGATTACGTCGATCGAGCAGGGAAAAACGACCAGCACAACAGCTACGGTTATCTGCGGGCTCCTGAGCTGTCGGACATCGTTCGCGGGTTTCTGGGAGTTGGAACTGAGGCCTGAGACGATCCCGGCCTAGCAGACTGATCGGAGGCAGAATCAGAGCCGGTGCGGGTCTTCAAAACGTAATCTACCGTTAATTGGTGATCAGTGGACCACCTAGGCTGGTACTAGGGGCTGTTTCTAAAACGATACTAGACGGTCACGTACTACGGCGACGCGGATGAAGCGTCTCAGTTGAGTGGCTGAAACAGTGATTTTACAGCCATCCTCTCGCTCCGGACCTCAACGAAAAACTACTGGTACTCGAAGAACTGGCGGGGCGGAGCCACGCTGAGCTCCGCTAGCCGCCAGGACGTCGAGTGTCGTCAGATCCAACGACTCTGAGAAGCTACTTGCCTTCCTTGCCGCCCTCGATCAACTTCCCGTCCAGCATCATGATCTGGCCTTCCTGCAACTGCCCCTCTTTCCCGTCCTTCATCATCATCTTGCCGTTCATCATGACTCTCGTACCATTGGACATGGTCGTCTCGCGATCCATCCGGCCGATATCCTTCCCTTCCTGCAACCTCACAATCTTGCCATCCTTCATCATGACGCCATCTTTCTCGGCAGCCATAACGGGAGCAGCAAGGAACGACAAGGACAAGGCCAGTCCGGCAACTGCGAGTGTAATGTTTCTATAATTCATGGCTACAAAAACCTCCATTGATATGAATGAATGATGTAAATAAATTCTCCTTGACAACATTGAGCCTGGAGCAGCAAGGAGGACTGCGTCCGGCTTGGGCGGATATGGAGCCGGCCTCGTTCCCTGACCGCCATCGTTCGTCAAGGTCGAGATCGCACCATCTTCGATGTGACTGACTATGTGAATGTATTCGTGGTTGGTGAAGTGATACGTGAGTCAGTGAGTCAGACAAGAGCGGCCGCTGTAATAGCGTGCACAGATTCACAGCCGAGACTCGAAGAACAGGACCGCGCATCACAAATGACCGCCCGCCTTTTCCGCAACGGGCAATCTCATCACGCAATGCGCGTGGAGTTTCCGGCGCGTTTCTTAAATCCTCTTGCTCGCACTACAGCACGCGGACAGGGTCAGGTGATGTGTTCGACGCGCACCGTTCACCCGCCATGCACACTCGCCGCAACGAAACATCCTCTTTTCTATCTTCACAATCTGCGCAACAATTCCTTTTGGGCGATGCATTATTCACTAGTCTTTGGAGACTGTCAAGTACACGGGTGGAGATGTTATACTCATCCGTATTATTCATACGCGCTTCCGCCGAACCTTCGGCTGGCAGACTCGCCAGGCGATTTCACAATGAATCGTCATGAATAATGCGGTCTAGCGCCCCGTTGAAGAGCCAAGGAGTGGATACGATGTTGACACAGGGCATGGCAAAGACCGAGATGACCAGGTTTTGGCAGTTTATGTTCGACTACTGTAATGAGGATTTTTCCTGTGTGCTCGGATGGCTCCTGCTGGGAATCTTGATATTTCTGGCAGTCATCGTGAGCTTGGGCCTCATGATGAAACGCCTCAATAAGAGAGAATAGCGGAGGGGGATACGACTTCGCTGAATTTCCGGGTACATTGTTAGATACGGCAGGCCAGCCATTCTGCAAGGGAGTCAGCCCGCTTCGAGCCTCCACCTCTTAAGCGACATCCGGACGTATGCCACCGATGCATTGCCGAAGCTCACTACTTCCTTAATACACACTTTTCATAGAGATTGTTAAGTTTGCCCGCGGAATCGTATCGAGTCTTCAGTCGGCGATAGCCACCTTCATTGTACAACTGCCCAAATTCTTCTCTGGAATAGAACGAGTTCGAATAGAGGGATTTTTGGCCCTCGAGTTTCCGCACTTTGGCTTCTATGGCTTTATTGAAGTATCCCTCTTCGTGATCGGTCTTCACCGCATCCCAGAATCCAAAATTGACATACAGTTTGTGCGGTTTCATAGAATACAGTGCATATGAAACCGACGGATCATAGGCCGTCACAGGACAAACCCAGACCGGTTTGATCCCGATTTCCTCATGGAGGAATTGTGCAAATTCAGGCGCATGCTCGATAGGAATTTCGACATCCTGAATGACGGCTTCTTGCCGGTCCTCGATTGCCTTGGAGATCCATTGGGCTACGGGTGATCGACGAGACCACTTCAATAACTTCCAATACACCGAAGAGCGAAGTCGCTTTTTCCCCCAGAGCCATCGCATCACGGGATACTGCAGGAAGAAATGTTTGGAACACCAGAACCAATCGGTGTCCCAACGCCAGATATAGTCATGGGCCGTGAGATAGTCGGTCTTTTTATGCCGGATCGATTGATAGTAGATCTGCAAATACGTGTAGTCGCTGAGCCATTCGGCGCGGTCGATGAATTCACCCGTGGTGATATACAGATCCTTGTCGGTGAAGATCGTCCCGTCCACGAAATCCACAGACCGTTCTTTGCACAATCGTGCGACTGCGTGGAAATATTGTTCCCAGTCTGAATAACGATGGTGTGTCAGTTTGACGAACGGCTTGATGGGGACAAGCTTCACTTTCAGCTTCAGCACATACCCGAGCGTGCCATAGGAGTTCGGAAAGCCGAAAAACAGGTCGCTGTATTCATTCGCTTTCGTCGCCACAACGACTCTTCCATCGGGAAGGAGGATTTCGAGTTCCTGCACAGTTTCGTGCACAAAGCCACACTTGAATGAAGACGATTCAATCCCGATACCAGCGATAGCCCCCCCAATGGTAATCGACTTGAGCTGGGGTACGACGGTGGGCATGAGCTGAAACGGGAGTGTTTCCCGAACCAGCTCTTCATAGGTCGTCAAGCCTTCGACTTCTGCAAACTGCTCATGCTCATCCACCCGGATCACATGATTGAAATCACGCAGATCAAGTCGGTGCACGTGCTCCTGCACACGCTGCCGGAATAGATTGGATGTGGATTTTTCAAGCGCGAGAGGATCGGCTGCATTCATCGAGCGAATGGCTGCCACCACGCGCTCTCGTTTGCCGGCGTATTCCTGCTGTGAGATCATGCCGGTTATCGCACCGATTCATATCCGCCCAGTACACCCTGCTTGGACATCACAATTTGCCAGAGGTGAATCTTCCGGGCGCGGAACGACCCTGCGAGAGATAACAGATAGTAGCGCCACATTCGATGGAACCGCTCGTCGAACTTTGCCTTAAATTCCCCCCAGTGCTTGTCCACGTTGTTCTGCCAGGCCACGAGCGTCTTGTCATAGTCTGGTCCGAAATTATGCCAATCCTCCATCACAAGCAGTCCATCCATTGCGGAGCCGAGCTGGGCCACAGAAGGAAGCATGCCGCCCGGGAAAATATACTTGTCAAACCATGGATCGGAAGTGGTGACTGAGGCATTGTTCGCGATGGTGTGGAGCAAGAAGAGGCCGTGCGGTTTCAATCTGCGGTGGGCCGTTTCCATCAACGTTCGGTAATTCTTATATCCGACGTGCTCGCACAAACCGATGGCAGCGACCTTATCGAATACGCCGGTCGCTTCCCGGTAATCCCCTTGAATCACTTCAACGGGAAGGCCCGCACACCATCGGCGCGCAAAGGCAACTTGTTCCGAGGAAATATTATGGGCCACCACCGAACAGCCATACTTGCTGGCCGCATATTGCGCAAAGCCTCCCCATCCGCATCCGAGTTCGAGGATACGATCGCCCTTGCGAAGCTGTAACTTCCGGCAGATCAGCTCCAACTTCTGTTCTTGTGCTTCGGCCAGAGTATGCACCCCTTTCCAGTAGGCGCAGGTGTATTGCATGTGCGGGTCCAGCATCTTTTCGTAAAAGTCGTTGTCCAAATCGTAGTGTTGCTGCGCCACTCTCTTGGAAAGTTGTTTGTTCTGCATATTGAAGAGGCGTGCTTTGACTGCATTGACGATGAGACGCTTATCGACGACGTCCTGGTCGAGTTGGGCCATATGAACCTTAGAGAAGAACTCGTCGAGCTGGACGGAATCCCACCATCCATCCATATATGACTCGCCAAGTCCCAACGATCCCTCGGCCAGGACACGGCCATAGAGTTTGTCATTATGCACCAGAATATCTCCCGGCTTGGTGCCGTTGATTTGAATCTGGGCCTTGTCGAGCAATTGTTGAATGACCTGTTTGTGGCTCATCGCAGGATTGTCCTTAGTGGCTTGAAGCGGGTCCGAGCTGTGGGGATCTTATGACGGTCCTTGACTATGGGCTGGCGGAGTGCGCCCCATGGGGAATCCACTCTCGGCGGCGATGGTTCTGGCTTTGATGTGTTCGGGAGGCGTTCTAAGATCCCACACGATCCCGAACCAAGACAGCAGCGACAAGACGTAATAGGACACGTCCACTTCCCACCAAAACCATCCTTGATTGGCGGCCGACTGATAATGATGGTGATTGTTGTGCCAGCCTTCTCCACAGCAGAGTATGGCAAGAATGAGACTGTTCTTACTACCGTCGTTGGATTTATACCTGACTCGACCGATCAAGTGCGCGAGGGAATTGATAAAGAATGTACAATGATACAGGGCGGTCGTCGAAATAAACACGCCCCAGACGAGACCTGGGAAGCCCCAGACGCCATACATGAGCAGCGCGTAGCACAATGGCGGAATCCAGTAGAACCGGTTGAGAAAACAGATTTCAGGATTTCGACGAAAGTCCCTCACGAGATTCAAATCGGTTCGCATATAATCGGTGGAGAGTATCCATCCGATGTGAGAAAACCACCAGCCTCTTTGCAGTGGGGAATGCACATCTTCTTCCTGATCTGAGTATTTATGGTGATGCCGATGGTGGGCCGCCCACCACAACACGCCTTTCTGTGCAGATGTCATCGCGAGGAACGCCAGGATAAACTGAAATGCCCGGCTGGTCTTGAACGAGCGATGAGAAAAATAGCGATGATATCCCACCGTGACGGCAATCATCCTCAGATAATAACTGCCGACAGCTAGCAGAACCCATTCCCATCGAATCCCGGTCTGAAAAGCCAAGAGGCACAGCAGATGGATGCTCAGAAATGGAATGACATCCCAATACTGAACAAAATCTTTCCAGGATCTGCCTGCCAGGGAACCGTCGGTGTGATGGGTCGTTCCGTTCATACAGAGTCTGTTGTGCCTTCAGCCACTCCACAAGTGGTCATTGTAAGAAACTGCTCGCTGTCACTACCCCTTCATCATTATCCACCTCAGCCCGGCCGAGGCGGCCTCTATCATCACTAGCGCCGTTCAACATCGCTCATTGGACGGCACACACGATCCTAGTGATATCGACCGGTTCTGCGGAGCCGGTGCGCTTTCTGACTTGCATGGTCTGCTGTAGATAGATGTTGTCGGTCTGGACTTCATGAAGAGTAGCGGCTTCTGGCGTGGCAACGAGACTGGTGACTCCCTCGACGGGTGTGCTCAGCATAAACGTGTTCCTCCTCAGACGGGTTATGCAAAAGAGATTATCCTTTGCATAGAGCCGCGAGGAAAAGATGGCAGTTGAAACGCGCGTGAATATGCAACTGTGCTCGAACCGACCTCCACCCCCAACGGGTGTCGACAAAACCATATAAGAGGGTGGTCGTGAACGAGAACGGAAAGATGGGGCTGAATCCGAACCAGCTCAGACCTACTAACCTCCCTCGAGGTCTCCAGGTCGAACCGGCTCAGGTTGTCTCTCCCGGGCCGGATGCTGGCAGGTCTTCGGGCTCGCGAGCGCTTCGGCTTTTGCCGTACTCCTACTATCCACTACTTCCCAGCTCCAAAGAGCCAGTGCCTCTCGTGGATTCGTTCTCGCTCACCGCTGCGGGGCAGCCCCGGACTCGCACCGGGTTTCCTTCTTTTTCTCTGAAAAAACTCAGAGAACCAGCACGGACTGCAGTTTATTGTGGGACTCGATATTTGTCAACAACGATATTGCAGCTGGCGAGGCAATCGACGAACCGCGATGCCCGTTTGAACTTATCCGGCAAACAACCGCGATATGAGTCTCATCTGCATCCTGCAAAAGAAGTTGAATCGGCACCCGTGCAAGATCTCGTGATGTACATTGCCACTTGACGTGCAACAATGGCCGACACTTAATGAACAATTCAGGCGCCCGCTGCGACACTACTCCGTGAACTCAAACACATTGTTGTGCGGATCGCATCTCCAATAACAATCATGGAGCCGGCTCACGCGTACTAGCGCAAATTGAGTACAAGGAACTGGGGTGCCCCCCGCAAGGAGGCCGCATAGATGACCATGCCAGCGCGGGAAATCAAGATTAATTGCGAGTATAGTGCTGCCTCAGCACCGGAAGAAGCCTTGAGTTGGCGCTCAGTGAAGATCAGCAGTCAAAATGTTACCTGCACTGATCCGCTAGTGCGGAATGGCACGAGGTTGTTGGATATGTGACTAGGGGGCTTCTATCCAAATGCTGTGCGCCTCCCCGTGACTGTTACGATGATCCGACTAGCGGCGCTATCCACGGGTACAGATCGATCGTGAGCCGCATCCCATAGGTCGGCCCAAAGTCTTTCTCGCTGACAGCATCGTTCCAGGTCTCGAAGGTAACGTTTCTTACTCGCACTGTCACAATGGAGATAAGCCATTCTTCAATGGATTGGCCTTGGAAGCCAACAAAAAGTCCTGAGTTCAGACTGACACCAGTTTCAATCTCCAATTTTGGAAGAGGCCGCTCATCATAGATGCCCCAACTCAGTGAGGTTTGAACAAGATAATTCTGCTGAGCGACATGCCGGAAGGCGGATCCGGCATACGCCTGTGCGATCCGGCCCATGGCAGACCATCGGACACCACGAACAAAATCGGCTGCGAGATTGTTCACCTCACCCCAACCGAGCAGCGATAATGCCGATGAGCCGACCTCGGCTCCCCGGATCCCCGCTCGGCCGAAGGCCTCGTGGTAGAGAGAACCGGTCGAGCCGCCAACCCCGACGAATAATTTTGTGGGCTGATCGAAAAACGGAAACCACCGTGTGATCGAGCCATCGAACATAAAATCGAATTCATTGCGGACCTGGCGAGTGGGGACCCCGGAATCCCCTAGTATCGTGCCATGGGCAAACTCATTCTGGAGGTAGCGTGTGGGCTGCTCTGCTGTAGGTCCTCCTCCGAATGTCAAGTTTGTGCTCCAGCCTTCGACCCGCTTCCAGTGCTGACTCCAACTCATCGTCGCAAAGTTGATCCCCATCGTCTCATGAGTATCGTTGTACCGTTGTCCCTCATCATCGAATTCTGTGAAGCGATTCCCGGTATATCCGAGGTCGAGCTTCGAATAGGCATCTGGATACGCCAACCCACCCCAATGGACGGTTGGACTCGGGGATTCCGCTAAGGCCGGGTCTACGGTTCCCCACAGAACCATCAAAAAGATGGCGCTAACCGGTCCATACCTAGGCCTCATGCGTTGCCCATATTCAGTTCATCGTATTGCAATCGAGGTGGTATTGACCCAGTTCATCTCTGGACCGGTTACTGAACATGACACACCATCCATTTTGCAGAGAATCCACCTCTCTTTGATTCTCCCGTTCTCCAGGGAGATCCAGAACATACTCGCTCATGCCGCTGACGAGAGACCGTTGGCTGCCTTCTGAATTAGGTCTTCAATAAATTCAGTGGGGTTCCTGCATCCACAGTCGGCCATTATGTCACATAATTCGGCACACTCCCTCGAAACTCAGGCGCGGCAGACGAGGATGGAGTTTAGAGTGGTCAGTGTAACTGATGGTTGCAGGTGAAGTTTGATTCCCAACTGGTTCCGGTCAGGAAACGCTCGGCGAGCTTTTATGTTGTCGAAGCCGAATATTGGGACCGTAGCCCCTGTCATGCGCGTCTCCCCCTGGCGCGCACATCCAACGGGAATGAACACGAGGTTTGCTTTGCTGACGCAAGCTCGATGCACTGGTTCTGGAATAATCTGATAGCGTGTTTCCGCCTCCGGCTCGTGTTTTGCGGACAGCCGACCTGCGGTTTGTTAGTTTGCTGCGCCCGACAATCGCTTGAGAAGGCACGAGGTCAGGAAGTCCTGCTACACATCGCTACGAAATGACCAAACCGTAACCAGCGAAGAGTGCGATGTGGCATATTTAGTACGTCTTACTAATGTCTATCAACTCGTCAAGTCGGAAGTAGGTTAGCCCTTTGCCCTTACCTGCCCTCAAAAGTCTATCGAGGCCCCGTCGCAGCCGGCCGATTCGAAGTAGTACTAAGCCCGAAATCCTTAAGGTACACAAGGGGAGTATCTTTCTATGACAGATCAACCGACCACGGTGCTGGTGGTGGAGGAACATGAGCTGAGCAGGGATCTGTTTTGCGAGGTCTTAACGGCTGCTGGGTATGCCGTCCGAACGGTCTCGGATGGACTCAACGCGATACGTCACATGGAGGAGACACGATTCGATGTTGTCCTCACCGACGTTTCCATGCCGCACATGAATGGGCTGGACCTCCTGACAGAAATCCGTGACCGCTGGCCGGACAGTCGAGTGGTGGTGCACTCGAACCTCCTCACGTGGAGGCTAGCGCGACTCGCCAAGGCCGAGGGGGCATATGCCTGCCTCTCCAAGCCGCCTAGCACCGCTCAGCTCCTCGAAACAATCGCGGCCGCTTCGTTGGTCGCATAAGCTGGACGTTTGAAATTCCTACCATCGAAACAATTACTGGAGGGCACAAAATCACACCGGCGGCGTGGATGAGCTAGAATAGCTGGAGGAATCATCAACCATGTCACACTAATGCTGTCACCGCGAGACCGCACATGCGTGATAACCGATGTCCCTATCTCCTGCAACTGATCCTTACCCTTTTGCTTCCCACGGCATTCTGGACGCCCAGCTTTGCAGGGGACATCGCTCTCCTGAGCATCGGTCCTCGCATCGGCCTCAGTAGAGACACGCCTCTATTGGGGAAAAGACAAACCGAATCCTTCCGCATGGCTGACGTCTCGGCGGTGTTCTCGCTCCCCTGGTCCAGGCCGCTCGGTGGCGACACCTGGAGTCTTGCGACAAGGCTGACCGCCAGCGCGGGGGGACTGGACGGAGCAGGCGACACCGGTCTGATGATGACGGTAGTGCCGGGGCTTGCGCTGAATGGCTGGAAAGAACTGGTCAGCTTCGACGTCGGAGGCGGGGTCGCATACTTCAGCCGGCACAAGTTCGGCGAACAAGACTTCGGGGGGCCGGTGCAATTCGTCGGGACCATGGGGGTCCGCATTAACCCATTTGCTCATGCCTATACCGGCGTTCGCCTCCAACACATCTCCGATGCCGGCCTGTATGGATCGTCCAGCCTTGGCGTGGACCTGTACATCCTAGAACTTGGCTACCGGTTCTAATCCGAACAAGGATAAAAACGGAGAAACCATTTGAAACACCGAGCGTTCATCGTGTCTCAATCTAGGGGGGGTCAGTCCAGGCCGATTATAACAAGTGTTGCGAGAGCAACATCGTGCGGAAGTAATTGATTGTAAATGGTGAGCCGGCTGGGACTCGAACCCAGGGCCCTCGCCTTAAAAGGGAAACGACACTCATCACTCACTCCTACTCTCCCCAACAAGTCGCATAGTTTCGCCCATCACCGCACCCTGGTTTTGGTCCTTTTTGGGATCTTTCGGAATCAGTTCACGGACAAAACCCGGACACTATATCGCTCACGTTGGTGCATCCATGTTGATGAAGAACCCATTTCGAATCGCCATGTATTCCTAATTGTGGGATTGCCGTTCGCTGGCTGATCCGGCAATCAATTCAAATTCTTCCGCTATAACCTGACATTGCGCCGCGGTGAGTATAACGAGGTGCAGTCTAATTACCTTCATCCATTTTTCAAAACTGAGCAATATTGACCAGACTCGAATAATTGTTGAGCGTACGCTTGCACCCCCAAAGGCACGACTGCCTTCTTGTGTAAGGTTGCCCTTGCTTGGCTCGACTGATCCAGGACGATCCGGACTTTCAACAGATCATGGAGGATCTTGGAAGGTTACGACCTCCGGAGCTGGCCAGGACATCGAGCCCAATTTCTTGTGATGGACCCTTCTCAAGGAGAGTGTTTAGCTAACGACCCAACTTTCTCTTTTTCAAAACTGAGCTATTTTGACGAGATTCCCTCTCTCTGTCGGCTCTACCTTAAACCTGTGAAGGGGTCATCAAGTCCACCCAGATGTATCACTGGAGTTGCGTGCGGGTATCCGATGAAGGGGGATGAGTTCGTGCAGGCCACCCCCCATTTCAAGGCAGCAGTCAATTATGGTGGGAACCATTTAACAAGGCAGGTTTGCCATGCAATTACATCTTGTTTCATGGATTGTGGTTCTCGGAATGACGATGGCATTGACTGGATGCGCCTCGATAAAGTCATCCGGCGAGCGGATGCAGCGGCTGATAAATCCACTGGCGATGATAGCCACCGAATACTCCCCCACGGAATCGGTAAAAAACACGATCACCGATGTACTCTCGATCCTCGGGAATGAGTCACTGAAGCAGCCGGGCCGGTCTCAGGAGCGCCGTCAACAAATTGAGCACATCATCAGACAACGTGTCAACTTTGAGCAAATGGCCCGACGCTCTTTGGGAGCACCTTGGACGAGACTTAGTGACACGGAACGACAGGAATTTGTGAGCCTGTTCGTCGAGTTGATACGAGACCGGGTCGCCAATAAGATCGACCAATATTACGGCGAGCAGATTTTCTATCTCAATGAACAACGCGCGGGCAGCTTTGCCCAGGTCAGAACCAACTTGATTGGGCCGAAAGTGGATACCGCCTTAGATTTCCGGTTAGAGAACGAGTCTGGCGAATGGCTTGTATACGACGTGGTGATTGACGGCGTCAGTATCGTGAGGAACTACTGGACACAGTTTAGCCAAATTATCCACGATAACTCCTATGTGGGTCTCGTGGAGAAGATGAAACAGAGGGCCCACACCGTAAAAGGGTTTGAAAAGACCGCCCCTGCCATCGCGCTGTTACCGCCGGACACAACCGAATCTCGGTAAGTGAGAGATCGTGTTATGCCTGTCCTAGAAATGGAGACTCGAAGGGGGGAGTCTCGGTAGAATTGATGATTAGTAAACTATCTGCAAATGAAGTGGCGCAGTACAGGTTCAAGAGAGAAACGCCTCCGGTGCCTCCAGCACCACCGGCAGGGCCAACTAATGAAGAGAAATTGTTGATGGACATCCCCGACACTCTGAAGAGCCGCCACTAAGCGCCACCGGCGCTACGAGATTTCCCACGATGCGGGAGTGGAAAAACTCACGCCATGCATGCCCCGCGCGAATCAGAAGAAGGAGATCATCATGCACATATTCAAAACTACCATCTTAGTGGCAAGTTTGGCCGCGCTGGCAGGCTGTGCTTCGCACGTGAAACAGGCTGACGTGTGTATTGACCGGTGGTACGGCTATGTACCAGAGGGTCAATGCCCGAAGGCTATGGCCTCCGAAGCACCGAGGGATTTCGCCGCCGAGCTGGCCACAGCACAGAAACAGAACAGTGAGCTGGAGCGACAGTTAGCTGCCTCGAAGCAACGCGCCGATGGTTTCGAGGCACAGCTCGCCGCGATGAGCGGCGCCGCTATCGGCCACCTCGCAAATGCTGAAAAGGATCTGCTGAGGGCTCTGCAACCCGAAATTTCCAAGGGTACGGTCTCGGTCCGCCAATCCGGAAATACACTCACGATCAATCTCACTTCTGGCCTGTTGTTTGATTCAGGGCAAGACCAGCTGAAGGCCGACGGGACCGATGCCTTGAAGCGCGTGGGCAACGTCCTCAAAGACTTCCCGGGAAAGCAGGTAGATGTGGCAGGATACACCGACAACGTTGCGATCAAGAAGGGTGCGTTGCAAAAGAAGTTTCCGTCCAACAAGGAGCTTTCGGATGCTCGGGCCAATAGTGCCGCTCAGGCACTGCGGGATGGCGGCGTGAGCAGCAATCTTTCGATAGAAGGTCACGGGGACAGTAACCCGATCGCCGGCAACAACACGGCAGCGGGGCGTGCCAAGAACCGCCGCGTGGAAGTGCGTGTCACCTAGCGATTCTCTCGCTCATAACAAAGGAGGACTAAGATGAAGACGACACACATAGCTTTTGGAATACTTTGCGGGATGGCCGGACTTCTAGGGGGCTGCGGTAGCGATTACTACCGGGTGAACCACCCGACCACCGACAAGGTGTACTACACCAAGGAGATCGATCGAGCCAAGGCAGGGGCTGTTACTTTTAAAGATGAAAAGAGCGGCAACACGGTGTCGCTGCAATCGTCTGAAGTAAAAAAGATTTCTAAAGAGGAGTTCCAGGCGGGCATGTCCGCACCAACCCCAGTCAAATTAACTCCAGTCCCAACGCCAGCTCAGGCACCGGCAGCTGCTCCAGCACCAGCCCCTGCGGCTCCGGTTGAGCCACCGGCGCAACCAGCCAATCCGTAGTAGCACGAGACCTGAAACCGCCAAAGAGCGGCATGAGAGCCTTCTGCGACACCCTCGGATTCATGGGCGAGGCCGATCGGTAGGACCGTTCGGCCTCGCATGAACCTATTCTCGTCGGGGGTCGCCTGTTCACTGATCTTGACCTGGATTGGACAGCCGATCCTGAAAGCGATTGGAATGACCGGCGATTTCTTGCAGTAAACGGCCATTATCATTTATTTTTGGAACAGGCGAAAGGATACGTCAAAGCCCTAGAAAAATCGACTTCTAGGGTCCTTAGTTGAAGAGAGGTTTTTGAACTGTGCGCACAGAACGACTAGGCAGGCGGAGACAGGCTGAAAGTCGTTTTGAAGGTTCTGTCTGGGACTCGAACCCAGGGTCCTCGCCTGGGAAGCCGATGGGAGCCTTTCGGAAAGCCTGGGCCAACGCTTGCCAGAAGGTCGGTGTCTCTGGACTCCTCTTCCACGATCTTCGGCGAACCGCCGTGCGTAATATGATTCGAGCGGGCATTGATAAGACGGTGGCTAAGAAGATTTCAGGACATCGCACGGATGCCGTGTTTGACCGCTACAACATCACCAGCGATGAGGACATCCGCGACGCCATGCAGAAGAACGAAGCGTACGTTTCGGCGCTGTCCGCGAACTCGAACCTCACCGCTTTGGAGCAGGTCGGATGAGAACACGGACAAAACACGGACAATTTCGAGGAATGGGCGCGATCGCCAATGCCTAACGCATTGAAAATTGTGGTGAGCCGGCTGGGACTCGAACCCAGGACCCTCGCCTTAAAAGCTCAAATAGACCAAAATATCCATGGCTTGATTTCGTGAAGGTTTCCCCGTTTTTCTTTGCGAACCAAGGGATTGAGATGATTCTATACATTCCATTGATTCTGTAGAATACGATCCATTGTACAGATTTTTAGCACAAATCTAGCACAGTGGCTTGGGGTGAACCCCTCCGGTGAGAGAACCTGGAACAGCTAGGTCAGAAAGATGTTAAGTAGCAGCTCTGGGTACTATCATATTTATTTCTCTCCCGGTCTCCGGTGTAAAGCTAGCCACTCGTGGCAGAATTGATGCTTTCTGCATGGACTGGAAAAAGATGATTGGTGGATAAGAAAATGCGGGAAGACCAAGAGTTGGCCCTGTTCTGTTTCTTCTCCAGCCAACCAAGGCATCCCATTATTTTGCGACACCGAAGCCGCCGAACAGGGTTATGGGGATGGGCAAGCCAATTTGAGTAGGATGTACGTAGCTGGCAGGTGCGTACCTCAGGACTCAGGCAAAACCTGAAGAGAGGTGCAAGGCGCGATCGTTCAACTGCAGATAAGGATGTGCCAAACCCTGAGAACAATCGAACCCGCCTTTTCCGTTGCAGCAACGCATTTGCAGTTGCAACAGAAATCTTCATGAAGTACTTGGGCTAAGGCAGGGTTCCACCTAATATCTTTTGATACCACCCGGAATTGAGGGCATATAATTAGGATTAACATGCTCCCAGACCCCAAGATGAGCCGAGCTTAATCCCCAGCCTCGCACGTAAAGAAGCGACAGCACTGGCTCGTATTGGTGCACTCCCGTTACTCGTCCGACCATTGTCATTCGTGCCCATTCCCGATACTGGCGGGGGAATTGTTGCTTTGTCACCACCACCCAGTAGGAACCACCTTCGGGGCCATTCTTGTCGGCGGGAATGTGTGGGATATAATCTTGGTCCAGCGGCCGGTTCGTGACATGCAACCAGAGGTCCTGCTCATTCTCCGCTTCTTCAATGATCGTTCCCCCCAATATCACCACCTTCCCGCGGTACCTCTCTGGATCGGCGATCAGCGCAGTGAGTGTAGTGTCAGGCTCTGCCATCCACACATAATGGCGCGGCACGTTGACGAGCCGCACTTTGGCGAGCGGCTCGCTGGCGCATCCCCAAAGGATTACGACCATGGTGATGACCATGGTAAAACATGCAGACCACCGTTGGAGCCGAGCGTACGGAGTCATCAAATGAGGTCCTCGGTTGGGTTGTGTAGACAGTGTAATACCAGGCATGCGTTGGTCCTCACATCTCAATTGAAGTCTACGTGCTCGAAGACAGCTCCGACCCTGACAACCGTTCTAATCGACTCTCAAGGATCTTCTTTAACTCGATCAATTCATTCGGCCCTTCGGGGCACACGCGAATGCAGTTCTCCGCAGCCGGTCCTAGAAACTCCAGCCTGCTTGGACTGGCAATGTGATCGTCGATCCACAACCAAGGCCGTGACCAGCCGGGAGTTTTTGTACCACCTACCATGTTAGTTCTCAGCTCGCAAGCTGAATAGTTTCGGGAGCGGGTGGCTGGCCCCCGAGACTGCTGTGCGGGCGGACCGTGTTGTAATGAATCCGCCAGCGTTCGATGATGATCTGGGCTTCTTTCAGCGTGTAGCACAGTTCCCCGTTGAGAAGCTGATCGCGCATCTTGCCGTTGAATGATTCGCAGTAGCCGGTCTCCCAGGGGGAGCCTGGCTCGATGTAGAGCGGCGCCACCTGCAGCGCGGTCAGCCAGTGTCTGAGCTTGCGCGCAAGGAACTCCGGCCCATTATCCGACCAAATATGCGTCGGGATTCCGTGACTGAGGAACAGGTCCGCCAGGATCAACAGCACGTCGTGCGAGCGGATCCGTCTGGCCACCACCGACGCCAGACACTCTCTGGTGTACTCGTCGAGAATATTGAGAATCCGCAAGGGCCGGCCGTCGTGCGTTCGAACCGCGACGCAGAGTCACGAGCGAGTCCACCCGGATGTCCTTTGAGAAAGGGACAATCGAAGAGGGCCGGATTCTCTGCAAAATGGATCGTTCCCAATCTTCAACGAACTGTCTACAATTTAAGCGGGGCATAACACGACATTCCGCACTGTTCCCTCGACCATCTCGCTCATAACGACTGTATTGTTGTATGTATTCCCCTGCGGGTCACACCCCCCTCAATGATGTACGTATGTAATCTCCTGCAGGTCACAACCCCCCTCAATGATATACGTATGTATTCCCCTGCAGGTCACAACCCCTCGATGATATACGTAATTTTATCCGTTGCATCTTATCCACTCCTGCATCTTCCCATTCACTAAAGACCTGGAATTTGTGCGTGGGAGTTTGGACGAATGGTGCATTTGAATCAATTCACCTCTCGGCACCACTCTTGCTCAACGACACCAGCCTATAGGTGACCTGCTCGTTGGGCGGAGGTCATCAAGCGCATAACGAAACATGGACGTGGTGCTTGTCACTTGAAAGGGATTTTGATGCAAAAGTTATTCAATAAGAAAATGTGGTTATTGGCAGTGCCTCTGGCTATGTTCATGGCCGGATGCGACGGAGGTAATGATAGTGTAGTTGGTGGCGGGGGCGGGGGAGGCGGAGCTCCCGACACCACCGCGCCGACCGTGAGTTCTACAATCCCTGCGGATACGGCGACCGGGGTGGCCATCAATCAGAACATCACCGCCACCTTCAGTGAGGTGATGGACCCTGCCACGATCACCTCCACCACCTTTACCGTTATGCAAGGGGCCACGCCGGTTCCAGGCGTGGTGACCTATGTGGGCACTGTGGCGACCTTCAATCCTACGAGCGACCTCACACCCAATACCGTGGTGACTGTGACGATCACCACGGGTGCCACGGACCTGGCAGGTAATGCATTGGCTGCCAATAAGACATGGACCTTTACCACGGGGGCAACGGCCGACACCACCGCGCCGACCGTGAGTTCTACAATCCCTGCGGATACGGCGACCGGGGTGGCCATCAATCAGAACATCACCGCCACCTTCAGTGAGGCGATGGACCCTGCCACGATTACCTCCACCACCTTTACCGTTATGCAAGGGGCCACGCCGGTTCCAGGCGTGGTGACCTATGTGGGCACTGTGGCGACCTTCAATCCTACGAGCGACCTCACACCCAATACCGTGGTGACTGTGACGATCACCACGGGTGCCACGGACCTGGCAGGTAATGCATTGGCTGCCAATAAGACATGGACCTTTACCACGGGGGCAACGGCCGACACCACCGCGCCGACCGTGAGTTCTACGATCCCTGCGGATACGGCGACCGGGGTGGCCATCAATCAGAACATCACCGCCACCTTCAGTGAGGCGATGGACCCTGCCACGATTACCTCCACCACCTTTACCGTTATGCAAGGGGCCACGCCGGTTCCAGGCGTGGTGACCTATGTGGGCACTGTGGCGACCTTCAATCCTACGAGCGACCTCACACCCAATACCGTGGTGACTGTGACGATCACCACGGGTGCCACGGACCTGGCAGGTAATGCATTGGCTGCCAATAAGACATGGACCTTTACCACGGGGGCAACGGCCGACACCACCGCGCCGACCGTGAGTTCTACGATCCCTGCGGATACGGCGACCGGGGTGGCCATCAATCAGAACATCACCACCACCTTCAGTGAGGCGATGGACCCTGCCACGATTACCTCCACCACCTTTACCGTCATGCAAGGGGCCACGCCGGTTCCAGGCGTGGTGACCTATGTGGGCACTGTGGCGACCTTCAATCCTACGAGCGACCTCACACCCAATACCGTGGTGACTGTGACGATCACCACGGGTGCCACGGACCTGGCAGGTAATGCATTGGCTGCCAATAAGACATGGACCTTTACCACGGGGGCAACGGCCGACACCACCGCGCCGACCGTGAGTTCTACGATCCCTGCGGATACGGCGACCGGGGTGGCCATCAATCAGAACATCACCGCCACCTTCAGTGAGGCGATGGACCCTGCCACGATTACCTCCACCACCTTTACCGTCATGCAAGGGGCCACGCCGGTTCCAGGCGTGGTGACCTATGTGGGCACTGTGGCGACCTTCAATCCTACGAGCGACCTCACACCTAATACCGTGGTGACTGTGACGATCACCACGGGTGCCACGGACCTGGTAGGTAATGCATTGGCTGCCAATAAGACATGGACCTTTACCACGGGGTGAGGTCCAGCAGCAGGTGAAGTGCCGGTAAACCTTGGAACTGTAATGCCCCGCATTATTTGTGGACAGGTAGCTTAGACAGGTGGATGCAGGAAACCCACTGGATTAGCTGCCTGTCCACATTTTAGGCGGGGCAGTACACAGTTGATTGGAGGACAGGTCGAGTCATAGGAGCAGCGGTTTAGGAAAGCGTTGTCACCACCCTACTCCAGCCTACTCAGGCTCACTCACGGCCTCTAAGGACCTGAGGTGGATCGGTCTATCACGCCCTGGGTGAATTCGTGCCGCTATTACACGGAATCAGAGAGTAAAGATACAAGGTGGAGTTGAGCACAAAATAAGCACAATCGACTGGACTGCCCCCCCTAGATTGAGACACGGCGAATTGGCACACTTGACACCAGAAGGGGGTGGCAGGTGGCGAAGAAACGTGTGGGCAAGTTTCCAAAGGCCTTTCGGCAGATGGCCGTGGACCGACTGACGCAGTGCGACAACATCGTGGCACTCGCGAAGGAACTCGGCATCAGTCGGCGGCTGTTGGATACGTGGCGCGCGAAGCTGGAGCCGCGGGAGAGCCATGGACCGCCGGCGACTTCACGCGAGGCCACGCTCCGGAAAGAGGTCAGCCAACTCAAGCGGGTGTTGGCCGAGAAGGTGCTGGAAGTCGATTTTTTCAAAGGGGCCTTGCACACCGTCGAGGCGCGACGCCAGCGGAACGGAACAGCTGGCGCGCAGGCATCTACGCCCACATCCGGGACGTGATGTCGAGGCAAGGCGCATTGAGTATCGAGCGGATGTGTGAGTCTGGCACAGGTCAGCCGAGCGGGATTCTATCGGTCGTTGCAGGCGGACCAACCCAGAGAAGAAGAGATGGCGGTGCGGACGGTCATTCAGAGAATCGCCGTCGCCCACCGGCGTCGGTATGGCTACCGGCGCATCACGGCGGAACTCCGTCGGCGCGGGATGCTGGTCAACCACAAACGGGTGGTGCGGCTCATGCGCGACGACAACTTGCTCGCCGTTCAGCCGCGAGCCTTCGTGGTCACGACCGAGTCCGATCATGCGTTAGAGGTGGCACTCAACCTGGCCAGCCGCCTGACACTCACCGGGATGAATCAGCTCTGGGTCGCGGACATCACCTATATTCGCCTGCGCGCGGAGTTCGTCTATCTGGCGGTGATGCTCGATGCGTATTCCCGCAAGGTCGTCGGCTGGGCGCTGGACCGCACGCTGGCTGCCCGGTTGCCGATTGCGGCCCTGACGCACGCCCTCGCGGAGCGGCACCCGCCGCCTGGGTTGGTCCATCATTCCGATCGCGGCGTCCAGTATGCCTCCGAGGCGTACGTGACCCTGCTGCGAACGCACCACATGATTCCGAGCATGAGCCGGCCGGCCAACCCCTATGACAACGCCAGTTGTGAGAGCTTCATGAAGACACTCAAGCGGGAGGAGGTCTACGCCAATACCTATCGAGATCTCGACCACCTGCGTGCGAACATTGCCGCGTTCATCGAGCAGTACTACAATCGCGACCGGTTGCATTCGGCGTTGGGCTACCATTCACCGGAAGAGTTCGAGGACGCGGCCAGTTCGGCGACCCCTGCGACCGGAACCACCATGCGGTTTTTCAGGCCTCGAGCACTCGCTCGAGCGGCATCATCAGCTAGGGATCAGGCTGCAGCAACAGAGGCGGGGTGAGGAGCACCATTCAATAAACCACCAAGTGTGCTTATTCCAAACTGTCTCAACCGAGGGGTTCACCTCACGACACCTTTTCGGGCTCTGGACAAACCCCAATAAACAGTGCGAAAGGTTTTGTCTGCAAGGGGAACGGCAGGGTCTTTGTACCCCGTCCATTCCCCCTACTTTCTCTGTCGCACTCTTCTTCGGTTTGTCTCTACGATTTCTTAGGGGACCTGAATGACACCACACGCCCAACGTTTCCCCCCACCGCCCAGCGGAGCTGGTTGGTCTGCATAATTATCGCCCCCTGCATGGATCATAAGCGCACGACCTTTAAGGTCAGCCATCTTCAAACGGGGGGCTAAGACAGGATTGGCACTGCCAGTTGCATCAGCGGACAGTGCGGGCAAATCTCCCAGGTGACCATCTCCCCAGGGGGCACTATGACGTTTGCTGGCTGCCGGATCATAATGGCCACCAGCTGCTAAAGCGGGCATTTTTTTGCCATCTTTTTCATCCGGCTCGCAACTCGCGATTTCATGCACATGGAACCCATGCAACCCCGGTGGTAGACCGATGATTGCGGGGCTGAACACGAGGCCGTATTGCGTTACACTGATTGTGACTTGGCCAACTTCTTTCCCGACACCATTCTCATCAACAAGATTCATGTTAACCCCGGTATCGGCTTGTGCAGTGGCACCTACAGACAGTGCGCCCAGGAACAAAAGGAAGCGAATCTGTTTTTTCATGGTTTTCCTCCCTTTCGACGAACCCGGTTTTGGATTGATAGGCCCCTATCGAGGAGAGATATTTTCCGCAGATCTCGATGCCTTGTCAATGCTCTCGAGAGCGCTTAGGGACCTGGCGTTTCAAAAACTCTCCTCGTTCTTGCTTCGGTTAGGCAGTTGAAACAACCCCTTCTGCACCAGGATCATCGAATTCAAAATCAACTGTTTTTGCTACAGCCCTTCAGTCCACTGCACTCTATCGCTCCGCCTACTCCGGGGAGTTTCGCGGCCAACAATTACTAGCGTACTACTCCGGAGTTAAGAGGCCACATTGTGATATTGCACCTCCTTCCGTTATAGTGCGCCTCGCTACTCAAATCGGCGAACTTTCATCTCGGAGGAATTGAATTGCTGGCTGAATCAGTCATCGAACGGCAATGCCACAATGAGGTATGCATGGCGACTCGAAATGGGTACTTCATCAACGTTGATGCGCCACACAGATTAACAACCTGGGTCATGGTCGGAATGGTCCTGGCAGCCCTATCCGGATGTGTCACGTCTCCAGTTTATACAGTTCCTCAGCAAAAACCAGACCGGACATCCTGCAGCCATGCCATGAAGCCGAGTGACACCCTGATCGGGATCGCCATCTCGGGAGGGGGGAGTCGAGCCGCATTGTTTGGGGCAGCCAGCCTGGAAGCACTGGCGAAGCTGCAAGTCGGGCCACCTGGACATTCCCTGTTGGAAGACGTCTCGGTGATTTCCAGTGTATCTGGCGGCAGCATGGCGACGTCCTACTTTGCCTCGGTTAAACCGCGAAAGGACGTGCCGATTCTCACTGCTTCAGGCGAACTGAGCGCGGAGTACCAGACGTTCTTTGCGCAGTACAAAGAGACCATGAACCAGGATTATGAGGCCCCCCTTGTATGGCGTAACCTTCTGCAATTGCGGTGGTTCAATCCGGCCTGGGCAGCGAAGTCCCTCGCTGAATATCTGGATAGTCAATTTTTGAAGGACATGACCTTTCAGCACGTTCGCGAGCGGGAATTGAGCGGCGAGATTCCCAGACTCCTCATCAACACCACCTTATACAACGACGGACGTCGTTTCGTTATGACGACGTTGCCGCATGAGCAGACCCAATACGACTTGTTGAAAGATGTGCGTCGATCGGTCGGTGCGGACTCACTGTCGAAGGCATCCGTCGATGTGATGACAGTGAATTGGGCGTCGCTGCAGTCGGTGACTCCTCAGGCATTGAATGTCGACCTGTGCCCCATTCATTTAGGCGCAGCGATTGCGGCGTCCATGTCGTTCCCTCCGGTGGTCGGCCCGATCACGTTCAAGGTTGAGGGAGAGGACCAGTACTGGCATGCGGGGGACGGGGGATTGTCCGATAATATGGGGCTTGAGTCGTTGGCGATGGTGGCCTTAAACGCGCTCCAGCAGAAGGCGGTCCGTCGGGTACTCATCATCGCCTTTGACAGTTCGTTTCCCTTCGCGGTGGGATCTGATCGACTAGATCATTTCCCCGAGGGCTTTACGCTGTTCAACTACGACATTTCCAGAATTCCCGGAATCATGGAGGAGCGGGCATTAGCGTACCGGAGACTCTATTTTCGCACGATGACGGCGCAGGGAGTGCTGCCGGACGAGCGACGAGTGAAATTCCTGCAACTGCGACACATTGACGCGATGTGGAAGGACGATATGAGTGATCTGCCAGACTCATGCAAGAACGAGGAGATAAAGCTTACGAACCCACCGATGGTCACGAAGCGCCTCGCGAACGTCGTCACCAGGCTATGGCTTAAATCCGGTTGCGATCGTGATTTGGTGGCCATGGCCGCGGCGAAGCTAGTGGAAGGAAATAAACGCGAGATCCTGAAATTCTTGCAGCAGCCGCTTCCATAGCCGACCACAAATCTTTCTTTTTGGAACACGCGGGAGGATACGTCAAAGCCCTGGAAAAATCGACTTCTCGGGATCTTGAGTTCAAGAGAGTTTTTTGGACACTGTGCACGGAACGACTAGGCAGGCGGAAAGAGCCTGAAAGTTGTTTTGAAGGTTCTGTCTGCAGTCCTAAGTGGTGAGCCGGCTGGGACTCGAACCCAGGGCCCTCGCCTTAAAAGGGCGATGCTCTACCGACTGAGCTACCGGCTCACCGAGCGGAGAGCGCGGATTCTACCACCGACGCTCAGCCTGTGCCTAGCAGGCAGTTGAAAAAGTCCGCCTTCGTCGTTCACGAGATCCGCGAAGCGTATCTCGGCATTCGCGCGAGACTTGCGAGAAAAGCGGAACGGGTCGGAAATGTCATCTCTGCGAGTCCCGCCTGTCGCGGACGTCTTGCTTGTCTCGCTCACGATTCACGAACGACGGGAACGGATCTTGAGTGGGTTGCGAAGGATAATGGTTTCACTGCGCTTCGAACCGGTTGAGATCATATCGATGGGACACTCGGAGAGATCCTCAAGGAACTGAAGATAGCGCTTGGCTTCCACGGGAAGCTGTTTATACGTGGTCGCACCGGTAGTAGAGCCGGACCATCCCTTGAACGTCTTGTACACCGGCTCACAGTCGGTCAGCGCTTGGAGATCGGCCGGCATGTCTCGATAGAGCTTCCCCTGATAGCGGTAGCCGGTGCAGACCTTGAGTTCCTTGCAGCCGTCGAGCACATCTAATTTCGTGACGGCCAGTGATGTGAGTCCGTTCACTTTGGTGGCGTAGCGCACAATGACGCCGTCGAACCAGCCGCAGCGGCGCGCACGTCCTGTCGTCGACCCGAATTCTTTCCCTCGCGCTTGGAGCCCGTCTCCCACCGCATCGGTCAATTCCGTGGGGAACGGCCCGCTGCCGACACGCGTGGTGTAGGCTTTGGCAACCCCGAGCACCGCGTCGATCTTCGTCGGTCCCACGCCCGTTCCCGTTGAAGCGCCGCCGGCCGTTGAACTGGAGGAGGTGACGTAGGGATAGGTGCCGAAATCCACATCCAAATGTGTCCCTTGCGCCCCTTCGAACAACACAGTCTTCCGTTTCTCGATCATCTTATTGACAAGCGTAGCGGTATCGACAATATGACTCTTCAGCCGATCGGCATAACCCATATACTGCCGAAATACTTTGTCGACATCGAAACGTTCCAGCTTATAGAGTTGCTCGAGAAACCAATTGATCTCGACTACGTTCTCTTCAAGTTTGGTTCGAAACGCCTTTGGATTGAGCAGATCTCCCATTCGGATACCGACCCGCGACATCTTATCGGCATAGGACGGGCCAATCCCTCGCCCCGTCGTTCCAATCCGACGAGACCCTTTAGACTGTTCAGCCGC
The DNA here is from genome assembly GCA_963801725.1 of uncultured Nitrospiraceae bacterium. Lineage (GTDB taxonomy): Bacteria > Nitrospirota > Nitrospiria > Nitrospirales > Nitrospiraceae > Palsa-1315. The sequence continues at coordinate 343,760 of CAWDFX010000001.1, forward strand.
TTTGTCGATGGCCTTGTGATACGGCAGGATAAGATGGGCGCGCTGACTCACGACAAAATTCTTTCCGATCTTCACGCCTTGAATCTGGAGATGGTCCAGCTCTTCGATCAACGAGCCTGGGTCCACGACAACCCCATTCCCGATCACACAGAGCGTCCCACGATAGAGGATACCGGAGGGGATGAGGTGAAACACGAAGGTGCCCCGTTCATTAATGACGGTGTGCCCCGCGTTGGACCCTCCCTGGTAGCGAACCACCGCATCGACATCGCGGGCCAAGATATCCACGATCTTGCCCTTGCCTTCGTCGCCCCACTGCGCCCCGACCACAACGAGATTTCCCATCGCCTGACATGCTCCCAAAAAAAGGCTCTGGCTAGACTGAGGCCAGAGCCGAGGGGTCATGGTAGGGAGCGACTCTGTAGTTTGTCAAGAACCGTGATGGTCAAATTTATTCTTCATCTTCTTTTCTCTTCCTCATCATCTTCAAGGGCAGGCCCCAACCGTCTCTTATTGCGCGCGTCGAACGAGGGAAGTCTTCGACCGCGCGTTCCGCGAGCACAAGAGACGGTTGGGGCTTGCCCGGTCCCACTTTTCTTGACTGTCGCGAGAGGGCCATGTTAGCATGACCGCGGTTTCACAAGGATTTTCGCGTATTTCCAGATCAAACGATGTGGGGCTGTAGCGCAGTTGGGAGCGCGCGTGAATGGCATTCACGAGGTCGCCGGTTCAATCCCGGCCAGCTCCACCAAACCTCAACCCTAGGCAGGAGGCGAGCGGCAAGGGGCTAGAAGTAAGAGCAATTTTCGGATTTGGCTCCTGGTCTCACGCCGAACTGGTCTCTTTCATTCCTCTCCTCTAGCCTTGTGCCGCTGGCCCCTGGCCTATCCGAACAGACATGCTTCAAATCGAGTCGGTCTATAAACAATATTCCACGAGGGTTCTGCTTAAGGAGGTGACGGCCCACCTTCGCCCCGGCTCGCGGGTCGGCCTGGTGGGACCCAACGGCGCAGGCAAGACCACGCTCTTCCGGATGATTCTCGAAGAGGAATCGCCGGACAAGGGAACCATCCGCAAGCGTCCTCGCCTCCGCATCGGCTACCTTCCGCAGGAACTCGAAACCATCACGGGCAAGACCGTGTTGGACGCCACCCATCGCGATCTGTACCCCGAACATGAAGCCGAGCGTATTCTCATGGGGTTGGGATTTTCGGAGATCGACTTCAGCCGCCAGATCGAAAAATTGTCCGGCGGCTATCGGATGCGTGTCGCCTTGGCGCATCTGCTACTGACGAACCCCGATGTGCTGCTGCTCGATGAGCCGACCAACCACTTGGATAAACCGACGCAGCGCTGGTTCGAGCAATTCCTCCTGAACTCGGAGATGACGCTGTTGATCATCAGCCACGACACGGCGTTTCTCGATCGTGTCGTCACCCATATCTGGGATCTCCGGCACCATAAGATCGAAGAATATCGAGGCAACTATACCTCGTTCATCAAGATCCGTGCTGAACGGGATGCTCAGCGTCAGGCTGCCGCAGGGCGCCAGGCGAAAGAGGTCGCGCGGGTCCAAACATTTGTGGATCGATTCCGCTACCAAGCGAACAAAGCCAGCCAGGTTCAGTCGCGCATCAAGCAGCTTGAGAAGGTCAAGATGATCGAGATTAAGCGCGATCCCAAGCGGGTGAAGTTCAAATTTCCCCTCCCGGCATCGAGTGGCCGGCAGGTCCTGGAACTCGACGGCGCAGCAAAACGCTATGGGGAAAAAGTGGTGTATGAACGGGTCGATTGCTCGATCGAACGGGGCCAGCGAGTGGCGCTCGTGGGAGAAAACGGCGCAGGGAAAAGCACGCTGCTCAAAATGCTGGCCGGAGTGTTGGAGCCTGATAAAGGCAAACGAACGGTCGGCCACGGTGTCACGTTGCACTACTTCGCCCAACACCAGGCAGAAACCTTGAACCCCGAACATACCATTCTCGACTCACTCGCAGAGGTCTCCAATCAGGCGGAAACGAACTTTCTCCGGGGAATTGCCGGCGCCTTTTTGTTCACCGGTGACGATCAAAAGAAACCGATCAAGGCCCTGAGTGGAGGGGAACGCAATCGCGTCGCCCTCGCACGGATGCTGGTTGAACCGGCCAATACTCTGTTACTCGACGAGCCGACGAACCATCTCGACCCGGCTTCGGTCGATATGCTCACCGATGCGTTATCAGACTTCCCCGGCACGATCATCTTTATTTCCCACGACCCGACGTTTTTGACCAGAGTCTGCACGCGCGTCATTGAAATCGAAGAGGGCAAAGCCCGAAGCTTCTCCGGCGACTACGAATACTATTTGTGGAAGAAAGCGCAGGAAGTCGAGTCCATCAAGGAAACGAGTGAAGAACTGAAAGGAACGGATCGCGGGACCGCGGCCGCGCCGACCAGGGCAATGACTTCGCAAGTTCAGGCCAAGTCCTCAGCGGGAGATCGCCGCGATTTGAACAAGACCCAGGCCCGTCTGGAAAAACAGGTTGCGCGGGCTGAGGCCGAGATCGCCGAATACGAAACTAAAATTAAAGCGCGGGATCTCGAACTGGCCGACCCCGCACTCTATAAAAATGAGTCCACGAAGTGGAGCACGCTGCACTTGGAACATGACGGGTGGAAGAAAGACCTTGCCCGTCTCACCACCCGGTGGGAAACGCTCTCGGCTGAACTGGAAGACGTCAAACAAAAACTCACGGCCTTTGCTTAGCAGATTCTGCGCGGGACGTGCGAGACTAGCGGGAAACGCGCGACAAGGGAATCAGGGGTTGCACGTCGCGCACTTAAACGGAGGATTTGACCGTTTCTTCCAGGTAATAATACAGCCAGCGGTTCTTCTCTTTTGTGACCAGCTCCTCCCAGATCACGCCGATCAGAAACCCCTTCTCCCAAGGCTTCACCCAGGCGACTTTCCCATCGAGCTTTTCCATCTGTTCCGCACGATCCGAATCGAGAAAGGCCAGCGACACGGTCACCGTCTGAGCCAATGCCATCTTCTCTTTCGTGTGCAACCCTGCGCCGACTCTATTGACGTTATCCAACACGGCCGTAATCGCCTTGGCTCCGCTCTTCGGTGAAATCAGCGCCGAACCGACCAAGGTCGCCCGAACAAACTTGCGCCGTTCGTTCGTGGAAGCGATCGATACAGGCGATTTCGAATTCTGCCGTTTCATAAGCCTAAGTATAACCGATTAGAAATCTTTGTCCATAACCCAATAAGGCCCCGGTTAGGTGTCTTTAGGCCGGTAGTAGCGACGCCCTTTCAGCAATTCCGGGAGGTGCTCCTGCATCTTGGCCTGGGGATCGTCGTGGACGTAGCGATAGCCCTTCCCATATCCAAGGCCCTTCATCATCGAAGTCACGGCATTCCGTAAATGGAGCGGAACCCCCAGATTTCCATGGGCTTTTGCGTCTTCCATCGCCTCAAGAAGTCCGACATAGGAAGCATTATCTTTGTGTCTGGTCGCGAGATAGGTCGTCCCCTGGGCCAAGTTGATCTGCGCCTCGGGAAGCCCCACAAACTGTACGGCCTGAGCGACCGCAGCCGCGACCACCAGCCCCATCGGATCGGCATTCCCCACGTCTTCTGAGGCAAAAATAACCAAGCGCCGGGCAATAAATTTCGGGTCCTCTCCCCCTTCCAACATACGGGCGAGCCAGTAGAGGGCGCCGTCCGGATCGGAATCGCGCAGGCTCTTAATGTAGGCAGAGATGACGTTGTAATGCTCTTCGCCGGATTTATCGTACCGGATTGATTTCTTCATCAGCCCGGCTTCCAGCGCCGCTCCATCGATCAGACGCGTGCCGTCAGACTCAGCCGGTTGCTGTTTGACCACAAAATCAAGCGCGGTCAAAAGCGCCCTCGCATCGCCGTTGCCATACGCAATCAGTCGCTGTCTGGCATCAGATGATAGGCGGGCATTCCACTTTCCCAACCCGATCGCAGAGTCCACGAGCGCCCGGTCCAGAATATGCCCCAGGGCCTCATCCGAAAGAGGCTTGAGCACAATGAACAAGGAACGAGACAGCAGCGGTGAGATCACTTCAAATGAAGGATTCTCCGTGGTCGCGCCGACCAGGATGACCGTCCCCCGCTCGACATGAGGCAGAAAGGCATCCTGCTGTGCCTTGTTGAACCGATGGATCTCGTCGACGAAAAGAATGGTTCGTTGGCCGTTGATCGCCTGGCGTTGCTCCGCTGTCTTGATGATGGCTCGCAGCTCAGGAACACCCCCTGTGACCGCCGAGAAGGGCACGAACTGCGCCTTTGTGTGGCGCGCGATGAGATGCGCCAATGTCGTCTTGCCCGAACCGGGTGGCCCCCAGAAGATGACGGAGGAGAGTTGATCTGTCTCGATCGCACGCCGCAACGGCCGATCCGGCGCGGTGATGTCCTCTTGCCCGACAAAGTCCGCAAACGCTCGCGGCCGCAGACGTTCCGCTAACGGAGCCTCAACGGATTTCTCTGTTTCAGGAACACCAAACAAATCGGGAGCCTGATCGTGTGACGTCGTCATCCACATCCTCAACAATGGCGTGAATTGTATACGCCGGGCTTGATGATCGCAAACAGGCCCTTGACCCTCATCAAGGCCAATGTTACGAACAACGGCACGAGAGAGGAACGCGTGCACATCCAAGTCAACAACATCACAATCGGCTACAGCGATCAAGGAACCGGTCTCCCCATCGTTTTTCTCCATGCCTTTCCCTTGAACCGGACTATGTGGGCCACACAAGAACGCCTGCTCTCCTCACAATTCCGGATCATCACGATTGACCTGCGCGGGCATGGCGAATCTGACGCGCCGCTGTGGCGCTATACGCTGGACCAATCGGCTGACGATGTAAGCGCACTGCTGGACCATCTCGAAATCCAGCAGGCCCTGTTCGTGGGGCTCTCGATGGGCGGCTACATCCTGTTTGCGTTCTATCGGAGGTACGCCGCTCGCGTGAAGGGACTGATCCTGGCGGACACCAAGGCCCAGGCAGACACAGAAGAAGGGAAAACCGGACGATTCCAACTCGCGCAGATCGCCTATAAGAAAGGACCGTCTGCCATTGCAGACGTCATGATCCCAAAGCTCCTCAGCCCCGCGACCATCCAGACGAACCCGGATCTCGTCCACCACGTGAGAGCCATGATCGAAGGGAATCAGATCAGCGGAATTGCCGGAGACTTGATGGCGATGGCCGACCGGCCCGACTCAGTTCCACTCTTAAGCCGGATCACCTGTCCTACCCAAATCATCGTCGGTGAACTGGACCAAGCCACCCCACTCTCCGATGCCAAGCTCATGGCCGATCAAATCCCCAGACGCCCGCCTGGCCATCATTCCAAACGCCGCACACCTGTCGAACCTAGAACAACCAGAAACGTTCAACCAGATCGTCGGCTCTTTTGCCTCTAACCTCGGAAAGTCATCACGTCTGGAATGAACATACAATAGAAGAGGTTACGCAGAACGTTCAAAAAGTTCACCCAGCGAGGCCGCAGCGAGTGAAGGTCCGCCTGGTTTCCTGAAAATTGAAGACCGGAATGGCTGGAATGATGAGGCAGCGGCAGGGTGTTCAAAACGGCTACCCAGCGCGGCCGCAGCGAGCGCAGAGGCGAGGCGTACACTTCGGTACGTTGAGTCTCTAAGCGAAAAGAGAACAAAGCCTGCGGAAAGGCGCGTCTCGGCGCGCCGGGGCTGGGCGGGTGAGAAGAACGCCGTTTTCAACACCCTGCCTAGTCGGAGTCGGCGACGCTGCCTCGGCGGATCAGCTTCAGAAACTCCTGCCTGGTTTGCGGCTGACTGCGGAAGGCTCCTAACATGGAGCTGCTGACCGCGATGGTGTTCTGCTTTTCGACGCCCCGCATCATCATGCAGAGATGTCGCGCTTCGACGACCACGCCCACCCCATGCGCATTGAGCTTCGATTTCAGGGTTTCGGCGATCTGAACGGTCAGCCGCTCTTGGACTTGCAGCCGTCTCGCAAACACGTCCACGATGCGCGGAATCTTGCTGAGCCCCACCACCTTCTTATTGGGCAAATAGCCCACATGAACTCTGCCGTAGAACGGCAGCAGGTGATGCTCGCACATACTGAAGAAATCGATGTCCTTCACGATGACCATCTCGTCGTACTCGATCGGAAAAAGCGCACCGTTCAAGAGATGATCGATGTCACGGTGATAGCCCTGGGTCATGAAGGCGAGGGCCTTGGCCACTCGCTCGGGAGTCTTGAGGAGCCCGTTCCGTCCTGGCTTTTCGCCGAGGGCGAGCAACATCTCTGTGACCAGGGATTGCAGCACATCCAGATCTGCCGGTCCGCGATTCCCTTTGACGTCTTCGACCTGCCGCTGACTTCGCCGCCTGACTACCTGCTTAGCCATGCCGTCCCTCTCTATATCGTAATGCTTAATGTTAAATGATGAATTTTGAATGTGGGCTGTTGGGAAATCATCAAATCGTCAGACATCTTTCCGATTCCGACAATTCTACATTCAACATTTATCATTCAACATTCCCAATGCCCCCCGCATACTCGAAGTAGTTGTCGCGCGTTTCAATCAGCCCAACCTTTTCCAGTTGTCCGGCTGGGAGGCACTTCACTAACAGATCCCAGATCAACAGCACCAGATTTTCTCCCGTCGTGGTGCGATCGGCAAATTCAGGATCTTGATTGAGATCGTGATGATCGAATCGCGTGACTACTTGCTGTCTCACCGTCCGATCCAGCCGGTCGAGATCGACGCCTCCACCGGCCGCGGTCGGCACCGTACTCTTCACGGTCACCAACACGACATAGTTATGACCGTGTCCATTGGGATTATTGCACTTCCCAAATGCAGCCAGATTTGCTTCGGGTGACAGGTGATCCGTGTGCAGCCGGTGCGCCGCACAGAACCGATATCGCCTCGTGACGCTCGCTTGTGCCATCGTACATTCAACTCACAATCGGCGCACAAACAGAAAAGCCAGGATCGGCCGCCGTACTCGGACCATCCTGGCTTCTCCTATCGCTCATTCACCGACCAGCTCGCGCGACTTCAGCCCACATTCCTTAGGCGCTGAAAGAGCTGCCGCAACCACACGTGGTCTTCGCTTGCGGATTCTTAATCGAGAACCCGGACCCCTGGAGACTGTCCACGTAATCGACTTCGGCTCCCTGAAGGAGCGGAGCGCTCTGCGAATCCATGATCACCTTGACGACACCCTTTTCCACCACGGTGTCGTCGTCGCCCATCTTCGACTCGAAGGCCATCCCGTATTGATAGCCGTGGCACCCGCCGCCCTTGACATAGACCCGCAGGCCGACGATGTCCTTCTCTTCCACCATTAATTCCTTGATCTTCTGTTCCGCAATCGCCGTAATTGTCAACATTGTGATCCTCCTCGTGTGACCAGGCTGTCCTTCGAAGACCTGCCCGGAATGATTTAGTGTAACATCTCTTTACTGGATTTCAATACCCTGCGACTCCGATTGTGGCATTGTGGGCGCAACCCACTTGCTCTCAGGCACCCGAACAACCACGTCGCCGAGCACTTTGGCCTGGCATCCAAGGCGATGCCACGGCTCACTCAGGGCTTCCCGATCAAGGAGATCTTGCTCATCAAAGTCGATCTCCGACAGGTTCTCGGCGCCGATCTGCACTTCGACCCGACAGGTGGTGCAGGAGGCATTCCCACCACAGTCGTGGTTCAACGCAAACCCGATCATCTTCGATGCCTCCAACAACGACGTATTGACCTCAACCTCTCCGCTCCTACTCTCAGGATAGAGAAACGTGACGCGCGGCATCGTAAATCCCCCTCAATGTACCAGGGCGCCGGCCGCCACCGGCTGATAGGGACAGCGCTGCAATCTGATATGTTCTTCAAACTCATGACGGAACAATTTCATGCTGCTCTGAACCAACACGGCAGCCCCGGTCACCAGCGTGCAATAGCCCGTCCCCTTCACAAATCCACAGAGCTGAAGGAGACTCTCCATATCCTTCTCCGTCCCCTCTCCCTGCTCGATCTTGGTCATCAGCGCGGCGAGATTGATCGTCCCCATTCGACAGGGTGGGCACTGCCCGCAACTCTCGACCTTGAAGAAGTTTGAGAATTTGAGCGTGAGCGCGACCATGCACGTGGCATCATCGACCACGATCACGCCGGCCGACCCTAGCCCCGTGCCGGCTTTCTTCAACGAATCGAAATCCATCGTCAGGCCGAGCTGATCGGCGGTGACCATCGAGAACGCCGGACCTCCGGGGAACACCGCCTTGATCTTGCGCCCGCCCGGCACCCCCCCGCCACACTTGTCCACGAGGTCCCGGATTGTCGTACCCATCGGCATCTCGTACACGCCTGGCCGATTCACGGCGCCGCTCAAGGAGAACATCATCGTGCCCGGACACTTTTCTGTGCCGACCTGCGTAAACCAGGCCACGCCTTTCAGAAGAATCCGCGGAATGTTGCACAAGGTTTCGACATTGTTGACCAGCGTCGGCTTCCCATAGAGGCCGAAGTCCGTCGGATAGAAAGGTGGCTTCTGCCTCGGCATTGCCGGACGCCCTTGCATGGATTCGAGCATCGCCGTTTCTTCACCGGCCACGTAACTCCCGTGGCCTTCAAAGACTTGCAGATCGAGATCCACTCCACTCCCCATGATGTTGCTGCCCAAAAACCCTTGCGCCTTCGCCTGCGCCAAGGCTTTCTTCAGATTCTCCCGTTCTTCATGGTACTCATGATTCACGTAGATGAAGGCCGCCTTGGCTTGCACCGTGTACGCCGCGATGAGGCAGCCTTCGATAAGCTGATGTGGCGCATGTTTGAGCAAGTACCGGTCTTTAAACGTTCCCGGCTCATGTTCGCCTGCATTGCAAACGAAATAGTGTTCCTTCACCCGATGATTCAGAACCTTCTCCCACTTGATGCCGGTGGGAAAGCCCGCGCCGCCTCGCCCACGGAGCCCAGCTTTCTTCAGTTCATTGACGATATCGTTCGCGCTCAGCTCTTTGATGCACTTCGTCCAAGCTTCGTAGCCCCCGATCTTCCGGTAGGCCTCGATATCCCAGGGAGCACCATCAAGCGTGTGGAGCACTCGTGGTTCGGTTGCAGACGTCATGCATTCATCCTTACCCGTTTAGCCAGCGAATATCGCAACACTATAAGGTGCCTGGCTGCTATTCGTCAAGGCAATGTCCCGATAATAGGCCTGAATCTCAATGACTTAGGGCCACTGCCCTATACGGAATCGGGTATATGGGCCATATGCGCAGATTGCGAAAGACTGGAGGTCGGAAGCAGAAAAGGTAAGCGAACTGACCGGCGGGCCTTCCCGCCGGTCATCATACACCATTTACTACCTGAGGTGGCTGCCGGCTCCCATGAATAACAGCATGGGAATCGACAACATAAAGTTGACCCGAGACGCGAGGAGCGCAGTCCGACCCCACTGGGCCATTTCCGGAGGCGCAGGGGTCCCCTGGGCTGCTGCCGTCACCGCCGCAATAATCCTCCGTTGGTTCGGCCAAATAACCGCGTGGACATTCGCCATCATGATGATGCCCAACAACCCGCCGATTCCCAGCGCGACCGCGCCGGTTCCACCTCGTTGATACATGTAGAGATACAACACAATCCCGGCAAGCACCGTGACCGTCGCGCCATGACGGAACCAATTCAGCGCGGCGGGCATCAACTTGGGAATCACGATGTTTTTGGTGGGGCCATCCAGGCTCTTCAAGAACGCCGCATTGATCAGGTTGAAGAAATACAACAAGCCGATCCAAGTGATTCCGGCCAAGAAATGGGTCCAGCGTAACAGCAAACCAAACCAGTCGGCATCGCCAACCGGCACGCCTACCATAGCGAGATACCCCATGATTAAGACCACCGTGAGCCCAAATCCTACGGCCATCGTCTGCATCGGACTCTCAAGAAATTTCATAGTATCTCCTCATTTAGTACACGACCAGGCTGCTTTCTGTACTGTAGACCCGCTTCTCCTGTCAAGCAACCGAGGTCCATCACTCATCAAAGGTCATTCGTCAACCGAGATACGCTTTCCACATTTGGACCGATGACGTATGCCGCGTAACGGTTTTCTTATGCCATGAGGCGATCGACTGCCGCGCAGAGCTCGCGTACCGCGCTGGCTGAAGTCGCCACTGCCGCCCGTTCCTCCGCCGTCAACTCATATTCGACCACCTCTTCCGCCCCACCTCGACCCAGCCTGACCGGCACACCGATGACGACATCTCTTACTCCATATTCGCCCTCGCAGAGCACCGCACAAGGCAACACCCGCTTCTGGTCCTTCACAATCGCCTCGACCATCTCGACCGCCGAGGCCGACGGAGCATAGAACGCGCTGCCCGTTTTCAGCAGGCCCACGATTTCGGCGCCCCCCTCGCGTGTCCGCTTTACAATCGCTTCCAGCCGATCCTTCGACATCAACTCCAAGACCGGCTTCCCCTTCACCGTCGTATGCCCCAATAGCGGCACCATCGTATCGCCATGCCCGCCCAGCACCATCGCAGCCACGTCGGGACCCGGCACACTCAATTCAGCGGCGATGAAGGCGCGCATGCGGGCAGTATCGAGCACTCCCGCCATTCCCAAAACTCGCGACTTCGGCAATCCGCTCACACGACGCGCGACATGGACCATGGCATCCAGCGGGTTGGTGACGAGAATCAGAATGACGTTCGGCGATCGCGACACCAGCTCGGAGACGACCGATTTCACGATCTTCGCGTTCGTGGTCAACAACTCGTCACGGCTCATTCCCGGCGTGCGAGGGATTCCGGAGGTGATCACCGCCACCGACGAGCCGGCCGTTTCATCATAGCCGTTGGTGCCTACCACGCGGGTGCTATAGCCGCAGACAGGCCCGGCCTGCGTGATATCGAGGGCCTTGCCTTGCGGAACGCCCTTGACGATATCGACAAGCACGACCTCGTACTCGTCCTTCTCGGCGAGCCGCTGCGCCATCGTGCCTCCGACGTTCCCCGCGCCCACCACCGTAATCTTCGGTCTGCCCATCATCTCACCTCGTGAAGCGTGAAACGTGAAACGTGAAACGCAAGATTCCCTTACGTCTCACCTGTCACCTTTCACGTGTGTTCATGCTCGGTCCAGCCGGCGACTTTAAAATTGATTGTGCACACGAAATTGTCCCCGTCGTAGAAGTTGACTTTAATTTTCTTCTTGCCATAGGTCTTTGCCAGAAAGGCATCCGGATCATCGATTAATTCCTGAAATCCTCCTGCCGGATATTCGCCGAGGTCATGAAATACCACGATCATCCCTACTTTGACTTCTTGAAGAATCTTGGCCCAACAACGGGGGTAGACCTCCCAAAACTTGTCCTCGATCAGATCCTTCGACGGCTCCTGGCGATCCTCCCCTGGCTTCATGGGCTGTGCAAACTTCGCCAATCGACGGACATAGGGATATTGATGCCCAGTAAATAGCTTGTGCAGCCAGGGCGGCACCGTCGGTCTCTCTGCTGAATTCGCCATCGATTCCCGGTACCCCTTACGTCTTACCTTTTACGTCGTCAGCCTTTGATAGATCCGTGGCAATCGCATCGGCAACGCTTCTAGATGATCGATCACCGCGAACTGCACGTCGCCGTACATTCTCCGGACATAGCCATCGGCCTCCCGATCGATCGTGATACAAAACGGATGCAGCCCCCGTTGACGCGCTTCTCGTAACGCAACCTTGGTGTCTTCCAGCGAATACTCATCTTTATAGCCGTCATCGAGCGGGCGCCCGTCGCTGATGAGGACAAGCAGTCGCGTCCGTGCCTCTCGCGCCAGCAATTTGGCGGTGGCATGGCGAATGGCCGCCCCATCACGGTTTTGGCGCAAAGGAGCCAGTCCGCCCAAACGCTGTGCCGCCTTCCCACCCAACCGATCGTCAAAATCCTTGATCACAAGAAAGTCCACATGCCCGCGGCCCTGGCCCGAATAGCCGTAGAGCGCATATTGATCTCCGACCGCTTCGAGCGCTTCACACAAGAGCACCAGTCCCTCTTTCTCCAGATCGATCACACGGCGGCCGCTGTCCAACTGGCGGCTGGTTGACCCACTCACGTCGACCAGAAACGCGGCCGCGACATCCCGTTCTTTTCTCTCCCGCCTGACATAGATCCGATCCGACAGGTCGGCCCCCGCCGCCCGCTCAGCACACATACGGACCGCCGCATCCACATCGAGCTCGTCGCCGTCAGCTTGGCCCGACACGCGCCGCAACCCCGGAGGCCGTAGGCTTTCGAAGAATCGTCGAAGGGCCGAGACCTCACTCCCGTGCATACCCAACGTAGTACCCACGATATCCCCGCTCCCCTCCTCCGCGGCACGCTCCACGACACGACACCAGTTGAGGCGATAGTCATCGATCTCCTGATCCCATTCCGGATAGCGCACCGCACGATCACCGGGTCCGGCATAATCAAGCGGCGCCGGCTGCTCGACGTTCAAGGCCAGAAGCTCTTCCACATGGGAGGGGAACTGCCGCCCCCCGGCAAGCCGGTCACTCTCGGTTTCCGTGCGCGTTCCTTCTCGATTCCGTTGACCCTGCGTTGACGATTCCTGTGCCCCGGCGGCGGCACTCGCCATTCGATCGATATCCTCTGACTGTTTCTGATCGTCCGATGCCTGTTCATCCTGATCATGCTGACGAATGAACTCAGGATTCATCGCCCCACGATAGACCCAGTTCGTGATGGGGCGATAGTCTTCGCCCGTCTGTTCGGACGCAGAAGGCCCCACACCCAATTCCGTTGACACATCATCCGCCTGATCGGCCTGGATCATTGCTCCCTTCGAAGCCAACAGCTCTTCAAGCCGCACGTAGACAGCATGGGCCACGCGCACAGCCTCTTCTGCCGTTGCCGTTGGAGCCAGAATTGCCCGGCACATCGGCCAGAGGATGGCAATCTCGTCCTTGACGGCTTCGTGAATGGCGACAGACTGCGACGCGGCCGTCGACAACTGGAGCAGGTGATCGACGATGAGTTCTTTGACGGTCAGCCCGTGTGTCAGCGACCTGGTTGTGACTGCCTCTCGTGCGAATCCTTGTAGATCGCGCTGGAGCCCCGGGTACTCCCGCTGAAGCAGAAATTCCACCCGTGCATCCTCCAGTGAGCATCCACAAGTCCCGGATCAGTCCCGGATGAGGATACAGACGAAACAACGCCGCCAAGGTGTCCGGCGCAGCCTGTTTCGCCGAACCATACTTCTGCCGCACGGCTTTGACCAGATCCGCAAGCGGCTCAAGGGTCAGCCGGTATGTCCCAAACTCCACATGCCCTGCTTCGTGAGCCGCCATCACCAAATACAAGCGCATATTCTCTTCGGCTGTAGGGTAGCGACGAAGGAGCGCCGGCAGTGAAATCATGCGCCCGTCCTGGCTCACCGTAGCTCGCGCAGCCGTCTCCTGGTTCAGCGAATCGGGGAGCGCCTGAATGGTCAGTTCCGTTCCACAAAGCCCTTGCACGAAGAGCTTCACAGTTCGGGCTACTTGGCGAAGCGGCACACCGCTTAAGGCCGCCTCCACCGACGTCAGCGCCTTCTTCGACTCCAGAGCAAAATAGGCCCTGGCTCCTTCGATGCTGTAGGCCAAGACTTCCATTCCTGCTGTGAACCAGGCCTCGAAGCGAGCCCTGGCCTCGGCAGACTCACCAATCACACTCACCAATTCAGGCGCGCGCCGCAAATAGGCCAACGCCGTATCTGCATCACGTTCTGCCACCAAGGCCCCGTACTGTAATATTTTGAGCCGCCATCCCTCATTCGGCACGACACGCAGCAGACGTGGCGATTCCGACAACCAGGCAATACCGGCTCCGGCATCACGTTCAGCCAACAACGAGCCAACCGTGACGACCTTGACCCTCACCGACTGGTCTTCAAGATCGCCGAGGATGAGTGGACTGGTACGAAGGAATTCGATGGTCCCGAAATAGTCCGTCTTGCCAAAACTATTCTGAGAAATCAGTTTCAACCCGAATGTCGCCCAAGCCCTGGCTTCCTGGATCGGCAACACGCGGGCGACCGCGGGAATTTGGCGGATATATTCGAGCGCCACGACAAAATCGACCTGCGCCAGTTCGAGTCCGATCTCTAACCAGGCCCCCAGCCGATCCGGCGAGATGACCGTCACCACATCCGGCGCTACTCGGAGAAATTCCAGCGCAACATTCGCATCCTGCTCAGCCAGTTCCAAAGCAGTTTTCAGCACCAACGATCGAATCGATAACTCTTCAATCAGGCCGAGAACCAGCGGGCTCTCTTTGAAATATTTCAATCCGATCGCGCCGGATGATTCGGCCAACACAATCCCCAGATCCAGCCAGGCCACCGCATCGCTGAGCCGACCCCGCTGTTGCAAGTCGGGAAACGATTCGATCGCGGCGCGAGCAACCTTCGGCGAGACCTCCGTCAATTCATCAAGCAACAGCACGACACCCTCCACCTGACTCGGTGTCGCAACAGCCTCGACGAGACGGGAGACCAGATGCTGGGCCGTAGCCTGCCCCAGCTCTTCCGCCAGTTTGGCGATTAATTGTTGATGAGTATCCGACATCTCCACTCTCAGTCCCATCCGACGGAATTTAAAGAAAGTATTGGGAAGTGTTGGATTGTAAAGAACGCCCTGGCGCTTGTAAACTATGCCACTCGGCGCAGGCTTTTTTATAGCCTCTCGCCCAGGATCTTTTACCAACAGCTACGGAAAACAGCGAGGAAATATCGCAGAATGATACTGATGCCACAATAGGTCAGGATGCTCAAAAAGGCTGACCAGCAAGGCCGCAGCGAGCGAAGAGGCGAGGCGTACGCTTCGGTACGTTGAGCCTCTGAGCGATGCGAGAACGCCGCTGGCGGACTTTTTCAGCATCCTGCTAAAGGAGTTGTGATGGCTGAGCCGACGCAAGAGAGTCTCGACAAAATGTGGAAGTATGTGAAGGGCTATGCGGACAAGAGCGGGACGACTATGCATCCCATGCCCGCAGTCACCGAAGCGGTGGTGAAAGGCCTCGCGATGCACATGGACGAGCTGGGCAAACCCCTCTGTCCCTGCAACTTCTACAAGGATAAACCGGCAGAAGCGAAACTCCGCCGCTGGATGTGCGCTTGCGATGAGATGCAGATCTACAAATACTGCCACTGCCTGTTATTTGTCCGTGAGGACGGCCTCCCGATCACGGAATATCTCCCGGAAGGCCACGAAGGCCGGGAAGTGTACGGGATCGTCACTGATCCGACTCCCGACAAAGGCCGCGCCCTCAAACACAAGGCCGCTGCCGGACCGATGTCGTCTACCGAAACACCAGAGTCGTCCTCACCCTCTTCATAACACCATGTCATTACGCAACCGGGAATTGGGCGCCGCGATCTTTCTACTCACAATAGGAATCCTTTCTGTCGACAACGCACGGGCTGCCGACCCCGGCAATATATCTGCTGCTCTTGCCCCGCAACCTCCCAGCTTGAACGAAAAGGATTTCTTCCCATACAAGGCGAAGGGCCGAGCGACATTGGCAGGACAAGCGTTTCTCGGTTCACCATCGGGAAAAGCCATTACGCAAGCCGGCGTTCCGATCCATCTCATTCCCGTTACTCCCTACACGCGCCATTGGTTTGATCACAACGTCAGAACTGTATCCTGTTCATCGACAGATCCAGCTCCACCAGCTGAAGTCGCCGTAGCGCCACGCTCACTCTCTGACTGTGCGCATGATGCGCTGACCAGGCTGCGAACGGAAAAGCGGTTGGCTCCGTATCTCCGCATGACCAGAGCCAACCCCACCGGGCATTTCTGGTTTTCAAAAATTCCAGCAGGGCGCTACTACATCGTGAGCCTGATCGAAACGGGGTCGGGAGCTCACCAAGATGAGCGGCTGGCAGGGCTGACCTGGCTGGCTATCGAAATCGACGTGGGCGAAAAACTCACCAATCTCGTCGTGACCGACTGCAAATCCAACCTGTGCTGAAGGGACTAGTTGGCGGACCAGTTTCACCTGCCATCCACCATTTTCTGTATCGCTAGGGATACGCACACCCCTTCCGGCTTGAGGAAGTACAGACTGGAGAGCTGAGACCCCCATGATACACTGTGGATAGACCGCAGCAGACTTACGAGGTTAGCCGTCATTACGCGCATGCCATTATGCAGCCGCAAGAAATCGCCACAGTTGAGACAGACATATTCGAGCACCGCCAGGTCAAGCCGCACTTCATTAATGATTGCTGCTTTGGCGAGGACTTCGCCGCCTGGCTGCAACAGCGCCTTGCCAACCTTGCGGGTTTTGAGTTCTCCGAACCGATTCAAGAGGACTACGGCTGGGGACTTTGGGCCATGCACGACAAGGAGAAGTTTTGGATTGCGTTGTCTTACGTTGGTGACGGACCGACGGAGACACCAGCGCAGTGGGTTGTTTCTATTGCGCATGACACCGGTCTGAAGCTGTCCAGCAAGCCGGATTTAAGCGCGATGGAGACTTTGCGCACCCGGATCCGCAGAGAGTTAGAGTCCGAAGCTGGTATCAAGATTCTACATGACGACTAACAAATGCGCGGCAGCGCACCGCCCCCGCCTCTACTGCGCGCGGCGAACGAGGTGTCCCAGCCAGTGCAATCCCGACTGCGACCGTCGAATGAGCACTGTTTCTCTTAAGCAATCGATTACTTCTTCATTCCTCATACACGCTCTCAGCGGGGTGGCCTGGTCAATCTCTACTGCGCGCCTGCATCGAGCACCTTCTTAGCTTGCGCGATGGGCGAGCAAGGAGATGATCAGGCTACCTCGCATCTTCTTCACTGCCAGCCACTCACATCATATCCCTTGTCGAACAAACACCGCACTACTGCATCGCCGTACGGAGGATCCGGATCGAGCGGTCTATAGGCGCCGCCCACTGAACCAATGATGACTCCGAGCGCCCCTCCGACGGCTGCCCCTATCGTCACTCCCGGCACTCCCCCGACGAGTCCACTCGTCGCCCCTACTGCGGCGCCAGCAATCAGACCCAGCGTGGCTCCCGCAGCTACGTTGCCACTGCGATTGCTGGTACCCGGCTTTAACCCGGCCGCCTCGGCCTTTTTTTGACAATCGGCAACATCGAGCTTCGCCGCCTCTCGCCCTTGCAGCTGAAACTTCGCGTTCGACCGCAACATTGGTTCCGGCCCGCCTGCACAGGCCACAAGACTC
The DNA here is from genome assembly GCA_963801725.1 of uncultured Nitrospiraceae bacterium. Taxonomy (GTDB): domain Bacteria; phylum Nitrospirota; class Nitrospiria; order Nitrospirales; family Nitrospiraceae; genus Palsa-1315. The sequence goes on from CAWDFX010000001.1 coordinate 360,994, forward strand.
AAAACCATCACGGCTGCAACAATATGACGAACAGATACACAGACTTTCTTCCACCTCACCACACAGTCACAGAAATGGCTTCTCCTCCTCATCATCGTGGGATAGCTCGGTTGGGCTTCACTGCGCGCCCCATTCTCACTCACCCACTCCTTCTCACACCTCGTGATGGGATGGAAGGGGGTGACCTCAAGTGCGCGCGTCGGACGAGCACCTTCCGAGCGTGCGCGTTCCGCGAGCACAGAGGTCCCCCCTCCGTCCCATCCCTCCCCTACTGCCATCCCGTCACCTCATACCCCTTCTCTTGCAGACATCGGTTGACAAAATTCGTATAGGCCTGATTCGGTTGAGACGATCCCGACTCCCTAAACAACCCCATGAGGAATCCCCACACCGCCCCGGTTGCGGCTCCGATCATGGCACCGGTGCCTGGAGAGCCTGAGATGGCTCCGCCGACCGCCCCCGCTGCAGCGCCGACTCCGCCTCCAACTGCCGTGCTGGTCGCCACACGACCGGCTTTCCCACTGCCTTGCTCAGCCCCTGCCGATTCTGCCAATTTCCGGCAAGCCTCAATATCCTGCTCCGCTATCTCTTTCCCCACCGACTGCATATGGGCATTAGGATACAGAATAGGATGTGCGGTCGAGCAGGCAGTGAGCAATAGCGATCCCCCGACGATGGACAGCGCTCTGTGCCTCACGGCTTCGCCGATCCCTTTCGATCTCCAAGGTTCAAGCGAGCCAGTACGAGTTGCGCGGTAGCCCCTTTCACGAGAACACGTTTGTGCCGGCCGCTCGCACCGGAATGAATACGCACCGACGAAGCGGGAATCGATAATTGACGTGCGAGAAATCGAATCAATTCATCATTGGCTGCTCCATCGACCGGTGGGGCAGCCACTCTGATCTTGATCGCGTCGCCGTGAATGCCCACGCACTCCGTGGTGGAAACTCTAGGCTGGATATGAACAGTAAGGATCGCTCCGTCTTTGGTGTCCTGCACAATCAGCGAGTTCATCCGTGATGGGGGGCAACACCGACGGGATCAGAAGATGGCCTTCACCAGTTCCAAAATACTGCGCTGCATATCGGGATCGTCGGTGATCGGTCGGGCAATCGCGACATCACAGGCTCGATCGGTCGCCACGCCTTGTCGGATGAGTGTTCCTGCGTAGATCAACAATCTGGTGCTAACCCCTTCTTCCAAACCATGATTCTTGAGGTTCCGCACCTTTCCACCGAGTTTGACCAGACTGGCCGCAAGGTCACGGCTGACTTCCGCTTCGCGCTCGACCACAGTGGTTTCGACGTCGGGCGATGGATAGTCGAACTCGATCGCCATGAAGCGCTGCTTCGTGCTTTGCTTCAAATCCTTGAGCACGCTCTGGTACCCAGGGTTATAGGAAATCACCAGGAGGAAGTCGTCGGCAGCTTCGAGAATCTGGCCTTTCTTTTCAATCGGCAGGAATCGGCGGTCGTCACTCAGGGGATGGATGATGACCGTCGTATCCTTCCGCGCCTCGACGATTTCGTCCAAATAGACGATCGCGCCATGTTTCACGCCGAGCGTCAGCGGTCCATCAACCCAGACCGTCTCTTGGCCCTTGAGCAGATACCGCCCTACGAGATCGGAAGCGGTGAGATCTTCATGGCAGGCCACGGTAATCAAGGGGCGACCAAGCCGGTAGGCCATATGCTGAACGAATCGGGTCTTGCCACATCCGGTCGGCCCCTTGAGCATGACCGGCATCTTGCTGTTCGCCGCGATCGTGAACAACCCGATCTCGCCACGAACCTCCGCATAGAAAGGCTCTCGCTCGATCCGATACTGTCCGACGTCGACTTCGCGCCCTTGCGACATTGATGTGTCTCTCTGGTCTGTCTCGTCTATGTGGTTTATCTGGTTCAGTGCAGCCACGATAAACGGAACCGAGGCCGAAGATCAAGCGATCTGGCGGGATGCTGAAACAATCCGCAAGCCTGACTTGTTCATCTGGTTTGTTTGGTTGAACGAAACTAACCAGATGAATCAAATCAACCAGACTATGCAGCTTTCACACTGTCCAATACCTCGCGCACTTTTTTCGCCAGCACGGGGGGAGAAAAGGGCTTCGGCAGGAACCCAGTCTGGCGGCTCACGCCGCCTTGGTCAAACACCGGATGGTCCGGATACCCCGACATGTAGAGCACTTTGATCTCCGGTCGAACGGTCAGAATCTTCTCCGCAATTTCAGGCCCGCTCATTTGTGGCATGACGACATCCGTCAATAACAGATGGATCGGCCCCACGTACTTTGCGCTGGCAAGAAGGGCTTCGATGCCATGGCGCGCCTCCAGCACCGTATAGCCATGAAGTCGTAACGTCTCGTGCACGAGACCGCGGACCGCCGGCTCGTCTTCGACCAAGAGGATCGTTTCTCGGCCATGTGCCATATTGATCGCTTCGCCCGACCCCACGATCCTCGGTATCTCCTGTTCGACTCGCGGGAAGTAGATCCGAAACGTGGTACCCCGACCAGGGAAACTCTCCACGGTGATGTTTCCCCCGCTCTGCTTGACGATCCCATAGACGGTCGAGAGTCCCAATCCTGTCCCTTTCCCTTTTTCCTTCGTCGTGAAGAACGGCTCGAATAGATGCGAGCGAGTCTCAGCATCCATCCCTTGACCGTTATCACACACCGCCAGCAGCACATACGATCCCGGCGCCACCCCCACGGCGTCCAGGCGCACCTCTTCCCCAATTGTCACATTCCTGGTTTCGATCGTCAGGCGCCCGCCCGTGGGCATCGCATCACGGGCATTGACCACCAGGTTCATGATGACCTGCTCGACCTGTCCGGGATCCGCCTTGATCGCGCCAGTCGACGCGTCGAGTTCGGCACAGAGTTCGACGAGGTCTTCACCGATAAGACGCCGCAACATGCCGTCCATATTGGCCACAAGCGCATTGAGATCGAGGACCTTCGCCGCAATGAACTGACGGCGGCTGAATGCCAGCAATTGACGCGTCAGCCCGGAAGCTCGATCCGCCGCTTTCTTGATCTCCTCCGTATCTTTCCGCATGACATCAGTGGCCCCCAGACGACCCAGGAGTAATTCGCTGTACCCTCGGATCACCGTGAGGAGATTATTGAAGTCATGCGCCATGCCGCCGGCTAACCGTCCCACCGCCTCCATCTTCTGCGCTTGTCGCAATTGCGCCTCAGTTTCCCGTAACACCCCCTCCGTTCTCGTCCGCTCGCCGAATTGGCCGATCTTGAGACCGATGTCTTCCACCATCTTTAACAATTCGTCATCGGGCTGTCTCACCTGGCGGCTGAAGAGTTCGATGACGCCCTCGATTTCATTTCCTACGAGAATCGGAAATCCAAACGCCCCGTGGAACCCTACGTGTCGAGCCTGCGCGCTACGAGAGAAATTGGTATCCGTCGTCACATCCGTTATCCAGGCCGACTTACCGCTGGTCCAAATTCGTCCAGGCAAACCTTCGCCGTGTGTAAACGCACGTTGCCAGGTGTCCAGGATAAATGGATCAGCCTGCACGGACGGCGCCTTCCACTGATCGAAACAGCGCAGCGTCCCAGCCGCCTTGTCCACCTGCCAAAAGACACCCAGATCCCATTCCAGGCTCTCCCCGATTGCCTGGATGATTTTCGGAACAGCCTCTTCCAGAGTCGTTGCCTCAGCGAGGACTCTGGTCACCGCATACTGAGAGGCGAGACGCCGCTCTGCCCGGCGGCGGTCGGTGATGTCCCTGATAAAGGCGCTGAAGATATACACATCCCCAATTTTTGCCGGTGATACCGCAAGCTCAACGGGAAGCTCCCGCCCATCCTTGTGTTGGGCAACAATTTCAATCCGGCGGTTCAAGATCGCTCCAGCCCCTGTTCGAAGAAATTCACGGAGGCCATGTTCATGCGCCTGACGATCCCGCTTAGGAATGATGGTCTCGGAAAGAGCCCGTCCCAGCGCATCCTCACGTGACCACCCGAAAATCGCCGAAGCCTGCGCATTCCAATCAGTCACAATCCCGGTCGAATCAATGGTAATCACCCCGTCAAGCGCGGTATCGACGATGGCCCGATTTCGCTCCTGACTCTGGAGCAATGCAGCTTCAGCGGCTTTCGCCCAGGCACTTTCCTGTTGTGCCTGCCGATGTTCTGCGCGCAGGCGTCCCGTGGCCCAGAACAACAGTCCCAGCATGGGAATCCAGACCGCCCCGCCTGCGAGCCCGACCTTCCACAAGAAGGCATGAATAGGTGCCAGGATGTCCTGTCGGTCCATTCGCACCAAGACCGACCAGCCCAGCCCGGCAAATTCTCCAAAGCCTTTGGTCTGCGCGTAGCCGGTCACCACCTGGACATGGCGCCGCAGATGCTCTTCTTCGATATATCCCGGTAATCCGGCCTCGCTCAGCAGCACTGAGGGCAATCCGAGTTCTTTAAGATTGACGTACCCTTTATGGGGCAAATCCGAGTCGACAAACGCTCTGCCCTGCTTCGTCAACATTTGGTACTCGACTCGCCCTCCCACTTCTGCCCCTGATCGAGACTCAAGTGAGCGAATAGTTCTGGTGGTGATTTCCTCCAAAAATGGGATCCCCACCTGCAGAGTCACGGCACCCAGGAATGTGCCTTGCCAGTCGAGAATCGGGGCTGTAAACGCGATGGTGTCGACGCTACTCTCTCCGGTTTCCTGTACCGCGACGTCGGTGATGTCAAGTCGTCGCGTCTTACGTACAGCGATAAACGATGCGGCTCGGCTATAGTCACGCTCTACCAGGGAGGGTTCTGTGGCCGCCACGACCGTCCCCTGAACGTCCATGATCGCTAACGACATGTAGACCGGGGCATAGGTCGTCTTCATCCACTTCAGATATTCAGAAAGATATTTCGGATCGGAGGTGTGCAACGAAACGGCTCGGGCCATCATAAGGGCGTCGCCTTGGCGTTCGAACAGCATCCGGTCGAGTTTCTCGGCCACTTCCGTCGCAGCCAGCGTGAGTTCTCCTCCCGTTGCCTCCACAAGGCGAGATTCGACGAACCGAATCAGGCCGATACCGACGAGGACCGTAAATAGGGTCATGGTGATCAGGAGATGGGGCAACCAGCGATAGCGGCGAAGATCGAAGAATGATAAGGCCATCGTGGTCTTCATGATTCACGCACCGGGTAGGCAACGAAGTTGGGAATCAGCGTGGCGGGATGATAAGCCAGTTTCGATGCGCGCAATCCAGGAAGGCCTGCATCATCCATTGTATTGATGTATACGGCTCCTTCCGCCACGGCCGTCCGACAGGTCTCCCGAAATAGATACTGCGCCAACCCCGGCAGAGTCCGATCCGTCACCTCTAAGAGGACACAGAAGGTCACGCTCGTCAACCAATAGCCCAAGGTATACGCGCACAGCCGACCGTGAATCCTGATGACCTTCCCCGTGACGTGAAGGGCCGATGCCTGCGACCAGATGATTTCATGAGCCGGCGCCGCATCAGCCAACAGCATGACCCCGAACGATTCAAGCCCTTCCGCTTGCTTCTGTCGTGACCAAACCCCGAGAAGAGCCCGACAGTCCTGACGGTCTTTCGCCTGATAGGCGTCGATTTCAAAGGACTGCTCCCGTTCAAATCGATTGCACAGCGCACGCTGAGATTTATACCGGTCACCCGCCAAGCCCGCGAGGTCCGCCGCGCGATACAAATAGTCCGGCTCCTTGGGCGTCACACGATATCCCAGACGCTCCAGCTCCGGGACCAACTGAGAGGACACATTTTCGACTCGGCTGACCGGCGAGTCCCCGTTCCAACGTCTCAGTAAATCCATCGCAACCGACAGGGGCGCGTCGATCGAGCCGGCCACGATCGGGGGCAGGGGCATGAACCAGCCGTCCGGCGATTGCGCAAAGAGGCACAAGGCCCCGCCAATCTCCGTCCACCAATAGGCCAGCAATCCATTCCACATGTAGTGATAGACCGGCGAATAAGCCGCGAGCGACTGATTGTGACGCCACCCCGATCGGTCCAATGCCGTTCTCATGTGCGGAATATCGTCCAGCGTGAGCCGATGCAGCGGCGCCGGCCCCCACTGATCAGCCACGGCTTCGGTGAGGCGCGGAAGGAGGGCGAGTACGATCACGTCCTCTTGAAACCGTCCGATGAGTCGAGGATGCGCGGCAACGTGGTCACGGATCTCCGGTTGATCGAGCAAGGCCATCACCCGATCGGCATGGCGCTGAATCTCTTCCGGAATCTGCTCTCGCATGAACGGACATTTCGTATCCCACCCCAATAAGATCTGCTGGTGCGGCTTATCCCACATCAACGCCAGTGGATAGAGCTGACAATCGAACGGACGCTGCTCGTAGATACGGCAGGTTGAGGTCGCAGTCTCGAATGCCGGGCAGAGATACCCCTCTCCATGGGGTTCGGGAACCAAGATTACCTGTGACCCGTGTCGATCGGGAAAGGCCGTTTCCTCAATGCCCCCAACCAGGGCTCGAGCGATTTCGTTCTCAGCAAAATATGGACGGAGGGCGCTATCGGGGTCCGGGAACCGACAGCAGACATCACACTGGAGACAGGTGCGGCTCGGCACGAGTTGTGGCAGCGCGATCGGTGGTGTCACGAAAGCACCTACCAACTCATCGGCATATGATGACATAGACGGATTTCAATCGATGTGCGGCTCATACTAGCACCATTCTGCAGAAGTGCCCCCAATATGTCACTTTTTCTACCTGTGTCCATCCGAACAAACACCGCAATATGGGACATTTATGCCCCGTTTCATCGAAACACGTTGTGGCTTCTGATGGGGCGCTCTACGTCGCGGAGAAGGCTGAGGAACACTGCACACCATGACGAGCCCTGCCACCCACTGGACCCCTCACCTCTTGTACGGTCATAAAGCCCATGTTACAGTTCTTTTGCCCTCATATAAGGGGCTCTCATTGAAACGGATACTGCCTCTGTCTGACTTGGCTACCTCCAACCTCCTACACCGCTGCGCAATCATTCGTGACCAGCTAAGCCAAGCTGGGCTCTTTCCATCTCTGCCCGGGCAGGCGTCAGCCTCCGATGTCACCGCAGCCGCAACGACCTGGCGCATTGCCGTCACACCGTTTCCCATCACGAAAGACCAGTTAGAATTTTTCCACCAACTCGGACCACAACTCTTATCCTTTTATCGAGCCCTGAACCGCCTCTATCTCGACAGTGTACGCGGCCTCCAGCCGGCCTGGGTCGCGGGATACCTCGACCAAGGAAAACCGGAAGGTCTGCTGACGTACAGCCGGATGAAACGGTTTCGTGACCAGCTCCCCTCGGTCATCCGACCGGACATCATCCCCACTCAGGACGGCATGGTTATTACCGAACTGGACTCCGTCCCCGGAGGAATCGGATTGACCGGAGCGTTGGCTGAGATCTACAGTGCCGCTTCTCCAACCCCTTACCCCTTACCCCTTACCCCTCACCCCCCAGAGCTCGTGGGCGGCTCCGAGGGGATGGTTCGGGAATTTGCAGCGATGTTGAAAAACCAGCTGGCTCAGCATACCGGATGCGTCGCGATTCTGATCTCAGAAGAGGCCAAGGACTATCGACCTGAGATGACGTGGCTCGCGGCCAGGCTTCGAGCCATCGGGCTCGATGCCTACTGCGTGGAACCTCGTCATATTCGATTCACCGAAGAAGGCCTTCGGATCACCAGCGAGGGGATGGACCAGCCGATCGCCTTGATTTACCGCTTCTACGAGTTATTCGACCTCCTGAACATTCCCAAATCTGAACTCGTCCAATATGCCATCAAGAAGGACCGGGTCGCCGTTACACCCCCGTACAAGCCGGCACTGGAAGAAAAACTCGCTTTCGGCCTTCTCCATCACCCGGCCTTGCGTCCCTTCTGGGAGCAGACATTGGACCGGGATGTCTTCTTGCACCTGACCGCCATCATGCCGCGTACCTGGATTCTCGATCCTGCGCCGATCCCTCCGTCTGCGACAATCCCGGGGTTGGCAATCGGCGGGCGTGCGGTGATGAACTGGCACGATCTGGCCACGGCAACGCAGAAAGAACGGCACTTCGTGATCAAGCCATCGGGATTTTCCGAACTCGCCTGGGGCAGTCGAGGCGTCTCGGTCGGCCACGATATGCCCGCAGAACGAATGGGCCGACGCCATCGACAAGGCCCTGGCCTCCTTTCCCCACACACCCTATATCCTGCAGGAGTTTCACAAGGGCCGTCTGTATGAACTTGACTACTTCGATCCGGTGAGCGGCGAGATGAGCCGGATGTCCGGCCGCGCCAGGCTCTCGCCCTATTATTTCGTGAGTGGCGAAAAGACCGAACTGGCTGGTATCCTGGCCACCGTCTGTCCGGCGGATAAGAAAGTGATCCACGGGATGAAAGACGCGGTCATGGTGCCCTGCGCGGTCGCAAGGAAGAGACCGAAGTCATAGAGTCTGAAAGTCATAAAGCTCGTATCTGTTTCTTAATGATGACACTAAGACTTGACGACTTTCGACTTACGACTGAACCTTTATGTCAATGACCCTCTATCACGTGCACTGGTGCCCCGACTGTGAGGTGGTGCGCCGGAAACTGGCAGACCTCCGATGTCGAATATGAACAGTCGTCGTGCCGGACATTCGGCCGATGCGCAAAGTGGTCCACGAAGTCTCAGGCCAATATTATGTTCCGGTCCTCAAGGATGGAGACATCGTGCTGACGGAAACCGACGACATTCTCGATCATCTGGAGAGCAGACGTACGGTCAGGAACGGATCACCGGCAGCTGACTCAGGCCGACCTGCTGATCCTCGTCCACAGTAAAGGAGACCGCATGGAAACATGGAGACGCATCCTCGCCGACAGCATCGTGAAGCCAAAAGACTTGGCGGACCGCCTCGGTGTCGATGCAAAAGAAATCGAAGCCATCGTCGGCGACTATCCGATGCGCATTACCCCGACGGTGATGGCACGATCAAAGAAAAGGGAGACGCGATTTGGAAACAGGTGGTTCCGGACATCGCCGAAATGGACGACTTCGAAGCGGAAGACGATCCGCTCGAGGAAGACCTCATGAGTCCGGTCCCTCATCTTGTCCATCGCTACCCGGATCGTGTCCTGTTGATGGTGACGAATCAGTGCCCGATCTATTGCCGATTCTGCACGAGAAAACGGCTGGTCGGGAAACCGGGATTCCTCAAGAAGGGCGAACTCGACCAAGCCATCGCCTATCTGCGCGAGCATACCGAAGTGCGCGACGTCATTCTCTCCGGCGGCGACCCCCTGCTCCTGCCGGATCATTTGCTGGAACGGATTCTGAAGGCGCTGCGCACGATCCCGCATCTGGAACTGATTCGTCTCGGCTCACGGGTGCCCGGCACGTTGCCGGAACGGATCACCCCGGAACTCTGCGCAATCGTGAAGAAGTACCACCCGATTTATATGAATCTGCATTTCAATCACCCGGACGAGCTGACTCCGGAGGTGAAAGCGGCCTGCGGCATGTTGGCCGATGCCGGCGTCCCATTCGGCGCGCAAACGGTGCTGCTCAAAGGCGTCAACGACGATCCGGACATCATGAAACGATTGATGCATCAACTCCTGCTCGCGCGCATCAAACCCTACTATCTCTACCAAGCGGACCTGACCAAGGGCACGAATCACTTTCCGCACCACGGTCGAGACGGGACTGAATATCATTAAAGTCGCTGCAGGGCCACACAAGCGGAATGGCGGTCCCACACTTCGTGATCGATGCGCCAGGCGGCGGCGGCAAGATTCCCTTGCTGCCGGGCGACTACATGGTGCACATGGATGACGAGGGAGTCCTCTTGAAGAACTACGAGAACAAGGCCTTCCACTATCCCCAACCGAAACAGGAATCCGCGCGCGAGCTGCCGATGGTCAGCGCAGCATCTTCACTGGGATCGTGCAGTAACGGAGCGAGCACGACGACCTGTGAGCACCCGAACCACGCAAGGCATTTTGCCCTACCAAGAGATTACAACAGCTGATTGCGAGCGGCGCCATCCGCGCCGACGTGCCGATCGAAGACCGGCAGATCCAGCCGGCCAGTCTCGATCTGCGTCTCGGGCGCAAGGCCTATCGATTGATCAGTAGCTTCTTGCCGGAGCTGTCCGAGATCACAAGCCGGCTGAACGTGCTGGACTTCTACCAGTCCGACCTCGTGATGTACGAGATGGATCTGACCGAAGGGGCCATTCTCGAAAAAGGCCACGTCTATCTTGTGCCGCTGCTGGAACGTGTGGCGTTACCCAAAACCCTCCGGGCACGGACCAACCCCAAGAGTACGACCGGACGGCTGGACGTCTTTACCCGTGTCGTGACGGATCTCAACACCGGATTCGATGAAATCCGAACCGGTTATTCCGGACCGCTCTATCTGGAAATCGTCCCGCGTTCGTTCGCGATCAAGGTGAAGACCGGATACTCCCTCAATCAAATTCGCTTCGTACGCGGCGACGCGACCGTGTCAGACCGGTCGCTTCAGTCGCTCCACACGCGAGAGCCCTTGCTCTACCACAATCTCCCCACGAAGAACGCGCTAGGCACCCGCGATCTCCGCACGGATCGCGGCCTGTTTCTCCGTATCGATCTGAAGGGAGACGACCAAGCCAGCTCGCCGATTATCGGCTATCGGGCGAAGAAGAATAGTCACGTGATCGATCTGTCGAAAGTCGGCCACTACGCGGCGCTCGACTTTTGGGAACCCCTGTACCGCCACCGCCAGGACAGTCTCCTCTTGGAACCGGAGGAGTTTTACATTCTCGCGTCGAAAGAACGGATTCGCGTTCCCGCCGGCTACGCAGCCGAAATGGTCGCCTTCGAAGCAGCCTGTGGCGAGTTACGGACTCACTATGCCGGGTTTTTCGATCCGGGATTTGGGTATGGCCGAGGCGAGCTGCACGGCACCCAAGTGGTCCTGGAAGTCCGCCCCCACGACGTGCCCTTCCTGATCCATGATGGACAAACCTTTTTTAAGGTTGTATACGACAGGATGCTCGCGCGCCCCAGTCAGCTCTACGGTTCGGCACTCGGGTCTTCGTATCAGCGTCAAGGCTCTGACCTTGAGCAAACATTTTAAGGTTTAGCAGGATGCTGAAAACGTCCGCCAGCTTTGTTCTCGCGTCGCTCAGAGACTCAACGTACCGAAGCGTACGCCTCGCCTCTTCGCTCGCTGCGGCCGCGCTGGACGGCCATTTTGAGCATCCTGTGAACAGTCCTTGCGCTTTCACCATTCGTACGCTCATAGTGGATTTTGACCATACACTACGTTCTTCCGTAACCTGCTAGACACAGGCTTCCAGCGGGGAGAAGGCCGAGGTTCAAGCTAAATAAGATTGAAGCAGAGATACAGAACGTCGAGTCTTCGCTGAACCTTGACCTCGACTTCAGCCTACTTTGTTCACTCAGGATTCTGACGTTTCACGAATAGATTGGAACCCGCTGACCATGTCGACAGAACCGACCAACGAGCCGGAACAGCGCGAGCCGGATGAGGATTCGGGAGGCGACAGCCAGATGCGTGTGGCCGGGATGGTCATGGGCACCGCCCTCATTTTTATCGGCTTCCTCAGCGTGTTTCTCTCGATCAGCGGAGGATTCGAGATCGATGCCATTCCCTTCGTGATTTATTTCGCCGGGGTCGCCGTGTGGGCGAATTCAGTTGTCGAAAACCCGACCCTCCGCTACAGCATCATCGGCGGCGCGCTCGTGCTCGCAGCTGTCTTCTTCCACTACGGGGAAGTCCTCTTCTGGCACAAGCAAGTATTGTTTTGGACCACCGTGGTGGTCGTGATGTATTTCATGTTTTACGAACCAAAAAAGCGCGCCTGATAACACCCGTCTGTCTGGTCCGTTCGGTCTATCTGGTTTGTCTGGTTCATCTGGTTAGTTTCGTTCATCCAAACACACAAGACAGACTGAACAGACGAGATAGACCGAACAGATCAATTATGGCTGGCGTGGCATGGCGATCCCGATTTCGATCATCATCCCTACACTAAACGAAGAGCGAACGATCGCAGCGACACTCTCGCACACCGCCTCGCTCGGCTTCGATGAGCTCATTGTGGTCGATGGAGGAAGCACCGATGAAACTCCTGCGCTCCTCGAATCGTACCGCCGCAAGACTCAGTCTTCAGCACTCAGCCCTGTCCATTGGGTAACCGCTCCGGCTGGGCGCGCCCGGCAGATGAACGAAGGCGCAAAGGCCAGCCACGGAGAGGTCTTGCTCTTCCTCCATGCCGACACGCAGCTTCCAAGCGATGCCAAAACGATGATCGACGCGACATTGGCCGATCACCAGATAGTGGGCGGGCGGTTCGACGTCCAATTCGATCGCCCATCGATGTGGGGAACCATCATCAGTAGGATGATGAACTGGCGATCGAGATTGAGCGGCCTCGCCACCGGCGATCAAGCCCTATTCGTCCGTCGCCCTATCTTCGAACAGATGGGAGGCTTTGCCGACATGCCGTTGATGGAGGATATCGAGTTCTCCAGCAGGCTCAAACGAGCGGGGACGACCGCGGCCCTGACCGCATCCGTGACCACGTCTTTCCGGCGCTGGGAACAGCAAGGACCATTGCGGACAATCCTCTTGATGTGGACACTGCGATTCCTGTATTGGATCGGCATCAGTCCATCGCATTTGGCCAAATGGTATACCGTCATCCGATAAAAACGTAAGGAGTGATGGGTGAAGGAAGCGAACTTAAAAAGTAGCCTGGCGCCCTCTCCATCGCCTTACCCCTCACCCCTCACCCCTGACAAAGCCGCGCTGGTGATCTTCGCCAAGGCTCCGATCCCGGGCGAGGTGAAGACACGGCTCTGTCCGCCGCTGACGCCTGACGAGGCGGCCACCCTGCACGGCAGCTTCGTCATCGACATGCTGGAACGGACCAAACTCGCCGTCGCAAAATTGCAACTCCCCTTCCATCGATACTTGGCCTGCGCGCCTTCGTCTGAGTTGGTGTTCTTCAAAATTATGGAAGAGCGGCAAGGCGTCCGCTTGTTGGATCAAGGAGGAGATGACCTAGGCCAGCGGATGCACCAGACGTTTGTCGACTTATTCGCCAAAGGCTATAAGCAGATTATCATCGTGGGAACCGATGTCCCAACTTTGCCTCTCTCGGTCTATCAGGAAGCGCTCACGTTGCTAGGAAAATCAGACGTGGTCTTGGGACCGGCCCTGGATGGCGGCTACTATCTCATCGGCCTCACACAGCCGACAGGAAAACTCTTTACCGGGGTGCCATGGTCCACTGATCAGGTCCTTGCTGTCACGCAACAGAATGCCACGACATTGGGCTTGTCTGTCGGGTTGACCACCCGCTGGCGCGACGTGGATACCATTGCAGACTTACAATCGCTCATCACAGACTGCCAAGAGGACAATAAGAAGCCCAAACAAGACCGGATCTTTTCCATGCGAACAGCCGGCGCCTTACAGCTACTCGCGACCAGACTCAAAACTCGATAAGATAGCAGGCGACAGGAAAACTCAGTTTGTACGCAACACGGTAACTATACAAATGGTGATGGCCCAAGGATAGCTCGCAGGATGCTCAGACTGGTTTGTTTTGTTTATCTGGTTGATTTGGTTCAACTGGTTAGTTTCGTTTAACCAAACAAACGAGAGAAACCAGACAAACCAAATAACGGTCTTCTTATGCTGGCGGACTTTTTCAGCATCCTGCTAAGAATCAGCCACACCAACTACGGAGGGATCACCTATGCCAGAGCGAGTCGCGCTTATCACAGGCGGGGCCAAAGGCATCGGACGTGGAATCGCGCTTGACCTGGCCGCGCAACAATGGTCGGTCGCCATTTGCTACCGCACGAGCGAATCCGAGGCAAGAGCCACAGCCGACGCGATCACCAGTCATGGAGGCCGTGCGCTCGCGATTCGCTGTGACGTGTCGGACCCCCAGGCAGCCTGGGGTCTCGTGGCTCAAGTCGAACAACAATGGGGACATATCGACGCGCTCATCAACGGCGCCGGCCCCTACCATCGTGTGAACCTGTTCGATGAAACCGTCGAGGGCTGGAACGAGATGTTCGATGGCAATCTCCATCCCATTTTCTATCTCGCCAAAGCAGTCGCCACGGGAATGAAAGCACGCAAATCAGGTCGAATCATCAGCTTCAGTATGGCCAATGCCGATCAGATGATTTCTCAACCGGACGTCACAGCCCACTACATTGCCAAGGCCGGCGTCTTGATTCTGACTCGCACACTGGCCAAACTGCTGGCGCCCCACGGCATCACCGTCAATGCGATCTCGCCCGGCTTCATCGATTCAGGCAGCGCGCCGCCGGAAGAATTAGCCGGTATGACCAAACGCATCCCAGCCGGATACATCGGAACAGTAGACGACACCGTGGCTACCGTCCGGTATTTACTGAGCGACGAGGCCCGCTACGTGAACGGGGCCAACATACAAATCAGCGGGGCGTGGGGGATATGAAGGGTGGGAAGGCCCTCGCTGGGACTATTGGCACGTCTCGGCGTGCCAATGGGTAAGCACGTGCGCAGTTGAGCCAAAGTCGTCTAGCCTTCTGGGAATGACGAAGAAAAAAGATCTGAGGGAGGATCTATGAAATCAGAGCAAGAACAGACAGCCCACGGTCGGTTTGTCCAGGCCTTACAGCACGAGCATCTCACCTGTCCCAAGCCCGGATGCAGCGGAGCGATGAATGTTACCGACCACACCCCTCATCTCGCCCGCATCAAGACGTACGAAGCCGAATGCAAACAATGTCATACGAAGGAACAGATTACTGGCAAAGAACAGCCGATGCCACCGTGGGACGGCGCATCGATCACCATGATGGCCGAAGTGCATCTCCTACACGATCAACCCACTTGTCCCTTCGACGACACCCCCATCACCTTTACATCCATGCCGAATCCCCGACGCAAAGCCCGCTACCGTCTCTCCTGCTTCTACTGTGGCCGTCACGCTGAATTGAACTGGCCGCCGCCGGAAGCAAAGAGATGAGGGGGATGGAGACTGATCATCTCCTGTGCTCGCGCAACGCGCGGCCTCGGAAGGCCCTCGTTGGACGCGCGAAGTAGGAGATCAATCAGCCCCCATCCCTGAAGAGATAACGAGCGAGCTTGGAGGGATCTTTTAGAAAAATGACGGTCGTTCAATGCGTGCAACGAAACACTAACAATCCAGAATGTCCCCGTTGTTCCGCTCTGTGCCGAACAAGATTGGCATTACTCGTCGGTAAATCGGAGGAGGACTTCGATGCACAGCGTTCCCGCTTCGCGAGTCTTCTTTGCGCGCTCCATCAAATAGTAATCGAACGCCATCATCGGTGTCGTTTTGGTGCCGCGCGCAGCAATCATCTCAGCGGCCTGCACGATTCGAAGTAGCTCGGCAATGTCTAGCAGATGGAGGAAGCCTCCGGTTGCCTTCGTGAATTCCCGAATCAACTGAAGGCCATACGCGTTCTGGTCTTCGATCAAATCTAAGTCCGGAATAAGAACGATCGCATGTATCGGCTGCGAGCGTTCGACATTGAGTTCTACCCCGGCTTTACTTGTAATGAGCGTGCCGTTCCTCAATCCTCGTATGCCGCCGCGAAGCTGATTGATCGCTTTCTCGACGTAATGAGATACATCGTGCGCCAGCTTGGTTCGGTCTGGAAGAGACCTACGTTTAAGCAGCGCAAGAGTTTTCGATTCGATCAGAATGGAACCATACTCATAGCTGAGGAGAATGTCGGTAAGCTCTCGAAAGCCAGAACCTTTCGCGATGTGTGGCCCATGATGGACGCCAAGCGATGTAAACCATCAGTCAGCCAAATAGCCAATTGCTCCTGCTGGCCTCCTTCGTCGCTACTGAAGATATCAATAGGGCTGCTCGTAGCATGGCTTGTTATGAAACGATTCAGAACGGGCTTCCACGCGGTCGTGTTTGGCAGGTCAATCGCGATCAGATTCGCATCCGATACGGGATTGTTGTGGAAGTGATCAAGGACGGTTGATGCGTCGGCCTTGAGCGCAGCATGATCTGCGGGTCCTGTGCGGATCGGCGCGACCATCTGCGCCAAATCTGTATGCGCGGTCATCGGCCATGCCGTCCAAGCTACATTTACGACTAGTTCGTTGAACAAGAAAACTTGGCAGCTTTCTCCCTGCGCCAGCGCATCTAGTACCGCCTTTTCTGCATCGCGTTCCACAACTGACCATAGGATCGCCGACTTTCTCTCGTCATCGATGACTCTAAGCGCGTACAGCAGGCGGTCGCCCAAGCGATAGAAAGCAAGCTGCATTCGGACGCCCTGCACGATGTACTTCAGCAAGAGCGTATTGGCTTTGATTAAGAATGTCGGTTCAGCGCCGTCCCGACCTTCGGCATGATCGAAGCGGATCAGCTGTGGGGTCGCGAGGAACTCCGATCGATAGTGCGCAGCCAGTATATGCATGGCTTACAAATGGATGGCTAGCCGGCTCACGCTCAGATTTCTCCATGTATAACCTCCATGGGGGTCGTTGCTTGACTTGGCTCCTCCTATATTACTAGCGGGATCAGCATTTAAAGACTGAACTTGTCCCATTTGCCACGCACGAGGTTGGAGGCGCGGGATTTTGTAATGCCGAAACCGCTTGGCAGCATCAGATCGAGTGAGCTTGTGCTTATTGATGTAGAGATGAAGGTCGCTCATCAGATCTGCTCGCATTAGGACACGGTGGCCTCGGTCGGATCGAAGCCAAGGTCTACAAAAACATTGCCGCTGGACTTGGTTATTTTCTTTTTCATGATCGATCTCCGACCTAAGCCGCGCGGCGTTTTGTTGTGCGGCTGCTTGGCCGTGGCGTTGACGTACGAGGCCGGCCACGGGGTGCTTCGGCATGCAACCTCAATCCCAGTGCTCCTACTACTTTAAGGATAGTATCGAAGTCGGGGCTCCGCTCACCGGAGAGTGCCTTGTACAGACTTTCGCGTGACAGACCGGCATCTTTTGCAACCTGGGCCATGCCCTTAGCTCGAGCAATATCGCCCAATGCTTTGGCGATAAACGAGGCATCGCCATCCGCCTCTTCCAGGCACGCCTCCAGATACGCCGCCATTTCTTCCGGAGTGCGAAGGTGCTCGGCAACATCGTAACGAGTGGTCGTAGTTTTGCTCATTATGCTCTCCTAGAGATTGCGCGCGAGGCGCAAGGCAGTTTTGATGTCGGTGATCTGTGTACGTTTATCACCGCCGGCCAGCAGAACTACCACCTCACGCCCACACTGTGTGTAATACACACGGTAGCCTGGCCCGTAATCAATTCGCATTTCGGAGACGCCCTCGCCCACTGGCCTCACATCTCCCGGATTTCCTGCCACCAGGCGCTCGACCCGTACCTGCACGCGCGCTCTTGCGTGAATGTCACGTAGTCCGTCAAGCCACCGGGCATACGTCTCGGTCTTGTGAATCTCGAACATGAAGTACTGTAGCCATGTGGCTACAGCTTGTCAATGGGCACCTGGTGGAGAGAATAGGAAGTTCCTCGCTCGGGCTAACGACATCGTGCGCGCTTACTGACTGGGGTATCTGAGGGGGAATTACTTCATGTCCGGTTCCGTTTAGCCTGACGCTTTGCCTCTAGCCGCTGCCGTTGATAAAACGCCGCGACTTTCGTCCGATTGCCGCAGGCCTTCATGCTGCACCAACGCCTACTGTGGTTTTTCGTGCCATCATAGAAATAGAGCACGCAGGCCGGGTTTTCACATTTCTTGACGTACGCCGGATTGCCGTAGCACAACAAATTAGACGCCGCTTCAGCTACGGGTCCTAGCAATTGGCTGGGCTCATGAATTTCGAGAACAAATCGTTTGGTGAACCCTTCTTCCGAGGGCAAAACTTCGGTATATCCGATTAGTTTGCGCAACTGCGTATTGATCTCACGGAGGGTCGGAGAAGTCACCGATCCGTTCTGCGCAATTGTCTCCACAAGCGCGTGCAACATTTTCCTAAAGCGTAGGACCTCTTCGAATTCTTCACGGCTCTCGGCTTCCTGCCAGAGCTTCGCCAGCTTCCTTGCGCGCGGCAAGTCCAACAGCTTCACGGCAACCGCCCAGGCCGCCACATCTGCGGGCCCTTCCAACAGGTCTTTCGGCATACCATTCTCCGCGATCTTCGTATTGACGAAATCTAGACTCAGATGGTTGCCGACGAGCGGAAACTTTGTCCAGTTCAGTGTTGTCATCACAGCCTCGCCCTGTTTGTGACTATGACTCTAACCGCTAAAATCTATCTTGACAAGTTACTTAAACTAGATGTAACCTTCTATATATATTATTGATGGTTATTCATATCCACGCTACTATAAGGGGAGGGACGTCATGCACAAAGCAGCCATAGTGGTATTGGCCGATCCGAAATCCGGATCGGAAGAAGCGTTAGGCCGGTTATTCAACGCGTTGGCAGCAGCGTATGACTTCAAGCAACAGAACGTGCCCGTGAGGCTGTTCTTTCAGGGCGCTGGTACTCGCTGGGCAGGCGAATTGGCCAACCGGGAACATCCGGCGCACCAATTATTTGCAGCAGTAAAAGACACCGTCGCAGGCGTGTCGCGCGGCTGCGCGGATGTATTCGACGCACGTGACGGCGCGGTGGCATGCGGACTCGATCTGATTACGGAGAACGCAGTGCCAGGCACGAGCGGATTGCCGAGTCTGGCTCGTTTGGTGGGCGAAGGCTATACCGTGCTGACTTTCTAATCGTTCATTCTGACAGGGGCCATGGCCCCTACCGAATCTGTGCGGGAGGTTACGATGGCCAAGAATTTTTCTGAGATTGCGTTTACAGATAGTGTGAAGGCCCAGCAGGAACAGTATGGGTCTCGGCAGCAGTATGCGCGCATGAACCGGCTGACACGCGGCACGACCTTGACCTTCGCCGAAACTGAATTCATTGCCGCGCGGGACGGTTTCTATCTGGCGACGGTAGGTGAAACCGGGTATCCGTACGTGCAGTTTCGTGGCGGGCCAGCGGGCTTCCTACACGTCTTGGATGCGCAGACGCTGGGCTACGCCGACTTTCGTGGCAATCGACAATACATCACCGTCGGTAATCTCGATCAGAACGACCGTGCGGCACTCATCTTGATGGACTACGCGAATCGGTCGCGGCTGAAGATTTACGCGCGCATTGAGGTCATTAAAGCGGAGGACAGGCCTGAATTGATGGAGAAGTTACGCGTCACAGGATATGACGCAAAGCTTGAACGTGCCATGCTGTTGCACGTCGAAGCCTTCGATTGGAATTGTCCGCAGCACATTACGCCACGGTTCACCATGGAAGAGATACAAGCCATGAACGCGCCGCTGTACGAACACGTGGCCAAGCTGGAAGCTGAACTCATGCGGCTCAAAGTGCAAACGAAATAATCAACGTTCTCTCTTCTGTCTCTCTCGGGTTAACGACATTGGGCACCAGGAGTCGAGTCTTTTTCCTCCTCCAAGCCATCGAGTGAGAGAATAGAAAGAGCGGCGGTTCTACTGTTGTGCGCGCATGCACCGATCACCTTCTGAGGTGAGGGGTGCGCGAGCACAACAGTAGAACCGCCGCCGCCATCTTCCCTCTCTTTCCCTTACCCGCTGCCTGAACTCAGATTAGGAAGGGCGTCTGGGGAACTCTCGATTGCGCGCGTCGGACGAGCACATTCTGATCGTGCGCGTTCCGCGAGCAGGAGAGTTCCCCAGACGCCCTTCCTCATTCTTCCGACCGATCTATTTTCCGAACGCTTTTTTCAGCAGCGGCTCTATCTCGCCTTTGGCTGCCATCGGATCGAGGATATCCGTGTCTCCGTAAAACTGCCCGTCGATGAATACCTTGGGAAGCGTCGGCCAGTTCGTCATCTTGACGAGCGCCTCTCGCTTGGTGGGTTGAGACAACACGTCAATGAGTTCATACGGGTACCCGTACTTGTCAAAAAACTGCATCGTCTCTTTCGTGAACCCACACATCGGCATTTGCTTGGTGCCCTTGCCGTAGATCAAGATCTTGTGCGCAGCGACTTCCTTGTTAATTTCCTCTTGAATGGGATCTGCCATGGGTCGGCCTCCTAGGTTTCATCGGTGGTTTTCGCGGTAATTTCGAGCGCATGAATCCGCCCATCTTTCATCGGGCCATCCAACGCTTGATAGACCAGGCGATGACGATCCAGCAGATTCTTCCCTGCGAAAGCTGCCGAAATCACCACCACTTTGAGATGATTCATCGTGCCTGTCCGGTCCGAAACCGTGACTGCGGCATCCGGCATCATCCGGCGCACATATTCTGTCAGGACATCCGGCGTAATCATGGCCTCTCCAATCGTATCCCGATAAGAATACCTTACCGCCAGACCCAAAGGCAATTCAGGCCAACCAGACCTCGTTGCGGGACAAGCGAGTCGCGCCTTTCTCGCTTGCCGCGCACGTCACGCACCGCTCCGGCCCTGGTGGTGGATTTCAGCACATCTGGTGGATATCGACCACGTCTGAATATGCCACTTCCGTTCAGGCTCTTCTTTGCAGGGAATTCTGAACTGTTTCCGCAAGCGCATGCTGGCACGCGCATTGCGCTTCAGGTGGGACAAGAACAGGTGAGCAGACCATGACTCAACCACATCTACCTATCAACCAAGGAGGGTGCCATGGATGAGTTCAAGTCCGGGTTTTTTGTCGGAGGAGAGGCCTGCGAGGGACGAGTGCTCGTGGTAGACGACGAGCCCGACATTCGCAAAGTCGTGAAGATGACTCTGCAGAAGGCCGGCTATGAAGTCCTTGAAGCGGAAAACGGTGAGAAGGCGATCGAGGTCATCAATTCCGGCGAAAACCGGCTCCTCCTCGACGTCGTCATCTGCGACATTCGTATGCCGAAAATCAATGGAGCCGAAGCCGTCGCCTACTTCCGGAGTAATTACCCTCGCGTCCCGCTCATCGTGCTGACCGGTTTCCCTGATACCGATATGGCAACATCCTTCCTCCGACAAGGCGTAGTGGATTATCTCGTCAAGCCGGTCGAAGGAGAAAAACTGAGATCAGCCGTTGCGAGGGCGATAGAACAGAGGGAGCTTGCAAAGTTGTGACAAGAACTTGTCCTCTCTACTTGGGCAAGGAGCGGCATTCCCCTCCTTGCTTTTCTCGGTACAGAGAGGCACAGCCCTTCCACGGGAAGACTGCCTGAATGGAAAATTCTGACCATACCAGGGTCGCCATTCTGGGAGCAGGCCGCGGCGGCTACGCGCTGCTGGATCTGCTGCACCACATCCCGTCGATTGAGATCGTCGGTATTGCAGACCGTAATCCTGCTGCGCCAGGGCTGCAGCGCGCGCGTGAACTTCGGATTCCCGTCATCACCAATATGCCGGACCTGATCAGCAACCATGGCGTAAGCCTGATTATGGACGTCACGGGAGATCCGGAGATGGAGACGTATCTGCATGCCCACAAACCTCCTACCGCAGATATCCTCAGCGGATCAGCTTCCCGGCTGCTGTGGGAGCTGGTCCTGCATGAGTCCAAACTGGAAGCCGAACTCCTCCAGTCAGAAAAACTTGCAGGAATCGGATCATTTGCTGCGGGAATCGCACACGATATCAACAACCCCCTGCAACTCATATTGGGCCTGGCGGAAAACCTCGCAGAGGAACGCGACCTGACTACCGTTCACGAGCAAGCCCGGGACATCATTGAAGCCGTCAAACGTACCAGTGCCATCTGCCGGGACCTCACCCGCTACTCACGGCGCGCATCCCCCCACGAAGACATGCTGGTGTCTGTGAACGAAAAGCTGGACGAGGCGCTGAAAATCGCACGCTACGCGTCAAACCTTCACGATATTGAGATGATCAAACAGTACCGGCCAGGCGCCGCGGTCAAAGGCAATCCGGATGAGTTACTGCACGCCTTCGTCAACCTCATCACCAATGCGGTCCATGCTATGGAGCGCGCCGGCGGCACACTGACGCTTGAGACCATGCGTCTGGACGGACAGGTGAACGTCCGAATCTCCGATACGGGATGCGGCATCGCCTCGGACAAAATCCCCGAAATCTTCGAACCGTTTTTCACGACAAAGCCCCCCGGCAAAGGGACAGGACTGGGACTCTATAACGTCAAAACCATCGTCAACAACATGCACGGCGCGATTGCTGTCGACAGTCAGATCGATAAGGGAACGACCTTTACCTTGACCTTCCCCGACGCCGAGCCGGATGAACAAGGATGTCTGCCATGAGTCTCGAACGTACCTCGTCACGCTCTGAAACGAGGTGGGGACTCCAGCTCAAAGTGATTCTGTCCATGTTGCTGGTGGGGGTCATTCCCCTCCTGGTGGGTCTCGGTCTCGCCTTTTGGCAAGGCTCTCGCGAAATCCAGGTCGTCAGCGGCGAAAGCTTCAAGGCCCTGGCCGAAGAGACCGCACGAAAAATCGATCTCTTGATGTCCGATGAAGTCGCCCGAACGTCACGGATTGCGGCAGACCCGTCGATTATCCTTGAACTTGAGCAACGGCGTGATGCCCTGCTGGATATGACGGAAGCCGAGCGTCGCCGCTCGGTGGACCGGCTCAAAGAAGGCTGGGAGGCCAAAGATCCCGCGACAATCCAGGCCATCACGGGAAACAAAATGGCCGGCCTCATTCAGGAGTATCTCTCGGGAGCCAAGAGCGAAGCCGATCAACTGATACCGCAAGTGGTCCGGTCTGCCACCAAGATGCTGTACATCACCGACATCGAGGGCAACCTGGTTGCCGCGTTGACCACGCTGCCTCCCTTTGCCAATAAAGAAACAGCCTGGTGGAAAGGCGCGTCCCATGGCGGGATCGGCCAGCTCTTCATCGAAGATGTGCACTTCGACGAACGCGCCAAGAGTTATGTCATCAGCATCTCGCTTCCCATTATGGATCGCATCCGGTATGGAACCGTCGGCGTGCTCCATCGCGTGATCGACGCCAAAGAGTTGATCTCGCCCTCGATCTCGCCCATTCGCTTCGGCAAAACCGGACACGTAATGCTGATCGACCATCGCGGCATCGTCATGAGCTGCCCAATTCTGCCGACCGGCGTCCCGCTCTCCGATGCACAGCTCGTTCCCCTCGTCACACCTCCTCAGCCAGGCTGGGTCAGTGCGCCGAGCGACGGCCACGGCGGACAATCGACTTCGATTATCGGATTCGCCCCGGTGCCGGAAACCAGCCGAGCCACCAATAGTGATATGGGCAAAGGCTCCTGGCATACCTTCGTGTGGCAAGCCTCTGACGAACTCTTTGCCCCGATTCGTCATTTCCTCACCTGGATGGCCGTATTCAGTCTCATCGCTGTCGGATTGATGACGTCTCTCGGCTACCTTGCGGCCAATCGCATTGTCATGCCGGTGCGCCGGTTGCAAGCCGCGGCACAATTGATCGGGCGCGGTGAACTGAGACAACCCATCGACATTCAGACCGGCGATGAGCTTCAAGATTTGGCCGACGAGTTCAATCGAATGAACCGCCAATTGGAGGCCGCCTTTGCAGGCCTGACCGATCAAGTGACCATTAAAACGCAACAAGTGGAGTCCTTGCTTCACTCGACGGACCAGATCCTGGATGCAGTCCCAACCCCGATCATCATGGTCGATCAAGACGAACAGGTGCGGTACATCAATCGGGTCGGACGCGACTCCTTTCAGGCCATACTTGATTCGACTCAATCGATCCCGTTGTTCGACATACTTCCAGTCGATGCCGCTGTACGAGAGCACTTGCGAAAAGAATTCAGACGTGCGCAAAGCGGAGACAGCGCCGCAACCGCGTCCGGGGCAGAGGACACCGCGGTCGTCAACGCCCCCCGTGACCCGTTGGCCCCCATGATGGGAGCAGAGAAACCAGGCAATCGACAGGAGATTCAGATCGGCACCCGGCGGTATCACTATCAGTGGTTCCACATGGCGGGGAGAAACCAGGGAGAGGATCGGATCGGTCTTGTCTTCAGGGATACGACCGATGACAGCCGTCTCCAAGATCAACTCATCCAGGCCGAGAAATCGGGCAGCCTTGGGACTCTCACAGCCGGAATCGGACATGAGTTGAACAATCCGCTCTTTGGAATTCTCGGACTGGGAGAAGCCATCGAAGATGAAGCCAACCTCGACCGCGTCAGATCCTACGCCCGCGACATCGTCCAACATGGCCGTCGAATGGCCGCTATTATTCGAGACTTCACCGGTGTCACGGCTCGCGAAACATCGGACCAACGGCAACCGGTTCACCTCGAACGTGAACTCGATCAGGCCATCGCGACACTCACGGGCGGCATGGACACCTCGGGACTCACGATCCAGAGAACATACGCGGGAGACACCTGTGTGCTGGCCCTCCCCGATCAACTCAGACAGGCGTTTACAAACTTGTTGATGAATGCCGTTCAAGCGATGAAGGGCCGAGGTATCTTACGTCTGTCAACATCCCTGACTGATACCTCCGTCGTCACCACGATCGCGGATTCAGGCCCCGGTATTTCGAAACAGCATCTGTCAAAAATTTTCGATCCATTCTTTACCACCAAGGGACAAGGCGAAGGGTCCGGACTCGGCTTGACCGTCGCCCGCCGAATCATCAAAAAATTTGGAGGGGACATCAGAATTGAAAGCCAGGAAGGGAACGGCACCACGTGCATCGTGACCCTTCCGGTCATTCCTACTTCTGCCGCCCACGAAGGAGGCTTCATGCACCGAGTCAACGTCTCGCTCTACGCCGCAGCCCTCACCGTCCTAATCTTCGGGCTGTGGTGGGGGCTGTATCCCCTCTCCGCAAAGGAACGCCCCGGATCGTCCGGCATCCCGCCGGAGAAAGCCGCGGCCTATATCTACGCCGTCATCAAGGCCGATCGCGCGTTGTACACGACGGAAATCGTCAATCGGCTTCAGGCGAAAGGCGTCACCACGGCGTCCGAACATTGGGAGCAAGAGAACGCTCTCATGCTACCGGCCCAGTTTCTTCAGCATTCAGGCAAACTGGCAGCCGAGGGTGGGAGCGGGATCCGGTATCGACTGATCGGTCTCTGGCCTATTTACCGGCGCAACGCTCCGGCGAGCGACCTGGAGCGCAACGCGCTGGAATCTCTCCGGAAGAATCCCGACCTGCCGGTCACCGGAATCGTGACCAGCGGACGCCAACAATTTTTTCAGGCGATCTATCCCGACCTCGCCGTCTCACCAGTCTGTATCGACTGCCACAACGGTCATCTGCTCAGCCCGAAACGGGACTTTAAGCTCAACGATGTGATGGGCGGGATCGCCATCACCATTCCGCTGGAATAGGGATATCGAGAGGACAGAGCAGTCGGCCCATGGGCGCGAGAATCGCTGCTCAAGCACGGGGAAAAGAAACGGGCGAAACATCTGGGTAATCTGATACAGAAGCAACAGAAGGAACGCACCGTACACGACAGTGAGCCGCTACGGCTTCTTCATGGATTGGATGCGAACAGGAGAGGACCGGCAGACCTATCGATGCGCGTCGCCACCGGACTCTTTGTCGAGCACCACGACCTGCTTGGCCCGGTGTGCTGAGAGGTCAGTGACGCTGCCCGGCAACTTTGGAAGGTCGTCGGACCAGGCGGCGACTCCCATATCCGTCGTGCCTTGGAGCTTGGCGCCTTCTTCCATGATAAGCACCGGCGTCAGGACTTCTCCGATGAGCGTGGCGGTCTTCAACAACTGGACTCGCTCATTCGCCGTCACCTTCGCCTTGATGCGACCGCTGCTGACCACCGTGCCGGCTGTGATCGATCCCTGCACCAATCCATCCTCGCCGATGATCACCTGTCCCTTGGTCTGAATTTCTCCGTCGAGGCGGCCATCGATCCGCACCGTCCCTTCGACGTGAATCTCGCCTTTCAACACCACCCCTTTGGCCAAGAGCGTAATGTTGTCGTCTCCAGCAAAACTATTATTTCTCATGCGTCATTCCCCCTTCACACCCGATCAATTGACGCCAGCATACACCATTCGTCTTCGTGAGGACTAGGAGAATCCAAAAGTATGTCGTAGCCGTTCCCATATTCCCCCTCCATGCATCTCACAGTACACGCTGGGCTCCGTACCCTCGATGAACACTTCCGATACTTGCTCGGGACATTGAGACGTGGCCAACTGCCCGGTCTTCGGATCGATGGTGCGTGCGACGACACCGAGCGGCATCACGAATGCCGGAACAGTGGGCGGAATGATCCTGCGCGCGAGATCCATCCAAATCGGCAGGGCCGCCTGCGATCCCGTGAGGCGCAGAGGCCGTTCATCGTCGAATCCCACCCAGACCCCGATGACCACGTCGGACGTGTAGCCGACAAACCAGGCGTCGCGATAGCCGTCGGTTGTGCCGGTTTTCCCGGCCACCGAACCTTGGAGTCCGATCGCTCTGGCTTTGCTCGCAGTGCCCCGCTGGATGACGCCTTCAAGAAGCGACGTCAAGACATACGCCCCTTGAGGCGAGACCGCCTGTTGCCGATCCGGCACGCCATTCCAAACATTATCTCCCTGTCGATCTCTCGTCGATCGCACCGCAGCCGGCTTGACGGCGATCCCTCCGTTGGCGACCGCTCCATACGCCGCCGTGATTTCCATCAACGATACCGACGAACTGCCCAAGGCCACCGACGAAAGATCGTTACCGATGGCGCTCGTCACGCCAAGACGATGCAGCAACTGCACGATCGGCTTCGCCCCCAGGGTCTTGGCTGCCCGCACCGCCGGCACATTGAACGACTGTTCCAATGCACTCCGCACAGAGACAGGCCCGTGAAATTGTTTGTCGTAGTTCTGCGGAGACCAGGGACCGGTCTCGGACTCAAAGGTCACCGGCTCGTCCACCAGCAAGCTCGCTGCGGTCAACTGGCCGGCCTGCCCCTCACGAGCCGCTTCCAACGCCGCAAGATAGACGAAGGGTTTGAAGAGCGAGCCCGGTTGGCGCCGCGCCTGAACGGCGCGATTGAATTGACTCCGCCGGTAATCCCGCCCTCCCACCAGCGCCAGAATAGACCCGGTCTTGGGATCGAGCACCACCACCGCCCCTTGCACCGGCTCCATCGCACTCTTGAGATGGGGATGCGCAGCCTCTAATTTGGCCAGTCCCTTCTCCAACGATTCGGTGGCCGCCTGCTGAATCATCGAATCGAGCGTGCTGTCGATCCGCAAGCCTTCCGGCAAGGGAACCACGCCGGCCTCCTCCACCTGGCGAAGCACGGCATCGACGAAGTACGGCGCATCGGTCAGGACGTCCTCCGACGGAGTCACGCGCACCGGTTCATTCATCGCACGTTTCCAGACCTCTTCCGTCAGGAGACCTGTCTCCCGCAGCCGCCGCAACACGACATCGCGCCGCTGCTTCGCCGACTCGGGATGTTTCGTCGGCGCATAACTATTGGGCCCCTTGATCAGACCTGCGATCATCGCGATCTCTTCGACCGTCAATTCTTGAAGAGTCTTGCCGAAATAGCGATGGGCTGCCTCGCGCACCCCATAGATCGAGACGAATCCCGCCTGCCCGAGATAGATTTCATTCAGATAGCTTTCGAGGATGTCTTGTTTCGTATACTTCACTTCCAGTACCAGCGCCGCCAGCGCTTCTTTGAATTTTCGTCCCATCGTCCGCTGCGGCGAATAAAATAAATTCTTCGCCAGCTGCTGCGTGATCGTGCTGCCGCCCTGCACCACCCCGCCCTTGGTAAAATTGGTCCAGACCGCCCGTCCAACAGCAACCGGATCGATGCCGAAATGGGAATAGAACCGGTGATCTTCAATGGTCAGCACCGTCTCAACGATCTGTGGAAGGAATCTGCGCCAACGGAACCCATTCGCGCACCTGGCGCGACTCACCACGCACGCCGCTCAGGAGTTCCGGCTCCAGAAAGACGGAGAAGAGCGGCGTCCCATCGAGCTGAGACAGGACCTCCACCACTCGCCCCTGATCCAACGGTAACGATCACCATCGTCGCGCCGACATAGGCTTCCGGCTGCGCATGGAGATAGACCGTCAAGGCCTCCTCGGTCAGCTGATAGTCGCCGGGAGACTGCACCGTCATTCACTTGCCGATAGCCCAACCGTTGCAGCCGCTCAAGAAGGCGGCTGTGCGCAAGTGAAAGATCGGGGTGCAGCAGGAAGGGCGCGCTGTACAGACGCAGCGGAGGATGCTCGTCGCTCTTGGGCAGAGCAAGAAAGGTCGCCAAATACGCGCCATACGCCAACCACGACGAGGCCGAGCGCGGCAACGAGGCCTGCCAGGACCAGACTCGCGTATGTCACCCATCGTGTAGGTCTATTCATGGTTCTAGCCCGCATGATTCATGACGGTTCGTCGCGAAATCGCCAAGCCGCGTCGCGAGACCAGCGCGCGGAGCCGTGAGGACCCGATGCGTACTCGTGCAGTACGGTGAGGGTCCGAGGGGCGAGCCCGCTGGCCGAAGGCTCGTCATAACAGCGGATGGGCGATTGTAGCAGAAGCGTTCATGGATCATGCGGGCTAAACCTCGACACAGCATGATCGATACGCGCGACGGACGAGAAAAGCGGGACACGCGCGACGCGCAAGATAGAGGACGGTTCAGGGTTCGAAGTTTCAGAAGATACGAACCGCCGCGCTTAGGACTATGAACCTTACGCCTCGGCTCATGCACGATGCAATTCTCTCGCCCATCATGCTCGTCGCGCCCTTCCCGCGTGTCTCGCGCTTGACGCCTTACGAATTCCGACCTTCTGAGGCAGAAGCGACCCTGCAACCATCCCTGCCGCCGCCATGAGAAAGCCAGCCAGTTGCGGCGGCCAGATCGAATCGCTGGGACCGAAGATTTCCAGCGCCAGCCACGTCGTTAGTCCAGCCGCAATGGCGCAGAGGGCGCCCTGGGTGGTCGCGCGAGACCAGTAGAGACCGGCTGCAAGCGGGACAAAGGCCGCCACCAACGTGACTTTGTAGGTATTGACGAGCATCGAATAGATGCTGGCATCGGATATCAGCGCGATCGTCAAATCGACCGCGGCAAACGTCACCAGGACCAGGCGCATGACCCGCAAGAACTGTCGATCGGTGAGGTCCGGCCACACGCGCTTGATGACGTTTTCGCTCAGGGTCACCGAGGGAGCGAGCAATGTCGCGCTCGAGCAGCTCATGACAGCCGAAAGTACCGCTCCGAAAAACAGAATCTGCGCGACGATCGGCGTATGTTGGAGAATGAGTGTCGGCAACACCATTTGCGAATCTTCCACGAGTAGACGTCCAAACTTTTCCGGATCGATCAGCGTGGCCGAATAGGCGAGGAACATCGGGACGAAGCAGAACAGAAAATAAATCCCTCCGCCAAGGACTGATCCACGCACCGCCGTCCGCTCGTCTTTCGCCGAGGTGATACGCTGAAACACATCTTGCTGGGGAATCGATCCCAGCATCATGGTGATACCTGCGCCGATGAAGGGGATCCACGCGTTGAGACTCGCCGGTGGAAAGAAATCCAACTTTCCCGCCTGCGCCGCATGTTCCACCACCGCACCAACCCCGCCCGTCAGCCCGCTTACGAAAGAAGCAATATAGAGCAGCCCACCCATGATGACGCTGAGTTGGACAAAATCGAGAATGGCCACGGAGAACATGCCGCCGAAGATCGTATAGGTCAACACGATGACCGCGCCGAGAACCATTCCGAGTGGCTGGCTCACCGCCCCGTCTGTCACGACGTTGAACACCAAACCCAACACTTTGAACTGAGCCGCGACCCACCCCAGATACGACGCCACGACACAGAGGGTGCAGAGTACTTCTACCGTTTGGTTGTACCGGAGCCGGTAGTAGTCTCCGACGGTAAGAAGGTTCAGTCGATACAACCGTGGGGCAAAGAACAATCCGGCCAGGATTAAACACAAACTCGCGCCGAACGGATCAGCCACGACCCCGCGCAAGCCATCCTTGACAAAGATCGCCGGCATCCCCACCACGGCCTCCGCGCCGAACCAAGTCGCGAAGACCGTCGCGGTGACGATCGGCAGCGGCAAGCTCCTACCGGCCACCGCAAAATCTTTTGCGGTATGGACCCGCCTGGCGGCAGCCAGCCCGATCCCCACCGACACAAGTAAATAGAGAATGACGAATCCGAGAATCATGGAGGCGGTGTAGGCATACGTGTGGGCGGATTCTAGCGAGGCTTCGGCAAGTGCGCAACGGAGGATGCGAGAAGTCGCTTGAGCATTGCGGGATGGTTCACATCTGGTTCAACCAAATACACCAGACAGACCAGAAAAACAAGACCAACCAACTAGCCCCCTGTTCCCTCGAGCAATCGCATGGTAGGCTAATAATAGATGCTACCAAGTGGGATGGCTATGAATGATCACAACTCCCAACGTCGAGACTCTTCTCGGAAAACACCAGCGTTGTGGCCATGGGTCCTCATCGGGGCGATCGGATTAGGAATCGTCTTAGCGGGGCTACCGGCCTACGCGAGCGAATCGCAGACACTGTGGGAATGTTCGAATTATACCGGCGATGCCCACACCCGTTGTTTGGAAGCTTTCGCGCAAACGCAGCAGAACCAGATCGCCGAACTCCAAAGAAAGGTACAAGCTCAACAAGAAATGATCAATAGTCTGAAAGCTCAGGCCGACCGCCAGGCCTCCGCGAATGCCGATCTGCAACGCCAACTGGCACGACCACCTGCCGTCGTGCAAGCAGTTCCTCCTTTCTACACGTATCCCCCTGTAGGGCTAGGGCTCAGTCTCAACTTCGGAAGTCCTGGGATTTATGGAGCTCCATTTTACTATCCTCCGTTCGCGTTTGGCCCGCCCTTCTACGGACTACGCTACCGAAGCTACTACGGTTGGTAGCAAGATCGAACAGCCGTCGGTTCGTCCGCTTTATGCCTAGCCCGCATTATTCATGACGGTTCGTCGCGAAATCGCTAAGCCGCGTCGCGAGACCGGCGCGTGGAGCCCGGAGGACCCGATGCGTACTCGTGCAGTACGGTGAGGGTCCGAGGGGAGAGCCCGCCGGCCGAAGGCTCGTCGTAGCAGCGGATCGGCGATTGCAGCAGAAGTGTTCATGAATAATGCGGGCTAGACACAATTGTCTTGATCCACAACGCAACATCGCATACCCTCGACAGATCTGGGCTTTACAGCAACAGCCCTGTTGCAGCCACACATAATAAAGAAAGGACAGCTCATGCGCTTCGTTGTCTCCTGTTTAGTGACCATGCTCTGCCTTGGGACCACTGCGGCCTTCGCGGCAGCCCCAGAGCCCACGACCGATGAACAAAAGACCCTCTATGCCTTGGGATTAGCCATCAGCCAATCGCTCGGAACCTTCAATCTGAACGAGTCTGAACTTGACCTCGTGAAATCCGGCCTCACCGATGGAGTCCTCAAAAAGACCCCCAAGGCAGACCTCCAGACATTCGGCCCGAAAATTCAACAACTGCAACAGGCCCGCGCCTCGGTCGTCGCAGAAACGGAAATGAAAGCGGGGGCCGCGTTCCTCGCAAAAGCCGCGGCAGAATCAGGCGCCAAGAAAACCGAGTCCGGCGCGATCCTCACGACCATCAAGGAAGGAAAAGGCGCAACCCCGAAAGTCACGGATACGGTAAAGGTGCACTATCACGGAACCCTGACCGACGGAACGGTTTTTGATAGCTCCGTCAAACGGGGCGAGCCGGCCACCTTCGGATTGAATCAAGTGATCAAGTGTTGGACGGAAGGGGTACAACTGATGAAAGTCGGCAGCAAGAGCAAGTTAGTCTGCCCGTCGAATCTCGCCTATGGCGACAAAGGCGCACCTCCCACGATCAAGCCCGGTGCAACGTTAGTGTTCGAGGTCGAACTCCTCGAGATCGTCGCTGCCAAGTAGTTCCGTACGAAAAGGTCGAGCGGGAAATGTCCCGCTCGACCTCACTGAGTTACCCACTCAACGTGAGCCTTCCTTAGGCATAATTGTCTTGATCACCATCGCGACATCGCATAATTTACTCAGCCTCAAACCTTTCGAAATCGGATTCGTCACAGTCACACATAAAGAAAGGACCGCTCATGCGTTTCGTTGTCTCCTGCTTGGTGACCGTACTCAGCCTTGGAACCACTGCGTCATTCGCAGCGACCCCAGAGCCCACGACCGACGAACAAAAAACCCTCTATGTCATGGGATTGGCCATCAGCCAATCGATCAGCTACTTCACCTTGAGCGAGTCTGAATTCGAACTCGTGAAGTCCGGCATCACCGACGGAGTCTTCAAACGGCCTCCTAAGGTGGATCTCCAGACGTTCGGCCCGAAGATTCAAGAACTGCAACAGGCCCGAGCCTCAGTCCTTGCAGAACCCGAGAAGAAAGCAGGCGCCGCATTTCTCGCAAAAGTCGCGGCAGAACCTGGCGCCAAGAAAACCGAGTCCGGCGCAATCCTCAAGACCATCAAGGAAGGGAAAGGCGCGACCCCGAAAATCACGGATACGGTGAAGGTGAACTACGTCGGAGCTCTGATCGACGGAACAGTGTTCGATACTTCCGCCAAGCAGGGCGGACCTGCCACGATCAGAATGAATGAAATGAGTAAGTGTTGGGTGGAAGGGATGCAGCAGATAAAAGTCGGCGGCAAGAGCAAGTTGGTCTGCCCGTCCAGTCTCGCATATCGCGACAAGGGCTTGCCCCCTCTTATCAAACCCGGCGCGACGTTAGTGTTCGAGATCGAACTCCTTGAGATCGAGGCTGCGAAGTAGTCCCGCTCTGTTGGCTGCACTAGGTCGAGCAGGGCAGTCTCCTGCTCGACCTTAGGACCTGTCCGGCAATACCCATCCTCCTGCAGCGAACGATACACAGACATCTGCTTTGTTCTCGACCCAGAAAAAGCCTCAATGCATTCCTGCAAATACGCCTCCTGTTTTTCAGGGTTTGCAGACGCACATCTGCCTGCGCCTTCTCCTCTTCGTGACGAACGTTAATGCCAGATAGACTCCTTGGGTGAAACTCCCAGATTTCCCAGTCAGAGTTTCCACCCACAATCGGGTTAATGTTACTTGATTAAAACCACATGCGTACGCCTACAACGAACCGAATCTGACTCGGGTCGCCGCCCTCTTGGCGCACGAGCGTGGCGGTCTCGCCGAAGCTTTTGTCGAGGGAGAAGCCGACATAGGGGGCAAACTCGCGCCGGAATTCGTAACGCAGTCGCCCTCCGAATTCGAGGTTGTTGAGGCCAGAGCCGGTCGTGAATTCCTCAACTCGTTGGATGGCGGCGTTGGTCTCGAAGCGGGCCTGGAGGATCAGCCGTTGCGTCAGCAACAGATCTTTCGTCAACAACAGACGGGCGGACACTGCCCCGTTCTGATCGATGAACAGAGAGGACTCGAATTCGTAGTTATACGGCACGAGCCCCTCGATTCCGATCACGCCGAGCCCACGGGTTACGTTGCTTCCGCGGAACGTTTGAGTCTCGACGCGTGGGCCGATCTGAAAATTGTAATACTTCTGGATAAACCGGCCATACAGCAGTTGAAAGTCCACATCGTAATCCGCTTTGAAGGCGGTGTCCTTCTGCCCTTCGCTTTTGAACCAGAGTCGGTTGTAATCCCCGCCGTACCAGCCCTTGATGTCCCACCGGTAGTCGTCATGACCTTGGCTCCCGCCTGTGCTTGGACGGTATTCGAGGACATCGACGAGAGTGAATAGACGGTGCTCCTGATCGTTGACGGGGGCAGGCCAGTCGCCACGCGAGAAAAACCTTGGCCCGCGTGCTTTCTTGGTCGACGGAAGGACCGACGGTCACAGAGGCCTTGGAAACGTTGGAGCCGGCTTGGGTCTTTCCGTTTGGGACCGTATCAGTCGTCGTTGATTCGATTGAAGGTGGCGCAGCGATGACCGGCACGGCCAGGCCGTCGCCTAACAGCACGGCACAAGCTGCTGCAAGGACGCGTGCGGAGAAACTGGCAGAAAAGCCTGTTCCGATCATTATTCCGACACTTCGATGACCCGAAACATCCCCGCTTCCATATGGAGGAGCAGATGGCAGTGAAACGCCCAGAGACCCGGAGCATCCGCCGTGACGGCGACAGACAGTCGCTCCGCCGGCTTGACCACGACCGTATGCTTCCGCGGAAGATAGGCGCCAGCGCCATTTTCCAGATGCATCCACATCCCGTGCAGATGGATCGGATGCTCCATCATCGTATCGTTCACAAATGTCATGCGCAGACGCTCGCCGTACCGGAAGTGAATTGGGTCTCTGGCTTCTGAGTACTTCTTGCCGTCGAACGACCACATGTACCGGTTCATATTGCCCGTGAGATGAAGCTCAATCTCGCGCTCCGGCTCCCGCTGGTCGGGATAAGGCACAAGACTTTTCAAATCTGTGTAGAGCAGCACCCGCCGCTCACTGCCTTCCAGTCCTCTCCCTGGTTCCCCCATACGGTTCTGTGAATACTCGGCCACCATTTGATTGCCGGGACCATGATCGTCTGGGCCATGCTTGACGGGTTCGGTGCCGGGTATCTTCGAACGGCCTTGATCGTCCGCATCCCTGGCAGACGTTGTGTGCAAGCCTTGCTCGAGCCGTACACCATGATCATGTTCTCTGTGTGGATTGTCGTCAGAAGGTTTCATCGTCTGGATGTCGCCGGCAGGCTCCACCTCATGCGTGGTCATACCTGCATGGGGGTCCTTCATGTCTCCCATGCCCTCCATAGTCATGCCCATATCCTCCATCGTTCGAAGCGGTCGGGGCCGACGCTCAGGGATCGCCGCCGCCATGCCTGTTCTTGGCGCGAGCGTGCCGCGCGCATAGCCGCTTCGGTCCATGGTCTCGGCAAATATGGTATACGCGCGATCCTCGACAGGTTCGACGATGACATCGTAGGTCTCCGCCACTCCCATGCGAAACTCATCCACCGCAACAGGTTGGACGTTCTGTCCGTCCACCTGCACAACCGTCATCATGAGCCCCGGAACGCGCACGTCATAGAAGGTCATACCGGCGGCGTTGATAAATCGCAGACGCACCCGCTCGCCTGGACGAAACAACCCCGTCCAGTTGCCGGCTGGCGACAAGCCGTTCATCAAATAGGTGAACGTGTACCCGGTGACATCTGCGAAGTCCGTCGGATCCATCCGCATCTGGTCCCACATCAAGTAGTTCTTGATCGCCGTCCATAGACCCACGCGCCTGACGTCGGTCAAGAACTCACCCGCGGCACGTTTCTGGAAGTTGTAGTAGCCTCCTTGCTTCTTCAGATTGGAGAGCAGCGATTCTGGCGATTCAAAACTCCAATCCGAAAGCATCACCACATACTCACGCTCATAACGAAAGGGCTCCGGCTCGATGGGATCAATGATCATCGGCGCATACATGCCTTGCATCTCCTGGCCCCCTGAGTGACTGTGAAACCAGTAGGTGCCGCTCTGCTTGACCGGAAAGCGATAGGTAAAGGTCGCGCCAGGCTCGATGCCAGAGAAGCTGACTCCTGGCACGCCGTCCACCTCGGGCGGCAGCAGCAATCCATGCCAATGAATCGACGAACTCTCCTCCAGGCGATTTGTGACGCGTAACGTAGCCGGTTGACCTTCTTTCAGCCGAATCACCGGACCCGGGATTGTTCCATTGATCGTCATCGCCGTCCCAGTTCGTCCGTCAAGGAGGAACAATTGCTCACTGATGGTCAGATCGATGACGTCTCCGTGTAGCGATATCTGTGAACCGGGACCGGCGGTCGTGTTCGGCAGAGCATAGGCGGGCACGAGTCGTTCCACCGCTGCGAGCAGCCCCAGCGCCGTCGCGCGTTTCAGTAGAAGACGCCTCGAAATATACTCTGCGTTCATTGTGTCCCTACCTCAACCGGCCTCGCCACAAGGCATACAGTACCGGAATGACTACTAGCGTTAAGAGGGTCGAAGACACCATCCCGCCGATCATCGGCGCGGCGATCCGTTTCATGACGTCGGCGCCTGTTCCGGTGGTCCACATAATGGGGAGCAACCCGCCCATGATCGCGGCGACCGTCATCATCTTGGGCCGCACCCGCTGAACGGCGCCTTCCATAATGGCTTCTCGCAGATCGTGGGCCGTCGTCATGCGGCCTTCGCGTACTCGCCGCTCATAGGCCTCGTCGAGATAGACGAGCATGACCACGCCCGTCTCCGCAGCGACGCCGGCCAGAGCGATGATGCCCACCCACACCGCCACGCTTAAGTTGTAGCCTAGATAGTCGAGATACCAGATGGCCCCGATCGCGGCGAAGGGAACGGACAGAAGCACGATCAGCGACTTCGCCAACGAACCAAAGTTGAGATAGAGCAACAAGAGAATGATCCCAATGGTGACGGGGACGACCAGCTTTAACCGCTCTTCGGCACGCACCAGATGCTCGTATTGACCAGTCCAGACCAGCCGATACCCGGCAGGCAGAATGCACTCGGTCTCGCACTGCGCGTTGAGCGTCTTGGACATAGCCGCGCAGATCTCGCCCACTGACCGCGACCGAGACCAAACCGGCCAGCGCTCCTCGCTTCATCCGCGATCGACGGCGGTCCTTGAGTGATGTTCATCTCTGCGATTTGCCCGAGTGGAATTTGCGCGCCGCTCGGCGTGGGAATCAGCACCCGTTTGAGCCGATCGGGATCATCGCGCAGTTCGCGCTTGTAGCGGACGTTGACTGGATACCGCTCGCGTCCTTCGACGGTGGTTGTCACGGTCTCGCCGCCGATGGCTGTGGTAATCACCGCTTGCACATCTCCCACCGTCAGGCCGTAGCGGGCCGCTTCGCGCCGGTTCACGGTGAGATCCAGGTAATAGCCTTCGTTGAGCCGTTCCGCAAACGCGCTTTTCGTGCCCGGCACGGTTGCCAGGACTTGCTCGATCTCTAAGCCGATTTTCTCAATGGTCTTCAGATCCGGCCCCAAGACTTTGATACCGACCGGACTGCGCACACCGGTCGTGATCATCTCGGTGCGAGTCTGAATCGGCATCCACCAGATGTTCGGAAATCCTGGAATGCGCAGCTTGGCATCCATCTCATCCAATAACCGGTCCCATGTCATGCCGGGACGCCATTGCGATTCTGGTTTGAGAGTGACCGTGATTTCGGCCATTCCGACAAATGCCGGATCGGTGGCAGTCGGAGCCTTCCCCATCTTGCCGAACACGCGTTCAACTTCAGGGAAGGTCATGAGCAACTGATCCTGGACTTGCAACACCTTGACCGATTCAGGAATCGAGAGGCCGGGAACAGTGGTCGGCATGTAGAGAATGGTGCCCTCGTTCAGCGGCGGCATGAATTCCGCGCCGAGACGGGAAAAGATCGGCGCCGTGAGTCCCACGACCACCACCGCCAGTCCAAGCGTCAACCACCGGACGCGCAGGGCGCCGGAGATGATGGGCCGATACAGCCTGACCAACAGCCAGTTCAACGGATTCTTGGCCTCCGCTCGAATGCGCCCCCGGATCAATAGAACCATCAGCACAGGAGCCAAGGTCACCGAGAGCGCTGTGGCGAACAACATCGAGAAGGTTTTGGTGTAGGCCAACGGCGTAAACAGCCGCCCCTCCTGCGCTTCCAGCGCAAAGATCGGCAGAAACGATACGGCAATGACCAGCAGCGAGAAGAATAAAGGGCGGCCGACTTCCTTGGCCGCCGCAATGATCGTTTCGATCCGGTCGGCCTTCGGAGCCTGTTCCAGTCGCTTATGTGCGTTCTCCACCATGACGATGGCCGCATCCACCATCGCGCCAATGGCAATGGCGATGCCCCCGAGCGACATGATGCTGGAGGTGATATGCAAGTACGCCATCGGAATGAAGGCGAGCAGCACGGCCACGGGCAGGATGAGAATCGCCACCAGCGCACTGCGCAGATGAAACAGAAAGACGACTGCGACCAGGCTGACGATGAGACTCTCCTCCACGAGCTTCTCGCGGAGCACGGCAATGGCCCGATGAATGAGATCGGACCGGTCATAGGTCGGAACGATGTGGACGCCTTTCGGCAGAGCGGGCGTGATCTCTGCCAGCTTGGCTTTGATCCGCTCGATCACGGCGAGCGCATTTTCTCCGGCGCGCATGATGACGATACCGCCGACTGTCTGGCCCTTGCCGTCTAACTCAGCGACGCCTCGCCGCTGATCCGGTCCGATCTGGACATGGGCGATGTCCCGGATCAAGATGGGCGTGCCGCGCCCATCCGTCCCGACTGGGATCAGTTCAATATCATCGATCGAGCGCAGGTAGCCGCGCCCACGAATCACATATTCCGTGCCGGCCATTTCTAAGACACGGCCGCTCACCTCCGCATTGCTGTTCCGAACCGCTTCGATGATCGTCTTAATTGGTAATCGGTAGGCAGCCAACGTGTTCGGGTCCACTTCGATTTGATACTGCTTGACGAACCCGCCGACCGCCGATACTTCTGCCACACCCGGCACACTTTCCAGTTGAAAGCGCAGATACCAATCTTGAAGACTGCGGAGCTGCGCCAGGTCGTGCGCGCCGGACTCATCGACCAGCGCATACTGATAGACCCATCCGACGCCAGTCGCGTCAGGGCCTAGCGTCGGTGCGACGCCGGAAGGCAACTTCCCGGTCAGCTTTTGCATGTACTCCAGCACACGACTGCGTGCCCAGTACAAGTCCGTCCGATCTTCGAAGATCACATAGACGTACGAGACCCCGTATTCCGAGACGCCCCGCACTCGTTTGACTTTTGGACCGGCCAGCAGGGAGGTGACGATCGGATAGGTGACCTGGTCTTCAATCAATGTAGGGCTGCGCCCCTGCCACTCGGTATAGATGGTCACCTGGACATCGGACAAGTCAGGAACCGCATCCAGTGGAACCTGAAATCCTGCCCACAGGCCCCAGCTTGCCAACAGCACCACACAGAGAATGACCAGGATGGGATTACGGGCGCTTTTATCAATGAGTCGTGCGAGCATGGTGGATTACATGCCCCCTCCGCCAACCGAGAACTGATATTTTTCGGCAACGGGTGGTCGTCCTGGTACCGTCACATTGACCGTCACGACCCAAGTACCGCCCATACCGAACATGACTTTGCCTTCGTAGAGCCCATCTGTGGTATGGCGAGCCGTCGCCTTGGAATCGGTCATCCCCGGCATCGGCATCGTATAGACGAACAGGACGTGGGCGTTGGTCACCGGCTTGCCGGCCTGATCTGTGAGCGTGAGCTTGAGCAGCACGTTACCTGCCTTGGGGTGCTCCGGCACTGTCGTCAAGGCGAGGGATAATCCGGCGACCTGACGGATCTCTGGAACGGATGGTCCTTTCATCCCCTCCATGCCCTTCATGCCTTCCATTCCCTTCATATCCCCCATCGGCATGCCTTTCATGTCGCCTTTCTCACCCGCCCGCCCCGGGGGCGCCGAGACGCCCCCCGTTCCCATGTCCATCCCTTCCATCTTGCCCTCGTACGCGCCGCGCATTTGCCAATCGCCCATGCCGATCCGGCCCATCATGGCCTGCATGCTCGAAGCCGATGTCAACTTGCTCTCTGCGTCCAACAGGAAGTTGGCTGAGGTCACGACGCGATCGCCTTCTTTGAGTCCTTCCAGCACTTCCACAGAATCCTGGCTCCTGCGCCCAAGCTTGACCGGATATGGCGCGTAGGCTCCTTCGCCACGATCCACGAACACGAGTTGACGAAGTCCGGTGTCCAGCACGGCTTCCTTGGGCACAACCAACGTCCTCGTCTCGTCGGTCAGCAAGGTGACGGTTCCGAACATACCGGGCTTCAGCTTGAGTCCAGGATTCGGCAACTCCACCCGCACGCGCACGGTGCGGGCCTCGGTACTCAGCGTGGGAGAGACGTACGAGACCGTGCCCTGAAACGATTCCCCTGAATAGGCGGCGAACGTGACTGACGCTGGTTGGTTGAGTGTCACTGCCGCGATCTCTGATTCATAGATGTCGGCAGAGATCCAGACCGTGGAGAGGTCCGCCAACTCATACAGTGTCGTGCCTGGCTCCACATATTTTCCCGGCAAGGCTTCTCGCTTCAGGACAGTCCCGGAAGACGGGGCATAGATGGTAAGCACCGGCTCCGCTTTACCTCGACGCTCCAGCGTGGCCATTTGCGCATCGGTCACGTCCCACAAGCGAAGCCGTTCCCGTGCGCTACCCACGAGAGAAACCGCGTTGGCTTTGACTTCAGCGAGCGGACTGGCAGCCAGTTGACCCTGCGTTTTCACGGCGAGGAGATATTCATCCTGCGTGGCCAGGAGGTCCGGGGAGTAGAGGGTGAAGAGGGGGTCGCCTTTGCGCACGGGACGGCCGATCGAATTGACAAAGACCTCTCGCACCCACCCGGAGGTTTTCACTGTGACCTGAGTAAAGCCACGTTCGTCGTAGCCGACCGTGCCGACTGCGCGAATCTCTTGCCCCAATACAGCGACGCCGACCGGCGCGCTTCTGACCCCGATCATTTGCCTTCGTCACAGCCGGAATCACCACAGCCCCGGACGGCGCGGCAGTCTGGCCCGACATGTCCTGTGTGGGTTTCTCCTTCATATCCATCTGGCTCATGTCGCCCATCGTTCTTTGAGCAGTAAAGAAACCGACGGTGACGCCGGCAATCACACCGGTCGCTACGGCGCCAGCCACGAAACGTTTTCTGTATGTCCGCTGGTTCATGTGTTCCTCCTTCGTGTCGATGTTAGCTCTGCCGATCAAGGGTGATGCCTACCACTTGCTCAAGTTCAGCCAGACGATACTGGCGATCCACCAGAGCCTTGTAATACTCAAGCTGAAATCCTCGCCAGGCCCGCTGGGTATCAATGAGATCCAGAAATCCTGCTTTGCCCGCACGATAGCCGACGCGCGCCGACTCCAGGCTCTGCTCAGCCTGTGGCAGGATGGTGGTGCGATACAACGTGGCCACCTGGTCAGTCGCCCGGAGCTTGGCCATGAGGTCGTTGATCTGAAACCGGGTCAGATTTTCTAAGGTATGTTGCTGTGCCTGTGCGACCGAAACCGCAGCCTCTGCTTCCTGTACTCCCGCGTCGTACTTCGGCTTGGTCCAAAATGCGAAGGGGATACTCATCGCGACATAGGCGCCGAATCCATCGTTGGTCTGATAGTTTTGAAAACGCTGAAACGCCACGTTGAAATCCGGGTAGTACTGACGCTGCGCCAGCGCGCGGGACTGCTCGCTCCGCTGCACATCCAGCTCGGCGGCTTTGAGTTCCGGCCTGTCATTCAACGCGAGACGGTTCAGATTATCGACGGACTCTTCGAGTGGTAGTTGGGCGGGTTCCTCCGCCATGCCCAAGGGCGATGCGGGATCCCGATCAAGCAGCGTATTCAGCATCGCCTCGGCTGTTTTGCGACGCTGTCCCAGGACCGGAAGATGCTGGAGCAGCAGGGAAAGCTCGACTTGGGCCTTGAGGACATCGGCCTGGCTTCCTTTGCCCGCGCGAAACTTCGTGGTCGCAATCGCCACAAACTGTCTGACCAGCTCCACCTGTTCATGATGAATCTGAACCGCCTTCTGCGCGAGAAACACATCGTAGTAGGCCTGCTTCAGGCGGGCGACCAGTTCCCGTTCCTTCGCACGGACCGATTGCTCGGTCATCTCCGCCGAACGACTCGCCACGTCGCCTTTGAGCGCGAGTTTGCCTGGGAAAGGGAGATTCTGCGAGAGACCGAAGATCGTGTTGTCCGCTTGCGTGGCCTTGAAGGGCTGCGGAATATTCCACAACTGGACGGACAGGATCGGGTCATCCAAAGAGCGCGCTTGCGCGATCCGATTCGTGGCGGCTTCCCATTGTTTGCGTGCCGCCACAAGCTCGGGGTTCCGAGCCAGAACCTCTTGGATCAATTCCGGCAGCACCAGCTTGTTGCGCGGTACAGACTCGGTATCCTGTGCCCGAGACAGTCCGCTGCTGAAGAACATCAGCAGCACTAACGCGACAGTGACACATTGACGTTGTGTATTCCGCTTCATAGAGATGACCTCCCGGAAATTCCCACACGTTCGACGCTCGTCTGCGCTCTGGCTCTATGTGGCCAAGAGAACTAGACGGCAGTCCGGACGCTGAAACGACGCGTCGAACGACACATGTGATGGCACAAGAGCGATTGTGAGGAATGGGAGAGGAAGATCAGATGCGAAGCACGGAAATCTTGAGCAGGAGATCCTTGGGAAGACCGACTATGGGATGATCGGACAAGCGGCTGCTAAGTGAGGTGAGGCTGACAAGAAGTGCTAACGAAGCGGTGTCTTCCGGACAGAGGGCCTGACAATCACTGTTGAGAGAAAGCTTGTCGGCAGACTGCACGCCAAGCGTCTTAAACGCATCGCAGTACTGAGAGACAGGTTGCTCATCTGGCGTGGCACACCCATTGGCC
The DNA here is from genome assembly GCA_963801725.1 of uncultured Nitrospiraceae bacterium. Classification (GTDB taxonomy): domain Bacteria; phylum Nitrospirota; class Nitrospiria; order Nitrospirales; family Nitrospiraceae; genus Palsa-1315. The sequence continues at coordinate 403,365 of CAWDFX010000001.1, forward strand.
ATTGGAGCGGGCGTGACGCCGTTCACCGGAAGGAGACAGGCATAGGCATTGAAGCTCAGCGCAAAAAAGAGCACGACGAGTGTGCAGGCGAGCACCGAATGGAACCGATGAGAATAGACTTGCATGCGGTCAGTCTATCCCTCTCCATCCCAGCCGTCAACAGTATGCCTCTGCGCAGCGTCGAACGAGGCTACCGATAATCCCTCCGAGCTTGCTCGTTATCTCTTCAGGTATGAGGGCTGGTTGATCCTCGAATGCGCGCGTCCAATTTTTCACCTTCCCCAGAGGGAACAGGCAAACCGTCCTTCACTGCGCGCATCGAGGGAGCACATTCCGATCGTGCGGCCTCGGCGAGCAAGAAGGATGGTTGCCTGTTCCCTCCCTTCCCCACTTGCAGTTCCGCCGCCCAACCCGTACACTGATGACAGTCGCGATCCAGCCTGGCCTGAACAGTCCTGCCTGATCGTTTATCACCTGATCAAGAATGTCGTTATTCGTTTGGTAGAGCTATGCCACCGACAATTCTCTTGAGCTGCGAGTCCATCAGCAAAAGCTACGGAGTGAAACCGCTGTTTGCCGATCTGTCGATCGGGTTGGCCGAGGGCGATCATGTCGGATTGGTCGGGCCTAACGGCTCTGGCAAATCGACCTTGCTGAAGATCATGGCAGGGCTCGAAGAACCGGATGAGGGCACCAGGTCGATGCGCAGACAACTCCGCATCGGCTACGTGCCGCAAGACCCGTCATTTGACGGAACACATACGATCGAAGAAGTTCTCGCACAGGTCCTGATCGACGAAGGTCACGACCCCCACGACCATAGCAGTCGCACGTCCGCGGCGCTCAGCCTGGGAGAGTTTCCCGCAACCGACCAAACCACAGCCACGCTCTCCGGAGGATGGAAGAAGCGTCTGGCCATCGTCCGGTCGCTGATGTTGGAGCCGGACGTTCTGCTGATGGACGAGCCGACCAACCATTTGGATATCGAAGGTATCTTGTGGCTGGAGCGATTGTTACGAGCCGAAGCCCGCGCCTTTCTCGTGGTGAGCCACGATCGGCGTTTTCTCGAAGCGGTGACATCCCGGATGATCGAGATCAATCGTAGTTATCCCACGGGGGTATTCGAGGCCAAAGGACACTACAGCGATTTCCTGGAGCAGCGGGATGCCGCGCTTCACGCGCAAGCCAACTATGAAGCGTCATTGGCCAATCGTGTCCGTCGTGAAGTGGAGTGGCTCCGGCGTGGCCCCAAAGCCCGCACGACGAAAGCCAAATCGCGGATCGACTCGGCCGGCCGCATGATCGAGGAGCTGAACAGCGCCGACGCCCGGAAAGACCAAGGCACGGCGGGTATCAATTTTACCGCGTCGGGACGCAGGTCGAAACAGCTGGTCGAGGCTACGCAGCTTTGCAAAGCGCTCGGCGGGCGGCCGATCGTGACAGATCTCGATCTCTTGCTTGGGCCGGGACAGCGGCTTGGGCTGCTGGGACCGAATGGAAGCGGGAAGAGCACACTTCTCAAACTGATTGCCGGGACACTCACGCCCGACTCAGGCACAATCGCCCGAGCGGACAAACTACGCGTGGTCACATTCGAACAGCACCGCGAATCGCTGAATCAATCCTCGTCGCTCCGACGGGCCCTCGCCCCGCACGGCGATGCGGTCGTCTACCAAGACCGCTCGGTGCATCTCGTCTCCTGGGCAAAACGATTTCTCTTCCGGCCGGAGCAGTTGGATCTCCCGGTCTCCCGCCTCTCTGGAGGCGAACAGGCGCGTCTCCTCATCGCACGGCTCATGCTACAGCCAGCCGACCTCTTGATCCTGGACGAACCGACGAATGATTTGGACATTCCGACACTCGACGTACTGGAAGACAGTTTGGTGGAATTTCCCGGCGCGTTGATGCTGGTCACACATGACCGGTGGCTCTTAGACCGCGTCTCCACCATCCTGCTTGCAATGGACGGCACAGGCCGGACCGAATGGTTCGCCGACTATGCGCAATGGGAGTCCACACAAGAACGAAAGGCGGCGGAACAGACTCGTACCTCGACGTCACGCCCTTCCAAGACATCCCGAACCGAGTCGGAATCGACTCCGAAAGCAAAGCGAACAGGCCTGTCCTATCGTGAGCAAAAGGAGTGGGCAAAGATGGAGCAGAGAATCCTCCAAGCCGAGGAGACCATTGCCGCCTGTCAAGCCGCAGTGGAAGATCCCGCCATCGCCTCCAATGCGGCAGCGCTGCAAGAAAGATCCGAAGCACTGGACGCAGCCCGCACAGCCGCAGAGCGACTCTATAACCGCTGGACCGAACTAGAGGGAAAACAGACACAGTCTGCCGGCCAACCCTAGTCCTAATGGTTATCTGGTTTGTTTTGTTTGTCTTGTTTATTTGCTTGAACCAGATGAACCAGACCAACCAGAAAGACCAGATAGACCAGAGCAACCAGTTCGTTGCCTTGCAGGTCGCGGCAAAATCTGTACAATACACCGATGCGTCCATTGGTCTTGCTCTCCTCACTGGTGATGCTCACCTTCGCCTTGCTGGCATCTGGTTGTGAGTCCACCGACCGAGCCCTTACAGCGGCTGGACGAGTCGCCAGGGGTCAGACCGGAAAAGCCATCATCGATCTCGCTGCGGGAAAAGATCCGGCGCAGATCGCCAAGAAGCGCCTCGACCAATACGCGCGCGACCCCGATGCGCTGCTCAGAGACCTGCGCGAGGCCAAGAAAGACTTTGAGACCATTCTGGCCGCCCTCGGGGTGAATGTCGGAAAGACCTGGGGAAAGAAGGAAGTCCAACTGCCCGAACGGAAAAAATATGTGAAGTACACGCAAAACTACAAGAGCCGGGCGATCGTCGATTTCGATTCAGGCGAGATCCTGGTCGAGACACTGGACGATCAAGACCCTCAACGAAGTCTCAAGAATGCCGTCGTGACAACGCTCTTGACCCCGCAAGATCCCCGATCAGTCGATTTATTTTCCGATAAAGAAATCGTCCTCACAGACGACAAGGAGCCCTACCTCTTCGGCCTCGTCCTCGATCAGCAAAATAGACCGATACGCTCGCCTGAGGAAGCCGAGCCCTTTGCCGCATATATTCTCGAAAAGAAATATGCCACGCGGATAGTCGACCAAGAGGGAACCAAGAAGACGGTCCACCTCGTCACAATGGATATGGTGTCCAATCTTCCCATGAAACAGGCGGAGAAATATCGAACACTGGTTCACCGGTTTGCAGAGCAATATGACATCAGCCCCAGCCTGATCTTCGCGGTCATCCGCACAGAGAGCAATTTCAATCCCTATGCCGTCAGTTCGGCCCCCGCCTATGGACTCATGCAACTGGTCCCGACGAGTGGCGGCCGTGAAGCCTACCGAAAGGCAAAAGGCCAGGACGTGGCCCCCTCACGCGATTACCTCTTCGATCCGGCCAATAACGTCGAGTTGGGAACCGCCTATCTGAATGTGTTGATGTTCAATCAGCTGGAGGCTGTGGATCACGATGTGTCGCGCGAGTACTGTGTGATTGCCGCCTACAATACCGGCCCGAGCAACGTCTTCCGCACCTTTTCGCGGGACCGCACCACTGCTGTCAACCAGATCAACAGCCTTCAACCGGCCGGCGTCTATGACCAGTTGCGCAAAAATCTGCCCTACCAAGAAACTCGTCAGTATTTGGAAAAAGTGACCGGCTACCGAAAATCCTTCGTCAACTCGTCGGACAGCTCCAACTAATGAAACGAGGGAAGGTCCATCTGGTCTATCTCGTCTGTCTGGTTCATCTGGTTTGTCCCATTGAACTGAACAAACAAGACAAAACAAATAAACCAGAACAAGCTGCGCCATAAGGCGTGCTACCGGCGCGCACGTACAAAGCAATCAGTCGTGTGATCGTTTACCAATCCGGAGGCTTGCATGTAGGCATAGATGATAGTGCTTCCGACAAATCGGAAACCGCGCTTCTTGAGATCCTTCGATAGGGTCTCACTTTCGGGGCTTGTGGCAGGAACTTGCGACATACGTGCCCACCGATTCACTTTCGGCTTCCCGCCGACAAACTGCCACACATAGCGATCGAATGAACCGAACTCCTTCTGGACAGTCAGAAAAGCCTGCGCATTGGTCACCGCCGAGTCGATTTTGAGCCGGTTGCGGATGATCCCGGGATTCTTCAGCAGCACGGCTTTCTCATTTTTCGTAAATCGCGCCACTTTTTTTGGATCGAATTCCGCAAACGCTCGACGATAGCCGTCCCTCCGAAGCAAGATCGTCTCCCACGTAAGACCCGCCTGCGCGCCTTCCAGCAACAGCATCTCGAAATGCTTCTGGTCATCGTGAACCGGCACCCCCCACTCACGGTCATGATAGGCGATTATATGCGGTTTGGCGCCGACCCATCCGCAGCGAGCCCTACCATCGGAAACCTGGACGGAGATGCGTGGTCATCGGTGAACCATCGGCCAAAGTATGCAGCGGCTTTCTACATCGGACTGACAGGGATGAACCATTTTACCTTCACACGACCGAAGTCAGTGCGCACATGGCAACGAAGCGCGCGATTCGAATCCAACACGACAGGTCCATGCGGACCGCGCCAAAACACCACCCAGTGCCAGAACGGACGACCTTGTTCTCTGTGCCATTTGACGGCGAGCAACGCAAGATCCGGCAGGGCTTCCCATATGGTGAAGGGCACTTCAGTATGCGCCGCCCTGATTCCATGCTCCTTCAGCAGTCTCCGAACATGGTCTGTTTCGGACCACAATCTGGGGTCGTCGGCGAAAATGCCGAGCCGATTCGCCACGCGCTGCATCTCCCGATAACTCACGCCGGCCAGCGACGCGACGCTCGCAATACCACACCCCGTCCGTTCAAGTTGGACGACCGGCTTCATAACCACTCCAGTTTCTGCTTTCCTCCGCAGGAGATTCTGAATCCTGCCCGTTGAGAGAAGGCCGGCAAAGCGGCCTCCCGTCAACCCTTCGAGAACATACGACAGCCGGAAGCTCACCAGGTTTGTCGGGCATCTTTCCCATATCACAACGCCTTGTCAAGAAGCGGGTGGCCGCCGGAGGGTATCACCCGTACGTTCGTCTGTGCTATTTTCCTGGGCATAACAACCGGACTCCCGCTAACCCGACCGCTCAATCACATGGCGACACAAACCTTGCGCATCGCGCTGCTCCATCTCGCGCCTGTCCCAGGCGACCTCGCCGGAAATCGCAGGCTTGTCGAGAGGGCCATCACCGCTGCCGCACGACTCGGCGCGACATGGATCGTCACACCCGAACTCATTGTCACCGGCTATACGTTTGCCGACAGCATCGGGACAGAGTGGATCTTGCCGCAGCCCGACTCGTGGATGACACGCATATCACAACTCGCCGCCCAGCTTCGCGTGACGGTATTTTTGTCCTGCCCCGAGCAGGACCGAAAATCCCGCAAGTTCTACAACAGTCTATTCGTGATTACCGCGAATGGAGCCATCGTCGGCTCACATCGAAAAATCAATACACTGCGTGTGGGTTCCGAGGCCTGGTCGACCCCCGGAACGCAGGCGGTCGCCGTTCCTGTTCCTCCGTTTACGCGGGTTGGAATGCTGATCTGCGCGGATGCGTACACATCGGAGATTGCCACGCACCTGCTAAATCAAGGGGCGCAACTACTGGTCTCGTCGGCCGCATGGGCCCCGGGCCTGCATGGTCCGAATGGCGAATGGGAGCGATGCACCAGGGACACAGGTCTTCCGCTCATCGTCTGCAATCGAACAGGCCCGGACAGGACGCTCGATTTTCGTCAAGCCGAGAGCACGGTGGCCAAGAACGGGCGGCGTCTGTTGTCCTTGTCTTCAGCACGTTCGGCAGTGTTCGTACTCGAGTGGGATGTGAAAACACAGACGTTGGCAACGCAGAACTATCAGACCCAATACCTCTAGCGGGCTGTGAGCTGTCTGGTTCATCTAGCAGGGGATATTGATGGCCGGATCGCACAACACGGATGGCATCTCCCAGGGACGCATGTACCGGCCTGAGGGATCCTGATACCCCATCGATCCCTTAATCGGCGGGCCGCCAGGCATTCCTGGAAGTCCTTGTCCAGCAGAGCCAAACCTCTTCCCGACACTAGAACTCCTAGAGAAACCGGCCCCGGAAATCGGCACTGATGTGGGCCCGATATTGGCCTGGCCGGACACCCCGGCGCTCGGCTCCGCTTGCGGGATCTGTACCGCTTGATTCTGAACCGGCGGCAATGACGGTGCCTGCGCGCCACATGGACTCGCTAGAGCCCCAACGACACATAGGGCGAATACCACTGGAGAATGCCTCATCTCAATCCGCCGACGATTCATAGTTGATGTGTCCGCGAAACGCCACTTGTGATCAGCCCGTCTCGGAGAGAAATCACCATGGCAGGATTCTATCGGGACAGGAGCACCCACGCAATGCCTCCGCCGTCATAAGAAAATAGTCCCACTTCCCTTCTCGCGAGTTATCGCTTTCTGCATGCCGGCACTTACACTAGTTGCCGCTTTTTGCTATCGGTTTCTGCTATTATCGGATGGATCTACCCTGCGAAGCAGGCGTATGAGCGATCGAGTGGCTACCTGCTCTGCGCAACAGCGCCGACTCGCTGAGCAATATGCAATGGCTGTGGTCACCGGGTACAGGTGCGAGGGATCGCGCCGAGCGAAATATTGTTGTCAGTAACCAGAGGAATGAGGGTTCTTTGATGGAGACCACGCAGAGGGATGTGCTTCTTGGGACACTGACTTGGTGGGGCTTTCATGCCCTCCTCATTTGGATGGGGATCAGGCATTTTTTGTCCAGATCTGATTACGGTGACCTTTTCGTGTCAGATGTGTTTGCCGGGCTCTTGCTAGGAGGCTGTGCGCTATCCCTCCTTCGGATGTCGGTGGGGCGTCACACCCTCCGTCTGATCGCCCTGTTCTACATCGCGCAGATCCTGCTTAAAGTTTGGAACGGAACGTTTCAATGGGGCAGCCTAGCTGATCTCGCGATCTGGGCGTATACGATCTTCTCTTTTGGCCCAAGCAGTTGGCGGCATGCCCTCTATTCACCGTTGGGCGTCTTCGAGAAGTTGAAAACATAAAGATGGAAAAATTCGCAAGGGGCGGGAAAGGTGACATGCCGTCGCGTGTGAGACGCTGGTCGCTCATGGCGTAACCTTGTCTATGTCGAAGATTGCATGCGGCTGCGCGATCACTCCTTGCCGCAAACCACCTCCCATAGAGCTTGATTGATACTCTCTGGTTCAACTGGCAACCAGTTATCCTTGTCTACATATCCACCAGTCGGTATACCGATACCCATACCGTGTGAGAACTCTGTGAATGCCAGCAACCGAAGGCGCCTTTGTGCGCAGTCGAATTGTTTGTGGGTCTTCGTAGACATGAATCGGGTGGGTCCTCTCGGATTCCCTTGCATCCACTGATAGTCAGTTAACTGCCACATCGTCACCAAACTCGCTTCTTTGCGAATGGAGGCTGGGTCGACGTAGACCGTCTGTATTCCCGGCAAGAGATAGTCCTTCTCAACCGCCACCCATTCTGCATACGCTGGAGCGCCGCCCAGGAACAGGAGTGTAATCAGTGACCAGAAACCCACGCAGTAGACCGGCGACAGCATAATGAAAGGCCCCGCGTTGTCCGGGACAGAGCAGGACGGGGGAGCGCGACAGGAGGGATGCAGGACGAAAGGCATAGGGAGCCTCGCAAGACGGTCTATTCTAGCAGGCCGCGGGAAAAGTCCTCCAGCAGAAGAAGATCGTTATGTGGATTGTCTCATTCGTTTGGTTAAACAAGACCAACTCGATGAACCAGACAAACCATATGGACCAGACAGATCGGGTTTGTCTCACATATGGGACCATCGAAGTTTCACCGTGAAAAATAGTTTTCCCCACAGCCAGCTAGGAGCATGCGAAGAAAGACGCTAGTGTTGGGAGGAGGATGGGACAGAAATGGGGATGGGTCAGGTCCCGTTGTTTTCCGGAGAGAAGATCAACGTGGAGAGACTCTCGACAGGCCGAACGGTGTCTATTCCGCTAAAACGGAATGCGGACGCCCATTTGGAACTCGCTCGGGGAGACGCTTTGGCCAAACTGGCTTCGAAGCCCGAAGTCGCTCAACGCAGGAGGTACCCCACCCAATGAACGATTGAACTCTGAGCCGTAGCCTCCAGAAAATCCTGCCCCGACATATGGCAACAAGGTCCTCCCCCCAATTGAGTAGCGACCGCTGATCGATGGAACGTCTCGAAAGTCTGACGATGACGCAGATGCCGAAGGCGCCATGATTGGAGGTTGCATTGGGACATCATTCTTCAGCGCGATCGAAGAGAGTTGGCTAGACTTCTCCCCAGTGGCAGCAGCGTCGGCTATGACATGATCCCGCCCTGCAACGCCCTGAATAGGGGCAGCAAGGGCAGCAACCAATAAAACCGATGCAATCGCAAGATACAGTTTCATGTTGTAAATCATACAAATGAAACCGCGTCTACACAAGTCCGCGCGTTAACGAGGCGCGCCAACAAACATTCAGGACCCCGCTTCTTCTCGCGGAAAGTTCTTGCTCAAGAAGCAGAGGCATTGCACCATGTCATTCCACCACCCAGATCGCAAAGCCCTTTGCGTCGCGCAGTAATTATCGGTCACGCCGCCGCCGAAGATCTGTTTGATCCGGGACGTCCCATGCCGCCCCACGACGATGGTTTCGTGCTGTCCGCTTCGCGCCTCTTCGAGAATACTTCTGGCAATATCGTCCTCATGGCCATACTTCAAGTCCACATGGCTCATGTCGAACCCGTATTGCTTCAGCGTCTCGCACGCCTCCTTCAGGACATGGCACTCGGCCTCCGATTCCTTCCGAATCCAGGCTTCTTGCTCATTGTGCAACTGCTCGCTCAATTGTGCCTCTTCAACAGGATTTCCCGACCCGCCATGCTCCAGCAACCCCCGTGGCATAGGCTTGAGCACGTGAAAGAGGGTGAGAAGAAGATTAGGTGTTTGGGACAGGAGAGATCCAACATACTCGACGACGCGATCGGAGTTTTCGGACTCATCGACGGCCAGAAGGATTCGCATATCGGTCTCCTTGCAGAGTAAGGCAAGCGGTGCAGCTACGTATATATTATATATGATCGCCCTTTGAATCAGCTGATATCAGATATTTGGCGGGGTGACTCCAAACCTCATCGCCAGAGACTAAAGAAGAAGAATGAGACGTTTCCACAACCGGACCGCAGCCCTGATGTGTTCTTCACTCGGAACCGAGGCAAGCGCGACGTGACTCACCAATCATGAAAACCTGCCAGGAAACTGCTTCACCAATGCCGTTGTGAGCGTATCCGCGATGACATAGACGTGTTGTCGCATCATCGACCAGGTTTCCTCAAGGCGCGCATAATCCTTTTTCTTGTACTGATTGATTTGGAGAACATGATGGGCTCCATGCGCCGCGATCAGGCCCCGAACAGTATCTCTCGGCAGGTAGTGGGGATTGACTCCGTTGAAGAAAACTTCCATGTCGTCGGCATTGGACTCCAAGCGGGCAAGCGCGCCATCCTGACGGCTCTTACTCTCCGTGATGGTGGCCTCGGAGTATTCCTTGACTGCAACATAATGATCGGCCAGCAGGGTAAAAAGCTTCTCAGACCTCGCTTCGCCGTAGAACGGCGTAAACGTGTTCGCAATCTGTTTTGCATTTGCCAAAACTTGCTTGTCGGCGGCATCCCTCGCCACCGGATCGTTCACCGCGTTGATCAATACGACGTGCTGAATCAAAAAGATGTGCCCGAGCCAGAGATCGCGAAGAGTCTGGTTCATTTCCGCCACAAGGACTGGCTTCGCATTCCCGACTGTTCGCGATTCGTAGTCACAGCCCATCAGGCCAACGAGCGCGAGGACCAACACAGCCATAGACGGACGTATTTTGCTCATAAGGCCTTCCATATGATGCGCGTGTAAACGCCAGCTCTCCGACTACTAGCAGGGTGCTGAGAGTTTTCTATTTTCGCCTGTCCCCTTTTGTCGTTCTGCTTGTGCGGGCTATGACAACGTCCTCTCACGCGTCTCCCCACACCCAAGACATCAACGCACTCGCAAGCGCGCTGAAGCCCGTGAGAAAACTGAGCATGAACAGCACGGCCCCGATGCTGAAGAACCAACTGTTAAAGTCCCATGCAGAGAACATGACCGCACCTCCTGGAGGAAGGTGATGTGCAGACTGACAGGTCTTTGAGCCTTGAACATGGGAGCCTTTCTGACTGTATTCTACACCCCAGTTGTGGGTGAAACCAGCGGCGCCGGCCCTGCCTCAGCCTCAACGAGTAGACGTCCCAGATAAAATTCCTCTAGTACGGTCGATGACCCTGCTGCTTGAGTGCCGACCAAATCGGAGTCGCTTCTGGGTTTCACAATAACCGTGGTTGACTGCAGCGCAGGAGTGTTATCAGTAATCAGCAACCCTGAGAGGAGGCCAACGGAAGCTGGAAGAATGTCGCAGCCGGTACGTGACGAAACACTGCATGGGGAAGCGACGGTAGGGGTGACGGGTTTGTACGAGGCCGGGCCCAACGCCGCCGTAGCGGCTGAAAGGAGCCCTATGTGGTTACTAGTCATAGTCCTACTAAACATCGTGCCGGGGCTTGAAAGAATCATGGTGCTGAATACGTTTGCTACGTCTGAGGAATGTCAGATTGAACGCAATCGCGTAGGCTTTGAGATGGCAGAAGCGTATCCCCATGAACGTGATTTTGTTATCGCATGTCAATTGAATCCAAAGCACAGCTCATAAGAGCGACTGAAGGGAGTTGCGGTCAGTTCAGAATCGTGCGGATAGGCCAATGCCGACATTGGTTTCCTCATTGGAGTTCAACTTGAGGCTTTCTTTGCAGATGGAATGCTGGATTCCTCCGTATCCTTGAACGAAATCTGTCAGGTGGCGGTCAAGACGCCTGACAAGCGCTCAGTCCCCACAACATCATGCCTCCTTGTACAGACTTGTGATCAGTACCGCATGGTGAATATCATACGGCTCCTCCTAGGAGGCGCCAATGGATCTACAAGTTTGTTATAACGCCAGTGAGGATGCGTTTCCCTTACCGCAACACTTCAAGGAACGCTATGGCCCGTTTGGGTTTCCTGCACCTGCCGACGCCCGTCGCCCGTATATCAGCTCCAACTTCGTGATGGGGCTCGACGGCAGGGCCTCGTTTAGAGAGTTGAAGGACCGTACCGATGGCAGTATCGTTTCACGGAGCAGAGAAGATCGCTGGCTGATGGATTTTCTGCGAGCGCACCATGATGGGCAGTTGATCGGCGCGAGCACGCTCCGTGACGAACGAAACCCTGAAGGAAGAGGCTGGGACTACGGCATCGAAGACGAGGAATTGCGGATATATCGACAAGATACCCTTAGGCTCGGCCGGCAGAAAGTCCTTATACTTAGCGGTTCCGGGAACATCGATCTCACACTTCGCATCTTCAGTTCTCCACGAGTTGAAGCTTGGATCATCACCGCGCGGGAGGGGCAAGAGAATCTTCGGTCGCAGCTCAAGAGGCTAGGCCGGGAGGGAACGATTAAAATCATCTCCGTGGGCGAAGGAACACAGGTCGATCTTGTCGCCGCCACGCAACTGCTTCGGCAAGAACATGGCATCCGGACGCTGCTCTGTGAAGGCGGACCAACTCTGTATGGAGAGTTCCTCAAGCACCAGCTGATTGATGAGGACTTTCGGACGATATCGCTTCAAGTATTGGGTGAGTCCACCAAGCCGGGGATCGACCGACCGACGGCGTACGGTCACGTGAGCTATACGCCAGAAACCGCACCGTGGTTTAGATTGATCAGCCTTCACTATGCTCTGCCTCACCATGCATTCTTCCGCCTTCGGTACGAGGGTCCAAGAAAATTTCAGGCTTGAGTTGCTGAGGTCGGCATGTCGACGAGGCGCAACTAGGGGTGTTCGTTATCGAAGTTCTCGCCGCCTCTTCATCAACAAACTTCCGTTTCGGCTTTGGCCTCCAAGAAAAAGTCGCTCTCAGTCAGGCCTCGACTCTTGTGCGACCAGACCTCGAGGTTCCACTTCCCTCAGACCAGATTCAAATCAGGATGCCCTCGCCCTCCGCGACAGGCCTCAAACCTCGTTGGCAAATCTCAGCGCCTGTGCGAGAAGACTTGAAGGTATAGCGCTGCTCCTAGTGCCCTCCGCCCGTTGAGTCCCTCGCGAGAATTCTTCAACGTCGGCACACTGCCTCCATCACTACATGTCTTGTTCGCCAGTTCAAACGGAATCTCCCCTCAATTGTTCTTGATCCCTCGTTCAATCACTGAGGGGGCCTGGCTGGACCACTGGATTGATCAGGAATTGGACCACTGGCTCCCTCAGTGGTCGTCGTAGTACTGGTGGTGGTTGAGGTTGAGCTTCTTGGACTATTTGTTTTATCACTGGTTTGAGCACTGGTTCGGCCAGTGCTTTGATCACTTGTTCGACCACTGTTTTGATCACTAGTCTGAGCAGCGGCCTGGCCTCCCTGTCCTCCAACCTTAATTACTCCCTGAACATTGATATCGCCAGTCGTCGTGGCCGATTCCATCCTGACGATATACCGGAAATAGCCTGCATCTCGGAAGCAGACGCTGGCGGTTTCGTTCTTGTCCAGTTTGGCTGTGTCGCTGGGCGTCATCCACCCACCCACATTATTCTTGCATGACAACTGCTTGTCCGACACAGGGTCGAGAAAGACGATTCGCACAGGTTGCGTCCTTTTGTTGATCCATCGAACTTCATCGCCTGTATTGACAGCTACTTCTCTTGACGATAGGTCATCCCCAATGATGATGTCTTTGACGTCCCCAGTCCTTGTCACTGTGGGCGAGCCCTGACAGCCCAACACGAAAACTAACGCAACTCCTAGATATCGGATCGGGTTCATGGTAATACCTCCTTGCTGATGTCATTTACCAACTTGATTTCCATCGAATCTTTCCTGACGGTCACAACATTCACTCTACTATTAGCGTGATAAGTCGGCGAGGACTTGATGACGCATTATGAGTTCAATCCTATACCCCGGATGGGATGGGAACTGATCAAAACAGCTCAGGATTGAAGAATTGATATGGGAGGCAAGGAGCGCCCGTAAACTATTTAGACCGCGCGACGCCATAGCGGATCGGGGTGAGTCACAGCCAGGGTCAGAGCCCATCACGGGCTCTCCCGGGTTGGTCTATTAGGAGAGCGAGGTCAGGGATGCCGAGACCAATGATCGCCATCAGAGCGATGCCCTTCTGACCTTCTGATTTTACCAGTGTGAAAAGCGTACTCGATCGAACAGGCCGGGACATCGAGGAGATGGACGGCATGTCGATGAACCGCTACGATCGGACCATCCGGCAGCGAAGTCCTCCCCGCCTCTTCATCAAGGAGCCCGGTCTCATGTCGATTATGCCGGCGCGCGAAACGGTTTAAACTTCCGTTCGGCTTTGGCCGCCAAAATAAAGTCGCTCTCAGTCAAACCCTTAATCTTGTGCGACCAGATCTCGACCTTGCACTTCCCCCAGGCCAGATACAGATCGGGATGATGGCCCTCGGCTTCCGCGACAGCTCCAACCTTGCGCGCAAATGCCAGCGCCTGCGCGAAGTCCTTAAAGGTGTAGCGCCGCTCCAAATGCCCTCGCCCGTTGAGTGTCCAGCCCTGTCCTAGTTCCTTCAACAACTCCTTCGCGCGGAGAGCCTTTAAGGGAGGCACACTGCCTCCATCGCTACATTTCTTGTCTGCGAGTTTCATCGAAATCTCCATGAATACCCAGAGCAGTTGAGAATGATCGACTCTGGTTCAGGTGAATCTGCTGGTCAGGATTCCCGGACAGAGCGACTCGAGAACAGATGGATCGCCAGCAATACGATTCCGATCAAGAACAGGATCCAGGAAATCTGGACCGCCACCGCGGCCACCCCGGCCATATTCAGGGCTCCGGCAATCACTCCAACCACCAAGAACATCAGTGCGTAGTACAGCATATCGTGCTCCTTTCAATAAGACGATTCGCGAGGATCACGGAATCGTCGATGGACCCACAGTTCACACATCTCACACATTCCATACTCCGAAGCTGCTTCTCACGGAATCTGCTGACGGAACCATCCCAGTCCTCGATCACCAGGAACCCACCGCATCGTGCGCACGCCATAAGTCCTCCCGTTCCGCTCTCGTCGAGAGCCGTGGACGCTTTTCACGTGTCAGGCGACGATCAGACGCCTCCTCTAAACCCTACAACCATGCTGGACCTTTGGATGGATGAGAACTGACCAGAATTGCTCAATCCGGAAAAACTAATGAGGTAGGTAATATGACGCGTCTCCGCACGAAGATTCAGCAGGAATACGGGAAATGAATTATTCAGGACAATAGTGAGGAAGGACACCACTCGCGGACTGAGTGGGCGAAGCGGCGGAAGACGTGGCCTTATGTGCGCGGAAGAATTTTGTTCGGCTGCTTTGGCTCAGAGGGCCCTGGTGACGGTGGAGGAGGAAAAGGTTTGGGCGGCAGAGGATCTGTCGGGCCTGATACAGGCCGGGGGAACTGGTTCGTCTTCATAGTGTTGGCGATAGGGCCCTGGAGAAAAAGTGCCGACAATACCATCAACTCGATCATTCCGCGTTTCATGATTGCTCCTTACCCCGACGGCTAGGCCGCCGCAAGTATCATTTTTCGGCACTGTTCTGCACAACGACGACATTCTTTGGCGCAAGGTCCGCACAAAGCATGATGTGGGGCGTGCTGTTCACAGACCTCGGCACATTTGTCGCAGATGTCGGCGCAGAGGCCGCACAGTTGATCGGTCATCGCGGAACCTCGACTCATCCATTGGCCGGCCAGCACACAGATATCCGCACACTCGCGGCACAACCGAATACATTGTGCCATGAGTTTCTGATCACCATGATGGTCCATGCCGATCATGTCGTCGCTGCAGGTCTCGCAAGTCTGGGCACAGGCGAAACAGGCGGCAATACATTCCTGATAATGCTTTATCTGGGTCAGGCGATCTTGAGACATACGTACCTCCGTTTCCCGCGTTGAACTCCGATGTGTACTCCCCATTGTCTTGGCGAACTCGATCCCACGCGAAGTGCATGGTACCCTTAGTAACGCTTCCACAAACCCATCTTGGCCGGGTCCCAATTGCGGCGAGCCTCTTCTTCTATCTCATCCCATTCCATTCTCTTCCCTGTAGGAAAAAATGGTCGGCAGTTCCTGTCGCGGCTTGCATGGTGACATCATCATAAGTGTGGACGTCCCTTCTGCCTGTTCAATATTGCTCATTGTAGGGATTGATTTTGTGGTTATTCTCATGACGCGTCCCCAGCAGACTGTCGCGAAATCGTCACAGCCTGACACGTTTTCATTTTGTCTCTGCCGCCCGCCGATCGGCCGTAACGCGTTCCTCGAGCAGTCCATTCACCCCACGCTCGGCGGAGCAACCGCCACATCAGAGACCCCCCAATGCGAAATGAGATCGCTTCATGGATTTCCTCTCAACGACGCACAGGGACAGGCTCCGCAACGCCAGATCCCCACTGCCTCCCATCTGAATTCTTCAAACCTGGTCAGTATTGACCAGGCGCGTTCGGTCTCAGCAGGCATAATATGACTCCCAGGCTGATGATGTTGGACAGATTCATCCGGGGTCACAATTATTCATATTCTTAACAGGGAGTCACATGCGGACATTCACGATTCTCGCAATGGCATTTCTGTTTGTGTTCGTTGGAGTACAGCAATTCGCTCAAGCCGATGAGGTGAAAGCCAAGGTTGAGGACACGAAGGGAAAAGCGAACGCGAAGACTGAGAAGGCCAAAGGGGAAGCGAAGGCCTTAGCGGAAGAGGCGAAAGGAAATGACGTGAGCGCCACGGTGGAGCGGGCGAAGGGGCAAACAAAAGCAGCCGGAGCGCGAGTCGAGGGCGAGGCGAAAGAACTCAAAGCCAAGACAGAGTAAATCAGCCGAAAGTCTGTCTGCGAACACCCTGTGGAGAAGCACCTCTCCGCAGGCTGTTTCTATTGGAGAAGAGAACAGGAGACGGCCGTCAGGTCACACTGTCGCATGACCACCCGCAGAAATGGCTACGTCTTCGACAAACCACTCACTCGCGTACAGATGAAGCGGGAGTGGTTCCCGACACCATTTTCTTTCAGGGGCAACCATGCAATACCGCGCGCGAGTGAGGCAAGAACTGCTTTCGAAAAGCGCCAAACCGCAAGGTGTAAGATCGAGCAATGACCCCATTAGCTCTGCTCGGACAAGGCAGTACAACAAAACCTCCCGACCCCTTGGCTTCTGCCTCTTTCGAGTGGACGATGACGGCTCAGGTGGTTACGGAAAGATGATCGCTTGCTCGGAGTAGCCGATAGCTTTGAGAGTGGCTTCGAGCGCGTCGGCCATCGGCGGGGGGCCGCAGAGAAAGATCACGGTGTCGGGACCGGGCGGCGGCAGATGCCCGCGCAGCATGGCCTCGGTGATGCGGCCCATGCCTTGTGACCAGCCTGCAGGCGGCTGCTCCAACACATGATAACAATGGAAGCTCGCGTGCTCGCGCGCATCCTCGTCCCACTCGTCTCGGAAGATGATATCGGCCTCGCCCTTGTTGGCAAAGACCAGAAACAACTCGACGGCGAGGCTCTTGGTGAGAATCCAGCGAATGATGGAAATCATCGGTGTAATGCCCGTGCCGCCGGCCACAAATCCCACCTTCTTCGCCATACCGTCCACCCAATGACCACCAGGATTCGGCCCGTTCATCAGCACGGTGTCTCCGGGTTCCCGGTCATGGAGATACTTCGAAATTGAGCCGGTTTCGTACCGCTTGACCGTTAAGTCGAAGTACCCCGTGGTGCCGGGCACCGATGACGGCGTGTAGGGCCGTTTCACAGATTTTCCGTCGATCGTCGCGTGGACGTAGAGATGATCGCCGGGCAGCATGTCCAAGGTGGCCTCGGCAGGCAGGGCAAAGCAGAACGTCTTCGTGTCGTGGGTATCGTAATGAATAGCCGTGAGCTCGTACGGTACGGGCGTCTTCGACTTGATGCGCGTGACAGGTCCCGACATCATAGCGCTATCATACAAACCTGAAGGAACTGGCGCAACTGAGAAAGCGGACGCGGTGGGTGGCCGGCAGGATGTATCTCCTTAGAAAAGTAGCCCGTCCTCTTTTCATTTTCCAAGACCAACAAGAAACCCTGCGCGCATCGAACGATATGAATGCTCCCTCCAATTTATCCGCACTCTGGCGGGCAAGTTCCTGAAATCCGAGGCCGATGGCCTCGCGGAATGAATATTTTGTCTGCCAATACGAATAAGCCAGACCGATTGCGCCGGCAAGCAAACTGATGGAGAGGACCGAGAGGGTGATCGAGCACTGAAGACTGACGCGCTTCCTCATGGGGCACCGGTGAATAATGCCCGCTGCTGCAGGAGGTATTTCTGCCCTTAATCCAATGCCTCCGTACAGGGGATGTCACGGGTCAGCGGCAACCTGTGCGACAGGAAGATCATTCGATCTTTCGGCCTGGACGGCATCATCTATGACTGTCCTGATCGGGAGATCAGCCACCCATATACTTTTCTGCACTCGTGTTTCCTGTGGTGCGAACTTCCATCTTTACTCTCAGATGTCTTGGCCATAACCACTTCTGCGTGCCAATGTCTGCCTGACGCCACGACGACTGGGCCGATTCACCGGTTTCCGCAGCTCGTTTGGCTCATTCAACAACGAAACAACACGGGCGACCCCGCACCGAAGTAGGAGGCCGCCCGTGGATGGCACTGTGGACACCGATGGTCTCGCTATTTCCCGCTGACCCGTTGACTAGCCCCGTGCTCCAGCCTCTGGAGCGCGGGGCTAGTTCTAGACTTAGTACGGGATCACATGCAAACAGTCCTTGCTCTCGTTGTTCCACACCACATCGCACAGATTGGACATGCGCGCCACGATCTGCGCCGCCACGCCCCCCGTGCCGCCGAACAGCCCGCACCAGCCCAACGTCACAAAGCCCCAGTGCAACGGTGCCGCAAAGAGCTCATCGACGAACCAGAACGCATGCCCCCACTCATTGAGGCCCACGTTCGGCAGAATCATCATCGGCCCCACGATCGCCCCTACCAACGGGAACGAGACCGCCTTGCTGAATTGCGGCAGCCGGGTCATGGCATACAGGTAACTCGCGACGCCCATGGTGATGTAGAGCGGGAAGGTGAAGTAGAACGCGATGATATGACTGGCCGTGAAGCTCGTATCACGGATGATCACTTGATGCCACGACGCATCCTGCTCCAGCGTATAGCTTCCCGCCCAGTACACACCGAACACATAAACCGCGAGCCACATCATCCAGTAAAAATACCGCTTGAGTTCCGTCTTGGGATCCAAGTTGGCCAGGTTGCGGTCCCGCGTACTCCAAAGCCACCCCAGGATAACGGACGCGTTGATGATGTTGGAAATCACGTTAAACTTCCACAGGCCCATCCAGACGTTTTCGAACTCCGGCGTCATCGAGTCCAATCCGTGGGAGTACCCGAAGACGCGCTGAAACACGACCTCGGCGCCCACCGCCCCCAACATTGCAAACCAGCCGATCTTGAGGGGCCTGGAATCGTACCAGAGCGACATGTCATAGCCCCGGTCGGCGCCTCCCCATGTTGTTGTGCTCGCCATGTTCCTTACCTCCTTCTCACGTACTCGAGAAGCACCCCAGTGAGTTGGTAATGAAGACCCGTGCGAGGAATGGGGCTAACAGGCGACTCGTCAGAAGAGACACGACTCTATGAAGCCACTAGTATGTACCATGCCGGTTCAGGCATCTCACAACGGCGGATTACCTATGTTATGGATCTTGCCTACGGGCAAGACGCGAGCCGTTGGAGAACCGGTTAGCGTAGCTGACGAGAAGCCCGCCCGTGACTCGGCGGGCCGTGTGATCCGGTGGAGTAAGGTCTGCCATACCTACCTCCTTTTTCGGTTCGGAATACCCTTGGGGAGATTGCACTACCATACGCGCGTGGAGCTGCTCCTTCTCACGTGAATGGCTGTATGCACGGTGTCATTATAACTCCCCATCAACAACGAGTGTCAACACGCGGGCATCCAGATTTTCTCAAGCAGGTATACGCATACCCTATGCCAGTCTCGCAGAAACTCCGGCAGAGTGAAGCTGGTCTCCTCTGAAGCCCAGACTCTGGCAGCCCTTCGTTGTGAAGAGCTCAATGTCACTGTCGACAGCCGTTTTTTAATGTGACGCGGTCGGAGAGGACCCTTCAGACGAGAAGCAGCGAGTCCAAGTTACGGAAGGATAACAGATTCTTCTGGATAGCCGAGCCCTCGGAGCATTTCTTCCAGGGCGTTTGTCATCGGGGGTGGTCCGTCTGACGCCACTCTCGACTTTAAAACAACACGGGCGACCCCGCACCGAAGTAGGAGGTCGCCCGTGGATGGCGTGTAAGACGCCGATTATCTCTCAACTCTAGCGGGCCTTTTGGCCAGCCTCCCGACTTAGTACGGGATCACATGCAAACAGTCCTTGCTCTCGTTGTTCCAGACCACATCGCACAGGTTGGACATGCGCGCCACGATCTGCGCCGCCACGCCCCCCGTGCCGCCGAACAACCCGCACCAGCCCAACGTCACAAAGCCCCAGTGCAACGGCGCGGCAAAGAGCTCATCGACGAACCAGAACGCATGCCCCCACTCATTGAGGCCCACGTTCGGCAGAATCATCATCGGCCCCACGATCGCTCCCACCAACGGGAACGAGACCGCCTTGCTGAACTGCGGCAGCCGGGTCATGGCATACAGGTAACTCGCGACGCCACAGGTGATGTACAACGGGAAGGTGAAGTAGAACGCGATAATATGGCTGGCGGTGAAGCTCGTATCGCGGATGATCACTTGATGCCACGACGCATCCTGCTCCAGCGTATAACTGCCGGCCCAGTACACGCCGAACACATAAATCGCGAGCCACATCATCCAGTAAAAGTACCGCTTGAGTTCCGTCTTGGGATCGACGTTGGCGATGTTCCGATCCCGCGTGCTCCAAATCCATCCCAGGGTCGCGGCCGAGAAGATGATGTTGGAAATCACGTTAAAGCGCCACAGGCCCATCCAGACGTTTTCGAACTCCGGCGTCATCGAGTCCAACCCGTGGGAGTACCCAAAGACGCGCTGAAACACGACCTCGGCGCCCACCGCCGCCAACATTGCAAACCAGCCGATCTTGAGAGGCCTGGAATCGTACCAGAGCGACATGTCGTACCCCCGGTCGCTACCCCCCCATGTTGTTGAACTCGCCATACCTTGACCTCCTTAGTAAATTACGGAACTGAGACCCACCCCTCTGCGTTTATAAGGCTATTCGACTCATCATGCCAGCCCAAGTCCCCCACAATAACCATCAGCGATGTATGTCTCGAAATCCTAACTCTCTTTAACTTATGTGTCAATACAATCCTGCACCAAATTTCTCCCAGGCATGCCCGGGCATATCTCATGCCCCTACAAAGGCCCTGGCGAAGAATGAAGCTCTCGGGAAGACACTATCATCAATGGAACCGCCACTTTCAAGGGATCATCCAGCCGACTGTCCAAGGACCCTCCATCGAGAGGCCTACATCAGATAGAATTCGAGAACCCTATACCCAGCTCTCTATTATTATTAACGTTCTTGCTGGACACAAAAAAAGAACAGCCGCCACCTGTGTGTCTCAAGAGATCGGCATTATACGTCGAAGTTGCCTGGCAAAAGCATCGCGAGTCAAGGCTCGCGACATCGAGATTGGCAACCCTGCCTCACGCAAGCCCTTCGCCGTATAGTGATGGCAATGATGAAACAGATGATACGACGACCGGGCAACACAAAACCGGCTGTTGCCGACAATCCCCACAGGCTCTTCCGATGCAATGGTGGCTCGGAGATAGGACCGCAAGTTCAGATACCCAGCCTTACTGATCTGAAACCTGAAGGCTTCAGCCGGAGGCTTCTGTGTCCGTTCGGCCCAGATCGATTGATGAATCCCGACTTCGACGACGCCCTCCGTCGGCCACAAGAGCGCACGGAGCACCCCCGTAAAACCTTGACGCTTTTCCAAAAACCACGCACGCTCCGCATAGCCCCATTCTTCATAGACACGTGGATCCCCTGGTGCACCATCGGTCCTGGCGATACCGTGGTCATCGCTGACATTCAACAACGGCGCTTCGACAGGCAACGCGATCATCGAATGCGCAGCGTCGAGAGACACGACAATTGAAATAGAGTCGAGGAGTAGAAACGCAGAATCACATCTTGCCAGCATACACAACGCCCGTCTTGTGGACCGAAGGGATCCTGCCATTGGTAATGGAAGAGGCTACTACAATGCCGGGAAAGAATCATCCCAAGAAACGCGTGCTCTTTCGAGGTAACTTTCTCACATATCCACTAGCAAGGCGAGATGTTCCAATGGTCTGAACTACGGCTGCCTCCTCATCTGTTTTCAGCGAGGCGGCTGGTGTGGTCTCCATTGCACGTATGCAACGACCACTACAATATTCCCTCCTAGCTCACTCGCTTCTCCTTCAAGGCGACGGCTTGACAGGTCCCTAACCGTGCGCTTCGAAGTAACACTTTCTGATCGTGCGTCCTCTGCGAGCGTAAGGAACCATCGAGCTGTCCCCTCGCTATGTTTCCATCATTTCCAATCGCGCATCGAATTCATGCCCGCAGGCCGTGCAACGAATGCAATCCGATTCAACCGTAAATTCGTCTGACCTGATTCCCATACCACCGCAATCCGGACATCGCGCGAGGTGGACCCTCTGATCGTCTACGGTTTCGTACTGCGTGCCACGGAGACAATATACCGGATTCCCTTCCAGCAACCACGGATTCCCCGCTTTATCGAGCACCGGCAACGCCACATAATGATGGTTCACATAGTCTTCAAGTTCCTGCCGGTTGGCGAACCCGTCCTTAATCAGCTTTCCCCCTACCACTTCATAAAGCCTGTTCTCTTTCACGATCGCCTTGGTTGGCCCCATCTCTCACCTCCCGTTCTGATTAGGAACGAATGTCGTATGGCCGATGGAGGCGAGAGTGGAATCCACACTCCTCAAGCCATCAGCAATGCGCTCTCTCCGTTTTCCAGTTATCACGAGCATACGCTGTTTACTCCGGAGACCAGGCTTTGTGAACAACGGGCGACGTATCGCTACGCAATGCCCGAGTAATACCGCAGAATATTGGAGACGGATATCACACCGATAATCTGTCCATCTTGCGTCACGGCCAGATGCCGGGTGGCTTGCTCTTTCATCATGCGGACCGCGTCGATAATCGGCCGGCTACCTTCAATGGCCACCACCGGCGTCCGCATGCAGGCTTTGACAATCGTCGTATTGGGATCCAGCCCTTTGGCCGCCACCTCGCGGGCCAAAACCGAATCAGTGATCACACCGACGTACGATTGACTGTTTGTGACAAGCAAAGACCCGAGCTTCCACTGCTGCATGAGCTGACTGGCCTTTCGCAGACTGTCGTCGTGTGACACGCTCCGGATCTCGCCGGACATGTGTTCCGCGATCTGCGGACCAATAAGTGTACGCCCGATTTTGGATTTCTTCGGTGCTGCAGAACGATGCGCTTCCAATTCCGACACGCAGCTCTCCAGCACGCGGCCACGCTGCAACAGGCTTTGTCGATCACTGTCCATGCCTGTGCCTTCAGGCGCCTCGTCCGTCATGTTGACCAGTCCCGCTGCCTCGCCCAGCTCAGCATACTCATACGCGTGCAGCAAGTTAGAGGTCTGCCCGAGCAGCTCTTCGATCAGCCGTTCGGTTTCCAGGTCGAATTCTTCCAGGCTGCGCGTCGGCTTGCCCTTGCCCAGGAACGGGGCGAATTCGGTGAGCTGTTTCCGCATCCGCTCGATGCTTCGGTCGAGAGAAACCCGTGGTTTTGAGGGAGTGGTGCGGACGGCCATAGCGCCTCCTATGGATGTTGGTGAGTGGGAAGTCGATTTTACCCTTCTGAGTCAGCGAGGGCAAGCGAGGGAAAGTGACTGCAAGAGAAACTGCATTCCGAGGAAAAGATCGACTGCCCGTCGTGATGGGATGTTAGGAGACTATCCGATATTGCCGTTCATGACGAGGCGAAGGAAGTGCGGCCAGATGCGGGGCCGCAGGCCTGAAAACAGGGGGCGTATTTATTGGAATACGTTGAGGATTTTCTCAGGTCGAGGACGACGCGGATGGTGGAGGATCGTTCGCCTCGGTAGAAAGGCCGATGTCGGATAGGCCCCTAGAACGACAGATAGTGACAGGGACCGAATATCCGTCGGCATCCAACCAGGTACAGATTCCCGACTGACTCCACCTGTACGGGTTTGGCCCATCGGGTTTCAAAAACATTCGCGGTCTGGCCCCACCCGAATCGGGAGGTGTGCACTTCGATCAACTGCTTCGCGTAAGGAGCCATGGCTATGAGGAGGAGCATCCCCTCCGTGCTCCGGTTGACTGCGAAGGCCTCTCCTTGCCCGATGACGACCGACTTTTCCTCAATGACCTCTAGCACCTCATACGAACACAGGTGCCGGTAGTCCATGCGCTCCTCACACCGACGTCTCGGAGAGATGGTCGTAACCGATGTCACGGCGGACGCTTGGTCAACGTTGTTACATCTTACGTTCCACCCCCGCTGTGTGACAGCTACGGAGTGGGAGAGCATTTCTTCAAGGATGTGCGTCGCCATGCCAGACCTCCAGTCTCATCACGCCTTAGCTTGCTGGGATTTCATGGAGTCAGGAACGCAAGCGCCGTACCGCTGGAGGAGAAAGAATCAAGAGCGTCATTATGGGGTATTTTGAATGTGCAGCCCTCCTCAATCCTAAGAAAACACATCCCTACGAAGGGAAACGAGTTCACCCTTGAGATCAGAGTCACTCTATCGCATCGATTTCATAAGGGTCTTACTGCTGTAGCCCATGCCATACTGCCGTAAGGGAATTCCTACACACTACCGCTGATAGCTCTCAAGAATAGCGGAAACACTCTCGTGATCTCTGCAAGGTTGCTACTGCCGCATCGGCAGCCCAAATCAATTACGCCATAGACCCAGTCCTGAAATCTCACCTGTCGTGGCTTCGCAAGGCGGATCATTCCGCACAGTCCGCCTGAAACTACAATCTAGACCCGCTTAAGAAAGCGACCCGCATTTTTCATGAGGGTTCGTCGCGAAATGGGTGGAGTGGCGCGCGAGAAACGCGACTGGTGTGACGTGTGAGCACTGTCCCTTTCAGTCGCGCGTTTCCGCCAGTCTCGCTCGTCTCGCTTGAGTAAGATGTTGGCGATTACAGCAAACGCGTTTTTGAATAATGTCTGTTGAATGTTTCGCTGGCGTGAGAAGCCATGTTGCATTTTTCATTGTAACAATGGATTCCCTCACATACGTCCGCATTCGCATACAGTCTGCTTTCGAGAACATGCCCCTCCGATATTTTTTTCATTCCTTTCACCTGGATAAGGAAACGATGGAGTATGCGCTTCCCATGGTTCGGTTCTTGCTCAACTCGCCTCGCATTGCGTTCTTGTCGGGAAACATCGGGTGAACCACGGAACGCGAACACCTGTAACATCATGAGGGAGGACATCATGTCGTATCGTCGCAAAACATTCCTGTCGGCCGGTGTAGCAGGAGTGCTGTGTTCTACAGCGCTGCTCGGCCTCACCATGGCTCACGCCGATGGAAAAAATAATCTGCACCTTCCCGGCATGAAGGATCGGCCTCGATCTCAGGACAATTCCTTCACCCGCATGTTTCCTGACTTGCCGCCCTACGCCCCGCCGACCGATACCGCGCGTGATCAGGCCAAGAAGTTGGGCGAAAAAGGTGGCCTCATCGATGCGTTGGATAACCTGACCGATCCCATTAAGTCGATCACGGAGCCCGCGGTGTTCAGTCCGAACAACCCCGACAATCCCAACATGACAGCCGGCGTGACGTTCTTCGGGCAGTTCCTGGACCACGATATCACGCTTGATCCGAGATCCCCGTTGCTTGAAAAGAGCAACCCTGGAAAAACGACAAACTTTCGCACCCCGGCGTTCGATCTGGACAGCGTGTATGGTGAAGGGCCGGAGGGATCCCCTGAGTTGTATGACGGTATCAAGCTGCGCGTGGAACCCCTTCCAGGTTCAGAGCTTGTCTCTCGCAAGGGAGCGATCCGTTTCGACCTGCCGCGTGATCCCAACAATGTCGCTATCCTCGGAGATAGCCGGAACGACGAACATGTGATCCTTGCGCAATTCCACTTGGCGATGCTGCGTTTTCACAATGCCGTGGTCGACCACCTACGCAAGGATGCCGATCTTGCCAATAAATCGGATGAGCAAATCTTCAAGCTGGCCCAACGCCAGGTCCGCTGGCATTATCAGTGGATCATCGTGCACGAATTCCTGCCGCTGACGATCGGACAAGAGCGCCTCGATGATATTCTCAAAAAGGGACTTCGCTACTATCGGGTAGACGAAGATTCAGACGATCGGCGTGGCAGGCGTTCAAATGACCCGAAACTCCCCATCGAATTTTCAGTGGCAGCCTACCGTTTCGGCCATTCGCAAATTCGTCCGAGCTATCGACTGAACTTCGGTCCCACTGGCGGATCCCCATTCTTCGCCTTTCTCTTCGACGATACCCAGGACCCCAACGATCCGGACCCGAACGATGCGCGGGGCGGGAAACGCGCACCGCGGCGGTTCGTCGACTGGCAAACGTTCTTCAATTTCGGCGATGGCAATTTCCGGCCCAACAAGCAGATTGACGGCAAACTCTCCAGCGTGGTGATGCTGCTTCCGGGGTCACGTGGGCCTGCTCCGGGGCTGCCGGCCGACGGAGTGCAGTCGTTGGCCTCGCGCAACCTGATGCGTCACGTCAATTTCGGGATACCGGCCGGCCAGGCGATTGCCCGAAGGATGGGCGTTCCGGCATTGACGCCCACACAGCTGGATATGCTCAAGCCCTTTGACATGGAAAGGAGCACGCCGCTCTGGCTGTATATCTTGAAGGAGGCGGAGCTCATGGAGAAAGGTCTCCGCTTAGGACCGGTGGGAGGCCGCATCGTCGGTGAAGTGTTTATCGGCCTGCTGAAGGCCGATGAAACGTCCTATTTGGCCACTCGGCCGAACTGGACACCAGTGTTGCCGTCTGCGACAGCCGGTGACTTTCGTATCACCGATATGTTGACATTTGCCGGAGCGGTTCCTCCGCTGGAATAGCGAGAACCGAACAAGAGGGGTCGGAAGTCTTCATTGCCTGAGAGGGCGAAAAAAGACTCCCGACCCCTCTGCGTTGGTGCTCGCCGAGCAAACAGTCAGGGACGCGCATAAACGAGTTGATGAGACGAAGCGACGCTAGATTTCCTCACTGGATTGCTCGCTCAACCAGGCTTCGAACGCTTGACGGAGCATGCGTTTATGGCGGGGTTGGTATCCGGGGATGCTGGAGTACTCTTCCAACTCCAGCATTTTCTGAATCATACAGGCAGTAAACGACGCGCCCTCGGCCTCATGATCCTTGTGCCACACGGCAAGACGATTCTCGGACTCGCCAGTCTTGCGCTCCTCAAAGACGTGCCATTCACAGTCCTTTGAATATCGAAGGTAGGCCATGACGGCTCCTCACACCAAAAGGAACAGCGCCAAGATGCGGTGAAAAGGCTTCGAGAATATCTTCATCGGGAACAGGATGGCCCCGATACGCAACAACGGATCGAGCACGCACGTACATGCCTCAAAGAACTCGAAGGATAACCTATGCCCTACCTTGCCTCCTTCATTGTGCCGAGTTCAACATCTCCGCGGCAGAGAGGTCGGGTGACCGTGCTAGCGGGTGTTATGGCTCCTTCTTCTTGGGCGGATAGTGCTCGAACGCCTTGATGATCGCCTGGTTGCCCAGTTCAATGTTTTCCTGAGCCGTATCCTCTAAAATCGCCACCATGATCGCGCGCCACTGCAGTTCCTTTTTTTCCGGCTCGACCAGATCCAGAATGAGCGTCCCCTCCGTATAGTCATAGGTCGTGACATTGCTGTAGCTGGCTCCCCATCCGTATCCCCCGCCGTAGTACCCCCCGCCTCGGCCGTAGTACCCGGCGCTCGGTCCGCTTGTCCCTTGCACTCGTTGCTTGTCTTTCGTGCCGAGCCAGTAGTGGACCAAGATGTCCGGGCGGGCGTCCATTTTCACTTCCTGAAGTCCCTTCTTTGTGAGTTCTCTCGAGACGGCTGCCTCAATCCGTTTGCGCGTAAGAGAATTATCGAGGAGGCCGGTTTTGGTGATATCCGTCAGACCCGCAAACGCGAACGTGTGGAACCGGGTGAAGTCCGCCGAGGGATCGAAGTCCGTTTTCACATCGATGGTTGTGCAGGCCTGGGCCCAGAACAACACCATCGCCACACAGAGAGTACTACGCCGGATGCGCATCAGTGCCTCCTTAGAGTTGAATAATTCAGTCCGTCGTTTCGACCGCCGGCGAGTAAGTCCGTCATGAACGGCGACACCAGCATCAGCAATCGCTTCCATCTGTCGTGTACGTGTCCAGCACGCCATAATGATCCGATCCCACGTCGAGTGTAACAGGTCTTGGCGTTCCGAATAACTCCTGCCTGAGACAGGCATTCGGATCGGCCTGCCCCGATCGCATCACGAAGAGAAAATCGATACGTCTGCTCATGGCAAGGCCTTGCCGATACCCGGCGACGATCTTCTCCCGTTCTGCTTCAGGCATCGCCTGCACGACCGAGCTGAGGGCCGATGGAAGCGCCACCTCCTCATGCTGCGCAATCGGATTGTGCTGAGGATTATAGGAATGCAATTCCCCCGTATGGCGGGCAAGCACGTACGTATCCTTCAATCCGGCCTCTTGCAGCGCCCGATATTCCGGCGAGTCCGGTTCGAAGTTGAAGTCCCCTCCGACGACGACACCCGCATAATGCCCCTCGGTCTGAAGTGTCCGTAATTTCCGCACCAATGTGCGCAATTCTTCGAGCCTCCGCTCCTGATCCTGCGCCAGAGCGGCGAGAATTTTGCGGGATTCTTCCTCATTCGGAATCCGCCCCTCAAGCTGCCCGACGACGATGCGCTGCGTGAAGTATTCGTCCCGCTCGATTCCGGAATGCAGATGCAGGCTGACGGCCAGAACTTTTCTCCGGGTGGCAGGGTTCTCGATCTCTGCGATCAAGGCATAGCGCAGCTCGCCGAATTGCACGCCCGTGGAGTCCTGACATCCCCCGAGCCCGCCACTGAGCTTGAGGCCCTCCAGCTTGCGAACCCGCAAGGGAGCTTTCGCCAGAACAACCAGTCCGTTATTCAGTCCGGGAACAACGGCCACATTTCCAATCAGGCGGATCCCGCATGCGTCTACTTGATGGACTTCGTCATAATCCAGACCGGACTTTTTCAAGCCGTCTACATACATCAGTGCCCTGCCCGGCAAAGGATTGACTTCCTGCAGAAGCATCAGATCAGGCGCCGCTGCCGCCATCTGTTCGATTTGAATTGCCAATCGCGACGCATGCTCCTCCTCGGATTCACCCGGTCTGACCGTGTAACGGCCCACTTCCAACCCATGCAACGTGTTATACGTCAGCACCCTGATCCGGCTCATGCGGTTCACGTTCTGCTCTGGAGCATGAACTTCGGGACTCGTGCCAGAGCATCCTTCTATGAAGGGAAGGCAGATGAGACACATCAAGGAGAGGAAGGTTAGGCGGACGAGCATCGTTCGTTGCAAAAAAACGCTTCGCATATCTTCACCTATCTCGAATGGCTACCTCAACACGGAGACCAGAAGGTTTTTGGCTGGTTCCCACCGGTCACTCGCCTGTTTTCTTGGCCGGATCACTGATGCCCTCTGGATCAGGCTTCTCGCGCGGCACGGACTCCTCGATCAGGTCATTAAGAAACTTGTTCACCGGTGTATAGGTTGAGGCCTTTTTTCTATTCTTGAAATCCGCCACCATGCTGCCCAAAGTGGCTCGGGCGACATCCTCAAAGTACACAGGGTCTTGCGAGACGGCCTCATTCTGCATAGTCGTTTCGGCGATGGAGGCCCACACGATTTCCCCAGTCTCCGCATCCCACAACTGAAGCGAGATCCGCATAATACTCGACCGAGTCTGCATCATGCGCAAATCAATTGGAGGGAATGACCAGCGATCGGTCATCGTTTGCGAGAAGGCCGCCAGATGGGGCTGAAACACGTAGCGCACACCGAGTGCAGACCCGATTTTTCGCAGAGTTCCGCCGTCGAGGATGTGACTGATTTCAAAATCAGCCCTCATCTTGGCATACTCTCCGGCCAATCCATGCCGGTTGATGCCCTTGGCTAATTCATTCGGGGACATGACTTTCCAGCTCGGCGAAACCTTGCGAAGAATCTGGTCGAGTGCATACGATACTGCCACCTCATTCCCCCGGAGAGCGGGAGGCGCGATCCCTCCAAACAGGACCACGGAGTGCTGCTCAAAATCGGCGGGCTGAAACGACGCTGGCAGCGACGTTGAACTGGTTCGGACTTGCCATCCATACAACGAACTGGCACAGCCCGTTATAAAGATAGACAGTATCAGTGCCGCGACCCCTGCCGCAGATCTCGAAAATTCCTGTTTCATTTTTCAAGATCCATCGCACGAGCGCCCGTCGAACTTGACTCGAACGGAAAGATCAGTTTCCAGTCTGTCTTCATATCGACCACAGTCCACCCTTTTGCATTCGCCTCGTCCAGCGCCTTGTCCAATTTCCCGATATGCGACGTGCGGTCGTAGGCCCACTCACGCTCGGCGTCGGTGTGATGGATCAGGCCCATGAAGCGAGGACCGCTTCCAGCAGCTGTCCACTGCAGCATCTGAAGATCACCGTCGGAATTGCCGAACGCGAGAATCGGCCGACGGCCAATGAACTTTTGAATGCCGAGTGGTTTACCATCCTTGTCATCCACAAAATCGACGGCGGGCAATTTCACAATCACCGGCTTGCTGCCGCGCAACTCGAACCTCTGCTTGCCCATGCTTCCGACGACCTGTTCCGGCGGGATACCGTAGACCTTCTCGACCCAAGCACGCATAAATTCCACACCGCCACCGGAGACGATGAACGTCTTGAATCCGTTCGCGCGCAGGTAAGCGAGCAGTTCCAGCATCGGCTGATAGACAAGTTCGTTGTAGGGGCGCTTAAATCTCGGGTGTTGTGCCGTCGCGAGCCAGTCCTTGACGATCCCCTCGAACTCCTCCGTCGTCATGCCCGAATGCGACACAGCCATGACTTCGAGCAATGCCTTTTCCCCACCGGCGACGAAGGCCTTTTTATCGCCTTCGAGCAGCGCCTTGAACGGCTGTGTCTTCTTCCACTCGGGATGTTTCGGAGCAAGCGCTTTCACGCGGTCCAACGCAAACTGAAATTGAAAGTAGATCGGCTGCTCCGCCCAGAGTGTGCCGTCGTTGTCGAACGTGGCAATACGTTCAGCAGGCGAGACGAAATCCGGCCCACCCTCCGTCGTCACACGGGCAACGAAGTCAACCACAGAGTTTTTTATAGAGCCGTCGTTCCAAGACGGGAGCGGATCATCCGTCGCCTTCGATACACCTGGTATCGTTGCAATCAACGCGATCGCCAGAAGGAGTCCGGACAGTACTCTCACTGATTTCATGTTCTCTCCTCTATCTCAGCTAAAGTCCGTCTAGTCCACAGGTCCCTCTGCAATACGCACCCGCGTTCCACGTCTTCCCGCTCGGCAGGATGCAGGTGCCCTGCTCGTCGACAGCTCCACCCTGCGAGATGACTATGCGGAGATCTTGCCGTCGAAGTGATGGTGCTCATCGGCATCGGCTTCCTTCTTTGTTTTATGCAACGTTCCGTCCTTATGCTCCGGAGGACTGTACAGGCTATAGAGTTTGAGATCTTCGGTCTTGGAGACATTGATGACATTGTGTCTGGTTCCTGATGGAATCACGACAGCCACGCCATCTCCGACAGCATGGGAGCGACCATCCATCACGACAGATCCTTTTCCCGCCTCGAAACGGATGAACTGGTCGAGATCGTGCATCTCTTCTCCGATTTCTTCGCCCGGTTTCAGGCTCATCAATACCAGCTGGCAATGCGTAGCAGTATAGAGCACCTGGCGAAAGTGTTTATTCTTACGCGTAGCCTCTTCAAGTTGGACGACATAGCCTTTCATAGTGCGTATTCTTTCTGTGTCCGGGCATAACAAACACTCGCGTCAGATCAACGGCCGCGATTCTGCGCGTCCAGCAAGAAATTGTGTCGGGTCCCACGGGAAACATCCATCATCTCCAAGGAGTCCTCATTCTCTGTGTTGTATGGAATAGGACCGGGCGTCCAGAACAGACGCCCGGTCACAGCATCGGTAACGGCCCGCCTACTTGTGCGTCTGCCCGGCCCTCATCTGCGCATCCCTGACGTCGTCGAGCGTCTCTTCCAGGATCGTCGCCGGATTGAAGCTCGGCGGGAACGAGCGCGGCGGAAACTCCTTGAAGCTCGCAGCGAACTTGAAGACTTCGTCCATCACTCCGTAGACGGATCCAACATGGTTGAGCAACCAATCCCAGTACGTGTTGGACGTGATGTCGGCTCGCTCGTACGGATCCTGGAACAGGTTATAGATTTTTTGCAGGCGCAGTTTTGTGAAGGGCTCGGCCCACACGCCCATGGTGCCCGCCAATCGCTGCTCCGCGAAGCTGTACTTGTAGTCGCCAACGCGCATGGCCACGAGCATGCCGTCGTCATCGGAGTAGAAGAATCTGTCCCGCGCGCTCTTCACTCCGGAGTTGTTGCCTGCGGTACCGCTTACATTGCGCAGGAACGCGGACTGGTCGTACCCATCCAAATGCACCTTGTAGTGCTTTCCATTGGCTTTGTAGCCTTTCATCAGTTTGCCGACGATATCCGGCTCGCCTGCGATGGCAGCAAACGTGGGAACCCAGTCGTTGTGGCTCATGAGCTCGTTGGTGACCGTGCCGGCCTTGATCACACCGGGCCAGCGCACCAGGCATGGCACACGGAAAGCGCCCTCCCAGTTGGTGTTCTTCTCGGAGCGAAAGTGCGTCATCGCGCCATCGGGCCAGGTGTTCATGTGCGGACCGTTGTCGCTGGTGTAGACGACGATCGTGTCGTTCGCGATGCCCATGTCGTCCAGGGCCTTAAGCAGGGCGCCGATCGTATCATCGTGCTCGATCATACCGTCGATGTACTCGCTGTCGCCGTGCGTGTAACGGCCGCGGTGTTCGGATCTCACGTGGGTGCGCAGGTGCATGCGCGTCGCGTTGTACCAGGCAAAGAATGGTTTGCCCGCGGCCTGTTGGCGCTTCATGAAGTCAATGGTCGCGGCTGAGGTCTCGTCGTCGATCGTCTCCATACGCTTTTTGGTGAGCGCGCCGGTGTCTTCGATGGTCTGTTTGCCGATCTTTCCAAAGCGGGGATCGACGGTTGGATCGTCTTTGTCGGTGGCCTTGGTCTTGAGCACGCCCCGCGGGCCGAACTTCGCGCGGTAAGCAGGGTCCTTCGGATAGTCGGGCAGTTCCGGCTCTTCCTCGGCATTGAGATGGTAGAGGTTGCCGAAGAACTCGTCGAACCCGTTGACCGTGGGCAGGGTCTCATTGCGGTCACCGACGTGGTTCTTGCCGAATTGCCCCGTGGCATACCCGAGGTTCTTGAGCAACCCGCCGATTGAGGGGTCGAGTTGGCTCATGCCCATCGGCGCTCCCGGGAAGCCTACCTTCGTAAGACCGGTGCGAATGCCATGCTGGCCGGTGAGGAATGCCGCACGGCCGGCCGTGCATGACTGCTCACCATAATAATGGAGAAACCGGGCACCCTCTTTCGCGATGCGATCGATATTAGGCGTTTCGTAGCCCATCAGCCCGTCGCTGTAGGCGCTGATGTTACTGACCCCGACGTCGTCCCCGAAGATGACGAGAATGTTGGGCTTGTCTTTAGCGGCAAGCGCCGGGCCGGAAAAGACCATCCCCGTCAGCAAGACCACCGCGAGCCCCGTCAATATACGGGAGCGTCGGGATGGTGCTCTCTTCGTATTCATACAGCACTCCTTTGCCTGAGACAGACATCGCCCCTCAAAAATGAGGGGCGATGCCACCAGTGACACGTGACAGTGCGCTTAGTAGACCAGCGGGATATTCGCCGCGAGTTCCGCCTTCAGAACAGCCCGAATCTTATTTTCGATTTGGATGTAGCGCGCGGTTTTCGTCGCAGAGAGGACTTTGCCAATCTTATCCGCGTAGGTCTGTTTCAGCTTGACCTCTGCCGCATCGACCGCCATCGCTTCTTTGAGCAGCTTTTTAGCCGTGTCGTTCGGGACCGGCCCCTTGTTGAAGGCATCGGCGTACTCGTTAATCGTTTTGCCGAGGCGAAGGTTCAGCTTCTCCAGTTCTTTCTGGTACGCGTCATACAACGGCCAGAACTTTTTGCCTTCGGCATCAGTCAGTTCCATATTGCTGGCAACCAGCAATTTCTTGTCCGCTTTGATCTTCTGAACCAGTATGTCCATGTTGGTGTTGGCACCGGAGCTTGCCGCCTCCTCGGCGAACACCGGCATGGCGAACAAGAGGGCTCCGGCCAATAAGAATGGTGTGAGGAATTTCATCTTTCGTTCTCCTTTATATGTGAATGTAGTTACGCAACTCTCGTTTCACCGATCGGATCATCGTCTTCTGTCAATCAACTACGGCTGCATCAATCAGGCTTCTCCTTTCCTTCAGCCACAGACCACACTCACTGCAATCTTTACTCCTCCGCAGGAGGGGGAGATGGGACTGCGTTTCAATCCCGTTTCTTTTCATGACTGGCAAAGTAGAAATAGGCGCCGACCGTGAGAAAATTGATCCCCACGGCGACCATATTCCAGGCAATGACCGGCCTCGAGTCGATCAAAAAACCGTAATAGACCCAGACGATCTGAAACGTGCCCATGATACTCGCCATGGTCGGATTCATGCCTTGACTGGACTGTCGCTTGAACATCTTGATCAGATCCGGTACGGCGGCGAAGGTGGTTCCGAATCCTGCGACGAAACCGATGATCTCTTCCAATGACATCGAAGAACTCCCCTGTGTCGAACGCGACCACGCTTGCTATGCCGTATTAATGAGTCTCGGCACTGAGGACGTGATAGCCCCACGGCTCCAGGTCCACGTAGAGACCCGCGTCCCGCAGTTCGTCGCTGGCTCGCTCAAAGACCGTCAGTTGCAGAGGATCGGTCAAGCGCCATGAACGGCCGGCAAGATCGGCCCACGGCAATTTGATCCGGACCTGAGAGCGAACCTCGGAGAGATTGACGACGATGAGGTGGCGATCGGCTGCCTTCTCCCAACACCATGCGACCACGTTCTGCCAGCTGCCGTTGTCCGGCAAGCCGATTCGTTCACACAGATTCCACTCTCCGTCTCTGAAATCGACGCTTCGAATTGTCTGGAGCAGGCGTCTGTAAAATACATGCAGATCGCGGTCCGGAACTTCCTCGGGACGGCGGCGAAGAAACACCGGAAGCCGCACGCGGTATCCATCAAATTGCCCTTCATGAAACAGCTTGGCGCCCGGGACTGTGGCAAACGTCACGGCGACGGCTCGCGCTTTCTGGTACCCAAACGTCGCCGCGGCTCGCGGCTCGTCGTGGTTCTCGATGAATCGAACCAGTTTTTCCTGGTAGGCCGGGTCGGCGCAGAGGTGGAGTCGCACCTGCTCCGCAGGGCTCGTGCTCCAGGCGATCGTACAACCGCTTGTCGTAGCAGTAGTTGAACCCCTGTTGCTGAAGTTCCCACTCGAGATCCCAGTAGGCTTCTGCGATGAACAGGACCTCCGGATATCGATCGCGCACGGGTCTGATGAGTTCGACCCAATATTCCCGCCCCGGTTTCTGGCCTGCGCGGGATCCCCACGTCCGCTCGAAGATGGGATTCATCATGAGCATGGCCATGTCGCAACGCATCCCGTCGCACTGTTCGGCAATGGCAAGCACCGTTGCGGCGGCAGCCTGGCGCAGCGCGGGACTGAACGCATTGAGTTGAGCCACATCCTGCCAAGGCGGGAAATACGGATCCCGGCCGTTCGCGACGACAGAACTACCCGCCTTGAAGAACTCCCCCGGTTTCTCGGCCAGATCGCCAGGCGTGCCTTGAATGAAATACTGCGGATGATCCATGATCCACGGATGGTCTGGCGCAACGTGGTTCGGAACGAAATCAAGGATCAATCGCATGCCGCGATCGGCCAACATCTTTCTGGCTGCCGCCAAGCCGTTGGGCCCGCCAAGTTGATCGTCCACGACATACCGACGGACACAGTAGGCAGATCCTGCGTTGTCCTCCGGTTGATAGTCCGATAGCACCCGTCCGAACTCGGCATGAAGTCCTGAGTTCCCTCTTCGCGATTCGGATGCCGGCCGGACTGCGCTCCCACACACCCATCAGCCACACCGCATCGAATCCGTACAACGCGAGCGCATCCCACTCCTGCGTCGGCACGGTTCCCAACGTGACGAGCTTCCGCTCCCGTCGGCTCAGCTCCTGGAGCCACACCACGGTATTGATTTCATAGATGATCGGACGTCGAGGCCAGCTCAGCATGATGATCGTGTCTCTCCCGTTCCAGACAATACGTTATGGCTTCCCGTCCGGCTTTGGTTTGGCACGAGCCAGCTTCAACACATGAGCGGTCACTCCGGATCGTCCCGCTTCGAGCAATACATCCGCATTAATCGCTCCGAAGAGCTGAATGAGACGTCCCACAACACCGGTCCAGCCGGTCTGGTGACTCGCGCCGAGACCTGCACCGGAATCGCCATGGAAATACTCATAGAACAGACACGTGATCGCGCCAATGGGGATCCGACTGGAACATGGCTGTGCCGCCGTAGACCGGACGCGAGCCCTGTTCCATTTCTGAGGAAGATCGCGCCGAGCCGTTTCGAGATCTCCCGGCTCACCTCGAAGAGATTCATCTGTTTCCCCGATCCCGTGGGACATTCGACCGTAAACTCATTCCCATAGTAGGCATAGAGATTGAGCAGGGCGCGAACGATCAGAATGTTGACCGGCATCCAAATGGGACCCCGCCAGTTCGAGTTACCTCCGAACATTCCGGTGTTCGACTCGGCCGGCAGGTAGCCCACACGATACTCTTCTCCGTGGACTTTGAAGGTATAGGGTGGTCGAGATGATACTTGGAGAGAGACCGAATACCGTAGGGACTCAGGAATTCGTTCTCATCCAACAGTTTCGACAACACCCGCCGCAACTTGGTCTCGTCGAATACCGAGAGCAGCCGTCGTTCCTTGACTCCGAGCTTTCCGGGCGGATTGATCTTCGCGCCCAGCTCCGGATGTTGTCTGAGAAATTTGCGCGCCCGCTCAAGGAAGCTCGGGAAGCGCTCCGCAACTTCCTTGTCGAAGACGGTGGAGGCACAGAGGGGGAGCAGGCCGACCATCGAACGGACTTTCAGGCGTGTGGCCGTCCCGTCGGGGAGACGAAGCAGGTCGTAAAAGAATCCGTCTTCCTCGTCCCACATCTCATCTTCGTGTTCGCCGACTCGATCCATGGCGGCGCCGATCCAAAGAAAGTGCTGAAGAAACTTGAGAGCCATATCTTCATACACCGGATCGTGCTCCGCCAGCTCCAGCGCGATGTCCAACATGTTCTGACTGAAGAGCGCCATCCAGGCCGTGCCGTCGGCCTGTTCCAAATAGCCGCCGGTCGGCAGTGTGGCGCTTCGATCGAAGACTCCGATGTTGTCGAGGCCCAGAAAGCCGCCCTCGAACACGTTCCGTCCTCCTGGATCTTTGCGATTGACCCACCAGGTGAAGTTCAAGACCAACTTGCTGAATGCCAGCTTCAAAAACGCAATGTCTCCCGTGCCGTGCAGTTCTTTGTCGCTTTGGTAGACCAGCCACGTCGCCCAGGCGTGCACTGGAGGATTCACGTCTCCAAAGTTCCACTCGTAGGCAGGGATCTGCCCGTTCGGGTGAAGGTACATGTCGTGGAGCATCAACTCGAGCTGTTTCTTGGCAAAGTCGGGATCCACGGCTGTGAGGGCCACGCAGTGAAATGCCAAGTCCCAGGCGGCATACCAGGGGTACTCCCACTTGTCGGGCATCGAAATTACGTCGTCGTTCACCATGTGAAACCACTGCCGATTGCGCAGATGCTGGGACTTGCTCGGAATCAAGGGATCGGCGCCATGCTCTTCGAGCCACTTGTCCAGGTCGAAGTAGTAGTACTGCTTCGTCCACAGCATGCCGGCCATGGCCTGGCGCATCACGAGAGCTTCATCTTTCCCGATCGATGGCGGGGTGATCGCCGCGTAGAACGAGTCGGCTTCGCGCAGGCGGTCGGTCATGACCTGATCGAAACTCTTGCCGAATATCGCCGACGACTTCCCGTCGAGTCCCTCCGGCGGCGCCACGGTTCCAAGCCGCAAGCGGAAGATCTTCGTCTCTCCGCCGCCGAGATGAAGCTGGTAATGCGCCGCCGCCTTGGTCCCGGTCCGGTACGGATTCACGGCATCCTGCCGGCCATCCACAACGAAGTTATTGATGCCGTCTTTGACATACATGCTTGGATTCGGCTTGTTGAAGAGACGTTGTGTATTCGTCTCGTTCTCCGTGAACAACAGCGGCACTTCACCCTCGCACACAAAATACCGCTTCCCCAATTCAGGATGTGACGCCAGCAGGACGCTCATGTCCTCGGGGCTGTCGATCGCTTCGAGACTCGGCTTCGGCGTTCCCTGCGTCCACGACCAGGTGTTCCGAAACCACACTGTCGGCAGCACATGCAGGTCAACGGCCTCTTTCCCCCGATTACAGATGCTGAGCTTGATCAGGATATCCTCCGGTGAATCCTTCGCATACTCCACGAAGACATCGAAGTACCGGTTGTGCTCGAACACGCCGGTGTCGAGCAACTCGTATTCAAGTTCGTCGCGAGTGCGGCCCCGGTTGGTCGTGACGAGATCATCGTAGGGATACGCCGAGTGCGGGTACTTGTAGAGGTATTTCATGTAGGAATGCGTCGGCGTGCTGTCGAGATAGAAATAGTATTCTTTCACGTCCTCGCCATGGTTGCCTTCGCTGTTGGTGAGGCCGAAGAGGCGCTCCTTCAGGATGGGGTCCTTGCCATTCCACAACGCCAACGCGAAGCAGAGCCGCTGTTTGTCGTCCGAGAATCCGGCGAGTCCATCCTCGCCCCAACGATAGGCGCGGGAGCGGGCGTGGTCGTGGGTGAAATAGTCCCAGGCGTTTCCCGATTCGCTGTAGTCCTCGCGCACCGTTCCCCATTGCCGTTCGCTCAGATAGGGGCCCCATTTCTTCCAGGAAAGACCCTGCTCCCGCGCCTCATCGAGTCGTGTTCGTTCTGCATTGTCGCTCATAGCTCACCTCTCCGCTGTTCTGTTTGGAAACTGGTCGTATAGATAGCCGTTCCCGGCATCTGCATGGCTTTGAATGTCGTGATCGTTCCGTCACTGATGAGACGGACGGTCATAGAACACCAAGACCACAGCCCCGGCGGTGTAATTGATCCAGGGATAATTTTGTTTTGCAGGTCGCCGCCGACCTGATTGAACGGCTTCACGTACTCGGTGTCGAGTGCGTCCTTGTCTCACCGTGAAGTATTTCACCGGACGTGATAGTCCTGTCGGCGAGCAGAAAAAAATCTGAGAGGATCTCGATGATACCCACATCGCAAGACCTCGCTAAGGCATCCTACTTGGATGGGGGAGGGGGAGTCTAGCCGAAAGTAGCGGATCAGGCAAGCGTCATCGAGTCCGGAGGGAGATGTAACGAATTCTTAACAGCATTCCATTTCTTCCTGACGCCGAACGCTCACACCAGCGTTTTCAGCAGCCCTAGCAGCAGGTCCTTCAATGGAATCTGGATGGCCGCCACCGGAAGCATCGGGATCACAGCCGGAAGTACGACGGCCAGGAGCGCCGTTTTCCCGATCGGCACCGGGCGAATCTGGGCAACCACTTCATACATGGATACGGTATCGATAACCGGCCCCAACTCAGCTGCCTGGAGCAACGGCGCTTCCGGAATCTGCTCTTGATAAATCCATCGACGTTTCACCAACCGACCATGTTGTCCCACCAGCTCGCCATATTCCAGGAGGCTCCGACGCTTGAAGCGGTGAAGTATAGGCGTAAATACCACAAGGGGCCCCAGAAACAGAATCCCTATCGTGGCCACATACACCCCGAGTGGAATCGCAAACGAATACACATCGACATCGTGATAAAAGACCTCATGGCCCCAACGAGACGCGAGGACCGCCGACGCCGCGAAGATGACTGGACTAAAGATGAGCGGGATGTCTTCCAGAAAGCCAAGACCACCCGCGCGATCCGGATGTGTGGGGACGAGATGGAGATTGAGCCTCGAGATCCGCCACAGCAGAACAAGACAGACGATGAGACGCCAAATCCAGACGAGCAGAAGCCACGTAAACAACGGCCGCATGACGAACAGAAACCACCAGCCGCCAAACCCCACATGCAGATTGCCCGGTTCTCCCTCGTCTGCCCATTTCAGTTCGTGCAGATGCACGGCATCTTTGTCGCCGATAAACATCAGCAGCAGCATGATGCCCAGCATCGATACCCAGGCATACCATCCGTCCCGCAATCGCTCGGCGGACCGCAAGATGTGGATGAACTGCGATTTCATGTCGTCTTGGATGAGTCCAGATTTCACGAAATAGGGCACAAAATGACGCGGGATCATATCCCCCGCTCTCTCCGCAACCACCAGCAGCGGGATGGCCACAAGACACCGCACATGGACTCCAAAGTGTTGGAGTAGCGGTTCGGCGACGACTCCGGGGAAAGCTCGTTTCCAGTAGAACGCCCAGATCGCGATGGGAAGCCACGTCACCAGCGCAAAAACCAGGCACCGCCGAACGACCCCCAGTCTGCCGGCAGGAATGAGCCCGACCACCCGCTGCAGGCGATACCACGGATCATGTTGGACCAAGGTAAAGGTCAGTTCGTCTGTACTCGCGTGCGTCTCGCTCATAGATGCTCTTTACCCTCGCTCCCTCCTCTTCCCATGAAGGGAAGCGACTTATCGGCTTCGTTATCGACCACGACCTTGGAGTCTCTCACGTTTCATCTTCGCGGAAGGTATAACCGGCTCGCTCCATTGCCCGGCGTACGGTACTCATCACGGTAGGAGAATCGGAATACTGCAGCACAGCCACTTCCGGTGCAGCGTTCAGTTTGGCCAGAAGCTGCGCCGCTTCTGCTCCGGCTAGTGCGTCGCAGGTTTCGTACAAGCCCCCCGGTCCTTCCTCCAAAATGTTGTGCTCCTTGAGAATGCCACGGATACCCGCAATGACGGCGGCCGTGGGAGTCGGGATGAGCAACGTGCCGAGTGCTCCATGGTCGAGCCGAAGCCTCGAGGCGATGCCCAGCGGCTCCCCGCCTCGCAGTCGCTGGGCGGCTGGGATAAGAATCTTTTCCTCCATGCCGATGTGGCGCAGTAACCCGGCTCGAAATTGCGCATACGCTCCCAGATCGACATGGTCGGCATGCGCCACAGCCTGTTGGAGCAGTGATTCAAGCCGCCGGTGATCTTCCACAAGAAAGTCTGTGATAGGTCCCGCTTGCTCGTGCTCTCGTGGTTTCATCCGTTGCCTCCGATTATGTCCTCAAGCTCGCCCACATCACCTGACCTTGTGAAACTACCTCACCATTCGCTGGAGTGGGTGCACCAAGGGTGGCCGAGATTTTATTCCAGCAGACGAGGTAACGCAATTCCTCGCGGGGGGGAGAACAGGAGGAAGACGTTGCCGGTGGCTTACCTCCCGCCAGAAACACACCCAGCATTACCCTGGCTGAATTCCTAGCGCGGACGAGCGAGTGAGGATTCTGATTTGATTTTCTTCCGGTGAGTAGCGAGAAGACAACCAGTCCTTGTTATCTGCTTCGGCCGTGACCTCTGTGAGCACCGAGTTGGCAGCAAAGCACTCGCTGTGGGCTCGCTCATGGAGCGCCGCAATCCTTTCTAATGAGTGAGATTCCGCCGAACAGGTTGACGGCAGATGCATGTGCTTTGGATGAATGAAAGACAGGCTTCTTCGTTGAAAGCAACGTGTCAACCGCGGGCACAAAGATCCTCCCGCTGCTGCGAACTTTTATTTCATGTCACCCTTGTGCCCACGAGTTCACGTTTCAGGCAGGTCTTTCACGATTCACTACTTGGCCTGCATGGCCATTTGAGCAAAGAACTCACCCGAGCGTTTCCGTATTTCTTCATGCGTAAGGTCCTCTTTGTGGGTCGCCAGGTTCCACTTGTGGCCGAATGGATCGGTGAGTAGTCCGCATCGATCGCCCCAGAACATGTCCGCCACCGGCATATCCGCCTTCGCACCGGCTGATACAGCGCGTGCGAAAGCCTGATCCGCATCTTCAACATAGAGGTAGAGACTCACAGGCGTGCCTCCAAAACTTTGCGGCCCGCGACATCCCATCTCGGAATGCTCCTCTCCCAGCATGATGATCGAATCCCCTATCTTGATTTCCGCGTGCATGATGCTTTTCTCATCGGGTCCGAGAAAGCGCATGCGCTCCTCCGCGCCGAACGCGCGCTTGTAAAACCCGATGGCCTTCTCAGCATCCTTCACGGTGAGCGCCGGGGTGACGGTATGAAAACCGGCAGGAACAGGCTTCGTTGATTTCGTCATGGCGTCCCTCCTTATAGAAAACCCGTTAGAATCAATCTCCCCGTTGCCGACCATTATCAGCTTCAACAACAAGAGACGTATGGCAGCGTCATTGCCTCTTAACCGAGGCACAGAACAGCAATGGTCATGCCGCTGATGGATGCCTGATTTAAGTGAGACGTAACGTGACGGAGGAATGTGTGGAACCCCCTGATCAAGTAAGGAGATTGGTTCGGCTGGCCAACTCTCACAATCCTACAAATTCAGAGGTGACTACATAGAGGACGAGGGAACGATCTGTCCGGCACTCACGTGGCCGCGGAATGCCATGACTGCAAATCACTCGATGTTTCTATACCTTCGAGTTGCCCCTACCTTCCGGGAAGAATGCTCCGTCTCAGACAAAATGTCAGTGACCACATCCTTGCGGAAATTCAACTGGTTAGGAGCGCACACTGGACAACATGTTCTCCAACGCCAGAATTTCTTTCGATACTCATCATGAATCAGGTAACCCTAAGCCTTTGCAATACTGACCGTTTTACCTCCTCGGACTTTCTGGCAAACGAATTGCGCATGAGGCATCCACCGGAAGATACCGCAGAGCGACAGAAAGAAGTCCCGTCTCCTCCATCCTGTCGCACATGTACGACCATCTTGTGACCGCTCGGAGGTGCACCGTGAAGAAAACTATGATCGCAATCGCCTCTATCTGTCTACTCTGGACGACAGTGACCACTGTCTCCCCCAGCCAAGCCGCAACCGCGATTTCAGGGGCGATTGTCGGTATCGATCAAGTCCAGCGGACAGTCACATATCAGACGGAGGACGGACGAACCTGGACGTTACCGGTGACCGATTCCGCCAACTTGGAGCAGGAGCAGATCGCCAAGGGCGATAGGGTCAGGGTCGAGGTCGAAGTAAGCGATAGCGACCTGACCAAGAGGATCACCAAGATCACCAAGATTCCCGATCAATCTCCGTCCAAACCAACTCAATCCTTGAATGGAGTCAAGCCATGATCTGACAGACGAGAAAGTGATGGATCGCAGCGTCTCACGAGAATGGCTCCGCGCGACGGAACTGTAACCGAAGGACTATTAAGAGAGGGAATCATGAGAATCTCTCACCGGAGTATCGCGGCGATTGTGGCCATGACGATCTGCCTGACAGGTCTAGGGCTTCTCTGGAAACAAAACGCCGGCGCAGAGCCGCCACGAATCATGAACGGCTCAACTGTGACGGTCTTGTACCAAGTTACCGTTCCCGGCGAAGGGCTCGAAATTCGATTGCTCAGTCAATTCGTTCAGGGACGGCACGAACTGCCGCCGGCGTTGGAGCGGGCGGTCACCGGGATGAAGACCGGCGACAAAATACATGTCGAACTGACTGCAGAGACGGGTTTCGGCCTGTATGACATGAGGAAAAAGAAAACCGTTCCGAAGAGCGAACTCCCCACCGGGACAAAGGAAGGCGATATCCTTGAAAATCGCGACGGTCAGCAGGCGACTGTGGCCCAGTTGTCAGACGGATTCGCCGTGGTGGATTACAATCATCCGATGGCAGGAAAGCCTGTCGTAGTGAAAATGAGGATCTTGCGAGTGGATAATCCGATATGACAATCCTATCAGAGGACCATCATGATCAGTAACACGTGAGATCGCCGCGCGCGGACGAGCGAAGCGAAATGATCCTGACACCATTTCGCTTCCATCGAGACAGGCTGGTGTGTTGGGGTAACCGACGTGCGTCGCTAGCTCGATCCAACGCCGAAGACTTTAGCTGCTTTTTTCACATCCCCGGGCTTCACCCATAGAATGGCGCCGAATCGACCCTGGCCTGCAGCGAGGCCGGTTACCGCAATCATGTTGATCTTGGCCAAGCGAAGTCGATCAGTCAGATCGGCCAGCGTTCCCGGGCGATCATCGCCATCCACCAGCAGACACATTTTCGGTCCCTGAATTTTCAACTTATGCGCCTTCGCGATATCCTTGAACGCGGTGACGTCTTCCGGCACCACATCCACCTGTGTGCGCCGGCTCCGAGGAAACGCATGTACGGCCAGCAGATTCACCCCCGCTTCACGCAGTGGAGCAAGCGCACCGGCTAACGTCCCGGGTTTATCCGCAATCTGCACCTTGTAATATTGAGCAGTTCGAATCAGATCAGCCATCATACCCTCCTCTCCCCGCCCCGATAGCGGGTATCATTAGACAGAAAATGCGTCGCACGAAAAATGTGTATGGATTGATCATTACGAGGACCACCTCCACAGGCGTCACGCAACGATGTGATGGAAGTTGACGTGATATAGCGTAGGCGAGCAACCGGCTTAATGCAACCGGTAAAATCCACCTTCAGGTACAGAGTTGCAGCCTCCAACGGGCTATCTTAAAGATGAGCCTCTGTCTCTCTACCCAAATCCACCCGATCCCCACTGCGATGAAGGTGTGGCCTCGGCCCCCGGACTAGACTTCAACAACGAATTCCGACCACTTTAATTCGGCCCATTTCACAGCGCAACTCCGCGATGCTCAACTGCTCAGCGGCGGCGGTGGTAGGGGACACAAAAAAGGTTGGAGCAGTGAGCCACCTTGAGATCGCCATTCGTCTCATCGTAATAGCTGATGAGCGCCAAACCATCGGTCCCAATGGTCACTGAGCTGTATTGGCCGACGCTG
The DNA here is from genome assembly GCA_963801725.1 of uncultured Nitrospiraceae bacterium. Taxonomy (GTDB): domain Bacteria; phylum Nitrospirota; class Nitrospiria; order Nitrospirales; family Nitrospiraceae; genus Palsa-1315. The sequence continues at coordinate 447,845 of CAWDFX010000001.1, forward strand.
CCTGTGCTGTCCACTGTGGTAAGGGTGGCGGTAGTACAGTTCAAAGTTGGAGCAGTGGGCCACCTTGAGATCGCTGTTGGTGGCGTCGTAGTAGCTGATGAGGGCGAGGCCGTCAGTCCCAATGGTCACGGAGCTGTACTGGCCGACGCTGCCTGTGCTGTCCACCGTGGTGAGGGTGGCGGCAGTGCAGACCACGTTGGTGCAGTGGGCCACCTTGAGATCGCCGTTCGTCTCATCGTAATAGCTGATGAGAGCCAAACCGTCGGTCCCGATGGTCACTGAGCTGTACTGGCCGACGCTGCCTGCACTGTCCACTGTGGTGAGGGTGGCGGTGGTACAGGCCACGTTGGAGCAGTGGGCCACCTTGAGATCGCTGTTGGTGGCGTCGTAGTAGCTGATGAGGGCGAGGCCGTCAGTCCCGATGGTCACAGAGCTGTACTGGCCGACGTTGCCTGCACTGTTCACCATGGTCAGGGTGGCGGCGGTGCAGACCACGTTGGTGCAGTGGGCCACCTTGAGATCGCTGTTGGTGGCGTCGTAGTAGCTGATGAGGGCGAGGCCGTCAGTCCCGATGGTCACAGAGCTGTACTGGCCGACGTTGCCTGCACTGTCCACCGCGGTGAGGGTGGCGGTGGTGCAGAACACGTTGGAGCAGTGAGCCACCTTAAGATCACCGTCGGTGGCATCGTAGTAGCTGATGAGACCCCGGCTATCGGCTCCCATAATCATCGAAGACTGCGCGCCTACGTTATTGGCTGCTCCGTCCACGGTTGTGAGGGTGGCGGTAGGTGCAGGCTACGTTGGAGCAGTGGGCCACCTTGAGGTCGCCGTTGGTGGCATCGTAATAGCTGATGAGGCTTCGGCCGTCAGCTCCCATAATCATCGAAGACGGAGCGCCTACGTTATTGGCTGCTCCATCCAGGGCAGTGAGGGTGGCAGCGGTGCAGGCCACGTCGGAGCAATGGGCCACCTTGAGGTCGCCGTTGGTGGCGTCGTAGTAGCTGATGAGAGCGAGGCCGTCGGTCCCGATGGTCACTGAGCTGTATTGGCCGACGTTGCCTGTACGGTCAGGGGTCGCGATAGCAGCGGAGGTGCAGGCCACGTCGGAGCAATGGGCTACCTTGAGGTCGCCATTGGTGACGTCGTAGTAGCTGATGAGGGCGAGGCCGTCGGTCCCGATGGTCATTGCGGTGAACTGACCGACATTGCCCTCGCTTTGGAGGGTTGTGCGGGTGGCGGTGGTACAGATCGAGTCGGTCGAGTGAGCAGTGGGCCACCTTGAGGTCGCCGTTGGTGGCATCGTAGTAGCTGATCAGGGCTGAGCCGTCAGTCCCGATGGTCACTGAGCTGTACTGGCCGACATTGCCTATGCGGTCCGGGGTGTTCGTGAAGGTCGCCTCGGTACAGGCCAAGTCCGGGCAGAGGGCCAACTTGAGGACTTGGTCGGTGCTGTCATAGTAGCTGATGAGACCGTGGCCTCCGGTAATGGTCACTGAGTTAAACTGACCGACATTGCCCTCGCTTTGGAGAAACGTGAGGGTTGTGCGGGTGGCGGAGGTGCAGGCCAAGTCGGAGCAGTGGGCTACCTTGAGATCGCCGTTGCTGGCGTCGTAGTAGCTGATGAGGGCGAGGCCGTCAGTCCCAATGGATACTGAGGTGAACAGACCGACATTGTCCTCGCTTTGGACGGTTGTGTTGGTGGCGGAGGTACAGGTCAAGTCGGAACAGTGGGCCACCTTGAGGTCGCCGTTGGTGGCGTCGTAGTAGCTGATGAGGGCGAGGCCGTCAGTCCCGATGGCCACTGAGCTGTATTGGCCGACGCTGCCCGCGCTGTCCACCGTGGTGAGGGTGGCGGAGGTACAGGTCACGTTGGAACAGTGGGCCACCTTGAGGTCGCCGTTGGTGGCGTCGTAGTAGCTGATGAGGGCTAAGCCGTCAGTCCCGATTTTCACTGAGCTGTACTGGCCGACGTTGCCTGAGCCGTCCAGGGTGGTGCGCACGAATCCCGGACGCTCAAGAGCAGTATCGTCCGCTCCGACACTGAGGGTTAACACGAAGCCTAAGAGAAGCCAAACCTCTAAAACGAGAACAGGCTTTCTGAACATGCTCATCCTCCTGGGGTAGGGACAAGCTCAATGATTGATGATAATTCGCCGAAGCCTCCCTAATTGAACCCGCGCAGACGCCAATAGTGAGAGCAGAAGTATACGCGAATCAAAGAACGCCTTCCACCCGTCACTTCCTCAGCGCGGCGTTGAAGAAAGCCAGGATCGAAGATTTTCATTTCCACGATCTAGCGAACTGAGGCCAGCTTCCGCAGCCGAGCTTTCATGTCGTCGGCGTCTTGCGCCGACCTTCGTTTCCCTCATACAATGAATTTCTCGCGAGGCCCGCTATGAAACCTTCCCTTGCGTGGGCTCAATCCTGCCTTTCGAATTCCTGGTTACTGATCTCCCTCCTGTTGATGAGTCCTGTTCCAGCATCTGCTGAGTGGGTGGCGGTTGAGAGAGACTATCTGTCGCCAGGACTACAGACTGTGTACGTCGATTCAGACACCATTCGTCGGGAAGGAAGTCTGGTGACAGTGTCGCAATTAATCGATTTCAAGTGGATGCAAGGGAATCAGGGACTAGGCCCCTACGGGTTCGGACCCCACCGCTATCTCTCAACCAAGACTCACAAGCAATTCGATTGCGCCACTCAGCGCGTCCGGTTGCTGGCGTTCATGGAATTTTCCCACCCTATGGGAACCGGTACTCCGGCTCGTGGATACGTAGACAGCGAAAATTGGCTATCGGTTGAACCGAAGAGTATCAATCACGCTCTGTGGGAAGTTGCGTGCACCGGTACGGCACGATGACATGAATGGCATTACGCCACAGAGACACCACTATGTTCATGTTGCCATGAGTCTTCTCAGTCGTGACAGCACGCTACCAGCGCCGCGTCGGTGAGGGTGATGTGCGCCCGATGCGAACGAGACGATCAACGAAGACTCCCCACCCCATATCTCGTCTCTAGTCGTAGGAGCAGCGGTTTAGGAAAGCGTACCACCCTATTCCAGCCTACTCAGGCTCGTTCAGGCCAAGTCTAGTCATCGTGAATATTGCTCCGCTGGCCGACGAGCGAGGAGGCATCACAGGAGCAATCAATTGCTTCTACGATATCACCGCACGCAAGCAGGCCGAGCAGGCGTTGCGTGAGTCCGAGGAGCAGCGTGAGCGTCAGCAGCTGGCGGCGGAGCTACATGAAGATCTCGCGCAGTTCCTGGCACTGTCCCGGATGAAGCTCGATCTGGCGAAACGGCAGCCAATGGAGCCACCCCTCGCGAAGATTATTACTGATGTGGAGGAGGCCACAAGCAAGGCCATGACCTGCGCGCGGACCTTGATCTCGCAACTCAGGGCGGGATCTTAATACTGGCGGCCGTTGATGAGCTATATCACACGATTCAAACCGCAGGATGGATCACACTTCGCCGCTGATTAGTATGTGTTTCGACAGCTTCAAAAAGCCTTCCCCATTTGCCAGCCTCCGATGACAGAAACTTCATGGGGTTGTGAAACGACCCCGAACGATTCAAAAACAACAAATTTGGAATCAACCCGGCAACGGCTGCAACGCTAACTCGGCCGCGATCACAATAACAGAACAACCTCGGGAGCAAGCTTGAACCGTTTAAGAAGTACTTGAATTTAACCCTGAGCTATCTGCTCGCCTCCGATTTCTGAAGAAATGAGTTTTTGTACACGTTGCTCTAGATCATGCTCGATTTGTTTGTGCTCAGTCACGTCTTGAATCACCATGACTACACCCATAATTCCTCCGTCAAAACTTCTCAGTGGTGAAGCTGAGCTGAGCACGGATTTTGAAGTTCCATCGGAACACCTAATCTGAGTGAGTTCATTATGGGAAGACTCACCACTTCGTAGCGAACGTGCCATAGGTGCATGGGAGGCTTTGATCAGCTTGCCTTCATGCTCCCACCACCGCAAAAAATCCCCATAAGATTCTTTCTTCTCAAACCCTGTAAATCCCAAGATTTTCAATGCCTGTTCATTAGCCTGGCATACCCGGCCATCGGCGTCCGCGATCAGAACGCCAACAGGAAGAGATTCCAGAGCATCAGACAACTTTCGGCCTGTCTTCAAAAGCTCTTCGGTCTCCTTGATGCGTTTTTCTCTCTCTTGAAGAAGGTAGGTCTTTTGGCGAAACGACGAATAGAGACGCACTTTCAGTTTGAGAATTTCCGGGTCAAAGGGTTTGCTGAAATAATCAATTCCACCCACTTCATACCCTTTTTTGATAAAAGGATCTTCTTTGTAGACGGCCGTAATAAAAATAATAGGAATGTCCCGACAACCCTCTATTGATTTCATTTGTCGTGCCGTTTCAAATCCATCCATTCCAGGCATTTGAATGTCCAAAAGCACGAGCGCAATCTCATGCGTTTTCATGAGCTCGATCGCTTCATAACCGGAATGCGCCATAATCAGGTTATATTCACGATCGGATAAGACAGCTTCGAGTGCAAGTAAATTACCGGGGTGATCATCAACCAATAATAAGTTGATCGGGCGAGTGGTTACTTTTAAATCTGGATTCGCCATTCGGTACCCCGCGGTGAAGCTTCCTATAACCGCTCAGCAAAAATCCGTTGGGTGATGGTACTTCACGCGCAGGATTCCGCGGCCGAAAGTGCCGGGCTAAGATTGAGACGGCCAGCTCACTATTTTTACATTATTGCCCCTTTGGTTCAAGGGCGTGCTCTGGGTCCTCTTCTAGGTGGATGTGACGGGAAGATCGGTACCGTTATCCTAAAAGTAGAAAAATGGGAAAAGATGTGGTTGACGAGCTGGGCTGTCCAGAGGCAGGTCGAAAACGGTGTGAAGAACGAGCCGCTTTCCGTTGGATTTGGTTGAAATCAATGGTCGCTGTCGAAGGGGGTCAAAAAGAACTCTTTGGGGACATCGTTCTATCTATATGGAGGACAATACTAACCGCTGCCATTGATCTCCCCGAGGAAGAAGTGTGGAACTGTGGGCGGAGAGCGTTTTCAACATACTCTTGCTCTCACAGATATTCATCGGGTAAGTGCACAGGGCAATAACCCGCTCATTCCGAATGGCTTGATGGACGGTTTGCTCGTAGGCGCCAAATTTGACCCAATCCGTCTCGGACTGTAGCCATAACGGATTCCCAGTAATTCGAGTACCAGCGAAGCCTCTCGCCTCAACGTATCGAGCCTTAGACACCCAGTTATCAACAACAATCTGAGCATCAAAGACTCCTGATTCCAAATACCATTGCTGGTAGGGCAGAATCTCCAATTGCTTTTCCGCAAGATATTGGTGCGCGTTTGGGAGAACCTTTTGCAGTGCCTCAAATGCTCGCTCTTCGGTAACGGGTTCTCCCGTAATCCACATACAAAATTCATTATCTTCAAGACCTGCCTTAATGAACGGAACACAAAGACTCAACAGTTCCTCTTTTGTATCGAAGAACACACATACATGTTCGCCCCAGGGTGCCCTATCGACACCTGCAATGCCAATGCGTCTTTTACCGTTTGCTTGTTCCATATCAATTTCACCTATCCATCGTTAGTGAAGGAAAATAGAAATCTTTTTTGAACGTAACTCTCTTCTTTGTCTGACAATCTCGCCATCGGCGAATAGCCACTCTATAGAAGTCTATCATCTCGCATAACTAGGGTTTCCCCTAGCGGTAGGGGAAGTATTCAAGGTTCCCACTGTCAAAATCATTTGTTTTTGAGCCTACAGAAAACCATCACGCTTCGCGTCAGTAACAAACTGATAAATATTGGCCGAAAAGGCCTCCTTGTAGTCAGCGGTGAAGAAATTCACCCAAAAAAATGGCAGCAACCCAATCCACTGGATACCCTTTCGGCTGATTTCATATCGATAGCTCTGCTTTAATGCATTGTTCGCGAGCACATCGAAATGAGTCTCGTAAACAACGCCTTCGGCATGGCATGGAATGACACCCAACGTCCAAAGAGATGCCATACACCATGACGACATAGGAGGACCATCGGTCTGATAGACATTAACATGGATGCCAAGAGCGGGTGGACTTGGGGTAACGACTACTTTCATATACCGGGAATATTGCTCAAATAAATCTTTAACCAGCTGGCTTTCCCAAGGAAGTGTTCGGCCATCACTCTCCGGATTCCGGGAAGGTCTTGGGCCATAGGAATAGGAGAGAATCTCCAGTTTGTCGTGAACCTCAACTTGAGGCTATCTCACAGAGTCAGTGGGGCTATAGCTGACGATCGCGCAGGCGCTATTGAGGAGAACCAGTACAATCAGTAGAGCAAGAGGAGTTCGCAATATTTTGGACCCTTTGAATCTGGCGGGAGTCTATGGGCGCTGTTGGTGGCATGGCTGATCCACGAATGCGCGCGTCGAGCCATATATAAATGCTCCCTCCAAGCTCGCTTGTTCTCTCTTAGGGATGGGGGCTGATTGATCTTGTGTGCGCGGGCAGCGAGCACATATCCATATGCTCCCTCCAAGCTTGCTCGTTACCTCTTCAGGGATGGGGGCTGATTGATCTTCTACTGCGCGCGTGCAACGAGGGGAGTCTGCGACCGCGCGTTGCGTGAGCAAAGAAGATTAACAGCCTCCATCCCCTCCCCTTTAATTCGAGATCACCCTCGGCGCCTGCAGTCTGCTGATACAATCCTCCCAAAGTACGGCCGGATCTTTGTCAAACATCCCGATCGGATCGGGCGGCAAGACTCCCCACGCGCCCACAACCAGCTCAGCTTCCAGCTGCCTCGGAGCCCATGCGGCAAATCCGTCAAAGGCCCGGAAGGTTTCGGTCGGCTTGGCCTGTGTGATGATGCGCTCTATGACTCTAGGAGTGCGCCCCAGATAGACCCCGTCGAAAACCGGTCGTGCGTCTGCGGATGGCTCCAAGAGTCGGAACAGCACAAGAAGATTGGATCGGTCTACCGGCCCACCAGAAAACACCCGGTAGGTGGTCCCTTTAAGTGCTGTGAGTTCCGGCAACACGTCTGATAAGAGGGTTTTTGTGGAGCGATTCAGAATGAGTCCGAGTGTTCCATTAGGCCCGTGCTCCATGATGAGCACGACAGCTTGGCGGAAGTTCGGATCTTCCAGCGATGGGCTGGCCACCAAGAGCACACCCTTCTTGACCGACAACTGCGCGGATTCCATGCCCGCCAGAGCGGGCACCGCATGCAGGACGGTCAGGAGTGTTCCGAGCAGGAAACTCGCTATGATTTTCCGTGCGCGCGGACACTCAGACGGAGGCAACATGAGGGAGCGGCCCGACTCAAGAGCTTTCAATGCTTCTCCCTTCAGATTCAGGAGAAATACTTCCACCACGTTCTGATCGACTGATACCGGTATAGTTTGAATCGTGTGGGGCGCAGTACGGCGGGTTTGTAACGATGCTCACTCGATGGGCGTCAATGTGGCGGGTGGCCGGTTGAGCTGCCTCCGTTTCTCCATGTCCTGATCGATAAGCTTCAATGCATCCAACTGGGCCTCTAACTCCGCAATGCGCTTCTCTCGATCTTTGATTTGTCGTTGAAGCGATTGCAGGACGCTTGCGTCGACGGTGGCTCGATCGCTTTTTTTGTCTGTTGAGCCGAAAGGCAGAATTCCGCACGCGCCCAGGGCAACGGCCACACACAGACTCCCTCCCAGGCTGATCCAAGCCCTTCTCCCTATCGCGCTCATAGTCTAGGTGTGCCACTTGACCCCACGTCCTGCAAGCAGATTCAAGGTTTTGACCACTTCCCGATCGACGACAAGCCCCGCGCATTAGGCTGGTGGTTTCTGGGCTGGTCCACTGCCACAAGGAACCTTAAATGACGGTTCCGACAAAAGTTGTTTGTGGTCGAGCAGCTCCATGATGACCTTGGCGGCTTGGAAGAGATCGTTCTGTTCTCCGTCGGAAAGCCAGAACTTCGTCTTGATTCGCGTCACACGTTCGGCCAAATCCTCATTCGCTTCGGATACGTCGGCATAGGCCAGGTGCCGAAGTGAGATATGGCGGACTTCGCAGCTGCATTGCCGGAGATCGTTCACCGGGAGCCGGCCCCTCGGATCCCGATCCTGCTTCTCGACCGGAATGCCCATTCTCTCGAGCAGGGAACGGCGGGATTCGATCAACATGGCATCCGTGGCATCGAGCGCATTGGTGTCGACGAAATAGTCGATGGCGGACCGACTGGACTGCTTAAAGTCGAGATCAGTATGGTCGCTCGATGGCGTGGCGTCGATGACGAAAATGACACATCCCTTCGGGAAACAGCTGATCGAGGGTCGTGCCTAACACGTTCCGATTCATGTATTGAGTAATCGCCTGCACACCCAGATTATCGATGGGGCCGCCGTCATAGAGGTGCAGGTACTGCGTCGGCTCCATATACCACTGCAGGGTCACGTCCTGGAATGCGCCGGGAAATGCGGACGACGCATTCACGGCATTGGCGACGGGATAGGGAGCGAGCACAGAATGGATCGAGGCGAAGCGTTCATCCGTAAACGTGAACCGAGTGTGATCGTTATGGACGGTCGAGTTGATTAAGATTTTCGGATGGGGCTGAAGGTCGGCGAAGGTGGCATCGTGGTACAGCTGGTTGTTGAAGACTTGCACCATAATATCCGAGCGGGTGAAGTCGGAGAGCCAATAGCGAAAGATGTTCTGCGGCAGAAACCACCGGCGAATCCAACTGCTCTGAAAATCGTAGCCCAAGGCCTCGCGGACCGCCGGCTCGGTAAATGCGCCGGCCTTGTCTCCGAGTCCGTAGTACACGGCCGGGAGCGTTCCACCGGACACGCCGGAAATCACATCCACTTGTTCCAGCAGCCCCCTCTGTTGGAGTTCCAGCATGACGGCAGCGCCGAAGTTGGCCGCTCGACTCCCGCCGCCAGAGATGGCCAGCGCGACAAACCGGTCGTCTTTCGATTCGAGTTCGGTCAACTTCCATGAGCCGGCTGTGTCGGGCACTGGTTTGCCGGCGGGCCACTGCTGATTCCATCCTGGCCGCCAGTGACCCGGCAGAATAGAGCATCCGCCGAGCACGAAGAGCAGGCACGCAACCCATGTGATGGTGAGGAGATGATGGCTGCGAAAAAGTCTGCTGCGCATGTGAAGAGTATGGAGGGCTCTCACGGATGCCGATTGTATGGGACGCGAAGAGATCGCGCAAGAGCGATTACGTGGATCAGGTGAGAAATATATGTATGCAGATCCTTCTTTACGGGGCCGCAGGATGCTCAAAAAGCCGCTGATCTCACCCACCCAACCCCGGCGCGCCAAGACGCGCCCTTCCACGGGCAAGGCCGCAGGCGAGTCGGAACCGGAGGAGGTACCGACCGCACTTCGTGTAGGCCGGTCGCCCTTGTAATGGGTCTTGGCGAACGGAAAAGCCCTTCCAGTAATTCCGATATCCGAGAGGCTCTGTTCGGTACGTTGAGCCTCTCCGCGAAGCGAGAACGCCGCATGGGAACAGGCGCGTCTCGGCGCGCCAGGGTCGGGCGGGTGAGAAGGACGACTTTTTCAGCATCCTGCTAGAGTCTGACGCCGACTTCATCCAAGTGTCGGAGCAAGTCGGCCGGGTCTTGATAGACCCGATAGGCTCCTGCCCGCTCCAACTCCTCCCGGCCATAGCCCCCGGAGAGCAGTCCCACCGAGATGGCGAACGCGCGGCGCGCGGCCAGCAAATCCCAGACGCTGTCTCCGACGATGACGCAGCGGCTCATGGGAACTTTGAGCCGCTTTCCTGCGGCGACGAACAGATCGGGATCGGGCTTCGCGAAGCGGACGTCGTCGCGCGTGATGACCGGCACGTTCCGATGGAGCGTGAGCAGCTTGAGCGCATGCCGCGCATTGTGCTTTCGTCCGCTCGTCGCGATGGCGTGAGGCACACGATGGGCCGCCAACGTATCCAGCAGCGCTTGCGCGCCGGGAAGCACGCGCAGAGATGAAGCCTGATCCGCAAACGCCGCGGCGTGCACCAGTTGAATGCGCTCCGCATCCTTCCGCGAAACCGGCCGTCCTGTTTCCCGAGCCAGGGCGTTGAGCATCAGGCCCCCGCTCATGCCGATCTGGCGATGAATGCGCCAGACCGGCAGTTCGATGCCGGCCGCTTGCGTCGCTTCGCGCCAGGCCAGCACATGCTGGTAGACGCTGTCGACCAAGGTGCCGTCCAGATCGAAGAGAAACGCCAGCGAGTCGGAGTTCCGGGTTTTCGCCATCACCACCCTAGCGTTCCAACTTGGCTTGCATATTGATTGTCGTGTTGAGGAGGCGCGAGATCGGGCAACCGGCTTTGGCCTCCAGCGTCGCCTTGTCCCATGCGGCCTGATCCGCCTTGGGTACCCTGCCTTTGACGTCCAGCAGGATATTCGTCACGGTCCATCCGGCTTCGAGCTTGTCGAATGTGACCGTGGCCGTGGTCTCCAGTTTTTCCGGGGTCAGGCCGGCACTCCCCAATTGAGCCGACAGCGCCATCGTGAAGCAGCCAGCATGCGCGGCCGCGATCAATTCCTCCGGGTTGGTACCCTTCCCGTTTTCGAATCTCGTGGAAAACGAATACTGCGTCTGCGACAAGACGCCGCTGTCGGTGGAGACGGTGCCTTTCCCGGTCTTCAAGTCGCCCTGCCAGATGGCCGATCCTTTGCGTTGCATGGTTCCTCCTTGTGGTTAGAGATTACGTTCAGTATGTGATCAACGGCAGGCTTGTGCAACCGGTCAGGTGCGCGGCTTGCCGTCCAGGGCCCGGTCCAAATTGAACGCGGCGCTGATCAAGGCAAAATGCGTGAAGGCCTGTGGAAAGTTCCCGAGCGCTTCGCCGCTTCCCCCTATCTCTTCGGCGTAGAGCCCCAGATGATTGGCGTGTCCCAGCATCCGTTCAAACAACAGCCGGGCTTCCGTCAGTTTCGCAGGATCGACTCGTCCTGCCCGGATGAGCGCTTCCACCAGCCAAAACGAACACATGGTAAACGTGCCTTCTCCCCCTTTGAGCCCATCTTCTCCGGTCTCGCTGTCGTACCGATACACGAGGCCATCGGAGACCAATCCTCCCTCTTTCGGCGAGCGATTGATGGCGTTGAGCGTGCTCAGCATGCGCGGATCGCTGGGAGCCATAAAAAATACCATCGGCATAATGAGATTCGACGCGTCGAGCGAGTCGCCGTCGTAGTGCTGCACAAAGGCCTGGCGTTTCTGACTCCACCCCTTGGACATGATCTCTTCATAGATTTGATCCCGGACCCGCTGCCATCGGTCGCGATCGGCCGGAAACGACCGTTTATCTGCCAGGCGAATTCCCCGGTCCATCGCCACCCAGCACATCAGTTTCGAATAGACGAAATGACGCCGGCCTCCTCGCACCTCCCAGATGCCTTCGTCCGGCTGTTGCCAATTGTCACAGAGCCAATCCAGGCCGCGCCGGATACGGATCCAGACGTCATAGCTGATGGGCATGACGTGTTTGTTGTACAGATAGAGCGAATCGAGCAGCTCACCGAATATGTCGAGCTGTAATTGCGCATACGCGCCGTTGCCGATCCTGACGGGCCGGGAACCTCGATAGCCGTCCAGATGATCGAGAGTCTGCTCCTTGAGATTGTGGCGGCCGTCGATTCCGTAGACGATCTGCAATGTGCCAACGGCCTCGACTTCACCGGCGCGTGCTTCCAGCCATTTCATGAAGGCTTGCGCCTCCTCCGTGAAGCCGATTCTCAACAAGCCATACAGCGTAAAGGCGGAGTCGCGAATCCAGGTGTAGCGATAGTCCCAATTCCTTCCGCCGCCGATCGACTCAGGCAGGCTGCAGGTCGGCGAAGCGATAATCGCTCCGGTCGGTTCGAAGGTCATCAGCTTCAGGGTCAGCGCCGATCGGTACACCATTTCGCGCCAACGGCCGGTGTAGGTGCATTTGGAGAGCCATCGATGCCAGTAATCGACCGTGCGTTCGAAGACCTCCTGCGTTTCGGTGTTTGAGGGAGACCTGCGGCATTCCTCTCCGGTTTTCAAGGGGCGCAGGAGGAACACCGCCTCCTCGCCTTCCTGAAGCGCGAAATGTCGCATGGACGCTTTCGCCGTCGCAGGAGAGCGGAATGTCGCTCGCCAATGCCAGGTTCAGGACGGCCGACTCAAAGATGGCGCCATGTGGTCCAATCGATGCACGATGCGGCGCACGCGCATAATCGAAGGCCGGACGGCATTTCATCCGAAAGGCCAGCGTCCCTCGCGTGACTCTGACGCGCCGAATCAATTGATCCTGCCATGGCGATTCGCGAGGCAGGCCTACCGGCATGAAATCTATCAGTTCTCCGACACCGTCCGGCGAGAGAAAGCGGGTGACCAACACGTTGGTTTCCGGCCAATAGAACTGTTTCGCGCGGATGCCTTCCCCCTGGGGTGCGATCTCGAACCGGCCTCCCTTCTGGTCGTCCAAGATGGCGGCGAACACGCTCGGTGAATCGAAAGAAGGGACACAGAACCAATCGATCGAGCCGTTCATGCCGACGAGCGCCGCCGTCCGCATGTTGCCGATGATGCCGTAATTTTCTATGGGTTGGTACGCCATGGCTGAGCAGATCGACCGTTCAATCCGACGCGCAGTGCGGGGCTCCTCCTCGCATGCGCTCCGTCACTGCTATCCTGGACTTTCGTCGAACCCAAGATCAACTCCAAATTTACTGCACCGCCACGCCGCTACCCCAGCCCTCTTAATAATTCCTCCACTCTGCAACATCACACTTTCTCTCATAAGGGGAGCAGTCAGACTGTCCTTCCCTGCGCGCATTGAGGGAGATAAATGGTTCCTCCAAGCTCGCTCGTGCTCTCTTCACAGGAAGGTGGCCTGATTGGTCTCCCACTGCGCGTGTCCAACGAGGGCCTTCTTAGGCCGCGCGTTGCACGAGCACAGGAGATCAACAGGTCGCCTTCTCACCCTTCTGATCGTGCGGCCTCAGCGAGCAAGAAGGATGGTCTGGCTGTTCCCCTCTCACTCTTGCAAGCACGCTCATGCTCTCTTCACCGGAAGGTGGCCTGATTGGTCTCCTACTGCGCGCATCAAATATAAATGGTCGCTCCAAGCTTGCTCGTTATCTATCAGGGATGGGGCCTGATTGATCTTCTACTGCGCGCGTCCAACGATATAAATGATCCTACCGAGCTTGCCCAATTCGCTTTCAAGGGAGTGGCCCAGGCTGCCCTTCACTGCGCGCATCGGACGAGCACATTCTTATCGTGCGCGTTCTGCGAGCAAGAAGGGCACCTGGCCGCTCCCTCTCTCCCCCCTTCCGAAGTACTTCCTAGGGGTCTTGTCCCAGCCCGTGCATCAGATACAGTGGACTTATATATAAATGGTGCGTTGGACTCGGTGATGGAGCCGGTCGTTGGCTTAGAGGGAAGACGGGTTGCTCAACAAGGGAGGTTCGTCGTGAGACCAAAAATTCTTATCATCGATGATTCCGTCGATAGCTGGAACTTGTTGAGCACGATCGTCAAATCCCATAACTTCTATCCCGTGTGGGCCGCCGATGGGATGCAGGCCATGGCTGCGGCCCGATTCCACCACCCCCACGCCATTCTCTTAGACCTCGGATTGCCGGACGTGGATGGACTCCTCGTCCTCGAACGGTTAAAGAGCGACCACTCACTGAGGGATATTCCCGTGATCGTGGTCACCATCCGTGATCGAAGAGAAGCGGAAGAGAAGGCACGGCAGCTGGGCGCGGTCGACTATGTGTCAAAACCCGTCCAGGCTGACGAGCTGCTGGCGAGCCTTCAGACCGTACTCGCTCCACACGATGCGGTCCCGGTAGGTGTGACCCCATGAGCTGGATCGGGGCGTTCACACTGCGCGAGCACAGAGGATCATCGGACTCCATCTTCTCCTCGCTTCTCCACCGAGAGTGGCGTGGCGATGGATTCGAGCGAACGCCCTTCGGCTTTGACGCCTAACCACAGTTCCACAAGCGCACCCACGAGCATCATCCCGGCTCCCAATAGATACCCATAGAACACGCTTTCGGCGGACGATTCGATGAGCTTGCCGTACAACCACGGCGCGACGATCCCCGCCCCTTGCGCCACGACGAAGAAGCTTGCAATAGCCATCGCGCGGATCTCCAGGGGGAAAATCTCGCTGACGGTCAGATAGGCGGCGCTGGCGCCTGCCGAGGCGAAGAAAAAGACGGCCGACCAGGCCAGTGTTTGGGTGACGGCTGTAAACGCGCCTTGCCAGAACAGATACCCCGTTACGGCCAGCAGACAACCAGCGAGGGCATAGGTGACGCTGATCATCGTCTTCCGTCCGACGGTATCGAAGTAGCGACCGAGCACCAACGGGCCCAGGAAGTTGCCGAGCGCAAACGGAAGAATATAGAAGCCGATCTGACTGACCTGCACGTCGTAAAACTTCGTGAGGACGAAGGGGTAGGTAAACGATATCGCGTTATACGTGAACGACTGCGTGGTCAACAGCACGATGCCCAGCGCTGTGCGTTTGGGGTAGGCGTGCAAGAGCTGGCGGATCACAGTGCCCAAGGTCGCATGTGACCGGGAATGGACGGTCATCGAACCTTCTGGCTTCGGCAGCGAGGCCAATCCTTCCTCGCGAGAGATTTGGTCTTCGATCTTAGAGACGACGGCTTCCGCTTCCTCTATCCGCCGATGGGTCATGAGCCATCGGGGGCTCTCCGGGACAAGCCGCCGGATGAGCACGATGCCGATCCCAAGGACGGCCCCCAATCCGAAGCACAGACGCCATCCCAAATATTCCGGAATGAGTCCAGGGTTCAGCAGGACTATGGTGAGAAGCGCGCCGGCTGCCGTCCCCAACCACCAACTGCCGTTGATCGCCAGGTTGGTCTGTCCACGCCGACGCGCAGGAATGAGTTCGTCGATGGCGGAATTGATTGCCGCATACTCTCCGCCAATGCCCGCGCCGGTCAGGAAGCGGAAGAACATGAAGCTCCACAGGTCCCAGGACAGCGCCGTCAGGACCGTGGCGATCGAGATAGAGCAGGAGCGTGATCATGAACCATTTCTTCCGCCCCTGCCGGTCGGTGAGGTAGGAGAACACGACGGCCCCGAGCACCGAGCCGGCCAGATAGGCCGACGCGGCAAGCCCGACTTCGGATTCCGTCAGGTGGAGTGTGGTGGTATGGGTGAGGACGGGACCGAGGGCAGCGACGATGGACACTTCGAGTCCATCCAGCACCCACGTGACGCCGAGCGCCGTCACCACCAGCCAGTGCCATCGCGACCAGGGCAGTCGGTCCATTCGCTGCGGAATGTCGGTGATGATGGGAGCACCCGGTGCGGCAGGCATTTCGTATCGTACCATCGATCGACATCCGGCACGACCAGCAAACTCCACAGAGGGCGCCTAGCTTGTCTCCCCCATGCCTCCGATGGAAGACGGGGGTCAGGCTCTGCTATCTTCACGCGTAAGAGATGCGGAGTACCAGCCTGGAGCGCCGTTCATGATTCACATCAGACCAGCGACCGAAGCCGATTTCGAAGCCCTGCTGCACGTGCAGCAGGCCGCGTTCGGGGAATACGCCGCCGTCTACAAAGTCAGCGGCTGGACCACGGAAACGCTCGACAGCCTCAGGGAAGATGCCAAGGAGAAGCATATCTTCGTGGCGGAGGAGGAGGGAGTTGTGGTGGGATCGGTGCGCTTTTGGACCGTGGCCGGTGTCTGTATTATCCGGCTGTTATCCGTCAATCCCACCCACCAGGGCAGGGGTGTGGGAAAAGCGCTGATACGGGAAATCGAATCGGTTGCGACCGCTGCCCATAAGTTCTTTGCCTGCACCATGCTGCGCACTGCCCGGAACATCCACCTGTTCATGAGCCTCGGCTACAAGGCGGAATCGATTCTCCCCGACCACTACGATCATTTGGATCTGATCTGCTTCGCCAAGTACCGCTAAGCAGGATGCTGAAAAAGTCCGCCAGCGTAAGAAGACCGTTATTTGGTTTGTTTGGTCTGTCTCGTTTGTTTTGTTGAACGAAACTAACCAGATGAACCAGAGAAACCAGACAGACCAGACCAACGAGATAGACCAGATTTACCGTCCATGGTTGCGCGGGCGGAACATGTTCTTGAACACGTAGTCGGCCACGCGGCGGCCCTGCGCGATGCCCTCGGTTTTGTCGAAGGCCCAGTGGATGCCGAGATAGATGCGGCTCTGCCCGTTTTCCTCCTCCGCCTGCGAGAGGGAGGAGAAACTGCGTTCCACGAGCGGCCGTACGTTGCCGGCGTTATCGCGCGTCACCCCGTTGAATTCGTCCGAGACGAAGGTAAACCGGATGCGATCGGTCTTGTAGTAGTTCCGAAGCATTTCGAAGAGCGCCCCGCCGAATCCGGCATGCCCGGAGGGATAGGCCGGAAAGGGCGGGGTAAAGTTCGGCCCTGTGAGATTGCTGGCCGGCGCCCCGAGCGGCGAAAAGGTCGGGTCTCCGGCGGTGGCCGGATTGCCGTCGCCCAATCCGCTCGGCCCCGTGCGCTCGTCGGCTTCCCGAATGCCGGTGATCGGCCGCCAGTATTGATAATAGTATTTGGATTCCCACACAGCGATGCCGGCGTCCGCCATGGCGACGTGTACGAGCGCCAGGAGGCGGGCCAACTCCATCACATCGTTATCCGTACCCATCTTATGCGCGATCTGCATGGCGATTTGGTTGTAGAGTCTCGGCGGCGCGCACAAGCTCGGCGTGCCGTCGTAGGCCCAGTAGATCCCGATCTGTGTTTGTTCCGCCGAGCGGGTCGTGGGGGTCACCACGCCGTCGCCTCCCAGCGTCTTCACCTCGTTAAAGGCGGCGGCATAGGCAGGACTGTCGAGCCTGGGCGGCGGCGGTACCCGAAATTGATCGGCTCGTTCGAGGACGAAGGGTTTGACTTTGTCCCAATAGGCGCCCAATGCGAGCGGAATCAGACTGATAGGGTCCTGTCGCCACTTGCCCGGATCGTTGCTCGTGAGAAACTCGATGCCGACCTTTGGTTCAGCGTGCTGCGAGCCGTCGTTGGCTCGCGCGGCGAGGATGGCCGAGGCAGCCCGCTTCCCTAACGCGATCCCGTTGGTTTTCAGACGCCCATCCGGAATCTCGGCCAGTTCCTCTGCGAGAACGGTGTCGAAGGCCGCCGCTTGCGAAGGAAAGAGCGCAGCAAGCGTATCGTGGGCGGCTTGCGCGACGCCCACCTGCATCGACGTGCCCAGCTTCGCATGAGGCAGACCGACGTAGCTTTTAAAGTCTCCTTCGATGGCATTGACGACTTCGAAGATGGCAAGATGGACAATGGCCATCGCCCGGGCCGCGCGACCTGGCCCAAGTTGTTCGCCGAACAGGCGGGTCTCTCCCGGAGCGACCGGAGTATGGTCGAGGCCGCTGGCATCGACGGCGATCTGATTCCAATGGCGGACGACGCTGGCCCGATCGAACCCGTGCCGGGGACGATGCTTCAAATCCTGTGGAGCCTGTCTGGCATCCGGACTGAATCGCGGGCCGAACGCGTCATCGAATCCGCCGCGCAATCCCTCCGCCAAAAGGCCCTGTGGGGACGCCAGCGCGAACAGCACCGCGAAGAGAGCCAGGATCTTGCCGGTTTGAGACATCACCAGCATTCCTCCCCATTCACACGTGCGGCGTACCTTCCTATGAAGGCACGCCGAGGCTACACTTCACCAACTAGGATCACAAGCCACGAAGGAAATTCAGCACATGCTGCTTGTCGATTTCGCCGAGCCGAAAGAACTGCCCGACGACTTGATTCGCTTCCGACGGTGGATATACTCCGTTGCCGCCGCTCGCATGGGCCTGAATGGCTTCGAGCAGATCCTTCGTGCGGCCGTCGTGGAGGAAAAAGATTCTCTTTCCAAGCCCCCACAAGGGCGCCGTGCGGAACTCGTCTCCGCCGGCATTGCCTGGCTCACATCGTCGGCCAGGCCAGGTCCCATGTTATGGAGCATCACATCGGAGAAGAGGTGGACGTCCTTGTCCTGCAACGCTGCCACAGACGCTCTACCGGTGTGCAATGTGGGGGTGTGGCACATCGCGCAACCGACGTCTGCAAACAACTTCTCCGGACAATGGTGTCCGTGTCGTGCGCAGGTATCGGAGGCGCCAGTAAACGCATGAACATCGCGAACCTCACGACATCGCTGGGCACTTCGAGAGGATCCGTGGCATCGAAGTGGGTGCGACTTTCAGGCGTCGTGTTGAAATAGCACGACGGAGTCTCATCCCTCTCGTGGGGAAAGATATCGTTCGTGATTCCCTGCTCGACGTTATAGGCTTCCGCGGAAAACAGCTCGAGCGACTTGTTCTGGGCTTTCCACCCGAAGCGGGTGACAGTGCCGTCGTTCCCGCTGGTGTTGGGACGACCCGTCATCTTATTCGCACGGCCCCGAATCCACCAGCGACTGCTTCACGGCACTGTTGGCTTGCATGTTGGCCAGGATCGTGTCGTCGTCGATGGCTTCAATCAACCCTAGACCGAACAGCGGCGTCGGAATGCGAAACACCACGTTCTGGCGAGCGACCGCGGTGCGGAAGTCCGGCTGGTGAATAAAACAGCCCGGCGCGTCGTCTCGCCCGCTGATCGTAAAGAGTGCATGCACTCCCCCGTCTGGCGTACCGTCCGGGTTCGGCTTGAATCGAGCTTCGCGAATGGGACCATCTCTCTTGATGAACGACGGGATCTCGTTGTGCGCTCTTTCTTTTTTCGCAACCTCGATCTGGGGATTAATGGCTGGACTGCTCCCTCCTACAGCCGGCTGTATATGACACCCGGAGCAACCGTCCAGGTTGAAGCGCGGGCCAAGCCCCGCTTCTGTGTCTGGAATCGTACCTTTGACGGATGCCACTTCCTGAAAGGCTTCCAGCCCTACATCAAAGGCCCGTTGTTCCGACGGTGTGAGGCCCGGCAATTTAAGGTCCGTGGGGACGGAGCCGGGACGTACGCCGGGATCGCGTGCCGCCAGTCTTGCCATCTGCGACCAGACATCGTCCGAAAAGGACGCTCCGATCACCGCAAATGCCGCCACCGACAATACGATGCCTCCGAACTTCATGATGTCTGCGCGAGGAGTCATGTTAACCTCCCTGTAGCTGAATTCCTGTCCACCATTCATTAGGACCGATCATGGCATCACCAATGATGAGCATAAGGTGTGCCCATCGCGCTAATCTCCGAGGCTCTCTTAGACATTGAAATTCCAACCATTCCACGATGGCGTAGGCAGGTCTGAACAAGAAGTGCTGCAGAAGATGTATGAGTCAACCTATGTATGGATAAGCCTATAGGCATGGATGAGATCATCATCTGTCCATCATCTCTAGAACTCGCTGAAGATCCCCACTGTCTCCAGCAGCGCCGCGCGATCTATAGGCCGGACGAATGTTGAAGGTTGGATGGTGAATGAGCAAAGCAGATGGCGTTTGGAGAAGGCGCGGGGCAAGAGGCTGGGAACACAAGCCGATAACAAAGACGCGAACTAGACACGTCGCTCGTGAAGCGCATCTCGCCTCTCGCTAAAGCGCTTCACGGACGACGAATGATATCCGCATTTCCCCCACTTCACCCTAAGTGGAGTAGCTACGTCCGCGCATTGAGGGAGCACATTCTGATCGTGCGGCCTCAGCGAGCAAGAAGGATCGTCCCGCTGTTCCCCTCCCACTCTTCCGAGGCCGCGCGTTGTGCGAGCACGGGAGACTACGGGCTACCCACGCCCCTCTTAATCGTCCGGCGAGCCTGTGTCGTCGTAGTATTTTTCGCGGTAGATGGGGCAGAGGCCTTTTTTCTGGAGCAACGATGTCGCGTCGGCGATCATGGCGCTGTTCCCGCAGAGATAGACGGCGAGATTCTTGACGGAGTCAATCCTCTCCTCGATCAGCCGCAGCACGCGTCCGGATTCGCCGGACCAGCCAGGCTCCGGGCGGGACAGCGTCGTGATGGCTGTGAGGGTTGGCGTCCGCCTGGTCAATTCGGCCAGTTCCTCCTGATAATACAAATCCCGCTGGCTGCGCAATCCCCAGAATAGAGTTGCCGGCCTCGCATTGGAACGTTCCGCGTTCGCCAGCAGCATGGACCGAATCGGCGCGATGCCGGTGCCGCTGGCGATGAACAGCAGTTCGCGCCCCGGGTCATCTCGCAGATAGAAATGCCCGCCGACCCTTTGAACTGTGTCTTCTCTCCTTCTTTGAGATGGAACAGAAAACCGGAGCCAGGACCGCCCGGCACGAGGTTGAACAGCAGCGTGATAACATCCGACTGGCTTGGCTGCGAGGCAATGGAATAGGCTCTCGTCACCAGACGGCCGGTCTGCGGATGCGGCATTTCGAATGAGATAAACTGGCCAGGTTTGAAATTGATGGTCTTCGGCTCATGCAGACGTAGATGAAGCTGGCGTACGTCGTGGGTCAGATGCTTGATTCTCAACTTGTGCGGTAAACGTGTGGACCGGCATGGCGGGAGATTCTAGCAGGATGCTGAAACGGTCCGCCAGCGTACGGAGCTGGTGCATTTGGTTTGTTTGGTTGATCTGGTTTGTCTGGTTGATGAAGACCAACTCGATGGCGCTCAGCAACGTCTTCGAACCCCAAAACGTCGTACCGAGTTGCAGAATCTTCGCCGGAGTCAATCGACTTTTGACCATTGGGTCACCCCTTTCTTATCTCTTATCCGCTATTCCCGCCCCCGATATCTCTCAGGTATTCGGCTTCTTCCTTGAGGTGCTGTCGGACTGCTTGATGCGTGGGGCCGGCTGACAGCTCGGTCTCGCCAGAAGCTGTCGAGGGCCGCAGTGATTTCTTCTGCGTTGAGCCTGTGAGGAGTCCGCGTCCCGTTTATATTCCAGATAGGCCACGATGGCGCCGGCTTCTTCTCTCGTGAAGACGGAAAGTTGGCAGCGCGCATGATCGTGCCAGGTCATGGCGCCGTATCGGCGTGGATTGACGAACGCCGATTTACCGATCGTCTTCTGATAGATCCGTTGGCCAGCGGGAATCTCGACACTTTGTCGGAAAAGCCGTTCGTGAGGTGGAACACCGGATCGGCAGTCTGCAGCCGGTCTTGGAGGTCGGCGATCAGATAGGCAGGCAGGAAATACCGAAAGCCTCCTTCGGAGAAGAAACTGAGTGCGTTGTAATTCGCATCGAGGACCATGGGGTCGAGCTGCGACCAATCAGCGACGCCCATGAACGGCGCGACCGACTCGCCCGGCTCACAACCCTCGTGGCTTCCCTGCAGAAAGGCGTCACCGGGGCGCTCGGTGCCGCAAAAGGCCTGCCGAATATGCTCGATGACCCGCTGTTTGTCTTGCATCGCATCCGCTTGCGTCTCGGCCATCGCACAGTATTGATGAGCGCTCCTATTGTGATCTTTCTCCGGCACACTGGAACGATCGGAAAGAGACCGAATAAGCAGGAAACATGGCTGATTAGAGAAGGGTGCTACGGAAAATGCGCGGCGCGGCTAGCCTGCGGTATTCATGACGGTTCGCGACGTTGCAGAAGCACGCATGAATAATGCGGGCTACAGGGCCTCACTGTGCGTGGCATCGACGTTCTGGCGACAGCCGACAAGGTACAGCGCTTCTTGTGTATCTTCTTGAAGCGGTTTCGTCCAACAAACTTCTACGAGACAGATCGAACGCTCGAGCGTCCGATCGTTGGTTTGAATTTCCAAGATCTGACCTTTGGACGGAGCGACACCGAGCAGGAGTCGCATTCCGGTCGGACTATCGTTCACCGCCGTGCCGTGCCCCTCTTCGCGGATCGCGCCATTGCGATCCACCGAGCGCATTAAGCCATAGGTACAGGGGCTAATCCTCGGCCTTCGTCGTTCCCGTCGACGTTCAGACCGATGAGTTCGTTCACTCGGCTGGGCGGGTTCATGACGAGGCTGCTCGGCAACCTGCAGGCCAATTTTCCGCAGCAGCCCCTTGATGTATGACAGTATGTCTTCCACGATCTGCTTTTGTGAATCCTCTCCACCGTCGTGAGAACCTCTGCCGTCCCACCGGTAGTTGATCCGTCATTATATATCCTCATCGGACTGTATAGTGCCAAAAGCGGGCGATGGAACTCGGTAGGCTACACTTTTCACTTCTCTCACTTCATGGCATCGCATCCCCGGCATGGCGGCGCCTTCCGGAAGAATGGGAAAGCAGATCCTAGTTATTGACCGATCGTTCCAATATCTGCTACCTTGCCTGCACGAATCAGATACGGGGGAGCCCCGAATGGCCCGCCCCGAAAGAATTCAACCCGGACGACGCGATCGAGAAGGCCATGCAGGTCTTCTGGCACAAGGGCTATGAAGCTACGTCGATGGAGGATTTGTTGAGCGCCATGGATCTCAACCGCGGCTCGCTCTACGACACCTTCGGCGATAAGCGCCAACTGTTTCTGAAAGTGATCGACCGGTACTGCACCACCTTCGCCGATTCGAAGTTTTCCCTCCTCGATCAACCAGGCCCCGCACTCCCGACTTGCGGCGAGTTCATCACCGGCATGATCGAGGGTGGCCTGGCCGACCCGCAGCGCCGTGGTTGCCTTATCTCGAACACGGTCATGGAACTGTCGCCGCACGAGAAAGAGATCGCGGGCAGGCTCCGCCAGGCCCTGAAGATGGTTGAGGACACCTTCTTCAACGTCTTGACCCGCGCACAACAACAAGGCGAGCTTCAAAAGGGACAAGACCCGCGAACGCTGGCGCAGTTCCTCGTCACGATGATGCAAGGCGCGATTGTGATGATTAAGGCCGGAGCGCCGGCTGATGTGGTGAACCAGACCATGGAGATCGCACTCTCGATCTTGGACTGAGGCGGTCCCTTTTTTTCATCTATTATGGAACGGTCGTTCCACACTTCGAGATTGAGTTAGCGGCTCTTCGTCCGAGGGAGGAGGCACCGTATGACATGTGGACAACGTTGTGCGGGGCTGATGGTTGCTGGAACAGTATGACGATCTTGAGTTGGGCTCCGCGGGATATGAGGTCTCCGCCTGGCGCTGTCTCAACTGCGGCGCGATCGTCGATTCTGTCATCGCGGCTCATCATCAAGCCACCCGCAAGACCGAGCCCGATCCGGTGTGCGGTGACGGCTGAAAGACCGGTGATGGCGACATACAAGCTCGTCGCTCACTGTGCGGCGTGAACATGTCGCAAGACACGTTCAACACAATTCTTTCACGGAGGGTGTACCCATGAGACTCGCAAATAAAGTGGCTATTGTTACGGGCGGAGCGGGCGGCTCGGGGAGGCGATTGCGAAGGCCTTTCGCGCGGGAGGGCGCGACGGTCGCGATCACGGGTGGACGGAAGGAGGAATTAGCACGGGTCGTTAAAGACATTGAACGCAACGGCGGCAAGGCGTTGGCCTTACCAGGCAGCGTGACCAACGAAGCCGACGTCCAGGAAGCGGTCGCCACGACTCTTAAGACATTTGGCCGGCTCGACGTACTCGTGAACAATGCCGGCAACCTGTTCCACGCCGGGCCACTGCATGAAACCAGCGACCAGATTTGGGACGATACGCTCGACTTGTTCTTGAAAGGAACGTTCCGTTTCATTCGTGCCGCGATCCCGCTGATGTTGAAGCAGGGCGGGGCTCGATTTTGAACGTGTCGACGGTCGCGGGGATGAAAGCCATCCCCTTCTTTCAGGCCCATGCGTACCAGGCGGCGAAAGCGGGCGTGAATATGCTGACCAAATCAGTAGCGGTGGGTCTGCAAAGCGGGGCATCCGTTGCAACGCCATCTGTCCGGCGGGCGTTCTGACCCCCGCCGGTCCGGGAGATGTTGAAGGTCCATCGAGGCTAAAGCGTTATTCGAGGACATCCATCCGATGGGTCGCTTGGGGAGCCAGAAGGATGGCCGAAGCCGTCAGGTTTCGTCCCGACCGTCACGTTGGACCACCGGGAGCATTCTGGCTGTCGACGGGGGAGTCATGGCGGTGTGAGTGCGCAGGAGACGCGCCGAGAAGATGTTCGGAGTCTCGCTGTCGACGTGGCATCAAGATCAGAGTGGATAACCCATCAGTACAGAAAGAGGAGGCATCATGACGACAATAGAGATCGGCAAGGAACTGGTCGCCCTGTGCAAGCAGGGCAAGAATCAGGAGGCGATTGATCGACTCTACTCCGAATATCGAGAGCGTCGAACCCGTTGCCATGCCGGGCATGGAACAGACCCAGAGAGGTGTCGCGAAGATCAAAGGCAAGAATCAATGGTGGACGGACCACCATGAAATCCATGGGAGCGTAGCCGAGGGACCATTCCCCCATGGCGACCGCTTGGTACTTGCGATTCAAATATGACGTCACGCCCAAACACGTGGCAAGACGGATGACTATGGACGAGACAGGTCTCTACACGGTTCAGAATGGAAAAATGTAATGAAGAGTTTTTCTACACGATGGGGTAATCGGCAATCCTGCTCTCTCATTGTGTCCGTGACAGGACGTCAACGCCGTGATGGCCAACGAAGTTGACCTCACCGGGTCAACATGCTGAGCTACGCACTCAACACGTTCAACAAAGGAAATCATTTATGCACGTATAATTGGGCTCCTTGCTCTCTCGCTTCTACTGACGGGACTCAGCGGCTGCAGCTATTTGTTCTATCCGCGAGCCGCCGATTCTGTTCGACGCAAGCGGAAGGCGCGAAGCGGGGTTGAAACGATGATCAATCTCACGACGATGATGGAAGCCACGGCGGGTACGGCCAAGGGCGGGAAAGGGGTCGGATCCCGCCTTCGATGATTTGCACAACCAGTTCCATGCACTCAGCGATGCGTTCGGGCGTGACGGACGCGCAGGCCAAGACACCGGCCTACGATTTGGCCGTGACACGCAAGAAGGAATTGACGGCGATCTTCAAGCGGTGTGGAAATTCAAGGACGATCAACCGCAGCGTGACCTGCATCTTGATCTCTTGAGCGCCGAGTTGAGAGAACTGCGCGACATCGTTGCAGACGTTCAAGTAACGTGGCGCATGGCACTCGCGGATCATCGCGCCTTTCAGTTCACGCCGAGCGGACAGAAAAACATGACGCACAGACACCCCAACAGATCGTCGAAGGCCAACGGCGGACTGGAACCGCGTCGCCGGGGGCTGGGAAAGTGGGATCGATTCTCGACGAGCGGTAGCGTTACTCAATCACCGGCTCGTGGCCGATGCGAGGCTTCGATTCGGTATGCGCGTGCTCGATCTCGGTTCGGGCACCGGCTATCCCGCCCTGCTCGGCGCACAAACCGTTGGGCCGAGTGGAGGCGTGATCGGACTGGATCTCGCCGAGCAGATGCTCGCCGTCGCGCGACGCAAGGCCACGGCGTTGGGCCTCGCGAACGTGACATTCCGTACAGGTGACGTGACCGCGCTTCCATATGATATCAACTCGTTCGATGCGGTTACGAGCCGCTTCTGCTTGATGTTTTTGCCGGAGATTCCGAAGGCCGCCGCTAATCGCGCGGGTACTGAGGCCCGGGGGGTGGGTCGCGACTGCCGTCTGGTCTGCGCGGGAGAAGAACCCTCGATCGGCCTCTCGATGGAGGCGGTCAAGAAGGTGGTCGAACTACCTCCACCAAGCCCCTCTGCCCCCGGCATCTTTCGACTTGCCGCGCCTGGCGATCTCGCTGGGATGTTGCGGCAGGCCGGATTGGTCGATGTGATAGACCAAGAATTTCTCGCGGAATGGTCGTATTCGTCCGCCGATGAGTACTACACGAGTCTCGTGGAAATTGCGGCGCCGGTACAGAATCTCATCGCCACACTCCGGCGAGCCAAATCCAAGAAGTGAGACTGCTCATCACTCAGGCTGCGACCCCATACCAGCGTGGCGGCAGCATCACCTTTCCTCTCGCCGTCAGAATGGTCGCGGCCCGCAAACCCCTGTGAGACTACCGTGGCGTCGAAGCACGACGGATTCAAGGACTTCGTGCTGGATCAACTCAGCGGTCTTCAGGGCTTCGACTTGCCTCGCCGGGCGGTGGAGTGGGCTGTACTGTGGTGAGGGTGCTGCTTCGGTATCGTCCAGAAGGGCCGGCTCTATTTCAAGACGAACTGCGCCACCACGGCGCCACGATATCGCGAGCGTAAGATGAAACCATTCAGCCCAACGCCAAGCAGACCCTCAAGAACTATTATGAAGTCCCGGTGAATATTCTGGAAGATGCGGGAGAGCTGACGACATGGGCTCGGCAGGCCAGCGACCTCTGATGGCTTTCGCGTGGCACGGGCTCAACCGCCTCCTATACCGACGCCTGCTTCTTATCGGACTACTCGGTTGTGTGTGTGCTTTTCCTGTCTGGGCCAATGAGCGCCCGACACCGAAGAGTGTGTGGCGACAGTCCTTCCTTCTCTCGCCGTCGATCAGCTGCCGACGCCGCGGAGGCCTTGGGTGCTCCGAGATCGGGAGATCGCCGTCGACCTACCACTGCTTCAAATTTTGAAAGATGCCGGGGCCAGACCCCATCCCAGGATCGTCATTGATCTCTTTGATGGCGCCAACCCTGAGTTGGATATTCACGTCGACGGTTTCCCGCATCAACGACAGCGCCGTCATCCGTGGTACATTCAAACCGCCTTCGAGAGGGGATTTTACCTTTGCTCGTCAACGGTCGCGCTTCTTGTAGGGACCATGCAGCTAGGCGGTCGCCTCTAGAAGACCGAGCACGCATCGCCAACGGCCGACTGCGGCTACTCGAAATCGACCCCGAAAAAATGCCGCCGGATTGACCCCTCCTGGCTTGGCGATTCCCTGATCGCTGTGCCACACTCATCCATGCCTCAGCAACCAACAATCTGGACCATGGCCATTCGACCAAATCGATCGCTGAATTCACCGATCTCTTGCGCGCCCATGAAATCGCCCTCCTCGTTGATGTCCGTACTATCCCTCGATCCCGCTATAATCCGCAATTCAACACAGAAACGCTGGCCGAGAGCCTGGAGAAAGAGGCGGACCTCGTCTATAACGTCACATGTCGGCGCTTGGAGGCCTTCGAAAGCCTGGGAAGGATTCGATCAACAACGGATGGCGCAACGACAGTTTTCGGGGGTATGCCGACTATATGCAAACAGCGGAGTTCTGGGCCGCACTGGAAGAGTTAATGATGTGCGGCCGGGCCCATCGTGCGCCGAAGCCGTCCCGTGGCGCTGTCACCGCTCGTTGATCGCCGATGCGCTGCTCGCGCGACGCTGTGAGGTCAGCATATCCTCTCACAGGTAAAGGTAGATGAACATCGGCTGACGCCGTTCGCAGTCATTGACGGAGACGCACTCGGCTATCCTCGACCAGCCGATGCTCTTGATCCTCCCCGACTCTTCTGACGCGATGTGCTCGTGGCTTGCCGACATGATTCTGTGCATACATGTCGGGTTTGTCTTCTTCGTGATTTTGGGCGAGCTGCTTGTGTCGAGCGACGATGGATCGCATGGCTGCACCTGCCGGCGGCTGTCTGGGGCGCGGTCGTCGAATTCACCGGCTGGATCTGCCCGCTTACCCCGCTCGAGAATTGGTTGCGCACACAGGGGGGGCGAGACCACATATGGTTCAGATTTCATCGCCCAATATCTGCTGGTCTACCCTGGAAACCTGACGCGAGGCATTCAGTTGCTGATGGGCACAGCGGTGGTCGTCCTCAATGCCGCCATCTATTGGTGGGTCTGGCGAACACGGGCGCATGGACCTTCTCGGAATCGATAGGGTTCAGTCGCGCGAGCGAATGTGATTGGCTTTGTCAACCGCAGTTAGTCCGTTCAATCCGGATCGCCGCTCCACATCTCACGTTCCAACTCGGCGTGCCTCATTACCATCGCTGTTGACAATTATCGGATGCCACGATAGACTGCAGCCAGTGTTGGTTCTCTGAGTATTCTCGAGAGAGTAAAAGGGAACCCGGTGCAACTCGGGACTGCCCCGCAGCGGTGAGCGAACGATTCCACGACACGCACTGGCTCTTTGGAGCTGGGAAGCAGTGGATAGTAGGGACGCGGCGAAAGCCGAAATGCTCGCGAGCCCGAAGACCTGCCAGCATCCGGCATGGGAGAGACAACCTGAGCCGGTTGACCTGGAAACCTCGAGGGAGGCCCGTAGGTCTGAGCTGGTTCGGATCCATCCCCTCTTCCGTTCTCGTTCACGACCAATCCTCTCACATGGTTTTGCAGTTACCCGTGGGGGTGAAGGTGGTCCCGAGATACTCCCGTCACGTATCCATACGCATCTCGGCTGACAATTTCTCTTCGCGGTCCTGCGAAAAGGTAACCCCTTTCGCATAACCCGTGGGAGGAAAGCTCTACGTACCCATGCTTAGCGAACCTGTCGCAAGAATCTACAGCCCCGCTGCCACGTCAGAAGCTACTCTTTCAAGAAATCCAGATCGACAACATCCATCTACAGCAGACCATGCAAGTCGGAAAACGCAACGGCCTCGGGGAGCCAGTCGATGTCACCAATATCGTGTGTGCCGTCCAATGAGCTATGGTGACCGGCGCCTATGAGATGATGAGGGTCGCCCCCGCCGTGCTGGGTGGGTAATGATAATGGGGTAGTGACAGCGAGAAGTCTCTCACAGTGAACACTGGTGGCGTAGCTGAAGGCACAACGGTTTTGGGATGAACGGAATGGTCCATCATACCGACGGCTCCCTCGCGGGCGGGTCCTGGAAGGATTTTGCTCAATATTGGGACGTCATCCCATTTCTGAGCATCCATACTGATATGCCTCATGGCCTTTCGAACCGAGTCGATGGGAATGGGTTCTCCTTAGCTGTCGGCAGCTATTATCTGAGAATGATTGCCGTGACAGCGGGATCCACCCGGTATTTTTCACATCGTTCGTTCAAGACCAGCCGGGTATTCCAGTTTATCCTGGCGTTCCTCGCGATGACATCAGCACAAAAAGGCGTGTTGTGGTGGGCGGCCCACCATCGGCATCACCATAATACTCGGATCAGGAAGAAGATGTGCATTCCCCGCTGAAAAGAGGATGGTGGTTTTCTCACGTCGGATGGATACTCTCTGCAGATTATATGCGAACCGATTTGAATCTCGTGAGGGACTTTCGTGGAAGCGCAGATCTGTTTCCCTCAACCGGTTCTACTGGATCCCGCCATTGTGCTATGCGCTGCTCATCTATA
>CAWDFX010000002.1:0-2700000 GCA_963801725.1 uncultured Nitrospiraceae bacterium
CCCGAATGCCCCGCCCGAAAGAATTCAACCCGGACGACGCGATTGATAAGGCCATGCAGGTCTTCTGGCACAAGGGCTATGAGTCCACGTCAATGGAAGATTTGCTGATCGCAATGGATCTGAATCGCGGCTCACTCTACGACACCTTCGGCGATAAACGCCAACTGTTCCTGAAAGTGATAGACCGATACTGCACCACCTTCGCCGATGCGAAGTTTTCCCTCCTCGATCAACCAGGCCCCGCACTCCCGACCTTGCGCCGGTTCATCAGCGGCATGATCGAAAGCAGCTTGGCCGATCCGCAACGCCGGGGCTGTCTTATCTCCAACACGGTCATGGAACTGTCGCCGCATGAGAATGAGATCGCAGGCACGCTCCGCCAGGCCTTAAAGATGGTTGAAGACACATTCTTCAAGGTCTTGGCCCGCGCGGAACAGCAGGGTGAATTGAAGAACGATAAAGACCCGCGCGCGCTGGCGCGCTCTTCTCTACGACGATGATGCAAGGAACCATTGTGATGATCAAAGCCGGAGCATCGGCCGACCTGGTGAAACAAACAGCGGAGACCGCGCTCTCGATCTTGGACTGAACCGATCTCTTTTCTTGACCTATTATGGAAATCGGTCGTTCCACATGTGAAGTACCAGCGGTCATACAGGAAAGGAGGCGCCGTATGACATGTCAACGTTGTAAGGGGTTGATGGTTCAAGAGCGGTTTGACGATGTTGGATTGGGCTCTGCGGGATATGAGGTTCCGCTGGCGTTGTCTCAACTGCGGCGCGATCGTCGATGCTGTGATCGCGGCTCATCATCACACTATCCACAAAACCGGGCGGGATCCTTGTGCCGGCAGAAGCTCGAAGAGACGGTGATGGCGACATAACAGACTCGTCGCCATTCACTGCAGCGCGGGCAAGATCCGCACGACACGCCAACATCATTCTTTCAAGGAGGTGCATCCATGGAGACTCGCAAATAAAGTGGCGATTGTTACGGGAGGAGGAACCGGCATCGGAGAAGCGATTGCGAAAGCCTTTGCACGAGAAGGCGCGAAGGTCGGATCACGGGTCACGGAAGGAGGAATTAGCGGGTGTCATGAAAGACATTGAACGCAACGGCGGGCAAGGCGTTGGCCCTACCAGGCAGCGTGACCAACGAAGCCGACGTCCAGGAAGCGATCGCCACGACCCTTGAAGACATTTGGGAGGCTCGACGTGCTTGTGAACAATGCCGGTAATCTGTCTATGCCGGGCCACTGCATGAAACCAGCGACCAGATTTGGGACGAGACACTCGACTTGTTCTTGAAAGGGACTTTCCGTTTTATGCGGGCCGCGATCCCGCCGATGTTGAAGCAGGGCGGGGGCTCGATTCTGAACGTGTCAACGGTCGCGGGAATGAAAGCCATCCCCTTCTTTCAGGCCCATGCGTACCAGGCGGCAAAAGCGGGCGTGAATATGCTGACAAAATCAGTGGCGGTCGAGTATGCAAAGCGGGGCATCCGTTGCAACGCCATCTGTCCGGCGGGCGTTCTGACCTCACCGGTCCGGGAGATGTTGAAGGACCCGAAGGCTAAAGCGTTATTCGAAGACATCCACCCGATGGGTCGCTTGGGGGAGCCAGAAGAAGTAGCCGAAGCTGCGATCTATTTCGCGGCCGACGAGTCGCGTTGGACCACCGGGAGCATTTTGGCTGTGGACGGAGGAGTGATGGCAGCGTGAGCCCGCAAGAGACCTGCGAAAAGATACTCGACTTTCATCGCCAACACTCGTTTGCAGATGTCACCCCGGCTTGAGGAGCCCGCCATGATGTCTATTTTGACCGCCCGCACTTCCTTGTCCCTGGTTTCCGCAGTCACGGTATTGCTTTCAATACTGTCACCGCAAATCGACGCGCAAGCTGACACACCGGTTGCACAGCAACCCTCCACCATCACGTCGGTCGACACCCGCGTCCGCTATCGAACGGTCGAGATCGACGGCATCACACTGTTCTATCGCGAGGCGGGACCGGCCGATGCCCCTGTAGTGGTGCTGCTGCACGGTTTTCCGGCGTCGTCATTCATGTATCGAGACCTGATTGAACTGCTGGCTGGCCGATTCCACGTCATTGCGCCGGATTACCCCGGCTTCGGTTATAGCGGTGCACCACCAGTCCAGGCGTTTTCCTACACGTTTGATCACTTGGCAGACATCGTTGAGAAGTTCACCGACCGACTCGGTCTGGACAAATACGCCCTTTACATGCAGGACTTTGGTGGGCCGGTGGGCTTCCGGCTTGCGAGCCGGCATCCGGAGAGAGTGTCCTCCCTCATCGTCCAGAATGCCAACGCCTACGAAGAAGGATTGCCCGACAGCTTCTGGAAGCCGGCCCGAACATTGTGGCAAGACCCGTCGCAGACCAACTTCGCCAAAATACGTGAGGCGGCCATGTCTGACCAAGCGTTTGAATGGAACTACACCCACGGGGTGAAGGAGCCGGCACGGGTCAATCCGGACAGTTGGGTTCTGCAGCGAACTTTGGTGAACCGCCCCGGTAACAAAGATATCATGTTAGCTCTTCTCTATGACTACCGCACCAACCTAGGTCAGTACGCCCGGTGGCATGAGTATTTCCGCAAGCATCAGCCGCCCATACTGATCGTCTGGGAAAGAACGACATGATTTTCCCCGCCGAGGGCGCGCGTGCTTACTTGCGAGATCTGCCTAGCGCCGAGCTTCATCTGCTCGACACGGGACACTTCGCGCTCGAAGACAAAGGGGATGAGATCGCCCGCTTGATGCTCGACTTCCTCGACAGAAAGCTGCCGAGCCGGTGATCGACAACGCGCGAGGCGTACCCAAAAGAAGAAGATGTTCGGAGGACTCGCCTGCGCGCCACGGAGAAAGATGTTTTGAAGGTTCGTCGCCAACAGAGTTGACCTCACCCGGTCAACATGTTTGACTATGCACTCAGGGCGTTCAACGAAGGAGGCCTTTATGGCACGTGCAATTGGACTGTTTGCGCTCTCGATGCTGCTGATCGGACTTAGCGGTTGCAGCTATTTGTTCTATCCACGAGCCGCCGATTATGTGACGCAAGCGAAAGGGGCGAACGGGGTTGAGACCATGATCAACCTCACGACGATGATGGAGGCCTCGGCGAGCAAGGCTAAGGGAGGGAAAGGAGTCGATCCCGCGTTCGATGATTTGCACAACCAGTTCCATGCACTCAGTAATGCATTCTGTGGCGTAACGGACGCGCAGGCCAAGACACCAGCCTACGATTTGGCCGTGACGCACAAGAAGGAATTGACGGCGATCTTCAAGCGGCTCTGGAAATTCAAAAGCGATCAACCGCAGCGAGACCTGCACCTCGACCTCTTGGGCGCCGAGTTGAAGGAACTGCGCGACACGTTGCAAACGATCACGTAACCTGTGAAAGAAAAGAGAGGATGGAACAGACACCGGAACAGATGATCGAAGGCCAACGGCAGGACTGGAACCGCGTTGCCGGGGGCTGGGAGAAGTGGGATCGATTCTTCGCCGAGCAGATGGCGTTTTTGAATCACCGGCTCGTGGGCGATGCCAGACTACGAGCCGGGATGCACGTGCTCGATCTCGGTTCGGGCACCGGTTATCCCGCCCTGCTTGCTGCACAAACCGTTGGATCGAGTGGACGCGTGATTGGACTGGATCTCGCCGAGCAGATGCTCGCCGTCGCGCGACGCAAGGCCACGGCGCTGGGCCTCGCGAATGTGACATTCCGCACGGGTGACGTGACCGCTCTTCCATATGAAGCCAACTCGTTCGATGCGGTCACCAGCCGGTTCTGCTTGATGTTTCTTCCGGACATTCCGAAAGCCGCCGCCGAGATCACACGCGTGCTAAGGCCCGGAAGCTGGATCGCGGCGGCAGTCTGGGCTTCGCCCGACAAGAATCCATCGTTCGGTGTCTCGATGGAGGCGATTAAGAGGGTGGTCGAATTGCCACCGCCGGACCCCGCAGCTCCCGGTATCTTTCGCCTTGGCACGCCAGGCGATCTTGCCAGCATATTGCAGCAGGCCGGGTTGGTCGATGCGACAGATCAGGAATTTCTCGCGGAATGGTCGTATACCTCAGCCGAAGAGTACTACACAAGCCTGATGGAAATTGCGGCGCCGATACAGAATCTCATGGCGACACTCTCGGCATCCCACGTTCAAGAAATACGGCGCCTCATCACCCAGGCGGCCACCCGATATCAGCGCGGCAACAGCATCACATTTCCTCTCGCCATCAGAATGGTCGCGGCGCGCAAACCGTTGTGAGACTGCCGTGGCATCGAAGCACGACGGATTCAAGGACTTCGTGCTGGATCAACTCAGCGAGCTGCAGAGCTTGACTTGCCGCGCCATGTTCGGTGGATATGGGCTGTACTGTGGTAGGGTGTTCTTCGGTATCGTCCAGAAGGGCCGGCTCTATTTCAAGACGAACTCGACTACGGCGCCACGATATCGCGAGCGTAAGATGAAGCCATTCAGGCCCAACGCCAAACAAACCCTCAAGAACTATTATGAAGTCCCGGTGAATGTCCTGGAAGATGCCGGAGAGCTGACGATATGGGCTCGGCAGGCCAGCTCCCTCTGATGATTCTTGCGTGGCACAGGCTCAACAACGTCCTATACCGACGCCTGCTTCTTGTCGGACTACTCAGTTGTGTGTGCGCTTTTCCTCTGTGGGCCGAAGAACGCCCGACACCGAAGAGTTTGTGGCAAACAGTCCTTTCTTCTCCCGCCGTCGATCAGCCACCGACGCCGCGAAGGCCGTGGGTACTTCGCGACCGGGAGATTGCTCTTGACCTCCCACTCCTTCAAGTTTTGAAGGATGCCGGGGCCAGACCCCATCCCAGGATCACCGTTGAGCTCTTTGATGGCGCCAACCCCGAGTTGGATATCTCCTCGACAGTTTCCCGCAGCAACGATAGTGCGACCATCCGTGGTACGTTCAAACCGCCTTCGAGGGGAGACTTTACTTTTATCGTCAACGCCGCAATCCTTGTAGGAACCATGCAGCTGGGCAAGCGCCTCTACAAGACCGAGCACATCGCGAACGGCCGGCTGCGGCTGCTCGAAATCGATCCCGAAAAAATGCCGCCGGACTGACCCTCCCGTAGCGATTCCCCGCGCGCTGTGCCACACTTCTCCATGCTTAGCCTGCATGATTCATGAACACTTCTGCTGCAATCGCGGACAGAGAAGCGAAGATTTACTTTGGAAGGTTTTCTTCGCGCCAAAATCATGTTAATGGCGCTCAACCTCGCAAGCGCAGTGACGACGTGCCTCACGGCTGGCAGGCTCGCCGCTCACTCCCTCGACCTACTATTCAAGTACGCCTCGGAAGATCACGGCTCCGCGTGCCCGTCTCGCAACACGACTGCGCGACTTCGCAACGAACCGTCACGAAACATGCAGGCTAGACAACCGACAATCTGGACCATCGGCCATTCGACCAGACCGATCGATGAGTTCATCGATCTCTTGCGGGCGCATGAGATCCGGTTGCTCGTGGACGTCCGAACGATTCCACGCTCACGGCACAATCCACAATTCAATACGGACGCATTGACCCTGTCGTTGCGCGATGCCGGCCTCCAGTATCGCCATCTGCCGGAGTTGGGCGGTTTGCGAAAGCCGAAGAAGGATTCCATCAACGATGGATGGCGCAATACCAGCTTTCGCGGGTACGCCGACTATATGCAGACGGAAGAATTTCGCGCAGCCATCGACGCGCTACGAATGTTCAGCTCCCAAGAACAGACGACGGTCATGTGCGCGGAAGCGGTGCCGTGGCGCTGCCATCGCTCACTGATCGCCGATGCGCTGGTCATGCGCGGCTGGGAAGTTCGGCATATCATGTCTCCCAAGAACGCCGCCCCGCATATCCTCACATCCTTTGCCCATGTGGAAAAGGGAACGCTGACGTATCCAAAACCAAATGATTCTCTTTCTTTGTTCTAAGCGAGTTGGCTCATGTACCGACTCTTGGCCGATCTCGTTCTCATTCTTCACCTGGCGTTCGTAGTCTTCGTCCAGTGCGGCGGGTTGCTTGCACTGAAGTGGCGATGGATCTCGTTGCTCCACCTGCCCGCTGCCCTGTGGGGCGCAGTCGTCGAGTTCACCGGCTGGATCTGTCCGCTTACGCCGCTGGAAATTTGGTTGCGCGCGCAGAGTGGCGAGACTTCCTACAGTTCAGACTTCATCGCACAGTATCTGCTGCCGGTCCTCTACCCCGGAGACCTGACTCGAGGCCTTCAGATGGTGTTGGGCACAGTCGTGGTCGTCCTCAATGTCGCCGTCTATTGGTGGCTCTGGCGGGAAACCCGGGGGAAAACGGAGTTGACGAATTGACGGCAAAGTTGATACATCGAAAGGACTGTATATTTTCACTCGACCATGAGGCCACTATGCCAATAGATGAGATTATCCAAAAGGTCAGTGATCGCTATGCTCGGGCTGCATCAACGGGCGAGCAGATGTGTTGCCCGACCAGTTACGACATGGCCGATCTCCAATCCTTTATCCCTGAAGAAGTGCTCAAGATTTCGTATGGCTGCGGGACGCCGGCCGGGTTAAAAACCGTCTCCCAAGGGGAAACCGTGCTGGATATCGGTTCAGGCGGCGGGATCGATTGCTTCGCAGCCTCCCGGCTTGTCGGCCCGACAGGTCACGTCATCGGGATCGACATGACTGACACGATGCTGGCGATCGCCCAGAAAAAATGCCCCCATCGTCGCAGCCAATCTCGGTTACCCGACTTCCAACGTCGAGTTGCGCAAGGGGATGGCGGACGCGATACCGGTGATCGACGGTTCCGTCGATCTGATCATCTCCAATTGTGTGATCAACCTGGCGCCGGACAAACGGAAGGTCTTCAGGGAAATGTTTCGCGTCGCCAAACCGGGCGGACGATTTACGATCTCCGACATCGTGGCCGATCAAACCGTCCCGCAGTACTTGGCGCATGACACTGAAAAGTGGGGCAACTGCCTCTCCGGAGCACTGACGCTCACCGACTATATCGCGGGGATGGCGGGCGCCGGCTTTCTGGGTATTCATCTGATCAACTCCTCGCCTTGGCAGGTAATCGACAGCATTCACTTCTTTTCCGTCACGTTGACGGGGTATAAGCTTCCCGTCGGCGCACCGGTGTCGGCCGTGCGTTACGCCACACTTCGCGGGCCGTTCAGCCGAGTGGTCGATGAACTGGGCACGACCTATCTTCGAGGAATTCCCCAGCCAATCACGCCGGACACGCTGTGCCTCTTGGGTCATGCTCCGCTGGCGTCTCATTTCGTCCTGTCCTCCAACCCACTATGGCTGGATCGAGCCGACGACCGATGGACTGCGGTCTACCCGGTAGACGCTCCCTGCCACTGGCGAGGGCATTTCGCCATGTTCGCCGGCCCCTTCATCGAAGCCGCCGATGACGATCACCATGTCTTTCGCCGAGGCGTACCGGTGGAGATCTGTTCGAAAACACTGACAGTATTACACACCGACGGTTACGCGCCTCATTTCGCGATCATCAATCGGGCGGGTCAGAGCATCGGCGGTGACGCCGTCACCTGTTCCTCCGACACGGGAAGCTGTTGCTGATGAAAATCTCTTCGACCAGCAAGATACTGACTCCGCGCCAATGCGCCACGGTGCTCAAGGCCATGGGCGACGAAACGCGGCTGCGTATCCTGAAGTCCTTGCTCCTCGGTGAGAAATGTGTGACGGATCTGGTGCAGGAATTGATATGCTCTCAACCCCATGCCTCCCATCATCTCCGTATTCTGCGAGACGCGGGCCTGGTCGAGGGGCATCGAGAGGACAAACAGGTGTGTTACAAAGTCACTCCCACGATCCAACGAGCGCTGGCGAACAGACAAGGACAGGCCCTGGACTTCGGCTGCTGTGAGTTGCGGTTTCCAAAATCGGCGTTGATGACGATCGGTCATGTACGCTGATGGTGCTCGGTCCCTCAGGAGTGTTCTCGCTTTCTGACAGGCATTGATATGGCGCTGACCATGCTGGGGCAACATAATCCCCTTGCCTCCTCCACGGAGCAATTGAAGATGCTCGGGAGGACCACAAGCTGCCCGCCCTTTGAGACGCAACTCGATCGAATCGGCCTGTCCCCGCTTCGCGCCACCGGGATCACGGTCTTTCAGATCAATGTCGGCAAGCTCTGCAATCAGACCTGCCGGCACTGTCATGTCGATGCGGGGCCAGACCGGACTGAACACATGTCCCGCGAAACGGCGGAGCAATGCATCCGCGCCCTCGCTCAGACCGACATTCCCACAGTCGATATCACCGGGGGTGCACCGGAACTCAACTCCAACTTTCGCTGGCTGGTTGAACAGAGCCAGGCATTGGATCGCCATGTGATGGATCGATGTAACTTGTCTGTCTTGCTCCTCCCATCTCAAGCAGACTTGGCGGAGTTCCTCGCCGGACATCGTGTGGAAATCGTCGCATCGCTGCCCTATTACCTCGCCAGCCAGACCGATGCACAGCGAGGCGAGGGCGTGTTTGAGAAATCAATCCAGGCGCTTCGCCTTCTCAATCGACTCGGCTACGGCCAGCCTGGCAGCGGGTTATCGTTGAATCTCGTCTGCAATCCCGTAGGAGCCTTTCTCCCTCCCAAGCAAGAGGCGATCGAAATGCAGTTTCGAAAGGAACTCCGGGCTCGCCATGGTATCGAGTTCAACCATCTCTACACGATCACCAACATGCCCATCAGCCGATTTCTTGAGTTTCTCGTGGAGAGCGGCAACTACGAACAGTATATGGAACGATTGGCCAACACCTTCAATCCCGCTGCCGCTGCCGGTGTCATGTGCCGCTACACAATCTCAGTGGGCTGGGATGGCACCCTCTACGACTGTGACTTCAACCAGATGCTCGATCTACCGGTGGGTTACGGTGCCGCCGCTCATATTCGAGACTTTGATCCGGCGCAACTCAATCGGCGCCAGATCACAATCCGCAACCATTGCTACGGCTGTACCGCTGGTGCCGGTTCGTCTTGCGGAGGGACGGTCGCCTGAGTCATGATCCACGGCCAAGATATTAAGGTATCTAGATGAGTAAATGTTCCGTCTTCTTTGTACTACCCCGCTTAATTGTGGACAGGTGGCTTAGTCAGCTGGACGCAGGAAACCCACTGAATCTATTCAAAATCCATCATATCGGAAGACAGCCGAGACCCTTTCCTAAGAGTCACGAGCAAGTATGCCTGGATGTTCCTTATGAAGTGGAGACTCGAAGCGGGCTGAGCTCCTTGCAGAAAGAAGGGGGTACAATGTTCAACGAACTGTCCACAAATTAGGTGGGGCGGTACAGCTTAGGCTAGCCACGATGTTATTGGAGCATCTCAACCACCGTATAGTGGACATAGAATTACGGACGACCTAAGATGCGGTGTGGCTATCTGATACAGCACAGGAGGGGGACGATGGAGATAATACACAACGGGCGAAAGATCGTCAGTGCGGCACGTCGCATTGGAACCAGTTGGCTGCTTGAAACCGCGATCTGGCCTCCAACATCAGATGGCGCAGAAGATCCGCAGCTTATACAGACAATTGGCGCAGCGAGCGAATCTGAAGAGGAAGCCCATACCAAAGCGATCAAGATTGGACAGCAATTGATAGATGCCAACTGCATATGACAACTGCCCCCGGACGCGAAAGTACGGTCTGCGGACCATGCACTCCTTTAAATTTCTGCTGATCACAGTACGGACGCAATTTCTACTGAACAGTCAACAGTGAATCTTCGGCCAATTAAGCAAGTGGTGATTTTGTAGTTCTCCCGGATTCACACTTTCAGTTCGGCGCCTGGCATAGCCTCTACAATTGTGTCTCGGTGACTGGCAGTGTCATCTGTCCTAGCTCGCTGCTCTTAATGATTGGTCCTGATCCGGTTTGTCGATCTGTAAACCGTCCCAGCGCTGAGGCTTCGTAAGCTCCTCGTGCACATTTCTTCTTGATGCAATGATGTTCTTATTCGTGATGTCTTAACGTCCTGCCTCCGACTCGTCGAGCAGTCCAGCCGAGCAACGCACCTACCGTGAGCCCCGCCAAACCAATACCTGCTATTGCCCATTGCGCTTTAGGTAGCGTCATCAACAGATGACTCTTCTTCTGCTGTGCCCTCCCTTAAATTGTGGACAGGCAGCGGGCTGCGATCCTTGCAGTAGTGCCAGGATCAGCAACCACGCCCGGAACACTTGAGTGGAAGCACGGAAGCGAAGGAAGAATCAGGATCATTCAAAAAAAATACAAACCCAACGATCGCTAAGTCCTTCGGTCTGTGGGCTGGGCATCAATCGGTTTCGGTTGAATGGTCGCTGAGGTGCGCATTTGCGCCTGGACTACATGACTTCGTGCCGGCACGCTTTGAGTCAGCCACACGTTCCCGCCAATGACGGATGCCTGGCCGATGGTGACGCGCCCCAAGATCGTGGCACCCGCGTAGATCACCACGTCATCCTCCACGATCGGATGGCGAGGCTCTCCCTTGATCAAGACACCGGGCTCGTCTTCTGGGAACCGCTTGGCGCCAAGAGTCACCGCTTGATAGAGACGGACACGTTTTCCGATGACGCTGGTTTCACCGATGACGACACCGGTCCCGTGGTCGATAAAGAAGTGACTGCCGATGTCGGCAGCCGGGTGAATATCGATGCCGGTGGATGAATGCGCGATGTCCGAGATCAACCGAGCGATCAATGGCACGTCCAAGCGATGCAAAGCATGGGCGATGCGATAGTAGATGACGGCCGTCATGCCAGGATAGCAGAGAAGGATCTCTGAAGTGCTGGTGGCCGCAGGGTCACCTTGGTACGCGGCTTGTAAATCGGTGCAGAGTAATGCCCGGATGCTCGGGAGCTGGCTTGCGAATTCACTCGTAATTTTGCTCGCCCTGTAACTAAGCGAGCGCTCGTCCTGTCCGTCTGCGTGGGACGCGAAAACCAATCCTCTGCGGACTTGATCCTGCAAGTGAGGCAAGGCCTGATTCAAGGTGTGCTCAACAAAAGAATCAATGTTTGTCTCGTTCAAATCTCCCCGGCCGTAATACGTCGGAAACAGCGTGGCACACAGAGCTTCCAAAATGCCGAGTAGGGCTTTCCGTGACGGCAATTTGTGAATCCGTCCCTGATGCCTGATGTTGTGCGTGAGTTCACGTGAGGTGCGCAGCTCCGCTACGATCTGACCCAGGTTCCAATTAGCCGCCGAAGTGTCCTGCGGTTGCATCGTGTCGTCATCCATGTGGTTCAGTGGCGCCGGAGATCGTGCAGAATCCGGACTAGGATATCGATCTCGTCGCGCAAGTTGTTGAACGCCAACGACGGGCGGACGGTCCCTTCCAATCCGAACCGGCCTTCGCCGGGTAGATCGGAGTGGTGTCCAGACCTAACCGCCACGATGACGTGCCGATGCAAATGTCTGCCGATCTGCTCGTTCCGAATACTGTCCATCACGAACAATAACACGCTGACCTTGGCCGAAGCCATTCTGATCGCGCAGTGTTGCGCCCCACTTAAATTGTGGACAGGCAGCTACGTGAGGCGGGTGCAGAAAACCCACTGAATTTATTCAAAATCCATCATATCGGAAGACAGTCGTGACCCTTTCCTAAGAGTCGTGAGCGAGTATGCCTGGATGTTCCCTAAGAAGTGGAGACTCGAAGCGGGCTGAGTTCCTTGCAGAAAGAAGGGCTTACAATGTTCAACGAACTGTCCACAAATTAAGCGGGGCAGTACAATCCAATCGCAGGTTCAACTGAGATCGTTGCTTCAGATCCACCCTGGCCACATTCCGCAGCGAAGCAGCCACGCGGCGTGGAGCGAAGGGCGGAGATTCTATTTGATTTTCCGAGCCCTTTTCTGTGTAGAATCCGCGCATGCTATCGAGAACCCTCTCCTTCGAGATCCCGATGCTCTCTGACAACGACATCCGGATCGCTGCCGCAATCTATGCCATCCGGCTGCCCAGTAACGACGCGCGGCACTTTTCCTGGATTGCAGGGGAAGACCTGCAAACTTATTAGATGAACGCGTCACGCTACCATGGAGTGGATCGCCACGTTGGCAACACCCCGCTCATCCGTCTGCGCCGCCTTTCGGAGCTGACCGGCAGCGAAATCCTCGGCAAGGCCGAATTCATGAACCCCGGTGGATCGGTGAAAGATCGTGCCGCGCTTGGCATCATTGAGGATGCCGAGGCCAGAGGGCTCCTGCGGCCCGGCGGTACTATCGTCGAGGGGACGGCCGGGAACACGGGCATTGGCCTCACGGTCATCGGCCACGCCATGGGCTACCATACCGTCATCGTCATCCCCGAAACTCAGTCACGGGAAAAAATCGACCTCCTGCGCACGCTGGGCGCGGAGGTGCTCACCGTGCCGGAGAAGCCCTATTCCAATCCGGGCAACTACAACCACATCGCGCGGCAGCTGGCGGAGGAAAAGGGCTGGTTCTGGGCAAACCAGTTCGACAACACCGCCAACCGCCTCATGCATTACCGCACCACCGGCCCGGAAATCTGGGAGCAGACCGCGGGGAAAGTGAGCGCCTTTGTTTCTGCCGTCGGCACCGGAGGCACACTGGCCGGAACCACGCTCTATCTCAAGGAGCGCAATCCGCGAATCGTCGTCGGCTGCCCGGACCCCTATGGCGCGGCCATGTGGTCGTGGTTCACCAACGGCAACAGAGACACGAACGACGGCGATTCTTTTGCAGAAGGCATCGGCCAGTCCCGCGTGACCAAAAATCTTGAGGGCCTCGCTGTGGACTGCGCATGGCGGATTCCTGACCAGGACGCGCTCACCATCCTGTACCAACTCCTGCGCGAGGAGGGGCTTTTTCTCGGCCTGTCCTCCGGCATCAACATCGCCGGCGCGGTGCGGCTGGCCCTCGATCGCGGACCGGGCCAGACCATCGCGACGATCCTGTGCGACTCCGGCGCGAACTATCAATCGAGGCTATTCAATCCGGAATGGCTTGCGGCCAACGGACTGAGGGCGGATTTGTCCGTCGATACCCTTCTCGGCAAGCCCTGATCCCGGGACCGAAAGGCCTGGTGTATGCCACAAGAGGTTACCAGCTTCAGCATGTCTTGAGGTTCATGCATGGCGATCAGCGTCAGCTATACCGTCACGGCCCTACTGGACGTCAATGTCCAACAAGACATCGACGACAGGGCGGAAAGTCGCACCTACATCGTCGCCGACCATAATTCCCGCAAAGCGGTCATCATCGATGCCGTCATCGAAAACGTTGCGCGCGACCTCAAAATAATTAAAGAGTTGGGCTTGATTCTCACCTTTGCTGTCGAAACGCACCTCCATGCCGACCACATCACCGGCGCCTCGATAATCAGGGATCGCACCGGTGCAAAAATAGTCTATGGCGGTAGCGTAGAAGGCCTTGTTACGGGAGTGGACATGTTCCTGCATGACGGGCAGGAGTTGCGCTTCGGCACCACCACGATGCAGGCGCTTGCTACCCCTGGCCATACTGATAGCTGCACCAGCTATCTCATACCCGGCACGGTGTTCACGGGGGATTCCCTGATGATACGCGGCAACGGTCGCACCGATTTTCAGGGCGGCTCTGCGGAAAAGCTGTTCGATTCCGTACGCAAGAAACTGTTTGCGCTGCCGGATGACACCATCGTCTATCCCGGACACGATTACAACGGGAGGGTGTCATCCACCATCGGCGAGGAAAAGCAATTCAACGAACACCTGAATCTTTCCATCAACAGGGGAAAATTCGTCAAGATCATGAAGGGTCGGAAACTGCCTTCTCCTGCAAAAATGAATGTCGCTCTGATCGCCAATCTGAAAGCCGGGCGCATAGCCGAGGAAGAAATGGAACTACGTCGTGGAGGCATTGCCTCATCGGGCTCTCCTCTTCCGACCACGGGAACACTTGATGTATAACGAACGAATCAATCCGCGCATGAAATGAGCGTGATATCAAAGAGGGAATAATGATGGCTGACGTTAAAGTCACGTGTATTACAAAGCTGAATCCACAGGGTTCTCACGAGCATATTCCCCACATTGGGAATATCATCGCTGGGTAGAAATGGACCCGCCAGCAAGTTATTGTGAGTATCGAATTGAAAATCAATACATTTTATGTTCTCGATCCGATCACCGATAAACGGTCCGACATTGGCGTCGTCCGCCAGGCAGGAAGAAACCCGTACCTGCGCACTGTTGAAGATGGAAACTGGAACGATAATCTACTCTCCTTAGGTCCATGCCCGTAACATTGCGGACACCTCCATATCTTGTGTTATCGTGCTCCTAACCATTCCTCCCAATGACTAGATTTAGAAGAACTGGAATACCGCCAGTTCTTTCCGACTGGCACCCTCATAGAATGATCCTTGCTCCATACGGTTCACGTTTCGTCCTGGCATTGCTTCACTATAGAGTGTGCCGATATCGGGGAGGGGATCGACAATGTGCGGAGCGATATCTTCAACGTCTTCGAGATGAAGGCGCACCCCGATGAGCGAAAGCCCCCTGTAACAGACAGGCAGGAGAGCGCTACTGATGAAGGATCCCTCGACACACTCGATGAACGGGCTGCATACGTGGAGCGGTTTGCTCTTCGGTTGGCTGTTGTTCGCAATCTTTCTTACGGGGACACTCACAATCTTTGACACCGAAATCACGTCTTGGATGCAACCAGAGTCGCAAGTGGTCATCTCATCTGCCGGTGACCTTGATAAACTGCTGTGGCTTATGGCCAAGCTGGATTCGCAGGCTGCTCCCTGGCGGGACGAGTGGTCCACCGCTCGCCCGCCGATCTTCAGAGTCAAATTGCATGACCAGCGCACATTCTCAGGTCAAACGATCGATCCCTCCACCGGGAATCTCATCACCTTTCGAGACACCCAGGGCGGCGAATTCTTTTACCACTTTCACTCTGGACTGCTCCTAGGTCTGCCTGGAGCATGGATCGTTGGGATCGCTGGGACGGCCATGCTTGTCGCGTTGAGCACGGGCTTGGTGATTCATCGCCGGATTGTGAAGGACGTGTTTACGGTACGACCTCAGTCGGTCCCTCAACGCGCCTGGTTGGACGTCCACAATGTGATCGGTCTCCTTGCATTTCCGTTTGCTCTGATGATCACGATCACCGGCATAACGCTCTTCTGTTCGATCTCTATGCCGGTGGGACTCCAGTTTCTGACCGGAGGTGATCGTACCTTGTCGGTGTTGTCCGATCTGCATTTTGCGCAATTCGGGAGCGCCATCTTGCGCTGGCTGTATTTTGTCATGGGTTTAGCAGCCAGTGCCATGATTGCTACGGGGCTCGTCCTGTGGACGAGTAAGCGACGGAAATTCCTCGCCGAACATTCACGTACGACACGCTCTCCCCTGGCTGAGAGTTTCAATGTGGCCATAGTGGCTGGACTACTTGTGGCCATTGCGGCATTTTTTTGGGCCAATCGCTTGCTT
Organism: uncultured Nitrospiraceae bacterium; assembly: GCA_963801725.1. Classification (GTDB taxonomy): domain Bacteria; phylum Nitrospirota; class Nitrospiria; order Nitrospirales; family Nitrospiraceae; genus Palsa-1315. The sequence goes on from CAWDFX010000002.1 coordinate 15,496, forward strand.
CCAATGGCACTCCCTGCGCGGGCGCACTGGGAGGTGCGATTTTTGTTTATTGTATGGTTTCTCTGCTTTGTGCACAGTCTCCTGCGAAGCCGTTCCATCTTGGCGTGGAAAGAGCAATTGTATCTCGCGGCCTTCCTGTTGGGATTATTGCCGCTGCTCAATGGACTGACGACCCAGAGTCATTTGTTGGTGACCGTGCTGAACGGACAATGGGCGGTGGCGGGCGTCGATCTCACAGCGGTGGCTGCGGGAGTGTTGTTGGGGTGGATAGCCAGACGCCTCAGCCGAGCCGGTCTGGAATCATCCAACAGCCAGACTGCACCGATGGTCAGATCGGATGTGGAGTCGAAGCAGGCCTGACTGGTCGTCTCCGTACACGCGTCCAGCATGACTCAACTGGGATAGCCGACGCATGGCTTATTGCCAGCGTGAGGCGAAAGGATAAAGAGTCCTTATGAGCAGAGAAATACGGTATTCATTCATTATCAATTCGTCAACACGAAGTAGCGTTGTACCCCGGTTAATTTGTAGACAGGTTGCTTAGTCGGCTGGACGCAGGAAACCCACTGAATTTATTCAAGACCCATCACGGCAGAAGACAGCCGAGGGTTTCCCACCAGAAGCACGCGCGAGTGTGCAGGGATGTCCCTGAAGAAGTGTGGACTTAAAACGAGCTGAACTCTTTACAGTAAGGAAAGTTTTCAATGTTCAACAAACTGTCCACAATTTAAGCGAGCCACACCACTGCACGTGTGGGCACAGTTCGGCTGATTTACCTCAGTTCCCCCCATGCGCAGAGTTCCTCTTTTTCACATGAAGACTTCATGATGGATCAACTGGAGAATATGGTGATTGCGTCGCTTCTAGGCAGTCTGCTATGTTGGGCCTCGTCAGAAGATTCTTCGCAATTCACTTTGGTTTGGAAATTTCGCATGGTCTGGGACCCCAAAGATCCTTGGAGTCGGAAGAGCGATCCGCTTGAGGATGCCCTCAAGCAGGCCCAATCGCAATTCAAGAATCTGATGCCCTCGTTCAACAGTCTGATGCCCTCGAGCGGTTTCAGAAATATCGCCTTCGCAGCGCTGCTCATCTTTGTCGCATGGAATAGTGCCTTTATCGTCGCCCCGGATGAAGAAGGTGTCGTCAAGCGATTCGGCGTCCCTGTCCGAACTGTAGGACCCGGCCCCCACGGAAAAATCCCCTTCGTCGAAACCGTCCTACAACCGAAAGTCCAAAAACTCCATCGTATCGAGGTCGGTTTCCGCACAGACCGGCAAGGCCGCCAGCAGATGTTGGCCCAAGAAGCCCTGATGCTCACCGGCGACATGAATATCCTGGCCATCCAATTTATTGTGCAATACAAGATTAAGGAGTCTGCAAACTTTCTGTTTAACGTTGCAGAAATCGATGAGACGATCGGCAAAGCGGCCGAAGCCTCAATGCGGGAAGTGGTCGGCAAGGGCAAGATCGACGAGGCATTGACGACCGGCAAGGCCCAGATCCAGCAGGATGCCCAGATACTCCTGCAATCCCTCCTAGACCAGTATCAGGGTGGCGTTCAAATTGCAGCCGTCCAACTCCAGGATGTGAGTCCTCCCGAAGCCGTGGCGGCTGCGTTCAAGGATGTAACGAATGCGAAGGAAGATCGAGAGAAACTGATCAACCAGTCGCAAAGCTATCGCAACGACATTCTCCCGAAAGCCCAAGGCGAAGCCGCTCAGGTAGTCAATCAGTCCAAGGGCTATGCCCAGGCACGACTGAATCGAGCCCAAGGTGAGGCCAACCGTTTTCTGGCGACCTTGAAAGAATACAATCAAGCCAAAGACATCATCAGCAAGCGTATCTATATTGAAACAATGGAAGAGATCCTTCCGAACATCGAGAAAATCATCATTGACGGTAAAATGGGCGATCGTATGCTTCCGTACCTTCCGCTTGATCGTCTCAAACCCAGGTCTGGCACCGCCACTGAGGGCCAGAACCCATGACCAAGCAGGGATTCATCATTGCACTGCTGGTAGTGGTCGGCGGATTGTTTCTCCTGGGCGCTTCACCGCTCTTCACCGTGGACATCACCCAGAGCGCGATCGTGGTCCAACTGGGGAAACCCGTTCGTAATATCACTGAGCCGGGACTCTATGTAAAAGTGCCGTTTATTCAGGAAGTCACCTATTTCGATAATCGCCTGCTGGACTACGACTCACAAGCGCAAGATGTGATCACGCAAGACAAGAAGACCCTCCTCCTGGACAACTACGCCAAATGGCGGATTGTCGACCCACTCAAGGTCTATCAGAATTTTCAAACCCAACGGGGCGCGCGGCAACGGCTGAACGACATTATCTACTCCGAGCTCCGGGTCGAACTCGGGCGCCATGACCTTCTGGAAATCGTCGCGGATCACCGTGCCGATCTCATGAAAATCGTGACCCAGCGGTCGCATGAAAAAGCGTCCGCGTATGGGATCGAGATTCAGGACGTGAGAATCAAACGTGCCGACCTCCCTGAGCAAAACGAGAAGGCCGTATTCGCCCGAATGCAAGCTGAGCGGGAACGGCAGGCGAAACAATACCGAGCGGAAGGCGCTGAGGAAGCACAGAAAATCCGTTCAGAGGCGGAAAAGGATCGCGAGATTATTCTGGCTCAGGCGTACAAGGAATCGGAAGAGCTTCGTGGCGCGGGGGATGCGAAGGCCTTTAGGGTCTATGCTGAAGCCTACCGGCAGGATGTTCAATTTTTTGAATTTACCCGCTCGATGGAGGCATACAAGAAAACCTTCAAGGATAAGTCCACCCTTGTGATGAGCCCAGACTCGGAATTCTTGCACTATCTTAAGCAGCGCTAGCCTTCAGGACAATCCAACAATCTCTCCCGTGCCTGGATCGATTCCAATGTGTGTCGCCTGCAGGCTTCTTGGGCAACCCCGGCATGAGTTGAATACCTGAGCAAACCGCCGTCAGGAATCCAGCTCCTGCAAGTATTCGCACCTCTTTGATGGGCAGCGTAAACCCGGACGGTCGCCCCTTCAACGCGGGATCGTGTGACAGTGATAGCGGCGTCTTTGCCATGCAGATGGGCAACCGATCAAATCCAAGCTTCTGCGCCAGCTCAATGTCTTGTTCGGCTTGTGCGTCGAACGACACAGCCGAGGCCCCATACATCTGCGTGGCAATAGTCTGGATTTTCTTCTTGATCGGCCAGGCGACATCATATAAATGCCTGAACGTAGATGTTTTCTCTGTGGCTTTGACCACAGCTTTTGCCAACACTTCAGCCCCTTTGCCGCCATCGGCCCAATGAGTTGAGACCGCGGCGTCCACTGCGCCAACCTCTCGGGATCGCTCTCGAACCCATTCCAGCTCCGCCTACCGGATCATCGATAAACGCATTGACCGCCACCACCACAGGCACTCCATGGGCTTTCACGTTCGCAACGTGCTGCTCCAAATTCGCAAACCCTTTTGCCAAGGCCTCCTGATTTGGCCCGGTAATACCTGCCGGAAGCGGAGAGCCAACCTTGACTGATCCGCCGCCACCGTGAAGCTTGAGTGCACGAAGCGTCGCGACCACGACGGCCGCCGCCGGCTGAAATCCTGAGAGGCGGCACTTGATATTGAAAAATTTCTCCGCCCCGAGCTCACTCCCGAATCCGGCCTCCGTCACGACATAGTCCGTACAACGCAATGCGATGGCATCGGAAAGAATCGAACAATTCCCATGGGCGATATTACCGAACGGACCGGTATGGACGAATGCCGCGGTTCCTTCCAGCGTCTGAACTAGGTTTGGCAATAAGGCTTCTCTAAGCAAGACCGCCATGGACCCTGCACATCCAAACTCTTCTGACCGAACTGGTTTACCATCCGTGGTAAATCCAACCACGATCTGGCCGAGGCTGTGTCTGAGATCGGCCTGACTCGATGCCAACGCAAGTATCGCCATGATTTCGGAGGCTTCGGTAATCACAAACTGACCCCTGCGACCCGCAGCCCCTTCTCCCAGCGAGATCTGCCGTAATGCCCGATCGCTGACTCCCAATGTCCGTGGCCAAGTGATCCGATTCGGATCTACTTGAAGCGCATTCCCATGAAACAGGTGATTATCGACAAATGCTGACAAGAGATTGTGACTGGCGGATACAGCATGGGCGTCTCCAGTTAAGTGGAGGTTAATTTCTTCCATCGGAAGGACTTGCGCCCTTCCTCCTCCTGTTCCTCCCCCTTTAATCCCAAACACCGGGCCTAATGAAGGCTGCCGGAGCGTGACAGCCGCTCGATGGCCGAGGCGTGAAAGGCCCATAGCAAGACCGATAGACGTTGTCGTCTTGCCTTCCCCGAGCGGCGTCGGATTGATGGCGGTCACGAGTACATACCTGCCGAGTGGTGCAGCATGAAGCCGATCGAGTACATCAAGCGAAACCTTCGCCTTCAGCTTTCCGTACGGAACTAACTCGCTGGCCTGAATGCCAAGCTGATCAGCAACATCCTGAATTGGACGCGCCTTCACTGATCGGTTGATCTCAATGTCTGTCATAGATTGAGGAGAGCATACCCTCTATAAGTTAAGGGCGCCGCAGTATAGCATAGGAGTTGAGTCGGTGCGTTTTGTTGGATGTGAAAGGGAGGAACGAGTTCAGTGCGACCTCGTCATAAACCAAGTCGGTTGATGACGAGCTGGCGAGTGAGGCGTGAGGCTTAACGAGTTATTCGAGGATATACTTTACTGGGTCTAGCGCTTGGCCGTGAACCTTGACCATGTAGTGCAGGTGGGGCCCTGTGGCTAGTCCCGTACTACCGACTAATGCTATGGCTTCTCCACGCTTCACGCGTTGCCCCTCTTTGACCAATGCCTTGGCTAGGTGACCATAGAGAGTTTCAATACCGAAGCCATGGTCGAGTTTCACAAGAATTCCCAGTTTAGGGTCGAAGCCGACTGCTGTGACCCGTCCTTGAGCCGGAGCCTGAACCGGCGCATTGGCAGCCGCCCCAATATCCAACCCGTCATGCCAAGCAGGCTTTTCTGTAAATGGAGAAACCCTCGGCCCGAACCCAGACGTCACCCACCCCTTTACCGGCCAAATGGAGGGAGTTGCTGCCCATCGAGAAGATTTCTTTTCGGCAGCCAAGGACAATTCTTGAAGCGACTCTTCCTGGATTGTAGCTTCTTTCGACAGCCAATCTATACCATCCTTAATTGAGGCGATCCTCTCCTGCTCGGTGAGACTACTCGAACCGACAGATGGGCTCGTTTGGCCAGCCATGGCACTCTGGCTGGTTTCTGCTGAGTTGAAGTGCTGAGCTCCTGCGTCACCTTGAGAGATCTTTTCAGCAGCAGGAAGAGCATTGCCGTCTGGAAGGGGGGTATCCTCACCACCTCGACCATTAGCCACATCCCCCGGTTTCGGGTTCTCGATGCCCAACATGACACGAAGCCGCTGATTGACCTCTTTCATGCTCGTTAGACGCTTCTTCAAATCGTCGACAGCGCTAGAAAATTCTCCGGTTTGCTCCCGTGCACTCATGGCTTCCTCACGGAATGCCGAAAGCTCCCAGACTTCGCCGGTCCTAATCACGTAGTGTGAGAGGACAAGAATATCGACTAAAACAAAAATAGCCCCAAGAATCAATAGCTTACTGACGAGCTTGCGACGAAAACTAAATCGAAGTGGTTTGGCTGTTGAGCCACGAAAAATCACGACGGTATAGGCATCGCTGTCTTCTGCGCCGTTCATTTGCCCCATGACCTTCACCCCCTGCTGAATGGGCTGCTTCGCTTTCTATAAAACTCCTGGCGAGTGTATCGATCCAGATTGCTCCAGTCAACCCCTCACTTTGGGGACTCTTCCTTGCTAAAAGTTAACTGTGGGTTTCACTACGCACCCACCCAATGTATCTATCATGACCTTGCTTAACCGATAATGCAATAATTTCAGGAATTTCATACGTATGTATCGCCTTGATCGCTTTTTCGAGTGCACGATACCGAGACTTGGTGGATTTCAATATGAGAAGAGCCTCTCCTGCCTTGACTACTTTACCCTTCCACCGATAAATCGATTGAATCCTCGAGATGATATTTGCACAGGCAGCCAACCTTGCATTCACCATTGCTTCACCAATCCTTACCGCTTCTCGCTGATTTACTGCCGTAACCAAGATAACAAGAACTTGCTCCCCTGGTTTCTTCATAATAGGGTGCCATCATTGCAGTCAGATGGCCTTTCCGCTCTGCTCATGATCCCTGCCATTCTCTTCTTCCATCCTATAGAACAAAGCAATTTCTGGGCCTATTACGTATAGAACAACATGATTATGACAAATTATCAATATCTTATCATTTTACGTCCTACAATCTAACCTTTGCCCTCCCTCTTCAGTATCTGAATTAGGTTGCCAGAAAACCTCATAAAGACGAGACTTGACAAAAATGTACGTTTTTTTGTCAGGGCATCATTTCAAGGAAAAGAATGGTGCGATCTTATCAGTTATCTGCTCTCCATTTCTGTCTGAGAATGGGCCAGAACGAGGGCGCCATTAGGCTCATTGACAAGCTTTTCACCCCTCACATATCATGATGACCTCAAGCAAGGAGGGTACTCGATGGGCTTTGCCATTTCCCCGAAAGAACTGAAGGCACGCCTTGATAAAGGCGACAAATTGGTCCTGGTTGACGTAAGAGAGGAATGGGAATATTCCCTCGCAAAACTGGATGGCTCAATCCTAATTCCCCTCGGAACAATCCCTCAATCGCTTGCTCGATTGAACCGCGACTCAGAGATTATTGCCATCTGTCACCATGGCATGAGAAGCGCCGACGCGACAAATTTCTTGCTTCAACAGGGATTCCCTAATGTGAAGAATCTGGTGGGAGGAATCGACGCCTGGTCGACCCAGGTGGATGGAACCGTCCCTCGATATTAATTCAGCCCCACCAAGGCCCTACCTCATCCACTCGCGAAAATAGTCAACGGTGCGCTTGAGGCCTTCACTGAGTTCAGTTCTTGGCTCCCAGGACAATTCTTGACGGAGCTTGCTCGAATCAATCACGCTCCGTACTTGTTCAGCACTGTTGGCTGGCCCATGAACTTCCTTGCATGTCGAATTTGTGTGGGTGATTAACATCCTAAGCAAATCGTTGATTGAGGTTTCTTCACCCGTTCCAACATTATACGTCCCTTGTGTTTCTTGTCCCATAACCGCAAGGTTTGCCTCAACGACATCTTCGACATAGACGAAGTCTCGCGTTTGCCGTCCATTCCCATTGACGATCGCTTGCTCGTTATTCAGCAACTTCTGAATAAAGATCGCGACCACGCCGGCCTCTCCATCAGGATCCTGACGTGGACCATAGACATTGGCATAGCGAAGGCTCACTATTTGAAGTCCGCTCACCCGTTGATAGTAGGAAAGATACTGCTCGCCGCATAGTTTGCTAATGCCGTAAGGTGACAGAGGCCTCGTGGCATGGGACTCTGGGACAGGATAGATTTCTTGCTCGCCGTAGATGGCCCCACCGGAAGAAGAGAATACCACCTTCCGCACACCGTGCTTAATCGCTTGCTGCAACACGTTCAGCATCCCAAGGACATTTACCTGGGCATCGAAGATCGGATCTTCCACAGATTTTCGCACGTCCATCTGTGCGGCAAGATGCATGACAATATTGGGTCTTTCGTTGCGAAACACCCGTTCAAGTCGCCAACTCTGAATATCTAGCTTGAAAAAACGAGCAGCACGATTGAGGTTTCGCCGCTTTCCTGTGGACAGATTGTCCACAATAACAACCTCATGCCCTTCTTGAACAAGGCGGTCGACTAAATGCGATCCGATAAAACCGGCACCTCCGGTCACGAGTACTTTCATGCATGCCCCCATCGCCTATGAACACGTGCCATCATCTGCTCACCACCCACTCGATCAAGTTGTTATCTCGCGGGTAAAACCAACAAGAATCTCCCGATTCCCTTTTCGCCCTATCACGGGAGAATCGAGCACGCCTTTCAACTGAAGCCCCAAATGAGAGGCACAGGCAATAACCTTCTCAGTCACCGCTTCGCGCTGCGCATCATCTCGCACGATCCCGCCTCGTCCGACCTGCCCCTTACCGACTTCAAATTGTGGCTTCACTAACACCACAACCACTGCACAGCTGTTGAGTAGATTGACGACCGCTGGCAATACCAGGGTCAGAGAAATAAAAGAAACGTCGATCACCGCCAGGTCGATCGGCTCAGGAACCGCTGCGCGGTCAACATACCGAATGTTGGTCCGTTCGAGCAAGACAACACGTGAATCTTTGCGAAGTCTCCACTCAAATTGTCCATACCCCACGTCGATGGCATAAATGCGGGTGGCTCCTCGCTGCAACAAACAGTCGGTAAACCCACCGGTCGAACACCCAACATCCAAGCCGATTGTTCCTCTCGGATCAATATGAAAGGCATCAAGGGCTGCAGCCAATTTGTCACCCGATCGACTGACAAACAACGCAGGCTGCACGATCTCGATCCGCGCATCCAGCGGCACCAGCTTCGCAGGCTTATCCACCATAATCCCATCAACCGATACTCCGCCTGCCAAGACGGTTCTGGCTGCAGCCTCCCGACTGGGCACTAGACCCTGAGCCGCAAGCACACGATCCAACCGTTCTTTGTGAACACGAGGAAGGGTAGCCATATCGACTAAAGAAACCACTCACCAGGGCATGGATGGAAATAAAAGCCTGTACTAGAGAAGCTAGGAGGACGGTTCATCGGCTGCGTCGTCTGGAGAGAAGGCATGGATTCGTTTCTTACCGTTCTTATCTTGCACTAGCACTTCTACTTTATGCTCGGCTTCCTCTAAAATCTTGAGACAATTCTTTGAAAGGCGAATCCCCTCTTCAAAGATCTTGAGCGACTCATCCAGCGGAAGATCGCTTTTTTCCAACTCACCAACAATGGCTTCCAACCGCGCCATTGCCTGTTCAAATTTCACCGCTGCCACGACACACCTCGTCATTATTTATGAGGGGGAGACTCATTATACTCGACCATACAACGATTTCAAACTGAGGAATCAATACACACGCGCGTGACCACACAGCCTAAACGCCCACTTGCCAATTGAGCCTCCAACTCCTGTCCAGCCTCGACGTCGTTTGCCCGCCGGAGTATTTGACCAGCCGGAACCGTTTGAAGAATACTGTAGCCACGTCCCAGAATCGCCAAGGGACTCAGAGTATTAAGCTGCACCAGTGTCGCATGGGTCCGGTGACGATGCTGCGCCAGCACCACCCCCATCTGCCCTTCAAGGCGCTTAGAGAGTTGCGGAACTGTCGCCAGACCTTGCTTGATCGCGACAATAGGATTGAGGCTGGATAGATCGCGCTGCACCCCATGAACCCGTTCACGCCAAGCCGTGAGCAGTTCTTGGACCATCTCACGCAATTGACCCACCATTTCATCTGTCCGTTGCGTCGTTTCCTGGATACGGAAACGTACATCTGTCACCCCTCGAATGCCGGCATCGAGCCGTTGCCGCTCGAACGCACAATACCGGAGCATCACCTGTCCTAGACGGACCTTGAGTTCCCGCAATCGTTCCACGATCTCAGCCAACACCGGAACCACTGCCTCCGCTGCCGCCGACGGTGTCGGCGCTCGAAGATCGGCGACGAAATCGGCAAGCGTCACATCGATTTCATGTCCGACAGCCGACACTACTGGAACATGGGAAGCCGCAATGGCACGCACCACGATCTCTTCGTTGAAACTCCAGAGATCTTCCAACGAGCCTCCACCTCGGCCAACAATGATGACATCCACAGTACCCAGGTCGTTCAAGGCAGTTAGCGCCCCAGCAATTTGACGCCCGGCACTCTCCCCCTGGACTTGAACCGGGGCGATAAGAATATGGAGCGTCGGCCAGCGTCGCCGAAGAACAGCCAGGATATCCCGAATGGCGGCGCCGGTTAGCGATGTGATGACACCCACGGTTCGAGGAAATGCCGGGATCGGCTTTTTTCTGTCCTGATCGAACAGCCCCTCCGCTGCTAATCGTGCTTTTAATTGTTCAAATGCCAGCTGCAGCGCGCCGACCCCCTTCGGCTCCACCGTGTCGAGCACGATCTGATACTCTCCACGCGGTTCGTAGACCGTGAGCCGGCCCCGCACAATCACCTGTAGCCCTTCTTGCAAGGCAAACCGCAACTTCACCGCACTGGACCGGAACAGCACTGCGCGAATTTGGCTCGTCTTGTCCTTGAGCGTGCAATAGACGTGTCCCGATCCGGGAGCGCGGAGATTGGAAAGTTCACCTTCCAACCAGACGGCAGAGAATTGTTCTTCGATCGAGGTGCGAAGCAGTCCCGTCAACTCCGAAACCGTCAAAATCCGTTTCGGAGAAACAGCCTGACCAGGGGAAGCGGGGAAACCGGAAGGGCTCGTGGCGGGTCTCCTTTAGTCGATAATGCGAATTCGTTCGATCGACAGTGCCTTACCAAGACGCGCATCAAGTTCGAGCAGCACTGCGCAAAAGACAGAGGGACCCGAAGCCACCTCAAAGCGCCGTGGCATCCCGGTTAAGAACTTTTCGATCGCCAACTCTTTCTTCACCCCAATTACGGAATGGAGTGGGCCGGTCATCCCTATATCCGTCACATACGCAGTCCCCTTCGGGAGAATCTGATCATCGGCCGTTTGCACATGCGTGTGAGTGCCCACCACAGCGACGACCTCTCCGTCCAGATAGTGCCCCATCGCCATTTTCTCTGATGTAGCCTCCGCATGCATGTCAACAACCACGGCAACCGTTCGCTTCTTCAGCGCGGCCAATTCTTTTTTGGCTACCTGGAACGGACAGTCCAAAGTCGGCATGTACGCACGCCCCATCAGTTGGAGCACGCCGAGCTGTTCTCCGCCGGCCGACTCGACCACCACACTTCCGCTACCCGGCACCCCACTCGGATAATTCGCCGGACGAAGGAGTCGTGGCTCTCGGGGAAAGTAATCGAGAATTTCCTTCTTATCCCACGCATGATTCCCGGTCGTAATCACCGCAAGGCCGAGGTCGAACAACTCTTCTGCCAGCTCCGGCGTGATGCCAAACCCAGCCAGCCGCGTTCTCTCCATTCCCGATCACGATATCAATTTGCCGCTGAGCCACCAGTCTGGGAACCGCCCTGGCCAACGCTCGACGCCCAGGCTCACCAAAAATATCGCCAATGAAGAGGACCTTCACTTAGCGTACTCCACATACCGGCTTTCTCGAATCACGGTCACTCTGATCGTACCGGGATAGGTCAGTTCCTGCTCAATCTTCTTCGCCAAGTCCCGAGACAGTTGGAACGACTCGGCATCGGTAATGTCCTCCTGTCGAACGATGACGCGGATTTCTCGACCCGCTTGGATGGCATAGGCCTTCTGCACCCCCTTGATCGTCGTGGCAAGCGACTCGAGTTTCTCCAGCCGTTTCACATAGGTCTCCAAGGCTTCCCGTCTAGCCCCAGGCCTGGCTGCAGACAACGCTTCAGCCGCAGCAACTAAAACCGATTCTGGGCAGATCGGCGCGACTTGTTCGTGGTGTCCCGCAATGGCGTTCACAATTTTCTCGCTCTCGCCGTACTTCTTGGCGATCTCAGCACCCAACATGGCATGCGGGCCTTCTTCTTCATGACTGACGGCTTTCCCGATGTCGTGCAGGAGCGCACCCCGCCTTGCCAACTTCACGTCGAGACCGAGCTCCGAGGCCATGATGCCGCAGATGTACGCGGCTTCACGCGAATGATAAAGATTATTTTGTCCATAGCTGGTCCGGTACTTGAGCCGACCGAGCACCTTGATCAACTCCGGGTGAAAATCCGAGAGCCCCAACTCAAAGATGATTTTCTCGGCCTCGTCATACATGAGCTTATCGATATCAACTTTGACTTTCTCAACGATTTCTTCGATCCGTGTAGGATGGATGCGCCCGTCATGCATCAACCGTTCGAGCGAGACCTTGGCGATCTCGCGACGCAACGGATCAAAACCTGACACAATGACGGCTTCAGGCGTCTCATCGATAATCAGGTCGATCCCGGTTGCGGCCTCGATTGCACGAATGTTGCGCCCTTCCCGCCCAATGATCCGTCCCTTCATCGCGTCGTTCGGGATCGGCACGACAGAAATCGTGGATTCGGACACGTAATCACGCACCACTCGTTGAATCGAATTGGTAATGATCTCGCGCGCTTCCCGTTCCGCATTCTCCCGCGCTTCTTCTAACGTCCGCTTGGCATGCCCAACGGCCTCAAGCCGCGCTTGGCTTTCCATTTCTTGAATCAGCTGCTTCTTAGCCTCCTCGGCCGTAATCCCCGCAATACGTTCTAGTGCCTCACGATGCTCCTTCTCTACTCGAGCACAAGCGGCTTCCTTAGCCAGCAGCTTCTCTTCTCTCTTCGACAACTCCAGATCTCGCTTCTGGGCCTCGCTATCCCGTTTGTCTATCGTGCTGATCCGATGTTCGAGGGCCTCATCTCGTTGGATCGCACGCTTTTCTGCCACAGCGAGCTCGGCCATTTTGGCCTTCTGCTCCTTCTCAAGTTCCATTTTCGATTGCAACAGAAGGTCTTTCGCTTCTAGCTTTGCTTCTTTGACGATGTTCTCCGCCTCCCGCTGAGCGTTCTGTATAGCCTGGCGGGATTGCTCCTCTTCCTGTGCCTTTTTCGTGACGCTCGATGAGCGGCGGATCAGCTCAAAGATGCCGATTCCGAGCAGCCCTCCAACGAGTCCTGCCAACAGATAGGCAATAATTGAGGTTGACATGTGGACTCCCCCCTTACAGTCACGAGTCGAGAAGAAGCCTCTTCCCAGCCTCGTTTGATACAAGGTTATTCGACGAGTCTTGAATGCGAAGGGGGCGCGGTAGAAAGATGCGGGACTAGAAAAGGACGGCCGAAAACGCGGTCTACAGGCCTATTCCGAGTACGGACTCCACGGGGACGGATGCCTTGCTGGATTGAGATAACGGGTATGTCCTGTGCGGGATAGATCCCACGAGGTCCATCTGCGTCGGTACACTCTCATTCGCATGAGAGGATTCAGCGTGCGAACCGGAAGCAACCGTTGGCTGTTTCCGTAGACCGCACTCTTCGACGGCAGCATGATCTCTATGACCTCGCCCAACATCTCTAAGAAGTTATACATGAGGTGGACAAACCCTTGCACACATTCTACTAACTGCCTCAATTTCGCCAGCATCAAAAACCCACATCCATTCCGTGATGACTACATCGTATCCCCGGATCACTGAACCGGTTCGAGCATGACCTAATCATATCCCTAATCGTAGAATCTACTACGTCCCGATACACACGAACCACGATAACAAAGGGGGCCACCCTTTGCAAGTTGAATCTAGCGAAAGAGCGAGGTCGGTACCTGCTCCTCTATCGATTCCATGAGCGACTTCATCCGGCGCTCGACATCCGCTTCACCTTGAGCACGCTTCCGTTCGAGCTCAAACAACTGGTGAGCCAAATTGAGTGCGGTCAGCACGGCGAGTTTGGAAGGGGTCGTCGTATTCATTCCTTCCGCGAGATGGCGCATCTGGCCATCAACAAAACTCGCGAGGCGCCGGATATCTCCTTCGTCCGCTTCGCCACGAATCGCGTACCGTTGGCCGTAGATTTCCACGTCAATGGTCTTAGTCAAGGGCCACCTCCTTGCGTTCTTCAAGGCACTCCAACAACTCGATGTCACCGAGGACTTTTTCTATCCGAGACTTGATATCGACACGCTCTTGTTCCCACCGTCGATTCGAATCATCCTTCTCCACAAGTCGTCGTCGAACGACCTTTAATTCTTCTTCGAGCGCTGCATTCTTTTTCTTCAGCTCTTGAACGAGCTTGACCAGATCCCTAATACGAGTTTCGAATGCGTCCAACCGATCGAGTGCCATTCCCCCACTCTCTTCCTTAGCAAACCCCTACAGGTTGTGGCGCACTATAGAAACTTGTCTAGATCTTGTCAAGAAATAGCCATCAGGAGGCCTTATCTAACCGTAGATATTCCCGGTAGCTTCGCAGTACACGTTTCACATACTGCCGCGTCTCCTGATACGGGATCAGTTCGATGAACTCATCCTGGCTTCGTCCAGGGTGCAGCGCTATCCAACTTTTCACAACTATCGGCCCTGCATTGTATGAGGCAATGGTGAATGCAACATTCCCGGAAAATTGTTCGAGCAACTGTTCGACGTAGCGGACTCCGATCTGAATATTGGTCTCTTGATCGAAAAGATCATCTCGACTTACTGCAGGAAGCCCAAGCCGCTGCGCCACATTATTCGCAGTTCCCGGCATCACCTGCATCAGGCCAATTGCACCGACCCGCGATACAGCTTGCCAATCGTACTGACTCTCCTCCCGAATGATCGCCGCCACCAAATAGGGGTCGACACCGCTCGCACCCTGGCTTTTGATCATGGGAAGAAGGCCGGTTGGATAGGCGACTTTCCACAGCGACGGGTCAACGATACCGCCGGTTCGCTCCAATTTATCGCGGAACCTGGCTCTCGCGAGTCGGAGTGCATGGTGGTAGGCACCCACCTCGTTCAACATCGTCGCAAGCGCCATGAGGACATCAGGATCTCGGCTATAGCGATCGGTCAACCCGGCCAACTCGCGCGCAGCATCCGATTCCAACCCCAGCGTCTTGAGCTCAATGGCTCGACGGTACGCCGGCTGCTGCTCGATTTCTGCCCTCGTAGGCACCACGCGTGTAGTCTCACCATTCGTCGGCGTGCCACCGTTGACCGGGACGGTCGCCGAAATCTGTTCGGACACAGGGGGCTCCGACAACGGGATATCGATCCGTTCGCGAGCCAGCTGGCAATAATAGGTATAGACGTATTGCTGGCAGAGTTGCACATACACATCACGAGCGTGGGGCTGCTGGCTCAATTCGGCCGCGCGCCCCATCCAATAGAGCGCTTGTGGCTCAAAATCGCTGTCGCGCTGATCACCGAGTTGACGCAGCTCGTCACCAACCTCACGATAGCGCGCCATACGGTAGTGCACCCAGCCCACGCGCCACCGCGCCTCGGCTCGCTGAGCCACCGGCTCTCCAACCTTTGCCACCTGCCGGTACCGTTCGATCGCCTCGTCAAAGCGATACTGATCTTCCAACCACATCCCGGCGAACAAGGTGATCTGGCCCTTCTGCTCCGCAGTGAGCGAAGATGTCGCCATTGTACGGGCAAGATCTAACAACTTGTCCCCCTGTCCTTGCCGAAGATAGACACGGGCAAGCCAGACCGACGCGTCGCGGGATTCCGTTCCCCCATCTTTCACCAACGCACGGAACGTCTCTCGGGCTTCGTCATACTGTTTCAGCCGTACTTGCGCAATGCCGAGCTTCAGCTTCGCCTCGGCGCGCCGGGGCGACTGTGGATCAGCCGCAAGAAACTTTCGGAGCTCCTCGATCGCTTCCGCATGAAAGGATTGTCCAAGATACGCCTGCGCGCGGGCAAGCCGCTCGCTCGGCTGAACAACCCACGGCTCGCCACCAAGATTTGAGGCCAGTAGTGTCTCTGCTTCTTTCGCCTCGGCGCTATAGGCAAACCGAACCCAGAGCTGCATCAATGTTTCGCGGCCTTCCCGTATGTTGTTGTCTCGCAGTTGGCAGGCGCTTCTTCGAAGCAGCGCTCGTGGAGTCCCTGGTTCCTTATCATTCAGTTCCACCGCCTTTGCAAACCACGCCGTCGCTTCCGGACAACTCGACACCTGATACCACGCTTCCCCTGCCCGATAGGCCGCCTTGGTCAGCAAATAGGAGTCAGGCACCGCCTGTGGAATGCTTTCGAACATCTCCGCCGCCTGTTTGGCATTTCCGAGATTCAACAACGCCTCCCCCGTCCATAGTCGGAGATAGTCATCCAAGGCAGGAAAGTCTCGTTGTGCCGCGCGGAGAAATTGAATCGCCACGGCAGGGTTCCGTTCGAGGAGCAACACCCCGGACAGCAGTCCTGCGCGCTTAGCCCAGAGGGTCGCGGGAAATCGCTCCATCACCCGTTGCAGCCGATCAAGCTTGAGCAACAACACTTGCTCCTTATTGAGGGTCTTGCCCAGCCGTTCCTTCGGCATTGCGGCGGCCTGAAAACAATCTTCCGCCCTCTCACACGCGCCGGTGTCACTCGACATCGAGGGAGAAGAAGGACCGGCGAACGCCTGGTCAGAGAGTAGTGCAAACCCGCAAAGGCCGATCGACGCGGCAAAGAGCAGGCTTCGTCTCGCCCATGAGTTAAGATAGTGGTGCACTCGTCGTCTCCCTCTCGATCTGTAACATATATAGCAGTGTGCCTCCCTTGTTGCCAGCAAAGCCGTGTAAGCTCTGCGTCTTGTTCCATTTTTTACGGCTGTGGTAGGCTGCCCTCATGCGGCACGAAAAAGACGCGCTCTCTGCACGCACAGTTCCCACGAACCTCCTGACCCTTGATGAAGCAGGGATGGGCCGGCTCGTGCAGCAATTCGGATGGCCACGCTACCGAACCGGTCAGATTTTGCGCTGGCTCTATCAACGTCGAGCGAAAGACATCAACCAGATGACGGACCTCAGCCAATCGGAACGAACAGCGCTGGCTTCACTGGCAACGATTCCACGCCCTGCAGGCTGCACGGTCTTCCGTTCGATCGATCATACGAGAAAGCTGGTCCTCACGCTCAGCGATGGACTCACCGTCGAAACAGTGCTGATTCCCGATGAAGACCGCTTGACCCTCTGTGTCTCAACGCAGGTCGGCTGTACCCTGGATTGCGGATTCTGTCTGACTGGCACAATGGGATTGAAACGAAACTTGAAGCCGTCTGAAATCATGGAACAGGTGCTGACCGCCCAAGATCACCTCGAGGCTAGCGAGCGGATCACCAACCTCGTCTTCATGGGAATGGGCGAACCCTTGGCCAACATGGAGGCCTTGTCAGAGGCCATTCGGCGACTCACCAACAAACCCTGGGGGCTCGGATGGTCGCCGAGACGCATTACGGTTTCGACTGCCGGCCTGGCAGCGCGATTGAAAGATATTGCGCCACTCGGCGTCAATCTGGCCATCTCACTGAATGCCACGACTGACGACCAGCGCGCCAGCCTGATGCCGGCCGTCAATGGGATCGCCTCGCTCAAAGACATTGCTCGCCGCCTGCCGCCGGTACCCTTTACCGCCGACCCGACGACTCACCTTCGAGTACGTACTGCTGGCCGGGGTGAATGATCACGCTGACGATGCTCGCCGACTCGCTAAACTCGTCCGCGGGATCGCGTGCAAAATCAATTTAATTCCGTTCAATGAGTTTCCTGGGAATCCCTTTCGCCGCCCATCGGAACGCGACATTTCCGCCTTTCAAGCTATCGTGCGACAGGCAGGCCTCGATGTGTTCGTCCGTAAGAGCCGGGGGCTCGACGTCCTCGGCGCTTGCGGCCAATTGGGTAATCTCTCACCCGAATACGCAGAGCGTGCCTTGACACAAATCGAATCCCGTTGCTAGCATGCACTGTGCGCACCGCCCAAACATGACCTGGCTGTATTCTCGATACATCATGCGAATATCATGGTTGGCTGCCGCGAGCAGCCTTGTCTTCGTTTTCACATCGCCCGCCTTTGCAACGGAACCTCGTGAGTTCATTCTCTCCAATGGGATGAAAGTCCTCTTAGTCGAAGTGCCTAAGGCTCCGGTGGCCACGGTCCAAGTCTGGTACAAGGTCGGCTCACGCAACGAAGTCATGGGCCGCGCGGGCCTCTCCCACATGCTTGAACATATGATGTTCAAGGGCACCGCGAAATATCCCAAAGGCACCTTTTCCCGTCTCATTCGCAAGAACGGGGGAATGGATAATGCCTTCACGAGCCAGGACTTCACCGCCTACTTCGAGAATCTCGCGGCCGACCGCGTCGAACTGGCCCTGGAGCTCGAAGCCGATCGCATGCAGGGGCTCGTGCTCGACATGAGTGAGTTGACGACGGAGCGAGAGGTCGTGAAGGAAGAACGACGCCTTCGCACGGAGGACGACCCGCAAGGTGCGCTCGTCGAGGCGCTCTTCGCCCAGGCCTATCTCAGCCATCCGTACCATTGGCCGGTGATCGGCTGGTTCGGCGACTTGGATGCGATGACCTTGGACGACTTGCAACGACATTACGACACCTATTACTCCCCCAACAATGCGACCCTCGTCGTGGTGGGCGACATCAACGCCGACAGCCTGCTCCCCACGATCAAACAGCTTTTCGAACCGATCCCGCGAGGACCGGAACCCAAGCCGCTCGCCACCATGGAGCCGGAGCAAAAAGGTGAACGCCGCTTCCTCCTCAAGCGAGATGCGCAAGTCCCGTTCGTCATGATGGGCTATCGTGTGCCGAATTTTACCAGCGAAGATTCGTATGCGCTCGACATTCTGGATTCGATTCTGTCGCATGGGAAAAGCTCACGCCTGTACCAGAGCCTCGTATACGAACAAAAATCGTCGCTGGCTGTCGGAGCAGAATACAGCTTGTTGCAGACCGATCCTGGTCTTTTCTACTTCTATGCCCTCGTGAGCCCAGGCCAGAAACCGGAGATGGTCGAGGACGCTCTCCATCGAGAGATTAAACGTCTCCAGGCTGATCCGCCGACAGAGCAAGAACTCCAACGGGCAAAGAACCAAGTCGAAGCCACCCATGTTTTCGAACAGGACTCCAACTTCCGGCGTGCCATGTTGCTCGGACAGGCTGAATCCGTCGGTGCCGGGTGGCGGAAAATCGACCAGTTTGTCGAACGAATCCGGGCGGTGACGACCAAAGATATTCAGCGTGTCACCCGCCAATACCTGACGGAAGACAATCGGACCGTCGGCACGCTGATTCCCGTGCCCCCCAAACAACCAGAGGCCCCCCCCACGGCCGCGCAACAGGGAAGGCCCTAATCATGCCGACGACGAGACGACGGCCTGTCGCACCTCGACGACAGGCGACTCTGATCCTCATGATGGGACTCTGCGCGTTGCTCATGGCAAGCGGTCCCAGTGTGGCGGCAGAAATCGCGCCGACGAAATTCACGACGGCAAACGGCATCACGGTGCTCGTCCTTGAGCAACATTTCCTTCCCATCGTTGAAATCCACGCGCTGATCAAGACCGGCTCTGCTCAGGATCCTCCTGACAAAGCAGGACTCGCGAACCTCGTCGCCAGCCTCCTGGATGAAGGAACAACCACGCGTACGTCAAAACAGCAGGCGGAACAAATCGATTTCGTCGGCGGGGCACTGGAAGCCACAGCGTCGGAGGATTTCACCACCGCCTCCGCCCGCGTACTCAAGAAAGACATTGACCTCGGCTTTACCCTGCTTGCAGATATGCTGCAACATCCCGCGTTTCAGAAGCAGGAATTCGAACGGATTCGCACCCAACTGCTGGGCGAGATGGCAAGCGACAACGACGACCCGGGCCATATCGCCATGAAAGCGTTCAATCAGCTGGTTTTCCACGGGCACCCCTACCGGTGGCCCGTCAATGGAACGGAAGAGACGCTCAACAAGATCACCCTGGCCGACGTGCAGTCCTTCTATGGACGGGAATACTCCCCTTCCCAAGTCATTCTGACCATCGTCGGAGACGTGACTCTGGAACAGGCCACTGCGCTGGTGCAGACCCATTTTGAAACCTGGAAAAAAGGGGTGGCGACAACGCGGAGTACGAAGAAGCCTTCGCCGGTCGAACGGAGAACGGTCCAACTCATCGAGAAAGATCTCACCCAGTCCACCATCGTGCTTGGTCATGGAGGCCTCCCCCGCGCGCACCCGGATTTTTATTCAGTCACGGTGATGAATTACATTCTGGGAGCCGGTGGATTTTCTTCTCGCTTGATGGATTCGATTCGCGACAAGCAGGGACTGGCCTATGGGATCATGAGCCACTTCGACGCCCGGCTGATGCCTGGGTCATTCTGGGTCAACCTCCAGACTAAGACGGAGACGACGAACCAAGCCATCACCGGGGTCCTATCCGAGATCAGGTCTATCCGTGACGTACCGGTGTCCGATCAGGAATTGGCCGAAGCCAAATCATTCTTGATCGGCAGCTTTCCGTTGCGGTTTGACTCCACCGCGAAACTCGCGCACGTGCTCGCCCAAGTGGAATTCTATGGCCTGGGGCTCGAATATTTCACGGATTATCCGAAATGGATAGACCGGGTCACGAAGGAAGACGTCCAGCGCGTGGCCAAACAATACCTCGATCCTAAACGATACGCCTTAGTGGTGGTAGGCAACATTGCCAAAGCGAAGGTCAAACACTAGCAGGATGCTGAAGAGGTTCGCCAATCTCGCTCGCATTGCTCAGAGACGCAACGTTAAAGGCAGAAATCCATGACGACCGAATCTCTCAACGATCGACTCACTACACTCCGCCAGGTGATTGCGGACATGCAGTCCGTCCTGGTCGCTTTCTCCGGCGGAATCGACAGCACCGTCGTCCTGAAAATCGCCCATGAGCAACTCGGTGAACACGCGCTGGCCGTCACCGCTGTCTCACCGACATTTCCCACGATCGAACTCGAAGGCGCAAAGCAGGTCGCCGCAGAGATCGGCGCGCGGCATGAACTGGTCCACACCGATCAACTCGAGATTCCAGCCTTCGTACAGAACGATGCAGCCCGCTGCTTCCATTGCAAGACCGATCTCTATCAATTGATGGACGGGCTGCGCGAACCGCGTGCGAGCCTGTGGATTGCGGATGGAACGAACCTCGACGATCTCGGGGACGATCGGCCTGGAATCAAAGCCGCACGCGAGTGGGGCATTCGAAGCCCGCTGGTCGAAGCCTCCCTTTCAAAGTCCGATGTGCGGGCACTCGCTCAGACGTTGGGACTCTCAAATTGGGATAAGCCGGCAGCCGCCTGCCTCTCTTCCAGAATCCCTCGCGGCACTCCCATCACGATTGACAGTCTCCGTCGCGTGGAACAGGCTGAAGACATTCTACAGGCTGAGGGATTTCGCCATGTGCGTGTACGAGAGCACGGAGAGGTGGCACGAATCGAGGTCGGGGCGGAGGAGTTTTCTCGACTGAACCAGCCGGATCTGCGTGCGCACATCAGCGCCCGCCTCCGCAAGGCCGGATTTCGCTTCGTCTGTGTGGATTTGGAAGGATACAGACCGGGCGGGGTCAGCCTGGGCTGACCCCGCCCGGTTCAAGAATTATCGCTGGTAAGACTTTGATAGCGCCTCGAGTGCATCGTCTGCAAATTTTCGGTGGTCCGCCTCATTCAGACTTCGCTGTACGACTTTCTCCGCCACCATCAAGGCTAAATCGGTCGTTTGGGCGCGAATATCCTGAATCGCCTTGCGACGCTCATGATCGATTTCACGCGTCGCATCGCCTCTGATCCGCTCGGCTTCGGCCGTCATTCGCTGCTCATTTTCCTCCATGAGCCGCTGTGCCCGTTCCTTTGTGGCAGCCAGAATGCCTTCCGCCTCTTTCGCAGCCATGTTCAGCTTGGCCTCGTACTCCTTGAGTTTCTGTTCGGCCTCTGACCGGTGACGCTCGGCTTGATCGAGGCTGTCCTTAATTTTCTTTTCCCGTTCTTCCAATGCACTCAAGATGCCGGGGAAGGCATACTTGTAGAGCACGAATAAGAGAATCGCGAACGACACGATTTCCCAAAAAATCAGGGAAGAAAAAAAGTGAGATTCAAACTGCGGCATGTAATTCCCCTGAGTGGATGTGTGAGGGGATAATCGTGGAGTATCCATTTCTTTCTCTTACCTCGCTACCCACTTGCGGAGGCCCATAATGATGAACACAATGACCAGCCCATACAGCGCGATGGCTTCCACCAGGGCAAACCCGATCCACATATACTTCGTGACACGAGCTTCCGCTTCCGGCTGGCGCGCCACCACTTCAATCATTTTCCCGAAGATGTAGCCGATCCCTACACCGGCTCCGGCAAATCCTGCTGCGGCACAGCCCATGCCTATCAATCCTGCTGCTGCTGAATCCATTGTTTGTCTATCCTCCTTTAATGAAAACTCATTGTACGCCCAAACAGACTGCTCAACATATCTCCCAGCAAGGCCGCAGGACGCGAATACCTTGAAGCACAGGGTGAGAATATGTCGATGAGCCGACGGCGGCTGAAAACGCTCCTGGACGGCCTTTCAGCAGCCTGTCAGTGCGCATGCTCATCATGGCCATGCAAATGAAATGCGTCCCCAATATAGACGCAGGTCAATATGGTGAAAATATAGGCCTGAATGAACGCGATACCGACTTCCAATCCGTATATTGCAACCGTAAACGCAAAGGGCAGCCACCCGATCAACAATCCGCCGCTGATCGCCATGCCGAACAGGACCCCGAGAATCACGTGACCAGCCGTCATATTCGCAAATAACCGAACGGCCAGTGAAATGGGCCGCGCCAACTGACTCATCAATTCGATCGGTATCATTAACGGCAGCAGCCATCCAGGCGTACCGGGTGGGATGAGAATGCCCAAGAACTTGATTCCATGGATCAGAAATCCCATGATCAGACTGATCCCGTATACCACGCAGGAGAACACAGCCGTCACGATAATCTGACTCGTCACGGTGTAGCTGCCGGGGATCAACCCGATAAGATTGCAGAAGAGAATAAAGAGAAAGAGGGTGGCGATAAGCGGGAAAAATCGCATCCCCCCTTTACCCATCGTATCGAGGATCATGCTGCGAATAAAATCCACCATGATCTCCGCCACGCTCTGCAACTTGCCGGGCACCAGCTTGCGCGCCGATCCTGCGATCACCATGAGCACCGCCGCCAGGGAGACGACCACCCACATCATGACAACGGCCTTGTTGACGGAAATATCGAATCCGCCGAGCGAGATCGGTATCCACTTGTGAAGTTCGAAGGGATGAAGCGGACTTTCTTCCATGGCGCTCTATATGTTTCGTCTAGTAAAAATTGTTATGTCTTCGGCCACCGCTGCGCCGACCGATACGCATTCCTGATCCCAGCCACAGATCCCAACACAAGACCGACGACCATCCCCCAGGGGGAAGAATCAAAGAGGTATGTATCGCACACCCACCCCAACCCTCCTCCGACAATCAGCGCAGCGAGCAGATCTGTTGCGATCCGGACCGCTTGGCCAAGCCCGGCGTACAATGGATCTTGTGAAGGGGGCATGTCATACCCACGGAGGAGAGGCAATGCAGCACATAACGCAAAGACTCTGCCGATGGCGGGCGCGCAATTCAAGCAGAATCACTGTGAAATTGTCAAGCCGACCATACGCTGTGACACAGCCGAACCAGTGGGGTATAGTGAATGCCGTCCACATGTAGAGCGATACTCATTCACCCATGACTCGTTTTTCCCAACCATCGTTTCTTGGTGGGCCTCCACAGCCCCTGGTCCTCACGATGGACGGCCAAGGGAGGACACCCTTTGAGTTGTACCGCCTGATTGCGTCTCCCTCTCAGCCCTCGTTCCTCCTTGACAGCGGGAAGCGGACAGGCGGCGGACGCCATTATTCTTTTCTAGGGAGTAACCCCTTCTCGGTGCTGACGGAACGACAAGGACAGACCGTCCTTCGCACCCACGAAGGACGCGAATCCGTCTCACAAGATCCCTTTGGAAGCCTCGGCCGCCTATTCGCCTGCCCCCAGATCGAGCCTCCTCCGGATTTGCCCCCTTTTTTGGGCGGAGCCGTCGGCTACCTCAGCTACGATCTCGTTCGCGAATTCGAAACGCTTCCATCCATCGCCAAAGACGATCTACAGTTGCCCTGATCTGCAATTCGGTCTGTACGACATCATCACCGCCGTCGATCATCAAACCGATCGTCTGCAGATTATCTTTTGTCCGCCCATGGAACGGTTTTTGGGAGAGCCCCGAGAAGAACTCTATCGCGAGGGCTTAGATCGGCTGGCCGAGTGGGAAGCCAGATTGAGCGGAAGGCCCGCTCCCTTCAAGAATCTTCCCTCTCTCGATCAGATGGACTTTCATCCGAACCAAACACGGGACGCCTACCTCGATCGAGTCCGGCGCTGCCAGGAGTATATTGCGGCAGGAGACATCTACCAAGCCAACCTGTCACATCGATTCACCCTGCAACCTCCCAGCGCCTACAACGATGACACAGAACGACAGCCCTACGAGCAGGAACTCTATCGACGTCTCCAAGCCGTGAACCCCTCGCCTTTTTCAGGGCTCATGCACTTCGACGATGTCACGCTGATCAGCTCCTCGCCCGAACGGCTGGTTCGCTTGCACAGACCGGCAGGCGGACACGCGCCCGATAGCCGGAACCAGGCCGCGCGGGCTCGACGCTCGTGACGATCAACGTCTCATCGGCGAATTACTCGCGAATGAAAAGGAGCGGGCGGAACATCTCATGCTCGTCGATCTCGAACGGAACGACCTGGGCCGCGTCTGCCGATTCGGCAGCGTGCAGGTCGATGAGTTCATGGCGATTGAGCAGTACTCCCACGTCAGCCACATCGTGTCCCATATCAGCGGCGCCTTGAAGCCGGACGCCACACCCTTCGATCTGATTCAGGCCCTATTTCCCGGAGGCACCATCACGGGCGTGCCAAAGATCCGCTGCATGGAGATTATCGAGGAGCTGGAGCCGGTACGCCGTGGTCCCTATACCGGATCATTTGGGTACATCGGCTGGAACGGCGACCTCGATCTCAATATCGTGATTCGAACGTTGGTATGGTGTGGGGGAAAGGGATACTTGCAGGTCGGTGCCGGAATTGTCGCCGACTCCGATCCGGCCAAGGAATACGAGGAAACGCTCCAGAAGGCCCAGGCGTTCTTCAGCGCGCTGCAAAGCAGGCATAACGATGTGGATTTATCTCAATGATCGGTTCGTGAAAGAAGAGGAGGCCGTTGTCTCCGTCTTCGATCATGGTTTTCTCTACGGCGATGGCGTCTATGAAACGATTCGCTCCTACGGGAGCCGGATCTTCATGCGGGACCAACATCTCGCTCGGCTTCGCCGGTCTGCGGACGCGATCGGCCTGACGATCCCGATTCCCGAGCACAGATGGCCGGACTCTCCTCCACGAATCGATGACACGCAATGACGTCGGCACGAACGCAACGACGCCTACCTTCGCATCACGATCTCCCGAGGAGCCGGCGACATCGGTCTCGACCCAGCCCTGTGCCCAACCCCCACCGTGGTGATCATGACCAAACCGCTTCACCCCCCCTCACCCGAACACTATCGTATCGGCGTGAACCTGATCGTCGCCCGAACGAGACGGAACCTGCCCAGCGCCCTCCCGCCCCAGATCAAGGCCACCAATTTTTTGAACAATATCCTGGCCAAACGGGAAGCGATTGCGGCAGGCGCCTTCGACAGTATCCTGCTCAATTGGGAATCGCATCTGACGGAATGCACCGTCAGCAATCTCTTTTTCGTCCGAGCCGGCCGGCTCTGCACCCCGGCACTTGCATGCGGCCTGTTGGACGGAATCACGCGCAACATCGTGCTCAGCCTTGCGCAAGAAGCACAGATCCCCGTTGACGAAGGATATTTTGGGGTCGAGGCGATCTATAAGGCAGACGAGTGTTTTCTCACCAACACGAGTATGGAAGTGATGCCGGTCACCATGGTGGACGGACATCCGGTGGGGAATGGAACACCGGGACTTCTCACCCAGGAGCTTCACAGACTATTTATTGCCAACCGAATACGTTTTCTCGAACCCTAGTCGTTCTATACCCCAGCAGACCTCATTGTTTTTCTGCACTATTTACTGCTGACATCCAGGCACAAGACCTGCATTTTGTTGACACCCAGTGGCAGACTGGTATCGTTGCAACCATGCACAACACCTTTTCTCTCATCATGACATCCCTCCGGCGACACGCGGCCATTGGACTCACCACAACGGTCATCGCGGGAATCGGCTCGCTGGCCTTCTCCGTGCCAACAACCAAGGCAGAAATTTATCAGTTTATCGGACCCAACGGCTCAATCTCGCTCACCAACGTCCCCTCCGATTCTCGCTATCGAAAAATCGAGATCGAATCCAGCCGATTCCACGCCACCTTGTCCGAGCGAGAACTCGAACCAGTCATTCGTCGGCACTCTTCCCAACACCAGCTCCATCCCGCGTTGATCCGAGCCGTCATCAAAGCTGAATCGGACTTCGACCCACGGGCGGTGTCTCGCGCCGGCGCTATCGGCCTGATGCAACTGATGCCGCAGACCGCCGTGCGCCTGGATGTGCGGGATATGTATGACCCGGATGATAATGTGGGCGGAGGGACCAAGTACTTACGCCAACTACTCGACCGCTTCCATGGGAATTTACCGCTGGCCCTGGCGGCCTACAATGCCGGAGAGAATGCAGTCGACCGCTATCAGGCACTTCCCCCGTTCGATGAAACCAGGCAATACGTCCGGAAGGTCCTCCGATACTACCGCACGTTCCTGGTCCGCGATGGCGTCATCATGGAACGTCCAGTCAGCCGATACGGCCCCGCAAAGACAACAGCAGCCCCCGCGATTTCTGAGCTGTCTTCCCGCTAACAACTTCCCCGCTCGCTAGGCGACTGTGTTGTTGCCATCCGGCCCGCTTGGCCTCAGGAAAATCAGACCGGTAATGAGCCCCGACACTGTTCTCTCGCCACAGCGCCGCTTCCGCGACGCATTGCGCCACCTGCACCATGTTTTTCACTTCCAGCGCGGCTCGGTGTGCAAACGGCTGTGTCACGAGTTGGGCCCACCGTGACAGTTGCGCACAGGCCCGGATGAGCGACTCCCCCGAGCGAATGACACCGACCTGTCCCCACATCGTTCGCCTGAGTGAGCTTCGCAATTTTTCCGCATCCTCCAGTGCGCCGAATTGGTCCGCTCGGAGCGTGGCCTCCTGAGACGACAGTGTGGGAGGCTCGTGTCGGCCGGCAAACGCCACGGCTGCCGATGCCGCGCGCGCACCAAACACCAATCCTTCGAGCAAGGAATTGCTCGCCAGACGATTCGCTCCATGCACACCGCTACAGGCCACCTCCCCGGCGGCAAAGAGCCCCGGAACGGTCGTCGCACCGTTCAGGTCAGTCCAGACCCCGCCCATCATATAATGCGCGCTGGGAGACACAGGGATCCACTCTTCCGTGATATCGATGTCATAGCGAAGGCAGGTCGCATAAATCGTCGGGAAACGCCGCTTCACGAACTCTGCCCCCAAGTGGGTGACGTCAAGATAGACATGACGCGCTTTCGTCGCCGCCATCTCCGCCAAAATTGCCCGCGACACGATGTCTCTCGGCGCCAACGCTCCCATGGGGTGATACTGCTGCATGAAGAGGGCCCCCTTATTGTTGCGCAGCTGCGCACCCTCCCCGCGCATCGCTTCCGACAGCAAGAACGGCGGGCTCGACGGCAGATACAGTGCAGTGGGATGGAATTGGACGAACTCCATATCTTGAAGCACCGCGCCCGCACGCAGCGCCATGGCCATTCCATCACCGGTGGCATTCGGGGGATTGGTCGTCCGTGCATAGATCTGCCCGGCCCCGCCGGTGGTCAGCACGACCGCGCGAGTCGGCAGCACGAACTGGCGACCAGATCCTTCATCCAATACAACCGCCCCGCAGCAACGTCCGGCGTCAACGACGAGATCCACGGTAAAGTGATGATCCAATCGCTGAATACGCTCCTGCCGATTCACCTCGCGCAATCAACACTCGCACCATCTCGTTCCCCGTCGCATCCCCCCGCGCGCGCAGGATGCGGCTTCGGCTGTGGGCAGCCTCCCGAGCGAACGCGAACTTACCGCCGACTTTGTCGAACTTGGCTCCCCACCCGATCAATTCTTGAATTCGATCAGGACCTTCTTCCACGAGGACACGCACGGCTTCCTTCCGGCAGAGCCCATGCCCCGCTTTGAGCGTGTCGGTTAAATGGATCGCCACATCGTCTTCTTCACTCATCGCCACCGCCACCCCGCCCTGTGCATGGATCGAACTGCTCTGAAGCGGATGCCCCTTCGTCAGCACCATGACACGGCCGGTACGGCTCAACTCCAACGCCGCGCGAAGACCGGCTACACCGCTCCCAATGACCAGGAAATCGGCCTGCACCGGAGCACGGGATCGACGAGAGGGCATGGATTATTTCTTCTTGGGAGAAGGTGTGGGATCGATCGTGACCTGCCGAGCTTTCATACCGAAGGGAACATCGCCCTGAACCCCGCGCAACAGAATCGACTGTGTTCCGACCCACTGCAATCGCGTATGGCCTCGCTGACGGAGACCCGGATCGTCCACATCTTTTTTCCACAGCCCCTGCCAATGGACGAACACATCGATGTTGTCCCCTTCGATCATGATGCGCTCAACCGCGAAGTCCAACGTGATGGCGCTAAATGTCTCGAAATCGCCCCGGGCCTCTTCCTGCAGCCGCTCAAGCTGGTCAATCGGCATCATGAGCGAAGCCAGATCCGACGAATCTTTCTTCACATACGCGTGGCGAAGCGATTCCACCGCCTGATCGATACGGAGGTACCGTTCGTGATCTTCAGGATACTGAACCTTCTTGCCACCGCAGCCGACGCCGATCATGGATATCGCGCAGAGCAGGAGCAAGCCGGAAATCAGTGGGAATTTGTACGGGAGCATGATGGTCGCAGTATATAGGAACGAGTATCAGGCAGGTCAAGCGACCTGTGAGCCGGCTCTTACCACATCGCAGACTCTCAAGACGTTCGGCCCCGACCCAATCACGATCAATTTAATCCGTTGATGAGCTTGCAATTTGCCGTGAAAACTTCTACACTCCGCCTCTTGCAGGAGAGGGAACGCATGTCCAGTGTGCTAAAAAAACGCCGTAAAAAAATGCGCAAGCACAAGTACAAGAAGCTGCGCCGGCGTCAAAAGTTTGAACGTCGCAAAAGCTAGGCTTCACCCGAGAAGGGGGAGGAGGGGTCCGTGCCCGAAGGCAAGAAGGTTCGCATCCGCGTCCGGACTGTGAACTGCGTCTACGTTGGCGACTTCCTCATTCCTCCCATGCGGAATCGTGTGTCCGATGCGATCAACGAAGAGCAACGTCTCTTTATCAGCCTCACCGACGTGGTGATCGGTGAGAACGATCGCTCGGACTTTGTGGCCATCAACAAAAATCTCATCGAGTCCATCGCACAGCTGTAGCTGTCATACCGCCTCCAGCTTGAATCTCCCCCTCCGCCGTTCTCTCTTGGTTTTCCGTAGCCACCTCCACTAATATCGCCCTCACCATGTCCACCTTCTCACGATTTCTCCCATTCCTGAGGCCCTACCTGTCCCGCATGGTGCTGGCAGGCCTGCTGGTCATGGGTGTCGCCGCCATCAATCTGGCCCTGCTGCGGCTGGCCGGCAACCTGTGGGACATCATTACCGTGCAGCACGACCAGTCCAGGATGACGGACATGATCACCGTCTTTCTCGGGCTCGTCATCTTGCAGGGGCTCTGTTCGATGGGCCATAGCTATCTGACCGCATGGATTTCGCAGCGCATCATCGCCGACTTTCGCCGACATCTCTTTGCGCATCTGCATACCTTATCGGTGAGCTTCTTTGCCCGCCGGCGGACGGGCGAACTCCTCTCACGGCTCATGAACGATGTGACGGTCATCCAATCGGTCGTCACCGAAACGCCGATCGACAGTGCCAAACAGCTCGTGACCTTCGTCGGAGGGATCGCCTTCTTATTGACGATGAATTGGCGGCTCTGCCTCTTGACCCTGGTTCTGCTCCCCTTGCTCGTCCTTGTGGCCAAGATCTTCGGGCGAAAGCTGAAATCTCTCTCGACGTCGATTCAAGATCACACCGCCGCCATGAGTACCCTGATCGAGGAAGTGATCTCCGGTATCCGTATCGTCAAGTCCTTCGTCCAAACACAGCGCGAAGAGAGCAGATTTGCCGCGCAAGTCGAACAGACCTTGTCGTTGACGATGCGACGGGCCGGCGTCATGGCGGTGTTTACTCCCGTCATCAGCTTCCTCACCTTCTCCGTCGCCGCAGCGGTGTTGTGGTATGGGGGACGCCAGGTCATCGACGGAAGCGTGTCGCCGGGCGATCTCTTTGCATTCGTCCTCTTTGCCGGAATTCTGATCGGCCCCTTCAGTTCCGCTGCCCGTGTGTTCGCACAGATCAGGGAAGCGCAGGGCGCCACCCAACGGGTGTTCGAAATTCTGGACACACGCTCCGAAGTGAGCGACTCCCCTACGGCCACGCCGCTGTCCACCGTCTCGGGACACATCCGGGCGGAGCATGTCAGCTTTGCCTATGATCCACGCCAACCGGTCTTGACGGATGTGTCGTTCGAAGCTAAGCCGGGCGAACTGGTCGCCATCGTCGGTCCCACCGGCGCCGGAAAAACGACCGTGATGAACTTGCTCCACCGCTTCTACGATCCGACTGAGGGGCACATCACCATCGACGGGCAGGATCTCCGCCACGTCACCATGGACAGTTGGTATCGGCAGATCGGGCTGGTTCCGCAAGAGACGATCTTGTTCGGCGGAACGATTCTCGACAATATCCGCTACGGAAACGAGAAGGCCACTCAAGAGGAAGTGGTGGCGGCGAGCCGTGCGGCCCATGCTCACGACTTCATCATGAGCTTCCCGGACCAGTATCAGACCGTTGTGGGGGAAAAGGGAATCAATGTGTCGGGCGGACAGCGGCAGCGTATCGCCATCGCCAGGGCCATCGTGAAAAATCCACGGATCTTGTTGTTGGATGAAGCCACCTCTGCCCTCGATAGTGAGTCGGAACGACTCGTCCAGGAGGCATTGGAACAACTCATGAAAGGCCGAACGACCTTTGTGATCGCCCACCGCTTAACGACGATTCAACGAGCTGATCGGATCCTGGTCCTCAACAAAGGGCGCCTCGTGGAAACCGGCACCCATGCCGAACTGATGGACCATAAAGGACTCTACCAATATCTCTACACCCTCCGGCTCATCGAACTCCCCTCATAATCCGCATAGGCCATAACGCCTCTGTTGCACACGCAGATACGCAGCTGTGACAAGCCGTCTCGCCATTCAGCGATCCGTCAAACCTCACACGTCAACGGGTCGGATCACACGCATTCGGCAGTCCTACGTTTCACATTTCACGGTTCGCATGTCCTCGGGGTAAAACACGCACGCCTCTGGCGGACTGAGTCATTCTCCTGCTAGGGTTGTCAGGAATAGCCTCTCCCCCGGCTGGTCCCCCACTCGAATCGTTGAGGAGGCGCATGCCACGTTCATCACACCGAACTGACCCATCAAGCCCAACCAGTGCATCATCGCTCACCGCTGAACAGCGGCGTCTCGATGAAGACACCCGCCGGCAGGAACATTGGAAACGCTGGGGGCCCTATCTCAGCGAACGGGCCTGGGGTACCGTCCGCGAAGACTACAGCCCGCACGGAACCGCTTGGGAATCGTTTCCTCACGACCAGGCTCGCTCACGCGCCTATCGCTGGAACGAGGACGGACTCGCCGGCATTTCCGATCGTCATCAATATATCTGCTTCGCCATTGCTCTCTGGAACGGACGAGATCCCATTCTGAAGGAACGAGTCTTCGGCCTCACGGGCAATGAAGGGAACCACGGCGAAGACGTCAAAGACTATTACTTCTATCTCGACTCAACCCCGACCCATTCCTACATGAAGTATCTCTACAAGTATCCTCAGGCGGAGTTCCCCTACTGCGAAGCTCGTCGACGAGAATCGGCGACGAAACCGGCGGAGCATGGAATACGAACTGATCGATACCGGCGTCTTCGACGAGGATCGATACTTCGACGTCGTCGTAGAATATGCCAAGGCATCCCCAGAAGATCTGTTGATCCGCATTCACGTCGTCAACCACGGGCCTGATCCAGCGGAGCTGACGCTCCTGCCGACCCTCTGGTTTCGGAACACCTGGTCCTGGGGTCTCGATGCGCGCCGGCCGCGAATGCGTGAAGGGGAAGCCGCCAAGGGCATGAGCGTCATCGAGTTGGATCACGAGTACTATGGGCGACGCCGCCTCTGGTGCGATCGCCAACCAACGCTACTGTTCACGGAAAACGAAACGAACAGCAGGCGGCTCTACAAGGATACGGAGGGAGCCCGGTATGTAAAAGACGGCTTTCATGATTACGTGATACGCGGCGACCGAGACGCGGTGAACCCCGACAAGATCGGCTCGAAAGCCGCCGCTCACTACACCCTCTCATTGGCTTCGGGCGCATCGGACACCATCCATCTTCGCTTGACGAACGACGGGAGCGAGCAGGGTCTCTCGCACGAAGCATTCAACACCACGTTCACGCAGCGCATTCAGGAAGCCGATGCGTTCTACAATGACCTTGCGCCGCCTCATCTCTCCGAAGACGCGCGGCGCGTCCAGCGGCAGGCCTTTGCCGGCCTCTTCTGGAACAAACAGTTCTATCACTACGACGTCAATCGATGGTTGAAGGGCGACACGACTGGATCCGAACCGCCCAGAGATCGGCTCCAGGGACGCAACTCGGATTGGACGCATCTCTACAACGCCGACGTCATCTCCATGCCGGATAAGTGGGAGTATCCCTGGTATGCAGCCTGGGATTTGGCGTTTCACTGCATCCCGTTGGCCTTGGTCGATGCGACGTTCGCCAAGGAACAACTGATCCTCATGCTGCGCGAATGGTACATGCACCCGAACGGCCAGATGCCGGCCTACGAATGGGCATTGGGCGACGTCAACCCTCCAGTCCACGCCTGGGCGACCTGGCGTGTCTACAAGATCGAGAAGAAGCGGACGGGTGCGGGCGATCGCGTATTCTTGGAGCGCGTGTTCCACAAATTGCTCTTGAATTTCACCTGGTGGGTCAATCGCAAGGATACCGAGGGCAAGAACATCTTTCAGGGCGGATTCCTGGGTCTCGACAACATCGGCGTCTTCGACCGCAGCGCGCCGTTGCCGACCGGCGGTCACATCGAACAATCTGATGCGACGAGTTGGATGGGCATGTATTGCCTCAACATGCTCTCGATCGCGCTGGAGCTGGCCCGGGAGAATCGGGCATACGAGGACGTCGCCAGCAAGTTCTTCGAACACTTCGTCTACATCTGCCGAGCCATGAACAACATCGGCAGCGAGAACATCGAGCTATGGAACAAAGAGGACGGATTTTTCTACGACGTCCTGCATCTTCCAGACGGGCAGACGTTTCCCTTGAAAGTCCGGTCGCTGGTCGGGTTGATCCCGCTTTTTGCGGTCGAGACATTGGACTCTGAACTCATCGACAGCCTTCCCCGGTTTAAACACCGCATGCAATGGTTCATCGAAAACCGGCCTGACTTCAGCGCGCATGTGGAAACCCAATCACAGGACAGCGGGGTCCGGCGCTTCCTGTCTCTGGTGAACCGCGACCGGCTAAAATCGGTCCTGCGCTACATGTTGGATGAGGAGGAATTCCTCTCTCCCCATGGTATCCGCGCCCTCTCGCGTTATCACAAGGATCATCCCTACGTCTGGTCGGCGATGGGTAAGGACTATCGAGTGGACTATGAGCCGGCCGAGTCAAGCACGGAGCTCTTTGGCGGCAATTCGAACTGGCGTGGTCCGATCTGGTTTCCCGTCAACTATCTGCTGATCGAATCGCTCCAGAAGTTTCATTACTTCCTCGGAGATGAATACAAAGTTGAGTACCCGACCAGATCCGGTCGGTCTATCCCTTTGAATGAAGTCGCCGCGGAGTTGTCACGACGACTCACCCACATCTTTCTCCGCGACCAAACCGGGCGACGCCCCGTCTTCGGACGCACCGCCAAGTTCCAAGAAGATCCACTCTGGCGAGACGCGATTCCCTTCCACGAATACTTCCATGGAGACAATGGAGCCGGCATCGGCGCGAGTCACCAAACTGGATGGACGGGATTGGTGGCGAAACTGATTCAGCAGTCCGGGGAGTGAAGAAGCGGTCAGGATCAGCGAGAGAAGGGGCTGAGTTGTTTTATCTGAAGCCGAAGCGCGCAAGCCGCTCCGATACCCTTCAGGACGTCGTGGTTACATCCCGATCGATTCGATCAACCGCATGTCTTCAGCGGTGAGGGCAAGCTGCTCAGCGTGGAGATCATCTTTCATATGTTGTGGGTTCGTGGTGCCGGTCAACGGGAGCATCCCGACCTGCATCGCAAACCGAAATACGACTTGCGCCAGACCAGTCCCTAACCGTTGGGCGATGGCTCGAATGCCTGGATCAGCAAAGACTTCTCGATTGGCAGTCAACAGCGAAAAGCCTTGATAGATGATGCCATGGACCCGGCAGATCTCCCGCACATCTTTGTCCCATCCGAGTGCAGCATAACAGCGGTTTTGCACCATCATGGGCTTCACCGCCGCCCGGGCACAGAGTTGGGTGAGTTGCTCAGCCGTGACATTACTGATACCGATCATTTTCGTTTTCCCTGACCGATAGAGCCCTTCGATGGCGGCCCACACCTCCCAGTCCGCAGCTCCCAACCCCTGCCGCTGATAGGGCCCGTGCAAGACATAGGAGTCGAGATAGTCGGTGTGCAGGTGGGCCAACGAGCTGTCGAAGGACTGTGTCACTTGCGTGGTGAGATTGGCGGAGGCATCGTAGGGGGTGCGATGGTCCTGGCCATTCGTCGGGGTAAACTTGGTTTGAAGAAAGAGGCGATCTCGCGCGACGCCTTGCTGCGCAAGGGCCGAGCAGGGCTTCCCCTACCAGA
Organism: uncultured Nitrospiraceae bacterium; assembly: GCA_963801725.1. Classification (GTDB taxonomy): domain Bacteria; phylum Nitrospirota; class Nitrospiria; order Nitrospirales; family Nitrospiraceae; genus Palsa-1315. The sequence continues at coordinate 50,193 of CAWDFX010000002.1, forward strand.
CGCTTCCTGGTAATGGATCAGTTGGTTGGCCGTGTCGATGGCCGTGAAACCCGCCGCCACGGCCAGCTGCACCAGTTGCGTCGTGGCCTCTTTTTTCCACGCCGTGCCGTACATGAAAGACGGAACCGGCACATTATTGTAGGTGGTCAACGGCATGCGGCCACACAATGTATTCCCATCGACGACGCTACTTCCGGACGGCGATCCCATGGGGATCCGCCGTTTCTTTTCCGTCTTTCATATTCGTGATGGTCGCCTGCCCCTTATAGTGACCGACCTTCCCTTCGCCATCCACGTGAATGACGCCGACGCCAGGAATCGTCCCTTTGGCATTGTGCACCATCTTGTCATTCCCGGTAAGCGGGTTAGGGCCGCGCAGCCCGACGAACACATACTGATCGTCCGGTGCGTTGTCCAAGAGATCAGGAGCTGGATCCTTGTTCCCATCCGTCACCAGATCGATCGAGCCCACGCTCAGGTTCGAGAGCGTATCGATGATTTCGATGTTGTTTCCTGCTCGGTCCGCACTCCAGACATAACGTCCGACCGCGGCCATCCCGTGTGAATCGGCAAATTTATCATCCCGTTGAGACACCAACTTGGCTGAGACAGATTTCGGAAGGGTGGATAGGTCGAGGGCATACACATCATAGGAAAGAGGCGCCACCGGCCAGCCGCCACCGGAATTGATATACATCGTCTCGCCGACCTGAATACCGCCACAGCCGGCAGGATGAATCTCATTATTGTTGAGCGTGGCCACGAGCTTCATCGGCGTGGTGGTGACATCGAATACGAACAGCCCACCTCCTCGCAGCGTGACAAAGGCATAGCGACTGGATGACTCCGTGATCGGGACATATCGGCGAGGTATCCGGACGTTCCCCACCCTCCAACACGGCAAGATTCACCACATCCTTGTCGGGGTCGAAGCTGAATGTATGCGCGGCATAGTCGGTCCAGATGCGGATAAATTTCTTTTCGATGATATTCGCCGCAATCGCCATCTTCTGGTCAGGCGTCGGCCAGGCCGCATGGACATTCTTCCCCATCGATAAGCAGGCCTCAGGCTTACGCGTCTTGGCATCCATGAAAAGCACGTGGCCGCTCAGGAAGGAGAGGATCGCGTGATCCTGGTTCTTGTTGAAGAACAGCATATGCGGACGCCGAACCGGCTTCTTGGTCGCTGCTTCGCAAAATGTGTTGATCTCACCGGAGAGATCGATGGTGACGGCCGGTTTCGCCGCGGCAGGATTCGCCGCGAGCGCCGCACCGTCATAGATATAGAGAAAGCCGCCGCTTTCTTTCCCCGTATCGGATTGATCCGTCAGCCACACTTCATAGGCGGAGGCCGGCGCCACGCCACCGATTCCCACTCCTGCCCCCATCACCGCGCTCGCCGCGATGGCAAGAATAAGACGAGACAAACCTCGCTCGCCAGATCGTCGACTATCATGTTGGCCTCCTTCAACCAGACTTGACAGATGCGACGTACGGTCGCTTGCTGACATGCAATGACCCTCGCACCCTATGAGAAAGAGTATAGAGTAAGAGAATTCTGATGAGAGATCAATGGGCGGCTGTCCCCAGCGTGCGAAAGGCCGCTGAAAAGAGGATGTATCTATTGCGATTAGGGAAAGACCCTGCGAAATGGAACGAATACCGGACCATAGGCGCTTAGAATCAGTTGCTGGCACCCCTACCCGCCAGCGATGTGGTGGCCGGACCCTGGATGGCAGAAGAACCAGGGTCCGGCAAACGATTCATTGCTTCGTCGCTCTTGCTTACTGCGGCGAAGCATTCACTTTCGTTCCTTCCTTCACGGGCGGCTCAATCTTGATGTTGGGCCCCTGAACTTTCGGCAGCACCCCTGCGCCAGGCTTCTCCAACAACCGCTGATCATTTTGATTGATCGACAGATTCTGCTTTACGTGCGACGTCGTCAAACGCCGATGCCTGGGCCAACGAATTCTCTCCCGTCGCATTGGTCTGGCCTGGATCGTTCGCGAGCGATTGCCCACTGACGGGATCGACGGCCTTGCCCATGGGATACCCCGGATGCTTCGGCAACATGGTCGGGTTGGCCAAGACTAGAGAAATCGACAACAACACGACGATGAACAGGGTGAGTAGCACGAGAGAGGTCTTCATGATGCAACCTCCTTGGTGAGAGGGGAAGACAGCAACGCTTCGCAGGCAGGGGACCGATGAGGACACGGGAAAGGAACGAGGGGGAAGAGACACAGAAGTCTGAACAGTGATGGAAGCGACTACCCCGGTTTCATATCACACCTCCGGGATGCTCTGTAGCATCGCTCCCAATTGAATCAGAGTCAAGCGGGCGAGAATCGGCTCAGGGCCATTGGTGGAACGTATGAAGGAGGTCTTGCCCTGTAGGGTGCAATCGAAAATCCGTGAAGCGTGAGCTGTAAGACGTGAGGGATGACTGGAAGAGACCGACTACCATGCAGTGGCAAAATGTTGGGAGGTAAGACCCCCGCTCAATCTTTCAGGGCCGACTCATTTCTTCGAGTCAGATCCCGCGGAACGAGACGGCGGCGTGCTCTCTTCTTCGCCGGATTGGCGCTGCAGCGCATAGATGATTCTCGCGCCCGGCTTGAATGTGAGGTAGTACCACACCCATTCCGACATCACCCGCACACGACTGCGGAACTCGATCAGTAAGAAGATATGAACCGCGCACCACACCAACCAGGCGCTCAGTCCAGATAGGCGCAATAGGCCGAACTGGGCCACGGCTTGTGCGCGTCCGATAGTCGCCAGCATGCCTCGATCCGCATAGACAAATGGCCGGCGCTGGTCCGGAGCAGTCTCCCCACGAATGAGCATCGCGACATAGCGGCCTTGCTGCACGGCAACGGGAGCTATTCCAGGCAGGGGGTTCCCGCCTGGACCGGCACAATGCGCGGCATCGCCGATGACAAAAATCCAGGGGTCGCCCGGGATCGTCAGATCCGGTTGAACCTTGATCCGACCGGACCCGTCCTGGGGAACTCCAAGCGAGGTCAGAAGCGGCGACGCCTTATTGCCTGCCGCCCAGATGATATTCGTGGACCGAACGAATTCGCTTCCGATCACCAGACCATCGGCGCGGATCTCACTCACCAGGCTGTTGAGCTTGATCGTGACGCCCTTGCGTTCGAGCGCAGTCGCCGCTTTCGCCGACAGGTCGTGGGTCGAACCCTGGCAGAATGCGAGAGCCGCCTTCCACGAGCAGAATGGCGAGATCATCGAGGCGCAAGTTTGGAAAATCCGGCCCCATGGCCTTCCGTCCGATCTCCGCCATCGCGCCGGCCAACTCCACACCGGTGGGACCTCCCCCCACGATCACGAAGGTGAGTCGATCCTGTGTGCCTGTGGCGATTCGTCTTCGTTCGGCCTCCTCAAATGTCAGCAACATCTTCTCGCGAAGGTAGACCGCATCAGCCAGTGTCTTGAGCCCTGGCGCGAACTGCTCCCACGCGTCGTGGCCGAAATACGCGTGCCGCGATCCGGGCGCGACGATGAGGGCGTCGAACGCAATCGGCGCGCTGTCCCGCAACCGTACGAGACGCGCCGCACGATCGATGGACATAACTTCATCCATGACCACGCGAACATGCGGGTGCCGCCGAAAGATCGTGCGTAACGGCCACGCAATATCGCCGGGAGACAGCGCGGAAGTGGCCACCTGGTAGAGCAACGGTTGAAACAGGTGATGATTGGTGCGGTCGATGAGCAGTACGTCGGCATCACGCAACGATTGCGCGGCCATCAGGCCTCCGAAACCACCCCCGATGATGACGACCTGTTTGTGATGCATGGAAGGGAACCAGGTCCAGGCTACGTTTCGGAGAGGCATGTGTCAACTTTTGGAAGGATCGATGCCGCGCGCCGCAAAACGATGCCCGATAGTATTTCTCAGTATCTTAGGCAATCCAGTCCAGTGCTAGTGCACTGGACAAATCAGACTCATTGCAAGAATTCCTGCAAATCATTGACTGATGGGTGTGCTTTGCTACGCTGCCCCGTACATAAAGTCGTTCTAACGCATTCATCTATCGCCCCATCGAAGTCGATCACCATGCGCCAACGGCACGGGTTGAGCAATTGGTACTGCGCGCTGTGTATCTGCGCCTTCGGGCTTGCGCTCGACCACGTCGCGTGGGCACAGGTACCGAATGAGACCTATGATTTCAACATTACGAAAGGGATCGTGGAGTTTGGCCGGGGACACTACAAAGAAGCCGCCGATCGCTTCGAACAGGCACGACAAGCCGTACCGAACGACCCGGAGGCGATCGAATACCTGGGACAGACGCTGTTGCGCCTGAAAAAGTATGATGAAGCCGAAACCCTCTTTCACGACCTGACCATGAAACAGCCGGCTCGTCCGCAAGCCTGGCTGGGACTCGCCATCTCGCAAAGTCACCTTGGGAAATATCATGAAGCGCTTGCCGCGCTTGATCAGGCCCAGAAACTCGATCCAAAGAATCCGCTCGTCTACTTCTATCAGGGAGTCGTCTCGCACGAACTGAAATCCTTCAATCAGTCGTCTGCCTTGTTTTCCCGGGCCATGGCTCTCAGCCCTGACCTCACACCGACCGCCCGATACTACACAGGGATGTCGTACTATGAGCGTGGAATGATCGATCAAGGACAAAAGGAAATTGAAGCCGCAATTGCCTCGGGTGAACCGGAGTCCGAACTCAGTCGAATCGCGCGGGAAATTCTGCAGCAACGAACCGCGGTTCCTAAGGGCCCCAGACCGTGGGATCTGAATCTGAGCGTCAGCGGCCAGTACGATACCAATGTCGTATTGCTTCCCATCGGAACCCAGCCTCCAGGCGGTTCGACGAGCATCTCGCAGAAGGACGACTTCCGCGCGACGTTCTATGCACGCGGCGAATATCGACCGATTCAAACGGCCGGATGGACGGCAGGGGTGACGTACGGTTTCTATCAGAGTCTGCATCAGACACTGACGACGTTCGATATCCAGGACCATGCGCCCTCGGTCTTTGTTCAACATCAACTCGGTATCGTGACCGCGCGACTCCAATATGCCTTTGACTATGTGCGTGTCGGTCAGGATCCATTCCTGCTTTCCCATGCCGTGCAACCGATCATCACGATCTCCGAAAGCAACACCCTGTTCACACAGATGCAGTTCCGATATCAGAACAAGGACTTCCAGGATGATCGCTTTGCTGGAAACTCCTTCAGGGACGGGAAAAACTGGCTGGCAGGCGTCACGCAGTACGCCTACTTTGCGAATGGAACAGGACATGTACGGCTGGGCTATACGTTCGACACCGATCGCACCGGTGGCGGAAATCCGTTAGTAGCCACACCGGGCGTACAGACTCATGCCGACTGGGACTACAAGGCGCATCGTCTATCAGTCGGCCTGGGTGTGCCGGACTTCTGGACGTTGAAAACAAACTTTGCCTTCGACTACTACTACATGGATTACGATAACCCGAATTCATTTTCCGTCAGCGGCACAACAGAACGCCGCGACAACGTCATGTTCTTCACAGCCACGATTGCCCGGCCCCTCACCGACTGGCTCTCGGTTGCAGCGGAATACAACTACACACGGGATCATTCGAACATCCCGGTGTTCAGCTACGCCCGCAATATTTTCTCGCTCACCCTCAGCAGCCGCTTCTAAGGTCTACCGTCACCTCGTCCATATTTCATGACGCAAATTGTCGCCCTACGTGACGAAATACGTCACTCAACATATTGATAATATTACGAAAGAACTAACACTTTCGAAAGGGGCCCACAACAGTCAGTCTCTGCGAAGGTCTGTCATATCAAAGGCTTGGCAGGGAGGCTTGTCTCGCTCAACGAGCGCCTGTCTCGGTACAGTTCGTGCCCATACGAGCGGACGGAGAGAATTCTTAGGCGACTGCTCTCTCTTGTCAACTGGGAGGGGTAATAATGACTGCTCAACGACTCCTGTTAGGCCTCATCGCAATTCCCCTGACCTTCGGATCGTCCCTCGCTATGGGAGCGGAGAACATTAAGGAAGGAATCGGGTTCTACACGGCAGTCTTGGGCCACGCCAGCGTCACACATCCCGGGGAGAATCAAATCCTTCCGGTCAAGCTTCATGACGAGGTGCTCTTCAAAGATGTCATTCAGACACAAGGCGAATCGCGCACAAAAGCGTTATTTCAAGATGACAGCATGCTGACGGTTGGAGAAAACAGCCGGGTGGAGATCGACGAGTATATCTACAACCCGGAAAAGAATGTCCGGCAGGCTGTTGTGAAACTCATGCAAGGCCAGGTGCGGGCTCTGGTGAACAAAGTGTTCAAGGCGAATGGGTCACGATTCGAGATCCACACTCCCTCGGCTGTCGCGGCGGCGCGGGGAACCTATTTCACCGTGTGGGTCGAGAATGGACAGTCCGGCATTATCAACATTGGTGAGAAGGGACGCGTTGATTTTACATCGGGCGGAATGACGGTTGCCGTCGATCCCGGTTTCTTCTCGGTCGCCCACGAAGGTCACGCTCCGTCGGCCCCCCTGCCACATAACCTTGGCATGAGAGACAACGACCCAGTCGGAAGCGACGGTGAAGACCGCCGAAAAGACTGCCTCGGCTTCAACACACGTGACGACGCACGATCAAGAGCCGAATGTTCTTCGTCCGATCGAGAAGACCGACGCTGACTCTGGCATCTTCTCCGAGCTGGACTCACTCGGGCATTGGTGGCCGTTGAGCTGACGACACTGCGCGAAGCGCCTCTCGTCGAATTGCCGGCACAAGTGCTCCAGGCGCTGAACCTTGATGCGCGCTTGATGACGGCGCTGACAACCTTGACCAATCGTTCCACCGCGGTCTCTTGTTGGAAACCGCGGAGGAACGACGGGTGCACGACGGGAACACTCACGACCGGGACTCTGACCGTAGGACCTGTCTCTGTGGGAACGACGACAACTTCCGGTGGAACCGTTTCCGTCGGATCTCTTTCCGTGGGGTCCGTTTCTGTCGGATCTACGGTTGTCGCTCCCTTGACCACCGTGGTCTCAACCGTTGTAGCCCCGGTGGCGCCGCTAATTTCAACGGTCGTGGCGCCTGTAGCCCCTCTGATTTCAACTGTTATAGCCCCCGTGGCACCCATCATCACAACTGTTGTAGCCCCGGTCGCACCAATCATCACACCGGTTGTCGCCCCGGTGACCCCGATTGTTACGACGATTCTCGCAACTCCTCCTCCGGTAATCAGCGGCGTCTTGGGTTTACTGACGCCATAGCGTTCTTTGACGACAGTTACCACTTCTGCGGCTCTTGGCTCAAGTCAGCCAAGGGCCGCAGTTATTTTGGCCGGTGATCGCTAGAAGACGGTGCGCACTGTGTAAATTGTCTTGTCCCTCCAATACAACCAGGCACAATAGTATCCGGTGTGCGGCGAAACCAATCGAAAGCCTTGAACGGCGAATAGCGTCCCGTGAAATTCACAGCAATCAACAACTCAGGATCAGGATTTCCACTTGGAATCGGGTTGGGCCTAGCGGTTACGATCGGGATGGCATTCCTGACGTGGCTGGCCCCCAACGCCGTCGTGCGTCTGGACAATACCGCCTTGGATGTTCAGTTCCGCTTGCGGGGTGAACGAAGCCCCGGACAGGAAGTCGTGCTCGTGTTGGTCGACGAGAAAAGCCTCAAAGAGATTGGACGATGGCCTTGGCCTCGCGACAAACAAGCACTGCTCGTTGATCAAGTTCACGCGGGCGAACCTGCCGTGCTCGGCCTCGATATCATTTACGCCGAACCGGAAGAATCCGACACGGTCCGTGAGATCAAGTCATGGTTGGCCGCAACACAACAGAAGGAACCGTTATCCAGCAAGTTGCTCGGACGATTGGAAGCCCGCCTCCACGCCTTAGATACGGATCAGCAATTTGCCCAGAGCTTGGCGCAAGCAGGCGAAGTCGTGCTAGCCATGCCATTTTTCGTGCCGGAGGGTCAGCCAACCGACTCATTGACTGACACAACGCATACAGTTCCTGAACTCCTCAGGCGAAGTGAGTTCATGCTCGTCAAGCAGACGAATTCTGCTAAAGAGTCTCACCCATACGAAGCGAAGGCCTTGCTTCCTCCGCTCGACACATTTGCACAACAGGCGAAGGGCCTCGGACATGTCTATCGATTGCCCGATCACGATGGTGTCACCCGCCGTGAGGTGCTCGCCCTGCACCACGGAGATGCCTACTATCCCTCTTTTGCCCTGGAAGTCGCGCGGCTCTATCTCGGCCAGACCAGACGGCACATGGCACTCCTGCTTGGAGACGGAGTGCAGATTGGTTCGACGATCGTCCCGACGGATCAGAAGCTCCGAATGCTCATTAATTATGTGGGCCGGGAACTGCGGTTTCCATGGGTGTCCGCGACCGATGTGATCCACCATCGTGTCTCAGCGGACCTTTTCAAGGGGAAAGCCGTTCTTGTCGGAACGGCTGCATTGGGAACATATGATCAGCTCAGTACACCCTTCTCCGCGAATTTCTCCGGAGTCGAGAAGAATGCCACCGTGATCGAAAATATTCTCCACGAACGGTTTCTGACCGCCGGACTCTGGACCGGCCCTGTCGAATTCGGCCTGGTCCTGGTCTTCGGATTCATGTTGACATGGATTTTACCCCGAGTGCGTGCCGTGCACGGCACGATTATGACGGCCGTAATCTGGATCGGGTATGCGGGGGCCGTGCAGGCACTATTTGTTATGAAAGGAGTCTGTCTGCCCGCCGTGATGCCGACCCTGACCATCGGATCGGTCTTTGTCGTGACCACAGTTCTCAACTATGTGTTCAAGGAGCGCCAGGCCCGAGAAGTTCATTCCATGTTTGCCAGTTACGTCAGCCCTCGCATCGTGCAGGAACTGATGAAGTCCCCTTCGAAGGCGACGCTGGGGGGACAGCGTAAGGAACTGACCATGCTGTTTGCCGATCTAATCGGGTTTACCACCTTCAGTGAGCGCCGTCCTGCGGAAGACGTGGTCGATCAACTCAATGAGTATCTCAGCGCCATGACCGACGTGATTTTCCGGTGGAATGGGACGTTGGACAAGTTCGTCGGAGACGAAATAGTCGTGTTCTGGGGGGCGCCACTGGATCAGCCGGACCACGCCGAACTGGCCGTACAATGCGCGCTGGAGATGCAGTCACGGTTGGTTGAATTGCAGGCCCAGTGGGAACAGCAAGGGAAACCGATGCTCAAGCACGGAATCGGCATCAACACGGGTGTAGCCCTGGTGGGGAATATCGGCGCCGAAGGAAAGAAAATGGACTACACCATGATCGGCGATCAGGTAAATCTGGCCGCGCGTTTTCAGGGACTGACCAGAACGCTGGGCCATCCGATTCTACTGACTGAGTTCACCGCATCAAAACTCTCGTCCGGGCCGGATCGAGGAAACACTGATGCGCGACGGCCTGGACTCGAACAGATTCAGCTCCGAAAGCTGCATGTGGTCACCGTCAAAGGACGGCAAGAGCCGGTGGGTGCCTACACAGTGGCTGTTCAGTCTGAGGGCACGGAGTTCGAGGAACGCGAAGCCAGCGCGGGCTAAAGAGGAATGCGCAGGTCAGGCAATCTTGCGGGTTTTTGAACGAGGCTGGGTGACTTGGTAGACTTTTTTGTTGCTAAAGACACCCACGAGTTCCGAGTCTAGCTTTCCCTCCTTACCCTGCCTTTCGAGATAGTCGAGCGCGGTCTCAGTGGAGATGGCCGCTTTATATGGCCGATCCGACGCCGTCAAGGCGTCGTAAATATCACAGATCGCCATCATACGCGCTTGTAGCGGAATCTGATTGTGCAGCAATCCACGAGGATAGCCGCTGCCATCCAACTTTTCATGGTGGCTCCACGCGATCGACGGCACGTTTTTGAGCGATCTCGACCAGGGGATTTTTGACAGGAATTCAAACGTGTGAGCAACATGCCGCTCGATCTCTTTCCGTTCGGACTGGGTGAGAGTACCCTGGAGCACCGAGAGCGCGCCAACTTCCTCCTCCGTGAGAAAAGGACGGGGACCGTCGTAAGACCGGAATTCCAGCTGCGCAATCTCCTTCAACTTCACGACCTCGGCAGAGGATTGAGGACTCGGCTGATTGCATTTCAGAATGAACGAGAACAGTCTCGTCCACCTCTTTCGTTTGCTGCGCCAATTGCCGATCCAGTTGTGCCAACAACGTCTGTTTTTTCCCTTTCATTTTTGCTTCATGCACCTCCAGCTTGCGACGTAACGTGTCGACTTCCAGAGTCCTCTTGATGAAATCGAACCGTGATTTGACGAGTTCCTGCTGGAGCGGATACAGCTTCCGCGCTTTGAGAAGGACGTGCTCTCGAACGCCGACTTTGCCGAAATCGTGCAGCACGGCGGCATAGCGAAGTTCTTTGAGTTGTTCCTCGTTGAATCGAACGCCCGCATAGAGGCCGGAATCGGTGTGAGAAACCGCGTCAGCCAGCCGGCAGGTGAGAGTGGCCACGCGTTGGCTGTGCCCGCTGGTGGTGGGGTCCCGACTTTCAATGGCTTGCACACTGGCGGAAATAAACCCTTCGAACAAGAGATGAATTTCCTCGTAGAGATTGGCATTCTCGATGGCGATGCCGACCTGATGACCGAGCGCCACGAAATTCTGGAGATCGTCCTCACCGAACAAATCCCCATTTTTGTGGTTGATGGCCTGGAGCACCCCCAGAAAGCGGCCATGAGCCGTCACGGGGACACAGACCATACTGCGCGTGACGAATCCGCTGGTTTGATCCACATGGCGGAAGAAACGGGCATCGCGCTGGACATCGTTGACGATAATAGGCTCTCCGGTTCGAGCGACGTGTCCCGCAATACCTTGCCCGCGCAGAAGACGAGCCTGCCGAACAGCCTCACCTTTTTCGCCATGGGCCACATCGAAATACAGTTCGCCGGTCGCCTCCTCCAACAAGAGCAGTGAGCCTGCTTCGGCATTCATCAAGAGTGTGGCCGCTTCGATCGCACGCGTGCGAATGCTCGCGTGGTCGAGACTCGAATTCAGCAGCGCGCTGATTTCCTGGATCTGTCGAAGAGAGTGGTCTGCCATGGCGGCGGTGTCCTGCCTACAGGAATGGGACCTCAGATTGGAGTCGTGTCTGTTCCGTCAAGCACCTTCCTCACGCTGAACAACAGGGCATCCGATGCAAACGGTTTCTGCAGAAAGGGAACCTTGCTCCTCGCCACCCCGGCCGTCACGAGCGTCTCGTCAGGATAGCCGGATACATAGAGCACCTTCATCGACGGTCTGATCGGCACCGCCTGACGAGCCAACTCTCGCCCATTCAGCTGAGGCAGAATAAGATCCGTCACGAGGAGATGAATCGTCCCCGGGTATTCGCGGCAGATCTGCATCGCCTCTCCTCCATGGCTCGCCGCCAGCACGTGATAGCCGCTGGCTTCAAGCAGTCCGCATTCAAGCGTGCGGACCTGGACTTCATCTTCTACGACCAACACGGTCTCTGTGCCGGACGAAGCGGCCGAGACCGCATCGGAAGATGGTCCCACCTCTGCAGGCGCCTCCACACAGGGCAGATAGATGTTGAAGGTCGTGCCGAGGCCCGGCTCGCTGGAGACCAGGATATGGCCTCGGCTTTGCTTCACAATGCCATGGACGATGGAGAGGCCCAGGCCGGTTCCTTTGCCGGGATCTTTGGTGGTGAAAAATGGCTCAAACAGTTTTGAGAGGGTGTCCTTGTTCATACCACATCCGCTGTCAGCCACCGAGAGGACGCAGTACGTTCCCGGCTGGAAATCCAGATGATGCCTGGTAAACGTCTCATCGAGTCTGCTGTGGGCGATCCTGATCGTCAGCGTTCCCCCATGAGGCATGGCGTCTCGCGCATTCACGGCGAGATTCATCAGGACCTGCTCCAACTGCCCAGGATCAGCTTTGATCCACCCAAAGTTGGGTCCGATGGTTGTGACGAGCTGGATATCCTCCCCGATCAGTCGCCGCAACAGTTTCTCCACGTTCACGACGACCTCGTTCAATCTCACGGTCCGGAGTTCAAAGACCTGTTTCCGGCTGAACGCCAGCAACTGGGACGTCACCCCTGCAGCCCGGTCCGCTGCCTTCAGAACCTCCTCGGCATGCGTCCTCACAGAGGCGTTTCCCTCGACTGCCATGACGATCAGCTCGCTATAGCCCTTGATCACAGTGAGCAGGTTATTGAAGTCGTGCGCAACTCCTACGGCAAGCCGGCCGACCGCTTCCATCTTTTGAGCCTGCTGAAGCTGGACGTCCTTCACGCGTAACGCCTCGAAGGCTTTCGACTGTTCAATGGCAGCGGCGGCAATGGCACTGATTACGACCAGGGTATCGAGGTCGTGACGGTTGACCGGCCCCTTGTTCTTATTGAGGATCTCGATGACGCCGACCGGATTTCCTCCGTGCCGCTTCAGCGGCACGACGATCATATCCCGGGATTGGTATCCAGTGAGCGCATCCGTGGCCGAGTAGTGACGCGCATCCTGTTGAACCGTGGAAATCACTTCCGGCTGGCCTGAGGCGAATACCGCACCGGCGATTCCCTCGTCCCAGGGAATGCCCGTCTCCCGTAACGCATCGGCTGTCTCTCCGACGACGTAGCGAAACACGAGTTGCCTGGTCTCAGCATTCGCGAGTAACACGGACCCCGCGTCTGCCCCGATGACTTCAAGCGCAGCGTGCAGGGTTTGACGAACCATGTCGTCAACGTGGGTATACTGAAACAAAGCTTCGCTCAGCTGACGAATCGCTTTCAATGCAGAGGGCATCCGCTCGCTCCATACGTGAAGATCATAGATCTGAAAGCCCAGCCCCGCAGTCCCTGCCGATAAGGAACAGCCGCCACGATCAGGCGCCAGACCCGGCAAGGAGTGACCTCAGACGGGCATGACTTCAAGCAGTCTATAAGAACGATTCCGAACCCCGAAGAGATTTAGAGAATTCCGACAGGTGATTAGCGGCCGGTTTGCGCGGACTCTAACGGATTGAAATCAGGGCCTGAAAAACCCCGGTGCTGAACCGCTGACTCGACCACATGATCCATTCACCCTCTCCAGTTGATATCGGCAACCAATTTGTTAGATGATAATGATTGAACAACGGTATTGGACAATGGGGGGTATCATGACGAAGGCACAAGCTGCTGCGTTACGCGAGAAGTGGGCAGAGGGAGAGAATCTACCTTGCAGGCATCTGCATCTGGAATTGGAACACAACAACGACGATTATCTGACGGACAACTATCACTGTACTGCCTGCGGTGAATTGGTTGCCGCTAACACCCGTGATCCCTTTCAAGTCATCTGACCCCGACCAATCCATCATCCCCACGTCTTCAGGATCCGAAATCAGGGTTCACTGAGCGTCACTTTCCCCTCAAGGGATAGCCCAGGTCGATCCTTGCTGCACCTATCGACCAAACACCGCCCATGCGTTCCCACCCTCTCTATTTGCCTAGGTAAGAGCTCTTTCCCTCATATTGTGGCTAGCGTGATCCGGTCGTCTATGCTATAGACCGCATCAGGTCTCATCGGACAACCTCGAAAGACACAGGCACGATGCCGCACTTCCATTGATGTGATCTTCATCGTTTTCTCCACCCTCGTCATTCTGAGCATTTTCACGATCAAGCTCTCGAATCGGTTTGGCATCCCCTCACTGGTCTTGTTCCTCGCCATCGGCATGTTGGCAGGGTCCGACGGGCTCGGCGGTATCACATTTGACAATCCGGACCTGGTGCGGTCGCTGGGTATCACGGCACTCGTCCTGATTCTGTTTTCAGGCGGATTGGACACGGAGTGGGCGGCGATACGCCCCATCGTGTGGCAGGGGCTGTCGCTCTCGACGATCGGGGTGTTGGTCACGGCGCTGCTCATCGGGGTGTTCGTCTCCTGGGTCCAGGGATTCTCATTCCTGGAGGGTCTCTTGCTCGGCGCCGTGGTGTCGTCCACCGATGCCGCAGCCGTCTTCATGGTGCTCCGGGCGCGGAAAACCAAGATCCCCCGGCGATTGATCCAATTGCTCGAATTTGAATCCGGCAGCAACGACCCGATGGCCGTCGTGCTGACCATCGCGCTGATTCAACTGTTGACGGAACCCTCGACGTCGTTCGGAGAGCTTGTCGTCTTCTTCGTGATGCAAATGGGTGTGGGAGCGGTGACTGGGCATTGCGATGGGCGAGATCATGCGACGATCGTTCAATGCACTCGACTTGGAGTTGGAAGGCATTTATCCGGTGCTGTCGGTGGCGCTCGCGCTGCTGACGTACGGCCTGACCGACTACCTGCATGGAAGCGGCTTTCTCGCCGTATACCTGGCGGGACTCGTCATGCAGCGCAAGCCATTTACGCACCAGCAAAGTGTCTTGCGTTTTCACGATGGGCTGGCCTGGCTGATGCAGGTCACCATGTTCTTGGCGCTGGGGCTCCAAGTATTTCCGGCAAGGCTCCTGCCCATCGCCGGGGTGGGCCTCCTCGTGTCCCTGTTCCTGATCTTCGTCGCGCGCCCTGCGAGTGTCCACGTCGCGCTGGCGTTTTCGCCGATGTCGTTTCGAGAGCAGACGCTGGTGGCCTGGGCGGGGCTCCGAGGGGCCGTACCGATTATTCTGGCCACGTTTCCCTTAGTGGCCGGGCTCGATAAGGCCGACACGATCTTCCACATGGTGTTCTTTATTGCGCTCACATCCGTCGTCATGCAGGGAACGGCAATTCCATGGCTGACGCGACTGTTGAAGATCGGAGTCCCACCATCGAATGAAGCTCGATCTGGCCCGCAGCTCAATCCGCAGTCGCCTCCCAAACCGATGCCGTAAGTGTCCACCCCTTTCCTGTGCAAGCACCACTGATGCCGAGCCTTCGTTTCCCTCCTCCACCTCCCATTTGTTGTGCTCCACGTGCAAATTGGATGAGGGAAACTAGCCACGGGAAATGCAGGAAACTCGAAGAAGTCTGTCCCTAACGATCGTGAGGGAAGACAACTATGAACCTTCGAGCAATGAATCAGGCGCTCCAGAAATTACGTGAGGTCGTACATGTGAGGGGTTGAAAGCCGCTTGTGAAACCAGGAGCGCACCAGGGCCTCTTTCACAAGAGGCCCTGGTGGCCGTGAAGATGGCGGGTCCTCAGAACTGTCCTAGCCCTATTGCACGTCAACGGTGACGGAATGGGTGGCCGTGACAGGATCGTGATCCTTGGTGGCGCCGGTGATGGTGACCTTATGCGTCCCTCTGCTCAGGCTCTTAATCTCCCCGGAGAAACCCTTCTGATACTCTCCATCCACATACGCATGGACATGCGTTGCCTGGGAGCCCTTGGTCAAGTCATACTTCACCTCGAAGGTGTCGCTGACTTTGTCCCCGTCCTTGGGAGAGGTAATCATCACCTTCGACCCGTCCTCGACTGGTGCTTTAGCTGGTTTATCTCCTGCGAAGACTGGCGCCACGCTCAGACAGCCTGCTAACGCGACCCCTAATCCCATGAACCCGATACGTCCCATCACATGCATCACAACGACCTCCTTGTTTGAACCAGCTGAATAAACACTGCAGCGTACCATCCCTTGCCGGATATGTTCTTGTCTGATGACCAGTCGTTCTCCGGTAGAGAATAAGTGAACATTTTACTTTTCAGAATTGTCTCAGTCAATCTACACAGACGCGCATCGGACGACCAAAACTCACAAATGGTCCCTCCAAGCTTGCTCGTTTCACTCTCCCGAGAACGGCACCCCGTGTTGCTCCCCCTGCTCGCACCTCAATATGGTACGGTAGAGAGAAGCAGGAGCCCGGCAATGACCATCCAGGCACAATTTCCAGACGAGCAGAGCGTCGACGGCGCCTTCACCAGGCAGCCGGATGCCTTTACCGGCTGGGTGACCGCGAATGGTAGTTCCGGCTACCCGGCGGCGAGCGGCCGCTACCATCTCTATGTCTCCTGGGCCTGTCCGTGGGCGCATCGGACGATCATTGTGCGGAAGCTCAAGAAGCTCGAACCCGTGATCGGCATGACGGTCGTCGATCCGATCCGCGACGAGCGGGGCTGGGCCTTTCGCGAAGGACCGGGCCATTCGCTCGATCCGCATCAACGGCTTCCAGTTCCTCAGCCAGGCCTATAAGCCACCGATCCGAACTATCGCGGGACGCGTTCACCGTCCCGGTGTTGTGGGATACGGTGACCAAACGCATCGTCACCAATTCCGACGACGACCTCATGCGCATGTTCAACGGCGAGTTCAATCGATTCACCGAGAGCACGATCGATTTGTATCAGGAACGGAATCAGGAAGGAGATCGACGACCTCAATACCTTCATCTACGAGAACGTGAACGACGGGGTCTATCGCGCAGGATTCGCCACATCGCAGCAGGCGTATGAACGGGCGGTGCGGCGCCTCTTCGAGACCCTCGACCAGGTCGAAGCAGCGGCTGGCGCGACCATCGTTATCTCTTCGGCTCACAATTCATCGAAACGGATTGGCGCTTCTTCGTCACGCTCGTACGGTTCGACGCCGTCTACCACGGCCATTTCAAGTGCAACCTCCGGCGGATCGTCGACTATCCCCATCTCTTCGGCTACCTGAGAGATCTCTATCAGACCGACGGCATCGCCGACACGGTCAACTTCGACCACATCAAGCGGCATTACTACATCACGCACGACGACATCAATCCGACCCGTATCGTCCCTCTTGGTCCCGACCAAGATCTCACCGCCCCGCACGGCCGCGAACTCCTGCGATAGCGAGCAGACCGGCTCCTCTGGTTAGTTTCGTCAACCAAAAAAACCAGACAAACCAAATAACGGCCTTCTGCTGCTGGCAGCCTTTTCAGCGTCCTGGTAAAGTACAGTTCATTTTTATTGGAAAGTCTGTCCCCTTATGTCCATCCAGTGGTTCCCCGGTCACATGAATACGGCGCGCAAAGAAGCGGCCAAGACGATGGAGGTGATCGATGTCGTCGTCGAAGTGCTGGATGCACGCATACCGAACGCCAGCTGCAATCCGCTGATCGAAGAACTGCGCCTGGCCCGCCAGCGCCCTAGCCTGAAAGTCCTCAACAAGGCCGATCTCGCCGATCCCGCCGTCACTCGGGCTTGGCTCGACCTGTATAACCAGCAAGAGGGCGTCAGCGCCGTAGCCCTGTCTTGTAGTCATGCGGGTGATGCCGCCAAGATACCCCAGCTCTGTCAGCCGCTCGCCCCCCATCGCAACAGCAGCGCGAAGCCGCTGCGCATGCTGATCATGGGAGTCCCCAACGTCGGCAAATCGACCCTGATGAACATGCTCCTCAAACGCCGCGTCGCTCGCGTGGGCGACGAACCAGCCGTGACCAAAGTCCAACAACGTCACAAACTGAACGACCACATGGCCATCACCGACTCACCCGGACTGTTGTGGGGAACCATCAAAGACCCTCATGTGGGCCTCCTGCTCGCGACGATCAACGCTGTGGGCCACACGGTCGTCGATGACGAAGCGGTCGCCGAATTTCTCGCCGCGATCCTGCTTGCGCGCTATCCTGCCCGGCTCACAGCCCGCTACGGCTTTGCGGTGGAGGGGCTGACGAGTCCGGGCGTGATCGACGCCATCGGCAGAAAGCGCGGCTGCCTGCTGACCAGAAGCGGCGGCGGGATAGATCGAGACAAAGCGGCGAGGATACTCTTGTCGGACTACCGCAACGGCACACTCGGCCGCACCAGCTTGGAGACACCGGATAGGCGGTCAGAAGAGCATGCGCTGATGGCAAGCAGTGTGACACGGGAAGACCGGCTGGTTTGTCTCATTCGAACCAACTAAACGAGACAAACCAAATAAACCAGTCAGTAGACCAGACAAACCAGAGAACGGCGACTCCCTCACAATCCGACTCTGACGAAGTCGATGTACCCTCGTTCGACGTCCGTGCTCACAAGTTCCACTCGCACGCTGTCTCCGACGTCGAGGCCACGCTCGCCCGTTACCATTCTTCCCTTCGACCGGCGGCTCAAGGAGCCGGACCCACGTGCCTCTGTCTGACGCGCCCGTCACGATGGCGTCGAAGCGCTGCCCAATCCGCGATTCGAGCAACAGGGCGGCGGCGGATTTGCGGAGCTGCCGCTCGACTTTTTCCGCATCGTCTTCTTTCTCGGTACAGTGATCGGCCAGATACTTCAGTTCTTCCGGACGGTACGGCGTTGGCTGCACCGGCCAACGCCGCTTTGATCAGCCGCTGGGTGATGAGATCGGGAAAGCGCCGGTTGGGAGCCGTGGAATGGGTGTACCCCTTCACCGCAAGCCCGAAATGTTCGGGAGAGCCATCCTTCGACTGGTCAAACACATATTCGCCTCTGCCGATGAGCTTCACGATGGCCAGGGACAGATCCGGAAATCTGAGAGGGTCGGCCTGCCGGCGCGTGACGAGGAACGATTCGAGCGCACTCGCGTCCGGCTCCGGGGGTAAGTGCTCACCCCAGCGTGCGGCCACCTCAACAATCCGCTGCCAGCGTTCGGGAGAGCGCAGGATGCGGCGGAAGGAGGGCATGCCCTTTCCCGTGAGATAGGACGCGGTCGCCTGATTCGCTGCGATCATAAAATCTTCGATCAGTTCCTTGGCGCGATTCTTCTGCTCGACCCTGAGATCGGTCAGCACCTCATCCGTCAAACACGGCTCGTGGCTCAATCGTTTCAAGACTCAGCGCTCCCTGCTGGTGTCGTCGTGCCTTGAGCCGCTGCGCAACCTGGTCTTGGAGGCGGAGTTGCGCATCGAGGCCGGAGACAGCATCGAGCCGCTCAGGCGCAGGCGCCTCCCCTGCGAGCCAGGCTGCGACGCTGTTATAGGCCAGCTTCGCGTGGTTGCGGACCAGGGCCCGAAAGAGGGTCGAACTGAGGACCGCCCCATCCTCCGCAATCACCATCTCTACGACGATCGCGAGACGGTCTTGCCCTTCACCGAGTGACGTCAGATCAGTCGACAGCTTTTCCGGCAGCATGGGAAACATGTCGCCGGCCGTATAGACCGACGTCGTATTGTGCTGAGCATGAGCATCCAGAGCGGATTCCTTCGTGACCAACGCGTCCACGTCGGCAATCGCGACCAGGATTGTGACAGACCGATCAGAATGTGGTTCAGCCACGGTGAGTTGGTCGAGGTCTCGGGAGTCGTCGTTGTCGATCGACGCCCAGAGTAGACCCCGTGAGGTCACGCATGTCCGAGTCGCCGTCGGTGGCAGCAGTCTCTATGCGGGCAAGCTCGGCCATCGCCGCGGCAGAAAAATCCGGCAAGAGGCCGCGTTCGATCATGGCGCGACGAGCGATATTCTTGAGATCTGTGCGATGACTTTTCATTTCCCCTCCAGTCTGGTGGTTAACCCTACGAGATGCATGGTTCTGATTGCGTTCTCGGTTTGTACCAGCTATATGATAGGGACGTACGTGGCCTCAAGCTGGAGCCACCTCCGCAAAGAGAATCCGATGACTAACTCCGATGTCCACTTCAACGTATTATGCGCAACAACGTAGCCATTAATATACTTCGATGGGCCATCGCAGTTCCGGCAGGTATCCTGCTGTGGTTCGCCGCAAACCATTCTATTGGAATAGCATTCGGCATTATCCATGGGTTTGATCGTGTCGATGATTTTTGGGAAGCGCCGGATATGGATGGGGTGCCGCCATCATTGGCACATACATTATATTTGTCACGAGGACTATTGCCGCTGCTTCCCTCGTGGGTGTGATTGTCTACATCGTACCGCGCTATCACAAACAGGTCGCGATCGTTGCTGCCTCTCTCGTATCTGCCGCCGCCGTAGGCTTCTTGGGTTTCATCTTGGTTCAAGCTGCAAATGCAGATCCCAGCATCGGTCCGGATGGCTGGTATAAACACATTCTGGACATGCTGAGCATTATTTTTGGCGCAATAGTCGGTGCGTGGCTGGCATATGGGAATCAGAAACGAACTCGGCGTAGTTGCCCATAACGCTCCAGCAGATACTGGAAACGTCGCTGCCTGGGACAGTGCTGGTCTTCAGGTTTACTGGTTATCTCGTTGAACGAAACTCGATGCTGATCGGAGACCGGATCAGAACCTGCCCGTCAGTTCGTCCCGTTATCGTGCCGGCCCCCACACTTACTTTTCTTCATCCGCCGAGTTCCCGTCGTCCCCACCATGACGACCACCTTCGTCTGGGGAGAAAAGGCTTGCTCGATGCGTTGTTTTCCATCGGTCGTGAGGATGACAATTCCGCTGTGACTCTCAATGCGCTGGAGAAAATGGGCCGTCTCCGCATTCGCGGATCGGTCATGGGCATCGTTGACTGTATCCCGCGCCCCGAACAACGCATCTGCTTCATCGAAGAAGAGGATCGCGCCACTGGTTTCTGCTTTGTCAAATACGTCGTTCAGATTTTTCTCCGTCTCACCGATGTATTGACTCACCACCGCCGACACATCCACCCTGAACACATCTACTTGTAGGGATTCGGCCAACGTCTCGGCAGACTTCCTTCGGCGGAGCGCCGTGGAGCCGTACAGGACCAGGACCACAGCGGATGTCGCCTTGGACTTCTTCACCCGACGCACCGACCGTCGCCTTCTTGTACGTGGCAGCGCTCGTTCGCTGCCCTCTGATCACGCGGTTTGCCATGCCTTCCTTACGCTCCTTCCACGACATGAACATTCAGCAGAATCTGAAACAGTCCACCCTCTTCGTCCGCGGTTTATCTGTGTGCGAGCGGCAGCTTGCGGATTTTATCCCCAATTGATCACAATGGCCAGCAGCATACCCTGTAGAGATTCAGGTCTCGGAAGGACCTCGCCTCATGACACCCGCAGCGCTGATTGAACAGGAGCTCGCGGCAGCCGAGGCCGCACAACACGACGGCAACGACGGGAAGGCGCGAGTCTGTGCTCGACGCGCCGTGGCCCGCGCTACCGAAGCGTGGTTGGCGCGGCTCCCTCTTCCACGATGGCGCGGAGATGCAATGGCACATCTTCGGCAGATCCAGCAGGACGCGTCTTTCCCTCTTCCCATTCGCCAGGCCGCCGAGCGATTAAGCACCTCCGTGACCCGTCAGCACGCAGTCCCCTTCACAACAGACCCGGTCGCCGATGCAAGACTCATCATCACCCATCTCGGCAACCACTGAATGATTGCGGTCAGCAATGCTCCCTCCAAATTCTCTATACCTCTCTTAAAGGGAGTGGCCAGACTGTCCTTCACTGCGCGCATCGAGCGGCGCTCCTCCTTCTAATGATCCTTCCAAGCTTGCTCGTTTTTTCCCTTAGGAGGGTGGCCTGGTCGATCCTCGAGTGCGCGCGTCGAACGAGCACCTTCTGAGCGTGCGCGTTCCGCGAGCAGGAGGACGACCAGGCTACCCTCCTCCCCTACCACCCCAACGCCCACCGATGCCCATTCTTTTTCAACAGCGCATCCCCTTCGCTTGGTCCCCAACTCCCAGCCGTATATGAGTGCACGGCTTTCTCGCCGGTCAACAGCGGGTCATAGAGGCGCCAGGCTGTTTCGGTGAAATCGGCGCTGACGAAGAGAGTCTGATCGCCGATCATGACGTCGCGGAGCAGCGTCTCGTAGGCTTCTGGGAGCCGGCCAAATGCTGTTTCATAATCGAACTGCAACGCATGGTCACTGAGCCGGAACGGCCTCCCCGGGCTCTTCACGGAAAAACAGAGCGAGAATCCTTCACTGGGTTGGAGCGTGATCAGCAGCATGTTGGGCGGAATGCTGCCGGGATCGAGAGACCGAAACACTTGGGTTGGGGCCTCACGAAAAGTCACGGCGATCTGGGTCAGTTTGCGCGGAAAGCGTTTGCCCGTCCTCAGATAGAAGGGCACACCCTTCCATCGCCAATTGTGAATCTCGGCTTTCAGAGCAACATACGTCTCCGTGGTCGAATCCGTCGGAACCCCTTGTTCCTCACGATAGCCTCGAATCGTTTGGCCGGCGATCTCCAAGGACGCATACTGACCAAAGACGACGTCTTGGTCTGTGATCGGCGCAATGGAATGGAGTACTTTTTGCTTTTCGTTCTGGATCGCAGTTGCATCGAAGGACACCGGCACTTCCATCGCAATGACGGTCATGAGTTGAGTCAGATGGTTCTGAACCATGTCACGAAGCGCGCCGGCCTGCTGGTAATAGGCCCCACGGTGCTCGACACCGAGATCTTCGGCAACCGTAATCTGAACGTTCTCGATGGTGTCGCGTTTCCAGAGTGATTCAAAAATTGGGTTCGCGAAGCGGAACGCCAGAAGATTCTGCACCGTCTCTTTGCCGAGGTAATGATCGATGCGGTAGATCTGAGATTCCTCGATATAGCGATGCAGGGTCGTATTCAAGCGGCGAGCCGACTGAAAGTCGCGGCCAAATGGTTTTTCGAACACGACGCGAACCCATCCGCGACTCTTGAGGAGTCCCGCTTCGTCCAATCGTTCCATCGCGGTAAGCACGGTGTCCGGTGGCAACGCCAGATAAAATACCCGGTTCTCCGGCATACTGTGCGTGAACTCCAACCGCCGGATGTATGCGGCCAATGCCTCATAATCTTGTGGCTTCCCTTCATGCAGGGTCTGGTAATGGAGGCACTCCTCGCACCAGACGCGCAACGCTGCTTCATTGTGCCAACCCGCTTGACTCAGACCTTCGAATGCCCAGAGCCGAAACCCCTCCTCACCCATATCAGGCAAAGCCGCGCCGACGATCTGCGTGTTGCGTGTTTCCAGGATTCCCTGGTCCCGCAAATGATATAGCGCGGGCAGGAGCTTCCGGCGCGTCAGATCCCCGGTCGCGCCGATGATGATAAACACGTGGGGCTCAACTCGATGCTCCGACATCCGCAGAATCTTCCGTGGAAACAATCAACCGTCACTTACCAGAATACTGAAAAGCCATCCGGCACCACAACCCGTGGCGCGTGAAGCGCGAGCCATGCGAGAAATGCGCGATCAGAAGTTCAACGTTCGGGGTTTGAGTTTCGAAAACCTGGAACTTCGGCCATCGAAGTCCCGCTAGGCCGAGATGGTGCTTCCGCAGCTTGCAGCAGCGTCGTCGGCTTCACCGCTCGGCGACCGTCCGACCCTGCGCTTCCATGTCGTGTTTCATACACGCGACGACGGGACGGTTCACGCCGCTCCGCCCCATTGATCAATGACCGTGTGTGATGCTCTTTGAAGGGCTCCGGACGACAAATCGCTCTTCGATCCACTGGTAGAGCACCGGCAGTACCACAAGCGTCAGGAATGTCGAACTGACGAGTCCACCGATCACCACGACGGCCAAAGGCCGTTGAACTTCCGATCCGATCCCAGTGGAAAGGGCGAGCGGCACCAATCCGAGTAGCGCGACCAGCGCCGTCATCAAGACGGGCCGGAGACGCATGACGCAGCCGGACAACACCGCCTGCTCGATGCTCATCCCCTCCTGCCGGCGAAGCGAATTCATATAGGACACCAACACGATGCCGTTCAACACGGCCACACCGAAGAGATTGATGAACCCGACCGAGGCCGGCACGCTCAGGTATTCTCCCGTCACCCATAAGGCGACAATTCCGCCGATGAGCGCAAACGGGAGATTGCAAATGATCAGCGCCGCCTGTTTGAGCGAGGAGAACGATGAGAACAGGAGCAAGAAGATTACGGCAATGGTGATCGGGACAATGATCTTGATACGGCCCAGCGCCCGCTCCATATTTTCGAACGATCCGCCCCAGACGACATGGTACCCTTCCGGAAGCCGGACCTCCCGGGCCATCCGCTGCTGCGCCTCAGCCACAATGCTTCCGATGTCCCGTCCGTGGGTATTGAAGCTGACCGGCAGATACCGCTGGAGATGATCGCGGTTGATACGCCCCGGTCCCTCGTGCATCCGGATGGTGCCAAGATCGCTGAGGGGAATGAAGGCCCCGACGCCGGCCGTCAGTCGAATGTTCCCGATGGTCTCGATGCTGTTCCGATACTGTTCCGGAAACCGCACGACCAAATTGAATCGTCGATGCTCTTCATACACCCTGGTTGCGGCTTCTCCTCCGATCGCGGTTGCGATGACCTCTCGCACATCCGAGACGTTGATGCCGTGCCGGGCGATCTTAGCTCCGATCGATATCGATCGTGATGTACGGCTGGCCGAAGAGTTGTTCTATCTTCAGATCTTTGACGCCCCGAATCGTGCCGAGGATAGCCGGCAATCTCGTTCCCCGTGTGACGCAGCTCCTCCAGGTCGTGCCCGAACAGTTTGACGGTCACCTCTGCGCGCACCCCCGAAATCAATTCGTCCACCCGTTGCTGAATCGGCTGGCTGATCAGAAAGTTGGCGCCTGGCACCAGTGCCAGCCGCTCGCGGACTTGCTCTTTCAACTCCGCCATGGTGGAGGCCGTCGTCCAGGTCTCAATCGGATGCAACATCGCAACGGAATCGCTTTCGTTCGGTTCTTGCGGGTCGTTCGCCAATTCCGTACGCCCGATTTTAGACACCATCATCTGCACTTCAGGAAACTCCATCACCGCTTTCTGCACCTCGCGTTCGATCTTGATCGATTGATCCAACGAAATGCTCGGCAAGCGGATCGTGAGGGGAGCCATCGTGCCTTCATTCAGAATCGGGACAAACTCCGACCCCAAAAATGGAAAGAGCGCAATACTTCCTGCCAACATGAGTCCGGTGGCTGTCAGCACCACCGTCCGATGTCCTAACGCCCAGCGCAGCACGGGAAGATAGGGACGCTTGGCCCATCGAAGCACCAAGGGATCGGCGTCGGCGTGCCCTGCCCGCAAAGTCAGTAAACACAGAACCGGCGACAGGGTGACCGACAGAATGAGCGACACCATCAGGGCAATCATGATGGTATAGGCCATCGGCTTGAACATTTTGCCTTCCATGCCTTGGAACGAGAGGATGGGCATAAAGACGATGATGATGATGATAATGCCGAAGACCACGGGGCGGGCGACCTCCCGAGCGGCATTGAGGATGAGGGCCAGTCGAGGCAGACCCTGGTGACGAGGGATCCGACAGATGCCGGTGAATATTTTCCACCAGCACCACAGAAGCGTCGACCATCATGCCGATGGCGATGGCCAGACCGCCCAAGGACATCAGATTGGCCGTGAGATCGAATCGATCCATCACGAAGAACGTCACGAGCGGCGTCAGGATGAGCGTCGCCGCCACGATCAAGGCGCTCCTGGTATCGCCCAGGAACAGGAACAGCACGACCACCACCAGGAGAATACCCTCCCCCAGCGCCTTATAGACGGTCTTCAAGGCGGCGGAGATCAATTCGATACGATCGTAAAAGGGAACGATCCGCCATCCTGCCGGCAGCAGCCCCTTGTCCTGTATCTCGGCGATCTTGCCCTTGATGCCTTCCACGACGTCGCGGGCGTTTCCACCGCGCAGCATGAGCACGATCCCTGCCACCACCTCGCGCTCACCGTTCAAGACGACAGCGCCATGACGAATGGCATGGCCGATCTGTACCTGGGCGACGTCGTGGATGTGCACGGGAGTGCCGCCCGCTTCCTTGACGACGATGTCCTCGATGTCGCTCAGTTTCCGGATCAGTCCCACGCCGCGGACAATGTATTTTTCAGCATGTGTCTCCAGGATGTTGCCCGAGGCATTCGCATTGTTGTTCGCCACGGCGGCAAACACCTCCTGCAGTGAGAGAGCGTATTTGCGCAAGAGTTCCGGCTCGACGAGCACCTGGTACTGTTTGACATACCCGCCTTGCGAGTTGACGTCGATCACTCCGGGGACGCCCTTGAGCAACGGCCGGATGACCCAGTCCACTACCGTTCGCTGTTCGATCAATTCGTGTTCCACCGCGGCAGCGTCCAGACCGGCATGCGGAGGGCCTTCCAGATAGTACTGATACACCTCTCCCAGTCCGGTGCTGTTCGGCGACATCATCGGTTCAGACCCGGGCGGTAAATACTCCTGCACTTCGATCAGCCGTTCGAGCACGAGTTGGCGGGCCAGGTTGATGTCCATCTGATCGTCGAACACCACCGTAATCAACGACAATCCTACTTTGGTGAGCGAGCGTAGTTCCGTCAGATGCGGAACCCCGGTGACTTGTTGTTCGATGGGAAAGGTCACCAGCCGTTCGACTTCTTCGGGGGACAAGCCGGGCGCTTTCGTGACGATTTGCACGAGCACGCTCGTCACATCGGGAAACGCGTCGATCGAAATCGTGCGGAAGGCATAGCCCCCCAGAAGGGTCAGAAGGCCGGCGAATGTGAGGATCAGTAAGGGGCGGCGGAGAGAGAACTCAATGAGTTTGTCGACCATGCTCAGTCTTTGGGCTTCAACAGCTCGGATTTCAAGGTAAAGGCGCCTTCCTTGACGACCATTTCCCCTTCCTGCACCCCTTCGAGGACCTCGGCGAAGGTTCCGTTTTTCTCGCCCAATTTGATCGTCCGCGCTTCAAAGACGCCGGGTTCCTTTTGCACAAACACGAAGCTGCGATCCCGATCATGCTGAACGGCTGCTTCGGGAACGACCAGGACATCCGAGGCCGGTTCGGACGAGACGCGGATCGTTGCGAACATTTCCGGCTTCAGATGACCGTTGGAATTCTCCAAGATGAGGCGCACCTGCATGGTCCGCGTCGCGGTATCGAGGACGTCGCCGACATACGAGACGGTCCCCTGGAACACTTCGTCGGGATAGGCAGTCACATGGACCTCGACCGGCTGATTCGGAACGGCTGCCGCGCGCTGCACATACGAGATATCTTTTTCCGATACATTCCCCACCACCCAGACCGTCGAGAGATCGGCCACCACAAACAGTTTTTGGGTGGTTTCGACCAGCTCGCCTTTGGTGAGATCCCGCGCGATCACCCGGCCGGCAAAGGGCGCCACAATGGAAACCTGCGAGCGGATCGTTTGGGTCCGCTCAAGGGATCTGATCTCTTTGTCGTCCATGCCTAACAACCGGAGCCCTTCGCGCGCCTCCTGAGCCTCGGCGCGGATACTGATCATCTCTCCTTCGCGGCGCTGCGCTTCCGCCTGGCCGATGACTTTCTCTTTGTAAAGATACTGCGCCCGCTGATAGGCCTGCTCCGCCACGTGTCGCCGCGCTCGGGCCTTGAGATACGCAGACTGGGCGAGTCCGAGATCGCCGCTATGGAGCACCGCCAACAGCTGATTGGGCTTGACCATCTGTCCCAAATCGGCATGCACCTCGGCCACCCGCCCACGCACGAGGGTCGTAATATTCGCCAACGCGTTTTCGTTCGGCCGTACGACGCCGGGAAAGGTACGGTAGGTGCGAAATGCCGTTCGTCCGACCGGCTCCACCGTCACACCGGACCGGGTGACTTCATCCGGCGGGAGCCGAACAAGACCGGCCTCGCTCCGACGAATGTTTCGGCCCGTCTCTCCTCCGCCGGGGCCGGCGCACGGTCACAGCCCATGAAGGAGGCCAGCAGCAGCATGCCGAAGAAGACCCCGCACGTCGCACTCAGACGGCTTCGCGCACGCGCATGACACTCGCATCGATTTGTACATCGGCCAGAAGAAATGACCATGCCTCTCATCGGTCCTTTTCGCATTTAGAGTGGACCGCCCACGGCGCGCTCAAACCGCGTGAGCGCCAGGGAGAGTTCGAACCGCGCCTGATTGTAATCCACGGTGATCTGGCGTTGGACCCGTTGGGCATCGAGAACATCCAGGAGGCTGGAGGCGCCCTGGCGGAAGCTCAATTGGGCGATGCGAAGCGCTTCTTGCGCTTGCTTTATGAGCCCTTCCTCGTAGACGATGATCTGATCTTGCGCCGTTTCCGCCTCGCGAGCATGTTGATTGATGGCACGGGTCAGGTCGTTCCTGGCGCGAATCAGCTCTGCTTCTTCTTTTCGTTGAGTACCGAGCGCCGTCGCAATGTGCCCTTGCTGCCGATACCATAAGGGCGTCGGCAGACTCACGCCCCCTACCACCGCCTCGCGGCCTGTCTCTCTGGCGTACCCGCCAAACAGGGTCACGTTCGGCACACGGGCCTGCCGCTCTTTGGAGACGGTAAATTCAGCCTGCTCCACCAGTTTTCCCTGGCGCTTGAGAATGGGATGTTGCGACAGGTCCCTCGCCGCCATCTGCTCCGGGTCCAGACGATCCCGAAGCGATCGGAAATCTCCTTGCACCTTGTACCGAGGCCCCAAGGCTCCCGCCGTCAAGGTGTCCAATCCGACGAGTTTCACGCGCACGACATTCTTGGCTTTCGTCATCTCTTGCTTGGCTTTGAGCACCTCGACCTCCGCCTTGACCGATTCGAATTGAGGGCCTTCGCCGGATCGGACACGGGCTCTGACAATGCGCGCCACTTCCTGAACAATCTCCAAGTTCTGCTGGAGAAGATCTACCGTCCGTTCCGCCAGCAGCAGTTCGTAGAATGCCTGCTTCACCTCCGCAATGAGATTGAGCTTGGCTTCATCGAGGCCGACCGTCGCGCCGACCAGACCGGCTTCTGCCGCGTCCTTGACGGGCCGCCCGCATGCCCGGCCATTCCACCGTCTGATGCAGCGACACGCCATACTCGGTCACACGTGACCCGTTGCTGGGGTCTCGAATCGCGCCATCCGCCGTCTGGGCGGCGATCGTGGGATTGGGATAGGCGCCGGCTTGGGTCCGCAAGCCCTCATTCTGTTCGATGACACTTCTGGCGCCCGCGATTGCCGGGTTCCGTTCCAGCGCCAAGTCAATGATGCGGTCGAGGTCGAACGTGCGCATCTCGTCCTTCGCCTGTGCGAAGGACACCATCAGCGTCCCATGTATCCCCCCCACCATCACGATCATCAGTACGACATACACCCAAAGCCTAGCCCGCATGTGCTGCCTCCTTCGGAGTCACGGTGAGGCTGTTCGATCGAAATCAAGGATAAAACAGATCGGCGATACTGCGCGATCAGTGTGCGGTCGGAGGATGGAGCAGTTGGGAGACCAGAAGGGTGGACGGAGGAGCGTCTTTCATCAAGGCATACAGGCGGCTTGATGCGCAATCTGACACACTCACTCGAGAAGCAACGCAGTCCTCCACCGCTTCTTGTGGCGAATCGTCTTCTGAATCGGTCGCCTCCACGGCGTCACTGAACTCACAGGCTTCCCCACTCCCAGTATCGGCAGGTCGAGCCGCATAGGATATCGGAAGACCACCCGATCTGCGCGGCCAGGAATAGGGTGCAGAGAAGCACGGCAACGAAGACAAACATGGAGAAAAACGAACGGATCGTTGTCACAACACCTTTAAACTATGAGTATGATGAGATTGTCAATAAGTTCGGCGGAAATATTCCAGCGGCTCCCTTGACAGTTGCGGCACAGCTAATACATCCAATGCCATAGTACGCTTCTCTCAGCCTCGGTTACAAGAACAACTGTTATCCCGCATTACACATGGCGGTTCGTCGAGAAACCGTAGAACATGCCAGGTCGGAATTTCACACCATCCCCTTTCCTACACTCTATGGACTAAAGAGAGCGCCATTCATCACGATATGAACGGCAATACTTGCGGCGTAGCCCAGCGCAATAGCCCATATCCATTTCAGGTGGGCAGAGAAGGTATAGATCCCCCGGGCCTGCCCCATGAGGGCCACGCCCGCCGCCGACCCGATGGACAACAGCGATCCGCCGACACCGGCGGTCAATGTCACCAACAACCATTGGCCAAGACTCATATCCGGGTTCATGCTCAACACCGCAAACATGACGGGAATGTTGTCGATGACCGCTGAAAGAACCCCGATAAGAATATTCGCTGTTGTGGCGCCCAAATCCTCCATAGAGAAAATCTGAGAGTGTGGCCAGGTACCCCAGTGCGCCGAGCCCGCCGACGCAGAGCATGATGCCGTAAAAGAACATCAGCGTATCCCATTCCACACGCTTCATGCTGATGAACACATCGAACGGCTTGACTGCCGGCTTGAACAATGCCTTGCGGGTTACGGCGTTCTCGCCATCAAGCGCGGGGGGATCCGTCCACTCGTCCAGTTCCTTGCGCCGGAGAAAATAACCATAGGATTTAAGAACACCCAGCCCGGTCATCATGCCGAGAAACGGAGGTATCTCAAGAAAGTGATGCATGAGAACGGTTCCGGCTATGGTGACGAGAAACAAGATGACAATGACATAGCCGCCATGCTTGACCGGCACACGCTCTGTTCTGGCTGACGGCTTCTCACGTGAGATCGTCATGGAGATCAGCGCCGCCGGAACAAGCCAGTTGACGAGAGAGGGAACGAACAGCGCGAAAAAATCGCCGAAATGCACGACGCCTTTTTGCCAGACCATGAGGGTCGTGATGTCGCCAAAGGGACTAAACGCACCGCCTGCATTGGCCGCGACCACCACATTGATGCAGGCCGCGGCGATGAATCGTCCGTTGCCTGCTCCCATCGCCATGACCACGGCCCCCATCACCAGCGCCGTCGTCAAATTATCCGCGACAGGGGAGATGAAGAACGCCAGCAGGCCGGTCAGCCAGAACACCGCACGGAGGGACAATCCCAATGAAACCAGGCGCGTCCGCAATGCCTCAAAGATGTTGCGTTCACTCATCGTATTGATGAACGTCATGGCGGAAAGAAGAAACAGCAGCAGTTCGGCATATTCAAGCAGGTTATGGCGCAGGATCTCAGCGACGGCATGGGATTGGTTGTGAGAGGCGTACGCGATCGCCGTCAGTATCCAGATCACGCCTGCCGCCACCATGACGGGTTTTGATTTCCGCAGATGAAGACTTTCTTCGACAATGACCAACACATAGGCGGCCAGAAAAACCGCCAATGCCACGTAGCCTGTCCATTGATCCGTAAAGCTCAACATCCCATCCCTTTCACAGGCACACCACCCCGCCCCTTCGATCTTTCCAATGCTTCTGCGGACTAAATATCCTGGTTTCCAAGGAATATCGCAACGTTATTCGAACAGATTCAACTGGTTGACAGAGACGATGGCAGGCAATCGGCTTCTGAGGGGAGAAGAGTTTGGCTAAGGGGAATCTATGAAAGCTGGACGGGGTCGGGATAGGATCGGGCGCCGGCGGCGATGCCTCAATGGTCATCTGCGCGCTTCTCGGTGCCGATCATGTCCGACTCACCACTGGCAGATGATTCCGGGGTCTCGATCGATACAATGGATGAGGAAGCGGAGAATATCTTTGATCTCTCCTTGATGGTTGATGAAATACTTCGCCCGCGACTTCTCATGTGGTCCCACTCGCACCCCCATGACGAGCCCTTCGGAAAGCTCGAAGACATCCTCGTCTGTTTCGTCATCGCCGATGAAAAACAGACCGGTCTGCCGGAGATGACGCATGAGAGCCAAGGCGGCCGGTCCTTTCCCGTCCTTCCCCGGGGGCAAGACATTCACTGATGCTTTCCCAAAGATCAGGCGCGGAGTCGGCGTGAGTTGATCGAGCAGGAGGACAAGGGCCATGCGAACTCTGGCCGGTTCATCGGTCCCTCGATAATGGAAGGTGAGGGTGTAGCGTTTATTTTCAACTTCAACCCCATAGCGTCTTGAGCGGCTGAGCGAAGTCTGTTCCCAATCGCTGCATCCATCCCTGACAGATATGTTCAGCCCGGATCAGCGTCGCGGGAGCGGTGAGTGGGCTTTCCAATCCATGGTTCCCGATCAAGTGAGGAACCGCCCCATCGACCCGCGAGGCGAGATCGCTGAGTGCGCGCCCGGAGACGATGGCGCAGGGGATACGTTTCGCCAACTCCGACAGCCCCTCATAAATGGACTGGGAGAGCGTGACGGTGTCCCGATCGGGAGAAATCCGCGCCAATGTCCCGTCGAAGTCAAACGCATAGAGAATGGGACGGCTCGTCAACGCGCGAAGCGCCAGGCGCCCTTCGTCAGAAAACAAGTAGGTCATGCTTGGCCCCCTGTGGTCGTTCGCGCGTCTCGCGCTCCCGTTTGGCGGACGATGCGGGCTCGCTGCCGCATGCGGGCCGCATCCATCAGCATGCGCCCGGCCCAGCGATACACGTTAAATTCCTGCACGATGCCGCGCATGCTGCGCATCCGGGCACGCTGCTCGGTCGGCGGCATCGTCAGAGCCAGATGCAGGGCAGCCGCACACTGATCGATGTTGTACGGATTGACGATCAGCGCCTCGGGTAACTCGGTGGCTGCGCCGGTGAATTGGCTGAGGATCAGCACGCCTTGCTCGTCGTCTCGCGCTGCCACGAATTCTTTGGCGACGAGATTCATGCCGTCATGCAGGCTGCTGACGATGCAGAAGTCGGCCCCTCGGTAATAGGTGGTGACGTCCTGCGGTTCGTGATGTTCGATCCGTAGATAGATGGGCTGGTATCCCTCTCGCCCGAATCGTTGATTGATACGTTCGGCCAAGGCGATGACCTGTTGCGTGAGCTGCTGATACTCCTCAATCTTGGAGCGGCTGGGAGCGGCGATTTGGATGAAGGAGAACGCGCCGATCCATTCCGGCTGCAGCTCCAGCAGCCGTTCAACGGCGAGGAACCGCTCGAGAATGCCCTTCGTATAGTCCAGCCGTTCGACGCCGACACCGACGCGATGCGCGTGGGGGATGCCGTTGATTGCGCGGATGTGGGTCCTGCACTCGGATTCGGACGGCAGTTGTGCCTGCGCTCGATTGGGCCACGCGATGGAAATCGGGTAATGATTCACCGCGGTGAGTATGCCCTGATAGGAAATCAAGGAGCTGTCCCAGTCGATCCTCGTTTCGAGAGAACGGTCCACGGTATTGATGAAGTTTCTGCAATGGAATCTCGTGTGAAATCCGAGAATGCTGCTCCCCAAGAGCCCTTCGAGGATCTCTCGATACCAGGGACAGATGGCATAGCGTTCCGGATCGCTCCAGGGGATGTGCCAAAACGTCACGATCGTCGCGTTCGGCAGATGGTCGCGCACGATCTTGGGCACCAGCGCGAGATGATAGTCCTGCACCAGCACGACCGGATTATCGGTCTTGGCCTCCTCGATGACGGCCATCGCAAACCGCTCATTGATCTTCTTGTACTGTTCCCAGT
Organism: uncultured Nitrospiraceae bacterium; assembly: GCA_963801725.1. GTDB lineage: Bacteria > Nitrospirota > Nitrospiria > Nitrospirales > Nitrospiraceae > Palsa-1315. The sequence goes on from CAWDFX010000002.1 coordinate 83,237, forward strand.
CCGAGGATCGAAAGACGGGACGGACGTGGGCCAGATGACAGAGCGGCCAGAGCCCTTCGTTGGCAAATCCGTAGTAGTAGCCGTCTTCTTCCTCCGGCGACATCCAAATCCTCCTGATCTCGTAGGCAGGATTGTCCGGCGGGACGCGGACATGGTCGTGCGCATCGACGACCTCGCGATCAGCCGTGCCGCTGCCATGCGCAATCCACACGCCCGAACAGGCACGCATAATCGGTTCAAGGGCGGTGACGACCCCGCTGGCCGGCACTTGGACTTCGATATGCTCCCCTTTCCGATTGTGGAGATACGGCTCACGGTTGGAGGCGATCAGCACTTCATCTCCGGCCAGGTGATCGTGCAGGATCTTCTTGAGGGTGGCCGGCGTCCAGCTCATCTGGCTCTCATCGCGCATACGCTTGTCCGATTCAAGTTCCCGAATCATCGCCCGCAGATCCTGCGCGACCGGGTGCAGCTCTGAGTCCTGCTGCGGCTTATCACCGAGCAATGCGGCAAGCCCCTCACCGCGAAGCATCGTTCGCACGCCAGCGACCCATCCTCGCCAGCTCAGGTGCGCGACCAGCACCGTCACGAGGGAAATCACCACGCCGATGATCGCAAACAGATAGTAGAGGTACCACTTGGTATCGCTGCTTCGACGCTCAATCCAACTCATGTCATGGACGAGCATCAGGCGTCCCCATGCGCGGCCGTTCCCCTCGATTTTTACAGCCGCGACATGGACGGCTCCTTGGGTAAGCCGTAACAAGGCGGTCTCTCCGGCTTCGATGGTGCTGGTGCCGTCGCACGGAATGGAATCAGGGTAGGTCAAGGTCTTGTAAGCCAGCCTGCCGTCCCGGTCGCAGAACCCGATGGCGAAGAGCCGTTCGTCCTGAAGGATTCGATAAAAATAGTTGTGCAGCTTGACCTTGGAATCCGACGCCAGGAGATCGACGAGGGGAGCTTCGAACCATGCGGCCGATCAGTTCCGACCGGCTTTCAAGATCCCGCACAAACCATTTCAGCGTCAGCGTATCGACGAGTGGAATGACCGCATAGGCAAGACCGGCCAGCACCAACGCCAGCGGCAACAAGAATCGAAGCGATAAGCGCATAGGTCACCTCTCGTTTACATCGCGCGAAAAATCGCCTATGGTAACGGCATGTATCCTTACGGCCTTATCGGCAATTGTCAAACTTCGGCGTTGATCGGACTGAACGGCGCTGTCGAATGGATGTGCGCGCCTCGACCTGACAGTCCGCCCGTCTTCGGACGGCTGCTTGATCCGGACGGGGGGCATTTTTCGATCGAGAGCGCGATCTCTTCCAGCGAGATCAAGACCGAACAGCGCTATCTTGCGAACACAAATATCCTGCTCACCACTGTCATATTGCCTAACGGCGACGCGTTTCAGATTACCGACTTCTGTCCGCGGTTCGATCAATATGGACGCATCTATCGTCCGGCAGCACTCTTTCGGCTGGTCGAACCGTTGCAGGGCATTCCGGCCATCCGGGTGAGTTGCCGGCCGGTATCGGGCTGGGAGAAGACTCCCATCCATCCCGTACGTGGCAGCAACCATCTGCGCTACGACATCCGCGGCGAGTCGCTCCGCCTGTTGACGAACATGCCGCTGACCTACCTCTGCGAAGAGACTCCGGTCGCCCTGACCCAGAAATTTTATTTCGGTCTGACGTGGGGCCTCGGCATCGAGGACGACCTCGTCAAAGTCACGCACGACTTTCTCGAACAAACGATACGCTATTGGCGTATCTGGGTCAAAAACTGCTCGGTGCCGCTGCTGCATCAACAGGAGGTCATCCGCTCCGCTCTGGCCTTGAAGCTCCACTGCTTCGAAGACACCGGCGCCATACTGGCAGCCCTGACGACGAGCCTTCCGGAGCAACCGGGCGGAGGTCGCAACTGGGACTACCGCTATTGCTGGCTGCGCGACGCCTATTTTGCGCTCACGGCGTTTCACAACCTGGGCCACTTCGAGGAGATGGAAGCCTTCCTCAAATTTCTGCTGAACATTGCGCATACGCATGAACATTCCCGCGACCGCTTACGTCCTGTCTATACATTGAGCCAGAGTCTTCCCCTGCCGGAAACCGAGCATCCGAATTGGGCCGGCTATCAAGGCGGTGTACCGGTTCGCAGCCACAACCAGGCGGCGGAGCATGTGCAGAACGATGCCTACGGAGAAATGATTCTGACCTTCACGCCGATCTTCTTCGACGAACGGTATAGCGATTTGCGCAGCAAAGATCTCGACACGCTCCTGGCCCATCTGGCGAAGTTGTGCGTCCGCAGCATCGGCCAGCCGGACGCCGGGCTCTGGGAGATCCGCAACGGCTGGCAGGAGCATTCCTTTACGAACTTGCTGTCTTGGGCCGGTCTGGAACGATTGGAGCGCATCAGACAAGCCGGGCATCTCGGTTCGATCTCCTTGGACTTGACCGCCGCACGGATCCATGCGGCGGAGGCCCTCCTTCGAGGCGTACATGGCGGCGCGCTCAGAAACGGCCCCACGGATTCCAGTGATGACGCCGCCCTCGCCCAGCTTCCGATCTTGGGCTATCCGAACCAGCAACTCTGTGAGTCCACAGTATTGCACATCACCCGGGAACTCGCGCTTCGACATGGGAACGAGGACAGCGGCTTTTTTTACCGCTACGTGCGAAACGACGACTTCGGAAAACCGGAAGGAGCCTTCGTCATCTGCTCCTTTTGGATCGCCCAGGCGCTCGCCAGGCTGGGACGGACCCCCGAGGCCCGAACCATCCTTGATCGCGTACTTCTCGCTGCCAATCATGTCGGACTGTTCTCTGAGCATTTCATCCCCGCCACGAACACTCAGTGCGGCAATTTCCCTCAAGCCTACTCCCACGTCGGCTTGATTAATGCTGCCTTTGCCGTGAGTCCCCCCTGGAGCGATGTGCTCTGACCTGTTCGGTTCTATCCTACGGAGCTGTTATGCAACACGAAACCAAAAACTAGTGAATAGGATGATGAAACAGCGTAGAGACGAGAACCGGCACATCGACGAATGGTGGAGAGTTAGTCACAGAAACCATTTCGACAGAAGGCGTCAGCTGGGGACCGAAGAAGGAACCGAGAACCCTTCGTAGGCCGATACGGCGCGAGTGTCGGCCGCCGCCATGTACGCCTCTCTCAGCCTCGGTTACAAGACCAACCGGTTCTCATCGAACAACGAGCACCGCACAGTTCGCGTGCTGCACCACTCGCGTCGACACGCTCCCGATGAGAAACCGGGCGATGGCACCCAGCCCTTGGGCCCCCATCACGATCAGATCGGCATGTTCTTTGGAGGCCGCCTTCATGATCTCTTCAGCAGGATTCCCAAGGCAGCACAGCAGGCTCGGCCGTAAATCCCGCCTTGATCAGCTTCTGCACGCTCTGTTCGAGTAATTTCTTGCCTGCCTCCTTCAACCCCGGGTACATGACCAACGGCATCACATGGAGCACGCTCACGTGAATCGGCACGCGCCCGCCCTTGCCGGTCGAACCGATCCGGCTGAAACTTGGTCAGCACAAACTTCAGGGCTTTGGCCGATGCGTCCGATCCATCGGTCGCCAAGGTGATCCGCCGCAACGGCGACGCCTCGCCCTTGACGACGAGCACCGGACAGGTCGCATGATGGATGAGATTCGTCGAGACGCTGCCGAGCATGAAGCGGTCGAGGGCGTCGAGGCCCTGACTGCCCACCACCAGGAGCCCGTCCCGTTTCGGCGCGCGCTTCAAGATCGTCGGTGCGACCGCCCCTTGCTCCTTGCGGGCCGTGCCCTTGAGCTTCAGCGACGCCAACTGTTGTGTGGCCTCCTTGAGAGCTTTGGCCGAACGCGCTTCCATGCGCTGAATTTCTTCCTGGATGTACCGCTCGTTGCCGGCCATCACCGGCTGCGCCAGAAACGGCGCGCGGAGCGCGGCGATATCGAGCACATGCAGCGCCGTCACATCGCGGCGGCTCGACGAACGGCAGTTTGGCCACCCAGTTCAGTCGCCCATCGTCCATACTTCGATCCATCCGTCGCCACGAGCACATTCATGATGCGCCTCCGTTTCGTTCGAGTGTCCCTCACGTTCGAACCGACAGACTGAAACCGGCTGCGAAATGCCTCCGGCGACAGTCCCGCGAGGGCCGCGTAGCGGTCCAGTGCCACCGGATCCTTGAGGTCCTCGTCGGACAGCCGAATCATGTATTGGCGCGCAATCTGGTACGACTGCGCCGTGATATCCACCATCCGCACTTTCGCCCGGCCGCTGACGGGATCCACCATCTGCTTGAAAGGAATCGGCGTAAACCGTCCATTTTGAATCGACACCATGGCCGCCGTGCCTCCATCGAGAAGAAACTGCGCCGCGCAATAGCCAAGATCGCGGGTGTATTCCATATCGAACGGAATCGGGTCCGCACAGCGTAATTCATAACCCACATTCTTGGCGACGATCGACGTGGCGAGTCCCAAGGCTTTCATGCCCTTCGTCACTTCACGCCGGAGCACATCGCCGATATCCACGTCTGCTAATCGCAGGTGGCCATGTTCATCCCGCTCGACATGATCCAATCCACCCAGGTCTCCCGGATCAAGAATCTCGATCAGTCCTTCCGCCAACACGACCACCCCGTCCGAGCGTCCCTCGCTGAGACGCTTGACCATCGTCCCGATCACGAGATCCACCAGGCGCTGGAGTCTCACGGGCCGCTCCTCAAATTCCTCGGGAATGATGGTGAGCGTGGCGCCCGCGGCCTTGCCGATCCCGAGGGCCAAATGGCCGGCTTTGCGGCCCATCGTCACGACAAAGTACCAGCGCAACGTGGTGTGGGCGTCCACCATGAGATTCTTGACGATCTCGACGGCGACATGCCGGGCCGTTTGAAAGCCGAACGTCGGAATGCCATACGGAAGATCAAGGTCATTGTCGATGGTCTTCGGCACATGCACGATTTGAATGCGCCCGGCCGCTTGTTCTTCCAGTTTGAGCGATGAGAAGGCCGTATCGTCTCCGCCGATGGTCACCAGGCGCGTGATGCCCAGCCTCATCAAGGAGGACAGGACGTTGGCCGAGAGACTCGGCCTTCTTCGTCGGATTCGCCCGCGAGGTGCCCAGATACGACCCGCCTCGGAAGTGCAGGCGACTCACCTCTTCGATCGAGAGGGGCCGGACCTGGCTTACATTGCCTTCCATGAGCCATTTGAATCCGTCGAGGATGCCGACCACATCGCAACCGCCGAGGATACTGCGGATCGTGACCGCACTGATCACGCTGTTGATCCCAGGCGCCGGTCCGCCCCCGACTAAGATACCGACGATCGTCCGAGGAGAATTCATGATATGGGGACTCCTGTGATCTAATCTGAACTTCTCAAATACACCGACCAATAGACCAACGCGACGAGGATCGTCCCGCCGAGGACGTTGCCGAGCGTCACCAGCGCGAGATTGCTGACCGCGTCAGCGACTGAGAGTGGTGCCGAGGTCCCCGCAGCGAGCGCCACACCGATCGGGAGAAAATACATGTTGGCGACGGAATGTTCAAACCCGCACGCGACAAACGCGGTGATCGGGAAGACGGTGGCGAGAATCTTATCGGTCACACTCCGCGCGCCCATGCACAACCAGACCGCCAGACAGACTAGCACGTTGCAGAGGATCCCGCGCGCCACGGCCGAGACCGGATCGAGGGCGATCTTGCTGCGCGCGATCTGGACCATCGTCTCCCCGACCGCGCCGTCGCTCATGCTGTGCACGCCGGCCAGCCATACTAAGGCCGCTGTTCCAACCGCTCCGACCAGGTTGCCGAGATACACCCATCCCCAGTTCCTCATGACCTGTTGTGTCGTCACCCGACCGGAAGCCCAGGCCATGGCGATCAGGTTATTGCCGGTAAAGAGTTCCGCTCCGCCCACCACCACCAGAATGAGCCCCAAACTGAACGTGATCCCACCCGCTACGCGCATGAGTCCAAAGGCCGGCGGTTGACCGGTGGTACTCGTGGTCATCGTAATCGTAAAGAACAATGCGCCCAGCGCGACAAAGGCTCCCGCCAAGGTGGCCAGGGCGAACATGGTCAGGACCGGCATCGTGGCTTTTGTGACGCCAACTTCACGCACCCGCATGGCAATCTGCGCGGGAGCATAGGCATCGAGCAGGGAAATCGGTTGGTGGTTGTTTGATCCATTGGTTAATTAAGCGATCAGCTTTCAGCCATCAGCGGTCAGCTCGAACTATCTTTCAGATCCGTCCACTGAAAGCTGACGGCTGATCGCTGACAGCTAAATTATGCGATCAACCTGACTCGCATGTGCGACAGTTCCACTTCATCTTCCGGATCGAGTTCGTCCCGTTGAATCGATTCGACGCGCACGGCGGACACCTTGTACTCCGGGCACTTTGAGCTTTCATCCGCACTCGACGAGAGCAATGCATTCACCGTTGAAGCAGGGAAGTGAAAGCTGGTGAAGAGATGCCCCGGCAGGACGCGTTCACTCCCTACGACGGGGAGCAGGGCGTCGCCACGGGCGCTCACCAAACGAACGATCTCACCGTCACGCAGATGCAGCCGCTCCATATCGGCCGGATGCATTTCCAGCACGTCTGTATCGACCAACTCTAGAATTCCAGTCCGGCGTGTTTGGGCCCCGCAGTTGTAATGTTGGAGAATGCGGCCCGTGGTCAGTACGAACGGATACTCGTTCGTAGGCGCCTCACCAGGCGGCAGGTATTCGACGGCGACAAAGTGCGCCTTCCCCTTTGGAAATGTCTCCTGATGCATCAGCGATGTGCCTTCGTGCACGACAGTCGGCACCGGCCACTGTAACCCGGCATGTTGGTCGAGCCGGTCGTAGGACACACCGGCACACATCGGCGTGAGCCTCGCAATCTCGTCCATGATCTCCGAGGGGTGCTGATACGGCATCGGATAGCCCATCCGGTTTGAGACTTCGCAGACCACGCGCCAATCCGGGAGAATCCCGTGAGGCGGCTCCACGGCTTTTCTGATCCGCTGAATACGACGTTCAAGATTGGTAAATGTGCCGTCCTTTTCGAGGAACGACGCACCAGGCAGCACCAGGTGTGCAAACTTCGTGGTCTCGCTGAGAAACAGATCTTGCACCACAAGAAACTCCACCTGCTTCAACGCCTCGTGCACTTTCTTCAAATTCGGGTCGGTCTGCGCAACGTCATACCCGATGATCCAGAGGCCCTTGAGCCGACCCGCAATCGCCGCGTCCCACATGTCGGGCGTTTTCATGCCGCGTTTCGTGGGCAACGGACGGCCGGTGATGGCCTGATGCAGCGATGCCAGCTTCGGATCGTCCAAACTCTGGTAGCCGGCGAAGTAGGTCGGGAGGCAGCCCATGTCCGAGGCCCCCTGCACATTGTTTTGTCCACGCAAGGGATTGATGCCGGCGCCCGGCTTTCCGATGTTGCCGGTGGCCAGGGCGAGGTTACAGAGCGCGATGACCCCATGACTGCCCCAGCGATGTTCCGTCACACCGAGACCATGGACAGCAGAGCGACGCGCCGCTGCTCCCATAACGCCGAGCCGCTTGGTAGATGAGATGGGCCGGCACGCCGGTGATGGCTTCAGCCGCTTCCGGCGTACAGTCCGCGACGGTCTTGAGCCAGTCATCGACGCCCTCGGTCCTTGTCGCGATGAAGGCCTGATCGAGGAGCCCTTCCTTCGCCAAGACGTGGCCCATCGCATTGAGCAAGGCGACGTTGGTGCCGGGTCGCAGTTGCAGATGCAGATCGGCCAGCCGCGCCAGTTCCGTGCGCCTGGGATCGATGACGATCAAGGGCACCCCCCGTCGATGCGCCTGCTTGATCCTGGCCCCGACCACGGGATGGGACTCCGTCGGATTCGCTCCCACCACCATGATCAGGTGAGCCAGATCGAGGTCCTGAATGGAATTGGTCGCCGCCGAGGCGCCCAGCGTTTCCATCATGCCGGTGACGGTCGCGCTGTGGCAGACGCGGGCACAGTTGTCGATGTGGTTCGTCCCGATCACGCAACGCATGAACTTGCCGAACAGATAATTTTCTTCGTTCGTGCCCCGGCTGGATGAGATGGTCGCGAGGGCATCGGGACCATGCGCGTCCTTGATGCGCGTGAACTCCTGCGCGACCCGATCCAAGGCCGATTCCCAGGAAATCTCTTCCCAGTCGTTGCCGCGCCGGAGCAGCGGAACTCGCAGCCGATCCGGCGCATCGTTATAGGTCCAGCCGAACCGTCCCTTCATACAGGCATGTCCCTGATTCGAAGGCCCATCGTCTGCAGGCATCATCGTCACCACTCGACCATCTCGCACACCGGCGTCGAACGCACAGCCCACGCCACAATAGGCGCAGGTCGTGCGCACGGTTTCGGTCGGGACCCCCTGCTCCAGCACCGTCTTCTCCGTGAGCGCGCCGGTCGGACATTCCTTCACGCAGGCGCCGCACGAGACACAGTTGGATGTGGCAAATGCTGCGGCTTCGCCCATCAAGGTCCCGGCTCCTGCTGCCGGCCTTGCCGAAAATCCTCGCCCGATCATGGTCAACGCATGCGTGCCCTGAATTTCATCGCAGGCCCGCACGCAGCGGGCGCAGGAGATGCAGGCGGCATTATCGAAGGTGAAGAACGGATTCGAGTCATCGCGATAGGTCGGCCGTCGCGCCGGATCACGGTAGCGCACGGAACGGACCCCACAGGAAACAGCCAGGCGCTGCAGCGCCTCCGGCACGGGACCGGCAACCGGCTGTTCAGAGAGATACAACTCGACGATGTTGCGCCGCAGCCGTTGAAGCCGTTTGGTTTCGGTCTGCACGACGAGCCCATCTCGCGCCGGCGTCGTACAGGTCGCAACGGTCCCGCTCTGCCCTTCGATCTCGCACAGGCAAAGGCGGCAGGACCCAAAGGGGGTGAGGTGGTCGGACGCACAGAGACTCGGAATGGCGATCCCGGCTTTCTTGGGCAGCCTGATAGATCGTGTCGCCGGGTTCGCGCAACCACTGTCTTGCCATTGATGTGGAGTTGCATCGTTCCTTCTCTACGGTCTATCAGGCTGAACGTCGTCAAGTCATCAAGTCTTCAAGTCGTAAGACCTTACTGCTTTTGAGACCTGATGACATTCAGACTTTTAGACTTTCTGACGCTCCCTGAATTCATCCGGGAAATGTTCGATCGCAGTCAGTACCGGATAGGGCGCTCGCCCTCCCAATGCGCAGAGACTGGCAGCCTTCATGGTCTCGCCGAGGTCGGACAGGAGAATGAGATCCTCCGCGGTTCCCTGGCCGCTCTGAATCCGTTCAAGAATTTCACGACCACGCACCGATCCAACCCGGCAGGGCATGCACTTTCCGCAAGATTCGTCCGCGGTGAAGGCCATGAAGTGCCGCGCCAACTCGACCATGTTCGTCTCATCATCGTAGACGACGATGCCCCCATGCCCGAGAATCGCTCCGGCCTCGGCGAACGCGTCATAGCAGATGGGGATATCGAGTTGCGATTCGGGAAACAGGCTCCCCAACGGCCCCCCGACCTGCACGGCTTTGAACCGCGAGCCAGGCGCCATGCCACCGCCGAATTGATCCAGCACCCGGCGCAACGTCAAGCCAAAAGGGATTTCCACCAAACCAGGTTGCTTCACCCGACCACCGAGCTGCAGCGCCATCGTCCCGCGCGACCCTTCCGTGCCGAGTGAGGCATGCCACGCCCCGCCGTTTGCCAGGATGTTGGGAATCGTCGCGAACGTCAGGACGTTGCTGACGATCGTCGGTTTGCCATACAGTCCGGATTCTGCCGGGTAGGGCGGCTTCGCCAGCACGACACCTCGACGGCCCTCCAGCGATTCCAGCAAGGCGGTTTCTTCGCCGCAGACGTAGGAGCCGGCGCCGACGACCACCTCAAGATCGAATGGATAGTCGTCGCAGTCCAACAGGTCCGCCTCGCGCGCCTTCTGAATCGCGAACCGCATAGCCCGCACCGCCGCCGGATATTCGTACCGGCAATAGATATATCCGCGCGTTGCCCCGATCGCCTGCGCGCAGATGAGCATCCCTTCGATCAGTCGGAATGGATCGCCCTCCATGATCATCCGATCGCAATAGGTGCCGGCATCCCCTTCGTCGGCATTCGCCACCACATACTTCTGCTCCGACCCGGTCTGCTGCGCGACTTGCCATTTTTTCCACACAGGAAACGCCGCGCCCCCGCGACCGCGCAATCGCGAGATGCGCAACTCTTCAATGATCGCTTCCGGCGAGAGGCTCCGCGCCGCCGCCAATCCCTTGAGCCCGCCCCGCGTTTGATATTCATCGAGCGCGAGCGGCTCGGTGATGCCGAAGTTGGCAAAGGTGAAGCGGGTCTGCTGTTGCAGAAACGGTATCTCTGTAACCGGCGTTCCACCCACGCCGGCCACGATGCGCGGCAAGTCGTTCGGCACCACGTTGAACCAGGCCTCACGCCCATCGGGCGTATCTCGCTCCACCATCGGCTCCAGAAAGAAGGCTCCGCGCGAGGACGTGCGAATCAGTTGAATCTCACTGACGTTCGCTCCAGGCATCGGCAAGCCGTCCGGCGCCGGCCGCACAGGAAGAGGTGTCGTTAGCGAGATAGCAGCGCGTCGTTTTCATTTATGGATAGGGTTCCAGAAGTGACGGCACGTCGGACGGCGTCACTCGTCCACAGAGATCCTCATCGATCATCACGGTCGGTGACACCGCGCAGTTCCCCGCGCAGGACATCTCGTTCCACAGTGAACCGCCCTTCCTGCACACGTGTCGCCGCCCTCGACACGCACATGCTCTTGGATCGCACGAAGGACCAGCCCGCCATGGTTGGCCGTGCAGGATTCTCCCATGCACACTCGAATGAGGTGCCGGCCCGGCGACTGAGTCCGGAGATCGGAATAATAGGACAAGACCCCGGCGACCTGGGCATCCGTCACGCCCAACACCTGCGCAATTTGAGGAATGGCATTCGTCGGCACATGGCCCAGAGCAGACTGAACAGCCAGAAGCGTCTTGAGGATGTTCGGCTTGTCCGGCGGCACAGGGCGGCAGGTTTCGAGCGTTTCGGCAAGCCCGGGCCTATGCCGAGTCGTCATCGAGCGACCTCATCAATTCCCACATGGGCTCTCAGCTTGTTATAGTCGAATGCCGCATGACCTACGCGCCTGATTCCAGGGTCGTGGCGCTCCATGTCGGCAATTACGGCGGCGACCTGCTCGCGACCGGCTGCTGACGTTGCGACGTGACGCGGCATGTGATTTTCCAGAGACGGGCAGGCCCGTTCAGCCCACTCTAGGTACAAGGTGTCTAAGAATCCGTTCAAGAGGGTCCGATCTTCCTCCGCCGAAATTACCAACGTCAGAGGCTCTTCGACAGCCAACTCTGACTCCTTGAGTTGTCGGGGAGGTGGCGTATACGTCTCGCCGCGGAAATGAAGAGAAAATCCGAACGTCGATGCGAGCTTGTGTTTGACAGCATCAAGCCGCTCTCGCGAATCACACTCCACCCACAACTGCGTCGCCGTGAGAATCAGCCTTGCGATCACCGCTGATTCGAGATCGCCGCATATCCCTCGCTGCACGAAGTGCTGCGCGGCCTTCGAGGCAGAGGTTCCACCGGGTGAAGAGACCGGCGCTTCCCGTTCGAATCCTTCAAGGCCTGCGAGCGTTTCACCCATGTTGTCTGTATCCGTACTCGCTATGATCGTACAGGGCCAAGACATACAGATAGGGCTGCCCCCCTTCCGCCACATAGTGAATACTCCCCACGGCGTCAACGAGTGCGGCAAACCGCATGCGGGCGAAGATCCAGAGCAGCACATGCCCATATCGCTTGACGAATTCCTGCCAATCGCCGAGTTCGAATGATCCTGAGGAAATCTCCAGCTGCCGGCGATAGTCGAGCGTGGCGTTCAGCAGGCCTTTCCCGTCCTCGCTGGATAACACGATTGCGGCGCCCGCGATCACCGCCCGTTCCCATTCCACATCGCCCGGCTCGCGAATCAGCCTCGTGAGCAGCACCTGTCCCGGTTGCAGTTCCTTGCGGAACGCTCCGTCCGGCACGCGATAGACTCGCGCATCTCCTATCGAGCGAAAAATCAGACGCTGGCCCTGTTCGTCGACCGACAGGAACTCGACCAGATCGAGATAGGAATGTTTCAGCGGATCCAACCACTCTCGCTCTTCTTGTGGAATATGCTCCGTGATGACGTCGCGCAACTGCTCGATCAACGTCGATTGCCCGTCCTGCGGGTAGAAGTCGGCGTAGAGTAAGAGATCGGCTAACTCCGTTTCCTGCGGCAGCGGGGACAACATCGTCCCCATACCGCCCTCAAAATAGGGCTGGAGAGCAAGACGCAGTGCGATCCTGACGCTGAACCGACGGCTCCGGCTCCAACGAAAGGGATTCCAGCCGAGCGAGCAACGCGTCGAGTGAAGGGACAAGGGGCACCCAAAGACCGGATGTCGCTTCACTCGCGAGCTTCATGAATTTCTTCCATCACGATGGCCTCGGCGTCGAACCAGTCCTCAAGATCGTGTCCGTCTCGATACCCCCGCTCTTGCCACAATTCGAATGCCTTGTTCGAGATTCGTGAGCGTATGCCATCCGGTAGTTCGATCGATCGAGACGGTGCCGCTCACGGGAGAACGCATCGAGGTTTTCTTTTTCACTGTGAGTTTTGTTGCACTGGCCATCACTTACTCCTTGGTTAAGTGTCCGTTGCAGGAGACGTTTCTGTCGGGATCGTCCGACGATGGCCAGGTTCAAGCTTTAGGCTGCGCACCGCAATGACAGGGCAATGAGCTTTTCGCAGAACCGCCTCTGCCACGCTACCAGAAATGGTATGCGAGATCCCGCGGCGTCCATGCGTGCCCATGACGATGAGGTCGCAGGGCAGGGTCTCGGCAGAATCCAAAATTGAATCGGCCGGGAAGCCTCCCCGCAACCGATATTCTATTGGCATATTGGGATGTCGGTGTGAGGAAGCCAGCTCCTCCAGTCGTTTCGTCCAGCTCTCGCGCACATCCTCGCGGCTTCTGAAATGGCCGAGGTCAAAGTCCAAACCATACGACACCGGTTCCAAGACATGCAGCAATGTAAGGGAAGCGCCGGCCTGCTGCGCCACCGTAGCTGCATATTCCAAGGCGGCGAGGGAGCAATCGGAAAAGTCGACTGGTACGAGGATGCGCGCCAGTGTGATAGGCCTCGACAGGACACCCTCATTCTCCTTGTCTGCCTCTTCCGTTCGCACCGCCAGCACAGGACAGGGGGCTCCGCGAATGACCCGCTCGGCAGTACTGCCTAACAAGACGTGCGCCAGGCCGGTCTTGCCCCTGGTCCCTACGACGATGAGATCTGAATCCTCCGCCCGTGCCGCGGTAATCACCTCTTCACTCGGAATACCCGTGGCCATCCTGGTCGTGGCCGCAATACCTCGCCGCTCCGCACGGCCTTTGAGGTCGGCTAACTGCGCCGAGGCATGTTTGAGCAGATCAGCCAAGTATTGCTGATTGACGACATAATCGTGATTGAGCCCCGGTGGAAATTCCGCGACACTCAGCACCGTCAAGGAAGCCTTCCACGAACAGGCGAGGGCGCAGGCATAATCCTCCGCCCGCCTGGCCCAGCGTGAAAAATCCGTGGCAAACAAAATTCGCTTGATCACGGGTGTCGGCTCCTCATATTCGCGAGACGTGCGGGACATGCGCGAAAAGGGCGACAGGTGCGGATCGAATCTTCACCTTGTCTGCCCATCTCGCCAGTCTCGCTCGTCCCGCCTATCTCGCTCGCTATTTTTACACCGCCTCCGCAGTGAGCAAAAGTAACTCACCGGTCATGTTCGGATGGATTGAGCACCGGAACTCATGCCGGCCAGGCCGCGACATATTGAATCGAATGGCCGCGTCCCGTTTGGGGTCGAGAAATACTCCGCCCACGCCTCGGCCATACACGATCACCCCGTCCTTCTCGATCTGAGTCGAAAGGCCCTCAAACATGGTCGAGCCAAAGTCGTGCCGTTCGGCATCCTCGTTCCTGACCTTAATCACCGAGGGGAAATCCAAGACGGAGCACACCCTGCTTGGTCACGAACTTGAAATCCTTGATCGTCACCTCGACGACTTGCTCAGACTGAGCGAAAACCGGTCCCGCTGCCTCCCACCAGAATCCGCACGTGACAGCAAGCACAAGAACCCATCCCCACTGCTGCGCCTTCTGACTCTTCATGCACACCTCCCTCGGCAGGATGCTGAAAAAGTCCGCCAGCATCGTTCAGACCCTCAACGTACCGCAGAGGGTACGCCTCGGGCCTTCACTCGCTGCGGCCTTGCTGAACGGCATTTTTGAGCATCCTGCAAAAATGTTCACCTGTTGCTCCAGACATGCGGACCACCGAAATTCGCGTATGCCGACGTCGTTACTCTGCAACCTACCGGACACCTTTCCCCATTATCGTTTCGGCTTGGGTGGCAGCGGTACGGTCAATACTGGACAGCCTGCGGTCCGCACCACCTTTTCTGCCGTACTGCCGAAAAATATCTTCTCTACACTGCCTGAGCGCCCGCCATAACTCCCCATCACCACCAGATCCACTTTCTCCATCCGAGCCGTCTTCGCAATCTCCACAAACGGCCCGCCCTCCAATACGACTCGCGTCACAGTCACGCCCTTGACCCCTTCTGATTCGAGCAATCGCCGCACATTGAGTCGCGCATGATGGCGCAGCCGCCGCTTCTGGCCCTGTGAGTCTGATGGCACTGCCAATAGCCCCAGTTGATTGAAGGTCGCCAGGGTACTCGTGTCGATCACATGCACCAGCAACAGCTCGGCTTGAAACGTCCGGGCGAGGGTCAGCGCGACGCGGAAGGCTTCTTCTGAACAAGGAGAAAAATCTACCGGCACAAGAATCTTTGTGAAGAGCGGTTCAGCCATGTGACCTCCCAAAGGACTGGCAGATTCTCCGTTATCAGCAAGGCTGGTGCCACCGAGCAAAGAACCGATAGCCGATAACCGATGGCGAATAGCACCGTGGAAACAAAGACTTTGTCTCCCCTCTCAGACCATGCGTTATCCGCCATTGGCTCTTTCCGTTGTGAGCGGGGGTGTCCTGCTACAGCTCGATTTTCTCTGCTGTAGCAGAAGGCGACAGGAGACATGAGGGGTGGGTGTGCAGGATGAGAGGACCGATCAGGCAAATGTCTTTGCCCCCTCGCCCCTTACCTCTTACCCTTCACGCCTCACGCGCCTGTACGGACAACGGCATTGGATTTGCTGACACATTGCAATGAGAAAGCTGGTCTCTGCACATGACACGAAATCAATGGTGGCTCTTAGGAGCAGTGCTGCTGGGGTTCGCGGTCGGACTCTATATCCTATTTTTCTGTCCGACCGCATGTGACTAGCCTGCCGTGATCGCAAAAAGTTCGGATGACCAAAGGGGTGTGTAATGCCATGCCACCGATGTTGCGGTATACAGTGAAACGATTGATCGGCACGCACCTTCGCCGTGACAATCTGGCCCCGCTGCGTCATAGGAACCAGTACCCATGGCTACCGCAGCGGATCTGATGACGGCGGCTGTCCCGCAGGCCCACCCGAACGCCATGGTAGCGGAGACGATGGAAGCATTGCGGAGCCGGTCGTGGGACGAAGTCGGTCACATCTACTTGCTCGACGAGCGATCCCAGCTCATCGGCCAGGTTCCGATCGAGCGGCTACTCGTGGCTCCTTTGGATGCTCGATTGGGTAGCGTACGAGGCAACTCCCCGTTGATCGTCCGAGCCGGCGACAATGCGGAAACCGTGGCCCTGCTCGCCGTCGAACGGCATGATGCCGACGTGGCGGTGCTCGACACACCAGGCCGATTCATGGGCGCCATCCCTATCGGACGGCTACTGGCGCAGTTACATGAAGAACACGTGGACGACATTCTGCGCATGGGAGGTCTTGCCGCCTTCCATCCTGCCCCACCGAAGATGGGCGGTATCGCTCAGATCGTTCGAACCCGTGTACCCTGGCTTCTGATCGGACTGATGGGAGGATTCTTGGCCGGTGGTATCGCTTCGCTGTTCGAAGCCTCGCTGAAAGACAACATCACCTTGGCCTTCTTTCTCCCGCTGGTCGTGTATATGGCCGACGCCGTCGGGACGCAAACCGAAACGATCCTTGTCCGTGCATTGGCCTATGGGAAGGTGGCGCTCGGCGCCCAATTATTACGGGAAGGTACGGTCGGCCTCTTCATCGGCAGTATCGTGGGACTATCCGCCGGAGCCTGCCTGCTGGCCTGGGGCGGGACGAGATCGGTCGCCTTGACGATCACGCTTTCGCTCGCATTGACTGCGATGCTGGCAACGTTCGTTGCCAGTCTGTTACCAATTGTACTGAGCCGACTGGGCGCCGATCCCGCGCTTGCGAGCGGTCCAGTGGCCACCGTAGTGCAAGATATTCTCAGTGTGGCAGTGTACCTGGGAATCGCCACGCTGATCCTATGAAAGCAGGACAAAGAGGTCTCCGATGGGATCATCGGAAAAAATGCACGCTCCACAAGACGTGACGATCCGATCCGGCCACGTGAAACTGGACGGCCAGCTGGTGGTTCCCTCGTCGCCGTATGGCGTGGCGGTCTTCGCCCACGGAAGCGGTAGCGGACGATTCAGCCCGCGTAATAATTTCGTCGCCCGCCATCTCCAGCAAGGGAGGATCGCCACGCTCCTGATCGATCTCCTGACTCCCGATGAAGCTGAGGACCGTCGCAAGGTCTTCGACATCGACCTGCTGGCAGATCGGATCCTGTCGGCCAAGACCTGGCTCGAGCAGGACACCCGGACGAAGGGCATGAACATCGGCTATTTCGGCGCCAGTACCGGCGCCGGCGCGGCCCTGCAGGCGGCAGCCCGCGACCCTTCATCGATTCGAGCCGTCGTGTCGCGGGGAGGCAGACCGGATCTGGCGGAATCCTATCTCCCGTCGGTCACGGCACCGACACTGCTGATTGTCGGCGGCGACGACGAACCGGTCATCGAAATGAACCGGGCAGCCTACCGACTGCTCTCCTGCCCTAAACGTCTGGTGATTGTGCCGGGCGCCTCGCATCTCTTCGAAGAGCCCGGCACGCTTGAAGAGGTTGCAGAACATGCTCTCACCTGGTTTCAGCAACACTTTCATCCTGCTCAGTTCGAAAATACAGGTACGCAAACAAAGGAGTCTCTTCGATGAAAACATTACTCGCGGTAGACGGATCGGATAATTCCTATGAGGCCGTTCATGTCCTGAAATACTTGGCCCGCGCAGAGCAGCTTACCCTCCTTCACGCATTGAACGTTCCGAGGCCTGCCTATCCGATGATGCTGCCGGAAGTGGCTGAGGAGATCTATAAGACCCTTGAGCAAAGCATGCGGGAGGACGGGGAGCGGCTGCTCAATCGGGTGCAGTCTCTCCTTCCGTTGCACGCAGGCCCCTCAACGAAACACCTTCGAATGGGACCTCCCGCAGAAGAGATCGTGTCGATGGCTGAGGAACAGAAAGTCGATCTCATCGTCATGGGAGCACGGGGTCTTGGTCCCATCAAGGAGCGCTTGCTCGGGAGTGTGTCGCACCGCATCCTCACCCTCGCCCACTGCGCCACATTGATCGTGAACGGCCCGGTCAAAGCCATGAAACAGATCCTGCTGCCGATTCAAGGTCCGTCCGACACAGAATCCGCTATTCGTTTTCTGCAACTCAAGCCGTTTCACGATACGGTTGAGCTGACGCTACTGACCGTCTTGCCTTCGACAGAGCCGCCATGGCCTGGTAATGCTGATGCTGCCGCTGCCTCTACCGAGATTCTGGAGAAGCAAGCCGGCTACCTCGAGGGTGTGGCAGAACGTCTGCGCGCCATAGGTTATCAGGCGCATGGAGTCGTCGTCGTCGGGACACCGTCTACCATGATTCTCCAAGAAGCCGCCACTCTCCGATCGGATCTGATCCTGATGGGCACAAGCGGCCGGCAGGGAATCACTCGGTTCGTGCTCGGCAGCGTGTCTCATGCGGTGCTACACAAAACGCCGTGCCCGGTGCTGGCGTTTCATTGAGAAGCATGCGGGAAAACCGAGACGTGCGGGATCGAGATGTGGGGCTTTCGTAGCTTCGAGCCACGAACGTCACACGCCTCCTCTTGCCTGACACGTTGCTTCCGCCCATGTCGCTTGTTTCACCTTTCCTGCACGTCGCTCACAACCGACGCATCACGAGCCAACGGTCATGCGCACGTGTCTTCTCATGTCCGGACACATCTCAGCACCAGAGAGCCGCATCTTCCCGCCGCTGTAGCACGGGGCGACAGTCCGAGGAGTGTGGTTGAGGCGTTTTTCTCCAGGATGGAGACAGAAACACGTCTCCCTATCGGCTTCCTCCCAAGGCAAGCCCATGTTGGATCAACAACATACTCACGATGTGACTTCATCGGACTCATCCGGCATATCACTTGCTGTTCGCGGGCTTGCACGGCACTCACTGTAATCCGCCTGCAAGCACTTGAGGTGTTTCGTGTCTCTGACGGAAACGATTGGGCAAACCACTCATGAGGCGCCTTCCGGTGAGACCTACACGAAGGTTCGCCGTTTCTTCGGCGGCTTGGTGCGCGCCGTCTATCGCCTTGAAGTGGTCGGCGCCGATCGGTTTCCCGCGACCGGGCCTGCGATCGTCACTCCGAATCACGAGTCGGTGCTCGACGGCATCGTCTTAGGGACGGCGATTCCTCGCGAACTGCGCTTCATTGCGAAGGCGGAGCTCTGGCGGTCCAGACTGCTCGCGTGGGCGCTTGACGGCCTCGGAGCGATCCCGGTCGAACGTAACCGCGCCGATTACCTCACTGCCGCGCGGGTATTGCAGGCGCTCGCTTCAGAACAGGCGGTCGTGATTTTTCCGCAGGGCGCCGTTCGCGGCGACCGTGTGTGGCGGCGGGGTGCTGCGCACATGGCACTCGTGACAGGTGCGCCGCTTGTGCCGGTCCGCCTCGTAGGCACAGCCAGAGCCCTCTCGCATAACCGAATAGGGTTCCCGCGCTTGCGCGTGATCGTCGGTGAGCCAATAGCCGTCAGGCAAGCCAAGGACAAGCCGGTTGCGGCGGTGGCAGCGCTGACTGAGCGGTTACGCCTTGCCGTCGAATCGCTGACTTAGCCCGCAATGGACCTGGTCGAAGACAGCGGCGGTGCGGCAAGCAGAACTGACGGCGTGGATCGAACACGATACTCGCAGGGCCCCGCTTATCGCGGTGGCCATGCGGCGACTTGTCGAACACCATGGGCAATGGATCGTGAAGAACAAGAACCAGCGTTGCCACATCAGCTGGAGTAATCCACTTCCTGCAGGAAATCCACAATCCGATTCTCGGCCCAGTAAGGATCTTCTCCGTTGGGCGCCCAGCGAAAGAACCCGCAATGGCCCCCGTGACGAGGTGCGATGACTCGAATCTTCGGGTGGCGCTGAATCAGCGGCACCGTAAACATGGAGTAGGGAATGAAGGGATCATCCTGTGCCGTGATGATGAGGGTGGGGACGGCGATGGAATCGACCACACGGCATGCGCCTGCTCGATCGTAGTAGTCAGCTCCGCTGGCGTATCCCCCATCCGGGGCCGTGTAGCGGTCGTCGAATTCACTGAGGATGCGAATACGGTCAAGTCCGGCGAGATCCCACTTGCCGGGAAAGAGCATCGCTTTCCGTCGCATGCGCCTTTTGAGTTGGGTCAAGAAATGATGGTGATAGATCCAGTTCCGAGGTGCTTCCAAGGCTTTGGCGCATTGAATCGGATCGATGGTCGGGCAGACCGCGATCGCGCCGGCCAATGCGGCTTCTGACGAGCCGGCTTCTCCGGCGGCCTTCAGGACGAGATTCCCTCCCAACGAATAGCCGACAAGCCAGATGCGATCGAGTCCATCCACGCGCGCCAATTCATGGACGACGGCTCGATAGTCCTGACTCAAGCCGCTGTTGTAGAGCGTCGGCGTCAGGTGCTCGGTCCCGCCACAGGTACGCTGGTTCATCCGGATGACATTGAATCCCGCGCGATAGGCTTTCGCGGCGATGCCACGCATATAGTGAGATTCGCTGCAGCCCTCAAGACCGTGCACGAGTACCACCGTCTGACATGCTGTGCGGTGTGGCTGCCAGTGGCAGAAGCCGAGTAGCTGGGTGTGCGGCTCGGTGGTGAAGAGCCGCGACTCGGTCGGGACTCCGGCAAGAAGCGCTCGGCGAGGCCAACGGCCTGGAAGCACTGTCATGAAATGTGGATTGCGGAGCAAGGCTGCCGGTGTAAAATCTCGCCGGTCACATGACATAGAGGTCATCATACCGAAAAGTTCCACGAGCTCGTAGGCCTTCACAGGGTAAATTCACAAGGCCCTCCGAGTCAACAGGGGTGAGACACTCAGCTTCATAGAGTGCACTGAGCAGGGCGAGAAAGGATTCTCAGGATAGAGTGCGAGAGAGTCCGCACGTCTTGATCATGGGGATGGTTCATCAGGCAGGATGCTCAAAATGGCATCCCAACAAGGCCGCAGACGAGCTCAAACCGACTGAAGCGTACCCTTGGGGTACGTCGCAGGGAGACGGGCGACTGAGAAAGACGCTGGGCGAGTGGTTTTTCAGCATCCTGCTATAGGAATTTCGCTTTGACCAGGTCGCAAGATCTGGCGTGCCGCGTCGCCTGAGGGAGTGGTGGTGGTGTCGATTCGGAGATCCGGGTTGATCGGCGCTTCGTAGGGAGATTGGAGCCCTGGAACGGTAAGAGATTCGCCCAACTGGCCCTTTCGATAGGTCCCTTTCCAGTCCCGTTCCATGCAGGTCGCGAGGGGACATTCCACGGACACCTCGATAAACCGAGGAATCATGGACTTCGCAAAGTCCCGATAGGCCCGGCGGCTGGCCGTCGCGTCGAACACCACGGTCACACCATGCGCCACAAGCTTCTGTCCGGTGAATGCCAACGCACGATAGAAGAGATCCCGCTCCGCTTCTGAGTAGGTCGGCGTCGGCGTGATGACCCGCCGGACCTCATCGGATTCCAACACCTCGACCGTCAATCCGAGCCCTTCGAGCTGCGGCTTCAGGGCAGAGACAATCGTGCTCTTGCCCGAGGCCGGCAGGCCGGTGATCCAGATGGCGAAGGCCTTTGAAGTCATCGATGAATACAGTATCGGCCGACAGCTGTGATTCAGCATTGAAGAGAATGTGCTCTTTCATTCTGTCTAGATCACCGATGACTCACTGATCGCTCAGAGCTATTCACTCCCGGCAATATTCGTTCACCCGCGACGGATCGAATCGCGGCTCATCGAGCACATGTTCGATAAATCGGAAGATGGTCCGGCGCACCTCGATTGACAGCTTGGGGTACCACACAGGGCTCGCCAAGACCAACCCTCGAAACGCAAAGAAGGGGGCGGCCGACTCTGTGACCGCATGATCGTGGCTTGCCTCCACATAGGTATCCCAAAAGAGCCGGAACAGCACTTCCAACGGCCCCTGCAAGGTGCCCCAGCGACAGAGTGAGAAAAACAGATAGTTGACCGTCATCGAGGTCACGTCGTCCGCCGGCTCCCCCCACTCCCCTCGTGACCGATCGAGCACTGAAAAATCCGTTCCTTTCCGGAACAAGACATTCCAGGGATGAAAATCTCCATGGACTTGCGACAGACGCTGGCCCTCCCCGTGCAAGCGCCAGCGCCACCGGTTACAGGCTTCTTCGACTCCGCGCAAGAGATCCGCCGAGATGAACTCATAGCGGTCCGGGTAACTGTCGGTCAGCCCCATGATGCATTCGCCGTGGCCGATCAATTCCCGGAGCCGGCGACGATAGAGGGCGGGATCGCGCCGTTTTCTGGCATGGATCTCCGCCAGATAGCGTGCCAGAGCTATCGTCCGCTCTCGATCCTGCATCCGGAGCCTTCCGCCTTTGGCCAATCGTTCCAGATCGAGATGATAGCTGCTCCCCTCCGTCCATTGGGTCAGGACAAAAAACTCGCGCGCCTGGGCAACCGAAATCAGCTGTCGATCGTCGGTAAAAGCCCCAACGTCGAGCGCCTTCACGTGACGCGGCAGCCGGCCATAGGAATCATAATCCCAGAGGATCGCCTGGGCCCGGTCCGCCGGATGCTCATGACCGAACGGGCCTGGTTTCATGGTTTCAAGCACGGCCGACTGCACGCGGCGTCCAACGCGGAACGTCAACTTGACCGGCGTGCCATAGCCATACTGTTTCTGCGCTCCCTTCGAACTGGCCTTGCCGATGACCTCGTAGGACAATAACGTGACACCGGGACCGAAGCGAGTCCGGAGATACTGTTCAAGAGAATTCTTCCTCAGCGTCGGCATACCAGCTAAGTCTACGCAAGTCACGTTCCAGCCAGAATCAGGTAGGGGACGAGGCCAGGAGCGAGAGGGAAGACCAAGACTTGAACTCTCAGCCCTTACCCTGCCGCCTCACCTGTCTGCCACTGGTGCATTGAGCTTCACTACCAAGAGTGCCACTGAGGAAAAATGCGTCACTTCACACCCGAGGCGAGTACGGCCAGGGACCAGGGGCCAGAGGGCAAAACTATCAAGCCCATAGCCTCTAGCCTCTACCTCTCGCCTCCAAGAAGTGCGGCACATCGCTTGCTGATATCAACCACAGCAGGTTACCTGGTCGATCTGGTTTGATTTGGTTGATCTGACTAGTTTCGTTCAACCAGATAAACATCAGACAAACCAAACAGACCAAATAAACAATCGGAGGCAACATGGAACTGGAAATTGAAAGTCGAAATGTCGAAATGACTCCTCGGTGGAAAACTGAGATTGAATCCCGCATGGCAGACCTCCAACGGAGGCACGAGGATCTGATTCATGGGCGAGTCACCCTGACGAAAAATCTTCACCACAAAAAGCTGGCTAACGTCGCCGAGGCGCTCATCGTCGTCACGCTCCCTGGCCGCCAGACCATGACGGCCCGCAAGGAAGACAAGACGTTCGAAGAAGCCATCAGAACCGCCTTCGACGCCATGGCCATCGAACTTCGAAAGAACTACGAGAAGCGGGCCTCACATAAAACGGGAAATAGCCATGCCAATGTATGACTACAAATGCCTCGACTGCGGGAAGGAATCGTTGGTGGTATTGACGCTAAAGGAACATGAATCCACCAACGTGAAATGCCCGAAGTGCAGCAGCACCAAGATGCAGCAGCTCTATTCGTCGTTTGTGGCCCACACGACCAAGAAAAGCTAGCAGCATGCTGAAAAAGTCCGCCAGCGTCGTTCTCGCACGTTCAGACCCAGAAACGTGCTTATCGCGCACCGTGCGCCCGAGGGTACGCCTCGGCCCTCACTCGCTGCGGCCTTGCTGGACAGCCTTTTTGACACGCTGGATGATTGAATCTTACGGTCGATGGCAAGGGAACATTTCAATGACCGGACATCCCTCATGGGTTTTCCGCAGCGGGTTAGGAGGCCGTGATGCGTATTATTCTCTCGGAATGCATGTCAGCACTCGAGCCTCTGAGCATTGGGACTCATCGGCCTTCTCTGTTCGCTCCTCTCCTCCACGCGCAAGAATATCCGGCCGATAGCACACGCGGCAAAGCCGTGTATGAACGCCAGTGCCAGGCCTGCCACGGTGTCGGAGGCTGGGGGGATGGACCGGACGCGAAGGATCTCAAGGTCGCACCGGCCAACTTTCATCGCTTTTCCTCCTTTCTGAAATCCGACGAAGAGCTATTGAGGACCGTTGAACACGGAGTCGTCTTCAGTCCTATGCATTCGTGGCGAGGCCGGCTGACGGATGGGGAAATGCAGGATGTGGTGGCCTACATCCGCCTGTTAGCCCAACAAGCGCGTTGAGACTGTCGAATCCCGCAGAACAAACAGATCATTTCGGAGAATCAGAATGACACAACACGCCGTCCTAGCCACAATCCTGGCATCGCTCGTTCTCGCCCTGCCGGCCATCACCCATGCGGCAGAGCCAAGCCAGGCAAGCAGTCACCCCACCCGCTGTGAGAGCACATACAAAAAGAAAACCGTGCCGCCCAAGCAGCTGCAGGCGATCGTGGAATCGCATGGACAGTGGCTCGAACACCGTGAGAATCATGAGTTTCAACGTGCAGATCTGTGCCAGGCGGACTTGCGCCAGGCGAAACTCGCCGGGGCCGATCTGGAACGGGCGCGACTGGAAGGGGCCCTCCTCAGCCAGGCGAATCTGCGCGAAAGTGATTTGTCGCAAGCGAGTCTCGCGGGAGCCGATCTCACGAGAGCCGTTTTGAAAGACAGCAACCTGGCGGGAGCCGATCTCCGGCATGCACGATTGCCTCACGCCAATCTGTTCCGTGCGATCGGCGATGAAGCGGCGCTCTATAACGCCGTCCTGACCGGAGCACAACTGCGCGAATCCACCTTCGAACGGGCCCATTTTGAAGGAGCAGACCTCGCCTCGGCTGATCTGACCAACGCCTCCTTCGTCGAAAGCTACTTCTACGGCGCCAACCTCGCTCGGGCCATCCTGGCAGGGACCGATCTGATGGGGGCCGACCTCCGCCGAACCGTCTTGACCAACGCCAACCTTCAACAGGCTAATCTGCAAGGAGCACTCCTCGACGGCGCACAGCTCGACGGAGCCCTGATGGTTGAAGCAGATTTAGAAAGCGCCTATCTCGACGGCACCAGTCTGGTAGG
This sequence comes from uncultured Nitrospiraceae bacterium, assembly GCA_963801725.1. GTDB lineage: Bacteria > Nitrospirota > Nitrospiria > Nitrospirales > Nitrospiraceae > Palsa-1315. The sequence goes on from CAWDFX010000002.1 coordinate 107,946, forward strand.
AGCCAACCTGCGCGAGGCCATCCTCCGCGGGGCGGACCTGCGGTACGCGAACTTCCGTTCGGCCGGCTTGCAGCAGGCCGATCTGGAGGGGGCCAATCTGGAAGGAGCGCAGTTGATTAAGGCGAAGGTACAGTCAGGCAAACTTCGGATGGCGATTTTGTATACGGCCGTCCTGGACCAGGCGGATTTGAGAGATGCCGAATTGTATCGAGCTGTGCTGATCGGCGCACGTGGAGTCGGCGCCATCTTTACGAAGGCGAACCTCAGCGAGATCTACGCACCGAACGCCCAATTCCATCACGCACAATTCAATGAGGCGACCATGGAATCGGCCAACCTCGTGGCAGCGGACCTGAACGAGTTCGAACTTCACCCGTGCGAATCTCGCCCATGCCAACCTCCAAGAAGCGAACCTCCGGGGCGCCACGTTATCCGGAGCCAATCTCACCGGCGCGCAACTCGGCGCAGCAGACCTCCGCCGCGCGACGCTGCATGGAGCCAACCTGTCTTCCGTCTCAGGCTTGACACAGGCCCAGCTCGATACAGCCTGCGTGGACGAGCAGACGAAATTACCGGCGGAACTCAGCCGCCCGGCGCCATGCAAGGAGAAAAAGACTAAAGAGAAATAAGTCCTGTTTCGTGGAACTACACAGTCGACGCCACACCGGCGCGCCGCGCCAGGATAGCGGCATGCATCACAAGATTATCGGGGGATTGGAGCGAGGGGAAAGGACGAAGCAGAGGATTCGATCATGAGCTGTGGTCGGGATTCTACATCACAAGCGACCGTTGCCTGCAAACCCTGGAAAGGTTCTAGTCCGCAAGTCCTCGGAGTCCGAGTCTGCCCATGCCGGAACTCCGCTGTCCATATGTCGGAGTGTTATACGGTGGCAGCTTCGACTTCTTTCGCCGCTTTCGCTGCGAGGCTGTTTCTGCGATTGTTGGAGATCGTTCGATCGATGACCGCTCCGCAGTTAATACATTTCCACGCATAGAAGGCCAGGAAGAAATCCGAGAAGCGTTCCAACATCATCAATCCTTTGCACTTCGGGCATTCCATGATTATTCTCTCCCTCATTGTGAAAGTGAACTTGCGCGAGGAGCGAGCAATTTGCGATCCAAGATTGCAAATGTCGCATTATCAATAACTTAGCACTGTGGGGACTACTTATACGTACAATCCTGTACGCCCTGTTGCATTTTTGTTTTCAATTTTGTCCGGCGATTCGATTTTGTCGAGAATGATCAGACGGTGGGCATCGGGAACCTGGAGACGTTGAGGGATCACCTATCTTCTGGCCAGTCCTCTCCCACCTGTTCCTCTGTGTGACGGGGGCAAATGGGCAGGCGGTTCCCGCGCCCCGCGTGCTGGCTCTCGCCGCTGGATCTCGGAACTACTTGTGAATGGTGGGTAGACGCATAGAGACCTGTGAACTTGATACTGGAATGTGGGTCTGAGGTGGAGGTATTAGTTGCGGGTGCGGCCACCCTTCGCAATTGAAGAATAGCGGTCTGTAATCTTCCCTACCACGAGTTTGGCCTCTGCTTCGTCCAGTCCAGCCCCAAGCCGATAAGTCTTGGCGCCATAATCAAAGGCGACCAGCCCGCCTCCAAGCCCAAAGAACTCTAGGCTGGCAGAGTAATCCCAGGCTTTAAATCCCATCGCACTTACACGCAGGTCACGAACTTGTGTGAGATCATACTGCTTATCAAACCCATACCCACCAATATCTCTGCGTGTCGTCAGGGTCTGTCCGTGCATAGTAATGATCTGTCGCCCCATCAGATTCCAGAGCCACAAATAGATGGCAACCGCTCCACCAACCGTCCAGACCCCTAACCACGCGAGAACAAAAATCTCAGTTATTCCAGTGATCTCACCTTTTAAGAACTGGACGGGAACCATAATCTCACCCATTGCCCACATGCACAGCCAGAATCCCATAAACAAGATGATAAACCAGTTACGTTTTGGAGGAATGAGAAGACCGAGTCCGCCTGGACCATCAGTCACAGTCACTCGAGAGGCCGAAGGGTTAATCTTGGTCATGTGAGGCTCTCTGGCAAGTAGCACTGAAGCTTTCTTTCTGAAGGTTAGATGAAAAATCCCCGCGATCAAAATCCTCTGTCTCTCCAATCACCGCAACGCTTCATGTTCCTTCTGTTTACACTTCTGACAACGGCCGACTCATAAACAACTGTATAAGAATCATTTTGTCGTGTCCGATGTCTGATGCTGTTCGGGCCTGATAAGATTTGGCCTACCCTCTTCACCTGCAAAAACAACCAATAATCTCAACGGCACTTCGCCTAAATTCTTTGCGCTATGCAAGGTGTTCATCGCCTCTAAAAACCCACTCCCTGCCTTAAATGTCTGACGAGAGCCATCCTCAAATTCCACCGTCATTGTTCCCTCAAGAACATGGACGTAGGTGGGGGCTGAATGCATGTGGCGACCGTTTTCCTTCCCCGGCTGGATCTCGACCAGGATTGAGGCCATTTCTGCCTTATCGGTTTTTGGATATTCAATCTTCTGGCCGTTGATCGTTGTTGAGCTTTTCATCACAGCGGTGACTTTTACATCTTGCGGCTCTGCCCACACTGAGACGGTCGTCTGAACCAAGACCATGATCAAGAGGATAGGGAAAATGTTCTTCATGACCATACCTCCAATAACATTTCTTTTTGGAACAGGCGGAAGGATACGTCAAAGCCCTGGGAAAATCGAATTTTCTGGTCTTGAGTTGAAGAGAGGTTTGTGAACACTGCGCGCAAATGGGACCCGAGTGGGATCACACACACTTCATCCTGGTCATCTCCTAAGACCCACACGAACTCTCTCTGCGTCCAAGATTTCAGATTCCCGCAGGATGCTCAAAATGACATCCCAGCAAGGCCGCAGCGACTGTCTTAAATGTCAAGTGGCTGTAACCGCGATGTCTCGCCACGAGGTCCGATGTTTGAGCATGGCATTCAACATTGTCAGCAGTTTCCGCATACAGGCCGTCAGTGCGACCTTGGGTGGTTTGCCGGCCTGACGCAATCGTTGGTAGAAGGCTTTCAGGACACGATTATGACGCGCCGCCACCAACGCACCCATATAGAGGGCGGCCCGCACAGTCGCGCGGCCACCCCAGACTGTCCGCTTTCCCCGGAAGGCGCCGCTGTCTCGATTCAGGGGGGCGACGCCGACCAGGGCCGCGATTTGCTTGTGCGTCAAGGTTCCCAACTCCGGCAATTCCGCCAGCAAGGTTCGCGTGACGACGGGGCCAATGCCGGGGACGCTCTGCAACAGCTCGTCATGTTCCCGCCAGATCGGGCTGGCCTGGACCGCCGTGGTCAGGTCCTGATCGAGCTGCGCCAAGTGCTGTTGGAGCCACTCGATGTGCTGTTGAATGTTAGTGCGCATCCCGCGCGGCGCACTGCCTTGCCGATTTTTCTCCGCCGTGAGCATCTCGACGAGCTGGCGGCGCCGCGTAATCAGGGCCGCCAGCTGCTGCGTACTCGCATCCGGCAGAGGGCGGCACGCGGGCCGCACCGCTTCCGCAAACTGGGCCAAGATCTGGGCATCGAGGGCATCGGTCTTCGCCAGACGCCCGGTGGCCCGAGCGAAGTCCCGCACTTGTCGGGGATTCACCACCGCCACCGGCAAGCCGGCCGTGGCCAGCGCCCCACTGAGCAACACCTCCAAGCCCCCCGTGGCTTCCAGGACAATCCCGGCGGGCGACAGGGTCCTCATGCGTTGGACCACGGTGGTGATCCCCGTCTCGTCATACGGCACCGTAAAGGCACTCCCCGTCGGACGCAGCGCCACGTCCAAGCGGGTCTTCGAGATATCGATGCCGACAAAGATGGCTGCGTCCGTCATCCGACTCCTCCTTGTTCGTTGGCCCGTCCTTGCGTAATGCGGGCTCTACGGCCCAAGCGACTGTGCGGGCTCTCACGTGATGGGATGTGCCGACCCACGCTGCGGCACGGTCTCAAGAGACCTCAGGGAGTTCGGTCTGGCACACCCGGTGTCAACACGCTATCAAGCTTCATTATCGAAACCAAGATACAAGGGAGCGGAACGACTGAGGCGTACCCTTGCGGTACGTCGCAGGGAGGCACGCGACTGAGAACGAAGCTGGGGGTTATTTTCAGCATCCTGCGCGCCCGGCTGCAAGGTATGCACGTAGCACATCCCGTCGAGCAATGATGCCCACAAGTTTGTCTTTGGCATCCACCACCGGCACACGAATCAAATCGCTGGCTCTGAACACATGAACCAGCGTCGGAAGCGTAGTTTCCAGGCGGATCGAATAGGGGTTAAATGTCATGATGTCGCCCGCGGCAACGGCGCCAAGCTTGTGTCCGTCATCCATGGCGGCCAGCAGATCATGTTCGCTGACGATGCCCAGAAGTTTATCTTTGGCATCCACCACGGGCAAAGCCCCGAATCCCTCGACCATGAGCGACGCGACGACATCGCCTTTCGTTTTGAGATGAACCGCCTGCACCTGTTTCTGCATGACCTGCTTGACCGTCATCACGTCAAAATCTTTCTTCGTTCGTGTCCTGGCCTTCTTGGGCTTCTTCTTTGTCGGCATGTTTCCCCTCCTCAACAGATAACCGAGCGAGACGGGCGAGAGAAGCGCGACAGGCGCGACTCGAAGTTCGGGGTTCGAAATTCTGAAAACCTCAAACTTCCGGCATCGAACCTTCGCGTCTCGCTTGTCCCGCCTTTCCCGCTCGACGCACACATATACTGACGCCAATCACCACAGTGATGCTTTCCTCTTTGCTGCGAAACGCCGCACCATTAATAGGTGACAGCACCCTGTTTCTCTTCGCAACCCCTTGGAATAGGGCAGATTCTCATTCCTGAATCCCATACGTGACAGGCACATCCAATGCAGAACTGATACCCGGAGCTACTCGCTGGTTGCTGGCCGTCTTCGAGGAAGGGAGTCCGTCATGCGAATTCTTTGTGCTGTGGATGGGTCTGAATGCTCAAGGTGGGGGGTACAGGCACTCGAATCGCTCGCCGATCGTGAGCCGGAGCATGTGATACTTCTCCATGTGGTCGATCCGTCGGCCCTCCGAGCGGGCAAAGGCGGGAATCCCGTGGCGGGAAAACGCGCTTTGGCCGCCATGGACAAGGCCGGTGGAGTCCTCCTCCGCGAGGCGGAGCGATCAACTCGAGTCGCGCTTGGACAGGCCGCGACCGGCCCTCGAACCACGCTCCACTGCGTCTTAGCCCACGGCCCCGTCGCCAGGACAATCGCGCGACAGGCGCGGCGTGTGAAGGCTGATCTCATCCTCCTCGGATCCCGCGGGTTGAGCGACATTCGAGGATTCTTGTTGGGGAGCATCTCACGGCAGATTGCGTCGATCGCCCCCTGCTCCATCCTCGTCGTGAAACAGCCGCTTCTGCAGCTGACGCGTGTAGTCCTCGCTGTCGATGATTCGAAGCACTCCCGAACCGCCGCTCGGTTTCTTCGATCCCGCATTCTTCCGGAATCAGCCACGACCACCATCCTCTCCTCGGCCGAGAGACCGGTGACCGACTTGGCCGTTCGATACTTGTCCAAATCCCAAGTCGCAGCATTGGAACTGCCGGTCCTCGAGCGCGCCACGCAACTGGTCACGACCATGCGGGATGAATTCCTGAAAGATGGCTACGCCGTCGTCAGTGACGTGAAAATGGACCACGTGATCGACACGATCGTCACACAGGTAGAGGCGGATCATGCCGACCTCCTGGTGATCGGGGCTCGCGAGTTGACCAAGAGCGAGCGGCTCTATCTCGGGAGCGTCTCGGAGAGTCTTCTGAGACACGCCCCTTGTTCCGTCCTGATCGTGCGAGGCGCACGTGCCTGATCGGGACAAATCACCCCTCCACCAGCTGACAGTTGATGAAATCTTCAAACACCTGGAGACAGGGGAAGGCGGCTTGTCGCCCGAAGAGGCGCTGAAGCGGCTCGGTCGGTATGGCCCCAATGTTCTGGAGGTGCCTAGTCACTACTCATTGATTCGAGGGTTTTTCCGCCAGTTCACTCACTTCTTGGCCATCTTGCTCTGGATCGCTACGGCTCTGGCTTTCACGGCAGAATTCATGAAGCCCGGCGAAGGTATGGCCACGCTCGGCTGGGCGATTCTCGGTGTGATCGTCATTAACGCGGTCTTTGCCTTCTTTCAGGAGTATAAAGCAGAGCGCGCGGTGCACGCCCTCCATCGACTCCTCCCTGCCAGGGCATGGGTGCTGCGAAGCCACCAACCGCGTGACGTGTCGCGAGACGAAATCGTACCGGGCGATGTGCTCTTGATCGAGGAAGGAGAGCAGATCCCTGCCGACGCCCGGCTCATCGAAGCCACCGAAATGCGTGCGGACATCTCCTCGCTCACAGGCGAATCCCAACCGAAGCGGCGGACAGCTGAGCCGGTCACCGATGGACATCTGCTGGACATTCCCAATCTCGTATTCGCCGGAACCTCTGTGCTTTCCGGAAGAGGCCGGGCGGTGGTGTTCGCCACCGGCATGCAGACGGAATTCGGCAAAATTGCCAGCCTCTCCACGAGCATGGAGACCGGCCTCAGCCCGCTGCAGAGAGAGATCACGAAGGTCACCCGTGTAGTCGCGCTGCTGTCGCTCGCCATGGGTGGAATATTTTTTGCCATCGGCGTCTCAATGGGCTTGGGCTTCTGGGTTAGCGCGATCTTCGGGATCGGCATCATCGTAGCGAACGTGCCGGAAGGATTGCTCCCTACGGTGACGCTAGCCTTGGCATTGGGCAGCCAGCGTATGGCCAAACGCCACGCGCTCATCAAGCAACTGACCTCCGTTGAAACCCTGGGGTGCACCACCGTCATCTGCACGGATAAGACGGGGACACTGACCGAGAACCGGATGCGCGTGGCTCGCTTCTATATGGACCATCTCGAAATCGAAGTGCGGGAAAGCAGTTTGATTATCGCAGGACGTTTGACCAACGCGATCGAGGCCGAGGAGTACGCGCCGCTCTTCGATGCAATCATCCACTGCCACAATGCCAAACGTGTGCGACAGACCGACGGCCGCCCCATCGTCACGGGCGATCCAACCGAAGTGGCCCTCGTCGAGTTCGCGCAGGATCATGGACTTCTCCACGATGATCCGTTGCCCCGGATGGGTGAGTTCCCGTTCGACTCGGATCGGAAACGCATGTCCACCCTCCATTGGCGCGAGGGCCGGCTCGTGGCCTTCGTGAAAGGAGCACCGGAATCGCTCGTGCCTCTCTGCAATCAGATGCTCCACCACAGTGCGCTCTCGCCGATGAGTCAAGAGGACCGCCAACGCATCATGGCGCAAAGCCGCACCTTCGCAGACCGGGCCTATCGCGTCCTGGCTGTGGCCATGCGTGACATTGAGCAGGGTGTCGAAAAGCTGAACATCGAGCAGATTGAACAGCGCCTCACCTTCCTCGGCCTCGTGGCGATGATAGATCCCCCGCGCCACGAAGTGCCGGAGGCCATCGCCCGCTGCCGCCAAGCCGGTGTCCGCACGATCATGATTACAGGAGACCATCCGCTCACGGCTCTGGCCATCGCCCGCCAGATCGGGTTGGCGTCGAAAGAGTCCCGCATTGAGCCGGTTGGATTCTGCCCTGTGATCGAAGGCTACCAAGTCGAAACGATGAGCGACGAAGCGCTGCGTCGGCTCCTCACACCCACCCGTCCTGGCGAGGCTGAGCCGGTCTTCGCGCGCATGGCTCCTCGGCACAAGATGCGCGTGGTGTCGGTGCTGAAAGACATGGGCGAAGTGGTGGCCGTCACTGGCGATGGGGTGAACGACGCCCCGGCCATCAAGAAAGCCGATATCGGGATTGCGATGGGCATTGCCGGAACCGACGTGGCAAAAGAAACCGCAGACATGATTTTACTCGACGACAACTTTGCGACCATCGTCAACGCCATTGAAGAAGGCCGGGCTGTCTACGCCAACATCCGAAAGTTTTCCACGTACGTGCTGTCCAGTAACGTGCCCGAGGTCGTTCCCTATCTGGCGTACGGCCTCTTCGGAATTCCGCTGGCGCTTACAGTCCCGCAAATTCTCGCCGTGGATCTAGGTACCGACATGGTTCCGGCTTTGGCCCTGGGCGCCGAAAGACCCGACGCCGGTATCATGTCCATCCCGCCACGCCCGCGCACAGAACGACTGATGAACCTTTCTCTGCTCCTGCGCGCCTATGTCTTCTTGGGCTTGATCGAAGCCGGTGTCGCCATGGGCGCATTCTTTTTATTGCTCATGATGCAGGGATGGACCTGGGGTACGCCGCTCGACTGGTCTGATCCGCTCTACAAACAGGCGACCGCCGCCACGTTCGCCGCTATCGTCGTCGCCCAGGTGGCGAACGTGTTCGCCTGCCGCTCGGACCGAGTGCCGCTCTCTCGACTCGGCTGGTTCACCAATCCCTTGCTCCTCTGGGGAATCGCGACAGAACTCGTCGTCCTGACGTTCATCATCTATACCCCCTGGGGCAACGCGATCTTCGGAACCAGCCCCTTGCCCGCTTGGATCTTCGGGCCGCTCGTGCTGGGCGCCCTTGCGCTGTTGTTCGCAGAGGAAAGCCGGAAGTTCATTGTGAACCGATTCAAACACCGTCGCACAGATGAAATCACACAACAAACGGGTACATCATGACCAGTAACCCCCAAGATCCGATTCGTGAGGTGCCTATTACCGAAATCATTCCCCACGAGTCTTCCTCAGATCCGGCTCACCATTCATTGAGTGCATCATCCGCCCACGAGCACCGACTCCACGCCTCCATGCCCGAACTTCCTTCGCCCAGGACCAGGCCTCGCCTTCATTGGCTCATCGGCATCATGACCCTGCTCGTATTCATAGGAGGAGGGATCTGGTTTTGGCGGATATCTGGATCTCCGCCGGTCCACTACATAACGGCGCCGGCCGATCGAGGCCCCATCACTGCAATTGTCACCGCCACCGGTACGCTAAATCCGGTCGTCTCGGTGCAGGTGGGCAGTCAAGTCTCCGGAAAAATTACCCAGCTGATGGCGGACTTCAATTCCGTGGTCACGAAGGGCCAGGTCCTGGCCACGATCGATCCGCAGCCGTTCCACGCAAAGGTGAGTCAAGCCCGCGCGGCGCTCAAGAGCGGGCGTGGCAATCTGTCGAAAGCAAAGAACATGGCGGCCCAGCGCAAACGGGAGCGTGACCGCATGGCCACGCTTCGACAGCAGGCATTTGTCTCGCAAGCCGACCTCGACCTTGCCGAGACGAATTACCGCGACGCCGAGGCCCAAGTCGAGGTCTCGCAGGCGCAGGTGGATCAAGCGGTGGCCACATTGGCGTCGGTCGAACTCGATCTCGGCTATACCACGATCTATTCTCCGGTCAACGGCATCGTGGTGTCTCGCAATGTCGATGTCGGCCAGACCGTCGCCGCCAGTTTCCAAACGCCGACCCTCTTCGTGATCGCCCAGGACCTGGCACAGATGCAGGTGAACGCCAACGTCAGCGAATCCGATATTGGGGGCGTGGCAGAAGGCAAGCCTGCCAGCTTTCGCGTGGACGCCTATCCCAAACAATTCTTCGAGGGCACTGTGACGCAGGTGCGCAACGCGCCAATCAGCATCCAGAACGTGGTGACTTACGACGTGGTCATCACGGTGGACAATCAGGATCTCAAGCTTAAGCCCGGGATGACAGCGAACGTGACGATCGTGACGGCCAGGAAAGAAAATCCCCTACGCGTACCGAATGGGGCGTTGCGCTTCCGCATGCCGTCGGTCACGGTGGACCGCAAGACCACACAGGTGTGGGTGGTGGATTCGATGATGCAGGTGCAACGGGCGGCGATCACCACAGGTATTGGCGATTCCCTCTTCACAGAAATTGCCGAAGGGGCGCTGAAGGAAGGAGACACAGTGATCCTGGGAATTGAGACGCCCGAAGAACAGGCCCAGAAGAAGCTGCCGCCAGGGTTCGATGGCGGCACGAGGATCAGATAAACGGCCTGAGGCCGTTTATCTAGTCTGTCTCGTCTGTTCGGTCAGTCTGGTCTATTCGGTCGACAAAGTAGACTGACGAGATAGACGGAATAGACCAGATAGACCAGACAGACCACATAGACCCAATACACATGTCTTTTCTCTGGCTTACCATTCTCTCCGCCCTCCGCATCCTCCGGCGAAATCCGCTGCGCGCGGGACTGACCATGCTCGGCATTATCATCGGCATCGGCGCCGTCGTGGCAATGGTCAGCTTAGGTCAGGGCGCCACCGCATCCGTCCAAGCGGAAATCGCCAGCCTGGGCACCAACATCCTCATCATCGTTCCGGGCGCCACGACCGTCGGCGGCGTGCGAGGCGGACTCGGCTCGATTTCCACCCTCACGGTCGACGATGCGGAGGACATCCGGACAAAAGTCGGGAGTGTCACGTCGGTGATATACGGCTCACGATCCGTCTTGCAGGTCATTCACGAGAACAAGAACTGGAGCACCGTCGTCGTCGGCACGACGCCCGAATTCCCGGACATCCGCAGTTGGCCGATTGCCCAGGGCAATTTTTTCACGCAGTCCGATATGGACTCTGCCGCAAAAGTAGTCGTGCTGGGGAAAACCGCGGCCCAGAATCTGTTCGAGCCGGGTGAAGAGATGGTAGGCGCCCAGATTCGCATCAAAAACATCCCACTTCGCGTGATCGGGGTTCTGGCACCGAAGGGCCAATCAATCAGCGGTCAGGACCAGGACGACCTGGTGGTGCTTCCATTCTCCACGGCTGAAAGAAAAGTCCTGGGCACGAAATTTCTCGGAACCGTCGGAATCATCCTGGTCGCCACACAGACGCGCCATGAGATTCCGGCCGTCGTTGCGGACATCAAAGAACTCTTGCGGGCGCGCCACCACCTCCCCACCTCGGAAGAGGACGACTTCACCATCCGCACCATGGAGGATATTGCCAATACCATTGCCGGTACAAGTCGAACGATGATGCTCATGCTGATGAGCATTGCCTCGATCTCGCTGATCGTCGGCGGCATCGGCATCATGAATATTCTCTTGGTGTCAGTCACAGAGCGGACGAAAGAAATCGGGCTTCGCATGGCCGTCGGCGCGAAGCGCAGACACATCCTGCTTCAATTTCTGGTCGAAGCGATCATCATGACCGCGATCGGGGGATCCGTGGGCGTGGCTGCCGGCATCGGAGGGGCGAAACTGCTGACCACGATGGTGGGATGGCCGACCATTATCTCTCCGGAAGCCGTCGGCATTGCGTTTCTATTTTCCCTGATCGTGGGCGTGTTCTTTGGCCTGTATCCCGCGAACAAAGCGTCCAAGATGAACCCCATCGAGGCGCTGCACTACGAGTAGGTCTGCCACGAGCATGGCGAACATCGCGCAGAATCAGGTCATCGCCCGGCCATAGCAGCAAAAGCGCTCATGAATGATGCGGGCCAGCCCTATTCCTCTGCCTGAACCCCGGGATGATAGGTGCTGTACACATACACAGGGAGGGAGAGATGGCCGAGGTGTTTTTCCACCAGCGGCTTGACGTCTTTCCAGTCGAGCCCGCCCACACCGGTAGCCAAGCGTGGAAGTGCGACACTTTTAAATTTCTCAGCCTCAATCGTCTTGCACAGGGATTTGAGACAGTGATTCACATTTTCGATCGTAGCCCTGCCCGGCCTGGCTCCGTGACTGGCGGCAGGCTCCTGGGTATATAGATTCACAATCCGAACACCGCCGACACCGGCCCAGGTCCACAACTCACCGGTCTTCGGAGTAACCGTCTGAGAATAATGACGGAAGTCCTTATACATCGCCGGCCACCGTTCTCTGAGCGCCAACGCTAACCCGTTTGCAAAGTTGTCGTTGGGTGCGACACCGTGCGCCAGCGCCTCCGCCTTCGTCAATAAAATATCTCCTGCGACTTCCTTCAACATGTGATCTCCTCCTCCGTTGAGTTGGTAATACGTCGCAAATCGTATCACAAAGGGCAAGACGAGTCTTTCCCCGGCTCACACCGCCGAAGAGTCGCCAAGACCCTACGACACTGCTCAATGTCTGCCGGTTCGGCAACGATCCGCTAGGCATCACGTGCCGATTATGCTACAAACCTGCCGAATGATTGTCGGGCTCGTTCGAAGGTCGTTCACATGACATGTGGCAGCGATCAACATCCCTCGCACGCTATCGACCCTGGCGGGAATCTTCTGCAGCCTGTCTGTGACCGGCTGCCTCTCTCCCATCACGCTGAATCGCGCTGTGACGGCCTATGATGAGGCAGTCACGGATGCCATCTCCAAGCAGCTGCTCATCAACATCGCCCGCGCCCATAAGCATCAACCGATTCACTTCACCGGCGTCTCGAACATCGCCGCCACGTTCGATTTCCGGGTCAGCGCCGGCGCCACTCCGGCACTCACGGGAGATGCCAGCAAGGCGCTCATGCCGATCTTCGGTGGTAGCGTGGCCGAGAACCCGACCTTCAGTATCTCGCCGATCGAAGGGGAAGAGTTTACCAAGCGGCTCTTGACTCCCTTTCAGGAAACGAAATTCCTCCACCTCCTCCGGCAGCGGTACGATATCGATCTGTTGCTACGACTGATGGCGCAGGAACTGCGGATCACAGAGAATAGCCAGGAGGTCGCCTACCGTAATACGCCGGCGGACCGGACAGGCTACGAGATGTTCCGCCGGGTGGTGACGCACCTCTCGGCCATTCAGGACCAGAACCAGCTCTTTGCCGAACCGCTTACCTATTATCGGACCTGGACCATTCCCGCAGGCTCGGTCACAGCCGAGGGCTTTCACGCGTTACAGAAAGAGTATCACGTGATCTACAATCAGAAAGACAACAGCTACACGCTTCGAAAACAAATCGCCGGACAAATTCATATCACCAACTATGACCCCAACACACTTTCACCCGAGGAGCGTGCCCGGTTGATCGACGAAACGGAGGAAGGGCAGCTCAGCGATGTGTCCTTCGACATCCGGCCGAGGCACGTCGGAGGGGAATTTCCACTCAAGGGAGTGTTCCGCTTGCGGAGCTTCAACACCATTCTCAACTTTCTCGGCCGATCGCTTGAAGAAGACCCCGAATACCATGTCGACAAAGATCCGCGAACCCCGCCGGTCCTCGAAAATCCCGTCTCCACAATGGAGCTCCTGCTGTCGGATGGATCTCCCTCGGGAGCCGACCTCTCAATCCAATATCACGGAAAATATTATGCCGTGAACACCACCGGACCGCTGGCACGCTGGAACCGCGAGGCCTTCCAAATGCTGTATCTGCTTGTTCCAGATGACCGTCAGCGAGGTGCCTCGCGTCGGCGTCCCCAGCATCACGATTGCGAAGTAACCGGAGCATTCCCAGCCCCCTGTGATCTTCAGCTGCAGAGACCCACGCCCACGATCCGCCAATATAATAGTCCGGCAGATTTAACGAAAAATTTATAGCCGACTACTATTCCACTGTTGTATGAAGTACGGAAGGTTCTGAGTTTCACGATGGGAGCGTCATAGGGGCCTCCCTTGTAGAGCGAGAAAGCTTGGGAGACCCGCGATGCAGGCAGCTCCTCGTCACACGATACCGGTACACTTCGCGCTGATCCTGCTCGCTTTCTTCGTGGTCTATTTCTATCCGGAAGCCGCGCTCGCCGTTCGCCCCTTCGTGACGGACGATGCCCGGGTTGTCTATAAGGGACAAGTTGTGACTGAAACATACGGCGGGCTGACGATGGTGAATGGAGATAAGCCGGCCTTCGAAGCGCGTGCATTGCAGGGCCTGTCCATCACCGACCGATTCGAACTGACGGCGGGAGGATTCGGTTTCACCTATCAGGACAATCAAGCCCGTCCGCTCGACCTGCTGATTCAGCCGAAGTATGTCCTGCACAGTTCCCTCGGCGCGATTCCCTCTCTTTCCGTTGCCGCTGCCACTTTGTTTCCCCTCAGCGGCAATCGCCAGCATTGGGATGGCTACGCCATGGCTCATCTCAGTTGGTTTCTGTTTACCCCGGATGCCGACACAGATCCCTATGACAACAACCTGGCCATTCATTTCAACATCGGCATGAAGTCACGCTATGATGCGGGCCCCACGACTTTCCAGAGTAAACTGTATTGGGCTGCTGGTTTTGAGGTGATCACACCGGTGACTCGCGAGGTACGGATCCTGGGAGAAGTTTTCAACGGTGATCCCTTTTCTTACGAAGAAAAGTTTCCCGCTTTCCAAACCGGCTTTCGTTGGTACAAGAGTCCCATGGCCCAGATAGACCTGGTCTTTCGAGGCCTACGGAACGGTTCTCAGGAAACACAAGCGTCGACAGGTGTGGAGTTTGCTGGTGGCTGGAACTATACGATTCAGGTGGGCTTTCGCGTGTTATTCGATGTTTTCAGATAATCATACTGAATTTCGACAAGTTCTAAACTTTCGACGCGGCTATGTCGGAAACTGGGCGGAAGCTGATCGTGTCGCAAGCAAGGGCGGACGGTTGCTGATGGCGTTTGATCCTCCCGCTATTTTTGTCCGAGCACATCCTTGAATACTATTGCCAGGTCGCGGAGCGCCCGGGCACCGTCGCCGACGAAGGCCGACCCATGCATCGTCGCCAAGGTCTTCGGCTGCAACTCGGCCAGCCGATGGAGGGTCGGCTCCGTGAGCGGAGTGTACGGCAGATAGTTGGCCAGTGGTCCTTGCTGATACTCCACGAGTACTTGTCGGCACCGGCCCAGCACGTCCGAATGCGTAGCCGGCTCAACATCCCCGTTCTGATGAAAGAGATCCGAACACAACAGCGTGCGCTGGGTCTCTTCGAACATGAGCCCCGCTTCCCAGCAGTGCGGCACGTGCGGCGTGTGCAAAAAACTGAAACGATACTTGCCCGTGTTGAGCACGTCTCCATCCTTCATCCCCAACGCAGGACGCACCGCCATGCAATCGTCGATGCTCACCAACTTGCCCACCAAACTGCACACGGCTATGGACTGCGGCGCAAGCTGCTGCCACTCCCGCAGCGAGCCGCATTCATCCGCCTCAAGGTGACTGAAGCCGAGCCATTTGATCTTCGCAGGGTCAAGCAACGTCGCGACGGTGTCCCGCACCTCAGCAAACATCGCGCGTGGACCGGTATGAAACAACAACGGCTCATCGTCGCGCACCAGAAACTGATTGAACTGCAGATTGAAATCCTGCACGAACGTCGAAATTCTGAACACATCCGGCGCGATCTCCGAAACAGTCGTCATGGGACCTCCAAGTGTGGAAGAAAGGAGACGGTACGCTACCGCCGACGCCTCGGTGTGTCAATGAACGGAATCTAAAGAGGATCACCTGATGCCCACCGCATGCGGGTAAGGGGGCAAAAAGTCTAGCATAATCCCGCTATGCGCCCTGCCTCCGACCCGTCAAAATCCATACCATCTGCTAAACTTGCCTTAGTAACGGCACTGAGAGCTCTGCGCAACAAGAGGCTTTGCGATGTGGCTTCGTCATGGATTCTGGTTTTTGATGGCGGGGATGCTATGGGGATGTGCGATGGTGAATGGCACCCCAGCGCCGGGCTCTGAACCATTATTTCAAGCCGATGCAACCGACGCAGTCATCTTGCAGACCGTCCATCGAGAACAAGAAACGCGGCTGAGTACCTGTACGCAAAACCAGTCCTGCGATCAGGTGCATTTTACACGTGCAATGATCGCGTTATTCGAGAATGGAGAAGCGGCAGCAGCCTCCTTTCAGCAGGCGATTGCCGTCGCGCCAAAAGGTCCATTTGCAGACTCAAGCGCGCGCTGGATCCGGTTTCTTGCCGATCGGACTACCCACCCCACTTCCGCCGACGAACCCAATGGCGCGTTAGCGGTAATGAAAGGGCTCGTGCGCACATGGCTGGGACAACAGCGTGAGGCAAATGCATCTCTCACATTGCGGACTGGGGAAACGCTTAAAAACCCCGGTCTAGCCGTACACACTCTCCGGCAGCGGATTCGTAGTCGGGATAAACGCATCGCGGAATTGACGGACCAGCTCAGCGCTCTGAAACAGATTGATTCCGACGCGCATAGGAACAGCAAGCTGAGTCTGTCGAAAACTCCATCCAAGTAATCGCTGCTCGCCTGTTCACTCGTCGAGGCTCGGACGGAGCAGGAAGGGTCCATAGACCATGGCAAACAGCAAATAGGCTCCACTCCAACTGCCTGCCGCCACACCCATGACAAGGTTGGTTGAGAGACCCGTCATCGGCCCGAATACCCTCAGCACAGCACCCACGTTGACCAGCATGTAGATACAGACCGTCAGAGGGCCCGCGTGCCGAGGACGCCCCGTATGGCCCAGGCTGGCACGGGTCATCACCGCCAGAGTCATGGCGCCCACTGCGCCGGCTGTAAACGCATGCACCGCATCCTCTGCCGGCAGACCAACCCCGAGAATCGAGCCTCCCAGTATGAACAGCGACAACGCGAACCACCCATATCCAACGTGCAGGATCAGCACCAACGGCTCACGCGATGTGAGCCAGCCATACCAGCGTGCCAGACGACCCAGATTAGCCAACCCGGCCGTCACGAACATCCAACCTGTCACCATGGAGTGCGGTTGAACAATCCAGGATACAACGGCAAATCCTACAAGCGCGATCGACAGGCCATCGTAACGGGAAAAGGGTGCCGGCCGTTCCGCTCTGCCGGATCCAACCAGGAGTTCGTCGGTAAAGGTGGGGATCAGACGCCCGCCGATCAGCGTCAGTAGCATCATGACCATCCCGATCGCCGCGCGCTCGGTACGATCCGCCGCCATGCCGCTCAAGGTGAGCACGTGGAACAGGATATTGGCGCAAGCCAGAAGACTCACCAACACCCCCATCGGCGCACGATCCCAGCTCTTCGCCGCAGCAATTTCTCGCCAGACCAGCCCTGCCACCGCAACAAGAAACCCTACGTCGATAATGGCCGACACGAGGGGCGTGAACCATGGGATGGCGATCAGCAGGCGCCCGGCCAGCCACAGGGTAAAGAGCAGCATCAACTCATATCCTCGAATCGGCGGGCGATCGGTCCAGTTGGGAATGGCCGTGAGCAGAAATCCCGTGATCACTGCGGGGAGAAACCCAAAGACCATCTCATGCACATGCCAATCCCGCGCCGGATAGAGAAAGGTCGAGTCGCCGACTCCGGCCAGCACCACAATCCAGACGGGGATCGCCACACCGGCAAACAGCGCGGCACCGAGAAAAAACGGCCTGAAACCGTAGGAAAAGACCGCAACTCCCTGATAGCTGGGGCTCTCGCTGACCTGCTCAGTCATAGATGAGGTCCTCAACGCTCAATACGGACGAAACGTCACAATAATCGATCCCGCCAAGCTACGTGCTGCGGGAGGCTCTGTCAATGGATGGTTCGTCGCACCGGGACGTTCATCGTGCGGCGTACGACCTGCCGTAAAAAGCTATGACGGTCAGGGTTCCACCCTCTCGCGATTATCACCGTATTCCCGTTCATGTATAATGGGGTGTCGTTATACTCGGTTCTACGTATCTGACATAGCCCGCTACACATCCAGAGTCCGTCACCGTACGGCTGTGAACGATCAAAGGAAAACGATAGAATCGGCGGAAAGAGTACAGACGGGCTCCGCAACGCTGGAGTATAAGACCAGAACCCCTATCTGCTATATTTAGCGGGAAACTGCTGTAACCGTGGTTTTGCGGGATGGGATTTCGGGACCAATACGTATGAGCCCCCACCCCTATACAGAAGCGACCCCTCAAGTATCCGCTCTACGTCTTCTAGTCCTTTCTGAGGTTGACGACTGGGATTTTGGCCGTCAGATCACCGCTTGCGGGCATGAAATTGTAGCCTGGGCCCGCCCTACGTGGAAACGAGGCCCACAATGCAGCGGCCTGTGTTATTCGGTTAGATCCACCGTCAACGCGATCTTGTGCAAGTCCAAACCGATACGGACAATTAAACCCAGGTTCGATGCTTGGGGATGGCTCGACAAGGAAAAGATCCCGCGCATTCCCTGCCCCAACGTGAACGCTCCAACGTTTATTGACTATGTGAAAGGCTTGCACGTTGATCTTATCGTCGTCTTTTTTTTCCCTCAGATTCTAAAGGCGGACATTCTCCACACTCCTCGATTGGGAGTCTTCAACTGTCATCCCTCACTGCTCCCTCGTTACGGAGGACCACATCCGGCATTTTGGATGCTCAAGAACGGGGAATCGACTGCGGGGATTACCGTTCATGTGATGACGGAAAAAATTGACGCAGGGGCTATGGTCGCCCAACAAGAACTGATCATTGGAGAGAATGAAAATGCGGGGCAATTGACGCAGCGACAACACCATGCTGCTGCTGCGCTGCTGACAGGAGTCGTCAATGCCATGGCACAGGGGACTCTCGATCCCACGCCACAAAGTATCGCGGAACGTACCTATTTTGGAAAGAAGAAAGACGCCGACCTCGTTCTGGATTGGAACGGGTCTGCGAGACAGATCGCAAATCTATGGCGCGCGCTACAACCATACGAACCTCTCACAGCGTCTCTTAATGGTACAACCATCAAGATTTACGATGCACAGCCGCATGAAGGGTCTCCGTCAGGCAGAGCTCCTGGAGAAATCATGGCAAAGCAATTCGGAAAACTTCTGGTACAGACAGGCAACGGGTATCTCGAGATACGGTCTTATGAAATCGTACCGCTTCACGGTTGGCTCAATCGTCTTCTACAAGCGTTCCTGCTGCCTGTCGGCAGCCGTTTTGACCGTGTTCCGTCAGCAATGGGGCTGACATCTAAAGCCGTCTCATGAGTGCGACAGGCAGAAACGGAACTCACACGTTATGTGAGTTGCGCGTCATTCCACCGTTTCGCGCCGAATTGCCATGAATCGTGCAGGCCGGACCACTGCTACGGATGGACTTATTCAATAGCCTCCTGGGAGGATCACATGTTCGGTCCAATCACACTGCCCTTCGGAGCCAAGATGCTGTTCAATACCGTCACCCTCAAGCCCGGAGTCACGTTCGAGGATGTTGAATTGGCCGTCGGAGAACTCTGCAGTGTCGTCAAAGGAACCTACGGAGGCGACAAAGGTGGATTCCTCGCCGGACAAGTGTTCAAATTCTCCGGCTTTGTGTCAGCGGAGGGATCCCTCTCTGCATCCAGAACCGCCGACGACCATTATGTCATCGTGACCTATTGGCGATCGTTCGAAGATCACGAACGATCCCATGCGGACAAGATCTTTTCCAACAAGTTCGCCGCATTGGCTGCCATGTGTTCCGACACCAAAGAACTGGGATACGACATGCTTTGGCAAGGCGCGGCAGAGAACCAATAACAAAACCGATCACCGCCGCAACCTCTCTGGGCAGGAACTGAAAACCTGCACACGCCACGCGATCGTAATGACCAGCGTGCGATCGGTCTCAACAGCCGTCATTTGGCTCATTGACTGGTGATAATGAGCAGAATCACCCGAAACCACATACGCTTAACAAAGGGATTCCTATGCGGGCATTCATGATAGTCGCAGTGGCGTTTCTGTTCGTATTCGTCGGAGTGCAGCGGGTTGCTCAAGCGGATGAGGTGAAAGCCAAGATGGAAGAGATAAAGGGAGAAACGAACGCGAAGATTGAGGAGGCCAAAGGGGAAGCGAAGGCCCTAGCGGAAGAGGCGAAAGGGAATAAAATGCAGGCCGCGATGGAACGCGCGAAGGGGAAAACGAAAGCAGCCGGAGAGCGAATCAAAGGCACTGCGAAACAACTGAAGGCCAAGACAGAGTAAGGCCCTCGAGAATCTACTCACTAAGAATCCGGAGGTCTTTCCTTCGGAGTGGGCAGAATGAGTCGGCAGTCATGTACCATTGTCATAGAAATGCATCCTGCGATTCCAGCGAGCTGGCTCCCTAAGCCAATTGAAGAGCGGTTGACCAAGCCTCCTTATCGGCGTAGCATAATGCCCTGACGTTCCAGTGACGGTGGCTGCTGTCTCTTCCGCACGCTTCTACTCGACGTCCTGCGCGCCGGATCACACACAGTCCCTTTCACTCCTACGCCGGATTCTTTGTCATAAGAGAATCATTGCCCTGGTGCGGATCCTTTGGAACGAGGGTCCTCATGATGACTGTCAGCCGCCGAGTGCTCCTTCCCTTCTTGGCGCCGCCTCTTGCGCCGCCTGTCTGCTCTGTACTTGCACCGAATCCCGTTCAGACGGTGAAACTCCGTCCTTTGTTCCGGCACCGTTGTGCCTACCAGAACAGTTGGACATGGTCTATCCCGAATCGGGAAGAGAGCTGTGAACGGAAGGAGGCCACGCTAAAGATCGCAGTGAACGTCCGGACATGATGAGGAGGATCTGATCATGACTTCTCAGACACTCGTGACTGATCGCATTCTCGGCCAAGTACAACGCACGCAGGGGTGTGATCTGGATATGTTGGCGAAGAGTCTCTCCGACCTGTCCTGGAGCCAAGTCTTTCTTGAAGTCGATCGGCTAAGCCGGGAGGGACAGGTGCGGGTGACGCTCGACACCCAAGGTCGCTACATGATCCGGCTGCCGGATCACAACAAGGAACCCGCAACCCACTACGTCCGGTCCTGATGATCGAAAGAGTCGCAGAGGGTTGCGCCCGAAATAGGTCATCTCGTACCATTTACGCCCGCTGGAGGATTCGCGTGCCCCTCTCCAGAATAGGCTCTTCACTAATCCTCAGTTGTACGCGTAGACCGAGCCCTGCCCGTCTCCTCTACCTGCTCAAAGATGCATTCGGACTACGCGCACATTACCGGAAGAGCGAAGAATCCGCCGAGGCTTGACCGGGAAGGAAAGCTGGAACTGACCAAAGCCACACGGTCGCAAGACCGTGGCTGCGGGAATTCCAGAAGGCTTCCACCCGGTGAAGCCCGGCCGGATCGCTCTGAGAGGTATGTGCGCGTACGCCGAAGGCATCCCTCTCTCTTTTTCGGTTATAGTATTCTCATGCCATCCCGACTCAACCGGCGCACTCCCATACGTCCTCGTCGACGAATGCGGCGCAGGCGTCGGAAAACGCTCGCCACACTCAGGCGTTTCCTGCGCGTGCGTTGGCGTGCGGTCCGTGCGGTCACGAAGGCCGTGCTGGCATCGCCGCCGACCGTGCGCACCGTCGTGATTCTGGTAACTATCCTCATGGGCTGGCTCGGCGTGAACTGGACCTATCACGCGTTCAACAAGCCCAGCGAGGTGCTCTTTCCCTTGGACCGCTCACTCAACAAGAGCCCCGCCGAGACGTGGAAGCAGTACGGATCGCTGTTCCGCGAGCATGCAACAGCGGTGATCACGCCGGAATTGCTGGCTGCTCTGGCGCAGGTCGAGGGCGGAGGAAACCCGGTGGCGCGGACGTACTGGCGGTGGCATCTGTCGTGGAATCCTTTGGAGTGGTACCAGCCGGCATCGAGTGCAGTCGGCATGTACCAGATCACCGACGGGACATTCAACGAGGCGACGCGGTATTGCATTCACGACCATATCGTGGTCGAGGACGGCCCCTGGCATGACCCACAATCGTGCTGGTTCAACCGCCTCTATCAGCGCGTCGTGCCGAGCCATGCCATCGAGTTGACTGCGGCGGGGCTCGATCGCCGTGTCGCACAGGCGATGGGACCGCGACAGATCGGCACGGTCACGCTCCAGCAAAAGCAGGACCTGGCTGCCGTCGTTCACCTCTGCGGAGCAGGAGCCGGCCACGCCTATGCCGCGCGCGGCTTCCGGCTGGCTCTCCACCAACGATGTGGCGACCACGACGTGCAAGCGTACCTCGCACGGGTCAATGCGATGAAGCGGCAGTTCGCCCAACTGCAGACCAACAGCAAACTATCCCGGCTCGTCAGCCCTCGCTGATGACTATCGCGCTCGCGACTCGCATTTGCAGAATCTTCTCTTTTCACCGGCCGCCTTGGTTTGGTTTCTCAACACGCGCATCATCCTTCTCAATGATCATTCCAAGCTGGCGAGTGTGTCCTTCCCATCCCTTGCTCCATCTTCCGATTGCACAGACTCTCTCCGACCGCTAGACTTCTCCCCGCCGGTTTGTGCAGTGTCTCGAAGCAAGACGTCTTAGAGTCGCCAAGCTTCATTTCAAGAATGGGGGATGTCGATGTTTGAATGGCTGGCCCATCCCGACGCGTGGATTGCGCTGGGAACTTTAACTGCGCTGGAAATTGTGCTGGGGATCGATAACATCATCTTTCTCTCTGTGCTTGTCGGTCGGCTCCCCGCGAATCAGCGTGTCTTTGCCAGAAGAGTCGGCCTGGCCCTCGCGTTGATCGCGCGCCTTGCCTTGTTGTTCTCGATTTCCTGGGTCATGGGTCTCACCGAACCATGGCTGACAGTGTTCAGCCAAGCGATTTCCGGGCGCGATGTCATTCTGATCGGGGGCGGAATGTTTCTTCTGGCCAAAGCGACGCTTGAAATCCATCACAGTCTGGAAGGAAGCGAAGGGAGCGATCCGGCCGTGAGCGCGGCAAGCCTGGGCATGGTTCTGGTCCAGATTGCTCTGCTGGACATCGTGTTTTCACTGGATTCTGTGATCACGGCGGTCGGTCTGGTTGAGCAGGTGTCTATTATGGCAATCGCCATCATTCTGGCGGTCGTCGTCATGTTGATGGCGGCAAAGTCCATCGGGGATTTTGTTGATGCGCACCCGACGATCAAAATTCTTGCCTTGTCGTTTCTAATTCTTGTGGGAGTCACTCTCATGGTGGAAGGGTTCGACGTGCATGTGCCAAAAGGCTATATCTACTTTGCCATGGCGTTTTCCGTCGTAGTGGAGATGCTCAATATTCGCATGCGCAGAAAACACCCATCACCGGTCAAACTGCACAGCCGCTATACAGAGAGCCGACGCAAGGAAGGAGCCTAGCGTCTACCGCTTAGTCTCCCACTGCCCATGTCCAACGAGAGTCTTCCAATTTTCCCCACTTTGCCCTAAGGGGAGCAGCCGGACTGTCCTTTCCTGCGCGCATGGAGGGAGCACATTCTGATCGTGGGGCCCCATCCTACCCTTCTCAGGCCGCGCGTTGCGCGAGCACAGGAGACCAACAGACTGCTCTCCCTCCTCTCTATTCGAAGAACTTTCTCACCCCCGTCTTAATCTGGTCCAGCCCCTGACGCAAATCTGTTTCAAGCACATCGGCCTTGGCCTGCACCACCTCGCGCTTGGCCTTAAGCTGGTCCTTGTACACCACCAGCTTGGCAAGTAACTCCTCCTTCTTTGACTCCAGTGTGCCTTGTTGCTTGACTTTCTCGCTCTCAAACCGGTCCTTGAGCACCTCAAACTCGGCCTCAAGCGTGCTCGTCCGGTCCACGAGATCCTCCCAGACCTTGCCCGATTCGAACGCAGCCCCTTTCAGTTTCTGTTCTGCAATCGATTCGAACTCGTTCAGGGCCTTGAGCGTCTTTGCCCTCTGCTCCTCAAACGTGTCGCGGGCGTCTGCCTTTCCGAGAGCCAATTGCACTTGAAGATGTTCGAGCTTGGCCTGGACCTCCGTCTTCGCCTGCTCTGCCATCTCCTTCGACTTCTGCACATCGGCCTGGACATGCTGGAGCAGATCCCGCAACTGCTGCTTGCGCTGTTCCAGCCGCTGCATGGCCTGATCTTTCGTCTGGGTCAATTGCGCCTCCAACGCCAGCGCCCGGTGCTCCAACGCATCCAACTTCTTGTCGAGCGACGCTCTGAATTCCTTGATTCGCGACATGGGATCCTCCTCTGTGTGAAATGGAATCTACAAAAACCGGCTACGTTCTGTCTAGCGCGGCGTTACATCGTAGTTTTCTTCTCTCTTCATGACTGTGCATGCCGTTCGCACCCGATGCGGACATCGACCAAGTGGTTCTCCTATATACAATAATTCCTCCTCACTTGCTCGTTTCTCTTTAACAGGATACCGAAAAAATCCACACTTCTCACCTACCCACCCTGCGGTTCCTAACCCGCATTATTCATGACGGTTCGTGGCGAAATCGCCCGAAAGTGCGTTCCTCGTGAAGCGTATCTCGTATCTCGCATGAGTGGATACAGACACATTCCTTCCTGCGCTTCACGCGCAAGTGCAGCGGATCGGCAATTGCATAGAAGCGCTCATTAATAATGCGGGCTAAGACAGCCGCCTTGTCCAAGGACGCGCCTGTTCCCATGCAGCGCGCTCATATCGTTCAGACTCTCAACGGACCAAAGAGATTCTCGGAGTCGGAAGCCCTGGAGGGGCTTTTTCTGTTCGCCAAGCTATATAGACAGAGAATTGCACCTGTCTCGTGGCATTTCAGGACAGATGCCGCATGGTCATTGCCCATAATGCTACGAGCAATGATCCGAAGTTTGTCAACCCTCTACAGCATTTCATGCAAACTCCTCTGCTCTCCATACGTTTGCGTGGTCGTTCCCACAAAGAGGGTGATGGCATTTCCCTTGCTCACCTCATTTTTTATATACTTCCTTATACGAACCAGACACCCATCCGTCTACCTTCAGCGAGGGAGGTGGCCATGCCGATCCTGAAACGACTCCAGAGCTATCTCGATGCGAACAAGATTCCCTATGAAATGGTCAGCCATCTAAAGGCCTATACGGCGCACGATGTGGCGCAGACGCTGGATGTGCCCGGAGACCTCGTCGCGAAAGTCGTCGTGGTCAAGGCCGATCGGTACTTCGTGATGACGGTGCTTCCCTCAACCTGGCGTGTAGATTTGAAACGATTGCGGGATGTCTTGGACGCCCGCGACGTGCGTCTGGCAACGGAAGCGGAGATCACCAATCTGTTCCCCGATTGCCAAGTGGGAACGATGCCGCCATTCGGGAATCTCTACGGCGTGGAAGTGTATGTGGATCAACTCCTGACGGAAGACGAGTCTATCGTGTTTGAAGCCGGGACCTATGTCGGCGCGATCAAGCTACAGTACAAGGACTTTGCCGATCTCGTTCGACCGAAGGTCGCCGCGTTTCATCACGAGCCCTCGAAAATCGAAGACTAGCAGGTCGCGGGAAAACTCTGTGGGCGCGGCTAAAATCCAGCAACTCCCGCAGTGAGACTCACGGCAGGAAGAGGAAGAAGGAGTGACGGTGATTTTCAAGAACCGTGAAGAAGCGGGCCGTCAGCTTGCGGCTGAGCTGTTGCAGTATCGTACCGATCCTCGGGGTCTCATTTTGGCCCTTCCCAGAGGCGGAGTGGTCGTGGGCTATCAACTCAGCCACGCCCTCCATCTCCCGCTCGACGTGTTTATTACGCGCAAGATCGGTGCGCCCGGCAACCCCGAGTATGCGATTGGAGCGGTGGCCGAAACGGGATCGCGCTATTTGAATCAAGAAGCGGTCAGTTCCTTTAGCTTATCCCGATCTGAGCTGGATCGATTAATTCATGTCCAAGAGACAGAGATCGCCAGGCGCAAAGATCTGTACCGGCAAGGCCGGCAGCTCCTGCATCTCACGGGCCGCACTGTGCTCTTGGTTGACGATGGCCTCGCCACAGGCTCGACGTTCATGGCCTCGGCACTTGCCATTCGCAGTGTGCAGCCTCACCGTCTGGTGGGAGTGATTCCGGTCGGACCCCCGTCGACAATCCGTGAGGTGCGAGCACATGTGGACGAGTTGGTGGTGCTCATGACGCCGGACCCGTTCGAGGCCGTAGGAAATTTCTTCGTGGACTTCACGCAAGTCGAGGATCGCGACGTAGTGGAATACTTGAATCTGGCCGAGGAGGCGATGCTCGAACGCACACCCTCCTCACCGGCCCCGTAAGACGAATTGTCAGACACGGAGGTGCACCGTAACATGTCCGCACATTCCAAGATCCCGTCAGGCTTGGGGACTCGCAGAGACCAAACGTATCAGGAGTACGAACACGACACCTATAAACTGCAGGGGAAACTCAAGGAACCCACTGTCTGTCCAACATGCGGGGCGGTCTTTCATCGCGGGCGGTGGACCTGGGAACCGAGACCCTCAGGCGCGCACAAGACTCTCTGTCCGGCGTGCCATCGGATCCATGACAAATACCCCATGGGCCTTGTCACGATCAAAGGATCGTTCAAAGATACCCAGCGGGAACAGCTCATCGGCCTCGTTACAAATACGGAGGAGAAGGAGAAAAAAGAACACCCGCTCTCCCGAATCATGGCGATTGAATCACAGCCTGATGGCCTGGTCGTTTCAACCACCGACACCCATCTCTCCCGGCGATCGGAGACTCGCTGAAACATGCCTACCTGGGAAAACTGGAGTTGCATTACGACCAGGATGAACAATTCGTACGAGTCACATGGACCCGCTGAATCCGGTCACGATTTGACGCGTGAGGACAGCGCCTCGCACGTTCGTGAAAACCCGGGCGACCAGTCGCGGGTCTTGCCGGTCGGCATGGCGCCGCACCTGCTATTCTGAACGGGAGACAGCCATGAGAATCATAGCCGGCGTGGATTGGTCGGATGAATCATTTTCTAGCGTGGAACAGATCGGATTGCTCTACCGGCCGGACGACGTCGTACTCGTCCATGGCGTGGAACTCGGCATGCTCCAGTCTCCCATGGTGGCCGGAGCAGTCAATCTACAAGGGTACGACGAATTCCGTCAGGCCATGATCGATGCCGGTCTCAAGGCCATTGAACGCTGCCGCGCCTTACTGCCGGCTGAAATCCCCTCCGTCCGAACGATGTGCGAAGTCCAGCACCCCGCCGCCTTCATTCTCGACAGTGCCGCCGCGGTCAAGGCCGACCTCATCGTCATGGGCACGCACGATCACAGCCGGATCACAGAGCTGTTTGCCGGCAGCGTGTCGCATCGTGTCCTGCTCCATGCCGCTGCGCCGACCTTGATCGTAAAAGGGAAAGCCCGCCCCATCGCTCGCATCCTCGTGGCAGTGGAAGATCGCGAGGACTCGCTCCGTCTGCACAGCTGGCTGACGTCGCACCCCTTCAAGAACCCAGTCTCGATCACCGTGCTCTCAGTTGTCCCCTCATTCCATATGGTTAATGAGCATGTGATGGTAGGACTCAAGAGCTGGTCCGAGCAACGTCAGCGGCATGCTGAACAGGTCGTGAACGACACGGCTAGCGCGTTGGCGAGCCCTTCTGTCACCGTGTCTACCGATGTACGCCGGGGTGATCCCGTCGCGACCGTGTGCGATGTGGGAAATAGTCACGACCTCACCGTGGTCGGCTCCCATGGGCGGAAGGGGTTCGAGCGATTCCTGCTCGGCGGCGTGTCGCACGGTGTCGTGCATCGGACCGCTCACTCTGTGCTCGTCATCCGATAACGAAGGAGACTGTTATTTGGTTTGTCTTGTTTATCTGGTTGAACGAAACTAACCAGATGAACCAAACCAGCCAGATAACAAAACAAACCAGTTTCATCCGTCAGTGCTGTCCTCAACAGAGCTTGTATCCCTCCTCCGGGATGTTCTTAATACTTTGAAAGACGGTTTCGCGATCTTCCGGGCTGGCCACCTGGTCAATGGCAGGATAGAGTGCTCGCTCTTCTTTCCTATTGTGGGAACCGAGTAAATCCAACCGCGTCTGTTCCTCCCGGTCGCTGTCCGGATTCTGCTCCCCCACTTTGCCCTGTATGGCCTCAAGCTGTTGCGCGATCTGGCAACGACAGCGTCCTACACTTCAATGATGCTGATGATGATCGTCAAGGTCATGGTCGTGGTCGTGATTGCCACGAACTTTCTTTTTCTCCCCGACAGCCTTCGGCTTCAACGGAGTAAATCGGGCCGCATACGCATCCTTTTCCGGCAATTTGATAAAGGCCACGATTACTGTTTCCGGGTTGACCAGAAATTCGCCGCTACCTTTCAACGTATGATGTTCTGACGACTCCAGCTTGATTGTGATTTTACTTCCGGACTTACCCTGTTGAATATTCGCCTTACCCTCTCCACCATCGGTATTAATCGCTTGACCTATGTGATCGGTGACATGCAGTACCAGCTCTCCATCCTTGGCAACGAGTTCCAGATGATATGGACCTGCCGCGCGGACTTGCCCGCCATGCGGCGAAGCCATCGTATCCAGTTGTTCATCAGTATGTGCCCAAACAGACTGAGAGCTAATCAGCGTCGCAGCAAGTACAGCAGCAATAATCGATGCATTCATTGTTTCTCCTCAAAATACGAATTGGAACGGCAGGGAAGGGGCGAAGATTTCCAGTTAAAAGCGAGGCTCTTCCCTCTCTAGCCTCGCGTCCATGGCCTGGCCTATTGACAGGCTTGCGCCATGAAGCGTCATGAATAATGCGGGTTAGGACGAGCTTTTACTCTTTCACAATCACGCCGCACGCAATGCGGGGACCACCCGGCGCATCCTTTGTCGTCGGGTCCGGCAGATACTTGTCGTCAAACTCATGGATAATGAAGGCGCTCCCATCCTGATCGAAGAGGGTGTTCAGCCCCTCGGACAGGGTTACCCGACTCGTGATCGTATACAGCGACCCTTTCCGATCGTCGTTCACGGACAGGTTCTGAAGATCGCCGAGATGGTAGGGATGGTTCCCTAATCCGGGTGTGACGTTTGCCTCCGGATTGATTGCCGCATCCACATTCCCATCATAGTGACCTTTGGCCGCCGCGAAGGGCTCGCAGTTGCCAACCTCGTGAATGTGGATCCCATGGCGTCCCGGCTTCAACTTGCTGTCCGGCATGCCAGTGAGCGTCAACTTGATCTTGACCCGCCCTTCATACTTCTCGTAGAGATGCGCCTCTCCCACAATGCCGGGGCCGGCGATGATCGCCTTCGCGTGCAGAGGTTTTTCGAGCTTGCCCGTGTAATAGGACGAGCAGCCGGCAAGCGGTACGAATGCCGAGACCACGATCGCCGTTCCCAGAAGTATCCGACTCATGCATCCTCCTTGGTTATTCGATTCTCCGAAACCCTTCGAGCACAGCCTCATATCTGTACATCATCCGTCGAGCGGCCATCATAGCAGAGTGCGTAAAAAGTCCGCCAGCAGCTCTTGTTCATTATGTAACTCCGAGCGCCTTGAGACGTTCCGAAAGACGAAGATTCTCGCTGTAGTCCACCGGGCAATCGATCACGGCCGGCTTTCCGCACGAGAGTGCGGCGTTCAGCACTGGCCCCAATTCCGACGGTTCCTCGACGCGGTAGCCAACCGCGCCAAAACTTTGCGCCATGGCGACGAAGTCCGGGTTCCCGAACTCAACACCGGAAGTTCTCCCGAACTTCATCTGCTGTTTCCATCGGATGACCCCGTAGCCGTTGTCTCGCCAGATCAGCACGACAAGTGGAAGCTGCAACCGCACAGCGGTCTCCAGTTCCTGAACGTTCATCAGAAATCCACCGTCTCCGGTCACAGCGACGACGCGCCGCGTAGGGAACAGGAGCCTGGCCGCAATCGCCCCTGGCAACGCCATACCCATCGCCGCGAATCCGTTCGAAATGATGCAGGTGTTCGGCGCCTCGCAGGGAAACATCCGAGCCATCCATAACTTATGCGCCCCCACGTCGCAGATGACCAGATCGTCCGGCGACAGCGCCTGTCGCAGATCGCGAACGATCTGCTGAGGTCGCAGAGGCCATGCAAGCGACTGCGCCCACTCCTCTTCATAGGCGGTCTGCACCCGTCGGCGGCTCTCTTTCGCCCACGCGAGATCGAACGAAGCCAGATGCTCCCCGATCTGATCGAGTGATAAGGCGATATCTCCCAATACTCCGACATCCATAATATAGTGCGCATCCACTTCGGACGGCGACACATCCACATGCACGATGTGCTTGTCGCGGTTCGGATTCCACAAGGACGGAGCGTACTCCACAAAATCATAGCCCACCGCCACAACAGCATCGCTCTGTTCCATCACCATGGCCGGATAATCCCGCATCTGCAATCCAATCGCATAGAGGGACAATGGATCGCTGTCAGGAACAACACCCTTGCTCATGAACGTGTGGACCACCGGCATGTTCGCCTGTCGGGCAAACCGCCGGACTGCTTCATGCGCTTGTCCCCGGATCACCCCGTTGCCGACCAAGAGGATCGGCCGACGCGCCTGAGCCAAGACCTCGACGGCCCGGTTCACTTGGCGCGTCAGCGGCTCCGGCAAGACCGGCGCCTGCACGCGTAACGGCCCATCCATCTCACGATCATTCACCGTTTCCGCGGCGACATCCTCCGGCAGCTCCAGATGCGTCGCGCCGGGCTTCTCGGTCTGCGCGACCTTGAAGGCTTTGCGAACCGTCTCGGCCATGGTCCTGGGGTGAAAGATCTCGGCATTCCATTTCGTGACCGGCTTGAACATGGATAGGACATCGATGAACTGATGCGACTCTTTGTGCTTCCGATCCAGCGAGGCTTGTCCCGTGATCGCAACCAGCGGAGCGCGATCTAGATACGCGTCTGCGACGCCGGTAAGCAAATTGGTTGCACCGGGTCCCAGAGTGGAGAAACAGACCCCGGCCTTTCCCGTCAGCCGTCCATGGACATCGGCCATGAAGGCCGCCCCTTGCTCGTGTCGGGCGACAACGAATTGGATCGGCGAATCCACGAGCGAGTTCAAAACGTCCAGTGTCTCCTCTCCCGGCACCCCGAAGATCCACTGCACTCCTTCATTTTCCAGACACCGCAGCAATAGCTCAGACCCTTTCATGATGGTCCCCTCACCCCAATCAAGGTTGCCTGCCGATCCGTGACTTTCATGTCCTTCTCGGCAGAGATCTTCGCCTTCGACTGCCCCAACAAGATGAACACGCCTTGGCCTTGCCCGAAACGGCGAATGACTTCTTCACCATCCAGCTAACTCCGCACAAGCATGATCGCTACAAAAAGGACGGCTAAGGCAAGGAGTAATGTGAAGCGAGCGATCCAGCGAGACCACAGAACCAGGGCGTGATCGAAGCTGGTTCGGCTCTCCGTGGGGAGCTGTACGATCCGCCCAACGCGAGGCCCGATGATGAGATCGTGGGTCAGGGTCATAAGAAGAAGGAACGTCACGAGCCCCAGCTTGACGGCTAGGATCATGGGCCATTCCGATGGGTTCGCGATCGGAATTCCCCGCAGATGCAGCAACAGAGGCCCCGTGAACAAGAGCACGACGATCGCGGTCCAGACCACCATCCGGAATCGACGGGCCGTGGCCAGAAAGAGCACCGACTTCTGTGACGCAAACGGTTCACGCCTGAGTACCGGCACAAGTACAAGGGACAAGAAGATCGTCCCCCCGATCCAACTGACCGCCGCGACAAGATGGAGCCATATGAGAAGAGACGCCCCTATCATCCGCCACACACTACATTGTGGCCTGACTGGGGTTCTAGGGCGGCGATTGGGTCAACTCCGACTGCTGTCAATGCTTCCCGTGGAATCGATGGATGCGACGGCATCACTCACCAGTCATAAGAACTTGCTCGGAAACTGTCTCACCAACGACCTCATTAGAGTGTCTGCGATGAGATAAACGTGCTCTCGCATCATCGGCCAGGTTGCCTCTATCTGGGCATAGTCCTTTCTTTTGTACAGATTGATCTGGAGGACATGGTGCGCTCCATGCGCCGCGATCAGGCCCCGAACGGTGTCTTTCGGCATGTAGGGATCGATCCCGTTGAGGAATTCGGCGAAGACGTCGGCATGGGACGCCAAGCGGGCAAGCGCAACATCCTGCCGGCTTTTATCCCCTGCGATGGTGGCATCGGAGTATTCCTTGACCGCGGCAGTATGGCCAACCAGCAAGGCAAGGAACTTCTCAGACCTCGCTTCGCCATAGAAGAGCGTCACCGTGATCGCGATCTGTTTCGCGTTAGCCATGACTTCTTTCTCGGCGGCGTCTCGCTCCACCGGATTGGTCGTCGCGTTGTACAATACGACGTGCTGAACAAGAAAGATGTGCCCGAGCCAGAGATCGCGAAGAGTCTGCTGCATCTCTGCGACACGGGCTAGATTCACGTCCTTGACTCCTCGCGGTTCCTGGTCACAACCCAGCAATCCAACGAGCGAGAGAACCAACACTGCCATAGACCGATATATCGTGCTCATAGCGCTCTCCGTTGAATTTTCTGATGCTCGCCGATGGCTGACATCTAACGCTGCGCATCCGCAACAGCCGTGACTTGCACACGACACTTTCTGCAAACATTTCATCAACAGGTATGGATGTTAGCACAGAGGAAATCGTAATTGTGCGGTCAGTATTCTGGCGCACTCTTCTACAGGTTTGGATCGACCAAGGGCTCGCTAGAATCAATACGAATAAACATCATGAGTTGCGCTGTCCAATTTCCTGAACAGACACTCGGTTGAAATGGGGCATTGTACCGCCTGTCATGAGATCTATTCATATGCACGTGCTTGATGTGATAGTTTCCGTGGCCGCCTACGAAACAAGACCGAAGTGGGCCATTTCTTATTCATGGTATTCGATCGTCATGCCGAACAGCCACCCCATCGCTGAATACACAAGTCAAGCCCCGAGATACGTGCAGGCCTTCGGCTACTTCCTCATCGCGACGCTCATGGGTGCATCATGTCTGTACACTGCAGCGGCAGCGACGAATGACGCGCACAGCCCGGTTGAGGACATTGCCGTGCTCGCAAGCAGCGGGCTTATGCTGACAGTGGCCGAAGGTTCCTTTATCATGGGCACCGCCCGCGCAAGCTACGAACCGTTCAGCTTCGATCTCCAGTACGACGACACAGAGCAGCCACAGCGTCGCGTCTGGCTCAATCAATATGAAATCGATCGGGATGAAGTAAGCTTGGGCGAGTATTTGCTGTGGCTGAAGCAGCAACAACGTCACGTCCCCGAAGAAGTGCGGAAATTGATCGATCATCTCACGACGATCCATGCCATGCTGCCTGAGACATTGACACGTTGGCCGGCACTCTATGTCACCTGGTCTGAGGCCTCGGACTTTTGCCGCACACGCGACAAGCGGCTCCCGACGGAAGCCGAGTGGGAGAAAGCCGCCCGCGGGAACAGCGGTAATCTGTTTCCTTGGGGGCAAAGGCCTCCCACGTCTGCGCTCGCGATGTTCGGGCAGTATCACGTCCACGAGATTCCCATCGTCGCGCCCGTTGACAGCGGAGAGGAGGGACGAAGTCCCTATGGCCTGCATCATATGGCGGGGAACGCCGCCGAGTGGGTCGAGGACTGGTTTGGGATCGACTACTATGCGACCATGCCGGATCGCAACCCCCACGGACCTTCCAACGGCCGATATAGGGTAGTGCGCGGAGGATCGTGGAAGAGCGCGCCGGCTTTGTTGCGAACGGCCACCAGAAGCGGAGCATCACCGGATCGGCGCGCCGCGACCATCGGATTTCGCTGCGCGCGGTCCGCTCGATAGGTTCGCGAGACTTACGAGACGAGCGGGAAAGGCGAGACGTGTGAGGCGTATTGGGAACGTTGAATGATGAATCTTGAGTTGTCGGAGCTGCTGGCCTATCTATGAGGACTTGGATGATGTGGGGATGCCTACTGATCGCGACTCTGATGAATCCTGGCATGACGGCCCACGCCGGCTTTGCCGCCGCGTCGGAGAACGAAGAACGCGCATGGAAAGTCTATACGAACGCCCGGTTCGGCTTCTCGGTCCGTTATCCGGAGAGCTGGCGCCTTGGAAATCCGTTGCCGGATGGGACCGGTGTGACGCTCTACCCTCCTATCGAGAACAGCCTTGTCGCCTTATCCGGCCATATGAATCTCTTGGAAGGCCAGAGCCAGGATAGACGGCAGACGCTCGATGAATTTGCCACGGCCCATCGACGCATTATCACGGAGTTCTACGGCAAGAAAATGATCACGGTGAAGTGGCGGCAGGATCAGGAAATGTCGCTGGCCGGTTTCCCTGCGAAACAATTGACATTCACGTATTCGGATGAGAAGCAGGGCGACATCATCGAGCACCACATCTTTTCACTCGGCCGCAACGAGGGTAGGGGGATACGAATCAAAGTGCCTCTCTCGGAAGAAGAACGAGTGAGACCCACGATCATGAAAATGCTGGAGACCTATCAGCCTGGGCGAGATCAGAATGCGGTCAGCCCTCTGGTACCCAAGCCGGACAAGCCTTAACAGGATCGCTGGAAAAGTCGTCCGTCACAACCTTTCACGGTTAACATTGACGATTCACGTTTCATGGACTGCTGCGTGTTTCAGCCGGCGGATTGGCCGAATCCAATCGCCGTGGGAGTTCGAATAGAAAGGGAGATTGCGGCGTGAAGATCACATGGCGAAACTCCTCCGACCACTGACCCTGCTTGCTCACCGTCTTCACCGGAAACCGTTGGAGCTTGGTCACCCATTGATAGTACTGCCGAGATTCTCCATTCTCCGCGACGGTCACTTCAAACAGTTCAGTGGGATAGCCGTTCAGCGTCTCATCACCGACGAATTCGCGCGACAGTTCTCCTTCCATCGTCTCGCTCACTGCCAACTGATGGTCTTTCGCGATCGGCACTTCGAGATACTGCCGTTGCTTGGACAAAATGAGCCAAGAGCTGCGTCGGTCCATTCTTACAATGATGATACTGGCCCCCCCTTGCGGCCGGGTGAATTCAAACCGCCAGCGATCGTCCTTGGCGTTGACATGGGCCGTCACCACAGACTTCCCGTTCTTCACAATTCGCTCGGCGGAAAAATCCAGCGCCGTTGCGGTCTGCGTCAGACCGCCTAGGGGAATCGATGCCAGGCAGATCAACAGCCATCGAGCAGACTTTTTCTCTCTGCGCGTTTCCATGGACTGGTTCTACCGTATCGCTCACGTACACTTCAAGACGCGTCTCCCTCCTCACCCCGAACACGAACGGGAGAACCCTGACGAGACTCTGTCGGATACTCCGCATGGTTTTCTTCATCGCTCTGTCATTGAGACCTCACACAACTAACAGGCAGGGTTGCAAAGGCGAAACCAAGTATCTGGTGAAGGAAGTCATGGGCGGCTGCGTGCGGAGAAACGGAGCCGTTGCCTCAGATCGGCATGGAGCAGGATCGAAGGAGTGTGCCTACTTCACCTTGGAGAAATCAGCGACGATTCTCGCTTCATTGCCATCCTGAAGGTTCACGATGAAAACAGACGGCGCAACAGGATCGAACTTTTCATAGGCGAACACTGCGGTAAAGCGCGATCGGTAGATCGGCCCAGTTCCCTCATTCTTTCGGCCACGTTCGGCTTTTCCAATATCGATGGGCTTGATCCTCTTGGAGCCCTGCTGTAGTTCGATCAAGGCGCCCTCGGCAAAGTATTCGTCATCGCCACACAGCTGAACTTCAATTTCCATGTTGGGCATGTCCACGACTTTCTTGATGAACTCATCGGGCATGCGCACATCCATCTTCCTCTTCTTGGACTCTGCCGCTTCCTGCCTGCCAAAGGCTTCAAGTCGATAGCGCTTTGTCCTGAGGATGGCACTGGCTCCGCAGGGATCTTTCTCCGGATCAGCTCCCACGCGTGTAACCATTGAAGCTTGCTGAAGAACCTTCTTGACGTCCTCCGGAGTGTTGGCCTTCTCCATCGGCGCCCGCCCGGCTTCCAAAATCTTCTGCGCCTCTTCCACGGAAAGGTTCACATCGATCGCCAAGGCCGGCTGGAGACCACCGATCATCAATAGGCCCGTGATCGCACAGATGGCCACGCCACCCGCTCGCGTTACTGAGGTCAGGCATCGCACGCTCATTATTCCCCCCGTACACACAACAGCGAATGATGGGGCCGCATTGTAAGGAAACCACTACCCCTTTGCAATCAGACTGAGAAACGGGCCCAGTTGGGATAGGGTTTTACGGCATAGAGTTCGTCGAGATCGACCGGCACTTTCACACCGGCTTGTGCAAGCAGCTGGGCAACCATGCGAAGCGGCAGCCCGACCACCGTCGTGAAATCTCCGCCAACGGAATCGATCAACTCGCCGCCTTTTCCTTGAATCGAGTATGCACCGGCCTTGCCGAGACTTTCTCCCGTCGCAAGATAATCTTCATGGACTCGTTCATCGAACGGCTTCATCCGAACGACGGCCGTAGACAGGGCAACGACCTCTATTCCACGAACGACACAGACGAGCGAGATCCCCGTGTGTACGTGATGATCACGACCGGCTAAACGACGGAGCATTGCACGAGCCTCCGCGAGATCGCCCGGCTTCCCGAGCATGTCATGATCCAACTCAATGACCGTATCGCTCCCCAGCACAATCGCTTCAGGCTCTCGCCTCGCGACCGACTGCGCTTTGCCCTGTGCGAAGGACTGCACCTGCTCGATCACGGTCCGATTCGGCATCAGGCGCTCCTCAAAAGATGGGCGTTTGATGTCGAATGGAATACCCAGCAGGGCGAGCAGCTCGCGACGTCGCGGAGAGGTTGAAGCCAGAATGAGTGACATCTACAAGGTCGGAGAGGGTTCAGCAGAGATCAGAGGTTCGAGCGGCATCTGGTCGAAATCCTCGGCGAGACTCGCGCAATGCACCCGAAAATTAGCGAGCACTTGCTCCAGGTCGGCGACTGAAGAGACTCGGAACATCTCGGCTCGAAGCGAGGCGGCGTGAGGAAATCCCTTGCAGTACCACCCCAGATGTTTTCGCATCCGACGAAACTGGCCTTGCCCACAAGCCGCTTCGAACCGTCGGGCATGATCGAGCAGCATTTCGAAGCGCACGTCGAGTGTCGGCATCCACGGTTCGGGCACGTCTTCAGGCCGTTGTTGCTGCAGAATGAGTCGCGCCTCCTCTTTCTGCCGAAAGAACCAGGGGGCTCCGAGCGCGGCTCGTCCGACCAGCACGCCATCGACGCCGGTATCCCGTACGCGACGGACGACGTCGTGATAACTGTGCACGTCCCCATTGCCGAACAACAACGTTCCGCTCCCCCGCACGATCTCCGCCGCACGGGCAATGGCATTCCAATCCGCTTCTCCTCGATACATTTGCTGCAAGGTGCGGCCATGCAGGGAAATGACTGCCGGCTGCTCCGTGAGAAGATGTTCGATCCATCGGTCGACGACCACTACGTCGTAGCCGAGACGTGTCTTGACTGATAAAGGAATCGTCCGGCGGACGAGCGGGCGGGCACACTGCCGCTGCTCGTTCATCCGGCAGATCGCTGCCACTCTGCCCGGCTTGAGACCCGCACTCTCAAGGGTCTGACCGCTCGCCCAATCGGCAATCCCTTGTCGAGCAGCCTGCATAATAGCTTGGGCCACGTCCGGAGTTCGGATCAGCCCCGCGCCAGACCCGGATGAGGCCACGCTCCTCGAGGGACAGCCCATGTTGACATCCAATCCGTCAAACCCCAACTCGCACACGGCGTGAGCGGCCTGATAGAAGAGATCCGGCTCTTTCCCATAGAGCTGCGCGATGATCGGCCGTTCAGCCTCATGGTAGATGAATGAGTCCAATAAGAATTCCGGTCCCCGGCAGACGTCGTGCACATGCGTGAACTCCGTGAAGGAGACATCGGGCTTCCCATGCATCGCCACGGTATGACGAAACGTCGCATCGGTGACCCCATCCATCGGCGCCATTCCGATGATCGGTCTAGCGAGTGACTGCCAGAAGCTCATCGGGTTCGCTCCATCTCCATCGCAGGCTCCTCCACTTCATTCACCTGGGCATAGGCCTGACGCAATATGTCGCATTCCTGTTGTACGCAGCCCCTGACGTCAGGCGCGCGCTCCGTCACAAATTCGAGAAACCGTTCGATCTTGAGGAGGAAGAAATCATACGAGCGCGTGAGCGGCCGTG
This sequence comes from uncultured Nitrospiraceae bacterium, assembly GCA_963801725.1. Lineage (GTDB taxonomy): Bacteria > Nitrospirota > Nitrospiria > Nitrospirales > Nitrospiraceae > Palsa-1315. The sequence goes on from CAWDFX010000002.1 coordinate 145,654, forward strand.
GCGACCGAAACCAGAAGGTCACGAACTCGGTCAGGCAGATGCCCCGCTCCGTTAATACCCGGCAGGTTTGCGGAAACATTTCTGCAAGGTCTCCTCCCCAATGGAGAATTTCATACGGTACATACGACGTGCGGTATCGCGTGATACCGGTCGCCTCCGCAGCTACTTCCTGCCACTCCGAGCCTGTCATAGGGGCTTGTCCCCAGATGATTTGCGCGTAGCGCGCATAGTCGTCGCGTAATTGCTGTCGATCAGTCTGACACACCGCCTCTTGGACTGAGGCTTGACGAGGCGTCAGTTCCATTGATTGTTCTACAACCGCTCCTTTAGCCATCGTCTGCTGTATGAGCAAGGAGAAACGCCGAACGGCCTCCGCATACTCCTCCACAATCATCTCAATCGGCTTGGTGTCCACTTCAAGCGCCACCGCTCGGAGGCTGACGAGGTTCGGGTGAGCCAGAACCTGTTCGAGCATGGTGAAGAGAATCGACGGGATCGGCGCGGCATGGGCGTCGATCCATTCAGGAAATTCCTCTCCCGTTTTCGGTGTTCCACCCGACTCATGGCAGGCCAACCCCGCCACGTGGATTTCGACGACCCGCTCCAGGGGAAACTCGTCGAGAAATTCCTGCACGAATCTTTCAAGCGATATCCGTCGACAGGCGGCAGTATAGCGATAGACGGTCCAGAGGTGTCCGATATCCAGCACGAGACCACAGGGCGCCAACGCTGTGATGAGTCGAAAAAAATGGGGAATCGGTATCGTGCCGGCGGAAAAATAGGTGAGCGGCGGCATCTCCAAGAGAAAGAGCGGCGCGGTCCCGTCCGCTCGACGACCCTGCCGATCCATCGCCTGCTGAACCGTCGCAATATTTGCCGCCACCACTTCGGCACTCAACCGCGTATACAACGGAGGGAGATACGTGCCACACGAGTAGCCTGCCATCTCCTTCGTCGCACATTCATGATTCAGCCAGAGACTCTGTATGCTGTTGAGTTGCGTGACCATCTCGCCGACATCCTGCTGAAAGTAGCGGAGACTCTTGAACGTCCGGTTGAGTGATCCACAAGCCTTCCCCGTGATAGGCCAGCGCGACGTCAGGCATAGCCCGTCGAACCGCTGCGAGTGTGGTGGTCGTCGCCTTAAAGACTTCGAGATAACCCGGCTGAAGCCCTCGCTCTCTGAGCGTGGCTACCAACTCGAACAGATCTGGGGAATAGACATCGACCGACAGCCCCATCCCCAATGGCGGAATGTTACTGAGGCGACACTGAAAGTCCTGTTGAACGAACCTGGAATCCACCATCGATCACCCCTTGTACTGCTCTGACAATTGGCCTAGTCTATTCGCCGAACCCCTTGTTTGACAAGGGAAGCCCCAGTCACGGACCAGGGGGGTCCGTCTGCTATACTTGGCTTACGTCGCCAGGGATGGGATCCTCCCGAGTCGTGTAGGCGGAAATCGGGGGAATGGCTCGAACCCATGCCAAACGACAATGACAAGTCCTTCAAGACGACACATCTCACACACACTATGGTTGCCCATATGATGACACCAGGGGTTGTGCAGGTTCCAGGAGACGTCTCCGTGAGTGAGGCGGCTCTGCTGCTCGAACGAGAACAGGCGCCCTGTCTGCTCGTGAAGGATACCGATACGCGGTTCGGCCTTATGACGCCGACCGACATTGTGAAGAAAGTCGTTGCTCAGGGGCTCGAACCGCACGACATCGAAGTCCGGACGATCATGACACGACCGGTGCAGTTCATCGAGTACGATGAGGCCTTGGCAGAGGCCTCGACACTGATGATGGCGACAGGCGCCTCTCTCTTGATTGTCACCAAGCAAAACCAACCGGTTGGGGTACTCAGTGCGCAAGACCTGATGCTCAGCCCACCCAGACGTGATACGAGAATCCCCGTCGTGGTGAGTGTAGTCGGACAAGCCTCGGCGCAGGGGCTCAACTATAATGCCATGATTACTCACCTGAGCCATGTCGGAGCGTTGGTCGAATCAACCGCAAAGATCCTGACAGGAACGAACGTCGTACTGGCGTTTTCCATTCCTGGTCAAAACACGCCTCTCACCATTCATGGAACAGTCCTGACCGGTGGAGTTCCAGAAGCAGAGCCCGGTGATCCATCAAGCGGGAGCCGAACCTGGCATGTCGATATTCAGTTTACCGACCTCTCGTCGAGCGATCTTGCGCGTATCAGGGCCTGGGCACTTCAAACAATGCCTCCTTCACCCAATCGCTCCTAGCCCGCATTATTCATGAACGCTTCTGCTCCAATCGCCGATCCGCTGCTACGACGAGCCTCCGGCCGGCGGGCTCGCCCCTCGGACCCTCTCCGTACTGCACGAGTACGCATCGAGTCCTCACGACTCCGCGCGCCGGTCTCGCGACGCGGCTCAGCGATTTCGCGACGAACCGTCATGAATAATGCGGGCTAGCCCCACACATATGCTCTGTTCCTTTGACCAACACGCGATCAGCTGATAGAATTTTCTCACCCTAGGATAAACTACAGCCCCACATGGATAACCCAATGCGACCCTCTCAGACGCGTTCCCGACCCCTCCCTTCGAACGAGGAGTTGCTCAACCACATTCGCCTTCTGCTCGACAGCCCGGAGGACGACCTGCAGGCCGCGATCATGAAGGAACTCCTGGCCGGGACACTTCGGCTCCACGATTCTCATCTGGACATCCTGGACCTGAAGATCGTCAACCGCGCCGTCAAAGAACTGCGCCACGCCTTCCGCGTGTTTCATGACTATCGCGACCGGTGCAAGATCAGCATTTTCGGTTCAGCCCGCACTGCCTCGGATGATCCGAACTACCAGATGGCCTTCCAATTTTCTCGTCGGATCGTCGAGCAAGGGTTCATGGTCATTACCGGAGGGGCAGACGGAATCATGCGCGCGTGCCAGGAGGGCGCCGGACGCGAGAACAGCTTCGGGGTCAATATCATGCTGCCCTTCGAGCAAGGCCCGAATGCCACAATCGCTGATGACCCCAAGCTCGTCACGTTCAAATACTTCTTTACTCGCAAACTCATCTTTCAGAAAGAGGCCAACGCCATTGCATTATTCCCCGGCGGTTTCGGGACACATGATGAAGGCTTTGAAATTCTGACCCTCGCCCAAACCGGCAAGAGCGATCCCCAGCCGATCGTGTGTCTCCAGGCTCCTGGCTGCGACTATTGGGACGACTGGTACGCCTTCGTCACACGTCAAATGTTAGCCCGACAATTAATCAACCCTGAAGATCTCAGCTTGTTCAAGATCACCACGTCCGTGGACGCCGCAGTCGATGAGATCAGGAGCTTTTACCGCCGGTTCCATTCCATTCGTTATGTAGGCCGGCTCTTGGCTATGCGGCTGAAAACAAGTATTTCCCCCGAACAGGTGGCCGGCCTTCATGAAACGTTTGGCGATCTGTTATCCGAGGGCACCTTCGAATTGCACGGACCGCTCCCCGAAGAACTCGACGAGCCGGATCTACGAGAATTACCTCGGTTGACCTTTACGTCCAACCGCCGGAGTGCGAGCCGGCTGCGTCAGCTGATCGACCATCTCAACACCCTCTGATTGTTCCTCACAAAGACGCTTTAGTCTCGTAGGAGCATCATGGTATGCTCCGCCACGATGGCCGGTTCCCGTATACAGCATCCATTCTCTCAGCCTCCCACTGTCGTGCTCTATCACGCCGAATGTGCCGATGGATTCGGCGCCGCTTGGGCGATCTGGGATAGATTTCCAGCGGCTCGGTTCATTCCCGTGAAACACGGGAATCCTCCTCCCGCAGAGCTACAGGACCAACGAGTGGTCATCGTGGATTTCAGCTATGCCCGCGAGACGCTGGAAACCATGGCTGCTCAGACGCAGGCACTCCTCGTGCTCGATCATCACATCACGGCAGAGAAAGCCCTCGCCGGCCTTCCCTATGCCTACTTCGACATGAAAAAATCTGGAGCCGTCCTGGCCTGGGAATGGGCACACGATCAGCCGACTCCCTGGCTCCTCGACTATATCCAAGACAAAGACCTCTGGACTTGGGCCCTCCCGTCAAGCCGAGAAATTAATGCAGCCGTGGCCTCCTATCCATTCGATTATCACCTCTGGAGTCATTTCAAGCAGAAGGAATTGGAGCAGGAAGGCCGGGCCATCTTGCGTTATGAAAGCGAGATCGTGAGCAAACTGGCAGCCCAAGCGATGTTAGTCGAGTTTCACGGAGTCGTCGTTCCGTCGGTCCAAAGTGCGGTCTTGACTAGTCAGATCGGCGAACGCCTTTCCCTGGAGCATCCGTTTTGTGTCATTTGGCACGATCGCGATGGACGCCGCTATTACAGTATGCGCTCGCGAGAGGATGGGGCCGACGTGGGGGCTATCGCCGCGTCTTTCGGCGGTGGAGGCCATACGCATGCCGCGGGGTTTTCAGTCCCCCTTGGACCTGATGGCTCCTTGCCGGATAATCCGGCACTCCCTCGATCGGTCATCGACCGTCGCCGCTCTCCCTCCTAACAGGTTGCGGAAAGCCTATTGTGGCACGGTGGAAATTCAATGGTCCGTACGTCTAGGACAACAGAAGAACACCGCGCAGGATGCTCAAAAAGGCGACCTTCTCACCCGCCCAACCCTGGCGCGCCGAGACGCGCCTTGGCCCAGGCAAGGCCGCAGCGAGCGAAGAGAGAGGTACGTACCGCTTCGGTGGCCGTTCACCCTAGAATGGACTGGTGAACGGAAACCCGCGGCAGTGTTTCGACCTCCGAAAGGCTAATCTTGGCCCCTGAGGGCGGGCGGGTGAAGGTGCCTCCGGGGGTGGGTGGGTGAGAACAGAGACTTTTTCAGCATCCTGCCAGTGAGCGCGCCATGATCCCTCTGCATGACGACAACCCGACCGAACGGACACCGGTCATCACGATCGCTTTCATCGCGACCTGTGTTCTTGTCTTTTTCTATCAGGCCAGCCTTCCCGCCGGCTCAGGAGACACGTTCGTCTTTCAATACGGGGCAATACCGGCCCTCGTGTTCGGCGAAGCCGACCCTCCTGAGATGGGCGTAGCCATTCCCGCTTACGCCACATTGATCACGAGTATGTTCCTCCATGGCGGATGGATGCATCTCATTGGGAATATGCTGTATCTCTGGGTCTTTGGGAACAACATCGAAGATGTCATGGGGCATGCGAAGTATGTCGCATTCTACCTCGCATGCGGCATTCTGGCTGCCTTGAGCCACGCTCTGACCGATCCATCTTCGTCTATCCCCATGGTCGGAGCAAGCGGCGCCATTTCCGGCGTCTTAGGCGCCTATATCTTGCTGTTTCCACGAGCCAGCGTGCTGGTGATTATGCCCGGCCTGGGCACAACGAGGGTGGCGGCGGGTGTCGTCCTCGGCATGTGGTTCGTGATGCAGCTGTTGAGCGGAGGGATGAGCATTGGCAGTGTGGGTGGAGGCGTCGCATTCTTCGCCCATATCGGCGGGTTTATCGCCGGGATGGCACTGATTGGTTTGTTCAAACGCCCGGACGTGCCCTTCTTTGCGCCAAGCCGAAGAGGCCGATGGGAAGACTAGCCTGATCTATCTGGTTTGTTTTGTTTTTGGTTGAACGGAACTAACCAGATGAACCAAATCAACCAGATAAACGAAACACACCAGATCAACCATCCGGCGTTCACGCATCCAGCAGCTCGCGCACTTTTTCCACCAGCCCAGATTGTCGATAGGGACGCCTCAGGAGATACCGCGGATTCAGGCGATGTGACAACATCGTCTCGTCGTCATACCCAGAAACAAAGAGCGGCTTCATCATCGGATGGTGCTCCAGCAACCGTTTGGCTAGATCACGTCCACCGATCTCCGGCATGATGAGGTCGCTGACGGCCACATGGACGGCTCCAGGATGTTGCTGCATGAGCAGCAAAGCTTCAACGGACGAGGTCGCCTCCAAGACCTGATAGTGATGCCTCAACAACGTCGAGAGGGCGAGCTTACGTTCGATTTCATTCGGCTCCACTAGCAGTACTGTTTCCTGACCTTTGGCTGAAACGCGAGCCAGGTTAGATGGTGCAGATGACCGGCCCGGTCCTGCGAGAGGAAGCGCCACCCGCACCACAGTGCCTTGGCCAGGTTGACTGACAACCTCGACCTGACCTGCACTCTGTTTCACGATGCCATAAACCGCAGTGAGTCCGAGTCCCACATTCATTTCTTTTGTGGAGAAAAATGGTTCAAACATGTGCGACTGGGTCTCTGAACTCATTCCGCTTCCGGTATCGCTCACTTGAATCAGCACCTTGGATAGATGCCCTCCCCTTCCACTCACAGCCCCACTCCCATGCTCACGAAACGCCTGCTTCGCTTCAATTCGGAGCCGACCACCATTGGGCATAGCATCCCGCGCATTCACCGCAAGATGAAGCAGAACTTGTTCGAGTCCTTCACGATCAACCTCGACATCCATCGGCGCATCCTCGATGGCTATGCTTAGATCGATGGATGCAGGCAGCAATCCTCTAAGCACTCCACGGATATCCTCCAGTACGGCCTTGATCGAGAGCACCTGTCGGACATGACCGTCGTGGAGGCCCAACCCCGCCAATTGAGCAGTCACGGCTGCGGCCTGCCCTCCGCTTCGAAATATGTCATCGACCGGCCCATAGAGTGGATCCTCCGGTTTGAGGCGAGACAGAACCACACCTGTCTGCCTCCCGATCACCGACACGAGATGGCTGAGTTCGTTGGCAATCCCCACGGCAATCCGACCGACCGCTTCCATTTTCTGCGCCTCCTGCAGTTGCTGCTCGAGGCCTTGTCGTTCCTTCTTCTCCTGGCGGACATGCTCGCTCGCTCGTGAGAGATCGTTCTTGAGACCCTTGATACGGGCCTCCAACTGATCCCGCGACGCTTGCAAAACCTGTTCAGTCTCTTTCAGCGCTTCGATACTCCCCAACAGTACTGTTTTTTGCTGTCGTTCGGCTCCGATCGTTTGCAGCGCGAGTCCGTAGAATATCGCCATCACCAACAAAACCGGCACTCCCAGCAGATGCCCGGGCGACAAAGAACCAGTCTGCACAATCCCTTGATACAGGATGATGCCGTATCCGACACAGAGCAGCAGAGATAACCCAATGACATGGGAGAGGCGGCGCACCGAGGCGGCGATGAGCATGAGCACGAAATACGACAGGTAGAGTTCCGAGCGAGCATTACCAGAAAGATAGATCGTCGCGGTCACGAGAATCGTATCGATCCCGATCAGGGTCCCACTGAACCACGCGGCCTGTAGGATCGAGGTCGGCACATACCACAGGCAGAGGACCATCGCCACCAACCCACCGACGATCATCATGCTTGTTGGGCGGCTTGCGATCAACCCCGCTCCCGACAATAACTGATACGCCAACATCACGCCGACCAGAGACTGAAGCACAACATATCGTGGGCGCGAAATCGTACTGTCGTAACACGAATCCGCCAAAGGCTGCTCGACATGATTCTCAGAGGGGATGGCAAGACTACTCATCTGTGTGATCTCCTGTTTGGGCTGCCAAGGACTAGGAGTGGAGCAAGTCCTATACCGATACCCCAATAGGAGCAGAACCATGTTTTTCCAGCAGGCTATGTCCTGAGGAGTTGAACCGCTTGATCCATCTTTCTACGGCAAGTCACAAAATAGAACGAAGTGAGAGAGCCAAAAAACGGCTCACAGATTGGGTTTGCCTGGGTAGTGCGGCGAACGAGACGGTCGATCCCTTCACGACATCTTGTCGGTTGATACCGGATATGAGCGATACAATCGAATGGAGGAGACTATGCAGACAGACTAGGACCGTTCGCGAGGCCGTCACGAAACTGCTTGGCATGATCGAGGGCGAAACTGAGCGTCTCCCCGAGAAATGTGACATGTCCCATCTTGCGACGGGGACGAATTGCACGCTTGCCGTAGAGATGGACGACCGCACCAGGAATATCCATCAACGTTCGACCGCCTGTGCCCTTCATAACAATCGCGGCATCATCCCCAATGAGATTCACCATGACGGCAGGGCTCAGCAGACGCACTTCACCAAGCGGCATCCCGCTGACGGCACGAACCTGTTGCTCAAACTGGGACACGGTGCAGGCGTCAAGCGTGTAATGGCCTGAGTTATGGGGCCGCGGGGCAATCTCGTTGATGAGCAAGTTCCCCGCTGGGCAATTGAAACATTTCGAGACAAAATACCCCGACCCCATCCAGACGATCCACTACTTGACGCCCAAGAGCGGCCGCTCGCTCGGCTACGGCTGAAGATCCTGGAGCCGGCACTTTTGTGGTTCGAAGAATCCCCTCTTCATGCTCATTCTCAGCCAAGGGATAGGTGCAACTCTGTCCGTCGGCTCCACGAACTACCAGAATCGAGAGTTCCCGTTCAAACGGCACCAAGGACTCCACGATCCATCTCATGCCAGGACGAGCGGATTCCGATAATGCTCGTTCCACCTCCGGGACATCAGACTCTCGGGGGATTCTCCACTGTCCCTTGCCGTCATAACCAGCCGTTGCCGTCTTACAGAGGGCGGGGTAGCCGACCTGCCTGAGGGTGGTCGCTAATTGATCGGGAGCCGTCAGGCCGACGAAGGGAGGAATAGGAAATCCGTTGGAGGCCAAGAACCCCTTTTGTTCGAGACGGTCCTGAATCACGCTCAGAACGACACTCGACGGACGAACCGGCTTCCGCTGTTCCAGCGCTCGACAGAGCTCTGCCGGGATATTTTCCCATTCATAGGTCACGACGCTGACCAGGTCGGCAAAGCGCGCAAGGGTATGCTGGTCGGTGAATGGAACAGGAAAGCTGTGCGAGGCAACACGATGAGCCGGCGCCTCTGGATCTGGATCCCAGACAGCGACGTGGTACCCGAGACGACATGCCGCCATGGTGAACATGGCGCCCAATTGTCCCCCGCCCAGGACACCCAGGACAGACCCTGGCTCAATGACGACTGCCTTCACGATCTACGACTCGGACGGCCGGGACCTTTCGTTCCGGTCACCAGGCCCTTCGCTTCGGGAGACTGAAGCACGCCGTCCGTCTGTGTCTGACGGAATAACTTCACGCGAGCGGCAATCGTTGGATAACGGCCCGCCAGAATTTGCGCCGCAAGCAAACCGGCATTCTCCGCCCCTCCAATGGCCACCGTGGCGACGGGAATCCCTTTCGGCATTTGCACGATGGAGAGGAGCGAATCAAGTCCGCGAAGATTCTCCGTCGGAATCGGAACCCCGATGACCGGCAGATGCGTCTTCGCAGCCAACATCCCGGGAAGATGGGCTGCCCCGCCGGCACCGGCAATAATGACTTCGATCCCCCGGCCTGGCGCTTGCTCTGCATAGGCGAACAAACGATCCGGAGTCCGGTGCGCGGAGACGACCATCAATTCGTGTGGGATCCCGAGATCCGTCAGAATCGCCACGGCCTTTTCTAAGATTGGGAAATCGGATTTGCTTCCGCCCAACACCCCGACCAAGGGATGCGGGCGAACCGTTCCTCGCCGCCGTGATTGTGGTCCTCTGCTGAGACGAGGCATATTCGCGCAGGCCCTTCTCCCATGGCTCTCAACGGAGCCCCCACCTTAGCGATTCTCTGACTGATGGTCAAGCTCGTCCCTCTCCTCCAGCAATCTGCGAGAGGTGAATCGTCACTTGTGAAACGTTTCGGAGAGAGAGACCTTAACAGTCCTACACTTCATCTTTCACGACTCTTGAGAGCGAAGCGAGAACGCCGCATGGGAAAGCCACGTCTCTGGGCAAAGAGACTGTCTTGGCAGCCTCAGGTCGGGCGGGTGAACAGCACTATGTTTTCAGCATCCTACGAATTCTGCAATTCAGCTTGGACAGTGTCCAGGAGGGCCTTCATCTCAAAGGGCTTTTGAAGCGTGCTGTGGGCGCCCAGCATTTTGGCGACGTCGAGAAAATTGAGCATGCCGATCATGTCACTGCCGCCGGTGATCACAATGACTTTCACGTCGGGAAATTCCCGTCGCAACGCGACGGTGGTCTCCAGGCCATCCTGATTGGGCATGAGAATGTCCATAATGACCAGATCGGCTGGGGCCAGCCGATACTGCTGGAGAGCCTCCTTCCCATCACACGCTTCCGTGATGTGATAGCCGGCCTGCTCCAATGTTTCGCGAATTAAATGGCGGATTTGGTCTTCGTCATCGACGACAAGAATGGATGGCATCCTGCACCTCGGCTTCGGTGAATGACTCCGGACCTTGGTTCCCCGCGCGTTGTGTCTTCCAGAAAATATTTTCTGAACTGTACCATCTCCTTATTCAACGGGCAAACAAACAATGGTCATCGTCCGTGCGATGACCGATCGACAACAACGCAAAGACCTGTATAGCGCCCTACTCAGAGTTGTATCGGGTCGTTTGGCACTCTCGGTTTCGGACTGTGAGTGTCTGATTTCTCGTGCACGTTTCAAGTTCCAGGTTGACCGGAAACAGCTCCGAATACTTGAACCACTCAAACATGAAACTGGAAATTTGCAGCCTGAAACGCTTCAGGTCTGTGGCGTCAGCGGGCCGTCAACTCTGACGCCTGACAAAGAAGGAAGCGGCTTGTGCGCGTCGTGAGATATGCAGTTATGAGGGTGCAAGAATCAGGGATACAGAGTAGGCCGGAAAGGATAGCTCTCAAGCAATGGCGTGGGAGCTGTCTTCCAAACAGAGAGATACACGGATATTAAGTTTGGTGCCGAAGGCGGGACTTGAACCCGCACGGCTTTCGCCACACGCCCCTCAAACGTGCGTGTCTGCCATTTCACCACTTCGGCGACCCAATCCGTGAGGCGTCAAACGTCTGAATGCGTATCTCGTGAAGCGTCATTCGTTTCGCGGATTCGCGACGTTGCACGCTTCAGCAATTCACGAATGACGAGCGACAGCCCGAGGGAGCCGCATTATAGAAGTGGGCCAAAATCCTTGTCAATCAATGGACGCTCCGGTAGAATCGGGCGGCTCATGCTCACCGGGTCCTCCAACGTTGTGCAAAGTCACCCCAGCCTCACTTCCACGCTCGATGATGTCGTTGAACGACGGACACAGGGGTCCGTCGCGGCAGTTGTTCGACGTCGACAACACGCTCCTGCCTGGAGAGGCCAGCGAGGTACGATTTTTCAGGTTTCTGTGGCGGCGGGGCCTGGTGGGATGGAGCGAGTTAAGCCGGAGCGTGGCCTGGCTGGCGGGACACATGCCCCCGTTCTCGCTGCACTCGCTCCGAGAACGAAAAGTGTATCTAACGGGCAAGCGCCCCGCAGACATTGAATCGCATGCGAGGGAATTCTGTCAGACTGAGATGATCGGCAAGCTGTCTGTGGAGGGTCGCACCAGGCTGGACGCGCATCGACAGGCGGGGCATCAGCTGATTCTTGTGACAGGCGCGCCTGATTTTTTGATCGTACCCCTTGCGGAATTCTTGGATGTGCCGACGGTCTTCGCGGCGAAGCCAGAACAACAGGACTCAGTCTATACCGGGGCGTTGATTCCCCCGTTGCCCTATGGTCGTGGCAAGCGTGAACTCATCCTCACCCACGCTCGGGGAATGGGCCTCGATCTGGCCGCCTCCTATGCCTATGGAGACAGCCCTGGCGATCGCGACATTCTTGAATTGGTTGGATACCCCCTGGTAGTCAACCCAATCCGGGGCATGGCACGCACTGCGCAACGCCTCGGCTGGCCTATCACCACATGGAAGTGAACAAGATTGCATCAGTCCATCAAGTCTTGGACCTTCGACCTTTGACTTTCAGACTTTTCGACTCGAGCATTCTATGCGAGTGACCGAGATCTTCCATAGCATTCAAGGTGAGTCGAGCTACGCCGGACAGCCCTGTGTGTTTGTTCGACTGACTGGATGCCCGCTTCGTTGCACCTGGTGCGATACCGGCTATGCCTTTTATGGCGGCCACGAGTGCTCGATCGATGAGACCGTGGCAAAAGTGCACGCCTATGGATGCCGCCTCGTGGAGGTCACGGGAGGGGAACCGCTTGCCCAACCCGAAAGTCTCCCGTTCATGACTAGACTATGCGATGCCGGCTATACCGTCCTCCTGGAGACGAGCGGAGCCGTCGATATCGCGCCGGTCGATCCACGTGCGCATATCATTCTGGATGTGAAGTGTCCGGGAAGCGGCATGACAGATCGGATGTATTGGCCGAATCTTTTTCAGTTGGCGGCCAAAGACGAGGTCAAGTTTGTGTTGGCCGACCGAGCCGACTACGACTGGGCTCGTGAGATTCTTGCCCAATATGACCTAACCAACCGTTGTTCAGTACTCTTCAGTCCGGTCTTCGGCTCGCTCGATGTGCGTCACCTGGCCGAATGGATTCTGGCTGATCGCCTGCCGGTCCGTTTTCAGTTACAGATGCACAAATACATATGGGCGCCGGATATGCGGGGAGTGTGAATTGTGAGCGAGGCAAGCAAGACCTGCGCGACAGGCGTGACTCGCGAGAATGAAACTTTCGACCCATCTCACGTGTCTCGCCAGTCTCGCGAGAGTAACGAGCGACGAAAACGAAGGAGTCGTGAATGAAGATCATGCAGGTCACGGTACAGGTCGGGCGAGTGGAGACCGCCTCCGAAGAGGTGTTGGTACTCACGCATTGTGAAGGAGAGGCGCTCGAGAAACAGGATGCGGCACTTCTTGATCGGGCCCTCGGAGGTGCGTTGAGCAAGCTGGTGCAATCCAAGGAATTCGAGGGCAAGGCCAACGAAGTCTTGTTGTATCACACGCAAGGCAAAGTGGCTGTAAAACGGCTGGTGCTGGTCGGCTTGGGCAAGAAGAACGACGTCACGATCGAGACGATCCGGCAAGCGATGGGCTCCGCCGCGAAGCGTGTCCGTCAGGCGAAGGTCGGATCCTTTTCGGTATCGCTGCCGACCGTGATGCCTGGCGGAATGTCATGGATCGAGGTGACGCAAGCGATGGTTGAAGGCGCCATCCTTGGCAGTTATCGGTTCACCGTCTATCGGAGCGAGGCTGTCTCAGAGCAAGACATCGAGGGAATGAGGATTCTGATCCCAAGGAAGGGTCAGTTGCGGCAGGTGACTGAAGGGATCCGACGCGGCATCGCCACGGCAGAAGCAACAGTCTTTGTCCGAGACCTCTGTAATCATCCTTCCAATATTCTGACCCCCACCAGGGTCGCCGACGAAGCGAAGACCATCGCCAAAGCTGAAGGGATCACGATCAAGATTCTCGAACAGAAAGAGATGGAGCGTTTGGGGATGGGTGCGTTACTCGGCGTGGCGCGCGGGAGCCAGGAACCGCCCAAGTTCATCATCCTTGAATACAACGGAGCCAAGAAAAAGGACGAGCGCCCGGTCGTGCTGGTCGGGAAAACGATTACCTTTGATACGGGCGGGATCTCACTGAAGCCTGCCGAAAATATGGAACACATGAAGGCCGATATGACGGGGGGAGCCGAAGTGCTCGCCTCGATCCGCGCGGCGGCCAGACTCAAGCTCCCGCTGCGTCTCATCAGTATCCTGCCCGTGGCGGAAAACATGCCGGGCGGCCGGGCAATGAAGCCGGGCGATATTGTGAAGACGCTGTCTGGGAAAACCGTCGAAGTGCAGAACACGGATGCAGAAGGCCGGCTCATCCTGGCCGACGGCCTCGCCTATGCGATGCGCTATAAGCCGGCGGCCTTGATCGACATTGCAACGCTCACAGGAGCCTGCGTCGTGGCGCTCGGCCAGTTTGCGATCGGCATGTTCGGCACCAACCAGGTGCTCAAAGAACAGGTTCGGAAGGCGGGGCAGGCGGCAGGCGAACGGGTGTGGGAGATGCCCTTGTGGGAAGAATATTTCGAACAGCTCAAGAGCGATGTCGCCGATATGCGCAATATCGGCGGGCGCGGCGGCGGCATGATCACCGCGGCGCTCTTCCTCAGTAAGTTCGTAGGGGACTGCCCGTGGGTGCACCTCGATATCGCCAGTACAGATTGGAGCGAGCGGGAACGGGCCTATATTCCGAAAGGTCCGACGGCAATTGGAACCAGGTTACTAGTGCAGTATTTGATCGATCGGAGTCTCTAGCATTGGCACGGCATCAATTGACTCCGCGCGAAAAGATCGGGCAGCTCTTCATGGTCGGGTTTCTCGGCACGTCGGTGACGCCCGATCTGGCCTCGTTCATCAAAGAGTACAAGCCGGGCGGCGTCATTCTCTTCTCACGAAATCTCGAGTCCGTCGAGCAAATGGTCAACCTGACCAATGGCCTGCAAGCCTGCAGCCCCCATTCCTCGCTCTTGATCTCAATCGATCAGGAAGGCGGTCGGGTCTCCCGGCTTCCGAAGGGCTTTACGATTTTCCCCCCGTGCGACCTCTTAGGCCGCTCCAACTCAACTGAATTAGCCTACGCGGCGGCAGCCACCATTGCCAAAGAACTGAGGGCGGTGGGCGTCAACATGAACATGGCGCCAGTGCTCGACGTAAACAGTAATCCGGACAATCCTGTTATCGGCGACCGAGCGTTCGGTGCCACGCCGGATGTGGTCTGTAAACTGGGATTGGCGACAGCGGCGGGGCTGCAAGACAATAAGGTTGCAGCCTGCGGGAAGCACTTTCCCGGTCACGGCGATACGAGTGTCGATTCTCACAAAGAGCTTCCGGTGGTCGAGGCATCCCGGGAGCGATTGGAGGCCATTGAATTCCCTCCCTTCCGTCGTGCTGCTGCGCAGAACGTTGCTTCGATAATGACCGCGCACGTGCTCTATCGAGCCCTCGATCCAGAGTTGCCAGCCACGCTCTCCCCGACCATCATCGAAAAATTCTTGCGCCAGGAGCTGCAATACGACGGAGTGGTGTTGACGGATGATTTAGAGATGCTCGCGATCATCGACCATTATGGTGTGGAGGATGCCGCGGTTCGTGCAGTGCTGGCGGGGTGCGATGTCTTGTTGATTTGTAAAGATCGGGATCGGGAAATTGCCGCATTCAAGGCCATAGAGCAGGCGGTGGAGGCAGGAGCAATTTCTCCCGAACGGTTGAACCTGTCGGTTGCACGAATCACCCGTCTGAAAGACCGCTTTGTGGCACCCTACAAGCCGGTCATGGTCTCCGAAGCGAAGCTCGTTGCAGGATGCCGAAGCCATCAGGCGTTACTGCACTCGATCGAACGGATGCAGACGCGGTTGTCTCACGCGCAATAGTCATGAGGAGGCAATAATCACACAGGCCCATTCCCCTCTTGCAGGTCGTTGGCCAATTCCCCTACAGTGCGCTGCATGATCCGCACATTTCAAGGCGTCAAACCCACCGTTCCCGCGTCCTGTTTTATCGAGGAGACCGGCATCGTTATCGGCGATGTCGTGTTGGGCGAGCATTGTAGCGTCTGGTTCCATACTGTCATTCGTGGGGATGTGCATTATATTAGGATCGGTGACCGGACCAACGTGCAGGACCTCTGTATGCTCCATGTGACCCACGATACCCATCCGCTCATCATCGGCAACGAGGTGACCATCGGCCACTCGGCGATACTCCACGGCTGCACGATTAAGGATCGTGTATTGATCGGGATGGGGGCCATTGTGATGGATGAGGCTGTGATCGGAGAGGATTCGGTAGTGGGAGCCGGTGCGCTGGTGGTGGAAGGCATGATTGTGCCGCCAAAGAGTGTGATCCACGGATCGCCAGGCCGTGTTCGACGCACCGTGTCAGAAGCCGAACTCGTGTGGATTAAGCAGTCGGCGGAAAACTACGTGAAGTACGCAAACCAATACTTGGACAACTCGTCAAAAGCCAAACCGGGTTTTCGAATCTAGTCCTTCAGCTGCGTCGCCTAGCCCCTTTAGCTCTCTTGCCTATTTGAATAAAACAAATCGGGTCGCCCACCAGTGCGGTCTCGTAGTAGCGTTTCCCAACCAAGTAGGGTACTCGGTGCCGATGGCACCACTCTGCAATCCATATGACTTCTTCTGTCGTGGTCGTAACGAGTCCGGGCCGTGCTAGCTTTCCCATACACCGTGCCACCAGCCCACGCACGATGCGGCGCTCTGCATCAAATTTCAGAGCGTCTAGAGTGAGTGAATTACCTCGGCCATACGACAGAGGCGATAGATGCGGGAACCGTTCAGGGTCATTCAATACGCTGACCATCCAGAGATGATCGAATCGGCCCGTTGCACTAGCCGCATCAGTCGCATGAAACGTGACCGACATCGAGCGGCAGGCACGGTTGAGCGTTGCGACTTCTGCCCTCCGGAGATTAGTGGGTTCCACCGTCCGACCCAGTTCCACCATTTCCATCATTAAAGCAGGAAGCTCCGCCACCCCGGCGCCGACGTAGAGACTACGACCGCCTCGTGTGAGTTTCCGCCTCAACACCACGGCAACCCGACTCCCAAGACGCTCACAGAGCCCCCGCTTCGCTCGCCAGAACTCATCGCCACCTTCATAACAGTAGACCGGTCCCAGTGCGCCATAGTCGAGACGGCCATAGACCTCGGCCACAAGACGACGGGTTGCGGGTGTCAACTTCGTTCGACTCGTCGTCATGGTCGTACTCCGGCGATCTGAATCGCGGTGGCAGTCACTGTTGCCGCCACGTTGGAGAGAAATTCGAGATTCAGTGTGGCCAGGGTATCCGTCTCACGATGGTAATGCGGATTCCGGAAGTTCGCCGTATCGGTCAACACCACCGCTGGATAACCTGCATCCCAAAACGAGGCATGGTCGCTGCGACGGGTATGAGGCATGGCCTCCCCGCGACCCGGCACTACCAGAGACAAGGACTTAAGCTGGGCCACCTGCAGCCGGGCATCCTGTTCAAGCTGAAGCACCAAATGCCGGGATGCCTCGTTGCCTACAATAGCGAGAAAATCTCCTTGGGTTGGCACCGCAATGGGTATATTAGGCGGAGTCTGCTGCGTGCCTGACGTGCTCTTGGCGAACCCGACACATTCCAAGATAATCGCACCAGCCAACTCACGGCGTTCGGTTTTCAAGCGGGACACGAACGCCTGGCTCCCTACTCGATCCTGCTCTTCAAGACAGAACGCCACGAGCCAGACGGGGCGTGCGAGAGGTTGCGCACGGAGGCGAGAAGCCACTTCGAGGAGGACCACGAGCCCGCTTGCGTTATCATCCGCGCCCGGTGACCCAGACACAGTATCGTAGTGGGCCCCGATCAGGAGTGGAGGTAATTCTTCTCCTTGTCCGGGCCGGTCCGGATACTTGATCGCCACCACATTGCGATAGGCCTTGTCCCATGCACTCACGAGCTGGCCGCCGGTGGTCCACCCGGACTTGGTAAACTGCGTGGCGAGATAGTGCGCCGCCTTCCGAAGTGCGCGAGGACTCGTCTCAGGATGACGCTCACCGACGAGGGCCTCAAGATGGCGGTTGATTCGTTGACGTTGGGTCGTCACAAAAAGAGACTGATCGAATGAACCGATTACGATGCGATCTCCGTCCCGATGCCTTTACGCGTGAATACTTCGAGGAGAATGGCATGGGGAATTCGACCGTCGATGATGTGGGCTTTGCCGACGCCGCCCCCGAGCGCATCCAAGCAGGCATGGACCTTGGGCAACATCCCTTCGCCGATCGTGCCCCTCTTCACCATCCGTTGCACATCTTTGCGTAAGACCGTCGAAAGATGGCGCCCCTTTGCATCGCGAATACCTTTCACATCCGTCATCATCACCAGCTTTTCAGCACCCAACGCCGCGGCCATCGCCCCGGCCACCAGATCGGCGTTGATGTTGTAGGTGTTCCCTTCCCGATTCGTACCAATCGGCGCGATGACGGGAATGTAATGATCCTGCTGAAGTTTCCGCACCAACGTGGGATCGATAGACTGGACCTCTCCAACCAAGCCAAAGTCCTCGTCCCCTTCGCCGTCATCGAGATCCTTTTCCAGACTGGCCGCCCAGGCTTTGGCCGTGAGCGGTCGAGAGAGCATGAGTCCACCGTCCTTTCCGCTCAAACCGACAGCAAGGCCGCCATGGCGATTCAAGAGATCGACGATTTCCATGTTGATCTTGCCGGCCAACACCATCTCCACGATTTCCATCGTGGCCTCATCTGTGACCCGGACTCCATGACGAAACTTGGCTTCGATACCCAAACGCTGGAGCATCTTATCGATCTGAGGTCCACCACCGTGCACAATGACCGGGTTGAGACCCACATATTTCAAGAGCACGACATCCTGGGCGAACCGCTCTTTCAACGGCCCATCGGTCATCGCATGACCGCCATATTTAATGACAATCGTCTTGCCCTTGAACGTGCGAATGTAGGGCAAGGCTTCGATCAGGACGTTTGCCTTCTTAATCAGTCTGTTCATTTCCAGGCTCCCATGAAAAAAGAAACGCGAAAGACGAAAAATCCTGAACGAGCAGGTTCACTGCTCGCATGCCTTGCGACTCTTGCCTCATGCAAAGGATCGTCGGCAACTGTTCGACGATCATGGCGTATCATCCTTCACGACACGCGCGCTGACCGGGCGACCAGCCCGCGGATGTGCCCTATCATAGACAGCCAGGAGCTGGTCTGTGGCCAGGTGCGTATACTTTTGTGTCGTACTCAATGACGTATGTCCAAGCATTTCTTGAATCGACCGCAGATCGGCCCCTTCATCGAGGAGATGGGTGGCAAAGGAGTGTCGCAACGTATGGGGGCTCACGGAACCACCGGCAAGCCGGTTCGAGTAGCGGGCCACGATACGAGCGACGCTCCGAGTCGTGAGGCGTCCACCTCGGCTGTTTTGAAAAACCGGTGACGAGACACGTTTCGTCTTCGTCGCCGAATCTCGAGAGTCCACCAGGGGCCGCTGATTCAGATATGCCTGAATAGTCTGTAACGCCACCTCTCCGATCGGCACGATACGTTCCTTTCGACCTTTTCCTCTCAAGTGGATCAGCCCTTCGGACGCACGGAGATCGTCGAGATTGATCCCCACGAGTTCACTCACCCGGGCCCCTGTCGAATAGAGCGTCTCCAGCAAGGCACGGTCGCGTGGCGACCCTCCTGCCTGATCGGTGGGAAACTCCATCAACGCTGCCGCGTCATCCTTGGTTAAAACACGTGGAAGATGTTTCGGCTGTTTCGGCGTCCTGATGGCCTCGGCAGGATTGAGGCCGACTATACCCTCTCGCTGCAGATAGCGATAGAAACTGCGAAGGGAGGCGAGCTTCCTGGCCATCGACGCGGGTTTCTCATGCTTGCAGTTCAACCAGTGAAGATAGTCCCGAATGGACTCCGTGTGCACGGTGGAAGGGTCAACCACATGAGCGGGCGGAGACTCCTTCGTCATGAATGACTGAAACTGTCGGAGGTCCGACGCATAGTTCCGAATTGTTTCGTGCGACGCATGACGTTCCAGATCAAGGAACGTCATGAAAGCTCGAATTGCGTCATCCATGCCGTCAAGTCCTCAAGCGCCCGTTGTCCCGTGAGCCGTCGTTTGCGTTCCTTGTCTCTCGTCGGTGTGGCAAGGGGAGGAAAGAGCCCGAAATTCGTATTCATCGGCTGGAAATGACGCGGATCCGTGGTCGTGATGTACGACAGCAAACAGCCATGCGCAGTGGTGGGCGGGGGCGTGACCAACGGCAATCCCGCAAGACCACGGGCAGCATTGATTCCTGCCACTCCTCCCATCGCAGCGGAATCCGTGTAGCCCTCGACTCCAACCAGCTGTCCTGCAAAGAAAAGAGTGCCGCGCGCCTTGAACTGAAGGGTATCGCGCAACAATTGGGGAGAATTGATGAAGGTATTGCGATGCAAGCTGCCGTAGCGAAGAAACTCCGCCTGCTCCAGACCTGGAATCATACGAAACACCCGCTTCTGCTCCCCGTAGGTCAATTTAGTCTGAAAGCCCACGAGGTTGTAACAGGAGCGATGGGCGTTTTCCGTCCGGAGCTGTACCACAGCATAGGCTCGCGCACCCGTCTTGGGATTCTCAAGCCCTACCGGTTTCAACGGACCGAACTGCATGGTCTGGCGGCCCCGTTCGGCCATCACTTCGATGGGGATACAACCTTCAAAGTAGGGCGTCTTTTCAAATTCTTTCGGTTGGACTTTCTCCGCCGCGAGCAAGGCGTCATGAAAAGCGTTGTAGGCCGGCTCGTCCATCGGACAGTTGAGATAGTCATCCCCTCCCTTGCCGTAACGGGACGCGAGAAATACGACATCCATATTGATGGAATCGGCATCCACGATCGGAGAGATCGCATCGTAAAAATACAAATGTTTTGTGTGGGTCAATTGCGCAATCGCCTGAGACAGTTTGTCGGATGTCAGCGGGCCGGTTGCCAGAATGCAGAGACAGTCCGTTGGAATCTCCGTGATCTCCTCATGCAGAATGCGAATGTTTGGGTGCCCTTCCAACGCCTGGGTAATCTTGAGTGAAAACTGCTCACGATCGACGGCCAGAGCCGACCCTGCCGGCACCCGCACCTCATCCGCCACTCGAATAATGAGCGAATTGAGACGGCGCATTTCCTCTTTCAAGATGCCGGGGGCGTTCAGTAGATCCACGGAGCCGAGCGAATTCGAACAGACCAACTCCGCCAAACCGCCGGTCTTGTGGGCTTGCGTCATCTCTTTTGGGCGCATTTCATAGAGCGTCACTTTTGCTCCACGATTAGCCGCCTGCCACGCTGCCTCAGACCCGGCCAGACCGCCCCCGATTATGACGATGTCATCGCGCATGCGAGTAAAACTCCGCGGAGAATGATAAAACGCGGTGGCATTGTAGGAACCGCGTTTTGGGGATGTCAAGGCGACTTCGCTACACATGGAACTGGCGTCGCGGTTGATCCGATTTACAACCCCGTGCTACACTTTCCATCCTGTAGGCGATTAGCTCAGGGGTAGAGCGCTTCCTTCACACGGAAGAGGCCACTGGTTCGATACCAGTATCGCCTACCACACTCTCGCCTGCCCCTTGGTCCGCTCCTCCGACCTAAACCGACCTTATTCCAGCATTCTGCTCGAACCGCTCTAATCCTGGACAGATTCCTGGAGGTCGGCTACACTTCAGTCAATCGAGAAACCGTCTTCTCTGAACCGTATTAAGACAAGTGAGGTCATCTATGCGGGCTACAACTCTTGCCATGGGAATTCTTCTGCTGGCCACCGCAGTCGGTTGTGCCGGAAACGCCAAGCAACAAGCGATAGCCGATGCAGCAGATGGAGGCTATACCGCTCCGGCCAGTATTTACAGTGTGATGGATCCCACTTCCTTGGTCTACACCGATGTGACGGCCGGAGCAGCCCCGAGTGATAACCCCTGGCGTTGGGCCGGTTTTCTCATACACCCCGCCGGAGTTGGTCTTGATCACGTACTAAACCGACCGATTTACACACTTACCAGCAAGATGCCGTACCTTTTCGGGTACACGTCAGAGGATTCGATGCTGGACAGCCAACGGCGATAGTTTCCGCAGACACGTCGTCTTCAGATGCAATTCAAGGCCCGCTTTCGTCACGAAAGTGGGCCTTGCCTTATCACCTCGTTGGCAAACCCTTTCGCGTTTCGTGTATGCTCCCTCCGTGAGTCAACGTTCACGTGACACGGAAACGCCTTGCACTGTGTCCTGGCAACTAGGAATAGTGTGTGGGCTAGGCCTGAGTCTCTTGCTGAACGCCTGCGAAACTCCGGCTCGAAATCCGATCCTCCCGCCGTCTGAAAGTGATCTGGTCCTTCAAACCTCCACAACCCTCTGCACGTCAAAGTCCACCTTCCTCAAGACACATCCTGCCTCTACCCTCAAACCACAACACTGGGGGAACGGACAAGAGTTGATTCTTCCTGCAGACCGAAGCCCATCCCGTAGCGATGAGTCTTACTTTTTCGATGAGGATGGTATCCTGGTCGGGACCGTCTTTACTTTTTCGTCCGGGCTTGACTTGGATCCCTACCCAGTCCTTCGTCACACCCTCACACAGCTGAAGCCGGTATTGGAGTTCTATCTCAACGTGGCAAATCTATCCACAAGGACAAACATGGAGTCCAGTGCCCTGTATGAAACCGGGGACGAGAAAACGACGACACAGTATTTGGTCCTCGGCACTCGCGAGCATCCGGTGTTGCTCCAGGTTTCTGTGACGATCGACCCCTATGTACGACTATTCTCACCCTATCGGCGCGAGTTCTTGGAACGATTACGCCGTCCAGGCGGCCAGAAGCCCGGACAACAACTCGACAGTCAAGGCTCGGAAGACAAGGAGCCCTTCCTCTCACTCCAGCAATTCGCGCGCGGCCAAACGGCACAACTCTCCTATTGCGGAACCCAGAACTACGATACCGCCGCCACTGCCTACCAGAGCGCGATCGCAAGCGGCTTTACGAATAAAGTGTGGCTGGCAGAAGCTCACCACAAACTAGGCCTGGCGTGGGAAGGAAAGGGAGAGCATGAGAAGGCCAAGGCGGAGATGCTTCGGTCATTGACTATCAGACCCAACACTCCGGAAGTCCTGAATAACCTCGGCACGGTGTACAGCAAACTGGGAGACAAGGCGAATGCGCTCGCCTCATTCGAAAAAGCTGTTACGCTCCGTCCCAACTACGCCATTGCCCGCTTCAACTTGGCTGAGGCTTACGAGCCCACAAGTCCTAAGCGGGCACTTTCGGAGTACGAGACTTATCTCGCGCTGGTCGAGGGTATCCCCGATGAAGCCGGTCGAATCGCTCTTGTCCAACAACGCGTCAACGCGTTAAAGCACTAACCTGCCTCATCAATAGTTTCGTTTCCCCTCACAAGCTGTCGAATATGTGATTTCGTTAGGCATCCACAGGCTGGCACACGTTTGATTATGAGGGTTCTGGAACTCCGCCAGGATTCTATGAGAAGTTCACGATCTCCTCAAACCAGTTTGTGGCCGGAGTGGCACTGCACTTTTAAGGTTAGACGTTAGAAGAACTGACGCGGCTCTAATCAGGTTGCCAACTCTATCGACGGGCTTTTTCTTCCTGTTCTTCGAGCGTCTTGCAGTTGATGCAGAGGGTAGTGACTGGGCGGGCTTTCAGTCGCGGATAGGGAATCTCTTCTTCGCAACGCTCACAGATGCCGTAGGTATTCAGGTCCATTCGATCAAGCGCCTCATCGATCTTCTTGATCAACCGTTGCTCTCGCTCACGGATACGCATCAAAAAATTCTGCTCGGCCTCCGCAGACGCTTGATCGCTGACGTCCGGAAACGCCTCCTGGCCGTTTGGATTGGCGAGACCCTCCACCGCCTCGTCCAGCATGGCTTTGCGCTGCCGTTCAAGGTCACGACGAATCGCCGTGTACTTTTTCCCGGGGGACGGCGTCTTGACTCTGCGCTTGGCTGTGGCAGATTGCGCCGCTGATGGAGGGGGTGAAATGCGCTTGGCGGAAGAACCTGCTTTCATACTGCACCCTGCTTGAGGAGTAAAACTGTCCGAAATCGCAAAACTATAGCAGGGGCTTGAAGGGGGGGTCAATGGGCAACGTGGCGCCGTCGATATTGGCCGGCCGGCTTTCGCTAAAGATCCCGACGGCCTTCGATCGACTTCAGCAATGTCACTTCGTCGGCATACTCGATATCCATCCCGACCGGAATGCCATAGGCGATACGCGAGACCCGGACTCCGAGAGGTTTGAGCCGGTTCGTTAAATAGATGGCGGTCGCCTCACCCTCGATCGTCGGACTCGTCGCAAGAATCACTTCCTCTACTCCCCCAAGCTTGACCCGATCGACCAACTCCTCGGCCCTGATATCCGACGGTCCAACGCCGTCCAACGGAGACAAGGCACCGAGTAACACGTGATACAAGCCACGGTAGGCTCCAGCTCGTTCGATGGCATACGTCGTACTCGGTTCTTCCACTACCAGGATTCTGCCCTGATCCCGCTTCGGATCGAGACAAAATTCACAGAGTTCTCCCTCCGCGATGTTCCGGCATTGTCGGCAAAATGAGAGCCCGTCTTTGACGGCACGAATCGCTTCGGCCAGGCGAAGCGCGTCTTCACGCTCGGCCTTCAAGACATGAAACGCCAATCGCTGCGCCGTTTTCTGGCCGATGCCCGGAAGACGGACTAACTCGCGCACCAACCGTGCGAGTAATCCTTGTTGATCAACCGCCATGACGTAATTGCCCGCTAGAGCAGCCCGGGCATGTTCATCCCACCGGTGACCGATTTCATCGCATCCGCCATCATCTCACGAGCCCTCTTGAGCGCGTCATTCGACGCAGCCATAACTAAATCTTGCACCATCTCCACGTCGCCACTTTTCACCACTTCGGGATCGATGACGATACCGACGATCTCCATGGCACCATTGGCCGTGATGGTCACGCTACCGCCGCCGGCTGTCCCAGTGACGGTCCTCGACGATGTTTGTTCCTGCACCTTCGCCATTTGCGCCTGCATCGCCTGCGCTTGCTTCAGAATATTTCCCATATTACCTAACGGATTTTTCATTCCTGGGCCTCCTTCCGGCTCAACACCTGCCGCACCTCAGCGAGTTCTGCGCCAAACGTCTCCAGCGCCTGCCTGACGACCGGATGGGCCCGCGCTTGCTCGAAGAGGATCAGCCGTTGCTCTTTTTCCTTCGCCGCTCTGAGCTGCGCCATCGTCGGTCCGGGAGAGTCCGACTCCGTCAATTCGACAATCCGCAGCCGAACCGTCTGCCCGCTCAATCGTTCACATATCGATGTGAGCGCCAATATATTATCAGGGTTCTCGATCATCCCTCGGGCCGCCATCTCCTGCTTGGCAAATCCGATTGTCACAACATGGCCCTCCACGCCCACAAATCGCCCTCTTTCCAGAAAGGCGGCAATCCTGGAGGAGACATTGCCCACTTCCTCTTGAACCTGTTCCCAATTGAGCGTCACCGCAACGCGCCCATTGTCAGGCGACGGTGATGCCACCGCCGTCGAAGCCTTCGTTTCCACGGCGGTGCCGGGGGCCTTGACGTCCGGAGGAGTCGCGAGAGGGCCTCGTGGATGCGCCACATCCCCGGCAGCAGAAGGCCTTGACGGTATCGAAGCGGCCGATGCAGGAGCCACTGCCTGAGGAGGTTTCGGTAACGCTGAGGGGATTGAATTACCTGCACGACCAGCCGAAGCCGGTTTCTCTGCGAGCACTGGAGCCGGCTGGGGTGAGCGTGCCGGCTGGGTTGGCGGCATCACTTGTTGGGCCGGCTTCCCATCCGACCGGCGCAACAAGCGGGTCGCTCGCACGGCGGCTGTTTCGAGTACAAACCGGGGATGCGCGCTGAGCCGGAGTGAATCCTCCGCTTGCGTAAAGATCGCAAACAATTCCTGAAGTAGTTCGGGCGAGAACGAGCGCGCATCAGCGGCCATCTGTGTAAGGTCTTCCGCGGAGGCCTCGATCAATCCCTGCCATTCTTGGGGTGAGGGCACTACCGATACCACCAGCATGTTGCGCACATACTCGACAACCTCCGCACAATAGGCCCGCAGATCGTGTCCCTGGTCCAACAGCTGGGCCAGCACGCGAAGCGCCGCCGCGCTCTCCTGAGCCGTGACGGCCTGAACCATGGCACGAACGAGTTCTTGTGGAACCGCCCCCAGCAAGGCTTCCAGATCCGTATGCACGACCGTCTTGCCGCCGAACGCTACGGCCTGATCGAGCAGGCTTAATCCATCGCGCATGCTGCCCTCGCTGGCCCTGGCGAGCGCCAGCAAGCTCCGCTCCTCGATCACAATCTGATCCTGATCGACCACATGGCGCAGTCGCTCGACAATCTCGGTTCGCGCAATCCGGCGGAAGTTATAATGCTGGCAGCGGGAGAGAATCGTCGCTGGAATCTTATGAATCTCGGTGGTGGCGAAAATAAACACGACATGCGGCGGCGGTTCCTCCAGCGTCTTTAACAGCGCGTTGAAGGCCGAGTTCGACAACATGTGAACTTCGTCGATGATGTAGACCCGGTACTTCCCACGAAATGCGGCAAACTTTACGTTCTCTCGGATCTCCCGCACATCGTCCACGCTCGTATTGGACGCCCCATCGATCTCCATAACATCGACGGAAGTCCCCTGCGCAATTTCGAGGCAGTTGGAACAGGTGCCGCAAGGCGTGCCGGTCGGTCCCTGCTCGCAATTGAGCGCCTTGGCTAAAATCCTCGCGACCGTGGTTTTCCCCACGCCGCGGGTTCCGGAAAAGAGATACGCCTGGGCAATCCGTTTCGTGGCAATGGAATTGACCAGCGTCTGAACAACGTGGGGCTGTCCGATCACATCATCGAACGCCCCTGGGCGGTATTTGCGGGCAGAGACTTGATAATCCAACGTCGCTACGCTCCAGTAGAGTGCTGAAATCTGAGTGCTGAGTACGCGAAGGACCAACCTTACTCTGGTTCCAAATCTCAGCCCTCAGTACTCATCGCTCAGCACTGTTTCTAAGAGAAGAGCGGGGCCAGGTGATCCTGCGGCACACAGAACTAACCGCTTACCGTTGCTTCCTTCCGGACCTGGCGGGGTTCACAGGGTTCTGTTGCACAGGGCCCAGCCCCTTTTCTCAACGTGAAAAGTAAAAAGGGAAAAGTAGTGAGTCCATATGACCGAAACTTTTGCCTTTTAACTTCTTACTTTTGCCTCGCCTTGGTGTGGCGGAGAGGGTGGGATTCGAACCCACGGTCCCATTGCTGGGACGCATGCTTTCCAAGCATGTCGATTCGACCACTCTCGCACCTCTCCACGCCGATTTTCGCAAGGCGGCATCTTAACACGCGGTCTGATGACCAGCAAGATGACCGTCCGTGCTCGTCGCCCTGGCATTGACCTTCCCGACTCCCTTTCCTAGAGGCAGTGGGCCCCTTCTCTCTCAATGGGTGAAAACTCCAAAGGCTTGATGGGGAAACTCCAGAAGCAAATTGAAGGAGACCGCGAAAGAAGCCGTCGGCAATCTGCTCAACCATTCTATCAAGTCGGGTGATCTCAAAGAAAAAGGCCAGGATTTCTCGAAAGGATTTTTGAGACAACATAAGAAGCATGAGCGGAGAAAGGCTGACCAACCCCTCATCACTCCCATCATGCTCTCGGCACCACACTCTCTCCATATTCGGGCTCGTCCCGGTCCTTTCGCCGCCGTCTGTGGGGCGGAATAGTCTCCAACACACCAATCAGTCACACATGTGAGAATCAATCCCTTCGCATAATGTGTCTACGTGCCCTACAGCTACAAGGACGTTTGACGAAATACGTCTATCACGATCAACGGCATCGGCCTTGCCTAACTCCAGCAACCATTCATCCACATACTCATACAATGCTCATGTCGCTCGCTTCAGCCTGCATCGCAGTGTTTATACTTGCCACCCCATGATTATTTGAGCTATACACCCATGAATTTATCCGAGATACACACCACCATTTCCGCGTGTCCCAATGTGGGAATGGAGTTGTAAGCATTTCCCCATCTGGTCCTTTTGTTAAGGAGGGTTCGATGAAGAAGGTTCTCTGTGGGTTCGCAATAGCAATGGTTGTGTCTGTGATTGGAGGAGTGTTGCCCACGGAAGCCACTGCCCAAGATGTCCCTCCTGCTGCACCTGCCGCATCGACCATCCCTGACGTCGTGACGTTGAAGAATGGCAGCATCATATACGGAGAAATCATCGAATTGGCCGGGGGCGTATTGCTAATCAAAACGACGGCCAGTCCCGACAATTTGATGAAGGTGAACTGGGAAGACGTGTCCAAGCTGTCTGTGACTCACCCGATGCCCTTCCATCTGAAGGAAGGGTCCGTGATTATGGGGACCGCCACGACAGGACCAAATGGAACGTTGAATGTGCAGGCAGAACCCTTGAAAAGCACGATGGAAGTTCCGATGGACTCCGTCACCTCTATGAATCCCGTCGTTCAACCCGCGGTCATCTACACAGGGAATATAACCGGTGGTTACTCCCAAACGGTCGGAAACAGCCACCTGCGCAATGGCAGCGTGCTTGGAGATATTGTAGCTCGGAGTGAACAGCTCCGTCTCTCGATTAACGGCCGTTACGTCTACGGTGACACCTCCAATACCATTACGGCTCGAAACGGGCGCGGAACGATCAAGCTCGACTTCTTTCTTACTAAGCGGTTCTACTGGTTCGCCTCCGCCTACTTCGAAAACGATCTCTTCCAAGATCTGAAGATGCGAACCGCCCTCGCAAGCGGCCCCGGCTATCAATTCATCGAACGGGGAGACTACACCGGTGCCCTCAAAGATATGACGCTCTACGCCGAAGCCGGCGCAGCCTACTTCAATGAAGATTTCAAGACGGCAGCCGACGAGTCGAGCATGCGCGCACGTCTGTCCATGAAGTGGAACTGGCCACTCTTCGACGATGGTATGACACTGTACCATTACAATGAAATATTCCCCTCTCTCCAGAACTCATCGAACTACTTCCTCACGATGGATAACGGGGTCAGGTTCAAGATTTGGCAAGGCTTTGTCAGCGGCATCCAAGTGACGACCCGATATAACAGCAATCCGGCGCCGAGTACCGGGAGTACGGACAACATGTACCTCATCACCCTTGGGTACAGTTTCGATACGACCCGGAAGCGATAGGCGTGCAGTTCACCTGTATCCTCTAGAAGGAGGACGATGTATGCTCAAAGAATTTAGAGATTTCGCCATGAAAGGCAACGTGCTCGACATGGCGATCGGTGTCATTATCGGCGGAGCGTTCGGGAAAATCGTCTCCTCTCTGGTCAGCGATGTGATGATGCCTCCGATCGGCCTGCTCTTGGGCAAAGTTGATTTCTCCAGTCTCTTCCTCAATCTGTCAGGGACGCCACAGCCATCTCTCGCCGCAGCTAAGGCGGCAGGAACACCGACTATTAACTATGGGGTCTTCTTTCAGGCTACGTTCGACTTTATCATCATCGCATTCGTGATCTTTATGTTGGTCAAGCAGGTCAACCGGTTCAAGAAAGAAGCGCCTCCGGCACCACCCGCAGGACCGACCAACGAGGAGAAATTGTTAATGGAGATCCGCGACGCTCTGAAAGACCGCCGTTGAGATGCGCGTTCTAACGACGCCGGAATTGGAAGACTCACGCGATAGATACCCCCCCCCACGATCCAGAAGGAGGAGAACGATCATCATGTAGGCATTCAAAACCGCCATTCTCGCAACAAGCTTGGCCGCTCTGGCAGATTGTGCAAGCTGGGATAAAAGTCCCATTTGTAATCCCACTCACCAATGGGTGGCTTGGTCTGACGTTCGTTGCAATCCCCCCGAAGCATCGAAGGAGACCGGCCCCGATCTGGCCGCCGAGTTGGCAGCAGCACAGAAACAAAACAGCGCCTTGAGCCGCCGCGTGATCGATCTGGAACGACAGCTCGCTCGACGCAATCGGGAGATCGCCACCTCAATCCAGTAACAACGGTCTGAACAACAGCTTGCCGCATCCATGGCGCTGGCCGCCTCCAGGCTGGGGCAGGAGACAAAGATAAACTCGCAGCCGACCTTGCGCAGCCAGGCAGCGGAATGCGGAACTCGAGTCCGAACTGGCTGCTTTGCGCGGCGAACTCTCTGCCGAGATGGCTAAACTGAAAGAAGCTCAGCGTGGATTGATCCGGGCGCTTCGTCCTGAGATCGAGAAGGGTGACATCACCGTCGATCTCAACAACGAGCGCTTGATCATTAACCTGGCCTCCGGCTATCTATTCGGTTCCGGCAAAGATGAATTGAAACCGGCGGGCGTCGACGCGTTGAAGCAAGTCGGAGCAGTCTTGAAAGATTTCCCAGAGTATAAGGTCGCTGTGGACGGCCACACTGACAACCGGCCAATTCAGGGCGCACTGAAGAAGAAGTTCCCCACGAACAAGGAACTGTCTGAATCCCGTGCGGCAAATGCAGCGAAGGCGCTGACCGAAGGTGGTCTTGGTACCGCGACGACACATGGGTATGCAGATACCAAGCCGGTTGAACCGAACACGACCGATGCAGGTCGGGCAAAGAACCGCCGCGTCGAGATTCGCGTCACGAAGTAACTCTGTCCCAATCTTACGAACAGCACGGAGGCTTCTCCCATAAGGAGAAGCCTCCGTCGCATTGAACAAGCGCTAGGAATATGGCCGGAAAAGATTCGGCCGAAGACTGGGATATGCGGACGGTAACATGCTTTAACTGAACTGATCCCACGTATCGCACTGTTTGATCGCCCAAAACACCGCTTCTTTGAGTTTCTTCAACTGCACGTTCTCCGGGTCGCGCATGGCCTGCAGTTTCTTGTCGAGATCATAGAGCGGCTGGATCGATCGTTTATCCGGAATTTTTCCCAACGACCAAGCCACTTCTGTCAGCACGGACCAATCTGTTTTCGGATCTCCCAGCTTGGCGAGTAACGGCGGCACCACAGACGCATCGCCGTGCATCCCACCCAATTGTCCTAAGCCCTTGGCCGCTGCCGCCTGCAATTCAGGCTGCGGAGACGTATTCATGATGTCCACGAGCAACGGAATGCCTTCTTTGCCGAGATTGCCCATCGCCCCAATCGCTTGCTTCGCCAGGTCACGATCCTTGAGCACCTCTTTCAACTTCGGCAAGGCTTCGTCGGCTTGCATCTCGCCCAAGAGAGAAATAATTTTAAACCTTCTGACCTGCGGCGTATCAGGTAGATCAAGCAACTTAAGAAGGCGCTCCGGCTGACCCCATTCAGCGGCCAGTAACAAGGGAAACTCGAATGTCTCGAGTGCATCCCTCAATTTGCCCATGGCATACACTCCAGGATCTCCCGCTTTGGCCGATTGCGCGGCTTGCTCTGCATCTTCAAACTCGGTTCGGACCTCTTTCTGCCATTTAACCTTGATGTTCGCGAGAAGGTAGGCCATCTGGCAAGCGGGGCCTTTCCACAGTCGAGACGGGGCATCGGGCAAATCCGCATCGCCGCCGGCTGCAGTTGTGCCTTCCCATGTTTTTCGCTGTTCGCATTTGACTTTGATCACCACATCATGCGGTTTACCGGCATCGCTCACGACTGTGTATCCCAATTCACCCATCCGGCGGGATACAAGCTGAGCAATCGGTGCAGCGTCAACGGCTCCCTTGTCTGTGAGTGCAATTGCCTCGATGCGCACAATCTGGATTTTGTCCAGCAGCGCTTTCTGCTCCGGCGTGAAATAGTCCCGGTAGGCCCATGAAGAGGAAAGCGCCACCACGCTGAACGCCAGAGTTGAGAGTAGCAATAGTGGAACGCGCACTGGGCACCTGTTAATCGGTCTACCGACGATGAGTGACCTAGCTACCTGATTATACCCGTCGGTAAAACCTGCGGCTACAGCAGGCATGATGAGGTCCTGTGATGACGCTCACAATAGACCAAATCGAGGGGTATCCATATCTTTTTATCACAGGCTCCTTTCAGCCTGAACCGAGTACGATATCCCGTCTTGTGTAGGATTCTGTCGTGTCACAAAATGGATACCGACCGTCTCATGGGCACGCGGTAAACCCCCTTCCACCCCGCAGGAGTATGGGTTGACAGTGGGATACGTCCAACGGTACAAAATACCCTCAGGAATTTACCTTTTCGTGTGTTTGTTCGTTGTGCTGGAGTCGACTCCTGCATACCCCACCCTGCGAGAGTGGCGGAACTGGCAGACGCGCGAGACTTAGGATCTCGTGGGCAACCGTGGGGGTTCAAGTCCCCCCTCTCGCACCAGACCACGACCGGGCAGCCGGCGACAGCTCGGCAGTCCGCACAAGGCTTCTTACTTCGAACAAGGGTGCGCACCAGCTATGAAAATGGAAGTGACTGAACTAGGACCGTTGAAACGCGCCCTCAAGATTGAAGTGCCGGGCGATGAAGTCACACAACGATTTGCTCGCGCCTATGTTGATCTGAACCGCCAGGTCAACATCCCAGGGTTTCGCCCTGGCAAGGTACCCTTGGCCCTGCTGGAAAAGCGCTATGCCAAAACCGTGGAAGAGGACGTAATCCGAAGCCTTGTGCCGGACTTTTACGACAAGGCTGTCCGCCAAGCGGGGATTGTGCCGGTCCACGTTGAAATTCCTCCG
The DNA here is from genome assembly GCA_963801725.1 of uncultured Nitrospiraceae bacterium. Taxonomy (GTDB): domain Bacteria; phylum Nitrospirota; class Nitrospiria; order Nitrospirales; family Nitrospiraceae; genus Palsa-1315. Next base: position 177,678 of record CAWDFX010000002.1, read on the forward strand.
CTGGACCGAGTCACAATTAAGAAGAACGAGCCCTTTACGTTTACCGCAACCGTCGAGATCAAGCCAAAAATCGAGTTGCGCGATTATAAAGCGCCGAGTCCGATCTCGCTCAAACCCGACAAGCGCACCGTCACCGACGAACAGCTCGACCGAGGCCTTGAGGTCTTGCGCGAACAACAGGCCCGCCTGGAAGCCACACCTCCAGGCCACGCCATCGTGGACGGGGACTATATTGTCCTGGATATGCACGGCCTTCTTGATGGAGCACCACTGGAAGGAACGAAGAAGGAAGGTCAACTCCACAAGGTCGGATCACACGCCGCCGTATTGGGCTTGGAAATTGATTCGCACGTCGGGGGTAAAAAAGAGGGCGACGCGCTCGAAATTTCCCAGCCGTACCCAACCGGCCATCCCGATCCTCGCGTTGCCGGCAAGACGGTGGTATTTACTCTGACGATCAAGTCCGTCAAGGAAAAGAAACTGCCTGCGCTGGATGATGAATTTGCCAAAGATTGTGGCCCCTACAACTCGCTCCAAGAAATCAAAGACAAACTGCGGGACGGGATGGAGCATGCCTTGAAGCGAGAAATCGAAGACACCTATAAAGATACGATCGTCAAGCGGCTCATGGATACCCACCACTTCGATCTTCCGGAAACCCTAGTGGAGCGTGAGCTGGAAGCCATTATCCGGCAGCACGTGCAGCAACAGCAGCAGCGGAAGGGTGGCGCCCAAGAATCGCCCGGCAAGGAGGACCTCACACGTCTTCGCCAGGAACATCGGGACGAAGCGGCACGCCGGGTGAAAGTCAGCCTCGTGTTGGAGGAGATCGCCGGAAAAGAAGGGCTGACCGTCACGCAAGACGATTTTAACGCCGAGATCATGCGGCTGGCGTCGGAACTCAAAATGCCGGCTGCCGATCTCGTCAAGATGATCAAAGCCGGCGGGCAAGAGTCCATCGATGATTTGCGTACCAGGATTTTGGTGGATAAAGCCTTGGATTTCGTCTACCGCAATGCGGTGATTCAGGGGTAGTGAGAAGGGTGCGGGCTGACCTTGCATCTATTGTTCAAGAAGTTTTAAGAGACTGAGAAAAATCTGTGGGTGCACAGGGTGCTCAAAAAGACCGTCCAGCAAGGCCGCAGCGAGTGAAGACCGGAGGCGTACCCTCTGGGGTACATTGAGGATCTGAACGACGCGAGAACGAAGCTGGCGGTTTTTTTCAGCACCCTGCCAAGAGGAAAGGAACGACGTGCATGCTAGTTCCCATTGTTATTGAGACAACCAATCGAGGCGAACGCGCCTACGATATTTATTCCCGGCTCCTGAAAGACCGGATCATCTTTCTTGGCGCGCCGATCGACGACGTCTTTGCCAACCTGATTATTGCCCAGCTCTTGTTCCTCGAAGCAGAGGACCCAGAAAAGGACATCAATCTCTACGTCAACTCCCCCGGAGGAAGCGTCACGGCAGGGTTGGGAATTTATGACACCATGCAGTATGTGAAACCTCCGATCAACACGATCTGCCTGGGCCAGGCCGCCAGCATGGGAGCCTTCTTACTCACAGCCGGAACCAAAGGCAAGCGATTCGCCCTGCCGAATGCAAGGGTCATGATTCACCAGCCCATGGGCGGGTTTCAGGGGCAAGCCACTGAAATCGACATTCATGCCAGAGAGATCTTGAAAATTCGCGAACGACTCAATGAGATCATGGCGAAACATACCGGCCAGCCTCTGGAGAAGATCTCCCTGGACACCGAACGGGACTACTTCATGTCGGCAGAGGAAGCCAAACGGTACGGTCTCATCGACGAAGTCATCACACGGCCGCCGAAGCTCCTCAAAGCCGTCAGTGGCGACACAGGAAAAGACGGGACCAAGGACAAGTAACGGGGGAGGACTCATGGCGAAGCCGGATAAGATGGATCGACATCTCCGCTGTTCGTTCTGTGGAAAGAGCCGCGACGAAGTCCGCAAATTGATCGCCGGGCCCACCGTCTACATCTGCGACGAATGCGTCAACCTCTGTAACGACATCATTGCCGAGGATTGGGAAGAAGCCAAAGAAGAGATTTCGTCGAAACTCAAGAAGCCGCTGGAAATTAAACACCATCTGGATCAATACGTCGTAGGACAGGAGCGGGCCAAAAAGATTCTCGCGGTGGCCGTTCACAACCACTACAAACGAATCTCGGCCAAGGACAAAGACGTTGACGACGTGCAACTCCAGAAGGGCAACATTCTCATGCTGGGGCCCACAGGCACGGGAAAAACGCTGTTGGCCCAGACCCTCGCGAAGTACCTGGACGTCCCCTTCACGCTGGCTGATGCGACGACACTCACAGAAGCAGGGTACGTCGGCGAAGATGTGGAAAACATCATCCTCAAACTCCTCCAAGCAGCGGACTACGACGTGGAGCGGGCTGAACGAGGCATTGTCTACATCGATGAAATCGACAAGATCAGCCGCAAGAGCGACAGCCCATCCATCACCCGCGACGTCTCGGGCGAAGGGGTACAGCAGGCGCTGCTCAAGCTCATCGAGGGGACCGTCGCCAACGTGCCGCCTCAAGGCGGACGCAAGCATCCGCACCAAGAGTTTATTCAGGTCAATACGAGCAACATTCTATTCATCTGCGGTGGAGCCTTCGTCGGGCTCGAACACATTATCGAGCAACGCCTGAATCGCAAGGCAATGGGATTCGGAGCTGAAGTTCGCGGACGAAGCGACGTGCGACTTGGCGAACTGTTCGCCAAAGTTCAGCCGGAAGATTTCCTCAAGTACGGATTGATCCCGGAATTCGTCGGTCGGTTGCCGGTCGTCGCCACATTGGATGAACTGGATGAACGCGCCCTCATCCGAATCTTGACCGAGCCGAGAAACGCGCTCACGAAACAGTACGAGAAATTGCTTTCCTTTGAGAAGGTAAAGCTCAAGTTCACGGAAGGCGCACTCGGAGCGATCGCACGGAAAGCCTTTCACCAGAAAACCGGCGCTCGAGGATTGCGTGCCATTCTCGAAGACGTGATGCTGGATGTGATGTATGACGCCCCGTCTCAGAAGCAAATTAAGGAAGTCCTCATCACTGAGGATGCCATCCTCGGCAAGCACGCACCCATCCGAATATTCGAACAAGACAAAGACGTGAAGACCGCCTAAGTCGTTATAACTGTAGCTTTTTCTCGCCACGACCGGACGTCTACTCAGAACTCCCCAGGCCAGATTCACCCTGGCCTGGGTGCCTCCTGACACTCTTCCTTTCTCAAATACCCTCCCTTCCTTCTGCCTACCTAACCTGTCGCGACGGTCATGACTCTGCGCTTTCCCTCGACAAGATGAAATGCTGCGCTATACTTGCATTACTGATTGAACGTGGAGGACGTGTGAAATATCCCGTGTCTTCAAGCCTACGGCATAAAGGGAAAGCTCTCGACCTTGACGCAAACCGTGAGGTGATCACCCTGCTGGGGATCAACGGCGAACCCATGGGCAACCTGTCTTGGGACTTCGTCATCGATCAGATTCTGGCCTATCGCAAACCTCAGGCAAGCCGAGAAACCAGAAATGAGCCGCGCGTGACACTCACCTTTCGTGTCAAATACACAACCCCGGAAGGTCAGCAGTTTGAAAGTCGCGCAGGCGGCATCGGCGGAGGTGGGCTCTTTATTGAAAGCCAGAGCCCTCTACTGGTTGGCACCAAGCTTGCCCTTGAATTTTCGCTACCAGAGCAACCGTCAGAATGGTTGACGGCCAAGGGTCTTGTGGCGTGGGTGTGCCCTAAAGCAGACCAATATACGTTTAGCCCTGGCATGGGGGTGCGTTTTACAGAGATTAACCCCGAGATCCGTAACCGTGTGCTCGAACTGGTGAAGTCCCTCCAGACCGTCGAGCAGCCAGCCTAGCCGTGTGTTGAAACACGATTGCGGACTCGAGAAGTACAGGGCTGAAAGAAGTCCCGGTCGGCTCCAGCAGGCTACTCAAAAATGCCACAGTACGCGAAGCGGCGAGGAGGTACGTACCGCACTTTGTGTGGGCCGTTCGCCCGTGTAATGAATCTTGGCGAACGGAAGAGCGCCGCCAGTGCTTCCGACCTCCGATAATCTCATTTGGTACGGTGAGCCTCTGAGTGATGCGAGCACGCCGTCAAGGGAACGGCGCGGCCCTAGGCAAAGAGGCTGTCTTGGCAACCTCAGGGCGGACGGGTGAGATGACCAATTTTTTCAACAGCCTGCTAGGGATTATCCTATCTGCCACCGAGTCGTCCCCTATTCAATACCAATACAAGGACTTGACCATGAAGTTTGCCGTGATCGCGACAGAAGGACATGAGGGCAAAGTCCTTGAGATGAATGCCGACCAGGAAGTGGTCACGCTTCATAGTGCCACGAGAGAACTGCTCGGCGCCCTGTCGTGGGGAGCGGTTATTGAACAGATTCTTGCCGGCGACGACGACGTGCGATTCGCCCATGCACGCGCTCATCCGAGAGCCCCGCTCGCCGTGAAGGTTCGCTACACGACCCCGGAAGGCAGACAGTTTGACAGCTTAACCGGCGGTATCGGCGCAGGCGGGATGTTCATCGAAAGCAGCGCCCCGCTGGCTCCTGGGACTGAGCTATCCGTCGAGTTTGCGCTACCTGATCATCCTTGGGAGAAATACAAGGCCAAAGCGAAGGTTGCCTGGGCCCGCAATAAGCCAGAACGGCATCTGCTCTTCCCTGGGATGGGCGTCCAGTTTACCAACATTGATGAAAAGGCCCGCAAAGAGCTTGTCGAACTCGTCGATGCGTTGAATCGTTCCCGCGTGACGGCTTAAATTCCCCGTTTCGCCCAGCGACGCACCCCACTGTCTGGATCCTTCGCGATCGTGGTGTTGAGCGCTGCCATGGTATCAGGATCGCTCAGCGTTCCCAGCCGATAGGCCGCTTCTGCTCGCACCCCGGGCGAAGGATCTCCGACTAAACGCTCTCTGATCCAAGGCGAGGCCGCTGCCCCTCCCCATTCACCAACCGCCGCCACAATGCCCTGACGAACCTCCGCATCGGAGTCACGTCCTGCCGCGACGAGCGCAGGGACTGATTTGCTTGAGTCGACTTGTAACAATGCCCGCACAGCCGCCCTCCTAATCGTGACATCCGAAGATTGCAGTAATCCTACGACAGGTTGCAATAATCGAGCACCTGGTTCGATCTCTCCGATCGCCACAACCGCCGCCTGCCGGACCGATTCGACAGGGTCCTCCAACGCCTGCGTCAACAAGACAACCACTCCACTGGTCGCTGCGGGTTTCAGGCGGCCCATGGCCAGTGCCGACGCTTCGCGGACTATTGCTGCAGGATCATGCATGAGGGGAAGAATGGCGTCCACGGCTCGTGGATCGCCGATCTTGCCGAGAGATTCTGCAGCCGTTCGCCGTACCTCTGGCGACTCATCACGGAGCAATTCCAGCAAGAGCGAGACCGTGCGCTCCCTCGAGGAAAGTGGAGAATCTTGGACACAACCGGCGAGGCAGAGGACTAACAGGGCGACCGAGCAGACTATGGTGCGAGAGGACGTGCGACAGAACCGGAGCACGCACTGGGCCGGCTGATGAAGACCACACCCCAGCTCACGTTTGTTTAGGCGGCTCTTCGTGCAAGGCAGGTAGTTCTTTTGCTGCTTCGATGGATTGCTGGAGTTCCTTCTGGGCAGAATCCATCTCGGCTCGGATTGTCCGGATCTCGGGATCAACAGAATTTCGGACATCAGCAACAGCCTGCTTGAACGTCCGCATCGCATCCCCAAGTCCTTCTCCCAAACTCTGCATATCCCCAGGGGAAATACCGGCAGGCTGCGCAGCCTGCGTCTTCATCGCTGCCTGCTGCGCTTGCACACGGGCCACAGCATCTTTGTTGACAATGGCCGACGGACGCTTCACGACGGGTTTCGCCTGGGCGCCAGCGGGAAGAGGCGGGTACTGCGCCCGCATGACCGGCGCAGGGGCAGCCGCTCGTTCTTCCATCGTCGGAGGCTGCTGGCCCTGCCCCGTCGATTGAGCTGCTGTGGAGGTCAATGGCCGAGCCGGTTGAGGCGGAGCAGCCATGTTGTGCATCAAGGCGGCGGTGGTCCCAGGAGTCAGTTCAGGCCCAGGCGTGTAGGGTGCCGTGGGCTTCGGAGTGACGAGAAGTGTGTGCCGGCGTCATCACCGGTGCCGGGGCAGCCTGGACCGTCGGATGGATCTGCATCGACGCCGGTTGATTCGACTTCGGTTCGGTGCCGCATCCGCCGGCGGGGGAATATCGTTGACTTCTTTCTTGAATCCTCTGAGCGCTTTGCCGACTCCTTCACCGATCTGTGGGAGCTTGCCTGCCCCGAAAATGATGAGCACAATGACGAGGATAATGATGAGTTCCGAGATTCCCATGGTACCAAACATGGCGTGATTCCTTTTACCCTAGTCCCAGTCAATCGATGTCGATCTAGCTTCTCAATAATTGAAACTCTATAGGCCACAAGGAGGCACTGTCAAGAAAGGGTGAATGGCTAGAAAATCGGTACGATCTCGCTCTGCAACGGCAAACCGAACACCAACGCCTCGCGCTCGGCGAGGTACACGTCCAATTCACTCCTGATCCCAAACTCACCAGGAAGGTAGATTCCCGGCTCAATAGAAAAACACGTCCTCGGCATCAGGCGGCGGGTGTCCAGCGTCTCCAAGCCATCGATGTTCGCGCCGTTGCCATGAACTTCTTCGCCTATCGAATGGCCCGTACGATGAAGGAATTGATCGCCATAGCCGCTGCGCTGGATAACCTGCCGGCAGGCGTCGTCGACTTCCCATCCAAATGGGCGATGGCCGGCAGCCATTCTTGTTTGGACGAAGGTCAGTGCCGCGTCCCGTCCTTGCCTGACGAAGTCGAAAATCTCGCACTGTTTCACCGGAACGGTCCGGCCAACGTAGCCGGTCCAGGTAATATCGGCATAGACTGAGCCGGGCTCCGTTCGTTTGGCCCAAAGATCGATCAAGAGCAACGCATCACGCGTCACTTCGGCCGACCCCATCTCTGTCGAACCATAATGTGGATCAGCGCTGTGGGCGTTGACGGCAGCGATCGGTGCACTTGACGTGACCATCCCGGCCTCGCGTATACACGCCAAAATAAACTGCTGCACTCCATACTCAGTGAGACTCCGCCCTTGCGTGATCGCCTCATGTACATGACTAAATGTATCATCAACAATACGCCGCAGCGCCGCAGCGGCATATTGATGCGATTCGAGTTGACGGTCTGTCCAGCGCGCCTCAAACATCTGAATCAAATCTGCTGAACTCACCACCTCGACATCGTAACTTCTGATTAACTCAATCGTACCGGCATCCACGCGCGACACGTAGGGAACCGCGTTCAGGGGGGAATACTGCATCGCGACACGGAGGCCACCGGCGAGCAGACGCCCAAGGATCTGTCGTTGCTGCTCCCACGACACATAGCAGTCGGCCTGTCCCGGCAAGGCATCCAGCACATGCGGCTCGATGCGATGCAGCAGCTTGACAGGACCCCCCTGCGCCGGAATCCAGTAGTACCATCGCCTCGTCACATGGAGGGTAGGATCGAGCTGCAGTATCCGATAGGCGAGGGGGTCGCTCCCGCGGAAATCATAGAAGAGCCAGCCGTCGATCTCGGCGTCACGCAAGGCCTGCTGAATCTCGCTGACACGCTGAGGTATGGCCGTAGTCATGGTAGAAGGCATCTTATCGTCGCGTGACCAAGCCGTCAATGAGACGGCCGTTGAGATCGGTGGTCATGCTACAATGCGCACCATGGCAGTTGAGCATGCGACCAGAGCCTTCCCAGTTCCGCGTCACGCTGTTTGTCGGACCGCAGCCGGTGGAGGGAAGACCCTTCACCTTCTCCTGTGTATTTAACGTCAAGAAGCGGAGTTGGAAAGGTGGAATCCAGGTCTCCGTCATGCTTACCCAGAGTCAGATTGATACGCTCAGCATCGACATTGATTTTTCCCGATGGTTGGCCCTGGCCCTAGTCGATCTCGCAGATGAAGATCGTCTCTCTCGTCAGAGATCGAGCCCATGAGCTGTTTATCCAAGCCGTCTGTTGGTGCAAGCTGGACCTGGCGTTGCAATCCGGCATCGCTCAAGAGAACCAAAGTCTCGAAGACACAACATGGGACGCCGAAATCAGAGACGCCGTCATCAAACGGACGGACTTCATCACGTCGTACGTTGCCTCTGAACTAGACCTTGTACTGAGAGACGGTACCACTCCGTGAAGGACTTCACGCGAGCGCGGCAGGGGGTTTGCAATCAGAGATGAATTTGTTATAACCCAACTACCACTGAATCATGAGTGAGCACCCGGGAGTCAACTACTGCCGCTCAGCTCGCTTTGTCGCAGAAGGAGGATTATTTGTGAACACATACTCGTCTTCATCCAGTCGCCCCCGTGAGACTTCCAGCTTCAAACTGGTGGCAGTCTTCCTGCTCCTGGCCCTGTGCACCATCACAATGGCGCCGTCGGCGTGGAGTCAAGAGAACGCAGCCCCCTCGTCGAACGCGAGCACCGAAGGTGGAACCCCGTCGAGCGCGGGCATGCAAGTGGCTGCCGGTTTCTCCACCCTGTTGTATCTTCCGTTGAAGGTGGCCTTCGCTATCGGTGGCGGGATCGTCGGAGGACTCACCTATGCGTTTACCGGCGGGAATGAACAAGCAGCCAAGAGCGTCTGGAACACCAGTCTCTACGGCACCTACCTCATTACGCCCGATCACCTCCAAGGCAATCGGCCCATCCGATTTCTAGGAGTCGTTGATCCGGATGATGCATCGACGTCAGCGCCTGCTCCGGAGCCTATCCGCTAGCCGATGAAACCGATCATCGGCGTCACACCAGACTTCAACGCCGGTGATCGGAAGGAATGGGGTGGCCGCGAGCCCACCTACTTTTTGCGCGCACGCTACATCCGTGCCATCGAAGAACTCGGCGGCGTCCCGCTGGTCCTTCCACTCCTCGCAGACCGGACCACAAGACGGCGCCTCCTGCAGCAGCTCGACGGACTCCTCCTCACCGGAAGCGGCCCGGACCTTCCACCGTCATTGTATGGTGAACGTCAGCGCTATCCCTTCGGAATCGTGAGCGAACGTCGCGCGAGCTTTGAACTGGACATGGTCCACTTGGCGAAGCGAGCCGATGTCCCCCTGCTCGGCATCTGCGGCGGCATGCAGGCCATGAACGTCGCCTGCGGCGGCAGTCTGTTTCAGGATATCTCATCCCAAATCTCGACACCGCTCCAACATCGGCAACAGACTCCAGCGACGAATCTGAGTCACACCGTCACCGTCACATCCGGCAGCCTGCTCCGTCGCATCGTGCGATCGGTGTCGATGCGGGTGAATAGCTCGCATCATCAATCGGTCAAAGCCGTCGCGCCGTCATTGATCGCCAGCGCTCTGGCCTCCGATGGCATCGTGGAGGCGATCGAATCTCCGACCCACCGCTTCTTTCTCGGCATCCAGTGGCACCCGGAGTTTCTCTTCGACCGTCACCCCCTCCATCGACGACTGTTCGAGGCCTTTTTACGCGCTGCCCGCGCCACAAACCGTGACGCGTGAAATGCGAGCGATGCACGACCAGCGGAAAAGGCCTGCTATACTTGACCCCATATGGAACAGAAGCCCGGTGACCCTACAGCGCTCTTCGCCATCCCCGCATCCTGAGGAGATACGTTGATCAGCCGACTCTTCCGAACCAAGTCCATCGAACAGATCCTCGCGGACGCAGATCATCCCGATCATCGTTTGAAAAAGACCCTCACGGCCTGGGATCTGACTGCGCTTGGCATCGGCGCGATCATCGGCACCGGCATCTTCGTCCTGATCGGAACGGCGATCGTCGGCGATGCTCATCGGCCAGGGGCAGGGCCTGGAATCATTCTGTCCTTTGTGCTCTCAGGCCTGGCCTGCGCCCTCGCGGCACTCTGCTATGCGGAGTTTTCCACCATGATTCCCGTGGCCGGCTCCGCCTATACCTACTCGTATGCCACGTTGGGAGAATTCCTGGCCTGGATTACCGGCTGGAACTTGATTCTCGAATACGGTGTGGCCTGTGTCGCCGTCGCCATCGGGTGGTCCGGCTATTTCAACAAGCTGCTCAGGTTGGCCGGGATTGAATTGCCGCACTGGGCGACACATCCACCTGGAGGACCTGACGGCGGCGTGGCAAACTTCCCCGCCGCCATTATCGTGTTACTCGTCACCATCATCCTCGTCATCGGGATCAAAGAAAGCGCCCGCGCAACCGGCATCATTGTATGCTTGAAGCTCGCAGTCATCCTCTTCTTCATTGCCGTGGGGACACCGGCCGTGAATACGGACAACTGGACTCCGTTCATGCCACAGGGATTCGCCGGTGTCGGCGCCGCAGCGGCGATCGTGTTCTTCGCCTATATCGGATTCGACGCCATCTCGACGACTGCCGAGGAAGCCAAGAACCCTCAGCGGGATCTCCCGATCGGGATCATTGCCTCACTCAGCATCTGCACCGTCCTCTACATCACCGTGGCCGCTGTCCTGACCGGCTTGATCCCCGCTGCACAGATCGACATCCATGCGCCGGTGGCCGAAGCGCTGAGTATGGTGGGGTTCAAGTGGGGAGCCGCGATTGTGGCGATCGGGGCCGTCGCCGGGATTACCAGCGTGCTCGTCGTGATGATGCTGGGTCAGATCCGGGTATTCTTTGCCATGTCGCGAGACCACCTCTTGAGCCCCTGGCTCTCAACCGTACATCCGCGCTATGGCACGCCCCACTATGCCACCATTCTCACCGGCATCGCCGTGGCCACGCTCGCCGCCCTGATTCCCATCGGCGATGCGGCAGACATGACGAACATCGGCACTCTCTTTGCCTTTGTCCTGGTCTGTATCGGTGTCGTAGTGCTGCGCTACACGAAACCCAACCAGATCCGCCCATTCCGGCTTCCGTTCATGCCGGTCGTCCCGATTCTTGGTATGCTCGCCTGTCTCGGCTTAATGAGCTTTCTCCCACAGCTGACCTGGATTCGATTCGTCGTCTGGACTGCCATCGGCATTGTGGTCTACTTGGGATACGGACTGAAACACAGCAAACTAGCCGGCCCCTCCCCTGAGAGCCACCTTCCGAAACGTTCGCTGTAGATAGAACGGGTTAGCTCGATTTTTCTGTGGGATGAGCCGCCAGGGCTGGTGCGGAAGTCTGTGTGGCGTCGGCAGGAGTAGTAGGTGGAGAGGCTGCAGGTCCGGACAGGCTGGCCGTCAGGTGCTGATACAGCAGTGGGTACTGCTGGTTTGGGAGCTGCGGGCGGCTTGGGAGGAGCAGGTTTCTCCGGCTTGATGCCTCCTTCCCACGAGGGACCTGAATACATATCCGCCGAGAGACCTTTTGACTTCCATTTCTCTTCGAAGTCCGCAGCCGCCTTATTCGGCGTCTCCCCACTCCCGACGACCTCATTCCACGGATAGACCTTCGGGCCGATCAGGCACCCGGTCTCCGTTCGCTTCAAATACAAGGAGATCGGATTCCCGCGGTACGGTCCAAGATAGATATGCACGGAACCGGCGTATTCGAGCAAATGCTCCATGCGCGTCTCCAAGAGGGGGGCATGATGCCATAAGAGGCGAGAAGAGGGCAAGGAGGTTGGGCTCCCCTTGCGCGCGTAACGCGCGCCCTCAGAAGGCCTCGTTGGGCGCGCGCAGCCAGAGGCTAGCCTCCTTCGCCCGTCATGACATCACCGATGCCCTGCTGCTCATTAGATTGACAGGCTTTTCAACCGTCTCGTAGACTGCTTCATATGTCATCACGATTGATCACCCCGTCTCGTCCAAGTAGCAAGAAAACCACCATCGGCTTCGTCAACTTGGGTTGTTCGAAAGAACCAGGTCGATTCCGAAGTCATGTTGGGCATGTTGGCGGCGGACGGATTTGCCTTGACCGATAATCCAAAGAAGGCCGAGGTGGTCATCATCAATACCTGTGGCTTCATCGAAGAAGCCAAGCAGGAGTCGATTGATTCGATCATTGCACATGGCAAACTAAAAGAGACAGGGTCTTGTCGGGTGTTGATTGCCGCAGGCTGTCTGGCACAACGGTATCAAGGCGACCTCCTCAAGCAATTGCCGGAACTCGACGGCGTGGTAGGGACCGGTGAGTTCGGAAAGATCGCGGAGATTTGCCGGGATCTGCTGGCGCCAAAGAAACGGCAACAACGGCTCTGGATCAGCGAGCCTCCGTATCTCTACGACGCAGACGCGCCACGCCTCCGTCTCGGGAAAGCCCATAGCGCGTATGTGAAAATCGCCGAAGGCTGTAACCGGAATTGCGCCTTCTGCGCGATCCCCCTGATGCGGGGCAAACAGCGAAGCCGCCCCGTGGAATCGATCGTAGCCGAAGCCGCGCGGCTCGCTGCTGAAGGGGTGAAAGAGATCAACCTCATTTCCCAGGATACGGTGAATTACGGCGTCGATCTTGGTGTGCGCCACGGCCTCGTCACGCTGCTTCGCGAGCTGGTGAAGGTGAAAGACTTGCGCTGGATCAGACCGTTCTATCTCTACCCGCAACAGGTATCGGATGAGTTGTTGGATCTTTACGCAGGCGAAGAAAAGATTACCAAGTATATCGACATGCCGCTGCAACACATCAACGATCGAATGCTCAAGCGGATGCACCGGCTGGGCGATCGGGCTGCCATCACCTCCCTCGTCGATCGGATCCGGACGCGCATTCCCGGCGTCACGTTTCGCACGGCCTTCATCGTGGGGTTCCCAGGAGAGACTGAACAGGAGTTTGATGAACTGAGAGACTACGTGGAAGAGGCCGAGTTCGATCGGGTGGCGGTGTTTTTGTATTCGGACGAGGAAGACACGCCGGCCGTCGGGCTTGATGACAAGGTTCAGCGATCGGTCATGGACGAACGACGGAATGAAATCTTAGCTGTGCAAGAAGAGATTGCGGCGGCGCGAGGCCAGGCCCGTATCGGCTCCGTGATGGAGGTCTTGGTCGAAGGGGTCTCCGAAGAGACGGAGTTACTGCTTGAGGGACGCCATGAAGGGCTGGCTCCGGAGATCGACGGCGTCGTGTATATCAATGATGGATCAGCCACAGCAGGGGAACTCGTCAAAGTCAAGATTACCGACGCGGCTTTGTACGATCTTGTCGGCCACATCGTCAAATAGCAGGGTGCTGAAAAGTCCGCCAGCATCGTTGCATTTCTGATACGCCGCACAGTAATGGAAAAAACACGAACACAACGTGTTGTTAAACGTGGTGAACTTGCGATTCGCAGAGCTTTCATTGCGCTTCTCTCAAGGCGCTCCCTAAAATCCTCTCCAACTCTACCGCTCCAGCTTCCCGATTCCCCAACGATCCTTATTCTGCGCCAAGATAAGTTCGGTGATGCAATTATCACAACACCATTACTTGTCGCTCTGAAAGAACGCTACCCTACAGCGAGGTTAATGGTGCTCTTGGGTGAAAAAAATAAGAGCATTGCACCTCTACTACCGATAGAGTGCGAGACATTCGTGTATAGGAAAAATCTTGCTACAGACATTGCACTGCTTTGGACTATACGCAAGATCCAAGTTGATGTACTCATAGATCTCCAAGACAATGCATCGGCTACTTCCTCCATCATTACAGCCGCTGTTTCAGCCAGATACTCGATCGGTATCGAAAAAGAAAATGCTTCATCATACAATGTGCTTGCAAAACGGCTCGATCAGAAAACTGTTCATATCAGTCGGCGGATAGCGGAGTTGCTTCGTCCGCTTGGGATAGACCCTGATACTATTTCACTCCAGCCAAAGCTCAATATCCCTATCCCGCCCCGCATAGCAGGAAGAATAGCGGTGAATATATCAGTGGGAAAGCCCTCATGTTGGGTGCCACCACATGTCCAAAGCCAAATATGCGCACTTGTTTCGTCGGTGCCGGATACTCAGGAAGTACTTGTCTTTGCACACCCGAAGGATAAAAAGGAACAAGAAGAAGTCATTCGCCTGGCAAACACAATGAAAGTCAAGCCGGCGCCACTCACCAACTCCTTCGAAGAGTATGCATCATTGTTGTCTTCGTGCGAAATACTCCTCACCCCAGACACTTCAACTGTCCATCTGGGAGCCGCACTCGGAATTCCAATGGTTGCATACTACCTACAGTCATCATTGCATTATTGGACGCCAATAGGTGTCAACTACAGAATGCTCACCAAAGATAACTTACAAGACATATCAGTCAATAATGTTCTTGTGTTGTTCAAGGAGCTATTGGATGGAGTAGCAACCACGAACGCCAGTATCAGGGAGGAAGTCGTGCGATAACAACATGCACAAACGACTCTCTCCATTTACCAGGAAGGCAAGGGACAAGTTCTATATTCCGATTTTCCGCACAACGATCTTTGCCATGCTCGAATCTATTGAGCGAGATTTCATTACCACCCGTGCTTGATATTCTGTTTCGAACTACGACACAATCACGCATTAGAAGATGTGGATGAAGCTCCTCCTCGCTGTGGCCTTGTCCGATGAATGGCGCGTCCCTGGGCAAAGAGGCTGTCTTGGCAGCTTCAGGGCGTGCGGGTGAAGTAGTCGTCGGGGTTGGGTGGGTGAGAAGGCCGCCTTTTTGAGCATCCTGCTGTCAAGTAGATTCTCTGCTTGCAACAACAATGTCTCCTCACCCGCCTAGCGCCATTTCTACCGTGATCGTGACCTGCCTGCTACACTTATACTGACCGCCCTTATCGGAAAGGTTGGTTCACAATGGCATACCGAAAAGAATCTGTCGTCCTCCTCATCCATTGTAAGGATCGCAGGGGCATTGTGGCCCGCGTCTCCGGCTTCATTCACGACTTCGGCGGGAACATTCTCGATTCGGACCATCATACCGATGAAGAGACGAACGAGTTTCTCATGCGCATGGAGTTTACTGCCGAGGGTTTACAGATTCCGCCCGATGAGATCGCAGCCGCCTTCGCTCCGGTCGCGAAGACCTTCGAGATGCGCTATGAGGTTCGCCTTTCAAGCCGCCGAACGAGGGTTGCGATGTTGGTCTCGAAGCAGGATCATTGCCTGGCGGATCTGCTTCAACGGCACAAACGTGACGAGTTGCACATCGATATCCCCGTGATTATTTCCAATCATGATACCTGCGCCGGCTGGGCCGAGCTATTCAAGATTCCCTTCTCTGTTTGTCCCGTGACCAAGGAGACCAAGCCGCAGCAGGAACAGCAGGTTCTCTCCATGCTGACAGGATCATCGTATCGAACTCGTGGTCATGGCTCGGTACATGCAAATCCTTAGCAGCACTTTTCTTTCACAGGTTGGGTGTCCGGTCATCAATATCCACCACTCCTTTCTACCCGCTTTCATCGGCGCTAATCCCTATCGGCAGGCCTATGATCGGGGCGTGAAAATCATCGGGGCTACGGCCCACTATGCCACGGACGATCTGGATGAAGGGCCCATCATCGAGCAGGACGTCATGCGTGTAGGCCACCGGGATACCGTCGATGATCTGGTGAGGAAGGGACGGGATCTGGAAGAGATTGTGCTGGCCCGAGCTGTGCGCCGCCATGTTGAACGACGGGTGTTGGTGTATGGGAGAAAAACCGTAGTGTTTGATTGACCGGATACTGAAAAAGCCGCCTTTCTAGCCCTGATCATTCATGACGGTTCGGCGCGCTTCACGCGCCACGATCTGTGACGGTGACGGACTTTTTTATCTTCCGGTTAGAGGCGTGTAGCTGCTGGGGAGGGGCCAGGGGAAGCGTCACAGTAAAAGTCGAACCTTCACCGACCTTACTCTGGACCTCGATGTGTCCACGATGGGACTCGACAATCCAGGCGCAGATAGACAGCCCAAGACCCGTGCCCTTCTTGGTATGGGCTCGCGCATTATCGGTGCGATAGAACCGATCGAAGATCCGAGACTGATCTTCTAGCGCGATTCCAATGCCATGATCGATCACGGATACCCGTGCCTGAGTCTGTTCGATCGTCAGCGCAATGTCGACGGTGCCGCTTGGGCGAGAGTATTTGACCGCGTTATCAAGAAGATTCAGGAACAGTTCGCGCAAGCGCAATTCATCCCCCAATACCACTGCCGCCGCAGTGGTTCGTAGCACGACCTGAATGTCCTGTTCCTGCCCCAACAGCGAGGCTTGACGGTGGAGATCCTCGATCAGCATGCCCAATGGGACCGGCAGACACTCCATCTTCACCTCGCCCATGTCGGCCCTGGAGAGAAAGAGCAACTCATCCACAATACGCGTCATCCGGTCGATTTCTTCGAGATTGCTCTCCAGGACGATTTTGTAGTCGTCTGTTTCGCGAGGGCGGCGGAGCGCGAGTTCCGTTTCCCCTTTCATGACCGTCAACGGCGTGCGCAGTTCGTGCGAGGCATCGCTGCTGAATTGACGGATCTGCCGAAAGGAGGTTTCAAGCCGGTCGATCATGTCGTTAAACGTCTTGGTCAGACGGCCTATTTCGTCGGCCGATGCCGGAACAGTCAGTCGTTGTGTGAGATCACCTCCGGCAATGCGTTGGGCCGCCAGCGTGATCGCGTCGACCGGACGAAGGGCTCGGCCGGCCATAAACCAGCCGCCGGCAAGCGATACGGCCAGCGCGATGGGTATACTCACCAGAAGCACTAACAGAAGACGGTTTAGCGTCTCTTCGACTGAGTCCATCGACGTGCCGACCTGAATGATATAGAGCAGGTTGCCCTGATAGATGATGGGAACTGAGATGAGGCGTAACGGCGGCTCCTTGGGGTATTTGGCGAATTCAAGAAGCCTGCGGCCTGAGTAAGCGACTTCCAGAGCCTGGCGACTCAGAGGCATCTCATGTTGCTTCATGTTCGGCGAGCGAATAGTGATGGTGCCGGAGGGACTGAAGATCTGGAAGAACTTATCGATGCGCGCCAGTTCGGGGAACTGCGACATGAGTTCGTCTTCGTCGATCAGAGGAAGAAACCCGCGTTCTTCCAGCGACCGGACGGCCGCTTCAGCGGTTTCCATCAGCGATTCATCGACCGCATCGCGGAGGCTCCGAGCCGTTACCACATACAGGATGGTTGAAAAGATGATGAGGATGAGCGCGAGAGCGGTGCCGTACCAGAGCGTGAGCCTGACGCGAAGCGGCATCAGTCAACCTTCAGCATATATCCGCTTCCGCGAATCGTATGAATCAGCTTCTTTGAACGCCCCCGGTCGATCTTGTTGCGGAGATAGTTGACGTAGACATCGATGACGTTGGTGAACGTGTCGAAGTCCTGGTTCCACACATGTTCTGAGATCATCGGACGGGTCAACACGCGCCCCGTATGGCGCATCAGATATTCGAGCAGGGCATATTCCTTCAAGGTAAGATCGATCCGTTGTCCGCCTCTGGTCACTTCGCGGGTGGCCGGGTTCAAGGCCAGGTCGTCGATCTGGAGCACGCCGGGACTCTCGGTGGAGCCGCGGCGAAGCAGGGCGCGGATGCGGGCGAGCAGTTCGTCAATGGCGAAGGGTTTAGTGAGATAATCGTCCGCGCCTGCGTCAAGTCCCTTGACGCGCTGGTCTACCTGCGATTGGGCAGTTAGAATCAGAATGGGGGTATGAATTCGCGCCTGGCGAACGCCTTTGAGAATTTCCAATCCGGACAATGACGGCAGCATCAAGTCGACGATCAGTAAATCGTAGTTGGTGTTGAGGGCCATTTGGAGGCCCTTCGCGCCGTCCTCACAGAGGTCGACGGCGTAACTTTCCTCTTCAAGCGCGCGCCTGATGAAGCAGCCGACCTTGGTTTCGTCTTCAATGACTAGAATGCGCATAGCTGTCGATGGAGGATTATACCAAACCCGCGCGCATCAATCTCGTGAAGAGATATTTTAGTGGATTGTGTCCGTGGAAGATTGAGGTGATGGCGCCGCTGAACGTCGGCACAAGGAACGAAGATCCTGCCACTCTTCGAGGGAGAAGAGTTTCACGGGATGTGGTGGCGGTGACCCGGCCAGCGCCACCAACTTTTCGATGCGATCGTTGGTGTCGGGATGGGTGGATAAATAGGATGAGGCAGCGACATCATGGGGATGTTGTGCCGCCATGATACGGTAGAAAGCGATCATCTCTGCAGGGTCAATACCAATGGCCTGGAGCAATCGTAGCCCCTCACGGTCGGCTTCGTCTTCGTACAGGCGACTGTAGCGTAAAACCCCCAGCACGCGCGCGCCTTCAATTCCATAAGCCAATGCCCCGGTGAAATCCCCGGATACCGCTGCGATGAGAAGGCTGGTCGAGGCCTGCTCGATAATTGCGCGAGTCGAATGCTGTTTGTAGATGTGTTGGAGTTCATGAGCGAGCACCGCCGCGAGCTGCTCCGGCGTCTCGGTGACTTCGAGAAGGCCTCGGAACACCACCACGTACCCTCCTGGCAATGCAAACGCATTGATGACAGGCCGGTCGAGCACCGTGAGGCGAATATGATAGGGAGAGGCGGGCATTGTACGAGACAACCTTGTCACAATGCTCTCAAGAGCGTGAAGACGGTCCTGGTCGACGCAGCGGTCGGCCGGAGGGGCAAGCTGTTCGAGCACGGAGGTTCCGAGTTCTTCTTCCCACGAGATAGGAATGTGAGGTGCGAGGACTTGAGCTAACCCCGGAATCCCCCAGACATAAAACACGGCTGTCGCTCCCAGAAGAGCAATCCCGGCCAGAATCGTCAATCGCAGCCGTACGGGCCGCTGCTGAGGGTTATGGAGGTGAGTCGCGCTCTGTGCTGCCGCCTGGTGCATGGCGTTGAGAAATGCCGCGTCATCGACGATAACAGTCTGCGGCAGGGGCGTTCCATATTCGAGGCGAACTTGTTCCCCCTCGTAGGCCCCTTGCGTCTGCACAATCTCGCCGTAGAGCCAGCGGATGGTGTTTCCATCTGCCTTCGAGATGTGCAAGGCAGTCGTAGTGAGCTGGATGGTGATGGAGTGTCGTGTCGCGCTTCGACCGTCGAGGTAATACCCCTGCCAGAGTGACGGCATGGCGAATCAGCCCAAATCGAATCCGGTATCGAGGAAGCCGTCCAACCCTTCGCCGATCGGCGGGGCCCCGTCGTACGCCTGAACGGTCTCATCGAAATTGTCGATACCGACGAGCGCCAGCTGATCCGTGATGAATTTGATGTTTCGAATGGTTGTCCAAGGCCAGGCGAACCCAAGGGTACAAGCCACCAAGAGCAGGTTGCCGAGTTTCAGCTTGAAATACGGCCACGTAGTTATGGGCAATCGAAATCGCGCGGAGCCGATCGACGTCTGTTCCCAAAAATACCGCTGCTCTATAACTGAATACGGGAGCCAGAGAAAACGAAACGCCAGCGCGCCGATGATCAGGCCGGCTATTGCTCCGATCACGAGGGGGCCGACCGTTTCGGGGTCTACGATACCCTGAGACGGTAACTCGATGAAGGGGTAGAGACCCAGGACGGCGATGATCGCAATGGTCAGCGCGAGGAGATAGACCCTCAAAAACGGGCGGAACAGCACCGCCCCATCACCTGAAAACTTGAACGGCTCGCTTCCAAAGTAACTATGTGCCGTGAGGAAGGTCTGCTTCCTGGTCGAGAAGTATGGATAATAGAGCCCGAGCGTCACCCCGGTAAGAAAATAGCCGGAAAGCCACAATTTGAGAAAGTCCAGCGTTTTACCTTGGAATGAGAAGCGGATGCCACGCCAGGCGGTGCGACTCAGCCGATAGCGCCTCGAGCTGACAATGGCAACAGGGATGAAAAGGAGCAACAGTAGCCACCCGGCAACTTGGAGCGCGACCTGAATAGCCATGTCGGATTCGAGAAAGAAGCCCACGTTGGACAATAGGTAATAGGGAACTCCAAACACCAGACTGGCCTTCAAGGCTCCATTCAAGAGTTCACGCGCGTTTCCATGATAGGAGAATCGGTCCCCCGCGAATTCTGTTTGGCTAAATAAGAACATCCGAACTCGAACTTTGGCCCAGTAATAGTAAAGACCGAGCGTGAGAAGCGTGACCAACGTGTTGACCAGATGGATGCCGAATAATGTTCCGCCAGCCCCGTGAAAGACGGCCTTCCGTGGCTTCGAACCGAACCGCTGAGCCTCTTCGGCTCGAGTCGCCTCCTGATCGACCAGCCTGGGGTCTTGCCGAGGAGTCTCGTCGACGGCGTGTGATGGGACCGCTTCGTCTAGTGACACTGCGGGCAGTGAGACGACGACGAAGATAGCTCCACAACTGGTACAAGAAGCGTTCATCCCGGGTTTGAGAGCATAGACATCCCGCACTCGATGGGACGTAGAACAGCGCGCACAGGATAATCTGACGGATGTGCTTATCGCCGTGGCAGTCGTCACAGAGCATCCCTTTCCCATGCGACTGTGTGCACATGCATGAATGTCCCCGCAGGACCGAAGATCTCGGCGGCATCCTTCATCTGCACTGCATAGTCGATGAGGCTCAGCACAATTTCCACTCCCTATTTCGTCACGCCCCCATCGGCTGCTGATAGGGGCGCTTGAGAGACTGTTGGCGCCAGACGCGGCGACGTTGGAGGCGGCGTGATGGATGGACTTACGCTCGACTCAACCGGCATCTGGTTGTTTGAAAAGAGCCCTGCTTCATAAGGACAGATATCCGAGTACGCCGAGCGCAAGGGCCGTGGCGACGACAATGAAGAGGCGTGAACGGACGATCGCCGTACCCTGTCTTGTTCCAGGTGGCACAGGCTTGAGTCGTACGACTGATTTCAGCGGACGCTGGGGAACGCCTGATGATGCCTCCCTCACCAGCACAAGATTTGCTTCGCAAGAGGAGCAAGAGACCTGCTTCCACCTGATCGAGGAAGGCTGCGAGAGCACTTCGTTTGGATTTGCACAGAGGGGACAGACAACCGTCATTATAGGCTAGCACTCCTCTCCATAAGGCACATCATCACTCACCTGCCTGAGTAGAGACTTTCGCTCGGGCGCAGAAGCCACTCAACCATAGCGCAAAATATCAAGAGCGCAACTCGGCCCAACCGGCTCACCGTTTAGGGTTGGATCGCAAGGAAATCAAAAGGTTGAGCGTCGATGCCTATTTGGGCGGGAAGCGGGTGATGGTAACCGGCTCGTACATAAGCGCAGGTCCCCCGGGTGTTCGGCGGACCAATGTATGTTTGAGCCAGTGGACATCGTCACGCTGCGAAAAGTCCGACCGGTAATGAGCCCCGCGACTTTCCTGTCTGGCGAGGGCGCTGGCGATAATAGTCTCCGCAATATCAAGAAGGGATTGGACCTCGAAGGCCTGCACGAGATCCGTATTATATACCCGCCCTTTGTCTTGCACCGTGACGGACGCGGCGCGATGGGTCAGTGCAGTGAGTGCTGAGATCGCAGCAGACATGGATTCATGAGTCCGAACAAGGCCAAGGTTGAGGCTCATCAACTGACCGAGTTCTTCCCGAATCTGCCAGGCTCGAACCGACCCCTTTTCTACCAGCAGGCGCTGGACGCGACCTTGTTCGGTCGAGAGCTGGTCTGTTGTGAGTGCCCGTGGCGCGATAGTTCGAGCATACTCTCCGGCCCGAATTCCGGCACGCCGGCCAAACACAATCGTCTCCAGGAGAGAGTTGCCTCCAAGCCGATTGGCGCCGTGCACACTGACGCAGGCACATTCACCGGCCGCATACAGGCCGGCAATGCCTGTTTCAGTCCATTGATTGGTTCGGACACCCCCCATCTGATAGTGCGCGCCTGGCCGGACAGGAATGGGAGTCTCGATGGGGTCGAGGCCGGCAAACTCAATCGCGATCTCTCTGATCTGCGGAAGCCGTTCGAGAATGCGCTGGCGGCCCAGGTGCCGCAAGTCCAGCAACACGCACCCGTCGACCCCGCGACCTTCGAGAATTTCTTGCCCGATAGCCAATGAAACGGTGGAGCGAGTGGCCAGCTCCATCTGCTGAGGAGCATAGGTCTTCATAAACCGTTCACCCAACGTATTTAATAGATATGCTCCTTCTCCACGAGCCCCCTCAGTAATGAGAATACCCGTGCCTTTGAGTGTGGTGGGATGGAACTGGACAAATTCCATATCCGCCAACGGCGCACCGGCACGATACGCGAGCGCCATGCCGTCACCGGTGTTGATCACGGCGTTCGTGCTCGTCAGAAAAACGCGCCCACTGCCTCCCGTGGCCAAGATGACGGATTTCGCTCCAATCGCGTGCAACCCTCCATGGATCAGGTCCCACGCCACGACTCCCCGGCAAGCGCCGTCTTCTATGATCAACGCCGTGACATACCACTCTTCATACACGGCGATGCGCCGTTTGAGCAGTTGCTCGTACATGGCATGGAGGATGGCATGGCCGGTACGATCGGCGGCATAACAGGTGCGGGGAAAGCCCGCTCCGCCGAACGGACGTTGGGCGATCCGTCCCTGCTCGTCGCGGCTGAAGATCACGCCCAGACGTTCTAATTCGAGAATGTCGTCAGGCGCTTCGCGACACATCGATTCGATGGCATCCTGATCGCCGAGATAGAGTCCACCCTTCGTAGTGTCGAAGGCATGGGCCTCCCAGGAATCGTTCTCTCCCAGCGCTGCGTTGATGCCCCCTTGCGCAGCCACAGAGTGGCTGCGAACCGGATGGACCTTGGATATGACAGCGACATCCAGATCCGACGGTGCGGCAATCGCCGCCCTCATCCCTGCCAGACCCGCTCCGACGATAAGAATGTCGTGTAGTTTCATGGCCCGTACGTCCGATCTATAAGACGTCACACGTAAAAGATTTCGGACACCTCTACGTTTCACCTTTTACGGCTTCGATGCCCGCACTCATACGTGACTCTCGGTCTGAAGGCAAGCCTCGCCCGCATTATTCATGACGGTTCGTCGCAAATAGCAGAGTGTCGCGTGACGTATGAGTTCTGTCTCCGCCCGTCGCGCTTGTCCCGCCAGTCTCGCCCGTCTTGCTTGAGTCAGGGATTCGCGCGTGCACCAGAAGCTTCATGAATCATGCGGGTCAAAAACCTTTCCACGGCTCTTGGAGAATATGAGATGAGCATGGTATTCTGCTGACCGCGAGTGGGTCAGTCAGTACAGCACGGCTCTTGATCGACGAGACTTATCCAAAGGACAAGACGAACACCATGGCCACACCGGACTTCCTGAGCCCGACCGATACATTTATCCATCGCCATCTTGGTCCAACCGACGCCGATACTCGCGAAATGCTTGCCACGCTCGGCTTGCAGTCGCTGGAGGAGCTGAGCGAGGCCACCGTGCCCGCCGACATTCGTGTGCGGAAAGAATTGGATCTGCCCCTTCACCGCGGTGAATACACCGTGCTGGAAGAGATCCGCTCCATCGCCGCAGACAACCAAATCTACCGTTCATTGATCGGAATGGGCTATTACGACTGCATGACGCCCGGCGTGATTCAACGCAATATTTTCGAAAACCCATCCTGGTATACCCAATACACGCCCTACCAAGCCGAGATTTCCCAGGGTCGTCTGGAAGCACTCGTGAACTTTCAAACCCTAGTGACCGACCTGACCGGCTTGCCCTTAGCCAATGCCTCACTCCTGGACGAGTCCACGGCGGCAGCCGAGGCGATGGCCATGTGTCTCGCCGTTTCCCGTTCATCCGGCCACGAACGAACAGAGTTCTTCGCTTCGCAGAACTGTCATCCCCAAACTATTGCCGTGATGCAGACGCGGGCTGAACCCCTCGGCATGACGCTGCGCGTAGGGCGGACTCAGACCATCGATTTTTCCAATCCTCAGCTAGCCGGGATTCTGCTTCAATATCCGACCACCGACGGTTACGTCGGGGATTACAGTGCGCTCGTGACACAAGCCCATGCGGCTGGAGTCCTCGTGGTAGTCGCTACCGATCTGTTGGCCTTGACCCTCTTGCGCCCACCGGGAGAATTCGGAGCCGATATCGCCGTGGGTTCCAGCCAGCGATTTGGCGTTCCGCTCGGATTTGGCGGCCCGCACGCCGCGTTTCTCTCGACCACTGAGGCATTCAAACGGCAGATGCCGGGGCGCATCGTCGGGGTGTCCAAGGATGTCACGGGAAAGTCTGCCTATCGGCTTTCCCTCCAGACCCGCGAACAACACATTCGGCGTGAGAAGGCGACGAGCAACATTTGCACGGCGCAGGTCCTCTTAGCCATCATGGCAAGCATGTATGCGGTCTACCACGGCCCTAAGGGCTTGCGGCGGATTGCCGAACGCGTGCATGGCTTAGCCGTAGTGCTGGCAGCAGGATTGCGGGAGCTTGGATTCGAGGTTGCAACAGAAGCCTACTTCGATACGATTCAGGTTCGTTTGACGAAGATGCAGTCCGAGTCCATCTTGATCCGGGCCGACGAAGCCGGCATCAATCTTCGCCGGCATGAAGACCACTCCATCGGGATTGCACTGGATGAAGTGAGCACAGAGGACGAAATTCGTCGCCTGATGGAAATTTTTATCGGCCATGATCGACTGCCTTTTCAGGTGCGGGACTTGAGCAGCCGCGTCACCACAAACTTCCCGGCGAATCTCGCCCGCACCAGCACGTATCTGACCCACGAGGTCTTCAATCGCTATCACTCGGAACATGAAATGCTGCGGTATATCCACCGTCTTGAGGCCAAAGATCTGTCGCTCGTCCATTCGATGATCCCGTTGGGATCCTGCACCATGAAGCTGAACGCGACGACCGAGATGCTGCCGGTGACCTGGCCGGAGTTTTCACGGCTTCATCCCTTTGCGCCGATCGAGCAAACCAAGGGATATCAAGAGTTGTTCCATCAGCTGGAGTCTTGGCTGGCCGAAATCACCGGCCTCTCCGCCGTATCCTTACAACCGAACGCAGGTTCCCAGGGCGAATACACGGGACTGATGGTCATCCGGGCGTACCACCGGAGCCAGGGTGAAGAGCATCGGGATGTGTGCTTGATTCCCCTGTCCGCCCATGGCACGAATCCAGCCAGTGCGGCTATGGTGGGGATGACGGTTGTGATCGTCGCCTGTGATCGACAGGGCAATGTCGATGTAGCCGATCTTGAAGCCAAGGCCGCTCAGTATCGTGACCGGCTATCGGCGCTCATGTTGACGTATCCTTCGACTCACGGGGTCTTCGAAGCGGACGTGCGGCGGATTTGTCAGATCATCCATACGCACGGCGGGCAAGTCTATATGGACGGCGCCAACTTGAATGCCCAAGTCGGGCTCTGTCGGCCCGGGGACATCGGCGCGGACGTCTGTCATCTGAATCTACACAAAACATTCTGTATCCCCCATGGCGGGGGTGGGCCTGGAATGGGACCGGTCGTTGCCGCACGGCACCTCGCGCCGTTTCTTCCCGGCCATCCGATGACGCGACTGGGCGGGAAAGATTCCATCGGAGCGGTATCCGCGGCCCCCTACGGCAGCCCCAGTATCGTGACGATTTCCTGGGTCTACATCGCCCTGATGGGACGTGACGGCTTGACCAAGGCGACGAAGGTGGCGATCTTGAGCGCCAACTACATGGCGAAACGGCTGGAGAAATACTACCCCATCCTCTACACGGGAACGTCGGGATTCGTCGCGCACGAATTTGTTCTCGATCTTCGTCCATTCAAGGAGACTACGGGAATTGAAGCGATGGATGTGGCGAAGCGATTGATGGATTATGGGTTTCACGCTCCGACCGTCTCGTTCCCCGTTGCCGGGACGCTCATGATTGAACCGACGGAAAGTGAAACGAGGGATGAATTGGACCGGTATTGCCAGGCGCTGATCTTGATTCATGCAGAGATGCAAGACATCGCCGAGGGCCGGCAGCCCCGCACAAATAATCTGCTGAAAAATGCTCCCCACACCGCACAGGTGGTGACAGCCAGTGAATGGAACCGACCCTACAGTCGTGAGCAGGCTGCCTTCCCTGCTCGCTGGGTCCGCGACCATAAATTCTGGCCCAGTGTGAGCCGCATCGACGAAGCCTATGGAGATCGGAATTTGATCTGCACGTGTCCACCAACCGACAGCTACTAGCTCGGCTGCTGAAAAAGACCCCCAGCATCGTTCTAAGTCGTGCGTCTCCCTGCGACGTACCGCACACGGGAAAAGAGCTGTTCAGACAGCTCGGGGTTGGGTGGGCGAGAAAGTTACGCCTCAGTCGTTCCGCTCCCTGCGGCCTCGTCAGAGAGCCTTTTTGAGCAGCCCTGAAGAAGGTAGGCTCAAGACATGATCCCGCTTGCTCAGGATTTGGTCATCGCAGTAGAGTGAGTGGCCCCCCGAAAATTCTTCTTCTACAAGGAGGTTTCCATGGATGCGATTAACCGACGGAACTTTCTTGTTCGTAGCGGTCTGGCCATCAGTGCGGCACTGCTGGCTGCTGAGGCTCCTGTTTCCACTACCATCGCAAGCTCCCCGCCTCTGAAGATTGATAGCTGGCAGGACGTCCGGGAACAATTCCAACTCTCCCCTGACCACATTCACCTTGCGGGATTCTTTCTTTCATCCCACCCCACTCCGGTCCGAGCAGCGATCGAACGGCACCGGCGCGGATTGGACGCCGATCCCATCGGCTACTGGTTCGATCAGGAGGAAAAGCAGGAGGCTGCAGTATTGCGGGCCGCAGCAGATTATCTTGCAGTCGATCCGACGGAGATTGCGCTTACTGACAGCACCACGATGGGGTTGGGACTCTTGTACGGCGGCCTCACTCTGCGCGAAGGGCAGGAGATCCTCACAACCGTCCATGATCATTATGCAACTGAAACGTCCTTGCGGCTTCGTGCAGAGCGCACCGGAGCCACTGTACGCCAAATCCCCCTCTATCATTCCGTCAAGAATGTCACGCGCCATGAGTTACTCGACAATCTGATCAAGAACATCAGACCCAATACCCGTATCGTTGCGGTCACGTGGGTCCATTCGAGCACAGGCCTGAAACTTCCGATCCACGAGATGGCCCAGACGATTCACAAACTGAATGAGTCCCGTGCTGAACAGGATCGAGTGATCTTCTGCGTAGATGGGGTCCATGCGTTGGGTGTCGAAGATTTCCGTCTCTCAGACGTGGGATGCGATTTCCTGGTTGCAGGGACACATAAATGGATGTTTGGCCCAAGAGGTACTGGGCTTGTGTGGGGGCAGAAACGAGCCTGGCCTGTGGCCAACCCCATCATTCCGACTTTCAATACTCACGCCTACGATATCTGGATGAAGGTGAGTCCGCCGAAGGATCTACCGAACTCCGTCTACATGACACCGGGTGGGTTTCATTCCTTCGAACACCGCTGGGCGCTCGACGAGGCCTTCACATTCCATCTGGCGATCGGCAAGGCTCGCGTGACTCAGCGCATCTACGAACTGAATCAGCAGATGAAGCAGGGTCTGGCGAAGATGCCGCATATCACCTTGCACACACCGATGTCGCAAGACCTGTCGGCCGGCATCGTCTGCTTTGAAGTGGCAGGGATGGCGCCAGGCCAAGTGATCGAGCGACTCCGGCAAAAAAAGATTATCGGAAGCACCACGCCCTACGCGACGCAGTATGCGCGGTTGGCGCCAAGCCTCCTCACCTCATCGGAAGACATTGAACAGACTCTCAGGGAGATACTGAAGCTGCGGGCCTGACAAAGTGCGTGCAAAGACTGATGGATAAATCGAGAGGGAGCACTGCCATTAGTTATTCAGCCTGTCTCCTTTTCTTCTCCCTCGCCTTTCGCACATGTATCGCCCGCTTCGTTAATATGCCTCCGCATTCATGCTCCCGCGCACACACCAAACGTGGCCGGTGTGGGTCTTACTGTCATGGTCCACAAAGCCGATGCCGAAGTACACGAACCACGCGTCGGAAGCATCCTCGGCACTCGTCGTCGCCGACCAATAACCGGCCGACTGGACATTCTTAAAGGGATGGCCTGCCGTGAGAGTCGGACCCGGATGGGCTACGGAGGAGTCGATCAAACTTGCCAGATCTGGGATAGACGGCAGGCGCCACCCTTTCTGACCGCCGACGCTCTTGTTGATGCACGTGAAGCGGGCGCCATTCCACGTGACGGGTGCCGACCGTGGGGACTTCTCCCAGACTAGCCCTGTGTTGTTGTCTCGAACCGCGTCGTTGTTGAATGCCGCCAACACTACAAACCGCTCCGCCGCCGGCAGTGCCTTATCCCAGTTCGGCGGCACGCCGCTCAGTTCGGTCACCTCCGCACTCTTCGCCAGGGCGGCCGGATCACTCCCTGACACACATCCCGCTGTGAGCAGCCCACTCAGCACCAGCACGCCCATCGTGATGGAGAGAAACAATCGACTCTTCATCATTCCCTCCCTTGAAACAAGAAAAGGGGACACTGGGAGTAGCACAGACTGCTTTATCTTCCGTCTCGGCACAACAGAAGAATGTTACGCAGGATGCTCAAAAAGGCCGTTCAGCAAGGCCGCAGCGAGTGAAAACCGGAGGCGTACCCTCTGGGGCGCACGGTGCGACGAATAAGGAGCACCACGTCCGTGCGCGCCGCCGAGTTAGTGAGGCGGCCGGGTCCCCGTTGAGGATCTGAACGATGCGAGAACGATGCTGACGGACTTTTTCAGCATCCTGCTAGAGCGCCCCCTCGGGGATTTGATCTAACTTATAGAAATCAATCGGGTCCAGTCGGCGCTGAGTCGCTTGAGTCGGCTCGCTGCCCTTGGTAAAGAGTTCGACTGTACTGCCCTGCCCCTCCTGCTCGTCCTCAAGCAACCCTGTTGTTGGATCGACCTTGACGAACGTAACGCCTTCCGGAATGGTAAAGCCCACGACGGGAAGCGGCTTGAGCGCTTCCTTCATGAAATCGATCCAAATAGGTAACGCGGCATGCGCCCCCGATTCTGTCTCGCCGAGTGAGCGTCGATCGTCAAATCCAACATAGATACCCGTGACCAGGTTCGGCGCACCGCCGATAAACCATGCATTGATAAACTCGTCCGTGGTTCCTGTTTTCCCCGCAATCGGCCGCCCGATCCCCTTGGCAGCCTGACCGGTACCCTTTTGGATCACGTCTTCCATCATGTTCGTGACCAAATACGCCGTTTCTTTGGAAATCACAGGAATGGCTTGCGTTTCCGTTTGTTCAAGCACCTTTCCCGCGTTGTCCTTCACGAACACGATCGCGTACGGTTCCGCACGGCTCCCCTGATTGAGCAACACACTATAGGCGGAGGTCAGTTCCATCAACCCGACGGAAGATGAGCCCAACCCCAACGACAGATCTGCCGCCAACGGACTCGTGATCCCGACCACTTTGGCAAACTCAATCACATTCTTTACGCCGACCTTATCCAGCAATCGCACCGTCGCCAGGTTATGCGAGTGAGCGAGGGCATCCCGCAAACTCACCATGCCATGAATTTTCCTTCCATAGTTCTCCGGCTTCCACGTTTTCTCGTCCTGGTCCTGCGCATAGACAACAGGCGCATCGAGGATCACCGACGCGGGACTCATTCCCTGATTCACAGCCGTCGCGTAGATGATCGGCTTGAAGGCGGACCCGGGCTGGCGGTGCGCCTGCACGGCCCGATTGTACTCGCTGCGGCCGAAATCGTAACCGCCGACCATGGCTCGAATGGCGCCCTTAGCTGGCTCCATCGCGATCAACCCGCCTTCGACGAGGGGAGTCTGTTCCAATTGCACATGGACGACGCCATGATCCAGCTTCTTCACCATCACCTCGATGACATCACCGGGCTTCAGCACCTGCTTGAGATTCTGATTGACGACGAAGTCTTTCGCCGTATCCAACCCGGTAAGTCGACGCTTCGCCCATGCCATATCGTCAAACTCAAGTTTGGCCACCGTCGTGCCGATCTGCACGAGATAATAGTCCTTCGCCACTTTGACCACGAACCCTTCGCGATAGTCTCCTACCTTCAGCGCTTGATCGGTCATCGCCGCGACAATGGGCGGGGTCGGCGCCGTCGGATCGACCGTTCGGAGTGGGCCACGCCATCCTTGGCGCTTATCCAATTCTCGCAGACCGAATGCAAAGGCCCGTTCAGCAGCTTTCTGCATCTCCATGTTCAACGTCGTATAGACTTTAAGCCCGCCTTTGTACACCATCGCTTCGCCATACTTCGCAACCAACAACTGCCGGATATACTCCACGAAATAAGGCGCAGCCTGTTCAGCGCCAGGACGGCGGAAGCTGAGTATTTCCGCTGCAGCTTGTTCGCGTTCTGCCGTAGTGAGAAACTTTGCCTCTTCCATTCGAGCCAGTACGTGCTCCTGTCTCTTTTTCGCGCGGTCGTAGGCTTTGAACGGCGAATAGTGGTTCGGTGATTTCGGGAGACCTGCCAGAAATGCTGATTCTCCTATCGTGAGCGTGGAGAGGTCTTTCCCAAAATAGGTTTGTGCCGCCGAGGCGACACCATAGGCGCCTTGTCCGAAGTAAATCTGGTTTAAATACAGTTCAAGAATTTGCTCTTTCGTCAGGACCAGTTCCATCTTGTAGGCAAGAATGAGTTCGCGGACTTTGCGGTCGAACGTGCGTTCGGAGGAAAGGAACAGCGATCGCGCCAACTGTTGGGTAATGGTACTGGCCCCTTCGACCTTGCCCCCGCGCCGTACATTGGTCCAGGCCGCACGGAGCATGCCGATGTAGTCGAGGCCGGGATGTTCAAAGAACCGGACATCTTCGACCGCGATGACCGCACGCCGTAACCGTTCCGGAATATCCGCTACCGGGGTCAGGATACGGCGCTCGATGAAAAATTGGCCGATGAGCCGCTGATCAGACGAGTAGACCTGAGTCACCAGGCTCGGCTGATAGGTTCCCAACTGCTCCAACGCGGGGAGGTCTTTCGAGAAGTGCCACAGCAACCCGCCCGCTGTCAGGCCTCCTATCAACACTGCCACCCCTAGGCCTAGGAGCGAGATCTGCCACCAGCGCCACCCGCGACGAGGCGTCGGTTGATGAAGCGGATCCTGTAGCTGTACTGGCCGATCTATCATGGTTACGCGGGGTTACCCTAGGAGCCTGTCCGACATTGACCTTTTCTACTGCGGCGAACGATCCCAACCATCTGCGTCGTTCTCGGCCCGAAAAAATTCTCAATGTATTCCAGCGAATACACCTCCAGTTTTTCCGGGCCTGCGGCCTTGCATCTGGTCGCGCCTCTTTCGCCTCGTCACGAAGGCAACGTCGGACAGGCTCCTTGAGGGCAGCTTGGCTTCCTGAGAAGTGGACCAAGGTCACCATACCGTGGGGGCCCACAAAACTCAAGATTCAAGCCGGTACCGGTGCGCTAGCCCATATCATGCGCTGACATCGCTTGTGCCGACCATCATGCTTCGGGTATACTGCCGTACGACGCCTGGATTCCTGGGCGTCTTTTTTTTGGAGCATGCAGCAATATTTATGGATCAGACAGCCACATCGGAATCTCCCGTTACAATGCAGCTCGAGCCCAAAGAGCGCCGGAGCGATATTCGGAATATCGCGATCATCGCCCATGTCGACCATGGTAAGACGACACTCGTCGATGCTGTGCTCCGGCAGACCCACGTCCATCGGAAGATCGACGATATGGGCGAGCGGATCATGGACTCGATGGACCAGGAGCGAGAACGCGGGATCACAATTCGAGCCAAAAACGCCAGCGTCATCTACAAGGGCGTGAAGATCAATATCGTCGATACGCCGGGCCATGCCGACTTCGGCGGTGAAGTCGAACGGACCCTGCGCATGGTGGACGGCGTCCTCATCTTGATCGACGCAAAAGAAGGCCCCATGCCGCAAACAACCTTTGTGCTGCGGAAGGCCTTAGCGCTCGGCCATAAGGCCATCGTGGTCATCAACAAGATCGACCGGCCTGACGCAGTGATCGATGATGTCGTGAATAGAACCTTCGACTTGTTTGTCCACCTCGGCGCGACGGACGAACAGCTCGATTTCCCAATCGTCTACACCGCAGCGATCAAAGGTACCGCAACGCTCGACATCAATAAGCCAGGCACGGACATTACTCCGCTCCTCGACACCGTGCTGGACAAGATTCCCGCACCCGCCATCAATGCCGATGCGCCGCTCCAAATCCTGGTTCTCTCCCTGATTCAAGACCTCTACAAAGGCAAGATGGGTGTGGGTAAGATTCAGTCCGGTTCGATCACCCGCAGGCAGAATGTGGTCGTACTCGGAAAGGACGGCGCACAGTTCCCTGGGAAAGTGTCCGATCTCGCAGTCTACTCCGGCCTTGAACGAACGGATATGGAACGGGCCGAGGCAGGAGAAATCGTTGCGGTGGCCGGCCTGGACGAGGTGAGCATCGGCGATACGATCGCTGACGCGGAGCATCCAGTCGCCCTGACCCGAGTCACAATCGACGAGCCGACCGTCCAAATGACCTTCTCTGTCAACAATAGCCCGTTCGCCGGACGGGAAGGCAAGTACCTAACTTCGCGGCATTTGCGCGATCGACTTTTCAAGGAACTCGAAACCAACGTGTCCTTGCGCGCCCAAGAGACGGATAGCGCAGATAAGTTTCTCGTGGCTGGCCGCGGCGAGCTCCATCTCGGTGTCTTGATCGAACAAATGCGCAGGGAAGGGTACGAGCTGCAAGTCTCGCAACCGGAAGTCATTGTCCACCGGGAAGGGGACAAAGTCCTCGAGCCCTATGAAGAACTGACCATCCAGGTGCCTGAAACCTATCAGGGCACCGTGATTGAAGAACTCGGTAAGCGCCGCGGCGAGTTGCGCCACATGCGACTCATCCATTCCGATGCCGGACCGAGTGACATGCACTTGGAGTACCATATCCCCACCCGCGGCATCATGGGGCTCAAAAACCTCTTGGTTGCCAAAACTCGTGGCACCATTATCATGCACCATGTCTTCGTCGCGTACGAACCGGTGGAGGAGCGCGACCTCGTGGTGGCAACACACGGCTCGCTCGTCGCACATGAAGACGGAACCAGCACCGGCTATGCTATCTTCATGACCCAAGAGCGGGGCACCATGTTCATCGGCCCTGTCGTGGAGGTCTATCGCGGGATGGTCGTCGGCGAGAACAGCCGGGATGAAGATATGGACGTCAACGTCTGTAAAGAGAAGCACCTCTCCAACATGCGGGCATCAGGCACCGATGAGGCATTGGTCCTCACGCCGCCACGGGAAATGGGCTTGGAGTTCGCACTTGAATATATCGGCCCGGATGAACTTGTTGAGGTGACGCCGAAGAGTCTGCGTATCCGCAAACGGCTCCTCAACCCGGACGACCGTCGCAAGGCCCGCAAATCCGGCAAATAGCTCCCGGCAGCGATGAGAATCAAGAAGAAGACCCCCAAACCTTCCGCCCGTCGTCCCCCGCTCTATTTTGTCGGCTATCGGGGGATCGCGCCGGCCACAGACGAACTGAAGATCTGGTACGAACGGGAGTATGGCGGGCCTCTGACCATTCGTCACGAAACGGGCTCAACAGAATCCTGGCACGCCGCTCACGGCCCCTGGTCGGCCCATGTCGTGATGCCGCTGCCGATGAGCCATGTTGCCGACGTCATGAAGCAGTTGGCTTGGGAGCACGACGTGATGGGTGCAGTCGCACCTTCCCTCGTATCACCGCGAGACATGCCGGACACGATACTCTTTGCCGCGCGACTCGCCCGAGGGCTCACACTCCTCTCCCAAGGCACAGCCCATGACATCGTCACGAACCAGTACGTGAACCCCTCGGATTGGCAGGATCGCCCCCTCACCCAATTCGTCGCCGCCGATCACATCCCAATCATGCAGGACGACGATGAGCAGAGCCATCGAATCCGATGCTATACCCTGGGTCTCAGCAAGTTCGGAGTGGATGAACTCGAAATGTTTCTCTCCCCTGGTCTCCCTGACCAGCCTGTGCGCGATCTCCTCAGAGAAACGGCAGACGAATTGATGAGGGCTGGACAGTCGCCAAAAGTCGGGAGCCATATCCGTGTAGGACTCTTGGGCCAGAGCATTGAGATTGCCAATCACCGCACCACCGCACCAGCCGGACGCATGCTGAGTTTTCGGGAAATACGCCCGGTGCCATAGTTCTCCACTCTTATCAGCCCCGTATGGGCAAGCCAGGCCTCTTCTAGGCCTTCAAGCCTGTTGACAAGATTCGAAGGCGCACGGTACAAAATTGCAGGTGACAGTGTCAGCGGCCGGACTAAACCCAGTAAAGGAGGTACACAGATGAGCGACGTAGCAGCAGAAATTAAGGTTGGCGATACCGCACCGGATTTTAACTTAAAGGATCAGGACCAGCAGGACGTGAAGCTGAGCGACTACCGCGGCAAGAAAAATGTGGTGCTCTGCTTCTACCCCCTGGATTGGAGCCCCGTCTGTCAAGGCGAGAACAAGTGTTTGACCGACGACTTCCCCAAGTTTCAATCCGCGAACGCGGAACTGTTCGGTATCAGTTGCGACAGCTTCTTCTCTCACAAGGCTTGGGCTGATTCCATGGATCTCAAGCATCGCCTGCTGTCGGATGTGCATCGGACCACGGCAAAGGGCTATGGCCTCTACTTTGAGCCGTTGAACTGCTCGAAGCGTGCGACCGTCATCGTCGACAAGACCGGAAAAGTCGCCTACGCGAAGGTCCAGGAAATCAAGGTGGCGCGGGAGGACAAGGATATCCTCGCAGCCCTCGCGAAGCTCAGCTAATTTCAGTCATACGGTCCGAAGGTCGAAAGTCTCCGAGTGGGGGCTTTCTGACTTTCGGACTTTTGACGTGATAACTTGGAACGACGAAAATGTCCGGGACCGTCGAAGACGTCAGAGACGAAAACTACAAGGAGTTCACCGGGGCGCCCGCGTCGATCGTTGCCTACGGCTTAGCGACCTGTGAGCCCTGCAAAGCCTACGACCCGATCCTGGAAGAGGCCGCCGCCAAGTTTCCCGACGTAAAAATCGGCAAGGCCAAGATGCATGTCCCTGGCCGCTGCCGCGAGATCAAGAAGGCCCACACATTCGAAACCTACCCCACCACGCACTTTTTTTCTAACGGCAAGCTGCTCTTCACCCGTGAAGGGGTCGTGGAGCCAGCCGAACTCGCCGCCCTGATTTCCGATCATTTGCTACAGTAGTTCCTCCTCACCGGCTTCAGCAGAGAAACGGCAAGCCTCCCACATCTTCGTCCGCAGGTTGTATTAGGACCGCCGAGTGAAGACGTGACTCGAGCCACCCGCTCCCTCATCCGAATTGTAACTATATATCACCTAGGTATAATAATTTTACATACGGACACTTCCCCACCCGTAAAGAGCCTGGCGAAGCTCTTTTTTGTACAGTCCAACTATTGTTATCCCGCGACGCAAATCGTCGCTGATTGTGGCCTGGCCGAAAAATGGCCTCCCATAACTATGCGAAATTTGCCGAGTCTCCCGCCGGCTATTCGGCATAGCCCTTGCGACCATTTCCGGTGACCGAGAGAGGAGGCGGATTCACAAGCAAAAGACAAGATCCGGTCATGCTCCTCGGCCATGAACGACTAAAGTCGTTCCTGTGATGAGCAGAGCTTTACATCACAACCAATCAAGAGGTGTGTCATGAGAGGATACGCAAAGGTTGCTTCCGTAGGTTTTTTGATGATGGGGTTACTCGCCGTACCGAATCTGTCGCCGGCGACAGACCGAGATGGAAATGGGCGGCACAGTTTGTTAAATACGGAGTTACGATCAAAAATCGAACGTCTTCGTGACAAGATCGAAGACCACCGGGAGCGTCATCATAATAATCAGGGCAGCCTGCCTGGTTATGTTCAGGCTTTGCAGAGCGAGATCGCTACGTTGAAATCTGCGCTGGCCACCGCAAATCAAGAAATCTCAGGTCTCAATACTCGTCTCGGCACCCTTGAGACCAGTGGCGGGGGTGGAGGCACTACCAATCCTGTGCTCACGGAACTTGCGCGGTACGTAAGTGTTAATCCCGGTATTGTCAATGGGCTAAGGGGGCCTCACGTGATATTCCACCACGCCAATGTCCATGTCCAGAGCGGATCGGGCACCACTGCTGAGGTAGGCGCACCGACAGGCCTGGGGAACTTAATCGTGGGATATGATGAAATGCCTACCGTACCGGGTTGGTCACGCGCTGGATCCCACAACCTCGTAGTGGGACCATCTCACTCATTTTCCTCAACGGCAGGAGCTGTCTTTGGGAACCGAAACTTGATTTCAGGTCAGTTCGCGACAATCCTCGGAGGGGTCCAAAACAGCTCGGCAGGCGCAGCGTCAAGTGTTCTCGGCGGCTTCGGGGTTGTGGTGGACGACCCGGAAGCAACATATCCGTAATGCCCGTACCGGTTGCATTGCCCGCTCGGCCCTACTGGACCGAGCGGGCTTCCTGCTGTTTTATGAGCATATGGTCAGCCCCTCCACTTTCCTAGATGCATTTCAACGCTTTCCAGGATGGAATTCCCGAAGGTTGCCGCCGGTCGAGTCCACGAAAATCCCTCCGAAACTCGAGCACGAGAAGCAGCGGGTCACAATTGATCATCAAATCTACGCAGCTGATCTACCCGATCACTTCGCCAACCTCGCCTTTGAGCAATGCTCGTGAAAGATCAGCCAGACTGGGCCTTCCTTGCGCAAGAGTGTGGTGCACTGCCCGGAATCCTGCGCTTCGAGTTCGCCTTTCCTTATCGCCTGAAACACGTAGTCGTAGGTAGCCCATGCCGCTGGACCCAGCATCCGAACATATAGGTTCGACACGACGCTGATAAAGCGTAGTGTGCTTCCCTTGTTGAGGTCAGATTCATAGTCCGACAGCCATTTCTCAATCGAGTCCCGTGTCTCCGTCTCACCATCCTGAATACCGGCATAGTCTTTGGTATACAGCTTCAACACGGCCTGCTTGTCCCTGGTTTCTGAAAAGGTCGCAGCCGCCATAGCGGCCTCCTTGACAGTCTTTTCAATCGCCGACCCTTCTTCGGCAGACCAGGCCATAGACGTCCACGGGAGGTACACCATCAGCAACGCAGCGATCAAACGTGTAATCATAGAGTGCCCGAAGCGAACATACGCAGACGCGTCAGCCTGCGTATTCAAAAGACAGGTCCCGAGACTGAACGAGACGAACATTCGATAATCTTCCCGATGAGAGAGAAGAAGCCAGTTGTCTCCAGATATGTTCGACCAGCTCCTCGCCGGTCACGGGCTGAGTCCCGAAGACCTCAGAAAGCCCATGCCGGTCGAACCTCTGCAATACCTTTTCTTGGACTAAACGGTTGAGAGCGCCGATATCCGTCACCATACCGGTCACGGGATCAATGGCGCCATGGACCGTCACGAAGCAGTCCCATTCGGGACCTGGCTTACTGTCCTGCACCGCCGTGAACGAGTAGCGTCGCGTGACGCTGGCAACGTCGAGCCCGGCCGCTGCCGTCACTTCGGCATACAGATCTTCATCCTCATACAACCGAATCGCATAGAGCGCACCGATGGCTTGTTGCGTATCCAGCTTGCTCCAGAGGACACGTGCAAGGTTTTCCGACGTGGGAATCCGGCCCTGGAAGTAGGGCATATCCAGATTCAAATTTTTATGGTCGAATTCTTCGAGCACAGTGAGCAAGACGCGCTTCAAATCGAAGAGATTCACAACCATGCCGGTCTTCGGATCGACCTCGCCCAAGACCGTCACCTCGACCATGTAGTTATGTCCGTGCGCAGGCGGGTTGTAGCAGGGACCGAACACAGCGCGATTCTTGGCCTCATCCCATTCCTCCTTGATATAGCGATGCGCCGCAGCAAACTCGATACGCTTCGTCAGTAAGACAGGCGCCATGCTACCTCAGATCTTTGAGCCATTCTTCACGCATGCTTCCAGGAACAGGCGTCTCGGCGTGGTACTCGTGATGGTGCACCGCCAGCATAACTGGTTGGCGCAAGTCGGCGAATGCGGCTGTCATCGACGCGGCCGGCCGGAATCGGACGAAATGCACCGCGCTGATTTTGGTTTCATGACTGTGGCCACCTTCGAATATTCCAAAGACCTGCTCAGTTCCAGCGCGAATCGCGACGGTGTCGCCGTGATCGAGTCCCATGAACACGTCAAGCCACTCTTTCATCCGATCCTGCTCCGTAATCTCAATCAGCAATGTGGCGCTCAATTCACCGGACCCCGGCATAAGGGCATTGTAGACATTCAATTCTTCCTGAACTTTGTCGGGATCGAGGATATGCTCGACCCGGATCATTTCCTGGGTCTGAAACCGCAACGTTTCACGATTTTCGAAGACAAGTGTGATGAGCGGCCCGACGGAAATTCGGCGCCGCTGCTTGAGCGCAATAATCTGCGAGCGAAACTGCTCCCGTTGATGTTCATACTCTGCTGCGGGCAAGAGGTCTTGGGCAGTCAACAGGTTCATGATCTCAGTCCGTAGGCATCGCGCACGATTTGAATCGGATGTTGCGTCGGCCTGCCGCCAGCATGGACCATGGCGCCGGCCTGATCCAACTGCAGTCCCGCCAATGGGCAATCAGAGGCGACAAGATCGGCCGGAGCCTGCTCGATCACTCGAACAGCCTTCTGCGCGATCAACATCGAGAGGGGAAAGAATTCCGTCTTGGCGGACCATGAGCCGTCGTGGCCGGAGCATTTCTCAATCACCTCAACCTGGGCGCCGGCGCACTCCATGAGTTCCTTCGACTTGAACCCGATGTTCTGATCCCGCAGATGGCAGGGTACCTGGTAGGCGACTCGTCCGGGCTTCTGCTGAAAGTCTGTGGCCAACACGCCCTCCCGCTTTAGCCTCATGAGATATTCACAGACATCGAACGTCCGTTCCGCCACGCGCCGCACCTCATGACCCCCGACGATCTCGGGATATTCCCGCTTCCACATCAAGCTGCAACTGGGCACCGGCGCGACAATGTCGTAGCCTTTCTCCACCCAAGGCAAAAACGACGCGATATTCGACGAGGCGGCCTGCTGAATCGCCGCCGTATCGCCGATGTCGAAGGAGGGCATGCCGCAGCAACGCTGTTCGGGGATCACGACATGCACACCGTTTTTTTCGAGGACTTGAATCGCCGCCTTGCCGACATCGGTCGCCTGATAATTGACCAAGCAGCTTCCAAAGAGCGCAACTTTTCGCGGCGCGGACGCAGGGACCTGTGCCGCCCCTCGACGTTCCCACCAGTGGATAAATGTTTCCGGAGCAAATCGCAAGACCTGTCGATCCCGATGTACGCCGGCCCATGATTCTATCATCCTGCGAATTAGCCGAAGGCTCAGGACCCAATTGGCAACAGGCGCCAGCAGACTCCCGAGAGTGCCGATCATATCCGTCTTGATCAACAACCGATCGCGCCAGCCCACCCCTCGCGTCGCGGCCAGATGCTTCTTCCACGCGATCATCAAGCGAGGGAAATCAAGGGCGTACTGATGTGGTGGCGTATAGGGACAGTGGTTGAAACAGAGCTTACAATAATAGCACTCATCGACGACCCGATGGTGGTCGGTTGGTGTGAGCTTAGCGACGTCGCCCTCATATCGATCGATCCCGTCGAGCAGCGTGTTGAACGACGGACAAAGATTGAAGCAGCGCCGACAGCCATCGCAGACTTCAAAGATGCGCTGCGTGTCTTTCTGGAGCTGCGCGGAATCGATGGGATTGATCAGACTCAGGCCGTTCACGTTGCTCCGATCAGAAAGCACTCAGCGGCCAGCAACCCCGGTCACGTTCTCTGGTTTATCTAGTTTGTAGTGTTTCTCTGGTTCGAATCGGACAAACCAAATAGACCAAACAAACGAGACAAACCACATGAACGATGAACTGATCACTGACCGCTGAACGCCGACTGCTGTCAGCTCTTCTCAGCCTTGCTTCAGGCTATCGAGTCCCTTCGTGAATCGATTCGCATGGGACCGCTCCGCCTTGGCGAGCGTCTCGAACCATTCAGCGAGTTCAGCAAATCCCTCGTCCCGAGCTGTTTTGGCCATACCAGGGTACATCTGCGTGTACTCGTAGGTTTCGCCCTCGATCGCCGACTTCAGATTCGCTTCGGTATTGCCGATCGGTACCCCGGTCGCCGGATCCCCGACTTCCTTTAAGAAATCCAGGTGCCCGAATGCGTGGCCTGTTTCTGCCTCGGACGTATCGCGGAACAAGCCTCCGATATCAGGAAAGCCCTCGATATCCGCCCGCCTGGCGAAATAGAGATAGCGTCGATTGGCCTGGGACTCGCCGGCAAATGCGCCCTTGAGATTGTCGTGACTCTTGGTCCCTGTCAAACTTTTCCCCATTGTACCCTCCTCCCTGTGCTAAGAAATCGTGCCGTCACCGTCGCCGGAATCTTACCACTATGGCCTCGGTGATTAACATAGCCGTCTTTGTGGAATCAATGGGTCCTAGGAGCCTCATCCGACCGGTCGATATCGTGGTAGCTCCGGCTCCATCTCGGCCAAAGATTTGTAGATGCGGTCCTTAGCGGACAAGATCGGTGTCGAGACCGGCCAGGAAATGGCGAGCGCGGGATCGCTCCAGATGATCCCGCGCTCAGCGTTTGGCGCATAGTAGTCTGTGCACTTATACAGAAATGAGGCGCGGTCGCTGGTCACGCAGAATCCATGTGCACAGCCTGGCGGCACATAGACTTGGAGCCGATTCTCCGCCGAAAGGTCTGTTCCATACCACCGGCCAAAGCTCGGCGACCCCTTTCGGATATCCACCACGACATCGTAGACGGCTCCTTCTGTCACCATCACAATCTTCCCTTGGGCATGCGGTTCTTGATAATGGAGCCCGCGCAATGTGCCCCGCAGAGACTGTGAGTAGTTGTCTTGAACAAAGAGACCTGGAATACCGGCATCCTCATACCTACGCGCATGGTAGGTTTCGAGAAAAAGCCCCCGCGGATCGCGGAAGACATCCGGTTCAATTAGCAATAGACCTGGGATGTCGGTCGTCGTCACCCGCACAATGCGCTTCTCCGTCCGCTTGCCTGTCTTTCATACACGGGACGGGCGGCCTGATTCAGACGATCGCGCCTCTCCCGCCAGCCTCGCCCGTCTCGCTCGGCTAATCCGACGCCGGGTTTTCAGGATCGACGATCTGAGGAGGATCGGGGTACAATTGGCCCAACCGGTCGATCAATGGCTTCGCGGCCGGCGTGCTCTCGTGGGTCGGCTCACTCACCGAGTGATCCCAGGTAAGTGTCTGAATACCGGCGTCCGTCAGCAGCGAGCGGATCGTCGACAGACAGGCTTCCAGCGTCAATTCCGTGCCATCGCGAAGATCGAGCACGCGCGCCTTGGGGTCAGTCGGCGGCGCCTCGGTATGGATGAGCGCCCAACAACGGTCAAAAATAGTGGTTCGCAATTCCGCCGGCACGTTGAGTGTCGTAAGATCAGCCGTGCAGAGGGCCGACACGAACAGAACGAATTGCAAATCCGGCATCCCGGGATTCTGGATATCCAGCGACGGCATGGCCGAGCATTATCGATGCCGACCGGTACGGAGTCAACGGGTACAATGGCCCAACCAGCCAAGTGGACGTCACGACTGAAGATGAGGAGTGCCAGACCATGATCACCATTTCTTTGATGGGTCAACTTCAAACCGCCGATGGTGAACGAGACCTCGCCTGTCATATTTCGTCCCCCATGTCCGTCCGCCAGGTGATTCAGCGGCAGGGCGTTCAGTTGCGCCATCTCCTCCAGCTCATTCGCGCGAAACAAGTGCTGGTGACCATCAATAAGAAGATTGCCAGCGAAGACTCACTGGTTCAAGACGGCGACGCGATCAGACTGGTGGGACACGACGGGATGGGCGGAACCGGGCTCGGTCCATCGATGTAACGATGATTAGAAACGCGTGGGGCCGGCGCCCCTCTCGGGGAGCCGGCCCTCTGGTTCTTCATGCGGCGTGAATTAGGCCTGAAGAAGGCGCGTCACGTACGGTCTGCGCCGGACGATCTCAGACTACTTTTTCCCGAGAATTGCGTCCTTGGCAGCTTTGGCCACGCGGAACTTGACCACACGCTTAGCTGGGATCTTAATGGCCTCACCAGTCTGTGGATTCCGTCCCATCCGGGCCTTGCGGTTCGCCAATACGAGCTTCCCGATTCCAGGTATCACGAAGATGTTCTTCGCTTCTTTATAGGCCAAGGCGGCAAAGTCGTCCATGAGTTGGACGGATGCCTTCTTGGTCAACCCGGTCTTCTGGGCCAGATAATCGGCGATCTGCGACTTGGTCATTGATTTAGCCATGCGAGCAACCTCCTTAAAGAACGATGATGGTGAAATGCAGTGAACTCCCCTCTCGTCACTCCGCTCAGACTCAATGAATATTCATGAACGAATAATCTTGTCGCTGGAAGCGGCGAAAACCTGCGGGAGTCTATCCAAGCGCTCCGAGGCTGTCAACCAGAAAAACACGGGCCAGGCGTAGGGAAGCGCCTTCACTAGCTTCTTGCAGTTTCGAGACCAGCCAGCGTAGAGTACAAACCTCTCTCGTATTCGTCAGTCAATGTTGCCGTACCCCGAGTCGCTAGCATGGCAAAAGACCTACCGATTCTGCCATCGACCGCCCAACCAGCCGACGCCGCACAGGCAGAACAGTACCAGTACTCTCGCGTGTTTTGTCAGAAAGAAAATTCCCCTCCGCTCCGTTTGCTTTTGGAGTTTCTCACGTCACGTGCTCAGACCCCGATTACTCCGCCTGACATGGACGACACCATGTTGGATGAATGGGCATGGGTCCAAGTGACGCTCGGCTACGATCGAAACAGAAAACCGATTCAGGTATTTTGTGCCCGGGATCGAGGCTCCTATCAAGACGTGTTCGACAAAGAGAAGGAACTGTTTCTAGGCCTCCTTTCCGCTCACGACGATATCGAGGCAGAACTCGTGCGCGAGTATGTGGAACGCGCGCGGTTTGTGCTCACGACTCGATTCGCCCAGAATGATATGACCGATGAGGGCTATGACTTCAACGGATGGATCTTGGAGTTCTACCAAGATCAGTGCAACGGAATCGTCCAGATCGACAACCAAGGCTTCTACTCACCCAAGGGCGATCTCATCGTCGATCTCTCCATCAAAGCGGAATAAGCCACCGTGGCGGATTGCACACCTCTCGACCCTGCTCCGCTGTATCAAAAAACCGACCACTGGTTCCAGCGGGCAACCGCCACCCTGCTCGGTGAAGTCCCCTGCCGACTCGGCTGCACCAGCTGTTGCATCGGTCCCTTCCCGATCACCCTCCTCGACATCCACACCCTCCAACAGGGACTCGCTGGCCTCCCGCCGGATCACCGCCATCGTATCGAACAACGTGCCATCGAACAGACCGCCGCGATGGAAACCGCGTTCCCACAACTGACCCACAGCGATCTACTCGACAATTGGTCCGATCAAGACATCGACCGATTAGTCGCAGAGTTTCACCATCATCCCTGTCCAGCACTGGAAACAGACGGGCGCTGTGGCATCTACCATCACCGCCCCCTGGCCTGCCGATCGATGGGCATCCCAACAGAAGATCGCGGTCTGGCCCATGGCGCCTGCGAAGTCCAAACCTTCATCCCGATCCTGCGGCTCCCCTCCGCACTCCGAGAGGAGGAGCATCGCTTAGCACA
Source organism: uncultured Nitrospiraceae bacterium (assembly GCA_963801725.1). Lineage (GTDB taxonomy): Bacteria > Nitrospirota > Nitrospiria > Nitrospirales > Nitrospiraceae > Palsa-1315. The sequence goes on from CAWDFX010000002.1 coordinate 221,259, forward strand.
GGAAGAAGCCGCTTCCTTGGATGCGCTTCGTCGGGCCACTGGATCGACAGGAGAAGAAGTATTCCTGCCCTACGGATTCTTACCGCGCGAAACGTAGCCAAACCAGGTTTGGCTGGTTGATCTGGTTTGTTGAATTGACTTGGTTCATCTGGTTAGTTTCGTTCAACCAAACAAACGAGACAAACCGAACAAACCAAATGAACTGGTCCCCGCTAGACAGAGGCTAAAATCCTGTGCTAGTCTCACCAACCTTGGTTGCAGGAGCGCCTGTAGCTCAGCTGGATAGAGCATCAGCCTCCGGAGCTGAGGGCCACAGGTTCAAATCCTGTCAGGCGCACCAGCAAACAGGCAAGGGACAGTAGCCGCACACAGATATCCGCCACACACATACCCGGTGGGCCGTTAGCTCAGTTGGTAGAGCAGCTGACTCTTAATCAGCGGGCCGTAGGTTCGACCCCTACACGGCCCACCAAATTTTTCCACCACTTCGGCATCTTGCTTCTCGGTTATGTCAACTTGGTGCCAGGTCTTGGTGCCAACTTTTTCCGACTGCGTGTCCAGCACGTTCACAAACCGCTGTTCGCCATCGGGGAGCCACTTCGAGTAATGATCCAGGGTCGTGGTCGGTTTGGCGTGGCCCAATTGTTTGGAGACGTACAGGAGCGGTACGTTGCCGGAGAGCAGGAGCGAGGCGAAACTGTGCCGTAAGTCGTAGGGAACAAAGCCCAGAAGCCTGGCCGCACTCACCACCTGCTTGAAGAGGCCCCGATGCCACCGCTCATCTGCCTCCGTCACCAGTCCACCCAGCCGTCCAGGAAACAACCAGTAGGGTTCCGGTAGGTTGGCCGCGACGGCTTCCACCTTCACGAAGTCCACATACTCCGCCAGGAGCGGCAGCAGCCCGTCGCTGACATCGACATACCGCCGCTCGCGGGTTTTAGTGTCCTTAATTCGCCCCAGGCTCACGGCCCGCTCAATGCAAATCATTCGACCCCGTAAATCGATGTCCCCGACGTGCAGACCGTAGGCTTCTTCCGGTCGCAACCCAGTCTTCACCCGTAGCGTCCACATGACCCGCAGAGCATAGGAAAGCAGCCCTTGCTGCTCTCTCCCCAGCGCATGCGCCAGGAAAGCATCACGCTGTTTCGCCGTCATGGCGTTCACCTCGGGGCGACTCGTCCCTATGCGATTTCGTTTCTTGCGTGACGCAATGGCAAATGTGGGATTGGCCTTGAGCAACCCATCCAGCTCCCAGCAAGGCTTAGATACGGGTACTCCAGCGGGGAAGGCCATGTTCCGTATGATGGGTGTCTTTGCGGAGTTTGAACGAGAGATGATTGTGGAGCGGGTCAAGACGGGCCTGGGGCGAGCGCGGGCAGAGGGTAAGGTGTTGGGCCGTCCGCGTGTCGGTGCGGCGGTAGAGGCCAGTGTACTCGCGCTACGTCGCAAAGGACGCGGCATGCGGGCCATTGCGAGGGAGTTGGGCATAGGAAACTGCACGGTGCAGCGCATCGTTGCCGCAACATAGCAGCGCGCGGACACTACCCACCCCCGGCCCGCTCCATCCCGATTTCGACCCCCAGAGGGGGGATAGCCTGATCGATGCCCGTATCGTATACGCAGAAATATTTTTTGATTTTTTCGAATTCCTGCTTGTCACTAGGGTAAATCCCAGCACCCCGACCGCGCACCGCGTGATACGCTTCCGCCCTTAATTATGATGAGAGGGGAGGGAAAGGAATGGTAGTAACCTGCCAAAATGTAAATCCGAAGATGTGAAACAGTTCGAGAGTTGGCCTGTTTCTCTCAGCCGCCAAGTGACCGAACCACCCACGCCCATGTGGGCCTGTCAGAATCCAACTTGTCTGTTCAAATTGCCGCGTGAATTGAGATCCTGACTCCTGGAAGACTTCTTGGCCCCATGCTTGTTGGGGGTGGGAGCCGCCTTAGAACCTCACCGCCGCTTCCCGCCATAGGCCGGTATTAATCTTCCTCGGGCATTTGTCCCACCTGCGCGATAGCATGCCGAATAGCGCTATCCAAGTCATCGCCCGACATGAATTGTTTCACAAGGAATCCCTGCGCACCATTTTCCATGGCAATCTCATGCACTCCGCGAAATGTGTGGCGGGCAAGTATGATCACCGCGACGTTCGGTCTACTGGCGACAGGCACTAACTGTACTAAGACCTCAAAGCCCGATTGATCGGGCAAGTCTACTGCGACCACCACGCAATCAACCCGCTGTGAGTGATAGCGGGCAAGGCCTGTTCTGCCGTTTGTGGCTTCGAAGATGTGGTATTCGGGTGAGCTGTCCTTCAGATAATCGGCAAAGTGCGTGCGGTCGGCGGCGTTTCCATCAATCAAGAGCACTGAGATGGTAGCGGGAGTGTGTGGACCTTGCGGCATCCCGCCATCTCCAAATTGTAGGGCATCATTTCATCAGCCGTATGGGGATGAAGTCAATAACCTGCGGGGAGTCTATCGCCAAGAGGCTCTAGCCCCGCAACACTGGAGGCAAGTCCCCATCATCCGGCCACAACTACGCAAACAACGCCCGGTCATACTTCATCGCCCACCACACACGGTCCGGCGTGCGCGGGCACGAATCGATCAAGATATTTCCGTCGATAAAGAACGAGTGTAGCCACCACCGCCCATCTACCACTACCACTCCATCCAAAGTACGGCACCGCCCCACCTTCTCCACCTTCACCGAGCGCCACACCAAGCAACACAGGTTGCAGCGCGTTCGCGTGACAATATAACTTTGTCCCCTCGGAGTAGAGCACAAGGCCTTGTTATGGGCGGAACACCTGTGCCTCTGTGAGGAGTCGGTCTACCGTTGCGGGGGTGAGGACGAGCGCGTTCCGTTCAAGGGGTACCGGGTGAATGCTCTCGAGTCGCGCGGTGAGTCTGCTGTCGCTGAGGAGGCGTTGCTGGAGTAATGCGAGTTCATCGTGGGTCATGACTGTGACCTCCTTCCCTTGGATCAGCCCATACCTGCATAAGCTGGTTCTAATTCTGACTTAATGCCTTGCTAATACAGACTGGTTAGTTTTCTATGCAGAGCATGCGGACAGACAAGGAGGGCAAATCCTATGACGATCAACGAAGCGGTTCGCATACGGGTACAGTGGAAGGGCCAAACGGCTGTGGAAACCTGTAGACATTTCACCTTGGAATTAGAATTTGATGCCCAAGGCGAGACGACAGGCAATCATGTTTGCATTCTCTGCGGGGAACCTATGACCCAACGGTCCCTCGCTGCGTAACATCCCGCAAGTCCCTGAACGTCAAGGCTCGGTCAGAACCTCACAGCGAAGGGCTACTTTCCAAGGTCAACGACGCGTTTCCTTCCGCCCGATTCACGATTATTGACCAGGACATACGCGCGCCGACCTGCGCCGACAGCCTGCCGCACCAATCCGCTCGCTTCTTCGCAGCCTGATGATACATCTTCAACGGCGCTGACCGCGCCGGAGCGTTTCCTCAATTCTCTGTCCGCTCCTGCAATGAGCCGGCGCGCTGCTTCTGTCAGTGACTCCCGGACAGTCGTCTGACGATAGGCGGCCAGGCGCTCGTCAAAATGTGCGACGCAATCGGGGCAGTAGCCGTGACTGAATACAAATCGATGACTGAGCGACAACTGCCGGCTCTTCGCATAGGTGCTCAGATTCATCCATGGACCTTTGCCGACTTCCCTATTCCTATCGTCTCGCACCATAGAGCAGAAACAGCAGATCGGAACGAACTCTTCCACGGCATCCTCCTCGGTTAGCTATGAAATGCATACTCATTCCATACAATCCTCGGAGAGATTTCAGACCTAGGAACATTCCTAGTTTGGGTGCCGAGTCTCAATCGGAAAACACCGCGTCGTGATCCCACCACGTAACACCCCCGCAAGTTCCCTGCAAGGCCACGGCGCGTTCCCCCTCGCGCCCCTATCTGCACCGACCGCCACCTCCATCCACGTTTCAAAACTGTTCAATATTGACCAGACTCGAAAGATCGTTGTTGCGTATATTCGCCCGCGAATTCGCACGACTGCCTTCCTGAGAAGGCTGCTAATACTTGAAACTCCTCAGGTACACAACGCGGGGGACCTGTCTATGACACATCAGAAAAACACCAAGGTGCTAGTGGTGGATGATCATGAGCTGAGCAGGGACCTGTTTTGCGAGGTATTAACGTCAGCTGGGTACGCAGTTCGAGCGGCCTCGGATGGAATGAATGCGATACGCTACATGGAGGAGACACGATTCGATATTGTCCTCACTGACTTCGCCATGCCTCAAATGGATGGGTTGGAACTTCTGACAGAAATCCGTGACCGCTGGCCAGAGAGTCGTGTGGTGGTGCACTCGGACCTGTTGACGTGGAGGATAGCGCGACTCGCCAAGGTGGAGGGGGCCTATGCCTGCCTCTCCAAGTCCTCCAACACCACTGAACTCCTCAAGACAATCGCGTCCGCCTCCTCGCCAGCATAAGGTCCCTCTCCAGGCGGCCCCATCACCTTAGGAGATGTAATGGCACCAGCACAAACAGTCGAGGAGTTTCGAACCGCAAGTAGATCCCTGCTCAAACTCTTTCGTTCTTTCACGCCTGAAAATCGTTTGACGGAAGTTGAGGAAGCCATCGTCGTCGCGAAGCTTGATGCTCTACGAGCAGAGTTTCCTAATTGGAAGAAGGGGCACCTCAGGCGGTCGCTGTAGTGTAGTGACTGCGCCTGCTGAACTTATGGGGGCCTCCTTATGCCACCAGTGCTCACGCTTGCAAAAGCAGAAAAAACAATCATTGCCGAGTGGCGTATATGGGCAAAGAAACGGCGCTCATATATGGTCACCGATATGCAGATTTTCTATTTTATGTGGTTGAAACGGAACAAACCGGAATTACTCACGTTCAGATGTCAAGGTGATCAGTGACAGGTAGTGCGGGCGTGGCTTCAGCAAGCTGTCGCTTAGTCTGAAGGGAATGGTGTAGATACCTCGGCGGGGATTCTCATATTAACTCACGTCAACGGCGCGTCTGTGCTATCGTCCTCGAATGACAAACGCTCAAGCGAAGGTCTTGCGTGCGAAATGGAAGGTGCGAGCCGGTATCCTCACATGCTCACATCACTACGTCTCCTTGGAGCGGTCCAGGCCCAAGCGTGCTGCAAAAAATTATCTCTGTATGGATTGTGGTGCCGATATTGTCCGCAAGAGCACATCGTCCTCCTTGCCCTCCTAGTTCTCAAGTAAATAGAAACCCTACGTGTTAATAGAGTGTTAGCCACACGCATAAAATGACCGAAATTCACCTGAACAGACCGGAACATACCGAAATCATCAATACGGCGCAAGGCGGCGTCTCCGAACACCTTTCTGTTGAATAGGTTAGCGGAATTCTCTCGATCTGCTATTCTTCTTTTTGGCAGGTGCGTGAGACCACGTTGTCAACCAGGAGCCTCCAGCTTCCGATGTGAAGGGGTCATTCATGGAGAAGCGTGTCATCGGCTGGGTTATCGTTATAACGATGCTGCTCATCAGTACTATGGAGGTACAGGCCCAGGGGTACCTCGATGGCCTCATGGGTCGAGCCACCGAAAGCGCCAAACGCAAAACGCAGGATCGAGTCAATCAGAACATCGATCAATCCATCGACAAGGCTATCAAGAAGACCGAAGACACGGTCAAATGTGTTGCTACGGACCGGGAGTGCCTCAGACGTGCGAAAGAAGAAGGGAAGCCGGTCGAGATGGTTCAAGCACCCACTGCCAATGACAGCATGAAGTGTGTGGTGACTGATACCGGCTGCATGAAGCAAGCGAAGGCCCAACGCAAGAAAGTCGAGCTGGTAGAGGAAAGTGAACTCGACACACTTCGGTGTTCAGTGTCGGACGCCGAGTGTCTCAAACGCGCCAAGGCGATGGGGAAGAAAGTCGACATTATCGACTGAACAGCCTGACGCCAGGGAATGGGTTTCATCATTACATTATGGAGGATTTATATGGGGGTCGTGATCGCTCGATGGGGGTTGGTGGGACTCATGGGGCTCAGCGCACTCGGTATGGGCAGTCAGGCGAGAGCGGAAGAGTGGAAGATGGAACAGGGGGGAATCGAGCCCGGCAAAATAGTGCTCGGGATGCGGGCTGGGTTTGCTCCTCTGACCCAATCCTTGACCGCCAATACCTCAACCGACGTGGGCTCCTTGGTCAATTTCCAAGCGATGTACAGCCTCAACAAGTGGCTTTTGGCCGGCATGATGCTGGAGTGGGAGCGCCATTCGATTAATGTGGAGCGGCCGTCGATTGACCTGGGGCATCAAGATACCGTCTCTGTCCTCCCGACTGTGGAAGTCCGTCCGGTCAAGTTCGGCCCGATCATTCCGTACGCGAACATGAGCTTTGGCGTGAACGTCAATAGCTTTGGGGAAAGCAGTGCGATTAGCGGCGCCACCATTTCACCCAGCAACACCTTCGCCTGGCGACTCGGCGTGGGCGCCGACTACATGCTCACCCAACAGGTCGCGCTGAACACGGAAATGGCCTACAAGCGCAATGATGGGCATGCCACGATCGGCGGGTTTCAAGTGAACGATTGGAACGCCTCCTCCTTCGGCTTCCTGTTCGGTGCAAAGCTGTTCTTCTAGCCAATCGGATGGTTAGGCTGGTTCTGCATTAAGGCAGGGTGTCTGTTCACTTAGACATCCCTGCCTTTCTTTTGCCTGGGTATGGGCTGGGTGGTCTCGGCTTCATCGTGCTGCGTTCGCTTTATCCCCTCAATGGCGGAAGTCGCCAGGGTATTAGCCAGGGTGCTTCGCCTCGAAATCATCATGGCTCCCCCCCATACTGCGCCCTGAGTCGATCCTGTTCACGATAACTCACCATCCGGGCCTGACGGCCGTAACTCTGATCTCGTGATTGGTACTGAGACGGATAGGCTAACTTGCAGCACCTCCGACACCGAAATGGCAGGCCGTTTGTGTGATACAGCACCCCAACCCGTCGTCGACAAGTGGGACAGACAAACCAGGGACGTTTCCCCCCTTGAAGCCCAAGCGAATAGGTCAGTTGCACCGTCTGAAGGACGTCTGCAAGCCCATACGTCGGAACGAGGAGCTGGAGGGCATCCGTAACTACCGTAATGGTGATGGTGGTCTGGTGGGCTCCTTTGTTTGTCCGCCACACCCAGTCATACCTAGAGAATGGATATAGCCAGCCCCCTCGGGCAAGATCGGTGATGTTGAGCGCATGGTATTCGGTCACGAGGGATTTCATTTTTATCTAGTAATCTCTAGGTGCAACAATTCGAAATCATCACGCATGCTGTCTTCTCCAGGTCGTCACTGGATGAAGACACACTCATTCAATTCCCCAATCATCGCGCACCCTTTTCGAGATCAATGTTGAAAAGCCATCTTGTCCTTTTCGTAGCAAGGTTAGCTCTTGTCAGCATCGCACCCCCGAAATCATCATGAACCACTCCGTAACATCACTGTCGCAGAACACAGAGCATGAAGAAGACCGTGTTCTTTCGTTTCCCGTATTCACTAGCCTTTCTTGCGCTACTGCATCTGCCCCATGTTGTAATCCACTGTCGCCACAATCAGGTTTTATCAAGCACTCCTCTAGCTCGCGCTCTCGAAATCATGATGAACGGTCTGCCTGCACAGCGATCGCAACGTGCCCCCGTTCGTGACGGCCTGCTTCAACAACGGATCCCCATGCGTCACGTTGCCGTTGAGAGGCTTTTGCTGAGGTTCTGAGTCCAGCATGCGTGGCACTACGTTGGCACCAAGAGTGAAAAGATTTGTCGAAACAAGGGGCTAAAATCCCGTTCTGATACACCATCAGCGGATCCGCAATAGTGGGACAGACTGGCACCAACTGGATTTGGAGCCATTGACTCTCACCTCGAATTTCCTCAGAATTTGCTTTTTGTTTCTCACATTTAGCAAGGTTTTCGCAGCAGATTGGCAGGTCCTGGCCCAACAAGGAGGAGCTACCATGGGAAAAATCGTGGAGTGCGCCAAGGTTGATCCATCGTCCGGATGCACACATGTCGTACGGGGGAACACGGAAGAGGAAGTGTTGAAGAATGCCGCGGAGCACGCAAAACAGCATGGGATTCGGGAGGTCACCCCGGAGCTCAAGGCTAAAGTAAAGGCAGCAATCCGAGACGAGAAGTAACTTATCCGTCCGGCTCACGTCGCATATTGAGATCCAGTGATCCCTCGTCAATGGCGGAGTGGTGGCGGCCTTCCGGCCTGTCCCTGCCTCGTTCGTTGGTGCCGAGCTGGTGCCCAAAGACCCTGACACATGGCTCAGAGTGAGGTGTGTTATCACGAATTCTCGCCTTTTGCTGATGATTGTTGTTGCTGAGTGTCCTGAAATGGCACTCCGTCGAGACAGTGCATCAGCGGAATTGACATGGTCATAGAGCCCAGCCCCGACATCCCGTGCCCAGGTAAGAAATAGGCAGCTTCGGTTAGATAACCAAGGGTCTACCATATGAGCAACCACGAATGTATTCGCATCTTTGATTCTCAAGGCGAGGACTATAAACAAGCTTTTCAAATATTCCTCGATCACACGGACCAGAAACGTAACGCCAAGCGATGGCTGCAAGAGGTGGTCGATAGGCTGCCAGCGCGTAAGGTTCTCATCGATGCAGGCGCCGGGAACGGAGAAGTGGCCAAGGCGTTTGCAGGTGCGTTTAACCACACGATAGCCATCGAGCCTAACGTTTTTCTCCTGAACCAGCTGCAACAGGTCCTGCCGAGGGCTGAGGCGATTGGTCTTCCGATTTTGGAAGCACAACCGACTGCAAAGGGCGATCTGGTGCTCTGTTCCCATATGCTGTATTACATTGCTCCGGGGGAGTGGTTGGCGCACCTGGAACGCCTCGTCTCGTGGATGTCGCCCACCGGCGTGACGATCGTCGTCCTCCAGCACCGGGAAAGCGGGTGCATGAACATGGTTCACCACTTTTTGGGTCACCGGTTTGAACTGCGCCGGACCGCCGATGCCTTCCGCGCCAAGCACGGGGACCGGTATGAGGTCGTCACCATACTCGATCCTGCTCACGTCGAGACGCCAAAGCTGGACAAGGCCTACGCTGTCGCCGAATTCATGCTGAATTTGCTGGAGGTTAAATCGCCACCAACCAGGCAAGACGTGGAAGCATACCTCCAGACCAACTTCGCCACGAAGGACGGTTACAGCATTCCGGTGCATCAAGATTTTCTCCAAATCCGCCATAAACAAGTTACAGCCTAGGTCTGAGCTACGCATTGTCGTTGCTCAAATGGTGCCAAGCTGGTGCCAAAACACCGTGACACATCCTGATCCAGGATAAGGTACGCCATCACGAATCCTCTCTCTTTGCTGATGATTGGTCTTGCTGAGTGTCCTGAGGTGGGTCTTCGTCGGGACTCTTAATCAGCGGGCCGTAGGTTCGACCCCTACACGGCCCACCAAATTCTTCAAACACTTACAACTCCAGCACGCCTGAGGTTGGTTGCGCACAATGGCGGAGCGGGCCCATGCGAATCGATTCACGAAGGGACTCGATAGCCTAAAGCAAGGCTGAGAAGAGCCGACAGCAGTCGGCGTTCACGATGTTGGTGACTGCGAAGGGTCGCTGGGGCTTCTGGAAAAATTTCAATCGCCTCTGCTTAGATAGTCAGTACGCGGGGTGGGCCGTGGATTTCATGAGCGATACCCTCTACGAGGGCCGACGGTTTCGGACTTTGAGTATTTTGGATAAAGGCATGCGGGAGAGCTTGGCCATCGAAGTAGATACGCCGTAGCCCGGGGGCCGGCCTAAGGCCATTCGGCTGGATATGGCCCAGAATGTATCGCCAAGCGCTTCCTGTCGTGGTGTGCGGAGCGGACGATTGAGCTGTGGCACATCCAACAGAAGAAACCAGATCAGAATACCTTCATCGAACGATATATTCGGGCCTATCGAACTGAAGTACCCAACGTATGGGTTTGAGTCATTGGAGCAGGTGCGGGGAATCCGTGCTGAATAGCTGCAGAGCTATAACGAAGAGCGGCCCATGAGTCGTTGGCGGGCCTGCCGCCCGCCACATATCGGGATCAACCTGAAGCCAGAAGTTCTTTATTGAAACTGTCTCCTTGACGGGAGAGCTTACGCGGCCAAGCCATCTCTGCCCTCGATGGTTACACCATCGAAGTCCTGCACAATCAGCACCCTGAACGCATACACTTCCCGCAGTCCCAACGACACCCAAAAGAACAGCGCAATCCGCTCATTCGTAAGAGAATGGGGAGGCCCACATTCTGTACGTGCCGTTATTTGACGTTCCTGTCATATGGGAACCATAAAATTAGAGCCGCGATCCCTGTGAAAATGGCGACGAAGATGGCTGGGATAAGTGCTATTTCCATGATGTCCTCCTAAGTTGATGGTGGATTCGACTATGGCTTCCTCTGAATCGGTTGACCTCGGTCTCGCCATATACCGCTGGCATTGATACCACAAGAGCCCGTTTAGGGCAACTAGTAGTTTAAGGGGAGCCATAGTTTCTCCCGAAACCCATCCCTCCTTTCTACACAAATCCCAAACGGGTGTTATTCCGGTGTTAGCCAGAGAGAGAAATTGGTACGGATTGACCCTAAATGAAACAGGTTCCGACAAGCGAACTCACACGTGAAACCGCTGTGCCGGTACGGGGATTGCTCAATCTTTCAATGATTTAAGCACCCCCACTCAAGCAGCATTCTGAATCAGTGGGCCGTAGGTTCGCCCCCTACAGGGTCCACCAAACCTCGCTTGCGCGTGTCCCCCGCGTTCGATCATATTGCGGTAGACCCTCAATGGGGATTGCTTCTCTCCCTTTCCATCTGCGACAGTTAAAAGTACCGTAAGGAGACTGCTGATGGCTCGTGCCAACAAGCCTCCCTCAAAACCATCAGATCCCGTTGCTACCAACCCGACTGTGCAATCAACGGTCGAGCGGGAAATCAAACTGGCTGTCGGTGACCATTTCCGTCTGCCCGAGCTCCCCGGCACCCCGATTCCACGACGGCGGCTGACCTCGACTTACTACGACACTTCCCAGTATGACCTGGCACACGCTGGAATCACCCTGCGCTATCGAATCGAGCGCGGGAAACAGGCCTGGCAACTGAAGCTCGCTCTGATGAAGGACCGGCAGGAAGTTGAGCTGGTCGATCGCCAGTCTGTTCCACCGACGCTGTTCCGCGATCTGCTGTTCCTCCATCTCGGACAGCGGAAGCTCATGCCTGTGGCGACTTTGCGAGTCTGGCGGACGGGTGTCCGCGTGCGAATGGACAATGTCCCTGTCGCAGACGTCACACTCGACCACGTATCTGTTATGAAGGACGGAGCAGTCCTTCAGCGCTTTCGAGAACTCGAAATCGAACAGGTGAATGGGAAGGACAGCACACTGCCCGATCTCGAGCAGCAACTCCGTCGAGCGGGAGCCGAAGATCATGACGGACGCCCCAAGCTAGTTCGCGCGCTTTCCTTGGTAGCTCCCGGTCCTGAGCCACCAGCCGGCATCGGATGCGCCGGTGATGGACCATGTGAAGTGGGCCCTCGCTCGTCATGTTCGATGGTTGATTGCGCATGATCCCGGCGCCAGGCTCGGAAGGGAACCTGAAAGCCTGCACCAAATGCGCGTGGCCACGAGGCAGTTGCGCGCTGTCCTGCGCGCCGCCAGGCCCCTGCTCGTTCCTGAATGGGCTGACTCGTTGCGGGATGAGTTGCGCTGGCTCGGCCAACTGCTGGGACCGGCCCGCGACCTCGACGTACAACTTGCCTATTTCCGTGAGGAATCTGCCACGCTTGATGCACGAGACCGCAGGCCTCTGACACAGTTCATCGCCCATCTGGAAACCCAGCGGAACAATGTTCAGGAATCTCTACTGAACGAGCTGAAGAGCGAACGGTATCTCGACCTCATCAGGCGGCTCCAGCAAGCGCCGCACGATCCGACCATCGTCGAATCTACCGTGACGTTGCGCGATCTTGCCAAGCAGGAGTTCACAAAGTTGCGAAACGCGATTCGTCAAGCTGGTGACTCACCGAACAATGCCAACATCCACAAGACCAGGATCAGAACCAAGCGAGCCCGCTATGCCGCGGAACTCGCTGAACCGACTGTCGGCAAAGCCGGCTACACGCTTTATCAACAGAGCCCGCGTCGTGCAGGATGTCTTAGGCATGCACCAAGACGCCATTCAAGCGGAGGCACATATCAGGGCGTTTCTCAAACAATCGACTCAGCGCGCGGGCCGCATTTGTCGCCGGGCGCATGGTCGAACGCCAGCGCCAACGCCAAGAGAAGGCCAGAGAACAAATGCCGCGGCTCTTGCGTGGCCTCGTAAAACGAGGCGAGAAAGCATGGGGATAGAAGTAGATCGTTGCACGTTGTCATTCCGCAGACTGGCCTGAGTCGATTTATTACAGCTTGTAGTTTCGTAGCGGGAAATATTCAGAGTGTCAGATCACGGTTATACGACGACAGACGACGGGAGGAGCAGACGGTCATTTCATTAATTCCTCGACGCGAGTTCTTGAGCCTTAAAAAAGTCCTGTCAAACACCTCGTCTCTTTCGCTATCTGATCCAGTGGCTTTGGCCGGGTCAGGCGTACTCCAATGCAGCTTCTTGGGGTTGCCAGGAAAGAGTGGACAGCTTTCGCCCGCAGCCTGATCGCAGACCGTGATCACCAGATCGAACGACTGTGCAGCAAACTCATTCCATGACTTGCTGCGTGGCTGACCGGGATCAATGCCATGCCGTTGTAACGTCTCGATAGATTTCGGGTGAACATAGCCCGCTGGAACACTTCCGGCACTCCATGCCCGATACCGGCCACGGCCGAGATCATTGATCAACGCTTCAGCCATGACGGAGCGGCACGAATTACCCGTGCACAGGACCAATACGTTGAGCGTATCCGACTTCATCAGCCGCAGCACCCGGCGGTTTTTTCAGACGGTTCGCAGCACTCAGGCTCTCCCATCGTCTCCGGCGTACAACATGCACTCTCAGCCTGATCGGCATGGCCGGAGAAAAGCTGGGCATCCTCCATCGTCCGGTACGTTTCCCACGGAATGCCTGCGGGGTCTTGTATCCAGGATTTGTCCGACCGGGCGTAACAGCAGACCGTTTCGCCTTCCTCGACCACAGCCATGTCTCCAGCCTTGAGGCGGTCACGCAACTCGGTCAGTTCGCTCTCTTCCTCGACCTGGATGCCCAGGTGATCGATGCCATTTTTCTTCGCCCGCGTGGAGATCGCGAAGTTCACGCGGGGATCCTCCAGCAACCATTTGGCATAGTCAGGTTTCGTTTTCACCGGCTCCGCGCCGAACAGGGCACTGTAAAAGCGGATGGATTCATCGAGTTTTTCAACCCCAACATGGATGTGAAATCGTTTCATGATATGTCCTCCTTTGGTTCGCAACAGTGTGACAGTTCAATGATCGAGCATTTCCGCTTTTTGTCATCGCGGATACTGGCAAATTCGATGCGGCAGCAGTCCTTCAACCATGTAGCGGATCAGCCCTGAAAAAAACTCGAAATTGGCACTGTAGATAATCGACCTCCCTTCCCGTCTCGACACGACGAGACCCGCATGGCTCATATGCGACAGATGGAACGACAGCGTATTGTGAGGAATATGCAAGGACTCGCTCAGCGCACCGGCCGGCGCACCAGCCTCGCCATATTCGACCAGCAAACGAAACACTCGCAGTCGGGTATCCTGCGACAGCGAATCGAAAGCGGCGAGAGCTTCTTTAATGTCCATATGTCCAGAATACTCGACATATTATAAATAGTCAATCGCCAAATTTATTCCCCTTCCCCGGTACACACCGGAAATTTTATCGATCTTGTTCGCGAGCCGCGCGGAAACGCCCATGAATAATGCGGGGGAGTAGGGGACACTACCGAACTACGGTGGATTTCATCAGGCTGTCTGCTTGGGGAGGCGAGAATCCTTGATATCCGCGGTGGCGCTCGGTGAGTTCAAGCACGGAAAAAGGCTGACCGTCTACCATTTCTGGCGCCGTGAAGATTTGCCGTAACTGGCCGCCGCGGGCGCCGACAATCTGACCGACAAAGACCACCCCTTGAACCTTCAACCGTTCAATCGCCTGCTCGATATCTTCCACGCGCACCGCCACATGATGAAATACCTGATCGCCAAATTTGTTGACCCAACCAGGAATGATGCTGGTACGGCCCCGATCATCGGGATAGGCTTGATCCACAAAGAGTGCAGGATATCCAATCTTTCGATAGACCTTCGCATACCAGTCTTCGTACTCGATCGTTTCGCTGTACACATACCCGAGCTTCGTGAATTCCTGTGCACGTCGGTCGATATCCATCGTCCGCAGAGTGAGATGGTCTGCGACCGGATAGAAGCCGACTCCCGCCTCATCCAGGGAGTCCCGCAACACCTTGGCCGCCTGATTGCGCGATACATACTCCTGAATCATCCTGGCAATCAGCACATCTAACTCGACGCCTGGTTCCATGATCCACGCTCCTTCCTCCACAGGCACAGATACTATGAGCCGAACTGAATACCCTGAGCCAACGGCAAATCGTTGCCCCAGTTGGTGGTGTTCGTCTGCCGCCGCATATAGGCTTTCCAGGCGTCCGAGCCGGCCTCGCGCCCTCCGCCGGTTTCCTTTTCACCTCCAAAGGCGCCGCCGATTTCCGCCCCTGATGTCCCGATATTCACATTGGCGATCCCGCAGTCGCTGCCGGCAGTGGAGATGAACCGCTCGCTATTCCGCACATCGGACGTAAAAATTGCAGAAGACAAGCCCTGAGGGACCGCGTTCTGTAACGCAATGGCGTCGTCTAGCGCCCTGAAGGGCATGACGTAGAGAATCGGCGCAAAGGTCTCGCGCTGGACAGTGGGCCAATGATTCTCCGCGTTCACGATGGCCGGTTCTACGAAATAGCCTGGTTGATCCAGCACCTGCCCTCCGTAGAGAATTTTCCCTCCAGCCTGCGTCACCTCTTCAAGAGTCTTCCGATAGGCCTCGACCGCAGCTCGATCGATCAACGGCCCCATGAGCACGCCTGACTCCAATGGATTGCCGATGCGTATCTGCTTGTATGCGGAGATAAGCTTTGCGACCACTTCATCGTAACGAGACTCGTGGACGAACAGCCGCCTGGTCGTCGTACAGCGTTGGCCGGCAGTGCCGACCGCACCGAACACGATGGCGCGAATCGCCAAGGAGAGGTCCGCCGTCTGATCCACGATGATCGCGTTGTTCCCGCTCAGTTCCAAAAGCGTCCGCCCCAGCCGTAGCGCGACGGTCGATGGCCACAGCTCGACCGACCGGTACGGATCCTGTGAACGAGATCAATGGGAATCGGCGATCCTGAGCCAACATCTCCGCGATAGTTTTCTCAGCCGTGACGATCAGTGAGAAGATCCCTCGATACCCCTGCTGCTCCATCACTCGGTTACAGAGATGCTGCACCGCGATCGCGCAGAGCGGCGCTTTCGGCGAAGGCTTCCACACAACCGTATCCCCGGCAATCGCGGCCAAACACGCATTCCAAGCCCAGACCGCCACGGGAAAGTTGAAGGCCGTAATGACGCCGACCGGTCCGAGCGGATGCCATTGCTCCGACATCCGATGCTGCGCCCGCTCAGACTGCATCGTCGCGCCATACAACATGCGCGACTGGCCGACGGCAAAGTCGGCCATGTCGATCATTTCCTGAACTTCGCCGTCCCCCTCCGCTTTAATCTTGCCGACTTCAAGCGACACCAGCGAGCCGAGCAGGTCCTTGTGCTCCCGCAATACGGCGCCGATTAACCGGACGAGTTCTCCCCGCTTGGGAGCTGGGACGAGCCTCCATCGCTGAAATGCCGCGATGGACTCCCCCACGATATGTTCATAGTCAGCGGCTGAACAGGGTCGAATTTGCGCAATCGACTCGCCGGTCGCCGGATTCACGGATTCCAGCAGCGATGTGTTCTCGCCGGCGGCCCACCAATGGGCCCCGGTACTACCACCGGCATTGATGGCGCTCAAGCCGAGTCCCTTCAGGATTTCCGCGATAGGCATCATCGGTAGCAGGCTCCAAACCGATTGTTGATCACGTCGTGTAACGGAAACGATTCCTGGGTCACGAATCCCTTGTACTGTGTGGGCGCCGCAAGGACGAGATCCACCACAGCACAGAGACTCGATGCGGTCGTCACTTGAATGGCGGACCACAGTTTTCCTTTAATGCATTGAGGATAGATCTTCTTCACATAGTTCTCCTCGAACAACGCGCCCCCCCGCATTCCCATGACGGAGGCATAGATCAGCACAACATCTTGCAGTGTCTGGGGGACCGCCCGTTCGAGGATTTGTTTGAGCGTCTCACGATCCTCATTTAGCTTCAGATCGTTCATCAGGAGGTGAATTTTCTCGCAATGGCCCGGATACCGCAGCGTCTTGTAGTTCATGGTCCGGACTTTCCCTGCGTAGGTATCCGCCAACGTTCCCAATCCTCCGGAGGTGTTGAAGGCTTCATACAGGAGTCCGTCCACCTCAATCGTCTCATACCCTTCAAGAGGCTGAAGGGGCACCTTCTCCCCTCCCTCAATGCCGTAGCAGATGTTGCCATACTCGTTGATCAGCCCATCGGTAGACCACGTGAGTGAATATTTAAGCGCGTTACTGGGATGGACCGGTAAGGCTCCGACCCGCATTTTGACCGTATCCACTGTATCGAAATGGGTGATCAAGTCGTGCGCCGCAATACTGATGAAACCGGGGGCCAAACCGCATTGCGGTACAAAGGCTTGTGGCGAGTTGGTGCTCAGGGCCTTGACCTGATTGGTCACTTCGACGTCTTCCGTCAGGTCAAAATAGTGAAGCCGGTGTTCCCGGGCCAATCCAGCGACAACCGGATTGCAGAAATACGGGAGGCTCGACAGAACCGCATCGCATCGATGCGCTGTCAAATATGCGCTCATAGCGTCGGGGTGTCGGACGTCGAGAAGCAGGGGTGTCACTCGCGAAAGCCCAAGATCATCGACCAACCGCTTCGATGTATCGAGGCTGATGTCACCGAGGCAGACCTCGTAGTCCCCGCTTTCCGACAAGAGGCAGGCAACCAGAGACCCAATCTTTCCAGCACCCAACACAAGTACGCGATGCATGGCCGACCTCACGTTCCGTTATTATACTCTTGTCCTGGCAGGATGCAGAGAAACAATTGCATCACGCGAAACCTTCGATGGTCGATCGAGTATCACAACAAAGGCTATCTCATCGACAGGGCTGGTGGCGGCGAGATCGCACGCACCACGCGTCATCGAAAATCTCTTCGCGATGTGACAAACCACTTCTGACGAGAGTGATCGGTGAATTGTCCTAGTGTGAATAATCTTATTTTCTGCAAAGATAGCTGGCGAGAGCATCAATTGCTTGATTGAAATTCGATCTAATTTGTTGATTTGACTGCGTATATCAACCGTGAAGCCGGTACGGACTTTGTGATATTCTAATTCACTGTCAGGAGTCACCTTTATGCTGCGCATGCCCTCTCGAGTTGTGTTTCCATTCGGGTATCGGATCTCCGTGCGCCAACTTTCCGATACCGACATGGATCGTCGGGACCCGAATGCTGACGGCATCTGGGACGACGCCACGAAGACCATTTATCTTCGCAAGCGCTTGCCTGTCACGAGACGTCGGTACATTCTCGCCCACGAATTGGGCCATGCCTGGCTCGACTGGCAACATCGGCATCTTGATAACGGCAAAGCCAAAACATAGCAGGATGCTGAAAAAGTCCGCCAGCATCGGTCTCAGTCGCGTGCCTCCCTGCGACGTACCGCAAGGGTACGCCTCAGTCGTCCCGCTCCCTTCGGCCTTCCTGGACGGCCTTTTTGAGCATCCTGCGACATACTGACCACGCAATTGTCATCGTGCCACAATAATTTTCTCGCAGTCTGTTCGTTGCTCACCTAGCTGATCTTGCCCCCGGCTAACTTGAGTACCACAGCCCATTCCGCTTCGGTCACCGGCTGGACTGAGAGGCGAGAACCCTTTTGCAACAAGACCATGCCCTTTAGTTTGGGCTCTTGCCTCAGTCGATCGAGGGACAGACTGGTCTTGAATGTTTGACGATGCCGGATGTCCACCATATCCCACCGCGGAGCAGATGGAACACTGGCCGGGTCATAGTGGTTGCCGGCCTTGTCGAACTGCGTCTCATCGGGATAGGCTGTCCGCACGACTTCCGCAATCCCCACCACCGCTGGCGGCTCGGCATTGCTATGGTAAAAGAGTATTTGGTCGCCAATGGCCATCGCGCGCATGAAATTGCGTGCCTGATAATTCCGCACGCCATCCCAACAAGTCATCCGTTTTGGAGATTTCTCAAGATCCTCAATTGAAAAGGCGCGTGGTTCTGATTTCATCAGCCAATAGCGGCGCCCTTGTATCATCGCGTTACCTCCTCCTTGGTCATTCGACTCACTCCGTGTATGCTATCGGCAATGCCTCGTGTTCGATTGAGGTCTGCCGATGGAACTGACTCCATTTTTCTTCGGTTTGTATAAGTTCGTCAAGTACGGCCTTTATCCACTGACATGGGTAGTGGTACTGCTCGGCGCATCGATGCTCTTAGCCCTCCTCCCCTTCTCACCCAAGCGCCTGCGGTGGGTGCGTCTGCTCATCCTGTCTTCCCTCCTCCTCCTCATGACGATATCCTGTCCGTTGATCGCCACCCCGTTGATCGGTTCACTGGAGGCCTGGCACCAGCCGCCACGGCTGATGCCGTCCGATCGCTTCGATGCCATCGTCGTACTGGGTGGAGGCGTCGACGAGAAAGGCTCGCTACGACCAACTACCGAGCCGTCTTCCTTATCCAGAAATCGAACCACCTGCGGCGTGAACCTCTACCAGCGTGGCTATGCCCCTACGTTGGTGCTGACGGGAGGAGATACACGAATCTTCGGCACGGGCCCCCAAGAAGCGGTTGAAATGAAACGGTGGGCGGTCCACCTCGGCGTTCCCGAGTCTGCCACAATGATCGATACAGAAGCCCAAAACACCTTTGAAAATGCGACGGGGACCAAACAGCTGCTCGGGCCCGCTTCCATTCTCCTTGTGAGTTCAGCCAGCCATCTTCCGCGTGCCGTCCCGGTATTCGCCAAGCAGGGTTTCCATGTCACGCCGGCCCCCTGCGACTATGTCTCCCGGAACCTGCCACGAGAGAGCTGGGATGACATTGACCCGTTCGATTTCATGCCAAACGATGGCGCATTACAACATACTAGGGAAGCAGTGGCAGAAGCGGCCGGCATCGTGATCTATTGGCTGGCAGGAAAACTGTAGCAGGATGTCCGAAAACGCGGTTTTGCAAAATACGCTTGGGACCTTTATACATCATACATCGTGGTAGCGCCAGAATAGCCCGCAGGCTGTTCAAAATGGCCGTCCAGCAAGGCCGCGCAGCGAGTGAAGACCGGAGGCGTAGCAATCTCACCCGCCCAACCCCGAGCTGCGGAACAGCTTTTTTCCCGTGTGGGCTACGCTGAGGATCTGAACGATGCGAGAACGAAGCCTGGTGAAAGGCGCGTCTCGGCGCGCCGGGGTCGGGCGGGTGAGAAGAGTGACGTTTTCAACAGCCTGCTAGTCTGAGGTTTCGAGAACGGCTATCAGCGCGCGATAGGTCAACTCTCGAACTCTGGCCTTCGACGATGGCTGGTCGCTGGTATTCATCTCCAACCACACGCGTTCCGTCACCTGAGCACGGGCGTCGTTGCAGAGTTCCCACATCTGGTGGAGAAATCCGTCCGGCAATCCGACTTGAACCCCTTCGGACTCAATACGATCGTCCAGAATGGCCAACAAATCTGACAAGGCCTGGTCCGACCGATAAGGCGTAGCAGAAAAGCCAAAGGAGGCATGGGCCGCCGTCTCCTGCTTTGCCTGCTCGACCAGATCCCGCATATACTCTTTGAGCAGGCCCACCACATGACCTGACAACGCCATGCCATTCTCCTTTACCGCACATTATGCGGCTATCTCACAGTGGGAACAAGAACCGGCGCGCGCGCAACAGACGAGGGATTCAGGTCTACAGTTCGAGGTGCTCTACACGTCGAACCCTGGACCCAGACCTTCGGATCGCACCATTCTCGCTTGTCTCGCATGTCCCGCTACACTATGATGCGGCCAAGAAAAGGGCACCAAACGAAGGTGTGTGATGGTCGAACGATTTGAGGTGGCGCTGAACACGCCAGCCGGACGGCTGACCACGGCCATCGACGTGCCGACGGGATTCATCCCTATCACGGCAATCGTTCCGGTCACGCGCCGCCTGGGGGAGGAAGCCGCGCAACTGGAAGTCCGGCACGCCATCGAAGCAGGCCAGACCGTTTCCTGCCGGATGGGCTGCGCCGCTTGTTGCCGCATGCTGGTTCCGCTCTCCGCACCGGAAGCGTTCGCGCTACGCGAATATGTGGCACAGCTGCCGACGGATCGACAAACCTTTCTGCTCACTCGCCTCAGCGACACGAAGGATCGCCTATCACGGATGGGCCTGTGGGAGCGGCTTCATGACGTTGCAGAGGCGTCCAGCCCGCTGTCGGATGAGGAGCTCGACCCGATCAACCGGGCGTACTATGCACTGAGAATCCCCTGTCCCTATTTGGAACATGAGATGTGTTCGATTTACGAGGCACGACCAGCCGCCTGCCGGGAACTTCTCGTGACGTCGCCGGCGGAACTCTGTCAGGATCTGGTGCAGAATGCTGTCACACCCCTGCCGGTCCCGATGCGGATCGGTTCCATCCTGGGACTGGTCTGGGGGACGTTAACCAGCTCTCCCCCTCGGCTCATCCCGCTCCCAATGGCCTTAGAGTGGGCCGAGCGTCACGAAGAGGAGTCCCGACTAACCTGGCCGGGCGCATCTCTCTTGGACCAAGTCCTCGACAACATGTGGCGGTTTCTCAGCCAGGCGTTTCAGAAAAAGTAAGTTTGCTCGGTCACATTGGGAACGGCCCATGACTTCAAAGGAGAAATCTGAATGCAAAAACCCGTCATCGTCTGCTTAGACCTCGAGGGAGTGTTGGTGCCGGAGATTTGGATCAACGTTGCGCTCAAGACCGGCATTGACGAATTGAAAATCACCACCCGTGAAATGCCGGATTACGATGCGTTGATGACCCGGCGCCTGTCCATCCTGGATCAGCACAAGCTCACCATTCACGATATCCAGAGCGTCATCGACACGATGGGTCCGCTGGAAGGGGCCAATGACTTTGTGGCCTGGCTACGCGAGCGATGCCAGGTGATCATCTTATCCGATACGTTCTATCAGTTCGCTCAACCACTGATGCGGCGGCTGGGATTCCCGACGCTCTTTTGCAATCAGTTGGAGATCGATCAAGCCGGACGCATCGTCAATTATCACATGCGGATGCAGAATCAAAAGAAACACTCGGTGGCCGCATTCAAATCACTCAACTTTCACGTCCTGGCCGCCGGCGATGCATACAATGACACCGCCATGTTGGGAGAAGCCCACGCAGGGTTCTTTTTCTGTCCTCCAGATCACCTTCCCAAAGAGTTCCCGCAATTTCCGGTGACGAAGACGTACGGGGAGCTGCAAGCGCGATTCGCGCAGGCAGGGGGCTTCAGATAGCGTCCAGCTGGTGGCTGACGGCTTATTGAGCTTTATTCACCACTTCCAGCACCCGCCGGCCATACCGTTCCGCCTTCAGCGCGCCGATGCCGGGAATCTCTAACAGCGCGGCGGGAGTCACGGGCTTGTGGCCAGCAATAGCCTTTAACGTCTTATCGTGAAAAATCACAAAAGCCGAGACGCCCTCTTCCTCCGCAAGCTCCGTGCGGAGTTGCCGCAGCCGTTCATAGAGCTGCGGATCAGCCGGCGAGACCCGCGGAGCGATCAGAAGCGCCGGCCTGGCACGGGATGACTCCGCCATCGATGAATCGGGCTGAGGTGCTTCCGCCTGCTTCAGCACCAACGCACTGATCCCTAGCAGAACCTCCCGTCCCTTGCGCGTCACATCGAGAGTGGGATACTCAGTCCCTTCAACCTGAAGATACGCCGAGTCGATCAGATCCTTCACCAGACCAGTCACAGACAATTTTGAGCATGCGCGACTGGTTCCGTATGTCGGGCAATCTTCCGCACCATAGGCCAACATCGCTTTCGAACGGCTTCCGCGAAGAATCTCGACAATTCGACTCACGCCGAACCGACCCATGCACCAGGACACGGTTTCCAAGATGGCCTTCGCAACGGCGGCGTCATCGTGGGAAACTTCCCTGCTCGGCTGCCGCACCGGCACGACACAGCGATCGCAGAGGCCGCAAGGACCTAGGGCCCGCTCATCTTCATCGCTAAAGTACTCGAGAATCGCGAGCTGCCGGCACGTCGATACCGACACATACCCCAGCATGTCTTGAAGGAGCGTCTTCATCCGCTTGGCGCGCTCTGCGCCTTCGGAATCTTGCGACGCCTGTTGAATGAAGTATTCCTGCGTGGCCAGATCCCGTTCATGAAACAGCAACCAGCAGGCGGCGGGTCGCCCATCGCGACCGGCTCGCCCGACCTCTTGATAATAGGCCTCCACACTTCCCGGAATGTCGAAATGGACGACGAGCCGGACATCCGACTTATCGATCCCCATGCCGAAGGCATTCGTCGCAGCCAGAATCCTCACGGTTCCCCGGCGAAAATCGTCATGCACGAGTCGCCGCTCCTCATCCGAGAGACCGGCATGGTAGTAGCCGACCGACTGGTGAGACTGCTCCAGGCACTCCGCAACCTCTTCAACCGCCCGGCGCGTGGCGCAGTAGACCAGGATCGTGCCTCTCTCCGTCTCGCGAACCAGACGCTCCAATGTTGCCAGTTTCTCCTGACGAGACTGGCAAAGACGAACAGACAAGGCGAGATTGGCCCGACGGAAGCCCGCGACCAATCGAAACGGGTCGCGGAGCGACAACCGGTTGCACACGTCCGTTTGCACACGGGCCGTGGCCGTGGCAGTCAGAGCCAGGCAGGGAGGATTCGTGAGTTCCTGGCGAAGGCGGCCGATTTTAAGATAGTCGGGCCTGAAATCGTGGCCCCATTGGGAAATGCAGTGCGCTTCGTCGACCACCAGTAACGAGACCCAGAGGGAGCGTAACAGTTGGAGAAAGCCCTCGTGTTGCATCCGTTCCGGCGCCAGATAGAGCAACTGGAGCCGCTTCTGACTGAGATCCTGAATCACGCGGCTCTTTTCGAACCCGGTGAGGCCGGAGTGAAACGCTGCCGCCGCGATCTTCCGCTGCTTCATGCCGGCCACCTGATCTTGCATCAGCGCGATGAGCGGAGAAATCACCAGGGTCAACCCGGGCAAGAGCGTCGCGGGCAATTGATAGCAGAGCGACTTGCCCTGCCCAGTCGGCATGACCGCCATCGCATCTTTCCCAGCCAATACGGCGCGAATGACCTCCTCCTGGCCAGGCCGAAACTTTGCGAACCCGAACTGTTCGCTGAGTTGTCGAGTGAGATCATCCACGATGAGGTTAATCAGAAAGAAGGATGGTTGTGGAACATGAAAGCGAACAGAGTATAGACAACTGACTCACTGCGGGCAAGTCGAACGAACCGAAGCGGAGCGATCTACTCTCAACCTTCAGCTTCGTCTCGGAAAGAGATGGTTGGGGGGACAGATCGAATCGTCCGACAAACGGTTTAGGAAACCGTCCCTACAACCCTACTCCAGCTCACTGGAACTCACTCAGGCCTACTGGGGCAACGGTTCGCAGAATTCCCGAACTTTGGCTGGAATAGGCCTGAGTGAGCTGGAATGAGGTGGGGTTGAGCACAAAAGGAGCACAATTGTGATGTTCCTCACTGCGATTGGTAGCTTCGATGGCGACGCAGTTGGGCGCACTTCATGGGTTCCGATTCTCCAGCTCGCGTATGAGTTCGGGTGATGGATGCCAGTTTGGCTGACTCTCACACCGCCAGTCGGCCCCTTCATTGCACGATATTTCTTGTAGGTATACCGGGCCAGTGTCCACGAGTGTGTATTCGTCCTCATGATGCAACACCAACCACCTGTCTTCCTGCTGGATGCATAAGGCCCACGGAAAGAACTTGTGAGCCATGACGACTATGAAGAAGTTGAACTGGCGGATGGGCGGAGCATAGAAAAGACCTTCTTTCGTGCTCTTGAAATCTCGAGTTACCCCTTCGCAAGGGGCCGCATTACCCGAGGCCACCAGACGCAATGACGCCGATGGCATGGGCACTCCGTGCGACGTAACTGAACCTGCCACGCCCGGGGTAAGGTTGGAACGATGGGGAAGGGAAACGCAGGCAGTCAGAACCAACGAAAGTAAAACAACCGTGGGCCTAATCAGCGTAGCACGTGTCACGACGCGACCCCGACCAACTGAAGGAGACGATAGCCACTCCAGACTACCTAGGGCATAGTGATCAAGAACAGCCCAAAGCCAAGGCCCAGCTTTAGGAGCATGGGGCCAAAACCGGACGACAGATCAGGAATAAGGTGGCGAGCTGGGACCTCTACGAGCCATCCAAGCGTATAGAGGAGATTGACGACGAACGGTGCTGCCAGCAGCGCAAGGGGCTCCACTGCGTCCTCACCAGGCTGTAGATGACCACTTGTAGTGATTGCCCAGAGGAAAATCACGAAGCCGAGCACGCCGTACGCTAGAACGATGACGTTAAACGCGATGCGACGAAGCTCCCACCACGCGATGACTTTCCACAAAGAGCGTGGCTCTTGCGGATTCGTGAACAACCATGTTGTGAAACGCTTCACCATTCAAGCCTGCCTGTACCATGATCAGCCGAGCAATGAGATACAGCGGATGAAGGACTCGAAGCCGCGAACCCGGGCTTTCTATACCGTTATCCTAGAAATCAAAGAATGGCAAAACTTTTTGGCTAACAAGACTGGCTGTATGGGGGAGGTCAAAAACGTTGTGAAGAACTAGCCGCTATCCTTTGGATTTAACTGAAGATCATTGAAGGGTGTAGAAGGGGTCAAAAGGAACTGTTTCTGGACAGCTTAAAGCAAGGAATGGAACACAAAAGTTTCAAAACTACATGCTCTAGCACTCCGCGAAATAGTGAGCGACATAAGAGCTGACAGCGGTATATTTCTATCGGAAAGCGGGTTTCAGAGCGGAGCCATCGAGGCGGCAAACTTAACAAATGTTCAGGTCATCACCGCTGACGTATCGCCTGCTTCGGCGGCCTCCAGCAGCTCCAGACCTCCCATTCAGAGGAGGAGGGCCCGTGGGCTCAGCGGAGTGCACTCCTCTGCGCTGAGCCCACTAAGATTTGTTATTTGCCGGCCCCTGCGGACCCGCTGCCGCTTGTAGCACCAGGGGCGTTTGAGCCTCCCGATGTCTTTCCCGCACTCGACCCTGAGGTGTCATGTTGCCCGCTGTCTGTTCCCACCCCCGAGCCTCCACCCTGTTGGCCCTTCCTTGGATTCGTGGGACTTCCGCTCTCTGCTTCCGGGTTCCGAACTCCGCCTGGCACGCTCGGGTCCACCACGCCACGGAACGGATTACCCATAAAGCCTCCGCTGGGGGGAGAACCCTGTGCCATGAGCAATGCCTGGGAACGCGTCTTGCCCTCAGCGGAGTCGGAGGTTTGAGCGTAGGCTCCACTGCATATGAGCCCCGCTGCAACAGCGCCTGCTGAGACTATCCTCGTAAGGTTCATCGTCATCTCCTTGGTTAAGAAAAAAACGCCCCATGCCCGTGTTGGGCCTCGCGACCCTCGGAACCGAGCCGCGTTACAGCTATTGGCAATACTGTAGCTACGTCACATGATTGGCCCATGAAGGGAGCATGAAGAATTCTTCATCACTAGCTGTACGTTGTATATTCCAGCCCCTACTGAACGAGCGGAAGACAGCGGGCTCCGAAAATCTGTATTCGTGGTTAACGGACACAGTGAAAAGGCTCTCGCGGAATTAAAGCGGTTTCTCACATCCGTCGACATAGGGTCCGACATTTAGATCTGCTCGATGAGCAATCACGCCGTCCGCTTGCCCATAATCATTTGTTTTTGAAGCAGCGGAAAGGGTACGCCGAAGCGCTTGATAAATCGAGGTGTGTTAGCGCGGGATTTGAGCTAGGGTTTTGAATGGTAAATAGGCGATGGGCTGGCTGACTCTACGCAGGATGCTCAAAAAGTCCTGACTTCTCACCCGCCCAACCCTGGCGCGCCGAGACGCGCCTTGTCCCAGGCAAGGCCGCAAGGAGCTATCACTTTATAAGGGGTGGGTGGGATGATCCCAACTGCGCGCGTCCAACGAGGGCCTTCGGAGGCCGCGCGTTGCGCGAGCAAAGGGATCGTCCCAGCTACCCCATTCCCCTTTTTCAGCATCCTGCTAGAAATTGATCCAGAGCTGCGCATACGCCCAATCCTGATCTTTGCTGGTGCCTAGGTTCTCCTGGATATAGGCGCCGGCGAAGAGGTGCCCATAACCGGCCTGGAAGGATACCTTGCCCTCCATGAAGAAGCGCGTCCAAATGATATCCAATTCGTTGCCTATGTGCCTCGTGGTATTGTTCGTCTTCGAATAGACATAGACAGTCTGTGTGGCGCGATACCAGTTGTCCTTCGTGTTGGCCAGGTTCAAACTGGTGGCCCAGATTTCAATGTGGTCGTTTTTGGTCGGACGAAACTGCAAGTTAATCGATGGCTTCATCATGTTCTTCCAGCCTATGGTATCCATGTAGCCCATGTGGATATGGTTGGTCCCCCACAAGTTCTCAAAGGTGTTGGCCGTCTTACAATCTGTGTCGCCACCGATATTACAATTCGCTCGGCCATCGCCCGAGGCATAGTCGAAGTTGAAGGCCAACCGAGGCTTCCATTCCCACTCATAATGTGTGTAGCCGATCCAGTTTCTGGTCGCCCAAGCGCTGATGTCGAGGTTCTTGGAATTGCCGAACGCGTTCTGCGTTGCGTTTGTACCCCCCGTATCGCCCATTTCGCCGAACTGGTAGATCGTCTCGTTCCATGCGTCAAAGTTGCCTTTGCGCATCTCGATCCGGGCTCCGACCATGTGGCGAGTCTGATTCGAATGCTTCGGTGTACCGAGACCCTGGTTCCGGTTGTCCCCCGAGTTGTACCGGTTGGAATAGAGGATGTAGTAGGGCTCGATCACGAATCCCGGCACCGACTTGATTTGGTTATAGAAGAGAAACACGTCGGAGTCCATGCTCCCGCTGCCGTTATTCAATGTGGGGTTGCTGCTACCATTGACAGGAAGGTTCGGATGGAGAGCGCCGAGCGGCTCTCCTTGCGCCAAATCGGACTCAGAAGTGCGGAACCACCCCGCCCAACTGTCCCAGGCCTTGGTGCTATATTGCAACATGATACCGTCAAAGGAAAATCCTGTGTTGGACCAGTCGAAGGCGCCGAATAGAGATTGGCTGCCCAACACGACATATTGCCGACCAGCCTTCACGCTCAAGCCTTGAGCCCCGGCGAAGTTCCGGATCAACATATAACCGGCTCGGACGCCCAAGACGCCGCCGTCTCCGAAACACGTCGAGTTCGCGCAGTTCTGGCCGCTATTGGTCCTTTGATTGTCTTGGACCGGGGTACCCTGTTGCCCGTTGGCGCCCCACACGGATGAGTAGATGAGTTCCAGATAGAAATTCACGTCCGGTGAGAGGTCATAGCCGAAACCCAAGCGCGCCTTCTGCAAGGCGTAGCTTTCGTTTGCCTTACCAGGAGTACCGTTCGCAGAGGTTTGGCCGTTGAACGAATTGCAGGCCCCAAAAGTATTACCAGCCATGGCGCTGCCGAAGCAGGTCTGGTTCCGCGCTTCATATCGCACGCGAAGGTCGGCGCGCATCCAGAATTTATTGATGTCGAAGCTGTTCCCGATCTTCGGATCGTAGAGTTCGTATTCTTCTTTCTGGGGAATCGAACGAGCCACGACCGGGACATGGGTAATTTTCTCACCCTCCGGAACTTCAAACGCCGCGTGCGCCGCGGCCGTCACACAGGACATCCCGACTGTCACTAGAGCCGCATGACAAAGTGTGAGTAGACCACCCCACCCGGTCTGCCTGATGATGTTCATACGGTTCTCCTAGGAATTGGAGAAGGCAGCCGTTGGTGAGTCATGAGATGGTGGGGCAACTATCCGGAGTGACTACGATGAAGGCGAGGCTGACGGTCAATGCCAAGCTGGACAAGAGCCGATTTCCGATCAATGTGAAGGCGACGGCTGAAGAGATGGTTTCCGTGAATCTCGGATCGCATGCATTGTACGGGGGAATGGGCCTATGCCATCAAGCCGAGCCGGTGTATCGTATGCGCCGGCAGGTAGATCGCCCCGGGCCTTGTTCGCCGTACGTTTCCCGCCAATCTTCTCACACTTGATTGGCTGACCCTTTTGAATCAGCCGGCTTCTCTGCCGGTGTCGTCACAGCATTGATCTGCTCTTCTGCATCTTTGATCGAGGCCTGAAAGTCCTGCTCGACCATCTTCACTTCCTGCTGGATCATGTTGAGTTCCGGCTCTACTGACTTCCGTAAATCTTCGGCTGTTTCTTTGAACCCCTTGACTGCTTTCCCGACCTGGCGAGCAACTTCAGGCAGTTGCTTGGGGCCGAACAGCAAGAACGCGATCACCAGAATAATGAGAATTTCGCCGATGCCCAATCCAAACATGGTTTATCATACGCAAGACATCGGGCGTCATGCAAAAAGGAAAAAAAGACGCGTCTGATTCCTCTTGGCGCTTCACGCCTGACGCCTCACGTCTCCTTAACCTTGCTGCCCCTGCTTCCCAGATTGAACCGGCGCCGCAGCCGGCGGGGCAACTTGCGCTTGCGCGACCTGCGACGGCGGCGCGTCAGGCGCTTCGGACGGAGGAGGCGTTACGTCGATCGCATCGGCCTCGTTGACGCTCTTCTTAAATCCTTTAATGGCTTTCCCAAGCCCTTCTCCCAATTGCGGAATCTTGCCGGCGCCGAAAATGATCAAGACAATGACCAAAATCAGCATCAACTCCATCCATCCGAACGATCCAAACATCAATCACTCGCTTTCTCTTTTTCCCCCGCCCAGGCCATTCGCCATAGGGCGTTGAACCGGTCAAACGGTGGGGACCTTCCTCATGAAGGGAAGGGAGATGAAGGCTATCGAAGAATGGGAACTGGAGTCAAGCGGTAATTCAGCACACGAGCCGTTTGGACTAGAACAATTAGCGAGGCTGGATGAAGGAATGAACGTAATCCACAGGGCTCGGTGGTGCGCTCAAGGCAATCATGAATGACTGAGGATCATACCCGATGTCTTCGAGGTCCTTCGAGGCCAAGGTCAGCTCTTCCTCTGTGAGATAGGCGACGGTGTCCGGAATGCCTGTCGGCGTCAGCGAGCGTACAAGGACCTGGAGCATCTCACGCTCCTCCGGCGGCATTTCCAACGGAATGGGAAAGTCCAGATGGCGCGCATAGGGGCTCCGATAGGTCTCGTTCAACGCACGGAAGGTCTTGAGCATCAAGCGATCCTGCTCCCACGGCGCCATTTTTGTACCGGCGGAAGGATGGGTGGCGATGAGATCCATCAGGGTCAAAACGTTGGTCCCTAAGCTGCGCCCCACAAACTCACGCTGGGTTTCTAATGTCATCGTGCCGACCTCTAACTGCTTGGCGACCGCTTCGACTAACGCAAAGTTCACCATGAAACTCTGTTGCCCGCCAAATTGCCCGTAGCAGGGCTTCTCCGGATCGTTCAGCACGCTCATATCCGCTGTACCGGCATCGAAACTGCTGAATCCGATAGCCTTCGGAGCCAACAGGCGCTTGGCTTCCTTCATCGTGGCATAGGCCCCTAGATTGACGGGAACCAAGACGTGTTCATCGATGCGTTTGAGAAACTCCGTGATCGTCTTCCGATAGGGGACATCTTTCCAGTCGACCGCCCGATATTCACGCTCCCACACTACGTCGTCGAGGAAGGGGGGAAAGCCTTTGAGCGCCTCAATATCCAAGGCGTCGAACGCCCGGACAAAGGCCGCCCAGTCAGAAATTTTCGCATGCAACGTCTCGCTCATGTTCGGTCGAAGGAACTCTTCTTCAATGTCGCTCGCCTGGCGCGACAGCAATTTTGTCGGAAGATCGTTCCACAGCTCGTTACAGATGATGCGATCCACGCTGCCATCCGCAACAGTGTCGAGCCGATCCACGGTTCCTCGATGCGTCTCGACCTGGTTCCGGTGGGGCGCGAGTTCAGGATGAGCCAGAGCGGCATCGAGCACGGCTTGCTCCCAATCGACCAGTACATATCGAATGCGAGGATAGACCATGCCATCTTTATCGATGACCTTGAGATGGCTCAAGAAACTGGCGGCGAGGTTGCCGTTGCCTGGACCGAATTCAAGGACCGTCAGGGGTGAGGGATGAGGGGTGAGGGGTGAATTCGAAGCTTTTTCGCCTAACTCCTGACGCCTGATGCCTGACGTTTTGTCACGCCTCAGGACTTTTTCAAAGTAGTCCGCTGCGAGAGCATGGGCGAGCCGATAGTCGGCTGAGGCAAACGTTTGATAGAAGCTGCGGATCTGATCGCCACGAAAGCGGTAGAAGAGCGTATTGATGCGGATTTGCCACTGATCGACCGGCTTATAGTCGCCGATGAGCTGGGGTAAAGCCTCCGCGTCCTGTAACATAGAAATCCTGGTTGGAACGAGCGAGACGTGCTAGAGAGGCGAGACTCGTTCGCTTCATGAGTCGCGCCTGTCCTACGCGTCCCGCTCTTCTCGCTTCTCGCTTCTAGCTTAAGGTGCGAGGATTTTAGCAGATGGCGGGAAACAGCCGCAACGGGCTTTCTTGCAGCTGTCAGCGATCAGCCTTCAGCTCTCAGCTCCGGAATCAGAGCAAAGTTACTCGGAGATTCTCTTTTCACTGGCTGAGGGCTGAAGGCTGATCACTGACAGCTTCCCAGATCCTTGACAGCCCCCACTCGACCCCTGTACCAAGAAGGGATGGCGAAAAGGGTGAGACGAGCGGGGCGAGGGGCGATCTCAGCGATCATTGTCATGGCCCTCTCGGCACTGCCGACACTCCAGGCAGCGGAGTTGCCGATCACCAAGAATTCCCCCATTCCTGATTTTCAGAACCGCACCCAAGACGTCGCCCCCTACGACTTCGATGCTCCGCCGCAAGGATTGTTCCGCACGATTACGACGGCGGAAGGGTTCGACGAGGAACTAGGCCTTCACCGTACGCACGAAATCGTACCGGTAAAACCGACCACCTTGTTTAGTCCCGATACCCAGGCCGTCTTCATCGTGTTCCACCTTCACCAGCATTATCAGGGGTTCCAAGTGTTCGGACGCTGCTACCCGGAAGCCGTCGCCGGCCTCGATCCCACGGTGGTGATCGGACAAGATGCCATGCACATTGCGCTCGAAGACGACAGCGGCTATCTCACGCTCTCCCCTCCAAAGGGTGCATGGAAGCCCGGCCGATACAAAGTGGAAATCCACGTGGGAGAACAGGTCAACGAGATGAGTCTGATGGGCACGATGCGCTTCACGATCGTGGCGGAAAAGCGCTAGCAAGACTGGCGAGCAAGGCGCGACGCGCATGCCTGCCAAGGGTTCGAGGTCGTAGAAACTTCGAACCCCGAACGTCGAACTTCAGATCGCGCCCGCTGCATTCACCGCACCGCGTGGTTTGACGCTCCCTTCTGCATTCTGTAGAATGCCCGCGTGAACGTTCGGCTCCCTTCTGCATCAGGAATATCTACCTTGCATGGCCGTGCCATCCCATCCATGGGCTTCCGTTATCGTCCCCATCAAGGATGAACGAGACAATCTGGTTCCTCTGATCGAGGGGCTGCTGGCCGTCATGAGTTCACATTCAGCCTCGCAGACTCGGCCGTTCGAAATCATCTTCGTGGACGATGGCAGCAACGACGGCAGCAGTAAGGCACTGGATCTTCTGGCAGCACAGCATTCTCAGGTTCGGGTGTTCCACCTCGATCGAAACTACGGAAAGACCTGCGCGCTTGACGCGGGGTTCCAACAATCTTCCGGCGATTTGATCATCCACACCGACGGCGACCTTCAACAGGACAGCCAAGACATCCTGAAACTCCTCCCCTATACCGATACCCACGATCTTGTGTGTGGATGGAGGCAAGAACGGCAGGATAGCCTGGTAAAACAACTCTCGTCCAGAATCGCCAACCGTGTGAGGATTTTCTTTACCCACGACGGCATCCACGACACTGGATGTCCGCTCAAAATATTCCGGCGGCCCGTGCTGGAACGCATCCGCCTCTTTGAGGGCATGCACCGATTCTTTCCCGCGCTCGCGCTCATGCACGGGTTCACGGTCATGGAGGTGCCGGTTCGGCATTACGCGCGCATTCACGGCGCCTCAAAATACGGCATGGGCAATCGAGTGTTCACGGCGTTCTACGATTTGCTTGCCGTGCGGTGGATGCAAGCCAGGGTATTACGGTATACATTCCGCGACAAATAACAAACGGGAAGAGCAAGCAATGCGCGACATGCGAAATTCCATGGACCGTGAGAATCGGCCACCGAGCGCATCCCGCGATTCAGGCGCGTCTCGCCCTTCGAGTAGAATGGTTCCAGTATGAGCATCGAGACGATCTGGCTCGGCATCGGCTTTCTCGGCCAAGGGCTGTTCTTCGGCCGCTGGGTGGTCCAATGGATTACCTCTGAAAAAAAGGCGGAGAGTCAGGTTCCGGTCTCGTTTTGGTACATGAGTCTGATCGGCGGGCTTATCACGCTCGCCTACGCGATCTATCGGCTCGATCCGGTCTTCATAGCGGGGCAGAGCATCGGATCGATCGTCTATATTCGCAATCTGATGCTCATCTCTCGCGCGAGCCAGGCGAACCGGCCGGCCAGTTCCTCCTCTCCACGAACGTAATTCTTTAAGACCCAACACGCTCGACGCATGCGGCCAGCACACGATCCGGACGATGCTATGACGACGACCGACCGTTCTCAACACGCACTGCTCCTCCTGGCCCTCCTCATCTTGTCAGGACTGTTGTTCTTCTTGGGGCTCGGCGATATGGGCTTGACCGACCGGGACGAGGGGCGGAACGCCGAAGCCGGACGCGAAATGTTCGAATCGGGGGATCATCTGACGCCGACGTTCAACGGTGAGCTGCGCGTCGCGAAACCCGCCTTGCTCTACTGGTTGATGGACCAGTCGTATCGCCTGTTCGGCGTCAATGAGTTTGCCGCGCGATTTCCCTCCGCTCTCTTCGGCGTGGGTTTAGTCCTCATCCACTATCTGTTTCTCGTGCACCAGCGCGATCGAACCGTTGCGCTCTTCGGCGGCTTGATGCTCTTGCTCAATTTGGAAATCCTCGGACTCGGACGCGTCGCACTGACCGATAGTGTCTTGATTTTTTTCACCACGGCATCGCTGTATGGATTCTGGCTGGGCCTGCATGGAACGGGCAGTGTGCGCCGATGGATCTGGGTGTTCTATATCGGTATGGCTCTTGCCACGCTGACGAAGGGGCCGGTCGGATTCGCCGTGCCGCTCATTGTCGCGGCACTCTATCTTACCTGGACGCGCCGGTGGCGGGACTACTGGCAGAAGGGGGTTCCCCTTGCCGGCATGCTGCTGTTCATTCTGCTCGCCGCCCCCTGGTATGCGGCTATGTTCTTCGTCCATGGCGATGCCTATGCCACAGGCGCGAAGACCCATACGATCGGCCGATTCCTCAGTCCGATGGAAGGACACCAGGGTACGATCTTTTTCTATCTCCCGGTCCTGCTCCTAGGATTTTTCCCCTGGAGCGCGCTTCTTCCTGTCCCACTCTATCGCACACTCAAAGAATGGTATCTCATACGTCGTGCGCGCACTCAGCCGGACCCCACTGGAACATCCGAACTCGACCTCTTTGCGGCGCTATGGGTGGTGGGCATCTTTGTCTTCTTCACGGCCTCTGCAACCCGCCTCCCCCACTATATCGGTCCTTTGTTTCCCGCCGCTGCCCTGTTGACAGCCTCGTACTGGTCCCGGTGCCTGTACGATCCGACAACGAAAGGAATTCGAGGATCCATACATCTCATGATGGGAGTGGGGTTTCTCTTGGCAATCGGCTTCGCCTGCCTCCCCACGCTCTACGCAACGTACGCCTCCAAGATGCTGCGGGAGTTCCCCTTGGCCGGACAGGTGGATCTCGGCAGGGCTCCCTATCTGGCCGCGACCCTGCTGTTACTCGGAATGACGTTGGTAGGATATTTTGGATTGAACGACGAACGGCGCGGAGGAGCGTTTTGGGCGGCGGGGGGAACCTTGGCCGGTCTTGTATTGATCGTCATCGTGGTCGCGTTTCCGCACATCAATCGCTATGTAGTCGCGCCCCCGCAGGAACTCGCCTATGCTGCGGGATTGAATCTGGATCGTCAGGATCAATTCATTGCCTATGGCACGACGAGGCCTTCGTCCGTATTTTACGCGAAACGCAAGACGCTCTTCGTCCCTTTTGGAGAGGAGGACAAGATACGGGCGGCACTGAAAGAGCCACAGCGAGTGATGATCTTATTACCGGAAAGCGCGCAGGCAAAGTTGCCGGCGGAAGCAATCAGGCTGGTCCCCATTCTCAAGCGCCACGGCTACGTACTCTTGGCTAACCAGCCGATGGTGACCATTCCAGAAGGTGCAACCCCTCCGCCACCACCACCCATCATCCTCGGCCATTAAGCGGATCGCCGCGCGAGACAGGCGGAAATCTCGTCCATTCATGTCGCGCTTTTCTCGCGAGTCTCGCGCGTCACGCTCCGCACCCTGCTACATCGGCACGATACCTTTCAGGGCATAGCTTGCCCCCAGTACCAGCAGCATGGCCGCAACGAACAGACCCTCCGCCATCGTCGCCCATACCCCCATATGGCCATCCGCCATGGATTCGATCTGACTAGGGAGACCTTCTAACCAATATGCTGCACAGACAAGCAGCACAATAGTCGTGATAAAGAGAGAGCCGGTCGTCATTCCTAACCCCAATCCTACGAGACCACGAGCCAGTGGTCCCGATAGCCAGACCGGACGCCATGACGACTGCATCGACCACAAGACATGGCCCATGAGTGCCACCAGGGTCAGCAACAGTCCACCCCACAAGAGCTGTCGGAATGGCCAGACCTCCGATGGGAGATACAGGATCGTCCAGACAAGCGCGAGCGTCGCCACAAAAAATGGCGTCATTCGACAGACGGCCATTCCAGCCGATGAGCGCCATTCGCGCCATGGGTGAGCGGCGATCATCCCTATGATACAGCCGAGAGCCGCGCCTCCTGCCACATCGGTCAGATAGTGAGACCCGCGGATAATCCGACTAGCGGCGATGGCCGCTGCTGCTAGGAGAATAGGCCATCTCGCTCGCGGGAACTTTGTGGCCAGCACGGTGGCAACTGCGAACGCTGCCGCTGCATGCCCGGACGGGAACGAATCCCATCCGCTCCCGCTGACTGGGGACAACTCGAAGTTGCCGGCATGCATAAACTTGGGCCGGGGGCGGCCAATGACATGCTTCAAAATAGTGGCGCTCAATGCGGCAAGACCGTGGGCGATGAGACTCCGCCAGCCGGCCTCTGTCCACTGCGGACGTGTGAATCCATATCCGACCGCCCACAGCACGAGGCTCAGGATGACCAGGGTTTCCCCTTTGCCGAGACGGTCACCGATATCACTGAACTGAGCCAGCCAAGGATTGGAGAGGTGGTCTACGTGAACGTCGTTGAGGGAACGGGTGAACCGGGTCAGCGACACATCCCATTCGAATAACCCCACGAACGTGAGGATAAGCGCGCAGACGGAGAGGAGGAAGGCTGCAACAGACGTATATCGTGAATCGTGAATCGTGACCCGCGGGAACGCCATAAGAATCGATCTATACGTTCAACGCTTAACGGCTTCAAGGAACCCAGTCGGCGAGAAACACATTGAATTCGCCAGGGACTTTGGCCTGGCGATCCGATACCCAGACTAGGCTGGTACCATCCGGCGAGAACATGGGAAAACTGTTGAATTGCCCGTCGAACGTGAGCCGCTCGAGGCCTTGCCCATCCTCACCAATCGCGTAGAGATGAAAGCTTGGCCGGCCTCCTTCACCCTTCGTTTCAATATTCGATGAGAAAATGATTCTCTTGCCGTCGGGAAAATAAAACGGCGAAAAATTCGAGGCGCCGTTCGAGGTAACCAGTCGCTGGCCGCTTCCATCGGCGTTCATCACAAAAATTTCAAGTTGCCCCGGTTCCACCAGCCCCTGCTTGAGCAAGTCCTTGTACTTATCGATCTCCGCCTGATCGGTGGGATGCGACGCCCGATAGACGATGCGCTTGCTGTCCGGCGAAAAGAATGCCCCGCCGTCGTAGCCGATCTCGCTCGTCAGCCGCCGGGGCTTCGAGCCATCGAGATTCATGGCATAGAGATCCAAGTCCCCATCTTTCACGGACGTCCAGACGATCGTCTTACCGTCCGGCGACACGGTCGCTTCCGCATCGTAGCCCGGCGTGGAGGTCAGCCGCTGCATCTCTTGTCCATCGATGCCCACGGCATAGATATCATAGTCGTCCAGGGCCCAGCGGTAGGCCCCGTCCCGCTTCGGCTTCGGTGGACAGTTCGGCCCCAACGCGTGGGTCGACGAGTAGAGGACTCGGCGATCGCCCGAGAAAAAGTATCCGCACGTCGTGGCGCCCGTGCCGGTGCTCACCAATCGAACGGTGGCGCTATCCAGATCCATCACGTACATCTGATAACAACCCAGCCCCACGTCGGCCGGTGTGAGTGTGGCCTCGGAGGTGTTCTTCATCCAATTGTTCGTGGACTGGAAAATCAATTTGGTCCCGCTGAAGGAAAAGTAGGCTTCGGCATTCTGCCGGCCCACCGTCAGCTGGCGAATATTCTTCAGATGCCGCTCAGCCTGGTGAGCGGGAATCATCCGAACCTTCGACACAGGACCCTCTGCCTGTCCCGTCTGCTCACACAGCAACAGCACCACGAGTCCGATCATAGACCACTTACCGAATGGAATTGCTGGCATCGAAATGCACCTCCGTACGATCGCTGGCGAGTGGCCACTCCCCGCGGGTAGTTACCGCTCCATCCTTGAACAACACGAAACTATTCCACCCGTAAAAAAAGAGCAGTCGCGCCACCTTCGCCACGGCCTGCGGCGAGGCCGCATACAGCACCGTCACGACGCTGCCCGGACGATCGACCCTGTGGCAACTGACCAGCATGGCCAGCCCCGGCCCTTCGTACGCCGTCCTCATCACAGTGACGCCCCTGTCGTTCAGGGTCGCACGCTCACGACAGTGATTGGCCAGGATCGATTGAATCCCGGAACGGGATTCCGGACCGCCCAATACTAACACCGAACCTTCCTGAGGCAACAGCCCATCCTGGGTCATCGCCGCGATCACCGTTCGCTCGCTGATCGGTTTCTGCTGTTCCTGGGTTTCGATGCGCGTAACCACGTCCCGAAACGGCGAGGGATGGTTTGGCTCATCTGTAAACGCCGTCAGCACCGATCGCCTCCGGTCGGTGACATAGTGGTTAAGCACCGGCGACAACGATTGCCGGGAGATTCGCCGGAAGGCCATGAACTCGGGATCGAGATCGATCGCGATTGGACGGGCAGGCAAGGTCACGGAGACCTTCTCGCGCAGAGAACGCAGCGGCACTGTCAGGATTTGCTCACGGTCACCCTCCATACGAATCAGTAACTGAAGGGGAAGACGAAAAGACTTCGCCGATTGAGCAATCGTAACCTCAAGCTGAAAGGTCTGCGCTTGCTCCCCTGTCACCGGACGGGCGACGGCCTCCGCCAACGACAGCACCGGCGCCCCATCCTGTTCCACCCATTGCGCGAAAAACCATCGGAGATCCTGGTGGCTCTCTTCTGCAAAGACTCGCTCAAGATCTCGCCACTCCGCATGTCTGCCACGAAATTGGGCCACCAGGCTTATGAGTGCCCGCCAGAATGTCTCCTCTCCCACCTCCTGACGCAGGAGATGAAACAGTATGGCGGACTTTTGATAGCCGATGGCATTGTCACGCTCATCCTGTTTCTGCGTGAATTGCGCGACCGGGTAGTCCCGCTCTGGGGGCACGTGGAGATTGTAGCCCTGCACCATCAGCCGCCGTTGGTCTCGCGCCTGGGCGCGATCTCCGATCAGTTCGTGCCAGTAATAATTGGCCAGGTACGTCGTCAGGCCTTCCACCCAATTGCCGCGTTCACCACGATTGAAGACAGCATTGCCGATCCATGAATGCACGATCTCGTGGCCGAGCGCGTAGGGTTGCACATAATGCCGCTTGATGATGCCGCTGCCCAGCAGGGTAAACGAGGGCATGCCGAGTCCGCTCGCAAAGAAATTCTCCACCACGGCGAACTTCTCGAACGGGTAGGGGCCCAGCAGCGGGATATAGGCGTCCAGATAGCGCGCGGTGGCATCGAGATATTCTTCTGCAAGATGCGCATCGTCAGGGAAGAGATAGGTCGAGAGCCGAATCTTCTGACCAGTCTTGGCCGTCCAGTCACGAAATGTCGAGACAAATGTATTGGCCACGAGCGTGAGCGCCTCGCTCGGCTGGGACACAGTCCATGCCGTCATCACCATGTTCTCGTCTCGGCAGACCCCTGCGGGACACGCGCGCGATTCACCGGGCTTCCCTTGGGTCACGACGGTCCATCCCGCCGGCACGGCAACCAGCACCGCATAGGTGCCGAGTGATTCCGGGACATCGGGATACCAGGAGCTCTCACTGCTCATATAGACGCCCTCCGGCCCGATATGTCCGGCAGTCTCACTGGGAGTCACAAAACGAAGATGGCGCGGATCTCGCGGCGGATCGTTGATGACGCCATGATAGTGCACATCCAGTGTGACAAGTCCTGTCGCCACGACCTGGGAGGGAATCGTCACGTGTTGCGGAGACTCCGGCGTGGAACCACGCTCGAGACTGAACGGCACATTGTGAATCAGGGGTTCCGTGCCGGCCGATTCTTGCACGAGTGCAATGTGATCGATCTGAAGCGTGGGGGCAATGGAGAAACGAATCGGCGGCTTCTGCTGCGGCACCTCGAGAGTCAGCCGATCCTTTGCGATGAGGGCATGTTGATCAGGGATGATCTGTACGAATAAATCGTGATGCCGAATGACGATTGGCGGCAGGCCTGGGTCGGAAGCGCGGGCAATACCGAGAGTTCCGTGGCTGAGGAGCGCGACGAGAAAAAGAAAGGGAAAAGAGAGTGTCCTGCTTCCGATTGGCATCGGAAGAGTTTTAGCATTCGCGACAGACGAGCACAAGCTGGATGGATGTCAGCAATTGCTCCAAGTCAACGGGCTTCCCGATCACTTCTTGCGGCCCCACGGCCCAGGCTTCATCGAGACGTTCTTCGTCATGACTCCCGGTGATAATGATCACCCCGCCGGTGTATTCACGTTGACGGAGTTGCCGAAGCACCTCGACGCCGTCCATGCCGGGCATGAGCAAATCGAGAAGGATCAGGTCGGGAGGCGCTTGCTCCACCATCGAGAGGGCCTCGAGGCCGTCTTTCACTCCGAGCGCCCGATAGCCTCGGAGGCTGAGAAACTGAACGAGCAAGTCGCGGACCAACAACTCATCATCAACGACGAGGATCGTTTCCCCCGTATCAGCCACGGCGGCGCTGCCTCCCACCGGCAGTGCAGGAGCGGATTTAGCCGGAAGCTGTACCACTCGGTTGACACATTCGACCAGCACATCGAGCGACAGACCCTTTCGGATAAAATCAGTGACGCGCAATCCCCGCGCTTGATTTTCCTGTTCCTCGGTCGCTCCGCCGCCCAGGATGATCACGGGCGCATGGGGATTGTACGCACGAATTTCTTTGAGAACGGTCAGCCCATCCATTTCAGGCATGCGAAGATCAAGAATGGTGACGCGCGGGGCCTGCTGGCGGAACAGGGTCAGGCCTTCGACCCCGCTCGTCGCCGACAGCACCTGATATCCATGTCGGGTAAAGACGGACTGGATCAGCTCGCAGTTCATGCGATCGTCGTCGATAACCAAAATCTTGATCATCTCTCAGCCTCGTGGACAGGAATGCACGGCGCGCGCTAGGCAGGACGCTGGTTCATTAGGTAACTCAGCCTAACACAGTCGATGCTGGCGGAGAAGAAAATGACGGGATCTCACCGAGAACTACGCAGAGGGCAAGGCAGTCGTCCCGAGAATCGCATCCACGAACGCATCGCTTTGAAAATCCTGCAGATCCTCGACCGACTCCCCGACTCCGATGAGTCTCACGGGCAACTTCAGTTCCTCGGCAATCGCGACAACGATCCCGCCACGGGCGGTGCCGTCGAGCTTCGTCAGAACCAAGCCGGTGACACCGACCGCTTGATGAAATTGACGAGCCTGGGACAGTGCGTTCTGCCCGACCGTGGCGTCCAGCACGAGGAGCACTTCGTGCGGTGCGCCAGGACATTCTTGCGTGATGACTCGGGCGATCTTGCGGAGCTCATCCATGAGATTCGATTTCGTGTGCAGCCGGCCGGCCGTATCGATCAGGACCACGTCTACTTGCCGCGCTTTCGCGGCGGCAATCCCATCGAACGCGACAGCGGCTGGATCGGCTCCATGGCGGTGACGGATCACGTCGACACCGACTCGGTCGGCCCAGACTTGCAGCTGATCGATTGCCGCCGCGCGAAAAGTATCGCAAGCCACCAACAACGGCACTTTTCCTGCCTGCACGAGCCGTTGCGCGATCTTGGCAATCGTGGTCGTCTTACCCACACCGTTCACCCCCACAGCCAGGATGACAAAGGGCTTGGGACCTTTCGCAAGCAGGGACTCCAACGACAGTGCTTGCACGGGCGTCAACACATCGAGCAGCGTGTCCCGCAATACCGCATACACCCGACTAGACTGTGAGGAATCGGTCCCTTGAAGCTGTTTCTTGAGGCGCTCCATCACGCGATCCACAACGCGGGCACCGAGATCGGAGGCAATAAGGGCCGCTTCGAATTCCTCCAAGAGGGCAGGGTCCGCCGCACGGCCAAGCAGCCGATCCAAAGACCCGCGAACGACATCGCGCGTTTTGGTGAGCCCGTCACTCAGTCGCTGCAGCCATCCCATAGATCTACTCGTGATACGTACTGTACGATGCGTCCCTTAGCTTGGCTCGGGACGGCGAGCTTGTCGAACCCTGATGCGTTCGATTCGCTCGTTTCGGCGCCTGCGCAATCGACCGCAGGATCATCCGTTCACGACGATGCATCCGGCGCGCTTCTTTCTCACTCCGCTCATGATCGTAGCCGCAGAGATGCAAAATGCCGTGGACCAGCAAGCAGGCGAGTTCTTCGTCCAAGGATCGTCCGGCCTCTATCGCTTGTCGCCATGCCGTCGGCACTGAAATCACCACATCGCCCAGTATATCCGGCGTGAGGGGTACGGGCCTGCCCTGAACCTGCCGAAAGGCGTGCGGCATGCAGGCTTCCCGCATGGCAAAAGCCAACACGTCGGTTGTGCGATCCTTGCCCCGATACCGACAATTGAGACCCCGCATCCGCTGATCGCCCACGAACAGGATGCCCAGCTCCGCCGACGTTTCCCCGACATCGGAAAGAATCGCCCGCGCCGATCGTTCCAGGCGCGCCTGATCAAACGTGATACGTCGGACCTGACTCTGCATATGGATCGGCATTAATGCGACTGGCCCCAGGGGTCCGTGTAGCGGTGAGGAAGGGGTGGCGGGCTTCGACTGCTTATTGTGCGACGTCAGCGACGGTCGACGTCCCACCGCGCCGGATAGAGGGACCGGAAGACTGAGCGGGGTTCTGATGCTGATCGTAGGCTTTGATAATGTCCTGCACCAACTTGTGACGGACCACATCGCGTTCGTCGAAGTAGACGAATTCGATGCCCTCGACGTCGCGCAGAATCTCCCGCACCTCGATCAGGCCGGAGACCCGTTCCGGCGGCAGATCCACCTGGGTGATATCACCGGTGACCACCACCTTGGAGTGGAAGCCAAGCCGCGTGAGAAACATCTTCATTTGCTCCGCCGTGGCGTTCTGCGCTTCGTCGAGAATGACGAACGAATCGTTCAATGTGCGTCCTCGCATAAATCCGAGCGGCGCAATTTCGATGTCGCCCCGCTCGATCGCGCGCGCAGCCCGTTCCATATCCATCATGTCGAACAGCGCGTCGTACAGCGGGCGGAGATAGGGATTCACTTTGGCATACATATCGCCCGGCAGAAATCCGAGCTTCTCGCCCGCTTCAACAGCCGGCCGCGCGAGAATGATGCGGCTCACTTCCTTCTTCAGCAACGCACTCACCGCCATGGCCATTGCCAAATAGGTCTTACCCGTTCCGGCCGGACCGATTCCAATCACGATGTCGTGCGTCTCGATGGCTTCGATATAGGCTTTTTGCGTCGGCGTTTTCGGCGCGACAAATCGTTTCTTGGTGACGATGGTCGCCGCGTTGGAGAGGAGTTCTTTGATCGGAGTCTCGGGACTCTGCCGGAGCGCGCTCAAGGCATGGGTAATGTCGTCCGGCTGGAGCACCATCCCGTCGTTGGCGAGGGTGGCGAGTTCCGTGAGGACACGTTCCGCGTGGCGAGTGGCGTCTGGCGTACCGTCGAGGGTGAGTTCTTCGCCGCGTGCCGAGAGGCGCACACCGAGGTCTTCTTCGATCAGCTTGAGGTGCCGGTCGTGGTGACCGAACAGAACGGCGGTATTGGTGCCTTCTCTGAAGTTTAAGTTTACGCACAAGCGCTAAGGCGTGCTCCCTCCCTGCAGCGATAGTGGAATGATTCTAACAAACCGAGGGAAGGTGTGACAAGCAGAAGATCGAATCAGCGTGTGGCGTGTCGTCATGGCCCTTCGCGCTTGGCAGTCACGGAATTACCGAAAGTCACGTCGAATTCCTGCGAGGCCCATCCTTGATGGTCATCCTTGACCAAGACTTTTACCTTATAGACTCCCGCCGAGGCGGCAGGAACTTCCCATTGAATCCGTCCCGTTTTTTCATCGATGGTCATGCCGGGCGGAGCCGATTCGAGCGCGAAGGTATAGGGATCATTTTCTGGATCCACCGCCGATGCGACGTAGCCGAATTGTCCCTGCGCTAGAACTCCCTGAAGCAGATGAGGTGAATTTGGGAGGACTATTTGCCAGAGTCAGCAACTCCGACAGCTGTTCCTTACCATGACTGCCACGGTCATGAGGTGTTACAGAAACGGCAATGACATCACCCCGCGAGAAACCGGTTGTGTCCAGCGTTCCCTGTTCGCCCTCTACGACCAATTGATTATTGTGGGACCACCGGTACGTATAGCGGACGTCGTCTCCATCCATGTCGCCGCCATCCACTGTCGCAACGAGTCGATCTCCAACCTTGGCGCCGCTGGGCTGAATAGTCAGGGCACGGATGACCGGCGGCGTATTGCCGACAACAACCGACTCGCTACGAACAGGCGAGCCCGAGATCTTCCCGTCGTGAGGAATCACTTCGACAGCCACGCGATCCCCGCGGCTCAGACTTTCAGGATGAAACGTGGACGAGACTTCTTCGGGTCTCAGCTCGTCGTTGACGATCCACTTGAATGTGAACGTCAGGGCATCTCTGTCCAAGTCTTCGGCATCGACCGTCGCCGTCACCACCCCTTCCCGAACGATAGGAATGGGAGCAAGGGTGACCGAGCGGATGACCGGGGGATGGTTCGGCCCAGCGGTGCCAGCCCCCGTCGCGTCCGTCTGGGACGAATCGAGGCTGCATCCCATCAGTCCCAGAACGGCAAGAGATACGATCCCGATGAAGACCGTGTATGGCCTGCGCAAGATTCTTCGACATGAAGCCCCACAACCTCTGCGCACCACCGAACGGGCGATGCGCAGAGGTCTGTTTCTTCCGGATCAATCCCGCTGATTGATCCATGAGAGATATCGACTCGCGACGGCCGAAGCCGTACCGACATTCACGCAGTTAATGGCTCCGGTGCTG
Organism: uncultured Nitrospiraceae bacterium; assembly: GCA_963801725.1. Classification (GTDB taxonomy): domain Bacteria; phylum Nitrospirota; class Nitrospiria; order Nitrospirales; family Nitrospiraceae; genus Palsa-1315. The sequence continues at coordinate 265,325 of CAWDFX010000002.1, forward strand.
GACTGAGAACAAGCTGTCATGCCGTTAAGCTGCCACTTCCAGTCGTGCCGTTACCTTGAGCTCCCAGGTGGATAGCCACCGTCGTCGCCAATCCCTTCGCCAAGGCTGATCTTTTTGTTGATATTCTGACCCGTCATCGCCAACGATCGGTGAGCTATAGGCGCCGCCGGTGACGTAATACAATGCATACAGATTGCTCGACTCCTGCGGCGACACAGACGTCGCCGCTCGGAGTGAAGGTCGGGAAGAACACAATCCCTCCGAGCAAGACCGGGTTGGCCACGGACGCGCTCGCTTGGGAGGCCACCGGCCGGAACCGTCAATTTGGCAAACCACCCTTTTTTGCTTTGCACAAGCGCGATGAGCGACGCATAGGTCCCGCCGGCAGCCATCGCCGGCACGCTCGTTACCTGCTGTGGTGGCTGTGCCATCACAGGTCCCGGTGCCAAGTTGGCAGATGGTCGACGTCGACATATCGATCAGCTCGTTGCTGAGCGTGGAGTTCAGACGACAGCCGGTTATCGTGACATCGCCGCCGGCACATCCACCGGAGCCTTGCATGACAGAGTCTTTGATACCCACCAGATACTGGAGCGAGGTATCGATCTTATCTCCCGTTCCACTGGTTTGGGTATAGTATCGGCCGGTTCCTGCAAAGACCCACGTATTGCCTGTCTGGTCGATGGTCACGCCGACAGCGGTCGGAACCGGTCCCAACGTTCTGGTCGCCCCTCCTCCATCCTGGAATTGATACAGGATTTCAGAGGGCGCTTGAACGCCGACCGTGCCCGAAGGAACACCCCACAAACCGGCGTCCGTGTTACAGACCGGCGAAGAAGTTTTCCAGCATCCGGTCGTGAGCCGGATGAGTTTCCCTTCCCACGGTGATCGCGCTGATGACTTTCCCGCCGAATATGACATCGGCTCGGTAATCGAGGTCTCGGTCGAACGAGACTCATATCGCCGACGAAGGAGTTCGGAGGAGTGGCTCCCCCTCCCGAGGCATCGAACGTGGTGACCACGCCTGCGGCAGTCGAGGTCATGCGGTCCTTGATGTTGACGGCAAACATTTTGCCCGTCTGTCCAACCCCTGCATCGTAACTCGTGGGACCGGACCCCACGACCATGAACCATTTTTCGTTGGTGTCAAGGATCTTTGGGGTCAGTCAACGGACTCACACGGGCAACTGCCGGATAGCTCATGGTAAATCCGAGATTCTGGTCCGAAAAGCTCCAGAGCAATGTCGGCACCTTGTCCGGGTTGGTGACATCCAGCACAAAATAGGCGCTCAAGAAGTCGCGCGCCGCATCAGCCACAGCGATCCCCGTTAAAATCGGCCGCAAATGTCATCTTCTGACCTTGCGTCGTACAGATTCCCGCAGCTTCCGCCCATGCGAAATCCGCCGATGAGAATCGTGCCCCATCCTCCAGGATGGTCTGCATCATTCGGGAAAATACGCACATCGGTCACCTTGGGCTTCAAATCGACATAGTACACATGCGTGTAGGAAGGATCGGCCAGCCATCGTAAATGAGGAAGCAATTCCTGCGGAATAAAGCCCCAGAGTTCATCTCCGATGTTCACCCCACGCCCATCCGCGGTGGGGGTATTGTCGAACCAACCGTGCTCGATCTTCGCGGGAGTTGCCAACTGTGTCGTCTCCTTCGTGGTAGAAGCCGACGTTGAAGGCATGCATCATCCCATCGTTGCGCTCCGAGATAGGCCACCTGCCGCCTATTCTTGTACTGGCTGTAAAACGCTGTGTACGTGGAATCTCCGTACAGGATGTCATACCGTTCCCTGGGTGCGCCGACGACGACGGGCGTCGAATACACCGAATCTCCGAGCTTCCACACGGCAGAAACAGGTGTGCCGGAAGTGTCCTTGACGGTCAACATCCGATCACGGAGCCCGGTCACTTGCGTGCCGCGGATGAAATCAATGATGTTCGCAGCCGTATATGCTGCCGGGGCTCCGCTCAGATTGAGATAGCCCTGGAGCTTGGTCTGCATTGGTGCTGTCGAATGAAATATACTCCTCCGTCGCAGCACCAGTCGGTGGGGTCAGGTTGTTCACCAGTTTATTGTTGTCGAGATCCACCCACGTGAAAATCTTCCGGCTGCTTGGATTCATCAGCGCAAGATTTCGTCCCCCTTCCCAGATCGGGTTGATATCGGTCAAGACCTTGTCGCACTGATGGGGGGCATCGTCGCAAAAGGCCGTGTCGAGAATCCCGTCAGGAGGAACCGAGGTGTCTCTCGTCGGGTCGGCTTTCCCGTCCCCGTTGGCATCGACATATATATCGATGGCGAGCCTGTCGTTCACCGCATCATATCGTGTGACGACGATGCGATCCTCGGTCAGAACCAGTCGATTGTCCTTGACCGTGTCCTCTCTGAAGTTCCCATACGTATCGACAAAGAGGCTCTGCACGTAGCCCGCATACTTGATTTCCCGCTCTGCTTCGAACTGGGTCGGATAGAAATACGATTGATAGATCGCGCCTTCACCCGAGGTGGACGACGACAACACGGAGGCCGCCGTTCCAGACGAAGTCTGGTTCAGAATCGCCGCGAAGGCAGCCGCGAGCTTCCCTTCCAACTCCAGCGGGTTCTGCGCAAGGAAGTAGGTCTCGGGCACTCCGTCGCCGTTCGCATCCCATTCTGCAGTCTTGTCCGGCATGTTATAGCCGGTGGTCGCGGACCTTGTCGCTATCCTTGAATCCTCCATACTTGCTGGCATACCAGAGAGGATCCTTCAAGAGCCCGGCATTGGACCCGTTGACAGTGAAGGTTCGTTCCACCCACATGATTGGTATAGGGAACGGTGGTTGGGCTGTCCAGCTCCCGTTCGGATTGTATCGCTTGGCATTCTGTACCGGACCAGACTCGGATACCGGTAGCCATTGGGGCACTTATCTCCGCAGCGAATATCGTAGTACTCTCCAGACCCAGTGAGGATGTTGTTCCGAGTTCTGTGGACCGAAGCGTGGTCGCAGTATGTCCAGCTGCGCTCACTCCGTTGATATAGAAGCCGGCCCAGTTGCCGTTTCCTGAGTTGGCATACATAGGCTTGGTCTTGACGGTGATGGTGGTAAGCCCAGTCTTCACGTAGAGCCGATAGCGAATGTCGAGGTCGAAATCTCCTCCATAGGTCGCATCATCCCACATGACTTCGTAGCAGGATGTATAGTTGTTCGGCGCAGCCTTCTCTGCCAACCAATCGGCATCGTTGGCGCAGACCTCAAACGACACGAGCTGACCTTTATTGCCCCCGGTCGGAGCCGAACTTGCCCAGGCCCCTAAACCGGCCGACGTGCACCCGTAGGTATCGATTTGGATCGCTGGGAGGGGCGCTGGCAGAAGCTGCCGGGCAGCCGCTGTGAAAGGCCGAGGTGAGCTGAACCTTGTTGCCTACCCACAGTGAATTCCAAGATCGGCACCGGCGCGCTCGCCACCACAGCATAGGTGGTGATGTTCTGCTTGACCATATTGGTCGTGTCGTTTCCCAAGGCTCCGCGCAGGTCCGTGGTCTTGGCATAGTGGGCCAGCATCGGCAGATAGTAGGACCCATACTTGTTCGGTTCTTCAGGACAGAGACCTCGAATATTGAGAAAGGTCGTCGTCGCCTTGGCGGAACAGATGCTGTTGGCTGTGCCCCCGTTGACCTCTCCGATGACCACGGAAGTGATCGGATCCAACGTATCCATCTGAGCGTTGCTCAAGAGCGTCGCCATGGTGATGCCGGTATCGTTCGTCGTGGGGTTGACCTGGCTGGGAGCCGATGACCAGGCCTGGGCGCCCGGGAGCTGGTCGGAATCGTGCGAGGGGAAGGCATCCCCGAACATCAAGACGAAGGGTTTGGCGCAGTACTCACAAATGATCGGCGCGGTAATATAGGGATCGCCGTAACCGCTATTACTCTCGACCGGAAACGTGTTCGAGGCATACGTGCCGTTCCCGATTGCATAACTCGGAATGCCATTGTCTGGGCCGCTACCGGTGGTCTTGTAGAACTGTGTGGTGGCATTGCCGGTCGCGGCCAACCCTCTGAAATACCGGATCGCTTCATAGAACATCTCAGCGAAGGGCTCGCCCCAGCTGTTGCAGTCGCCCTCGGCGGAATTCCTCCGTTTACGGACTACAGGTCCCATCGTTTCCGCCTACAGAGTAGTTGCTCGAGCCAGAAATTGTATCCCACGACCCTAAACATATCGATGGTCTTGATGACTTTAGAGGTGCGAGGAATCTGCCCGGTCCGTCGATTGATCTCCTGGCTGTAGAGATCGGTCGGTCTTACTGCGCAGCACGCCGCCGCTGAAGTTCTTGTCATAGCTGCCGGAGATCAGACCGAACCGCATCGTAATCGTGTCGTCGATTCGTGCCGGCGCTCCCGTTCGCATTCACCGCCATGCGCTGGAGCAATCCCTGGGGCTTGTAGGTGTAGGTATTCGTCGGCGCCGGCGTGTTGTCGTCGTAATAGGTATCGCAATTGGATTCCAATCCGACGGTCCAATCGCAGACCTTGACGGCGACGCGATAGGTTGCCATCACATCGCCAGCGGCAAAACTGCCCCGCACCTGGATCTACACTGCGTCACCTCGGTACTGTGCGGCATTCGGAAAGTAGCCGTTCAGCACCATCATGTAACCGACGGTTTCCGTGCTGGCACTGTTGGTATTGCAAATCGTGATCGATGGACGGGTTCTGGGAGCGATGGTGGCCGTCATTCCCACCGGAACGAACGAGGCAACGTCGGCCGCCTGCATAGACCTTCGCCCAGGAATGGGCGTCGCGTGGGGTAGTCGTGCGCCCCAAGACGGTCAGCCCGTTGTTCCCGCTCATCGGCACGGTGGAGCTGCCGGCATTGTCTACAATGCGCCTCCCACCGTAGAGCACTTTGCGGATGATGTCGATCCGGGCCATCGTGGCCCAGTTCAGAAAGTTGCCACTCCAATTACCCGCACACATATGCCCATAGGCGCCCGTCCCGGCAGCGGAAGGATTGAACCGTCCTGTGCCGCCAAAACCCGTAGTGCCGTTGCCAAAGTCATAACACTTCTTCGAATCGAAATAGCCGACGTAGTCGATGTTATCCTTGTACGTGGTATCGACCGCCGCATCGCCCCCAGGCTTTCCATTATCCAGATCGACGATGTCGTTGTAGCCCTTGAAGAACAGCCGGTGGTCTTTGGTCATCATGAGCATGACGGCGGGAGGGACGGACTTGTTGATAAACGGAGGATAGGCCGTATAGCTATTCATAGTCTGCGCCATGGCCTGGTGATGGCCCAGGGCTCCGACAATCGCAACCAGGAGAGCAATGGTAAAGCGTTTCATACTGCTACCCCTCCTTCTCGACCATCGACTTGCTGTCGACGTTGTGACAGTACACTGAACATCGTCGTCTGCATCTTAGATTTTCTTCTGACATTGGCCGTTCAAGGTACAGGCGTAGATCGCCACCACGCGACTTTCAGATCCGACTGGCCGTCAGTGTCGCCCGGCAATCGATTCGATAGACGATATCGACCCCGCCCCCCGCTGTGCCACTGCCGGTCCCTTCGTAGCCCGCCGCAAATTGCATCCCAGATCCGGCTTTCCCCATCAGGTACAAGCGATCGATATCGCCTAGGACGGTGTACCCATTGATGTCCAGCCTGTAGTCAGGCCCTGCGGCGCCCGACTCCTGTCACGACATCTGTGTGATTGTCCGCACTCCCAGAAATTTCCATGGACAGAGAGGGATTTGCCGCCACTTCTGCTGCGGTGCAGAACCGGACCGGCCGCCGAAACGAACGCTGCGGGCACGGTGAGGTTGCTCGACGCTAATGGTCTGCTGAATAATGTTCACCGACGTTCCCACACATGATTCCGCCGCACTGGTCGCGGATTCTCCGGTTCGCTGGAACCCGGCGATCCGATTTTCCAACGCCGTGACGGCTACGGCCCCCACCCCCAATACGGTCATGATGAGCAAAATCACCAACGTCGTGACGAGCGCAATGCCCTCTTCGCCCCGCTGGGGCACGACGAGATCCTGCCGCATCGTTCGTATACTCGTTCTCATTCGCATCCCCTTGCTCATGTTCACTGCATATTCCTTGTGTCGACGGTTCGTGTCAGGAAACGACGGCGGAATGACTGATAGGTTGCCGCAGCGTATCCTGCGTCGTTCGAGGGCAGATGGTCGCTGACCTGAATCGGCGTACTCAAGGACCCTGCTTGAATACCCTCGCCCGTACCTTGATCAATCGCTGTTTGACGCGCGACGATGTTGATCTGTACAAGTCGAATCGTCGCCGGATCAAACGTCCCGAATGACCAGACCCTATTGGTTTGGAAGTCGGCTACGTCGAACGTATTGTTGCCGTTAAAGTCATCGATCACGCCGTCGGGGACGCCCGCATTGATCGTGGTGTTACACCCGTCGCACGCATAGGCAAATTGCAGGTCTTCAACGCCGTCCACGAGAGACGTGGTGACGGTCGGAGCCGTTCCGCTATCCACTGTTCGCGTCAGACAGGGACCGGCAGAGCCACAGTTGGCTGCCCCGGTTGCTACTTGATAGGTTACGCACTGTAGGAGGTAGACCTGTGTTCCAACCGGAAAGTTTATTGGAGCATACGTTGGAGTTCCGAGTGTAATCGTCGCTCCGCTGCTCGATGTCACAGGCACAGTGACCACTCCTCCCAGCGAGACATAGGCACCAGAGCCGTTCTGCATCCCTTCAGCTACCATCTCGGTGACCGCCGTGCCCGTCAAGGTGATCGTGGTAAATGACCCTGCCCCTCCCGATGGAGCCGCACTGGCTAGAACCCAACCAGGGATTGCCCCGTTCGTAGGATTCGTTCGCGGAACGACGAGCGAAATGGTATCAGCGCCCGTATCGTTGACGGCGGTTAGTGGAATGGCTGAATTGTTATCGACCGGCCTGATCGCCGCAGCCGTCGTGCCCGTCGCGCCCGTCGCGCAATTGCCGGCGGTTCCACCCACTGGAAGATTGGGAGCCATCGGCATGCCAAATCCAGCTTGTTTGATGTCTCTGGCAATCAACTCCATGGCCACCCGGATGTTTTGCTGCGTTCCGACCGCTCGCTCATTCGAAATCGTGGCCTTGTGTGTCGTGGTCAGTACTGGTGTATCCAGCCGCAACAATGACTGACGAAATCACGATTGCGATCATCAACTCAATGAGCGTGAATCCTCGTTCACACAGCACCCGCACATCCTTCACATGATCCACCGTGCACCTCTCCATAACTATTACTATTCAGGCGCGACCACTGTGTCCAAGCGCACCGTCTTCGAAGTTGCTGTTACCTCTCCGCTGGCCGTCTCGTCCCATGTCACCTGGACTGTCACGGTATTGCGGTTCAATCCGAGCGGGTCCGCGCCGGAGGAGTCGGATTGCTCAGCGTGACGGTCCCTGCGATGTTTTGAAGGTTGGAACTCAGCAGCAACGTGCGCCATTGCGTGCAGTCTCCATTCGCCATCACGTCGGCTGCGGCGGTCGGACACGTCGTCGTACTCGAGCTCACATTGATGTTGTGATAATTTGCCGCCTTACGACGATTAAATTGAATGCGTTCGAGCATATCCGCCGCCAGATTCGTCACCCGCGTTTGGTTGTTGGCATCGACGTTCTTTCTCAATGAGAACGATTGCATGCCCGTCAAAGCCAGGAGACCGATCGTCAGTATCACGGCCGCCACCATACTCTCGATGAGCGTAAACCCATCGTGCCCACGCCACGAGGCACGAGTCGTCATGCGGAGATAGTCGCGCATTCATGGACATGTGGACCTTGCGCACCATGTCACCTTCCCTGATGGCATCACCAGATACGGAGTAGACTAATCCCTTCGTGTTCACGATCGGAATGACTTGATTCGCAGCGGCTGTGCTCAACCCCATTGACGAAAACACCACGTTCGTCGTGCCGCCTGGCAATCCCGTCACACTTGCGTTCAGCGTCTGAGTGCCAAATATTGGAGTCCCTCCAGCAATGGCATCGACACCAATGTGTCCACTGCCCAACACTTGAATTGTGACGGTCGCTTGGCGGTTGCGATTCATCGCGACTACTCTCGCAAGGTTTAAGTTGCTGGCAAACTCGCTAACAGACTGCCGCAGATCATGCTGGGCTTTCCATTCCACAAAGTTTGGGATCGCAAGCGCCGAGGCGATCCCGATGATCGCACAGACAATCATCACCTCGATCAGCGTGAACCCGCTCTCGCGATGTGTTCTCCCAAACATATCAGCTGCCCTATTTTGTTCTGGTACACCCATAGCGCCGATCACCTTCACGCAAGGGACATACCGTCACGAATACCAAAACCGTGATTCGTAAGTCATTGATATTAAAAGGTGATAGGGGGATATCCCCACAGCCATGAACGCTTTTTGGACTTACAGGAGACAATTTTCGTCGAAGGAGGAGTGTTTCAAAGTCCTTACTTTGATGGAGAAAATCCCGAGTGGGAGAGAATAGGGAGGCCGGCGAATGCAACCTAACGCGAATATTATTGATCAGCTAGTTCATCACCACCGCCCTGACTTGGCGATAGGTGGTGAGTCCTTGTAAGACCTTTCGAACGCCGTCTTGGGCTAGTGTGACCATCCCATTTTTCATCGCGAGAGTCAGCATCTCGACGGTTCGCGATCGTGACTGGATGAGCTGTTTCATGTCTTCCGATGGGAGCAGCAATTCATGGAGAGGCACTCGCCCCTTGAAGCCTGTTCGATTGCAGGCCTCGCAACCTCGTCCACGGTACAGACTCCAATCGGGACGATACTCGATGCCAAGCGTGAGCCAGTCCTGCGCGCCATACCCCTGCACCAGTTCGTCGTACTCCTGCCGACTCGGATGATAGGCCTCCCTGCACTGAATGCAGATCCGTTTGCACAGTCGCTGTGCAAGTACTCCCAACATGGCATCGGCAAAGTTGAACGCGTCGCAACCGAGATCCAACAAACGGATCACCGTTTCAATCGCACTGTTCGTGTGGAGAGTGCTGAGCACCAAGTGGCCGGTAAGCGAGGCCTCAATGGCAATGTCAGCCGTTTCTTTGTCCCGCATCTCACCAATCATGATGACGTCGGGGTCGGCACGCAGAAACGCCCGCATTGCAGTCGCGAAGGTGAGGCCGATCTTCGAATGGACCTGGACTTGGCGCAGACCGTCTTGGGTTATTTCAATGGGATCTTCGGCCGTCCAAATCTTTCGTTCGTCGGTATTGATGTGCTTGAGAATCGCGTGCAAGGTTGTTGTTTTGCCGGACCCAGTCGGTCCGACACACAAGATGATCCCGTGCGGTTTCTCTGCGATGGCTTGAATGGCCTGCAACGTAGCAGGAGCAAATCCCATTACGTCGAGTGGCATCGGTTGTTTGGCTGTCAAAAGACGCAGCACGACGTCTTCGTCCTGTCCTGAGGTGGGCAAGGTTGCAACACGCAATTCGACTTCTCGATCCTTCGCCAACCGGTATCGGATTTTGCCGTCTTGAGGTTTGCGGCGTTCCGCGATGTCCAGATTGGCCATGACCTTGATACGGGATACGAACGCGCGCCGATAGGTCGCCGGAATCTTCATGAATGTCGAGCAAGTACCGTCGATGCGCAGGCGCACAGCCATGTCTTTACGGTCCGCGTACGGTTCGATGTGAATGTCCGATGCGCCGAGACGGTCGGCTTCGACGATCACTTGGTTGGTCAGCCGCACAATCGCTGAGTCGTTCTCGTCGATTCCGCCTGATATGGGGTCGATGACAGACTCAAGATGGATCTCGTTGACCAACTCACCAAGAATGGTGCCGATGGACCCACTGGTTCCCTGACCTCTGGCCAGATTGAGAAATTGCTCGATGTCCCGACGCAGACCTACGGCGTAGCGAATCGTCATCCCAGGAAATGTGCGCCGCACGTCCCAACCCTTGTCGAGATCGTGCGGATCGCTGGTGAGCACGTCGATGAGTGAGCCGCGACGTGTGATCGGCAGCCAAAGATTCTTCCTGAGATAGTCGAGGTTAAGCGTTTTGAGCAGATCGGCATCGATGACTGTTCGTTCGTCATACGGCAGATAGGGACATTGATAAAAGTCGCTCAGCGCGGCCCCTAAAGCGTCCTTCGTGACATGATAGCGGTCGAGGAGGACCGTTTCGAGGTCGAAGCTGCCCTCTTTCGAATCATCGACCGCTGCCAGCACGTCGGAAAGACTGATAATGCCGCGATAGACCAAGCTATCAAGCACGTTTTGTTCGATCGCGCAACGGGAGGGTTTCGACGTGCGGCTGCCTTTTTTCCCTCCGGTTCCACCAGCCACTACGTCCGTCTCGACTGTCATGCGCAATGCCTTTCGCTCGCACCTTCCCGCAAGTAGTGTGTTGGAAAGTTATTTTTATCGCTGGAAAATATAGGGCCACGTCATGGACAGCTTCAGCAAATCCCGCAGGCTGTTCAAAGAGGCCAGACTCCTCCCCTCTCAACCTTGACGGATACTTCATCCTCCTGCCCTGAGTCTGCCAAGACGGCCTATTCGCCCCGGGACAGGCCTCGTCCCACGCAAGGCCGCGGCTCCGCGGCTGCTTCTCGTCACGTTTCACATCTTATTACGTTTCACGGTTTCTGAGAACGAGGCGACCTGCCTGTGTCGTGCCCGGCATGGCAAACAGGGAATACTGCTGGTGGACGTTTTCAGCCGTCTGCTAGTACTTGACTAACCAAGTTCCCGGCGCTCGATACACAACCGGAACCCCTCGAAACAGTCCTTGCGCCAGATCGGCGTTGTACCAGACCTCGATACCGGTACCGGTCCCGACTGACGTCACGCTCTGTCCTGCCATCATCGCCCCATACAGGTGCGCGGATCGTTCAATCCTGATCGCGCCCGCCGCATACAGCAGGCCGTTGACGTGGATGCCGGACAATTGCACCGGGACCCTTGCCCCCAGCGACTGAGTCTCCGGAGAAGATGGACTGAGGGCCGGAACAGATTTTCCTGCTGCACGAGGCCTGAGCACGATATGACCTTGTACGACTAGAAGCCCTTCAAAATAGTCCGCATCTAGCACGAGCGTTCCCATGTTATCGGCCCGCGGCGGTTGCCCATCGACTGTATCGACGAAAACCAATCCGCGATGATCTCCGATGATCTGAGATTCCAGTGCGTCTGCAGACGTGATTCCCTGATCCGCGTCCTGGGCCTCCTGCGGATGAAGCTGTCCTGCACGATCGAGTCGATAATAGGTCCCCCAGCGTAGCGCGATCTTCTTGAGCGAGTCATAGTCCCACTGATCAAGCCTTACCCCAGGCGTCGGATATTGGTGCAGATGCACGTTTTCAGGAAATAGAGGATTCGCACCTTGGCCTGGTGGAGGAGAGATGACCGAGACAATCCCTCCAATCCAATACTCCGTCCAGCGATCCTGCGCGGACAGCATCTGGTCATACGACTGACCGGTAATTGAGGCCGCAGTGCTCTTGAAAACCAGATCTTCGACTCGCTGTACCGTGAGATCGCCCAATACCCGTTGATCTCCCCAATGGACCATGACGGGAGACTCACCGCCTGGCTCCATGGCGCCGAGAGTCTGTCCTACTTGCACCGCCGCACGAACCGCGGGGATCGATACAGCTCCCAATTGGAGCTGAACCGTTCGTGCGATTGGCCGATGATCGACCGTCGTAGCCGTGACCTCAACCGTGTTCAGCAAGCCTGGCTGCAGAGGGCCATACACTTTCAGTTTAAGAATTCGGCCAAGTCCTCCCAGGGTATGAGATGCGCCGTTGGGCAAATCGTTGAGCATCTGATTGTCCGCCTGGTTCGCCGCATCGAGGAGGACGTCGGGACGATCAGCAGTTCCGACAAACTGTGAACGCCCGGCTACGTCGAAGAACGACGGCCCGATCAAGGGATCTCCCTGGCGCTTCACGAGCAATCCAGCAATGGATGTCGGTGTGGCACTCGGATCATGAAACCAACTTATCACGACATCCGCCGCACCGTCGGCCAACTGTTGCGCGGTGTTGTCCTCTTTCATGGCACTGACGCCCGATCCATCCTGACCGGCCAAATAGAGAGACGTCATACCGGCGACTCCAAGCAAAAAAATCAGCATGAGTGCCACGAGAAGCACATGACCCCTGTCGCACAGATTTATGAGTTCTGATACGCGCCGCTCTTTCATCTTTCTGTCCTTATCCACATGTTTATTAGTGGTATCGCCGTTATGTCCTGAGGCTCATTTCTCGAACCGCGTGAATCCCTCGGTCGGACATCGTCACCTCAACGACGACTAGTCTAACCCGCGCCGGTTCTGTCACAACCTGCCCGTTTTCATCCCAGTAGGAGAATTGCGCCTCCCTGATATCGCCAACCAAGACACTGGCGCCGCCATCGACCTGCCGCAACAGCCTCAGAACACCCTGCTCATCACGACGGCTGTAGTAGCGGACATGATTCAGGAGGGAAACAGAGGCCCCGGATGGAATCGCCACGGTGAGCGGCTGCGTCACCGTAAGCAGGCGCCGTTGTCCATCACGGGCCAGGGCAAGAGTCTCGCAGCGCTCGCCCCAACAGGCCACAATGGTTTTCTGATCCTCCCATCCCCGCCCGTCTTCGACCGATAGAGTCGTATGGCCGATCGCCGCCGCTGCCGTGATCGTCGTCGAGAGACCTTGCAGATTCGCCAAAAACCCCACTGAGTCAGAAGCCGTCGTGGTGAGAGAACCGGACCCTGCCAACCGCAATTCTTGCTCCAGAACTTCTAACCCAAGGCGAAGATCTTGCTGTTGCGCGACCTCGCGTTGTTGCCTCATAAACTGTTGCTGGAAATAGGACAGGGTTTGAAGCGTGGCGGCCAATACGACCAAACCAGCTGCCATGGCAAATATCAGCTCAGTCAAGCTGGTCCCTGTTTCCATCCGTATTCTATGGTAGAAGCCTCTTGTATGCCGGCCTGTCAGCATCCTGTCTACTCCGGATAGCGACACGTTACCGACTCCCAGCGAACACGGGATTGGCCCGTAGAGTGCCGACTCGTACTTCACGCTGATTCTCACCAGTTTTGTAGACTGCCCGAGCCTCAATCAGAACATGCCCTGAGGCCGACAACGAACCGGAATGGCTCGGCGTCACCGTCCAGATCAGTTGGACGCCATCCTGGTCCCAACGACCGGAATATACCCCATCACCGGCCATTGCATCGCCGCCTGCTCCATCATCACGCATGACAAGATCCGGGACGCCGTCATGATTCAGATCGTCTAGAAAGAGCCGATCCCATCGCGCGGCTCGTTTCGCTTCAAGCCGCGATTCCGCCGTCGCCAGGGCCCGCGTTGCCAATGTCCCCGTTCGAAAACTCCGCTCTGCTGCCTGAAACGCCCCTATCGCACTGACCAACCCGGTCAATGTCAGTGCCATAGCCACAAGTACTTCGGCAAAACTGACTCCACGCTCTGCAAGAAATATTCGATCCCGCGTCATGAGACAGACACTCTTCCGGTAATGCTCACAGTGAACATGGTTACCCGGCCTTGACTGTCTCGCACGCGAATGGTTGTCGGGGTTACCGACCGGCCGCTGGGATGAAACAGAAGTTCGGGTCCAGCAGTTGGCTCATCTACAATTACCCCCTTCTCCGCATATTGATAGACATGCAGGGTACCCTCGGCATCCGCACGTCGAAGCGTAATCGTACGCCCCTCTCGATCGAATATGACTCGCAAGCGCTCTCGTCTGGCCATCGCCAGTTGTCTGGCGAGCCGAAGTTCAGAAGCAATCTCTATGGTGGCGCTACGGGCCTGGACTCTTGCGACCAGTGTCTGATAACTCGGCCCAGCCAATGCAGCCACGATACCCATGATCGACAGTACGATGAGGAGTTCTATCAGGCTCCAGCCTTGTTCCTGGCTCTGTGATTTTTTCGGCATGACTCACTCTCGTAGAGGAATTCACCTTACGGAGACAAGCGTGCTCTCCAAGACCCGTGCCCATGTTAGTCCACAACCAGATGACTGAATGCTTCGTGAGAAACAGGAGCGGAATACTCCGCAAGTTCGCGCGGTTTTGCGTTGTCACGAAGTAGCAGGAGGTAGAGCCAGTCTGCGCACCGGTCTAGACGGAAAGAGAAAACCAGAAAAGTATCTCACTATTTAGATACAGGGCTTCGCCAGAAGAGATACAACGAAGGGACTAGAAGGCAGGGTCAAGAAAACCTTGATACCAATCGAGGAGCGGTTGAGCAAAAAACAGGGAGAGGAGGGCACCCAACACAAGGAAGGGGCCAAAGGGAATATAGTCATCACGCTTAGTGATGCGTAGAGCGATCAAGCTGATGCCGATAATAGAACCAGTGAGCGAGCCGATCATGATGGTGAGGAGTGCGGGCTTCCAGCCAAGAAACGCACCGATCATCGCCAGCAACTTGATATCGCCACCTCCCATTCCCTCCTTACCGAAGAGATAGGGACTCAGCCAGGCGAGAAGCCAGAGGATGCCACCTCCTACGGTAAGACCAACCACAGAATTGATCACACCCACCGGCAACACGGTCACTGCGCCCAGAAGTCCGACCACCATTCCCGGAAGAGTAATGACATTGGGGATCATCTTATGGGTGAGATCTGTTCCCGTCACCACAACCAACGCCGAGAATAACAAGGCATAGAGCGCTGCCGTCCAGGTTGGACCAAAGTACCATAGAATGGTGAGATAGCCGATGGCATTGGTGGCTTCGACGAGTGGGTAACGTATCGAAATTGGTACGCGGCAAGCCCGGCAGCGCCCACCAAGCCATAGATAGCTCAGTAGAGGAATATTGTCGTAGAACGCGATCGGGTGAGCGCACGAGGGGCAATGGGAACCGGGCCAGGCAATCGATTCGCCGCGGGGCAGTCTGAAGATGCAGACGTTGAGAAAACTGCCGATCAGCGCGCCGAGAGTCCCGACCACAAGATAGAGAAACCATTCATGCATAATCGACTCGCAGGCAGACTCCGGTTCGGAACACCCTTGTCGCTTTGTATGCCAAATGAAATAAATTAAGTAGCTTCACTGGAGCCGATCTTCCACAGTTTACTTATGACCAGAGAGTTCTTATAATTGCTGCATGCTGAGTGAGGGTTTGTTCTTGGCGTGACTCCATCGCTATAAGTTATACCGTACTACTTTATTCGTTAAAGGAGAACCAAATAATGGCACGGACTGCAAAGACGAAAACCAAACCTTCCCTGGCCAATCTGACTCCGCCACCTCGCAAGAAGCGACCTGAATCACTCACCAGTCGGGAGAAAGAGATTCTTGAACTGATTTGGGCCGGGTTCAAAAACAAGGAGATCGGTCAACGACTCAAGATCAGCGTCAAGACCGTCGAGGCACATCGGGCCAACATGATGAAAAAGATGCGCGTGTCGAACACTGCTCAGCTGCTCAAAACTGCGATCCAAGACGGGACGATCAAGATTCGGTAGGATTCGCCGCCAGCACGACACTCTTGCGACGCTGGCGGACTACTTCGAACAGCGTGACGGCTGCTGCAGCTGAGACATTCAGCGACTGTACACGGCCCTGCATCGGAATCCTGATACGGTCGTCGCACTCCCCCAACACACCAGGACGAATACCTTCCCCTTCCCCTCCAAGCACCAGCGCAATCGGCCCGGTCATGTCGATGTCGGTATGGAGCTTCGCCGCCTGTGGGTCCACGCCGTAGACCCACAGGCCGGCCTCTTTGAGATCCTGAATCAGACGAATCAGATTGCCCACACGCCCGACGGATATATGATCGAGCGCTCCGGCTGATACTTTCGCCACCACGGATGTCAGCCCGACTGCGCGGCGTTCAGGGATAAACACCCCATGGACACCAGCCGCTTCGGCCGTCCGCAAGATCGCGCCCAAGTTGTGCGGATCTTCGACTCCATCGAGGAGCACAAGAAAGGGCTTCTCACCTCGCGTCTTCGCCCGATCGAGAATCTGCTCCGTCGTGTCGTAGGATTTTGCGGCGATGAAGGCGATCACACCCTGGTGATGTCCGCCCGGGACCAAGCGATCGAATGCAGGCGGAGGTTCGATATGAACAGGGACTCGCTGCGCCTTCGCCAGCTGCGCGAGGTCAGCAAATTGCCGATCGGTCCGTAGTAAGAGCAGCCGCTGAAGTGGACGAGAGCCTGCGCGCAAGGCTTCGCGCACGGCATGCAGCCCGTAAATCAGTTCCGGCTGACTATCGCTTCCACCGGCTGGTACCGTCGGGCTTGTCCTCGATGACGATGCCGCGGGAGGCAAGGAACTGACGAATCTCGTCGGCCTTCTTGAAATCTTTCTGTTTTCTGGCTTCATTGCGCTCTCTTACTTTCTCCTCAATCTCCTTCTCACCCAGACCAATTACACCAATATCGGAGAGATCAACATTGAATCGCCAATTCTCCAATTGAAAGAGCCCCGTAACGGAACCAAGAAAGCGAAATAATTGACGAGCCCGCTCTTTGGCCTTGGCCGAGAGACCGGCTTCTAACAACTTGTTCACTGTACTGCGAAATCCCTGCAACTCCGCAACTGCCGCAGGGGTATTGAAGTCATCGTCCATCGCTTGCTCAAAAGCAGAGCGGGTTCGCTCGATGGCAGTTGTAAGTTTGTCATTCACCGAACCTTCCACCGTAGACGTTTCCTTTAGGCGGTTGAACAGATCATAAAATCCATCCAGTGCATACTTGGCTTCCCTCAAGCCTTGATCGGAAAAATCCAAGGGACTGCGATAATGATTCGTCAGCAGAAAATAGCGAAGTATCTCCCCGGTAATTTCCTGAGACCACTCCGACTTTTCGAAGATCTCTCGGATCGTGAAGAAATTGCCCAGCGACTTTGACATCTTCTCCTGATTGATCTGGACAAATCCATTGTGAATCCAGTAGCGCGCAAATTCTTTTCCTGTCGCCCCGCACGACTGGGCGATCTCATTTTCGTGGTGCGGAAAAATCAGGTCCATCCCTCCGCCATGAATATCGAACGTTTCACCGAGATGTTTCATGGACATCGCTGAGCATTCGATGTGCCAGCCAGGGCGCCCTGGACCCCAGGGACTCTCCCATGACGGCTCACCCGGTTTGCTGCTCTTCCAAAGAGCAAAATCCATCGGGTGACGCTTTCGTTCATCCACGTCCACGCGTGCGCCGGCCTGCATGTCGTCCAACCGCCTCTTTGAGAGACGGCCATACGCAGAATACTTGGCCACTTCAAAATACACGTCTCCATCGACTTGATAGGCCAATCCCTTCTTCACCAAAGTCTCGGTCAAATGGATGATGTCGGTCATGTGTTCTGTGGCCTTGGGCTCGATGGAGGCTTGGCGAATGCCCAGTCTCCCCATATCTTCGTAGTAGGCCTGGATATATTTCGCGGTGATCGTGTCGCAGCTGACGCCCTGCTCATTGGCCCGCTTGATGATCTTGTCATCCACGTCGGTGAAGTTCTTGACGAATTCAACCTTATAGTCGCTGAATTCCAGATGGCGTCGGATCACATCGAACACGAGCGCGCTGCGCGCATGGCCGATATGGCAGTAGTCGTAGACGGTCACGCCGCAGACATACATCCGAACGGTCTTTGGCTGGAGCGAGTGAAACGGCTCCTTTTTCCCCGTGAGCGTGGTTGTAGATCGAGAGCATAGGCGGGTTATAACTCCGGAGTAATGCGGCGCCTCGGCCAATGGGACCAGAGAAAATAGCCCACGGCAAGCGCCAGGCAGACGCCGATCACGATATCGAACTGATGGAAATAGTCTCTCAGGTGCTCCCACTGCTCTCCCATTTTCACGCCGATGTAGGCCAGAAGATAACACCAGGGCAATGCACCGAGAAACGTGTAGAGCATGAACCGATAAATATTCACTCTGGCGATGCCGGCCGGCAACGAGATAAAGGTCCGGACGACCGGAAGCATTCGGCTGAAAAATACCGCTGCATCGCCATATTTCGCGAACCATCGATCCGCCATCTCGATGTCTTTTCTCGACACCAGCACATAGGGTCCGTATCGCTCGACGAAAGGCCGGCCTCCCCACACGCCGGCGTAGTAGGCCACAACCGACCCCGCAACGTTCCCGAAAGCGCCGGCCAATGTCACACCCAGCATCGTGAACTGCCCCGTCGTCACAAGATATCCGGAAAAGGGCATGATGATTTCGCTGGGTAAGGGAATGCAGGCGCTCTCAATGGCCATGGTGATAAAAATACCGGTATAGCCGAATGTCGAGATCGTCGATACAACAAATCGGCTAAGCTCTGTAATAATCGCTTCGATCAGATTCCCCACAGCATTCTAGCTCCGCTGTTTGCCCTTCAATTTCGACGATGCAGCCGCCCGACGTGCATTGGGTCGACGTACCGTTTCCCATTTCCGGAAACGATCTAATGCTCCATGATTCGTCGTATCGAGGTGAATGGGAGTGAGCGAAACCGCCCCTTCCTCAAGCGCTTCATGGTCGGCATCCTTGCTTCGGCTCCACGATATACGAGTCCCGGCAATCCAATAGTAGGTCCGGCCATGCGGATCGACCTTTTCAATGATCGGATTGTCGAAACGCCTGCGACTGAGACAGGTGACTCGAACTCCGGTGATCGACCTGAACGGCCGATTCGGAATATTGAGATTCACGAGCGTTTCGTCCGGCAAACCTTCTTTCAGAATCAAGCGAGCGATACGAACGGCATACCGAGCCCCGGCGTCGAAATAAAAATGTTTCTGCCCCTCTTGTGACACAGCCATAGAGGGGACACCGAGGATCGTCCCTTCCATCGCTGCCGAGACCGTTCCGGAATACAACACATCGTCGCCGAGATTCACTCCTTTATTGATTCCTGACACGAGGAGATCAGGCGGCGCAGGTAGAAGCTTCAGTACGGCAAGATTCACACAATCGACCGGCGTTCCGTTAACCGCATAGATCTGTGTTCCGACCTGATGCACTCGCAGCGGTTTATGAAGCGTCACGGCATGCGCCACCGCAGTTCGCTCGCGATCCGGCGCGACGACCCACACGTCTCCCACTCGCGACAAGGCCTTGGCGAGCGCCGTCAACCCAGGCGAGTGAATCCCATCATCGTTGGTGACCAGAATGCGCATAGGTTCGTCTGGAAAAAAAAAGCTGCCTGCGGCAGCTCTTGTTTCAGTGCTGAGTGTTGAGAATCGAGTACCCGACTATCCTATTCGTCTCAGTCCTCAGCACGATAAATTAAATTTTGGTCGGGGCGAGCCGATTTGAACGGCCGACCACTCGCACCCCAAGCGAGTACGCTACCGGGCTGCGCCACGCCCCGACAGGCTCTATTTGATTCCACCGTCTCCCGCATTGTCCCCTGGAGGCTGCTGGAATGCAACCGGTTCGAAGGAGACGAGACGGACCGTCGTCAGTCGGAATGCGACTCCATAATTTTGAGAATCGCCTGGAGATTCCCTCGCAGTTTCTGCGCAAGTTCTTTGGGACGCACCCGTTGGCTGGCCACCCGGCCTCGCCTGGCCCAATATCGTTTGACGCCCGCGAGCGTATGTCCCTCTTCATAGAGCATCCGCTTGATCTCCAACACAGTTTCGACTTCTCGCTTGACATAGAGCCGCTGGTTCCCACGACTTTTCTTCGGCTTGAGAAACGGGAATTCCGATTCCCAGAATCGCAACACGTAAGCCGGCAGCTTGGCAATTTGGCTGACTTCGCCGATTTTATAAAAAACCTTGCTGCCCAGCCTGGGCTCGTTTCCCATGACCGGTCCTCGTGGTGGGATGAGTTACGGTGATTGATCGAGGCTATGAATTGACGTATTTCTTAAACACTTGACTGGGACGAAACGTCACTACGCGACGAGGCGTGATGCCTATTTCTTCTCCGGTCCGAGGGTTCCGGCCCTTCCGCGCCCCTTTACTGCGCACCACAAAGTTTCCGAATCCGGCAATCTTGACCGACTCTCCCTTATGCAACACATCTTTCAACATATTCAGCACGAGTTCGACGATATCTGCGGCTTCATTTTTCGAAATGCCGACCTGCTTATAGATTTCGTTCGCGATATCTGCCTTTCGCATGCTTTCCCCTCCGACACCTGCGCAAACTTCTTGAATGATCGTCTGTGAACTTACTACGAACGATTAGCAGTTTCGCTATAAGTTACGTGAGGTTATAAGACCTGTCAAGAAGAAAGATGCCGGATCGGATGTCACACTCATTCGTCTTTGGCAAGCAGCTTGTATTCGATGCTGTCCGCCAGCGCCTGCCAGCTCGCTTCCATGATGTTCTCAGACACGCCGACGGTGCCCCATTTATCCTTATGATCGCCTGATTCGATCAACACCCGGACCTTGGACTCCGTCCCACGGTTGGCCGACAGCACTCGCACTTTGTAGTCGAGCAGTTTGACTTCTCGTAGTTGGGGATAGAACTTTTCCAACGCTTTCCGCAACGCATGGTCGAGCGCATTGACCGGACCGGCTCCGACTGCGGCCGCATGTTCCACCACTTCACCGACCTTCACCATCACGGTGGCTTCCGACGACGAAGCGCCATGGTCTTGTTTTTTCTCGACAATCACCCGAAATCCCAGGAGTTGGAAGGATGGCCTATGCGTCCCCATCGCTTTTCTCATGAGCAGCTCGAAGGAGCCTTCCGCTGCCTCAAATTGGTAGCCCTCACTTTCACGCTCCTTCAACGTATCGATCAGTTCCTGCAACTTGGCATGGCCCTTGTCCAATTTGATTCCGTACGCCTCGACCTTCTCCAGCAACCCACTCCGACCTGCCGCATCCGATACCAGCACACGCTGGCGGTTGCCGACCAAGCCCGGGAATCACATGTTCATAGGTCGCGGGATTCTTGAGCACCGCATGGATATGGACTCCGCCCTTGTGGGCAAACGCCGAATCTCCCACATAGGGCTGGTGCTTATTGGGCATGAGGTTCGCGATCTCGGTCACGAATCCGGAAACCTGTTTGAGATGGCTCAAACGGTCTCTCAACACCGGACGTTTCATCTTCAGTTCAAGATTGGGAATAATCGAACAGAGATTGGCATTGCCGCACCGTTCACCGATCCCGTTAATCGTCCCCTGCACTTGCACCACGCCGGTTTCGATCGCCACCAGCGAATTCGCGACGGCCATTTCGCAATCGTTGTGGGCGTGAATTCCCAAGGGCACCGCACACTCCCGCCGAACGACCTGGCAGATCTCTTTGATTTCCCAGGGCATCGACCCACCGTTGGTGTCGCAGAGAATCACCCGCTCGGCCCCGGCCGCAACGGCGTGACGAATGGTTTCCAGCGCGTAGTCCGGATTGGTCTTGTATCCGTCAAAGAAATGCTCCGCATCGTAGAACACCCTCCGGCCTTTCGAGCGGAGATGGGCCACGGAATCGCTGATGAGTTCGAGATTCTTCACAAGGGAAATGCCGAGCGCATCGGTGACGTGCAGTGACCAGGTTTTCCCGAAGAGCGTGATGATCGTGGTCTCTGCCTCCAGCAACGCCAGGATATTCGGATCCTTCTGCACCGCGTTGCTTGATTTTCTCGTCGACCCGAACGCCACCACCGTCGCCGTCTGCAACGGAACGGTCTTGATCATCCGAAAGAACTCGATGTCTTTGGGATTCGCCCCGGGCCACCCGCCTTCAATGAACTGCACGCCCAACCCATCCAACTGTTGGGCGACCCGAACCTTGTCTTCCGCCGAAAAGGTCACATCCTCGGCCTGGGCTCCGTCCCGTAAGGTCGTATCATAGATTTCCAGCGCGACTGGCCGCGCGGCAGGCGGAGGTCCGCCGGACGACGCAGAGCCGATTGGCTTGCGTTGCGAGGATCGTGGTTGTGAAGATTTTCTAGCCATAAGGGAAACGATACCAGGAGCAGGGCGAGCCTGTCGAGACTCACCTCGCCGAAACCTTCTACTTCGAGCTTCGGTCTCCTGCCGGCGACTGATCCAACCCAAACGCAGTATGGAGCGCGCGCATCGCGAGCTCGACATACTTTTCGTCGATGACACAGGAGATTTTGATCTCCGACGTGCTGATCATGAGGATATTCACGCCTTCCTGCGACAAGACTTCGAACATCTTGGCGGCGACTCCTGAATGGGAACGCATCCCGACACCGACCAGCGAGACCTTCGCGATCGCCTCAGTCACGGCAACAGATTTGGCGTCGACACCCTTCGCCACATCCTGAATCAGCGGCAGGGCTTTCTTAATGTCTGCCCGCGGAATCGTAAAGGAAATATCCGTCAGGCCCGACTGACTCATATTCTGGATGATCATATCGACATTGATGTTGGCCTTGGCCACCGGCCCAAAGAGTTTGGATGCAATACCTGGTTTGTCCGGCACGCCCACGATCGTGATCTTGGCCTGATTCCGATCGCCGGTGACTCCCGATACCGCAACCGCTTCCATATCCTCATCTTCACGCGTCACAAGCGTCCCCTTTCCTTCTTTGAAGCTGGAGTTCACTTCCACCGGCACATTGAACTTCGCAGCAAATTCGACGGAGCGGCTCTGCAACACTTTGGCGCCCAGACTGGCCATTTCCAACATTTCCTCATAGGCGATTTTATCGATTCGTCGAGCCGCCGGCACAATGTTGGGGTCCGACGTGTAGACGCCGTCGACGTCGGTAAAAATGATGCACCGATCGGCCTTCAGCGCCGCCGCCAGCGCGACGGCTGTGAGATCGGACCCTCCGCGCCCCAAGGTCGTGACATCCGACTGCTCGTTGATCCCTTGAAAACCGGCGACCACTGGAATGATCCCTTTGAGCAGCGCCTCGCGGATTCGCTCGGCGCTCACTCGGGTAATACGCGCGTTCGTATGGGCACTGTCGGTCATGATCCCGACTTGGCGCCCCGTAAAGGATTGGGCATCGAGTCCCCGAGCCCGCAAGGCCATCGCCAACAAGGCGATGGTCACCCGCTCTCCGGTCGACAGGAGCATATCGAGTTCTCGATCGTCCGGCAGCGGCGTGACTTCATGTGCCAACCGAAGCAAGCGATCCGTTTCTCCGCTCATCGCGGACAGGACAACCACGACGCGATGGCCATCCTTGTGAGCCTTCTCGACGCGGTCCGCCACACTGTGGATCCGCTCGATCGTGCCCACGGACGTGCCCCCATATTTCTGGACTATCAGCGCCACAATCGTCAGGATCCTTTTGCGAACAACCGCACGACGAATTTCGTCGCATCACGAGGAGGCACAGCCGAGGCCCGAGCGTCATCCTCGGTAAATCTCCGTCCGGCCCCGGCAGCGACTGCTGCCGCACTATCACGATAGGCGAAGAACCCGGGAGCTTCCGCCGCCTGGCCATGATGCACGTTGCCCAGATCGCAGAAGGCCGCGATGCGATGGGCGCCCAATTTGGCCAGTCCTTCGAGCAGCGGCCCTACCAGTTCGCGATCGACCGCTTCGATGCCCTTCACCTTGGCCGGAACATCCGATCCGTAGACGACCTCGTCCGGCAACTCCACATGCACGTATGCAAAATCCTTTTTCTTCAGTTCTTCCAATGTCACCGCCGCTTGGGTGCGAAGATCCGCGCCGGCCAATCTCGCGCCGTCCACGGCTTCGAGTCCGGCCATGATGCCGAGTCCGCGATGGACATCGCTCTGTGAGATCACCACCCCGGACATCTTCAATCGCTCAGAGAGGCTTGGCCAGGGAATGGCCCGGCCTTGGCCCCAGAGCCAGAGACAATTGGCCGGTTTCTGCCCAGCCTCCTGACGTTCATCGTTGAGGGAATGATCGCGCAAGATCTGAAACGAGGCGTCCATGAGTTTCCAAAGAATGTCGGATCCGTCTCCCGTCGGCAACGCATCGGCGATCGATCGACCGACCAGTAGTTGTGGATCCGTACAGATCGCTCGCGACTTCCCATTGACCCACACCATGAGATGCCGGTGGCCTAACCCGGGATAGAACTGAATCATCTCCGACCCGAGCTGCTCATTGATCGCCTCGATCAATTCGCGGGCCTCTTCCGTCGAAATCAGGCCGGCGGTCGCATCATCCATCACCACGTGCGGTCCGAGCTTCTTGATCTCGTTCAATCCGCCTTTACTCCCGGACTGGGCGTCTGCCCGCAACGTGACCATCGTACAACGATAGACCACATCGTGCTCACCAACGGCGACTCCCAGACTGGCCGCTTCGAGCGGACCGGGACCCTGGTAGTATTTCTTGGGGTCGTATCCGAGGATGGTGGTTCCCATCAGACCGCTCCCCTGTCGCACATTCTCAGGCGCCGCGGCCAGGAGCCCAAGCTCTCCACCTTGCGCAAGGCGATCCAAATGAGGAGTCGAAGCCGCTTGAAGAGGAGTCCGTCCGCCCAATTCCTTCCGGGGATGGTCGGCCATCCCATCGGCATGGAGAATCACATGTTTCATCGAAGCCCTGCGTCGCATGGTGTCTACACCCTTAACAGACGAGCGACATCCTCCCGCGTCGCTCTAACGGTTTTCGGTTGGGCCGATACGCTGATGGCGGTGTCGGCATCTTTCAATCCATGGCCGGTCAAGGTGCAGACCACGATCTCGGCTTCACGCAATTTGCCTTGCTGGCTCAACTTCATGACGCCGGCAACCGATGCGGCGGACGCCGGCTCACAGAAGACTCCTTCCGTCGCCGCCACCATCCTATACGCCTCAAGAATCTCTTCATCCGTCACCGAATCGATCGCTCCCGCGGATTCCTTCACGGCATTCAAAGCCGCTTCCCAGCTGGCCGGATTGCCGATCCGGATCGCCGAGGCCACCGTCTGCGGATTCTCCACGATGCGCCCAAGCACGATGGGCGCGGCACCGGCCGCCTGAAACCCGACCATGCGAGGCAGCCTCGTGGATTGATTGGCTGCACGGTATTCCTGATACCCCTTCCAATAGGCGGTAATGTTGCCGGCATTCCCGACCGGCAACGCATGAACAGTCGGAGCATCGCCGAGCTGATCGCAGACCTCCATCGCGGCGGTCTTCTGCCCCTCGATCCGATAGGGGTTGATCGAGTTGACCAGCTCGATGTGGCAGGTCGTCGACAGTTCTTTGACGATGGTCAAGGCCTGGTCGAAGTTTCCTTCAATCTGGATCACCGTGGCTTGATGCATCATGGCCTGGGACAGTTTACCCATCGCAATCTTCCCGGCAGGAATCAACACATAGACCGCCAGTCCAGCCCGCGCGCCATAGGCTGCAGCGGAGGCAGAGGTATTCCCCGTGGAGGCACAGATCACCGCCTTGGCGCCGGACTCAACGGCCTTTGAGATGGCCATCGTCATGCCGCGATCCTTAAATGATCCTGTCGGATTCATGCCTTCGAATTTGAGATAGAGATCGACACCGGGAGCGATCCGCTTCGCCAACCGCGTCGCCCTGATGAGTGGAGTGTTGCCTTCGCCGAGCGTCACCACGGGGGTACGGTCGGTCACCGGCAGAAACTTCCGATATTCTTCGATCACACCACGCCAGCGATTCATCGCATTCATTCGTCCTTGCCCTCGACCCTGATCAAGGTGGTGGGCTCGGAGATGAAGGCCATGCGATCGATCGCGCGCAATGCCGATTGGACGTCGCGCTCCGTGGCGGTATGGGTCTTGATCACGACCGGAACCGTCTGTCCTTCGCGCCGTCCCTGTTGGAGGACGGATGAGATACTGATACCGCACCGGCCCAGTTCCCCTGCGATGTGCGACAAGACGCCGGGGCGGTCCAACACCATAAATCGGAGGTAATAGAGCGAGCTGATTTCTTCCATCGTCCGCATCCGAAGCGGACGACGCTGGTCCTGCTGATACGAGGCAGGCGGCACTCGCCCAACCGCTCCTTTCAACAGATTGCGCGCAATGGCGATGAGATCGCCGACCACCGCACTGCCGGTCGGCATGGACCCCGCGCCCCGGCCATAGAGCACCACGTCGCCCACGGCATCGCCGACAAGTTGAATCGCGTTGTAGACGCCTTCGACTTGGGCGATCGGCGATGAGGACGGCAGCATCGTGGGATGCACTCGGGCTTCAACTTCGTTGCCGACCAGCTTGGCAATGCCCAGCAGCTTGATCGTACAACCGAACTCTTTGGCGTACGCGATATCGAGCGGCGTAATGTGGGTGATCCCCTCGGTATAGACATCTTTGACATTGACCGGTGTTCCATAGGCCAGCGCCACCAGGATCGCCAGCTTGTGCGCCGAATCAATACCCGCCACGTCGAATGTCGGATCCGCTTCGGCATAACCGGCCTGCTTCGCTTCGTCGAGTACCATCTCAAAACTCTGGCCCTCATGGGTCATGCGCGAGAGAATGTAATTGGCCGTCCCGTTGATGATCCCATAAATGGATTGGATGGTGTTGGCCGCCAGCCCTTCCCTCAATGCCTGGATGACGGGAATCCCTCCGCCCACGCTCGCTTCGAATCCTAGGTCGACGCCTGCGCGGGAAGCCGCGGCGAATATTTCTTCTCCGTGTAACGCGAGCAAGGCCTTATTGGCGGTGACGACATGTTTGCCTGCCGCAATGGATTCCAGAATGATGCGTTTGGCAACATCGCAGCCTCCGATCAACTCCACGACGATGTCGATCGACGGATCGGCGAGAATCTGTTTCGCATCGGTCGTGAGGAGGCCGGGCGGCAAGGTAAGACCTCGGTCGCGTGTCACATCGAGATCCGCAATCCGAACGATCTCGATCGGCACACCGACCCGGCGGCTGATCAAGGCGGTATTCTCTAAGAGAATCTTTGCGACGCCCGTCCCGACCGTTCCGAACCCAATGATGCCGACGCCCACGCGCGAAATCATGCGTCCGCCCCCTCAAGCTTCAGGGCCTTGCGGATACCTCGCACGGCCTGCCTCGTGCGATGTTCGTTTTCGACAAGGCCGAACCGCACATATTCGTCCCCGCCTTCACCGAACCCGATCCCGGGAGACACGGCCACTTTCGCCTCGCGGAGCAGAAGCTTCGAAAACTCCAACGACCCCATAGACCGATAGGGCAGCGGAATCCTGGCCCAGACGAACATGGTGGCCATGGGTTTGCCCACATGCCATCCGATGCGATTCAGTCCACTCACCAACACATCACGACGCTTCTGGTAGCGCAGCACCGTCTCCTTGACACAATCTTGCGGTCCATTGAGGGCAATGACGCTGGCAATCTGCAGGGGTTGGAAAATTCCGTAATCGAGGTAACTCTTGATCTTGGCCAACGCTCCAACAATCTCGCGATTACCGCAACAAAAGCCCACGCGCCAACCGGGCATGTTGTAGGCCTTGGAGAGGGTGTAGAACTCGACACCGACATCCTTGGCCCCGGGAATCTGTAGAAAGCTCGGCGCCTTATATCCGTCGAATACCAAGTCGGCGTAGGCCAGGTCGTGAATGACAATCACGTTATGTTCTTTGGCAAAGGCGACGATCTTCTTAAAAAACCCGAGATCCGCCACAGCGGTGGTGGGATTATGCGGAAAATTGATGACCAAGATCTTGGGTCTCGGGAAGGTCTGGCGATAGACCCGCTGCAAATCGTCGAAGAAGTCACTGTCCGGACGCAGCTCGATGCCGCGGACTTCTCCCCCCGCAATAATGAAACTGTACATGTGAATGGGATAGGTCGGCGTCGGCGTCAGCACGACGTCACCGGGCCCGATCAAGGCCAGCGCCAGATGTGCCAACCCTTCTTTGGAGCCGATCGTGACGATGGTCTCGGTCTCAGGATCCAGATCGACATCGTAATTCCGCTTGTACCAACCCGCGATCGCATGCCGCAGTTTCGTAATCCCTCGCGAGGCCGAGTAGCGATGATTTTTCCCCTTCCGCGCCGCCTCGATCATCTTCTCGACGATATGGCTCGGCGTCGGTTGGTCAGGATTTCCCATTCCGAAATCGATAATGTCTTCGCCCTGCTGACGAGCCTCGAGTTTGAGACTCTGCACCTGGGCAAACACATACGGCGGTAGTCGTTTGATGCGATAAAATCCGTCGCCTAATCCCATGAGGTCCCCTGTCCGTCATCCTCACACGCGCGGAAGCATCGAGTGATCGTGCTCCGCCGCATCAGGGGGCCTATTCTAATGGCGCGGAGCGTATCGAGTCAAATTATGTCGTGATTCTGTGGGGTTCGGTATCTCGGCCCTTTGGACTGACTCAGGACAACATGCCACCAATTCCGCCTCCCGGTCCTTGCCCCTCCCTGTCAATTTCTGTTACAACTGCAACGCCTTTCGCACTCATCACGCAACTCAGTTTCTCCTTGCTCCACATAGCAGAACGGAGGGTCCGTGCCACGACTTGGGGTGAACATCGACCATGTGGCCACCTTGCGGCAGGCCCGTGGTGGAACCGACCCGGACCCTCTTGCCGCCGCCGTGTTGGTGGAATTGGCCGGGGCCGACGGTATTGTCGTCCACCTCAGAGAAGATCGGCGCCATATTCAAGACCGCGATCTTCGACTCTTGCGGGAACTCATCCGCACCAAGCTCGATCTGGAGATGGCCGCCGATGAGACGATGGCCAAAATTGCCCTGACCATAAAACCGGATATGGTCACGCTCGTCCCGGAACAGCGTCAGGAACTCACGACTGAAGGCGGCCTGGACGTGGCCGGCCACAGAGATCGTATCCAGCAGATCGTGGCCCTGCTCCAGGATGGCGGCATTCCCGTCAGCCTCTTCATCGAACCGGATTTGGCCCAGGTCAAAGCCTCGCACAGAGTCTCAGCCGATTTCGTCGAGCTCCATACCGGCCGGTATGCGAATGCCCGGCGCTCGAAAGAAGCCGACGCGGAAGTAGAGGCCATTACACAGGCCGCGAAGCTGTCCTACAAACTCGGAATGGGCGTCAACGCCGGGCACGGCTTGGACTATCGCAACGTGACGCGGTTGACTCACATTCCGGAAATCGTCGAATACAATATCGGCCACAGCATCATTGCCCGAGCGGTTCTGGTGGGCCTCGACCAGGCCGTGAGGGAAATGAAAGCGTTGCTGAGTTGAACCATCACACCGATGCGGCACCCTGCGTTCCTCTATGGACAACGTGATTCGCCCTTGTCATGACATTGCGCCGTAGGCAACTGATCTCTTTCCTCCCCCCGCGCACCCGATTCCTCATGCGGTATCGATCCCGCACGCAAGGCCACCGATGAAGATCGTGACCGGAACCGACATGCAGGCACTCGATCGCCGCACAATTACCGAAGCGCATGTCCCCAGTACCGTCTTGATGGAGCGGGCCGGCGAGGGAATCGTCAGGCATCTGGAGGAGCACTGTGGACCAGTGCGAGGCAAGACCATTACCATCGTCTGCGGAAAAGGGAACAATGGAGGAGACGGATTGGTTGTGGCCCGACTGCTGCACCGCCGACATGCGCGGATTCATGTGGTACTCCTCACACCGATCACCGACCTGAGTCGCGATACCGCAGCCATGTATCGCAAGCTCGTCCGGGTTGCCGGACGGGCAGCTATCGTTCGATTCCGGTCTGCCGACCAGGCGCGGTCCCTCCTGGCCTCCAGCGATATCCTCATCGATGCCCTCCTTGGTACTGGATTGTCCTCCGTAGTCACCGGAACCTATCGTGAGGCCATCGAACTCATCAACAGTGCCGGAAAACCAGTCATCGCCATCGACATCCCATCCGGTCTCCATGCCGATACCGGCGCCATCTTAGGACGAGCAATCCGCGCCACGTTGACCCTCACATGTGGCCTCCCGAAACTCGGCCTCTATGTCGATGCAGGAATTGACCAGGCCGGCGCAATCCGCGTTGTCGATATCGGCATTCCCCCCGCTTATGTGGATGCTATCGAGAGCCGAACCCTGCTCTTGACAAGCGACAATGCTTTTCAGTCTCTACCGGAACGCGCACCCTCCTCGCATAAGGGAACATTTGGTCATGCGGGGATTATCGCAGGCTCGGTGGGAAAAACCGGCGCGGCGGTGTTGGCGGCCCGGGCGGCGCTGCGCGTTGGAGCCGGTCTGGTGACCGTGGCCACCCCCAGTAGTGTCAACGATGTACTGGAGGCCAAATTACTGGAAGCGATGACGATGCCGCTCCCGGAAACGAAGGCGCGTACACTGGCGCGCTCAGGACTCGATCGCGTCTTAGCCTTTATGCAGGCACGCACGGCGATCGCCATTGGTCCAGGGCTTTCGACACATCACGAAACTGTCGAACTCGTGCAGTCGCTCATGAAGCATCTGGATCGGCCTTCCGTCCTCGATGCCGATGCACTCAATGCCTTGGCAGGCCGGGCTTCGTTGCTGACCGAATGTAAAACTCCACCCATTCTCACACCTCACCCCGGTGAGATGGCCCGGCTCGAAGTCGATGCCACCACGCAGACGGTCAACGCAGACCGAATCGGCACAGCCAGACGGTTTGCCCGAGAACGCGGCGTGTTCGTCGTCTTAAAAGGTGCGCGAACCGTCATCGCTCGTCCCGATGGGCTTGTCGCCATTTGTCCAACCGGCAATCCCGGCATGGCCACGGCAGGAACCGGCGACGTATTGACCGGCATGATCGTCGGCCTACTGGCGCAACGGGTCCCCGCATGGGAGGCCGCCTGTGCCGCAACCTATTTTCATGGAGCGGCCGGCGATATGGCCTCCCAACACCTCGGGCAGCCCGGGATGCTTGCCAGTGACCTCATCGCTCAGATTCCTTATGCGCTCCAGCGGACAAAAACGATCTAACGCCACCCGGCCAGCCAAGGCGAAGCAGCCTGCCGTTGGCCGGCGCGCCACATTGAACCTGCCGTGGAAACTGGTGTCCACTTCGCGCCAGCACACTGATCGACTAGGTCAAGTCATCGGTCGCATGCTTCGCGGGGGAGAAACGATCGCGCTCTACGGACCGCTCGGAGCGGGTAAGACCGCGCTCGTTCGCGGAATCGCGCAGGGTCTGGGCGCATCACCGATGGCAGTGACCAGCCCAACATTCGTCGTGATTCACGAGTACGACCAAGGACGTCTGCCGCTTGCTCACGTGGATCTGTACCGTATTCGCTCGCCCCGCGAGCTGGAATCGACAGGGTTGATCGAGTATTTCTCCGGCCAAACCGTGACGGCAATAGAATGGGCGGACAAGGGCTTTGCCGCGCTGCCACAGGACCGGATGGACATTATGCTGAGCCATCGAGCCGCACGGAGTCGAACGATTCAGGTGCGGGCAACGGGGCCGAAATCTCACGCTGTGCTCACCCGTTTGCGCATACGGTACAGCAAGGCCGACAGGATCGATCGAGTATCACCACGCCGGGCCTTGAACAGGAAGGTAACAATGAGGTCATGATCAGGCTGACTCTGGTCGGGATACTTCTGCTCCTCTCTCTGGCTTTTTTCCTTCAGAACCAGGAGCAGGAAGTCACGCTCCGGTACTTCTTTGGGCTCTTAGAAGCCTCAACGCCGATCTATAAACCCATCCTGGCTGGATTCGCAGTAGGACTGCTGGTCTCTGGTATTCTTCTCTTTCCTCCATGGGTGCGAAGCCGTATCGAGCTCCGCCGAAAAACCAAAGCGCTGCAAGAAGCCGAAGTGGACTTAGAACGGCTACGCCTCTCACTCGACACAGCCACCGGACGTGTATCCCCCTCTCCCACCGGCGAAGCCCATCGAGGCCGACGCGATGAGTAACGCAGACGCCTCACCGTTGATGCGGCAATACCGCGAGATCAAGCGCGGCTATCCCGACGCCATTCTGTTGTTCCGCGTCGGCGACTTCTACGAAATGTTTTACGAGGACGCGCAGATCGCCTCTACGCTGCTTTCCATTGCTCTTACCTCTCGCGACAAATCCAGCGCCAACCCGGTTCCGCTCTGTGGCGTGCCCTATCATGCGGCGCAAGGCTATATTGCAAAGCTTCTCAAGGCTGGGCGGACCGTCGCACTCTGTGAGCAGGTGGAGGACCCGAAACTCGCAAAAGGTCTCGTGCGTCGTGAAGTGGTTCGTTTGTACACACCGGGTACGCTGATCGACACTGAATTCCTTTCACCGGGAGAGTCACATTTCCTGGCGGCTGTCGCCTTCTCCGACGCCACGGTCCCATCGGCCAAGGGACAATCCATCATTGGATTGGCCTGTCTGGACGTCTCCACTGGGGAGTTTTGGATGACAGAGTTCCAAGGGACACAGGCCGATGTCCAGCTCATGGATGAATTGGCTCGGCTGGAACCACGAGAAGTGCTCTACCCGGACTCTCATACGAATGCCGGATCGTATCTGACTCGCCTGCATAGGCCACACCTCTGCGCACAACCCGCAGCCGTCTTTAATCCCAAAGAAGCTGCACAATTACTCCAGGCGCAGTTTGCAGTGCACTCGCTCGACGGATTCGGCTGTCACGGCCTCACCGCCGGAATTGGAGCCGCCGGAGCGGTCCTGAGATATTTTCGTGAGACCCAGCCAACCGCCTCCCTTGCACACCTTCGTCGCATACACACGCGCTGGAGCGGCGATGCCATGCATCTGGATAGCGCCACGATTCGCAATCTTGAACTTGTGCGGCCATTGGGAGCCGGCGAGCCACGATCGGGACAGGATCAGTCCACGGTTCTGTCGGTGCTGGACCGCACCGCGACGGCCATGGGCAGCCGCTTGTTACGCGATTGGCTCCTCAGACCGCTTCTCGATCGTGGCGCCATTCAGGCTCGTCTCGAAGCGGTCGGCGAGCTGAAAGATCTGGTTCAACAACGTGTATCACTCCGGGCCACACTCCGTGATGTGCAAGATATCGCCCGCTTGGGAAGCCGAGTGACACTCGGTGTCGCAGGGCCTCGCGAGCTACTCGCCTTGAAACAATCGGTGAGCGCCCTGCCGGAGTTACGGTCCCACCTCCAGCCATTCCTCGCCTCGCTGCTGACCGGCGTCCGCGAGTCGTGGGATGACTGCTTCGACGTGCATAACGCAATTGATCAGGCCGTTAAGCCCGATGCCCCGATGTCGCTCCGCGACGGCGGCATGATTCGGGAAGGGTATCATGCCGGGGTCGATGAACTGCGGAAGGCGAGCACGGAAGGCAAGGGCTGGATCGCCTCGTTGGAAGCCAAAGAACGTGAACGAACAGGGATCGATTCTTTGAAGGTTCGCTACAACCAGGTGTTCGGCTACTACATCGAGATTACCAAAACCCACCTGTCCCGCATCCCGCCCGATTACATTCGCAAGCAGACGCTAGTCAATGCCGAACGATTTATGACACCGGAACTGAAAGAGCTGGAAGAACGTGTCACAGGCGCTGAAATTAAACTGTTGGCGCTCGAGCAGGAACTGTTCGAACAGTTGCGCATGCGCTTGGCGAACGAGGTGCCTCGTCTTCACTCAATGGCCAAGGCTGTCGCGCTGCTCGACGTCCTCGCCAGTCTGGCCGAGACCGCCGCATTACATCGCTACGTCAAACCTCTCGTCGATGAAAGCAGTACGATACTCATTCGGGAAGGCCGACACCCTGTCATAGAACAACTCGGCAGCGATCTGACCTTCGTACCCAACGACACCTCACTCGACTGTGAGGACAACCGGCTTGTGATCCTCACCGGACCGAACATGGCGGGGAAAAGCACCTACCTCCGCCAAGTCGCATTGATCGTCCTCTTGGCGCAAATCGGGAGCTTCGTGCCGGCGACCGAAGCCCGCATTGGATTGGTCGATCGGATTTTCACGCGCGTGGGGGCTTCAGACAATTTGTCCGCTGGACAGAGTACCTTCATGGTGGAAATGGTTGAATCGGCTCACATCTTGAACAGCGCGACCTCCCGCAGCTTGATTCTCCTGGATGAGATTGGCCGAGGGACCAGCACCTACGATGGACTGAGCATTGCCTGGGCTATTGCGGAGCATATCCAAGATCGCCGGCACTTGGGGGCCAGGACGCTGTTCGCCACGCACTATCATGAGATGACGCAACTGGAAGGATTACGCGAGGGAATCAGAAACTATTGCGTGGCGGTCCAGGAACGGGATGGAGACGTGGTGTTCTTGCGTAAAATTGTGCCCGGCGGCGCAGACCGTAGTTACGGCATTCATGTCGCCAAACTAGCAGGACTCCCTCCAACGGTGATCTCCCGAGCGCAACAAGTTCTGGCACAGTTGGAACAACCGGATACCACCATCGACGACATGTCAATCTCTTCAGAGAAGGAACTGTCACGTGCCTCGCTCCCCCAACCACATCCGATCATCGAAGAAATGAAACAGATCGATCTCTTCTCCATGACTCCGCTCGATGCTCTCAATCGCCTCGCTGACCTACAGCGCCGAATTAGTCCAACCAGTCAAGACGATCACAAATAAGAAAGGCGGCATCCCCTTGCGGAGATGCCGCCTTTGCAATCAGTGTCTATTTCAGATCAGTGACTGCCGGACCCAAGGTTGTACTTCGCGGTCCAGGGAATCAAGCCAGCGATGGGCTTCCCACCTGGGAGCAACACATCGTACTGCATAGGTATCGCGGCCCCGTCAGGAGACTTCGGTGAAGTATTGAGTCCTTGCTTTGCCGCTGCGCAACCGGCCTCAATTTCGCTCTTCCCCGCGCATTCCTTCAGCCGTAGACCGGAGATGCTCAGCGGCTTCCCCATAGATCCGGCCACTTCAGGAAGCTTCTTGACCGAGGAAATGACACGATGATTCTGCTCCGGTTCTGTCACAGTAAATTCGATCAAGTCCGTCGTGCTGGACGGCGGCACTTCCTTCGCGGCAGCTGGTCCCGCATGAGGACGACCCATTTTCTTGAGCTCTTCCCAAGCGCCCTTGTCTGCGTAAAATTTTAGATTTTTGCCTGGGTGAATCTTTTGCCAGAAGAGGCCACTCTCAGCAGCCCCGCCAAACACAGAAATGTTAATCCAGACCGCCTCATCGTAAGGATCGAGCACGATCACGCGACCCTGCAATGTCGTCGGCTTGCTCATATCGCCCCACTCAAAGCGTTCTTGGAATGATTCGATCGCCAGTGCGGTGGAGGCTGCAGAGAGCACCAGCGCCACGGCGGCCGTCACGGCCCAGCCTTTCGCATGAAACTTCATGTTCGCGTCCTCCTTAACAGGACATGAAAGAATTAAAACTGGTTAGGATCTATTCCTTAATAACCTTGAAGCCGGTGATCGTCCGACCATCCAAACTCACTTCCATAGCAATGAGCTCCTGGGAGGCCTTGATGATCTGGTCCATAAGAGCCTTGTCCTTCACCGCCAAACGGACGGTCGTGGCGGCATGGTACCACCCGGAATAGGGGCTGTTCTTATCCGTTCCACCCACAAATCCCCAGCCGCAACAGCTGAACAATGGATCGGGCGGTTTCACATCGAGATCGGAAGACGAACGGCCATTCGGAGTTCCTGAACCCGGTTCACCGGTATTCCAATATTGAATTCCGAAGAGCAACTCTCCATCCGGATTGTCGGCCCACTGTGACCATACCCGACCCTTGAGAGTCTTGGTGATTTCACCCTTCATAGGCTTTCCACCGACGATGTTGTCAGTCGGTCCAGCCGGACCAGCGGCTGGCGGCGCAGCAGGGTCGGCAACGGCGAACTCGGCCGTCAGCAAGCCGAGCACAGAAAACACTGCCACGGCGGCGATAAGTATGACCTTTGGCATACCTAGTCCCTCCTTCATAAAAATAACAACCACAATACCCGATGAATACTTACTTCTAAGGACGACGAACGCTGGAAAACAGTCTCACGGATCATGCAGCCACGAGTGCTGATGCTTCGCTATATCTCTTTGTTTTTCTTCGTGGTCTGTCTCTTCGATCAAAAATCATTGTCAAAATTTTTCTCATGGTACTGAAACCATGAAACTGTGTCAAGAATTTGTTTGCCCTGTGGACAGCTTCGAATAGGATGCAAAATATATTTAATAATCAATATATTGCGGAGAATATTGCCAAATGTTTTTATTCACTTTGGAGCACTTGATGAGCTTCTATTTAGTGCGCTCTCATCTATAGGCCTGCACTGTGCGCGGAGCGAGAGGTCCGAGTCCGGTGATCGCGAGGGAGTCCAGCAAAAAAAATTGGCGGCCCACGTTGGAAACCTGTTCCACATTCACGTGATCGATACGAGCCAGCATGTCATCCAGCGACGCATGCCTTCCGTATGTGAGCTCGTCTTTTGCCAATTTGCTCATACGGCTGTGCGAACTCTCCAGGCTCA
The DNA here is from genome assembly GCA_963801725.1 of uncultured Nitrospiraceae bacterium. GTDB lineage: Bacteria > Nitrospirota > Nitrospiria > Nitrospirales > Nitrospiraceae > Palsa-1315. The sequence goes on from CAWDFX010000002.1 coordinate 301,494, forward strand.
GCATCAAACCGCCCTTCATCTGGGTCTTCGCCCGCTCAAGCTCTTTTCGTTCGACACCATTGCTGCCGATCTGTCGAATCTCTCGGCAGACAAGATCCACGACACGATCCACCTCTTTCGGTCTCGTCGCCGCATATATCGTGATCATGCCGCTATCTGAATAACCGGACAAGAAGGAGTAGATCGAATAGACGAGACCCCGCTTCTCTCGAACTTCCTGAAATAATCGTGAACTCACACTTCCGCCCAACACGCTGTTGAGCGCATATAACGCATACCGATCCTGATGTCCTGCGGCAACGCCTTGGAGCCCGAGACAGAGATGCACCTGCTCCAACTGTTTCTTCCTCAACAAGACGCCGCCATGCATGACAGGAGAACGACGCCCGTTGGTATTGACCGTCTTTGCAGTACGTCCCTTGCTGAAATACCGCGCGACCAGTCGATCAAGCTGGGCCTGCTCGAAATTCCCGGCAATCGAAATCACAGTCTGCTCCGGATCGTAGTAGGTCTCGATATAGTTCAGCAGGTCCTGGCGTCGCAGCCCTCTGATGGTCTTCTCTCCGCCTAGAATGGAGCGTCCGAGCGGATGACGTTTCAACACTTGGCCCATATGAAGCTCTTGCACAAGATCTTCCGGATCGTCCTGGACCATGCGGATTTCTTCCAGGACTACCTGTTTTTCTTTTTCGATTTCTTTGGGTGCGAAAGAGGAATGATGGAACAAGTCCGAGAGGAGTTCGAGCGCTCGCTCCAGTTGCTGATCCAACACCTTCACGTAATAGGTCGTGGTCTCACGTGAAGTGAAGGCATTCATCTCTCCGCCAAGCGCATCGATTTCACGCGAAATTTCGGCGGAGGAGCGCTTGCGCGTTCCCTTAAAGAGCATGTGTTCGATGAAGTGGGAATATCCTGCCTGGGAAGGCTGCTCGTCCCGGGACCCGATGTTGACCCACACGCCGACGGTGACCGACTTCAGCGTCGGCATCCGTTCGGTGACGACCCGTACCCCGTTGTCCAGGACGAGCTTGCGATACAAGACAGCTACCTGGCGGACGGATCTGGAGAACCAGCCCCGGCCGGAGCCGGCATGGCTTCCTTACGGCTGAGGCGAATTTTTCCTTGCCGATCCACCTCTAAAACTTTCACCAGGATTTGATCGCCTTCCTTCACCTCGTCGGATACCGCTTGGACTCGATGGTGCGCCAACTGCGAGATATGCACCAATCCGTCGGTTCCCGGCAGAACCTCGACAAACGCCCCGAAGTCCATGATCTTCCGAACCGTGCCCATATAGATCTTCCCGATCTCGACTTCTTCGGTAATCCGACTGATCATTTCTTTGGCCTTCTCTGCCGAAGCTCCATCGACCGACGCGATCGTCACGGTTCCGCTGTCGTCGACATTGATCTTGACCCCGCAATCCGCAATGATGCCGCGGATCGTTTTGCCGCCAGGACCGATGATCTCACGGATCTTGTCCTGCTTCACTTTCATGGTGAAGATTCGTGGCGCGTAGGCCGACAGAGTGGTTCTTGGCGCTGGCAGCGCCTTCTCCATACAACTCAAAATGTGCAAACGGCCGGCTTTGGCCTGTTCTAAAGCCTTCTGCATCAAGGCCGACGTAATGCCGCCGATCTTGATATCCATCTGCAACGCTGTCACGCCTTGTTTGGTCCCACAGACCTTAAAGTCCATGTCGCCTAAATGATCTTCCAGCCCAAGAATATCGGAGAGGATCATGACCCGATCCCCTTCCTTGATCAGTCCCATCGCGATCCCGGCCACGGCTTCTCTGATCGGCACACCGGCGTCCATCATCGCAAGGCTCCCGCCACAGACGGTTGCCATCGAAGAAGACCCGTTGGATTCGAGGATGTCGGACACGATGCGGAGCGTGTAGGGGAAGGCTTCCTTGCTGGGAACCACCGGGGCCAACGCCCGTTCTGCCAATGCGCCATGGCCGACTTCCCGGCGTCCCGGTGAGCGAAGCGGCCTCGCTTCGCCGACGCTGAACGGCGGAAAGTTGTAATGGAGCATGAACGTCCTCATGTACTCCCCTTCCAATGCATCGATCCGCTGTTCGTCGTCCGTGGTCCCCAACGTGACCACGGCCAAACTTTGAGTCTCGCCCCTGGTAAAGATCGCGGAGCCGTGTGTCCGTGGCAGCGCACTCACTTCACACGTGATCGGACGAATATCAGCCGGGCCACGTCCATCCGCCCGCGATCCTTTCTCGAGGATCATGTTTCGAACTTCCGTGTACTCCAACTCATGGAACACCAACTTGACATGCCGCTCCCGATTCGGATCGTCCGCGCTCTTGAGTTTCTGAACGGCGCCGTCCTTGACTTCGTCCAACCGCTCCTGCCTAGCCGCTTTGTTCGGAATCATGATGGCCTCGCGAATCCCTTGCGCCACCAAGGCCTTCACTTGAGCGGCGAGCGCAGAGTCGATCTGCTCTTTCGCCACCTTCCGCTTGGGCTTGCCTGCAACGGCTTGCAGCTCGCGAATCTTGGCCACAATCTTCTTGATTTCAGCATGGGCGAGTTCGATCGCCTCGAGCATGACGGCTTCGGAGAGTTCGTTCGCCCCTGCTTCGACCATCATGACCGCATCGGCCGTTCCCGCTACAACGAGGTGCAGCTCGCTCTTCGCCACAGTCTCAAGATCCGGGTTCACGACGAACTTGCCATCCAGTCGACCGATCCTCACACCTGCGATAGGATTGTCGAACGGAATGTTTGAAACGGTCAGGGCAGCAGAGGAGGCGATAATGCCGAGGATGTCGGATGAGCCGGTCTGATCCGCCGAAAGGACTGAGGCGATGACTTGGGTCTCGAAGTAATAGCCCTCAGGAAAAAGTGGACGGAGCCCCCGATCGATCTGCCGGCTGGTCAGCACGGCCTTCTCAGATGGACGCGCTTCCCGCTTGAAATACCCGCCAGGAATCTTCCCGGCTGCGAAGGATTTTTCCTGATAATCGACTGTGAGGGGAAGAAAATCGATGCCCGCCTTGGCGACCTGCGACGCAACGGCCGTCGCCAACACGACAGTGTCGCCGTACGAGGCCCAAATCGAGCCGTCTGCTTGCCGTGCCACACGACCGGTCTCGAGTCGCAGGATGCGCCCGGCAACCTCTATCTCAACTGTGTGTACCATCTGGGTCTCCTCTGGTTAGGCCCCACAGATGCCCACAGAGAGAGACTCGAGCGATAGGGGACACTCCAGTCTCTGTCAGTGTTCACCTGTGCGACTGACTACTGCTCGCTCTTGCGCCTCCTGCGCAACAACAAGACGGGATGCTACTTTCTGATACCCAATCGGTCGATCACCGCACGATAACGCGTGTCGCTCACACCACGAAGATAATCGAGTAACCGGCGGCGACGTCCGACCAGAAGAAGCAGGCCGCGCCGCGAATGATGATCCTTCTTGTGGAGCTTGAAATGTTCGGTCAAATACGTGATCCGGTTGGTCAACACCGCGATCTGGACTTCCGGCGAGCCGGAATCTGTTTCATGTTGCCGGTACTGCTTGATCAATTGGGTCTTTGCTTCTCTGAGTAATGCCATGGGCTCTTTCCTTCCTGTTCCTTTCCTTCACTCCCAACGAAGTCTCATACATCCTGATCGATTAACACTTTCTCTACCTTGAGTACATCTCCCAAATTCTCCGGACACTTCCCGATGGCCACCAGACATCCGTTGGTAGCGTGAATACGAACGGGCTTATGTGAACTGTACTCGGCAGCGGCCGTTCCCTCCCAACGAAGAATCTTGGCCGCAGGCACCGCAGCCCCGTGTCGCACACGGTCAGCGGTCTGCTCATTCACCACCGCAATCCTCAGACGGGTCAACGCGCGATCCAGCGACAACAGATCGTCTCCCAATCGACCGAGGGCATGACGGGTGACCACTTCATCGACAGTCAGGGCTTGATCGATCGTCAAGGGACCCACCCGCCTTCGCTCCAGCGCCAACATATGGCCGCCGACACCCAACGCTTCTCCGATGTCGGCACAAAGCGTCCGCACATAGGTCCCCTTCGAACACACAATGCGTAACGTGACATCCCGATCTTGAATCGCCTCCACCTCAAGGGTATGGATGACGATCGTTCGCGCCTCCCGCACAATTGTTTTGCCCGCCCGAGCGGACTTATACAGAGGAACACCCCCGATCTTCACCGCCGAATACATCGGAGGAACTTGCCCGATCGGTCCGTGAAATCGGCCGACCACCTCATGAATTGACTCCGAAGTCACAGAGTCCGTCGTGTGGCGCGCCAGGACTGTTCCCGTCGCATCCTGCGTATCGGTGCTTTCGCCGAGGCGAAGCACGGCACGATATTCTTTATCCCACTCAACAAGATATTCAGCAATGCGGGTTCCTCGCCCAATCAACACAGGCAAGACTCCCGTTGCAGCAGGATCGAGGGTTCCGGCGTGACCGACCTTGACTCCGCCAAGAAGATGCCGCACCTTCGCCACGACATCGTGGGAGGTCCAGCCTGCTTCCTTCTTGATGATCAGGACACCGTCGACGACGGCACAGTTCTGCGCAACATCCATCATCCCGTCCCCGAATACTACGAACTCGTCTTCTCTTCCAGCGAGCCGCCTTCGGCCTCCGGTTTCGCGTGGAGTTCGTCCAGCAGCTTCAAGACCCGATCGCCTCTCGGCCCGCTGACATCCTTGGCAAAAACAATCTCCGGCAGATACCGAAGCGAGAGCCGACGGCCCAGTTCACCACGCACGAACCCGCTGGCCTGCTCTAGCCCGGCGAAGACATTTCTCTCTTCTTCCTCCGTGCCCATAGTGGTCACGAACACACGCGCAATCCGCAGATCGGCGGTCAATTTCACGTCGGTCACGGTCACGGACTGCACGCGGGGGTCTTTGATCTTCCGCATGAGGATATCCGCCACTTCCATGCGGATTTGATCGGCTACTCGATCGGCCCGATGATATCCCGTCTTGGCCACCGCACACTCCACCAAAGTATCTGCCGTCACAACAATTCCACTCGAGACTGGACAATTTCCACCGTGTGGACGCTCCGAATCAGATTCAGCGCCTGGTCACACACTTGGTTGACATATCGTCCTTCGTTGGCTACGCAGGCAAGCCCCAAAACGGCCTTCTGCCACAGATCCTGTCCATCAACCTCGGCTACGGAGAGATTGAACTTCTCACGTAATCGATCTTTGAGACTCAACAGCACTTGTCGCTTATCCTTCAACGACTGACTCTCAGGGATGAATAGTTCGACCGTACAGAGTCCGACGATGATACCCACAGAGCAGACTCACACCTCAGAGCTTTGCGGCAATCTTGTCGACCGCATAGGCTTCGATGATGTCCCCGGCCTTGATATCGTTGAAATTCTCGACGCTGATTCCGCATTCATAGCCCTGCTGCACTTCACGCACATCGTCCTTGAAGCGACGCAACGACCCAAGCTTCCCTTCATAGGCCACCACATTGTCACGAATCACTCGTACTCCAACCGCCGCACGGGTGATCGTGCCGTCCACCACATACGATCCTGCGATGACGCCGGCCTTGGACACCGTAAAGACCTGTCGCACCTCGGCCCGTCCCAACGTCCGCTCCTTGAGCGTCGGTTCGAGCAACCCTTCCATCGCAGCCTTAATCTCGGCCATCGCATCGTAAATAATGGTGTACAGGCGGATGTCGACGCCTTGCTGTTCCGCCAGGGCGGCAGCCTTCGGTTCCGGCCTGACATTGAACCCGACAACAATGGCGTTCGACGCGGCAGCCAGCAGCACGTCGGATTCCGTGATCCCGCCGACACCGCTGTGAATGACACGCAGCTTGACCGCGGCGGTCGCAAGCTTTTCGACGCCTGCCGTCAGCGCTTCAGCCGACCCCTGAACGTCAGATTTGATGACCAGAGCCAGCTCCTTGACCGACCCTTCCTTAATCTTGGCAAACAAATCGTCGAGCGTCACCTTCGCTGACCCGGATAAATCGGCCGTTCGCTGCTTGCGGGCTCGATCTTCCGCTATCTCTCGCGCGATCCGCTCGTCTTTGACGACCTGAAATACATCACCGGCAGACGGCACACCTGGGAGTCCAGCCACTTCTACCGGAATAGAAGGACCGGCCTCTTGCACCTTTGCTCCCGTATGCGTAATCAGCGCGCGAACTTTCCCGCTGACAGTCCCGACGACAAACACGTCGCCGACACGAAGCGTCCCGCTCTGAACCAGCACCGTCGCCACCGGACCACGCCCTCGCTCCAGCTTGGCTTCCACCACAACGCCCTTCGCCAACCGATGCGGATCGGCCTTGAGTTCCAGCACTTCGGATTGCAGGAGAATCATTTCCAACAAGGTGTCCAGACCGATCTTCTCTTTGGCCGAGACCTCCACCATGATCGTATCACCGCCCCAGGACTCGGAAATGAGTCCGTGTTCAGACAACGCGTTCTTGACACGATCGGAGTTGGCGCCGGGCTTGTCGATCTTATTGATGGCCACAATAATCGGAACGGACGCGGCTTTGGCGTGATTAATTGCTTCGATCGTTTGCGGCATCACTCCATCGTCTGCTGCAACGACCAGAATGACGATATCGGTAATCTTGGCGCCACGGCCTCGCATCGCGGTGAAGGCTTCGTGGCCCGGCGTGTCCAGAAACGTCACCTGTTTCCCGCGTACCGTAACCGTGTATGCGCCGATATGCTGCGTAATCCCACCAGCCTCGCCTTCCGCCACCTTCGTTTGCCTGATGGCATCGAGCAGCGAGGTTTTGCCGTGATCGACATGGCCCATGATCGTCACGACCGCCGGCCGCGGCTCAAGCTGGAGATCCTCCTCCGTCTGCACAACCGAGTCCAGCAACTCTTCCCCGGCCTTCTCCATCGACACATCAATCTTGATCCCGTTCTCCTCCGCAATCATCACCGCGGCATCAACGTTCATCGTCTGATTGAATGTGAGCATCTGACCCATATCCATCAGCTTGCGCATGATGTCGGCCGGACGCTGTCCAATCAGTTCGGCAAACTCCTTCACCGTCATGCCGGGCGTCAGCTTAAAGCTCTTCCTCCGCGGCTTGGTCACTTCCCCCGGCGCGCTGTGATGCACGTGCTTACTGCGGTCATCTCGGCGCTGCTGCACCGGAATGGCACGAAGATCCTGCCAGCGAGCCGCATCTTCACGAAGCCGAAGCTCTTCTTCTTCCCGCGTCCGACCGGGCTTACGAGTCTTCTTCGCCTTCTCCTTCAGACCCTCGGCCTGCATCTCCTCCAGAGAGAGGGCTTTCTTTTTTCCTACACTCACATCGATGCTTGGCACGACGGCGGGCTTGACGGCAACCGTGGGAGCCGAAGCGGTCATGGTTCCTATAGCATGTGGTTGGTCGGACACCGCCGACAGGTCGACATGGGCAACGGCTGGAGCCTCGGCTTGCGGATACGCCGTCCCCGGCTGGCTCACCACGAGGGTATCGATGAGCGCTCCGCTTGTGCCCACCGATTCAACGGTGGGGAGGGATGCGGTCTCTTCAGCCGGCACGTCATCGGCTCTCTTGCGCTTGATCAGAATGCGGCGCTTGTCGGACTTAGCAGACTCCTCCGCCGAAGCTGCATGAACCGATCCGACCTTGGCTCCCGCTGCGTGGTCGGACGCCATACCAGCCTTACTCCGCTCACCCCGACCTGTATCGGCCTCTGCCGTCCTGCCCGAAGCTTTGAGTTTCGGGCCGAGCTTCTCCAAGACCTTCTGCACCACATCATCATCCAGCACGCTACTGTGCGATGCGACGGTGATCCCCATCCGCTTCAATTCCGGGATGAGATCACGGTTTTCCATCCCGAGCTGCTTAGCCAATGCATACACACGCATGAGAAATTAACACCTACTCCTCTGTATCCGGGTTATCCGGCATCCGACTCTGATTCTGCCCGGGCTTTTAATTCCTGCTCTCGAGCTTCTTCTTGCTGATGCAGCGCTTCGGCTTCCTCCGCCAACGCCGCTTTGATTTCCTTATCCCGTTCGGCCTTTTCCTTTTCGTATTCCGTGGCGCTGATGATATCGATCTTCCAGCCGGTCAGACGAGCCGCCAGCCGCACATTCTGGCCATTCTTTCCGATCGCTAACGACAGCTGGGAATCTGCCACGACGACCAACGCCGACTTCTTTTCCTCATCGACGCCGACCTTCTCAATGCTCGCAGGGTTCAACGCTTCGGCGATGAAGACACGCGGGTCGGAGGTCCAGGTAATGATGTCGATCTTCTCTCCGCGCAGTTCGCGGACCACCGCTTGAACCCTCGATCCCTTGATTCCCACACAAGCCCCGACTGGATCGACCGCCTTCTCGCGAGACGTCACGGCGATCTTGGTCCGATCACCGGGCTCACGCACGATGGACTTGATCTCCACGATTTTTTCCAGCACCTCGGGTACTTCCAACTCAAAGAGTTTCGACACGAACTGCGGATGGCTCCGCGTCAAAATGACCTGGACATCCTTCGGAGTCCTGCGTACCTCCAAAAGCATGGCCTTCACCCGATCGCCGGTGCGATAGGTTTCTCGTGGGATCTGTTCCTGAATCGGCAATACCGCCTCTGTTTTGCCCAGATCTACGAGATAGTTCCGGCGCTCCACCCCGAGAATGATGCCGTTAACCAGATCTCCTTGCCGCGTGGAGTACTCTTTTTGAACCGCCTCCCATTCGGCCTCACGGACCTTCTGGAAGATGACTTGCTTGGCGGTTTGCGCGGCAATCCGACCCAAATCGCTCATTTCGATGACCGACCCGATTTCGTCGCCGACCTCTGCCTCGCTGTCGAACTGGCGTGCCTCCTGAAGCGAGACCTCGGTTTTTGGATTGGCGACCGCATCGACGATGGTCTTCTTCGATACGACGGAGATCTCACCGGTCTTGGAGTCGATCTCGACTTGAATATTTTCAGCTTGCCCGAAACGTTTCTTGGCAGCCATTTGAAGAGCCGCTTCGATCGCCCCGATCACCCGGCTCTTGTCGATGCCCTTTTGCCGGCCAAGTTCATCGATGACTGAAATCAATTCTCGATTCATAGCTCACTCTCCATCGACTACCTCTGCAGCCACACTCCAACGCGGCGGTATGCGCTTAAACGCGGTGATCGACTCCCATACGGCCTAAAACGTGACGACGCGCCGCGCTTCAGCGATTGAGTCAAACCCTAGGGTGAGCGTCCGCTCAGAACGCGGATCCTTCACCACGACCGTAACCCCCTGTTCATTCACTTCCGTCAGCACTCCGGCTACACGCCACTGCCCGTCGATCGGCTGCCTGAGCTTTACGCTCACTGGCTTCCCCAATGCCCGGTGATAATCCTGAATCCGTTTGAAGGCCCGATCCAGACCCGGCGAGGAGACTTCCAGAGTATAGGGATGGGGGAACGGATCAGCCACATCCAGGGCTGGACCGATTGCGAGATGTGCACGCCCGCAATCGTCTACCGTGACGCCGCCCGCCTTATCGATATACACGCGAACGACTGACCGCGCACCTTGCCCTACACACACGACGTCGACCAATTCTAAACCCAATGCCCAGAGGATGGGCGATACCACCTCGCTGATGCGATCAACGACCGGTCGGGACTCCTTCACCGACGCCCCTCGCCCCGTATATTTGGATGGCCCATTCAAGAGATCAAACAAAAAAGTGGGCCTGAGCCCACTTCCAGCCGGGGACCATAGCACGCCACCTATGCCAAAGCAAGAGGGCTAGCCGACTCGGCTCGCGAAGCTTGCGGCGAGTCGTTGAGTGATCGGGCCAGGCCGTCCATCTCCGATAACTTTCCCGTCTACACGAATGACGGCCAAGACCTCAACCGTGGTCCCCGTGAGAAAAACTTCGTCAGCCGTATAGAGGTCAGACTGAGAGACAAAGCGTTCCTGAGTCGGCACGCCCTCACTCAGAGCCAGATCTATCACAACGGCCCTCGTGACTCCGGACAGAATGCGCGGCCCTTCGGGAGCCGTCACCACCGTTCCCCCCTGAACTACCATCACGTTGCTGACTGCCCCTTCGGTAACCAATCCCGAGTTGACTAGAATGGCTTCGAAGACTCGGGCTTGCTTGACTTGCTGGCGTGCAAGCACGTTGGCCAAAAGATTCACGCTCTTGATGTCACAGCGTCCCCATCGAATATCCTCGGTCGTCATCGCTTCCACACCAGTCGCTTGCACCGACCTGTCGAGCGGGTGGAACTCACGAACTGTCATGACGACCGTTGGAGTCGCTTCATCTGAGTAGGCGTGATCGCGGGGAGCGACACCCCTGGTGATCTGAAGATAGATTTTTGCTTCAGGATAAGCGGCCCGCTTAACCCCTTCCAGAATATGACAAGTCCACTCGGCGCGGGAATAGGGCTGCGTCAAGTCAAGCGCCGCGGCGCTACGATCCAGTCGCGCCAGATGAGCCTCGATTGAGAACGGACACCCCTTATATGTGCGGATCACTTCATAGACGCCATCGCCAAACTGAAAGCCTCGATCTTCAATCGAGACGTTCGCCTCGGCCAGCGGCATGAATGCTCCATTGATGAAGGCCACATTCGGCATGGCTACCCACTCTTCCGAGACGAAGAATCAGAGGCCGTCACGTTAAAGACGCGCCGATCTTCGGCAGTGAACTTCCACCCCATGCGTTTCTCAAATAGCACTCGGTGAGTTCCCGGCTTGATCGCTTTAAACTCAAAAGTCCGCTGCCCATTATCGACCGCATTATTCCCGGCGATACGGAGGTAGTCGTCAGCCAGCAACTCGAGCGCCGAAGGATCAAAGGTCGGAACCCAGAGCTCTCCTCGTGTCCTGTCTTCCCAGAGATGAATCTGGATGGGATGCTCAAGCGTTGTCTCAATGATCTTGGCTCCATCCGAGTGTGTGGCGCCATCGTGGTTGTGGTCAGCTGTCGTACTCATCGTCATTGCCGTGACAACCCGCTCCTCATTATTTGCCTGATTATGTTATGGTTTTCGCCGAGGACCGACAAAAATCTCCGCTCCTTCCACCTGCACCTCATAGCTCCCCACACAATATCCACCGCCGTCCGTCCCTCGACCGTTTCGAACATCGAATGCCAAGTCATGCCAGGGACAGGACACAACAAAGCCTTTCACACGCCCTTCACACAAGGGACCGCCTTCATGGGGGCAAATATTATGGATCGCAAAATACGTCCCATCAATGTTGAAGAGCGCAATCTCTCGATTGTTCACCATCACTGCTTTTGATTGCCCAGGCGGCAGCTCGGCGACCAGGGCAACAGATTGAAATCCCTCTAACATGCCGCACCGACTCCTCTCTTCATGCATCCCACTCAATCTCCCGCACACATTACATCCGTAACGTATATTTCAACTCCTGCCCTATGGTGATCCCTTCCCGTTTGATGAAGCCCGCTTCTGTTTGAATCGCATAGCGGACCGCTTCGGGAGAAGAACTATACTTAGGGCAATCAGCTTCCAGACAGGGAGCAACATTTTCCTTTAGCCCCACAATATGATGGCTTTCATCAACCCACATCATATCCACTGGAAACCGATATTCCTTTGTCCAGAGGTGGTTCTGACCGGTCGACTCAAAGATATACAGTAATCCGCCATTTGCCGGCAACGCCTCTCGAAAAGCAAGACCGACGAGCAGTTTCTCCGGTGTATCCGCCACTTCCGCTTCAATCTCACGCCCGTTGGGAAAAGAGACGACAATGATGGTCTCCTCTTTTCGATCGATGAGAAAGTATGACGCGCTCATCAAGAAAACGGCCATGAGAGCGAGTGTGACAATGCGCTTCTTTTTCTGTCCTCGATCGCTTGCCGGCACGGTAGCCATAGCCATTTCCCGCCACGACTCGTCACAAATCCCTGGGCCCAAAGGCCCATTAATACAGGGAATCTAGGCCTTCTGAACAAATGCCACTCTGTTGACTTGGAAAAGAACGGCAGACTAGAATGGCGGTCACGTCGCGGCACACATAATGGTCGTGACGGGGCGGACTTGTCAACCGTGCGAGTCTCTATTGTTGTAGTGAGAAGGAGGCGAGGGTCATGGCGTTGCTGATTACCGATGAATGTATCTCCTGTGGAGCCTGCCTGCCTGAATGTCCGAACGAGGCGATTTTTGAAACTCGCAGCGATGCGGAAACAAAGGGCAATCATGTGGGCGATGGCCAGGGAGTCGGCGATAGTATTTATGTGATCGCACACGACCGTTGCACCGAGTGTGTCGGACACTTCGACGAGCCGCAGTGCGCCGCCGTCTGCCCGGTCGATAATTGTTGTATTTCTGACCCGCTGTATCCGGAAACAACGGAGGTCCTGCTCGAGAGGGCAAAGACTCTCAATCCAGATAAGGCCATCGATGCGGCGAAAGTCTGGAGCGGCGTGCGCAATTAATCATCACTCTTCGTTCAATCAAGAAGGCCCTGCTTCTCACATGAGAAGCAGGGCCTTCCTACTTCTAGCAGGATGCTCAAAAAGCCATCGCCCTCTCCGCAGTATCGCAAAGAGGGCGATGGTCACTCACATCTGTCAAGAATGACTACTTGAGCATAAGAATCTTGCCGCCGACATGTCCCGGATGCAAATGGCAGCGATAGGTCAACGTATTCCCCTGCGTGGCATAAAACATGTCGCTAGTGGGAACCCCGATATATTTGGTCTCGCCAGGCTTCAACACTACTTCGGCTTTCATGACAAACGGTGAACCAGCGTTCGCAGCATCGGTCATCTGGAAGCCATGGTCAGCAGTGGCTTTGTTCGTGACCTTGAGTAGGACGGGACGTCCAGGTCGAACTTTGAAATCGATGACTGTAACAGGCGGATACCACGTCTTGAGGTCACCAATCTCGACCGCGAACAGCTGAGCATCAACGTCTAATTCCTTGAATGACTGACCCACAACGGAGCCAGTCTCTAAATCCCCGACTTCGACTCCGCCAGCCTGGAGCGCATATGAAGCAGATGCCCCAGCCACAATCATCATGAGGCCGAAGAAGACCCCCAACACCGTCTTGCCCATGACCTACCTCCTTATAGAAAGAAGAAGAGATGTGATTAGGTTGGTGAATACCTTCGCCAAGCCCACTGAACCATAATCTCGTCAACCACTATTGCCCTGAGTCTCCCCATCCATATCCTCACAGCAAGCTGTGCTTCGAGCGTGTCCTTTATAGATAGCACCGCAACGAAATCGGAAGCAAGAGCGTTTCATAGAGATCTTTTCAGAAACCACCTTCAATGCAGACGCTGTATCAACAAGCGGCGCCATAATTATTTCAATAGTTTGTCCGTCTCGGGCGGCACGTCTTGAACCGTGGACCCAAGCAAGAGGTCATATGGCGCATAGTTGTCAGTTAACATAACGCCTGCCTCCCAAGGTTGCACACGATGGGTGCCCAGCAAGGCAATCGCTTCGAATGGAAGACGCTGTTGCTCAACTAATCTGTTCACATTGGTTGCCATAGTAGAAAGTGTGTGTCGTTCAAGCGGCGCGCCGGCAAAAAAAATCAGATTTTCTGATCGCATCTGAGGAGAATTCCAGGGCCCCTTGACCGCAAAAGATTCGACGTTGGGAAATGATCGTCTCATCGTCTGCACAACCGCATTGGCCCGCAACAGATCTCCGCCTTCCCCCGACGAGGCCAAATTCACTGCCAGGATCCCGTTCGGCGCAAGATGGGCGCGCAGCTCGGCAAAGAACTCTACCGTGGTCAGGTGAAACGGAATCATGTGTCGCGCAAATGCATCGACCCAAATGAGGTCGTAGATCTGCTCCGTGGAATTCAAAAAGACTCGGGCATCCCGAACGTGCACATGATGCTGGGAAGGCGGCTGATAGGAGAAATATTCTTCGGCCATGCGGACGACCACGGGATCGAACTCAACCACGTCCAGATCGAGTTCCGGCCATCGATGGGCGAGCCACTTTGCCAGCGACCCACCTCCGTGACCAAGGATCAGACCCCGATTCGGTTCGGGCACCAAAGCCAGCGATGCGACCATCAGTTGACTATAGGGGAGAAACAGAGCGACAGGATCCGCCTTCCACATCACCGCGTGAAATGTTCGATCCAAAACAAGGTAGCGAAAAAGATCGTCATCGCGGATTCGCACTTGCTGGTACGGGCTATCTTCCTGGTAGACCGGCGCCTTCAACATCTGGATTGGCGACAATGCACCGGCACCCAAGCCTCCGACGCATAATAAGAGTGCGCCGATCATCAAGGGCCGCACAGTCGTTCTGCTGATCAACCACCAGAGACCAAGCCCCACTTGAATTGCGCCGAGCCACGCGACAAGCGCCTGGCTGCCAATCCAGGACAGAAAGAAAAACGCCGTCCCCCACGTTCCCGCCAAGCTTCCTACGGTTGAAAGCGCGATCATCCGACCAGTATGCCGACCGAAATACTCAAGGTCCGACACAGCCAATCGTAATAAGGCCGGCAATACCCCGCTCAACCCAAAGGCCGGCAGACCCAGGAGCAGCGCCGCGGCAAGGCACGGTCCCCACCGAGGATCTTCGACTAATCCCGCCACCTTAAAGAGCACCAGCTGTCCAAGCCACGCGATAAGAAAGGTCCAGGCTCCGGAAAACAGCAACAGACCGGCCAGCACGTGTGCGCCGGGGTACCGGTCGGAAAGCCAACCTCCAAAGGCATACCCGCTGCTCATGGCAGCAAGAATGACTCCAATCAATGCGCCCCAGACAAACAGTGAGTTTCCGAAGACGGGAGCTAACAGCCGGCTTCCCAAAATCTCGAGCGCCATCACCACCGCGCCGGTCGCCGGCGCCGTTACCAGAAGAAACCATTGAGGGGTATGAGCCGACCGATTCACCACATTCATGCAGAAACATGACACAGGGTAGGAAGACGACCCGATGCTGCCCCGTGCGCCCGCACGATCACAGGCCGCCCCAGTTTTTGAAGTAGTGTAAGAGATCGCGGACCGAAATGATCCCGACGATCTGTCCGTCCTCGGATATTGCCAGATGCCGAATCCCATGCTCTGCCATCTTCTCACTCGCTTCGTGGGCCGAGCTCGTAATCTCGATCGACAGCAGCGGGCTGCTCATGACGGCGCGGACCAACGTCTCTTGTGTCGGACACGATTCGGCCATCCCCTTACGAACCAAGTCCGATTCGCTGACGATACCACTGTAGTGACCGGCCTCATACACCAACAATGCGCCGACCTTTGCGTCACGCATCAGCTGGGCCGCCGCCAATAGCGTGGTGTCCGGACTGATCGTGCGCAAGGTTCGGCGCATCATCACGGCGAGAGGTCGCTGAAGAGGGCTGGTCTGGATCGCCATACGACAGATTCCGTCCGTGGGAGGGAACAAATAGTACCCAGCCCTCGCGCACCTGTCAACGAGCGCCTCGGTCAACTCCTCTCTGTGAACATGGCTTTTCATAACTTCGTTGCTCACCCCAGATACCGTTGCTATACTCGACCAAGTCGTTTTTGGTTATAGGAGGACAGGAGCCCATGCATATCAGTGTGATTGGAACCGGCTATGTTGGATTGGTAACAGGAGCCTGTTTTTCGGAGTTCGGCGTCAACGTGACCTGTATGGATACCGACGCCAAACGGATTGCCAGGCTCGAGAAGGGCGATGTGCCATTTTACGAACCGGGGATCACGGAGCTCGTCGCCAAAGGAATTCGGGAGAACCGGATCAACTTTACCACCGACATCGCCAAAGCCGTCGACAAGGCTCTCGTCATCTTCATCGCGGTTGGAACCCCGCCGCGACCAGACGGATCAGCCGATCTCTCATATGTAGAAGAAGTCGGCCGCGGTATTGCCAGAACCATGACCGGGTACAAGGTCATCGTGACCAAGTCGACTGTCCCGGTGGGAACCGGGGAAAAGTTGCGCGAAGTGATCAGCGCCAATCAATCAGATAAATCCCGGTTCGACATCGTCTCCAACCCTGAGTTTCTTCGTGAAGGGTCCGCCATCGAAGACTTCTTGCGACCGAACCGGGTCGTCATCGGCGCAGACAGCGAGCAGGCGGTTGCGATTATGAAAGATCTTTACCGGCCGCTGTATTTGATCGAAACTCCGTTCGTCGTGACCGACATCCCAACTGCCGAAATGATCAAATACGCCTCCAACGCCTTCCTCGCCACTAAAATTTCGTTCATCAACGAAATCGCGACGATCTGCGAACGGGTGGGCGCTAACGTACAGATGGTGGCGAAAGGAATGGGGCTCGACAACCGGATTGGATCGAAGTTTCTCCACGCAGGACCTGGGTTTGGTGGATCGTGCTTTCCGAAGGATCTGGCCGCCCTCGTACAGACGGGGGAACGAGTCGGCTATCCCATGCAGATTGCAAGCGCCGCCGCGCTCATTAACGAGCAGCAACGAGGCCGGATGATTGAAAAGATCACAAAAGAGGTCGGGGGGCTCACGGGAAAGACATTCGCGATGTTGGGCTTGTCCTTCAAGCCCAACACGAACGACCTACGGGATGCGCCGGCCCTGGCCATCGCGCAAGAACTCATGAAACAGGGCGCCACGGTTCGCGCCTATGATCCCGCCGCGCTTGAGGAGGCCTGTCAGACTCTTTCCGGCCTCGTTCCCTGCAAAGACGCCTATGAGGCGGCACAGGGAGCGGACGCGTTAATCCTCATGACCGAATGGAATCAATTCAGAACCCTCGATTTCGACCGGATGAAAACTGCATTGCGCCAGCCCATCTTTTTCGATTTGCGCAACGTCTATGAACCGGACCGAGTCGCAGCCTTTGGTTTCCGCCACATTTCGGTTGGGAGACCCAGTAAGGATCCTGCTCAGACCAGATAACAGCCGTGTTACGTGAGCCGCGGCGCGTCAACGGTCTTGGCCTCATCTTTGACTTTCGGCTTGTAGCCCATCCGGTCCAACACCTTCATCACCCGTGTCTTTAAACGATCGTCGGCCTCGGCGAGCGCCGTGGCCAACGGCTCGACAGCAGGCTTTCCGATTTTACGGATGATTTCCGTCACGGATTGTCTGACCTCATCTTCCTCCGACACCAGCAAAGGCACGAGTGATGGCACCGCCGGTCCGCCGATCTTGATCAATGAATCATAGGCGCGCTGCCGGACATCGCCGACTTCATCCGCCAACGCATCAACCAGCGGCCGCACGGCGCGGATTTCTTTGAGCTCACCCAGCACTTCAGCCGCATACTTTCGATTAAGCCAGTGGCTATCTCGTAGATCTAAGAGCATCGCGTCGGCCCGCGCTGCATTGGGATCTTTCGCACGAATTCGAAAGCTCTTGGCGATCCGTTTCCCGCCTTCTTCAACGACGCGAATCGTGGCGCCATCCCCCACCTTAATCCGTTTCAGATCTTCAAGCGCCTCGTCATCAACGTCGAGTACAACCGTCTTCCCGTCGTAGGCCAACAGTTCGACTTCAAGCTGTTTCCCTTCAGGGTTCACCGCGACCACTCGTTCCGTCACGAGATTGAACCCGTCCTTCTTCGCGCCGCCTTTCGGACCGATCTGAATAAGCTTTGGAGGAGCTTCATCCGCCATGAGGTATATCCTTTACATCGAAATAAAGATTAGCAGGCTGCCGAAAAACTCGGTTTCTACACAATACATTGAAATCTTCTATGTGGAACTGAGGCCCCAATAGCCTCAGAATGCTCAAACAGGCCAGACTTCTCACCCGCCCAACCCCGGCGCGCCAAGACGCGCTATTCCGCAGGCAAGGCCGCAGCTCTGCGACTGACCCTCGTTTCACGTTTCACATCTCACCTTTCACAGTTCTTGGGAGCGACGCGAGAACGCCGCTGGCGGACTGTTTCAGCATTCTGTTACGGCTTTGCGGTCCATCCGAGACTGACCAACACACCTTCGACCGTTTCCTGCACCATCGTATTCTCATCTTCAAGCAGCGGAAGCAAGGGGTCGATGGCCTGCTTCGCCCCGAGGCGCGCGAGCGACTCCGCGGCATTCCGCCGTACGAGCCAGTCTTCATCCTTGAGCGATTCGATCAACGGACCGACTCCGCGGGCATCGCCGATCTTGCCCAACGCTTCGGCCGCATGGCGCCGCACCATCCAGTTACTGCCCAGCAACCCGTCGATCAAGGCATCCACGGCCCGCGCATCGCCGATCTTTTTCAGGACACGCGCCACGTCCTCACGCACCGTATGATCGGTCAGCGCCTCAACCAATCCAGGCACCGCGCGCACATCACCGACGCGCTCCAGCGCCCACACAGCGGCGGTCCGCACCGCGCCATCTTTGTCCTTGAGCGCCTTCACGAGGGGATCGACGCCCCGAGAGTCCTTCAACTTCCCTAATCCCGACGCCGCCTGCTCGCGTATCGCCCATTCATCGTCCTTCAGCGCCTCGATCAACGGATCGACGACGGACGGACCGATCCGGACGATGGCGCTGGTCGCCGCTTCCCGAATCAGAACATCTTCGTCCGCCATAAGCCCGATCAACGGCCCCACCGCGTCCTCGCCTACTTGACTCAAACTGGCAATCGCATGATCGCGGAGCGCTTCATTGTCGTCCCGAAGGGCTTCGATCAATTGTTCGATCCGTTCCGCCTGCACATCGTCACTCATCGTCGTCCTGCCCTCCTTGGCTCCCGACCGGCGTCCCATCGAGCGCTTCCAGTTTGTCGGCGATCAATCCTGAGTTGTAGGCGACCAAGCCGTCTCGATCCGTCCTCAATCGGTCGAATAGTTCCTTGTATGGCCGCAACACATCCACATCTTTCACTTTCGCCAAGGCTTCCATGGCATGGACCCGTAGGGGTCGAATGGGAATGGCTTCGATATAGAGTTGGGCAGGCCTGGCATCGCCGATCAAGCCCAATGATTTGATCGCCAGTTCCTTCACGCCCGTGTCCTTATCGACCTGCAACCGCTGCATCAAGGGCTCGACCGCGCGAACATCGCCGATCTTTCCCAGCAAATCGGCAGCGGCTTCACGCACCAGCCAATCATCATCTTCCAGGTACTCGATCAAAATCTCCACGCTCGGACGCCCGATGGCCAGAAGATTGATCACGGTACTCATGCGAGCCTCTTCCCGTTCGCTCAATTCTTCGATCGCGCGAAGCGCGTCAAACACCTCGTCGATGCGCTCACGAATTGCGCTCAACTTCTTGAGCGTCCGCACCGCAATCTCGCGAACGGCCGGCTGCCCCATCGCATTGATGAACGCGTCCGCCGAACGGGGGTCGAGCAGATGTTCCAACATCTTCGCGGCCATGATCTGCGCGTCTGGATCTTGATGGGTCAACATCTCGCAGAGCGGTGCGATCGCATTCGGGATGACCCCCAACAACTGCGAAGCCGCCACGCGAATTCCCTCATCCTTCGAGGCATAAAGCAACGACGCCAGTGCCGCGGCGGTCGTCTCATCAAGCACCCCCGCCATATGTTCCAAGGCTGAGGCGCCGGCCTTGCGGACGGCTTCATCCTCATCGCGGAGTAAGCCGACCAAGGGCACACCGGCCTGAGGATCATTCACACGCGCGAGCATGGCTGCGGCCTCGGCTTTCAACGCCGGCGAGCCGGTCTCCAGCGCGTGGATGAGCGCCTGTACTGCCCGCGGCCCCCTAGATAGGCAAGCTGCCGTCGCCCGCATCCGCCGCCAGTCCTCTTCATGGACGAGCTCGGAAACCAGCGTTTCAATCGTTTCTTTAGGCATGGTACCCGATGAGTTTTGAGTTCTACGTGCTGAGCAAGAAATCAACCTTGAACATTGGCCCGTTATATACGACCCGCCCGCCAGCCCACTCTCGCCAGAGTCTCTTTGACATGGTATCGGATATTGTCATCCGACTCGCGTGCCAACACAGCTAACAACGGCATAATCACAACACCTCCGAATCGAGTCAGCGCATCGGCAGCGTCAGCTCGCGTTACCGTATACCGAAGCGCCTTCATGAGCGACGGTATGGCCGCCTCGTCTCGGATCGCACCCAGTGCTCTGGCAGCCGCGCCCAACGTCAGCATGTCTTCATTCCAACGATCACCGCAGCCTTCCATTGGTCGTGAGGCTTCCGGTCGCTCTACTCCATCGAGCACATCAATCAACATCGGCACGGCACAGCGATCGCCGATCAGGCCCAGCGCCTCAATCGCCAGCGGCCGCAGCTCCGGCTCTTTCATCGCCGTCACGAGGCACTCCACCGCGCGGGGATCGCCGATCTGACCAAGGGCGCGAACTGCGTCCTCGCGAACCGCCCTGTCCCGATCGTTAAACAACACTGATAGCAGGGGGTCCACAGCCTCCGGCGACCGCGTTTTCCCCAAGGCTTCTACCGCATGCAGCCGCACCAGCCATTCAGCATGGGTCAGCGCGACGAGCAACGACGAGAGCGCCGCCTCTCCAATCGCCGCAAGGGCTGTCGACGTCTCCTCGCGCACGGCCTTCACCGAATCTTGTAGGAGCGGTACCAGCGGCGCCACTGCTCCAGGGTCTTGAATTCGACCTAACGCCTTGGCCGCATGCATCCGCACAATCCAGTCGGGACTCTTGAGCGCGGTCATGAGCGGCGCGAGCACCCGCGCATCGGCAATAGTAGCTAACACAGATGAGGCCAGTTCCTGAACCGTGAGCACCGGATCGGAGAGGCAGGCGCCCAGCGTTGTCACGGCGGGCTCTCCGATAGCCAGGAGAGCGCCGATCGCCGCATCGCGAACGGCGCGATCGTCGTCACGAAGTACCGAGACCAATGGCGCGACCGCCCGGGGATCTCGGAGCATGCCCAGCATCGTGGCAGCCTCTTCACGAATCGCCCAATCCTCGTCCTTGAGCGCAGCGATCTGTTCAGCTACGGTGTCTGCCATGTCCGCCCTCGATCTCAAGAACCGTGTAAGGTGAAACGTAGGACTGCCGAACGTTCTTGCTCCGAAACCTTTTACGTTTCACGTCTCACGAATTGCTGAACAGCCTTTTTGAGCATCCTGCGTGGTGCGCTATAGCTCCTCAGAAGCTTGCTGGCTTCTTTAGGCAAAATCCCCCGAGGGGCCAAATCGGCCTGTGTCACCAAGAGGCATGTCTACCCTAGCATTATCGACCACGCTCGAGTTGACAGTCACGTCTTCCGGCGCCGGCATCCAACCTAATTTTTCGAGTGTTTGAAGCGCCAATTGACGCAAAGCATCTTTCGCCGTGAGTCGGACCGACGCATAGGACAAGACTCGCTCCCCTTCCGCGACAACTTCGGACGCTTTCGGGTCATAGAGAAAGGCGATCAACGGCTCGATTGCCGTATCACCGATGGTGGCTAGGGCGGCACTGGCCTTCTCGCGCAACACACCGTCCTTCAACAGCATGATTAAGTCGGGAATGACACGCGGATCACGGAACTGGCCGAGCGCCGTCGCCGCCGCTTCCTTGATAAAGGCGTCTTCGCTGACGATACAGCCCGGGGTCGGAGTTCCATCCTGTCGAATACCCTTGCCCTTCAACGCGTCCAGCACCGGAGGCAAGGCGCGGGGATCGCCGATCATGCCGAGCGACGCAATCGCATGCCGCTTCACCACTCCATCTTTCATCGCTTCGATCAAGGCATCGATGGCCCGTGGATCGCCGATCTGGCCCAAGGCGATCGTGGCATCTTCGCGGACGGCCCGATCCGGATCTTTCAGCGCAGCGATCAGGACGTCGACAACTTTCGCGTCCCGCACCCAGGTTCGGCCAATCTGATAGTCGGTGGTCATGCCACCGAGTGCGCGAGCAGCGTGGCACCGGACCACAAAGTCTTTATCCTTCAGACAGGCGATCAGCGGATCGACAGAGGGCTGGCCGATAGAGATGAGTGCGGTCCCGGCTGTCTCTCGCACCGTTTTTGACGGGTCATAAAATAGTTTGACCAAAACAGGAATCGCTCTCGGATCGCCGATCTTGCCCAGCGCCTCTGCCGCTGCACTCTTCACGGCGCCATCGCGATCTCGACAGACGAGCATGAGGGCCTCGACGGCTTTCCGATCTTTTATCTCCCCACAAGTTTTCGCCGCATGTTCGCGGACACGCCATCGCTCATCCTTCAAGGCAATGATCAGGCGATCAACGACTGCAGCCCCCATCGAGGTCACGGCCGCCACGGCATCGTTGCGCACATCCATGATGGAATCGCTAAACAGGATGATGAGCGCTTCTACTGCTTTCGCCCCGCCGATCCTGGCCACGCCCCAGCCCGCATGGGCCCGCACAGTCCAGTATTCGTCCCCACAGGCACCGACAAGCGCATCCAACGTGGTGGCATCGGCGAGTTCGGCAAGAGCCTTGGATGCTTCCTCTCGGGTCGCATCGTCGACATCCTCGAGGGCTTCTAACAGATCATCAAGCGCCTGGGCCATGGGTGTCGCTCCTCTACTGATACTAGTAATCGGGCTGGCCGCCGTGCGGATAGGTCCTGCTGCAGCGGATGGTTAACGTCTGAGTCCCTCGTCCCTCCACACATTGGTCGAGCGACTGGGCAAATTCCAGCTTCCCTTCCAAGTTCACCGTGAACGGAAAATCAAACGTGAAGCTCCCAAATTTATATTTCCCCGGCTTCAGTTTAAGCGCACGAGACTCGGTCGTTTTGTAGGCATCCATAGACTCAGGGTCCGACGCGTAGATGGATGGGGTAACGCCGGGCACTTGCCACCAGGACTGAGGATGAATGGTCGTGGCGTCGATGGTAATCGCATGCTCCTGAGTGTAGGAAGCCGGCTGACCAGCCGCAGCCGTCTGGATGATTGCAAAAGAGCCAAGTAACCATCCAACCAAACCACAGACCATGTACCGTTTAACACTCTGCATCATGCGACCTATTGCAGGCTGGATCCCCGTGGGGCCGCGGCAAAAGCAGCCTGAAAGATTTCTTCCACGGCATGACTCTCCCATTCGGTATGTGTCTGTAACCCCAACGTCCGCATCACCGTCGCACCGGTATCCAAAATGGAGACCGGCTGATGAATCTCGTGACCAGGTTTAATTCCCACCCCCGAGGCTATCCACGGAACCATCGGAACGGTCGCGTCAGCCTGTTCCTGACTCGCATCCCTGCCTTCGGCACTGAGCGACGTCACGAACAGGGTGGTCCGCTTGGTCAGCCCCTG
This sequence comes from uncultured Nitrospiraceae bacterium, assembly GCA_963801725.1. GTDB lineage: Bacteria > Nitrospirota > Nitrospiria > Nitrospirales > Nitrospiraceae > Palsa-1315. Next base: position 324,605 of record CAWDFX010000002.1, read on the forward strand.
CTCTTGATAGATGTCCAACACGGAATGTATGGCCTTATCCACTGTGCGAAGGGCTTCGCGATACTCCTTCGAGGCCCAGCCACGGGACACGCCCACTCGACCCGCCTCAGGAAGATGCACGACCAGGAAATGCGGCAGCGAAAGGATGGCATGCCCGTAACCATGACCACTGGTGGCCTTCTTGAAGTATTGACGGATGTAGGACACGACTCGATCCGTGCTGCATTCGGGTTTCAGCGGCCCGCACATCTGATAATCCGTGTAAGGCTCGGGGCGCGCCAACTGATAGAGCGACTCGTCCATCAGGAAAATTGCGCTGTCACGACCCCCACTGAGATCGAGGTAGTCGAACACGCTCGGAGCGCGTGGGTAACCGCGGCTGAATTCAAAGGTGTTCCAGGTAATGCCGTGTTTTTCGACCGGCATTCCCGTAATCAATGACGCCATCGTCGGCAACCGTAACGCGGGCTTCACTGCTGTGGCAGACCAGGTGACAGCCCCTTCCTTAATCAACCGGCTAAGGGTCGGCATCGTGCCGCCTTTCAGAGAGTCCTGGCCGAATCCCTCAAGAACGAAGAGAATCACGTGCTCGGTCGAAGCCATCGAAGCAGGAACCGGCGCCGATACAGTGGCAACCGCCGTATCTCTCGGAAGGACCAGAGAAAGGACGCAAAGGGACATGGCCAATATCCGAATCGACCATCCTCGATCAAGGCTAACCAGCGTGTGCACAGATAAGTTCTTTCTTTTCTATTCCAAGGGAACTTCTACGCTATCATGGCGTTTTCTGCCAAGGCAAGCGAGGCAAGGACTCGGCCAGACGATCCATTAGAATTCATGCGTGCGGGATGCCCCCTAGCGCGTCAGCCCTGTCCAGAAGGTGAGGACGAAGCACAGATCTCTCCTCCTCACATGATCGCCCAACTGGCATTCCCTCTCATCCAGTGACTCCGATATCCGAGAGGCTCACTTCTATACGTTGCGCCTTTGAGCGAAGTGCGAACGACGCTAGCGGACTTTGGGAAATCCTGCCGATCTTTCGTTGCAGTCCGTCACCTCCATCGGGTATGTAATTCCTCCATGCCGATCGAAAACAGCTTTCAACACGACGAGATGTCACGAAAGAATCCCGGCGAGCGTCTCGCCGTTCGTGAAGTCGCTCCAACCGCCTTGCCCGAATCGCCTCCCGCGCAGGACGCGATGGCAACCCTTGGCACACGCCTCTCACAAGCTGGTGTCCGTATGGTCGTCTTGCTGCACGGCTCCATCATGGGAACCGACGTCTTTGGGGTACAACGGTTGGATGAGCTGGGCGGCCTTAAACGTGGCTATTCGCGCGGCGTGGCAGGCCTCGATGCCTTATTGGCCCTGATGCGGGAAAGCAGTAACGGCATTTTACCGTTGCCCGGCGGATTGAAACCACCGCTCGCAAATGATGCGGCCACCAAGAAGCTGCTCGACGAGCAGATCGGGGATGCCGGAAATTTCACGAACACCTATCTGGAACTGATGAAACAGTCGCTCAACCGAGACCTGGATCATCCGATCCAATTTGTTCGCGAGCTCTGGTCCTGTGAACACCATCACCTGGGCCGTGCCATGGCGGCTGTCTCGATGCTCGAACGGCTTCACGACTGGAGCAAGACCCACAAGCTGGGCCAAGGAGATCGGATCCTCGTGCAGGCTCATGGGCAGGCAGGGTTAGTCCTCGCCCTTGTCTCGAACCTCTTATGTGTGGCCTCAAGCAGCAGCCGGACTCGCTTGCTCGACCTCTTGTCGGCTTTTTCCCCGCAGGTTAACCGACCGGACATCGCCTCGACAGTCCAACATGTCGCTCCGCTGCTGTTGAATGGCGCCCTCCTCAATGGAGCGACGCTGGACGTTGTCACACTTGGCATGCCCGTACGCTACGGGTGGGATCCGTCCGGATTGGGAAAACTCCTGCACATCGTCAACCACCGAAGCATGCGGACCGATGGAAAGACTTGGCTCTCAAAGATGGAGTTGCCTCAGATTACGATGGAGATGCCGATCACCTGGGGCGGAGATTACATCCAAGAATTGGCCGTGGCCGGCAGCGATGCTGTGCCGACGACCGAGGCAGCCAAGGCGGCGAATAAAGCCGTGTGGGAACTCGTGGAGCCATTTGATGGATTCGAACGATGGCTGGAATGTGCCCGCCGAGCCGTCCGTATTCCCAGTGAGGGACTGGGGATCCTCGCCGACTACAAAGATTCCACCGGGTCAACCAACGTGCGCGACCACTACTATGGCCACGCGGCCTATACTCGTCTCAACGCCATGCTCTTCAACACGACTGAAATCGTTCGCACTCTCTACGGCACAGCCTAGCGTTACCCTTGCTGCAACTGTACTGCTGGTGGCGTTCGGCGACACGACAAGACACTGTCCGCTCGGTAAAGATGAGCATGTGCCTGCCGATCCATTCAGCTTCTCCAACACCTCCACGCGGCTCTTGATGTCGCCGAAGGTCGATTCCTGCCATTCTTTCGTTCCGCGGACCCGTTCGACCAAAAGACTCTTTTCGAGGTTCCGTTGTTCTTCGAGTTGCCGCACAAACGAGGCTGTTTGCCGGTCGAGTTCCAACACTGAGGCCATCGTACCCTGCTCTTTTCGCTCATGTCACACCCTCTATTCCCGTACATGAACACGAGGAGGAGGTCGCAAGATGGGTGCCCTCCTAACCACACGCAAACTGGCTCTGGATATGAGTAACCGAAGGTAAGGACCGACTGTGAGGACAGGCTTGAACGCAGCGTGCTAGGCTTCCGGTGACAGGCTGGCTTAGCTGGCAAAGCCATCTGCAGCGCGGCGGGTAGGATCAGTGGATTCACTTAGTGCGGTTGCCGTGACTCCCAAAGGCGTCAACAGCACGAGGGCCGCCTTCAGAAGCAGGCCGTCATAGGCCGAGACATCGTAGCTCCAGGTCCCATCGAGTCCGACCACCGCGCGCGCCCGGTCCGGTGGATACGCCGCGTCGGCATCCGTAATGATGTAGTGAATTGTGTCGCCGGCTTGGAGCGACACACCGCGCGCGAGCAGCTCCTGCGCCGCAATCATCGACAATGTCTGGTGGCGATAGGCCTGCGGCTCTTTCGAGAGGGATTTGGCAATGGCCAGCTCCTCAACGGTGGCATGCCCATCGAGGAGATAGCGCCGATAGGTACGGATGATCGCCAATGCCTGCGGAATTTGTTTGCGCAATTGTGCCAGCGTCCCTGCTTCACTCAGACAACGCAACACCTCCGCCTGTGCCCGCTTGACGAGGAATGGGGTATCGCTACGACGGATTTCGATGCCGCGGATTTTCATGGCGCCATGGTCAAACAAGCCCACGAACTGATTCGGCACCGGCATGAGCGGATTGACCCGTGACGGAAGAAACCCAATCCAGTGATAGAGCCCCTCCACACCGATCGAAAGCTCTATCTGCTCGGAGATCGCCTGAGCAAGGCTGTCGTAGTCTGCCCTGACTGCGCCGGGCTTGACGAGCCAGAGCGAGTCCACAATCGCGTGCAGCATGCGATAGCCATGACGTTCTGCAATCTCTTTCGCCTGCAGCAGCAGATCGCGGCTATAGGCTGTGACCGACTCATGCGCCTCGATCCGCCCGAACCGGGCATTCTTGTATCCCAAGTAACCGAACGAGACGACGAGCAGCCACTTGAGCGCCGTTTGCCGTTGATCGAGCACGGCCCTCGCCGCCGGCTGTGTCGCAACAGCCATGAGCTGTCTGTACTTCACGCGCTTGTCGAGCAACGGAGCCAACGTGCGAGGTACCAATCCTTTGTGATTACGGCAGGTGTGATGGCCGATCTCCGGCACCCGCGCGGTCGGCTCATTGCGGCAGCACCGGCAATTGACCGTCTCGAGCGAGATGTTGAATCGCACCATAATGGAGGGATACATCGACGAGAAATCCAGTTCACCGACCTGTTCGTGATAGCCGACGATCGGCGCGAACACTAATCCGCCCTGATCGGTCTGCAGCAACTCGAGCGCGGACTTGAAGGCTTCTGGCTCTTGCTTCCGGTAGGGAATCAGCAGACCATCGCGACAAGCCGTTTCGAGTTGCATCGAGGTAATCCCCGTCCCCGTTGTCGTGCGGGCCATGTGTTGCAAATCGACTTTCGCGACGCGGGCCTGCTCGATGAGACCGGCCAGGCCCATCTCCGCCAGCGCAAACGAATTGTGTCGATCGAGGTGCAATCGTCCCGACAACGTGCGGGCGCCGGCATGGGACAGGATGCGGCCGTACGAAAAGTACGAATGGGGTTTCCTCGTGCCGATGGGTCGATGGGTATCACGATTGAGCGCGAGCGGCATGCGCAGCCGGTCGGCCATGATCATAAGATGCGGAAGAAGATAGGAATCGCCCCAGTCCGTCAATAAAATGTCGGGGTCCTGTCGTACGAGCAGCTGGTTGAGGCGCTGAACCACGTCGGCATCATCGCCTTCCAATACACGCTCCTCCCCATCCATTCGCACCACGAGCGAGCTACATCCACCATGATTCGGGTTGGGTGACGGACTGTCCGGCGACAGCTCCATGATCGTGAGCGGTGGGAAACCATAGTCCGTGTCCCACGGTGACTCCAGCGCCTGAATCGATTGAATCCGGCCTTCGGCGGTAAGCTCAACCTCACAATGGACGAGAGGAAAGAGTTCCCTATCGTAGAAGTAGCGCTGCGGCAGCGACACATCCACGTGAAAGAACTGCGCGTCGGGACAGGCGCGGATCAGTTGTTGTGTAAGGGACGAAAACTGCGCGGGAGCGTGAACCGAAACTTCCAGCACCGGGGTCGGACAAAGCGCGCCGAGTTCGTATCGTTCTACCTCTCTGGTACCGATACGACAGGAGGTACGGCTGAGTAGCCGGAACACCTGCTCACGGATGGACGGTGGAGCCGCCAGATAACAGGTCGGCACGAAGGGATCGACGGCCCTGATGCGGCGACCGTCCTCGCCGAGGAGCCAGACAACCATACCCTCTTCTGCCGGGTAGACATCAAGAAGCCATCCCTTGAGTCGAGTCGTGGGGCATGCGGGTTTCAAGTGTCATCACTTTCTGTTGTAACGTGACGACGTGTTTCTGTTGTTCGATCAACATGGACAACAGCATCACCTCGAACGGGGTCTCACGCGCGAGATAGGCGCCGGCCGACGCATGGTGGCGGGCGGCGGCGAACAACACATCGAGCGCTTGCTGATCCTCGCGCCGTAACGCACGCCGGTAGCGACTCCATAAGTCGATTTCCTCTTGGACCAATTGCGTGAACGTGGCAAGCGTGCGCCCCATGTCTACAACCGATTCCAGAGCGGACGCGGAATCATCCAGCGTCGGGGCTCAGGCCCTCCTTTTTCATAAAGCCACAGTCCATCCTCGGCCTCGCACAGGTCGATCGCCCGGCGCGCCTGCGCACGGAGTGTCTCCATAAATCGCCTGCGTCCGCCGGACTCAGGCGGCGCCAGTGGGCTCACGCATAGTACTTGCGCACCCTGTTCGGCCATGTGCTGCAGGGCCTCTGTCATGGCACGAAAGAGGCGCATCGCTTCGGACTCCGGCACCGACTGATCGTACAACGTATCGAGCGGCCCGGCGAGAATGACGCATCGCGCATCATAGGTGCGCAACGCCGACGGGAGACAATCTGTGACCAACCGGACCATCTGATGAGAAGTGAAGGCCCGTGAGACGTGAATCTGTTGCAACACGTGAGCCGGCTTCACGCGACTTGCTCGAGCCAGCCGCCCCACCAAGAATGGGTCGAAGACATTGGCGCCGGCCAGATACAACACCGGTTCGCCTGCCAACGCGCGATCAACCGCGGCACAGAGACCAAGTCGATAGACCGACGGCGGGCCGGACAACAGCACCACCCCCTTCGGCTGATCGGTCGACACCGCACTCCGTCGCAACGCGGCCAACAGATGGCGAGGCGCCTCGATAATTTCGCCTCCATCCTCCGTGCGAAATGGAAATTCAATCGCCTGTTGTTGCACCTGAGCCATAGAACACCTCACGATTCGTTGAAATGACGGATCACGCCCGCGACAATTCCCTGAATGCAAAACTCGTCCTGTGCCGACACGATGATCGGCTTCATTGCCGCATTCGCCGGATGCAGTTCGATCCGGCCATCCTTCCGGTAATACTTCTTGATGGTCGCTTCGTTGTTGACCAAGGCCACCACCGTCTGTCCGTTTCTCGCAGTACCCTGCTTCCGCACCACAACCAAATCGCCGGGGAAAATGCCGTCGTCCTTCATCGATTCGCCTTTCACACGCAACGCGAAGGTCTCTCCCCCGCGCAACAGTGGCGGCAGCACCGCCACCAATTCAGCTTGCGTGATCGGTTCGATCGGCACTCCGGCTGCTACCATCCCGAGCATCGGAATCTGCGCAGACCCCAACTGATCCAACGCCATCTCGACCGACAAGGGCACCTCCCACGTACCGGCCTCATAACGGCTGATCGTCATCCGGCTCAGTTGCAGCACTTCCGCCAGCTTCGCCTGCGTGTACCCCAACCGAACCCGCGCCTGTCTGAACTGTTTAGCCGTCATGTCACAAAATGTTACATGCCGAGACAAGAGCTGTCAAGAGGGTGATCTGGCCAAATGCCTATAGATGTGAGCGTCGATTAGGAGGGGAAGTCGTGCAGGCGTTGTATAAGACCTAGGAACGAGGGGCCTTGGTCATTCTCGTCTTGCCCTTTCTCGCCAATTCGAGGAGCACACGCAACCCGTAATAGAAACATTCCTTGTTGTACCGCTTTTCCCATTCCTTGAGAGTGCTCTGCCCCGCCTTGCTCTTTCGACGAAGCGCCTGTGCCACGTCCTTGTGTAACCGGCATCGCGACTCAGAGGCTCTCTGTATCCACATCGGCGGAATATTCACCCCGCCTCGCTGAAGAAGCCGATAGCCTTTTAGGACGCTCCCGCCCGCACTTTCAAACAATGTTGCTTCCCTTGGCATGCATCACCTCCGTAAGTGGTTCATGGCGAATCAATGCTCAGGCGAATAAAGGATCTCTACTCTGCAGAAAAATGGTTTCCGGTACGGTTGCATTCTTCGAATCAACTCCGATATAAATCCACTATGAGTTTAGCGCCCACCCAAGGTTGAACGCCAATCGATCTATCAGACTCGGCCAGTCTCGATAAATTCTGATCGAGGCTTTGCGAACTCGTGGAGCCATTGGCGTGACATCTAATCTTTTGACTAACAGAAACATCGCCTGAGCTGTGCTCTGAACTAGAGGGTATTGCCGCCTATTTGGAACCTTGTTGGCATCAAAGAAGCCCTTCGATATATTTCTGCTCGCGAATGTTAGGTTTTCGTTCCAGTACTGGCGTTCGATAGCGCTAGCTGGCAGAACTTTTCCAGTCTGATAATCAACCTTAAATTGTTCGACCACCTCCACAAAGCGCCTAAACAAATCGGCAGATATTACACAAAGATCGAGATCAGAGTGTTTACCGAAAGGTTTACCAAAATCAGGAGGAGCCGCTAACGAGTATCCAATCCGTGCACTTCCTACTAACGTAATCTCTTTGGGATGAACATTCAGTCTGTGACTCAACCAGCCACGGATCTCTTCGTAGACTGAAGGATTGTCCTGAAAGGCAAACGGTATTCCTTCGGTAAGCCAAAGCCGAGCAAGAATTTCTCGACCATGGTGCTTTCCTCCCCGAACGGCTGCGCCTAACGCTTCAGCATCCGGGAAGGTTTCACGCAAATTCTGGATTGACTGAATTGATATAAATGGACTGGCAGAGAAGGTGCTCATAGGTGTCATCAAGTTTATGATGCTGATAAAGGCTCAATAGGTGGTCCCTGCGGCGCCGGATCTGATGATGGCGACATTCTGGCATCACGCGTGGTTGTGGATACTTTAGTCTGGCCACAAGACTTGCGGCCTCCTCAAAACTTAAATTCATAGGATGAAAACCAAGGCGAAGGCAAGCCTGAGAGTAGCCATTCATTCGCCAGCCGTAGTATCCGATACGAAGATAAACTGACGGGAGAAGAGCTTTTGGAAACGACTCTGCTATTAGAGCGGCCAGCAAGACCTCCTTCACCTTCCTTCTAATTGTCACCTCGAAACGGTTTGTAATAACTCGCGCTATTTGCTGCTCTATTGTGCTCGCACCTTCGCGTGATTGTCTGGTAACGCGTCTCCAAATTGCACGGCAGATCGCATGGGGGTCAAATCCATAGTGCCGCCCATGACGATGGTCTTCACCTGACACGAGAAGTAGCTGGGCAGCAAGTGACGGCGAAAATTCCTCCCTTCTGGTTATTTGTCTTAATTCGAAGGTGATACGATCCCGCACAATCCGCCAATCTTCTCGCACAAGTACTTTAGCAACAAATCTTAGGAGGCCTATTAGCACAGATTGTCCTTACTTTTTCATGAGATCTGGGCAGGATCCCCGCAACAATTACGAATGCGCCACGCGCCAGTTGTAGCCTGTGCCAAGATCGACTTCAACGACACTTAGAGTCTGATGCGCTTCTCCCCCTACCTTTCCACTTGGGGATGGTTGGGATGATCCCAACTGCGCGCGTCGGACGAGCACATTCTTATCGTGCGCGTTCCGCGAGCAAAGGGATCGTCCCAGCTACCCCCTTCTCCACTTCTTAAAGATCAGTCTCGGCTCCGTCATATTCCCCATCGAGACCGCCACCAGCTCCCACCCGCTCCGAACTCATTCAGCACGGTTTGCATACTCCGGCGGCGACAATTCTACTGGGTCAGACCCCTTTGTTTTCTCCAGTGCGTGCCTCTGACTTTGCATCATTTTCACGCCCACACTTCCAACAGGCAGTAAACAGACCAACGTGCCTCTCCCCACATCCAGCGCAAACCCACGTGGGTCGCTCGACCTCATCTCCACTTCCCTGTTCTTCCAGAAGCTCCTTGGCTCGATCAAAATCCGCATCGTTTATCACCCACAATTCTGGGAACACTTCAACGAACGGAACTTCACCCGCCAGACTGGATCCTTGCTGATTTCTTATCGTGCAGAGAATACCGTCGGTGATCAGAAGCTCCTTTAGCGACTCAACCTCAACTAAGCTTTGAGAGACAACGAGTCGTTTCATATGTCTCCTTACTCTTAGAACAAAGACGATCTCAACTGCGGCCGTCGAGCGAGATTACAGATGCTCCCTCAAAGCTCGCTCGTTATCTCTTCAGGGATGGGGGCTGATTGATCTTCCACTGCGCGCGACTTTCTCACCCGCTCACCCACTGACACGCCGAGCACAGAAGATCATCAGCCTCCATCCCCTCCCCCTCACTTCTTAAAGATCAATCTCGGCTCCGTCATATTCCCCATCGAGACCGCCACCAGTTCCCACCCGCTTGACCCGAACTCGTTCAGCATGGTTTGCATATTTTGGGTGTCAGGAAGGACCTCGACGATTTTGTACTGGAACCGTTTCGGCTCTTGAGCCTTCGCCGCAAACGGCTGCCCCATGAACAGCAAGAACCCCAACGCGCAAAGACTGATACCTGCTATCACCCACGCCCCCGACAGACGTATGTTCTGCATATCTCACCTCGCGTTGTATATATTATGGATGCGCCACCCGCCAGTTATGACCTGTCCCTAGATCGACTTTTAAGGGCACCGACAATCCCATTTTCTTCCCCGTCGCTTCCATCTCTGTCTTCACAAGCTGCTTCGCTTCTTCTAATTCTTTCTCCGGCACTTCGAAAATCAATTCGTCGTGAACTTGGAGGATCATTTTCGTATGCGGCAGCTCATGGCACAGCCGTCTGTTCACATCAATCATCGCCACTTTGATCAAGTCTGCGGCTGAGCCTTGAATCGGACTGTTCACGGCCATGCGTTCGCCGAATCCACGCTGCACGGGATCGCCGCTCTGCAACTCGGGAATCGGACGCCGCCGGCCGAGGATCGTCGTGGTGTAGCCTTTCGTTTTTCCTTCTTCGATATTCCGGTCCATCAACGCGCGCACCGCCGAAAACTTCTCAAAGAACGTCTCGATATACTTCTTCGCCTCCGCCTGCGGCACGCCGATATTGGAGGCCAGGCCGAACGGACTGATCCCATACACAATCCCGAAGACGACGGTCTTGGCCACGCGCCGCATGTCTCGCGTGATTTGACTGGAGGACAGACCAAAAATCTCCATGGCCGTCGCCATGTGGATGTCCTCCCCCTTGGCAAACACGGCGAGCAAGCGGGGATCTTGCGACAGGTGCGCGAGGATGCGCGGCTCGATCTGGCTGTAGTCGGCGCAGAGCAAGGTGTGGCCGGCCGGCGCGATAAACGCTTCTCTGATTCGTAATCCGTACTCGCCCTTCACCGGAATATTTTGCAGATTCGGCTCGGTAGAGGAGAGCCGTCCGGTCGCCGCAACGGTCTGATTGAGCGACGTATGGAGCCGCTTGGTCTCCGGGTTCACCAATTCCGGCAGCGCATCCACATAGGTGGACTTGAGTTTGCTGAGGCTCCGATAGTTCACGATCTGCGCAGGCAATTCGTGCTGAGCGGCGAGCTGCGTCAGCGTGTCTTCGTCGGTCGAGTAGCCGGTCTTGGTTTTCCTGATCGGTTTGAGCCCCAGTTTCTCGAAGAGCACTGTGGCAAGCTGCTTCGGCGAATTGATGTTGAACTCGCCTCCTGCCACAACGGCAATCGTCTCCATGATCTTGTCGAGTTCCCGTTCTAATTCTTTGCTGAGCGCGCGCAGGCCTTCGACATCCAATAAGAATCCGTTCCGCTCGATCTCGGTCAACACCGGCACCAGCGGCATTTCCACGTCGGTAAAGAGCGCGAGGCTTCCCTGTTCTGACAGTCGTTCCGTCATCGGTTGGGCAAGCCTGGCCAGCACCGATGCGGCCTCCGCTGCCTCCTCTCGCGATCCGGTGTCTTCGTCGAAAAGGGATTGCGGTGCGGCGCTTTTTGTTTGCCCGGTCCCAAGCCGATGGTTCAACACTTCCCACGCGATGGTTTCAAGCTGATGATCGCGGCGATTGGGATTGAGGAGATAGTCCGCCACCATGGTATCCAGGTAGGGACCGGCGAGAGTCACTCCAATGCGGTGAAAGGCCAGTAAGGTCGCCTTCAGGTCATGAACCACCTTGGTTCTCGTGGAATCATGCAGCAACGCAATGATGGACCGCATGTAGGTTCGGACGTCGAGCGGAATGAACGCGGTCTTCTCTCCGATCGAAAGCGCGATTCCCTGCACATCCGCCTGCACGCCTGGCCCAGGAGAGAGCAGACATTGCAGGCCGAGGGCGCCGCCCTTCGGCAATCCCTCCACAAATCGCTGTGCGGACGGTTCATCCTGAACGATCTCGGTCTCAACCGCATTCGCATCGGCTTGTGTGAACGACGGCTGAAATGATTTGAGGAGCGTGGTAAACCCCAGTTCGCGCAACAGATCGGTGAGCTGGTCCTGATGCGGAGGCTTCAGGTGATAGGTCTCGGCATCGAATGTTACGGGACTATCCACTTCAATGGTCGCCAGCCGACGGCTGAGGCGGGCATTTTCCGCCTGGTCGATCAGCAAAGCCTTGATCCGAGGCGGCGTGACCTCCTCCACTCGGCGTAAGAGTTCTTCTATCGTGCCGAACTGGGCGATCAGCTTCATCGCCGTCTTCTCGCCGATGCCCTTCACGCCGGGAATATTGTCCGTCGCGTCGCCCATGAGCCCCATGATCTCCACGACGCGCGCCGGCTCCACGCCGAAGCGTTCGCGACATTCCGCTTCGCCAAGCCACTTGTCTTTCACCGGATCGTACATGCGCACGTGAGGCGTCAGGAGTTGGAACATGTCCTTGTCGCCGGTGACGATGACGACGTCGAAGCCGGCCTGTTCGGCCTGGTGCGCAAGCGTGCCGATCAAATCGTCCGCCTCGTAGCCGGCTTGCCGCACGGCGGGAATATTGAGGGCATCCACCACGCGATGGATGTAGGGAATTTGGGCGCTCATGTCTTCCGGCATCGGCGGCCGCTGCGCTTTGTAGGCCTTGAATTCCGTGTGGCGCAATGTCGGACCCTTTTCGTCAAACGCCACGACGAGGCCATCCGGCTTCCGTTCACGAATAATCTTCAGCAACATCGTTGTGAACCCGAGGATGGCGTTGGTCTGGAGGCCTTGGGAATTATTCAGGGCCGGCAGGGCAAAGAATGCGCGATAGATGTAGGCGCTCCCATCGATCAGATAGAGCGTCTTACGGCTGGGCTCGGTGCTCGGCATGGGTTAGCCCGCATTATTCATGACGGTTCGTCGAGAAATCACCCCAAGCGCGTTTCTCGTGAAGAGTATCTCGTATCTCGCATGAGAAGATACAGACACATTCTTTCCTCCCTGCGCTTCACGCTTCACGAACGACGCTTCTCGCGCAAGAGCAGCGGATCGGCGATTGCAGCAGAAGTGTTCATGGATAATGCGGGCTAAGGGCCGGGGGCCAGTGTCAGCGGTGGTTTATCAAACTGGCGGCGCATGCCATTGATGACACTCAGCAGGGTCGGCTGGCCGACCATTTTCGCCTCCAGCTCACGCTTTTTTGGGAAATCCATGAGCGAGATCCCGATCAGCATCGTCAGGAGACCCTGTCCGGGCAAGAAAAGCATGGCAAAACCGGCCAAGAGGAACACGACGCCGACGACGTTCTTGACGACCAAGCCAAACAGGCGCAGCGCTGGATGATGGTCTTTCATCCAATGGCGCGGAGTACGCGTGTCAAAGTAGTCGGCGGGCAGGCGGACCAGAATCAGCGGGATGGCAATCAGAGAACCGATAAATCCGATGACCGAGGCCACGGTGAGACCGATAAGCACATCGACAGGAATCCATTGCTGTACTGTTGCATATAAGTCATCCATGCGCTTCGTATCCTAGCATGCGACCTGGGGGCACTCAAGCCGACAAACCAAGCCTTGACGAGTGTTTACGGCACGTTTCTCACGGGCTATAATCTTTCTGCCATGTCGCCTCGTTCGCCCATCACGCTTCGGATCGGCACCTTGCTCGGGGTTGCGGGCCTAGGCATAGGGCTCCTGACCTGCCCCTCCCCGGTCGTCGCGTCCGATGATCTTCATATCGAGATTACGAAGAAAGGCTTGGGCAAGGAGGTCGTCATCACGAAGGGGACTCACGAGTGGTTCATGCTGATCGAGGTGACGCCGGAGAATTCCGTGGTCCTGCGGCAGGAAAAAGAAAACGATCGGTATCTCGTGGACGAAAGTGAAACGCATGACCGTCCCATGACCACGGGCGAAGTCGATGCGGCCATTACCGACTATGTGAACAGCGTGAAGACGCGCGCCACGAAGGAGTAGCCACCGACCATGCCGGCTCAACCCAAGTTCGTCATCTTCGCCCATCACGCCACCTACGACACGCTGCACCAGGTCGCAACCCTTGGTCTCACTGCCGCGGCGATGGGAAAGGACGTGATCGTGATTTTATTGTTCTGGACGATCAAGAAACTGGCCGAGGGAAAGATCGATCAGGTGGACTTTCCCCCTGAGTATGCCGACTCAGCCGGTGAAGTGGCGCGGCTCTTGAAAGAAAAAAAGGTGCCGAAGATTTCCGAAATGTTTCAGGACGCAAAACACGTCGGAAAGTTTCGCCTGATCGCCTGCAGCGCCGGCCTGGAATACATGGGCGTGGATAGTGCGGCGTCGAAAAGAACGTTGACGAAGTGATGGGACTTCCCGCCATTATTGCGCTGACCTCTGACGCGGAAACGAAGCTGTTCATCTGAACACGTCGCTCGTATCTCGTCGTTCGTATCTCGCAAGGGAATCCGCTTCCCCAGTAACGCTTCACGAGATACGCTTCACGCTTAACGGCTTTTCGTCACCCCTACCCGATCGCAATATTCGATGAGTTTGCACTTACTGCAGAATGGCGAGACCGGTTGGCAGAGGTTCTGCCCGTAGGGGACAAGCAAATCGTTGAGGGTGATCCAATGCGGCTATGGCAATTTTCTGCGTAGTGCCTGCTCAGTTTCCTCCGGTGTCTTCGTCCTTACGTAGCCCCACCGATTGGTGATCCGATGCACGTGGATATCTACGCAGATGCCGGGCTTGCCATAACCGACCGTCACCACCAAGTTCGCCGTTTTCCGACCGACCCCCGACAGCGTGACCAGCTCATCGATGGAGTCGGGGACGATGCCTCCGTACACGTCCAACAGACGACGGCAAATGGCATGAATGGATTTGGCCTTCGTCCGGTAGAACCCGACAGGATAGATGGCACGTTCAATCTTCCGAAGCGGGATGGTCAACATCGTAGCCGGCTGATGCGCCAGCGTGAACAGCCTGACACTGGCTTCACTGGTCGTCTTATCTTTGGTTCGGAGGCTGAGAAGACAGGAGATGAGGATGCGAAAGGGATCTCGGTTCGACTCGCGCGACACCACGCCGACGACCGGCTCATCCCACTGCCGAATCTCGCGCTTCACGATTCGAAGCGCAGCAGTGATCTGATCCTGGCGCATGGATGAGAAAGGAGTGTACGAAGGCCTTGGGAGGAATGCGATCAACCGAACGGGCAAGCCCCGTGGAAAGACGCTTACTCTGGCTTACGCTTCGACAACCACTTTTGACGCCGCCGTTGCGCCTCGCGCTGCTTGGCTTTCTTCCTGACACTCGGCTTTTCGTAAAATCGCCGACGTTTCAGTTCGCGGAAGAGTCCTTCCCCTGCGAGTTTTTTCTTGGCAACTTTGAGGGCTTTCTCGACGTTATTATTGAAGACTTTGATTTCCATTCTTTTCGACTGTGTACTTTCCCAGGCGATGCCTGTACAGGTTTTTTTTTCGTGCCAGCCTGACCTTGACCAGGGAGGGGAGTGTAACATGACCTCCGGAGTTCCTCAAGACGGATCGTCATTTGCTGAATCCGATCGAAAAGAGAATACTTAAGACGTTGATTATGTTGAATTTGTATGTTCTCTTGGACCGTATGACGCCCGGCATCGGCCGCAGCGATCGCCAACATCAGTCCTACGGTGAGATCAGACCGAACGCGTGGTTTCACGCCTGCCGAACAGGCATGAAGAAGGGCTCCGGCCTTCGTCGCAAGCTCGGCGATTTCAAGCGGGATCTCCGTCGCCAGATGGAGCGCAGACGACAAGACGGCAGGACGAGTCCGGTCTGTCTTCGCAAGCTTCGTTGCTTGGGTAAATCGCTGATAGGCATCGCCATCCGCTTGCATGAGATCGTGAAGCCGTCGGCCAATCTCATTCAGCTGATGTTCCACTCCTTGCTGCCGGCTGAGACGCGCGCCCATAATTCCCAGCGAGGCCGCGAGAGCGCCCACCAAGGCCGCGACCGTACCGCCAGCCGGCATCGGAGTCGCAGCGGCCACCGCGTCCAAAAAATCCGCGAGCGATTGCGCGTGCCAATCAACCGGCTCCTGCTCACGAGACGGATTCTGTCGTGAGGGTCCATCTAATAGCCGAGCCTCCAATCTCATTTCCAGTACTTGTGTCGAATCAAACTGCTCAAGCGCGAGGCTATGCCCGGCAGCCTGAACCAATGCTGCTTGCGGCACTAGCCCGATCACTTCGCTCCCTGCTACCTCAACACCATGCTTGGCGGCACGGGATCGGACTGCTTCAAACGCAGCATGGAGAGGTGTGATGATGTAATCGGTGAGATTCATGGCGACCTGAACCATCCGTCGGCTGGCTAACTCCACGCCGATCGCTTTGAGATGGGGCAGCCCTCCGTTCGATTGGCGAATGTCTTTCGCGATGGATCGGGCCACCGCCAGATCTGTCGAGCGGAGATTCACATTAAAGGCAATCAAGGGCGGTCGCGCACCGATCACCAGGGCGCCGGCCGTCTTGTGAAGGCGAGCGGGACCAAAGTTCGGTGTCCAGTCCGGATCGGAAGCCATGCGGAAGGCAAGGCCTTGAAGTCCTCCTCGACGAACTGATTCAAGCGGAGCATGATCGCGGTGCATGGCGGCCTGTTCGTAGAGGAATACTGGAATCTCCAGCTCTGTTCCTACCCATAGCCCCAATCGTTTCGCCAGATGGATACAGTCCTGCATCGTCGCGCCGCGCAACGGCACGAACGGCACGACATCCGTCGCCCCCACCCGCGGATGGACACCCTTGTGTTTCCGAAGGTCAATGAGGTCGGTCGCCACGCGAATTGTGCGAAAGGCCGCCTCAACGACCGCGTCCGGTTCGCCGGCAAAGCTCAAGACGGAGCGATGGTGGTCCCGATCCATCGTGTGGTCCAACAGCCAGACCCCCGGCACGGACTCCACGGCATTCACCAGAGCGCGCACCGTCGTCTGGTTTCGCCCCTCACTGAAGTTTGGCACGCATTCGATGAGTCGATCCACGCCCATGCTCCATCAAAAATCAAAACAACGAAGCCGGAGGTCGGTCATCCCTCCGGCTTCTCTCTCCACTCAGATCCTGCCTGTGCAGTTACTTCGTTTTTTTTACAAACGCTTTATAGATCGTTCCCGACTTCGTCTGTTCTTCTTCGAGACCGACCATCAGATGACCGGTCGTGTCGCACCAGGCCGGCATGTCCTTCTTGATGCCTTCGTCGTCTGAGACGACTTCAAGGACCTGACCCAACGTGAGTTCCCTGATCTTCTTCAAGGTCATGATAATCGGCATCGGACAAAAGTACCCGAGCGTATCGAGCTTCACATCGGCTTGAATCATTTCTTTACTCCACAAAAAGCGCGTGAAACGCGAGAAGGGCGCGACTTGCGTGACGTGTTTTTGATTGTCTCGCTCTTCAGATAAAGAGATTCACGCTGCCTTGCTTGGCTTCCGCAAGATAGGTAGTCACCCCGGCGAACTGATCGATGCCCTCGATAAGCGTATCCTTGGTGATCCCCATAAGTCCCATGGTGGTCGTGCAAGCAATAAAGTGAACACCGAGGTCCAGCGCCGTCTCCATGAGTTCCGGCACACCCGGCATCCGGTTTTGCTTCATGACCTTTTGCATCATCTTCGTGCCCAACCCCCACATATGGAACCGCGAGAGAGGAAGGCTGTCTGCGCCCCCTTTATTCAGCAGGCCGAACATCTGACGAAGCCAGTCCTTTGCAGAGCTGCTTGCGCCTTTCCGGCGAATGGCATTGAGGCCCCAGAAGGTGAAAAAAACGGTGACCTGCATCCCCATGGCGGCGGCCCCGGTAGCGATGATGAATGCCGCCATCGCTCGATCCATGTCGCCACTCAACAGCACAATGGTCACTTTCTCAGGCTTGGAGGCTTGCAAGTCTGCCAACGCCACCGCTGGATCCATCTGTGCGATTGTCATGACGCCCTCTTTCCTATCAGATCCGCATGAATGCGGCGATTTTAATCCGATTTTGACTATAGTCTCCGCTTCTTTTTCTTGTCAAGGCAATGACCTTAACCTCGTTCAGCATGCTGGATCGTGCTGGATATAGTTCCACTCGGACTGCTGTCCCCCGCCATCCTACTATGCTTTTCATGAACAGCAACCTCATCGCCGAGATCAAACCATCCAAAAGCGCACCGCTCGGCGGCTTTTGGCGCCCCACCTTTCTACGCCGTAGCTCGCTCACGGCAACCTGAATGGGACCGTCCTGGGGGCCTCCCGATCCTCGTCTGCAAGACTTCACGAGATGCGGTTGCAGCGATGCACACCAAGCCCGCTGTGATGCTCGCCGAAGACGACGATACACCAGCGACGTGGTACGATAAACTGAACGCCGCGCATCTTGCGTCGGCGCAAACCGGACAGCTGCTCGACCATCCGTTCAAAGATCGAGTCACGCTTTGCTGGAAGGGTTACGCGCAGTGAACACCATGGCGAACAGACGCGCGAAGCGGATCACACTTCACCTTGTTCTTCCCTTCGCGGCAGTTGTTTTTTGCGCGCAAGCCGTCCCGCTCTGGTCAGCCGACAGCCGTCATGTCGCAACCGTGCCTGCACTGGGTGTGCTCGTAGGTGGGCAGACGGGAGTTATCCACTACATCGTGCTCCAAATCGACAGAGACCCTCGACGAGAGGGCCCGACGGTCCAATTCAATGAGATTAACCTCGGCGGCGGTTCAATCGTCAGCGAGGATTGGAAGGAAGGCGTTAGGCAAGCAGTTGTGGCTGCCACGAAGGCGGTGGGAGAGGACGGACGAGAGTGGGTGATCACGATCAAGAACCGGTCATACAACGCGTTGACCGAGGGAACGAGTGCCAGCAGCGCCGTCGCGGTCGGGCTCGTGGCAGCCTGGCGAGGCGACCACATCAGATCAGACGTCGCCTTGACCGGAAAAATCATGCCGGATGGTCAGATCGAGTTCGTGGATGCACTTGTCATCAAAGCTGAAGCGGCTACACGCGCACGGTTTAAAACTCTACTGGTGCCTCGAGGGCAACTATACACAGCTGACTGGGACCTCTCCCAGCTGGCAACCAGATGGAATATCAACGTCATTGAAGTGGCAACGCTGGAGGAAGCTTATCCGCTCATGACGATGCCAGGACGCTAGCAGGATGCTGAAAAAGTCGCCCTTTCTCACCCGCCCGACCCCGGCGCGCCGAGACGCGCCCTTTCCCAGACGGCGTTCTCGCTTCGCTCAGAAGCTCAACGTACCGAAGCGTACGCCTTCGCTTCTCCGCTCGCTGCGGCCTTGCTGGACGGCCTTTTTGAGCATCCTGCGCAACATTCAAGTGTTGTTCTACGCCTGCGAACCGTTGGATTTTCACAGCACCATAAGCAGTTTTTCCACAACCCGCTAGCGGCTTATTTCGCATCCATCTGCACCAACAGCCCCATCGCCTGCTGAATCTGGGGGCGTGAACCGAGTATCACCACAATATCGCCCGCCGTTAACCGGGTATTGTCCGATGGATTGGCTTGCGTCACCCCGACATGCGTCCAAGCGATCACCGAAGCGCCCGTGCGTGAGCGAAGAGCAATATCAGCCAATGTCTTCCCCTGCGCAGGCGAATCGTCATCGATGCGGCAGGTTTCGACTTCCGCATCGCTCGAGGTTCCGTCCCGAAGATGATGGGCGAGTTCCGGCAATTCGCTGCGACGAAGCAAGGCATATCCTTCACGGCGAACTTGTTTGACCTTTTGCAGCACAAAACTCTGCGGCAGTTTGTAGGTGCGGAGCACCAGGGAGAATATCTCGATGGACGTTTCAAATTCCTCCGGCACTACATCATCAGCACCGAGCTGGTGCAGCTCCTCCAATTCGCGCAGGTAGCGAGTCCGCACGACGACGTGGAGTTTGGGGTTGAGCCCCTTGGCAACCTGCACAGCCCGCCTGGTGGTAAACGGATCCGAAATGGCGACCACCAACACCTTCGCGTCCTCGATCTTCATGTGCCGCAACACATTCGGATTCGTGGCATCGCCGTAGTAGACGGGCACTCCGTGTTTCGATTCGCGGCTGACAGTATCGCCGTCGAGATCCAAGGCGAGATACGGGATCTCCGTTTCGCCGAGGACGCGGGCGAGATTTCTCCCGTTCAACCCATACCCCACAATAATGACGTGGTCTTTCATCCGAATCTGCTTTCCCGGAGCATGCAGAACGTGGGCCGTGGTGCGACTAGGCAGCCAATGACGAAGCCGCTGCCACGCCTCCGCACGGCGAGCCAGGTGCGGCGACCATTGCATGAGAAAAGGCGTGACGATCATGGAGAGCACGGAAACCGCGAGAAAAATCTGATACGGATCACCCCGCAAGAAACCGCTCTCCTGCCCTTGCTGCGCCAGCAAAAAGCTGAACTCTCCGACCTGGGCCAGGGCAATGCCCACCATAATCGCAGAACGTGGGGGAACCTGCGCCAGCAAGACAGCTCCGGCCCCTGCGAAAAACTTCACCAACAGAATCGTGACGAGTAGTCCGACCACGGGCAACGGATGCGCGAATAATATTCTCCAGTCCATGAGGATGCCGATCGACACGAAAAAAAGACTGTTAAAACTGTCGCGGAACGGCAGTACTTCGGCTACAGCTTGATGGCTATACTCCGATTCGGAAATGACTAACCCGGCGATGAACGCGCCCAACGCCAACGAAATACCGCCAAGCGAGGTGAGCCATGCGATGCCGAGACAGGAGACGATGATCGTCAGAAAGAACAGCTCGCGGCTGCGGCTGCGGACGATATGTCCCAACAGCATGGGAACCAGATACCAGGCGGCTGCAATGACGAGTGCGACGACGAGAACCGACTTCCCCAAGGCAAGGAGGATCGCCAACCCGCCTCCTTCTGATTGGCTGGCAAGAATCGGCGTCAGTAGCATCATGGGTACAACGGCCAAATCCTGAAAGATGAGAATGCCGATCGTGGCTCGGCCATGGATCGAGTCACTGTCCCCTCGTTCAGCCAAGGTCTTCAACACGATCGCCGTACTGCTCAGGGAAAAGAGAAATCCCCAGAACACTCCTTGTTGCCAGGATAGTCCGATGAGCATCGCCCCGAGCCATGCGATCAACAGCACGCCTCCGACCTGGAGCGGTGCGGCCAAGAGCATGAGGCGGCGCATGGAGGCCAATTGCACCAACGAGAATTCGATGCCGATGGTGAAAAGGAGGAGGACGATCCCGATCTCCGCCAACACTTGAACTGTGCCGACATCCGAGATGACGTTCAACCCGTTAGGGCCGATGAGTGCGCCGGCAACCAAGAATCCGGCGATCGAGGGAAGCTTGAACTGATGGAATATGAAGACGACGGCGATCGACGCCGTGAAAATCACGAGCAGATTTGCAAGCACGCCATAGTCAGTCATGACGGAAATCGTCCAGGCGAGGGAGACTGCTCGAATGCCTCACGTTTCGCGGGTTCAAGGCGGAGAATACCCCAGCAGCAAGAAGGGAACAAGGCAAAGCTACTTGTTCAACAGCGTCATCGCCAACGACGAGACGCCACATCTGCGGTGCTTCCAACACACGTGGGTCGATCTCGCCCGCTAGAATTTAGACGCTGCAGGCCGAATCGATTGAGCCGTCTGTCTCGGCTAGTCGGCCAACTGAGCCATCTGGCTGTGTCCCCCATCAGTAGCAAGACCCCCCTCGAAAGATGAATAGACGGCTTTCTCTCTGGTGGCATAGCTTGTCAATATTACCGGTGTGTATAATACAAGAGGTGAACGATGACGCAAGCCCTGTCTGCTCCACCGTCACAGGAGAGGTGCTCTATGCAGCCCGCCCATCTGCTCATGGTCGCCGCAACAACTCTTATCCTGTCCTCAACGCCGGTATTTGCCGATACCACGACCGGTTTCGATCCGTTACTGATGCGGGAGTGCCCCCAAGCCGATGGGACCGTCCTCTACACCAACAAGGATGTGCCAGGCTGCAAGGTGATGACACTGAAAGAATTGTCGGTTGTGCCTTCGCTGGACGATATGCCAACTTATCGCCCTACCGTGGCTGCGGCTCCTCACTATGATATTCCGCCGTACGTCGACCGCCATCAGACAGGTATGACCGGCGGGGGACAGACCGTCCCAGATTGGGCCAGAGATTGGCACGCCAGCATCGCGTCATCCGGGTCCGTTCAAGCTGAAGTCTGTTCGAAATACGGAGAATGGCTGCATCTCAACGAGAAAACTCGAGGCGGGTTCTTTTACGGGACAGACCCGTCGTATGGCGGAGATCTGTCGGGGAGAAGTCAGCGCGGGGCGAGCTATTCATTCTACGACAATGCCCGCTACGTCGCGTTGTCCAACATTTTTGGCCGGGGATTTGTGCCGATCGGCTGTCCGTAACGAGTCGATCTGGGTCGAGAGACTGGGGGTGCCAGGCTATTTGGAGGGCTTGGCACCCTTCATTTTTTGTAGAACTCCCGATACCACTGCACAAACCGCGCGATACCTTCTTCGATCGACGTCGCTGGGGCAAACCCGACATCTCGCGTCAGATCCGCAACGTCCGCATAGGTTGCAGGCACGTCGCCCGGCTGAATCGGTAGTAATTTCTTCACCGCCTTCTTTCCTATTGCTTTCTCCAACACCTCGATAAAGCGCAGCAGTTCGACCGGCTGATGATTACCGATATTGTAGATCCTGGCCGGCGCTGAACTGGTTCCTGGATCGGGTCGGTCGCTGGACCAGCCTGGATCGGATGTTGCCGTGCGATCGAGCGTGCGAATGACCCCTTCGACGATGTCATCGATGTAGGTAAAATCACGGCGCATCTTTCCGTGGTTATACACCTCGATCGGTTTTCCCTCCAAAATTGCCTTTGTGAAAATAAAGAGGGCCATGTCAGGCCTTCCCCAGGGCCCATAGACCGTAAAAAACCGAAGGCCCGTGCAGGGAATCCGATAGAGATGCGCGTAACAATGGGCCATGAGTTCATTCGCTTTTTTGCTGGCCGCGTAGAGAGAGACCGGGTGATCGACGTTGTCGTGGATCGAAAATGGCATCTGGGTATTGCCGCCGTAGACGGAACTCGATGAGGCATAGACCAGATGCTCGACCTTCGCATGCCGGCAACCTTCCAGAATGTTCAGAAATCCTTCAATATTGCTGTCCGTATAGGCATGCGGGTTCACCAGCGAATAGCGCACACCCGCTTGCGCCGCCAGATGGACCACGCGCCGGATCGGTTGCTTCGCGAACAGCTTCTTCATTCCAACCCGATTGGCCAGATCCAGCTTCGTGAATGAAAACGACTTGAACGGCTTGAGCTTCGCCAGCCTCGCCTTCTTCAGTCGCACATCGTAGTAGTCGTTGACATTATCCAGCCCGATCACCTGCTCACCTCGCTCCAGCAATCTCATCGCTGTATGAAAGCCGATGAATCCAGCGACACCGGTGACGAGGATCGGGGCTTGCTGCCTCTTGCGCACGGTCATAGTCGATCCTTTCGATTCAGCGAGATCGCGAGGTGCGGCTGCTGGTTTCCATGAACGGAGGGTCGCTGTGGTCAACTCGATACAGCGACAGAGGCGTCAGGGCGTCCCCGGTCGTCAGCGGTTTCACCAGCCCCTCGGTCGTGCGACGAAACAGATCCAACGCATGACCGTAATGATACCCACATCCATGCTGAACGAGAAGCTCTTTGAGCGTTTCCGGAGGTTCCCAGTGAGCCGTCAGCAGCGCGGTGCGGGCGGGATTCCGTTGGCTGAACATGAACGAGAGATGGTCCGGATACCAGTCTGCGCCGCCGGTGGCATACGACACGAACAACTTGGCCTGCGCTGCCGCACACACCTCGGCAAGGTACGCATTCGTCAAATAGCCGTTTTCTCCCACATCGAGCCATTTCCCGGGATGAGACAAGGGCGCGTGGGCCGCATGACCTCGGACTTCGAGCAACTGTTGTTGCGAGGCGAATACCAGCGGAATCGGCCCATGCTGCTGCACAAGTGACTGGATCACTCGGTCCTTGAGAGCGGACCTGCCGCTATTCGTCGGCCCGCTGTCCGCGTGCACGAGCATGTTGTAGCCGCGATCGGCGATGAGATAGCAGTTGCGCGGCATCTCCAAATCGCAGGGGTCTTCGCCGTAGAACGGCACGGAATACACGGCCCCTCCTTCGAACGGCCAACTTTCTCCGTGTGCTAATTCGATCACACGGCCGAATCCCAGTTCTCGTAAGAGCGAGAGATAATCGTAGGAGAGCGTGCGCCGGTTCCTCCGGCTCGGCACGATGATCGGCGTGTCTTTGGGCAGGTGCAAGAGCGTTCGCGGATCCACATGATCGTCGTGATCGTGGGTCAAGAAGACGGCAGCCGGTTTGGGCAACAGCGATCCCCAAAGCGACGGGACGGAAGATTCCGCAAACCAGGGAAGCAGCCAGGGATCGAACAACAGTGCCTGGTCCCGTTGCCGATACAGTAGTGCGGCATGGCCGAGATGAACCGTATCTTGATCTTGCAACGTCTCGAACCAACGGGACCTGACGGAGGAGGTACTCGAACTGACCAAGCACTCATGCTGGTGGAGGGATTCGATCAGTCGCGTGAGTACGCGTTCTCCATCTCGCCCCGAAGTTGCCACCACCGTCTTGATTTCGTCGGTCTGATGCGTGCCATCCAAGAGCCCCAAGAACTTTCCCACCAGTGGCGCCATCTGTCGCTGGTCGAACCCGATCGGAATCGCCTGCCGCTTCACGGAATGGAAGATCCGAAGCCCGCCGTTCGTGACCGTGGCGGATTTGGTGGGATCGGTCGGGTACTCCCATTGAAACGTACCGTCCGGCCTCCGGCCACAACGAATGTGCTGTTGCAGATAGGGATGGGCGCTAACCACCTCCGCATACGCATCTTCCAATCGCCGTTGACGATTGGGGTCGTCGAGCGGAGCTCGCTTGGAAAAGACATCGCTGATGGCCGTATCGATTGCGCTGGAGAGGAGGCCGTGGGCCTCATGGAGACTTGCGACAACTTCGGGCGCCACCCCTGCAATAAAGGGAAAAGGCCCGGGAGGATCCGCACTCTCCAATTGAACCCAGGCCCAGGGCGCGAGGCTCAGATATTGATTGCGAGGCAGGCTGTCCCAGATTTTCATGCGCGTGAAAGGTGAAATGTGAGACGTGAAATGTGCGCGACCGACATACCTTTCACGTTTTACCTTTCATCCACTCCATCGTACTAATGGCAGGTTCGTACAATGCTTGAATGACAATCCCGTCTGGATCGGAAAAGTAAAAGGAGTAGCTGCCGTCACGATGTTGCTTGGGCGGTGCCACCATCCGCCCGCCTAATTCAAGCAGGTGCGGTTCGACCTCCCGATACATCCGGTCGACCGCCTCAGGGCTCTCAAGAATTACGCCGATGTGATCCAACGATTGCCCCCTCAAGGGCCGATAGGCAGCGAGTTCGGACGCCGGAATCTGGTGCAAGGCGAAATTATCCGATCCGGAGCTGAAATACACATTGTCGGAGTCTGGCTCCCATACCACCTTCATTCCCAACAACTGTTCATAGAACGTCCGAGAACGCGCGAGATTCGTGACGCGCAGCGCCACATGGCGTAATCCTCGATGGAGCGGAACGCTCATGATCATCTCCAATTGAATTCGTATAGTAGGGAGCGAGCTTGGTTCCGTCAAATGAAAATCCCTGGCAGGATGCTGAAAATGTCCGCCAGCTTTGTTCTCGCATCGCTCAGAGGTTCAACGTACCTCCGGAAGTCGGAGGGTACGCCTTCGGAGCCGGGTCTTCGCTCGCTGCGGCCGCGCTGGACGGCCATTTTGAGCATCCTACGGCAGTCTTCTGCTGTTGTGCTGCTCGACCGCATTCATCACGGACACATACTATGCCATCCAAGCTCTCGCACACCCACAGGGCTTTCCCCGAACCTGTTAGCATATGGAGTGACGCTCGACCTGTCTCAATCGGGCCGGTGGCTGCGGCTTCTCTCACAGCTATGATACGATACCCACGCTCCCGATCGCGAAGAAACACTCTTTCCTTCGAAAGACCTAATGGGTACCGTTGGCTTTAATGGTCTGACCGTCGCTGCTTTCGAGAGCCGCATGGCGGCTGAGATCACTCGGCTCATTGAGCGCCATGGAGGAAACCCGCTCGTCACTCCTGCCCTTCGCGAGATCCCGCTCGATGACAATTCCGCGGCGCTGAAGTTTGGGGTCAAGCTCACAACCGAACGAGTCGATCTTCTCATTCTACTTACCGGCGTCGGCACCACTGCGCTGTTCGATCTTCTCAAAACGCGCTATCCCTGGTCATCGATCGTGGCAGCCCTCAAACAGACCGCTCTCGTTGCCCGAGGACCCAAGCCGGTCGCAGCCCTCAAGGCATTCGGTCTCCAACCGACTCTGACGGTACCCGAGCCGAACACATGGGTAGAGGTTGTCTCCACGCTCGACGAGTACCGTCCCGTCAATGGTCTCCGTGTCGCCGTACAGGAATATGGGACATCGAATCTGGATTTGCTGGAAGCCTTGAAACAGCGCGGAGCCGAGGTCTTTCAGGTTCCCATTTATCGATGGACGCTCCCGGAGGATCTGGGCCTACTCAGACAGGTGCTTGACGAAGTTATCGGTGGGAAGGTGCCCGTACTCCTCATCACCAATGCTGCTCAAATAGATCATGTGATGGAGGTGCTGGGGAAAGACGAAAAGTTGGAGCCCTTTCGTGCGGCACTCAAGAAGATGGTCGTCGCCTCCATCGGCCCCACCGCCAGCGAACGTCTCCGCCACCACGAATGGCCGATCGACCTCGAACCCTCACACGCGAAGATGGGTGTCCTGGTCAAAGAAGCCAGCGAGCAGATTCACGCCCTTCTTCATCGGAAACAATCAGCGTAGGGTGATGTATGTTGGTTTGGCTTCCCGGACTAAATCGATTAGGAGACGGCGAGCACGCCGGCTCCCGAATAGCGTCCGGCTTTCAACTCTTGCAATGCGCGATTGGCATCGACGAAAGGGAACGACAGGGTGTGGGGTTTGATCGGAATCGCAGCCGCCTCGCGCAGGAGATCGAGGCCGTCCTGCTTGGTGTTGGCCGTCACGCTTCGAATGACCCGCTCTCCAAAAACTTCTCGGTCGTAGTCGAGCGAGGGAATCGGCGTCATGTGAATACCGGCGAGGGCGAGCGTACCGCCGCGTTCCAATGCGCGCAAGGCCAGCGGGACCAATTCCCCGGCCGGCGCAAAGATGATCGAGCCGTGGAGCTTGTCCGGCGGCCGGTCAGTCGCCCCGCCCACCCATGCGGCGCCCAATTCATGTGCGAGACGCTGGTGCTCCGGTCTCAACGAACTGACATAGACCTGGCAGCCCCAATGACGAGCAATTTGAATGGCAATGTGAGCTGACGCTCCAAACCCATAGAGACCAAGCCGTTGGCCCGGCTGGATTCCACTCAGACGTAATGCGCGATAGCCGATGATCCCGGCACAGAGGAGGGGGGCCGCTTCTTCATCACTGAAGACCGGTGGGATCGGATAGGCAAATGCTGCCGGGACGAGCGCATACTCCGCATATCCGCCATCGACCTGATAGCCGGTAAACCTGGCGCTCTCGCACAGGTTCTCGCGCCCGCTCGTACAAAATTCGCAGATACCGCACGTGTGCTGCAGCCAGGCGATCCCGACTCGCTCGCCAACCGTCCGCTCACTCACGTCTGTGCCGACCTGACTCACGACGCCGACGGCTTGGTGGCCGGGGATGAGCGGGAGAGAGGGATTGGCCAGCTCACCTTCAATGACGTGAAGATCCGTCCGGCAGATCCCGCAGACAGAGATGCGAACCAGGACTTCTCCGGGACCCGGCTCTGGTATCGGAAGCTCGCGAAGCTGCAGCGGCAAAGTTCCCACATCCGCCGTGCGCGCCAACACCATTGCCTTCATGATTGATCACATTGAAAAGACTTGGCCGAGATGAACATCAATGTGCTAGCAGTCCATGCCACGCAGGATGCTCAAAAAGGCCGTCCAGCAAGGCCGCAGCGAGTGAAGGGCCGAGGCGTACCCTCGCGGTACGTTGAGGGTCTGAACGATGCGAGAACGACGCTGGCGGGCTTTTTCAGCATCCTGCTAGGGCTTCGCCTTGATACATTCAATATCGAGTCGTATCTGAACCTCGTCGCCGACGACGAGCCCGCCGCTATCCAACGTCTTGTTCCAGACCATGCCGAAATCTTTCCGGTTGAGCTTCCCCTCAGCGCTGAAGCCGGCCCTGGTATTGCCCCAGGGATCCTTCGTCGCCCCGTTATAATGGCCCGTCAGGGTGACTTCCTTGGTCACCCCGCGTAGGGTGAAGTCTCCAACCATGATAAAGTTCTCTGCGGTTTTCTTGTAGCTCTTCATCTTGAACGTCATGGTCGGATAGTGTTCCACATCGAGAAAGTCGGCATTCCGTATGTGGGTATCCCGTTTTTCGTGGTTCGTATTCACCGACCCGGCCTTGATCGTGGCCTCAACGGCCGTCACAGCGCCGGCTTCGGCATCCATGTCGATAAACCCGGTATAGTCCGTGAACCGGCCTGCGGTCTTCGAGACGACCATGTGCGCGACGCGAAACTCGATCGTCGAATGTTCAGGATCCAAGTTCCAACGCGCTGGTTCCGCGTACACCACCAGCGGGAACAAGATCATCGCTCCGAACAGCAAGAGTACGAGCCAACTCTGCCCTCTCTTCTTCAGCATGAATGATTCCTCCGGATGAAAGGTATCGCGGATGAGGCCTGACTGGTGGCACCCTTCTCTATCTCTTCGAAGGCTGGACCGATGCATCGGGCTTGCGATGTGACTGACTCCCGACCGCCTGCACCTCGCGAGACCGTCCCCGACTACCGGTTCGCATCCGGACATGCACATCCACTGCGTCCTCCTTCAACTCGCTGGGAAATGGCAAGAACGGCTGAGCATTGATCACCGCATAAGATTCCGGCTTCGTCGATTTCGCGCGTGCCTGAGCCCTTCTCAATCTCGATCAGCTGAGCGCGGCCGTTGGGAAACAGCTTGAAACGAACCTTCACCGTTTCGCTGCTTGGCGCACGCCGGATTCCGCGGACCTGGCGAGCCCAACTCCGGCTGATGAGGTGACTCACTTGCTGCCAATACGCCTTCCCCTCCCCCGGGGAAGCAAACGGGACCAGATCTTCCTCGGCTACGGCGCCAGTTGAGACCGGTTCCACGGCCGGTTGCACTTCGTCCAAGATGATATCCTCGCCCTGCGATTCCTCGGGAAGAACGAGCGGCAATTCGCTGCTCTCATTGGCCGGCTCCGAACGATCCATGGTCACATACACGATCCGCCGCATGAACGGTTCACGTGTGTCCTGGCGGGAGCGAGCAAACGTCACTTGGACTCGCGCCGCCCTGGGTGGCACAGAGGTCCGACTCATCAGGATCGGTTCGAGCGTCACCGTCCCCTTTAACACCATCGAATCCGCATCCGGCTCAAGTGTGACCGTTTGGGCTTGAAACGCGATCGATTCACAGGTCGCCACTACCGTGGTCATACCCGCCGTCACGCCTCCAAGAAAAATCGTCAACGTGACGGGCTTGCCGGTTTGCGGATCTCCCATCGACTCTGCTTGGCTCAACTCGAACTGCGCCCACCGTTTCGTGGGACCTGACGAGGGCGCCGTCTGTGTCGATGATGCGGAATGCGCCGGTGCAATGAGGCCTGGAGAGAAGAGTGCCACACAGCACATCCCAGCCAACAGCACAAAACCTTGATGGTGTAGAGTCTTCATCGGTTCAATCCTACCGATCTCGCAGACCCTGGCGCAACCCGTTTTTTTCTGAAAGGGTAGGCGGGATCGGACCCGTGGTATACAATGGAGTCATGCGTGCGCTCGTCAAGACATCGGCCCAACCAGGGTTGACCGCCACCGACAGGCCGGATCCGAAACCGGGCCCGACAGATGCGATCATCCGCGTCGCAGCCACTTCACTCTGCGGGACGGATGCCCATATTTATAATTGGGACCCCTGGGCACACAGCCGCATTCATCCGCCACGCATCATTGGTCATGAAATGTGCGGCGAAGTCGTGGAGGTCGGCTCGAATGTCACGCTCGTCAAGGTGGGTGATTACGTCGCCGCCGAGTCACACATCACGTGTGGTCACTGTTTCCAATGTCGCACCGGACAGGCGCATGTGTGCAAGAATTACCGGATCCTCGGCGTCGATCGCGACGGGTCGTTCGCGGAGTACGTCGTCTTGCCGGAAACTGTGCTTTGGAAGACCTTGCCCACCATTCCACCGGAACTCGCGTGCGTCCAAGAACCGCTGGGCAACGCCGTCGACGCCGCCTTAGCCGAAGATCTCACGGGACAGACGATCTTGATCACCGGCTGTGGTCCGACCGGGCTCTTCGCAGCCGCCGTCGCACGAACAGCCGGCGCCGCCATGATTATCGCCACAGATGTGAGTGCGTACCGCCTGGACCTTGCCAAACAGGTCGGCGTCGATCACATGCTCGACGCCAAGACCGAAACAGCGGATCGCATCGCCGCCGCCATTCGCGACATCACCGCCGGTGAAGGCGTCGACGCCTCGCTCGAAATGTCGGGAAACCCGACCGCATTGCATCAAGCCTTCAATGCCGTAAAGAACGGCGGGCGCGTGACACTCTTCGGCATTCCAACCGGCCCGATCAATTGTGATCTCGCGAATGAGATTATTTTTAAGGGAATTCGCGTCTACGGCATTACAGGCCGCCGGCTCTTCAAAACCTGGTATCGCTTGACCGGTCTCTTCCAGGCCGGACTCAATATTAAGCCGGTGATCACCCATACGTTTCCCATGAAAGACTTCGCGCAGGGGTTCGAGTTGATCGATTCCGGTCAGTGCGGGAAAGTGGTGCTGATTCCGTAACCAACGCGCGATGGGCGTGACATGCGAGAAGCGCGCGACTCGTATACATTCCATTTCGCGCACATCTAACCCGTCACGCGAGTCTCGCGACTACGATCCATGGCCTATCAGTCTCTCAAGAAAACAGTTTCAGAGCGGCTCGCTGAAATCCGCGCGGCAGGCCTCTACAAATCTGAGCGCCAGATCCTCGGCCCTCAGGGGGCTGAGATTCGCGTGGCCCAGGGTGAAGTCCTCAATCTCTGTGCCAACAACTATCTGGGGCTCGCCAACCACCCTGACATCAGACAAGCCGCTGCAGCCGGACTGCAAGAACATGGCTACGGCATGGCCTCCGTCCGGTTCATCTGCGGCACACAGGATCTCCATGCACAACTCGAACAGGCGATCAGCACCTTCCTGGGCACCGAGGACACGGTCCTCTATAGTTCCTGCTTCGACGCGAACGGCGGGCTCTTTGAGGTGCTACTTGGCGAGCAAGACGCGGTCATCAGCGACGCGTTGAATCACGCCAGCCTGATTGACGGCATCCGACTCTGCAAGGCCACCAGACTCCGCTATGCGCACTCCGATATGGCGGACCTGGAAGCCAAGCTGCGCGACGCGGCAACCTGTCGCCTTCGCCTGATCGCAACGGACGGGGTCTTCTCCATGGATGGCGATCTCGCGAAACTCGATCGGATCGTCGAGCTGGCGGATCGGTACGATGCCGCGGTGATCGTGGACGATAGTCATGCGACCGGTGTGCTCGGGCACAACGGACGCGGCACGCCGGACCATTTCGGCGTGGCCGACCGGATCGAGATCATCACCAGCACGCTGGGTAAGACCTTGGGCGGCGCGGCAGGCGGGTTTACATCCGGACGAAAGGAAATCGTCGAGCTGTTACGGCAGCGGTCGCGACCCTATTTGTTTTCGAATTCACTGCCCCCGGTCATCGCCGCAGGGGCGCGACGGGCTGTGATCCTCGTAGCCCAAGGCGACCGGTTACGGGCCAAGCTGCGCGAGAACGCGGCCTTCTTCCGCGCGCAACTCACCGCCCTCGGATTCCGGCTCATCCCCGGCGAGCATCCTATTATCCCGATCATGTTGGGCGACGCTTCACTCGCCACCAGAATGGCGGAGCGGCTGTTACAGGAAGGGATTTATGTCGTGGGGTTCAGTTATCCGGTCGTACCGGAAGGGCAGGCCAGAATTCGCGTCCAGATGTCGGCAGCCCACACGCACGAACAACTTGCGCGAGCCAGCGCGGCCTTCGCCACAGTCGGTCGTGAGCTGGGCATCATCACGTGAAACGTTTGTCTGGTTGATTTGGTTCATCTGGTTAGTTTCGTTCAACCAAAAAAACCAGACAAACCTGATAAACCAAACAGACCGGGCTTCGCCTACTCCCGAATAGCCTGGGCGCGTTTCTGCAGATAGGCGTTACGGACGGCGGTGTAGAGATCCAACGTCGCTTCCTCGACTCCCTGGTACGTTTCGAGATTTCGCGACCGTTCATTGACGATCTCTCCCACGCGGGCTCCAAGCTGGATGATGCTCGACGTCATACGATCCTCGTGGTCGATGACGGAGGGGACTCCTTCGACCTCGATGATCGGCAACACAAGCCAGTTGATCGGATTGAGAAACACATCACCGACATATCCAACTAAGTCCCGAACGGTGAAGGGCTGGAGGAATGGCAACATGAGATAGGGGCCTGGCTTGACGCCATAGAAGCCAAGAGTCTGCCCCAGGTCTTCTTCCGGTGTGACGAGATCGACATGTTTCGCAACGTCGAAGAACCCGGCCAATCCGACTGTGCTATTGATCAGAAACCGCCCTGCTTCGATACCGGCGCCTTTGACCTTGCCCTGAAACACATTGTTGAGAAAGCGGGGAGCGAACCGGAGATTGTAAAAGATGTTGCTGATGCCGACCTGGACTAGGTCGGGCATGACGAAATTATACCCCTTCGCAACGGGCTTGAGCACGAATCGATCGACCTGGCGGTTGAACGCGAAGATGTTGGTGTTCATTGGTTCCCAGGGATCATACTCGTCACCATCTCCTTCATCGGCCTTGGCAAATGGATCAAGCAGTTCATTGATGGCAGCATCTTTCTGTAACAAGGGAGCCGATGGAGAAGTCTGATCTTCGACTGGCCTCTCACTGCTCAGCGCCTGTGGCTGTACTGTGCCGGTTTTCCCAGCGCAGCCGGTGGCTAGCATCATCGCGACACCCAGCAAACTGAATGCCAGCAGACGAAAAGGAATTCCCACCCCGGCCTCCTTCACTCAAAGTACTCCTGAAAGGTTCTACTCCAACCGCCGTCAAGCCGCACCTCCGAGCAGATCCTCGGCCTCAACAGACGCGCACTGTACCAAATGACGAAGCAATCTCCAATCAATTCTTCATATAAATCTTGGCGTGGCGCGCGAGAAGCGCGACTCGCGTGACGGGTAAACTCTATCCCTCCCTATCGCGCCTTTCCCGCATGTCTCGCCCGTCTTGCTTGAGCGCAGCCCCCTAAGATTGCAGCACCGACTGTATGAATTCGGCCCATCGGCGGAAATACGCCGCGCCTCCGACTTGATAGGTATTGTTGTGATCAGCGCCGGGTATGGCGTAGAAGAATTTGGGTGGCTTGGCTGCCTCGAAGACCTGCTTGCCCAATTCGAGAGGAATAATGTCGTCATGATCGCCGTGGATAATCAGTTTGGGCAGCGAGAGATGCGGAAGGCGATCGATCAATGTGAAGTTTGCCCCGAGCAGCCAATGGACCGGCACCCCCCCATAATGGAACTTGGCTACCGCGCCGATCGAAGGAAACGACGATTCGAGGATCAGCCCCACGGCGGGCTTTTGCACGGCGAGTTCACCCGCAACAGCCGCACCGAGCGAACGTCCGAAGATGACGATGCGCTCGGGACGAATCATTCTGGTTCGCATGAGGTAATCGTGCGCCCCCAGCGCATCTTGATACAGCCCCTCTTCCGACGGCCGTCCCTGGCTCCGCCCATAACCACGATAGTCGAATATGAACACAGACAATCCGATCCGGTAAAGTTCGCGCAGATTCTCCAGCCGATTGATGATATTCCCCGCGTTCCCATGACACCAAAGGACCACGGCGTTCGTCGCCGAAGATTCGACGTACCACCCAAAAAGCCGCGCCCCGTCGGCAGCCTGAAACCAGACCTCTTCGAGAGGCAAGCCGCTAAGCCGAGTCCAATCCCGATCTTGCCACGGCTCAGGATGATAGACGAAGAATTGGTCAAGGATGCTCATCGTGCCTCACTTCGGAGTACAACGATCTAGCAGGCTGCGGAAAACTCAGTTTATACATAAACGCCATTGGAGTCTTACAAAATGGTGTCGATGTCACAATGGATTCAGGATGCTCAAAAAGGCTGTCCGGCAAGGCCGCAGCGAGCGAAGAGGCGAGGCGTACGCTTCGGTACGTTGAGCCTCTGAGCGACGCGAGAACGCCGCTGGAGGACTTTTTCAGCATCCTGCTAGAAGCGCAGCCCGATGCCAAACAAAACGTACTGGGAACGGAAATCCAGTGCGAGCTCTTTCCAATGGTAATTGGCCGAAAAGTACTTGTACTCGCTGAACAGAAACACCTTTTCAGTCAGATTGCCTTGTAGCCCGCCTAAGAACTGATAGCCCAACGTCCATGAACCTTCAAAATCCCGGTCGGAACGACCCGGAATCTCGGCATGCGTGAGCATTCCGTCCGAAAGGCCGCCCCCGACACCGATGTATGGAACGAGCGTTCTCCCTGGGTAGCGAAGAATCAGATTCGCCATCGAATTGAAGACCCAGAGATTGGTACTGGCAGTAGACCCTGTGTTTACCGGCGAAGAAAATGCGATCTCACTTCCGTGACCGAAAGACTCCAGTTCGATCCCGATTATACTTCCAAAATAGTGCGGGAACACCGCGACCTTGATGCCTGCTCCAACTCCATTGGTGATCCTGGTGTCCGAGGGATTGGCCCCCTGGGCATAGAGGCCTTGATTTGATGGAAATGATCCCAGCGTGTATAGGCCAAGATCCACGTCGACGGTCTCAGCGGCTACAACCAGGCCGGGTTGCAGCAAGACAATCGTGAGAGCAATCCACAAGGGGAGAACAGCCGGGAGCACCAGGGAGAATGACCATATCTTGAATCTGCCCTGCATCGCATTGGTCCAGTAACACCGGCAAAAATAAAAGGGCCTCTGGGACTTCCGCCCCAAAGGCCCCTTCGATTGTGGACGTTCGAGAATTAGTTGCCCTTAACGACCGTGCACCAGTCGCCAACGATTCCGAGGATCTGGTGGGCCGTGTGATCAACCGAAGACACCGTGGTGATCCCGCCGGCCGTTTTCGCCGCAGCGACGCTCGCATCGCCGGTCGCGATCCACCCGAGGATCGTTGAGGCGCAGGCTTTTCCCTCTTTAGTTGCAGCGGTCGCAGTCGTCGCGGTATCGCCGTACTTCACATCGGTGAGGATCCAGCCCGCCGCCGGCGTGGCGACAATCTGACAGGCAGCCAGACTAAACGCTGCCACTGAGATTCCTGCGAGTGTCAAAACGAGTTTCAGCTGCTTCATGATTCCTCCTATGATGGATGGTTAGAGTGGATGCTTGCCAGAAAAATCTGAGTGTCGATGCTCAGCAAGTACTAATAATGATATGGAAGCAAGTATATCTACTATTGACGGGTTGTCAACGCTTAAATCACGACTGCTGAGACGGCTATGTTGAGGCACTCAAAAGAACGCCTGCATGCTGAAGACCACATCGTTGTCGTGGTCGCGGTGGTTGTACTCCAGCCTGAGCGCCCAGTTCTGACTCATCGTATAGCGTTGGCCCACGAACCATCGAACGTCGTCTGACTTATCACCCAAGGCATAGCGCAGGTACGTTCCGGACGCCATCAGTTTCCATCGGTCAGTGAGATCGGCCAACAAACCGACGGTTCCCCCGCCGCCGACGCGATGGTGTTCCTGATACGCACGGCTGTAGTTGGCCTCGGCCTCTGCGAAGGCAAAAACAACCTCCCGTTTCAGCCAGTGCGATTCCACCGCCGCCCCGATGCCGCCATTTACGACACCGTTGCTGCAGAGTTGACAGCTATCGAAACGAATCGTGTTCATACCGGCATTGATCTTCCACGAGGGCCCATGGAACAGCGAGTCCATCGGCGAGAGTGACATCATATTGACCAGCGTGGCGCGTTCAAGTCTGGTCTGATCGGCCCGGTTGTAATGCCGCACGCTCACTGATGCAATTTCGACCTGCGCATCCCGTGAATGGCCAATCTCAGGATCCAGGAGGTCATGGTAACCAGCCCGGAGCGACAACTCCTCAAACGTATCGTTGTTGCGCCACCCGGCCCCTGCACTTGCACGTGATGTGCTGTGGCCAAGATCCGGCTGTTTGGAAAATGGATCGATCTTTACATCTTCTGACGGAATTCTGAGAGAACTCCGGGCGGCAAGAACAGCTCGGTTTTGCTCTTTGTAAACGGACGCGTGGGATTTGTCCGTCTCACTTCGATAACGCAGGTAGTCGGACGTCACATCAAGGATGAAGGCTTGTCTTTGGATCGGTAAGCTGACGAATGGTTCCTGTTTTGTCGGCTCTACGTGTTCTGTGATATCGACGAACAATTGATGCTCTTCAACTGAAAGCCGTTCGCGCTTCCGTTGAATCACTGTTCTTCGTGAGGGTCGGTACGTCGTGTCTTTAACAAGCCCTGGTTGAGCCGCAACGAGCCGAACGGTATCCGCCGGGACCGTCCACGCATGGAATCGATCCGTCAAATGAAGGGTCGGATCCGCGTATTCAAAGAGGGAGAGAATGTGGTAGGAACAGTTCTCCTTCAGAAAATAATAGTCAAAATAGGTGCTGCCCAGTTCCCATGCGTGCTCAAGCAGTCGGCGCAACTGCGATTCCGAGAACTTTAGGCGATATTCCCACATGTCCCGATTCTCTATGTCCCGATACTCCTGCACCTTGAGGTAGTAGGGCGGCGTAGAAAAGAAGCCCTTGAACCCTCCAAAAATGCCTTTGATGGGATACAACAGCCCCGCATCTGAAGGAACATCCGCCGCGTAGTTAATCGTGTAAGCCAGGAGGCGCGTCTGCTCAGTTTGCCCCTTTTGATCTATTCTCAAGAACGTATGGCCGAACATTGAAGCTGGATTGCCGAGAAAAGCCGAAGCGAAGATGAGAGTGATGGAGTCAGCGTTCAGCTCCGCGATCCATTGGTCAAATCGCTCACAGGCCAGAGCGGGAAGCTTGAGATCGTCGATCTGTAACTCTGACTGCAGCCAATGAAAGCGCGCGATGAACGCGCATTGAGCAGGTTGCTTCGAACTCCCGACCTGCTCCGTGGAGAAGAAAGCACGTATCGTGCTCTCGAGTTCGGCTTGCGGATCAGTCCGGCCGGTTGGAGACAGAAAGAACTGCGGATCATCCGCTTCGCTCGTGTAACCGCCGAACACATTTGTCCGGTAGTGGAGGAGTAGATGCCACTCGCGCGATTCAGCCAGCTTCGTTTGACTAGCTCGCTGAATGAGCTCGCTTAGATAAGAATGATCGGGGATCGCCGTTGCGCTTGCCGAGTGAGAAACGGCGAGAACGGATAGGGCAGCAGCAAACCATACGCCTGAAAATAAGAAGGGCCCCCATCTTGCGATGGGAGCCCTCCACCAATCTTTGAACCTACTGCGCAGAGACTTCCGCCAAAACCGGATGAGTCGCAACCGCATCATTTAAAGCTTTGATCATCGCGACTGGTGAGGCCTCACCCGCCTGCACCAACGTGGTGTATTTTTCTTGGGTCATCGCAAAAAATTCTGCCTGATGCTCGGATGGAACGCCCATCAGCGTCGCCAGCGAGGCCAGATGTTCGCCCTGACCCTGTGCCATTTCTTGAGACAGGTTCTCGAAATTCAACTGGGCAAACATGTTTGTCTTATATTCTACCCAGAACTTCCCACCGTTTTTACAACCCATAGTCTGTGATGTAATCCCGAATGCCTGAAACGGCACGACGGTGTTGTTGGTCGTGGAAATCAAGATCTGTTTTCCCCACGCATCGGTATTTTGATCCCTCCAGAGCTCTTTCCCAAGACCACACCCAGGACCATTGTCAGCAATCCCCGCAGCCAACACCATGCCGGGCTGCGCTCCAAGAATTGCTACTGCG
This sequence comes from uncultured Nitrospiraceae bacterium, assembly GCA_963801725.1. Lineage (GTDB taxonomy): Bacteria > Nitrospirota > Nitrospiria > Nitrospirales > Nitrospiraceae > Palsa-1315. The sequence continues at coordinate 362,078 of CAWDFX010000002.1, forward strand.
ATCAAAGCTACGATATGTCTCTTACGCATATACAACCCTCCCTTGAGTGTGAATTGAGCGAGATCGTACGATCCAAACTCTTATGATATTTTATACAATAAATAGATGGTGATGACTAGAAAAATTTTAACAACAACCCGCTGATTACTTGACCACACACGGCGCCTGCGAGCCTGAGGTTGACCGGGACAAACTTTGTGGAGAGAGGAGGGCCGGTCACTGCGTGATCTGCAACGTGGCAAGGACCGGATGAGTCATTATTGTATGTTGGAGAGCTTCCACGACCGCGACCGGATCATCTTCTCCTGCGTTGGCCAAGGAAGCATAGTGCTCTTGGACCATCGCGAAGAATTCAGGTTGATGTTCCAACGGCACGCGCATGAGAGTTGCCAGCGACGCAAGGTGTTCGCCGCTTCCACGAGCCATATCCTCTGAAAGGTTGGCGTAATTGATTCCAATGAAGAGGCCCGCCCTCTCGCTATCCCATATTCTTCCGTCATTGCTGCAACCAGAAGTTCCTGAACTAAGAGCAAATGAGTAGCTGCCGGTCACATTGGTGCTGGCCATGAACACTTGTGGCGCAATTTGCTTCTGACCTTTCCAGCCTTCCCACAATTTCTTGCCAAGACCACAGCCAGGACCTGTATCAGGATTTCCAGCTCCCGTAGCAAGACCTGCGTAACAGACACCCACAAACGCCATGGGCATCACCACCTTCCATATGTTCATCACGAGCCCTCCTTGTTTCATCTCTTCACAGCACGACGTTCCTTCAATATCCTTCAGTCATACATTTAACCGAACTGATCGTTCTCGCCCAAAAATTCTCGGCCGTCTACCCCGCCATGTGAGACCCAGCCTCATCCGGCAATGATCAGTACTTGGCTTCTCCCGCCAGTGCCAACAGTTGATCCGAGGTCCATTGTCTGACTACTTGGCAGTCGCGATCGAGGAGTGTGACGCTCCCATCCTGTCCCATTTCCGCCTCTGCGAGCAAGGCTCCGGTCTCATTGATTAAACGATAGCCCGTCGCGCTTGTTTCGATGATGGCACGCCGTTCGACGATTCCGTTCTGCTCATAGGTCACCGTCGTGCCTCGATCACTCTCGGCCATCGTCACGGTGATCCCGCCCAGCCGGACGACGCGGGTTGCTCCGTTGCCCCCTGCATCGGCGGCTTTGACGGGATTACTCCCTGTCCAAAACTGAATGGAGTTGAAAATGAAGGCATCGAGCAGCGCAGAAAACATGTAAACCGGAATAATGATCATGCCGAAGAAGACAAACTCCTTCATCCACTTCTCGTTTACTTCGCCACTGCCTTTGATGTTGCCATTCCAGTGATAGACACTTCTGGTCAGATTGAACGGTCCATAACAACCCGTCGTGACCGTCAGGAAACTTCCCACAACTATCACTGCGACGATCCTATGTATCAATATCTTTCCCCTCATATTGTTCCCCCATTATTTCGCAGGCAACTTCACACCCGTAGATCTGTTCAGACGATTCACATTATCGCTCAAGCCAATCAGCATGGGTCCAGTGCTTACAATCCTGAGAACTGCACCTCAAGCCCGCGCAGGAGGAGATGCTCCGCTGTAAGACTTGCCATACCTACCACCCGTTCCGCTACTCCATCCATGAATTCATCTTTCTGTACGAGCGCGTAGCTCATTGGCACCTCAAATGGATGTACTTTAACAGCCCTCACTGGAATTTTTTCTTGTACTGTTAAACCATTTTGGTATACTCGCTTCGGCAGCCATTAAGTTCTTCTCGTTAATCATTCATCCGAAGACCTAAGCATGGGCGATGTATGATCGTCGGCGATACGAAGCGTCGTTCTGAATGTCGTGAGATTTGGAGGAACGCGTGTTAAAGCTTGCCAATATCGTCGTTCCAATGCTGGTGATCTGCCTTCTGTCCTCAGCTTGCTCAGTCGTCATGGTAGCTTCTCGTTCCAGCTATAGGGGCGATGTCAACGTTATCCAATTAGGCGTTCAACGATCAGTAGTGACCGCTGAACTCGGCCAACCTGACAACTCCAGCACACTCGAAAATGGCGGATACGATGACCGATATATACTGGATCCTGATGCTCACCGTGGCGTAACGAAATTTTTTACTGCATTGTTCTATGCGGCAGCCGACCTTTTCACGCTCCTTCTTACCGAACTCTTATTCACACCAGCTGAAATTGCCATGAGAGACAAACGCGTGACCTATCATCTTACATACGGTGGTGATGGAAAACTGTCTTCTATAGAGAAAAACTAAAGTCCTGAATCAGCGGCATATCCGTACCGGAAACAGCATTACAGCAGAGATTAAGAGCCTGCCCGAAATTTACAGGTTCAAAATAATTCGTGAACCTGCTTGAGAAAATACATGCGTTAGTCTGAGATGGGAGCATCGGCCATGCGATTCCACAGATTTGCGGGAATGCTTTTCTGCCGTATACTGTCACTCGTTGTGATTGCGTGTTACATGGCTGGGTGTTCGCTATTCGGTCCGACAAAGCAAAGCATCGGCGTAAGATCTAACCCTCCAGAAGCCCAAGTTCTCGTCAATGGGAAACCCATGGGGATAACTCCTCTTCGCTTCGACGTCGATCGAGGAGACAATATACTGCTCGAAATTCAGAAATCGGGATACCACATGGAATATCGAAAGTCATCGAGCAATTTGAGTGGCCTGGGTCTTCTCGATGTCGTCAGTGGATTTTTTTGGCTGATACCATTTGTCGGCCTGACTTCTTCTGCTGCCTGGCAGCACGATCCTGCGGACTTCGAAATAACATTGTTGCCCGAGAAGAGTATGACTCCAACCCCCTAGTTGGCTCCTCTACAAAAGATCGCATTGAGATCGTAACCGGTGTGCGCAAGTAAGGTCACTCCTCTCCAACTACAGCCCGACCTGCACCTGTTTCCAATCAAACTTGAACGGTTCCGGCGATTTCTTTGGCAAGGCAGCGAGCTCCGCTTTCAATCGTTCGGCCCTGTCGGTGCTCATCGGATGCGTTGAGAGCCATTCCATCCTGCCTTCGTCTTTTTCCGAGAGCCGTTCGAAAAACCGGATCATGCCTGAGGGATCGATCTTCGCCCGCTGGAGTAGTTGCAATCCCTTCAGATCGGCCTCGGTCTCCTGCTCACGGCCAAACTTGAGGGTGAACAGTTCGACACCCAGCTGTTTCATCATCCCGATGAGGCCCTGTTGATTGCCGAACACAATCGCCGCCACCGTCATCAGCCCAAGATTTTTCACAATCCGCTCAAGCCCATGCCGCTGCAGCACGTGGTTCAATTCATGGCTCAGCACGCCCGCCATTTCTTCACCGCTTTCTGCTTTTTTCATGAGCCCGGTGAACACCACCACATACCCACCAGGCAGCGCGAAGGCATTCACGACGTCGCTCTTCACCACAGTCACTTCGAACTTATAGGGATTATCTGGAATCTGCGCAGTCATACGTTGGGTCATCTCTCCCAGCGCTGTAACTGCGGGGCCCTCTTTCAGCACCTCCTGATGGCTGAGAAAATCCCGATAGGCCGATTCGCCCAGCTTTTGTTCCCACTCCACCGGAATCCGGCTCACTGCAATCTCGACGAGCAGATCGGACCCGAGCCAGAGCCCCAACACCGTAGCCAGGATCATCCCGCCGACTACGCTCCAGACGAGCCGGTGTTGGTAACGCACCTGACGCACCTGCTCCGCAACTTTTGCAACCGGAAGACCAAGGTGGTCAGGCGCCGTTTCCCGAAACGCCCGAATCACGTCGGGATTCTTCAAATACAGCGTCCGTTCCCCATTCTGCCCAGCCCATTTCACGACAAGCTGATCATGGTCGAGTCCGCCTGCCGAAACGGTGAGGCTTGAAAAAAGAACGGATTCCGGCTGCCCGTCTGCAGTATCCGATGCAAAGGTAACGGTGAGTCCGTGCTCTTCGACATGAACAAGGCAGGGCGCGCCGCTCGCAGGAAACTCGTCACCGAAACAGAGCGCATTGGGGGAGAATGGAGCCATAGTTCAGTAACTATTGATTTATTGACGGTGGAGAGTTCGCGTGCGGATGCTCAAAACGTCGGCCAACAAGGCCGCAGACGAGAAACAACCGCAGGCGTCGTAGTTTCCACCCTCCCACCCTGAGTCTGCCAAGACAGCTCCTTCCTCGTATGGGGTACGTTGAGGATTGTTTCGAAGCGAGAACGAAGCTTGGGCACTGGCGCATCCCGGGGTGAAGAGTCTGTCTCGGCAGACTCAGGGCGGGAGGGTGAAATAACCGACTGGGTCGGGCGGGTGATAAGGTAAGCGTTTTCAGCATCCGTTATTCGGAGACCGGGATGAACTGTCGGATCCACGCGCCGAAACTGCCCGGGTTCCGGCTTTGAATATAGACGAGCCCGGGCCCTCGAAAGCGGCAGACAAACCCTTCGCCTGAGGTGAAACTGGCAACCCAACCGGAGGTAGCTTTTTCGATGCTGTATGAGGTTGTGGTGGACCAGGCCACCAAGTGGCTATTGTCCACGATGTATTCCTGATCGGGCTTCAACTCGATCTTGTGAATGGCCCCGAAGCTGTTCAGCACGAGCGTCCCTTTCCCGGTGATTTTCAGAATGAAGAAACCTTCTCCGCCCAGCAGTCCACGGCTCAGACCCTGCATTTTACTTTCGATGACGATGCCATCAGCGCCCGCAAGGAAGCCATCTTTCTGCACCATATACTCGTTCACACCATCGAGTTCCAAGATGACAATTTCGCCTGGAACCGTCGGAGCCAGCAAGGCTTCGCCGGAGCCGCGGGTGGCGCGCAGTGTCTGGAAGAAGAACTTCTCTCCCGTCAGGAACTTTCGCGATAGGGCTCCTAAAAAACCGCCTTCCATCTTGCTTTCAATGTCGATCGTCGGTGAGCACGCCACCATGGCGCCCGACTCGGCTTTGATATTCTCACCAGCCGCTAATTCCACTCGCACCATGGGAAATGCGCCCGGATAGAGTATCTCGCTTTTCATCGATTGAACCTCCTGGCTAACGTAAGGGATTAGGCGTGAGGCGTTAGGCGAAACAAACTGACATGAATCAAGATCTCACGGCGACGCGTTTCACACCATTCGCTTTCTGATGACGGATCAGGCCACTGAGCATCTTGTCGATCCGCTCCACTTTTCTATCGAGCATTGCCCAACTATCCTGCGCAAGATATCCCAGTCTCCTTGCAAGTTCGAGGTGAGTATCTAATTCGCTGAGCGACCCTTGTGCCATGTGAAGATAGTTGATGAATTTCTTTTTCGTTTGCCGACCGGCCCCCTCGGCAACGTTGCTGGGAACACTAGAAACAGCCCGCCTGATTTGATCAGTCAGACTGTATCGCTCCTCTCTCGGAAATGAATCGGTTGCCTGGTAGATGGTTACAGCCAATTCCATCGCCGTATTCCAGAGATCCAATTTCTTGTGCGGTTTGTCCATGTCTTAATCGCGTCCTGAAGTAACGCCTCACCCCTTACCCCTGACGCCTCACGATATTCAGCCTACTACCCATCCGTAGGCTCTGAGACTCGGATCCGGTCCTTCTTCCAGATAACTCATTCTGAGTAGGCCCAGTACGTCTTGCGGTAACTCATTCCGCTTTGCCTTGACATCGACGCCGAACACACGCGCCGCGTTCAGCCCGAAGATCCGTTCCTTTACCTGGCGTGTGAGCTGCTGATACCGATGCTGCTCAATGAGCTGATCCGGAATCTGGAATCGCCGAAAGGCTTCGATTTGCCATTGAGGAGAGCCATACCAAATCGAGTCTGTCCCCCAGAGCACGTGATCGACATCGAACGCGTCGATGATCTGCCCCAATACATGCGCGCAAACTGCAGGATGGGTCGTGACGAGCTGCGCGAAGGTCGAGCCGAGTTCCATGTAGATATTCTTGATTCCAGGCTGCGCCTGCTTCATGCGGCAGAACTCGGTAGTCCAGGGGATTTCGCCTGTCTTCGCAAACACCCGATCCACCGCCGAGGTACTCTTGAGTCCCGAGTGATACACCAGAAAATCAATGTCCGGAAAATCTCTTGCCGCCTTGATCAAATCCTTGGGGTGGTTGTAGTCCGGTACCGGCCCGAGGGGAAGCCCTTTGTGGACGCAGACGCGCTTGATATTGAGCTTGCGCGCCTGTTCCAACATCGGATAGGCAATCCTCTCATCGTCCATCCACCAGCCGCGATCGAATCCTTTCGGACAAGACCCGGTATAACACTTCCATGCATCGACCTTGAGCGTCTCCGCCTGCATCGCCATGAATTCTAAATCAGCTGACCCCAGTTGAGGCGTGGCCAATCCATGCGCAAGCATTCGTTGAGACTGCGCGAGACGATTGATGTCGTCGCGGATGTGCGCCATCTCGTTCGGCGGCACGACCGCTTCTTGCGGATAGGGTCCCGGCGGCGTACTAATGAGGCCAATGGTCGTCTCGCTGTCGAGAAACACTTCCTTGACAAAATTCTTCCATGAAAGATCGTCGATGGTGCCTCGATCACCGGCAAGTTTCGGGTTGAGTCCTGATTCCCGTATCCATCGTCTGAGCGACAACAGCGCCTGCTTAGAGACGGCACCCTTTCGATTGTCTTCGGCATCGGTCGGGTCAAAGTGCGAGCCGACGTAATGCGTCTGCACGTCGAAGATAAAATAGGGCGTGCCCTGTTGCTCGGCAAAGGCCGCGGTTTCAAACAGTTCGATCTCTCCAATTTCAAAGAACTTCCCAAAGATCGAGTTCATAGCCAGCAACGCGGCCGCCATCCCGCCGGTGGTCTTGAGAAAGTCTCGACGCGTCAGATTTCGTCGTGCGGCGGTCCGTTCCGCGAGCGTGATGGCACGTTCTTCAACACGGGCTTGGTCTGCCGTCTGGCTGAAGGGAGCAAATTCTTCGTTCGACACGATCCGCGTCGGAATGGCGGATGGAAATGTGATCCCTTTCCTCGCCGAGGTAAGGTGTGGAAATGGTGAGGGTGAGGACGCCATGGTGCCTATTCGTATGAAAGGTGTGCGTGATTCTGTGGAATACGCCCGGCAGTGTCAAGCAACTAGCCCACATTATTCATGAAGATTCGTCGCGAAAGCGCGCCGAGGCGAAGCGAGGCGGGCACTCGGAGGCGTGAAGCACTGCGGCATACTCGTGCCGTATGTCGAAGGGCTGGACGGCGAGACTACCCGTCACAGCCGCGTATCCACGCTTGCAGCAGAAGCTTCATGAATAATGCGGGCTAGAGCGGGCGAAGTATTCAGAAATCTTCGACTACGGAAGGGAGGGGGCAGTGTATTACTTGGACCGAGACGGGGGCACGGAGCGGCTGCTCTCAGGCACAGCCGATTGAGTCTTGGGAATTGTTGCGACGACATCGAGCAAGGGGTCACCTTCTTGATCTTTACCGTCTCGCCCAACGCTATACATTTTCCCCTTCTGCTGATTGACCAACATAGGGAGACCGGTAAAGGGATCGTAGTAGGCCTGTCCTGCCTTGGCAAGACGCGTGACCACATTTCCATCCTGTGCCCCTTGTCTGATCCAGACTTGCAGGCTCGCCAGACGAAGCTGTGCATCGGTCTCCACTGTTTGCCCGACATAGGGATCCCATGAGGGGAGTGGCTCGATTCCGATGATGTGCTCGATCGGATTCATCACATAGTCCACCGCGCTGACAGCGGGAGTCCGAATGAAAGTGGACGGCTTCGGCAAGTTGGTGTAGCGCCCTTCCGCCACAGCTTTGCTCGCGGCTTCGTAGTAATCCGCATAGGCATTGGATCGCCGATGCACGGGAAGGGGCATCGCTGCCGCCAGGGCAACGTGAAGAGGACGCTCGTTGGTCTTGTCGGTCTTCAGGTTCGTCGTCACAGCCTTCGTCGCCCACGCGAGATGGCTCTGCATCGGCCATCGGAGCGACAGCTCAACCTGATCGAAGGGACGAACAACCTTGCCGAGTCGACTAATCGATGCCCCATCGAGGTCTGGACGAGTCAAGAGCCCGGATGCAATTGCGGCATCGTCCCGGACTGCCGTTGCTGCCAGCATCTTCACCATCAATGTCTTCGACTGTCCCATCACGGCACGCCAGGATCCCATATCGGTCTCAAGTCGCCCGAGGCCGGTGCTGAGATCCTGCGCAAATCCTTCTGCAAGGTACAGCCGATGGGCCAGCAAAATATGGGCACAGTTCGGGCTCAGAATTTGTCCGTAGCCCACATCTTCAAACGGCATTCCAAGCCATTGCTGGTAACGCTTGAGGGCAAGCGACTCTTGAGCCACCCAAGATCGGACAGCTGCAGCCTGCGGTTTCAGCTGTGCCACCGGGTCGGCACTGGTGAACACGCTACGAACCCCGTTAGCGGACGCTCCTGTCGTCCCTTTCCCATCGTCACCGAGCATGCATGCGCTCGCAGCTTGAAGATCGCTCGCTTCCACTTTGCGGTCGTAACCCAGTCTGGAGCGGATCCTGTTCTCCGGAAGCCTCGAACCCGAGTAACAGGAAATACCCGTTTTTTCTCGAATCAGTGAGCGCCAGTGGAGGGCTTGCTGTCAGATTTTGATAAACCGGCGACGGGGGAGACTTCCATCACCATCCAGGTTACTGCAACGGCCCCGATGCCGACCGCCACCAGCACAACACAGGCGAGCGCCAGTCCCACACACAACAACACAATCGATCGCGTGGTCGAAAAACAAGACCCGATAAACGACGAGATACCAATGCGGACCCGCGCCACTCGAGCGGCAAAGCGAGGGCGTGGCCTTGGCGACTTCAAACGATCCCGTGTGGAAACCTGGCTTTTCTCTCCCGTTGAGTCAAAAAGCACATCAACAGCCGACGCAGCGACAGAGGATGCAGGTTCTACAATTGCCTGAGTGGACTCAACACCAGAATCCTCCCACGCTGTGGAAGGCGGTGGAGAAGTATTCACAAACGTGATCGACTCACTCGCCCGAACCCACTCCGGTCTCGTATCTTCCTGAGGAATAATTTTCCCCAAGTTGGGAGCGACCGCTTCCACGACAGGGGCCGCCTCGGAAGGAACAGATTCCCATCCACCGCTACGCGACAGCTCGACGGCCGCTTCAGGAACTTCATCAACCAGCGGCACCGGAGCCGGCGAATCGACTGGAGCATCCCCCTTATCCTTGTCCCAATTTCGTTTCTTGTCAGATGGACGATGTGGCTGAACCTCGACTTCGCCAGTGCTCCAACTCGACACTGTATCCATAGAAGCGGGAGATGCTGGCGGCGCATCACTTGGTGCAACAAAGGGCGAAGGAGTCTCGGCGACCTTGAACAGTGTGCGCGGTTTTTCCCGTTGCTCTGTGGAAACCAATTCAGGCGCAGGTGGCGCTTCCGGGATCACCGCTGAACGTAACGGCTCTGGAACAGAAGCTTCCGGAACTACCACGACAGGCTCTGGCGCCATAGAAGACGGAGAGGAAACTGGTTCAAATTCACGAGCGAGTTCGGCTGACTCTGGCAGAGGCGGTACTGGAAGCTCTACCTGGAAGACGCTTGGGGGATCGTTCGAAAGAGCTGACGGCGTCTCTGGCTGCGAGGGTTCCTCCGAAAGATGAACCGGCGCTGCCAGTGAGAGATCGGACTCTCCGACCACATCTGATTCTACAACTGATCCACTCGCTGCGCTCAAGATCGAAGGGTGAGTCGAGGGCAACGGCTCGGGATCGCTGAAGGAGGCAGGAAGCTCTGAGGTTGACGTACTGGATGGTGTATAAAGCGCTGGGTCTGGAACAAGTTCTGATTGGACTGATTCTACTTCCGGCGCATCCTGGGAAACCGCATCCGGCCTGGAAGGTGCGGCAGGCGAACTCGACGAACGTTCCCGAAGCAAACTTCCATGCGCCGTCGAAGACGGTGTTCCACGAGAATGGGACCGTGGCCGAGGAATCATCCGTGGCAGGGGTCGGGACTTCGGGCTCTGGAAGCACCGAGGGAATTGTTGACGGCTCTGTTGCAAAGATCGACTCACTTGGCTCCGTTGGATCTGACACAGGAGATGGAGTCAGCAAATGATCAGAGACAGATTCAGACTGAGTGGTAGAGGAACGGGAAGGGGCAAGCCAACGGGATGTTCATCTGCCCGAGTAGGAGGTGACGGGGTCGCCTCCTCAATCCTGACAGTCGAATTTTCAATCTGCTCCCAAGGCATGGGAGAAGATAATCCCGGCGATCCGGCTGAAGAGGCAACGCCCCCCTCTGCATCTGCCGTACACTCCTCTGAGGAACTACGGGGAAGCCCCTCATCCACAAAATGCGAACGATCGACAATCGGATCTTCTATCTCATCATCACGTTGTCCACTCGAGGGGAGCAACGACTCAGCTAGTCGCGATGACAACATTTCTTTATCGAGGTGGTTGGCCTCCTGGATTGGTCCAGCAGATTCGGATGGAAGGATCTCCAGTTCCTGCGGAGCCAAACCGACCGGCGCCGCATCTATCAACACGTCCGGAACGTCGAGCGATTCGACGACGGAATTCGACGAAGTGGGTGGCGGAGTCTCCTGAATCGGGGAAGTCCCATCGAACTGTTCCCACGGCATCACATCAGCTGCCTTCGCTTCTTCAGTGGCAAAGAAGGTTTCGCCCTGGGGCTGCGAGGAATCAATTTCCAATGACGTCTCCGCGGCAGGAGCCTGCGGATGAGGCACAAGAAGCTCGCCTGTTTGTATGTCGAAGAGAGAGGCATACTGAAAGGCCACAGGGCTCGCCGGCGCAAGTTCTCTCACTTTGGCATAGAACTGAGACGGTTTATTGGGATTTTCAGAGTCTGGATTTTCGATAAGAATCTCGATGGCCTTGCCCAACTCGACCACTGCAGCCATGGAATCCCCTTTTTCCTCGTGGACATGGGCCAAGAGTTCGAGGAACGGGACGCAACGGGGTCCGGCAGCCAAGTATTCACGTAATAAAGATTCGGCCAACCAGAAGTCTTGTCGCCCAATCGCTTCATTGGCGAGGGACTCAAATGCTTGCCGAGCCGTAACAAGACTCCCGAGTCGTAGATGCAACGTGGCAAAGAGCCGTCGAGCTTCCGTATTGTGAGGATCAAGCGTGAGCAGTTCTTTCAACGCAGCGGACGACCGGCCATACTTGCCGGTGTTCATGTGGGTGATGGCTTCCTCGAGAAGCGCACTTTTCTTGCTGTAGCCGACAACACCCCGATTGTGCGCTCGGGAGTGAGACTTTTTGTCAGCTTTTTGAGAGGATTTCTTGTCGGTCCGCACGTTACAACCTTAGCAGATCATCGAAAGATACGAGGTGGTTCCCCTAGCCTCTTTACACCAGATTTCGTTTCCGTTCGGTTTCTTATGATCTTGAGGGGAAGGCAAACTGGACGGAGGATTGCAATCCTAGTGCCATTATGGTTTTTACATTGAATTTAAATGTCCTTTATTTTTCAGGTGTTAGGCGACTCTCTTCTTTTCTTTTCCTCGGTCTTTTTTCAAAAATGAACAAGCCCGACAAGAATCGCGTTGAGAGAGCATTCTCTTGGAGCGACTAGGGGGAAACTTCAAACAGCGGGGCTGTTTCAAGTCCTCGGGAGCCCACGAAGCAGGAACCAGGGCTGAGTAGGCGAGGGGCATGCTCTACGCAGGATGTCGAGCAACCAAGCAGCAAGTCCGACCGACTGATCACGGAAATCTGGGGCTAATCGGCGGGTGCAGGAGCAACTCTCAGGTAACAGACATGCTAGTTGGTTGTGTAGATGACGAGCCTTATGGTACCGTTCTCTATTCCCATTTTCATGCTCGACCTGGTCCAGGGGATGATCGGTCTCTCCACTTACACTGCTTGGAAGTCATGGATTTTTTCTCTTTCGGACAACTCGCGGTGGATCAGGCAAGCCTCTCTCGTCTGTCTGCTGGCAGTGCTCAGTGGATTTCTGCTTCCTCTCACCCTGCGGGCTGAATCTGGAGGAAACTCCTCCGGACGCGTCTCTCTCGACTTCAATGATGTCGAACTCTCTGTTTTTGTTCGCTTCATCAGTGAGTTGACCGGTAAGAACTTTGTCTTGGACGATGTGGTCAAGAAGGCCGGGGGGAAAATCAGCGTGTATTCCCCTACCAAGGTCACACACGACCAAGCATACAGCATGTTTGTGGCGGCGCTCGAAGTCAGTCGTCTCGCGGTCGTCTCGAAGGGCAATGTCCATCAAATCGTGGCGATGGGGGAACTTCCTCCTGAACGAGGGGCATTCGTCTACAAATTAAAACACGCCAATGCGACCGACCTTGCCGCCATCCTGACCAATCTCGTTGCCCGATCTCAAACCATCGCACAGACGGCGCCAGGGACACGCCCACCGTTCAGGTCCTTAAGCGAATTCGAAGCCCCCGTTCAGGTCTTTGCGGACAAAGCCACGAACTCGATCATCATCAGTTCGACTAAAAGCGCTTACACCAAGTTGCAGTCTGTCATGCGAGACTTGGATACGCGCCGAAAGCAGGTCTTTGTCGAGGCCGTCATCTTGGAGGTGCAGGTCGATCGGCTCAGACAGATCGGGAGCGACCCTGTACAGGTAATCGCTGCGGGTAGTAGCGGTTCAGTGCAAGGCATTGCTGGATTCAATCTCGCACCAGAAAATTTGTCGTCCCTCGCGGCTGCCATTCTTGGGGGCGCTGCGGGCGGTGCAACTGGAGTGTCGGTCCTGAACACTGTCAACGTGCGCGCATTCTTACAACTGTTGCTGAGCCTCACGGACACGAATGTCCTGTCGACTCCCCAAGTGCTCGCCGCAGATAACCAAAAGGCCAAAATCGTCGTGGGTGAAAATCGCCCGTTCCCAACCGGTCAGGCCCAGGGAATCACTGGCGGAACTCTTGTCACGATCGAGCGAAAAGATGTCGGCGTTACACTGGAACTCACTCCGCAGGTCTTAGAGAACGATCTGATCCGATTAGAAATCAAGCAGGAGATTACCGCGATTGCAGAAAATGTCGCACAGACGATCGGAAGCGGGACATCCAGCGTCCCGGTCGGACCCACCACGACCAAACGGTCAATGGAAACGACCACCATCGCGAAAGATCAACAGACAATCGTCATCGGCGGGCTCGTGCGGGATAACGTCATCATCAACGAACGGAAAATTCCTCTCCTTGGAGATATCCCATTCTTAGGTTGGCTCTTCCGCTTCCAAAGCGTAGCGGTCCAGAAGCTCAACTTGCTCGTATTCCTGACCCCAACCCTAGTCAGGGATGAGATGGATGTAGTGGAATTGAATGCCCGCAAATCAGCGGAATTGGGGACACTGCAGCGCGAAAGTCATGTTGAGGAACCCACGAAACTCAAGCAAGATGTTTTAGAAAAACTCGAACGTCAGAATGGAACTCCCCGCCCTCTTCCAAATACAGTAGACCCATCTGTTCCGCTCCAGCCACCCGTGCGACCCGAGTAATCTCTGAATCAGAGCGTCGGCGATCGCTGCCGTAACTCGCGTCTCTCACAAGTCGATCATCCATACTCCTTTCCGAAAGCAGGACGCTTCTAGAATGGCGGGCCACACCGAAACGTCAACAACTCAACGTAATAACTGTAAAGATTGGTTGGTCAGGGTATGGGGTGAGTGCGCGAACGATTTCAGAACATTTTTGCTGAGTCAGCCAGAATTGCCCTGCTTTGAATTGACTTCTGGTTGAATCTGAGACACGCGGTTTAGGAACGCGTTTCCGCAAACTTGTTTCCGCATCCATCACGCCATTCCCCTCAGACCGCGACTGAGAAGGAAGAGGGAATTCTACCGCCCCCTGCATGCACTCGTGAGAATGTCCGTCATTCGACCTCAGACAACAAATGCTGTAGGGCGGCTTCGACGTGTTCGGTGCCCACGTCGGCGTGACCAGCTTTGCCATGTTCTATGGCTTCGTTGAGATGATTAATCCCTTCGCTCAAATGCGAGCCTCTACCTCCCATCTTCGCAAACTGCAGCGACGTTTCCGCATGTTTCACAAGCTCCTCAGCATGCCCCTCTTTGCCATGGGCCACCGCTTGCTTGGCGTGGTCGATGGCCTCCATGACATTACCCAAGGGGGACGGGTGGGCGTTCACCATGGGCACATCAACGAACGCTCCAAGCGCAGCCAGAATGAGGACACCACGGTAGAATTTGCTGATCAACTTTATCTCCCTCCAGGGTTAGAATTCACTGCCGAAAACGCCTGACCTTAACACAGGGTTTCGATAGCCTGTCAAGAAGTCCTGACAGGCCTTGCGAAACCGAGTTTTTGAGCTTGCTTATGAGGTACAAGAAGGACTCAAAATGATTCACTCTGATCGAGCGTGCAAACCGAAATGATTGGGTTTTGGACCTGCGAAAAGAATATGCCCCCCCTCTTAGCCAAATTGAGCCGATTCTAGAGGTGCCGGAACAGGTTATTGGCCTCATTACTGGAAGGAAGTTCGATAATGGAAAAGGGTTGGCGTGGAGAGGACTGATCCGACGTCGAGTTCTTGCTGGCATGGGCACCTCCGATTTCATCATTCTCCTCCTTATGGAGGTGTCTGTAAAATCGGGGGAGGGTCAGTGCCGGATCAGTCATCCGCTGAGGTAACAGAGGAACATGGTTGTCTTGACTCGGAGCGTATGACGATATTATGATCGATCATGAATTGGCAAGGAGGTTCATCATGGCCATGACGACGATTTCACCGAAGTTCCAAATTGTGATCCCCAAGGAAGTGCGGGACAAACTCCATCTTGCCCCAAGTCAGCGCTTGCAGGTCGTGGAAAAGGGCGGGGTCATCACCCTGGTGCCGGAAGTGCCGCTCAAATCGCTTAAGGGAGTGCTCAAGGGTATGTCCAAAACGGATCTTCGGGAGAAGTAAGGACCGATTGTGAAAATCTTGCTGGATTCCAGTGGGTGGATCGAATTCTTTACGGGCGGACCACTCGCAAACCGCTACGCCGCCTATCTCGCCCCTCGGTTTCAACTCATCACGCCGACTATCGTACTGTACGAAGTGTATAAGAAGATTAAGCGGGAGCGAGGAGAGGAAACTGCTTTGCTCTTCGCGGGACGGCTCAGCGCGACCCAGGTGGTTCAACTGACAGAATCTATTGCACTACTAGCCGCTGATTTGAGTCTCCAACACGGTTTGGCAATGGCTGATGCAATTGTCTATGCAACCGCCAAAGATCAGGAAGCTGAGGTGGTCACCGGGGACGCGGATCTGAAGGATTTGCCGGGAGTGGTATACATCAAGTAGGTGTCCGGGGCAGTCCTCTGTTCCAGAGTCAATATAGAATCACGCCCCTTGGTTTCCTAGCCATCTCCCATGAAATACTTCGCCTATGGCTCAAACATGCTGGAGCAATGGCTCACGCGCCGCGGTCAAGCAGCCTTTTATAACCGGAAGGTCAGTGAGGCAACGAAGCAGGACGATGCGGACAAGAGTGAGGAGCCGTGGCGCATCAACCAAGGATCGAGAAGTCGATCGGCTTGAAGCGGCCGTTGTTCGAACCTTCAGCGGAGCAGGCTGTTAGGCCACACACCATGTCCATCTCGGCCCGCAGGTCAATGTAGTCGCCCGACTTTGACATGGGCACGCCGACAGTCACCTTCCCCTGCGGATCGACCCTGACGTTCATGAAGATGTTGAATGTTGTCGAGATCTGGTATCCGGAGATACCGTGCTCCTTCAGCGAGTTACATAGGTTCTCGAAACAGCTCGGATGGTGCCCCTTGTGCTTGTATAGAATCTCGAACATCTCTTGACTGCACGGCGTCAGCAGGAAGTCATGCAGACCGACAGTGTCCTCAATGATGGTAAACATCGGCTTGCTGTTATTGGCGTAGAGGATGTCGCTCGTCGTCAGGTAGATCCGGCTCGCATAGTCCAGCGAACGACCGGACGACAGCCAACAATCGTGGTCATGCTCGTCGAAGGCGAACAGGTCAGATACCTGCTCGCCTAAGGGATCGACAACGCGCAACACCTGCCCACGCTTGATCTTGAAGGAGCAGCCACTCTGTGGCGTAATACGAGTGAGCAGCGGGACGGTCATGTCTCATCCTTTTTGTGTGCGTGGAACGGGCATGGCCAATTGTCTGGAACTGCCCGGCCTGAATACTGACGCGCCTCGGAGCTTTCGCCGAAACTTTTCAGCATCGGGTTGATTGAACCCTGGAATACCATGTCGCGCGCCCGGATGATCTGCTTCATGGTCTCAAACTTTCCGCGAGCGCGCAAGCGCGCAAACTGTTCGTGCAAGTTGAACACCATAGTCGGATACCTGACGATTCGTGCCAGACGTGATGCCTTGGGGTGCATGCCAATGACATACATCGATCGACCGCCAATGCTAAAGGAAAAGTTATTGCTCTCTGGGTCGGAGTCGACGCTCTTGTCCCAGGCAAAGAAATCGGAATCAACAGCGTGCATAGCCCGAAGTTGCCTCCACAGCAGATCCTCAAAATGCCGTTCTGATTCGATTGCAGGCCCGCGGAACATCGCAATAAAGGTAATGAGGTGATCGTCGATGATCGGAAATTCATGGCAGAACTCGTACAGGTCATGGCAGACAGCACGTACGGCACTCTCGCTGGCAAGTTCAGGGAATAACCCGAAACGATAGCCCTTTCGGGCGAACGCCGAGAGTGCGCCGACGCACGGGTAGTACTCGCCAAATATCTGTTGTCTCAATTGATCGTGTGCTTCGGTGAGTTCGGCGTCGACGGGTACGTCAGATGCCAGCAGCCTGACGACTGCCGTGTCCTGGAATGCCGCGTAGCTCGAGAACTGACGTGCCACCGGATCAACCGAGAGTGGGTTCCACAGGCACCTATCGCGTCTGGCGATGTCACCGCTGTTCGTATGTCCTGTATTTATGAGGTTTGGTTGCATGTGGAAGCCTTTCAAATGTACCGAGTTAAGAGTGATCCTTCATGTACAGCAGAACGCTCCCCCGATCGTCGCCTTATCGCCCACCATTTTCTTTTAATAAAGGGCCTCTGCCTCAAACACTGTGCCTGCGAACCACCTCGACCTCCCTCGCCAGGCACACCGGTTCCTCGGAAGGTAACTTCAAGTCCTGTACGATACATATCGGCAGTTCGATTGACGCAAAAACAGAACAGCGCGCCATCCAGGTTCGCCCACAGGCGCGGCAACTTGACGTCCCGTCTGATCAGCTTGGACACCACACGTTCCGCGTAGTATATGACCCCGAAGAACCGCCTGTTTTTCAGCTGCAGCAACGAATTCACCCAGCGCACGACGGGCCACAACCATGCCTCGGATCGTGCCAGAATCTCGTGCTTTGCCAAGTAGGCAAAGAATTCACGCCGCAATGCTTTGCCATGCGGGATCGAGGGCTGAGAGAACAGCACCACGGACCCCATTTTCGACTGGCCGAAGAACTGTCTCGGCACACCCGCTTCTTCGGCAATTCGCCGAGCAATTGGCCGATCATATGCGGTGCCCAATCGCCAGGAGTCCATTTCAGCCGACTCCGTAATCTCGACAATCTCCGCGCGGCGTCGAGCCCCGATGTACGGCATCGGCAGATGGATCAAGCCGACGACGAGACGCCACTCGCCCATGCCCGACCCTCCCAGATCACCGTGCCGCAGGTCAGGATTCAGACATGGCAGCTCCACGATGTCCCTTTTGGGACGCCACAGCTCCCCGAGGACACCGGTCAGGAGCAGGCTGACCGTTGAGAGATGCTTCTGGATGTCCATTAGGTTCGTATCCTGGTTGTGGTGGAGCGCACAGTAGTAGAGATATTCCTGGTCAAACCCGTTGGAGAAGGCGCGTCGATTAAGCCGGATGCATGCGAGGCCGAGCGTGGCGCAAATCTCCCCGCCATCATCATCGGCCAGGCTCTCTTCCTCCTGATGAGCGAGACCCTGTTTACCTTTGGCAGTGCACACGGTAAAGACTTTGTCGATCCCAGACGCGCGGGCCAGTGTATTGACCGCCGTCGAATCGTACCCCTTCGACTGGGTGGAGACGATTTGCAGCGGCCAAGTCCGTGCCCCATCGCGGGCATTGATGGCGATATGGGCATAACGGTCTTGTAGATAGTCACGATACTCCACAAAAGAGGCAAACCGTGGGGGCATCCGCTTCTCCAATTCCATAATCTGGTCAGATGAGACCTCCAGATTTCGATACATCAGTCGGCGTACCGTGCCTCCGATCGTTGGAATGGATCGCCGATAGTCGTGAATCCCGTGCAGAATTGAGTGGCAGATAGCTGAATAATCTGGACATCGCGGGTCCAGACATTCTCCTGTGTGCGCGAGCAGCAGGGGCAAGGAGTTGGAGACCGTGACGTGCTGGCCATTTTCGTCATAGTACAAGAAATCGGTTGTAGCGGCGCTAGGCACAAAGCGAATGGAACTCTCGGTAAGGATGCCACCGGAGCCAAACACGCAATCAGTTGTCTCGAATTCACCGAGCTGAAACGGCCCGTCCCAGACCCCTTCAATGAAGAAGTGCTCGCGCACTTCGACGCGCAGGCCGTGGACTAAGATGACATGGCCATGCGCCCGATCCACATCCGCGACCCAGGCGAGTTGTGGTAACAAGCCGTTGGCGACCGCTCGCAGGTGCCATCTCACCTTCTCGGACTGTTGCGCTGCCACCTCCTCGGCATGGCCTTGCGTGTCTCCCGCTAAGTGCGTCATAAAAGTATGTCCCCCGTGCCTCCAGTCAGCAGTCAGTAATTAAGGCGAACACCGTACGACATTCCTGCTTTTGCGGCGTTTAAATTACGGGACCGGCGGGACAATTTGACTTCTTGTGCCCTAAATCGCAATAATGCCGAAGGGCTACATATCTGTTTGTAGGTAAAATGACGTGCCTGCTTCGGAAAAGGGAGACCATCAGGATATTCAAGCAGATCAACCACTTGGAGGTTCGGATCGCGGCAGAATCGAGAAGAAGTACGCAAATCCGCAACCAGCCGCAACCAAATTTCACTTCTCAAGAGCCCCTGACCGAACCGGCTGCACCTGACACGGAGCAACCATCATGAGCCAACGCCTTGCGCTCCCCGCTCGCCGCTCTCACATCACACAGAAGGTTCGAATTGCCGGCCTAATGAGTCTCGCGTTTCAGCACGGCGCTCTGCTTGAGAAGGTCGGCGATCTCCTCACAGGCGCCAAATTTACTCCATGTGGCCCAGTGTCCGGACACGATCGCCTCAAACAGTGTTCGAGTTTGCCGGATCTGATTGACCGGCATCTGTTGGTGGAGTACTGCGGCCGTCACGATCTGGGACATGTTCCAATATCAACGTACACAACAGAGGGACCATGATTTCGGGAGCGCGAGCTAGACAAAAATAGACTCCATGATGACAAAAGTTGACCTCGTGGCAAACGTCGAACTTCAAGAATATGGGTGATTGCTGGGAAATTAAAAGAGCGAGAGCTACCCGCGATGGACAGCTTGCGATGAGGCTTCGCCTGATGATTTCGGATGTTTGCAACTAGAGTTTACTAGATAAAATGAAATCCCTCGTAACCGAATACCATGTGCTCAACCTTCTTAAACTCGCTCGAGGGGGATTTCTATATCCGTACTCCAAGTATGACTGGGTGTGGCGGACAAACAAAGGCGTCCATCAGACTACCGTGGCCATCACGGTGCTCACAGATGCACTCCAGCTGGTCTTTCCGATGTATGAGGCTGCAGGCGTCCTTCAGACAGTGCAACTGACCCACTCGCTCGGGCCTCAAGGGAGGAAGCGTCCCTGGTTTACCTGTCCCACCTGTCGACGACGGGTCGGCGTGCTGTATCACCGTGAAGGGCTGCCGTTTCGCTGTCGGAGGTGCTGCAAGCTCGCCTATCCGTCTCAGTACCAAACACGAGATCAGAGTTACGGCCGTCAGGCTCGTATGGTGAGTGATCGAGAACGGGACCGACTCAGCGCGCAGTGTGCAAGAGCGACACTATGATGTCTACCATGAAGACGCTTACCCCCAAGCAAGAGCGGTTCTGCCAGGAAATTGTCATAGGACAGGCGCTCTCTGCTGCCTATGGGGTAGCCTTTGCTCCCAAGACGATGAGCAAAAAAACGGTCAATGAAAAGGCGTGTCGGCTGGCGAAGATGAGCAAGATTCGGACAAGGATCACAGAACTTCGTGCGCCCGTGGTGGCACAGGTGCAACGAACGATGGCAGACCGTCTGACCGAGTTGACCTATGCAATGTTTCTAGATCCAGCAGATTGCTTCGATGACTTTGGACATCTTCTCTCCATTCGGGCGATGCCGGAGCGTGTGCGGCGAGCGATCGCGAGCTATGAGGTGGACCCGATCAGCTTTGTGACGAAGGTTAACTTCGGCGATAAGCTGTCCGCGATCATGAACTACTCGAAGCTGGCTAGGGACATTCCATGCGTGAAGAGTCCGGTCCTCCCTCCACGTCGATCACGCTATGATCTCTCCAAGTTGACGGACGAGGAACTCAAGGAACATATGCGCTTGCGGAAGAAGGCGATGGTCGAGCCCACGGATGGAGTCCAGACAATGGGACACGGCGACTCATGATTTCGAAGGAGACAACTCAGCAATACACAGGAAGAGTGCGTCGTCCTTCACGATCTTTTGAGCGCATGGAACATCTTCGGACGTGCGCTTTCAGGTGAGGGTGTATCCGCCTCCCGAACCTGTTGAGGCCAGCCAATTACACCTCTTGATCTAAACCCATAGTGAATAGCTATCGCCCCTCGATGCGCCAGCCTGAACCATAGGGGTTGGTCGGACTGTCGGAGCGATACGGATTCCCTGCGCCATACGGATTGTTGAGCGAGTCGGGAGAATAGGGATTCCCAAACCGGCCATAGGGATTGCTCACCGAATCCGGATCGTATTGGTTCGTGCTCAGTTTGCCGCGGTAGTGACCTTCCTGATCGTAAAGCCGTGGGGCATCGGTGGCATACGGGTTGGTGACAGACTGATTGCTGTAGGGATTTCCGTAGACTCCAAACTGATTCGTGATGCTATTGGGCGAATAGGGATTGCCGGCGCCGTATTGATTGGCGATCGAGTTCGGATCGAATTCGTTGGTCGAGAGGTTACCGAGAAATTCAGCGTGGGCGGTGAAGGGGATGAGGACAAGGAGACTAGCGAGCAGGAGTTTCATGGGGCACCTCCTGGTTGGGCCTTAAGCCTAATCCCCGTCAGACTGAACGTCAAGGCTGGGTTGCCGAAGACCACCAGGGACGAATCCCACACATCAGAGCTTCGGGAACACGCAGTACGACACATACCAACGTGGCCATCAGACGACGAACTGTACCTCTCAGCATTTCGGGAATCAGACCTATACCAATTGCCGGTGAGGCTTCGACACCTCATCGGGAAGGCTCCTTTATCGCTTCACGACTCCCCCGTCGGGTACATAACACTGGGGTCAGAATCGCAAGTAACTAGGAGGGCTCCTAGGCTCATCAATGTCGGGGAAAGAGTACCTATTGCGTAGGGACTCTCTTCGCCCACTCCAGATGAGTAGGAGGTCGTATATGGCGATCAAGACCTTCACGCTAGGCCGCCTCGGAAAACATTATACGCACACTCATGAGCCATCATTGATTCCTGTCTGTAGTGTCTGTGGGCTCATTCAAGAACGTAGGGGTTCCGCCGGGCCAGCGCGTTGGGTTACGAAGCGGACATATGTTGAGACACATGGCAGTACCCTAGCCGATTGCCATGTCACTCACACCTATTGCCCGGCGTGTTTCACGGATTTTATGGAAAGAGTCCGGCCTAGCTCACGGTCGATGGGCTTAGCTCGGTGAGCATGCAGGAGATACTCCTAAGGCGGCACAGAGGGCTGCTTTAACCATGCGAGGTGAAGTATGGCGATTGAAACTCTGTTCGCTCAACCAGACTGCGAAGTGACTGACGCGAAGGACAACACCGAAACGCTCAGGGAGTTTGGCAAGCATGCCGTGGCGTTGCGCAATGTATTGTATCAGGGTGGCTCCTTCAATGAGGCGGAATTCCTCTTCATGGAAAACCACTTTCAAGTCTTAGAGATGGCCCACCTTTGGTGGAAACGCCAACAGAGCACGACAATGAAAGATGTGGTCCTGCGTTAACCTCAGAGAAGGGCTAGCGAAAGAGGCGTCCTTCTGGCATGATGAAGTATGGCTGTGAAGAATCTTCTCGAAGATGTCAAAAATGCCTTATCAATCGCTCAAGCTGGCATCAAGGGTACATTGACGTCCTTGAAAAAAGCACGGTCAAAAACCAAGAAACGAACTACGAGAAAACCGAGCCCGAAGAAAGTGACCTCCTCCGGTATCTCCAGGGAGTCCAAGACCAAAGGCAAAACTCTGGCCAAGGCGCGTGATCCACGCTCAGCCACTCCTGCCGTGGAACCCCGTAAGCTTAGCAAACAAAGTCCTGCCACGAAGTCCAAGTCGAAATATTGGCCGTGAATGTTCGCAGGCATACGCCCTCTGCAAGTCCTCCAAGGCATTCCCGAGCGGTTTAGACAATTTTCAACATCGACCACTACCGGATTCGCCCATTTCTTTCTCCACTCCCACGGCGGCACCGGCTCTGAGATAGCGCTCCTGTGTCTTGCGATCACTCCCTTCGGGTAAGAGGCCCCTCTCTTGAGGAATATCCACGCCTCCCATTACCCCACTATCATGCACATAATATGATCGCTCAAGGGGGATGGCAGCCTCAGACCGCCAGACTACGCAAAACGCGGTTGGGGTACCTCGCTGCCACTGTCGCGATGTTCAGTCTTTCGATGCTCACAGCGTGTGGGCCCACGCCACACGTCGCCGTCGATCAAGTCCTAGATTCGGCGATCAGTGGGTTTCCAGTCCCGCAACATGTCCGGCGCTTAGCCGTATGGTATCCCCGCACGTGGGAACAGGACGTGTCATACGGGTACAGCCGCCTTGAGCAAGCGGCCTTCGAACTCAAGAAGCAACGACCGTGGATCAAGATCGTCGATCGACGCAACCTCGAGCTGTTGACAGATGAGCAGCGATTGCAGGTCTCCGGGCGCGTTGCAGACGACAGCGCCATGCGAATTGGGAAGTGGCTCGGCGCGGATAGCGTGCTCTGCTTTCGAGTCGATATGCCGAGTTGGAGGGACCGGATGCTGGCTCGCTTCTATGGAAGGATGCCGCCTCTCGTTGTATCGAGCAAAATCATATCAGTGGAAAGCGGCGAAGTGTTATACCACGACACTGTCATCATCATGCCCATTCCCCTGTCTGGCGAGTGGGGTGACTACGCAAGCGACTACGAATTACAACCCGCGCTGCGCTCAGCTCTCGATCATGCGCTGTCGGGTGCGATTGCTCATCTCAACCAATCATTTCGGTGACGGTAATTAAGTAATTTGTGCTTCGACTCTAGGCGCAACGGGACACCGCTCACCACACCCGCTGAAGCGGCACGTCACACGGGCCGGGGGCTGTCCGGAGGGTTATTGGTGTTGTGTACGAAATCCATCAGTTCCAGTACATCTTTGGAGACCGCCCAACCGATCCCGACGAACATGACCACCATGGCCACCCCAAGGCCAACCATAAATATCGGCATCATCCTCCCTCCTCTCTCTGCTTGTTCTCTACAAGACAGAACGAAGGCCCGGTCCCTCGCGGAGCCGGGCCTTCCTACTCAAAATTCCATCAGAATTCCAAAGGCGTTCACGGCTCATGCACAACGCGTCCGCTGTGGCCGTGTTCCCTTCGCGTTTTCTGACATGCCTCATTGTGCTATATCGGCGAGCACGAGCTTACTAGGAAAAGCCCTAGTCGTGATGCCGACGTGCATTGCGCGGTGCGTCTAGACCTATCGCGGCCGTGCGGCTGGAGGAACACCTCTTTCGAGGGCATTGCCTGCGTGGCTTATTTGGGCGACACACCTGGTGGGAATGGTGCACTGGCAGCCGGAGGAGGTGCCTGCTCGGCGCAGCGCCCAATGAGGGGCCAGGCTTGCTGGGCGAGGGCATGACCGTCACGATGGCCTTCTCGCAGTTCCACTTGAGTGAGCTGAGTCCGTGCAACGAAATACAACTCAAACCCTACGATTCGTTGAGCCAGGAGCGATTGTCGCGTGACGGTGAGGAAAAATTCTTGCTCATCGGGCCCTCCGCTGAGGTGCGCCTCATAGGGAGAGTCGATGGCTTCGATCGCTCGCAGGACACAATATGAGAGGGCCGGCGGCGGAGCGGCAAAATTCCCTACCTGATCCGGAGGCATCTTCCGAACCTCGGCCAGGCTCGCGACGCAGCCTGAGATGAGTAGGGCCAGACAAAGAAGGGAGAGGGGACGAGGCATGCATGAAATCCTAGCACAGCCCGCGGCCGAGAACCATCGCACTCATCGAAAGATCACCCCAAGCACGGTGCCGGCCGCGACAAGCACACTCAAAATCAGCAAAGCGTCGAAGAGCGTGCGCAGTTCACTCATGATCGTCACCTCCTTCATCCATAATGAAGGATAGCTTCGATATGGCTTTTCGTAAAGCTGAGGTCCCCCTAGATTTGAATGTGAGAGCAGCGAGACTCGATCCTACGACGCAGCGGATTATCGGCCTGCACCAAAATCCAGTGGTAAGGGGAGAATTGGACTTGCGCACTGTTCGATAATGGACCAGGCATGCTCCTGCGTGCCGTGACCATCATTGCTGCGACGATAGTCCACGCGAGTCGTCCCAGGGGAGATGGGTTGGAACGTCATTTCGAAAAGCGTGGAACGGGCATAGCTTGCATGGACACGAACAATCCGTCGATCGAGACCCCATTCCGAGCCCACGATCGGCTGTCCGAATGTCCATGGATCCGTCTTTATGCGGGCTTTCACGCAGGTAGCCAAATGGTCATAGGGCATCTGAAAGGCGCCACTTTTCAGCGGCTCGGTTGCGCGAACCTCGCCAAGGCTGGCCCCCTTGCCTGCGCAGCCTACCAACAGCACGATGAAGAGTAGGAGAGTGACAGGACGCATGAGTCAGAGTTTAACACGCGATCAATCGATCAAGGGCGCATTGGAAAATGGTGGAACCCGGTAGGTGCGAACAATTGTTTCTCCGCATTCACGGATCGGTTCCAGGCTACGTCTGAACTCGCCGTGCAACTGCAACACGAGTTCCAGGAGTTTCAGCTGCTCATTGCCATTCGGCTCAACACCGCGCATGGGTTAGTGCGTCGTTCCCTTCGCCACCGGCTGCCCCGTCTCGATGATCCTGCTTTTAAGATATGGGGCAGTCTCATTTGCGTTTCGGCCTCCACTCCCGTGCGAGCCGCTGCGCTTCGGCGATCTGGGCTGTGGTCATCTGTTTGGTGAGAGCATCACGAGCGGCTGCTGCTCTCGGCTCTCCTCCTACTGCCGCGAGGTTGTACCACATATGGGCCTGGACAAAGTCCTGGAGCACTCCTAGCCCTCGTTCATACATCCACCCAAGTTTCGCAGAGGCCAGCGCATCTCCTTGCCCTGCCGCCTGTTCAAACCAGACCGACGCCATCTGGTAGCTTTGCGGAGCCCCTTCTCCTTGGTAATACAAGGTCCCAAGGTTGACTTGTGCTCCTACGTGCCCCTGATTCGCGGCCTTTTCAAACCACTCTTTCGCTTGCCGAGAGCTTTTCGGTACACCCACGCCTTCATCGTACAGCAGGCCGAGTCTGTTTTGAGCGGATGCGTCTCCTGCTTCGGCTGACTTGCGGAGTTCTGTCGTAGTTGCCTCGAGTTTCGCACGGTCAGTTTTAGATGTTTCCCCGGCAGGCGTAGTGTTGGCACAAGCGGAACTGATGAGGCACACGAGCGAGAGGATGAGGGCATTGTTGAATCGGAGCAATATGGGTAGTTCTCTACTCATTGATCAATCTCCGTGTGGTTCCGCACTAGACCGATAGACGGAACGGCTTGGAGTAGGTCCCGCGTTGTAAGAAATGACGCCTTGCACAGGGAACCGGCGGAAGAGGTGAACCAAGAAGGGCATGGGAGCCTCACCGGGAGGCGCATTATAGGAGGGAGGCGAAGGAAGGCGCAAGGGATTAGGTGTCTCAGCCTTTTTCGCCCTCGGGCATACCGCCTTCGACAGCCAATCAGCTGGCGTCACGCTGGATGCCTATGCGGAGACTTTTCTCCAACGCATCGAGCACACCCGAAAGCCCACCACGCACGAGGGGTATCAACAGACGCTGACCCGCGACATCAAGCCGATGCTTGGAAAGCTGGACCTACGGGCCATAACCCGCGAGAAAGTGAAAGCCCTGGCGATGGCCGGCCTGAGGAAAGGCCAATCACCGAAAACCGTTCAGAACATCATTCGCTGCCTGAGCAGCCTCTTCAGTCACGCCGTGGAAGATAACCTCGTAGCAGTCAATCCCGCCCTGAAACCCGGGAAGTTTCTGCCGAAGATCAGCAAGCGCCGAAAGATCGATCCCCTGACCCGTGAGGAGGTCGCCGTGTTGCTCGAGACGGCCAAGAGCGAGACTGCCTCGATACTATCCCCTCTTCCTCTGTGCCGCACGCACCGGACTACGCATGGGAGAACTGCTGGCGCTCCAGTGGCAGGACGTGGATTGGCAGGGACGATTTATCGAGGTCCGGCGAAACTTTACCCACTGGCAACTGACTACGCCCAAAGAGCGGAGAGAGTCGACGTGTCGATATGTCTCGGGAGTTAGCCCATACACTCAAAGACCTGCTACTTGAGCGTCAGATCGACGCAGGCGCGACAGGAACCGAGGTGCCCCTCTGGGTGTTCCCGAGCGAGACAGGAGGCCTCCTGCACCCGCATAACCTCCGCGATCGTGTGTTCTATGGGTTGCTCAAGAAAGCAGGCTCCGACAGGTGCGCTTCCATGACCTCCGTCATACCTTCGCCTCACTCTTGCTCCAGAACGGCGAGAGCCCGGTTTACGTCAAAGAACAAATGGGTCACTCCTCCATCCAGGTCACGGTGGACTGCTACGGGCATTTGATTCCAGGAGGAAATAAACAGGCGGTCGACCGGCTCGATACTCCGATCGCCTGGTCTGTTGTTGAGGCCGAAATCCGCAACCCCCGCGCAACCAAGCAGGGGAGCGGAACGGACGGAGTGCGAGAGGAAAGCCCAGTAGATCAAGCAGTTATCGGAGAAGGTATGGGGTGAGTGACGGGTTTCGAACCCGCGACCTCCGGATCCACAATCCGGCGCTCTAACCAGCTGAGCTACACCCACCATACAGAAAAGACACTTCGACACAGGTTCTGTGGCGGAGGGGATCTTAACAAAGACAGAAGAAGACCCGCAACCAGGCATGGCGTCACAACGTCAATCGCGAAACGCCTTCTGCTCGGCTCTTATTCCCACTCATGGCAAATGACGATGAACAATTGTCAGCCCCTGGCATTGAAGGCTGCCTGCATTTCCGTGAGAATTGCAGCGGCGGCAGCGGCAGGATCCGAAGCATCTCTGATGGGTCGGCCGACCACCAAATAGTCAGCCCCCGCCGAAATCGCCTGGGTCGGCGTGGTCGCCCTGGCATGATCATCGACATCTTCACCGGCGGGACGCACACCGGGCGTGACGATCAGAAACCGCGGACCGACTTTGGGACGGAGGATCGCCGGCTCTTCACCCGAGGCCACCACCCCATCACAGCCGACCTCGGACGCCAATAAGGCGCGCGCGGTGACCAAATCCTGGACGCTCCGCTGAATGCCCATGTCTCGAAGATCGTGGCTGTCAAAATTGGTCAGCACCGTCACCGCCAACAGTTTCAATGTGGACTCTCCACGGCCTTGAACGGCTGCGGCCAGCGCCTTCCGGTTTGCATGAACCGTTAAGAATTCCACACCCATCGCCGCAACCCGTGCAGTGGCCCGACGAACTGTTTCTTCAATATCAAGAAACTTGAGATCCAGGAACACCCGCTTGCCTTGGGCAGTCAGGCGTTGGACCATCTCCGGTCCGGCAGCGGTGAAGAGTTCGAGCCCGACCTTCACAAACACGATCTGATCATGTACGCGATCGAGAAGTCGGTTGGCTTCATCGCTTGAGGGCACATCAAGAGCCAAGATTAAGCGGTCACGGGCTATGATAGTTGACACAGGTTTATCCTTTTGAAGAATGGCTCACCTTGACGCTTCTGAGAGCCGTGTGGTACAAGTGCACTCTTTTCCAGAGGAGTCTACTATGCCGGTTGTACATAAATCGACAATTCGCCGAGCCCGCCAAGCCGTGAAGCGGCAGGACCGTAACCGTGCGACGCTGGGTGCCCTCAAGAGCCTCGTAAAGAAAGTCCAAGCAGCGGTGGCCGAGAAAAAGGTCGACGATGCGACGAAATCCCTGCGTCAAGCCACGTCGGCCCTCGGCAAGGCCGTGACGAAGGGCGTGATGAAACCGAATACAGCTTCGCGCCGGATTGCTCGCCTGACGCTCCACGTCAACTCCTTGTCCGCTTCCCGCTCGTAATCGTTCGCACGTTCGAGATAGATCTCGCTCTCACGGGTTGCGGCAGTTCAACACCACGACCCGGCGATGGGGGACGTACAGTCGACCTGTGTACGGTCACATAACCGTAACAACACATCTTCAAGAATTCGCGCAGGACGTCCACCACTTCCACCTTTCAGCTTGGCATCGGCATCCAAAAATAACCGAAGCGCCTCATGCAGGTGGGCGTCTGGAAATTGATCGAGAAATGCTCGCACCTTGTAGGGATCCATGCGCAAGGATCCTAGCGGCCTCCCCCTCACGGCCTCCTTCCCGAACGACTTCTTTGACCTTCCACAGTCTTCGATATTGCCACGCCAGTGAGCCAAGGATTCTTAATGGAGCCTCCCCCGCTTCCAGATTCCTGGCCAGAATCGCCAATGCCCGCCCACGGTTTTTCCCGCCGATCGCCAAGGTCAAATCAAACACTGACGCGCCAGGTTCCGTTCCTCGCAACGTCGTCACATCGCCGGCGGTAACAGCCTGGCCCGGCGAGACATACGCAGCCAGCTTCTCCAATTCGCGCCGAACCGAGTAGAGCGAGCCACCACAGGCCTCTTTAAGCAACTCGATGGCTTCTTCGTTGAGCCGAATCCCAACCCGTTCAGCGTCCTGTCTGAGCCAAGGAAGCCATTGCGATTCTCTGAGCGGAGAACAATCGACCGTCACCGCGACCTTTGCAAGGGCCTGGGTGAACTTGAGTCGCCCGTCGAGTTTCGATGCGATGAAGATTACAGCCGTGGAGTCATTCGGCTCCTTCAGATAGGGAAGGATGGCGTCGCACTCCCGGGCGGGAAGTTTATCGGTTGCTTTCACTACCACCACTCTCCGAGCCGCGAATACGGCTACCTCTGAAGCACAGGTGACGATCTCCGCCCCGCTCGCATCGTCTCCATAGAACAGATCGCAGTTGAAGTCGCTTTCGCCCTCCCCCAACAACGCGGTCTTCAATGCACCCAGGGCCATATCGCGCAGCAAGTCTTCCTCGCCGACCACCGCATACAACGACGCGACCGTTCCCTGCGCAAGCTGCGCATTGAGCTGGGCATGAGAAATAGCTGAGGCCATAGCGGATGTCCGATTTATTTGATGGTGGTGTCCGCGTCGTCCGACGCTGGACGCGCGAGCATCTTTGCCAATTGCCCCGATTCCAACTGGAGCAGAAATCTGGATGCCAAGTCTTCGGCGATGAAACGGCCGGCTTGTTCTAAGGCTCGATTCTGCAGAACGCGGTTAAATTGCAGATCAGACGTCACGTAGAACTCCGAGGCGCCTTTCGCCATTTGCGTCCACACGACACGGTGGGTCCTGGTCTCTTCCACCTTGATAATCACCACGACCTCTGCGCGACTCTCAAGCGTCGTGGTTTGGCTGAAACTCAGCGTCGGAAGACTGACCGAAAGGATTTGACCGGACAGCACAAGATCAGCTGCCTCAGACTCTGGAACGACCTGGGCCCCACTGCCGGATGAAAATTCGTGACGTAGATAGTTGGTGTAGCGGGATTCCAAATTCGGCTCAAAACTTTTGTTTTCTAACGTCCGCATCACCAACCGCGGTGGCGGCGACGTGGGAGAGGACGTCGCCGTTCCATTTCCAATTGTAGGTCCAGCCCCCTCCACTCGGAATTGATAGCCACACGCACCCAGAAGGACAAGGGCCAGACACAGTACTGAGACGTGAGTGCTGAACATGAAAAGGCGGTACACCCTCTCGTTCCGAATCGCACCATGATTGGTTTCTGGTTTCAGCACGCAGCACTTCCTTAGACAACGAAGTTGATGAGTTTTTTCCCCACGTAGATCAATTTTGTGGTCTCCTTGCCTTGCAGCCACTCCGTAATCTGCGCACGAGCCAGCTCTTTGATCTGTTCTTCAGTGGCGTCGGCGCTCACATCGAGTTTGGCCCGCAACTTTCCATTTACCTGGATCGGAATGGTCAGCCGATCGCTGAAGATCAGCCCCGGATCAAAGATCGGCCAAGGTTGCTGAGAAACGCTCGGCTGGTGACCTAACACTTCCCACAGTTCTTCCGCCAGATGGGGGGCAAAGGGTGCCAGAATCAGGACGAAAGGTTCAAGCAAAGCCCGTGAACGCTGCTCAGCCTTCGTCATCTCATTTGTAAATACCATCATCTGGGAGATCGCGGTATTAAACCGCAACCCCTCGATATCCTCCGTCACCTTCTTAATCGTCTGATGGAGCAACCGTTGATGTTCGAGAGTTGGAACCGTCTCCACCACGGTACGTGAGAGCCTGCCTTCTTCGTTCGCCATGAGTCGCCAGGCCCGTTCGAGAAACCGCGTCACTCCTTCTACGCCCCTCGTACTCCAGGGCTTCACAGCCTCCAGCGGGCCCATGAACATTTCATAGAGCCGCACCGCATCGGCCCCGAACTGGTCCATGATCTCATCGGGATTGACGACGTTGCCGCGGGATTTCGACATCTTCTGGTTGTCTTCTCCCAAGACAATCCCTTGATGCACCAGCTTCTTGAACGGTTCCAGCGTACTGGCCACCCCAATGTCGTACAGAATTTTGTGCCAAAACCGCGCATAGAGCAAATGCAGCACGGCATGCTCGCTGCCGCCGATGTAGAGATCCACCGGCATCCAATAGCGCTCCTTTGCCGGATCGACGAGCCGGTCATGATTTTTCGGATCAATAAATCGCAGAAAATACCAGCAGGAACCTGCCCACTGCGGCATCGTGTTGGTTTCACGGCGCGCCAGTGCCCCGCTGACTGGATCCGTGGTCGTCAGCCAGTCGGTTAAATTCGCAAGCGGGCTTTCGCCGCTCCCGGACGGTTTGAAGTTATTGGTCTCCGGCAACAGCAGCGGCAACTGCTCTTCCGGAAGCGGAAGGGCTTGGCCATCGACCCACACAATCGGAAAGGGCTCGCCCCAATACCGCTGACGGGCAAACAGCCAATCCCGCAACTTGTAGTTCACGGCCTTGCGACCCTTGCCGTGCGATTCCAACCAAGCCGTAATTTTCGGAATCGCGTCGCTCGGTGGCAGCCCATTGATGGTAAAGCTTCCATCTGGCGTCGTGGAATTGACGACGGTACCTTTGTCGGTCGAGACGAAGGCCCCTTGTCCAACCTGACCGCCTGCGATCACTTCGCGGATCGGCAAGGCATAGGTCTTCGCAAAAGCCCAGTCGCGCTCGTCATGCGCAGGCACAGCCATAATGGCCCCGGTCCCATAGCCCATCAACACGTAGTCGGCAATCCAAATGGGCAGCGGCTCATCGTTCACCGGATTCACCGCATAGCCGCCGGTGAAAACCCCGGTCTTTTCCTTTTCCAATTCCTGCCGTTGGAGATCGCTTTTTCTGGCCGACGCCTCACGATAGGTGGTGACCGTGGCGCGGCGGTCGGCAGTCGTGACCACCCCCACTAGCGGATGCTCCGGAGCCAACACCATATACGTCGCACCGAACAAGGTATCGGGCCTGGTCGTAAAGATCCGAACCGTGCCGGCGGCGCCGGCCAAATCAAACCCGACTTCCGCGCCGATCGATCGGCCGATCCAATTCTTCTGCATCTCCAATGTGCTGGAGGGCCATTCGACCAGCTTCAAATCCTCAAGAAGTCGGTCGGCATAAGCCGTGATTTTCAACACCCATTGTCGCATCGGCTTGCGCACCACATCGAATCCGCCGACTTCGCTCTTGCCATCGATAATTTCTTCATTGGCGAGCACCGTCCCCAGCTCGGGACACCAGTTCACCGGCACTTCCGCCACGTAGGCCAACCCCCGCTCGAACAGTTTCAAAAAAATCCACTGCGTCCAGCGGTAATACTCGGGGTCGATCGTGCTGATCTCTCGTTCCCAGTCGTAGGAGAGCCCGACCCGTTTCATCTGACGTTTGAACGTCGCGATGTTCTGCGCCGTCGTGATTGCTGGATGGACACCCGTCTTCACCGCATATTGTTCCGCCGGAAGGCCAAACGCATCCCAGCCCATAGGATGGAGGACGTTGAAGCCCTTCATGCGCTTATAGCGAGAGACGATGTCGGTTGCCGTGTACCCTTCAAGATGGCCGACGTGGAGGCCCGATCCTGAGGGATAGGGGAACATGTCGAGGCAGTAGAATTTTGGCTTAGCCTGGTCTTCAACGACACGGAAGGTCCGGTGCTGCTCCCAATAGGCCTGCCACTTTACTTCAAGGGCGTGATGATCGTAGGTCTTGCTCATAACATATGCCGGAGAAACGTTCAGCCTTCTGCTACCAGCGGATTCTTATCAGAACACCGAGGGCTGGAAGCTGACCACTGATGGCTCGACGCTGGATCAGCGAATCTAACACAGCCCTCTCGGGGTCACAAGATTCCGCGGCTCTGCTCCTCGAAGTCTTTGCTATACTACGCGCCGCCATGGGACTCTATAGTCACCATCTCTTTCCCCGCCTCATGGAATGGGTCATGGCGGGAGAAGAATTCCGTCGCTTGCGCACGGAATTGCTCGCGCATGTCCACAGTGAGGTGCTGGAACTCGGCATAGGAACCGGGCTGAATCTACCGCATTATCCCAAGACCGTTACGTGGCTCCATGCCGTTGACCCCGCCAATCTTCTTCCAAAAATCGTCACGGAACGCAGCGCCAGTCATTCCTTCCCCATTCGCATCCAACATGTCACCGCTGAGTCATTGCCCTATGACAACCGATCCTTTGATTTCGTCGTCAGCACCTGGACCCTCTGTACGATTCCCGTTCCGGTCAAGGCGCTCCAGGAAGTCCGTCGAGTCCTCAAGCCTGACGGAGCGTTTCTGTTTCTCGAGCATGGCCGGAGCGAGGACGCGAAGGTGGCGGCGTGGCAGGACCGGTTGAATCCTATTCAGAACATCATTGGTTGTGGCTGCAATCTGAATCGTAAGATCGACCACATCATCGCCCAAGCCGGCTTGAAGATCATGACTCTCGATCGGTTCCAGATGCAGAGCGTGCCCAGACTCGGAGGCGAAATGTATCGAGGGACAGCGACCAGACCGGACTAGATCACGGGCCGACCGTTGAGAAGTGGAGAAAAACCGGTGATCGAGACGAACTGACTGAGCGGAGCGGGCGGCAGTTGCGAACTCGACTTGGCGCTATGAATGAGATGTGCGACGCCAAATTCTTTTGCCGCAATCAGACAACCCTCATCATCATCCATATAGAGAGACCGTGCCGGGTCGAACCCCAATAATCGCGCGCAATTGGGCCAATACTCCGGACGCATTTTGAGATACCCCACTTCAAACGCATTCACGATTCGATCGACATGCCGATCGAGCCCGGTCTTGGCGACTTTGATGGCCACGCCAGATTCATGGGCATTCGTCACGATCGTCACTCTTTTCCCCAGCTGTCGAAGGTGTTGTAGAAACTCCTCCGCACCGCACAGGAAGCCGATCATATGATCCAGTTCCTTGGTCATAGCCACGACATCGATTCCCACTCGCTGCGTCCAATAGTGCAGATCCGTCCAGGCCAATTCACCTTCGACTGAACGGTACATCGCCATCAGTGTGTCGCGAGACTCTTCGAGTTGTAGACCGTGGAGCGCGGCATAGCGGCGCGGCAACTCCTCCTCGAAGAAGAAATTGTCGAAATGGCGGTCGAGCAGAGTCCCGTCCATATCGAGCAGGACATCGTCGATCTCGTCCCAGTTCAGCTGAAATGGCAGTCATCTTGGTGAGAGTGTACCCGACGATGGTTGTGTTTGCCAAAATTCTTATGTTACGGTCGAAATACTATTTCCCATGCCACGCACCAAGAACACCCCCTTACAGACAACACCGGTACCGTCATCCACAACGGCTCGCCCGCCCATTGTAGCCATTATCGGTCGACCCAACGTCGGCAAGTCGACACTCTTTAATCGCATGCTCGGTAAACGGACGGCTATCGTGGACGATGTTCCAGGTGTCACCCGAGACCGCAACTACGCCGACGCCACCTATCGGAATCGGCCGTTCCGTCTAGTGGATACAGGGGGCCTGGACCCCTCCGCTTCGGAGGGCATGCTGGCCCTCATCAAACGTCAATCGGAGCTCGCCATTGCAGAAGCAGATATTTTGATCCTGCTCATGGATGGCCGGACCGGGCTGACAACCCCGGACCAGGAAGTGGTCCGTCTCTTGCGCGGAACACCGAAACCGTTGTTCGTTGTGGTGAACAAGATCGACACGCCCAAAGTCGAAACGCTTGTAGCGGATTTCTATCAGTTGGGCACGGATACGCTCTATCCGGTCTCTGCGGAACATGGCATCGGCGTCTCCGACCTCCTCGATGCAATCTATCCACTCCTCCCGGCTCCTGACGAGAGCTCTGAGCAGACGACGATGCCCCGCATCGCCGTCGTGGGACGGCCGAATGTCGGCAAATCCACCTTGGTGAATGCCGTGCTTGGGGAAGACCGAGTGGTAGTCAGCGATGTGCCGGGAACCACCAGGGATTCGATCGACTCGATCGCCCTCCACCAAGAGCGGCGATACCTCTTCACCGATACTGCTGGAATTCGCCGGCGCGGAAAAATCGACCGAGGGATCGAAGGCTATAGTGTGGTCCGATCGCACTTGGCCATCGGCCGGTCCGACCTCGGGGTCTTGTTACTCGACGCCACGGAAGGCGTGACCGAACAGGACACCAAGATTGCCGGGATCATCATCAAGCAAGGACGGGCCTGCTTCCTCCTGGTCAATAAATGGGACCTCCGGGAAGGTGATAGCCAGGCGAGGCAGGAGGTCGAACTGGAACTTCGGCGGCGCTTTCCCTTTCTGACCTGGGCGCCGGTCCTTTTTGTATCCGCGGCTAACCCTGATTCACTTGGCCAGCTCTTTCCTACCATTGATAGGGTATTCGCAGCTTTTTCAAAGCGGATCCCGACCGGAGCGTTAAATAAGCTCCTTCAGGAGATTCTTGCCACCCACCCCCTGCCGGTACGCAAAGGCAAACCGACGAAGATCACCAAATCGGCCTTCATGACCCAGGTCGCGACGCAACCACCGGTCTTTGCATTGTTTGTTGGTCACCCCGACAATATCACGCCCGCCTACCTCCGCTTTCTCGAGAATCAGCTCCGCGAGGAGTATGGATTCGAGGGAACTCCGATTCGCATGCTGGTTCGAAAGAAGTAGTCGGTTCAATTTCCGCCACCATGACACCATCTTTGTGCGCATTTTGCTGTTACGCGTCACGTTGTACTCGGTATTCGCAGGATAATCGCGTTTCCTACGCCTGGCGCTTCGGTGCAACTCTTGCACAGTCCGGAGACCATTTCCCCGAAAGGATACGCGTGCCACAATCATCTCCTCAAAACCAAGCCAGCTCCCCGCAGAATACTGTCACAGGATCGGAACAGACAACTTCCCAAGGCATAGGCGTGATGGCACAACCCCTCCTCTCTTCCCCCGACTCAGGCATGATCGTCTTTTCCTCATCCGCTCGCATCCTGCACATGAATGGACCAGCCCGTTCACTGATGGCGTTATTCGGTACATCCCATGAGCATTGGCCGCAGATGGCGCCCGAATCCATGCCATCTATCTTGCAAGAGTTCTGTTACGACGTGCTGGCACAACTCCGGCGTCGAATCGAGGCGCAAGACTGGGCACAATTCGAAATGCGTCGCATCTGCCATATGGTCACACCATCTCTCCTGCTCACAGGGTTCGGAGTGCCGAACTCAACCGACCATGAGATCCGGATCATCCTGACCCTCTCCCCCATTCCTTCTATTCCTTGCCCAGCCGCGAATTCACAGCATCTCCACGTACCGGCCAACATACATGCTCCCGTCAACGGCGCAGTGTCGTAAGGGCACCGCCTTCCAAGTTGCTGTGGTTGCGGCTTTCGCCTTGACTCCTCGCAGGCATCATGTTATTCGCTCAAGCTGATGATGCATTCCGCACAGACAGCGACTCATCACCCTGCGGCTCACGGTAACCCACAGACCAACGGGATGCGCGATTCCTCTCCTCGCAGGTTGCGACGACGAGCGATGGAGACTCTCTGCTCCGGGGTAGTCATGCTGACTCTCCTCGGCCCAGTCCATGCCGAGGACTCACCTGCGCCAGACGGAATGCTCTCGCCCCCAGCCGCTGAAATCCCTACTCCAGCACCTGCCGCCGTTGACCCAGCCACGATTGACCCTTTCATACGGCTACGGGGATCGGTGTGGCGGACCAAAGCCGGAATCGTCTTCCTCAAGACCCCGGTCGGACTGCTGACGCTCACATCCAAAACAACGTTGAAGGATCTCAAGGCCTCGCAGGAGGTACGTTTTTGGGTGCACGAGCGCCATTTCGTTGTCGAGATCCGCAAGAGGGACGACGAGTCGATAGTCCATCGCTACCTCAGCGGGCCCATGACATCCGTTACTGATGCTCCGAACACGTTACGCTGGTGGGGGCCTGACGGTGACCAGACTGTTCGTGTCGGCACACAGGAAGAACGCCTGACTAACTATCGCGAGGGAGATCCGGTGACCGTCGAAGTCGACGAATCGAATACCATCAGCGGAGTGCATGATTTACAATTCGACCTGCAGATCAGCCAAGCCCCTCCGGCCGGCGCCGACGTGCAGCTTCTCCTCTCGGGAACCGTATCCAAGCTCAAATCCAACTTCGTCTTTGTCCGCACCCCCATCGGCCTGGTCATGGTCAATTCGAAGATCGGGGTCCCTCGTGTGAAGGTAGGACAACCGTTGACGTTGCATATCGACCACGAGCATGTGACTGTCACGTCCCCATCGGCTGAGACACCAACTCCACAACGCAGTGCCTCTCCAACCCCCTAACCAACATCCATACATAAGCGGCCCTGCTCAAACAGGATGCTCAAAAAGGCCGTCCTCGTCGTTCGTGAAACGTGAAGCGTGAAACGTCCGAATCCGGAAACGAACGACGCTTCACGAGATACGCTTCACGGGTGTCGAGAATGCGCTGGCGGACTTTTTCAGCATCCTGCCAGGTTTGCTTGACAGGCCCCAGCCGAGCCCCTAGACTTCGCCCCAGCTATGCGCGCCCCTGTTTCCAAAACGACTCCCCAACGCCCAGCCATGCAAGAGCCCGATGGATTTGATAAGTTGTATCGAGACCATGTCGATCTGATCTATCGATACGCACATCGCCTGTGCGGCGAAACAGAGTCGGCAAAGGATCTCGTTCAAGAGACCTTTCTCAATGCCTACCAAGGGCTCAAAGATTTTCGAGGCGAGGCTCGAGTCTCTACCTGGCTGTATACGATCGCCTCACGAGCTTGCATACGGATGCGACGCAAGCGCAAAGGGCAACCGGAACACGAGCTGTCGATCGAGGAGTTCGTGCCTACCTCCGAGGGAGAGTTTCGTCTCCAGATCCCGATGGATGGGCTCAGCCCCGAGGAAGCACTACAAAACAAGGAACTCCGGCAGGCCCTCGACCAGGCAATCGAGAAACTGCCAAAAAAATATCGGATGGCCCTGGTGCTCCGCGATATGGAAGGGTTGAGCGCCAAAGAAGTGGGAACCATCATGGGCTTGAATGAGCGTGCCGTAAAATCACGACTGCACCGAGCACGCCTGTTTGTGCGGAGGGAACTCAGCGCCCGCGGTATCACTCACCACGATGACCAGAATTCTGGAGGGTTGCGTTCATGACCAAGAAAAAGCCGACGGCGCCAAAGAAACGGTCCAGACCATCGTCTCCCCGCCATACGCATGGCCAAGGCCATTGTCTGGATCTTCTCCGGCAGTTGTCAGCCTATATCGACGACGAACTCCCGTCCGACATTTGTGGGGAAATACGCCAACATCTGGGAGCTTGTCCGAATTGCGAAGTCTTCATTGCTTCCCTCCAGCACACCGTCACGCTCTGCCGACATCGTCCGGTCCCACCGCTCACGTCGGTCGACCGGATGAACATGCGCCGCACGATCCTCGATGCGGCTCACGCACGGTGAGAGATACGCTCAGGCTCATATGCCTGGCTCTGGTGCTCGCGATCCCCACGAAGAGTCTGTCCGGCAATGTCGAACAGGCTCCTAACCCGCTCCCAACTGAGATCGAGGCAGAAACGGTCACCGTGGAGATCCGCTCACGGATATTCATTCCCCAGCACGTCCACTTGCACCATGATCGCAAGACAGTGCTTCGGTTCCTCAATCACGACACAGAACTCCATACTGTGGTAGCCAAGGAGCTCTTCTTCGGTGTCGACTTCGACGTGAGCGGCAACGGAGCCCCGGAGTACGGTCCAGATGGACTCAAGCGGGTGATCATCCCGCCTGAGGGCCTGTTTGAATTTCGCTTCACACCGGCACGTACCGGAACCTTCTCCTACCTGTGTGACATGCCTGGCCATAACATGAAGGCCCTCATTACGGTCGAATAATTGGGAAACCGGGCACCCTCTTCGGGTGTGATCCGTCTGGTTCATCTGGTTTGTTTTGTTCATCTAGTTGGTCTTGTTCGACCAAACAAACCAAATAACA
The DNA here is from genome assembly GCA_963801725.1 of uncultured Nitrospiraceae bacterium. GTDB lineage: Bacteria > Nitrospirota > Nitrospiria > Nitrospirales > Nitrospiraceae > Palsa-1315. Next base: position 400,982 of record CAWDFX010000002.1, read on the forward strand.
ATCTTCTTACACCGGCTAAATTTTTCAACAGACTCCTGGCCTATTCCAGGTATTCAAAGCAGCATGGTACATTACCTCCTTCTTTCGTCTTTCATGTAAGGAGCCAACAACATAATGCGCCTGCAGATCTTCCAACGTGGCTGGTTCACGATCCCGTTCCTCACCGGAATCCTGTCAATTATGACTGCGATACCCCTGATCGAAGCCTCATCGGCATCAGCCGCTACCGCTGCAAAGAAGTCGAAGCAGGCCGTCACCGCAGCTGAGTCGACAGCTCAGCGCTACGCTGAAGCCATGGGAAAGGGAGAGAAAGTCGGCGTCGGTCAGCTCGACTTCGCCTGTCAGTATGACCTGGTAACGGCGGCCCCCCGTGGTATCAAGACCTATCCGGCCGACTCCGACCCCGTCTATGACTCCTGCTGGCAGCGCCTGAGAAATGCCCATGCTCCTACCCTCATGAGAACCGACGTGGGCATGGAGATCCTATGGCCTAGTAACGGCGACCTGGTCTTTTTTAGTGAAGACCTGGACCGCTACCCCGCCTCGGCCTTCGTGGCCGACTCGCTGGGCCTTACGCCTCCGGGCACAGGATTCCGTACTCGCATTGTTGGAAGCACGCCTATCCCGTCGGCCTCGTTCCGTGTTCGACCGAATGGCCCGGTCGTGGCGGTGCCGACCACACTGGTGAAATTGTCCATCAGTTATCAGGATCCCCTGACCGCTCCTTTGACCTACGCAGCTGGTTCGGTCAAATGGACGACCACGATTAAGCGGACTAGGCGCGCACTGAAGGAAATTACCACCCAATGGGTCGTCCTCTCCGGGCTGAAAAAACATGGCTTCGTGGATGACCGGGCGGTCCTGAACCTTCCCGTCACCAGCGGTGCCATCTCCGGCAGCGGTATGCAGGAGAAGATTCCATTTGTCACTGAAACCAGTCGGGCTCTCCCTGATTCACTCGTCTGGTGGGGACCGAGAGATATGCCGGGTCTCTTGACCGCCGGAGCTGCTCGCGCAGCTACCTTTCCAGATCTACGCGACCGCGTGGCCATGTTGAATCGTGTGCTCATCATCGATCCCGATCAGGCCGACGCCCTCATGGTACTCAGCCGACACCTCTATGCCATTGTCCTTGGCGAAGCCATCCCCTTTCACAAACTCACGGTGAAAGATCCGGCGCTTGCCTTGGTAGTAAACGAGCATTTCTGGAACATCTATGCCCAATCGACGCGTATGGACCTGTCGCTGGGGATGGAGATGGGTGGGTTCGACAAACCGACGACAGCCGACTACCTGTACCGCATGCTCTCAGCCATGCGAACTTTGGCCGTGGTACGGCCGGAACAACTCGATAACCGATTTCGATTAGGCGTAGCCTTACGCTGGAACAACGATCAAGAGGCCGCGATCGAAACCCACCGGTCCCTGGTCAAAGCCATCCCACCTGAGCAAAAAGTCGGCAGAGCCGAAGCCTTGCTCCAGCTGGCCTGGTCCCGCATCAACAAAGTGGCCTGGAACCGCATTCTTGACGACTCAGACATTCGGGCTGCCTATCGGGATGCCGACGAGGCGCTCGCACTCGCCGACTTGCCCCTCGATAAATTTATGGCCGAGTACACCAAAGCCTACAGCTTGCTGTTCACCCCGGACCGGGACAATCGGGCGATCTTGGAGCGACTGACGGAAGCCAAACGATGGTTTACTGAAACTCCAGGGCAGACTCCGGACATCTGGCAATTCTTCATCGGAGCAGAATCGTTGAAGGCGGTGCTAGATGCAGATCCCATCTTCAAGCCGATGTTGGCTCATGCGGAGGAAAAGAAGGGATAACGAGCTTGCCCGCAATATCGTAGCTAGTTCACCGCTTCGTGTACCGTAGCCCGGTATGTTTATCCTAAAGGCGAACGAACAGGATCTGGACTTTCCACCAGTTGAGGAGGCCTCGCCTGATGGCCTACTCGCTGTTGGAGGCGATCTCAGACCTGAGCGATTGCTCGAAGCCTACCGTCACGGGATTTTCCCCTGGTACAGCGACGACCAACCGATCTTGTGGTGGTCACCCGATCCCAGAACCATTCTCTTTCCCGACAAACTTCACATCTCTCGCAGCTTAAAGAGAAGCCTTCGTCCCGGCCTATTCAGCGTCACGCTCGACCGATGCTTTCGTGACGTGATGAGACATTGCGCAGGACCAAGGCCGCAATATCCCGACGGCGGCACCTGGATCACAGCAGAGATGCTCGACGCCTACACAAGCTTACACGAACAAGGCTACGCGCATTCTGTTGAAACGTGGAAAGAAGGGCAGTTAGTCGGCGGTCTCTACGGCGTGGCACTCGGCGGCGTGTTTTTCGCAGAGTCGATGTTCACCCGTGTACCTGATGCATCGAAAGTGGCGCTGGTCTCGCTCGTTCGCCAACTACAGAGGTGGGGATTTCGAATCGTGGATTGCCAGCAATCCTCCCCCCACGTGATAGCCTTCGGCGCCGAAGCCATCCCTCGCCGCGACTTTCTCGATCACCTGACCGCCGCACTTGCGATGACCGGACGACGCGGACACTGGCAATTCGATCTCAGATAGCGAGATCGACTTAATACAACCATTTTCCTTGCCTTCCAGTACTTGAAGCAATTCCCTTGTCATAGGATTTGGGCTAAACTGCGTACAACGAGCACGGCCTCTTCAGCAATGAGTGATAATTCCAAAATAGAATGGACTGACGCAACTTGGAACCCTGTTAGGGGCTGTTCCAAGGTTAGCCCTGGCTGCGCAAACTGCTATGCAGAGACATTCGCCGAACGTTTTCGTGGTGTCCCTAGTCATCCGTACGAATATGGATTCGATCTGCGTTTGGTACCGGAGAAGCTGGCGGAACCACTCCGCTGGCGTACACCTAAGATGGTCTTTGTGAACTCGATGAGCGATCTCTTCCAAGAAGACGTGGCTGATGAATACATCGTGTCGGTTGTTCGTGTGATGCAGCTAGCAAACTGGCACACGTATCAGGTACTGACGAAGCGTTCGGAACGGATGCGAGATATGTTGGAAACTAAGATCAAGTTTGCTGCGGCACTGCCTCATATCTGGTGGGGCGTCAGCGTCGAGAATAAAAAGCATGGGCTCCAACGCATTGATCATTTGCAAGCCTCACCGGCAAGAATTCGCTTTCTTTCGATAGAGCCCTTACTCGAGGACATAGGGAACTTTAGCCTCACCGGAATAAACTGGGTAATTGTCGGCGGTGAAAGTGGAGCTGGTGCCAGGCCCATGAAAAAATCCTGGGTACTTTCAATCCGTGACCAGTGCCGAAGGGCCAAGGTTCCTTTCTTCTTTAAGCAATGGGGTGGTGTTCGTAAGAGCGAAGCCGGCCGCTCCCTCGATGGGAAGACCTACAATGAATTCCCACAACGTGCGGAAGCACCCGTCATGGACCATCAGCGACGGTTGATTGCTATTGAAAAAATTGCATCTCTTCGTCCTGCTGGTGTACCCCATTGAGCAACGGCGATTTCTACATCGACCGCGAACAGACTCAGGTCAAACACATCATCCTTGAAAATTACCTCAAGCGCTTTGCAATCATTGTTGGGTCACTCTGGGACACCATAACCTATGTTGATTGTTTCTCTGGACCTTGGAAGGTCAAATCAGAAAAGTTCGAGGATAGTTCATTTGCGATTGCCCTTGAGCAATTACGCAAAGCTCGCGATACCCACAAGAAACAAACTGGTAAAACCCTAACGCTTCGGTGCTTCTTCCTCGAGAAAACTCCGTCTGCTTATGCAAAGCTCAAACAATTCGCGGACCGACAAGATGACGTCAAAATAGAAACGAAAAACAAGAAGCTCGAGAATGCCATCCCGGACATCCTGAACTTTGTGAAGGATGGCGGTCCTAAGTCATTTCCTTTCATATTCATAGATCCTACGGGGTGGTCTGGATTTGCATTGGAAACCATCACTCCTCTCCTAAAATTAAATCCTGGAGAGGTGTTGATTACTTTTATGACCGAACACATCCGTCGTTTCATAGAGTGGCAGCAGGAACAGAACCAAGAGAGCTTCATCAAGCTTTTTGGCTCTGGCAAATTCAAAGACGAGCTGAAAGGCCTGGACGAGAAGGATCGAGAAGATGCTATCGTCACGGCTTATAGCGAATGCGTAAAACGTGTTGGCGCATTCGGATATACAAGCTCTGCCATTGTCCTTCATCCTAAAAAGAATCGGACACACTTTCATCTCATTTATGCCACGCGAGGCCGCAAAGGGGTAGAAGTATTCAAAGAGGCGGAGAAGAAGGCAATGTCTGAAATGGAAAAAGCAAGAGATGAAGCTCAAAAACGAGAAAGAGAAGAACGGACAGGTCAAACAGAGTTTAGATTATTCTCTGGTACGGTGACACAAGACCCATCCGAACACTTTCGCTCTTTACGGGAAAGGTATATGTCTCGTGCGCGAGCGGCGGTTCTAGACCTCCTCCAGACCAAGAAGCAGCTTGCCTATGATGAAGCTTGGTCTTCCGCAATGACATTTCCTCTGACTTGGGAAAGCGACCTGAAGGGTTGGATCCGTGACTGGGAATTAGTTGGGCAATTGAAAACCATGGGCATGAAAGAGAAGCAACGTGTTCCTCAATTGGAAGAGGGCAATTGCCTCATTTGGAAGGAATCAAGGACCTCTTCTTCAAGAGGGCAGCCTGGTTGATCCTCAAGTGCGCGCGTCGAACGAAATAAATGCTCCCTCCAAGCTCGCTCGTTATCTCTCAGGGATGGGGGCTGATTGATCTTCCACTGCGCGCGTCCAACGAGGGGAGTCCGCGACCGCGCGTTGCGCGAGCACAGAAGATCATCAGGCTCCATCCCCTCCTCTGTTCCGCGAGCAGGAGGACGACCAGGCTGCCCTACCTCTTCCCCATCTTCGCCAGCTCCGCGAAATAGTGTGCAAACGCCTTCATCCCACCGGAGGCCTGGCCCCAGTCAAAGTACTCGTTCGGCGCATGGTAGCCGTGTTCCGGCAGGCTCAATCCCATAAACAGGATTGGCACTTTCCAGGCTTTCTGCATGGTGACCACTGCGCCGATCGATCCGCCTTCACGGATGAAGGCTGGTTCTTTCCCGAATCCAGCCTTCGCCGCTCGCTTCACTGCTTCGACATAGGGTCCCTCGAATAATCCTTTGAAGGGATGAAGCATGCCTTCCTGCTCCACCTTCACGTTCGGATTCAGCTTCGCCACATGACGCTTGAGCAACGCAAAAGCCTTCTCCGGAGTCTGATTCGGCACCAATCGCATACTCACTTTGAGTTCGCCATGGCCCGGCACGATGGTCTTCACTCCTGGCCCATGATAGCCGCCGGTCAAGCCATGCACCTCAAACGTCGGCGCGGCCCAGATCCGGCGCATGATCTCGGCGGGATCGTTCGTGCGAAGTGTTTGAAAACCGTAGGCCTGCTTGAAGCTCTTGACCTGGAAACCTGACGCGAGAAAGCTTTTGATCTCTGCTTTGGTTGGCTCGACCACATCCTGGTAGAACCCGGGAATCTTTATCTTGCCGCTTTTGGCATCGACGCAGGCATGCGCCACCTCCATCAATTCCGCGAGCGGATTCCGCGCGGCGCCTCCGGTTACGCCGGAATGGGCATCTTTCGTTCCCGTGCGTAGCGTCAGTCGCGCGCCGAGCAGACCGCGCAGACCATAGGGCATGGCAGGTTTTCCTTTCGCAAGCCAGATCGTATCCGACACCACGACTGAATCCGGTCGAGGAATTGCCGATTGGCTCTTCAGCCCAGCCGCAAAGTTCGGACTGCCGATTTCCTCTTCCAATTCCCAGAGAAACCGAACATTGATCGGCACTCCTTGCTCAATGGCATACCGTGCGCCGAACAGGGCCGAGAGCGCCGGACCCTTGTCATCCGTCGCACCACGGCCATGATACATCCCGATCTCATTCTTGAACGCAAAGGGCGCCTGCTTCCATTCCGGTTCCTGCGCCGGCTGCACATCCATATGGTTATAGATGGTGACCGTTGGATGATGGACTCCGGTCATCAAGCCGCCGGATACGATCGGATAACCGCCGGTCTCCACGATCTGGGCGTCAGCCCCCACACCGGTGAGAACCTGCCGCGCGAATTCTGCCATGCGCCTGATGTCAGGGGCCTTGGCCGGGTCCATGCTGATCGAAGGAATCTCCACCATCTGGCCCAACAGATCTTCAAACCGGCGGCGGCTGTCTGTGACGTAGCGTTCAAGATGTGCGCGATCGATCATGTGTCGTTCTCCAGGATAGGTCGGCGGAGTATAGCGGGTTCGGCGAGGAGGCGGAAGGGACTTCTGCGGCGACCTTCTGTAGAATAGAAGCGTGATACAGGGCAATACATCTCGCGCACACACGTTCGTGAGTCTCCTCGCCGTCCTTTGGCTTGGGTACTCCGTGGCCGGCGTTTCCTGTGCTTCAGCCGCAGAACCCATCACCATTCGCGAGATCATCGACGAGCCGAAGTCCTTTCATTTGAAACAGGTCATGTTGCGGGGCACGGTTCGCGATGTGACGCCGCTCGATCCCTACAAGATCCAGGCCGGCACGATGTGCTATGGCGCCTATTTATTCTACCTGGAAGACGAGACATCCTCGATCAACGTCGCTGTCTACGGACGCTGCGGGGTCCCGACCGTCAAAGACCCCGATATCGAAGACGGGCAACGGATTGAACTCACTGCCACGATCCAGTCGCCGAGTCACGGGGGCTACTATTTGAGTTTTCAAGGGGTAAAAGTGGCGAGAGAGCGGGAAGGCATCATTCAGGCGGTCGCGGATCGAATCATCCCGCTCGCCGAATAAACGAGCACGAAAACGATGACTGTTCAACTTGCTGTACCAATGGCAACGAGAATCGGCTGGATCGGCGCCGGCGTAATGGGATCGTCGATGTGTGGGCACTTGCTCACGGCCGGCTATCGCCTGACCGTCTATAGCCGCACACGATCGAAGGCGCAACCATTGCTCGATCGCGGTGCGCAATGGGCCGAGAGCCCGCGCGCTGTGGCGGCTGAATCCGATGTCCTCTTCACGATGGTCGGCTTCCCTCAGGACGTGCGCCTCGTCTATTTCGATGAGACTGGAATCGTGGCCGGCGCGCGATCTGGGGTGATCCTCATCGACATGACGACGACAGGCCCCTCATTGAGCCGTGAAATTGCAGCCGCCGCTTCGGCGAAAGTTCTATCGGCCATAGATGCGCCTGTCTCCGGCGGCGATGTGGGCGCGCGCAATGCCACCCTCTCGATCATGGTGGGAGGCGACCGCAAAGCCGTACAAGCCGTGATGCCGCTCTTCGAGCGATTGGGTAAAAAGATCGTGCATCAGGGAGGGCCTGGCACTGGGCAACAGGCAAAACTCTGTAACCAGATCGTGATCGCCGGCACGATGGTTGGCGTCTGCGAGAGCTTGCTCTATGGCTACAAGGCGGGACTCGATCTGAACCGGATGCTGGATTCCATCCGCGGCGGTGCGGCCGCCTGCTGGACGTTGGACAATCTGGCGCCCAGAATTCTACAGCGCAACTTTGACCCGGGATTTTTCGTCGAGCACTTCATCAAAGATATGGGCCTCGCGCTTGAGGAGTCGAAGCGCATGGGCCTCGTGCTACCCGGTCTCACATTGGTACATCAACTCTACCAGGCCGTCCAAACACTCGGGCACGGCCGTAGTGGAACCCATGCGCTGATGCTCGCGCTCGAAGACCTCGCACACATCCACCCACGATAAGACAGACGCGGTCACGGTGAGAGCCGGCGGTAGTGTCTCAAGAGCAGCAGCCCGCCCCACGCGAATGAGGCCAGCATCAAGAGAATGCCAAAATTATAGGTGAGGTGAGCCAGGCGATGGTCGTACTCCAGCCAGTCTAACATCGTCAGGAGATTGTTCCAGTCATGCCCATCCGTCTCCTTTCCAGTCAACCCGCCAAGTAGCATGAGATCCATCGCCCGCGCATCGTTGATATAGGGCGCAATGTCCATGAAGCTTTCCGCCGTCCACCAGAGGGCCACTGAGGCGCCGAAAGGATCGCGTGTCTTGATGAGAAAGGTGCCCAGGCAAACGAGCGGCATCAGGATCTGGCCGAGAGTCCCACCTAGAATGGTCGTGAATCGACCGAACGGAATAAAGAGGAGATGGCCTGCTTCGTGGAACGGCAGATTGATCAGATGGAGAAACGATTCTCCTGTATAGTTGGTTTCGAGCGGCGTGAATATGAGCGCTCGCCCCCACCAGAGCAGCAACAGAAACACCGCGACCCGTCCGGCAAACGTCAACGAGTCGGTCGACGTATCCAAGTCAACGAGCCACTCCTTGGCAAGGGACACCCAGCGCGAGCTATTCTGTGATTCCGTTTGCCGCTGCAGCCAAACACGCGGCCGATACTTGGCAAAGATGATCCCGCATTTCACGCACTCCGTCGCTCCGTCAGGCTGGTCGGCCTGACACTTGGGACACAGCACTGTCGAGGTTGCGGTGGGCTCCATAGCCACACTGTAGGACTGAGCACGCCATCCGACAAGAAAATCTCAGGAATAATCGAGCGCGTGAAACGCGAGACTAGCGAGAAAAGCGCGACGCACACAGTATGATTCCAAGTGTCGAGCTTTTCGCGCCCGTCCCGCCTGTCTCGCGCGTCACGCGTTATGTTCAGTGGAAGGAGAAAGGAACAGGCGCAAAGGTAACGACAAACACGGCAAAGGCAATCCATCCGACAACGATCCGCTTTCGACCCAGCGGTATGTGAATATCGTGCACGGGCGGATGTCCAAACCCCCATAGTCCTGCCATGAAGGCCCAGAGCCACCAGCCGGGCCAGCCCACGAATCCCAGCACGATGAGGATCGGCAGCATGATAAACGCCATGATGCGTTGGCGTGAGCCCCACAAGGCATAGGCCACATGTCCGCCGTCGAGCTGGCCGATGGGGATGAGATTCAGTGACGTCACAAATAGACCGAACCACGCGGCGAACCCGATGGGGTGCAAGACGATGTCGGCCTGAGCAGGGATGGATCCGACGACCAGCCAGGAGATGAACTGCAGGAGCAACGGTTCACCCAGCTCCAACCCACGGGTGGCCGTCCGATCCACGACGGTGGACAGGTTCAGACCGATAATCAGTGCCACCACTGCGACGATGAAACCTGCGAGCGGACCGGCGACGCCGATGTCGAACAGCGCGCGCCGATTCATGATCGGCCCTCGTAACCGGATAATCGCTCCGAATGTCCCGACGAAGTATGGAGGACCCGGGATGAACAACGGCAGCGACGCCGGCACTCGATGAATTCGGGAAAGCACATAGTGCCCGCACTCATGGGTGACCAGAATGAACAATAGCGTGGCGGCGAAGGGGATCCCTTGCCAGAGTACTCCGGGGTGTTCGAACAAGAGGTTGACTGGTCCGCGGATCGGCCCGTTGTAGACCTGATAGGCCCCGGCCCACAGTGTGGTAAAGATCGTGACGACAAAGAGGCCGAGGGGCAAGATCCACTTCGAAAAGGGGGTCTCTTCGAATTCACCGTCTGGGGAGAGATTGCTATGATCCTCGGAAGGCTCTGCCACAACCGGCAGCTCTCCGCCGCGGATCTGTGGCTCATCGCCCCGCTGGTCGAAATTCATAGGATGTTCTTCTAATGATCCGTGGCGAAGGGATTATGGTCCAGCTCTTCGCGAACCGTCGTGGCCGGTCCGTGACCAGGCAACAACCGATATTCAGGCGGCAACCCAAGGACCTGAGTCCGGACCGACCGCAGATGGGTCTGATACAACGTACTGGGATTCGAGCGGCCAATGGATCCTGCAAACAACGTATCGCCGACGAAGCAGACGCGTTGTGACTCGGCATCCACACGATAGCAGATCCCGCCAGGGGTATGGCCCGGCGTGGCGAGACAATGAACGCTGAGACGCCCGACTGTAATCGTCTGACCCTGTTCCGGCGCCTTCAGCTGTGCACCGGGAGGCCGCCAGCTGAGGAGATCGACATCGTCTGTTCCGAGATACACCGGCGCCTCACGAAACTTCAAAATCTGATCGATCCCATCGGCATGGTCCGCATGGCCGTGTGTGAGGCAAATCCCCATCAGGCGCAGGTGGCGCGATGACAACGCGTCGATCATCGCCGGCGCATTGTACGCCGTGTCGATGAGCAGCGCTTCACCACCATCATGCACCACATAGCCCTGCACCCCATAGCCATTGATCGATCCATGCACAGTTTCTATCCAAGGGACAGGGGCTGCGATCGACGGTTCCCACTTCTCTATTGCGATCTGCTCCAACGGGCCAGGCCGAAGTCCTAACGCCTCCGCCAGCGCACGAACCTCCATGCGATCTGGTGGGCAAGCACCGCGCTCCAACGCAGTAATGTTCCCGCCAGGCACCCCTGCCATCTGCGCCACATCCGCCACGGACCATGACTGTCCCAAGCGCGCCTTCTTGATAATGTCGCAGAAATCGTCTTCGAGGGGCATAAGTAAGCCGTCAGCTCTCAGCCATCAGCGCTCGACTATGATTCGGTCTTTGCGGGAGAATAATGGCTGAAAGCTATCGATTCCGTTCCGCATCTATCCGATCTTAACTCAGGCCGCTAATGATGCGGCGATAGTCATCCTCGGAGTAGGCTCTGAGAGTCGTGGACCGCACATTGCCGAGTGATCCCAACTTGAGGCCGAAACTTGCCAGCTTGTCGTTGTTAGGCATCTCGACGACAAGCACCAAATCATATACCCCCAGCGTCATGTAGAAAGATTTGACCTCACCACCCAAGTTCTTCGCGAGCTTCTTGACCCCATCCAGCCGCTTCGGCGAGTCCTTAACATTCTTGATTCCCTGATCCGTCCAATTGAGGAGCATCAGATAGGTCACCATGACGGTCTCCTTTCTACTCCCTCGCCCACAGCTCCAGTGATTTCTCTCTTCAAGCGGGTGGCGCCGACCTGGGAGCCCGACCGCCCGCAGCGGGGTCCCTACACCGGGCAGGGTGCGAGGACGGTCGGGCTCCCAGGTCGGCGACAGGACCCGCTCCCCTCTCAGCCCTCTGGAGCCAACTTTATTTCCTTCACTTCCCCGAACCCTGACAGCAACTTCGGCAGGACCTCGCCGGCCCCGACGGCGACAATGGTCAGTCTCTCGGGATTGAAGTGTTTCTTTGCCGCCGCCAGGATTTCCTCTTTCGTCAATGCGATCACACGGGCACGCAGTTGCTGGAGAAAATCCTTGGGAAGCCCGTCGTATTCCAGTTCAATCAACCGCCCCACGATCGCGGACGGACTGGCGAAGGAAAATATAAACGAGTTCACATACGCCTCTTTCGCTTCTGCCAGCTCACTGTCCGCGACCGACTCGGTCCGCATCCGTTCCATGTTCGCGATAAATCGAGCGATGACCTCTTGCGTCGATGGCAACTTTGTCTCGGCGCGCATCAGCCAGACGCCTTGATCGTGCACCCCGGAATTCAAGCGGCTGCCGACCGAGTACGCCAAGCCCCGCTTGGTCCGCACGTCGTTGAAGAGACGGCTCCGAAAGGAACTGCCCCCCAGAATGTCGTTCGCGATCGCCAACGCCACATAGTCGGGATCTTGTTCTTTGATCGACAGATGACCGATGCGAAGATGTGTCTGCGAAGTATCCTTGTTCACGAACCGGACGACAGGCTTCGCCGTCTGGTTCTTGGGCACGTCGGCAATCGTTAGCACAGGCACCTCGCCTTTTTTCCAATCGCCGAATACTTCGCGCAACAGAGCCAGCATTGCAGACTTGTCGAAATCGCCCGTCACTCCCAGCATCATGCCGTTCGGATGAATGGTTTTCCGGTGAAAGGCGACCAGATCGTCTCTGGTAATGCGAGTGATGGATCCGATACTGCTTTCACGCGCCGATGGGTGATCTGTTCCATATAGGAGCTTGACGAACTCGCGCCCGACGATCGAACCGGGATTGTCCTGCCTGCGGCGAATCCCTTCGATGGCCTGCAGCTTGGCCAGTTCAACCCGCGCCGGTTCAAAGGCGGGTCTCCGAATGAGCCCTGCGAAAATCTGAAGCCCCCGCTTGAGATCCTTGCTGAGCACATCGAGCGACGCAGAACCGGATTGCCGTCCGATCGAAATGCCGAGATTCCCGGCGAATTGTTCGAGTTCCTCATCCACTCGTTCAGCCGACAGACCACCACCCCCGCCGGTCCGCATGACGGAACCGGTCAACGAAGCCAAGCCGATCTTCTCTGCCGGGTCGAGCCAGCCGCCCGTTCGCATGGTCGCAGTCATACTGACCAAGGGCAATTCATGGTCCTCCAGGAGATAGACGACCATCCCGCTCTCGAACACGACGCGATCCGGTTCGGGCGGGGTGAATTCAACCGGTTTAAACGTCATCTGCCTGGGATCGCCCAGTGCAAAGTCTCCGGCGCAGGCAGTCAGCACGGGAATGGCGGCTGCCACGATCGTCGAGCACAGCACGACACCCCATCGCGTCACGTTTCGTATTTCACGCTTCACCTCGCTCATCGCGCCACCTCCCGCTGCGGCGCCGCTGCGACATTTTTTTCTCCGGCCTTCTTCACCAACGTGGCGACCGTTCGGTTGGACCGCCTGAAATACTCGGCTGCCACGCGCTGAATATCCACCGGCGTCACGGCGGCAATCTTATCCCGAGACTTTAGCGCGTAGCGCCAGTCCCCCGCCACCGTCTGATACAGGGCTAACTGAGACGCGAGACCTCCGTTGGATCGAAGCGCCCTGACCAAATCGGCATCGAGATTATTCAGCACTTTCTCAAGTTCCTTGGCGGAGACCGGCTCCGTCTTGAGCCGTTCGATCTCGACATAGATCGCCGCCTCAACTTCTGCCGTCGTATGGGGCGCAAGCGGCGTAGCATTGAGCACGAATAGATTCGGAGAACGGACCCCCGGATAGTTCGAATCGGAGTTGACCGAGGCGGCGAGCCGTTTCTCACGAACCAGATTCGTATAGAGCCGGGACGTGAGCCCGTCGCTCAGCAGCGCATCGATCACGTCGAAGACATAATCGTCAGGATGACCCAACGCCGGCTTGTGAAACCCGATGACCAGCGATGGTTCGGCATCGAACTCTACCTCCACGCGGCGCTCTCCTCGTTGAGGCGGCTCAACGGTGACGATCTGGGGCTGCGACGGCGAGGCCGGTATCGTGCCGAACGTGTGCTCGATCAACAGCATGACATCCTTCGGATTGATGTCGCCCACGATGGCAATCGTCGCATTGCCCGGGCCATAGTAGGCTTTGAAGAAGGCTTCGGTGTCGGTCGGCGTGAGCGACAGAATGTCCGACTCCCAGCCGATCGTCGGAATGCCGTACGGATGCGCGCGAAAGGCAGCCGACGTGAACGTTTCGAACAACAGCCCGCTGGGACTGTCGTCATTCCGTAACCGCCGCTCCTCCATGACCACCCCGCGTTCTTTGTAGAATTCGCGGAGGACCGGATGCGCCATGCGATCGGCTTCAAGCGCAGCCCATAGCGGCAGACGATTCGCGGGGAGGCTGATCATATAGCGAGTCAGATCCTTCCCGGTCGCCGCATTGAGCCCGACTCCCCCGTGGCGTTGATAGAGTAAGGCCATCTCATTACCCGCGACGAATTGTCCCGCCTGATCTTGCAGTTCGGCAAATCGCTTCTGCAGCGCCTCGATGGCGGCCCGATCCTCAGAACTGGATGGTTTTTCCTGACTCCTCCGTGCGAGTTCTCGCTGCCGCTGGTCCAGCTCGGTCCCCACTCGAAACCATTCTTCAAGAATGGGACGTTCTTGCTCATAATTCTTCGTCCCGACCGTCCTCGTGCCCTTGAACGCCATATGTTCGTAGAGATGCGCCAGGCCGGTTTGCCCCGCTTGTTCGTTGACGCCTCCGACCCTAAAGGTCATGTTGAGGGAGACCACCGGCGTCTGATGCCGTTCGACCATGAGCACCGTCAACCCATTCGTCAGTTTGTGTTCCACCACACGTTCCGCCAGCCCGGAAGAGGCAGCATACGAGAGGTCAAGGTTCAGGCTGAGGCTGAAAGCCGTGGCAAGCAAGAACACCGTGAAGCGTGAAGCGTGAAGCGTGGGAAGAGCTAAGAACTGAACGCTGAGGAGCCAGCCGGATCTTTTCACATTGGTGTTTCGTCGACTGCTTCTTTTTGCGAGATACGCTTCACGAGATACGAGAAACGATTCAGTTGTCATATGAATAGCTCCATGAGTTGTTCCGGTCGTTCGATAAACCAATCCGGGCGGCAGGCTTCCATTCTAACTCGATTCCCCATACCGTACCCGACAGCACAGACACGAATCCCGGCATTATGCCCGCCGTTGATGTCGTTTGTGCTGTCCCCGACGAGCACCGTCTGGTCTTTCGGCACATTCAACTGCTCCATCACATGCAGCAACATGCCTGGCTCCGGCTTCAACCCGAACCCATTGTCCCCGCCCACAACATAGTGAAAATGATGCGCTCCCAAGCCTTTGAGGATCACATTCGTATACTCGATCGACTTGTTGGTCGCGACCGCCTTGCGCTTTCGCTCGAAGTGGACAAGCGCCTGCTCGACTCCGGGATAGAACGTCGTGCGATCGAGACAATGGGCCAAGTACTGGCGCCTGAATACCCGTAAGACCTCATCGAAAGTGATCCGGTTGCTTTCGCCGATTGACAAACGCAACAGTTGTTTCACCCCATCCCCTACAAACCCAAAGATTTCTTCGATCGGCCGCTGCGGGAGCCCCAGCTCGGCCAACGTCAGATTCACCGACGCGGCAATGTCCCATTTGGACTCGATGAGCGTCCCATCCAGATCGAAGATCAACAGCTCGACCGAGGTCTTACCCATCATTCTTTTGCCTTTCGTAATTCCCCCTGCAACACCCCGAGACGGTCTCGCTTTGCCGGATCGGTTTCCTTCATCGAGGCTTCACGCACAAAATTCACCATCCGCTTCTGTCCCACGTGAGGGGGGAACATCGGCTCCACAATCTTCCATCGATTCTTGATGGCTTTCACGCGAAACCGAACCTCTTCTGTCTCAGCATCCTGGACGAAACCGGCGGTTTCCAGATACACCGAGCCGATCACCTGAAAAGTCACCGGAATCACGACTTCCATCCTATCGATGATCTCCCATTGACGATACTGCTCCGCCACGACAAAGCCTCGCGTCACGACGACACGCCCCCACGCCGGTTCCTCATTCCAATTTACGTAGGACGAGACCGTTTCGGCCGACATGGCATCGAGCCGCGCTCCTTTATAATCAAGCGCCAGGTAGCGTTTCACCACATCTGCCGGAGAATGTTTGATGGATCCGGTCTGCGCGAGTCCATCTCCCGCTGACAACACCAAGGCGAGCAGCTGACACAGACAAAGCACGAACCGTCCCACAACATTGAGTGTCATCGTGTGCGCTCTTCTTCCAAGCTGTACTCCTCCTTGGGAAACCGAGTACGCCTCTCTTGCAGGCGGTTGAACAAGTCGCTTCCCTCACCCGCCCGACCTGAGGCTGCCAAGACAGCCTCCTTGCCCGGGGACGCGCCTATTCCCATGCGGCGTTCTCGCGCCGCTCAGCAGGTTCAGCTCACCCAACTTTGTGTAACTTCATGAAATTGGTCTCTCCGGGCTGACCAATCCTGGTCCCCGACACAATCACGATCCGCTGCCCTGTTGTCGCCAGTCCCTCGGTTTTCAGGCGACGTTCCGCTTCATCGATCCGCTCATCGGTTTGAGTGATCTGCCGCATCGTATGAGGGATCACCCCCCAATACAGCGCCATCCGCTGCCGTATGATCTCAAATGGCGTTAATGAAATGATTGACGCATCGGGTCGCTGCTTCGACAGCAAGCGCGCAGTCGTACCCCGTTCGCTAAATGCCACGATGACGCTCGCCCCGATGACTGAGGCTGCCGAAGAAGCCGAATGGCAAATGGCCTCCGGAAATGAGCCTTCCCCCTGTGGCGCGTCGGAGAAGCGCCTACGCCACGATCGAGTCCCTTCTTCTGCGGCTCGAACGATTCGGTCCATGACACGGACTGTTTCAACCGGATGCTGGCCGATCGCTGTTTCTGCGGACAGCATGACGGCATCAGTCCCATCGAGGACGGCATTCGCCACATCCGACGCTTCGGCCCTTGTCGGGCGCGTGTGGTGCGTCATAGACTCCAACATCTGAGTGGCCGTGATCACGAGACAGCGACGGTGGTTGGCTTCGGCGATAATGCGCTTCTGTAGGAGCGGGACTGCCTCCGGCCCCATTTCCACTCCCAGATCGCCCCGCGCAACCATCACGCCGTCCGCCTGATCAAGAATCGCGTCCAAGCACTCCACCGCTTCCGGCCTTTCGATCTTTGCAATAACCGGCACGTCGCCGCCCCAGTCGGCCACTAACTTCCTTGCAGCCACCACATCATCGGGACCTCTGACAAACGAGAGGGCCACATAGTCCACCCTCTGCGCGATGCCGAACCGGAGATCGTCCCGATCTTTGTCTGTCAGAGTGGGAGCGCTGATGCGAGTATCCGGTAAGTTCATGCCCTTGTGCGAAGTGAGTCGCCCCCCGATCACAACTCCGCATTCGACGGCGCCACCGACAATCCGATCTGCCATCAGCTCGATGAGCCCATCGTCAATCAGGATGCGGGCGCCTGGCTGAACATCCCGCACCAGGTATTGATACGTCACCGGGATCTCACGCATGCCGGACGGAGTGATTGACTGTGCGCCGAGTTGACCGCCGGACCGGAGCAGCGATGTCACGAGCCTCACGGTCTGGCCGGCAACCACATCGAGCCCGCCCTGATCGACTTCTCCAAGACGGATCCTCGGTCCTTGCAGATCCTGGATAATCGCTATCGCGACGCGTCGACGATCCGCTGCTTCGCGAATGGCTTTGATCGCACGCGCGTGCGATTCGTGGGTCCCATGAGAAAAATTGAGTCGCGCGGCGTCCATGCCGCTCTCAATTAACTGATCCAGCAAGGCAGGGGAATCGCTGGCGGGGCCAATAGTGCACACGATTTTTGCTTTACGCATAGACAATGCTGTCACTGGTCATTGGTCAATCGGGATGCGCGCCGCGCGAGAGTAGGCGGGGCGAGCGAGGGTTCGAGGTTTTCGAAACGTCGAACCCCGAACTTCGGATCGCGCCTTTCGGGCACGTGCCGCTTTTCCCGCTCTTCTCGCAATGAGATCCAAGAATGCCATTCTAGCAAACGACCACCAAGCCCACAACGCAACCGCCGTTTCAGGCGCAGGCCGCCTCGTTCATCCATGATCAAGTCGCCCTGTAACAATGAGGAGAGATGGACTCAGGGCATGGTCTTCACAGTGAGACGCCGCGTTCCATTCGTCCCGCTAGGGAAGTTCGCTTCCGTGCATTCGGGCGAAGATCTCCCAGTCGAACTGCTTCGGCGCCACAGCATGGAGTGGGATTGCCTCAATGGTGCCTGGCCCGCGATAGGCCAACATGCACCCGACCACTCGCTCCGGCTCCTTGACGAGACGGCGAATCGCTTCATAGGCCAGATCTTGTCCGATGGTCTTGTCCTCGGGGGTCGGAGGCGCTCCCCGTAATGTGTGTCCGAGGATCGTGGCTTTGGTTGCAGGAGCGAGGCGAAATTCACCGGGGTGTGCCTGAAACTGTGGCCATGTGCTCAGTGTGCTGGCGACATATTCGACAAGACCTCGCACGCCGCCATCCGGGTGATGGCGATGGGGCGTCTGTTCCGCCACTACAAACAGATGGCTCTTGTTCGGGACGCCTAAGGTGCGGTTGAGCGTGCCCAGGATGACGTTGTCGATATACGCGTCGGGATCGGGATGTTCGTTGACCAAGAGGCCCTCAGCTCTGGCCTGATACGCACAGGCGAGGGCAAGATGGCCGGACCCCGCCCCCATAATCTCGACGAAAAAGACGCTGCCCATGGCGGAACTGGTGGCTTTCAGCGACTCGATGGATTGATTCGCCAGTGACACGGCCGAATGAAAACCCAGGGAGGTCGTCCCCGCGAGATTATTGTCGATCGTGCCAGGAATCCCTACTGCCTGGACCCCAAATCCCTCGTACAGCGCGCGCGCGCCTCGAAGACTCCCCTCCCCGCCAATGACCACCAAGGCGCCGTCTTCCATGTATGGCTTGAGATGCCGCATGGTGACCTGCTGCACCTGCTCGTTTTTGAAATCTTCGAAGCGGCTGCTCCCAATCGGACTGCTTGCATGGCTGCCCATGCCGCGGGTATCGTCCTCGCTCACCATTTCGATCCAGTTGTTGGCTAGACCCAAGTACCCGTGACGAACGAAGTGGACGTCCAGACCAAACCGGTGTCCTGTCACGCGCAATTCTTTCAACGCGGCGCCGGCGCCGGCAAAGTCACCACCCGAGACCAATGCCACGATCCGCTTGATCTGTCGAGGCTTGAGCGTGATCCGGTCTCTGCGTTCGCGCTCGATCTTGACCCAGGTCTCCCGCGCCGCCCGTTCCCGCGCCGACAAACCCACAGCGGTGGAGTAGCCGGATAAGAGACCCTGCTCGTAGGTCAACAGAACGACGTTATCCTGTCCCTCCTTATATTCGCCAAACTCGGTGAAGGCTTCGCGAAAGGGACGAGGATCGAGATAAATCACGAGCGCCCGCAGCGTGGAACTGTGACTGTACAGACACACGGCCTTCCCCTGATGGGCGTGACCCAACCGGCGGAAGCCATCGACGATATCCACATAGACATCGAAGAAGGAATGTCCGCCCGGGTAGCTATAGAGGGGATGTTTGATCAGGCGCTTGGCCGTCTGCACGTCCACGCCGAATGCCTTTGCGGCTTCCTCGGCTTCCACCTTCTTCTCCAGACCCGTGACCCATCCAAAATCCTGAGAGTCTAATGCGGGATCGCAGGTGGGTGGGAGCCCCTCAGCATCGTGCGCGTGCCCCTGCATGAGCGCGGTGACTACACGCTCATACAGTTGCCGCGTATTGGGGCTCTGGCTCACCAGCTGGACGAAGGTGCGCGGATCGAGGTAGTTGTGAATGTGCAGGAAGTCCAATTGTTGCCCGACCACGCCCAGCATCTTGGCCAGGGCTGCACCGACTGCGTCGGCCTTGGGGACGCCTCGCTCAGGGTCCAGCACGTTCGCGAGGCGGCGCCCGACTCGATAGGTACCGCTTTCCACCCGTGAGACACCATGACGCATTGTGAACAGGAGCGTGCGAGCGGTTAAATCGCGCGGCAAGAGCCAGAACCGATCCTCGCCCAAGTCCAGCACGATACGATCCTCGACTAACTGCGGCGTCAGTTGCGCGCGAGGCACAATCGCCACCGGCCGGCGATGCGTCGGCTTCTGCACCGACCCGATCGGCACACGGAAGAGCGGGGCCAATTCGCCTGTGGCAAGGAGAGCATTCCAGGCGGCAAAGAACACCAGTTCATCACCCCCGCACCCCTGTTCGATCACCGCGCGACGGGTCGCCCGATACTCTTCTGCCCCGGGAAATCCTTCTTGCGCACGCTGCACAAACACTCTGATCTTCTCCATGGCGGCACGGGTTCGCTGCAGTCGATCGACTGAGGAAGGCGGGATGGGCGGGAATACAATTCCCTCACCGGCAATGCGAGACGCCAGCAACTCCCCGTAGGCCAGGAGTCCTTCAACTGTCACAAACTCAAGACGGTCCACTGCGGATTCCAATCTCTACCTCGTTGACTCACCTTCGCCAACACGACCACCGTACCTGCCCGATCGTCCCCTAACAGTGGCCATGAGATGCCGGACTGGAAAAGACCCATCGACAGGATGAATACGTTGGATGCTACGCCGGCGAATGAGCGATAGCAACAATTCCCAGCCTCACAGGTTACGAGAAAACCATTTTGACACAGCGGAAGCCCGTTCCTCTCATGCCCGTTGATCCTCCAAGAGCGAGCGTGCTACGGTTCGTACTGTGCTCCCTCGCTTCGTGATTCGAATGCGAAACTATGGATCGAACTTGGAAGGTCTATGGAATACTCGTCGTCCTTTGTGGACTACTGTTCGGCTCTACTGGTACTCCCAACGTCAGTTCGTCGATGGAACCGACTGTACCGTCTGCCTCCGTCCCATCCGATCAATCCGCAGCGCCGGCTCTTCACGATGCCACACCGCCCCTCACTCGACAATTGCATCGCGTCGCGAAGGATCCCCCGCAAAGAGCCAAAGACCTGCTGGAGGCAATTCAGCAACATGAGGGCAACGCTCTCCCTGGATATATCGGTGGCAGAGCGTTTCAGAATCGGGAAAGACGGCTGCCTCGCGGTCACTACCGCGAGTACGATGTGAATCCCAAAATACGCGGCCACCCGCGGGATGCGGAACGGATCGTCATCGAGCAAGATACCGGCAGGGCCTACTATACCGATAACCATTACCGAACGTTCATGCCATTGAATGGGATACCATGACCCCCAAACACGCACTCACATTGACGGCCAATCTCCAATCGACGAAACCACCCTGGACCTCATTGCTTGTGGTCACAGCCGGGCAGCGCGCTGAATCGCTGGTGCGCCCACCCACCAAGTTTGCGTTGAGAATCATCCAGGGGGCCAAGTGTCCGACTACCGCCGGCCTGTTGACCGAATGTGCCCGCGCCTTGGATTTTCCTGACTACTTCGGCCATAACTGGGACGCGCTAGAGGAATGTCTGACCGATCTGGAATGGCTGCCGGCCAAGGGCTATATTCTGCTCATCACCGATGCGGCACACCTATTGCCCAATGACGAAGAAGAATATGAAACCTTTCTTGAGATCTTGCGTGATGCGGGGGAGACCTGGGGAAGCGGACAGGCGGGAATGGGCGCGCGACAAGCAACCCCCTTTCACGTCCTGTTCACGGTATCGGAGCGGGAAAAAGCCAAGCGGGTCCACTGGGGGATGAACGAAATCCGTGCGGAACCGACTCGGAAGCCTGGAATGCAGCGTCGGATTACCCTAAGACGGACCTAGCGGGAGGCACCTGCTCTACGGGCGTATCTTCTTGGTCACGTTCAGCAAACCTGTCCACCGAAAAAGTGAAGAATATAGTCCGGTTGCAACCCCAGACCGTGAAGTAGTGCGGATCGATGCTTGCCAGCGGGCTTCGACGTCGTGGCGATGAACGACACAAATCCCATGCGTTTCCCGGGCATCGTCGAGAGGGGCTTTTTCGCCCACCAGCTCGGGTTTCCCTGCTTGTCGGCACCACGAACAGATAATCTTCATCGTTGCTCTCTATGTTATCGCTGTCTAGGGGTCGGAATATTACCTGTTTAACGAGGCAAGAGTCGAGCCGCACTCGATTGATGGTGCGAATCAGCATATTTGCAGGGGACTACGAAGAGTTCCTGCCTCGCAGCAACACGCTTGCATCAAGAATTGTGGCAAGACGTATCTCTTTGAGCACATTTGCGCCCCGACCATTTATCGTACCGTATGACACTCCTCTCTCTTGACCGAGGCTCACTCGAATGGTACTGTGCGCCCCCATTATGAAAACCACTCGTTCCGCCAAGCTGTTTGCAGACGCGCAGCAGTTGATTCCTGGGGGCGTAAATAGTCCGGTGCGCGCCTTTCGCTCGGTCGGGGGCCAGCCTCGATTTATCACACGCGCCAAAGGCGCCCGCCTCTACGACGTCGATGGGAACAGCTACCTCGACTATGTGCTCTCATGGGGCCCAATGATTTTAGGCCATGCAGCCCCAGCAGTCATCCGTGCGATTAAAAAAGCTGCCGAAAACGGAACCAGTTACGGTGCGCCGACCGAGCTGGAAGTCATGCTCGCCCGCATGATCCGCGACGCCTTTCCCTCGATGGAAAAGGTTCGGCTCGTCAGCTCCGGCACCGAGGCGGTCATGAGCGCGATTCGTGTCGCGCGTGGCTTTACAAAGCGAGACAGCATACTGAAATTTGAAGGGTGCTATCACGGCCACAGCGATTATTTGCTGGCGAAGGCCGGTTCAGGGTTGGCCACGTTGGGGATCCCGGATTCGCATGGAGTTCCGGCTGACTTTGCGAAACACACCTTGACCGTCCCGTACAACGACATCCAAGCGGTTCAACAGATCGTCAAAGAACATCGGAATACGCTCGCCTGCATTATCCTGGAACCGATCGCCGCGAACATGGGCGTCGTACCGCCGGCGCCTGACTTCCTTGCGGCACTCCGCCGACTCACGAGAGAGTATGACATCCTCCTGATCTTCGACGAGGTGATCTCTGGTTTTCGTGTGACCTACGGCGGAGCCCAAACGCTCTATGGCATTACTCCTGATTTGACGGTACTGGGAAAAATCATTGGCGGGGGACTACCGGTCGGCGCCTACGGCGGGAGAAAAGAGATCATGGATCTGATCGCGCCGTTGGGGCCGGTCTATCAGGCGGGGACATTGTCGGGAAATCCGTTAGCCGTATCCGCCGGTATCGAGACGCTCAAGCAGCTCAAGGCCCGTGGGGTCTATAAGAAGCTGGAAGAGAAATCAGCAGCCCTGGGCAAAGGGATTGGAGAGGCTGCAAAAAAAGCAGGCTTGCCACTCACGCAAACCAGGGTCGGCTCGATACTTGGAGCCTTCTTTACGTCGGGCCCTGTGGTGGATTGGAATACCGCAAAACTGTCGGACACGAAGCGATACGGGCAATTCTTTCACGCGATGCTGGAACAGGGGGTATACCTGGCCCCCTCTCAATTCGAAGCCGCCTTTCTCTCAACCGCTCATTCATCCCGCGATATCGACTACACAATCAAAGCCGCGCACACCGCGATGAAGAGCCTCTAATCGCGTCGGAAGCCTTCGTATCTCGCAGGATACTGAATCAGTCTATTCGGATACAGTGAAGTAGCTCAGGGGCCTGGTCGGCGCTTCACGAGATACGCTTCACGATTCACGCTCCGCTATTCGTCGTCCTCGTCTTCCGCGTCAAGCACCTCCTGCCGCTTCTGTTCTTCCATGGCGTTATGCAGGAGCATGCGGACAAACATCGAATAGAGCGAGCCCTTTTCCAACGTCCCGCCTGGAGGAATGGCGATCTTGCCTTCCTTGATCATGCGATCCATCCAGACCTTTTGATCAGGTGCGATCAAGATCGGAATCTCGATCAACCCCACACGTCCCATCATATCCATAACGTAACCCTCCGTAATCGCGAGCGAGACGTGCGTGAAAGGCACATCTCGCGAAGATGAAAGATCGGACCCGTCCCGCTTTTCGCGCAAGTCCCGCGAGTCTCGCAGGTATAACAGCACGCGGATTTTTGTATTGTCAACCAGACCGCTCTGGCATACAGTGTGTGTTCCTGCAAGCATCATGGCACAAGGTCGAACCGCGCTTGGCGCGCTCATCGCCGTCGGAGTCATCCTGATCTTTCCCCATCAGGTCCTGGCACAACAATCGACAGCTCCACCCTCGTCACTATCCACAAGGCCCTTAGCTCCCGGGGCGACCGAGTCAGAACTTCGTCCGTCTTGCGACCTCTGCCGGAAACCAGAGGGAAAACCGGGAAGCGACCTGCAACCGTATCGACTTCGCCGCGAGAAAGGCTTGCGCCCGCATAAGAACCCGAAGGGAACTCATCGCTCATTGGACCAAAGCCTCAAATCGACGTTGCCTCGGCATCCACTTGCACCCTCTCAGGATTTGCCAATCGAAGAGCCCGCGAGTCACTAGACCAAGCAGCACAGAAGACTCTTTCCAAAGCGTACACAGCCCAAAAGAATCTACGATCGTGCCATCGCCGACATCGTTGTCGATGGGTATTCTGAGCGAAGATGCTCACCCGAGAAAGGCACGCGAAGTCTCAGGCCAATAGCCGTATGTTCACGCACAAGTGCTTGACACTGTTTCTATAAGCAATGATAGTGTCTGCGTCTTCGATTCGACAGAGATCACAGGCCTACGATCCTTCTCGCAGCCCACTCAACGTTAGAGCGAGGCAATCATCATAGCTCACCTTGCTTCATCATATGTGGCGTTCGTGGCTGTGGTCCTACTGTCCTCATCCTTGCACGCCGCTACACTCTCTACCGCATCGCAGCGGGAGATCGCCCATCTTCTTGCCTACCTCGAAAACTCAGGCTGCACCTTCTTGCGGAACGGGACATGGCATGACCCGAAGGAGGCTCGCGCACACCTGGAAAGCAAATACGAATATCTGATGAAGAGATCGCTAGTCGACTCTGCTGAAGACTTTATCGAACATGCGGCATCGACCAGTAGCATGAGTGGAGAACACTACCTCGTTCATTGTCCTGGCCAGGCTAAGGTGACTAGTGGTGACTGGCTGCGAACTGAACTCTCGCGTTTTCGTCAGTCGAATGCATTAAGAGACAAATGAACCCTTACTCTATCCGCCCGTTGACCCAATGCGTTACAGCCATCAGGAGCCTCGACCCCCTCTTGCAGCGCCCTGTGAACTGCCGTAGATTGTCACGCTATGCCTTGCTCCTACACCATCGACCTGACGCGAGCCTTAGTCCTCTCCCGCGGATGGGGCGTATTGACTGATGGCGAGCTTCTCGCTCACGTTCGTGCGTTGACCGTCGACCCACGCTTTGTACGGCACTTTCACCAACTCGCTGACTTACGTGATGTGACGGATGTCGAAGTCACTGCTTCCACTATCAGAGAAATGGCCAGGCTGAATCCCTACGGGGACGGTTCCCGACGCGCCGTGGTGGTGACGAGCGACGTGTTGTTCGGCATGGCACGCATGTACCAAATTTTGCGGGACGAACCGACTGACCAGCTAGAGATCTTCCGGAAACTGGATGACGCCCTTCGCTGGCTTGGGATCCTCAAGGCGAAAGAGGAATTGATTGCTGCCCTTTATCAAATGCCTCCGATTCCTGGGACGAAATAGCGCCGCCGTCAAACATTCAATCCTGTCGCTGGAGTTGTTGCCGTCTGGATAGTAGCCGGAGGGGCACAACCGCAGACGCGGGGCAGTCGCGACCAACCATGTTGAATCATGCGGACCAGTAGCATTCCATCCCTTTGGATTGGTAAATTGGGGACATGACAACGCCACTTACCCATGTGCTGCAGCGAATCAGGCCATCGTGTTTCGGCGGCAATCCGAACCTCTTGCGGGCCCTGTCGCAGCGCTTGGATCGATAGCCGCCATGCTCCACGAGACCACACTCATTTATAGCGATTCGCTGCTGCGTCAAGCCGTGTTTGGGTTTTGGCACCGATCGGTCGGTATCGGTTTCTTTGTTGCACTCTTGATCGCCGCGCTCGGTCTCATTGTGCTTGTGGCGCTAGGCCAGTCCTCTTGGATTATCGGAGGCCTTGCAGCCGTGCTGTTGGTGGGCATGGCGTTCGCCATCGTTGTCTATGTCGTTCACTATCGTAGATCGCTGCAGAAGTTTCGCCAGATGGGCCAGCCGCGAGCCACGTTCCGTGCTGACGAATCCTCGTTCACCATGAGTTCGGACATCGGCACGACGACGCTGCAGTGGTCCACTGTCAAAGAGTTGTGGCAATTCCAGAGTGTATGGCTGTTGTTGTACTCCAAGTCACAGTTCACCACGTTGCCGATCGAGTGCATGTCCCCGGAAACGCAAGCGTATATTGTGCAGCGTGTTCGTGAGTCAGGTGGCAAAGTTGATGGCTGACCTGGCCAGCAATCCGGGAAACGAGATTTGTCAAATGTGAAAGGTTCGGAGGAAGAGCGCTCGACAATCCTATGTTTTACCTTTCATATCTTACGTTTCACGGTTCCGGAACAAGTGGCTTGTTATACGGAACCAGATAATACATAGTTAGCTCTCACGAGACGCTTCGGAGCACTCACATGTCATCGCCATCCGATACACCTTTGAAAAAAAAGGGCAATATTCCTTGGTATGTCTACTTTTTTGGATCAGTGATCTATACCGCTCTTGGCGGTTGGCTATTCGCAGAATCGTCTCCTCTGGCATGGGTTTGCATTATCAGTGCGCCGGTGGGATTTTTCTTTGCCTGGAAAGCTTGGAAACAAGACAGAGAAAATGCCTCGTAACCATGTGCTGCAGCGAATGCGACCATTGCACTATGGGTGCAATCCAAGCTCATCATAGACTGGGCAGCTGAGCTTTGGGCAGTCGTCGCATTCTTGTGGGTGACACATGCCGGACCTTCCCGAGGAATTGATCCAAGCCAATGCCATCCTAGGCGAATATGTCGCGATTCATGACGCGATCTTTAAGTTTTCGTGGCGCAAAACACTTCCAATTCCAGGACTGTTCAAGACCACTGACTTTGGGGCTCACTTTAGAGACCTCGATCGTTTGGCCTCCAAACTGGCTGTTATTTCGGCAAGACTACAGGCAGAGTCAGGGTCGTTGGAGAGTTCCCACCAGTATACGGCGGCTCTGTTAGAGACTATCCAGGCGTTGCGAGAAATCTGCCGGAGGTTTTACGAACAGAGTCAGGGCAATTTCAACAAGTACCCTATGGCAGAATATAACGCCAACCTCAAGATCTACGAAGGCCTTGTAAATAAGTGCCAAGAACTTGGGGTGGCGCTCAACCAACGCATACGCAGTGAACAGGCCCAACCGGAGAGTTGAACGGGATAGGCCATCGGCATTACCGATGGGCACCCTCCGACCCTTGGAGAACGGTCAGCCCAGGGACGTTATTCTGACACTGGCAATGGAAAAGACCAAGATGGAGGAGAATACTTGCAGTTGGGTTACGGCTTCTTATTCCTGTCCTTCCTGTCTTTAGCCATCGGGTTTGGCATGAAAAACCACCAGCCGAGTACGAATATGCCGATCGTCCAGACGGCCATAATGACCCAGCTCCAGAACCCTGCCATTTCCATGTCATGACTCCTTCTTGAAGACGATCATTTTAATACGGCTACCATCGCCTTGTCGAGTCGCTTCACTTTCCCATTTCCATCCGTTGCCGCCAACCTAGCCGATCCTTCAACAACCACACGCCGGCTCTCCCGTTCTCTGATCACGTGTGAAAACGTGAAGGACGCTGCCGTCATGTCAGAGATCACCGTCTCGACAATCAGACAGTCTCCATAGCGCGCTGGAGATCGGTAATCCACTTCTGCATGGACCACGACAAACATCGTGCCTTCATTCATGAGCCCGGCCACCGATAACCCGCGATCTTCGAGGTACTGCGTCCGCGCCCGCTCGAAATACTTGAGATAGTTCCCATAATACACGACCCCGCCGCAGTCAGTGTCTTCGTAGTAGATCCTAACTTCCATCGTATCTCGTCAGAGCCGTTTGATGAGGTTTCTGAGCATCTTAGACTCGTGGTCAAGCTTCTCTAAAAGATTGTCCTGCCCAATTCCCGCAATGAACCCCAGATCATGAGCGATTTCAATGTGGGTCTCCAACTCTGCGCAGGAGCCAAGAGCGATATACAGAAACTGGCGATACTCTGCGTTATGTTTTCGATTGAATCCTTCCGCAATATTCGCCGCGATTGATACAGCCGCACGGCGCATTTGCGAGACTAATCCGTAGAGTTCTTCTTGAGGAAATACCTTGGTCAATTGATATACGTCGAGGACTATTCCCTTCCCTAGTTTCCACACCTCGAGATCGCGAAAGTTTCGTATCTTGTCCATCTCACTTCGTCGATCCTTCTTCAAACGAGATACGCTTCACGAACGACGCTTCACTAAAGGCTCAGCACTGGAAACTTCGGCAACGATGTCTCGCTGACGCCCGATAGTTTGACAACCACGTCGTACAGCTGCTGCACCCGCTCGGCCTTGACCGGCTCGAAGCCGTGGCCGAGGACGGCATGGTTGGCAGCGTCGAGCAGGGGTTTCATTGTCGGCCACTCGCGCAAAAAAGCTTGGCCCATCTGCTCGCCCAATCCTGCCAGCGCCCGAAATTGCGCCTGCACGGGTAATTTGTACTTGCCGTCGAGATCTTCCAGCCAACAGGATCGACAGGTCTCTTGAAGTGCCTGCGGCAACTGTTCCGGCTGCACGTCCCAGGCTTTGATTGTGTGGTGCTTGAACAGTTGTCGCTGAGCGAAGGCTTCGAGCGCACGCACGAGCGAGACCATGGCTGCTTCCGGATCGTGCAAACCATGCAGTCGCCGGCCGGCATGGGCCAGCAGATCGAGGCCCTGCATGTCTTTCACGGGAGCAGGATCGAGAACGAGCTTCTCCAAGAATCCTGCGTTCGCTTTGATGGGTGGTAACAGTGACGTGAGTCCTGGCGGTCCACCCCACAGGGACGCCATCTCGAAGGCCTTCACGGCAGTCTTCAGTTTCTCCCAAGCTTGACGGTAGTGAAATCGTTCCCACAGGCCGTAACCATCTGCTAGGTCTGCAAAGGCACGATAGAGCGGTTTCTGCCCGCCGCTCACCCGTACTTCAACCTCGCGGAACAGCTTCGCCGCTGCAGCAAACAATCCCCGGTTGAACAGCTCACAGCCTTCGCGACGTGAGACAGATGCCATCTCATCCCAGGGATTCCCCTGCGTCCAGACGAACGGCTGCCCGGCCACATCAATCCTGTCCCCCTCCTGCCCTTCTCGCGCTGGCACGAGCGACACGATCCGTGAACTCATCGGCATGGTGACCAATGTCAGCGCCCCTGCCATGGCTGGAGTGGCCCCGGTCACATCGACGACGAGCTCTCCTGGCTGCACATCCCACGTATACAACATCTCAGGAAGTGTCCGGGCGAGCGTCTGGTAACAGCCGAAAAATTCATTCGTCTCCGCCATGACCACCCAATCCCACCGCCTAGGCATGTGCTCGATCTTCGGCTGGACCTCGGATTCTACGCGCGATTTTGCCCCTTCAGGCAATACAAAACAGAGCGACTCCGGCTGCAGGCGATTAATGGAATAGACCGCTGCCGCTGCATGGTCTGTGAGTGCGATCACCAAAGATTTGACTGGTTGGTCTTGCGCCATTTCGCGCGGACTATAACATAGGACGGCGTAAAAGCCTTCCGGCTTCGTTCTCGCTTCGTTCAAGGCCTCAACGTACGAACCAAAGTACGCATCGGCCTTTCGCTCGCTGCGGCCTTGCCGGGAAGACTTTTCCTCCGCCCTAGGAGCCTCTCCGACATTGCCTTCGTGACGAGGCGAAAGAGGTGCGGTCAGATGCGAGACCGCAGGCCTGGAAAAACCGGAGGTGTATTCGCTGGAATACAGTGAGGATTTTTCCGGGCAGAGAACGACGCAGATGGCCGCAGATCATTCGCCGTAGTAGAACGGCCTTGTCGGACAGGCTCCTCGGAGTCATCGGCCCACTGAGCGATCGATTCATGGTCAAACAACATGTGTTCTCCTTGACGCCTTACGGAAACGCGCTTAGACTTTCGTAGCGGTCCCCAATTCCTTGCAACTCTGTCGAACGCTGAAAGAGGCCCCCCGATGATCTGGTGGTATTGGATGCTTCTCGGCATCGTGCTCCTGGGCGCCGAGATGCTCACGCCCGGGGGCTTCTATATTCTCTTCTTTGGACTAGCGGCATTGGTGGTAGGGACGGCGGTTGGAGTGGAGCTCATCCAGGCAGAATGGCTCCAGTGGCTACTGTTTTCGGGAGTCGCAATCTTGTCCCTGCTGATCTTTCGCGGACCGTTGCTGGCCTGGATCAAAACCCGTGATAAAGAAATGCCGACCGTGGACTCGATGGTAGGCGAGAGTGCGATGCTGCTTGAAGACTTGGCATCAAACGGCACCGGCAAGGTGGAACTGCACGGAAGCACGTGGACCGCTCATAATGCTGGAGCAGCCCTCTTGAAGAAGGGCCAGCGTTGCAAGGTCGAGCGGGTCGAGGGGCTTGCCCTGTGGATTACAGCTGAGTGAACGGGAACAGCGTGGAGGGCTCACGACCGTGGAGGAGGTAACGATGACCGGCGGATTATTTGTCGTGCTGCTATTGGCAATTCTGGTGCTGGTGATCATCGCCAAGACCGCCGTGGTTGTCCCGCAACAAAGTGCGTATGTGGTCGAACGACTTGGCAAGTACGCAACCACGCTGGATGCGGGATTTCACATTCTCGTCCCCTTCATCGACCGGATTCGCTATAAACATTCACTCAAGGAAACGGCGATCGATATTCCTGAGCAGGTCTGTATCACCCGCGATAACGTCCAGGTGTCAGTGGACGGCATCTTGTACCTCAAGGTCTTGAATCCTCAGCGCGCCTCATATGGTATCAGCGATTATAATTTCGCTCTCATCCAGCTTGGGCAGACCACGCTGCGGAGCGAGATCGGCAAGATCGAGCTGGACCGGACGTTCGAGGAGCGGACCAACATCAATATCCAGGTGGTGAACGAACTCGACAAGGCCTCTGATCCCTGGGGCGTCAAAGTCCTCCGATATGAAATCAAAAACATCACCCCCCCGAAGGGTGTGCTGGACGCCATGGAAAAGCAGATGCGCGCGGAACGGGAAAAGCGCGCAGTGATTCTCACATCAGAGGGCGAGCGCGACGCGGCGATCAACCAGGCCGAGGGCGAAAAACAGCAAGTCATCAAAGCCTCCGAGGCAAAAAAGCAGCAGCAGATCAACGAAGCAGATGGAGCGGCTGCAGCCATCCTCGCCATTGCCCAGGCTACGGCTGAAGGGTTGCGCAAGGTTGCGGAGACCATTCGAGTGCCGGGTGGCCAGGAAGCCGTTCAGTTGCGCGTAGCAGAACAGTACATTACCAAATTTGGGGAGTTGGCCAAAACGACCAATACCCTCATCCTGCCGGCGACGGTCTCCGATGTCGGCTCCATGATCGCTGTGGCGATGAACGCCATGCGGCAGATAGGTCCCGGCGCCACAACGAAATCGTAGCCGGCCTGCGAGTCACGTTTGACAGGTGACAGCAGGTTGCCTAAAATCGCTTCCTATGAAAGAACATGTCCTCAGCGCGTTCGGCGAAAGCGCGACCGTCAAGCAACAGTTCGCGCACGAGCACGCCGATCGCATCGTGCAGGTTGCAACACTGATCGCCGCGGCCTTTCGCGATGGGCACAAAGTGCTGCTCTTCGGCAACGGCGGAAGTGCCACAGATTCGGCTCACCTGGCCGCCGAGTTCGTCGGGCGGTATAAACGAGAGCGGGCCCCCCTTCCGGCCATCGCCCTGGCTACCGACATCGCCGCCATTACGTGTATCGCGAACGACTACGGCTTCGAAGAACTCTTTGCCCGCCAGATTCGTGCCCATGGCCAGAAAGGCGATGTCGCCATTGCCATCAGTACCAGCGGCAATTCACCCAACGTGTTGAAGGGTGTGGAGGCCGCACAGGCTTGCGGCCTCACCACCATTGGCTGGACCGGAGGGACCGGCGGGAAATTGGCTGGTCTGGTGGAATATCCATTCATCGTACCCTCAACGGTCACAGCCCGCATTCAAGAAAGCCATATCACGCTCGGCCATGTGCTGTGTGAACTTATCGAGGAACAGCTCCTTGGCAAAGCCTCCTGACCGGCAACGGCCCCCTATCACGACCCCAAGCCTGATCCCGCCGATCAACGTGACGGATCTCACGACGTATCCGCTCAAGAGACGGTACAGCAAGGTCCGCGTCTCCGACTCTGCTCACCCCTGGCGCCGTGGGGGCAGCTTCAGCCAATTCTATCGCTCGCTGCCGGATTTCCTGGGCGTGAAAACATTGCGCGCAGTCGCCAAAGCGGTCGCGAAAGCCCATCGCAAAGGCCGACCGGTCATCGTGGGAATCGGCGCACACGTTGTCAAAGTCGGATTGAGTCCAATTCTCGTGGACCTCATGCAGCAAGGCATCGTGTCGGCCGTGGCCATGAACGGCGCCGGGATCATTCACGATTTCGAATTGGCGCTCATGGGGCACACGTCAGAGGAAGTCGACGCGGAGATTGACGAGGGGCGCTTCGGGATGGCGGAAGAAACCGGCCGTATGCTGAACGAGGCGATCGTCCGCGGGGCCCACGATCGCGAAGGGCTCGGCGAATCCATCGGCCACTACATCAACCGGCGCCAGGGCCAGTTCCCTAATCGAGACACGAGCATTCTGGCGACTGGAGCGCGGCTCGGCATTCCGGTGACCGTGCACGTCGCTATCGGGACCGATATCATCCATATGCATCCTGCCGCAGACGGCTCTGCCATCGGCGCAACCTCGCTGCTGGACTTTCGACGGCTTGCGGCCGTTGTGTCAGGGATGGAGGGAGGCGTGTATCTCAATCTCGGCTCTGCCGTTATTTTACCGGAAGTCTTCCTCAAAGCAGTGTCACTGGGCCGCAACCTTGGTCATACTGTGACCAACATTACGACCGTAGACATGGACTTCCTGGCTCACTACCGCCCGCTCACCAACGTGGTGCGTCGGCCGACCCAGAAGGGCGGGAAAGGTTATTCCCTGATCGGCCACCACGAAATTATGGTGCCATTGTTAGCCGCAGCGGTGCACGAAGAATTGGGGTAACCCGCTTCGCATGTCTCCACGCCAACCTCCTCCAGTGACCTCGCAGCATCTGACCCGGATGTGGAGCGAACTGAATGGACGCTATTTTGCAGGTCTGCTCCCCTCGATTGATCTGGTCTGGAGTCGGCGGCTGACCTCCTCAGTCGGCCTGTTCGTGAGTCGTCGAGGACCGCGGCCCCGACTGGGTCGGGATGGTCTTCGCCCGCCGACTACGCGCGAAATTCGCCTGTCCCTTCCCCTACTCCAACAGGTCTCCCAACGAAGCGAGTATGGCGAGCAGGAGATCGTGAGCACCCTGGCGCACGAAATGATTCATCAATGGCAATACGACATCCTGAAGCGGCGACCGAATCATGGGCCGGATTTTCTCCGCAAGATGACCGAGATGAATCGAGACGGCGCCCTGGCGATCACCATCTACCATTCGTTACAGAAAGAAGTCCTCGCTCTCACACAATTTGCCTGGCGTTGTCGGCAATGCGGCCGAGTGTACCGACGCCAGCGACGGACGATTCAGCCGCGTCGGCACCATTGCGGCATCTGTCGGGGATTGTTACAGGAGCTGGTGGGATCGATCAGTCGGATTCCGACTGACTCAACACGTTCTTCCCACACGACAGTGCCTCCCGCTCAACGCCCCTTGCAACCGATTCAATTGTCCTTTACCTTCTGACAGGATGCTGAAAAAGTCCGCCAGAGAAAAGACCGTGAAGCGTCGTTCGTGAAGCGTATTTCGTAAGAAAACGGGAAAGGCAAAGGCCGTGTTAGAGGGGCATACGATCGGCCATACGCTATAGGCTCTTTTTTCTGACGAAAGACGAACGACGCTTCACGAACGACGTACTTGGGGATAATCGATGCGTTGGTCGCGCCAGATCCTCTTCGGGGACGTCGACGCCATGTTCGCCTCAGCGGCCGTACTGGCAGACCCAAGTCTTGCGGGCAAACCTGTGGCCGTCGGTGGAGCTTCCCCGCGAGGAATCATCGCGGCAGCGAGTTACGCGGCTCGCGCTTTCGGCATCCATTCCGCCATGCCGACTGGCGAAGCCAAACGTCTCTGCCCGCATCTCATTCTCGTTCCCCCGGACAGACCGCTCTATCGTCGGCTGCACGAACAGATGCAGGCTGTGACCGATCAATTATTCCCCCTCACCGAATGGAGCAGTATCGACGAGTTTTATGCCGACACGACACAGCTCCAGACCCGCTATCCCGACCCTCACTCACTTGGACAACTTGTGAAGGATGCACTCTGTGAAGCCACGGGATTGCGCTGCACCATCGCCGTCGCGACCGGCAAGACTGTCGCCAAAATTGCTGCGGATAGTCATAAGCCGGATGGACTGGTGACGGTTCTGCCGGGCACAGAAGAAACATTCCTCGCGCCGCGGCCTCTGCGCACCCTGCCGGGGATCGGGCCCAAAACCGCCGCGCGCCTGGCACCGCTCGGACTCAAGACGATCGGCGAGCTGTTGGACCCAGGCTGGGACCAACCGTTGCGTCATATCTTCGGCACGCGACTGCACTGGGTTCGAGAGCTGGCGCAGGGGATCGACCACGAACCAGTGGTGGCCGATCGGGAATCTAAAAGCCTCAGCCACGAGACCACGTTCGACCAAGATACGCACGATCGTCTATTTCTTGAGCGGACCCTACGCGGATTCCTCCGAGACTTGGCGCGAGATCTCAGACAGGAGGGATTGGCCGCCAGATCTTGCACGGTAAAGCTGAAAAGCGCCCGTTTCGTCATTACGACCAAGCAGCATCGCTTTCCGCACCCGCTGAACTACGATCCCGATATGTGGCCGACCGTCCAACTCGCGCTGCAGGAACTCATTCGGCCAGGAACCGAGTACCGACTGGCCGGACTTGCGCTCTCCTCCTTGACACTCGCGCCGCCCGGGCTGTTCGACCAACGGCGGACAAAAGCGATCGAGACAATGGACGCGCTGATTACCAAGCACGGATCGTCGGTGATTGGGTTAGGTGGCGTGAGCCACGACGGCGGCGAGTAAAGGTCTCTCTCTTTCCATTCAGGCCCTCAGCCGGTATGATGGGGCCATGCCCACGAAAGTCATGACCAAGGAACAACTCACTCCGCTCTTGCAACAAGCCCGCGCGCAGAAGAAACGGATCGTCTTTACCAACGGCTGTTTCGATCTCATGCACGTGGGCCATACGCGCTACCTACAGGCAGCAAAAGACCTGGGCAACCTGCTTGTCGTCGCCGTCAACAGCGATGTGTCCGTCAGGAGTTTGAACAAGGCGCCGGATCGACCGATCGTTTCGGAGGGTCAGCGGGCGGAAGTGGTCGCCGCGCTCGGCTGTGTCGATTATGTGATCCTGTTTAACGAACCGGACCCCGAACGCCTGATCGCCGCATTGCAACCGGATATCCTCGTCAAAGGCGGAGATTGGGCGGTGGAACGCATCGTCGGCCGCGAAATCGTCGAAGCACGCGGCGGAGCCGTCCGTACCATTCCTTTGGTCCCCGGCATCTCCACCACGTCTTTGATCGAACGCATTCGCTCAACCACAACATAAGCCGTCGCAGTGCCCGATACTACCCACACACAGTCAGCATCCCAATGGTTCGCTCCTGTCGCCGCGGCATTAGGAAGCGGAACAGGTCGCCCCTCGGTCACCGGCCTGCACGGCTCCACCGCCGGGCTTGCTCTCACCACGCTCCTGCATCCTCAGTTGGAAAAACTGAGAAATCGGTCATGGCTGATCGTGACCGGGTCGGATGAGACGGCTGAACGCCTTTTTGATGACTTGCACTTTTTCCACGATCTCATCGGCCTTCCGACGGCTCCTCTCGCCCTGTTCCCGAAATGGGAAACCTTGCCGTACGAGGGTAGTGCGCCCCACGTCGGTCTGATTGCCCGTCGGATGAATGCTCTGCATCACATCCGAACCGCCCCACACACCTGTCTAGTCACCTCCATCGCGGCCCTGATGCAACGACTGCTGCCCGTCACGACCTTCACCCACACCACCCTGCATTTTAGGCTGCGCGGCACGATCGAGCGAGAGGCCCTCACCGGAGGGCTCTTGCGCCTCGGTTACCGCCGAGTCTCGGTCGTGGAAATTCCCGGAGAGTTCAGTATTCGCGGCGGCATTGTGGATATTTTTTCGACGGCCTATGCCGACCCGCTCCGTGTTGAGTTTCTTGGCGAAACGATCGATTCACTTCGCCTCTTCGATCCCGCCACGCAGAAATCCATGGCAAAGCTGGATCAAGCGGTCATCCTTCCCGCGCGGGAATACCTGCGTGTGGAAACTTCGCCGGACGCCCTCGCTCCTATTCCGGAGGATGCCGAGTGGCGTGCCCCGGATCTCTATCCCGAGATGGACAGCCTGTTTGATTATTTCACCGAACAGCCGGTATTGGTTCTGGATCAGCCTGCTGCGTTGACAGGAGCCTGCGCGGACCTCTGGCGCAAGATCGACGACGGCTATCTCCGCCACGCCGATCGGGAGACCACCGCACCTTACCCGTCACCGGAGCGATTGTTTCTCTCCTGGCCTGAACTCATGGATCGCACGACCGGCTGGTCTACACTCGCCCTTGAGCCGCTCACGGCAGGCGATGCGTCCTGGAATCCGGTCCAGGACTTTCCCGCCCAGGCCCCGGCCAGCGCTGGTCTCGGGGCTCGTGGGATGCCCTTCAGCCATACCCTCGCCATTCTGGATCGCCTACGGGAAGAGTGCCGCGTGGTGCTCGTTGCACGAAGTCGTGGTCAAGTAGATCGCTTACTGGCGCTCTTACGCGAACACGATGTGCCTGCGACAGAATGGACTACGGAAGCCTGGACCACTTCCGGTAAGACCAGAGCGCCGTTTTACGTCTTGCACGGCGATCTGTCCGCTGGACTCCTCGCACCGGACTTGCGCCTGGCCATCCTGACGGAAGAGGAACTGTTTGCCAAAGGCGCGCGCCACAAACCGCAGGCCAAGAGTAAAGCCGCGACCTTCCTCTCCTCGCTGGAAGATCTCAACGTGGGCGACTATGTCGTCCACGTCCAACATGGCATCGCAAAATATCAAGGTCTGAAACGTCTCTCGGTGCAGGAGTTCGACAGCGACTATCTGATCCTGGAATTCGCCGGCAGCGACACGCTGTACGTCCCGCTGGAGCGGCTCAACCATGTGCAACGGTATAGCGGAGCGGACGGGCATGCGCCGCGCCTTGAACGTTTGGGCGGCGCCACCTGGGCCAAAACGACTGCTCGCGTGAAGCAAGACATCGAGGAGATGGCCCACGAGCTGGTCGACCTCTATGCCAACCGTGAACTCGTGACTCGCCACGCCTATGGATTCGACAGCACGATGTACCACGAGTTTGAGGCCGCGTTCGAGTACGAAGAAACGGCGGATCAACTCAAAGCGATCGAAGACATTACGCACGACATGGAGTCCAGCAAACCGATGGACCGCCTGGTGTGCGGCGACGTCGGGTACGGAAAAACCGAAGTGGCCATGCGTGCGGCCTTCAAGGTCGTGGAAGATAACCGTCAGGTCGCGGTGCTCGTCCCTACAACTCTGTTGGCCCACCAACATTATGACAATTTCTCAGAACGATTCGCGCCGTTCCCGGCCCGCGTGGCCTTGCTCTCCCGATTCCAATCGCCGAAGGAGGCCAAAGCCATTCTCAAAGACGTGGCATCCGGCAACGTGGACGTCGTGATCGGCACGCACCGGCTCATCCAGAAGGATGTGGTATTCCACAACCTGGGCCTCGTGGTGATCGACGAAGAACAGTGGTTCGGCGTCAAACACAAGGAACGCCTGAAGCAACTTCGCACCCAAGTCGACGTGTTGACACTCACGGCCACCCCCATCCCTCGCACCTTGCAGATGGCCATGGCGAGCGTGCGCGATCTCTCGATCATCGAAACACCTCCGGCCGGCCGCTTGTCCATTCGGACACAGGTCGTCCGATCGAGTGACGCACTCATTCGAGAAGCGATGTTGCGCGAACTGGGGCGAGGCGGGCAGATCTACTTCGTCCATAACCGGGTCGAAACGATGGAGAAGACGGGAGCCTGGCTCCAACAACTGGTCCCCGAGGCGCGCATCGTGATGGCACATGGGCAGATGAACGCCAAACCACTCGAAGCCGTGATGCTAAAATTCTTTCGCCGAGAGGCGGATGTGTTGATCGCCTCGGCCATTATCCAATCAGGCATCGACGTGCCTCATGCCAACACGATCTTCGTCAATCGCGCCGACATGTTCGGCCTTGCGCAGTTGTACCAATTGCGCGGGCGAGTCGGGCGAAGCGGCGACCAAGCCTACGCCTACTTCCTGGTCCCCGATGAAGGACAGTTGAGTGAGGACGCCCGGAAGCGCCTCACGGCGATTCAACAGTTTACTGAACTGGGAGCCGGCTTCCGCATCGCCGCAGCGGATATGGAAATCCGTGGCGCCGGCAACCTCCTCGGGAAACAACAGTCGGGGCATATCGCGGCCATCGGACTCGATCTGTATATGCAAATGGTGGAACAGGCCGTCCAGCGTCTCAAGGGCCAGGTGGTGGAAGAAGAGCCGGACCCCATCCTCCGGCTCAATGTCTCCGCCTTTATTCCTGATGAATATGTCGCCGACCCCCACCAACGCCTCTCATGTTACAAACGACTTTCGTCCTGCACCCAAATTGGAGACCTTGCCCTGCTTCATGGCGAAATACAGGATCGGTATGGGCTGGCCCCGGACTCCGTCGAGCGACTGTTCGAAGTCATGCAGGTGCGGCTCCAGGCCAAAGCCTTGCGCCTGAGCACGATCGAACTCAAGGCCCACTCCGTCGTCGTCACGCTCGACGCCAAGAGCCGGGTCTCAAGCCAAGCGATCCACCGGATGATGGACCGGTACAAGAAACGGGTTTGCTTCCTGTCTCCGCTTTCGTTCGAGCTCCAGATGCCGCATCAGGACTGGCCTTCCATCTTTCGAGAACTCACGGCAGCCTTGCAAAGCCTCGGAGGCTGTGATACCAACACCACGATGTCCTCACAATCATCTCGCCAACAAGGTCTCCCGCGTCTATGACTCGATCATCGAACGGGTCGGCGAACGTCGTCGCTGGCCGACTCGTCTCCCTGCTCCTCAGCGCCATCGGCGGCACGTTCCTGTTACTTACCGGCTGCACGCCACCGCCCGATGAAGGCGTGCTGGCCTTCGTCAATGGCCGACAGATCACGCAGACAGAATTCGATACCCGTTGGGGAGAACTGGCCGAGGCCACCAGGGCGAGGTACCAGAAGGAAGGGGGGAAGCGCCTCTTTCTCGATGAACTCATCACCCGAGAGCTGCTCATGCAGGAAGCGCGCAAGCTGGGACTCGACCAGAACGATGCCATTCGCGAGCGAGCGCAGCGCTACCGGGAACAACTGATTCTCGACGAACTCCTCAAGGACCGGATCAAAGCCAAGGTCGAACTCTCGAAAGAAGAATTAGACGCGTTCTACGAACAACATGCCAACGAACTCCTGACACCATTGAAAGTACGAGTGTCGCTGATGCTGCTGCCGAATATTTCGGCCGCAAAAGATCTCGAAAAGCAGGTCAACCAGGGCGGACATTTCGCCCAATTTGCGCAGCGTTACTCCATCGACGGTAAATCGAAAGCGAATGGTGGTGATCTCGGGCCCTATCGTAAAGATTTGGTCGCCCCAGAAGTCGATGCAGTCATTCACACCCTCAAGCCAGGATTCGTCAGTGCGCCGATCAAGACGGACGCCGGCTATTACCTCGTCATGACGACACCCCTCGACAAGGAAATCATTCAAGCAGATGTGGCAGTTCGGGAGCGCCTCCGACAGGAACTGCTCAACGAGAAGCGCCGGAAACGTTTCGACGGCGTGATCGCCGACATCCGCGCGAAAGCGGTTATCCGACTCGCCGACGCCTCTCGCTATGTCGCCGACGATGTCGGCACCCACTGAATCGTCGCGGACCGAGATTGCCCTCCTCCAAACTCCTCAAGTCCTCTGCAATTCGTGTACAATCCCACACAACCTCGCCGGCTGGTCGATCCTATAGGCATGTGGCGAGGCCCATATCCATGAGTACGATTCGTCCGTTCATCACGATGGCACCAGACTGGCTGAGACGCATAGGGTTCTTCGCGCTTGGGCTGATCGCACAGGCGTCCCTTCTTTCAGCCGCGCAGGTGGAAGATGGGATCGTCGCCATCGTCAACTCGGACCTCATCATGCTCTCTGAAATGAAACGGGAGCTCGCCCCTGAGCGGGAGCGGATTCAGAAAGAATACCAAGGCGACGCCCTCGCGCGCCGACTCAAGACGGCGGAGTACATGGTGCTGACCTCGATGATCGAGCGCAAATTACAACTCCAGGCAGCCAAGGCGCGAGGTATCATAGTCACCGATGAGGAGGTCCTCCAAGCGATTCGACAAGTGAAGCAACAGGGAAGGGTGGTCGATGAGACGAACCCAGCAGACAGAAAAAGCGCCCGAGAACAGTTGACGCTGCTCAGGATCGTCGACCGCGAGGTGCGGAGTGCGGTGATGGTCGGAGACTCCGACATGAAACGATACTTCCAGGAGCACCGTGATCGGTTTGCGCACTCGGAAGAATATACGCTCAGCCAGATTCTTATTCGGCCTCGATCACTGGTCGATATGGCCGAGGCGAGGGAGAAAGCTCATGAGGTGATGGCGCGGCTTAAGCAGGGGGAGTCCTTCGAGGATCTGGCGCTGCGCTTTTCCGACGGCCCGAACGCTGCACAGGGAGGACAGCTGGGCTTAGTGCGGCAAGGAGAGCTCTTGCCTGAGATCGAGCGCACCATCGCCACTCTGGTTCCCGGCGGCATCTCTGACGTGATTGAAA
This sequence comes from uncultured Nitrospiraceae bacterium, assembly GCA_963801725.1. Classification (GTDB taxonomy): domain Bacteria; phylum Nitrospirota; class Nitrospiria; order Nitrospirales; family Nitrospiraceae; genus Palsa-1315. The sequence continues at coordinate 441,255 of CAWDFX010000002.1, forward strand.
CCTCTGAAGGTTTTCACATCGTGCGCTTGGAAGACAAGAAGCCGAAACAGTTCCGCCCATATGAGCAAGTCCGCACTGAAATCCAGGGACTCGTCTTTCAGCAGAAAACCGAAGATGCCTTCCAATCATGGCTGACAGACCTCAAGAACAAGGCCTATATCGAGATCAAGTTCGAATCCGCTCTTTCAAGACCGCCCACAACCGCTCCCGCCCCTCGCCCGTCACAGACGAGTAAGGAATAACTGCGTCGCCCTCGACCGACTCCAGCCCTTCCTGCAGCCGACGGAGTGTACCGACACGCTCGCTCATTTTTAACTTGTCCACTTTTGTCGCCACCACAATTGGAAGCCGTCCGATGGACAGAAGCCATGCGATCGTCTCCCTATCCTGCTCGCTCACCACTCGGCTTTCGACCAACAGCACCACCACGCGTAGCTGTTCACTGCCGCCGAGATACTGCTCGACCAATGGCGCCCATTGAGCTCTCAGCGCTTTCGACACCTTCGCGTAACCGTATCCCGGCAAATCCACCACCACGAAACGCGCCAGCCCAGGATCGTCGCTGGTAATCCGAAAGAGGTTGACCAAACGAGTCTTCCCCGGTGTGCGGCTTACCTTAGCCAGTCCCTTGCGCTGCAAGAGGGAGTTGATGAGAGAGGATTTTCCGACGTTCGACCGTCCGATGAAGGCGACTTCTGGAAGGTCACTTTTCAGAAACTGCTCTGGTCCCGCGCAACTTCTGATAAACTCTGCCGAAAGGATTCTCATGCTACATCCAGCCACTCCTCTATTAGACGCCCAGTTAGTCACACGAGCACTTATCGTCCCTGTGATACGCAGCCTCTGATGCGGAAGTCAACCGCACAATCCCGGTCCCGCGTGAGAGCCTTCCTGATCATCGGCTTCTGCCTCCCGATCGGGGCGATTCTCTTTCTCTGGCTACTTGAGATGCCCGACGTCTCGGTCTTGCGCACGACCAATCCAAGTGTGACGGCCTTGATGGAAACGCGACAATCTCAGGCCGAGGCAAAAGGCCGAACCATCGGGCGCAATCGGGTATGGATGCCGCTCTCACGCATCTCTCCCTACCTCAGACGGGCAGTCGTGGCGGCGGAAGATGCGTCGTTCTTCACCCACGAAGGTTTCGACTGGGAAGGAATCAAGGATGCGGCCTTGTATAACCTCGAAGCAGGCGAACTCAAGCGTGGAGGGAGTACCATTACGCAGCAGCTGGCTAAAAATCTCTATCTGTCATCCGAACGATCCCTTCTTCGAAAGGCACGGGAAGCGCTGATCACGCGCTCACTCGAACATCATCTCACGAAGGAACGTATTCTCGAGCTGTATCTCAATGTAGCCGAGTGGGGGCAGGGCGTCTACGGGGCTGAGGCAGCGGCCCGTCATCACTTCAAAAAGTCCTCGCGCGACTTGACAGCCGACGAGGCCGCCTGGCTGACAGCTATGTTGCCTTCGCCACGTCGATACGATCCGATACGAAAAACGACCGCCCTGGCTCGGCGTCACGACAGAATCCTCAAACGGATTACTCGGGGATCTCACCAATATCCTCAACTGCAACCAGGACCCAAGTCAGAGCCAGACTCAGAACCGGAGTTAGAGTCAGACCAATATTCGCCAGAGCCCCCAATTCAGGAGGAAACGGGAGGCTCTAGCGAGTCGCCGACCTCACGATAGTCTCGCTCGCCAAAGATCGCCGACTCGTGTGTGTAATGTTTGAACTCAAGAAAGTTCCCGGAGGGATCTTCCAGAAAGAATGTATGGTGCTCAATACGAGTTCCGGGGAATCGCACGCGAGGCTGTTGATAGAAAGATAACTGTTTCGCCTGCGCTCGCTCCAAAAACTGTTGCCACGATTCTTTCGACAAAAAAGTCAGACCGAAATGGTGGGGGTAAATGCCTTGTTGTGGCATCAAGGGTTCCGTCGTCAGATGGGCCACGAGTTGATGCCCCGCGAGTCCAAACGTGACGGCATGGCTCGACTCCCGACCCAACGTGCAACCAAGCCCATCGACATAGAAATGCTTCGCGGCATCCACATCGTGTATGGAAAACGCCAAGTGAAAGAGCGTGTCCTTCATGGAAATTGTCCTCGAACTTTTGGCTGGCCGGTCCCGTTCCACCAGCCGGCAGCCATATAGGGTGACACGTGCCTGATGGCAAATCGCCCGTTCGACGAGAGGACTAAGGCCCCAGCCGATCCGTTGATACGCGACACCAGCATCCGCAACACCTGCCCAACAGCGACCGCGGGATTCTTCCCTAGAGCTAAACGATCGCAGATACTCTTGGCGATTACAAGGCGGATGATGCCTTCACCCGTTCCGGTCATCGACACAGCACCACTCTGATTGTCTGCATACACCCCACAGCCGATAAGCGGACTGTCGCCAACCCGCCCTGGCAACATCGAATCAATACCTCCGGTCGAAGCCCCTGCCGCCACGGTCCCGGACCGATCCAAGGCAACAGCGCCGACGGTCCCATGCCGTTCTGTTGTTGAACGTCTCTGTCTCGCAAGAGTCCGGTCATAGGAGAGACGGCGAAGCACTCCGGTGGAACGATGCCGATCGAGTGTGAAGTGCCGCGCAAATTTGCCGGCGAACGGTCCGACCAACAGAACATGGTCTGTCTCTTCCATAACCAGGCGCGCCGCCGTAATCGGATGTGCGATTCCTTCGATCGAAGCAACAGCCCCAGCTTTGAGTTGAGCTCCTTCCATAATCGCGGCATCCATTCGCTGCACCCCGTCCAGCTGGCGATTCGCTCCTCGTCCTGCATTAAACAGTCCCGATTGCTCCAGAAGACTGATCGTACATTCCACAGCGGCGAGAGCAGGGCCTCCCTGCGCGAGGATACCGTAGCCGTCCGAGATCGCATCGGCCAAACAGGTGGCCTGCGCCGGCGTTATACGCCGAGAACCGGCGCCTCCATGAGCAAGAATGAGAGGACGGGGACTGGTCAATTGAGGAGAAGATTCCGAGCCTGCCGGTACGTCGGATCCTTCATGCGGTCCAGATCGGACCGCACGAACCCCAGCCCGGTGACACAGAGCTCGAAGTTGTCGGAGAGTTTTCTGAACAGAGGAAGCTCCTCTTTCGACGGGCCGTCAGCCATTCGCGCGACAATCCCGTAGGAGCGCTTTCCCGTTTTCATATAGTCCACGAGGAAATCCTTGTGGTAGATCAATCCAGCTGTCTTGAGACGGCGCAGATACTCAGGAAACAGTCCCGCCATGAAGAGTGTGAAGTCGCCGATGTGCTGATGCACGTCCCGTTCACGATCCATCGACTGGGCCTGGAGTAATACTTCCGACTCAAACAAGAGATCCATCACCGTATCGACCGGTTTGTCGTGCTGATTTTTTATTTTATACAGTTGGTCTGTGTGGGTAAAGTCGACGAGCAGGTTGGAGACGTAGCTGGTGACGTTGGGGTCGGGCCACCCGAGATGTTCCGTGAAACTTTTCTCGGTCAGGGCGCCGAACAACTGACGGAGCGGATGCCGTGGCGGAACTTGCGGTCCCATATCCACCTCTCACACATTCCGAAAACACCTGAACGTATTATAGCAGATATTGCTCATAGTACTGATGTCGGCCCAATGATCCTTCTGATTGGTCTTTATGAAACAGACTGGGCATAGACCGGAACTAGTTCGAACCTCGGCTGTCCAGCACAAAAGTCACCGGTCCGTCGTTCAGCAATTCGACCTGCATGTGCGCAGAGAAAATACCGGTTTCCACGGGAGTACCGTGGATTCGTAAACCTGCCACAACCTGCTCGTATAATCGTTTGGCTTCATCCGGGGGCGCCGCCTCATCAAAGCTTGGGCGACGGCCATTCGCCGTCCTGCCCAGCAATGTAAACTGGGAAACCAGCAAGACCGATCCCCCGATGTCTGCCAGCGAGCGATTCATTTTCCCTTGCTCATCGGAAAAGATCCGGAGGGTGTGCATCTTCTCGACGAGATAACGTCCGTCGGTTTCCCCATCACCCTTCGCTACGCCCAGCAGCACCAGGAGGCCAGATTCAATCTGCCCCACCGTCTTGCCCTCAACGTGGACTGACGCTCTGGTTACCCGCTGAATCACAGCCTTCATGGATTAGCCTGCATGGTTCATGACGGTTCGTTGCGAAATCGTCTGAAAGTGCGTTCCTCGTGAAGCGTATCTCGTATCTCGCATGATGAGGATACAGACACATTCCTTCCTGCACTTCACGCTTCACGCGCAAGAGCAGCGGATCGGCAATTGCGTAGAAGCGCTCATGAGTAATGTGGGCTAGGACTGTTCCGGTCGAACCTCAGCCAGGGTTCCTTCGAGCGTGAGCAGTTTCCGTTTTGTGGGCAAGCCGCCCGAGAATCCGCCAAGTGACGTATCCTGCGCCACAATTCGATGGCAAGGAATCACGATCGGCATCGGATTCGCTCCCACGGCATTGCCAACAGCACGGGCATACTGTCTTCCTCCTACGCGAAGCGCTACCCATTGATACGATCGAAGCCGGCCGTAGGAGATTCCTCGAAGGGTCCGCCAGACCTTCTGCTGAAAACTCGTCCCTCGTGAAAGGTCCAGCGGAAGATCGAAGGACCTGCGCATTCCGGCCAGATAGCCGGTCAATTGCGCCTGGGCCTCTCGCAGTCGTGGAGAAGTCCGGCCCTCCAGCAACTCGGCTGAGGGCAATCCCAACTCTGACAGCACGGCCTGACGTGACGCCTTCGGCAACACGACTGCGTTAATCCCCTTCGTCGTTTCAGACACACCCATCCAGCCCCATGGAGTGGGAAAAACGCAGGCCGTGAATCGTATGGCGTCAGATGTGCGGCGTTTGGGTGAAGATTGTCTCTTGTCCATCACGTTAGTTTCCTCCTCGCTTCAATTTCCGTCTGACCATTCCCCAGACCAGATCGAGTTCCTCCGAGTGCAGCAAGGCATGGACGCCCAGATAACCGCCCACACTCAATCCGATGGCCATGAAGAGCATGGCCGATTTCTCCGTCCATTCACCGGGATGCGTCCAGACCTGCGATGCCGCCACCCAGGCACAGACCACGACTAACGGGATGGATGCGATCAATACGCGCAGCGACGATCGTCCTACAGAGCCCCACTCCACACCGCCTAACCGACGGTGTAGCACTGCGACCAAAATGCCTCCATTCACCATCGCCGCCAGAGCTGTGGCCAAGGCCAGGCCGGCCGCGCCAAGAAACGACATCAGTAGGATCGAGAAGACGAGGTTGGCTGCGACGGCGATTGCCGCAGAGATGGCTGGCGTGCGCGTGTCTTGCAGTGAATAGAAAGCGGATACAATGATGCGAACGCCTCCAAAAGCCCAGAGGCCGACGGAATAGCACAGTACCGCTGCCGCCGTCTCAGCCGTGTCGTGCGCCGTAAAGCTCCCGTGCTCGAAGAACAGATGGACGATCGGCTGACGCAAGAGGATCAGACCCAGCATAGCCGGAAGGATGATAAAGAGGATCATGCGAAGGCCGAATCCCAACGTGGTCCGCAATTCATCCACCGCCCCACGCGCGGCTTGCGCCGAGAGTGCCGGTAAAATGGCTGTGGCCAGCGCCACGCCAAAAATCCCGAGCGGGAACTGAATCAACCGCATACCGTAGAAGAGATAGGTCGGCCCACCCGCAAAGAAGGAAGCCAGGATCGTGCTCACAGTAATGTTGATCTGGGTCACGGAGAGGCCAAGGAGCGACGGCACCATCAGCGCGCCGATCCGCCGCACGCCGGGATGGCCTGGAGCGAACCGAAATCCGAACAACATGCCGCGCAGACGCAATCCCGGCAACTGCATGGCAAACTGCGCCGCGCCTCCCGCCACAACCCCGATGGCCACGCCGAGGATCGGCTCGTGCATGGTCGGCGACAAGAAGAGCGCGCAGCCGATGATAAAGACATTAAAGAACACCGGTGAGAACGCCGGCGCCGCGAAGGCACGCATGGAATTCAGGATACCCATCGCCAGCGCAGCCAGGCTGATAAAGACCAGATAGGGGAACATGATCTGCGTGAGCAATGTCGTCATGCCCAGCTTCGCCGGATCGTCATGAAACCCCGGCGCGAGCAACCAGACGATCCCGGACGCGAGGATCATACCCAGAATCGTGATCCCGGTCACAATCGTGAGCAGCGTGGTGAAGACGGCGCTGGCTAGTTCCCAAGCGTCCCGTTTCGACTTGAGCGTCTGATATTCCGTGAACACCGGAATGAAGGCGGAAGACATCGACCCTTCCGCAAATAATTCGCGAAGCAAATTGGGGACACGATAGGCCACGAAGAAGGCATCTGCCGCGGGCGTCGCGCCAAACATCTTCGCCAACACCATGTCGCGGATGAAACCAAGAATCCGGCTGGAGAAAGTGGCCACGCCGATCACGCCGGCCGCTTTGACTACCGAGCGAGTTTCATCCTGCGCATTCGTTGGAGCTGGGGGCACGACAGGAAGATCGGACATGAATCGGGATTCTAGCGGAACGACACCGGGCAGTCTATCAAGCAGGCGATTATGGTCCCTATATCACCGGCAACTCGTTGGGTGACGGCCTAAAGTTACCCTTCTGCTCGACCGCGCCGGTCTATAACGTAGGGGATCGATCATGTTATCATGCGAAATACTATTCGGAGTCGAAACCGTCCGATGTCGCTTGAACCCTCATCACATTTACCCGGCGGATTTCAGATCACACACCGCACCCTCGGTATCTATCAGGGGAGTGCGATTGAGCTGGCATTTTGGTATCCTTCATCCGGGATGCCGGAATACGGGCTTTGCCGGTTCGCCACGAAAGAGAAGGCTGAATTGTATTGTGCGTATCTCTGTTCCTCTGCCTGCCCAGAGCCGTTCAATGAGCACGACCTCACCATTGAACCCTATGATCTTGCCGCACACCAGGAACTGATCAACAACCACCCGCTTCATTCTGCCTGGGAAACTCCGATCTAGCCCACCAGCGGTGTGCTCGAAACCCGTGAAGCGTGAATCGTGAAGCGTATCTCGTTGGGGATAAGAGCAGATGCTTCTTTCTTTAGACGAGGGACGAACGACGCTTCACGAACGACGGGCGAACGGGATTCGTCGGCCAGTTTAGACAGCGACACCGACTTTGTCCGAGGATTTGTCCGACTGATCCGGTATCTGGGCCTGGACAAAAGCAAGCAGACGCTTGTTCTCTTGCGCGGCGCGAAGGAACTTGAACGCGATGCCACGAGCGCTCACAGATCGAACCATTCCGGCTACTTCAAGAGGAAGCTCAGCTTCGTCAAGCGACAATTGCAGATAAAAGATGTCGTCCATATGGACCTGGGTCTCGCTTTTGATGATACAGCCGCCCATCGAGAGATCAAGCACCGTCCCTTCACCTCGAACCTTGCCCCCGGAAAATGAGAGATAGAGTCGCACTGGAATCCGGAGATGTTCGCGGCGATCGACCGGATGCTGAGGATGGCTGAACCCCAGGCGCGGCGCGAGAAATCGATGGTTGCAGGAAGGGCACTGGAACGGCGAGACAAACACGAGCGCGGCCACATGTTCACGTGGAGACTGAGGACGGGCTCGAAGGACGCCGTCCTTCTGACATTGCGGACAGGTAAGCTGACGACTCATTGAAATACCGTACTCCTGACTACCACTCCAGCCTGCATGCATGACGGCAGCGAATGGGGCGGTGAAGGTTATGCTATCCACGCCATCACAGCACCCCTAACACCACACACGCTCCATCACCGTACTATAAAGGCCTTACCCATACAGTCAAGCTGATTACCATCTCGCGCAGAATTTGGAGATGCTACCTCTTTCTCTGCGGCTGAAGCAGACTCAAATGGGCGCAGGTGTATGACTCGGCCGCTCTCTTTCTGACTCCAGTATCCAGCAATCATCACCCCTGTTGCCGTTACGTAGCTGATTTCCCGTTGAACTGAATCAGCAAAATGCAGAGTAGAATACTGCAACGGACGACATCCGTTGTTGATCAATCCACCACATGGCCCCTAGGCTAAGATCTTCCTCAGGCCATCGCGGAGTTGATGGCACTCGCATGTCCCGCGATCCAACCCGTGGCCCAGGCCCATTGAAAGTTGAAACCACCGATACGGCCATCGCAATCGAGGATCTCTCCGACCAGATAGAGACCCGGCACCAGCTTCGACTCCATTGTCCTGAAATTGATCTCTTCTAATGGGATTCCCCCGGCAGTGACTTCGGCATAATTCCAACCGCGGTGCTGCTCCACCGGAAACTGGAATGCCGTGAGCGCCTCGATCAGACGATCTCGATCTTTTCGAGGCAGTTGCGCGATCGCCTTCTGTGGATCACATTCGATATGAAGACAGAGTCCCTCGGCAAACCGTTCTGGAACTAGTTGTGCGAGTGTCTTCGCGAGAGAACATCGAGGAGTGTCGGCTGCTTGGGCCATGAACCATTGCCGCGCCTGTTCCTGTGTCTGATTAGGAAGAAAGCTCCCATAGACGACCACGGCTTCTCCTTGCTCCTGTGCCAGGCACCAGAAGCGACTCGCGTCCATAACTACCGGCCCACTGATCCCGAAGTGGGTCCAGAGTAAACTCCCAGTCCGGCTGTCGACGTTGCGACCCTTCACAATCGTGGTGAGTTTCACTTCATGCGAGAGACCGGAGAGCGATTTGTGAAACATTGTGCTTTCGAGCACCAGCGGTACGAGTGCCGGGACAGTGGCTGTCACGTGATGGCCAAGTCGGCGGGCGAGGTTATATCCAAGACCATCACTCCCCGACTTGGGAATCGATCGGCCTCCGGTCGCCAAAACAACTTTCCTTGTGTGTAAGACTCCTTGCGAATGGTGAATCACAAACCCATGGCCATGATCCGTGGTGCGCTCGATATCATCCACTCGATGGTTCGACTGAATCTCAATCCCAAGTTCACGACAACGTTCAACAAGCGCGTGCAGGACGGTCCGGGCTTTGTCGGTCACCGGAAAGAGTTTCCCGGTAGCCTCGCGTTTGAGCTCGACCCCTAACGAGGCAAACCACTTCACGGTCTGATCAACGGAGAATGCCGCCAGCACGTTCTTGATGATCCGGCGATTGCCAAAGTAGTCGGCTGGGGTGACGACCTCGTGCGTAACATTACAGCGACCGCCACCGGAAACAAGGATCTTGGCGCCAATCATTTTCACACCATCGAGCAGCACTATCTTCCGCTGACGATCGCTCTTCACGGCCGCCTCAGCCGCGAAAATCGAGGCAGCTAACCCAGCGGCACCCGCACCGATCACCGCAATATCATGCATGTTGTCATGTATAGACATTAGAGAGTTTTAACTGACAGTTAACACCTTATTAATCTTGCAATGCTAGTATTCCTCTCGTGCAAGGACGACTCGTCGGCGCTGGAACACATAAAAGCAGGAGGTGAGCACGATGACCTGTCAAAAATGCAAAGGATTGATGGTGAAGGAGTGGCGACCGGAGTTTTCGCAGGAAGCCGCAGTGCTCCGTTGTATCAATTGCGGGCTGGTCCTCGATCCGTTGATTGCGCAGAATCGCATGACCCTGTTGCTTGCAAAGCAGCGGGTCCTGAATGCGGCTTAATGGTTCGTTCAAGCTTGTGATCCACTTCGGTCGATGTGAACGACTTACCGAACTGACCGAAGTGGGCAGGTGTGGACGTTGCGCTCGTGATTAGACCGAAAACTCCGCCCATAAGAATGTGTGATCTGAGGGGTCTTTCGCTCGTCGCGGCTCGACGTCCACCTCTACCCTGACACAACGCTCCGCCAACGAGGCCGTCGCCAGAATATGGTCGATGCGCCAGCCCTTATTCGCTTCCAGCGAACCAGGCGCCCGGTAATCCCAAAATGTATACTGCTGTCGGTCAGGATAGAGTTTCACGAACACGTCCTGAAATCCCCACGCCAGCGTCTTCTCATACGCCTGCCGCACATCCTCGTGATAGCAGACATGCTTCAGATGTTTCTCGGGGCTGTGCACGTCCATCGGCCGCGGAGCGACATTCATGTCACCGCACCAAATAGCCGGTTTGTTCGGCGACATATGCTTTTCAAAATAATTGCGGAGTCGATCGTACCAGCCAAGCTTGTATTGATACTTCGGTGAGTCGATCTCGAATCCCTGCGGCACATACGTATTGACGATGGGAATCCCCTTGATCACCACGCGCAAGAGCCGCGCATCTTCCGATTCGCCTCCATCGTCAAACCCATACGCCACCGCCTCCGGCTTCTCCCGACTCAATATCGCAACGCCGTTGTACGACTTCATCCCCCGGTAGGTGATCTCGTATCCTGATTCCGCCAATGCCAGCAGCGGAAACTCGCTGTCCTGGACTTTGGTTTCTTGAAGACAGAGTACATCGGGCTTCTGATGGGCCAACCAGTCGAGCACGATCGGCAAACGTTTGCGGAGAGAGTTGACATTGAACGTTGCGATTTTCATGAGAGTAATATAGACACTCAAGCCGCTGCATCCTAGCAAATGGCCCACAGGGGAACAAGACGAGTGATATCGTCGATGACGAGGTCAGTACGCAGGCGATTTCGGCCTTCATCGTGACTGATTGGGGGCGACGTTACTATGCTGAATCGAGACCCGAAGAGTTTCTTCTACGCCCGGCCTCGACGCGAGAGCTTCCCGACATAGAACGGCCTTCAGGAGGAAGACCTCCTGAAGGCCGGGCAATCTCCTGAGGCGATTACGAGCAACTATGGCGTGACAGCAAGAGCAGGGGCAGCTGGAACTGTCGCTTTCATGTCGTGCTTCATCGACTGAGCGGAACCCTTAGTCTCTCCAGCTTTGGCTTTTGCCGTATGTTTTTGTGCCTTCACTTTGCCCTTTGTTTCATGGCTTTTCGCCTTCATCTTCTCCTTGTGCACCTTCGTCTGGCCCTTCATCTCCTTCTTCTTTACCTTCATATCGCTCTTCATCGAATCTTTCTCAGTCTTCATCTCGTTTTTCATATTACCCATCTCACCCATCATAGCCTCGTCCGCCAGAGCTAACGAGCTGGTTCCAATCAGGGACAACGCCGCAAATCCAATGACAATCAACTTCTGCATTATATGCCTCCTGGAATAGATAAATAGTGCGTAGCGATAGTTCCCTCCGTAAGTAAAAATAGCCTGCTCTCCTTTTTAAATCCTGTCAAGAATTACACTGGAAACTGTATCTACGACTTCATTTGTCCGGTTTGTTTCGCGCATGACCTGTCGATTGAGGGTGCCCTGGAAGGAGGCCCCTCATGAGACGGACAAGCTTTCTACGGGAGGTGAGATGAATACAGGTGAAAGCACTGTCGGGACGGCGACAACGATGAACCCGCCCAATGGCGGAAGTTGCAAAGCTATTCGAATAGCCGGCCAAACATTTCGACTGTGGTCTGGCCGCGTTGTACCCGAGGGGACGGCAGGATCGGTGTCTCGAAGGCCCGTGGGGAAGATCGGCGCCGGTTGATGATGCGAGTGCCTGCTGTGCTCTGTATTTTTACCGAGAATGAAGGGACCCTGAACCGCTTCCGAAGCCTGCGTGAGGGGATGGAGGCGAACGGGTGCTTCAGTTTGCTCTATACAGACTGAGGCACGCACTCCTAGGGCACGGCGGGGAAACGCGTCGGCAAGATTTGCCTGACGCAGCGGCCCTTCGAGTTGCAGCACGTGTGGTGAAGGTGCATTTCAGCCTACTTGCCGGGAGTACGAAGCGGCTCCCCTTGTCGGAACCGCCTTCGTTCCGTGGATCGGTATAAATCTCGCCGAGACTCTTGTGTGGCCGTCGAGCGGGGCATGGCCCAAAACACCGCCGTGCCTAATACCACTCGCGGCACTGATCCCGCAGAACCCTCAACAGTTCCATGCAGTGACAGTCGCGGAGCGGGTCCATGTGGATGGCTGGTGGCGTGAGACTAATGCGACTCACGCATCCGAAAGACCCTACACTCTCGATTGGATGCCAGGTCTGTCGGGTATGCCAGAGCACCGAGAAAGGGAACCCTTCGAGCGCAAGGCAAACCCTGGAGGAACAAATCCCAAACAGATGATGTGTTTCTCTAAAATAGACAAGTTACCTAGCCACTTACAAAACAAATTGTGGGCTAGGTAAATAGGAGGTCGTGAAACTCGTTCATGAATCCGTAATAGAGTGGGGCGAAATCTTTGAGGCTCTCGGGGCTGGTTTCTTTGAGTCGTTTGAAGAAGAGAACCTGTGTGCGAGAGTCGATCTGTTCCAGAAGCTGTCCCAATTGAGCCATGGTATAGCTACCAGTTGGGACACTGAGGACATAGTGCACGAGGCGTTCGACAAATTGCTGAGCCAGATACTCGCTGGCGAGGTAGCCATCCGGGAGTTTTCCTGAAACCAGGAACTCATCGAAGGGTATGGCTTGTGCGGCAAATGGAACCGCTGGCTGCTGATGAGAGGTCACGCCGATGATACCCCAAGCTTGTGACGTTTAATGTCCGTATGATCGAGCAACTCTACTGGACCTCCTGAAGCGCGTCAAGTGCGCAGAAGGAGCAGTCAAGGCCTGAGCCGAAAGACCGGTGAAGATTCAAGAAGCTTGGGTCAAACAGAGGGGCGGAGTTCTTAAATGAACTCGACCCCCATGGTGAAGCCAATACGCGCTTCTCACTCCAGGCGTAACGGGCATGGGAAGGACCCGCATTTTCGACTCGGTCGAGTGACTCACCGGATATGCGTACACGGCGAGTCTGGTTCGATGCGTGCGTTCGATACTCTTCGCTGTGTACCTCGAGCGCAAGACCGGCAACTTCTTCTACCAGTACATCCTCACACCATGCTCGCCCTGGTAGATAGGATTAACGTCGGGAGCTGACCGCGTACTCAGTCCGCCACCGTTCGACCTTGTCGAGTACCTGCTGCACGGTGATCCTGGGCATCCGGTCGTACCGGTTCTCCATCGACAGCGGATAGTCCTCACCCGGGTCGCCATATGCGTCGATCATGAGGTCGCGGAACTTCCGGTAGGGGCCGACGCGCTTGGGGTTCGAGTAGCCTATAAGGCTCACTACCGGCCGATTGAGCGCGACAGTCATGTGAAGAGGCCCTGTGTCGGGAGTGAGGACGAGTGCTGCGCCGTCAATGATCCCGACGAGCCCGCGCAGTCCGCCCTCGCCGAGCGCACTGTAGGGCTTCGCTCGTGTCCGCGCAAGAATCACCCCCTCAGCGTGCATTTCGCGTGGTGAGCGCGCACCCACGAGAACCGGTTGGAGGCCGAACTCGTGATAGAGGGCGTCGCTCACCTCTGCCCACCGCTCCGGAAGCCAATCCTTCTGCGGCTTGCTTGTCGCTACTACAATCGGAGCGATTGGGCGCTCAAATCGCGCAAGAAAGTCGCGTTGCCACTCCCGCTCAGCCTCGTTCCAGGGACCCAGTCCCCAGTGCACTGGTTCGTGCGGCACCTCCAGCCACTCGAGAAACTCGAAGTATTGCTCCTGCACGTGACGACGTGGCCCAGCCGGGATGCGATGCGTAGTGAACAACCAGTTGAGGTCACGCGCGCGTGCGCGGTCGAAGCCGAGCTTCATTGGCGCGCACGTGAACGACGTCACAAGCCCTGCCTTGAACGAGACCTGGAGGTTGATCACAAGGTCGAAAGGCCGCGATTGTAATGTGCGACGGATCTCTGCGAATCCTCGCCATCCTCTTGAACGGTCGAAAAGTATAATCTCGTCTAGGTCTGGGTGATCACGCACCAGCGTCGCTGGTCCCGGCTGCAACACCCACGTCACGTGCATCGTCGGGTGATGCCGCTTGAGCGCGGTCAGTACCGGAAGCACATGGACTGCATCTCCGATGGCGGACATCATCACGATGCAGACCCGATCCATCTTCACTCGGCTCACGCGCCGGCCTCCACAAGCTCAGCCAAGCAGGATAGCTCCACGTCGCTGATCTCGAGAGCGTTGCGCTCTCGATGTTTCCGGAGCGAACGGTCGAGCCGAGCGAGATTCTGCGCGCTAACCGCGGGATCGTTCGCGCGCTTGAACCGCACGCGGTCCACATCGAGCACCCATGCGTGCCACTGACCGGCACCCCGGGAAACATAGAGGTTCTTGGCATTCAGATCCGCGTGCTGCGCGCCGGCTGCCCGAAGGTCACGGAGGAGCACGCTGACTGCTACGAGCAAGGCGGCGCGCTCCTCTGCCTTACCGGCCTGCCATGCGACAGGAAAGTCGGCTCCCTCTGGCAGTCGTTGTGTCACCACATCACAGCGGCAGAACCCGCGACCGGCCGGATAGAGCGCGTAGGCCACGACATCCGGCGTTGGCACCCCCGCTTCTTGCAGGCGAATTGACACCTCAAGCTCCCACGGAGCGCGCCCAGGCCAGACATATCTATCGCCGCGGACGGCGGCCAGTACACCCCCATGCCACGCGTGGCGCACAACAACATCCAGAGCGGAGCCCGGCAGCCGAACGCCCCACGCGGTTGCGCGCCCCTGGAACGCGAGTAGCACCTGGTTCCAACGCAGCCCACATGTGTAGCGAGGGCGCTGTAGAAAGAGCTGTGCGCACGTCTGCGACCGCCGCGCTGCGCGCAACGACGATTGCGTCGCCGATGGTGAGTCGTTCGTACCCTGTAGGTGCAACGATGTCCGTTCGAGTCACCGTTTGACGCGAAAGACCGGGAGCGCCTGGCCCTTTCCCTTGAGTTCAATTGATGGCAGTGGTTTGAGCGGGGACAGAAAACCGAGCGCTGCACGGAAAGGCTCCGATAGGAGTATTTTGCCCTTGCCCGCCTCACCGCAGAGACTAATCAAGACGTTTACCGGGTCATCGATGACCGTGGACTCAATACGGTGATCGCTCTTGATCTCCTGATAGAGGTCTGCCCAAGAGGATTGAGTAGTCACCCCGTCTAAGAGCTCGATCCCAAGATCGTGCTGAGAGACGTTCGTGACACCACCTAGCACCAGAAATCCCGTCAACGAAGGGAGGCTCAGGTAGGGTTGTGACGGATGCCAGGTTGGAGGAAAGAGCAGTGAAATTTTCATGCTGATTCACCAGCAACTGAGGGGGGGAATACAGTGAGTTCTCAATGAATTAAGGATTTTTTATACACCCCGATCTCGGCCAAATGCAACAACTCGGAGACCCTCTTCTCCAGTGGTGCGGCCTTACCCCTAACAGCACCCTGTGTGACTGCATTCTGAGGCTTCACACCGACCAGATCCGCCGGATCGACTCGAACGCTGCAGGACGGTACCAGTCCTTTGATAGAGAGAATTACTTAACGTCGTGAAGAAAGTACGGTGAGGGGGGAACTATTCGCGTGAAGTCATCTCCCGCCATCTTCATTGGCATGTGGTGGATGGTCTACCTTTGATGATGTCGGCCCCCTTTCGAGTTCACGCAGGCGGAACGCATTACATTGGAAGTGGAACACAAAGGGCAGGGCGTTCGGGGGAACGCCCTGCCCTTCGATGGGATGCGCTGGCCGGCGGCGTTAGAGCCAGGTCACGCGCTCGGCGGGCCGAATGTAGATCGGCTCCTCCACCTGAATGCGCGCCACTTCCTTCCCCGACTTGTTGAACCCCAGCACGGTATCGTTGTACATCTCAAACCGCTTCCCGTGGATCTGGGTCTCAAACACCTTGGGGCCCGGAATCACATCGTACCGGAAGACGATCTGCTGGCTGGCCCGCCAGAGCTGCAGCACCGCGAGCAACTCCCGGCTGGGCACGAGGTACTTCTCAATCGCATTATCCACGCCCGGGCCGAACATCTGCCGCGCATACCCGCGCGGGCTATGCCGCGGGGGGATGTAGTAGCCGTTCGGCTCCGTCCCCCACTGCGGATAGAGGGGCGAGCGCCACCTGCTCCACCCGAATCGTGTAATAGAGCGGATGCCAGCGATCTTCCGCCCACAGGCCGTCCTCTCCGATCCGCATCAAGCTCTGCATCCGGATCTTGCCCACACAGGCCGCCATACAGCGCGTTTCCATCGGCTCGCCCCCCGTCAAGGGGTCCTTGCCTTCGATCCGCGGATAGCAGGCGATACACTTCTCACTCACGCGCGTGGTGCCCCGATACATCGGCTTCTTATACGGGCACTGCTCCACACATTTCTTGTAGCCCCGGCAGCGGTTCTGATCGATCAGCACGATGCCGTCCTCGGGGCGCTTGTAGATCGCCTTCCGCGGGCAGGCCGCCAAGCAGCCCGGATACGTGCAGTGGTTACAGATCCGCTGCAGATAGAAGAAGAAGGTCTCGTGCTCCGGCAGACTGCTCCCCGTCATCTTCCAGGGTTCGTCCCGCGAGAAGCCGGTCTTGTCGATGCCTTCGACGAGGGCGCGCATCGAGGTCGCCGTATCTTCATAGATGTTCACGAACCGCCATTCCTGGTCCGTCGGAATGTACCCGATCGCCGCCTGGCCCACCTTGGCCCCGGCGTCGAAAATGGTCATCCCTTCGAACACCCCGTAGGGCGCATGGTGTTTGCGGCCCACCCGCACGTTCCACACCTGGCCCCCCGGATTCACTTGCTCGATGAGCTGCGTGATCTTCACGTCGTAGAATTGCGGGTACCCGCCGTAGGGCTTGGTCTCCACGTTGTTCCACCACATGTACTCCTGCCCCTTGGAGAAGAGCCAGGTCGACTTATCCGCCATCGAACAGGTCTGGCAGGCGAGACACCGGTTGATGTTGAACACAAAGGCAAACTGCCACTTCGGATGCCGCTCCTCGTAGGGATACAGCATCTTCCGTCCCAGGTGCCAGTTATAGACTTCAGGCATTGCGTCTTCCTCCTCGTTAATCGTGTAGTCGGTCACACGCTCGCCGTCCGCTCCTCAGGCGAGTGGCATGTGTCACGAGTTAACGTGTCAGACCTTGATCTTGATGTGCTCCCCTTTGAGCCACTTGATCATGAACTCATTCTCTTGGCCCGGCGTAAACCCGGTCCGCACCGGCTCCCAGGGCCCGCGAGCCCCGATCCCGCCGTCTTCGGCCTTGGTGATCCGGATCAGACATTCCTTCGGCACCGTGTTGATCGCATGGTGATCGACCTGATAGCCCCACTTGAACTTCCAGGCGATCGCGTGCTTGCCCGGCAAGCTGTCGGTCTGGTGCATCGGCATCAACCAGTTCCGGGTAAAGGACTGCTGCGCCCCGTACCGGAAGTTCGACTGATAGCCGGTATCCACCGCAATGGCGCGTCCGTCCGGCCGTGTCTCATGGCCCTTGACCGACTTCGGCGTCGAGCCACGTAGGGCGCGTGCTTCGCCATCGTGACGTGGTACGGATAGGCCGGATTGTACTTGGCCCGGATCATCAGCCGCGCCACCTTGTAGTACGGATCACTCGGCTTCCAGCCCCGATAGGGCCGGTCCACCGGGTTGCCGTCCACATACACGTAGTCGCCGTCGTTGATCCCGCGGTCTTTCGCCGCCTGCGGGTTGATGTGCAACTGATGCTCGCCGACCCCCGGCGTCCGTTTATCCATCCGGTACGGATCCCCGAAGTTCGACTCGTAGATCTGCACCCAGTCGTTCACCGACCATTGGCTATGCACCCGATGGCGCGTCTTGGGCGTGACACAGTAGAACTGATACCCCTTCTCCCACAACGGATTCGCATGCCGCTTGATCTCCTGCCACGGCAGCTTGATGTTCCGCACCGTCTTATCGTCATGGTGCTGCGCCGTGATCGGAATCCCGTAATCGTCCGGGCGCACATAGGCGTTCGTGGTCATGATCGCGTTCGGCAGATAGGGGGTCGCTTCGGTCCCTTCGCGGTGCGAAATGAAGTTCTCGCCGTATTCGATCGCCTCCGGCTCCGTGCGGTAATTCTCGTACCGCCCGGTCCGGGTCCACATCGGCTTCGATTCGTTCGTCTCCTCCCAGAACGGCGTGCGCGGATAGGTCCGGACCATGACCATCCAGCCCTTCTCCGACTTCAGCATCACGTCGGCGCTATAGCCGTAGAAGGTGCTCGAGGCATCGAGCATCCGCTGCGCATAGACGTCGACGCGGTTCTCGTACACGAACTTGAAGTAGTCGCGCATCCGCTTATCCCCGGTCATCTCCGACAACTTCGCCGCCACCCCGGCAAAGGTGTCGAGGTCATTGCGGGTATCGTACAGCGGCCGGATCCCGCCCTTCCAGATCTGCACCCAGGGGTTGGAGACCGTGATCGTCATTTCGGGATAGGTGAACTCCATCCAGGAGTTCGCCGCGAAGGCGATGTCGTTATGGTTCACGTCCGAGGTCATCTCGATGTCCTGACAGATCAGGGTCTCGATGTTCGGGTCCACATTGCGCACCATGTCATAGTGGTGCTTGGCGTTGTTGAGCACGTTCACGTTGACCACCCAGCGGAACTTGCTCGGCGTCGGCATGTGCGTCTTGCCCGTAAACACCTTGCGGCCGTACTTCGGCGTGCTCACGATCAAGGCCGTGTCGCCATGGTTCCAGTAGCCGACCTCTTCGCCGTAGTAGTAGGAGTTGGTCTTGATCTCCTTGCCGTGCGCGTTCGGATCGAGGGTGATGTTGAAGGGATCCTCCCCCGTATGCACCGCCAGCCCCGCGCCGGACCAGGGCGTCGCCGTCCAACATCCCGCCTTGTAGTTGCCGGCCCAGGTATGTTGCCCGGTCCCGAACTTGCCCACGTTCCCCGTGACGATGAGCACCATCGCGGCTCCGCGGGAGTTAATCGTTTGATGGAAATAGTGACAGGTCCCTTCGCCGTTATGAATGGCGGCGGGCTTGATCGAGCCGGAATCCCGCGCCCAGCGCACCAGCAGATCTTTCGGCGTCCGGCAGATCTGATGACAGGTGTCCAGATCGTAGTCCTGGAAATGCACCAGGTACAGCTGCCAGACCGGCATCGCATCGACTTCGCGCCCATTGAGCAGCTTCACCCGGTAGGTCCCGGTGAGCGCGGCATCGATGCCGCTGGTCTGATAGTGCCAGCCCACCTGCTCCCGATGCAGCGGCACCGCCTGCTTCTTGTTCAGGTCCCACACCATCATCCCGCCCAACCGCTCCACCTGCGCTGGCTTCAGCGATTGCACCCGGCCCGAGTAGCTCTTGGAGAAGTCCGGGAACTGATAGTCGGCGACCACGTCGCGCGGATCGAGAAACTGCAGGGTATCGGTCCGCACCAACACCGGCGAATCGGTAAAGCTCTTCAGGAAGTCCGTGTCGTGCATGTTCTCATCGACGATGATTTTCATCGCGCCTAAGAAGATCGCCCCGTCCGACGCGGGACGCAGCGGCATCCAGTAGTCCGCCCGATAGGCGGTCGGGTTATACTCCGGCGTGATCACCACGACGCGCGCGCCCCGTTCGATACACTCGAGCTTCCAATGGGCTTCCGGCATCTTGTTCTCGACGAAGTTCTTGCCCCAACTGGTGTTCAGCTTGGAGAACCGCATGTCGGAGAGGTCGATGTCGGACCCTTGGGCCCCGCACCACCAGGGATGCGCCGGATTCTGATCGCCGTGCCAGGTATAGTTCGACCAGTAGCGGCCGCCCTGCGCCTGCTCCGGACTCACCTTCCGGATCCAGGTATCCAGGAGCGCATTGACCCCCCCGTTCATCCGGGTGTTGCCCATCTTGCCAATGATCCCGAGCACCGGCATCCCCGCGCGATGCTTAAAGCAGCGCGTGCCCGCGCCCTTCATCATCTCGATCATCTCCGGCGCATAGCCCTGCTCCCGCAGCCGCCGGGCCCCCGCTTCGCCGCTGTACCGCGTGGCAATGATGATCATCGCCTTCGCCGCATACGTGAACGCCGTGTCCCACGACACGCGCAGCATGTCGTCGAGAAACCGGCTGTCGAACTTATACTTGCGCTTCGCCTCCGACGTGAGCTCCGGCGAGCCCGCATCCATCCACTCCTTCCACCCCTTGCGCATCAACGGGCCCTTCAACCGATAGGGGCCGTAGACCCGCCGGTGGAACGTGAACCCCTTCAGGCACATGCGCGGATTATGCGCAAAGGTCCCGCGGTTCCCGTAGAGGTCTTCATAGGTCTGGTGATCGTAATTCTGCTCCACCCGCATCACCACGCCGTTCCGCACAAAGGCCCGGACGCGGCAGGCATGCGTGTCGTTCGGCGAACAGACCCACGTAAACGAGGAATCGTAGCGATACTGGTCGTGATAGACCCGCTCCCAGGACCGGTCCGGATAGTCCCCCAACGGGTTCCCGACTTCGATCACCGGCTGGAGCGCCGTCAACGCCAGGACGTTGTCCGCCACCGCCACCGCCGCGACGGTCCCGGCTGTGACTTTTAAAAACTGCCGCCGTGACAAAAACATGGATCCCACCTCCCCACGGTTGAGGGCTTGACTCAAGCCCACGCGACGTCTCTCACTTAACCTATTAACTTAATCCAGCGAAACCTCTGACCCTTCTCTTACCCAAAGAGCTGCCTATCAGCAGGACGAATTGCACATGCACATCGGCTGATGAGTCATAACTACTGTCGTTTGTATTGAATTTCTGTGCATCACAGGCTCTCCACATACGCAATATGCGCACCAAACTCGATAGATCTACTGTAGTTAGGTGAAGTGTAATAAGTGATTGAATAGTAAGCTGTAAAATGCGTTTACGATGATGATTGAAAACGATCGCTATATGTGTCGCTGAGTACCTGCTGTATCACTCGATACACGCTCATCCGATTTCAAGAATCAAACACTCAGTAAATCAATAGCTTGGCTGAAATATTCTCTGGTTACCTTTTGGTAGCGCTTCTGAATCATTGAAACGAAGGTAACAAGATAACAATGATTAAAGTGTGGCCTACCAGATCGCTTGACAGCTTCGTTCCTGCATCAGTAGAATCCCACCCCTCTGACGGGTTGTGATCGAGCGGGAATAGCTCAGTGGTAGAGCATCGCCTTGCCAAGGCGAGGGTCGCGGGTTCAAATCCCGTTTCCCGCTCCAACATCAGCGTTCTTCTCAAGATGCCTTCCTCTCCCCTGCGTCTCTGCATAGAGACCTCTACTCGGTTTTCCGGATAGTGTGTTTCTCTCCACAAATCGTGCTGACCTAGATATATTACCGTAGCCTTTGCATCGGTCGAATTGACTATTCCTACTCTGTATGGCGTTGCATACCGCAGTTTGGTACTGATCAGTTGTCAGCGTGAGGTGCTATGCGGCGCACGGGTTTTTCTCAAGGATATAAACTTCCAGCGCGTTGGCTACTTAGATGCGATGGATTAGGTCGAGCGGACCCGTTTCGTTCCCATGCCAAACTTGAACCGACTTGCCGATGGCCCTCGAAGGAGCCTTAGTGAGCGGACTCTCCCGATTCTCCGTCGGCATTTGGCGGGATTTTTTGCATTGAGAGAAAAGGAAATCGTACAGGCCATGCAATTCGCCCATGAACGACTCAGGCTTATGATCAAACCCTCAAGTGTGGTGGCTCTGTTCCTCAGCTCAAGCAAGAGCTTCAACATGTCAGCAAGCAGGTCGGCGTAGGGCTTACTTAAAGGCCATGTGGCGTGGTTGTGGTCCTAGCCCTCTGGACAGGACCGAGACTATGCAGCGATGGAGATATAGATAGTAGGGCCGTTAACGGACCCCGTGTATAAGGGATTGCAGCCGCCCCACCTGTTCAGCCGCGCGAGAAAGTTCGTCCGGGGTGAGCGGGGTTCGACTAAATCGTCCCTGATGGTAGAGGGTGATCACATCAGCCACTATCGGACCGGCCGATTTCCATTCTTGTTCAACCAGTCTGGCAAATTCACTGGCTGTAGCAGTTGGAGGCTTGTTCACCCCGTGTTTCTCCACCGTGCGAACCATGCGAGCATAGAGCTGGACAATCGCAAGCTGCTGGTGCGATGTCGGAAGATGGATGGTGGCCCAGAGCCCTATCCTATCCCGAAGCATGAGGAGAAGTAAGGCTAGGCCGACCACGATCACTCCCGTGACGAGTCCCAGCATGCCAGGATGGAACGTTCGAGCCATGCGAGCCAGACGGCTGAGGACCTGGCTTACCGGGGCACTCAGCAACGAAACCCATCGACTCACTCTTTCACGCAATGCGTCACTGCCTTCTCGTACTCCATGAACGACTGCCAATTGATCCTTCGCGCTATAGTGGACGAACAGGCGATCCCACTGTAGACGAACAGATTCCCCGAGTTGGCTGAGTGGCTCCCAGCGAGAAGTGGCCACTGCTGCGCTGACGGTGGGAGTGGGATCCATGGTGATCCAGCCTGAGTGAGGAAAGTAGACCTCAACCCAGGCATGGGCATCCCGCTGGCGTACGGTGAAATAACTCCCGTATTCATTCCATTCCGTAGCCAGGAACCCTGTCACAAGTCGAGCAGGAATGCCTACGGTTCGCAACATCACAACCATGGCGGTCGCGTAATGTTCACAGTATCCTGTTTTTCGCGTGAAAAGAAATTCCTCGAGCGGATGACTGAGCGTGGTCGTGTCGGCTTCAAGGCTGTAGCGATAATTCTCCAAGAGATGTTGCTGGATCGCCAGCGTCCGCCCAAATGGGGTCGTGGCCTGTTGGCTGACACGATGCGCCAAGTCTGCGACCTGCTGTGATCCCACGGGAACCTGAAGATAGCGGGAACGGATCGAATCTGGATAGACCAGGATCGAGGCGATTTGCTCGTCTGCGACGAGGTGTGGAGCTTGAGAGGTGACGGAGTATCGGATGCGGGAAGAAGGAGGAAATGGCAAATGGAGCCCGCTCATGGCATCGGCTTGTACAGTGAGAAACTCGCCGCTCACAAGTTCCGCGAATGGGGCGGCAAACAGGACTGCGGTGTCGAGCGTTTCGAGCAGGATGTCTTGGCGAATTGGTATGGACTGGCTGTCCGGAAGTCGGCTACCCGCTGGGCGAGCGAGAAATGTTCCATCAGCCGCGAGATTCAACGAACGCCGACGGGTTCCGCTGTGACTCCATGATCGTCCATTGTACTGATCGTAGGCGAGTCCTCTCAGATAGAGTCGATCTTTTTCAACAGCGGATTGGTCCGGCAGTTCAATCCGCATGACAATCTGAGGATCTTGTTTCACTGAGCCGATCGTGCCGAGGTCAACTCGATCGGAAAACCCTGTCGTTCGCAGCGCCTCCCCGCTCGTCTTCTGCAGTACGCCCGCGCCGATGCGAGGGATGAGAAAGAAAATGGCGAGCGTCAGAGTAATCGTCAGAACGGCGGTGCCGTTC
Source organism: uncultured Nitrospiraceae bacterium (assembly GCA_963801725.1). Lineage (GTDB taxonomy): Bacteria > Nitrospirota > Nitrospiria > Nitrospirales > Nitrospiraceae > Palsa-1315. Next base: position 464,450 of record CAWDFX010000002.1, read on the forward strand.
GTCAACCAAAAGAATCGGTGAGTGATGCGGCCCGGGGATGTCGTGAGACAGGCCGCCGTGCTTGAGGCTGTGATGACAGCAGAGGTTTCGCCCGTTTCCTGAGTCAGGTGATACAGCAAGAGTGTCCAGACAGCCGCGAGCAGATACAGCAGAAACACTGGGACATACCACGCATCGGTCGTCAGTGCCGCGGAGGCCAGGATTGCCATAAGACTAATCGCGTAGAGATGCCGATAATCACGCCGCTGTTGAAGGGTGAGTAGCTTGATATCCAGCAGCACGACCAAAAAGTGGATGCCTGCCGGGAGAAGGTCTCGTGATACCACTGGTGAGATCGATCAGCAGTATGACGAAGGCGCCGATCAAGAGGACATTCCACAGGGTTGGCGAGACCGTGACCTGTGCCATTGCCCGTCGGATGAAAAGGACCCCTCCTGCGTGAAGCAGCGAGATCATGAGGATGATCGCTGTGGGAAGGGCGAGCCAGAGCGGGACGCTCTGCGAAAACACGAGTCCGCTAAACGCTGTGGCGGCGAGGAGGACGGAGCTGAGGACAAAGGCTTGCTCAAAAGGCATGTGTCAACTCTTCGAGTTGCGTGGCATGGAGCACCCGATCAGCATGCACCGTGCTTGTGAGTACCGTCTGGTCCGACCAGGGTACGACCGCCACCGTGTAGCTCCGCTCGCCTTCGTGGGTGGAGGGAGAATACTCGCCGTGATGGCCGACACCACCGGTTTCAGGTGACTGCCGTTCGCACAATGCCAACAGACGCAGCATCGTCAAGAGATGAGCGGATCCCGACCCGAGTCCTGAGTCTTCTGTCCCTACGATGAGTCGCACTGGGTAGACCCGTTCCGTCAGTTGCCAGAGGAGTGATGCCACGAACGTCACGCTTCGTTCAAAGAGAAGTTCGCGTTCTTCGGGAGCCACGACTGAGAGAACGACTGTGATTCGTCGTTGATCCTCCGCTTCAGTTTCCCGCACGATCAGCTGAGACGTGCGGGCAGTGGTCATCCAATGGATAGCTCGCGAATCATCTCCTGGCTGATACAGACGAAGGTTGTACAGTTGCGCCCCGTGTCCTCGTCGTGGGAGGGATTCTCCTTGTCCTTCGCTGACCAATTCATCCACAAAACGCAACGTGAGCGGCTTGATGGGAGGACTGACGAGCAGATGCGCTTCTGTAGAGTAGCGCCCTTTCTTGAGGAACAGCCCAAAGGGAAACAACGTCTGCGCCCCAATGCCTTCAAACCGAATCCAACCCCGTTTCGTGGCAAGGAGTGGATAGGACAGGAGCACCGTACTCTGCGGAGGCAGGAGGTGAATCGCGAGGCCTCGGTCGACATCTTGGCCGTCGACGACATCGAGTAGACGCAAAGAAAAGCTGGGCAGGTGTCGGTTCCTGTTGGTGACCGAGAGTGTGAGAGTGGTCGGCTCGTTGGCCATGATGAGATCGGGCACATGACGATGAAATTCCAATCGCCGAAGACAGTGTTCCGAGAGTAATCCGGATATCACGATGAGGCTGAGCATCATCGCGAGGAGTAAGTAAAACAGATTGTTGCCGGTGTTGATGGCGGCGAGCCCGATTCCGAACGTGAAGAGAAGAAACCTCGTTCCTTCAGACGTGAGACGAATCGACCGCCGCCGGGACAGGCCCCGGACGAAGGAAACGGCTGGGGAAGCACGGAGATTGAGGAATGCGGACTTCACGCGCGTAGCTCATCCAGTTGGTCGGGGCATCCATCCGTGACCGGCTAGACAGGAACGGGAACCGTCTCGACGATGTCGATCACCATACGCTCCGCCTGCTCGAAGCTCTGTGTCCGCATGCCATGGGTCCGGTTCAGCATGACGCGATGGGACAGCACGATCGGCGCCAGTTCTTTGATGTCGTCGGGAAGGCAATAGTCACGTCCGCGGACGACCGCCAATGCCTTGGCTGCCTTGCTCAATCCCAGCGCTCCGCGTGTGCTGACTCCCAGGGATAAGAGCTCGCTCTGTCTGGTCGCCTGCACGATCGCGAGCAGATAGTCCGTCACGCTCTCTTCCATGTGGACCTGATCCACGCGGGCCTGCAACGCGAGTACTTCGCTGGCTGACAGCACCGCGTCCAGTGTTTCAGCGGGACGCAACGAAGGCGGACGGTCGAGCACTTTCCTTTCTTCCTCGAGCGTGGGATATCCAATACAGAGGCGCATCAGAAACCGGTCGAGTTGGGATTCAGGAAGGGGGAACGTCCCGTGATATTCTGCAGGGTTCTGCGTGGCGATGACCATAAAAGGCTGCTCAAGTGGATGCGTCTGATTATCGACGGAAATCTGGGCTTCACTCATCGCTTCCAGGAGACTGCTCTGGGTCTTCGGCGTGGTGCGATTGATCTCATCAGCCAGCACGACGTTGGCGAAGATCGGACCCGGTATGAACTCAAACCCCTGTTTTTGCCGGTTAAACATGGAAACCCCGACGATATCGGAAGGCAAGAGATCGCTGGTGAATTGAATGCGCTTGAACGAACAGTCAAGCGATCGAGCCAAGCTGTGCGCCAATGTGGTCTTGCCGACGCCAGGAACATCTTCGAGTAGAAGATGGCCACGAGCCAGAAGGCAGACCACCGCCATCTCGATAACGTGGGTCTTCCCCTTGATGATCAGCGCAATATTATCCTGGATCGACCGGATGGTGTGAGCTGAACTCATGTTGGGATTAGTGGTCCTGGTAGTTCAGGAATATCTGGTGATCTGACACGTTCGAAGTCTAACAAAGGGTCTGGAGATGGTCAATTTTCACATGAGTTCTTGCATCAATCAGTCTGAAGATGGCGATCCGTAGGGGTTTGCGCCGCTGGAGGAGCTGTTCCAGATCGAGTCTATTCCGGCACGAGGATCAGCATCCAGGGAGGGCTTTCTTCGATCATGTCAGAGAAACGTCGGGCAGTACTGCTGGCGGGAACTCCTGGAAAGACGGCTCCACGGCGAATCTGAACGGACCGGAAACGATAGGACGGATCCTGCGTCGGAAGAAGGGGAAGAACGTGTGGAATTTGCCTGCGTAATGGGCCGCAATCTGACAGGTTCAGGGTCTCACCGAGCGCAAGGCGCGAGAGCCGCTCGAAGATCTCACCGAATATCGTTGGGAGGTTTTCTGATGTGAATGGCTGATTGCCTGGTCGATAGCGGACATCGTCGAGGAGTTGTGCGAGAATTTCCCAGAAGACCTGGGTATCGACGGCTCCGAAAACGCAGAGGAAACCTCGGCGCGCCAGTAGGTCGAGCAGGGCGAGGGGACCTCGAATTTCGAACTTCCATGGTGGAAAGAGGAGTGCGCGATCCCCGTGCTGGACCTCCAGTGCGGGCTCGCCGGAAAAGTGGATCTGTCGAAACGTGCCTTTGGTCCGATAGAGCTCTTGAGTGATGATCTGATCAGACAATCGAGTCGGTTCGTAGGCAAACGTAGGTGTCGCAGGGGCCCAGCAGGTCGCAACTGTATAGCGGGCTGCGAGCTTCCCAGCTTGGTCAAGATTGCCCAGGTCGAACATATCCTGGTTTCCGTAGAAGTGAAACGAGAGACCGGTCCGAGACCGCAGGCCGTTGAGCCGCTCCCTTTCCGGATGGAGTGGACCACCCAGCTTTGAGCCTGGCTGAAGCCGATCGAGGCTATGAAGAATCAACTCACGCTGTTGCTGTTGAAGGGGGGCCACGTATTGCTCGACCAGTTCCGTGGCAAAGGAGACATCGCCGGCCCCCAAATCGAGTAGGGAGGCCACGTCCACATCGAGCAGCAGGTCAAAGGGATTAAAGTGAGAGTGCGCAAATGCCTCAATCTCTTCGCTTCGCATGGAGGTCACTGGCCACTGGGACATCGGACCCTCAACGATGCCGAACCACACACAGAGAGCTCGCACGGCTTTTGTCGGGGGGAGCCCTGTGAGTTCTTTGAGTCGGGGGCCGGGGAGATCTTGAATTCGTGCGGCTTCTGAGTTCCCCAACGCCAGGGTGATCGCGTCTCGGATGATGACGGGAAGATCGATGCGGCGGGCTTCTTCGATCAACCGTTTCAACGTCGCAGTGAGCTGCGTTGCCTCAACAAGTTTGCGTGAGGCCTCCCATTCCTTGTCGCGTTCCTGCAAGAGCTGGGTGACCTGTGAACGAAAGTCTGCAAGGATCTGCGCGGTAGAATTCATGAGTCGGTTGATGCGGGGTGCGTGATCGTAGATCTGTCGACATCAGTTGGTGAATGTGTGGCAGCATACCGACCTGGTCCATGAGCGTCAAGGTTGCCGTCTTGCCCATCCCGAGAAACCTGTGTTAGGTAGAGGCTATGCGCGAGACACCAGTGACGTTCGCTACACGAGCCATCTTTGTCACATTCAAGGCTCTGGTGATTGTTGGGGCATTGTGGTTCACCGTCGCCTGCACGAGTGGAGGGGGCGCCAGATCTTCTGCCGCCTCACAGGATGGGCATCATGCGCTGTTCAAGGAATGGCAGATCATTGATACGGCGACGGGCCAACCAGTCTCTCTCGACCAGTGGACGGTGTTGTTGCTCCAGCAAGAAATCATTTATCTAGGGGAAGAACATCACAATCGGTTTCATATCGATGCGGCGCTGACGGTGCTGCAGAGTCTGAAGGCGAAAGGGCGTACACCGGCCTTGGCCATGGAAATGTTCGGCTGGGACGGTCAGTCTGCACTGGATCAGTACGTTTCCGGGTTAGAAATGAACCGCCAGGAGTTCCTAGAAGCCGTCCGGTGGCGACAGAACTGGGGTGGCCCGTTCGAGGACTATGAACCGCTGGTTCGGCTAGCAAAAGAACACCATTGGGCTGTGGAAGCCATGAACCCTCCAAAGCCATTGGTGCGGATCGTTGCCAAGAACGGCTTGGCTCAAGCGAAGTCTGACCCAATGATGACACAGTGGGAGATGAAGGACGAAGCCATTGTTGATGACCCTATCTATCGAGCACGTATTCTTCAGCAACTCCAAGCCTGTCATGGCAAAAATGACGATAGCCTCTATCAGACGATGCTCGAAGCTTCCATGGTTCGCGATGAAGGGATGGCCAAGACATTGGTCCATCGTCTCAACCAGATTCGCTCGGAGAACGATACGATGGCTGGGCCACTGGTGAGCTATACAGGAGGCGGACACATTCAGTACAACCTTCCTGTTCCGAAGCGAGTGGCCCGGCGCCTGACAGGTCAAGTCCGTCAAGTCAGCGTCTATATGACGTCGTTCGAGGCGGGGCGCTTTGAGGAATTTCAAGACATGATCCGCGAGAAGATCGCCGACTTTCTCTGGCTGACACCGGTCAGTGCGAAGGGGCCTCCTCGCCGATGCTGAAAAATCCATCCAACATATCAGAATACTTCTCTGACGATCTCGGGACACCGGCGGCGATGCAACCATGCGTTGGAAATTGGTGACCGCTTGACAGTTTGCCGGACCTGCTCCAGACTACACCGAAAATACGAATATAGGCTGGGGTTGGTAGTGACTGGGAACCCACTGCATGCGAAACAAGATCCCCTGTTCTGCTGAGCGGTTTAGCCTCCTGGATCCTCCCATGATCCAGGCTGTGGTTGATCGCAATGCCTTTCACATCGGCAATCAGTACCTCTCTGAAAATCGCGTTCGAATCGTCGAGGCTGATGATACCCAGATTTCGTCGGCTGTCATCGGGAATTCCGGCCTCTACGAGCAGACGATCCGTCTCAAGGAGGGGCATCTCATCTCAAAGTGCAGCTGCGCGCTACCGGAAGAGCCAATCTGTCGTCATTGCATTGCGGTCCTCTTGGAATATCATCGCTGGGCACAGCCGAGAAATGGTCAGCAGAGGAAGGCAAAACCGTCCGCAGCTCCACAGCCGGCGCAGGCCTCTCCGAATCGAGACAGCACATCAGAGCCAAGTCCTACCTCGACAACCGATCTGAAGCTGGGTGAGGTGATGGCTTTCATCGCATGGTTGCAACCTGCGTTGTATGCGTTGGAGCGTGGACAGCCGTTGTCTGACTCGCCAAAGCTCGGCGGGGATCTCGCTCTCTGGATTCAGGCCATTCGTATTCTGGAGGAACGCCGCCGCGAGAGCGAGGAACTACGGATCAACCTGGAATCCGACATACGGGACCGGGAAGCCTATGCCGGCCGATTGACGCAACAGTTGCAAGCCTCAATGGAGGAGATCAAGACTACCCAAGCCAGTTCTCAGCACCTGCAGCAGGAACTGACTGCTTGCAAGGAAATGCTCGCGAAGGTTTCCGAGGTTGCCTTCGAGATTGGGGGCTATGACAGCCAGCTCAAGTCTATCGCAAGTGAAGTGATGTCAAAGGGATCCCAACTCGACAAGCTCGCTCAATCGTTCAAGGACGTCTCGGCGGTATTGAAAGCGCTTTCCAAGACCTCTGCCACCTCCTAGCCCATCTCGCTCAGATTTTCTCCCAAGCTCCATGCATATCTTGGCGCTATTGCGTCAGGTCTAGCAACTTCAGTATGATGTTCGCCTTGTTTTACTCATTTGAACCGAGGGAGGGAGGATTAAGTCATGAAGAGGATTTGTGCAGGGATTGTCATGGTAGCGGGTACGATCCTGCTGACTGGTGCATCCTACGTTCTAGCGAATGAGCCCAAGGGTGAGGGTCCACCTGATTATAGTGGGATCTCCAGCATATATTACATATTGATCGGGTTGATTCTAGCCTACGGCGTCTACGATTCGTTCTTCAAAAAGTCCTAGCAGGATGATGGAAAATTCCGCCGGCAGCACTCCTTATCCGTCGTGCCGAGCACAGCACATCACTCATCGCGATTGTATTGTTGGGCAGTGTGGACAGAAGCGTAGCGCTGTCCACACTGCCTATTTGGCTACTTTCTAGCCTGAATCGCTTTGGCAAAGGCTGTAGTTTGCTTGAGCGCGCACTGAAGATACTCGTTAATAGCCTGCTCGGCACCGCTTATCCCTTCAGAGATAAGGTCTCGAGTAAGTTTGTCATGCTCCTTCTCCAATAGATCTGCCAGTTTTTCTTCATCCGCAGATAACTTGTGTGCAAGCAGGTTCACCACGGACCCAATAATAACGCGTCTCATGTCGTGCAATGGCAGCAAAGAGGGCTCGGCGCGCTGTTCCTGATCGTCGCTTTGTTTGTACTGCTGTGCCTTCAGCAGTCGCGCCAATGTGAGCGTCACATCGGTAGTGCTCAGCATTTCGTCAACGATTTCTGCCAACGCACCAGGTCCCCGATGTAGTGTGACCACCTCTTCCGCAACGAGACCAATGCGTATGAGTGGATACCACGGACAGGGGTGTGGTTCCGGCAACTGAAGTTCAGTTATTTCGAAGTCGAACCGCACGAGTGCTACCTGCAAGAGTGGCCAGCACAAGCGGCGACCACGCGGTGCAAGCCACCGCACGGTATTGAGATAATACCGTTGAATCTTTAGGTATTCCGGCGCCGGGATACCGAATGCATACAGGCCGGTGCGCGGCAAACCATTCATGGGATCGAGACCAGCCCCAGAGCCGTTGAGGTTGATGTTTACGAAATGGTGCCACGCCGCATCACACACGATGCGGCCCACCTGAGCAGCATCACCATCATACATAGGCGGATATAGCACCGAAACAGCGAGGTCGTACCGGTGGCTTCAGTGTATCGGTGATAAAACGTCCCGCCAAAATCGAAACTGCGGCAAGTTGTGCTGGAATGCGCGCACCGCCGCCGACTGGCGCGGGCCACTCCTCCACGCCAGCAAAGTTTCCCGGTGCAGGCGTGGGCGCGAGGCACTCACTCTCGTGCGGATGGTCAGGCAGGTAATCCACCGCACCGGACGAATGCCGCAGAACGGGATGTACATTCCAGCTTGAGCCCACGTTGTCGGGGCCCCCGTTCGAGGAAAACATCGGGTAAATGCGCTGCGGAATGGCATCCGCCTGGTCCTGAAACTGCTTGACATTATCCGCACCAGGATCAAGCACAGTATCGTGGCGATTTGGATTCACCATCGGAATGGTCGACCAATTGCGCATGGTGCGCACACGAGGAATATTGGCACCCATACCAGCACCGATAGTTTCGTGATCACCGGTTGCGAATACACCACCACCGGACTGCATGAATTGCGCAATAGTCGCCTGCTCCGGTGCGGAAAGAGCCGTAGCGCTGAACGCAAACAGCCAAATCTGGTCGTACTGTGCCGTCGTCACGGCCGTTGCCGCAGTCGTGAAATTGAAATTACCGGGGATCGTTAACTTAGGGCCGCTTCCGTTACGATGCGCAGTGGCCACGGTATGACCCGAATTCGTAATGATGCTTACGAACTCGGATAGCCCAAACCCGCCAGCTCCGAAATTGAGGCTACGGTCTGTCACCATAAGAATCTTCTGTGGGCAAGGAAACTTCCAGATGATTTCCCAAAATCTGTTTCCTCTAAATTGCAATTCAAGGTTATGCATTACCATCTCCTTTTATTTGCTGATTGAAGGAATAGGTACGGTAGCCGGGTCCGCAAATTCACGACCACCATCACTCGATGGATTGATGTGAGTCAGGGATGGCCCAAAGGCCCCCTCAACCGGACGGGCTGTCCCATTGCTAGTGAGCCTGACACGAGTGGGCACGTTCATTGTTTGACCAACCAATCGAGGTCGACCCGCACGGAGCGCGTTCGTTCGTTTTGGAAAGGGCTCCTGACGCAAGGATTCCATCTCTGCCAATGAGGTTCGTAAGGACTGAGCGATCAGCCATGCGAGCGTCAAACTAGGACTCCAATACACGGCATCGCGCAGACGGTCGACAAGATCACCGGGGAGGCTGACGGTTAGCCGAACCATTCGAGGCTGTTGCTGTCTAGCTTTGCTCGGTCTGGAAGATGGACTAGAGCCCCTGCGATGTTCATTCTTGGTCGAGTGACTCGGAAGCGGCATGATCGGTCGACGACATGAGTATCCCTCTCCAAGGTTGTTCTGAAATGAAGCGGTTCCCCGAACGTATGGTCTGATATCCTGCGTGAACCGGCCCCTGTCAGATTGGAGGGCCGCGCCGCTGAGGAAAGGAGCAGGGCGCGGCCCCGGTGGCAGAAGCGCCTGGCGGTGAGAGGGCTCCGGATGGGCATGATCCAGAGGTAGACCCACCGGCATGAGAGGCATGAACCTCTTGAGTGGGAACCCACCGGCCATTCGCTTCGCCAAAAACTTCCAGCTTAAGACCATCGGTCTTCTCCCCCTTATGTCTGGTGATGAAAGGACTACGGCGGTACAGCAACCCCTGTACCAAAATGTTCCCGCTGAAAATATTCCGAGGCCTACGTTGTAAGTCGTTGACTGAATGTGATTTGGCGAGTGCCGAGGAAGCGAAAAAGATGCGGCTATCGGACAAGAGCGTATCTGTTTCGGTACGCTCCTTATATCCTACGAGATACAGACACGGGGAAAATGCGGTAGATGAGCGCTACGGAGAACCAGAGCTGGAGTCAGATTGATCTATCGATGGAGATGTTTCATCGCGGAGGCACAGAGGAGGATGAAGAGACCGATCCAGAGCGCGGCTCGCTGGAAGGGGATCGCTTCGTAGGATTCTTCTCCGCCCTCTTCAGCGTCATCGGACTTGAAGAGCACCGTGTACAGGAAGAGTGTGAGAAGGCAGAGGACGAGAAACAGCTTCACAAAGAACACGGTCAGGTATTTCGCATGGTGCTGAATCCCGCTGCCGGTTTGCGAGGTGATGACCTGATTCACATAGTGGAAATTGATGCCGCCGGTAAGCAGCAGAACGAGGAGCAGGATGCCTGCGACTTTCTTGTAATGCTGATAGAACGCATCGGTAATCGGCTTGATCTGCTCCTTGGCAACCGCCTGCTTCAGCCCGGGAGTCACGGCCATGACAAGGAACGCGAGTCCGCCGATCCAGACGACCGCCGACAACAAGTGAATCCAATGATTGAGGATTGGGATCAGTGTATTGAGGTCGGTAAAGAGGCTTTGAATATCGTCCATGTTTAGACTTGTGAAAGGTGAAACGTAACACGTGAAAGATACGTGGTCAGCCACGAATCCGAGGCGCTGAACTTTCCACGTTTCACGTCAGAATTTGAAGACCGGGGTTTCGTTGCCGAATCGTTTCTTGCGGAGTTCTTCCATCAGCTCAATGGTAATCAGGGGGATGCCATTTTCTCGTGCATGCTTTTCAACGCCTTTTTTTACCATGGCGCGCAAAAAGTAGGGGATCCTGTTGAGTCGCGTTTCTGAATCCTCATCCCACGCCACCGGACTTTCTTCCGGCGTATTAAATGCGACCTTGATCTTCTCGCCACCCTTCGGGGTATAGAGACACCATTGATCTTCGTCCAGCCAGTCGCCGTGATCGACGTAGGGGCGTGCGCGACAACCACCGCAAATGTCCGTGTATTCGCAATCACCGCACTTGCCTTTCAAGTGCGGATAGCGGAAGGAATTGAAGACATCGGACTTTTCCCACAGATCGACGAAGCTGGACTCACGGATATTCCCGGCTGACAACGGCATGTAGGGGCACGGGGTCAACTCGCCGTTGGGAGTCACGCGCGCGTAGTTGGTGCCGGCGAGACAGCCGCCGCCCATATAACCGGTCGCTTTCGTAATAGGGGAGTTCGGATCTTTCTCGTACGCCAGCCGTTTGAAATGCGGCGCACAGCGGGCCCTGACGAGCATGCCTTTATAGTTATCCTGGCAGTTAACGAAGTAGCCAAGCACCTCTTCATACTGAGCCGGGGTGATGTCGGTCAGTTCCTCGCCGCGGCCGGTGCAGACCATGAAAAAAACATTGAGCACCTTGGCGCCAAGCTGGTGCGCCCAATCGATCACCTCAGGCAGTTCCTGGTAATTCATGGGCTGCGCGCTGAAGTGTACTTGGAAGGCCAGGCCGTTCCGCTTGCACGCCTCGATACCTGCGAGAGCGGCTTCCCATGCGCCGGGCACGCCACGGAAACGATTGTGCTTCTGGGGATCGAGCGAATCGATACTGATGCCCATGCCCATCACGCCGATCTCGACCAACTCCTTCGCCATCCGGTCATCGATCAACATGCCATTGGTCCCGAACACCACCATGAAGCCGAGCTTCACGGCGTGGCGCGCGATGTCGAGGATGTCGGGACGGACGAGCGGTTCGCCGCCCGTGATCACGAGGAGGCAACCTTTGTTGACCTCGGCGATTTGATCGATGAGTTTGTAGCATTCTTCGGTCGAGAGTTCGTCATCCCCGCCGGCAGACTTCGTCGTCGCGTCGAGATAACAATGATCACACTTGAGATTGCAGCGTTTCGTGAGGTTCAGCGCAATGAGATAGGGTTTGAAGTCATCGACCGTTCGGCCGTCGTGGGGCGCAGAAGCCGTGGATGGCGGAGTAAAGAACTGCGATACCTGCTGCTGGATACTTCCAAATGCGCTCGCAAGAGACGGGGCATTGAAAATTGGAAGAGATTTACCCATAACTAGTCTAGTGCTGAGCGTTGAGTGCTACGTGCTGAGCTGAGACTAGCAGGAATGAACGGGTCCTCTTACTCAGCACTTATGAGCTTTCCCTTGCCGGTCAGGTTCGCAATCATGTCCTTCAGGTTGCCGGTCTTCATGGCTTCCGCCATATAGTCCTTGGCCTGTTCGATACCCTCATGAGCCACTTCGGCCGTGATGACCACGACACCGATCTTATCGGCATGTTTCTCGATGAGGGCCCGCGTACAATCGCGCATAAACCCTTCAGGGGCCCGTTCGAGTCGTGATTGGGCTTCCGGCATCCAGGTGTAGGGAGAGGAAGGGATAGGTTCTACCGCGTCGCCGCTCCCGTTCGTTGCAGCGGATACTGTCGCCTGTGCTTCGGTTGAGGCGCCGGTTCCCTTGTTCGCAAAGATAGGGGTGTAGTCCTCTGAAGCTGCTTCCTGAATCATGGATGCGGCATATTCCAGCGTGATCGTGGTCATGCCGAGCTTGCGAGCAGTCTTCTCGATTTTGGCCTTGGCGCGCCTACGTTGAAAGCCGGCTGGGACCGCACGGATTCCCTCTTTGGCGTCTTTGGTCCATTGCATGGGGACGTCATCGTAGGCCATGTCGGTTTCGAGGACCCCTTCCACGTGCGCTGCCGCTTCGAAAAGCTTCTTGTCGACCAGTTTGAAGCGATCGCCTCCAGCGGCACAGACCGGACACTTCACAGGCGTCTCGCCCTTGCCGATGTAGCCGCAGCCATCGCACACGAAATAATTCTGAGTCATCCGATCTAGATAGGCTTGAGTATCGGCACTTACTTTTGGCTTCTCTTCCACGATCTCGGTCATCATCCCGCTGAGCGTGGAGCCCATGAGATCCTTCATCACAGATTCGTCAGCCTGCATCTTGTCACGGTCGATGCCGGCGGCATCCAGGCTGCCACCCAGTGCGCGCATCGCGTCCATCGCCCCCTTGGGCAGGAGGTGTCCCACAGCTGAATCGACGACCGTATTACTGATGATGGTATGGCCCTTCTCGATGGCGTAGCGGTGAATCGCGGTCTTGGCAACGCCTCTGGCAAATACGGGGATCTTTTCCATCCGGCGGAGGGCTTCTTCAGTCCAGGCAATTGTGTATTCTGCCAATGTATCGATCGGCGGCACATATTTCCGGTTCGACACCAAGATATTACAGGGTGCGGACCGCAACAGATTTTCCGTGTTGCTGCCGATGTCCATATCCTCATCGCTGTGCACGCCGATCCGTCCGACGATCAGCAATGCCGGGATATCCTTGCGGACATATTGAATGATTTTCTCGAAGGCCTTGCCATCCAACAGGGTGGTCTTGACGTCAGTTTGCTCGGCCTGAGCGATCTCGCGACAGATGTCGAGGTGCGACTGGTAGATCTTTGCGAGGCCGCTGTCGATGATTTCCTCGTGCAGCTTCTCCTGCTCCTTGAAGCGAAACACCTTGCCGGCTTCCTCGTTGAGAACACCAGAGATACTGTGAAAGGCAGCATAGTGGAAATAGGGATCGAAGGCCGAAATGGCTTCGACCGGCATGTTGAAAGCCTTGCCCAACGCCAGGCCGGTCATGAGTCCGCCGAAGGAATAGGGGCTGCCGTCTACCGCCACGACGATCTTCCCACCGGTCATGGGTTGGATTTGCTTGATGATCAGCATGTCCGAATTCCGCACTCGACGAAGCACGCGCTCGGTGTTGCTACCGATAACACTGTCCTTCACCGCGCCGACCCCCAAGGCACCCATGATGACCAGGTCGTAGGCATTGGTATTGATGTCTTCGGCCAGCACTTTCCAATTCCGACCTTCGAGAGAACGACGCTCAATTGGCAGGTTGTTTTCCGCGCATTTCTTATCGACATAGTCGAGGTAGGAATCGGTGATGATCTGGAGCCCGCGGGTAATCAGCGAATCGTGGATTTGGCGCTGCCGGTCGAGTTCTTTTTCATCGTGGTACTCTTCGGGCAACCCCGCTTCCATCTGTTTGAAGCGCTTGTCATGCATTTTGGCTGCATAGACGTGGCTGCCCACGATCTTCGAGCCGAAGGCTTTGGCGAAATGAACTCCGACATCGACGGCCGTATTGGAATGGTCGGAGTTATCGACCGGGACATAGATCGTCTTATACATTGAGATGTCTCCCCAGGATGCCCCCCAGGCCGGGGCGAACGAGAGTAATTGTCAAAATTTCCAAATAGTTGACGAACCTCTACCCCTTCAAAGAAAAAGGATGATAGCACCGGCCTGAATTCGAATGCAAGGAGGATGGACGGGATCAAATGGGGGGATGGTCAGCCCTTAACAGTCATACGAAATGGAACTTGCCTACACCTTGGACGGTTCCACCCCGACTGACGATTGGCTTGTGATATGTGATTTTCGTGATCGGAGTATTTCTTCCAAGGACAGGAGGGCATCGCGTCCGGAGTTCCCCTCGATCCCTCGGATCAAATTCTTGTCGGCATAGCCGCCTGATTCTTTCGGGGCCTGGGACAAGGATCCTGTCCACTTCCGAGGGTCTCGGCTTCCGTCTTTCCGTTCCCAGGCCATCAGGCAGGCCTTGGCGATGAAGAGTTGAGCGGGGCCGGGCTATAGAGGAGTTTTCTGATACTCGTCGGAGTCAAAGTCTGGTTGGTTCGTTAAGCTAACACCAACCCTACAATGCCACAGCCGACAATGACGACATCATAGTCGGCATTCTGGGGAGCTAGAGCATCAATGGCACTCATGATCGTACAAGCCTGTCACCCGTCTGCGTAGACAACATCTCACTCGTGGGGACATTGACATGCACTGCCCGAAACATGCCAAAGCGACACAGCCCCGCCCCAAATGCCAGATGCATTAACAGGAACGTAGGCACTTCTCGCAATGATTTAATGAACCCGATCACGCCAAACCGAACAATCCCTGCTGGACGAACCATTCCCTGCCAGATCGAATCGAGCCATGAGGGTAAGGTTTCGGCAGTCCAATCTGCTGTGGTCACTTTACCCGCCACCAGTCCAGTTGCCTCCAGTAATTCTGAAAACTCTTCAATACTGGCAAATGCTGGATGAGACCACTGATCCAGCAGTTGCTGCATCACTGGCTTTTCCCAAAAATTGAGTGGAACCTGACGATCGTCCCGCTGATTCCAATCGGCAACAATCAGAATTCCACCCGGTTTCAGAACGCGCATTAACTCTCTAGCAAATTGTGCCTTATCCGGCATGTGCGGTCCTGCCTCGACCGACCAGACCACATCAAAACTGGCATCGGGGAACGACAGTGCCAGCGCATCATCGACCTGAAAGTGGGCATTCACCTCTGGGGAGGTCAGTTCTTGAGCACGTCTGACTTGCTGAGGGCTGAGGGTGATTCCTGTGACAGCAAAGCCATAATCCCGCGCCAGAATGCGACTGCTGCCGCCAATGCCACAGCCCACATCTAAAACTGTCGTACCGGAAGGAAGCTTGTCTAAACCACCCCAATGCACCATTTCATGCACAAAGTCTAACTTGGCTTTGCGAAAATCCTTTTTGCGGAGTGGAGAGCCATAGTGTCCCAGATGAATATGTTCGCCCCAGTAGAACTCTAAAATGCCGTCATTCGTCCAGTCATCATAGGAATTGGCGACAGAATCGGCAGACTGATATTTGCGGGGAAATAGCAAGTAAAGCACTAATCCGATCAGTAGTAAGACCAGGAGAAAGACGATCGCCAATAGGAAAATGTTCATCATATCGAATGTCTGAATTAACGTGATTTCGTTAACATTTATGAACAATACAAGGAACGTGACACGAGGAAACTAGGGAGCACCGCACGCCTTCCCCATTATTGCTGTGCCTACAGAGGCGAAAAATGGTTAGATTAGCCTCGGAAATGCTGCTAAGTCAATGCGAAGGGTGTTGGAATCTCAGGCGAATCCATCATTTTTTGGGAGAGTGATATGAGCTTTCTCCTTTACCCGGCTCTGCCATCACGCCGGAGCCGGGATTTGTTTTCAGTTTGCGAGATGCGGATGTGCGGCCATCCATTCCTTCGCCTTGTGGACTTAAAACACGTGGATGGCCGGAAGTCGAGGCGGCAAGATCGGCTCGACACCATGTTGCTGGTATGACATCATGAGTGATGGGCTGCTCGATCCGTCCCGCTGTCCGCTCTGTTGGCAAAAGAATAAATGCGGCATGTGGAAGACAGCGGGACCTGCTGGTGCTTTGAGTCGTCTAAGCCATCAGAGATGCTCGACCAGGTGCCACACCAGCCCATCGGCCTTGCAGATCTTTGTCAAACCTGTCTGAACATCATCTAGCCAATGAACAAGGGAATGATCGAAACGGATGTAGCGATTGTCGGCGCGGGCGGCGGCGGTGCCGTCTTAGCCCTGGCACTGGCAAAGCAAAACATTCGCACAGTGATAGTAGATCAGGCAGGCAGTCCGTCTAAAAGTTTGCGGGGCGAGATTATCCAACCGAACGGGCAAGAAGTCCTTGACCGCTTGGGCGTCCTATCGTCATTGCCGGCCGATGCCACGCTGTCCGTGCGCCATTTTCATTTTTGCCGGGCCGGCGGCATGCGTCTTTGCAGCTTCGACTATGGCGACTTGCCGGCACCGTACAACCGTGCCATCGTGACCCTCGCCAACGTGGCCCACCATGCGATCATCGCGGCAATACAGCAACAGAAGAGCGTGGCACTTCACTACGGAACCTCTTTCACAGGACTCATACTCGAGGACGATCGGGTTGTTGGATTATCGACGAAAGGACAGGATGGCCCACTCACGATCCGTGCAAAGGTTGTCGTCGGTGCTGACGGAGCATTTTCGAAAGTGCGTGAAGCTCTCAAGATCCCCGTCGACCTGCATCTCTATCGTGATGGATATCTGATTGCGGTACTGGAGTCGGACGATCAGATAGCGGAATCGTTCTACTACGTTGGGGACAAGACCATCTTGGGACTGTTTCCGGTAACGGGAAAGAAGGTTTACATTTTATACATGATTCCCAAAGATTCGATGGAAGCCGTGAAGCAGCAGGGGATCCCTGCGCTCCAGCAGACATGGAGCCGGATCGCACCGTCGTTTACCCGGCTCTTTCGGAATCTGCATGATTGGAGTCAGGTCGCATATCTGCCGACTGGTCGGGTGCGCACGCCGAGATGGGTGGCAAATGGAGCCGTCCTGATCGGTGATGCTGCCCATGCGATGAATCCCCACGCATCGCAGGGGCGCATGCAGGCGATGGTCGATGCCATCGCGCTATCCGATCTCATACCAAGTTGTCTCGCCGATAAGGACTATTCGGCTGCCAGATTGAGTGCATTTGAACGTGCCAGGCGACCGCAAGTGAACATGCTCCAACACTTGGCCGATCAACAAGTGTTCTATTGGGATACGGGGAATCCGGTGGTGGCCTTCATCCGCGATCGTGTGTTTCAGACACTAGATCGAAACGCACGGCTCCGTCATCAGGTCCTATCGACGACGGCAGGGTTGCGAACCGTGGCGCCATTTAGCGGGATCGATCGGATGATTGCAGCGGGGTTATTTCCCGATATCCGGTCGCACGAACGATCTCAATAGTCGATCTCGTCATGAGAGCTTACTCTGGAATAACGTCCAATGACTTGAGGACTTTGTAGACTTTCCGACCATCATTTCGTAGCTACATGGATCGCCACAATCCCACCGCTGAGGTTGCGATAAGTAACCTGCCGAAAGCCTGCATCGAGGAGCATCTGTTTCAATCGTTCCTGATCCGGGAAGTTCCGAATGGAGGCAGGGAGGTACTCGTAGACACCCGTCGTGTCATGCGCCACCTTCGTGCCGATCCAGGGAAGAAGCCGGAACGAGTACCAATCGTACAAGGCCCGAAGCCAACCGAAAATGGGCCGGGAAAATTCCAGGCATACAAACCGTCCGTCTGGTTGCAAGATACGGTGAATGTCTTTGAGCGCTTGCCGAAGGTCGCCGACGTTCCTCATGCAGAACCCTGTCGTCACCGCATGGAAGGTCCCATCCGGAAATCCCAGATGTTCGGCGTTGGCTTCGATGCAGGTGATCTTCTGTCTCAGGCCCCGCCCGGTGATTTTCTTCAGCCCCTCGACCAGCATGGCATGGTTCAAATCGGAAGCAATGACGCGGCCTTTAGCTCCCATGCGTGGTTCAACCAAGAGCGCGAGATCGGCTGTGCCTGATCCGACATCGAGTGCCCTGCCCTCCGTGGTCACGGGGACATAGGCGGCAGTAATTTTCTTCCACCGGTAGTGCAGTCCAAAACTCAGGAGTGTGTTGTTCAGATCATAGACGCGGGCGATCGACGTGAACATCCGCTGCACCGCCTGCTCGCGCGCCTGACCGGACCAGGTCGAGACGGTGCGAGGAGCCGCTGAGGCGTCTGTCCCCTTCTGAACGGGTGGAGTATCCACATGCACCATGAGAGCGTGGTAACATCGCCCCTCCGCGTTTGTCAAGGCAGCCCGGTCCGCATGCTATAATCCTCCCCCTGATGAATAGCTCGATCATCATCAAGGGGGCGCGGGAGCACAATCTCAAGAACATCGATGTCACGATCCCACGTGACCGGCTCGTCGTGATCACGGGGCTGAGCGGATCGGGCAAGTCGTCGCTGGCCTTCGACACCATCTATGCCGAGGGGCAACGACGCTACGTCGAGTCGCTCTCGGCCTATGCCCGTCAGTTCCTCGAACAGATGGGCAAGCCCGACGTCGACTCGATCGAAGGGCTTTCGCCCGCTATTTCCATCGAGCAGAAGAGCACCAGCCACAATCCCCGATCCACGGTCGGCACCGTGACGGAGATTTACGATTACCTCCGTCTCCTCTTTGCTCGAGTCGGACGCCCCTCCTGTTTTCAGTGCGGCGACGAAATCACGGCGCAGACCGTGCAGCAGATGGTCGATGCCATCGGCCTGCTGCCGGAGGGGAGTAAGTTTCAGCTCTTGGCCCCCATCGTCCGTGGCAGGAAAGGGGAGTATCGCAAAGAACTCCTCGATATGCGCCGGGCCGGCTACGTCCGAGCGAGGGTCGACGGCAGGTTGGTGGACTTGGGCGAGGACATCTCGCTCGATAAACAGAAGAAGCACACCATTGAAATCGTGGTCGACCGGCTGGTGATGAAACAGGGTGAGGCTATGGCTCGCCGGTTGGCCGACTCGGTGGAAACTTCACTGAAACTCGCCGGCGGACTTGTCGGTGTGCTGGCGGACAATGGGAAAGTGTCGCTCTATAGCGAGAAGCTTGCCTGCATCCGCTGCGGCGTCAGCTATCCGGAAATTACGCCGCGCGTGTTTTCATTCAACAGCCCACATGGAGCCTGCCCGGCTTGCGACGGCATCGGTTACGCCATGACACCCGGCAATTCTGACGAAGAAGACTTCACCTTGCTGGAGCCCTGCGAGGTCTGCAAGGGTGCGAGGCTGCGACCTGAAAGCCTGTCCGTCAAGGTGGCCTCACAGTCGATTGCGGAGGTGACGCACCTCTCCGTGCGAGCTGCGTTCGACTTCTTCAGTTCTG
This sequence comes from uncultured Nitrospiraceae bacterium, assembly GCA_963801725.1. Classification (GTDB taxonomy): domain Bacteria; phylum Nitrospirota; class Nitrospiria; order Nitrospirales; family Nitrospiraceae; genus Palsa-1315. The sequence goes on from CAWDFX010000002.1 coordinate 483,450, forward strand.
TAAAATTCACGGAACGCGAACTGGTGATCGCCCATCGCATCTTAAAAGAAATTCGCGAACGGCTTGGGTTTCTCGTCAACGTCGGTCTGGACTATCTGACCTTAGATCGGGCGGCCGCCACGTTGTCCGGTGGGGAAGGCCAACGCATCAGGCTTGCCACGCAAATCGGTTCCGGCCTCGTCGGCGTTCTCTATATCCTCGATGAGCCCTCGATCGGTCTTCATCAGCGGGATAATCGACGCCTGCTCCAGACCCTGCTGCGCCTGCGCGATCTGGGCAATACGGTGGTGGTGGTCGAGCACGATGCAGAAACCATGATGGCAGCGGACCATCTGCTGGATATGGGGCCGGGCGCCGGGACGCATGGTGGCCAAGTCATCGCCCAGGGCACGCCGACCGACGTCATGGGAAATCTCGACTCGCTGACGGGCCAGTATCTTCGCGGCACACAGATGGTCAGCCTGCCTCGCCGCGAACGCAAGGCCAAGGGGCTGTTGTCCATCGTGGGAGCCAAGAAACATAATCTCAAGGGAATGACCGCCAAAATTCCGCTCGGCCTGCTCACCTGCGTGACCGGCGTGTCCGGTTCCGGAAAAAGTACGCTGGTTCTAGAAGTGCTGTTCCATTCGCTGTCGCAGTTGCTCTATCACAAAAAACCGAAGATCGATGGGTGCAAGGAATTACTGGGCGTCGATGCGCTGGATAAAGTGATCGACATCGACCAGTCCCCGATCGGCCGGACTCCACGCTCGAATCCCGCAACCTATACAGGTCTGTTCGGTTTCATCCGGGATCTCTACTCCAATCTGCCTGAGTCCCGCGTGCGGGGCTATAAGCCAGGCCGTTATAGCTTCAACGTGAAGGGTGGCCGCTGCGAGGCCTGCCAGGGGGATGGGTTGATCAAGATCGAGATGCATTTCCTGCCGGATGTCTACGTGACCTGCGAAGTCTGCAAGGGCCAACGGTACAACCGCGAGACGATGGAGATTCACCATAAGGGAAAGAGCATCGCCGACGTGTTGAATATGACGGTGGACGATGCCGTGGAGTTCTTCGAGCATATCCCCTTCATCAAACGGAAACTCGACACCTTGCATGATGTCGGGTTGCACTACGTGAAGCTTGGTCAGTCTGCTACGACGCTGTCCGGGGGCGAAGCGCAACGAGTCAAACTCTCGCGTGAGCTGTCGAAGCGTCCGACCGGACGCACGATGTACATCCTGGATGAGCCAACGACCGGACTTCACTTCGCCGATGTGCAGCGGTTGCTGGATGTGTTGGATCGATTGGTCGAGGCGGGGAATACCGTCGTGATCATCGAACATAATCTCGATGTCATCAAGAATGCGGATTGGGTCATTGACCTCGGACCGGAGGGTGGCGATCGGGGCGGTGAGATTGTGGCGGAAGGGCCGCCGAAAGAGCTAGCAAAGTCGAAGCGATCGTATACGGGACAGGTGTTGAAGGAAGCCGGGTTGTAGGGACTGACTCCGCCGTCAGGCGGTGCCTGTCCCTGTTGGGAGATGGCGTGAGATTTTGAACCGTGGGCAGAATGCGAAGAAAGCAAGTGTGTCCGGAATCGGAGGGAAGACACGCCGAGTTCCACAGGCAGCCAGGACGTCAGATGTCGTCAGGTTGACGACTCTGAGAAGCTGCTGATCTCTCTCGTTTAAGACGCTCGGAAGCCAGGAGTGCTATTCGTTGATCCTCCTCACTTCTAGCCAGTCGCTGAATATACGCATTCAACATCATTAGCCCGATGATAACGACCCCCCCTGCAATGGACAATATGGTATTTCCCAACCAATCCTTCATCAGCGCAGCTCCTTGGTGAATGAGTTTTTCAACATGCTACCTTCCAGACGACACTTCAAACGGCATAAACGTAAACTCATACGCCATGGCTTTCAAGTACGAAGTCTGCAAAGGCCGCCGTGGGAGTGGAGGAAGAGAAAAGAGCGTGAGTGGGTAGGCTTATTTGTTGGTGTCAGCGTGCTTGGACTCAGCCTGTGTCGCTCGCAGCGGCACCATGATTTTAGCGGGGAAATATAATACTTTTCGATGATGGGGACTGGTTCCTTGAGCTTGGCGAACGGTGCCTGTCCCCGTTGATTGTGGTGTGGGTCCTGTCGTCGATCGTTGCTCGTCCTCGCACCCCGCCCAGCGTAGGGAAAGGGTAGCCCGTTAGTCTCCTGTGCTCGCGCAACGCGCGCCCTGAGAAAGATAGGAGGGAGTGGCCAGGTGCCCTTCTTGCTCGCAGAACGCGCACGATGAGACGGTGCTCGTTCTGCGCGCAGTAAAGGGCAGCCTCGACCACTCCCTTGAAGTGAGGTGTGACGAACTGGAAGGCCCTCGCCCGGGCTCATGGCACGTCTCGGCGTGCCAGGGGTGGGCGGGTGAGAACACCGCGCGCAGTCGGAGACCAATCGGGCCACCCTTTAAAAATGACGAAATCCAGGCGGTCGGGCCCCCAGGTCAGCGCCACCCGAAAAGACGTATATTCTGTTCCTCTCCGCTGAGAGAAGAAGGGGGAGTTGTGGCTGATTGCGTCGATAGTGAATCGATGAAGGGGATAGCGGCGCTCAGAAATCGTCCTGTTCTTGCAGCACAGCGACGTTCACGTGACAATGCCGTCGTGGGTGTCTCGCTGCTGATCGAGCGATAGCGCCCACTGGAAGTCCGTATGCGGTCGCTGCGGGCACGGTGTTGCGCAGTTGGTCATGCATAGGACCATATAAGTGAGCGATGGACGCATCTTTGCAGGAATGGAAATTGACATCGAACCCATGACGTCGAGGAAGCACCGTGGATGCTAAGTTGGTTGCGCGAATTGCGAACAATCCGAACTATCAGACGCTGAAAGCTAAACGAACCCGCTTCGGCTGGTGGTTGACCCTGGTGATGATGATCGCCTACTACGGCTTCATTCTGCTGGTGGCGTTCAACAAGAACTTTCTGTCACAGAAACTTGGCGCCGGCGTGATGACCGTGGGTATTCCGCTCGGCTTTGGCGTTATTGTGTTCACGATCGTGCTCACCGCGTACTACGTGAATCGCGCCAACCGCGAGTTCGATGTGCTGTCCGACGCCATTGCCAAAGAGGTGTTGAAATGATCGGCTTGCATCGCACGTATCCCAATGCGGTACGTTTCGGGCTGACCGTGGCGGCGATGTGTGCGGTCGGTGGATCGGTGTATGCCGCCGGCCCGGATGTGGGCCAGGCTCAAAAGCAGGCGATCAATTGGACGGCGATCGGCATGTTCAGTGTGTTTGTATTACTCACGCTGTTCATCACAAAATGGGCGGCGGCCCGAACCAAGTCGGCGGCTGTTTTTTATACAGCGGGCGGGAGCATTACGGGTTTCCAGAACGGTCTGGCAATTGCCGGTGACTTCATGTCTGCGGCATCGTTCCTGGGTATTTCGGCAGCGGTGATGGCCAGTGGCTACGACGGCCTCATCTACTCGATCGGCTTTTTGGTCGGCTGGCCGGTACTCACATTCCTGATGGCCGAGCGCCTGCGCAACCTCGGCAAGTTCACCTTCGCCGATGTCGCCGCCTTCCGGTTCAGACAGGCGCCGATCCGCATCTTCGCGGCCTCTGGCACGCTGGTGGTGGTGTCTTTCTACCTGATCGCGCAAATGGTTGGCGCCGGCCAGCTGATCAAGCTCTTGTTTGGTCTCGAATACTGGATGGCGGTTGTCATCGTCGGCATGCTGATGATGGTCTACGTGCTGTTCGGCGGCATGACGGCAACCACTTGGGTGCAGATCATCAAGGCCTGCATGCTGCTGGGCGGCGCAACCTTCATGGCGTTCATGGTGCTGTTGAATTTCGGCTTCAGCCTGGAGGCGATGTTTGCCAACGCGGTCGAGATCAAAGCCGGCCTGGCCACAGCCGCAGGCAAGACGTCGGCGGAAGCGGCGGCTGCCGGTCAGTCGATCATGGGACCGGGCAACTTTGTCAAGGACCCGGTCTCGGCGATCTCGTTCGGCATGGCGCTGATGTTCGGCACGGCCGGCCTGCCGCACATCCTGATGCGATTTTTCACGGTTCCGAGCGCGAAGGAAGCGCGCAAGTCGGTGATGTGGGCGACCGGATGGATCGGCTATTTCTACTTGCTGACCTTCATCATCGGTTTCGGCGCCATCACCTTCGTGCTGACCAATCCGGAGTTCCTCGATGCCAACGGTGCGCTCAAGGGCGGCAGCAACATGGCGGCGGTGCACCTGGCCAACGCGGTGGGTGGCAATGTGTTTCTCGGCTTCATCTCGGCCGTGGCATTCGCCACCATTCTGGCGGTCGTTGCCGGTCTCACGTTGTCGGGTGCATCAGCCGTGTCACACGACCTGTACGCGACGGCTATCAAAGACGGCAAGGCCGACGGCGCTTCCGAATTGCGGATGTCGCGCTTGACCACGGTGGCGCTGGGAATCCTGGCCGTATTGCTGGGTATCGTGTTCGAGAAACAGAACGTGGCGTTCATGGTGTCCTTGGCGTTCGCGATCGCGGCATCGGCCAACTTCCCGGTGTTGTTCATGTCAGTCTTGTGGAAAGACTGTACGACCCGCGGCGCGGTCATCGGCGGTTTTCTCGGGTTGATTTCATCGGTGCTGCTCACGGTCGTGTCGCCGTCGGTGTGGGAATCGACCTTGGGCTATCCAAAAGGCAGCGCGTTGTTCCCGTACGCCTCGCCGGCGCTGTTCTCGATAACGATCGGTTTCGTGGGCATCTGGTTGTTCTCAATCCTTGACCGAAGCAGCCAGGCGGCAAAGGACCGTGGCGGCTTTCTGGCACAACAAGTGAGGTCGGAGACCGGCATCGGCGCCACGACCGCATCCGGGCACTGAACCTGGCACGTCGACAGGCGAATGGCGGGCTATATGCTCAATCGGCTTGTCGAAGCCGTCGTATACGGGACAGGTGCTGACGGAACCAGAGGGTGGGTTGAAGACTCGGAGCAGTACGGAGTTGGGGGTACTGAAGGGTGGATATTCCTGGAGTCGCCATACTGCGATGGATAGAGATTGCTCATGTCTCCTGCTGACTGTTGGCCGCGTGCTCCTCTAAAGCGCGACGGAGGGTCGCATGCCGTCGCACAGCGGCAGTCTCTTGGCTGTTATCTTCCTGTGGCTGCGATGCCGAATCCCGAAAGATCCGCCCTCCATCCCGCAAAGAATGAATGGGCGAATGCGGCCGACGGCGCCAATGGCCCAACCACACATTCACCAGCGCTCAATTGAAAACGATCCAGGAAGTGATTACTCTAGCGTGAGCTGTGTCCCTCATATTTATGGAGTGCAGATCCATGGCTACGAAGAAAAAAGAGTCGACCAGGGCAAAGGAAGCGGCGATTACGGCCATGGCACCAACTGGTGGCGGTTCCGCAGAAGATTTCGAAAAGCTCGGCGTTTTCTATCTAGGGCGGCCGTATGATCTTGCGACGAAACAAGCGAAGCCAGGCTGGCTGCTCTACGATTCGAAAGATCTGGTGACCCACGCGGTCTGCGTCGGGATGACAGGAAGCGGGAAGACCGGCCTCTGCATCGGATTGCTCGAAGAAGCGGCGATCGACGGCATCCCTGCGCTGATCATCGACCCCAAGGGGGATCTTGCCAATCTGATGCTGAACTTTCCGCAACTGCGCGGGGAAGACTTCGCACCATGGGTCAATGAGGACGATGCCCGCAAGAAGGGGCTCTCGCCGGCGGATTATGCGACCCAGCAAGCCGAGATGTGGAAGAAAGGCTTGGGGGACTGGGGCCAAAGCGGCGAACGGATTCAGAAGCTCCGTGACGCGGCGGATGTGGTGGTCTATACGCCTGGCAGCAACGCAGGCATTCCCGTCTCCATCCTCAAGTCCTTTGCGGCGCCGTCACAGGAGATTCTGGACGATACCGAGATGTTGCGCGAGCGGATCAGTACGACGGTGACGAGTTTGTTGGGTCTCGTCGGCGTCGAGGCCGATCCCATCAAGAGCCGCGAACACATACTTTTGGCGACGATTCTCGATCGCACATGGAAAGCCGGGCAGGATCTCGATCTTGCGACGTTGATTCAACAGATCCAGACACCGCCGGTTACCAAGATCGGTGTGCTGAATCTAGATTCGTTCTATCCCTCGAAGGACCGCTTTGCCCTTGCCATGCAGCTCAATAACTTATTAGCTGCACCGGGATTTTCTGCCTGGCTGGAAGGCGAAGCGCTCGATGTCGGCCAGATGCTCCATTCCCCAGGGGGCAAGCCGCGGCTCGCGATCTTCTCGATCGCGCATCTCAACGATGCCGAGCGGATGTTCTTTGTCACATTGCTGCTGAGCCAGACCCTCGGCTGGGTGCGGGCACAGTCCGGTACGACCAGCCTCCGCGCTATTCTCTACATGGACGAAATCTTCGGTTATTTCCCCCCGGTCGCCAATCCGCCGTCAAAGCAACCCTTGCTTACGTTGCTGAAGCAGGCCCGCGCGTTCGGTCTGGGCGTAGTGTTGGCGACACAGAACCCCGTTGATCTGGACTACAAAGGTTTGGCGAATACCGGAACCTGGTTCATTGGACGGCTGCAAACCGAGCGAGACAAGGCGCGCGTGTTGGAAGGACTGGAAGGCGCTTCGGCAAACTCTGGAAAGAAGTTCGATAAACAGGGGATGGAACAGCTGCTCGCTGGCCTTGGCAATCGTGTCTTTCTCATGAACAATGTCCACGAAGATGCGCCGGAGATCTTTCAAACAAGATGGACGCTGTCCTATCTTCGAGGGCCATTGACGAGGACACAGATCAAGACGCTCATGGAACCAGTGAAACGTGAAACGTTAAGCGTGAAGCGTGAAGCATCGGAGGGCTCAGCACTCAGCACTCAGCACTCAGTTCTTAAATCTCGTCCGATGCTCCCTCCCGATGTGCCGCAGCATTTTATCCCTATCCGGGGAAGCCAGCCGAGCGGCAGCGCGTTAATCTACCAGCCGATGTTGCTCGGTGCGTCGCAGGTGCGGGTATCAGACAGCAAGATCGGTGTGGATGTGACACAAGATGTGACTGTGCTTGCGCCGATTTCGGATGGTGCGGTTGCGGTGAACTGGGATCATGCAATCGAAGCAGGCTTGGCCGTCGCTGATCTGGAATCATCGCCCTCTGATGGCGCACAGTTCGGAGAAATCCCCAGCCCCGCGAGCAAAGCCAAAAGTTATGACGCGTGGAATAAGGATTTTGTTGGATGGCTATTCCGCACTCAAAAGGTGGATCTCTTGAGGAGCCCTAGTGCGAAAGAGCTCTCCAAGCCTGGCGAATCAGAGAGGGACTTCCGTGTGCGGCTGCAACAATCCGGTCGCGAAACACGGGACAAACAATCGGACAGCCTGCGTCGAAAATACGCACCGAAGATTGCCGCCTTGCAAGACCGGATCAGGCGAGCTGGACAAATGGTCGAACGGCAGCAAGCGGAGTCTCGCTCCAGTCAAATGCAGGCAGCGATTTCAGTCGGCGCTTCAATCCTAGGCGCATTCCTTGGGCGGAAAACGATCAGCGCGACGAACATCGGCCGGGCGACAACGGCGATTCGCGGAGCCGGACGTGCGATTAAGGAATCCGGTGACGTCGGGCAAGCCGAGGAGAACGTCTCGGCTCTGCAGCAACAATTGGCTGACCTCGAAGCGCAGTTCAAGAGGGAAACAGACGCGCAGGCTGTTGCGACCGACCCTCTTTACGAGAAATTCGAAACCGTCTCTCTCAAGCCCACCAAAGCCAACATCACCGTGAAACTCGTTGCCCTAGCCTGGACGCCGCACTGGCGGGATGAGAAGGGAGTCCTGACCCAATCATGGCAATGAGATGGCTGGCGTCTTGAAGATGTCGCGGAGTAGCCTTATGGAGTCGTGACGGATCCGGTCGCGGCCGGTACATACCCCGGATCTTTCCGATCGCGCACGGCGTTGGCCGGCTTACCCTGAGTCACCTGGAAGTAGCAGAACCCTTCGTGTTCAACGAGTTTCTTCGCCATCACTCCTGCGGCTGTTTCAAGCGTGGCGGCCAGCGTTTCATTCTGGGTACCGAAGACGCTTCCGCCACGAACCGCTTTCCCAACGAGCGATGTCACGGCGGCTTCGGCTCGCAAAGCCTCACGGGTTACTCGGGCCAGGGCCTCCAGGGGAATTGTGGGATGATCAGCATCGAATTCAGGGTAGGGCGGTTCCTGGGAGTTCGGTGTCACGCGCAATGCGGTCGCGCCATGTACGGCCGGTACTCGATAGGCCGCGTCGAAGAACGCTTCCAAGAAAATGCGCATCAGATCGGCGCTGACACGTGGAGAGTCGACCCTGGCGCCTGAGAGGCGAGCTGAATTGGCAGGGCTTACCTCAATTTCCTCCGAGATTCCCGGAAACAGCAAGGTGTTGCCGCTTCGATCGACGAACCCCTTCGAAGTCACTTTGACAACCCCACGGACGCCGGCTCCCGCGGAGGTCGGTCTTGCCGTGAAACTGAGATCGCCAAAATACGCTTTGTTGTATGTCAAAAGCATCCGAGCGAAGCGAGAAGAATCCCGTTCGAGTTGATCTTCGTCCAAGTCGAGGTGCCCATACCATCGTTGGATCGTTTCGATGACCCGTGTGAGTTTATCCAGATCGATGCGCGAGGTCGCGTCATTGGCCACGTCATTGAGGACGCCGGCGAGAATCGATAGGGATGCTCCCTCCTCGGGATGACGGGTGCGAATTGTCTCGATAACGGCTGCCAAGGGATGGACGCTGGTTGCTTGTCCCTCTGGCGTTTGCAGGGATAGAGACTCTGACGAGGCGCCCGCGTCACGGCGCTCACTCAGTGGTTCGTCGTGGGCTTGCTCGGTACAAGCCAGGAACTTCGTCGCGAGCGCTGTGTTGTCGACCAACTTCTGACGGAATTTCCCGTGATGCAGATCCGGTTGGTCGCGTAGCTGCAACACAGAAGAATTACAGCCCGCTTGCACAAGCAGGATGGCCAGCAGAGCGAACAGGAAATGTGGCAATCGCTTCATTGTTGCCTCGTGTCAGATAGATAGGCTGAAGGCTGTTGGAGAGAGAAACCAACATCAGCCTGAACACCTGGGCGTTGGCGCATTGGGGTCAGTGCTTGCGGTCCTTCTGCATGATCTTGTCGGTCCAGGCCAACAGGATGGCCGATCCGATGAAGGTCAAGTGGATAAAGATCTTCCACTTAACCTGCTCGAAATCTTCGTGCGCGATGTTGACGAACGATTTCAGAAGGTGAATGCTTGAGATGCCGATCAGGGAGGCTGCGAGCTTAATTTTGATGGTACCGGGATCGATATGGGTCAGCCAGTCAGGCCGATCGGGATGGCCCTCTAGATCCAATTTGCTCACGAAGGTGGCATACCCGCCGATGATCACCATCGTGAGCAAGTTTGCCACCATCGTGACGTCGATCAGCCCCAGCACGCCCAGCATGAAAACGGTCTCCTGCTGCTGATTGATGTGCCAGATCATCTCCCATAGTTCGATGAGAAATTTGTACGCGTACAGCAGCTCGGCTACGATGAGGCCGCCGTAGAGTGGAGCTTGGATCCACCGGCTGGCGAACACCACGGTTTCAAACACGTGCTCAACGCGGTTGATGGGAGCGTGTGCGTGCTTCGCTGCGGCTAGTTCTGAAGGATCGGAATGACTCACGGCGCGCTATCCTAGTCGGCGAGGGGGGGAGCTGTCAATTTGAACGACACGACAGAGACGATCCGTGGAGAAAGATGGTTGCGGAAGAACGCAGATCACTCATCGAGCGTAGCAATGGGGAAATCCGACGCTTCCATCCGGTTGTGAGGCACATACAGAAGGCGAACGGTGTCGATTACTTTGTAATCTTCCGTGGCCTTCTCAAAAAAGAAATCGGCCCCGGCGAGAGCGCAGGCGGTCTTATTGTCGCGCAAGGGGTCGGCGGTGACGATGATGATGATCGGCAGAACCATCAATCGTTTGATGTGTCGAAGAACTTCGATGCCGCGGCCATCTCGGAGCGAGGAATTCATGATCGCGATATCCGGTTTCCGATTCAGAATCATCGCGGTGGTTTCTTCCGAATCCGACGATTCTCCCACTACGTGCACGCCGCTAATTTTCTCAAGGCGCTTCTTGAGTCTGTCGCGAAAGCTGGCATCGGCGTCGGCTAGAACGATGGTCATACGATGATTCCAATAGGGGTCACAGTTTCTTGAGTCACGCATAGTCCTTACGGTCAATCGAAGAAAACAACAATCAGCTGAACACGTACGCACTGTAGGAGGAATCTGACTCCGCACTGATCGTCAACAGGTACGAATGGTTCAAGCCATCGCCTAGTACCCCTCCCCCCAGACTATGTATGCGCGCGTGAGTCATCGTTGTGACTATCCAACCAAACGATGGTCGAAGGCATAGCGGATCAATTCGGCGGTGGTCGTAAGTTGTAGCTTGTCCAGGAGACGGGCTCGATAGGTACTGACGGTTTTGATACTGAGAGCGAGGGACTCCGCGATGTGCTTGACAGACCGGCCCTGAGCTAACAAGACAAGGACTTCGCTTTCTCGCTCAGACAATGTGTAGTGGCCGGAGCCAGTGGGATTTATGTTCAGACTGCTGGCCATATGCTCTCCGAAAGAGGCGGTGACGTACATGCGTCCGGTCAGGACTTGCTTGACAGATCTGGCCAGCTCCTCCGGTGCGATGGGTTTGGTGAGATAGGCCATGGCTCCTGCTCGGAAGGCACGAACTGCGTATTGCTCTTCAGTGCGCTGGCCCAAGACCATCAGAGGGAGTCGAGGGGCTGTGCTGTGTAGCTCGCAGAGGAGCTCCAGCCCGTTCTGATCATGAAGGCTGATATCCACGATTCCCAGATCCCAAGGCTCCTGCTGCACCGCAGCGATCGCCTTCTGACTGGTATTAACCTCTCCGACCTCGATATGAGGGAAGATCTCTTCAAGGATCTGTTTCACCCCCCGTCGGACGACTTTGTGATCGTCAATGACGAGGACTTTCATCAGCTGTGCCTCAATCACAACACAAATCCTTCCTCAACCGGCCCGGAGGCGATAGCCGTGGCCCCGGTACCGAACGTTCTCACTAGATGAAAGCGGCTGCCCGTCACGCCTTCGCTCGGAGCGTGAGAATATGAGGTCGTGACAAGATGGGTGCGTGGGTGTTTCATACCGTCACGAGTATCGGTTTCAGGTAGATGTCAGCGATGATGCAGGTGCCTCGACCCGGCATAGATTGAATGGTCAAGCGCCCCCCAATCTTTCGCACCCGATTTTCCATCTGCGCGAATCCAATGCCTTTCGCCGATCCGTGCTCGACCTCGAAGCCTGATCCGTTGTCGCGAATACTCAGTCGTACTCGTGAGCCGATTTGCCGAAGGGCAATCACGATTCGTGTGGCGCAAGCGTGACGGACGCAATTGCTCAAGGCTTCCCTGGAGATCGTAATGAGTTCCCGCGCTTCTTCACCGGTCAGAATCTCCTCTGCCATCGGGTCGACCTCCACACGAATCCGCAATTCACTCACCCGCTCAAAGGTCTCGGCGAGGGCTTGTAACTCGGAGACCAGATTAAACGGATCCACGCAGTCGGATTCCATACTCAGAATCATGCGCCGGATGTCCTGGATGATCGCGTGGAGCTGGTCGGCAGCCTGATCGTGCGTGTGCGGCCCAGCCTGTGGCGCTCCTCTGCGCAATTCATGGGATTGTGCAAAGCTCAACCCGATTGCATAAAGCGCTTGCAATACAGTCTCGTGCAATTCCCGGCCAATGCGTCGGCGATCATGCAACAGGGCGCTTAATCGTCGCTCAGATGCCGTGAGGGCCTCGGTAAGGCTGTTTTCGACCTGCCCACGCAGCAGGCAAGAAATATCCTCCGCTGTATCGGTGGGAATTCCCTTCGCGCGCGATTCAGGCTGCTGCGTTGGTTGACCGGAAACACTCAGAAACCCGTTGATAATCTGGAACTTCTGTCGGTCCTTCATTAGCTGGCACACCCTTTCCCTCTTCTGCCGAGAAACGTGTTGGGAATCCCTCCCCCGCACGGACTCCTCAGGTTGAGAGACTATTACTAGTACGCTCCGCCATGTATTTCGTCACCTGGCTGAACCGCCAGGTGACGAAATACGTAGATTATGAAAAACCAGTGGCCCGGTGAGATGGTGCGAACTTGATGTTCTCTGGAAAGGAGACAGTCGATGCCTAGCGTGAAAGATATCGAGTTCAGTGAAAATGGCTTTGTCGTGAAGACGTTACACGGCGAGCAACTTACCCAATCTTACCGACTCCGGCATAAAGTGTTTGCCGAGTCGCTGAAATGGGTTCCTGAGACAGAGGACAGACAGGAGATGGATCTGTATGATTTGTGGGGAGTAACCGTTGGTTTAGTTAAAGATGACGGAGCCGTAGTCGGACTTGCTCGACTCCTTCCCTCTTCCGGGCAATTCATGCTCGAGAAAGAGTTCGGCGCCTTGCTCCCGGCAGGCTACCAAATCAGAAAAGCGTCAGATACGGCCGAGATCACCAGGCTTGCGATTGATCCTGAAATCCGAGATAAAGGACTGTCGTACAGGATGATGCTGGCGCTGTTGAAAGGCGTCTATCAATGGGCGGTAGAGAACGACATTCGGTACTACTATCTTGAGGTCGAGCATCGATTCTTTCGAACGCTTCGAGCACTAGGGTTCCCTTGTGAAATGATCGGAGAGCCGGTTGTGCTTCCGCCGGCTGGAGCCAGTTCCGTAGCAGCGCTGTACGACATGGTTCGCTTCGACGAAGAGAACGCGGTCAAAAAACCGCAATTGCTGGACTGGATATCTTCTACCGAGACGCTGCAAGGCGAGATGATTGTCGGTCGGACTTCCATGTATTCACACGGCGAGAAGTTGGCACTCGTCGATGTGGAAGGCTGATGGGATGCAGAATGGGCTTCGTTCCGGGAGGCCCGCTGGCATGTAGTGAGGAACTCAAGAAAGCCGACGCTAATTACACCACATTAGGCAGACCGTGTTCGATGGCGGTCGCAACTGCGTGGGATCGCGAGGTGACGTCCAGCTTCGAGAAGATGCTTTCTACGTGGAATCGGATGGTCCGTTCGGTCACACCTATGATTTTGGCGATCTCCCAATTCGTCTTGCCGTTTTTTACCCAGTTTAGGATCGTCATCTCACGCAGCGTGAGTTCCCTGACACAGGGAGCTACCGCCTGTGAATTCTTCGGGGCGGTGCGTAAGAGGGCAAGATGGACGTGGTATCCAAAGTATTCGACCAACGGCACGTACCGTTTTGCATCGATGCGTTCGGCAGAGGCAAATGAGCAAAACGTTGCGACTCCGCAAGCAGGATCGGCTGATCCTGTCGTAATCCCATCCCCTAGACCGAACTCCTTCGCCGCTGCCATAAATTCGCGCTGCTTGTCCGAGTGTGTGGTCTTGTAGGTGGTTTCCCAATGTTGCGTCCCTGGTTCTCGTAAGGCCATCTGGAAGACTGGGTCAACTTCAAAGTACCCCTTCTGCCAATACAGACGAAGCCATTCTTCAGGATAACTGACATTGAGTACATTGGTAAAACCTTCAAACGCGCCCGCGCGACTGAGTTTTGCGAGCCCACCGATCACCCGGGTAAAAGGAAATAGCGTTTGAAACCGTGCAAGCACATCTTTGACATCTTCCACAGTTTCTGATTGCACCGTAAAGTGCAGGACCTCGAGAAAGGCTTCGCACTCGGTTTTGGTTAATTGAGTAAAGAGCTCTTTGGGAAAGGGGCGCTTATCCTTAACATGTGCCATAAGGCCTCCGGTAGGCTAGAACGTACAAAGCCTATCATAATTCAAGGCCCTTGGCGATATGGGATTTTGGCCCTAGCGAGATCCTTCTCAATCGGCTATATCCTATAGAGCCTTCAAGGCGTTTTCCTTTATCCCAATTAATGCGTAATCTCAAGTCTGTCAGCTAAGGCCACCGTTCTGTGAGGATTATGGAGTGAACCAACGATGCCTCTTGGCTCTGGGGCTCGCCTGCATACTCTGTCCGTCGCTCGGACATGCACAAGCCCTTCGCTTCCAGCCACAGGGGGCAACGGCTGCTGGACAGGGGAATGCCTTTGTCGCACAGGCCGATGATGCTTCGGCCATTCACTATAATCCAGCCGGACTGAGTCAAGTGAATGGAGTCCAAGTCATCACGGGAACGGCCCTGCTCGGGGGGTCCATCAAGTTCAAGGGCCCAACCGGGATAGATACTCGAGGGGATTTTGGAGGAAGTGTCGCATTCCCCCCACCGAGCCATTCCTACATAAGTGCGAACCTTGGATCTCTCGGATGGGACCGTCTGTCCAATGTGACGATTGGTCTTGGCCTCACCTCGCCGTTCGGGTTGAACACACGCTACCCGCTGGATGGCCCCTTCAATACCGCCGTGACCTCAGCAGCGCTTCCGCTCATCGATATTAAGCCGACGGTGGCGTACAAGATTAATGATCAGTTGGCCATCGGAGTAAGCGCGGACATCTATACCTTTGCGAGCTTTCTCGGCGAAGGGCATGTCGAGCAGAAACAAGTGGGCGCCGGAGCCCTTGCCGGGGCGTCCATCGAACTCAATGGCAACGGAACGGGGGTGGGGGCAACATTCAGCCTGCTCTATACGCCGCTGAGAAATGGAGATGGGAAACCGCTCGCTTCCGTAGGGCTGGTCTATCACACTCAGGCTGTGGTGCCGTTGAGCGGGTCGTTACTGATCAACGGAGCGAAGATCTCCGACGCATCCGCCAACCTCGTGCTTCCGCAAATCTATACCGGTGGCATCGCGATCTGGCCGGTTCGTACAGGGGAACGGGAATGGAAGTTGGAACTCGATGTGGAGTATGTCGGGTGGAATTCGATGCGTGACATCGATGTTCATCTGTCCTCCGGTGGGGTCATCCCGAAACCGCAACAATGGAAGACGGTGCCGGTCGTGGCGATCGGCACCGAATACAAATGGCTCAATCCCGCGTGGTTACCTCATTGGGATGTGGCGGTCCGATCGGGGTACACACGGACTGAGAATCCCGTTCCTGATTATACGTTCGACCCGGGAATTATTTCTTTATCTTCCAACACATTGTCTATTGGAGCCGGATTCTTGTGTAAGGGTCAAGGCCGGTTTCTGGGAATGATGCCTTGTGGAGGAACATCCGCGCTCTGGCCGAAGGCAATTGGATTCGATGTGGCCTATCAGGAATGGTTCTATGAGTCTCGGACGGTTACCGGCAATCTCAATCCCACCGTTGACGGGACATATCATGCTTTTGTCCATTTGGGGACCTTCAGCTTTAAATTCATGTTTTAGCAGGATGCTGAAAAAGGCCGCCAGCCCGTCTTGGTCATTGGGTGTGTTTGGTTTGTCGTGTTTATTTGGTTGAACCAGACCAACGAAATACACGAAACAAACAAGATGAGCCAGACAGACCTCGCAGATGACCGTGCTCAACTACGAGACGGAGTGACTTTCGAAAGGGCTTTCCGCATCTCCGCAACCGTCTTCGCATCGAGGCCGGCTGCCGTCAATTCACTATCTGTTGCGGCAGCAATGTTTGCCAAGTTGCCGTACTGTTTGAGCAGCCGGGCCCGCTTGATTTCGCCGATACCGATGATCTGATCGAGAGGAGAGGCCATAAGGGCCTTGCCGCGCAGTTTGCGATGAAATGTGATCGCAAATCGATGGGCCTCGTCACGAATGCGTTGCACGAGATGAGTGGCCGGTGAGTTCGCGCGAAGCACGATTGGGTTTTTTCGACCGGGCAGGAAAATCCGCTCGTCTTTCTCGCCGCGAGCTTTGGCCAATCCAATAATTGCCAGGTCTTGATGACCGACCTGTTTCAGCCCTTCCATGGCTGCAGCGAGCTGGCCTAACCCTCCATCGATGAGAATGAGATCCGGGCGTGCGAGATTCTCGCTGTCCCCATAGCGGCGCGTGACGACTTCCTGCATGCTGGCGAAATCGTTCGCGCCAGTCACGGTTTGAATCTTGAACCGGCGGTAGTGCGCTTTCTTCATCTGACCGTCTTCCCATACGACCATGGACGCGACAGACTGGTTGCCCATGGTGTTGGAGATGTCGAATCCTTCGATACGCCGGGGCGCGAAGTCCAATCGTACAAGCCGCTTGAGTTCTTCGACGGCCTGCCGCCCGACTTCTTCGTCTCGCAGGTGATTGGCGACAGCAGCGGCGGCGTTCTCTTCCGCCAGAAGGAGCAATTGGTGTTTGACGCCCCGCTCGGGCGCCACAACGCGGACGGCGTTCCCGCGTTTGCCTGAGAGCCACTCTTCGATCACCGTGACATCATCGAGGTCGGTGGGGATGAGCAGCTCTTTGGGCGGCTGGCCGTCCTTGTTATAGAACTGCTCAATGGCGGATCGAACGAGTTCCTCGTCGGCGGCGTCGGCGGAATGGGGCCAAAAGAAGTCTTTGCGTCCGATCAGGAGGCCGCCGCGCACGAAGAGGATCTGGAGATCGACCGCTGAGCCTTGTCGCGCCAGGCCGATCACGTCTTGGTCGGTCGTCGTCGTTTGGGTGATGCGTTGCTTCTCGAGTGTGCGTTCGATATTGAAGAGCCTATCGCGCAAGCGTACCGCCTCCTCGAACTCCTCACGCTCAGCCGCCATTTCCATTTGGGTGCGCAAGTCGTCCAGCAATTCATGGTCGCGCCCTTCGAGAAACTGGCGCACCTGCTCGACGATGTGACGGTAGTCTTCTTTCGATTGATTGCCGGTACAGGGCGCCATGCACCGTTTGATCTCGAATTCGATACAGGCTCGCTCCGCCTTGCCATTGATCTCGATCGTGCAGGTGGCCAAGGGGAACACTTTCTTGATGACTTTCAACGTCTCCCGTAAGGCGCCTGCCGGCGTGTAGGGGCCATAGTAGAGTGCGCCGTCTTGTTGCACGCGGCGGACGATAGAGAGGCGCGGGAAGTCTTCTTTGATCGGCAGACGAAGGTAGGGGTATTGCTTGTCGTCCCGTAAGACCACGTTGAATCGGGGCCGATGCCGCTTGATCAGATTGCTTTCGAGGATCAGCGCTTCGAGTTCTGAGCGGGTGACGATCGTTTCGAGGTCTGCGATGTGGCTGACCAAAATGGTGGTTTTCGGAGAGTGGTCAGTCCCTTTTTGAAAGTACGACCGCACGCGGTTGGACAGGGCTGCCGCCTTCCCGACGTAGAGCAAATCGCCCTGCCCGTCCCTGAACAGATAGACGCCGGGCTGGTCAGGGAGATGGTCGAGTTTAGATTGGAATTCAGCAGAAGTAGCCATCAGCTATGAGCCTTCAGCGGGCCGCAAGAAAAGAGTGCGTGTGTGGCACCATTCTAAGGCCCGAGACACCCTGGGGCAACTCGGTAGGCGAATGGATCGCTCAGCGCAGGCTACGTACGAAGGAGGGACTGAGACTTCCCCGCGCGACCTCCGCGACTGGACCCTTCATGGTGAGGCTGAAGTCCGCAGCGACTTTAATGTTGAGCCGGCCTCCGGGCATGTTCACCGTGACAGGGCTTTTCACCAGCCCGAGCCGGACCGCCGCACTCGCTGCGGCGCAGGAAGAGGACCCGGAGGCCATGGTTTCGCCGGCCCCGCGCTCCCAAATCAGGATGAAGAGTTCTTTTGGGCCGGTCGGCACGGCGAGTTGAACATTCGTTCGCTTCGGAAACAGGGAATGGTTCTCTAATGCCGGCCCTAATCTCAGGAGATCTTCGCGAGACCAGGACTGCCCGGCTGGTTTGAAGATGACACAGTGGGGATTCCCCACACTCACGCCGGTGAAGGTAAGAGATTGGCCGGTGGCATCAATGGGCTGTTCGACAAGCTCACCGGCCTGGAGCGTACAAGGGAGTGCAGCCGGCTGAAATGTCGCCCGGCCCATTTCGACAGTGACGGCGCTCGCATCCCCATGCCGGTCCACATGCAGCGCAATCGTGACCAGCCCGCCTTTGGTCTCGACGGTGAAGTGCTTTTTTTTCGTCCTGCCGGTCGCATGAAGATAGCGGGCAAAGATGCGTAGGCCGTTGCCGGATTTTTCCGCTTCGCTGCCGTCAGGGTTAAAGATGCGCAGGCCGAAGTCCGCCTTCTTTGACGGGGCCAGGGCAAGGATTCCGTCGCTGCCAAGGCCCCAATTGCGATCACAAATGGCTTTGATTCTTGCTGAGGTGAGGGAGAACGATAGTGCCTTGGGATCCATCACCACATAGTCATTGCCCAGCCCGTGCCCGCGGAAGAATCCATTCTTCATGCGCAGCTCCTTAAGTAGAGAATGAAACAGGGAGAGATACCTAGCATGAACGCCGTGAGGAGGGGAAGAGGGATGTGAAGGGATCTCACACGATCTTGACGCCAGGCGGTCGTTCGATGAGTTCGACTTCGTAACCGTCCGGGGCATCGATGAAAATGAAGCGGCTGCCGGAGGATGTCTGCGTCGGGCCGTCTGTCACTTTGACGCCCTTCGCATTGAGTGAGGCGATGGTATCGTCGAGGCTCTCTACCTGAAATGCGAGATGGACGAGATCTTCCTGCACGCTCACTGGCCCGCTCGGAGGGAAACTGGTCAGCTCAATCAGCTCCTCGCTGTTGGGAACCTTCAGGAAGGCAAGCTGCGATCCTCGCGGCGACGTCTTCCGTTCCAGCACCTCAAGTCCGAGCACATCCGTGTAGAACCGGATCGTTTGGTCCAAGTTACTGACGCGCATGCGAGTGTGGAGGAGTTTCTTGACCTTCATAAGGCCTCTTATCAACAGTCAGCTTTCAGCAATCAGCATCTAGCCTCCTGAGGCTGAGCGCTGACCGCTACGCTTTTTTCTCCCTCGCCGGTCCCACGGTCTTGCGCATCAGAATTTCGGCACTGTCAGGGATTAGAAGATTCGGCATGGGGCCGATCTCCTGGTAGCCTTGTTTTTCGTAAAAGTGACGGGCGTGGTCGTTGAAATCCGATACGCAGACGAACAGGTTCTTCGCCCTGGCGAAGACAGCTGCTTCGACGTGGGCGAGCAACCTTCCCCCTAGCCCCCTGCCTCTCGCCCAGTTCGCCACTCCGAACAGTTCCAAATAATCGCCGAGCAAGAACTTCTGACGAACGACTGCGATGCCGGTGACTCTCCCATTCTGGTCCACGACGTAGCCGTCACGCCCTTGTGGGAGTGGCGTGAAATAGCTCGTCCCAGTCCTTGGCTTGGTAGCCCAGTCGTTTCCACGGGTCGGAGTCGGAGAGCAATTCAATGACGGCTGCCCGATCCTCCGCCGTCATGGGCCGAACGACCGGGGAAATCATGGAGCTGCCTGGCCATTACAGATTAGGAGATCACTGATGGTCATGGGAGTGAGGTGTCGCTCTGGCAAGATCTGCTGATGCAGATCTTGCACGACCTCGTACGTATGTTTGCCTTTTCCATTGGCGTGCATCACGATAACACTGCCCTTCCGAACTAACTGCTTCAGTCGGTCTTCGATCTGGAATGCCGTGAGTGTGGGGTCAGGATCGCCGGACACGACATTCCAGAGAATGAACTGGAGGCCGAGCGCGCGGGCTACGTTGACCGTGTCGTCGTTGAACTCGCCGTAGGGAGGGCGAAACAACGTCGCGTCATGGCCATACTTGGTCTTGAACAGACGAACTGGTCCGAGAATTTCTTGCTTCTGCTCGTCTGCTGAATGGAGCGGCAGATGGGCATGTACTTCTCCATGGGTGCCGACTTCAAAGAACGGAATCTGAAGGAGGGCGCGTACTTGTTGATCATGTTTCGTCATCCATTTCCCGGACATAAAGAATGTGGCGGGAATCTTCTGCTCAATGAGATAGTCGATCAGTGCCTGATCGTAGCCTGCCCCTTTCTGCACGGGGCAGAGATCGAACGTCAACGCGATTCCAGGACAAAAGGGAGGACCCGACTTAATCACTTGGGCCTGCGTGAAGGTAGGAATCGCTGGTAACAACACCATGGTAAGAACAAAACCCAGCACCCCTGGCAAGTAACGAGATCGCATGGTGATGAGTATACCCGATCCAGGAGACATCACAAAAACCATTGTAGTATGCCAGCAACTTGAGACCCTATTGTATTTTCGGCAAGGAAGCGATAATCCGCAGGCTGCTCAAAAAGTCCAGACTTCTTACCCACCCAACCCCGGCGCGCCAAGACGCGCCGTTCCGCGGGCAAGGCCACAGCGAGTGAAGACCGGAGGAGGTACCCACCGCACTTCGTGGGGCCGTTCGCCCATTCGATGGATCTTGGCGAACGGAAAAACCCCTCCAGTGCTTCCGACCTCCGAGGGACTCCTCTTCAACTTTGAGGATCTGAACGGTGCGAGAACGACGCAAGGGAAAGGCGCGTCTCGGCGCGCCGGGGTTGGGCGGGTGAGAAAAGCGACTTTTTCAGCGGCCTGCTAGGGAGGCGATGCCGAGTTGACGCTCCAATTCCCCTACTGTTACGGTGAATGTATGTCATTGCCCAATTGGAGAATCGGTCGTGCGCTCGGCATCCCGATTCACGTGCATGCCTCCTGGTTCCTGGTGTTCTTTTTTGTGACGTGGTCAATGGCGACGGGCTATTTGCCGGAGACGTTGCCTGGCCTGTCGACTCCACGCTATTGGGGGATGGGTGGCATTGCCGCCCTCTTGTTGTTCCTCTCCGTCTTGCTCCATGAATTGGGACATTCCTATGTGGCGCTGCGGTACCAGATCCCTATCAAGCAGATCACGTTGTTCATCTTCGGAGGGATGGCGCACATGGGCAAGGAACCGCCTAGTCCGCGGGCTGAGTTCTTGATCGCGATGGCAGGGCCGCTCGTGAGCTTGATCCTGGGGGCCGGGTGTCTCGGCGCAGCCATGGCCGTGGAGTCATTGATCGCGCAACCCGGGGTTCTAGGATTTGTCGTCCTCGGGAGCTTGCTCGGCATGGTGAATGTGCAGCTCGGACTATTTAACCTGATCCCGGGGTTCCCGTTAGATGGCGGACGTGTCTTACGGGCTGGACTGTGGGCCTGGAACAAGGATTTCAATCGAGCGACCAGTCAGGCTTCGCTCGTGGGAATAGGGTTCGGTGTGGCTCTCGGGTTGATCGGCGCGGTCTTGATGGTGGGAGCCTGGTCCGGCGCTCTGGGACAGTCCACCGCGACGAACGGTGGTTGGCTCATCTTTATCGGCGCATTCCTCTTTTCGGCAGCGCTGTCAGGTAAACGACAAGCCGCCCTACGGACTCCGTTGGCGTCGGTGACGGTTCGCCAGGTCATGATCCACCGTGTCGTGACCCTGTTACCGGATATAAGCGTGCAGGACGCAGTCGATCAATACTTTGTCGCGCATGGATTCGGCGGATTTCCTGTGTGTGAAGACGGACAAGTTCTCGGGGTCGTCACAGTGAAGGATGTGCATGCGCTTCCCTCAACACTCTGGCCATGGCGTCGTGTTCGCGAGATCATGCGTCCGGCGTCGCCGGCCTTCTGTATTCCTCCGGACTGGTCCGTCATGCAGGCGATGGAATGCATGGCACAGGGCGGGTGGGACCGTCTCGTGGTGGTAGAGAATGAAAAGATCGTGGGGCTCGTCACCCGATCGGCCATCGCGCATCACTTACAGTTACACAGAGCGTGAGACGTGAATGATGAACGGTAACGTGTCAAGGGATTGAAGGAAGTTCCCCTTCCACCTCTCACGCCTGACGTTTTACGTTTTATACTCAGTCGTTCGCGCGGGCGATGGAAATGTTTTGCGCGATGGCAATTCGCACAAGGTGGACCGCGAGCAGAAAGCCATAGACGACGCAGAAGAACTTGAAGGTGGCTCGGTAGAAATCTGTCAACAGGATGGGGAGACAGAGGGCAAAGACCAGGCTTGCGATCAATGTCATGAAGGTCAACCGCTTGCAGAACTCATGGTGAGCTTCCCGGCCAATCTGCTTCAGCGCGTGGGCGTAGCGCTCGGCCCGTTGAATCCTGGCTGCCTGTAGGGCAGCCTCGCCTATGCCCCAGTAATGCAAGTAGCAGTAACCACCCAGAATCAGCACCCAAGGCAATGCCCATAGCGGCCAATACGCCGCGCCTCCGTAGGTCTCGCTGCTGAGCAAGGCAGCGCAGGAAGGGGCATAGAGTAATCCCAACACCAGAGGCAGGATGCGCTCATCATTCGGACGTTCGCCTTCCGGTCCTCCATGAATCAGTTCCCGTTCAAATAAGGGGTAGCCGTACTTGAGGACCACGAGCGCAATGGCGGCGCTCATGGTTTTGTCGGGAATATAGCGGATCCAGTTCTGGAACCAATTCACAATCCACCAACTCAGACTGTCCCCCCAGGTAATTCCAAAGATGGATTCGAGGTAGAGGTGCGCCGTGCGTTCCCATTGGAGTACGCGTTGGCTCACCGATTCGGCAACGTCGGGGTTTAAGGCAAAGGTCGTTTGCTCATGCAGTGCAGCTTGGACGAAGGTTCCCGGCAGGCTCATGACGACGGCGCCGCCGACCCCAAAAATATAGAGAAACCACGCATGGGACAGAGCGGAGCTGCGTCCTTTGCGGAGATACTTTTGAAAGCCTGCTCGTCTGGCCATCCAGCCCCAGTAGCAGGCGCCGGCCATGCTCACCAGCGACCAGGGGAAAATCACTACATCAGCGCCGGTTTCCGGATACAGTAACCAATTCACGGCGGAATTTGAGAGGAGAGCCACGATGGCCCCCCACCAGGGGCCTAATAGAAAGGCAACCAGCGCTGTTCCCGTCATATCAAGGAACAGAATACTCTCCAGATGCCGACTCAACGTGAGCCCAACATAGTTGAGCAGCAGGCCTGCTGCGACGATGACGCTGGTTTCGTACAGGAGGAGGTAGGACACGCCGCGGAAGGGCTTCGTCGAAAAGAAATCGATCGTGGGAGCCGGATCAGGGGCTTGACGTTCGGTTGCGGAGGGCGATTTCCGTTCCTTTTTCGATGTCAGCGACTTCAGCCGGGTCTTCACATCCAGCAGCTTCTCCATGAGGGTCAATAACGCCGCGATGAAGCCAATCACGGTGCCACCGAGCATGAGCATATCTTTGCCGAAATCTTCAGGCATGAGGTGGCTCCCTTAATAGTGTCAGTCGCCATTCTATCCACGAAGGGATATACCCGCCAGCAAAAGTCCAGAAGCCGACAGCCAGATTTGGTTTGTCTGGTTTCTCTAGTGTGTTTTGCTCATCTGGTTGGTCTTGGCAACCACATAAACCAGATGATCAAGATAGACCAGTCTTCTTATGTGGGCGGACGATTCGGTAGGTCCGAGTCTGACTGAGCAATTCTCGTGGCGGCGGCTGACAGTACCTGCGCCTGTTGTTGGAGGTGGTGGGCGACTGCGGCGCCGACCAGCAAGAGGGCCGCGGAGTAGTAGACCCATAAGAGGAGCAGAATGATTTCCAAGAGGGAACCGTAGAGGTGGGCGTACACCGTCGCATAGGTGCTATAGGTCACGAATAAGAGTTTGGCTGCGATCCAAAGAAGACTGAACGTCAGAGCCCCGATCATCGCCTCACGCCAGTGCGGCCTCCGTCGTGGAACAAGCCGATAGAGTGCCGTGACCGCGAGGAAAGCCAGCGCAAAGGGAAGCGTATAGGTGAGAAACAGATCGTGGGCTGCGAGGGCCAGGAGATCGAGCCCCCAAAGTCTTGGCGCATACCCCGTTAAGAAGTTGACGATCTGGGTTGCGCCGAAGGAGAGCAGCAACACGAGTTCGGTGACCGCAAGCGAAGCGACGGCAATACCGGTTGAGACGAGGGGGTGGCGGCGCCAGGTGCTCTCGAAAACGACATTCAACGCGTAGTCGAGTTCATAGAACACCAGCGTGCCGAACCAGACGAACGTCAGAAACACAGCCCATCGAACGGTTTCCAGGGCGCTCACCCGATGCAACTCCGTGACGACATGTTCTCCCACCGAGGGAAGGAAGCCTTTGAGAAAACTGAGGAGGGCCTGCTCTCCGATCACGTCCTGACTCACCACAAAACTGAGGCCGTACAGCAAAAGGAAGACGAGCGGGAAGAGGGAGAGCAAAGAGAAAAAGGCAAGCGAGGCCGCGAGGCTGGCGCACCCGTGGCGCAGAAATGATCGTACGAGGTCTCGGAGAAAACGAAAGGGCTGCATAAGACGCGATGGGTGAACGGCTTCTCACCAACGTAGCACGAGTCGCTCTCTCCTGCACCTGTCTAGCCCACATCATTCGCGAAGGCCTCTACTACAACCGCGATACGCCGCTGCGACAAGCCTGACGTCGGGCTCGATGCCGTTTCGAGGCAGTTTATACTTTCCTCTCCATGGGTGCCGGGTGGTCCGAAACGAACTTCGCCGTAAGCGGTGGGGTCCCCGCCCGGCGTCCAGAGAAGGAAAGCCGGTACTGACCACCGCACCGTGGTCGTCAGACCACGGCGACGGGAATACCGGAAGGCTTCCGCTCTGGAACGCCGTGGAAGGGGTACCGCGTGAGGCGTGGGAGCGGAGGACCGGCCGGCACCCACTCTCCCTTTATTTAAGCGTCAAGACAGATTGGAGCGCGAATCCGACGAGTGGGTTGGGAAAGAGGCCGAACAAGATCACGCCCGCGACGGCACAGGCCAACACGAACGATAAGGCCGGTGAGGTCACAAGCTGTGGCGTCGCGTCGGAAGAAGGATTCGGATCACGCATGTACATCACCATCACCACCCGCATGTAGTAATAGGCCGATACGACGGCAAAGATCAGAGCGATGGCGGCGAGCCAGGCCAATCCTGCTTCGACTGCCGCCATGAACACATAGAACTTTCCGATGAAGCCCGCGGTCGGCGGAATCCCCGCGAGTGAGGCCATGAAAATCAGCATGAGAAAAGCCGCGAGCGGCTGGCGCTTTGCGAGTCCCGCAAAATCATCTATTTCCTCTCCCTCGACCCCGCCTTTCCTGAGCATGCCGATGACGGCGAACGCGCCGAGCGTCATGAAGGTATAGAGGGTGAGATAGATCATGACGCTCGCAAGACCGGGCGTGGCCCCGGACGCACCGACCCCGCGAGCCGCCGCGACAAAGCCGATTAATGCGTAGCCTGCATGGGCGATGCTGGAGTAGGCCAGCATCCGCTTGATGTTGGTCTGCACGATGGCGACGACATTGCCGAGCACCAGGGTGGCAATGGAGATGAGCAGGAACAGGAGCGACCAATCTGCCTTGAGCCCGCCAAGCCCTTCGACGAAGACACGCATGAATGCGGCAAAGCTGGCCGCTTTTGCCGCGACCGCCATGAAGGCCGTGACGGAGGTCGGGGCGCCCTGGTAGACGTCGGGCGTCCACATATGGAACGGCACCGCCGCGAGCTTAAAACCGAAGCCGACTGCCAGCATGATCGTGGCGATCAGCAAGAGGGGATCGTCCACACCGCGGGTTCCAATAGCGCCGGCGATCGATATCAGCTTCGTGCTGCCGGCTACGCCGTAGAGTAACGAGATGCCGTACAGCAGAATCCCCGAAGAGAACGCGCCCAGAACGAAGTATTTGGCTGCGGCCTCCAGCGAACGTGGCTTAGATCGGTTGAGTCCGGTCATGACATAGAGCGAGAGGGACATGAGCTCGGTGCCAAGATAGATCGTCAGCAAGTCGGCGCTGGACACCATGACCATCATGCCGGAGAGGGCGAGGAGGATGAACCCATAGTATTCGCCGAGGTGGATGCGTTCCGCTTTCAGATAAGGCAGCGACAGCACGATGGTCAGCCCGGTCACGCCACAGAGGACGATTTTCCAGAATCTGGCATAGGCATCGATCACCACCAGATCACTAAACGCGGACACCCGGACATTCAGCGTGTTGATCTGCTCGCCGGTGATTCCAAGACAGAGGGCGAGGGCGCCCACACTCAGCCAGGCCAGGAGATCTCGTCGTGAGGCTGGGGTGATGGGGTCCAGCACGATGACGAGACAGGCCGTGACGACGACAATGAGCTCGGGAAGCATGGCTAAGAGGTCAGTGCCGTACAGACTCATCGCAATGTGCCTTGAGTCGTCAGCTGCGCTCCGCTGTCCGCCAGCAGTGTCCGTTTCCCTTCGGCAGAGGGAGGGGCGGTCGGCGCCACTTTCACGCGGGACATGGAGTCAATGGTGTTGGTCACGCTCTGGTGCATCCGGCTCACGAGCGGATTGGGATAGAGCCCGATCCAAAATACCAATAGAGCCAGCGGCACCAGTGTGGCAAGTTCCCGTCGGTTGAGATCCCTGAGTGTCGGGAGGTGGTGCGGGGATGGGACCCCGAAGACCACTCGCTGGACCATCCAGAGGAGATACGCGGCGGCCAGGACAATGCCCAACGACGCAAAGGCGGTCGCGACCTTGCTCCAGAGGAACGTGCCGACGAGCACGAGGAATTCCCCGACAAAACTATTGGTGCCGGGGAGGCCGAGCGAAGACAAGGCGAAAATCACCAAGAGGGCGGCGTACTGCGGCATCGGCGCGGCTAATCCGACGTTATCGGCGATCATCCGGCTATGGGTGCGCTCATAGATCATGCCGACGCAGAGGAACAGCGCGCCGGTCGTAATGCCATGGTTGACCATTTGGAGGACGGCTCCTTCAATGCCCTGTTGGTTCAAGACAAACAGGCCAAGGCTGACGAACCCCATGTGGCTCACGCTCGAATAGGCGATCAGCTTTTTGAGATCGACCTGGGCCAGCGCCATATAGGCGCCATAAATGATTGCGATGATGGAGAGCACGACCATCATGGGCGTAAAGTCGCGGCTGGCATCGGGCAGCATCGGCAAACTGAATCGCAGGAATCCATAGGCGCCCATTTTCAGCAGGATGCTGGCGAGGATGACGCTGCCGGCAGTCGGGGCCTCGACGTGAGCGTCCGGGAGCCATGTGTGAAACGGGAACATGGGAACCTTCACCGCGAAGGCGGCGAAGAATGCCAAGAACAGCCACATTTGCAGCGAAGCTGGGTAGGTGCCCTGGCTTAAGGCGAGGATGTCGAACGTGTGCCCTCCATAAAAATACAGGACGAGGATGGCCACGAGCAGAAGCACGCTCCCTGCGAGGGTGTACAGAAAAAACTTGATGGCCGCATAAAGCCGGTTCGGCCCTCCCCAGACGCCGATCAGGAGGTACATCGGAATCAACATGGCCTCCCAAAACACGTAGAACAGCACGAAGTCCAACGCGACGAATACACCCACCATAGCCGTTTCCATCACCAGCAACACGGCCATGAAACCCCGGACTCGTGTGGTGATCGCATTCCAGGATGCCAAGACACAGAGGGGCATGATCCCGACGGTCATCAACACCAGCGGCAGACTGATTCCGTCGAGACCCAGGCTGTAGTAAATGGGAGGGGCCGTGATCCAGGCAACATGCTCGGTGAACTGCATCTGGCTGGCCTGTGGATCAAAGAGCCACCAGAGCGGGAGGGCTACAAACAGGTCGGCCAAGGTTGCGGCCAGCGCAATCCATTTCGCGGCAGATTCTGTCGCGAGATATACTGCGACGGCTCCCGCAAGAGGAAGCACGAGCAGGAGTGAGAGCCAGGGGAAGGAACTGGTCATTAGTCAAGAGTCAATTGGTAAGTGGCATCGGCAAGAGGACCAATGTTCGTCGTTCCCCTTGACCTGTGACCAGTAACCAGTGACGCTCCTTTACAAGAATAAGAACACCGTAAAAAGAACCACCGCTCCAAGCGCCATACCGAGCGCGTAGTGTTGCGCCTGCCCGCTTTGCATGAGCCTCAAGAACCAACCGCCCCAAGCGGTCGCGCGAGCCACGCCGTTCACCGCCCCATCGATCACGTTCACATCCACGCGTTTCCACAGTTCGTTTGCCGCGAAAAAGGTAGGGCGAACTACCGTTCGATCGTAGAGTTCGTCGACATACCATTTATTCAGTGAAGCCCGATACAACGACTGCCACTGTCGTGCGAACTGATCCGGCAGCGCCGGGTTGATCACATAGACATAATAGGCGCCGGCGATCCCGAGTAATCCCAAGCCCGTGGCCACCACCATGATGACAACGGCGGCTCCTCCCTCGTGAGCTGTGCCGCCTTCGCCTGTCTCGAACATCGGTCCAAGAAACTCGGGAATGCCTAGATAGCCTGTGACAACACTGAGCACGGCGAGGACTATCAGCGGCAGGGTCATGGTGTTCGAAGGTTCGTGGACGTGGTCTGCATGATGCGGATCGACATGCGAGGGACCCCAAAACGTGACGAACACCAGGCGGAAGCTGTAGAAGGCTGTCATCAACGCCGTTACGAGACCGAGGACCGTCAAGCATTGACCGAGTGGACCGGCCGACCAGGCCGAGACGAGCAGGTTGTCCTTGCTGAAGAATCCTGACGTCAGGGGGAATCCCGCAAGCGCGAGCGAGCCTACGATGAACGTCCAATACGTAATCGGTAATTTGTTCTTCAACCCGCCCATGCGCCGCATATCCTGCTCGTGATGCAGGGCGATGATGACGGACCCGCAACCGAGAAACAGGAGGGCTTTGAACGCGCCGTGGGTCAAGAGATGGTACATGCCGGCCGCATAAGCGCCGAGACCGCAGGCCATGATCATATAGCCGAGTTGGCTGACGGTTGAATACGCGACAACGCGCTTGATGTCGGTCTGGGTCAAGGCGATGGTCGCCCCCACAACCATGGTGATTCCACCGGTGATTGCCACGACGGTCATGGCGGTGGGAGACAGGTTGTAGAGTGGCGCCAATCGCGCAACCATAAACACGCCTGCCGTGACCATCGTCGCAGCATGAATGAGCGCCGAAATGGGGGTGGGGCCTTCCATCGCATCCGGCAGCCAGACGTGGAGCGGCACCTGAGCTGATTTGCCGATTGCGCCGGTGAACAATAAGATGCAAATGAGCGTGAGCACGGAGACGTCCCAGGTCCCTCCAAACGGCCCGAGGACATTCATGACCTCGCCTGCGGACTCGTGCGCACGGGCGAAGATTTCATGATAGTCGAGCGATCCGAAGCTGTACCAGACCAACAAGAGGCCGAGCATGAAGCCGAAATCGCCGACCCGGTTGACGATGAACGCTTTTGTGGCGGCGGAGCAGGCAGCCGGACGATCGTACCAGTGGCCGATGAGCAGATAGGAGCAGAGGCCGACGGCTTCCCAGAAGACGAAAAGTTGCAGCAGATTGTCCGCCATGACCAGCATCAGCATCGAGAAGGTAAAGAGGGCGATGTAGCTGAAGAAGCGGGCATAGCCAGAATCTCCACGCATGTACCCGATGGTATAGACGTGGACGAGCGAACTCACGGTCGTCACAAGAAGCAGCATGACGGCGGTGAGCCGGTCGATGGAGAAGCCGATGTGAATATCGAGAGGGCCGGATGTGAGCCAGGTGTAGAGGGGGAAGCTCGTCTGATGGCCCCCTGCCACGTCGAAGAAGACCAGGAGCGAGAGCAGCCACGACACAATGACCGCTGGCACAGCGATGAGATGCGCGTTGTCCTTAATCCAATGTCCGAAGAGCCCGAGAATCAGGAACGAGGCCAACGGAAGGAGCGGAATGAATTCGTAGGTCATCAGAAATCGTTTCTCGTCGTTCGTTGCTCGTGAAGCGCCACGGATACGCCCTATCTCGATACACCGACTCCATCAATCGCGAACGACGCTTCACGTTTCACGAAAGCGGGTGTGCTCACCATTTCAGCAACTGAAATTCGTCGATGTTGATCGCGGCCTTGGCCCGATACAAGGCAATGATGATGGCCAACCCGACCGCGACCTCTGCTGCGGCGACCGTGAGGGCAAAGAAGACGAAGACTTGCCCTGCGATATCGTGGAGGTACTGCGAGAAGGCGACGAAGTTGATATTCGTCGCATTCAACATCAATTCGACCGACAGCAAGATGATAATGATGTTCCGGCGAAGCAACACACCGACGACTCCGGTCAGAAACACAATGCCGCTGAGGATCACGTAATACGATAGAGGAATCATCGGCGCCTTGTGAAACGTGAAACGTGAAACGTGAAATGAGGAAAGTCAAAAAACAGAAACCGATTCGAGGCGATTAACGAATAACGACTCACGCTCCACGCTCTCCGATGTCTTTCTTGGCCAGAATGATCGCGCCGATCATCGCCACGAGTAGAATCAAAGACGCCACCTCGAAGGGAAACAAATAGGTTGAATAGAGTACGTCACCGATCGCTCCGGTATTGCTGATTCCTCCGACGGTCGTCTCCGTGCCGGCCGCCACAACAGGGGTTGTCCAGCCTTTCATCGCCGTGAGGATGACGGCCTCGATGGCCAGCGCCCCTCCCACCGCGGCAGCCATGGGCCATTGTCGATGGTACCGGTCATCCTGCCGCATGTTCAGCAGCATCACAACGAAGAGGTACAAGACCAAGATGGCGCCGGCGTAGACGATGATTTGAACGGCTGCGAGGAATTCCGCGTGGAGCGTAACGTAGAGCCCCGCCACGTGGAAAAACATGACCAGCAGCGCCAGCGCGCTGTAGATGGGGTTACGCACCGCAACGACGAACACCGATGCCGCGGCAATCACGAGTGCAAAATAGAAAAAGAATACCTGTTCCATCACACGTCTTCCTCTGTGCCGCCACAACCTACCGGTCCTGCAAACCGTGACGCGTCAAACGCGCGATCTACAAACCGGCCGATTCGGGGGAGCTCAGTGAAGCCTACAAGGCTCGCCCTTCTCGCCTATCCCGCCAATCTCGCTGTTCCCGTGAATCCTGCCGTTCCGCCAGCTTCGCGCAGCCATCCTGCCCGGCGACCTCGAACAGTGAGGAGGTCTAGGCGCCGGTGATTCAGCTGGGTTTTTGCGGCAGGTGCTTGAACGCAACGTTGAAGAACGCCACATTCGGGTGTTGGAGCTCCAACTGCTTCTCACGAACCGGGAACGACCGGTCGCCGATGGCGAGCAATTGTTCCTTGTTGAGATGCAGTTGCCGCTTGTCGTACACAGACCACTCGAATTCGCGCGTCATGCCAAGGGCATCCACCGGACAGGCATCGACACACAACCCGCAAAACAGGCAACGGGTCATGTCCATGTAATACTCTTTCGCGTAGCGCTTCGTCGGCTCGTCCGGCACTTCCGCGCTGATCACGCGAATCACCCGCGAGGGGCAGGCGGCTTCGCACAGATCGCAGCCGACACATTTTTCCACCCCGTCTTCGTACCGCAACAACGCCAACATTCCGCGATAGTTGTCCGGCAGCGTCCGCTTTTCGTGCGGGTACTGCATGGTGACCGGCCGGTAGTGCAGCATGTGCGACATCGTCACTTTCATGCCGACGAAGATGTCGTAAAACGTGATGGTCTTGATCCAAGCTTTGAACGTCATATTTGTCTGATCTATTTGGTTGTTCTGGTTTGTCTCATTGATTGCTCTGTCTGTGCCTCTCGCCAAAGAAACGAACCAGTAACTCGTTTCAGCTCCTCGGAAAGAAATACAAAGTAATGGATGTGATGATGATGTTGGCCAGCGCGATCGGTAACATAACCTTCCAGCCGAACCGCATTAATTGATCGTAGCGCAGTCGGGGCAATGTCGCGCGTATCCAGATGAACAAGAAGAGGAAGAAATAGACTTTCGCCGCAAACCAGACGATGTGTTCGATCCAGGCCAATTGTTCGAGGCCGACATATTCGAAGATCGTGCCGGGATAAGGCGCGTTCCAGCCGCCCAAGAACAACGCAGCGGCGACGCAGGATACGAGGGTCATATTGGCGTATTCCGCGCTGACGAAAAAGGCGAATCGCATGCCGCTATATTCCGTAAAGAATCCAGCCACGAGTTCGCTTTCTGCCTCCGGCAGGTCGAACGGGATGCGATTGGTCTCGGCCACGGCAGAAATGATGAAGACGACAAAAGCGAAGATTTGGGTATGGATTGGAAAGAATCCATCGGGCCGCCCCCCCCAGATGAACCAATGCCAGAAGCCGCCTGCCTGGGCTTCTGTGATCTGCACAAGGCTCAGGGTTCCCGCCAGCAGCAGCACGCCGACGAGGGCCAATCCCACGTTCAACTCGTAGCTGATGACCTGAGCCGCGGCGCGCAAGCCTCCCAGCAGTGAGTATTTGCTGTTCGATGCCCAGCCTCCCAGAATAATGCCGTACGCGCCGATCGACGCGATCGCCAGGATATACAGGACCCCGATATTGATGTCGGCGACGACGAACGGTTTGATCGTAAGTCCATAGATGTCCAAGGTCATGTTCGGGCCGAAGGGAATGACGGCGAACCCGATCATGGAGACGACCATGGTCAACATCGGCGCCAGAGCGAACATCGCCTTGTTCGCACCGGCCGGGACGATGTCCTCCTTGAAGAACAATTTGATGCCGTCGGCGACCGGCTGGAGAAGTCCATAGGGTCCGACTTCCATCGGGCCCATGCGATCCTGCATCCAGCCAAGCACCTTCCGCTCGAAATAGGTCATCGTCGCGACCGTAATCATCACGATGCTCATTTCCGCCAATATCTGGGCGAACGAAACCGCAAGCCGCAAACTCAGTTCGGTCACAACAACACTCCCGGATGACAAGTGAAATACACCATAGGTTTTCGTCCGCTCACGTCGTTTTCATCACCGATACCACCGCCGCTCGACAGGCTGGGACTTTCGTGTCCGGATCGACGACACAGTCAAAAAGTCCCATGGCATCCTGCGCGAAATGATCGGGGAGCCACGCCAAGCCCTCGGGCACGCGATCGAAGA
This sequence comes from uncultured Nitrospiraceae bacterium, assembly GCA_963801725.1. Lineage (GTDB taxonomy): Bacteria > Nitrospirota > Nitrospiria > Nitrospirales > Nitrospiraceae > Palsa-1315. The sequence continues at coordinate 516,150 of CAWDFX010000002.1, forward strand.
CTTTGGCCGTGGTCGTAAATTCACCCCGGCTGTTCGAGAGGCGGACTCGGTCTCCCGTGCCGATGCCGCACCGGGCAGCGTCCACGGGATTCATCTGCAAGGACCCGCTCGGTTCGATCTGCAGCAATCCCTTCGAATGGGTCGACAGTTTCCCAGAATGGAATAGGCTCTGGACCAGCCCCAACTGGACCATTCCATCCGGATGCACAGCTCGCGCGGGCAGAGTATACCGAGTTGCCATGTCGTGGCGATATCCCTCGTTGACGTATCGGTCAACGGCGGCAGGAACCACCGCCGGAGGGATCGGCGAGGGGCCGAGCGATCCATAGCCGGGAATCACCGCCCGAATTTCTTTGAGGATTTCCTTGGAATCGCCGTATTCCAACGGCGCACCCATGAACACCGAGAAGGCCGACAGGATTTCCCAGTCGGGACGGCTATCCCCTACCGGATCGATCGCGGGACGAACGGCCTGGACATGGCCCTCGGTATTGGTAAAGGTTCCGGCTTTTTCCATGGCGGAGGCGGCCGGGAGCACCACATGGGCGAGTGCGGCCGTTTCCGTGAGAAACAGTTCCTGGCACACAAGAAGATCGAGTTTGCCCAGCGCCTCTTTGACTCCGGTCTGGGGTGGAAGGCTCCCGACAGGATTTTCTCCGACGACGAAAAGACCTTTGATGATCCCGGCTTGTGCACGGTCGATCATCTCGGTGAGTGTAGCCCCTGCCGCCAATGGGAGATCCTCTTTCCAGGCGCGAGTCATTTGGGCGCGTGCGTTCTGATCGGTGAGATCGAGCGCGCCCGGCAGCAGTGCCGCGACCGCGCCCATTTCAACTGCCCCTTGATCGTTATTCTCTTCCGCCAAGGGAGCAAAGCCGCAGCCCGGTGCGGTCAACTTCCCGGTCAAGAGAAGCAGGTCCAGGAGATTGAGACAGATGCCATAACTACCTTGGCTGCGTAGCAAGGTCTGGCCGGCAAGCACGACGACACGGCGTCCACCGGCCAGGGAGGCAGCCATCTGAGCGAACGATTCACGCGATATCCCGGTGCTCAGGGCCAGATCGTTCCAGGTTAATTGCTGGACGGCTTGAGAGACGGCCGAGACATAGTCCGGCGCTCGTTGCCGGATGGCATTGTCGATATGGTTGTTCTCTGCCACAGCTTTCAGCAAGCCCAGGACAGCAGCGCCGAACTGGGACGGCGCAACACAGATATGCTGCTGCGACAGGTTGGAAATGTTGCTGATCGTGCCGACCGCAGGCTGGATCGCCTCGATCGTCAACAATGTCGCCGAGTGCTTCTTGACGGCTTCTTTTACTTTAAGGCCGGTAATCGGATTGGTTTCAGTAATATTGGTGCCGACCAGGAGGAGCACGTCCGCTTGCACGATATCCTCGAACGTCACGGTCCAGCGATGCGTGCCTTGCACCAATCGCATGGCCTGCACCCCATTGATATGGCCGTACCGCGCGCTGCTATCGAGGTTATTGGTTCCGATCGTGAGGCGCATGAACTTTTGGAACAGATACAGTTCTTCATTGGTACAACGGCCGGAAATCAGTCCTCCGAAGGCCTGCGGACCATGCGCTAACTTGAGCCGGTTGGTCTGTTCAGCCACAAACACCAACGCCTCTTCCCACGTCGCTTCGACCAGCGTGCCGTTCCGTCTAATCAACGGATGGGTCACTCGGCTGGGATGGCTCGTCGCGTGAAATCCAAAAAATCCGCGCGCGCACAAGTCGCCGCTGTTCCGGCCGGCGCCATGGGCGCTGTTCACCTCGATCAACTCCTGGTCCTTGGTTTGGACCGTGATCTGGCAGCCATCCCCGCAAAAATTGCAGATGGTGTCGGCGCGTTTGAGCATCCAGGGGCGGTATTCGTACATCGAGAGCCTGCTGACGATGGCGCCGACCGGGCAAATCTGCACGCAGCCGCCGCAGAATTCGCAGTCCAAGGGATGGTCGCCGAAAGACTTGATCTCGGTCATCGTGCCTCGTCCGATCGGAGCGAGGGCCTTGACGTCCATCACCTCGTCGCAATAACGGACACACCGCAGACATTGCACGCAACGGTTCATCTGCGTTTCGATCAGAGGGCTGAAATATCCCTTCTGGAAAATGCGCTTGGTTTCCTCAAACCGGCTAGTAGCGGTGTATTCATGGGAAAAGTCCTGAAGGTCGCACTTCCCACCCTGATCGCAGACCGGGCAATCCAACGGATGATTCGCCAGGATGAATTCAAGCACCGACTTGTGGGCGTCGTGAACAACCGTCGTGGCAGTGTGAACAGCCATGCCCTCGGTCGCCACGGTGCTGCAGGAGGTTTGGAGCTTCGGCATCTTTTCGACTTCGACCAGGCACATGCGACAGTTCGCATCCGGCTTGAGTTTCGGGTGGTAACAGAAGTGCGGAACCATCACGCCGACCCGGCGAGCGGCTTCGATCACCAGCGTGCCTTTCGGCACCGAGACGGGAATGCCGTCGATCGTCAAGCGAACGGTCTCTGTGGTAGTAGTAGCCATATTCGTCGTTATTCGTTAAACGTTAACTGTTAAACGATGAGACCAGAATCCATCCTATTCGATTAACGAAGAACGATTTACGTTTAACGTCTTCTAATGTCTCACTCCCGCCGGCTCCAGCTTGATCAGGTTCGCCGCCTCCGCTTGCTGAATCAGCGCAACGTATTCAGGCCGCCAATGTTTGAGCGTGCTCATAATCGGCGCCACTGACGCATCCCCGAACGCGCAGACCGTTCGGCCCTCGATGTTCTTGCATAGATCGACCAAGGTTTCAAGATCCTCCGTCCGGCCCCGCTTCGCGACGATTCGGCGCATGGTTTGCACCAGCCAGGAGCTTCCCTCACGGCAGGGACTGCACTTGCCGCAGGACTCATGATAGAAAAACTCCATGAGGCGAAGCGCGGCCCACACCATGTCCGTGCCCTCTTCCATCACGGTCACCCCGCCGGAGCCGAGCATGGAGCCGGCAGCGGCCACGGACTCAAAATCAAGTTTGACATCGAGGTGGTTCTGCGTGAGGAACGGCGCCGACGCTCCTCCCGGGATGAAGGCCTTGAGTGGTTTGTCGGAGCGCATACCTCCGGCTTCCTCGTAGATCAATTCGCGGAAGGTGACTCCCATCGGCACTTCGTAGTTCCCCGGCCGTTTCACATGACCGCTGACGCAGAACACTCTGGTGCCGGTGCTCTTCGGCGGGGAGCCGATCGACGCGAACCATTCGGGGCCCCGGCCGACGATATAAGGAAGGTTGGCGAGGGTCTCGACGTTGTTCACCACGGTCGGTTTATTATAGAGACCGTGTGTCGCAGGGAAGGGGGGCTTGACGCGCGGCAGACCGCGCTTGCCTTCCAGCGACTCCAGCAATGCTGTTTCCTCTCCACAGATATAGGCTCCGGCGCCTCGATGCACCCACACATTGGCGGTGATGCCTGTGCCTAGGATGTTCGCGCCGATGTAGCCGGCAGTCCGCGCTTCGGCAATCGCCTGTTCCAAGATCCTGGCCCCGAGGACGAATTCGCCCCGTATATAAATGTAGGCGGTTTCTGCCCCGATCGCGTAGCAGGCGAGCACGATGCCTTCTAAAATCTGATGGGGATCTCGCTCAATGAGCTGGCGATCCTTGAACGTGCCTGGCTCACTCTCGTCCGCGTTGCAGCAGAGATAACGCGGGCCTTGATAGCCCTTGGGCAGGAATCCCCATTTCACACCGGTCGGGAAGCCTGCGCCGCCACGTCCCCGGAGCCCTGACTTCATCACCATGGCGGTAACCTCGGCCGGCGGCACCCTCCCCACGACCTTGCGGAGCGCCTGATAGCCGCTTGCACGCTCGTAATCTTGCAGCGAGCCGGTGTAGTCGGCCTGCATCATATTCTTGAGCAATATCAGTTCGTGCCTGGGCATCGTTAATCGTTACACGTGAACCGTTAATCGCAAGAGTCTGATTTCTTCTTTGCCGCCTTAAGGTATCTTATAAACCCGTTCACGACGGTAATCGCTCTTAGTATGTCATCTCGAATCTGATCGAACGCTTCCTCATCAATGATCTTTTCATCTTTGCTTACAGTCAAATGGTCCAGAACCTCGTACAATGATCCTCGAGCCTGCCTGGCAAACTGAGCATTTTCCGCGTAATGGAATCGTCCATATCCTTCAGCTAAATTGGCTGTCACTGATCGAGACGACCTTATCAGCTGATCCGCCAATCTAAATTTCTCTTCCCTCGGAAAAGTTGTAGCCAAGTTTGCCAGCTTTACTCTCAAGTCCCGGCAAACCTTCCAGACATCCATATCCTCGAAGGTTCGAACCGTTATAGGTTTACCCTTTAGCGTGAGCCTGCTCCCTCGTTTAACGAATAACGGTTAACGTTTAACGGTCCCTGGTTCCGGCCACATGAACGGGCCGGTCTTGAGCGAACAGGTTCCGTGTTGTTTGAGCTCGGCCAGGATTTGGTCAAATCTATCTTCCGTGAGCCGTTCGTAATAGTCCTCGTTGACCTGCATCATCGGCGAGGTACCACAGGCCGCGAGGCATTCGACCATGCTGAGGGTAAAGAGTCCATCGGTCGTCGTCTCACCCGGTCCGATTCCGAGTTTCGTCTTCACCCACCCCATGACCGTATCCGAACCGGCCAGCCCGCACATCAGAGACTTACAGACTTGGAGATGAAATTTCCCCACGCGCTTGAGATTGAGCATCGTGTAAAACGTGGCCGTCTCATAGACTTGGGGCGGGGTTAGACGCAAGAGCCCCGCGATTTCTTTCATCGCCGTCTCAGACACGAAGCCCTCTTCTTGTTGGGCCAGGTACAGCAATGGAATCAACGCCGAGCGCTTCACCGGATACCGGCTTATGATGTCGTCAATTTCCTTCTGGTATTTCTCTTTCAGCATCTTGCTTTCCTACCCACCCACTCCCTCACCTATCGCATTCTCCCATCACGACGTCGTAGGTCCCGAAGATCGTGATGATGTCGGAAATCAGGTAGCCTCGCGCCATATGGTCGAATGCGCCCATGTGTACAAATGACGGCGCGCGAATCTTCAACCGGTAGGGGCGAGGGCTGCCGTCGCTGACGATGAAAAATCCCAATTCGCCTTTTGGAGCTTCCGTCGCACAGTAGATCTCGGCTTTCGGCGGCTTGATCCCTTGGGTATAAATGATGAAATGGTGGATCAGGCTTTCCATGTCCCGCATGACCAGTTCCTTGGGCGGCGGGATATATTGCGGCGCCTCGGCCATGATCGGACCCGGCGGCAGCTGATCGAAACATTGTGCGATAATCCTCGCGCTCTGCCGCATTTCTTCCATGCGGATCCAATACCGGTCGTAGGTGTCGCCGTTCTTGCCGATCGGCACTTCCCAATCGACTTTGTCGTACACGCCATACGGCTCGGCCTTGCGGACATCGTAGGCGACGCCCGACCCTCGCAAGACCGGCCCGGTGCAACCGAAGCTGATCGCGTCTTCGGCCGAGAGGAGGGCCACATTCTTTGTGCGGCCGAGCCAGATGCGATTCGACGCGATGAGTGAATCGTATTCCTTGACCTTCTCGGGAAAGATCTCGAGGAACGCCTTCATCCGTTGAACCAACTCGGGAGTGAAGTCGCTATCGACACCGCCGATGCGATAGTAGTTCAGGGTCAGACGGGCGCCGCAGAGTTTCTCGAACATATCCAACAGGGTTTCGCGTTCCCGAAATGTCCAGAAGAACACGGTCATGGCGCCGATATCGAGAGCCTGAGTGCCGAGCCAAAAGAGGTGCCCGATGATGCGTTGCATCTCAGCCACGATAGTCCGGATGTACTCGGCTCGGATCGGCACCTCGATCTCAAGGAGCTTTTCCACGGCCCGGACGTACGCGTAGTTGTTGGACATGGCACAGACGTAGTCGAGCCGGTCCGTGTGCGGGATGATCTGCATGTAGGTCAGACCCTCGGACAATTTTTCGACGCCTCGATGCAGATAACCGAGGTCCGGTGTGGCTTTCACGATCCGTTCGCCGTCCAGCATGAGTACGACACGCAACACACCGTGGGTGCTCGGATGTTGCGGTCCCATATTCAGCAGCAATTCCTCTTTCCGTTGGGAACTGGGTATGTCTGGCTCGGCGCGAAAGACGTTTTTCTGCTCGTCGGAGATTTCGCTCTCAATGACGTCGAGCGATGGCTCATCCAGTCTCGGGATGAAGTCGAACTGGCTGCGCCAGCCACGCCCCTCGGTCGGGAAATCTTTTCTCAACGGGTACCCCTCGGCATAATCCTCCGGCAACAAAATGCGCCGGAGATCGGGGTGGCCGGAAAAGTGAATGCCCATCATGTCGTACACTTCGCGTTCCAGAAACTCGGCTCCCTTCCAGATTCCGGTGACCGACGCAATCGTCGGGTCGTCCTCCGTAATGCGCGCCTTGAGGCGAAGCCGTTGCTGTAGCGGAAGCGAGTGCAAGTGGTAGACGACTTCGAACCGCAGCTGATCTTCAGGATAGTCGACCGAACAGATATCCGTGAGATGGTCGAACGCTGCCTCCGGCGCATCGTGTAAGTAGCGCGCAATCTCCAGCAGACGCACGGCGGCCACGGAGACAGCGGTCTCGGCACGTGCGGTGTCGACTCGGGTCGCAAGGATCGCGTCCGGGAATTTCGTCTTCAGACTATTCAGCAAGGCTTGCATGGTTCTTATTCGCGAGACGAGTGAGACTTGCCCGTCGCGCACGTCTCGCCACTCTCGCCCGTCTCGCGGTTTACCTCACGAACACCTTCTCCCGCTGAATCTTTTCCTGCAGCTTCAGTAATCCATCGAGCAACGCTTCCGGACGAGGTGGACAGCCCGGGACATAGACATCGACCGGGATAATCTGGTCGACGCCTTGGACCACCGCATAACTGTTGTAGTGGTTGCCCGAGGTGGCGCAGGAGCCCATAGAAATGACATAGCGCGGTTCCGGCATCTGGTCGTAGATGCGGCGGATCACCGGCGCCATCTTGCGCGTCACAGTGCCGGCGATGATCATGAGGTCGGCCTGCCGTGGCGAGGCTCGAAAGACGCCGGCGCCAAACCGATCCATGTCGTACCGCGACGACACCGTCGCGATCATTTCGATGGCGCAGCAGGCGAGGCCGAACGTCATCGGCCACAACGCCGATTTCCGAGACCAATTCACGACCGCGTCCAGATTGGTCGTCAGAATATTCGCCTCAAACTGTCTCTCTAGAAGACTCATTGTTGCCTCGCGTGAGGGGTGAGGCGTAAGGCGTAAGGTGAGATGGGAGACCCCTTACGTTTCACGCCTAACGCCTTACGATCTTTTAATCCCATTCTAACGCCCCCTTCTTCCAGGCGTACCAGAATCCGGCTAGCAGGATGATGATAAACACGAGCATCTCGATAAGGCCCAGCATGCCGAGCGACTGAAACCGGATGGCCCAGGGGATCATGAAAATGACCTCGATATCGAAAATGACGAACAGCATCGCGATGATGTAATAGCGCATCGGAAACTGGATGCGCGCGTCCGAAAACAGCGGGCTTCCGCTTTCATAAGGGGTCAGCTTGGCTCGATAGGGACGATTCGGACGAGAGAATGAGCCGGCGAGCAGCGCGAAAGCGCCGACGACAATGGCAACGACGATAAACAAGAGAATCGGGATGTAGTTCTCTGGAATGCTTGTGCTACCCATGTTTCAACCAGTCGAAAAAGTTACAAAGTTCGAACGTCTTCAAGTCGAAAGGCATGATGACTTTATGACGTGAGGACGTGCGCCTCGCTTTGCGACAGCACCGAGCCGAAGAACGGTTTGAATTTCAAGCCGTGTAGTTCCGGACGACTGATTCCCTTGTGTTGAACGAGTACCTTAAACGTGCTGCCCATGCCATTCGGCTTCAGAAGATGAATCGCGGCGCGAAACGCCGGGCCTTCCGGCTCCAATTTCCCGACCATCTCTTCAACACCGAGCCCCATCAGAAAGCTCATTTGATTCGTGAACCCCGTCACATGGAGTCCCTGCATCTCACCGGCAACGGCCAGGCTCGAAAAATCTACATGGGCGGTCATATCCTGCTCGCCGACACGCATGAACGGATCGTCGTTCGCCCGCTGCTGGTAGTAACAGAGGAATGTGCCGTCCTTCCTCTCAGGCCCATAGAGATCCTGCGCCGTATGGCCATAATCGATCGTCAAGACGAGACCACGGTCCATGCGCCGAGCAACCTGCTCCATCCAGTCCATCGCTAGGAGATTTACCTCGGTTCGATAGCCCTCCGGCCACGTAGGATTCAGTTGCTGCAAATAGTGCGCAAGTACGGCCGTCGACAGTGGCTTGAAGCATTCCACAAAGCGCCCATCTTGATAGTCTACATAGAGTTCTTCGGTTCGGCCGGACGCGGCTTGAACCCGGTGCACCGGAAAGGCATCGATCAGTTCATTGCTGAAGAACAGACCGGTCACGCTCTGCGGGGCCAGTCCATCAAGGCCTTCCGCCCAAGTGACGAGGCCGGGCTTGCTGAGCCAGGGGGCCAGATTTCTGCGCTGTAGTTCCCGCATCGCAGGACTCCGTTCGATCAGGACATAACGGACACGCGATGCGAAGTTTTCTTGTTGATCATGGATCGCTGCCAGGCAATCTCGAGCTAACAAACCTTTACCGGCGCCCGCTTCGACAATCGTGAAAGGAGTGGGACAACCCATTAATTCATCCATCTGGCTGGCTTGTGCGGCAATCGCACGGCCGAGAATCGGATGCACATCGGAGCTGGTGTAGAAATCGCCAGACCAGCCGATACGTTCATAGTTCGCACTGTCCGGTTGGCGCATGTAGTAGCCGAATTGCGGATGATAGAGCGCGAGTTCCATAAAACGGACGAAAGGAACTGGCCCGTTCTTGGTAATTTCGGACGAAATGGCAGCGATGAGTTCAGGATGCCCGGTTGTCACAACCAAATCTCCTTATCCCATCGACAATACAAGAAAAGTGACACCTATAGCCTAGGGTAATCCCCACCCTTCCCCGTTGAAACACCAACAGAGGCCAAAAGTTGGCGTAGATTAGCCCTGAAATTGCTGCTAAGTCAAGACGGAGACTATTGGAAACTCAGGCGAATCTCCCTATTCGAGAGGGTGGGAGATTCCGGAGAAATGCTTCGTAATGCAAGGGATGGAATGACGCTCGCGCTGATCCCTTGTTTCTTGAGCGTACGAAGGGGGATAGAGCCTGATCTTCTTATGCTTGCGCAACGCACAGCTCCAGAAAAGGCGGGGAATGGTTGAAGGGAGAACGACGTATGGGAGAACGCGTGTCTTGGCGCACCAGGGTTGGGCGGGGGAGCGAGAGCCTCAGTGTCGTGCGCTTACGTTCCGTGGCACTTCTTGTATTTTTTCCCGCTGCCGCAGGGGCAGGGGTCGTTGCGGCCCACTTTCTCGTCGCTTCGCTGAACAGTCTGTGGGGCGACCGGTTCTTCTCCGCGATTGAGGATGAGCGCTGGTTGGGGACGCGAGATGACGGGGGGAGGCGTGGGGACGGAAGGTTGCTCTTCGTTCCGGACCGCCTGGACATGAAAGAGCCGATCGAGCGTGTCGGCCTTGACCCGTTCCATCATGCCGGCAAAGAGATCGTAGCCTTCGCGCTTGTACTCAATGAGCGGATCTTTCTGTCCATAGCCGCGCAATCCGATCCCGTCCCGCAGATGATCCATCCCGAGAAGATGATCTTTCCAGTGGTGGTCGATGACTTGGAGCATGAAGGTCTTTTCCAGGAAGCGCATCAGCTCCGAGCTCAGATCCTGCTCTCTCCGATCATAGGCCTCGCGCGCCTGCGCGCGAAGGTCCTCGAGCAATGCGTCTCGCCCCATGGCGCGGAGTGACTCACCGCCGTCGTTCTTGCCCTGAGCAATATCGAGGTTGAACTGGCCATGCATAAGTTCGGCGAGCCCTTTGAGATCCCATTCTTCGGAGTATTGCTCAGCCGGGCAATAGATGTTCAGCGCGGACTCCACGAGGCCGTCGATCATGTTGCGAAGATCGTCTTTCAAATTCGATCCACCTAAGACGGCGCGTCGGTGTTGATAAATCACCTCGCGCTGCTTATTCATGACGTCGTCGTACTCCAGCAGCTGTTTCCGAATTTCGAAGTGATGGGCCTCGACCTTCTTTTGGGCATTGGCGATGGCCCGAGTGACCATGCCATGCTCGATCGGAACGCCTTCTTCCATGCCGAGTTTGAGCATCAACTGAGAGACCCGCTCGGAGGCGAATATGCGCATCAGATCGTCTTCCAACGACAGATAGAACCGCGACGAACCAGGGTCGCCCTGGCGACCGGCGCGCCCTCGAAGTTGGTTGTCGATCCGGCGGCTTTCGTGGCGTTCGGTCCCGAGAATATGGAGTCCGCCGGCCGCGATGACCTCTTGTTTGTCCTTTTCACAGTCGGCCCGAATCTGTTCGAAAATCTCCAGCTTGCGCGCATCCGTCAGGTCTTCTTCTCGGTACAGGATCTGTTTGAACATGAAATCCGGATTGCCGCCCAGAAGAATGTCGGTGCCGCGGCCCGCCATGTTCGTGGCGATAGTGACGGCGCCCTTGTGCCCGGCCTGGGCGATGATCTCGGCTTCTCGCTCATGCTGTTTGGCGTTGAGGACGTTGTGTTTCACGCCGGTTCGGCTCAAGATGCCGGCGAGCCGCTCCGACTTTTCGATGGAAATCGTACCGACTAAGACGGGCTGGCCCCGCTCGTGGCATTCCTTGATATCTTCAACGATCGCATTAAACTTTTCTTTCTCGGTTCGGTAGACGACATCCGCATAATCCAGACGGATCATGTTGCGATTGGTCGGGACCACGTTGACGTCGAGATTATAGATCTTGGCAAACTCCGCCGCTTCGGTGTCTGCCGTGCCGGTCATGCCGCTGAGCTTCTTGTACATCCGGAAATAGTTCTGGAAGGTCACCGAGGCCAACGTTTGATTTTCGTTGGCGATCTTGACGCCTTCTTTGGCTTCGACGGCCTGGTGCAGCCCGTCGCTCCAGCGGCGTCCCGGCATGAGTCGCCCGGTGAATTCATCCACGATGATGACTTCACCCTCTTTCACAACATAGTCCACATCCCGTTTGTAGAGGGCATAGGCCTGGAGCGCCTTGACGACGTGATGGACGAGATCCATATGGTTGGGGTCGTAGAGATTGTCCACGCCGAGCAATTTCTCGACTCGGACATTGCCGTCCTCGGTCAACGTCGCGGTCTTCGTTTTTTCTTCGACCGTGTAGTCCTGCTCCGGTTTCAGCTGTGGAATGATCGCGTTGATACGATAGTAGAGATCTGTGGTTTCATCCGTCGGACCCGAGATAATCAGCGGCGTGCGGGCCTCGTCGATAAGAATACTGTCGACTTCGTCCACGATGGCGAAGTTCAACTCGCGCTGTACGCACTGGGCCAAGTCGGTGACGACCAGGTTGTCGCGGAGATAGTCAAAACCATATTCGTTGTTCGTCCCGTAGGTGATATCGGCACGATAGGCTTCAGGTCTTGTGCAGGGACGGAGAGACTGGAGCCGCTTGTCGGAAGCATCATAGGTCGGATCGAAGAGAAAGGAGGCATCGTGTTGAATGATGCCCACCGAAAGTCCCAGCGCATGGTAGAGCACGCTCATCCATTGCGCATCGCGCTTGGCGAGGTAGTCATTCACAGTGACGAGATGTGCGCCTTTCCCTTCGAGCGCGTTCAAATAGACCGGCAGCGTGCCTACAAGGGTTTTCCCTTCTCCGGTCTTCATTTCAGCAATACGGCCTCGATGGAGAATGATGCCGCCGATCATCTGCACATCGAAATGGCGCATGTTCAGCTTGCGGCGGGACATTTCCCGGCAGACCGCGTAGGCCTCGGGCAGGATATCGTCGAGGGTTTCCCCGGAACTAAGTCGTTTCTTGAACTCCTGAGTCTTGTCCGCGAGGTCGTGGTCGGAGAGCGGAGTCAGGCTGGATTCCAGGCCATTGATCCGTTCGACAATCGGTCGGATTGTCTTGATTTCACGATCGTTTTTGCTGCCGAAAATCTGATTGAGTAGTTGCGTGACCATGGTACTGCCGTTCAGAACGAACGCCGATGTCTCCACAAGTGATTTGGGCAGTATACAGCATCTTTTCCATGAATCCTATAAGAAGCAGGGGTCCAAGTTCGGATTCTTCGTGCATGCCGTCGGGAGACTGTCGAACCGAAGCCTGCCGTGACTGCTCGGAGGCGAAGCCGACAGTAGCTGCCTTGACAAGCCTAGTACGGGTCCATTAGGATTCGCTTGAGCCACACTGGGTCGTCGCGATGAGCCACACTGTCCTCAAATTCCTCTCGATCCTCCTGATATTCTGTGTCCTTGCCATCGGCGGATTAGCACAAGCGCAATCGGTGGAACATGTCGGGCACCATGCCCAACATCAGGCTGCCACGCACGGCACCCTGCTCTGCTCTTGGATGTGCGCAGCCGGGCATGGATGGGAAACGGTAGTCGTTCCAACTCCGCCAGAATTAGTACCTCTCGAAATGGTTGAGCTGACAGCTCACCAACAACCGCTCACTATCTACGCCGAAAATTTTCCCCCTCGCGGACCTCCCGCTCGCTAATTTCAGACCAACTCGGTCATCTACAAGGTACTCTGTGCTTTCGCGGGGAAACCGGTAGGGCCACCGACTTTCCTGCTTAATTTGGGGAGCCACACAGTTTAAGTTTCGAGAGAGCAATGACGGAGGAGCTGACCATGAACGTCTCCCTCAAACACATCGGTGCAGTGAAACGAATCATCACATTGGCCACCGTCATCGTGGCGCTCACTTGTGGGCTAGCCTGGGGGATGGGTTCGCGAGTCCCGACGGTCGGTATGCAGGCAGAAGATTTCCGTTTGACCGATCTGACAGGCAAGGAGCAGAGCCTCAGCCAGTATCGCGGAAAGATCGTGCTGTTAAATTTCTGGGCCACCTGGTGCAAGCCCTGCACGACCGAAATGCCGGCGATGCAAACGACCTACGACAAGCTTCGGGACAAAGGATTTGTCGTCCTCGCCGTCAACGAATTGGAAGACGACGCCAAGGTTCGCGAACACATCAAGCAGTACGGCCACACATTCCCGGTCCTCATGGATCATGACAATAAAGTCGCCAACCAGTTCGGCGTGTTCGGACTACCCGTGAGCGTCTTCATCGACCAAGAGGGGCGCGTGCAGGAATACATCAAGGGCGGCCTTCTGACCGAGCAAAAGATCAACGATGTCGTTGCAAGAATTCAGAAACAGGAGCCGATAAAGGCAGCAGCTCTTCGATAAAGGTCTATGAACCATAGGATTCGACAATTTGTAGTTGTAGGTTTCGCGCTCTGGCTTGTGGCGCTCAGCGGGATTGTGTATCCGCAGATCACCGCTCACCTGGAGCAACATGAGCACCACAATGCGGCAACTCACTCCACCGCACTCTGCTCATGGCTCTGCATTGCAGCCGATGCCGTCGAAGGCACTGCGGTCGATGTCGCACCCGTCCAAAACTCAACTTTCCTTGAACAAGCGTCTCCAGTTACCCAATTCCATCTCCCCCAAAACTCGCAGCCTCCTTCGCGCGCGCCTCCTCTTGTCTAGCCCCCTCATCCCTGTACTTGTCTTTATCCTTGGATCGCTCTGATCGAGTTTCCTTCATATCTTTGAAGGAATTCGACGGAAGCCTCTGATGAGACACATGTACAGACGACAGGATTACGACCACTAGCCTGTTCCGAAGAAAGGACGTTTCATGTCTGTTCACGCCAGACGATTCATCATCAGCCTCGTGGCTTCGGGATGGCTATTGTCCGTCATCGCGCCGTCTGCTGAAGCTTCTTGTGGGTCTGTGAGCTGCTTTGTCGTCATCGGCTCTCAGCAGCAGGTGCCAATGGCGGGTCTGCTGACCGTGAATGCCATCTACAACAATACACCGATGGAAGCCCCTTCCGGGCAAGGCGGCAGCATTCCCTTTGCCGACCAGGGCAATCAGACATTGACCCTCGCAAATCTCAACGTCAATCAAATCAAGACGCGCACACAAACCGCGACGCTGGACATGAACTACGGGTTAACGGAACGATTCGGTTTTCAAGTCACGCTTCCGTTCAAGCAAGTGGATTCCGATGCCCAGATCGGAGGTATCAATCCGGTTCCCTACAGCGATAAGGGTATCGGCGATATGCGTGTCGCGTTGAAATACAACCTGTTACCAACATTGCGGAGCTTGGTGGTGTTGGGTTTCGGGGTCGATCTGCCGACCGGCGATTACGGTCAGACGACGACCGGTGGTAATTTGGCTGAATCGACACTCCAAATCGGCCGTGGCAATTTCGGCCTCGTACCGACCATTTACCAGAGCTATGAGTTGATTCCGCATCGACTCAATCAGTTTGCGTTAGCCAGCTATCGGCACACGTTCAAGAACAGCGACGGGTATCAGTTCGGCGACGAAGTGAACCTCAGCGGAGGTCTCAATATCATCCCGCTTATGCAAACACCGTGGTTGGTGCTGACTCAGCAAGTGAATTATCGCTGGATGCAGAACGATGCAATGGATGCATCATTGTTCCTGTTCAATCCAGGAGGAAACCCGATTCTCCTCGATCCGACGGTGAAGTTTCGGGCGGTTCCCACGACCGGTTCAACGTATCTGGCCTATTCCCCCGGCATCATGCTGAACCTGTGGGACTATGCATCGTTCTATGCCATCGCTCAGATTCCCGTGTATCGCGATTTCAACGGCAACCTCGAACAGCAGATCAGTTACGTTTTCGGACTCACCAAATCGTTTCAAATAATCGGTGGGTCGTAAGGGCAAGGGATAGATGATCGGCGCGTTCTTACAGATGTGGACAGCGAGTCGTCGGGGCAGATTGTCTCGTGCGATCGCTGGTGTCTGCGTGGTGCTCTGGGTGGCCGGGTCCGTCTCCACGCTGTACGGAAGCCTCACGCCGCAGTGGACCACGCCACACTGTCCGCAATCTCATTCGAACAGCGCCCAGCACACCCATGGATCCTGCGCATGGCACTGTGACGGCATCGAATCACAATCCTCCTTCGGCCGGTCATGGGGACCGTCTATTGCTCCGACTGGATATCTGTTCGGGGACTCCACCGACACAGTATGCACGGCGATTCTTCAGGGCGGGAAGGTCATCCGAGGGCCGCCTCATCCTATTATATCCGGACTCATCTGAACCATGTTACGAGGGCAGGACTCCGATGAGGAAGCCCGCCCAAACAAAATCAGGAAGGATGTACACATGAAAGCGATTAAGAATCGGACAACAGTCATGACGAGCGCAGCAACGGCAATGCTGGGATTGGCCCTCATCAGCCTTGCAAGCTGCAGTTCGGGAGATTCGACCACCCCGGCCGTCACCACCGGCGGCAGCGCGGCGCTGCAAGGGCCATTAGTGTTTGTACACAACTCGACCGAAAGAACGACTTCCGTGGTTGCACTGAGGGGAGATTCAGGGAATTCGCTTATCCATACTATGGGGCAGGGAGTCGCGGAGACCAACCATCCACTCGGCGCCTATGATGGGAATGCACCGGGGGACATGCAGTTTTCTGAAGGCGAATGGGTGTTTGTCAATGTGGGCGTCGCCAATGGCGTAACGTTGATCGACCCATTGAGCGGTGCCAAGCCAATCTTTGAAGATATCCTTCAGGTGGGCAGGCGACCTGGACATATCTATCGCGATTCGACCGATGGTCAGATTATCTGGACGATGATCGAAGGAGATGCGACGACCGGCCTTGATGATGTCACGGCAACAATTCACGATACCAATGTGGTGGTCGATTGTTCGACAACCGATGGTGGGGCTGTAACGATCCTACACAATTCGCACATTCCCTCCAGTGGGCTCGTGCCGGAGATCGTCGGCAAAGTCTGTCTTTATGCTAAGGGGCACAAGGTCACAGCCTTCTCGAGGGGGACGGGTGTTCCCAAGCGCGCATTTGTGTCCAGTGAAGTTTCGGGCGAGATTGCGGTGATCGAAAATGAACCGACCAATCCCGATTACCTGAAGCTCATTAACCGAATCGATTTGTGCGATCCGGCGAAGGAACTCCCTGCAGCGTGCAATCCAGAGATAGGTTTTCCAGTCACGACCCCTTTTACTCCAAATAATTCAAATCCACACGGCATCCGGTTTTCCATTGCCAGCAAGAAAGTCTATAGCATCCAGGAAGGCTATCATACGATTGTGGAGATTGATCCTGATACACTAGCCGTGACACGTAGGCTGGATTTGGCCGGTACAGCCTATACTTCCTATGGAATTACACCGGATGGGAAGTACCTGTTCCTGAGAGGCGTTGATACCACAACAAATGCCGCGAGCCTTCTCGGCAAGACGGCGATTGTCGATCTAGTCAACAACCCGCTCGACCCTCTTGCCATTATTCCTTTCACCGATCTGCTGAACATCGTTCCGGCTGGCTTCAAGTTTGCACCGGATGGCAAACGCCTCTACATGCTGGCATCCAACACAGCAACTGGAACTGTAGCTCAGCCTGGGAATCAACTGAAGAACATCCTTCTTGAGTTCGACACTACCGGGTTTCCCGCTCAGCCTACTTTGCTGAGGAGCATTTCCTTGGAAGTGACGGCGGGCAATCATAGTTTCGACATTTATGCTGATGGACCTGCTGGAGCAGGATCGGCTAAGTATGTGGTGGTGTCGAACGGTACTGGACAAAACTCTGTATCAATTATCAATGCGACGAACAGTAGCGTCTCAAAGCAGAATGTACCGGTTGGTGTCGGGGCCGGGGCGATCATGATCTACTATCCTGACGCAGCCTTGAATAACAACCAAGCATCGTCATAGCTGGCCGTTGGATTGACGACCAGGCCATGCCGAAGTAGTAGAGCGCTCGTTGTATCTGTTATAGTCCGACTGAAGGGGGCAGGACACCCTGCCCCCTTCATACATACTTGCTAGACCACCCTCACCGATTTCGCTCCAGCAGTGGTTCAAGCGTTGGGAAGATCTTCTCGACGATGATCCGATAGCCCTCTCCCGTCGGATGAATGCCATCGGCCTGGTTGAGCGAAGATGAGCCTGCCACTCCATCGAGAAAAAATGGAATCAACGTCAAGCGATATTGCTTCGCTAAGGCCTGGTAGAGCGCCTCAAACCCATCGGTATAGTCCTGTCCATAATTCGGAGGGAGTTTCATCCCGGCTAACACGACGGTAACCGAGGCCTGTTGGAGTTGTTGAATGATCCGTTCTAGGTTGGCTTTCGTTTCTTGAAGACTGAGGCCTCGGAGGCCGTCGTTGCCGCCGAGCTCCAGAATGACAATCGCTGGCTTGCTGTTCAGCACCCAAGAGACTCTCCGGACTCCACCGGCGGTTGTTTCGCCGCTGACTCCCGCGTTCACGACCCGATAGGCATAGCCCGCCGCGTCCAGTGCCCGCTGTAGGTGCGCGGGATACGAGTGATCCGGCGCCACACCCAAGCCGGCCGTCAGACTATTGCCGAAGGCGACGATGCGCGGGCGTTCAGCTGCTACCTGAGTGTTTGGGGCGCTCGACGACGGTGTCGAAGCGGCGAGCGCGCGACCGTACTCATCCCCGCAGAGGAGGACAAAGAAGAAACAGAGGCAGGAAAATAGTTTTGTGAGAATCCATGAGCGGCGCATGATCATCCAGTATAATATAGGCTCAACGTGCACGATACTGGGGGAGTGGGCCCGACTACATGATTTCTCTTTCTCACCTGACGATGCGCTTGGCCGGTGGAGGCCATCAGATCACGATCCTCGACGATCTGACACTGGAAATTCCCGATAAGCAACGCGTGGCCATCGTCGGCCCCTCCGGAAGCGGAAAATCCACCTTGCTGGGCCTCATCGCGGGGCTGGATCGCCCGACGTCCGGTTCCATCATGTTGAACGGCGTCGAGATCTCGACGATGCGCGAGAGTGCGTTGGCGCGATATCGTCGCGATCAGATCGGCTACATCTTTCAATCCTTCCATCTCATTCCCACCCTTACCGCTCTGGAAAACGTTCTGGTGCCGTTGGAGTTGGCAGGGATAGGCACGGCTCAGGAGCGTGCGACGGACCTGTTGCAGACCGTCGGGCTGGGAGAGCGGCTGCATCATTATCCCGTCCAGCTGTCGGGAGGCGAGCAGCAGCGGGTGGCGGTAGCCAGAGCCTTTGCCTGTCACCCGCCAATTCTGCTGGCCGATGAACCGACCGGCAACTTGGATTCGGCCACGGGCCAGCACGTGATGCAGCTGCTCCATGCTCTCCATCGCGATTACGGCACCACCTTAGTCCTCGTCACGCATGATCGAGCGCTCGCGTCTTCAATGGAGCGCGTGATTGAGTTGCGCGACGGCCGCATCGAATCCGATCGCCTCACCGTCTCAGACGATCGGATTGCAGAGTCACCCCTGTGAATCCTTTTATATTCAGAATGGCCTGGCGTGAAACCAGGGGAGCCTGGCGGCACTTTCTCTATTTCTTTGCCTGTATCGCGATCGGCGTCGGAGCCTTGGTGGGGGTCTCCCTTTTCGGCACAAATATGGAGCGGGCCGTCACGAAAGAAGCGCGGGGGTTGTTAGGCGGCGATCTCGAGATTCGTTTGACGCGTCCCCTGAGTCCCGCGGGGCAGACGGTGCTGGACTCGCTGCGCACACGAAACATGGCGTTCACCCATGTGAGCGAACTGGTGGCCATGGCCGCACGCACGACTCCCGGACCCTCTACGACCCAATCGACGCAGATCATCGAACTCAAAGCCATCGAATCGGCCTATCCCCTTTACGGGGCGATTCGACTGGACCCGATGCAATCACCGGATATCCTGCTCCGCCCGGATGAACGCCGTTGCGGCGGGCATTCCTGTTTTGGGGCGGTGGTACAGGAGTCACTGTTGATCCGGATGGGCCTTTCGATCGGGGATCGATTGAAGATCGGTCACGCGATGTTTCTGATCACCGGCCTCGTGCGGACTGAGCCGGATCGAATGGCCAATGCCTTTATCTTAGGCCCGCGAGTGATGATTTCGCAGGAGGGACTACAGGCGGCGGAGCTGGTCAAGCCCGGGAGCCGGGTGCGGGAACGGTATCTCATAAAGACGCCCTCCGATATGCCGCTCGACCCGCTCCTTTCCGAGCTGCGAGACCGGCTGTCTGCAGATTCTGCGCGCGTATCCAGCTATCGCACAGCCCAGTCGCAGTTGAGGCAATTTCTCGACCAACTCTCCCGCTATCTCGGATTGATCGGTCTGACCGCGTTGTTCATCGGTGGACTGGGGGTCGGGACCTCGATTCATGCCTTCTTACGGGACAAGTTGCGGACGATCGCGATCCTGAAAGCCGTCGGCGCGGATTCGGCCACGGTCGTCTCGACCTATGTGGTGCAAGCCATCTTCTTGGGATGTGTCGGGAGCCTCGCCGGGATTTTGTTGGGGATTGCCCTCCAACGAGGGCTGCCTCCCCTCATGGCAGGCCTGTTCATGTCCGACCTCCTCGATCAATTGGGTGTCTCATTAGAATTGTCCTGGTCCTCGATTTGGCCCTTGATGAAAGGGGGGATGCTGGGACTGTTATCGACGCTGCTGTTTACTCTATGGCCCCTGTTGAAGATTCGAGATATTCATCCAGGTGCGATCTTCCGGCGCGATGCAGAACAGGCGACGCTCGAGCATGAGACGCTTCCGTCACGATGGTGGGTAAGATGGGGACTCGCTGATCGATGGAATGTCGGCACAGCCGGAGGGATCATCCTCGGGCTCTGTGCACTCTCGATATGGCAAGCCGGTTCGTGGTCGATCGGCTTCCTGTTTCTCGGCGCATTGTCTGTCGCCATCACGGTCCTCTTTCTCTGTGCGCGGGTCTTTGTGCGAGGGCTGGCCTGGATGCCGATGCCCCGCGTGTTGAGCCTCCGCTATGCCCTGGGTAATGTGGTCCGGCCGGGAAGCCAGGCGACTGGGATCATGGTTGCCATCGGCATCGGCGTGATGGTGATTGTCACGGTATCGCTGGTGGAACAGGCGTTGCTCCGTCAAGTACAGGAAAATCGGCCGGCGGATGCTCCGACGTTTTTCTTCATCGATATTCAGCCTGATCAATCGAAAGAGTTCGTGTCGTTGGTCGCTCAGCGGGCTGACCGGGCGCGTCCGGAACTCACCCCTCTGGTACGCTCGCGACTACATGCCATCGATGGCCATGCCGTCACGGTAGAAGAGGGCCTGGAGAAGGAAGACAAGCGCGCGGAAGGGAAAGAGGCGCGTGGGAAACAGTGGTACTTCACGCGGGAGTATGTGTTGACGTTCCTTGACCGACTACCGAAAGACAATCAGCTGGTCAAGGGGGAATGGTGGAAACCCGGGCAGGTCTTTTCAACCCCACAAGTTTCAGTGGAAGAGGACGCGGCCATGCACTTAGGTCTCACGATCGGCTCGGTCGTGGAGTTCGATATTCAGGGGGCCACGGTGGCGGCGACAGTGAGCAGTATTCGCAAAGTCGAGTGGGGAAATTTCTCGACGAACTTCTACATGATCTTATCCCCGGGCGCGATTGCCACAGCGCCGTTCACCTATGTGGCGACGGTGCGGGTCTCGCCGCAGGAAGAGGTGCCGTTGCAGCAGGCGGTCGTCGCCTCGTTTCCAAACGTCAGCGCAATTCATATCGGCGACGTGCTCGATGGGTTCGCACGGGTGCTCGATCGTCTCTCGCTGGCGATCAGGGCGGTGGCATTATTTTGTGTGGCTGCCGGCGGACTGGTCATGGCGGCAGCGCTCGCAGCGACACGCTACCGGCGTCTCTACGAATCGGTCATTCTGAAGGCCCTCGGCGCGACCCGTGGCCTGATTGCACGCGCCTTTGCCATTGAGTATGTCCTCCTCGGCGCCGTCGCCGGGTTGATCGGACTAATCCTTGGAAGTGCCTTGTCATGGGTCGTATTGAGGTATGTCTTCGACCTGTCCTGGAGCATCCACCCAAGAGTGCTTGGCATCGGCCTCCTCCTCACAATGGTGTTGACGCTGATCGTGGGCTTTGCCAGCACCTACCGGATTCTTGGCCAACGTCCGCTTGCCGTCCTCCGACACGAGTAAAGGGTGCAACCGGCAAGATGCTGAAAAAGCCCGCCAGCGGCGTTCTCGCATCGTTCAGATCCTCAACGCACCCCAGAGGGTACGCTTCCGGTCTTCACTCACTGCGGCCTTGCTGAACGGCCTTTTTGAGCATCTTGCATTGCTCTCACCTGCCCACCCTCGTACGCTCTCAGAAAGCGTGGATGGGACGGGTGAGAGTCGCGCGCAGTGGAAGACAGCTGGCCTGGTTGCTAGAGATGCTGAAGAGGAAGAAAAGAGTCTCAGCGATGCACATCAATTGGGGACGAACTTGAACAGGCCGCCTCCTTGAGTCATGACGTAGAGCTCGCCTTCGGCATCTTCACCGAAGCTGGTAATGGAGCTGCCGGGCGGGCTGAGTAAAGGCCATTCTGTCTGCTCTACCGGCTGACTGTTCTGATAGCGAAAGCTCCTCACAAATCCCGCGCAAAAATCTGCATAGAAGTATGTGCCTCGCCGGTCCGACTTGGCGGATCCTCGATACACATACCCGCCTGTCACGGAACAGGCTCCATTGGAGTGGTCGTAATCGAGCACCGGCAAGGTAAGCTTGCCGGAGTTGCAACTGCTGGAGGGGTTGAAGCACGAAGTCCCTTCCATCAATCGCCAGCCGTAGTTGAGCTGACGGCCTGCGTTGGGCGCAACGGAGACATCAATCTCTTCCCTTGTATTTTGTCCGACATCGCCGATGTAGAGGTTTCCGGTTTGGCGGTCAAAGGAGAACCGCCATGGATTCCTTAAACCCAGGCTCCAGACCTGCGGCGCGCCGCCGCCGAGGAGGAACGGATTGACGATGACATTACTGCAGGCGGCCCCTGTATCGGGATTGAGTCGAAGAACTTTCCCGAGCAGCGAAAATGTATCCTGCCCGTTGTTATTCGGATCGCCAGCACCTCCTCCGTCGCCGACGCCGGCATACAGACAGTCATCTGGGCCGAATGCCAGCATGCCACCGTTGTGGTTTGATAAGGCTGGATTCCGTGTGATGGTAAGCAGAATCACTGCAGAAGCTGGATTAGCAAGGTCCAAATTCACTCTCTGATAACGAGCGATCACAAGATTGCCGCTCCCATTAGTGTAGAAGACATAGAACTGACCATTCGAGATGTAATCGGGGTCAAAAGCCATTCCGAGAAGCCCCCGTTCACCACCTATCGCCAGAAGATTACTGATATTGAGAAATGACGTCCCAAGCAGCGAACCGGTTGTTACATTGAAAATTCGAATTAGTCCACCCTGTTCCACAATGAAGAGACGGGTGGTGTCACCGGGAGGCGCGGTCATGAAGACCGGGGAACTGAGATTGGCAGTGATCTGTTGAAGGCGCAGACTAGTGGACTGAGGTAAGGGTGCTGGCGAGTCTTGGTCCGATCCGTTGTCGGAGCACCCGATCAGGCATCCTGTGCCGACAAGGATCAAACCAGTTATCAACAGGCGCTGAATCGGTACCATCAGCCACCTCGCGTGATGCCAGGGTGTATGCCGTCAGCCTACTATAGAGGGGTGAATCGCATCAAGTCGGTCCTATGCATGGGGAGCTCAATGGGGCTATCTTCTAATAAGGAAAGGGCTTGACCAGCGCATGCCCGTCCTGATCACCACTATTCACAAGATCCTTCTATGCTCATAGCGATTTTCGGTACCTATCCAGATAGGCGCGCAAGGCTCGGCTGTCTCGCTCTCGGACCGTGACGGCAATCCTCAAGTGTTCAAGATACTGATCCAGCGTTTTCCCGCCGAGATCGATCTTACGGGTTGTGAAAAAGTCGCGCACGTCTCGTTCGAGTTCAGGTGTGGCGAGGTTGACGATTCCGCCGCACATGCGGCGCAGCCCTTGTTTGGGGAACAGATGATCCATCTTGTCCCAGTTCGCTTTCACAAAAGCCCAGGCCAATTCTCTACCACAGACATTCCCCATGATGGCGCTGATGAGAAACGGCGCGTCTTGTGTGCGAATGTCTCCGCTGACGGTGCGGGCGAGTGTGCGTTCAAGTAGTGCGTGAGGCTGGAATGCCGCGAGCGAGAAGAGATACCGCCGTTCCTCTTGCGGTGTGGCAGCGGTGCTGAACCGTTCGCTAAATTCATCGTACCTGGCTAAGTCGCCCGTATGCGCGAGGATCGCAACGAGCGAGGGCACGACATTAGGGTCAACGGCTGTCGCGTCGTTGCGGTACGCCCGGTACAGCTCCGCCGTGCGTTGTTGGATCGCCGGATCATTGCCGAGCTTACCCTGTGCGCCGATCAGTTCACCCCGCAACTGTTTCGTCAGCTCGCTCTCGCCGCTTCGGGGAACCCAACCTAAATCTGCAACAGCCGGACCGATCCGATTGCGTACGAGGGCTTCGAGCGCCGGCCGATCCTCCACGGTGATGATCCGGTTCAGGAAGGAGAAGGAGTCGAGTAGCACGGCCCAGACATTCTTGTCCCGCTCCGCGGTAAAGCGGGCTGTCAGGTCAAGATAGTCCGTGAGGGGCATGAGGCCCGCGACGGTGGTGGCCCAGGCGTCGTTGATGAGATTGAACCGCTCGGTGACGGCGAGTCGATCGATGCCGGTGTTCAGCATCCGATCGAGCAGGTCCGGCGCATAGCGCACCCGATAAAAGCCATGGCCTTCCTCGTTGATCAATACTGACTCCCAATCGTGGGGGAGAGGGACTGTCGTGTTCTTTTCCGTCAGCAACAAACGTGAGGTTTTGGCCTTGCCTCCGGCAGTGATTCGCATCTGGAGTGGGATCTGCCATCGTTGATCTTGTGATGGGCCGGATTGCGTCGTCAGCTTGGCAGATAGGTAAAGCGCTGTTGAGTGATGATGAGTTCGGATGACGGGCTCGACAGTTCGGCGGTCACAAGCGGATACCCCGGTTGGAAAATCCATCCGTTCATGAGTTCAGGCACCGGCTGTTTGGCGATCTTCCCCAGCGAAACCCAGAGATCGTTCGTGTCTGCGTTCCCGTAGGCATGCGCGCGCAAGTAATCGCGAACACCGTCGCGGAAGACCGTCGGACCGATGTGCTGCTCTAACATCCGGAGTACCGATGCGCCTTTTTCATAGGTCAGGACGTCGAACATCGCCTCGGCGTCCTTCGGAGCCAGCACCGGATATTCGATCGGTCTCGTGCTCCGGAGTCCGTCGACGGAAAAGGCCGCAGCACGCGCGACGCCGAAGCTGTCCCATCGTTTCCATTCCGGTTTCCAGGCATCCACGGCCAGCATTTCCATGAAGGTCGCGAAGGCTTCGTTCAACCAGAGCCCGTTCCACCAGGACATGGTCACCAAATCGCCGAACCACATGTGCGCGTTTTCATGCGCGACCACGTCCGCCACGCGCTCCAGTTCGCCGTGCGTGGCGCTCTGCCGATCGACCAGCAAGGCCGTTTCACGGTAGGTAATGGCCCCGAGGTTCTCCATGGCTCCGGAGGCAAAGTCGGGAATGGCGAGCAGGTCCAGCTTGTCGCCGGGGTAGGGAATTCCATAGTAGCTCTCAAAAAATGACAGCGACGCCGCCGCAATGTCTTGACCAAATTTGGTCAGATGATTTTTCCCAGGGATGGCCCACAGGCGAAGTGGCGTGTTGCCGATCATCACCGGTTCGCTCGGCTCGATCCGGCCTACGATGAATGCGACCAGGTAGGTGGACATCTTGATCGTGTCGGCGAAGCGCACCACCTTCTTCCCGCCAGCTACGCGTTTCGGATGCGATCGTGGTGTTGGAGACTGCGATGAGCGTTGGATCGATGACCAGTGTCGTGGCAAAGACGGCTTTGAAGTCCGGTTCATCCCAGCAGGGGAAAGCCCGACGGGCATCGGTGGCTTCGAACTGTGTCGCGGCCAAGCTGTGAGTCGCACCACGCTCATCTTTGTAGGTACTGCGATAGAACCCGCGGAGCTTGTCGTTGAGCGTACCGGAAAATGTCACGGTCAGCCGCCAGGTGCCTGGCGAGAGAGGCGTGGTGAATGTGAGGTGGCAACGTTCGAGCGATGCATCCAACGTCGTGGTGGCCTGTCTCGCTGCGCCGGTGGCTCCTTCGATCTGAGCGGACGTGATATCGAGTTCAACCGCGTTGAGAACTATTTCAGAGGTTGCATGATGGATCGTAAGGGTGATGGTCTCCTGTCCGGCAAAGCGTGCGGCAATCAGATCCGGCTCCAATCGCAGATCGTAACGAATCGGGACTACGTGTCTCGGAAGCCGGTACGGATCAAGTGTGCCCGGAGGAGAGTCCTGGTTCATATTCTCACCTTTCGGTTGTTCGGTAGCTGCTTGTGCGAAGGAACGGATGGAGCCACGAGCTGAAGAATGGTGTGAGTGGAATGGCCAGGAGGAATCGGCCATGCTTAATGAGGGTCTGTAGCGTCTGTCGCCTGCTGATCGGTTCAGTCATGTCCTCGTCGCGGGGTACGTCTCAACTCCGTCGGCGGTGCCTACGATGAGCAGGTCTGTGCGTCCGACAAAGAGGCCGGTTTCGACGACTCCGGGAATCTGATTCAACGCGATCTCGAGTTCTCGCGGGTTGTCGATCCGCGGAAGATAGACATCCAGAATCACGTGACCTGCTTCCGTGTTGAATGGCGATCCGTTCCGTTCCCTGAGCACCACGCGGCTCCGAGTGAGAGCTTCGATTTCTCGTGCCGTACTGCCCCAACCGAAAGGGACCACTTCGATCGGGAGGGGAAAGGATCCCCCCAATACCGGGACTCGTTTGGTATGGTCGACCAAGACGATGAACTGTTTGGCCGAAGCCGCGACAATCTTTTCCTTCAGGAGCGCGCCGCCGCCGCCCTTGATGAGATTGAAGTGAGGATCGACCTGATCTGCCCCGTCGATCGCGACATCGATCACCCAGGCATTATCGGCATCGATGAGGATAATCCCTTGCTCCTTGGCGAGCATCGCTGTTTCCTTTGACGTGGGCACTCCGAGAAGTCTCATGCCCTCGCGGACCTTTTCCCCCAGCGCCATGATCATGTGCTTAGCCGTTGAGCCGGTCCCGAGACCGATGACCATGCCATCGCGGACGAATTCAACGGCTGTTAACGCCGCGGCTTTCTTCAGGCTGTCGAGGTCTTGGTTGCTGGTCATGCTGCGGGTGTATGGGAGAGTGCTGCGGCGACAGACGCAGCTCCGAGCAACGCGGTCTTGTCGTTCATCACCACTTTAACGGGGATCGAAGTCATCAAGCGTTTGTAGCGGCCTTTGTTGGTGAAGGCCTTCATGAAGGTTCCGTCTTTCAGTTTGGCCAGCAACTTCGGCGCAATGCCGCCGCCCAGATACACGCCGTTGAGTGCCATCGCCTTGAGGGCGAGATTACCCGCTTCGGCTCCATAGATGGAGGCGAACAGGTCGAGCGCCTGCTTGGCGATGTCCGCCTGACCTTTCAGTCCCGCTTCTGCAATCACCGCCGGCGGGTCGCCGGCTTTGATTTGTTCCGAGAGCCACGTCGGCTCATTCTTCTTGCTGTCGCGGACATAGTCATAGATGGCGTGCAGGCCGGGACCTGACACCACACGTTCGTAACTCACGTGCAGGTAGTTACTACGCAGATGGCGCAGCAGTTCAATTTCGTTGTCATTGTTCGGTGCGAAGTCTGCGTGACCGCCTTCAGACGGCATAGGCTGATAGCGCGAACCGTTCCAGAAGAGGATGCACTCGCCCAATCCGGTTCCCGCGGCGATCAGGGCGAGCGCCTGATTATGCTGTGGAGGAGTGCCGGCGTTGAGGATGTGGAGTTCGTCCGGTCTGAGCAACAGAATACCGTGCGCCATGGCTTCGAGATCGTTAAGCAGCTTCACTCTCGGTATGTCGAACTGTTTCGCCAGCGTTGCGCCATCGACCACCCACGGGAGGTTGGTCGTCTTAGAATGGTTCTGAAATACGGGGCCGGCGACGCCGAAACAAGCCGCATCGATTTTCAGCGGTGCTTCCACTGAGCGATCCGGTTCCAATTCGCCAGTGTCACTCTTCCCGGTAGCAATTTCGTCGATGGGCGACGGAGGTTTCGGTGGAACGAGAAATTCGGTGAGGATGTCCTCAAGCGAGGTGTAATCGGCACTCTGGAACGTCTCCAATCGGATGGGGTCGACGCGATCTTTGCTCCAGTCGAACAGGGCCAAATGAGTTTTCGTGCCCCCGATATCTCCAGCAACAATCATCCTGCCCTCATGCCCTCATACGCGGTTCACGTATCGGCAGCTCGGCTGCCGCAGCTTGATCGAGAAACCAGATGAGACGGCCTTCCTCCGGTGCGATCAGTGCGGCAGGAAGCTGGCGCTCAGCCTCGGTCTTCGGATCGAGGATGGCTCTTACGACTCCTGCTTTGCCGGCTCCCGCCACGAGAAACAGTATCACACTCGCCCTGTTGATCGCAGCTAGGGTCATGGTCAATCTGTTAGGCGGATCTTTGGGAGATTGTGTTGCCGCGATCAGATGTTGATGGTCCCGTAAAATTGATGCCCCGGGAAACAGAGACGCTGTATGCCCGTCTTCGCCTAGCCCTAAGAGGACGAGGTCAAGGGACGGCTGGGCCGATGGTAAGGTGTTCGTTGCAAGGCGCAACTGCTGTTCATACTCATGCGCCACCGCCTGGTGGTCATGGGATTCCCCCACCATACGATAGACCTGAGAGGACATAATGTTCAGAGGGGTGAACAGAGCTTTCTTGGCTAAGGCGTAGTTACTTCGAGGGTCATCCGGAGGAACGCAGCGTTCATCGCTGAAAAAAAACGTGGTCCGGGACCAATCGAAGCGATTGGCGAAGGCAGGAGAAGTCAGGGCTCTGTAGAGGATTTCCGGTGTCGTGCCACCGGATAGGGCAATGAGGAATCGACCGTTCGCGCGGACGGCTTCTTTGCCCACTTCCAGTACGAATTCAGCTGCTGCGGCAGCCCAGGCTTGGCTGTCGCGGTGGATGCGGATGTCGGGAACGGCAGGCATCTTACTTTTTTCTGGCGCGCACACTCTTGGTGCGCCGTTTTGTTGGACGACGAGCCGACGTGCGAGAGGCGAAGCACTTCGTTAGCGTCTGAATCGTCGCGATCGGATTCTTGCCCAAGGGCAGGACGATCGCCTGTTGCTCATGAGCGTGGAGGGCCTGTATGTCACCGGCCGCTTGGGCCTGTGCGAGTGTGCGAAAGGTGAAGGGTTTTCCAGGAACCGTGAGATCAGGAGTCATCGAATCGATGAGTTGCAGGAATATCCCGCTCTTCGGCCCCCCCTTGTGGAGTTGGCCTGTCGAATGGAGATAACGTGGACCATAGCCGGCTGTCGTGGTCACATGATGATGGGAGACGAGCGCTCTTCGCAGCAAGCGGATGACCTGTTCCATCTTGGAGGAGGGTGTCGTATAGGCCAAGATGGCGACGTAGGCGCCGGGTCGACACTGGCGCTTGAGTCGTGCCGCAGCTTGTGCCACGGTCGCGGTGGCCTGCTTCGGCAACCGGCCGGTTGACTGGATGCTTTCCAGTACGCGGGCGGTGTTGTCTTTGCTTTCTTGGACGTTCGGTTGGTCGAACGGGTGAATCCCCAGGAGGTGACCTGCTATGGCCGTGGCAAATTCCCACCGGAAGAACTCTCCTGCGAGATCGTATCGGTCTTGAAGCACGAGGGTCAGGATCGGATGACCCTTTCGCGCGAGCCCGGCAATCTGCCGGTCGAGCTGTCTATTCTGATCTCCCTGTAACCTCAGATAGACGAAGAGCCGGTCCGTGCCATAGGCGGCCGGTGAGACGATCGGTTCATTCGCCACGGGGATGAGGCCGGTTCTTTCCTTGCCGGTGCTTTCCGCGAGGAGTTGTTCCGCCCACAGACCAAATGTGCTGATCTGTGGTGATGTAATCAATGTGATTTTGTTGCGTCCTGCCTGCGCCATCGAGGCCATTGTTGCACCAAGATCGGCGCCGGGATTTTTTCCACGAGAGGGCTGGATTCGACAGGCCTGCGCTATAGCTGTGGCGCGCGAGAGTAATCGTGTGACATCGATACCCATCAGAACGGCAGGAACTAATCCAAAATAGGAAAGGATTGAGTACCGTCCACCGATGTCCGGCGGGTTTGAAAAGATACGCCAGAACTGATGCTCGGCTGCCAGCTTTTCCAATCCGGTGCCGGGATCAGTAATGGCGAGAAACTGCGCGCCGCCTTGGTGGCCCGGAGTCTGGTGAACACGTTCCCAAAAGTGGGCAAAGAGCGACATGACTTCGATCGTTCCGCCGGATTTGCTGGCGAGGATGAAGAGGCTCCGAGCCGGGTCGATGGCCTGCGTGACCTGTTGAACCCAGCCCGGGACGGTGGAATCGAGAACCCAGAGGCGGGGGAATCCATCGAGTGACCCAAATGACGCGCGAAGCACTTCAGGCCCCAAACTGCTGCCGCCCATCCCAAGCAGGACCACGTCGCGAATGCTGCGCTTCCTCGCTAACGTGGCGAAGGTGCGTAACTCCTCAGCCCGGTCTTTCATGTACTCGATGATGGTCAGCCAGCCAAGGCGGTTGGTGATGTCGGTGGGATCTTGCTTCCAGAGTCGATGGTCGCGAGCCCATAGTCGCTCGACTGCATGGGATGCGTCGAGTCGTGCGTTCCCTGCGGAGACCAGGGATTGAAGGTCCTGGGGAAATGATCGATCAATCTTGAGCGTCATGGCAAGGCTTCCGCGTATTGTAGATATCGGAAGAGCGAAACACAAACATGAGGTCTCACCAATGGCGTCGTGGTTCGATGGAGAAACCAGAGCCTGTCTTCTCCAATTGTCCCGGTGAAGTTTACGTGTGGGGGTGAGGAACGCCGAGATGTGAGGGAGGCGATGATGGACTTTGCTTCCCGTAGGTCCGAGGACGAGAGGCAAGCCCGCGGATAAGAATTCGTGGTATCAGTGATCGGCGTACCGGCCCAATTCGCTGCTCAACACGGCCGATTGCATCGTCAGGTTCCGCACAGCTCGGTTGGGTGCGGCAAGAGACCGAACATACTGACCCTGTTCATAGAGCGCGTGAGCCTGCTTCATGAGCAATTGGATTTCATCAGGCTTCTCTCCCAACAGGAAGCGACTATCGATGTCGCTGACTTGCAGAGTCATTGCCCGGAATCGATTCTCAACCTGGGCGATCTCGTCATCCGCAGAACGGCGGCGCGATCGCGATTCACGCTCCTTCGTGATGCGGGCAACTGTGCGCAACCCTTCTTCTTGCAGCTGGCGAAGGGCCACTTCCAAGTCATTAGGCTCCCAGGGCCAACGGATGAGATCCTCATCGGCCTGAGCGCGAGCTTTTAGAGTCATCCATTGGTGTGAGAACTGAGTATAGTCGGTGGACGAGAATTCATCCGCCCGTAATTCCAGCAAGTCTCGATCGATATTCTCAACCGCTTCGACTACGTCTTGAGGCACGGCCTGCACGCAACCGGAGGCGGAGCCGACTAGTGCCATGACCCCCAACCCCAAGAACGCCCATATTCGTCGTGAATAATGATCGGACATACAGCAAGTCTACCGTACTTCTTTTTGGACGCAGAGTGATTTCCTTATTTGACCTTGGCACGGGTAGTGTGATTGCCCACCGCCCATGATTGAACAAGGTGTGCCTCATGATGCCTTGATACAAGATGATCATTCTAAGATGGGCGGCACGTAGTTTGACAGGGTGTCAGCCCGTCCCTATAATGCCAGGTTATCTGTGAGTCTTCTTAGGCAAGGAGCGATCGCATGTCGTTTACATCTCAGCAGCCATCGAATCTCAAGAAAAAACGTGAACATGGATTCCGCAAACGAATGAGCACGAAGAATGGCCGGAAGGTCTTGGCTCGTCGTCGCGCCAAGGGGCGAGCCCGCTTAGCGGTATAGAGCAGGCGACGCTGACTACGGCTGCACGAAGGAATCTTTGCCCTCCGTTATGTGCCCCGGACAAGGTAGTTCCCATCACAGGATGACGGTGTATGGTCACAGCCGAGTCCGGAGATCTGGGCTCGAAGAGGAAGTCCTGTGCAAGCTGGCCCTCTCCCAGGATGATGGCGATGTGGCAGGGTGGAGGTGGCAGAAGTCTGTTCCTGAAACGTAGCCGGGACATCGAGTATGCCAAGCAGCATGGTCATCGTATCTCGACCACCCTCTTTAATGTAGTGATTTGCCGAACTGACCTGAATGGAAGCCGGGTCGGTATTGTGGTGGGGAAGCGATTCGGAGGAGCCGTCAGTCGAAATCGGGTCAAGCGCCTGTTTCGGGAACTGACGCGTCAACTGGGTAGTCAATTGCTCCCTGGGCACGATCTGGTGGTCTTTCCCAAGCGGGATTCGATTTCGCAGCCCTTTGCCGTCTTGAAAGAAGTGTGGCAATCAACACTGCAACGCCAACAACTGCTTCGAATATATGAGGACTAGCGTGCGCCAGTGGTGCCTGACTCTGTTTGCTGTTACCTTATTGGATCTCGCCCCTCCTCAGGCCAATCTACGCTTCTGAGGCGACCTGCTCTGAATATATGTGAGGGCTGCGATCAGTCGATAGGGATGCTGAAGGGACTCAAGCTTGTGATCTGCCACCTGCTTGAGAATTATCCATTTCCTCCTGGAGGAGTGGATTCTCTGAAATAGCAGGAACAGAATTGTTCACATCGTGGTAGCGGTTTATTTATGGACAAACGTATTGTCGTATTTCTCGTTCTGTCGTTAGCGATCATCCTGGGATTTGACCTCCTCCTCAAGCAGATGGGGTGGCTTCCTGAGCCCCCTCCTGTTCAGGACGGCTCCGCCCAGGCCCCTTCCTCCTCGGAGCGAGAGCCAATGTCCGACTCACTGAGAGGCAAGGACAGCGGGCCGACCAGTCTGAGCACCCCAAGTCAATCGAGTCAAAAGTCTGGCGCTCCTGCGCCGGGTAGTCCTCTGCCAATTTCGGAACAGACGGTAGCGATTGAGACGGATCTGGTTAGGGCCGAATTTTCGAATCGTGGCGGGGTGATTCGAAGTTGGGAGCTGAAGCGATACCATACGGGCCTTCCTGAAGCGAAGCCGGTACAACTCGTCTATCAAGGGGGAAAGTTTAAGGGCCCACTCTCGATAACAGCCACGAATGCCGACATCGACAAGACGATTCGTGAAGGTCTCTATCATATTGAGAAAGACTTTACGAAACTCGATGCCACTCATCCTGTCGGGCATGTCACGCTGCAGTTTCACGATGCAGCAACCCATCTCAGCGTGGAGAAACGACTGACATTTCATCACGATAGTTATCTGGTGGACATGTCGTTCTCCGTCGAGGGAGTGACTGAGTCCTATGATATCGGGTTAGGGACGAATTTCGGTATCGTGGAATGGGGCGATGGGTTTATCGGTCTGATCGGATCGGCCTCGCGTGTTGACGACAAAGTTGAAAAAGAGACGCCAGAGAAGGAACTTGAACGGAAGGGTGCGGTTCAGTGGGTCGCCTTGCAGGATAAGTACTTTCTTTCGGTGTTGATCCCGAAGGAGGGTGAGGCAGCTATTGCCAAGACGGAAGACCCAAAAATCGTGTCGGCTGGGCTGCGGATGGCGGCGTCAGGAGGAGCATCCTCGGTTGCGCTTCAGCTGTACGCAGGCCCAAAGGAATACGACACGCTCCGCTCGTTAAACGTGGGCCTGGAAGATATGATCGATTTCGGATGGTTCATCTACGGCAGTTGGACTATCGTCAAGTCAGTCGCCAAACCGATCTTTTATGTTCTGCGGTTCATCCACGAGTATGTCCATAACTATGGGATCACCATCATCCTGCTGACGTTGGGGATCAAATTGTTATTTGTGCCGTTGCAATACAAGAGCTACAAGTCGATGAAAATGATGAAGCTGATCCAACCTAAGATCAAGGAGGTCCAGGAGAAATACAAAGGCGATCGCGATCGTCTGAACAAGGAGTTGATGAAGCTGTATCGCGAGCAGAAAGTGAATCCATTGGGCGGCTTTCTCCCGATGTTCTTGCAGATGCCTGTTTTCATAGCCCTGTTCAATGTCCTCTACATGACGATCGATTTGCGCCAGGCCCCTTTCATGCTCTGGATTACCGATTTGTCGTTGCAGGACCCCTACTATGTGCTGCCGATTATCATGGGGGCGACGATGTTTATTCAACAGAAGATCACGCCCACCACGATGGACCCGGCACAGGCAAAGATCATGTTGGTGCTCCCGATCGGCTTAACATTCCTGTTCGTAAATTTTCCAGCGGGCCTCGTGCTGTACTGGCTCACGAACAATGTTCTGACTATCACTCAACAAGTAGTGACGGATCGTTTTCTGTTGCACGAAAAAGCTCTCGCCTCGATGAGTAACTCAGCAGAGCAGCAACACGAGCGCATAGGTGCCAGATACAGGCCCACTGGTAATGGTGATCATCAGCCGCGGACTGTGATGGGTGCCTGGCGAAACAGGTGGAATAAACGCCATCAGGAGTTCGGAGTTCGGAAAACCTTGGACTCCGGACCTAGCAGGATACGGAAAAACTCTCTGAGTGTGCAGGATGCTCAAAAAGGCCGTCCAGCAAGGCCGCAGCGAGTGAAGAGGCGAGGCGTACGCTTCGGTACGTTGAGCCTCTGAGCGATGCGAGAACGCCGCTGGCGGACTTTTTCAGCATCCTGCCAGTGAAAGAGGCGTCATGCATGGAGGCACTCGAAGACACGATCTGTGCCATTGCCACCCCCGCAGGCGAGGGCGGCATTGGGATCGTCCGTTTGAGTGGTCCTCAGGCACTTGTCGTCGCTTCTCAGGTTGTGCACTTGCGGTCTGGTCGTCCCCTCTCATCGATTTCTTCACATACACTGCATCTGGCGGATCTTGTGATTCCCGCATCGGATAAGCGGAAAGAGGTGAGACTCGTTCAGACACGCCCGGCGGGATCGGCCCTGCTCGATGAGGCACTCGTGGTCTATATGAAGGCTCCGCGGTCCTTTACAGCAGAGGACGTAGTGGAAATTCAGTCTCATGGTGGGGCGTTGGTGCTTGGAATGGTTTGCAAGGTATGTGTTGAGTCCGGCGCACGGATGGCGGAACCGGGAGAGTTTACGAAGCGGGCGTTTCTCAATGGACGCTTAGATTTGTCCCAGGCAGAAGCGGTGCTCGATACCATCAGAGCTACATCCTCCGTTGGATTGAACATTGCGCAACGCCAGCTACGGGGGGATCTCGCGCGTGAGGTGGAGCAGGCTCGGACCTCTCTTCTGACGGTGCTGGCCCATGTGGAGGCGGGGATCGATTTTGTGGACGAAGATATTTCTTTTCTTCAGCGCGATGAACTGATTCGCATTGTGAAAGAGGCCTGTGCCGTGGTTCAGAAATTGGAATCGACAGCGCGAGAGGGACGGATCTTACGGGAAGGAGCGCACGTCGTGATCCTTGGGCGCCCGAACGTTGGCAAGTCCAGTGTCTTGAACCGTCTTCTGAGGGAAGAGCGGGCGATTGTCACGGCCATTCCTGGCACGACGAGGGACGTGATTGAGGAGTCCATTGATCTTGACGGGGTGACGATTCGTTTGATTGATACGGCAGGAGTGCGGGAAACGGACGATATTGTCGAGCTGGAAGGGATCAAACGGACGCATATCGCACAGGACGAAGCGGATCTCATACTCGTGGTAGTGGATAGGAGTGTGCCCCTCACGAGCGATGATCGGAAGCTCTTGAGTGTGGTCAAGAATCGCAAGCATATGGTGCTGCTGAACAAAGCCGATTTGACCGATGCGGTCGAGTCGGATGCCGCGCTTGCGGGCCATTCTTCATATAGTATTTCTGCAAAAACTGGTTTGGGAGTTGAAACAGTGAAGTCGGCTCTTCGCGCTCAGCTGTTGTCTGGGGGCTTTGAAGCAACGGAGGGTGTCACTGTCACAAATGTGCGACACCGTGATGCGTTGCGCCGGGCCGGTGAATCCTTGGACCAGGCCCTTGAGTCCGTGCAGTGGGGGGCGGCAGGGGAGCTGGTCTCGATCGATGTGCGCGCCGCTGCCGACGCACTCGGTGAAATTACGGGCGCCATCACGACGGACGAAATCCTTGGTCGGATCTTTTCAGAGTTTTGTATCGGCAAATAGGAAACGGTTGAACATGGGACAGACAGTTGATGTCATTGTGGTGGGTGGAGGTCATGCCGGCTGTGAGGCTGCTCTGGCTGCGGCACGCATGGGTGCGCGAACCTTGCTGCTCACGATGGATCACGACCGAATCGCGCACATGTCATGTAACCCGGCGGTCGGGGGAATTGCCAAGGGACATCTGGTAAAGGAAATCGATGCGCTGGGTGGCGAGATGGCGCGGAATACGGATCAAGCCGGCATCCAGTTCCGCTTCATCAATACGAGCAAAGGCCCGGCGGTGCGAGCCCTCCGCGTCCAATGCGACAAAAAACTGTATCGAGAGGCTATGCAACGGACGGTGCGCCTGCAGGAAGGGCTGACGATCGGCGAGGGAACGGTCGATCGCTTACTGACGCATGCCGGCGCAATTACAGGCGTGGTGACAGACAGCGGCGATCACATTCGGGCAAAGGCCGTTATTCTGACATCAGGTACATTCCTTAAGGGACTTATCCATATCGGCTTGAATCATTTCCCCGCGGGACGAGCTGGAGAGGCGTCCGCCGAGCACCTATCCGATTGTATGCGCGATCTGGGGTTCGAAGTGGGCCGGCTCAAAACCGGCACGCCTCCTCGCTTGGATGGGACGACTATCGACTTTTCCGTGATGGCACCCCAGCCAGGCGATGATCCACCGCCGCCGTTTTCGTATCGGACAGACCGGA
The DNA here is from genome assembly GCA_963801725.1 of uncultured Nitrospiraceae bacterium. Classification (GTDB taxonomy): domain Bacteria; phylum Nitrospirota; class Nitrospiria; order Nitrospirales; family Nitrospiraceae; genus Palsa-1315. The sequence goes on from CAWDFX010000002.1 coordinate 552,020, forward strand.
TTGAGAACCGACAGCTCCCCTGTCATTTGACCCATACCAATCGTGCGACGCACGAGTTGATTCAGCGCAATCTTGACCGGTCGCCGCTCTACAGCGGCATCATCGAATCGGTGGGACCGAGGTACTGTCCGTCGATCGAAGATAAAGTCGTACGCTTTGCAGACAAAGAACGTCATCAGATATTCATTGAGCCGGAAGGATTGGACAGTCGTGAGTTTTATCCCAACGGGATCTCCACCAGCTTGCCGGTTGATGTGCAAGCCTCGATTCTGAAGACGATTCCCGGGCTGGAGCATGCCACCATGCTCAAACCTGGGTATGCAATCGAGTACGACTACTTTCCTCCACGGCAATTGCATCCGACTCTGGAGACCAAACTTCTGGATGGTCTGTACCACGCGGGACAGATCAATGGGACATCCGGATATGAGGAAGCGGCCGCTCAGGGTCTGATGGCTGGAATCAATGCTGTTCTAAAGCTTCGAGGTAAATTGCCATTGGTGCTTGACCGGTCCCAGGCCTATATTGGCGTACTCATTGACGATCTCATTACGAAAGATGCGCGTGAACCCTATCGCATGTTTACATCACGAGCAGAGTATCGCCTATTATTGCGGCATGGAAATGCTGATCTTCGATTAACTGATGCTGGACGGGAAGTTGGATTGATTTGTGACGAGGTCTATGCCCGGTTTCAGGTAAAGCAGAAAGCCATTGAATCTGAACTCGTTCGTCTCGAAGAGCTTCGACCAAAACTCACGGAAGCTGTTCGTGAACGCCTCGCTAAAGTTCAGATTGAGGAGATCTCTGGGCCATGCACTGCAGCCCAACTTTTGCGGCGCCAGGGAGTGAACTATAAGAGTTTGTTAGAGGCGCTTGGAGTTGATGTTTTACAAGACATTGAAACTGCTGATGAAGTAGAGTTGCAAGTCAAGTACGCGGGCTATATCAAGCGCCAGCTTCAGCAGATAAGTCGATTCAAAAAACTCGAAACGAAACCCATCCCAATAGCCTTCAATTACGATGGGACTCTTGGCTTTTCGCGAGAAGTCTGTGAAAAGCTTAAAAAGGTTCGACCCGCGTCTATTGGCCAGGCATCGAGAATTTCAGGAGTCACACCAGCGGCAATTTCCCTTCTCCTCGTAGCCCTTGAAAAGTACAGGGGCGAATCCGATCGAGATAGTGCCCTGCAAGTCTTACCCTAGACGAGTACGCGTGGATATCTTTACTACCTAGGCTGGAATGTCTTGACCTCATCTGCTGATTCACGTAATTGTTCCACGTGGAACATGAACAAGAACTGCGCGAATTCACGATTAGCTCCGTAAAGGAACTTGGGCTGACAATCGCGGAAGTCCATGCGGATCAGTTCGTGCGCTATCTTGCTCATCTCATTGAGTGGAATAAGGCGATCAATCTCACGGCGATTATCGATCCTAAAGAAATAATCATCAAACATTTCGTGGACTCACTTGTTGGGCTTGTCGCAACAAGTTTTCCACAAAATAGCATGGTGGTTGATGTGGGATCCGGAGGAGGGTTCCCTGGTATACCTCTTAAAATCGTGAGATCTGATATACAACTGACCCTAGTAGAGCCAAATCAGAAGAAATGTTCATTTCTCAACTCAGTGATCGGCTTGTTAAAGCTTCAGGACGTTTCTACCTTTTGTGGCACCATCGAACAATATGCCAAGGAGCCTCTCGGTCATATTATTGATACGGTTGTGGTAAGAGCTTTGAAATATCAAGAAATAAGAAAACACATTCCCGCATTACTGACCTCAAAAGGGAAAGTCGTTTTGTATCGAACAGAATTCATCAAGAAACAGGACATTGGAGAAGAGTTTCATCTTATGAGTGAAACAGATCTCATTCTTCCTCAAGGATCTGGCAAGAGAGTCGTCACAGTGATTGAGAGATATACTTTTTAATATAATCAATCATATGCGTATAAGTTCCACGTGGAACATTCTCGATGAATGCATGAGGAATAGCTAAATCAATTCAAGCTATGGCAAAAATCGTAGCGATTGCAAATCAGAAGGGTGGAGTAGGAAAAACTACAACGGCCGTGAACCTGGCCGCTGGTGTCGCGCTCCTAGGGAAGCGTGTCTTGCTTGTGGATATGGATCCGCAAGGAAACGCAACAAGTGGGCTAGGGGTCGATCCCCGTTCCCTGCAAACGACTGTATACAACTGCCTTATTAAATATGTGAAGTTTCATGATGTTGTGCAAGCCACAGAAGTAAGCGGTTTGTCACTTTTGCCAGCAAATGCTGACTTGTCTGGGGCAGAAATAGAGCTGGTGAATGTAGAAGAGCGGGAAAGACTGCTTCAACATTTCTTGCGAGATGTGAGCCAGTTATTCGACATTATCTTTCTCGATTGTCCTCCTACATTAGGGATTCTGACGGTGAATGCCCTCGTCGCAGCAGAAAGTATTCTAGTCCCAGTTCAATGTGAATACTATGCCATGGAAGGGTTAAGCCGCTTGGTAGGAAACATCGATCGAGTTCGTCAGTCCTTTAACCCTGATCTTAAATTAGAAGGGATCGTCTTGACAATGTTCGATGCGCGGAATACGTTGGCGCGTCAAGTCGTTGAGCAAGTTCGTGAGCATTTCAAAGAGGTCGTCTACAGCACCATGATCCCTCGAAATGTGACACTGGCGGAGGCTCCGAGCTATGGACGTCCAGCCATGTTATATAACGTTGCATCTGCAGGATCTCAGGCCTATTTGTCACTAGCAAAGGAGTTTGTGAGTCATGGAGAAAAAAGCGCTCGGTAGAGGACTCGACGCATTGTTGCCTGCTGCCAAGCCCGTGGCGATATCTGAATTATCGGAGATTCAACATCTGCGGGTCGATGCAATCGTACCCAATCGGTACCAGCCAAGACAAAACTTTTCGGCTCAGGAACTGGCAGAACTCACGGATTCATTGAAGCAGAGCGGGTTGCTGCAACCAATTTTAGTGCGGCGCAAGGGTGATGGAATATACGAACTCATTTCCGGCGAACGGCGTTGGCGTGCGGCGAAAGAAGCGGGATTGGAAACGATTCAAGCCGTCATTCGCAATTGCGGAGATGAAGAATCAGTCGTTCTAGCGCTGGTGGAAAATCTTCAACGCGCAGATCTCAATCCCATGGAGATGGCTAGGGCCTACCATCGGATGATGAACGAATTTGGACTGACTCAGGACATAATTGCGCGACGAGTCAGTTGTGAACGATCATCAATCGCCAATATCGTGCGTCTTATACAGCTTCCTTCAGAGATCCAGCAGCTAATTGAATCGAATCAGCTCTCAATGGGACATGCCAAAGTTATTCTCAGTCTTCCAGGTCAAAATGAACAGCTTAGAGTCGCCCAGCTGGTGGTCTCAAAAGCCTTATCAGTGAGAGAGACGGAAAAATTCATTGAAGTATCACTGACTGGAAAGAAGCGAGGGACAAAGGAATTACGGCGAACACCCTGGTCTGATGTCGAAGAACGATTACAAAAACGATTGGGCACTAAAGTCATGATCCAAAAAGGAAAGCGTGGAGGAAAAATCATCATTCACTACTTCTCCCCCCCAGAACTCGACGGGATTCTTGAGACACTTTTGAAATAGTTTGCTCTATTCAGCCTGGCCTCGTAAAAATCATGAGAGACAGAGGCATACTTGTTGCTTCTACGTATTCGTGACCATACTCACGCTGATCGAGGATTTTCCATACACAGTATCGCAACTACGACAAACGAACTAGTGGGGTCATCGACTTGAGGAGACACGTTCATGTGGGGGCAGGAAAAAAAAGAAGAGATGAGCGTCAATGAGCAGGAAAGCGAAAAGATGACCATAGCTGCTGCCAACTCAATGTCAGACAAGGCCGAAGATATTAACGCCTTTGTGGGGAAGGGTGTTGAGTTCAAAGGCACTATTTCCTATAGTGGAACGGTGAGAATCGACGGGTATCTCGACGGAGAAATCCATACAGATGGCATGTTGTTAGTCGGTGAAGAGGCCATCATCCAGGCAAAAATCACCGCCGGAACCATCGTGTCAAAAGGAAAGATCACCGGCGAGGTAATCGCCAAGGAATGCATCAAACTCCGATCTCCGGCCGTCATGAACGGAAGTGTCAAGACGCCGGTCTTATCGATGGAAGATGGCGTGCTCTTCAACGGCGCACTTGAGATGGCTAACGGAGTGCGTGAACTCCCGCGAGACCTGCCGCTGCATCCGGTGGGAGTGATTGCGCCGCCTAGCCTTAAGCGAGCCAATGGTTAAGGGGAAATATTAATAATTAGGTATTTATCCTGCTCATCGGTTGCGTGGCGAGAGACCATGCATGCGCGGGAGGAGTTTGAGGAGGCGATCATGTGGGCAGCGAAAGAACGGGGCCAGCAAGCCGAACAGGGCAGTGAAAACATTACGCTCCTCGGGAAGGGCGTGGACTTCAAGGGTGTCGTGAGTTTTGATGGCACCGTCCGGGTTGATGGACGCGTCGAAGGCGAGATTCATACAACCGGAACCTTAATCGTCGGAGAGTATGCCGTGATCGAGGGCATCGTGTCGGCCGGGGTGCTCATGAATAGCGGCAAGATCAACGGCACCATCACTGCCATTGAAAAGATTCACATCCTTAAGCCCGGTGTTCTTGTTGGCGATATCCGAACCCCAGTCATTGCGATCGAAGAAGGCTCTCGTTTCCATGGCATGTGTGACATGGGTGCCCATCTTTGGAGCGGCGAACACGCCCTCTCAGTGAACGTGGCTCCCAGCTTGGTTGCATCCGCCCAGTAGCTGCAGAGAACAGCCCTCTAGCCCTTTTCCTGTCTCCTCAGTACAATGGCGGCCTTATGGCTCGCCCTACAGTTCTCCTTGGCATGAGTGGTGGAGTGGATAGCTCTGTCGCCGCAGCGCTTCTGGTTCGCCAGGGCTACGACGTTCATGGCGTCACCCTTCAGGTCTGGGAACATGAAGACGAAACAGTCGCGGTCTCTAAGCGCTGGGAGGAACGTGGGTGCTGCAAGGTCGGCATTGCCCGATACGTTGCGCAGACATTGAAGATCCCACACGAGGTGGTCGACACCAGAGAAACCTTTCGTGCCGGCGTGATCGACGACTTTATTGCCGGCTATCTCGACGGTACAACGCCCAATCCCTGTGTCCGGTGCAATGAGCGCGTCAAACTGCGGAGTCTCATCGAGCTCGCGGATGCACGCGGGTTCAATTTTGTGGCCACCGGCCATTATGTTCGCATTGACGAATCCGAGGGAGCGCCGACTCTTCAGCGAGCAGCTGATCCCAAGAAAGATCAAAGCTATTTCCTCTACCGTCTTCGTCAGTCATGGCTCAGCCGCCTTCTCTTTCCTGTGGGGAATATGCAGAAGACGGACGTATGGATGGAAGCAGAGTCCTTGGGACTTCCCACGGACGAATTGAAGGAAAGCCAGGAAATCTGCTTCGTCAGTCACGGCGATTATCGAACGTTTATCGAAAAGGAAGCGCCTGCCGCCAAGAAACCAGGGGCCTTTGTGGATAATGAGGGCCGATATTTAGGCAACCATGAGGGAATCGCTTTTTATACGCCAGGCCAACGGCGAGGTCTCGGTATTGCGGCCGGCCGCAGGCTCTATGTACAGCAAGTACAGCCTCTCACCAATACTGTCGTCCTTGGAGCGGAAGAGTCCCTGCGTCGGGGTCATTGTACCGTCACAGATCTGAATCTCTTCGACTCCTCACTTCTGACTGGATCAACAGAGGTCGCGGTCAAGGTCCGGTATGCCACACCTGCCACACCTGCGACCATCCAGCCTTGTTCAGATGGCACTCTTCGTATTGTCTTCCACGAGCCACAACGCGCGTTAAGCCCAGGACAGTCAGCTGTCTTCTATCGAGACGATCGAGTGCTTGGCGGCGGCATCATTCAATCATTTTAGCCTCCTCATAACCTGTGCCGTCATATTGACAGCCCTCATCCCCCAATGCTAACTTGGCGCGCCGCTTTTCGTGCGAGCCACGAAGGCTTTTCCCTTTGTCAAAACACAGAGCGAATGGACCCGTATAGTGATTAAGACAGCAGTGGCGCGACGTTATGCACAGGCGCTTTTCGAGTTACTCGACGTATCCACCATCGAACCAACCCGTGTGGCCTTAACGGAGCTGGGGCAAGCGATCAAGGATTCGGCCGAATTGCGCCATGTCGTGGCCTCGCCGGTGTTTGGGGCCGAAGATAAAATTGCCGTCCTTGCAGAACTCGGTTCGCGTTTGGGATGTCCTCCCGTCGGAAAAGCCTTTCTCGAACAGTTAGTGAAGAAAAATCGTGTCGGCTTTCTTCCTGAAATCGCCGAGGCCTTCGCGAAACTTGCCGATGCGTCGAAAGGCACCCAGCAAGTCACCGTGTACTCGGCAACGGCTCTACCCCCAGGCGAGCAAAACCAAATCAGCAATCGCTTGCGCACAATGCTCAAGCGCCAAGTCGAAGTCACCTTTCACACAGATGCCCGCTATCTCGCCGGCGTGCAGATCCGTCTCGGCAGTACGGTGGTTGATAGCACCGTGCTGGGGCGGTTACAAGCGATGCAGAGTTTGTTGATTAAGGAGTAGCTATGCAGATCAAGGCAGAAGAAATCAGTTCGATTATCAAAGAAAAGATCAAAGGTTTCGACAAACAGGTCGATGTTAAGGAGACTGGGTCAGTCATTCAGGTCGGAGACGGGATTGCCAAGGTCTATGGCCTCGACGGCGCCATGGCTGGCGAAATGCTCGAATTCCCCGGCGGCCTCTACGGGATCGCGCTGAACCTTGAAGAAGACAACGTCGGAGCCGTGCTTATGGGCGATGACGTTGGGGTCAAGGAAGGCGATCCGGTCAAGCGGACGGGACGTATTGCGGAGATTCCGGTCGGCGAAGCCTTGATCGGTCGTGTCGTGAACGCGATCGGCCAGCCTATTGACGGCAAGGGTCCAATCAAGTCGAAAATTTCGTCCCGCGTCGAGGTCGTCGCGCCTGGAGTGAATACACGGCAGTCGGTGCGCGAGCCTTTACAAACGGGCATCAAGGCCATTGACGCCATGATCCCCATCGGCCGTGGGCAGCGTGAGTTGATCATCGGCGACCGGCAGACTGGCAAGACCGCCATTGCCGTCGATACGATCATCAATCAAAAGGGCCTCAACGTTTTTTGCATCTACGTCGCCATCGGCCAGAAACGTTCAACCGTCGCACGTGTCGTCAAGACGCTCGAGGAGAATCACGCGATGGAATACAGCATCGTGGTGGCGGCCACTGCGAGCGATGCAGCGCCCATGCAGTACCTGGCACCCTTCTCCGGTGCAGCCATCGGCGAGTACTTTCGGGATAACGGCAAACATGCCTTGATCGTCTACGACGACCTCTCCAAGCACGCCGTGGCCTATCGTCAGCTGTCTCTGTTGCTCCGCCGGCCTCCAGGCCGCGAAGCCTATCCGGGCGACGTGTTCTATCTGCACTCCCGGTTGTTGGAGCGTGCGGCCAAACTCAGCGACAAGCTCGGTGGAGGAAGCCTCACCGCACTGCCCATCATTGAAACCCAAGCCGGCGACGTGTCTGCCTACATTCCGACCAACGTCATTTCGATCACCGACGGGCAGATCTATCTCGGCAGCGATCTGTTCTACTCCGGCATTCGTCCCGCAATTAACGTGGGTCTCTCGGTCTCCCGCGTCGGAGGTTCGGCTCAGATCAAGACCATGAAGCAGGTAGCCGGCACCCTTCGGCTCGACCTCGCGCAGTATCGAGAAATGGCTGCGTTCGCACAGTTCGGCAGCGAACTCGACAAAGCGACGCAGATGCAGCTTGCGCGCGGCGTCCGGATGGTGGAATTGCTCAAGCAGGGGCAATACAAACCGATGCCGGTCGCCGATCAAGTGCTGTCGATTTATGCTGGCGTCAACGGGTACCTGGACGATGTCCCGGTCGATAAAGTGCAACAATTTGAAGCCGACCTGCTGCACTACGTGCAACAGCACCACCCAGAACTGAAAAAAGAAATCGCGAGCATCGGGAAGATCGATGACAAGGTCACCGGAAGACTCAAAGAGATCATCGCGACCTTTAAACAAAAGATGGGCTACGGAGCCAAGTAGCCATCAGCGCGTCAGCTGTCAGCATTACGCTGAGAGCTGAAGACTGATTGCTGAACGCTAAGACACAATGCCGAGTCTTCAATCGCTACGCCGTAAAATTGCGGCGTTTAAGAACACACAAAAGATCACCAAGGCCATGAAGATGGTGGCCGCGGCGAAGCTGAAACGGTCGCAGGACCGCATTCTGGCGGCGCGCCCCTACGCCCTCAAGATGCGGGGTGTGGTCAGCAACCTGAGCCGACGTGTGAATCGATCTTCGCATCCCTTGCTGCAGAAGCGTGAAGGGAGGAAGGTCGAAGTGCTCGTCGTCACAAGCGATCGCGGGCTATGCGGCGGGTTCAACGGCAATATCGCGCGAAAAAGCACGGAGTTTGTGCGGCAATGCGAAGCCCAGGGACTTCAAGTAAGTTTGAGCATTGTGGGGCGCAAGGGCCGCGACTATTTTCGTCGCCGTCTCTGGCCGATCAGGCAAGAGTGGACCGGCATCTTCGATAGACTCACGTTCGAACATGCCATCGATATCGGCGGCGATCTTGACCGACCACTTCGTCAAGGGTTCGTTCGACGAACTCCACATTGTCTATAACGAGTTTAAGTCGGCCATCCAACAGCGTGTGATCGTTGAGAAGCTGTTCCCCATCGATGTCGTAGCCGAGTTCGGAGCGGCACAGGCGGAAGGGACAACCGGCGGCAGCTACCTCTATGAACCGGACGAAGCCGAGCTTCTGAATGTCTTCGTGCCGAAACATTTCCAGACGCAGACGTTTCGCATTCTGCTGGAATCAGCCGCAGCGGAACATGGCGCCAGAATGGCGGCAATGGACGGCGCGACGCGAAACGCAGGACAACTCATCAAGAAAGTGACCTTGCATTACAACAAGACCCGGCAGGCCGCCATTACCAAAGAACTGATGGACATCGTCGGCGGTGCAGAGGCGCTTAAGTAGATTGGAAGTGCTGAGTGAGAACGCCGCCAGAACCTACAACTCAGAACTCATGACTCAGAATTCAGAACTCGCGAGAGAAGGAGCGTTATGAGCATAGGAAAAGTCATTCAGGTCATCGGACCGGTGGTAGATGTGGAGTTTCCTCCCGGAAAACTGCCGAACATTTACAACGCCCTCAAGGTGACTCAGGAAGAGAATAAAGCCAGCCGGCACACCGGCTGTCAATATCACCCTTGAAGCCGCACTCCATCTTGGTGAGAACCGAGTCCGCGGCATCGCGATGTCCACGACCGACGGTCTCACGCGGGGGATGGATGTGCATGACACCGGGGCACCGATCTCTGTACCGGTCGGCCGAGAGACGTTGGGGCGGCTGATCAACGTGTTGGGCCAACCGGTCGATGAAATGGGACCCATCAACACGACAAAGACTTACCCCATCCACCGGCCTGCGCCTAGGCTCGAAGATCAGGAAACCAAGACGGAGGTCCTTGAAACCGGCATCAAGGTCGTCGATCTTCTCGAGCCCTACAGCAAGGGGGGCAAGGTCGGCCTCTTTGGTGGAGCCGGAGTCGGCAAGACCGTCATCATCATGGAGCTCATCAACAACATTGCCTTGCACCACGGCGGGTTCTCGGTGTTCGCAGGCGTCGGTGAGCGGACCCGTGAAGGTAACGACCTCTGGCACGAAATGCAGGAATCGAAGGTCATCGACCCCAAGGACTTCACCAAGTCGAAAGTCTCGCTGGTCTATGGCCAGATGAACGAGCCGCCCGGCGCACGTCTGCGCGTCGCATTGACCGGACTAGCCGTCGCAGAATATTTCCGCGACGAAGAGAACCAGGACGTGTTGCTTTTCGTGGACAATATCTTCCGGTTTACCCAGGCCGGTTCAGAAGTGTCCGCATTGCTCGGCCGTATGCCGTCCGCAGTCGGCTATCAGCCCACCCTCTCCACCGAGATGGGGCAACTACAGGAACGCATTACCTCGACCAAGCGTGGATCGATCACCTCTGTGCAAGCTATCTACGTGCCGGCAGACGACTTGACCGACCCGGCACCGGCCACCGCCTTCGCCCACTTGGACGCGACCACCGTGTTATCTCGGCAATTGGCTGAGCTGGGCATCTATCCAGCTGTTGATCCGCTGGATTCCACCTCGCGTATTCTCGACCCGCAAGTTATCGGCGAAGATCACTATAAGGTCGCACGAGGCGTCCAGTCCGTGTTGCAGCGGTATAAAGACCTCCAAGATATTATCGCCATTCTCGGCATGGACGAATTGTCGGAAGACGACAAGATGGCCGTGGCCCGCGCACGGAAGATTCAACGCTTCCTTTCACAGCCGTTCCACGTAGCCGAAGCCTTTACCGGCTCGCCCGGTAAGTATGTGAAGCTCAAAGACACGGTACGAAGCTTCAAAGAAATTCTCGATGGCAAATACGACCACCTCCCGGAACAGGCGTTCTACATGGTCGGCCCCATCGAGGAAGTGATTGCGAAGGCGGAAAAGATGGGAGTGAAGGTATAAAAGCGGGCGAATCGAGCGTCCTCTTTGCTCGCGCAACGCGCGGTCTCAGAAGACCCTCGTTGGACGCGCGCAGTAGAGGACGCATCGATCCTCCCGCTTTCTGAGTGGAAGTAAGGAAATAGGGATATGGCAGGAAAGTTATTGTTAGAAGTTGTGACGCCGGAGAAGTTGCTCTTGAGCCAGCAGGTGGATGAGGTTATTGCTCCAGGCTCAGAGGGTGAGTTCGGTGTGTTGCCTGGGCACTGTCATTTCCTTTCTATGTTACGCATCGGTGAGCTTCGCTATCGCGTCGGGGATTTGACCAGCCACATGGCGATTCTCTGGGGATACGCAGAAGTCACGCCGACAAAAGTCACGGTCATGGCTGAGATCGCCGAGAAGGCCGAAGATATCGATGTGGGCCGCGCCCAAGCTGCCGTTGAGAAGGCCGAGCAGCGTTTGAAGGCTGGCGGTCTGCCCTCCGAAGTCAAAGAAGCCGAAATCAGTCTTGAAAAAGCCCGCCTCCGCAAGAAGATCGCCGACCGCACCCGCAAGACCGGCCACTGACATCCCCTCTCAGATCATTCAGGGAAGACATACGTTCGACTGCCAACTGACAGGAATATAACGCAGCTTGGCTTCTCTATCTCCCGCTAACGCTTGCTCCAAGTGTGCCACACACGTGACATGATGAATTGGCGAGAGAGGTATGTCTTGCCTCTTTGTCGGCTGTGTTCCCACCGCATCCACTGAGTTCGTGATGCACGTTCAGGGTGAGTCAGATGTGCCGTCATCAACGCCATCTTGGGCTAACCACTCACCTCTTTCGCTTATCTGTTTGGCGTCGGAGAGCCTGGGAATTGTTAACGTTGTGAGTCGACTGCGCAGGCAATCGGATCGGCAAGCCGTGGGTGACCAGACAGGCCTCTCGATTGCAATTGAACCTCGCGCTACAGTAGCGTGGTCTGAACGTGCTCGCCCGGATTATTCATGAATACCGTAGCGAGGCGTTCGAGACCGAAGCCCGCCGTGACTTCTCGCACGGGTGGCCGACGCAGGCGTACCGGCAGTCCGTCGAGGAGACTGAAGGAGGAAAGCTTCGCCGTGCAAGACGATCGGGCGGTTGAGCAGGTATTCATGAATGGCCCGGGCTAGTGAAGGCGAGTTCTTTATGGTGACCGAGTTTGTCGTGACGGCCGGCGAGCTGCCAAAACGGCTGGATATCTTTCTGGTCAATCGTGAGCCCAAGTTATCGCGGTCAGCCTTGCAACGGTTGATTGGGCAAGGGCGTGTGCGAATCAACGGTCAGGTCGTCAAGCCCAGTCAAAAGATCAAACCTGGCGACACGATCGCCTTTGACATTCCAAAAGCGGAACCGCTGGAACTCAAAGGCGAGTCGATCCCGCTTGAGATTCTGTACGAGGACGACGTGTTGCTGCTTTTAAACAAGCCGGCCGGCCTGGTGGTCCATCCTGCGCCCGGTCATTGGGCCGGCACGCTGGTCAATGCCCTCCTCTATCATTTTCAGACATCCGGCGGCACGGTGTCGACGATTGGCGGGAAAGAACGGCCAGGGCTGGTCCATCGGCTGGACAAGGATACATCCGGCGTGATGGTGATCGCCAAGACAGACGAAGCCCATCGTGCTCTTTCGGCTCAATTCAAACAGCACACGATCACGCGAGTCTACGAAGCGCTGATCTCAGGCGTGCCGAAAAAGGGACATGGGTTGATCGAGCTGGCGATCGGCCGTGACACGGAAGGAACGGAAAAAGTTCTCCGCCCATACGGCGCGACCCAAGGAATCCGTGACGGAATACAAGGTCGACCATCGCTTCGGCAAACTGGCCGCCCATGTGCTGTTGTACCCACGCACAGGCCGGACTCACCAGCTTCGCGTCCATCTGACATCCCTGGGTCATCCGATTCTGGGAGATCAGACCTATGGCGGCAAGAAGGTCTGCACGGTAGAGGACGTCGAGATCCCCCGCGTGATGTTGCATGCGAGGACTTTAGGCTTTCGTCACCCCTCCACCGGTGAGTTTCATGAGTACACAACGCCTTTTCCGTCCGATATGGAGCAAGCAGTTCAGGCCCTCGATGGTCTCACGCCTCCTCACGGTGTCCGAAAATCTTGACAGGCCCCTCAGCTTGGCGTAAGCAATGACGCCTTGAAGGATGAGTTCATGCAGACTGCCGATGTGCTGGATGCGATGGGTGGATTGGTTGCTCAGCTGAAGATCTATGCGGCCAAATTGCCGCCGATTATTCATCTGTCGGCAGTGCCGACCGGTGTGAAGCCCAAGTTTGAGGCAGTCGAAGAGTATGAGGAGATCGTCTCTCGGTTCCGGAGCCAAAGCGCCGGGACTTCCTATAAAGGTCTGAACGAATTATTTGTGGAATCGCTGGAAGCCTTCGAGGTCGGTCGATTGCTCGGCTCCGTCCAGCCGCTTCTCTCGGTGCTCGATCAACTGGAACTCATGCAGCGGGATAAAGAAATCGAAATTGGACGGATCGATGAGAAGCGCACAGGCGAGTATCGATCCGCTCTGAATAAAATTCTACCCGGAAACAAGCCGGAGCTGGACGGCGCAGGACGGGGAATGTGACTAGAGTTCTGAGTTAGAAGTGCTGAGGGCTGAGTTTGGCCTCAACTCAAAACTCTACATTCAGAACTCAGAACTCCGCGAAGCGGTCAATGTCCCATCTTTGGGCCGGCTGCGTTTTCGCCTTGTGATACGAGCTTGAAGCGAACCGTCGATCCGCATTGAGGGCACTTTCCACGAATGGTTTCCTCATCCAGCTGTTCGTACTGGTCTTCTTTCAGCCACATCAATTGCGCGCACTTGGGGCAGGTTCGTACTTGCGTTGCCATGATGTTCCTCGTACACTCCGCGTGATCTTGGTTACTGTCACTGGGAGATAATCTAGTACAAGATGCCCCCAAGCCTCAAGCCCGCCATCACCTTCGTTGAGAAGAAGGACCTCGACCCAGCCAAGCTCGTCCGCCTCTACCAGCAAGCGCCTTGGGCCAAAGGACGGACCCTTGAGGACACCCGCGAGATGTTGCGCCACACCGATGTGGCCGTGACGGCGTGGGACGGTGACCTGCTGATCGGATTTGGACGGGTATTAACGGACTATGTCTACCGAGCAACCATCTGGGATGTCATCGTCGATAAGGCCTACCAGGATCAGGGCATCGGCACAGATATCGTCCAGCGCATCCTAAACCACTCTCGCCTCAAGAAAGTCGAACTCTTCTGGCTCTGCACCCGCATGCCGGGCTTCTACGAAAAACTTGGTTTTAGTTCAAAGGAACAGACTGGGATGGTGTGGAGCCGATCGAAACAAGGCCGACAGGAATAGCGCATTTTCTTCGAGTCGGAGATCCTTTACTTCTGCCCATCTATTGTATCTGATGTGGAACCCCCGTAGGACTGGGGCTCCACGCCACTCACATCTGCCTCGAATATTCAGAAACTAAAAGAAGAGTTTGGCGCCGAAGAGAAAGCCGAACGACGAGGCGTTCCAGTCGTCGTTGAGATTTCCGTTCACCGTCGCGTGTCCGTCATTGCGCTTATAGGCCATTTCTGTGTTCAGCGCGAACTGTTTGGTGAGCATGTAGTCGGCGCCCCAGCCGAGTCGCCAGGCGAAGGTGTTACTTGGGGAGATGCGAGTTGCACTGTTTTCACCGAAACTATTCACGTTCACCCCGAAGCTCATGTTGACATAGGGGATGATCGGGCCAAATCGCACCGGCGAACTTCGACTGTCGGTAGCATCGACACGGTATCTTGATGGCCCAAGTCTCGGAAAGGCCGTTCTCGGTCTACGGCATGGCGTTCCCACTCCAACATCATTCCGACCAAAAACCATTTGTTGAAACTATACATCGCTTGGAAGTTGACCAATGAACCCACGTCGGTTGAGGTATTAGACGTCAACGATTGGGTCAGGGGGGCAAATCCTGCCCGCATACCGAGAACCCATTTCCCCTCATCAATACCGCCGAAGCCCTGTTTGCCATCTTCCGCCAAGAGCAGCTGAGCAGGAGTCAGGATCGAGACGACACTCACCATCATGAACCCAAGCACACAGTCTCCATAACGCTACGAATCGCATGAAATCTCCTCGACTCTGGTGCATTGAGAGACACGATCGCGATGATTAGTCCTCCTGCACGCAAGTCCCTTGCCCCATGACACTCACGCTAGTGCGCGTGAGCATGGGCGGGGGACGTTTCATTCTTTTTGGAGAGAGAAGCACTGAAATGAAAAAGACGGTTGTGGCGAGAAGCACGATCGCGGGTCCGGAAGGCACATCCCAGGTGGCGGAGATCACGACTCCAGCTACGGCCGTGGTCACGCCGATGACGATGGAATATAGGGTGAGTGTCCTGAGGCTGGAGGTGAGTTGATAGGCCGTTGAGGCAGGAATCAAAATCATGGCAAACACGAGAATCGCGCCGACAGTTTTCAAAGAGACCACGACCGTGAGCGCGACCAGTGTCAGCAGGAGAAAGAATATGCGTCGGGCTGGGACACCGGAGGCCTCGGCCATCTCTTGATCGAAGGCGATAAAGTACAGTTCCTTCGAAAAGAGTACAATGAGACCGAGCACCAGGACACTCAACCCGCCAATGATACGCAGCTCTTCACTCGTGACCGACAGCACGCTGCCAAATAAATAGCCGTACACCTCTGCGTTGTAGGTTTTCATCAGGCCGATGAAGAGAATCGCCAGCGCCATCGTTGTGGTGTAGAGAATGCCGATCGAGACGTCCAGTTTCATCCGGCCTTTTTCTTCGACCCAGCCCGTGATCCACACCGTGGCAAGACCAAAGAGGATCGCCAGCCCCAGCGGCGGCCAGCCCATGAGGTAGCCCAGCGCCACGCCGGCAAACGCCGCATGCGGCGTGCCTGCCCCAACAAAGGCCAAGCCCTCGCAGCACGACGAAGACACCGATGACAGAACAGAGCCCTCCCACCATCGCCGCAGCGAGGAGGGAGCGTTGCATGAAGTCATAGGTGAATAGTTCGAGCATCGTACGGTATGGTCTAATGATGGTGGTGGTAGTCTTCGACGATGACGAGATCTTTCTCCGTAATAACCAGATCTTTCCCGTAGACTTCGCTGAGGATTTCCGGTTTGAGGACATCAGCGGGAGGCCCTGCGGCGTAGAGGCGGGTCTTGAGAAGCACGAGCCGGTCCACCCGTGAACGGATCATATTGATGTCATGGGTGATCAAGAGCACGGTGAGTCCAAGTTCGTCGTGCAGGTGTTCGACCAGCTCGATCACATTATGCTGAGCGGTAATGTCTAGTCCTGTGGTCGGTTCGTCGAGCAGGAGGACTTTGGGCTGTTGGGCTAACGCCCTCGCGATGAACACACGCTGCTGCTGGCCGCCGGAGAGATGGCCCAGAGCCGTGTCCTTGTGTCTCTCCATCCCGACATGGGTGAGAGATTCGATCGCGATCTCCTGATCTTTCGGTCCTGGACGCTTGAACAAACCCAATGCCCCGTAGCGGCCCATCATCACCGTTTCAAGCACCGTGACCGGAAAGTTGCGGTCCACGACGCCCTTTTGCGGGAGGTATCCGATCTTTGCCCGGTGGTGACACCGCAATTCATCGCAGGCACAATCGAAAATATGGAGATGGCCCTCGACGGGAGCCATGAGGCCCAGTACGGCTCGGCAGAGTGTGGTTTTCCCCGATCCGTTTGGACCGATGACACCGACAAACTCGCCTGCGTTGATGGAAAGGGAGATATCCTTGAGCGCGATGACGCCGGGAAATCCAAACGACGCGTGGTCAAACCGAATAATAGGCTCGTGGGAGTCTGGCACGAAACCCGGCGCTCCTTCCGGCGCTGAGGAGATAGCCCGCAAAGCCGCTACGGGGACTCTAGGGCGTTAGCCAATTGGAGCACATTATAGCGGAGCATGTCGAGGTAGGTCTCGGTCCCTGGTAGGCCTCCCGGTAACGTGGTCAAGACGACGATTCGTGTGTTGGTTTCCTTGGCAAGCAGCTCGGGAAGCTTTTGACTGAGCTGGATCTCCGATACGATGACCTTGATCTGGTCTTTCTTGATCTTGCCGATCAGGGATTGCAGCTGAAGGGCTGATGGCTCTGTGCCGGATTGCATCTGAATGGTCGCGACCACGTCGAAGCCAAAGCGCCTTGCCAGATAGGGCCAGGCTGGATGGTGAGCAATGAAGCGACGATCTGGCAACTGTTTGACCCGATCCGAGAGTTCCTTCCGCAGCCGGTCTAATTGCTGAAGATAGACGGCTTGATGGTTTCGGAAGTCTGTGGCATGGGCGGGATCGGCTGCGATCAGGGCTTCGGTGATATGGCGCAGCATGATGGCGACGTTTTCCGGATCCAGCCAGATATGGGGGTTGCCGCCTGACCCTGTCGTTTCTCCCCCCTGGTGTGTCCCATCTCGATGATCTGCGTGGTCACGAATCAGGCCGATTCCTTGAGATGTCGTGACAACGCGAAGCGACGGGCTTCCGGCATTCTTCACCAGCGAGGAGACCCATACCTCAAGACCGATCCCGACCTCGAACAACAGCCGAGCCTTTCGCACGGCGACCAAGTCGCTCGGTTTCGGCGAATAGGTATGCTCATTTTCATAGCCGCTCAGCAGAGAGGTCACCCGTACGTGGGGGCCGCCGACTTGTTGAGCCAGATCTTTCAGAACAGGAATTGTGACGACAATATTGAGGGGCTCGTCGGCGAGGCGGCAAGGGCAAGAGGTGCTGCGAGCAGTCCGTCGCTGACGAGGAGAGCCCAGAGGAGGAGTACGGAATCGGAAACTTAACATGGGCGAGGACGGTAACATCGGGTCCTATCGTTGTCAACGCAACGATCTGCCTGTATTGCTGGAACTTGGTGACGATGTTTCCCTGCTTGACCCCACCGGATAGTTCCATTAGCGTAGCGGTCCTACAGCTCGTTGCAAGGCGATCAGTGGAGGGATCAAAGGATGTACATCGTGGGGCTCATGTCTGGAACATCCGGTGATGGCGTCGATGCAGCACTCGTGGACATTACTGGGCGAGATCGCTCACTGAAGGCGCGGACGCTCGCGGCACACACACTGGCCTATCCACGCTCGTTACAGCAGCGCATTCTCTCCGCGTCAGTTTCGGGGACGGTCGCGGATGTGTGTCACCTCAATGCGCTACTCGGTGAATGGTTTGCGAACGCGGCGCTGCACGTCATTCGACAGGCGAAACTTCAACCGAGCAATGTGGCATTGATCGGCTCTCATGGCCAAACCGTGCATCATCTTCCGCATGGTATCCATGCGCCGGGAGTCGGCGCCATTCGTTCCACTCTCCAGATCGCCGAACCAGCCGTGATTGCCGAACGAACGGGGATTACCACTGTCGCCAATTTCCGTTCGCGTGACATCGCCGCAGGCGGCCAAGGGGCTCCGCTTGACACCAGCAGCACATGCGCTGCTCTTGAAGCATGCGCGTCGTGCACGGTTGGTGGTGAATCTCGGTGGCATCAGCAACGTGACGTATGTGCCGAAAGGAGGGCACCTCAGCGGGGTGCAGGCATTCGATACGGGGCCGGCCAATATGGTGCTGGATAGTCTCATGGTGCGTGTGACCGACGGACGGTTGTTGATGGATCGTGATGGAAAACTGGCCATGAAAGGGCAGGTCGATTCACGACTGTTGGGTAAGCTGCTCGCGCATCCCTTTCTGTCCAAGCGGCCACCCAAATCGACCGGGCGAGAAGCATTCGGTCCTGATCTCATCGAGGAGCTGATCGCGATCCAGCAGCAACGTAGCCTTTCGATCGAGGATCTGTTGGCGACCTGCAGTATGTGGACGGCCAAGGCGGTGGGAACCTCGCGACGGTGGATCAGCGGTGAGATCGATGAAGTGGTGGTGGGCGGCGGTGGCGTCCGTAACCGTGCGATCATGAGCCATCTCGCGACGGTCTTCGCCCCAGTTCCAGTCACCACATTTGAGGCCCTGGGGTGGGACAGTAAGGTGTTTGAGGCGGTGGCCTTTGCTCTCTTGGCCTATCAGACCGTGACTGGAAAGTGGGGCAACATCCCGTCTGTGACGGGCGCGAACCATCCCGTACTCCTTGGCACGATTGTCCCGAACGGGCCTCACTGGCGTGAATCCTTTCCCGGGCGATAGCTGCACGATGGAGAACATATTCATCGGCCTTGCCATCGCGCTCCTGGCTTTCCTGGTTTGGCGGTTGAGGGTCTCATCAACCAATGTGCCAGTCAAAAAAGAGACCTTTGTCCTTCCTCCTAACGTCACGCTGCGTCCCCAGCCTCTGCTGACCGACGCTGAGCTCTTGCTCTACA
Organism: uncultured Nitrospiraceae bacterium; assembly: GCA_963801725.1. Taxonomy (GTDB): domain Bacteria; phylum Nitrospirota; class Nitrospiria; order Nitrospirales; family Nitrospiraceae; genus Palsa-1315. Next base: position 570,948 of record CAWDFX010000002.1, read on the forward strand.
ATCTCATACGTTTGGCCGTAGAAGATCATTATCTTGTCTTTGCGAGGGTTCCACTCTGGTCTGTTGTCAGCGTCGAGGCGGAAGGAAAGACTCGGACGCAGGTGTTGAGACAGATCGCGCTGAAGCAACTCGACTTTGTGTTGGTCCACCCAGGAACGAAGGCAGCGGAGCAAGTTGTGTTGCTTGAAGAAGGTTTCCCCCCTCAGCCACACGAACTCACTCGGAGACAAGAAGATCCAGTCTGTCCTACAAGCAGCTGGTATCACGTTGACCACCTTGAATACCCACACGTCATATACGGTGCCTCAACTGGCTCAGCTGTTTGGCGTTGAGGATGGCGAGTGACTGCTACTGCGTATTACTGACACATCCTCTGCCTGTCTTGAGGTGGAATTAGTCAGAAGAGCTGCTTCCGGTCAGTTGAGGGGTCGATTCCTCCTCACGCATCGGCGCCACATCGAGGGCTTTCCGTGCCAACTCTGCTTCAGCGCTTTCAGGATACTGATCAACCACGCGCTCGTACATCATACGAGCCTTCTCGTGGTCCTTCAGCCTTGTGTAGGTTTGCCCAATCTTCAAGGTCGAGGCAGCAAGCTTCGGACTGAGTGGGTAATAGGACACAACGTGGTAGAAAGATTTCAAGGCCTCTTTGTAGCGCCCTAATCGGTACTGACATTCTCCTACCCAGTATTGCGCGTTGGCTGCTAGCGAGGATTGTCCGTGGAGTTCGAGAAAGAATCGAAAACCAGCCAGCGCAGCCTCGTAATCCCTGTGCTTGAACTCCTCCATCACTCGATCATAGAGGTGTCGAGACGAATCCTGCATGTTGGAGGGGGCGGCGACGGCTAGATTGAGAGAAAACAGCACCGCAATCATTCCTGGGAGCACGATCATCAGTATCTTCATCGTATATGCCTCCGTACTGCTCGGCAAGATCTCGGCACTCTTCCATTCATGATGTCGCAATCGCCGTGCCACCACGCCACTATCTGGTATGGCTAAAATCGACGAGAATCCAGGAGCTTGGCACCATTCGATGCCAGGAGTTGCCGAGTGACTACCTCCGCTTGAGCGACAGATTTGTACGATCTGTGCGTGAGTCACCTCGCTTGACAGAATGGAGCCCATCACCAGCGGAATGGCTTCAGTAAACGGTTTGTGGAGAACTTGACTTGCTTGATTGTGGTCGAAATAATGCCGGTCGGTCGCTGAGATCAGAGTCTCTGGCGTAGAACGACGACGGTGAGAAGGAGATAGGGTCGGTGAAGGGAGCTGGATATGATGACTGATCCTCCGCTGAATCCACTCGGCGGAAAGACCTTGATCGTCGACGCGAATGACAGCAATTCGTACCCGCGACCCAGTGCGGCACTACTCGATGCGGGAGAGTATGACCAGGTCTTCGTTCGTCCCGGGATCTATGAGGACAAAGTCTTTATCACGGGGCGACCGATTCATTTGGTGGGGGCCGGTCGAGATGAGGTGCAGATTTTTTCCCGTCGTGGTGGGCCCCTCTATCTCCAGCAGGTCCCAAGCGGTCGCATCTCCGGCATCACGTTTCGATACGTCGGAAGCGATCAGAATTCAGCGATGAACCTGCTCGATTCTTCTTGTACTGTGACACAGTGCCGTGCCATGGAGGGTATTCTGTCCGGCGTGGTGATTTATGGCCCACAATCACGGCCGACATTTGTTGAAAACGAAGTCTGTGGCAACCGTGAATCGGGGATTTTTGTGTTTGCCGGAGCACAGCCGAGGATCGCCGATAATGTCTGTAGGGGCAACCACCATTTCGGTATTGCGGTGCGAGATACTGGGAGCCATCCGGAGCTCGTCAGGAACCTGTGTCGGGAGAATATGCTGAGCGGGATCCTCCTCTTTCATTACGCAGAAGCGCTCCTCGTGGATAATACCTGCAGCGAGAATCAGCACTGGGGGATGGTGATGACTCCCGACTGCCACCCTACTCCTGGTCGGGAGGCGCTCGACACCTCAAACATACTTGCCCCCAATCCGCGCGGGACCTTGATCGTGACGGACCAGCCGTTAGGTGACATCGGTCGGTGATGAGCCTGGATATTGAAGCCGCCGGCAATCTGAAATCTGTATCTAGCGGATGGGCGGCGAGGTCGGAGATGAGTCAGAAGGCGTCTTCCGTCTTGACTCCGCAACGTTGGTAATGCGTGATCGTTAGGAGCCTGTCCGACATTGTCAGGCCGAGACCGACTCACATGATCGCAGATCGTTCGTTGCAGCAGGAAGGTCAATGTCGGACAGGCTCCTAGGGAAGGAGATTGGCCGAGTGAGTCCCGGAGACTTCGTGCAGGTGAAACGCATTGCCGCCTTGCTGTTTCGCTCGATACATGGCCGTGTCGGCATGCTTCAGTAATTCGTCGACAGGATGATCGTCGTGAGGGTAGATCGTAATTCCGATGCTGATGCCGACGGAGATGTGGTGCCCCTTTAGCTCGAACGGCGTGGCAATGGATTCCGTAATGCGCTTTGCCACCACAAGGATATTCTGTTCGGAAGAGACCCCTTCCAGAATAATCGTAAACTCGTCTCCGCCCATCCGGGCCACGGTATCGACTTCCCGCACACAGGTCTTGAGTCGTTCAGATACGGCCTTGAGCAGTTCATCACCCATGTCGTGGCCGAAGGTATCATTCACCGCTTTGAATCGATCGAGATCGAGGAGCATGAGACCAATCGGTTGTTGCATGCGCTTGGTTCGAGCCATGGCTTGAACCAGCCGATCACGAAAGAGGGTACGATTCACCAGTCCAGTCAAGTGATCGTACTGTGCGAGGTAGGTCAGGTGTTCTTCAGAGCGTTTCCGCTCAATGGCATAGCGGACGGCACGAGCTAGCAGCTCTGGATGACCTTGACCTTTGACGAGGTAATCCTGCGCCCCCTGTTGAACGGCTTGAAGCGCCAGACTTTGGTCGCTCACGCCGCTCAGGACGACAACGGGGATCGTCGGACTGGTGGCATGGACCTGTCTGACGGTCGGGAGACCGAACGCATCCGGGAGAGACAGGTCCAAGAGTACGGCATCGAATCGCTCACGGCTCAGAAGCGTGAGTCCTTCTCCCAACGTTTTCGCACGGATGATCTGGAACTCCTCGATGCTCCATTCAGAAAGAAGATCCTGGGTGAGCTGAGCGTCGACGTCATTGTCTTCGACGAGGAGCGCTTTGATCATCTGACATCCTCGCTATCGCGTGAACCCCTGAGTCGGCTCCTAGTTTCTAGGCCTGGACCGATTGTCTGTGACGAGGCCTACTCCTACGAGACGTTGATTATAGCCAAGAGCCGAAAGAGGATAAAGAAAATGCGACATTACGGTGCGTGAAAGGCGTGAAACTCGAAAGGGGTCCCACGCCACGGACACGCGTAACAGCACAGGGTTCACAATGCCACTCTCCCCGGTGAAGACCATGACCACCCCATGAAGCAGATACAAGCCAACGAGATGGCTACATAGGGCGGTCAAGAGGAACCACGGCGGACGATCTGGAATGCAGGCAACCTGGTTTAACCGACATGGAGCGCTTCAGCTCGGCGACGAACCTCTTCGGCTTTATGCGATTGTCCGAGATTGTCGTAGAGTGAGGCGATATTCGCATGCAAGTGCGACAAGAGTTGTCCCAACTGTGCTTCCTGTGCGATCACGTTCGCTTCGAGAGCCAGTTTCTTTTCTTCACTCCGGCGGAAGCGTTCCTCAAGCCGCTGTACGAGTTGGACCCAGCCTCTGACCTTGCCGGAATCCAAGTCAGGGAGGGGCGGCAAGGCTTCCGCACGATCGAGAGATTTTTCAGTTTGATTCATCCAATTGATGAAGACGAGAAAATCGCCCAGCGTAATTTTCAGTGCGGATGAGGCGCCTTCTTCTTCGATAACCAGGTCTTCCATTTATACAACTCCTTGTGAGGTAAATTATTTCAAATAGTGTGCGGCACGTGAGTACAATACTTCTTCCACATTGCCGTTGAAATTTTCTGTTACCGGCCTGCACAAAGCGAACGAGGCCGTGAGATGAAAGCGATCCACCTCCTTTCTATGCATGACTGTTGGCGAGAAACGGAGCGTAGGTCCAAGAGTGGGCACCCATAGGCTACATCTTGTAGTGTTAGTCGAGTAATACTGCGCCAGCGGTAGTATTGTCAACAGGTCTCTTGGAGGGACTGAAAGAGAAACCTCTCCCGGATTCTTCGGTGTGGGATCGAAGTCAAAAAGAGCAGGACGTGGGCGATGACTACCCTTGAGGTGAGAGTGGTGGAACGTTCGGATAGATCCCCTGCGGGAGACGTTCGGGGCCGATTGCCCCTTCGCAGGCATACCCTGGCTCGAAGGGCCAGAGGAGAGATCGACCTTGCCATGAACCTCTTACTTGGACCGTGCTCAGCGAGACACCAAGTCGAGACGCTTCCTCGCGCATCGTGGAGAGGCAGCCTTCGTGGGAATATGCGCGGCGACCCAGTATGATCGGGTTGCCCGTCTGGCTATGGAATACGGTATAAGACTCAGCGCAGCCTGCCAGTAGCAGTATCATGATGAGCACGAGACCTCTCGTCATGCGCTTTCATCCTCACTAGCTGGTGTGACTATTATCAGAAATGTGCCCCCTGCCGTGCGCTGGAACGAGGTGGCAGCGCGAGCGGAATCTCATTTTTGACGAGCCGACCTAAGCGGACTTGGTCTTCACCGGGCATCTGAATAAATTCGACACCAAACCGTCGTCCCTCGCACCAACGTACTTTGGCTAATCCGACTCGGAGCGGAGGCGTGGTGTCAGGAACGAGCATTCTCATCTCAAGATAGGAGCCGGGCTGTACTCGTTTTCGGCTGTGGACGGCGCAGCCAGGGACAGACACGTTGAGCACGGTTCCTTCCCCCACGTAGGCCTCACCTGCAAACACAACGGGGAAGTGTGTGTGGACACGTTCGCAGTACCTCAGCTTCGCCATGGCAATCGACTCCTTCTCGGTCAGACGATTGGGAGGGCAAAGGGTATCACAGTTCTCCTTCGGCACGCGAGAGCCCCTCTTTCGAGGAATCTTGAACGAGAGAGGCTAACGAGTCTCCACCTCGCTCCAACAAACCGCAAAGTGCGGCAAGGAGAGCCAAAACACGGGAGCTCCCAACTCTAGCCCCCCTACGAAAGCTGGAGTCACTCGCAATCATAAGTCATTGTAATAATTTATCTATGTGGCATTTTATTCGCTCTTCCAGAAAGGCATAGAACCTGCGCTTATAGCATCATGAGACCGGGTCAATCACCGAGTCATAGGAAAGACACGGCTCAGAGTGACACTGTTTCCAGACAGGGAGGAAACAAAGATGAACAGGATCGAGCGTCATAACGAACCTTCTTATGATGCCTTGGGAGGCCGGACATTCAGCCACAAGGGCTCCGCCATATTTTCTGCCTGCGCAGTTGTGATACTGACGGCAACTTGGACGCCTTCTGTTCTCTCCGATGTGCAGGTCGATGAATACGTCGGTCCCATGGAGCTGGTGGACCCCACCAACGTACCGACAGATGAGCCTGTCGCAACAGTCCACCGCAATATCCGGTATCACCGTGGTGTGGGAAATCAAGAACTTGAACAAGCAGTCATCCGTGCGGCTCAGCAGCACCACGTTCAACCGGCCTTGCTCCTTGCGGTGATGAAGGCCGAGTCTTCCTTTAATCCGATTGTGATCTCAAAGGCAGGAGCAGTAGGACTCATGCAGCTGATTCCGGAAACCGCCATCCGGCACGGCGTGCGTAATCTCTATGATACAAATGAGAACGTCACCGGTGGAGCCAAGCACCTGCGTTACCTTCTGAACCGGTTCCACGGCAATATCCGATTAGCCTTGGCTGCCTATAACGCCGGTGAACGCAAAGTGGATCGATATGGACAGATTCCACCCTATAAGGAAACACAGGATTATGTAAAAAAGGTGCTTGTCTACTATCGCAGCTACAAGAAGGACGGTTGGATCATGCCGGTTGCCATTGCTGCCCCGTCTGTGCGCACAGGCCGACCGTACTAATCGACGACCCGTGATCTTGTGTGGCTCTCGGGAGCATCGCTCAGGTGGGGAGGGTCCGAAAAGACAGAAGCCCCCAAGCGTCCGCGGGGATCATGACGTGAAGCGAACCATATAATTCGAGAGGTTGAGGAAGTGGAGGCGCTAGACGGGCTTTTCAGAAACGTATTCCAAGTATTTCCACAGTTCCTTGGCGTCGTTTTCGGCGAATACCAGCGGGGTATTGTTCGCGGATCCGGCGAAATAGACCTTTAACGACATCTCATCTTGCCATATCTGCGCTTCGCAGTAGCTTATACTATCGAGGTTCAAGGCTTTCTTGCCAATACGAACGAAGTGCATCGCGTCTCCTTGCCCTACGCCAACTCCTCGCCGACTATACCATCGCATGGTTTTTCGTCAAATGCTTACCGTAATTTCTGGCAAGGTCTTGGAGGCGCAAAACGAGCGAGGACATGAAGAACGTTGCAACTTCTGGGGATGGATCAGTTGGAAAGAAACGGTTGGTTGCGGGGGAAGGATTTAATCATTATTTACCCTCGAAAACATTGAGGATTGCGCTGCGTTGAGGGCAAACGATCCAGCTCGTCGTTTTCGTTTTGAGATTGGGGATGTTCAGGCGGCCTAATTGCTCGAGCAGCGGGTTAGGAAAGCGCTGTCACGACCCTATTCCAGCTCACTCAGACTCATGCAGGCCACGTCTAGCCAGGGCGGCCTAGCAAGGATACGAATCTTTTCCTTTGATCTCAATCTCCATGCCATCATAACTGCTGTCACGGCTGGACCACGAGATGGCCACGGCGGTTTTTCTGATAGCACGACTCTACCGGATCGAAGCAAATGTGACGCTCCTTGCCATAGGTGACGACGGTTAGATGATCGCCGTTCACCCCAAGGTCCATCAGATAATTGCGCACGGATTTAGCCCGCTTCTCTCCAAGCACGCGGATTCAACGAGCCATGCGAACTAGATACATGATCATTTTCATGCCGTTTTCAGGAATAATCATGCTGGCGGCCTCGTACTTGGTCCAGCGAGTATGCGGCGTTAGACGTTCCGAGGAGATGTCCACGGGGTCTTTAGCTGAATCTTGATTCGGTAGCAGCCAAACACCGCGGGCTTGACGGACGCCAGGCCGACTACGCAAATCAGATGACCGGCAGTGATATCCGCTGGAGTCATGGTCGACTGGTCGCACCTCACGAAAAAGGCCTCTCCTGGTTTTTCCCCTCGCAGCGCTCCTGTCAACCAAAAGGTCACAAGGTACCCGCGCAAATGTCGGCTGAGTTGGGCCCACAACGGAGGCGCGTTGGTCTCATGCAAGACCCATTGAAGTTCGTGGTCACACCACGTTTCGAGCAATGCTCTCAGGGGATCCGAAGGGACGGCTTGAGTGGGGCGCTGTCTTGAATCGATCTCTTCGACGAACATGTGTGACACGTGACACGCTGGCATTTAAGTCACCAAGGGAAGTCGGCCTGTCCTCCACAGAGTCGGCGAAGCTCATGGTTCTGAGGAGACACACCGAGGAACTCAACACCGGCCCATTCGCCTGCGATCCATGCCACTTTCGCCAGGTCAATTTGAACCGCCGTAGTCCGGTCGTTCGGGTACACCATGAGCGAAATGTACTGACCACGCCTCAGACGTTTGGTAAGCCGCAGTCCGCATCCCCCAGCAGAAATATTCGCGACCTCTCCACCGGCAAGGCCTAGTTTGTCCGAAATGATCACACGGAGCCCCACCACTTTCCGAGCGTCCCTGCGCGGTCTTATTTCGTGACGTTTAGCCTTTTGTTCTGAAGGATCCGGCAATGTAACCTTCATGGCAAAGTCCTCCTTCACATGAGTATCGTGCCTATATAATTGAGCAATCCTCGTACCCGGAAAATATCGTCACCAGCATGCTCAAGTTCGTGAATTCTGGGTGGGGACAATCTGTCTGAGCAACCAGGCTGTATTAAAACTGAGACGGCAGGGGGAGAAATCATACAGGTGTAGGTTGTTGTGCCCCGCTTGAGCAATAAGGATGGATACAAACGGGAACCGGCCGTCCTCAAATTCAGTGGGGCGGTTCATCACTGGAACATCGAGGAAGCCGTTTGAAACAGGTGGTCTGAAACCTCGGCTGGAGCCTTGCGGGCAGACATAGCGAGAGGTATGCTATTGAGCAGCAGGAAAAGCTACAGGGAATTCCGGTTTCTTCACGCCGTGATAAGGACCTGGTTCTCCGTCAAGATGGAGAAAGCTGAACCGAACCGGATCCCGGTGAGAGAGGAGCGCATCATGGCAAGACTCCTGTTGCACGGAATGGCGACAATCCTGGGATTGTGGCCTGGGATCAGCCTGGCGGGAGATCTGACACCGCGCGAAATCTACGAGGGCAGCTCGCCAGCCGTTGTGCTGATCATGGGGTACTCCCTCAGCGGCCAACAGGGCAGCGGTGGCACCGGCTCCATCATCCAACAGGATGGGCTCGTCTTGACGAACGCGCATGTCGTGATCGAGGAACACACCGGTAAGCCCTATCCCCGCTTGACCATCTATCTGAAGCCGGATCGTGTGACCGGCGACCGGAAGGTGGATTTGTCACGGAGCGGCAAGGCTCGTGTGGTGGCCTTCTCCCAGCCGTTGGATCTGGCGCTGCTCAGGATTGACGGGCCGCCAGGACCGTTTTCGGTTCTCGAATTGAACGACTCCGATAAGGCCAAGATCGGCGATCGCGTAGTAGCGATCGGACATCCGGAACAGGGCGGACTCTGGACCTTGACCACCGGCACCATCAGCGCGGAATTCGAGAACTTTAACGCCACGAAGGGGAAGTCTGTGTTTCAGACGGAAACGGGACTGACCCGCGGCAACTCCGGAGGACCGTTGCTCGATACCGACGGCCGCATGATCGGAGTCAATACGGCAATCGCCCGCGTCGCGCCAGATGGGCTGCCGATTACTAGTATCAGCTTCTCCTTGAAGTCCAACGTGGCCAAGCAGTGGTTGCGCGATCAGGGTGTTTCAGCCCGGGAGGCGCTGACTCACTCCGACACCCCGAGGCTAGACAATCCCGCTGAGCATTCTCTCCTTCTGCCTGGCGGGCAATTGACCCCGCCTGGGAATTTCCTGGCCACTCCCAAAACCGCCTCTCCCTCTCTTCCCCCTGAGCTCACGTCACAGACCGTGCCCTCGCCTCGTCCCTACAATCTGGATCGTCTCATTAGTGAACGAAACCGCGCCGAAGTGGACCTCGAGGATATGATCAAGGAAATGCGGAGCAAACTGGGCGGGCGATGAAAGCCTCACCGTTCAACTTGTCGGCCAATCATGATCAAGAACGGCTCGACCGAAGTATGGGCGATCCGCCACCCTATTAAAGTAAAGTGGAAATTCGCTCTCGGTTACAACGCACGCACAAGGGAACTTTACCGATAGAGATTCGAATCTTGATCGAGACGCGCAAGCACTTTCCTTCAAAGTGTTCGGCATGATGATTCCTTTTATTTCGGGTTCACCGCCTGATAATCAACGATGAACCGTCCAACACCCTCTGAGATTCTCGTGCGAATGTCGAGCACTCTAGGGGCACTGAGCCAACTCGGGGCAGCAGGGCCTTCCCATGTGGTCGCAAAGAATTCTGTGGGTGGGTCCCGTGAGAGTTGAACAAGTTGTTTCAACGTCAGACCGATCGCGTACGTGGCGGAATTCGCTGAGGCACCCGTAATCGGGTGGACGGCAACATAGAGATATGGAGCCCCGGGTGAATTCGCGATCTCCGAGATGGTCAGGACGCGCAGGCCTGCCTGGCGTAGTCTCCCTTCGATGTCGCGGGTGAGCTGCTCTCGGCTCACCCCTTCTCGTTCAACATCGTCGGGGAGATACTCAACGAGCACCGAGATCGCTCCGAGTCCTCGCAGCGTCTCACGTTTATCACCAGTAAAGGCGAATCCTATAATCGGCCAACACAATGTCAGGCCTAACAGAATAAGCACTCTCAGGCTCATGGGCCCCTCCTAGTCGGTGTTCCGCACGATAGCTGCCCGTTTAAATAAAGACAAGAGCCAGGTTGCCACTTGAAAGTTGAGCAAGGGGAATTGGTTGGAGCGACGAACACGCAGCCGGAGGGCCGACTACGATGGTCGCAGGAAAGCGATTTAGGGGGAGCGCAATAATGATGATTTTTGAATGGTCAACTCAGGCATAATTCAGCCTGAAGCCGTAGATGCTCTCAGATGAAACGTTCCACCATTTTGGGTAGGGGCATGATCGGATCCGATACGGTTATACCACCACTGTCCCTCGCCTTCTGAAAAGTCTGGCGCAAACTCAACCGTAAATCCGCCATCTCGGTCATTCTCCTCCTGAAACCACATGCCTCTCCAAGTATGATTGATGAGTCTCTCTGTCTCGAATCGCCCACTTTTCCACTCATAGTGACCGTTCCCGTGTTCATTGAGGGTTAACACGACAGCCGCGCCCGTGCTATCGATAAATTCCCATTTGCCAGCCAGGATTTGGAGGTCACCGGCCTGTGATGCGATCGCTGGAGGAGAGTCGGGGGAAACATCCCGATGGACACAAGCTGCGGAAAGCACTGCGCTAGCGAATAGAATAAAGATATTAATGTATCGTCGAATCATCAAGACCTCTTAACTCGTTTCAAAGCCAGGACTGGTGCCCAGTGTCGAGCGACCATCGCCAGAGCATGTGCTACAGGGTTATGCTCTGCAGATGACGATCTGGGGACACATAATGAGTCTCCGGAACGACAATGACCTTCAGATGATTGTCATGCCCGGGTACCGCATTTGTGTTCACCTCCTCATCTGGATTCTCAATCATCACAATCTGCAGGGTGACAATTAGCGGTTGCCCCGCCAGGGGATGGTTGAGATCAAGCAAAGCTTTCTCCGGCAAGATCCATATGATTCTGGCATGCCGGCCTGCGTCATCAATTACGGTATCGCCTTCCTGGGCTTCTACCGGCAAATCTCCTGTTGGGATAATTTGAATTTTTGTCTCATCGTGGGAGCCAAAACCTTCTTCTGCCGACAGGGGAAACGTTTTGCTCTCTCCCGGATGCATTCCTGCCATCTGATGCTCAAGCCTAGGCGGGATAATATGCTGGCCCTGGATGAATTGCTCGGTATCGCTGTAGGTCGTGGTGGGGTTATCCTGCGGCGTGAATTGAAACTGTACTGTCACCTTCATTCCATCCCGCACTGCCTCGTCATTACTATTACTCTGTACGAAACTCGGCAATGACCGGACAAGCTCATGTCCCTCCAGGAGCACGGCCAAGCCAATCGCGCTTATGCTGATCGCACTTATTATTAGCATGATGTACCGTCTGGTAGGCATCTGGTGGTTCTCCTTTCTGAAATCTTGGGATGAGATCCACCGCAAATCGCTTGCCACCGATTTGGACTGGAGACGCATTCAAGAATATGTGCAAAACTCTCAAGACGTTAGAGTGATTTTCAGAAATGGGGACAGAATGTGGACTTACCCGCCAGGCGAAACATGTTGTCCCGGCGACGGACAGTCTATCCATGCGTGCTATGGAAGAATCCGCGAGCATGCCAAATCATGCCACCGCGGCTACTAGGTCGCTCTGGCAGTTGAGAATTCAGAAGTGTTCATGCGCCAGGTCGGATCAGGCATCCAGGTCGATATATATACATAGGTAAATATAGGTTGGTGGAGGGCAGCCGATCCAACCGTCGTTGGCCGCTTTTGCGCTTTGCAATTCAAGGAGTTGCTCTGAAAGCTTAGAAATTTGATCTGCGGCTTACGATAGTCGAACCTCAGATCATGTAGTCCACAAGAAACCACAACCAGGATGCGCCTGCGTTGCAGCGGGGCCAAAGGCATGGAAGAAACCGATGACACCCCATCGGACACGATAGTTCTGCCATAGGTTAGCCACAGCCCAGTAACTTTTCAGAATGTCGATCTCCCGTCCGTGTCCGGCACCCAGACTATTCGGGGCTTAATAAAAATCAACTACACGGGACTGACGAATCAGAAGAAGACAGTTCTTCATCTCCTTCGTCCTTCCAGGGTAATTCCTAGCTGCCCATCCCTATCACTCCACTTAACATTGGATAAAGGCACCGTTATAGATTCAATACTCCAGGCTGTGAATTGTTGTTTCAAAGTTGAGATCTGTGCTCGTTCGATTCAGAAGGCAAAAGTCGCGATACCGCTATGATGTTCGGGAAGGAATAAAATGATGGCCAAGTATGGCAAGAGTGCACAGCGATCGGTCAAGAGAGCGATGCATAAACTGAAAAAAGGAACTTTAAAAAGCGGAAAGAGCGGCAATCGGGTCAAAAGTAGAAAGCAAGCCATTGCCATAGGTCTTTCTGAGGCTAGGCGCAAAGGGGCAAAGGTCCCTGCAACATAAATTGCGGCCTCTGTTAGAACCGCTCAACGGAAACAGGAGTTAGACCATGACGAAAAAACCATGAGCGCACCCGAACTGTACGTGTCTTGCCGAACCGGGGAAAGAGTTTTGTTCATCCAGTTGACGACAGGCAAGAACGGGCGAACCTTGCCGCTGTGTTCATACCTGGTGCAGCAGCAGTTAGTCGGGCGCATCAACTTGCAACCCGAATCCTCAGAGAGTTGCATATTCGCAGCTTGTAAGAGCGCTAATCACTAATTAAGGAGGACATATGATCAACCTTACTCTGTCAATATTCACAGTGGTGGTACTAGGTTTTGGAGCCGGGATAGTTGGAGCGGCAGATCCGATGACAGACAAAGAGGCCAAACCGACGTTGGGGGAGCGCTTCACTAAAGACACGATCAAAGGCACGCTGATGAAGATGGATGGCGAATATTATTCGATCAAGGATACAGATGGTAAAGAAAGCAAGATTCACGTCGATATGAGCACGAAACTGGACAAGGTAGTAGTAGGAGACAGGGTCAAAGCGTATATCACGGACCGGGGGCATGCCACGACCCTTCAGCGCATAGACTGAAACTTTGATCACCCAGCGTCCGCAGCAACTATGAACGTACGACGGAAACGCAATGAGGGCACGGTTCTGAAACAGAATCCAATAATTCAACAGGATTTACAAGGAGGTTCCGTCATGAAAAAGCTCATTGTTCAGTTCATGTTCGCGATGGTTATCGGTGTCGCGGTGATCTCTCTCTCATATGCTGCAGACCTGACCGAGTCGCCCACCTCTAAGACAATCAAAGGGGACCTACTGAAGATCGACGGGGAATTTTACGTGGTGAAGGATATGGCCGGTAAAGAAATCCGACTGCATGCGGACGAGACCACTGTCTTGGACGGTGCCATCAAGGCCGGAGACAAGGTCCAAGTCCAGGCCACTGAGTCATCGAGGCCCTACAAGAATGGATTCGTGGACCACGCAGTGTCAATTAAACACGTACAACCAACGAAGTAGGCTCCGGGGACACGGGTGAAGGAACGGCAAGGCGATACGCCAGCAGAACGGGACGATTCGTGCAGCCCTCCGTCTCAGCAGAGGAATTGTTACCACTGTCAGTGATCGGAAATAAACGCAGCGGTAAGTATCATCTGCCCTATTGCTCAGGATACAGCCAGATCAATTTCGAAAATCGAGTGGAGTTTGCGAGCGAGACCGAAGCGGAAGCAGCGAGCGGGGAATTGTCGGTGATCCGCACCCACTACCCGACTTATTTAGGCCGACAATTCGCGCCCCACTGCAAGCGCCGCAGGCTGACGCTAGGCGCGCCAACGTCCACAAGTAAGCCTTCCCACTCACGCGATTCCGCTTCCTCCACTCCCACGACGGCACTAGCTGCGGATCAGGTGAATCCGTTTAGGGTTCGGGATACATTTGTGCCTCTCTTGAAAAACCCACGTTGGACACAATCCCATTACTTGTTGCGAAAAGAACCGGCAGATCGAGCATCGTGCCGTTGACCATCACGACCAGCGCTCCCAAACGTGAAAGCAAGTCCATCGAGGAATCGACCATCTCTAATCCTATAAATAATCTCGTGGAGGGGGGGAACTAGGGCCCCCTGCCTATTAAGGAGAGGACGAGCCATGCGGAAATACAGATGGTGCTCGCTGCTTCCATTCCTGCTCTTAACCGCCGGGTGTGTCTCCACCTTGCCGGCTCCTGCGAGCACATACTCATTCGATCGCCGGTGCCTCTCCATCTCTTCCGATGCGCGCAGCCAGCCTGTAAGTTTGGGAGAGCAGCGGCAGGCGCCGAACGAGTCCGTCAAGAAAGAGGCGGCGGTCACGCTTTATTCACCCATCGCAATCCATATCGCCGATGTCATGGAACTTCTGCCGCTGCTGAATCGCATGGCAGGACTGGAGGTGGAGCATGCGACACCGGCCGACATTGAGCGTGTCCGACGGAAGCTTGTGACGAGATTGCAGTTGGCCACGCTCGAAGTCTCCGGCCTCGTTGCCGAAATCGAATGCGAGGTGCAGCGAGCCGATCAGGTTCAGGATCGTCTTAAAGACATTCAAACCACCCGCACGACCTCGCAAACCATTCTCGGTGTCGTCTTCGGCGGGTTGGCGAATATTTTGTCCGGCGGCATCGGCATGGCGACGGGGGCGGGAGATCTGGGCAACATTGTATCGGTGACCGGCGGCGCATTGGAAGTCCTGTTCGGCACGTCCGCCAACTTCACCAAGGTGCGCCAGGAATTCAGTCATCCTCACAATCATCTGGCGGCCGTCTGGCACGGCTCTCCGCAATCGGAGTTCTTTTCCCAACGAGCCTGGCGATTTCTCACGGAGCCGAGTATCCGAGACCTCAAAGGACACAGCTTGAGGGATGTCATGCTGCAGACCTGGCAGGAAGAAGGGAAGCTCGGAGAGTCAGGGTCGATTCGCGAGAAAGAGCGGGAAGAATTGCTGTTCGGATCCGGAGGCGTTTACGACAGTGAACAATTACATGTTCGCGAAGCGATGCTGCAGCAGCTCGAATCCAGCATTCAGCTGATGCACCAGGAGCTGGAAACGCTGCTTCGTGAGGTCCTGATGCGACAGGCCGTGGAGGAAGAAACGTAAGAGACCCAATCGACTCAGGAAAGCGGGATTCGTGCGATGGGCACGGGGACCGATGGGAAAGGTGCTGGTGCGCATGGCAGGCTAAGGGCGGCCTGGCTGTCATTGACTCGGTGCGATATTCTGGAAGATTGTCAGCAAGAAGTGAGGGAAGCAAAGATTCATGAAACCCTTTCCCATCCGGAAGAGGCTGCTACGGCTAGCATGTCACCAAAATAAACTTGATGGAGCGCACCCACAACCTGCTTTATTTTACCCCACGACTAAGAACGACCAAAGTTGGTTGCGAGGGCCCGATTAGGTCACGATTTAACCCTTCGGTAACGATTGCTCTGACAGCGTGAGTTCCTGCGCCAGGGCTGGTCGATTTTAGCGACATTCGACTCCCCTGCGCACCCCGCTGAAGCGATGACGCCCGGCAATGACCTGCGGTTTACGAATTTCCGAGAATCCAACCTCCGACAACCTAACCCCACAAGAAACCACAAACCAGGATGCTCTCGACATGGGGCCTGATGAGGCTGGTTTGTCCTGTCCTGGTAGCAGCGTGGTAGCAGATGAGTGACGTACTAGCAATGGCAGAAGCGACCTACAGCTTGACACTGCCTGGAATGACAAACTATTCCTGACGCCCGAAGGTGGTATCCAGCGACTTCAGATTGCGGGCGTGTTGGAGTGCTTTTGGGTCTAACCGAGGTCGGCGCAAAATCCAGCGCGAGGCATACCGCCGTTCTTCCTCTGGGCGGTTCATGATCAATGCGGCACACAGCGTTCGTTTTTTGAGCCACCAGACACTGAGCTGCTTGTCATCCATATGGCCGCGATAGACGACCCGATCATGGCCGCTCGTATCGCCCAAAAATTCATACGAAAGGTCAAATACATCTGAGAAGAAATATGGAACGTGGAGGAACGGCTGAAGTTTGCCCATCATATTACGCATCGCCACCCGCCCCTGCTCCACGGCATTGTCCCAATGCTCCACCCGCCGGCGGCGGTGGAAAATGCGGTCCGGATAGTTGGCCACATCACCGGCAGCCCAGATTCCGGACACGTTGGTCTCAAGGAATTCATTGACCAGGATACCATCATGCGTGTCCAACGGTGTCCGATGAAACAGCTCGACGGCTGGGGTGACTCCAATGCCCGCCACAACAAAGTCCGTCGGCACTTGCTTGCCCGATGCCAATACAACTTGGCGCTCGCGATTCGCATGGGTCAAGGCCACCACCTTTTCGTTTTTCATATAGGCGAGCCCATGCTTGGAACATTGTGCCTCAAAGAAGATGGAAACCGATGGTGTGAACAGGTGTTTCCACACACGATCTTCAGGAAACACCATGGTCGTCTGGACTCCGCGGCTTACCAGAACCGAGGCCACTTCCATTCCAATAAAGCCTGATCCAATCACCACGGCTCGCTGTCCGCGCTTGATCTGTGCGTGGATGCGCTGCGAATCCCTCAGTTGTCGCAGGTAAAAGATCCCTGGATCGTCGGCTCCCGGTACGTGTAACCGTCGCACGGTCGAACCGGTCGCGATGAGGAGCTGCTCAAAGCCGATTACTTCGCCTGAAGTGCTATGGAGACGATGGCGACGCAGGTCCACTTTCCCCACAGGGAAACTGCGGTGAAGAGTGATACCGTGCTTCCGATAAAAGTCTGCGTCAGAAATCTGAATGTCGCTGGCGTCTTCCTTACCGGCTAGAAATCCCTTCGACAGAGGGGGGCGCTCATAAGGAAGCACATGCTCTGCCGTGACGATTGCAAGATCCCCTTTTGTGCCGCCCTGTGCAACGAATTCCTTTGCGGCGTATCCGGCAACAATTCCCCCGCCTAGGATGATAATAGGAAAGGACTTCATGGCTTGGCTGGACCATCCGATAAGAATGGATTTGTCTTGATGGAGTGGCTCTCGATTGCTGGAGTCATCATGAGTGTACCTTACTGCCCCAGTTACAACTACCCCAACCAGGGGATTCCCTAGCTTCGACAATTCTGGGGGTAGCGTATAGGTGCCTGTGGGCGTATCGCCAACCGCATTCTACATGATATGAAGTGGACCAGGCTTGGTGAACTCATGACGGACCCGGATAAAGCAAAGTCTAAACGGGTCGGTGACGCGATGATGACCATGATCAAACTAGACATCGCCCAACTTGTGATGGCAGCTGCGGGCAAACGAAACAGTGCCGAGTAGGGAGTACCCCATCGTATGATTAGTTCGGAGGTCATGGTTGCTGAATATCTGTTAACCCGGCTGAAAGAGATCGGGGTGGATCACCTCTTTGGCGTGCCGGGAGATTTTGTCCTGGGTTTCTTCAACCAGGTACTGAAGAGTGATGTGAAGTATGTCGGCACATGCAATGAACTCAATGCGGCCTATGCTGCCGACGGCTACGCACGTATTCGGGGCATCGGGGCATTTTCCTCTACCTATGGTGTCGGAGAACTGAGCGCCCTCAATGGTGTAGCGGGATCATTTGCCGAACGAGTCCCGGTGGTGGTGATTACAGGCTCGCCTGCGACAGCTAATTTCCGTACACGACCATTGTTGCATCACACTCTGGGCGATTATCAGATTCCCTTGAGGATCTACGAGAACATTACCGCCGCCTCAACCGAGCTCATGTCTGCAGACACGGCCCCGGCCGAGATCGATCGGGTGTTGTCGGCGTGTCTTTCTCACCAGCAACCGGTCTACATTAGTCTCCCCGCAGACGTGGTGATGAAGACATGTCATCGGCCGAGTGCGTTCCACTTCCCCATACCCGCCCCGAGTGATCAGGATGCGCTCCGGGAGGCGATCAAGGAAGCGATGGGAATGCTGGATACCGCTCAGAAACCACTGGTGATCGCTGGCGTGGAATTAATACGCTTCAAGCTGCAACAGACATTTGCCGGTCTTCTCGATAAAACGGGCTTCCCATACGTCACCATGATGTTGGGTAAGACCGTCCTTTCAGAGCACCATCCCCAATTCATTGGCCTCTTTGAGGGAGACCGGAGTCGCGAGTATATACGGAAGCGGGTCGAATCCGCCGACTGCGTGCTCCAACTTGGGGCATGGATGACCGATCTGAACACCGGCGGGTTCACCACCCATCTTGATGCGTCAAAGACGATCTGTGCCAACATCCATTCCGTGAAGATTAAACATCACAATTACGAGAACGTAGCTCTCCACGATTTTGTCCTTGGGCTGACGGAAAAGCTTTCACGTCGAGAGCCGGAAACCCTGGAGATCCTATGTGCCACCCATGGCTGCGTACACCGACATACGGAGCCGTACCGGCCGAATGCGCCGACCCCGCTGACCATCAAGCGTTTCTTCGACCGTGTGAGCCATTTTATCGAACCGAATTCAATCGTCATTGCCGAAACAGGCGTGTCCCTGTTCAGTGCCGCGGAAATGCTCATGCCGGACGGAGTGACGTTCATAGGACAGACCTTCTATGGATCGATCGGCTATACGGTCGGAGCAACCTTGGGCGCTAGTCTGGCCGCGCAGGACCGGCGTACCGTGCTCTTTGTGGGAGATGGTTCGTTTCAAGTTACTGGTCAGGACCTGTCGACGATGATTCGGAACCATCTCAAGCCAATCATCTTTCTCATCAATAATGACGGCTATACGATCGAACGGGTGATCTGTGATCGTCCCTACAACGATATTCAACCTTGGCAGTATCACCAGCTCGTCGATGTATTCGGAGGTGGGTTGGGCCTTGAGGTCCGTACAGAAGGGGAGCTTGAAAATGCGCTGGATAAGGCTGTCACCACGGATGGCCTCGTATTCATCGAAATTCACACCGGGCGGTTGGACTGTCCCGAGTCCCTTCGCAGTGCAGGGCGGTCGATGGCACAGGCAAATCAGCTCGACTGATGCAAGACGGGATCCACCGCATACATTCTTCGCTAGATCCAAGACAAGACCACAGTGTGCTTTGAAAGACGTATTGGATGAATGGATGGCAATTCGCTGCCTCAGCTAGCTTCGTTGCCACAGATGCCCCGATTCGTCGCGGTGACCTGCGGTTTGTTAGAACTCCGGTCGGGATACCGATGTGATCTGCGTCAATTCCTGAATGTTAGTGAAGATCTCAAGCTATCCAAAACCCTCGTTCGGTCCAAGGATTCTAGACAATCTATTCTCAAGGGCTTTGCCCTTATCTTCATGGGTGGTCACAAACAACTGATTTTGAATCAGTTTGTCGTGGCCGATGTTTTATGTTTTTCCGGTCGGATAAGATTTGGCTTTCCCTCCTCGCCTGCAAAAACTATCAGGAATCTCAACGGTACTTCTCCTAAATTCTTTCCGTTATGCCAGGTGTTCACAACCTCTAAAAATCCACTCCCGGCTTGAAATGTCTGGCGAGAGCCATCCTCAAATTCCACCGTCAATGTTCCCTCAAGGACATGGACATAGGTGGGGACTGGATGCATGTGACGTCCGCTTTCCTTCCCAGGTTGGATTTCGATCAGAACCGAGGCCATTTCTGCGTTATCGGTTTTGGGATATATAATTTTTTGGCCGCCGATCGTTGTTGCACCTTTCATCACAGCGGTCACTGTTACATCTTGCTCTGCAAGCACCGAGACAGTCGTCTGAACAAAGACCAGGATCAAGAGAACGGAGATCACTTTCTTCATGTTCAAACCTCCAATAACATTTGTTTTTGAAACCGGTGAAAGGATACGACAACGCCCCCAAAAAATCGACGGTGTCAGGCTGCGAGTGAGACAGGCTTGTGAACACTGAGCGTTGGTTAGCGTGATTCTGACGCAGCAGGAGGGCCTGACTACGATGGTCGTGGGGGCCCGATTAGGTCACGATTTAACCCGTCGGTAACGATTGCTCTGACAGCGTGAATCGCCGCGCTAGAAGCGGTATATAATAGCGCTCGGTGGAGAGACGTATGATTCTGGAAAGCATGTCTGACGAGGAAATCCTCCGCGTTGCCAATCCAATCATGGACAATCTGATGGACGCATCGACAGCGATCGATCATGAGCGGCACATTCGAGATTTCAGCGAGAGAATGAAGGCGATCGTTACCAAAGAGTATCTTCAGAAGGTCTGCGAGAAGTACCAGCGTGAGAAGGGTTATTTCTCACGGAGGGAGCCTGTCGCCGTGTTCAAACGTCCAGATGGAGCGGCGATTATTTGGAGGCAATGGTTCACTAAGGCACCCGGTGAATTCGTCGCCGAAATGCTCCTCGTCGAAAAAGACGGCACATTCCTGGTCGATCACGTGATGGTGTTCTGATATTCCGCTCTAGCAGCGGAAAGCGGTATAGGCTGCGTTGACATGTGCTTGATGAGCTGAAAGAATTCCGCGCCAGCTCGCACTATGCTCGCGTCTCTTTACAGATGAAAGCCATGGCTGAGGGGTTCGAGATCGATCACGTCGTTTTCTACCTACCGGAAGAAGTAATGGAGGCTCGCATCGTTTCCGAGGGGGACTTCTTCAACTATGCCAAACAGCTCCGGGCAACCTGCACCGAGTTCTTCGCCACAACCAAGACACCTGAGACGTTGCACATTGTTGTCGCTATCCGCCCCGGCAAGCGTGCTCGCGTTTGGCTCGTCTCTTCCACTCGGCCTGCACCGGATGCCCAGCGCGAACCGTTGCGAATGAAACTGGAAGCAGTCTCACCCAGCGATGTCCATGACGGCCCCATAGCCTTCTCCATCTCCGCAAAGCTCGCGGGTGGCGACGGCAAGACCCCCGAAGAAGACGACTTCAAGACACCAATTCCGAAAGAGTGGCAGGATGCGGCAATGGCAACCGGCAAGAAGAGGGTTCTCGTTTCCGACAGGCTTTTTGACCTCATTTGGCCCGACAAGCAATGAACACGGAACGCCTAACAAGGCGTTGCGGTGGAGAGTTCCACTCATTATTTAACCCCAAAAAACATTGAGACTTCCCCTCCGTTGAAGGCAAACGATCCACCCGGCATTGGTACCCCCTTCTCTCTCCCGACGTTGTCCTTGACTTCCAAATGATATTCAATGATTGCAGACTTCTGAACCTCCCGGCTGTGACGGATGGATAGCTTCTGTTTGATCTTGCGGAGCCATGGAACGCATCTTTATGATGCTCTCCATGTCACCAGATGGGCAGGATTTTACGCCAGCAGCCTGGCTCCGTAATCCACATATCATGACGATGCTCCCAGGGTGTTGGCCTCGCCGGGCACTCCTTGACGGGGTCCCGATCAAATCGCGCCTCTTTACTACGGAACCGCACACCCAGTTACTCGGCTTCTGCCACTGGCAGCCACACCGCATGACCTGCAAGACCGTGGTTCTCGTACACGGTCTTGAAGGTTGCAGCGAGTCGCACTATATGCGCGGCATCGCCATGAAGGCCTACCGAGCGGGGTTCAATGTCATCCGGATGAATCAGCGGACCTGTGGGGGAACCGAGCACCTGACCCCGACGCTCTACAACAGTGCCCTGAGTCAGGACTATCGAGCCGTCGTCCAGGAATTGGCGCAAGTGGATGGACTCAATCGCATCTGGCTGGTCGGCTATTCGTTGGGAGGGAATCTCGTCCTGAAAGCAGCCGGGGAAATCGGCTCGTCAGGCACAGCGTTGGCCGGCGCGATCGCGGTCTGCCCGACTATCAATCCAATTGAATGTGCCAAGGCCTTGGAAGCACCGAGGAATTGGATCTATCATCATCATTTCTTGACCCAACTCAAACGGCGCCTGCGGCGAAAAGCGAAGCTCTTCCCAGGCAAGTGGGATCTCGCTGGACTGGACAGGATTCGCATCCTCAGCGAATTCGACGACCGCTACACAGCCCCGGACGGAGGATACGCCAGCGGAACTGAGTACTATAATCAAGCGGGCGCATGTCGTGTGCTTGATTTCATTGACGTCCCCACCCTCATCATCACAGCACAGGATGATCCCTTTATTCCATATTCCATGTTCACAGTACCCATGATTCAGCGCCATCCAAAGATTCGCGTAATCGCACCTCGCCACGGGGGTCATTGCGGGTTCTTTGACTGGTCACACCGAGGAGAAGATCCCTATTGGGCAGAGAATCAGATTGTGGAATTCCTGCAGACGCGTACATGAAGCCCCGCTCACGTTTCCTAATGTGCAGAATGTGCCTAAACCAGCGATCCCTAAACGTTCGGTCAGCTCCGCCGCCGCCGCTCCTCCCGAGGATGAAAGAACGGTATCAGGCTCTGATCGAGGGGATCGGGACGCTGTCCGCCAAACATCTCCCTCAGGCCCGTGAGCAGATGCGGGCGCTAGTCGGTGACATTCTCTTGACGCCGACAAAGGCGGGCTACCTGGAGGCGACCGTGACCGGACGGTATGCGGGACTGGTGAATCTGCTAAGTGGTGGAAAGTTAAATCGTGATGGTTGCGGGGGAAGGATTTGAACCTTCGACCTTTGGGTTATGAGCCCAACGAGCTACCGGGCTGCTCCACCCCGCGGGCGGATGCTAACAAGCGTTGAACGGCAAGTCAAGCCAACCTCCGCGCATCCAAGTTGCTTTCGCTCACCTGCAATGCTAAAGCGATAGCATGCGATTCGTGTTCATGGGCACGCCGGATTTTGCGTCGGCCTCGCTTGAGGCCTTGTTGAGATCCGACAATTCCGTTGTCGGCGTGGTTACTCAACCTGATCGCCCGAAAGGGCGCGGGCATACCCTTACCCCGTCACCGGTGAAACTTCTGGCCCAACGAGCGCAGATTCCTCTGCTGCAACCCCTCAAGATGAAGGATCCTGAATTTCTCCAGGCGTTGGCTGGGTGGAAACCGGACCTGATTGCGGTCGCGGCATTCGGGCGAATTTTGCCTCCGGCGATCCTCTCTCTTCCTCCGCGAGGCTGTATCAATGTGCACGGTTCCCTTCTTCCAAAATATCGCGGCGCTGGCCCGATCCAGTGGGCGATCATCAACGGCGAGACGGAAACAGGAATTACGACCATGCTGATGGACGAGGGGATGGACACCGGCGCGATGTTGCTCCAGGAAGCTATCCCCATCACGCCGGATGATACCGTCGAGACCCTCTCACCACGTTTAGCTGAGCTCGGAGGCAGATTGTTGGTTGAGACGATTACTCGACTCAAGGCAGGCACTCTCGTGCCGCAGCCGCAAAATGCTTCGCTGGCGACCTTGGCTCCGTTGCTGAATAAGGAAGACGGTGTGATCGATTGGGCCTTGCCGGCCATTGCCCTGGCCAACAGAGTCCGCGGACTCTCTCCCTGGCCCGGGGCCTACACAACCACGACCGGAGGAGACCGCTGGATGATCTGGCAAGCCCTGGCACTTCCAGGACCTGTAACGAAACCTCCGGGGATAATCGTCGCTGTCACCACCAAGGCGATTCATGTTGCGACCGGGGAAGGAGTCCTTGCGGTGACGGAGTTGCAACCGGCCAATAGCCGGCGCATGGCTGTATCACAATACTTGGCCGGCCATCCCATTGTTGTTGGAGAGCGATTGGGAGGACCGGCTCTTTCCTAAAATTCTGTCTAGTCCGTTTTGTCTGGCTGGTCGGTTTGGATTGTTCGGTTCATCGAATTCGTCTTGTTCAACCAAACAAACGAGACAGACAAGATCAACCAGACAGACCGGGCTAAATTTCCTATGGCTTCTGGCTCTCGATCTCTCTTCACTGCTCAGACTGCACCATCAGCCCGTGCGATCGCCCTCTCGTTGCTCGTGGAGTCCGTCAAGAGCGAGGAAGGGGTCGATGTCCTGTTAGATCGCGCGCTCGCGCGATGCTCATTTGACGACAGGGAACGATCTCTTACGGTGGAACTCACCTATGGCGTCTTGCGGCGCCTTGCGACTATCGATTGGCGGCTTGAGCCGGTGTTGGAAAAGCCGCTTCCTCGCCTTCCCGTCGCCGTGCAGATGGTACTTAGGCTCGGCGCATACCAACTCCTATTCCTGGATCGTATTCCACAGTCTGCCGCGGTGAACGAATCGGTCAATCTGGCCAAGGCTTTTGCCAGCTCAGTTGGCAGGGATTGGAGTGGATTCGTTAATGCGGTGTTGCGCGCGCTCTTGCGCCTTCCGCCTCAGCCATGGCCCAGCATGGATCCTGATGCTGCGCAGGCGCTTGCTGTGCGGTACTCGGTTCCAAGTTGGCTCTGTCGTCGATGGGTGGAACGTCTAGGCCTAGCCTCCGCGGAAGCGGCCTGCCAAGGGGTCAGTGTCGCGCCGCCGCTGACACTTCGGGTGAACCAGCTGATCACGACCAGGGAAGCACTCCTCGCCACATACTCACAGATGAGTATTATGGCCAAGCCGACCAGCGTGAGCCCCTTCGGCATTCTGCTTCAAGAAGGAGGACCTGTGCCTTCGCTCCCAGGGTTTCACGAAGGCGCCTTTTATGTCGAAGATGAAGCCGCGCAATTAATTCCACTCCTGCTCGATCCTCAGCCTGGCGACATCGTACTCGATGCCTGCGCGGCGCCGGGGGGAAAATCGACTCATGTGGCCGCTCTGATGCATAATAAGGGAGTCATCTACGCAGTGGATCGCAAGGAAGCCCGCCTGGATTTGGTGCGAAACAATTGTCGTCGGCTCGGGGTCCAGATTGTCGTCCCAATTGTCGGCGATATCCGACAGCCGCGCGAATGGGTTCCTATGATCGGGACAGCAGAATCTTCCTCTCTGAAGAAGTCCGGAACGGGCAAACCATTTCTTGATCGGATTCTGGTGGACGCGCCCTGCAGCGGGCTCGGTGTGTTACGGCGACACCCGGAAGCGAAGTGGCGGAAAAGCGAGGAGGCGCTCCCTCGACATCAGGCACTCCAGTGTCAGATTCTCGAAGCGGTCGCCCCATGCTTGCGGCCCGGCGGGGTGCTGGTCTATAGTACCTGCTCCACAGAACCGGAAGAAAACGAAGAAGTTATCGAACAATTCTGTCGTGCTCATACGGAATTCAAGCGTGAGTCCATCGTCCCCTGGCTCCCGCCTACGGCACAGGGGTTCGTCACCGAACACGGTGCCCTCTCGACAGTGGGCAACCGGTTCTCGATGGACGGATTTTATGCCGCACGACTGAGGAAGGTATTGTGATAGCACGTCCCGTTCTTATTGCACCCTCGATTTTAGCTGCTGACTTTGCCAGGCTGGCCGAGGAAGTGGCCGCTGTGGAACGAGCTGGAGCCGACCTTCTTCATATCGATGTCATGGACGGCCATTTTGTCCCCAATTTGACCATCGGCCCACCGATCGTGGCGGCGCTCAGAAAAGTCACCAAGCTACCGCTCGACGTTCACCTCATGATCACAAACGCCGATGCGTTTATCGCCGAGTTCGCCGAGGCTGGAGCGGACTATCTCACAGTTCACGTAGAGGCCTGCCCGCATCTCCATCGCACGGTACAGTTGATCAAGGAGCACAACGTCAAGGCCGGGGTGACCCTGAATCCTGCGACCTCGCTCAATACGATTGAAGAAATTCTCCCCGATGTCGACTTGGTCCTGATTATGTCGGTCAATCCGGGCTTCGGCGGTCAAAAGTTTATTACCTCCGCCCTTCGTAAGACTGCCTCTGCTCGCGCCATGATTGAGCGGACCGGGAGTCGCGCATTGCTCGAAGTGGACGGCGGCGTCAAGATCGACAATGCGGCTCAGGTGCTGGCTGCGGGAGCTGATGTATTAGTCGCCGGGTCGGCCATTTTCTCTAGTCGGGACTATGCCGCGACGATCGCTGCGATGCGCGCAGCCGGCCAACCTTCTTCCACGACGCGGCAGCGCGTCTCCGCTCACCGATAGGCTTCGCGGGTGGACATTTCTTCCCTCATCGATAGCCTCCATCCTCTCGAGGTCAAAGTCCTCTCGGCTTTTGGAGCAAATCCCTCCTCGATCCTCCAGACGGAACAGCTCGCGAAATCCACCGGATTAGAGCCTTCACAATTAAGTATGGCGGTGGAGTGGTTGCTCGCCAAGTCGTTGCTTGCCGTCGATGTCGAAACCGTGACGCCAATTGTCTCACTCACAAAAATCGGCGAACTCTATTTTGAAAAGTACTCGCCGATCGAACGGGTACTGTCTGCCGCTCGCGATGCAGCCAAAACCGGCAAGCGCCTGACCATTCAGGACATTCAATCCCGGGAGGGACTTGAACCGGCGGAGGTGAGCGGCGCAATCGGACGGCTCAAGAAAGAGGGAGCGCTTCTCATCATCCAAGGCGGCTGTATCGAATCGACCGGCCGGCCGAGCCAGACGGCGGAAGCGATGCGGGGATTGCTGCAGCAGCTTCATGGGGCGCCTCGTGAGCTGCAGGCGTTTTCCGAGACACAACGGCAGGTCATTCAAGATCACGCGGTCAAACGGGGGAATGCACGGGAACCGTTCCGCATCGATGATCGAGTGGCCAGAGCGCTCAAGCTTTCCGCATCAGGTATCGAAGCTGCTCAGCAACTCTCCCGGCAAGGGAGCGCCGAAGAGGTCTCCCAGCTGACGCCCGAACTGTTGAAAGACGGGAGCTGGCGGACGCGGCGATTCCGTAAATACACGATCAGCCTTCGCGCGCCTCGGGTTGCGCCAGGCAAACGGCATCCCTATCGAGAGTTTCTCGATGCGGTGAAAACAAAACTTGTGAGCATGGGTTTCCAGGAAATGCGGGGCTCGCTCGTGGAGACCGAGTTCTGGAACATGGATGCCCTCTTTATGCCGCAGTTCCATCCAGCACGTGACATCCATGACGTCTACTTCGTCAAGGACCCGACCCATGCCTCGTCGATTGAAGAACCGTACTTGTCTCAGGTCACACATGCGCACCAGAATGGCGGTGGAACCGGTTCAACCGGCTGGAACTATCCCTTCGATGCGGAGCGCGCACGTCGGCTGGTCTTGCGAAGCCAAGGGACGGCTGTCTCGGCCCATACGTTGGCGTCGCAACCCGCGATACCGGGAAAGTATTTCTCCATCGCACGTTGTTTTCGCTATGATCAAGTGGATGCGACGCACGCGACCGACTTCTTCCAGGTGGAAGGCATCGTACTCGGCGAAGACATCAACTTTCGCACGTTGCTCGGCCTGCTGAATCTCTTCGCCCGTGAAGTCGCACAAGCCAAGGAAGTCAAATTCCTCCCGGCCTACTTCCCCTTCACCGAACCGTCGGTCGAGCTGCACGTGCGCCATCCGAAACTCGGATGGATGGAGCTGGGTGGAGCCGGGCTGTTCCGTTCTGAAGTCACCCTTCCGCTGGGCGTGACCGTTCCCGTGATTGCGTGGGGATTGGGGCTCGATCGCATGGCGATGGTGGCGCTCGGCATTCACGATATTCGTGAGTTGTTCACCGATAATCTTGATCTCATCCGCTCCACCAGGGGAGCTTTCTAGGTTTCATATGCCCACGATTACTATTTTCAAACAGGATCTCGAGGGATTGCTCGCGGCGCGAGGAGAGGCCCCTCAACCGGTCACCATCGAGCAACTTGAAGAGTCGTTGATGCTTGTGAAGGGCGAGTTGAAGGGGCAGAATCCCGAAACCGGTGAGCTGCGAATTGAGCTGCAAGACAGCAATCGCCCCGATCTCTGGTGCTGCGAAGGGATTGCCCGGCAGATTCGGGCAAAACGGCAGGGCGCTCTCGGGAAGTACGATTTTCTCACGACCAAATCACAATCACCGAAGCGACTGAACGTGGCGCCCGGCTTGGAGAAGGTCAGGCCCTACGTCGCGGCCTGCACCGCGACCGGCTACCTCGTGACCCAGGAGGGCCTCGCGCAGCTGATCCAGACGCAAGAGAAGCTTGCTGAGATGTTCGGCCGTAAACGTCGGACCGTGTCGATCGGACTTTATCGGCTTGCGGCGATCGAGTTTCCTGTGACCTACGATTTGGTCAAGCCGGACGAAGCGTCGTTCACGCCGTTGGGCATGGATACGGTGATGACGCTTGGAGAGATTCTGCTCGTCCATCCCAAGGGTCTGGAGTTCGGCGGGATTCTCGCGGGACATGATCGCCTGCCCTTCTTGTGCGATGCGAAACGCCAGGCTCTCTCCTTTCCGCCGATCATCAATAGCCGCGAAGCTGGAGAGGTGCGGGTGGGAGACAATGCCCTCTTCGTCGAGGTGACCGGCACTGACCTCTCGATGGTCGTCCTGACCCTCAACATCTTTGCCGCGAATCTTGCGGATCGTGGCGCTGTGATAGAGCCGATCGAAGTTCGATACCCCTATAAGACTGTGCTGGGGATGGGCGTCTTGACTCCCCAAGATCTTGAGAAGTCACGAAAGATTCCTGTCAGCACGATCGAGCAGGCCCTTGGACAGGCGCTCGGCGCCCACGAAGTCGCGAAGGCCCTCACGGCCTACGGCTATGAGGTGATGACGAAAGGTAAAAACGTGACGGTGACGCTTCCGTTTTATCGACAAGATCTCATGCATGCGATGGATGTGGTCGAAGATGTCGCGATCAGCCGCGGGTACGGAGATTTTTTGCCGGTGATGCCCTCACAGTTTACGGTCGGGGGATTGTCGCGCATCGAAGAAGTTTCCGATCGTGTGAGAGCCCTCATGGTCGGCATGGGTTTTCAAGAAATCATTTCCAATATTCTTGGTTCTCCCCAGGACCTGCGTGATGCGATGCGATTAGAAGGGACCGAGTGGGGGCGCCTTGTCGAAGTGGACAATGTGATGTCTCAGAACTTCTCGGCCCTTCGACAATGGATGCTTCCGTCGTTGCTTCGCGTAGAAACCGCATCGAACCGGGCATTTTATCCCCATCGGATGTTCGAGGCCGGCGAAGTGGCGCGTCACGATCTCACACAGCCCCTAGGATCACGCACCGTGACAGTGCTCGGCGGGATGATTGCCCATGCCGATGCACATTTCTCCGAGGCCCACTCCTGCCTGGATACGCTGTTTTATTATATGAACCAAGCCTACAGTCTGGAACCGATCCAGCATCCTTCATTTCTCGCTGGACGAGTGGGGGGTATCGTGTCTGACGGGAAGCAGGTCGGTGTGATTGGGGAGTTACACCCCGAAGTTCTCGAACGCTGGCAGATCGATGTTCCGGCTGTGGCGTTCGAAATCGATCTGACGGAACTGGCAGGACGGTCTTGAGGCATACGCCCATCGGCGCATCCCTCAAGACTTACACCCCGTGACAACGAATTTTTAGCAGGAAATCTTCTGCAGGCAACTGCGTTACGCCCCGGCAGGAGCGAGGTGTTGCTTGGCAAGACCGACCAGCTGCTCAAACCCCGTGGCATCCTTGATGGCCATATCGGAGAGAACCTTCCGGTCCAAGAGAATAT
Source organism: uncultured Nitrospiraceae bacterium (assembly GCA_963801725.1). Taxonomy (GTDB): domain Bacteria; phylum Nitrospirota; class Nitrospiria; order Nitrospirales; family Nitrospiraceae; genus Palsa-1315. Next base: position 600,281 of record CAWDFX010000002.1, read on the forward strand.
TCGCCTTCTTCAGCGCGTTGATAAACCGGCCATAGGTCAGTCCGTGCGCCCGAACTGCCGCGTTGATGCGGGCAATCCACAACACGCGGAAGTCTCGTTTCCGATTTTTCCGTCCGGTATAGGCGTACGCCTGACCTTTATCAACTGATTCTGTTGCGGTGCGGAACAGCCGACTCTTCCCACCGTACTGTCCTTTGGCTAATTTCAGCCGCTTCTTCCGCCGATGTCTTGTTTTGGGGCCACCTTTTGCGCGAGGCATGAGTCAGTACTCCTTTTGGTTAACGCGATTCTGGCATTCTCATCTAGCTATAGGGTAATAAACGGTCCAACGCCTGCGTCTTGGTCTTATCCACGAGGACCGTGCCGCTTAATCGGCGCTTCCGATCCTGCGTCTTGCTGGTGAGGATATGGCGCTTTCCCGCCTTTCGCCTGACCAATTTTCCAGAGCCAGTGCGGGTAAACCGCTTTTTCGCTCCACTATGGGTTTTCATTTTCCTATTCTTCATGTCCGTGCTTCCTTTGGTTATTAGCGGCCCGACCGTCTTACTTCGGCGCTACGATCATGATCAAGCTCCGCCCTTCCATGCGGGGGGCATACTCGATCGTGCCTATTTCTCCTAACTCTGCGATGACCGTATTCATGAGCGTCCGGCCCATCTCTTGATTCGCCATTTCACGACCACGATACGTCAAGAGGACTTTCGTCTTGTTCCCATCGGCCAGAAACCCCTTGATCTGTCGAATCTTGATCTCCAAGTCATGCTTATCTGTCCGAGGGCGCAACTTAATTTCCTTTACCTGGGTCGACTTTTGATGGCGCCGGTTCTGGTGGTCCTTCTTGCTCAGCTCGAACTTATACTTCCCATAGTCCATAATGCGGCATACAGGTGGCACCGACGTGGGCGCGACCTCGACAAGGTCGTAACCATTTTCTTGTGCCTGTTTGAACGCATCCGCCGTAAGGAGAATGCCGAGCTGTTCGCTTTCCGGACCGATGACCCGGACTTCTCGTACTCTGATTTCCCGATTAACTCGTAGTTTGGGGACGATAGGACACCTCTTATTGTGTCAGTGAATGTTGCTGCCCTGCCGGCTTGGTATCCGCACGGAGCAGGTCGATCGCTCCTGCGATGGTCATGCTGCCGAGGTTGGCTCCGCTCCGACCCCGTATAGCCAACGTTCCACTTTGCACTTCTCGGTCGCCGACCACAAACATGAATGGCACCTTGGCCTTTTCCGCTTCTCGAATTTTAAGCCCAATTTTTTCATTCCGAAGATCTGCCTCAGCCCGGAACCCCGCGGCTTGGAGTTGAGCCACGACCTCGGCGACGTAGGGCCGCTGGTTGTCCGTGATAGACATGACCGTCGCCTGAACCGGAGCAAGCCAGGTTGGGAATGCCCCGCCGAAATGCTCGATCAGAATGCCGAAAAACCGTTCGATCGATCCCATCAAAGCACGATGGATCATGATCGGCTGGTGAACTTTGCCGTCATCCCCAATATAGCCCAATTCGAACCGCTCGGGATTATTGAAATCGACTTGAATGGTTGAGCATTGCCAGGATCGTCCCAGAGCATCTTTGATTTTAATGTCGATTTTTGGTCCGTAGAAGACGCCTTCGCCCGGATCGATCTGGTAGGCGACGTTTCGTCCCTTCAATGCAGCTTCGAGCGCGCTCGTGGCTTGGGCCCACCGTTCTTCCGAGCCGACGGACTTTTCCGGCTTCGTCGAGAGATACACTTCAAATTCGCTGAACCCGAAGGTGCCGAGAATAAAGAACGTGAAGTCCAAGACCCGGCTGACTTCGCTTTCAATCTGATCCGGCCGGCAAAACAGGTGCGCGTCGTCTTGCGTGAAACCGCGAACCCGCAACAGGCCGTGGAGAACGCCTGTCCGTTCGTACCGGTAGACCGTCCCCAATTCGCCATAGCGAATGGGGAGATCGCGATAACTGCGCAGATGCGACTTGTAGATCATGATATGGAACGGGCAATTCATCGGCTTGAGCTGGTATTCGCTGTTTTCAACCTTCATGGGAACGAACATGTTGTCGCGGTAGTAGTCGACGTGGCCGCTGGTTTTCCAGAGGTCCAACCGGGCGACGTGAGGGGAGTACACCAGTTCATACCCGTGTTGAATATGCTGGTCGCGCCAAAAATTCTCGATCAACAGCCGGATCGTTGCGCCCTTCGGATGCCAGAGCACCAAGCCGGGGCCGATCTCATCCTGGATCGAGATCAAGTCGAGTTCCTTACCGACCTTTCTATGGTCTCGTCGCTTAATCTCTTCCAACCGCGCGAGATGCGCGTCAAGCTCCGCCTGGGTCGGAAAGGAGGTCCCATAGATCCGCTGTAGCATGGGATTGCGCTCGTCACCGCGCCAGTACGCTCCGGCCGTACTCAGGAGCTTGAATGCTCCGACATGACCTGTCGTCGGAAGATGCGGGCCTCGGCAGAGGTCGGTGAACTCACCCTGACTGTACACTGAAATGGTCTGCCCATCCGGCAGTCCTTGAATCAACTCAACCTTGTAGGTTTCCCCGCGTTCCTGGAACAACTTCACCGCATCTTGCTTCGACAATTCTGCCCGCTTGACAGGAAGAGCGCGTTTGATGATGTCTTTCGCGCGGGCTTCGATTTTCTCAAGATCTTCGGGGGTAAATGGTCTCTCAAAGGCAAAGTCATAGAAGAATCCGTCCTCGAGGGCTGGGCCGATCGTCAGCTGTGCCGCGGGAAAGACCTCTTTGACAGCCTGGGCCATAATGTGCGTACTACTATGGCGGTAGACCTCACGGCCCTCTGCGCTGTCGAACTGCAGTGGAGTCACTTCAGCATCATCTGTCAAGGTACTCGAGAGATCTACTGTCTGGCCATGCACCTTTGCAGCAAGAATATCCCGGCCAAGTGTCAGGCCAAGAGTCGACAAAGCAGACCCAACGGTCTGGCCGGCTGGAACATCCCGACTATTGCCGTTTTTGAGCGTAACTTTCATGACATACACTCGATCTATCAAGCACTAGAAACAACAAGGGCACCCCGCCTGCGAGAAGCAAACGGATACCCTCAGCTAGGTGGTAGGCGCGGACGGTCTTGAACCGTCGACCTCTACCGTGTCAAGGTAGCGCTCTCCCCCTGAGCTACGCGCCTATCGATCTGGATGCGCATGCTAATATAGCCCTGCCCAAGGTGTCAAGAAACAGCCCCTCCCGGTGTGAATCGAGTTTGAGCAGCTGAGTTCTGAATCGAGCATGCTGCACTGGGCATGGTGATCGAGGTGGAGGAAGCGCGCCTGCACACCTTGGTGCAGGTTACGGTGCGTTTGAACGGGACACATCACCTGACAGGGTGTGTCTGGTTTCATGTCCGCAACGCTTGCGACGACTCACTCGTTACACGATCTTCAACGTATCGAAGTTAACCCCCGCGGGAGCGGGCGGCGTCTTCAGTTTCATGTCCTCCAAGGCGCTGACGACCCGATCTGCGACCACGAGATTCCGATACCATTTTCGATTAGCCGGCACGATATACCAGGGCGCATGATCGGTGCTGGTGGCTGCCATCACATCTTCGAACGCATCCATGTAGTTCTTCCACAGTTTCCGTTCTTCGAGATCCCCTTCGTTGAATTTCCATCGCTTCTCCGGATCGCGAATGCGTTCCTCCAGCCGCTCTTTCTGTTCATCCTTCGAGATGTGCAGAAAGAACTTCAGAACGATTGTCCCGCTCTCATGGAGCAGCTCCTCGAATTCTTTGATCTGATTAAACCGTTGTTTCACCACCTTGTCCGATACCCACCCATGAACCCGAGTGATAAGCACATCCTCGTAGTGCGAGCGGTTGAAGATGCCGATCTGACCCTTGGACGGAGCCTTTTGATGCACGCGCCATAGGAAATCATGGCTCAACTCCTCCGACGTGGGCGCTTTGAAGGACACGACTTTGCAGCCCTGCGGATTCACACCGGACATCACGCTCTTGATTGTCCCGTCTTTACCGCTGGTATCCATCCCCTGCAACACAATGAGCACCGCGCGGTTACCGTTGGCATAGAGGCGTTCCTGCAGCTCCTCGAGTCTGCCGATCAACTGAACCGTGATGGCCTTCGCCTTCTCTTTGCCTTGATCAGTTTTCTTGTACTCACCGGTATCGTCGGGGTCATATTGATCTAAACTGAGTTGTGAGTCAGGCTTGATGCGATATTCTTTCATGCTTGATGCCTCCCTTCGAAATCGTGTTCGAAGCGGCATTCTACTCCATTCGTTCCAGCTTGACAGCCGCAAGGAAGTGGCGAAGAATGCGCCGGATTATTCCAGGGGAGCGCATCATGGCGGTCAATCCGGACAAACTGAACGCATTCACGGGCAAGGCAGTCGGTGATATTGGAGCCGCGCTGAGCGCCAACATGATGCGCCTTGGCGACACGACCGGTCTCTACAAAGCCGTGGTGAATGCGGGCTCACACGATTCCTCCGAGCGACACAAACGCCGTTCAATCTTGTATTGGAAGCCAGAACATGAGCCGATATGACAGTTCAGTCCAGCGGACGAATCTTCGCACTACAATTCACCTTCTAGACAGGAAACGATGATGCAACGACTGGCGGCGGAAGCGCTCGGCACGTTCTGGTTGGTGTTCGCGGGCTGCGGGAGCGCGCTGCTGAGCGCCGGCGTCCCGCAACTCGGCATTGGGGTCGATCGGGATTGCCTTCGCCTTCGGCTGACCGTGGTCACATGGTGTACGCCTTCGGCCATATCTCGGGCTGCCATATCAATCCCGCCGTGACGATCGGCCTCATGGTGAGCAAGCGGTTCCCTGCGCACGAAGTCCCCGGCTACATCGCCGCCCAAGTGCTCGGCGGGATTCTGGGGGCCGGCGTGCTCTATCTCATCGCCACCGGGCGGGCCGGCTTCGTCCCCGGCGGCTTCGCCTCCAACGGCTACGGCGACCATTCCCCCGGGGGCTATTCGCTGCTGGCCGGCTTCTGCGCCGAAACGGTCTTCGCCTTTTTCTTCCTCTTGATCATTCTGGGCTCGACCGACAGCCGCGCACCGCAGGGCTTTGCGCCCTTGGCCATTGGCCTCGCGGTGGCGCTGATCAATTGGGCCGGGATCCCGGTCACCAATCTGTCCCTCAACCCCGCGCGCAGCGCCGCCACGGCCGTGTTTGCCGACGGGTGGGCGCTGCAACAACTCTGGCTCTTCTGGGTCGCGCCGATCCTGGGCGGCGTCCTCGGCGGCCTGGTCTATCCCGTGATAGCGGGCCCGCCCCCCAGCCCGACGAAACGCTAAGGGGCCGGCCCGTCCTGGGCGCAGCGGAACCCGACGTTCGGATCATGTTCGGTGGGATCGCCTTTCGTCCGAAAGGTGGTCCGGAGCCGATAGGGCTGATTGATGTACGAGCCACCCCGTTGCACCTTCGCGGTGCCGTCGGGGGGACCATGGGGATTGATCGTGGACTGCAGCGCGTAGAACGCGTCGTCGTACCAGTCGCTCACCCATTCATAGAGATTGCCGGCCAGGTCGTGCACCCCATAGGGGCTGGCGCCCTTGTTGCGATCGCCGATGGGGGCCACCGGCTCAGCCCCTTCCTTCAACCCAAAGACCGCGTGCGCCGGCGTGGGGGGCTCAGCGCCCCAGGGGTAGGGCCGGCCATCGGTGCCCCGCGCCGCCTTCTCCCACTCCGCTTCCGTCGGGAGGCGCTTGCCCGCCCACAGACAATAGCCAGTCGCCTCCAGCCAGTTCACCCAGCGGACCGGCCGCTCCGCATGGACCACCGGCGTCTCCTGATCGGCGAACCCCCACGGTGGCTCACTCTGAATCGCCGCGACAAACTTCGCAAACCGCCCGTTCGTCACTTCAAACGTGTCGAGATAAAAACTGTCGAGGAAGACGCGGTGGACCGGCTGCTCGTCGTCATCGCCCTGCTCACTGCCCATGAGAAATTCCCCCGCCGGCACCAGCACCATCGGGGCGCCGTCCTTGCCCGTCAGCGTGGCCGGCGGATGCAGGCCGGCCCGGGCCTTCGGGGCAGGGCTTCCGTTTGTAGGAGGGTGCGCCTTCCCCAGGGGTTTCGCCTCACTCTCTGCCACATGTGGTTTAGGTAGTGTCGGAGCCGGTTCAGGTTTGACAGGAAGAGTCTCATTCGCTAGTGAGGGACCGCTCGTGATCCATACCATGGACCACAGACTGAACATCATCGCGTACATCACGTTTCGAGCCTGAATCATCGACTTTATCCGCTTCCGTAATTGAGCAGAACTGCAAGCACCCATGACCAGAGTACCGAAAATTGCGAGGACAAATCCAGCGTGGAGATCCGATTCCCAACCTATTTCATGATTTCACCCACGAAATGGGGTGCGACCTCTTTTCCCCCAACGGTTCGTGGCGAAATCGCAGATCGCAGGATGCTCAAAAGCGTCGTCCGACAAGGCCGCAACGAGCGAGAGCCCGAGGAGGTACAAACCGCACTTCGTGTGGGCCGTTCGCCCTTGTAATGAATCTTGGCGAACGGATAAGCCCCGCTAGTGTTTTCGGGCTCCGAGAATCCCATTCAGTACGTTGAGGCGTTGAGCGATGCGAGAACGAAGTCGACGGCGGTTTTCAACATCCTGCTATGCGCTTTTGAAGCGGGTGACCCTGGCAAACACGATTGCAGCGAAAGGGAGAGCGAGACCAAGGAAGAGCTGCGCGATGAGGAGCGAACCAAGCTGACTATAATCGGCAGGCGTTTGAATGGCGCCGGAAACCTGGTCATGGACTTCCCGACTGACTACATAGATTTCATTCAAGTATTTAGTTCCGAGCTGACTCAATGACAAGGCCAGATTCGTGAACGATGCCATCACGGCAAAGAAGGTGGCTTTCAGATTTGCGGGCGCCGAATTCGCAATCCAGGCCAGCATCGGAATCATGGAGATCTGACCGAGCGGCGATTCTAACGCCGTATCGATCAGCGCAATGAATCGCGCATCGACAATCCCACCGGTCAGCCTTGCTGTCCATTCGTGCAGGCCATAGAACATGCTCACGATCGGGAGAGTCAAAATGGTTCCGATCACCGTGAGAAACCCCACGACATAAGCAATCGACCGCTCGGCCATGAAGCGCCGGAAGACGAACATGCCCGCCAAGGTGAGCGTGCTGCCGATCAGCGAGAGGATGGAGAGAAACTGCTGATCGAACTTCAGCTGGTCGATCATCCACCAGGTCGTCCCTGGCCCGGTTCCCGGAATGGCGCGGAAGATGAAGACAACGACTGCCGTCCCGACTAGAGTGAATTGTTTGTCCGGCTCCAGCTCTCGAATCAGTCTCGCCATCAAGAACAAGACGATGGCCATCGAGCCGGCAAAGACAATCTCTTCGCTATAGGAGAAACCGCTGAATCCGACTGTGAGTGTGAACAGAACGAAGACGAGGCTCCCGCCCAGAATCCACCAGTTGGGCTTCGTCGGTTCACCCAACGATTCCCGTGCGTCCACCATCTGCCCGGCCTGTTCACGCGAGAAGCCCTGTTGAGTGAGCTGTTGCCTGTGCTGTCGCCGCAGCCACCAAGCCATCGCCAGCCCGAAGACTGAAATAAACGGGATGACGAGCGCCATCAGATAGACTTGCTTATAGAGACGAACGATCTCGGATTGTGCAAGTCCGTCGACTCCCGAGAAGACATACACATTGACCATCGCCACCAGAATCCCGCCACCGATGATCGCCACCCGCCCGAGCGTCTGCATGGTGGTATGCATGAGCTTGAGTGTCGGTTGATCGAACGGCTGCCCCCGTTCATCCACTCGTGGCACAGCTTCAACCGTCATCGCATCCGCCACTGCGTCTTGCACCACATAGCCGATCGGCCCGAGCAACGTGCTGACGACATACCAGACTTCCGCCGGCAGGATGGCGGTCATGGCTTCCCGACTCCCGATCAATGCCGCCATGATCCCAAGACTGGTGGCCAACAGTCCGGCTCCAAGGACCACAAGCCAGCCTTTCCAGCGCCATAAGAGATCGACGAGATGTCCGATCGGCATCTTAAGCGCCCAGGGAATGCCGGCCCAAAATCCTAGAGCTGCAAGGAAGGATGCGGAGAGGCCGAGGTAGTCTTTGACGAAGAAGGTACCGACGATGCCGGTGAGGCCGGAGATGCCGTAGGCCATGTAGACCATGAGAGGCGGCAAATAGGAGAGCCGCATCTCACGGCCGAGGGAAAGAATATTGCGGTCGATCCACCGGGCGAAACGCATGAACATCGCTACGACAGAACCCTGGTGGTCTGGCGGCGCTCGACCAGCGCCCGCAGCTGTGCGCGCATCTCGTCAGCCGGCAAGCGCGTCCGATCCCCATGCCCGGCCAGCACCCATTCAAAAGGGTAGTCGAGGAGTTTCTTGATGGAGTCCATCAGTACATGCCTCCTCCACACCAGCTGGGTCGGAGCACCGAGCCTCTTCCGCGCGGAGTCCCACCAGAGATGATCCCCCGTAAAAAGAAACCGGTTCTTGTAGAGCAGCGCCATGCTGCCTGCCGTATGGCCCGGCACAGGGATGATCTGAAACTGCGGCATGACTTGCAGACTCTCAATCCCTTCAATGATCCATTCCGCATCCGGCGCCGCCTCAATGTCCGCCCGATGGATCATCCGCTTTGCGCCGAAGTGCGCGGCATATCTTTCTGCATCAGCCACATCGTCTTTATGCGTGAGGAAGATGTACGCGATGCCGCCCTTGCGTTCGAACGCCTCAACGAGATGTTTGAGATAACGCGGTGAGTCGATGAGCCAGTTGCCGTCCGGATGTTCGATGAAAAAGCTATTCGCACCGAACGACTTCTCCGAATTGAAGCCGCAATAAGACACCTCGCCTTCAATTTGGAGCGGAAAACTCGCTATGGCTTCTTTCATCCGCGACTTGTCGCTGTGCTCGGCGCCGATCGAGCCGACCGGACAGGCGAGGAGCGCTTGATAGGCCTGGTGAATTGGCCCCTCATCGGTCGGCTGATTGGTCACGGCGGAAAAATTACCGATTTCCTCGAAACTCATCGGCGCCAATTGCCTACACGTATCGCAGTTGATACAGGTCGCGTCGACAAAGAAGTTGCCTGCGACATTGGAATCGAGTCGTTTCTGCTCATCGGCCATGGCTAACCTTTATGCCTTGATACCTGCAGTCATCTTGACTACTTTTGCTTGATCCGCCGCCCGCCAGAGGTACCATGCTGCGGCAGTGCGGTAGGGCTTCCAGCGTTCTCCGTATCGTAGCACCTCTTTCGGTTTCGGCATCGAACGCTTGCCATAGGCGATGCGGAATCCGTTGCGCACGCCGAAGTCGTCGACCGGCAGGACGTCCGGCCGACCCAATTGGAAGATCAGCAGCATTTCGACCGTCCAACGTCCAATTCCACGGACCGCGACGAGCCGTTCGATGATCGCCTCGTCCTCGAGCTTCCGAACGACCGCGCCGGTCGGCACGGTACCATCGAGTGTCTTGGCAGCCAGATCGCGGAGCGCCGCGACCTTGGCTTGTGAAAATCCTGCGCCACGAATCGCCTGCTCGTTCATTGCGAGCAGATCGTCCGGTTGAGGGAATCGTCCTGTCGGAGACAAGGCAACGAACCGGCGCAAAATACTCTCAGCTGCTTTCTCGTGCAGCTGTTGATACGCGATGGCTCGCGCCAACGATTCAAACGGTGATCGCTTCGATCGGTGAGTCAAGGTGAAGGGACCCACTTCACGGATCAACCGTCGCATGACCGGATCCGTCTTGGACAGATGCCTGATTTCCTGCCCCGGTCGATCTATCTGAGACATCCCGCGCCTGTCTCTAAGAGTTCTCTTGAGTCAGAATGGCATCGGCCTCGATCTCGACCAGCATATCCGGATCGATTAATCGTTTCACTTCCACGATCGTCGTCGCAGGCCTGATAGTCCCAAACACTTCGCCATGAGCCCGGCCGACGTCCTGCCACTGATCGATATTCACCAGATACATGCGCGTTCGGACCACATCCGCCAGCGAGGCTCCGGCTTGCTTGAGCGCCGCTTCAATCGTCTTCAACGTCTGAATCGTTTGGGCATAGGGATCTGCCTTGCCGACCAGACCTGATGGGGTCATGGCCGTCGAGCCGGATACGGAGATCGAGGCACCGACTCGTACCGCCCGCGAGTACCCAAGTTTGCCCTCCCAAGGACCACCAGTGGAAATATTCTGCCGCCCCATGCGTCGCCTCCTACATGACAATGCCGCCGCCGGCATGAATATTCTGCCCCGTCAACCACCGCGCCTCTTCACTGACGACGAATGCCACAACGTCGGCAATGTCCTTGGGGAGACCAAGCCGCTTCAACGGCGACATCTGAATGCCGATCTGGCGAAACTGGTCGGTCATCATGCCCGTCTCAGTAAACCCGGGCGAGACCGTGTTGACGGTAATGCCTCGTGGCGCTAGTTCCTGCGCCAATCCCTTCGTGTACTGTTCCAGCGCGCCTTTGCTGCCAAGATAAGCCGTCGCACCGGGAAAACTCAAATGGGTTCCATCGGTGGAAATGTTGACGATGCGCCCGCCCTCTTTGAGGACGTTGGCCGCCTCCTGCATCGCGAAGTAGGGACCCTTGGCGTTCAAGGCGATGATCTGGTCGAAGTCAGCTTCTGTCGTGTCGTGAAGCGCCTTGGGCATAAATCGCCCGGCATTGTTGACGAGAATGTCGAGCCGACCGAACTGCTTCACCGTTTCGATGACAAGACGGCATGCATCGGCCACCTGGCTCATGTCAGCCTGGACGGAAACTGCTTTGCCACCGTTGGCTTGAATACCCTTGATGACCTGCTTGGCCTTGTCATCGCTTTGATTGTAGTTCACCACGACAATAGCGCCATCTTCACCCAATCGCTCCGCGATCGCTCGACCGATTCCATTGGAGGCCCCCGTCACAATCGCCACTCTTCCGTTCAAGGATCCCATCTGCCTACCTCCTTCATGACACTGCTACTGCAGAGGGTCTCCCCACTGCCCGGAAAACGTCCACTCTGAAATGGGCTGGCGGCTTCGCGGTTGCAGTTCTCGCTCGCGCAGCCGGTCGGGAAGAGAAGCGAGTTCGCCTGGATAGCCCACCGCAATCATCGCAACCGGCTCGAAGCCCGACGGAATTTTGAGGTCGGCGCGCGCCTTCTCCACGTCGAAGCCCGCCATCTGATGCGTCGCAAGTCCGAGCGCGGTGGCTTGGAGCACAAGGTTCTCGACTGCCATGCCGGTGTCGTGAAAGGCATGCCGATTCGGTGTGGCGTCATCCTGAAAGTTCAGGCTCGCCACAGACAGGATTAGAGCCGGCGCGTGGTAGGCCCATTTTCGATTGCCTTCCACCAGACAAGCCAGGAGCCGGTTCCACTCCGTATCATGGTCCTTCGTTGCGACGATGAATCGCCAGGGTTGCTCGTTGTTGGAAGATGGCGCCCACCGGGCGGCCTCGAAGAGCATATGGAGTGTCTCCGCTTCGATCGGTTGGTCAGAAAAGGCGCGCGGGCTCCATCGTCGCTTGATCAGGTCATGAATGGGATGCTGCGTGTCAGCCGGTTTTTCCATCATCGTCCTTCATGCCTGCCCTTTCTCTCGGCGAAATTCATTTTCTGCCTGCAACCAATCCTCTTCGGCATGGCCGTCGGTACCGCCGCGTTCGAGGAAAATCTCGTAGGCGCGCCGCTCGATCTCACTCTGCGATGGCCCGCGAGAAGCAGCCGCTCTTTTTCCGAAGATGATGCGCTTCGTTTGAGGTGTGTCCTCTTTTCGTGTCGTGCGTTTCGGCATGGCTACCTCCTTCGTGAGGGTCGTGAATCGACCATCGGTGGGAACTCCCTGCCCTGTACATTACCTCATCCTCGGCCTCCCGGTGGCACAGTAGACCCTGGGCGCTCGCGACCTGCTCCTTCCGGCGACCACCCACCACCCAGCGCCTTGTAGAGTTGCACGACCGACACCAGATGGAGCCGATGGGTATCGGCAAGCGCCAATTCCGTCACAAACAGGCTCCGTTGCGCAATAAGGACATCGAGATAGTTCGCCAAACCACCTTTGTATCTCAGATTGGCAAGATGCAAAGCCGACCGCAAGGCATTGACCTGTCTTTCCTGGGCGGCCGCCTGCTCACGGGCCGTGCTGACCCCCACCAACGCGTCTTCAACCTCCCTGAACGCGACGAGAATCGTTTGTTCATACTGGGCCACAGCCTGTCTGGCTTGGGCTTCGACAGCCCGCTGTTGAAACCCTAACGTTTGGGCATTCAACAAGGGGCCGGTCAGTACCGGGGCGAGGACTCCGAAATTGGTTTCCGGCGACACAAAATTCGTCAGGGTCGGACTCGCCACACCGAGAATTCCCGTGAGCGACAGTTTGGGAAACCGTTCGGCTTTCGCCATCCCGATCCTGGCGGTGGCCGCAACCAACTGTTGCTCCGCCTGCACGACATCAGGACGGCGTTGAAGCAGTTCTGAGGGAAGACCGGCCGGCACCACAGGCGGCATAATTTGCTCGGTCAACGATCGCCCCCTGGCGATTTGACCGGGACTCCTCCCCATCAGCACGCTGAGTTCGTTTTCTTTCTGAATCATATGCCGCTTCAGTTCCGCGATGCGAGCGGCGGCATTCTCCCGCTCCGCCTCAAACTGGTCGACATCCAACTTGTTGATCAGTCCCTGCCGGAGCCGTGCATGACCGATTCTCACCGACTCCTCCCATGCCGACAAGGTGCGCGTCGCGATCTCCAACTGCATGTCGAATTGCCGAAGGTCGAAATAGGCCTGCGCCACTCCGCCCACGATTTGCAAAGTAACGGCTCGCCGGTTCTCCTCACGAGCCAAGAGATCCGCCAAGCCCGCTTCATTCGCCCTGCGGATTCGCCCCCAGATATCCATCTCCCAGGACAGGGATCCTTGCACGTAATGATTAAAGGGACTGGGAAATCCGGGGAACCTCACGCCTCCCAAGCGAGCGACGGGAAGATTGCCCGTCGCGCTGAGTTGAGGAGCAAAGTCCATTCGAGTCGTGGAGAGGCGTGCCTGGAACTCTTCGATACTGGCGACCGTTTGTTTCAGGTCTTTATTCTCTTCGAGTGCGATACGGATCAACCGCTGGAGTTCTTCGTCCCGGTAGAGTTCCCACCACGGCATATTCGCCAGGGAAGGCAGATCCTTCGATTCTTCAGCCATGCGAAAAGATTCGGAGGTGGAAATGTCGGGACGAGAATAGTCGGGTCCCATCGCACAGGCGAACAGGAGCAACGAAAAGACTGCCAGGACAAGGCTGCGCATGTCACTCTCCTCCTTCTATTCCTAACGGAATGGAGTGTGTCCCAGAGCGAGGAGCCGCTTGACCGGCGCCCCGCCGACTGAGTTTCCGCACCAGCACAAAAAAGAGCGGTACGAAGTTGATGGCAAGGAACGTGGCAGCCAACATGCCGCCGAACACGCCGGTGCCGATGGAATTACGACTGGCTGCGCCCGCGCCGGTAGCGAGCACTAATGGCACGACGCCCAGAATAAAGGCCATCGAGGTCATGACGATCGGCCGGTACCGAATCTTGGCGGCTTCCATCGCGGCATCAATCAGAGAATGTCCCGCTGCATAGCGTTTGTTCGCGAACTCGACGATCAGAATGGCATTTTTGGCGGAGAGTCCGATCAGCGTGATCAATCCGATTTGGAAGTAGATGTCGTTGCTCATCCCCATCACCCACACGGCAGACAAGGCTCCGAACACCCCAAAGGGCACAGCGAGGATCACGGCAAACGGCACGGCCCAACTCTCATATTGCGCGGCCAGCACAAGAAACACCATCAGTAAGCCGAAGCCAAAGACAAACAATGATTGCTGCCCGACCTTGCGTTCCTGGTAGGAGATCCCGCTCCAATCGATCCCATATCCCTGAGGTACCAACACTTCCTTGGCTACCTCAGCCAGCGCATCGAGCACCTGCCCGGAGCTATATCCAGGAGCCGCTGCTCCCAGGACCAGAGCCGTGTTATATCCGTTGAAATGGGTGACCGGATCCGGTCCACTGGTGAATTCCGTCGTCACCACCGTATCGAGCGGAATCATGGTGGATCGCTGTCCAGTCACAGCACGCACGTAGATCTTGGCGACGTCCTCAGGCGTGGATCGATATTGCGCCTCGGCCTCCGTCTGCACCCGATAGACACGGCCGAATTTGAGGAAGTCATTGATGTAGAGATTGCCGAAATAGGCCTGCAGCGTGTCGAACACTTCGGAGATCGGCACGCCCAACGATTTGGCTCGCTCTCGGTCCACGTGGGCAAAGATTCTCGGTGCGCTCACGCGAAAACTGGAGCCGATCGCTCCGATCGCCGGATGCTGTCTGGCTTTGGCAAGAAACTCTTGGGCTACGCCGGCGAATTTGTTGAAGTCCCCGCTGCTCGGATCTTGAAGCTGGATGGAAAATCCGCCCGTGGCGCCCAGTCCCCGGATTGACGGGGCGTTAAATGCCAAAATCAGCGCCTCCGGAATTTTCGCAAACTCTCCATACGCGGCGCCGATCAGTGCCTTCACGTGATTCTGCGGTCCCTGCCGTTCGTCCCAATGCATGCAAGGGCAAGAACATCGTCGCCGAGTTTGGTCCTCTGGTGCCGAAGACAAAATTTTGACCGGCCAACGCATCGGTCGAGTGGATCGCGGGAACCGAGAGAAAGTAGTTTTCAATTTTACTCAGCACTGCATCGGTCCGTTGCTTTGACGCGCCGTCCGGAAGCTGCACGATCGTGATGAAATAGCCCTGGTCTTCTTCCGGCAAGAAGCTGGAGGGAATCGTCCTGAATAGCCCGACAGCGAAAAGGCCGATGATGCCAAAAAGCACCAAGGATAAGATCGAGCGGTTGAGGATCGTCCCCACGACGGCCGTATAGCGAGCCTGCGTCCAGCCGAAGAATCGATTGAAGACCGCGAAAAACCCTCTACGTTGGCTGTGGCCCGGCTTCAGCACCAGGGAACAGAGGGCCGGACTCAGCGTGAGTGCCGTAATCCCGGAAATGATGACGGAGATGGCGATGGTGATGGCAAATTGCTTGTACAACTCACCCGTGATCCCCCCCAGGAAACCCACCGGCACGAACACGGCGCACAGGACGAGTACGATGGCGATCACCGGGCCACTGACCTCATCCATCGCCTTCTTGGCGGCATCCTTTGGCGAGAGTCCCTCCCCTATGTGACGTTCGACGTTCTCCACCACCACGATCGCGTCGTCGACCACCATGCCGATCGCCAGAACCATTCCGAAGAGCGTGAGCGTGTTGATCGAAAAGCCGAGTGCCTGCATGCCGGCAAAGGTACCGATGAGGGAGACCGGCACAGCCACACCCGGGATCAGCGTCGCGCGCCAACTTTGGAGGAACAGATACACGACGAGGATGACCAGCACCATCGCTTCCGCCAGGGTCTTGACCACTTCTTTGATGGACACTTCGATAAATTTGGTCGTGTCGTACGGGATATCGTAGGAGACCCCCGGTGGGAAGCTCTTCGATACTGCGTCCATCTCCTTCCTGACTCGCTTCACCGTGTCGAGGGCATTGGCGCCTGGCGACAGGAAGGTCAAGAGAAACACATTGGGCTTGCCGTTCCACCGGCCCTCGAGACTATAGGATTGAGCGCCCAGCTCGATCTTCGCGACATCTTTCAAGCGGATCATCGACCCGTCGGGGAGCGCCCGGACGATCATCTCCTCGAAATCCTTCACGTCCGTGAGGCGGCCTTGTGTGATCACCGGGATCGTCAGTTCAGTGCCTTTCGGCGCCGGTTCCCGCCCGATTGTCCCGGCTGGAAAGTCCCGATTCTGTTCACGGACGACAGTGGCAATGTCGGTGGGTGTGAGGCTGAGTTGCGCCATCCTGGTCGGGTCCAGGATCAGACGCATCGAATAATTCTGCCCGCCGAACACCACGGCATCTCCCACGCCACGTATTCGTTTGAGATTATCGATCACGTTGAGGAGTCGCGTAGTTGGAGACAAAGACCGTATCTTTCATGGGATCGCTGGAGCTGAGCGCGACGACCGCCAGCAGGTCCGGCGACACTTTCTTGACCGAAATACCTTGGCGGACGACTTCGGGCGGCAACTGGGGCTCCGCCAGTTTCTGGCGGTTCTGCGTCTGTACCTGCGCGATGTCCACGTTCGTCCCGATCTCGAACGTGAGCTTGATGGTCATGTGCCCGTCATTGGTGCTGGTCGAATCGTAGTAGAGAAGGTTGTCGATGCCGGGAAGCTGCACTTCGATCGGACGCGCGACCGAATCCGCGATCACTTCCGCGCTTGCGCCTGGATAGTCCGCGTCGATCTGGATGACGGGCGGCGTGATTTCAGGAAACTGGGCGATCGGCAAGGCCTTGTAAGGAGACCAACCCCAGGACGACGATCACGATGGACAGGACCGACGCGAAGATCGGGCGATCGATAAAAAAGTGCGGGATCATTTTGCCTGCTCCGGCTTCGCATCTGCCGGCTGGCCGGAGGCGGCCGGGATCGGATTGATTATACGGAACGGTTTTCACCGGCGCTCCCGGTGCGAATCATGTGGAATCCTGCAGATGATCACCCGCTCTCCCTCGCGTAACCCATCTTCGATGGACCACTGACTGCCACGCCAGGACGTGGCCAGAACAGGGCGGATCTCCACCTTATTGTCGGGCCCGACGACAAAGACGATGGGCCCCTTGGGTCCATGCTGGACGGCGCTTTGGGGAACCAGGATGACGCCGGTTCTCACGGCGCCCAAAATGCGGACTTTTACGAACTGTCCCGGGAACAGCACGTTGTTCGGATTCGGGAAGATCACGCGAAAGTCCCTGGTGCCGGTGGCCGAGCGGACGCCGACTTCGAGCAAATCAAACTTACCTTCATGCGCATAGGTGCTGCCGTCCGTAAAAGTGATGACACCCCGCAATTCGTAGAGTGTCGCGCCTTGGATCCGATGAGTCGCGCGGTCCCTGAAGCGTTTGAGGACAAACGTTTCCGGGGCGCTCGCGTTCACATACATGGGGTCCAACTGATGGATCGTGGTCAGCAGATCGGTCTGCGCGGAGATGAGGCGCCCTTCGTAGAGCCGACTCCGCTCGATCCGACCGCTGATAGGCGCCGTGATGAGCGAGTTGTCGAGATCGAACTTGGCCTTTATCTGATCGCCCTTGGCTCCCTCCAGCGCCGCCTTGGCGGCCATTTCCTCCGCCACCGCATCGTCCACATCTTTTTGGCTGACGGCCTGTTCCGCCAGCAGCGGTTTCACGCGAGCAGAATTTTGCTTGGCTTGCACCAGCCTTGCTTCTGCCTGCGCCACCCTGGCATTGGCGCTGCTCATGGCCGCTTTGAACGGAATCGGATCGATTTGATACAGCCGGTCGCCTTGCTTGACGTCGCGCCCCTCCGCAAAAAACCGCTCTTTGAGGATGCCCGTCACCTGTGAGCGGATTTCGACCGGCCGCGACGCTTCGGTCTGACCGATGAACTCCGGTTCGTCCGGCATCGTGACAGACGACACCGTGACCACCGGCACCTCCGGAACGGGACGAGCCGGCGTGGAGGCCGCCTCTTGCTTGCACCCAGGGAGTCCGAGAAGTCCGAGAATCAGCAGAACACCAAGCATACTGAACATGCGTCTGTGTACTCGATTCTGTGTCGTCATGTGTGCCATCAATCGTGCTTCGGGAACCATCCGGTCACTTCGCACGTTCACCCCTTCTAGCCACGTGCTCAATCTCATTCACGAGACAGCTTGTCAGACAGCCGGAGGCAATGAGCTTGGCCCCCTGCTGATGGATCTTCTTCAGCAGATCCTTCCCATCTGAATCAACATAGGTCACAGCTGACAGGTCTACAGATAGTGGGTGGTTCCTCGTCATCCCGACGGTTGAGTCCCAACACAATTTCAGTTCCTGCACCCAAGGTCCAGCCAAACGTCCCTCAAGCCTGAAAACGGTCGATTCTGCATTCACGAGTGTCGTAATTTTCAGCATAGATTCTCCCCCTTCACCCGTACGGAATGGCAAGGGGCATTCCAGCGGTCGAGGACGAATTCATCTTCACAACCTATTGTTACTTGGTGAAATATCTCGAGGTCCGCATCGTGACACGTCTTACTGACGATGGGGATCTGCCGATATCCCGGCACTCGCCGAATCATCGGCAGAATCGGAAAGAACAGAATACCGAATGAGCGGCCAAGACAAGTTTCTAAGTGCAAGACGGCGGAGGCAGCCGTTCAACCAGCGGAAACTGTCTGTTCAAGCGACCGACCGTTCACTTCCGTCAGCAGCTCGTTGTGCTCACTCTCCTCGTGCGACGGACTCGGCTGGTGACGCGCCGCGATCAGCGAGTAGAACACCGGCACGACAAAGAGCGTGAATACCGTGCCCACGGTCATGCCGGTGACCAACACCATGCCGATGCTGTTGCGGGCAGCCGCTCCCGGTCCCGACGCGAGCACCAGAGGGAGATGCCCGAAGACGGTGGCCGCCGAGGTCATCAGCACCGGTCGCAGCCGCGTCAACGACGCCTCGCGCAACGCGGCAGCCTTCGAAAGACCGCGGGCCTGCAGCGTGTTGGCGAATTCCACGATGAGGATGCCGTTCTTCGCGATCAGTCCAACCAGCGTAATCAGTCCGACTTGGGAGTAGATGTTGATCGTGGTCAGGTCCAGGAAGGTGAATATCAGCGCGCCGGAAATTGCGAGCGGGACCGAGCCGACTAGGACGATCAACGGGTCGCGAAAGCTCTGGAACTGCGCCGCGAGCACCAGATAGATGAGCACGACCGCGAACCCGAGTGTGACGATGAGCGCAGATCCCTCGTGACGGATCTGTCGTGACTCGCCCGCGTAGTCGATGGCGACGCCGGATCCGCTCGCTGCAGCGGCTGCGGTTTCGAGGACGCGCAGCGCTTCTTCCTTGGTAAACCCTGGTATGACGCCGCCGAATATGCGCACGGCATTGCGCTGCTGGAAGCGATTCAGCGTGCGCGGTGCGGTGCTCGTTTCGATATGCGTGAATGTCGAGACCGGCACAAGCTGGCCGCCCGGGGTCTTGATCTTGAGATCGAGGAGCGGATCGACCGTCGCGCGGTCTTTGTCGCCGATCTGTGGAATGACTTTGTAGCTGCGGTCGAAATAGTTGAACCGGTTCACATACGCGCCGCCGAGGAGTGTTCCGAGTTCGCGGCCGACCCCCGCCAGGTCGAGCCCTAAGTCGGCAAGCCGCTCACGGTCAAGCACCACACGCGCCTCAGGGAGGTCGATCTTGAGATCGGTGTCAACATACAAGAACTTGCCGCTTTGCCAACCGGCGCTGAGCACGGCGCCGACCGTTTCGAGCATCTGCTCGGGCGGCACATCGTTCTGCAACACGAGTTCAACGTCGTACTGGCCGGGGGTGGGCAGCGGCGGATCCAAGCGCGGGAACACGCGCAGGCCCGGGACCTGCGACACCGCGCCGAACACCTCGCCGTACATCTCCGCGGTCGAGCGTGCCCGTCCGTGCCAGTCCTTCGCGACCAAGCCTCCAAATCCGCCCCATGCCGCCGTCAGCGACCACGTGAATTCCGTCTCGGGAAAGGACGTGATGGCCTTGACCACCTGCAAATGCTCACGGTTGGTGGCGGCCACTGTGGAGTCCGGCGACGCTTCGAAAAACAAGCTGATGTGGCTTTGATCCTCAACGGGAGCGAGCTCTTGCCGAGAAAACATGTACAACGGCCATATCGCGGTCATGATGAGCAGTGACGCCACCACGACCGCCCAGCGCATCTCCAGCGCACGGTCGAGCAGCCAGGCGTAAATACGGCGCACCTCTTCAAACCGTCTGTTGACGAAGGCGGTCATTCGGCCTTCCTTGCCCTGCGAGTGCACGAATCGCGAACTCATGACCGGCGACAACGTCACCGCCACGATCCCCGATAAGACCACCGCCACGGCAAGCGTCATCGCGAACTCCAGGAACAGTGAGCCCGTCAATCCGCCCTGAAAGCCGATCGGCGTGTAGACCGCGGCCAGCGTGATCGTCATGGCGATGATCGGACCGATCAGCTCCCGCGCACCGGCCAGCGCCGCCTCGATCCGAGACTTACCCAGGCGCACATGCCGCTCGACGTTCTCCACGACGACGATTGCATCGTCCACGACCAGCCCGACCGACAACACGATCGCCAGCAGCGTCAGGAGATTGAGGCTGAAGCCGAACGCAAACATGAACGTCGCCGCTCCGATCAGCGACACCGGCATCGCGACGAGCGGGACCAGCGCGGTGCGCACCGAGCCCATGAAGAGAAACACGACCAGCGCGACGATCAGGATTGTCTCCGATAACGTCTTACTGATCTCTGTCAGCGCATTCCGCATAAACATCGTGCCGTCCCAGACGAGCTGCATGTCGATGTCTTTCGGCAGCGTCGGTCGGATACGCTCCATCTCATCGCGCAGTCGGTGCGCGACCTCGATCTCGTTCGAGCCGATCAGCGCCCAGATCCCAAGGTAGACACCCTCTTTCCCGTTGTACTTCGCGACCATGTCGGCCTCTTCGGCCCCATGCTCGATCTGGGCCACGTCTCTCAGCCGCACGATCGCGCCTCCCCGGTCGGCGACGATCAGGTTTTCGAACTCCCCGGCAGAGCGTAGATCGGTATTCGCGAGCAAATTGATCTGCACCAGGTTGCCCTTGGTTCGACCGACGGCCGCCAGGAAGTTATTGCGCTTGAGGGCGGCCTGCACGTCTCCGGGCGAGAGGTTGAGCGCGGCGAGACGATCAGGGTCGATCCAGATTCGCATGGCGACCTGGCGGCCGCCCTCGAAGGTGACCCGCTGGACACCGGGCAACGTCGAGAGTTGGGGCTGCAGCGTGCGCAACAGCCAATCCGTGACGGCCGGCACGCTGCGCTCCGTGGAGGTGAAGCTGAGATAGAAGGACGCGTAGGGGCGATCGGCCCGTTGCATTTCGATCGCAGGCGGCTCGGCTTCCGCCGGCAGCTCGGATCGTACCTGTTGGAGCCGCGCTGTGACCTCGGCCAGAGCCGCCGTGCTGCTGTGGTTCAGCTTCAAATGCACCGTGACGGTGCTGACACCGGCGCGGCTGGTCGACTCCACATAGTCGACACCGCCGATCGCGGAGACGACCCGCTCAATCGGCGTACTGAGAAAGCCGCGGACGGTTTCGGCGCTGGCGCCGTAGTAGACCGTCGTGATGATCACGGATGAACTCTCGATTTTTGGGTACTGCTGCAACGGCAGGGTCGATAGCGCCCGCCACCCCGCGAGCACGATCACGAGGTTGACGACCACCGCCAGTACCGGGTGCTTGATGAAGATGTCGGTGAACGAGCGCATGCGGATGTTCTTCTCCTGTCGTTCCGGCCCCCTCAGCGTTCGCCGACGACCATCTGACCCGATCCGTTCTTATCCTCTGGGCTGCCGGCGATCACGACGAGCGCGGCTTCTCGCAGTTTGAACGACCCCGAGACCGCCACTTGTTCGCCGGCGGACAGCCCGGCGTGAATCACAACCTCGTCGCCGAGCATCGCGCCGCTCTCGACCGGCCGCACGTGCGCACGCGTCTTGCCGCTCTTGTCTAACTCGATCACGAACACCTGATCGCCGCCCGGACCCTTCCGCAGGGCGCTCGCCGGAATGGCGACCGCCTTTCGTGGCGAGCCGACCGGCACTCGAACACGCACCGAAGAGCCGGGAGACGGCGCGTTGGCCGCG
The DNA here is from genome assembly GCA_963801725.1 of uncultured Nitrospiraceae bacterium. Taxonomy (GTDB): domain Bacteria; phylum Nitrospirota; class Nitrospiria; order Nitrospirales; family Nitrospiraceae; genus Palsa-1315. The sequence continues at coordinate 622,018 of CAWDFX010000002.1, forward strand.
CCCTCGATTCTAGCGCGCACCGTGGCGTTGCGAGTCGTGGAGTCGATACGCGCGTCCACCGCGACGATTCTGGCTGAGATCGGAGACGATTGGGCGGCGGCGGATACCTCGACGCTGTCGCCTTCCCTCAGGCCGGCGGCGACCTGCTGCGCGACTGTGAAGTCCACATGCACGGCGTCGTCGATACCCTGCAGCGTCGTGAGTTCGGTGCCCTCGTTCAGATACTGGCCGGGATGCAAGTCCGCCATGCCTACGCGCGCGCGAAATGGCGCCCGAATGGTCTTGCGGGCGATGATCGCCTTGGTCCGCGCGATCTGAGCCAGTGCGACATCGAGGTCTGCGCGCGCACGATCCACTTCCTCCTGGGTCGTGGCACGGTCATGACTCAAGTTGTTCCTTCGGTTGAGCACCGCGCGCGCGAGGGCAGACTGCGCTTGCTGCGCTTTCAGCTCAGCTTCCTCGACGGATACATCGAGTGCGACGAGCACCATGCCTGTGTCGACGATTTGCCCGGGTGTGAGGCTGACATAACGGACAGTGCCTGGGAGCTCGTTACGCAAGGTAATCGAGCGCAGCGCCAGAACCGTCCCGATGGATGTGGCGGTGTGGCGGTGTTCGATCTCCCTCGCGAAGGCGACCGTCACCGACTCCATCGGCTCCGGCTGGTTCGCCGAAGCCGCCACGGCTGCCTGTATGGACGTATACTTCCACGCTGCCAGGCCTACACCAACCGAGACAACCGCGACGAGCAGCAGAAGAGATCCGATCCAACTACGACGATTCATACGCGACGCCCTCCAGAACGCCTCCCCGATGAACCCTTGATTTTGGTTGAACGGCGAACCGGTGTCGCGCGGGCCAGCATGTCCTCGAGCGCGCGGCGCACCCGAACGACACGCACTTGTTCGAGTGGAACAATTCCCAGCACCCAGTCGAGCCAGAGTCCATCGATCGCGGCAGCGACCGCTTCACCAACGCCCGGCGGCAGGCCGTCCTGCGCGATGCGCCTGTGGAGATCGGCGTAGACTGCGCGCATGGGCTGGATCAACGCGGGGTTCTGAGCGAGCGCCGCAAATACCGCGGAGGAACTGCGCCGCAGTTCCTCCGTCCAGCACTTGGCGTCAGAAAGGCAGTGGTCCAAAAGCGCGCGCGCCATACGCCCGGGGCCTTCCGGTGTGCGCTCGTACGCTTCCGTATAGCACGAGCGCCAACCTTCGGCGGTGCGGATGACCAGCGCTTCGACGAGCCGGTCCTTCGACGGGAAGTAATGCAGCAGGCCGCCCTTGCTCATGCGCGCCTCGGCGGCGACGGCGTCGAGCGTGAGATTCGCGATGCCCTGGCGGGCGACCACGGCTTCGGTGGCATCGAGGAGCGTGTCTTGTAGTTTCGGGGTTGTGCGTTTCATGGGCAAAGAATACCGTCTGGCCGGTCTGGTGTCAACCGTCCGGTCGGTTGGTTCATATCCTCCCGCATATGCGGTCGATTTATTCGAAGGACTGATCGCCACTTTCATACCCCACCCCGGTCGGCCACCGCTTCCATTCCACTTCAGTTTCTGAGCGCGCGTTGCGCAACCGGCGCCGGTCGTCCAGTCGTGCGCAGTGGCGCCACGGCGTACCGAATCGGACGTGGTTGCGCCTTTCGGCCTTGCACCATGATGCGGACCTCTTCGATGACTCCGCCGCACTTCGCGCAAGTCCAGGCCGTAATCGCTAAAGTCCTGCTGTCATCCAGCACGGTCCGGCCTGTTCCACCAATGACTGTGTCATGACAATGCCGGCACGCGGTCTGCTTCTTCCGTTGCATAAAGTCGAGTGCGACTGAGTTGAATGGTATCGTCTGTGATCTCATGTTTCACTCCTTTCACATTTTCGATGGAGTTACGACTCATGTTCACATCGCTTACACACCCGGCATATGGCATGGACTGTTCCCAACATATGCCGAATCGATGTAGGCGACATAAGTACTTGACCGGGAAGGAATTTATTTGAGAATCGTGCGGTTTCAAAAGGGTCATTATAGAGTCGTGACGGCGTCTCTGCTGCCGACATCTCGGCAGATGACGAAAGATCGGCGCTGATTCTGACTCACTGCGCTGAGAAAAACATTTTTTCTCCTGCAGGCAGGAATGCCTCCGCTGGAAGAATGTTGTACCGCCTTCGAAGTTCTTCGACTTGGTCACCCATCACAGGCCAGTACTCCCAACCTTTGTTCAGATCCACATTCATCGCAGATCCCCGTCGAATCGCGATCAGCGCCTTTGTCGGGTCGAAGAATCCTGTTCTGGCCTCAGTGATCGGCGTCATACGAATGCCCACGTGAAATTGCAGGAGGACGAAGAAGACGAAGAGCCACGGGTCGCGCCGCTGGAAGCCGGCGCTGAAACAGGCCACCTGGACCTCTTCCTCCGGAGCCGTTCCATAACCGGATAGGATGTGCGCGCAATCGTGAAATAAAATTTGTTCTGGCGCGCCACCCTTTTCCCCCGGTAGCGCGAACCCGTTCTTGCGACAGTACTCCCAATACGCGCGCCCCAAAGATCCGGTTGGATAATGCTCCAACGCCTGATAGCGGGCCGCGAGCGCAGTATCTTCGTTCGCGCCGAGCATCCCGCGCATAAATGTGTAGAGGCCTCGGATGCCCTCTGTGTTCCAGATCTCTTTGACCTTGTCTCTCAGCCAGAATCGGCGCACCAGATCAAGGCGCAGCTGGAGAATCTCTCCCTTTAGAACATGCCGCAGGCCCTTCACCTCGAGAGCCCTGACCTCGAGCGCCTGCGCGAATTGCTCAACCAGGTTCGTCTCCTGGACATTGGCTCTCCCGTCAATGAGGGACATCACGATGAGTCCCTGCACCAGTTGCTGTCTGAGCTGCGGATCGGGAAATGCCCGGGCCAGCTCGTCGGGTGTGATTGGAGCAAGCTCTTCCGGCGAATAGGTCGTGCCGAGGATCCGCTGAACCGCTTCCATCATATGCCGCTCCGAATCGTCGAGCATCCCATCCGCCAGTGCAACGGTCTTCATCGCCCGCAACCCCCAAAAGGCTTGCTCTGGACTTGGTATTTTCAGTTCCATCGAAATCTCCCTGAGCACTATTGTTTTTCAACTCTACGCCCAAAGTGAGCTGCGCGACAATGTTCAGCCCCAATCTGCTTGGCTTCGATCGTAACAATAAACTTTCGTTGGCCGTAATGGAGCTTAGCTCTGCAGCTGCCGGAAGATGTCAAAGAAGGCCGGACTTTCACACAATTCACAATCCTCTCATTTCTGCCACCGCGGAGCGCCGAGCTTCCTAGGACCGGCGGACAGCCCACCAGTTCCGCAGCCAGGTCGAGCGTAGGAGCTTGTACCCGAGCCACGCCACGAGCAACACCCCGAACAAGGGAACGGCCAGAGTTTGCACCAGCTTCTGATAGTCGGTCATCTGGACCCGTAACAGATACTGCGGGCGCTTCATCAGATTCTGCTTCTCCGTCGCGATCGTGACCGTATACAGCCCCTCGTCCAGGCTGACTTCGCTTCGGAGTACGCCGTCAGGGTGGGTGCTCGGACGAATATCCGCCACGATCTGATCGTTTTCTTCTTTGCTCCCGTTCCCCTTCACAATCCGCATCCCGACCGGCTCGTTGCGTAGCGCCGGATCGACAAGGTCTACGACCAGGAAGGTCTCGCCCGCTTTGGGGATGTCGGTGCAGTACTGCTCTTTCACCTGGTATTGCGGCTGGTAGGCGTTGAAATGGACCACCCGCTCGCCGACCTGGCGTATACAGGGGTCGTCTTCTCCGCTGGTGGTGCCATGGGCCGCGGCTATGCCAGGGTGGGCAAGTGCAAGCCCCAGCAAAAGTGCCGTCGCGCATCCGAACCTTTTCCTCTCGTTCCTCATGGCCGAACCCCCCTCTCTGGTTGAAGACCGTGCACAACAGACCCGTTACGCTCTCCGCCTGCGGGGATGGGGCGTCGCCCCCCCTCCACGGCCTGTTCCGCCGGACTACTCCGTCAGCGCTGTGTCCGCCCGCGCCGCCACACGACACCTTGGGCGAGGCGCACAGGTGCGTTCACCATTCTCCATGCCGTCATACGCACTGCCCAACATAGCGTGACTATTGTCAGTGCCGTCACGATTATCGGTCCCATGTCGCCCTCCTTCTCACTGCCGACAGTCCCCGGCATCCATATCTCGTCACCCCTCGTGATGACTCACCGAGCAGCCAGGCCCCTCCGGGGTGTAAAAAGGGGCCTGGCTCCCTCAGCGGGAGACGCCGTAGGGAGTTGCGGCGTCTGCCCTCATTCCATACTGCAGACGATTCTGCAAAATAACCGGATCGATGATCTCGCCACATTGCACGCAGCGCTGAGCGCTGTAGTCCGATAGATCCTGGCACCATTCGGCGACCATAAGTCCGCTGCAGCGCGGACAACGATCGGTGTTGTGGATTTTTGCCCAACGTGGATCGGCCAACTCAATCGATTGCTGTTGTGTCACCGCTAATGCCGTACCCATCGATCCCTCCTCAGTGATCCGCCGGTTTCACACCATTCATAACGAGATTGAATGGCAACTCGCGTTCCAGCAGGCTCCCGCCCAATCTAAATCATTGATGTCGATGAAATTAGAGGAGATTGAGCGATTCAGTTCGGGAATGTCTCTCGAGAAAAAAAGAAGTGCCGAGGACAATCTGCCGAAGTGACGGCACGATGCCGAAAGGTCGGCACGAGTCTAAGATGGGCGAGAGATACCGAGCTTCTGCATCTTTGATTGGAGAGTCGTTCGCTTCATCCCAAGCTTGGCAGCAGCCCCGACAGGACCACCGATGATCCATTCCGACTCGCGAAGGGCCTTGAGAATGTGTTCGCGTTCGGCTTGTTCAAGTGTCGTGGCCCCGGAGTTCGTGACGTGACCCGGCGTCCGCTTCAATTCTGCAAGCGACACAACCAGATCCGATCCTTGGGTCAGGATCACCGCTCGCTCGATGAAGTTCTCCAGCTCTCGCACATTACCGGGCCAGTGATAGGCCTGGAGCGCTTTCATGGCCTCCGACGGGATCGTCTCGATGCGCTTCTTCATCCGTAGGGCGAGTTTCTGAGCAAAGTGCCGGACGAGCAAGGGAATATCTTCCGGGCGCTCACGCAGGGGGGGCACCGTGATCGGAAAGACCTTGAGCCGGTAATAGAGGTCGCTGCGAAACTTCTGCTCCTCCACCATTTGATCAAGATCGCGATTGGTTGCGGCAAGAATGCGAACATTCACGCGAATCGTCCTGGTGCTCCCCAATCGTTCGAACTCCTGTTCCTGGAGCACGCGGAGCAACTTCACTTGTAACTCCAGCGGAATTTCTCCCACTTCGTCGAGAAAGATCGTCCCGCGGTCGGCAAGCTCAAACCGGCCGATCTTGGTGGCAATCGCTCCGGTGAAGGCGCCTCGTTCATGTCCGAAGAGTTCGCTTTCCAACAGCCCCGTCGGAATCGCAGCGCAATTCAGCTTCACGAGCGTTCGCTCCCGCCGAGTGCTGCCGTTGTGGAGCGCCCGCGCAACCAGTTCTTTTCCGCTCCCTGTCTCGCCCAAGATCAGGACTGTCGAGTCAGTCGCAGCCACCGTCTTGACGTCTTTGAGAACCAGCTTGAGAGCCCGGCTGTCCCCGACGATTTCCTCGAAGTTGTACGCGATCTGGATTTCCTCCTCCAGGTACAGCTTCTCCTTTGCCAGCTTGTCCTTCAGCGATGAAATTTCCTGATAGGCCATCGAATTCGCAGCGGCGAGCGCGACCTGCGCGCCGATCCGGCTGAACAGTTTCGCATCGTCGTCGGTGAACGCGTCCTCCTGCGTACTGACGACACTCAACGTACCCAGTGCTTGCCCATGCAAGATCAGAGGAACCGCGCATCCAGATTTCAGGCCTTGGGCCTCTGCCCGTTTCATAATCTCCGCGGGAAACTCCGTGAGGCTGAGACGTCTGACATGAACGGTCTGCTGAGTCGTGAACGCCAACCCTTCCGGGGTTCCTTCCAATGGAATAGGATCTCCCGACTCAACAAAGTCTTGATTGCCATGGAAGTCCAGCGCATGAGCCCGCAACTGGTGTATCTCGGGATCATAGAGACAAAACGACGCGAAATCGTGCGGGATGACACGACGGAGGCAGGCGGAGATCGCTTTCAAGAGTTCACGCAGTTCAAGGTGCGACACGACGGCGTTGTTGATCTCCAGCACCAAGCTAAGCCGGTCTCGTTCGTATTTCAGCTGCTGCTGAGCGGATTGAGCGCTCGCCGCGTGCAAGACATTGTCTACGGCCACCGCAACCTGATTCGCCACCTGCTGCATGAAGTTGATCTCTGCCTCCTGATAAGTTCTCCGCTGATAGCTCCCAAATCCCATTGCCCCTAAACGGCGCTGCGCCGTTGTGAGAGGAACCACCCCGAAAGATTGGACCCCGTTCTCGCGCAGCATGGCCATCAGCTTCGGAAAGCGCCGCTCTTGCGTGATGTCGTTTACGGTCAAAGGCTGTTGGGTTTTCCACACCAATCCCCCGGGAGACTCGTCGATGGAGAGCTCCAAGCCTGGGCTGATCGTGCTGGGTGTCGCGGTCACCAAGAGCCACAGGCGCATGACATCGCCCGCGGGCTCATGCAACACCGCGTTGATGTAATCGAACGGGACGATCTGAGGAAGCCGTTGAGCGAGATCGCGAAACAACTCTTCAAGGTCGCGGTGTGACGCAATGGACTCGGATACCTCCAGCAGGAGACGCAACCGGTCTTGTCCGTGGATGAGGTCTTGATGATGGAGGACATTGTCCACCGCCACCGCGATTTGTTTGGCGACTTGCTGGAGAAACTCCAGGTCCGTTTCACCATAGGCTTCCTTCTGTACGCTCAAAAATCCCATCGCCCCAAGCTGCCGTACCGCGGTGGTCAAGGGAACGACGCAAAACGAGTTGACGCCGTCCTCGTTCATGAGTTGAGTGACCTTCGACCAGCGACGTTCTTCGGCAAGATCGGGAACGAGGACCGGCTGCTGCGTTTGCCAGACCAATCCGTCGGGACTCGCTTCGACCGGCCCTTCATGGCCGCCCACGAGATCGGCCGGCACGTTCGCCTGAATGGTGTGCAACCGCATCGTGTTTCGAACAGGATCGTGTAAAGACAGGGCGACAAAATTCACATGGACGACCCGAGGCAGCCGTTGGGCGAGGTCTCGAAAAAGTTCGTGGAGATCGCGGTGTACGGAAATCGCTTCCGCAACCTCCAGCAGAGATTGGTACCGCTCCGCGAGAGTCTCACAGGAAGATGCGGGCTGCATATCCATGGGCGTCAGTATGGCGTAACAAACAGTCACGGCTCAAGAGGGGGGGAGGGGATGGAGACTGATGGTCTTCTGTGGAAAGCTTCATTGACACATGTTCAAAAGTTCATGACAATGTTGGAAAATCGGTCATTAAAATAAAAAGGCTGTTGAGATAGGCAACCATTGAACAAAAAGCTCCCGCAGCTCACTTAATAGGTTGGAGAAAAGGCGATGCAAAGTATTCGGATCCATGCAACTGTATAAGTTCATGAGCCTCCAGCCATTCGAGCGCGTAGCTGACGCTCTGCTCGGTAGGCGGTTGTATTGCCCCAAACCCGAGCAGCTGAATGACCCCCTCGAAGGCATGCTTGGCCATCATGCTGAGGGCGCAGAGGCCGGCAAACCCTTAGATGATCAGTTGCGGGCTGGGCTGCTCTCGATGTTCGAAACCGATCATGCCCTCGCCAGGGCACGTATCTGCTGCTTTTCGGCTCGCCCAGATTCAATGCAGATGTGGTCCTACTACGCAGGTGGACACAGGGGCCTTTGCCTCGAGGTAGACGTTTCCGGTTTCGAGAACAGGATCATCAAAGTTGAGTACGTTGACGACACCGCTTCTCTCAGGGATAAGAGCCCAGTTGAACGGCTAGCGTTCAAGCACTCTACGTGGAGGCATGAGCAGGAGCATCGCTTGATCACGGTAAATGAGACCGAGCGAGAGTTCCTACCGATCAAGATCAACGCTGTGCTCATCAGTGCTAGCACTGACACCGGCTTTCTGCTTCCCCTCTTCGAGTTGTGCCGGCATCTCGGCGTCTCGCGCGAGATCGCAACCTTTAGCACGCTGGGAGAATTTACTCGCTTTCCGCTCAGATCGGATGTTCCTTTCCACGAGCGCCTTCGCGCGAGGAGCACGAGTGGTGATCCATAAGTGCCTAGGGGGTGAATTTAAGGGGACATTCAGGCTTTCTAACGCGTGATTTGAGCAGCTACCAACAACGAATCAGCATGTCCTCGTTTCTGTTCCCCCTCAGTTAATAGTTAGACGACTTGGAATAGAATGCGGCAACACGTTGGAGTTGATGGGTGCAAGGCCGGTTGGTTCGCGGTCACACGAGACGGTATCAGCTTGGCATGGCGACTGTTTCCCACAATCAACGATTTGGTGTCTGCGTTTTTCAGTGCCGAGCGCATTTTTATCGACGTCCCCATCGGGTTACCGTCGGCCGATGCTCCAATTCGTCCATGTGACCGCTTGGCCCGGGAAGTTCTCGGAAGGCCGAGGAAATCGAGCGTCTTTCCGGTTCCTTGTCGAGAGGCTCTCGCGACAGATGGAGTCAAGGCAGCCCGGAATATCAATCGAACGCGTATTGGATCAAGCATCAGCGCTCAAACCTGGGGTATCAGTCCAAAGATACGTCAAGTTGACCGGCTCTTGTTGAGCATCCGAGAGCGGAGGCATGGTATCCGCGAGATTCACCCTGAAGTTTGTTTTTGGGCACTTGCTGACCGGAGACCAATGAAATACAACAAGAAGACCATACGAGGGGAGGGAAGAGCGGCTCAGAGTTCTGCAACGGTTCGAGCCCGATGTCTCAATGCTCTTGGACGATGTTCAGTCCAAGACTTTGCGGAAGGACGTGCAAGTTGACGATGTCTTGGATGCGACCGTTGCATTCATTACAGCTGAAGCAAGGCAAGGAGAACTGGCATCTCTCGCCGGAGAACCATCGCATGATCCGTCTGGCTTACCAATGGAGATGCTCTACCTGAGAATTTGGGGCGATGTTGCCGAGGGAAACTTAAGGAAGCATTCCGGTTTTCTTAACGTGTGAGTCGAACAGCCGCCCGCGACAATTCAGAATGTCCCCGTTTTTATTTCGAACTCGTCGGGCTTTCCTCAGTACAATGTATCGAGGGGTCACGACATGATGGCGGGGATCGTTCCGGGATGACGCAGGACGGCGCATCCCGAAACGATCAGCAGGTTTCGTGGCTCAAGATTTCCAAAGGTCGACCACGGTTCCGTTCTCATTCAATTCTATGGTGATGGTCGACCCTTCCTTGATCGGCCTGGCCTTGACTTCCAGACGTTCGAGTGGAAACACCTTCTCGCCCTCCGGTGTCCACAGTTTGATCTCTTTCTTGTTCCTGCCGACGTAGATCAATTTCCCGGAGACCAATCGATGCGCCTGCTGATGCCCCTTCATGTGATGATCGATGACCATATTTTCTTCATTTATCCACAGCGTGATTTCGTCTCCCACTTTGATTCCTGAAGGCGCGGTTTTGACGCTGAGACGATACGTGGCAAAGGGCGTCTTTACTACGATTACGCCGGACTGAATCTTCTCTACCACACCATGCGCCGTCATATGGTAACCGGGTTTAGTGCGCGGTTGTTTGTTGAGGCTCATCTCCACGGTCAACTGATGGATGTCAATCATGTTTCCCGTTTCGTTCAACTCGATCGTAACGGGCGCACCTTCCTTGATAGATGCCATCTTCGATCGGCCCGCCTGTACGTCGAACGTCTTCTCCCCTTCCGGCGTCCAGAGCTTGATCTCTCTGCGATCCGCGGACGTATAGGTCAGGTTGCCCGATACGAACCGATGGTCATGAGTGGGGTCACCTTTTCGATGGACGTCGATCACCGCGTTGTTTTCATTGACCTGCATTTCCACTTCTTCCCCGACTTCAAGATGCTTGGGTGTGAAGGTCGAAGCGATCGTCATCGATCCCCAGGAGGTCTTCACGGTGGCGAGGCCTGACTGCACCTTCGAGACGACACCGCTCACCTTCATATGCGTTCCTGTTCCCTGCTTGGTCTCTTCGTCGGCAAACCCGGAAGACACGGCAATCAGCAGAGTCAGAACGGCAACCCCGATCATCCAGGCGCCGCGCAAGATGTTCGCACTCGCACCAATCCGCTTCATCAAGTCCTCCTTGTGATGTTGAGTATGTGTCTCCATTATCTGACGGAATCTCTGGAATTTGACCGACTCCAGCCACAAACTTGGCGCTAATCATGACCTCATTCGAGGTCGAAAAGCGAGCGGAAATTCGGGTCGAATGTATTGTTCTTCCCGAGCTGGTTCTCAAAAAGATATCGTGGCCGTGAACGGCGAGTCGTCATTCGAACAAGACGATCTCAAACCCGCAACCGACCGTGTCCCCTATCCACGTTCCTGTTACTTTTCAATCTCAAAACCGTCGTTCTTCCACCAACGCCATCCACCTTCAAGTTCCATCACGGGATAGCCCTTGCTCGCAAATAGAACCGCTGCACTCCCGGCCAGGTGGCAGACGTGTGAATAGCAGTACAGCACGTTGATCCTGTTTTTGTGGAGACGCGCCTTCAGGATCTTCGCATTGTCCCACTGGTCCTTCGGCAGATTCAGTGCGCCAGGGATATGCCCCTCCGCATAATCCTCGGCCGCACGCACATCCACGATGTTTACCGGCTCGCCCTGCTTGAACCAGCGCTCTAGTTCGACCGGACCGGTCGTAAAGGCCATCTTGTCTTGGAAATACTTCTTGGCTTTTGCGGCGCTGGGAACCTTGAATTTGGTCGCCATGGCTCTCCTCCTGTTCGAGACGTTATCCTTCTAACTTCGTATCCATCGTGATGGTCCGGCATCGATAGCATCCGCGTGCGATGAGGCAATGGTTATCGTGCTCGCGCGCCCAAATCACGCCAACTCAATAACCCACGGTAAAGCGTCGGCGGATATGCATTGGCTTCTCTACTTCATCGATCATCGCCTTCGCGTAGTCCTCGACCGAGATGCGGCTTTCTCCCTGAGCATTCGCGAGCAACTGATCCGTGCCAAGACGAAACTGCCCGGTCCGCTGCCCGGGGAAAAGATTGGCTGAAGGAGATAGGAAGGACCAATCCAAAGTCGGTTCATTGCGGAGCATGTTCAGAGCTTCACGCGTTGCGAGAGCCCCTTGCTTATATTCCGAAGGGAACTCTGGGAGGTCCACAGACTGAACTCCCGGCTTGACTTCCAAACTGCCTGCTCCCCCGACGAACAGCAGCCGCTTCACACCGGCCTTCTTGACGCCATTGATAATGGAACGCGCGCCCTTAACCTGCTGGTTGTAGATGTCCGGATTACTCCATCCAGGATTGAAGGCGCTGATTACCGCATCGTGATCCGTGACCAACCGGACCACTTCGTCCTCATTGTAGACATCGCCTTTCTTCGGATGAAGCTTCCCATGCGGAGTCAGTTTGCCTGCATTCCGCACGATGGCGGCCACCTCGTGGCCACGATCCAACGCCTCCTTCAAAATGGCCGACCCGACAAACCCCGTCGCGCCGATCAATGCGATCTTCATAGTACGGCTCCTCTCTGATCGAGTAGCGGGATCGGGCAAATCCGGTCCTTGAGCAACGGTCACGATCTGATGCGCACAATCGGGATACCGTACCCGCTACGAATCCTGCGGAAGTGATGCGAGTATTCCGGCTGAATCAGAGCGTCTCGTGCGTGCCATCGCAGAACGGCGGGGTCTTGGTCTGCTTGCACATGCACAAGGCAACTTCTTTCGTTTCGTCTACCGTGAACTCGACCGGCTCGATCCCGGTTCCTTGGTGGGACCCGTCACAGAACGGTTGATCCCGCGATCGCCCACATTGACACCAATAGTACGTTCCCTGTTCCAATGTAAGCACTTCGGGTTGCTTGGCTGCAATGCGCGGTTTCTCCATGAACGGCCCTCCTTTTTTGGCTTACAAATATAATGGCTTAATGGCCGCAAGGACGGCAGCGGGGTTATCTTTCCACACCGACTCATCCGCATCCACGTACAGTTCCACTTCATTGCCGTCTGGATCGCGCAGATAGAGACTCTGGCTCACGGTGTGATCGCTCATGCCGTCGATCGTGACAGCCGCTTGCTCCAATTCCCGCTTGGCGGCCCGGAGTTCATCCAAATTATTGCCGACTTTAATACCGATATGATAGAGCCCGCGGCGGCGGCCCTGTGGAGGTCCCGGCACGTCACCCACCTGGATTAGGAGCAATTCGTGATGCGTACGGCCAGAGGTGAGCGCGGCGGCGGCGCCATTGAATATCCGTCCGACTTCCTGAAATCCCAGCAGGTCGCGATAAAAAGTCAACGACTGTTCCAGATCCTTCACATAGAAGACAACGTGTCCGAGGTAATGTGCTTTCATGTGGGTCACTCCTTGTTGGACGACCGCTGCAAGAGCAGCGCTCTGACCGCCGCGTGTGCCAACACCACATCAGGCCCTCGTTGCAGCGCATCGTGATACTGTCTGCCGAATCCCTCTCCTTCTTCCGTCGGTGTCAGGAGTGTCCGTGCCGATGTGAGCAGGTCGATGATTTCCGTACGGGATGATGCCTCGCCTTCTTCCGTCAGTTCGTCGAGCTTGACCATCAATTGCGACAGCGGACGCAGCCAGGCAAACCACGCATCCCCCAGCACCAGCTGTAAAAACGCTCCATTGGACGGGATACGCCCATGCACACGCTCATAGGACACCCGTTCGTCGTCCAGCAAGGCTTTGTGCAGACGAAGCAGCGCCTGAAAAAGATGGTCGAGGTGCGCGTCTCTGCGACCTGGCTCCGGCATAATCCGCCCCCCCAAAGCTCACGCGACCGTTACCCCGTCGGTTCACTATCGAGTTGGTGCGCCTTGCGGCCACCAATCTTGCCTTGACGAATGTAGTCGAATAGATCGTTCAGGCGCTGCCGTAGATCGGTCGTGCTCATGAGCGCCTCTCCTTTCGACGTTTGCCGGTGAATGTAATCCCGGTTTTCTGGACTTCTTGGTAGGGGAGGAGCCAGACGAGCGATTCATCGCTGAGATCGCCGACCTGAATACGGTTTCCCCAGGGATCGCGGAAGTCGCAACGAAAGCCGGGCGCCAGTTTCAGCTTGTACTTGTTGATGAGCTTCTTTCGCACTTCCTTGATTTGTTTCTCGTCACGAACCATGAGACCGAAATGCTTCGTGCGATCCGGTTGCAGTGTGTCCACTTCGAAGATCGCCATAAATTGATGCTCGCCCAGCTTGCACCAGGCCGCGCCTTCGCCGCCGCGGAGCATCTTCAGGCCGAAGACATCGGAATAGAACTTCACCGCTTTCTTCGCGTCGGTGACTTCAATGACGATATGATTACACCCGTAGACTTGGACAGCCATCATGCCCCTTCCTTTCTCTCAGCGACTGTTTCTTCGGCCTGTCGAAAGGCGGATGCGAAGATATCTGGAGGCTGCGCGCCGGAGATGGCAACGCTGCCGTTGAGCACGAAATAGGGCACCCCGCGAATACCCAACCGATGCCCGGTTGCCTCTTCGGCGCGGACCTCTTGGACTGCCCCGTCACTGGCCAGAAACCGCCCGACCTCCTCACGATCGAGTCCACAGTCCGACGCGATCTCGGCCAGCGAATCGAGGCTCCCGATCTCGCGCCCGGTCGTGAAGTACGAATGAAAGAGAGCCTCGACGACTTCATCCTGACAGTTCTGTTGCCCCGCGAACCAGATGAGCCGATGGGCGTCGAAGGTGTTCGGCGTCCGGGCGATCCGATCGAAAGCGAACTCGATCCCGTCAGCTTCACCGGCTTTGGCCAACCGATTCTCCATCCCGCGCAGAGCCTGGGCGCCGCCGAACTTCGCCTGGAGGTACGTGCGCCGTTCCATGCCGGCCTTCGGCATCGCCGGATTCAATTCAAACGGACGCCACGCTATGTGCGCCTGTTGCGCATACCCGCCGGTCTCGAGCGCCTGCTCCAACCGGCGCTTCCCGATGAAGCACCAGGGACAGACGACGTCGGAATACACGTCGATGTGGAATCCTTCACCTTGCTCATTCATCGAAGACATCGTCTTCTCATGCCAGTTCCTTTCTCAACGAGATACGCTTCACGAGCGACGAACGACGGTATTAAGACAAATGACCCATTTTACCCGCCTGATAATCGTTCACAGCTTGGACCAATTCTGCTTTCGTATTCATCACGAATGGTCCATAGCGAGCCACCGGCTCATTGATCGATTCGCCCGCCATCACCAGAATTGTGGCATCCTCCTCTGCAACGATCGTCACCGGCTCTCCCGTCGAGACAAAGACAGCCAGTTCGGCCTCCGTTAACCTGTGCGATCCCTCGACGGATGCCTGACCACTGAGGATCAACAGTCCGACATTGTGACCGTTCGGGATCTGCAACGGCATCGAATGCCCCGCGCGCAGACGGAGATCGTACAATTCGATGGGCGTGAATGTCTTCGCCGGACCTTTTGCGCTTCTCACCGATCCGGCAATCACGCGAAGCGAACCGGCTCCCCCGTCCAACTGCACGACCGGAATCTGATCGTTCACAATCGTTTGATAGCCGGGCGCGGACATCTTGGACGATTTGGGCAGATTCACCCACAATTGAATCGCCTGTAATGTCCCGCCTTGCTTGGCCCATTCCTTCTCATGCAATTCTTCGTGCACGATTCCGGAGGCTGCAGTCATCCACTGCACATCGCCTGGACCAATGACGCCGGAATTTCCGGCTGAGTCTCGATGCGCCACACGACCCTGATAGACGATCGTGACGGTTTCAAACCCGCGATGCGGATGTTCGCCGACCCCTCGCGGAGTATCCGTCGCCGGATAAAACGTGGGACCCGCGTAGTCCAACATGATAAACGGGCTCAGTTCACGGTCCAGGTCGTTGCTGGGAAACAGATTCCGCACGTGAAATCCGTCCCCGACGACGTGCTGAGAGCCCGGTTGATACACCTTCACCTGATCCGTCTTCTCCACGTTGGTTACCGGCATCGTGTCTCTCATTGTGAGCCTCCCTTTCTCCGCCTTTCGCCAAGTGCAACCTCGGCTACCTGGCATTGGGGTTCGTGTTCGCCCTATCTTATGGGGCGCTCCTCCGAGTTAATCTGTGTCGTCGCCATGTTCTGTCCGTAAAACTCCTCGCGCGCGAACCACGCGCACGTCCGCTCCGCCATCACCTTATCAATTGACCACTTCCCGGCGCCACTACGAGAATCATGGCACCGTGAGAATCCTCAGCCGCACGTGAATCATGACGACCCCAATATAATAGTTCTAATTAGAACCAAGTCAAGTGGGTAATTTCCTCCGGGAGAGCGCGCTTCCTTCAATGGGCCGTGCGCAAGAACTGGTTGTCGCTGACAGGACGCCAGGCTTGGTTCGATCCGTGATCCAGTCTGACCTGGACTGTGACATTGGGACAACCGCTGAATTTCAGGCTGCTTTGCATGGCTATGATAGGGTAGGCCAAGGGCTCTTTCCGTGAAGCAAGCAGACCCGTGGATGCAATCATCAGACGATGCCTCCTCGCGCCACACATTTGCGGTTCTTCACATTCTGGTTTCTTGCCATGCTCGGCACGCTCATGGTCGGAAGCCCTCAATCGAGTTTCGCGCTCGACCCGCTTCCCCGCTCTCCGAGAGTGGGATCATTGCGAATTCCTCTTCTCTCGTACAACCGCGTTCCCATCTCGGCACTTCTCTCCGATTCCGCCAGCTACCACCTGCGGGAAATCAGAATAGCCGGCATCGTCAGAACCGTTGAAACGCAGCTCATGCCGCGGGGTTGCGGTAAACCCTACGAGCTGACAGTGCTCTCGCTAGAAGATGAGAGTGGCATGATGGTGGAGGTCATCGATCAGGGGGCCTGTGGAAAAAATACCGGCGTCGTGCGAGCGCCAACGCTCGCCGCCGGAGAGCGCGTCGAGCTGCTGGTCCATGTTATCGGAAAAACCGACGGATCAGGAAGTCCGCTTGAAGTCTTCACGCTCTGGATAGAACGGGCCCAGGAATAACCCCGCTCCCTCTCCTTATTCGACTCGTTTCCCGCATTCCACGAAGACTGTTTTGACATTTCATGGTCTGCGCTCTGCCATGAGTCAATGCGGCACGCGACTCTACTCGGTGGACGTTGACTATCTGTTACTCACTTCTTCGGGGTTGTGTGATGCGCACCATTAGAGTTTCTTCACGATGGCTTCATCATCGGTTCATGCTCGGTCATTACACTGCCCTCACGACAAGTTCTGTGTCATTGGAATCTTGGGAATGTCCTGGAGATGGTTTTGACGAAACTGGTTCCTCAACGAAGTGTGAGCTGCTGCCCTTTCGCAAGCGATACTCCTCTCCCAAGGAATCAGCCTGGACTCCGACTTGTGAATCTCCGGCGACGATCAGGTGATCATTGCCGTCTAGTCCAAACCGTCGTGACCTCGTGATGGAGAAATGAGCATGATCAATGAGCAAGGAATCGTTGTCGCACCAAGCAGTTCCGGGCACGCCGAGGGCATCCCGATGGACCAGCGGTGTAGTGACCGGTTTGTCGAGAGGTGTCATAATGGCGTCGGTCAAGGACCCCGCCTAGTCGACGCCGGACCGTTATCCTTGACGGTCGCTCAGGAATTGGGAGCAAAGGAGATCATGCGCATACTGCTGGTTGAAGACGATGTGGACCTCGCCCAGTTCATACGCAAAGGGTTGAAGGAAGAGCAGTATGCCGTAGACTTCGCAGCCGATGGCGAAGAAGGGCTTGAGCTGGCTTTGGGAAATCCTTACGACCTCTTGATCCTCGATATCATGTTGCCCAAGCTCGATGGTCTCACGCTCTGCCGCCGTGTCCGGGCTAAAGGCAACGTGACTCCTGTCTTGCTCTTGACGGCGCGCAACACCGTGGAAGCCAAGGTGTCCGGTTTCGACACCGGCGCGGACCAATTTTTGCCTAAGCCTTTCGCCTTTGCAGAACTGTTGGCTCGAGTCAGGGCCTTGCTGCGCCGAGGAGGTCCTCAGCAATTGATCCATCTGAAAGCGGCAGACCTCGTGCTGGATCCGGCTTCTCACCGCGTCTGGCGGGCTGGGCAAGAAATCGGACTGACGAATAAAGAGTATGCCCTGCTCGAGTTCCTCTTACGTAACAAGAATAGGGTGTTGACGCGAACGGCGATCATCGAACACGTGTGGGACATCAGCTATGACCCCATGACGAACATCGTGGACGCCCATATTCGGGCTCTGCGTGCAAAGATTGATCGAGATTTTTCACCACAGCTCATTGCCACGGTGCGCGGCGCCGGGTACATGTTGGAGGAACCGGAACCGGCCGCATGAAGTCCCTGCGTAGTTCAATCCGCCAATCCGCGCTCGCTCTGATGGCAGGACTCCTCCTCGTCTTTTCTGTTCTGACCTACATCGGGGGCGACGCATTGTTGCACCGCTTTGTAGATGGCCGGCTGTTAGCGTTGGCGGAGACGCTGGCCAAGATTGTTGAGCAGCACCCCAACATCATTGAAAATTCAGACTGAAGGCGTTGCGCTTTCTGACGCGGTGAGCCGAAGCAAGAATGAACAGCACGAACTCCAGGATGTCACCCATTCTCTTCGGGTCTTCTCGCCGGATGGTCGGCTCCTCTGGAAAGCTCCCACCGCGTTGGTAGAACAGCCGATCCCCGGTACCGTGCTCGAACAAGTCCGCCTCGGCAACACCGTGTTTGACACCGTTGAGACAGCCGAGAGTAAGCCTGTTCGGCATGTCTTCATTTCTATCCCGCGGCAGGGTCCGATACGGTACGTTCTGCAGGCTGAAACATCTCTGCTTCTGTACCGAGAGACACGCAAGGATCTTGTGATCCTACTGGCCCTGGGATCTGGGATCATCCTTCTCGTCGCCTGGGACGGCAGTGGCTGGCTGGCCAAGAAGGTGCTGACTCCGATCGATGTGTTGAGTACAGGCGCCGAAACGATGTCTGAAGCCGACCTGGGGAAACGATTTACTCTGGATTCACCCTATCAGGAATTCCGTCGACTCACCCAGGCGTTCAACTCCGTGATGGACCGGTTCCAACGGAGCGGTGAGATTCAGCGGAGCTTTTGCGACATCGCCGCTCACGAAATGAAAACTCCCTTGACCATCCTGCAGGGTAACCTGGAGGTCGCGCTCCTGAAAGCCAGGACCTCTGAAGAATATCGCGAAGCCCTCATCAACAATCTTGAGCAGGTGGGACGACTCATCGCCCTCACGCGTTCCCTGTTGACCCTCGCAAAATTCACGAGCGGCAAACCTCCCGTTCAACTCGTGCCACTCGCCCTGGAACCCATGATTCAAGATATGGTGGATGAACTGACCCTGCTCGCCGATGACCGCCGAATCACATTGTCGTTTGAATCCCAATCGGTCCCGCCAGTCCTCGGCGATGCACAGTGGCTCAAGCAAGCGCTGATCAATCTACTCGACAACGCGCTTCACTACACGCCGTCTGGCGGAGCCGTGACCGTCCGCTTGCAGGCGTGCGGCGAAGGGGTTGCCGTGGCTGTCGAGGATACGGGCCATGGGATCGAGCCGGAACATCTCCCTCATCTCTTCGAGCGGTTTTACCGGACTGATTGGGCACGGGCGAAGGATTCCGGCGGTACCGGACTTGGCCTGCCGATCGTCAAGGAAATCGCGGAGGCCCACGGTGGAACCATTTCGGTCACAAGCCAAGTCGACAAGGGCTCTGTCTTTACCCTGCGTTTGCCGGCCCCGACTCACCAGACGATTCCTGCCTAGCCCACATTATTCCTGAAGGTTCGCCGGCCTCCACCCTGCCAGCCGAAGGCTCGTCGCAGGCCAGAGTCCGCGAACACAGCAGAAACACTCATGAATAATGCAGGCTAGACGCGATCTCAGACCGGGATGTTTGCCCACGGACGGCTCAGGATGATGAAGAGTTCTTCATGGTCGGTTCACGATCCGTTCATCTGAGTCTGCTACATCTATTATGCACTCCAAGGGATCCTGAGCTCTTTCTCGGGGATTTCGAGCAAGCGGGACTCAGCAACAACGCAAAACACGCCTCGCTGGAGGATGTGCGAGAAGATAAGGAGGGATACCAACATGGGCCATACTGTCCTTATAGCAATCTACTCTCCGCTGTACATTGTAGGAATGGTGCTGCTGATCATGTGGTGGATGAGCGGTGCGGGGTCACATTCTGGAGGATACCGTCCAAACGAGAGCGAGCGAGTTCTCCCACGTGAGGCGTGATGGGGATTGAGTTATCTTACCTCCGAGGGGAGGGCCTCATGACAGACACAAAGATCTCACCCTCCTCTCAGTACCGGACGACTTCGGCGCATTCCTTATGATTGCAGATACGCTGACAATGGTCTTGTCGAAACAATTCCCAGAAAAGTTTTCATGATTGGGAGGGGCATCGTCGTCTGCGTTGATTCCGAGAGAAGAATACCTATTCCGCATTATTCATGAATGCATCACTGCAGTTGCGAATTCGCCGCTTCGAGGAACCTGGACGCAGTTAGTATAGAGTTTAGACAGGCGGGCTTCCCGCCCATATGGTCAACATCGTGTTTCAGGTATGCTTCCCTCCTGTCGTAGGCTCGACTCTGAATGGCTGGTGACATATCCGCCGATTTCCATCCCAACCCATATTGGTGTTCGCCAGTGTCATGTTCGCTACGGCGATTTCATCTCACGCTGCAGCCGGAGACTCGATTCCAGAGGTTTTCCCGCTTCGCCCATTTAGTTTCGACGTTTCGTTTAATCAGCGCTCATTTGCGCCCGAGACCAGAGTCATTGCTGTTCAGGCCGGACTCACTGCCTTTCGCTACGGCAACCTTGAGGTGAGAACAGTCTATCAATACTATAGTCAGCATACCCCTACATTTATTACAGACCAGAATTCTTTATATCTGAATCCCCGCTGGAACAATTTCATTGATATTCTGGATTTTCCAACAGGCAAACCGATCAATCGAGTGATTCGACATATTCTCTTTGGGCCGCTGGAAGACCGGGCGGTGCCATATCTCGGAGCCCTTGCTGGAGGAACGATGCCGGGCCGAGATTCTTTTTCCCCAGGTTATCTCTATGGAGGCCAGGTGGGAGTGCGATTCCCTATAGCTCGAGGATTTTCGATCGATGTGGGGCTCCAATACATGCGACTTGAGATTGACTTCCAGGGCACATCTGACTTATCTGAACAATGGCTCTTTACAACCGGAGTTCGATTCTAACCGGTATGGTCGTTGGTAGATCCGTCAAAGCATACGATCGATTATGAGAAGACTACGACATCGTCTGAAGGAATACGGCTCACAAGGCATAGTCCCGCTCATGATAGCGTTCGGATTCTTTCTACAAGGTTGCGGACTTGTCTTCGATGCTGTGGAATTGGTGCATCCTCTTGCACGACCATGAATTGTCCGCCATCTGTTCGAAGGGACAGGTCCGTGTTGGAATTTCTGTTGAACCTTTTCGGCCATTTGTATTTCCAGCCATTTATACCGATGAAGGGGTTCGTGTCACCGGCCTCGATGTGGAGCTGATCCGTGAGGTGGCCGACGCTCTGACCACATATTGTGGCGGACAGAAACCCATCGTCCCTACATTGCACCTCATCCGGTTCCGTGATCTCTTCATCGAGATGAATGAAGGGAACCTCGACATTTTTGTCTCATCTATCGGTGGGAACATCCCTGGCGCAAGACCTGTAGGCCTGTGGTATTCAATTCCGTATTTTCATTCCGGCGGCATCGGAGCCATTATCCAAGAGCCAGAAGTGGCTGAGAGAGTACGGGCGCAGTTTCAAAAGCAAGCTGGAAATCCTGACACGCTTGCGGCGATCCAAGCAGGGTTTTCTGGCTTGACCGTTGCAGCTCAGAAGGGGAGAACCTCTTACCTCTATGCAGAAGCCAATCTTAAGAATATCCGTTTGCTCATATGCGATTCGCTTCCAGCCGCCGTGGAGACAAAGGACCCACACATCGATGTGATTTTGTCCAAACATTCCATTCTCGAATATGTGACGAAGCACGTGTGGCCGGACTGGTACCTCCTCACACGGAATGATGGAACGCCCTTGATCCTGACGCAGGAATCTTTCTCCATTGTCACGGTTGATGAAAACAGGCGTATGCAATGGTTCCTTAACAACCTGCTGTATCGGTTGGAAGAGTCAGGGCGGTTGGAGCAGATGCGGAGGCGTTGGTTAGAAGAAGATTATGCGCCGACTCGACGGGCAACCACAGAAGGCCTGCCGTTTGAAGTTTCAAAAGTGCCGGAACATTATGACCAGGGACAGTGCCGCTTCGCAACCGGAAGGTGAGCAAGGAAGACATACTGATGAAATCTCGCACGTTTCTGTTCATATCTCTGAACCTTGTGTTCTTTCTTACGTGGTCAAATATTGGCTGGGCTCAGGCACCTCGTGAAGAAACCGAAAAAACCGCCCAACATTTAGCAACGCTACTCAATGTCGGACGTCTCATCGTCGAACGCAATCAAACACGTATTAATGATCCCCGGATAGGCGATAAAGGATTTACGCCGGAGGTATTTGAACATGAGGTTGTCGAAGAGTTCATCCGCCAGACAACCATTGATCTGAAGCATCTCTCCTCGCATCTTCCCTCTCTTGCGAAAGAATTATTGCCGGTATTGCTTCAGGCGAGCAAGGAAGTGGTGGCCGATGCGCAACTCGTGATCAATCAAAGAGGCATTGGGTATAAGAATTTCGTTCCGGCCACCTTCGGCAGCCAAGCCGCTCGAAAGTTCTCCAATCGCTCTTACGTGAAAATAAAGCAAACCGCGCTCAATCCAAGGAATTTGAAAAACACACCTGATGCATACGAAGAAAACGTGTTGAAACGGTTGGCTACGCAACCGGCCATAGACACCTCCATCACAGAATGGATTGACAATAAAACGACCCTGAGAGCTTTAACCCCGATATATTATTCGAAAGATTGCCTGGTCTGTCATGGCAACCCCAAAGGCATCTTGGATATTTCTGGTTATCCACGGGAAGGCGCCCAGGAAGGTGATCTTGCCGGTGCGATCAGTATTCAGATTCCAGCGAAACTTCCCTAGCAAATTTTCCATTAACTTTATACAGGTGCGATCCTTTCGTAATCGTAGATGTTCAGGCGAGAGGGGACCGGACTGAGGTGACCTGAACTAATTTCCTCCCACATCGTGCTCTTGCCACGGCTTTGCTTCTATGTGACTTCGAGACGACTGGGAGTGAATATAATGCGGGCTCGTCTACCATACACCTGAATTGGCACACTCGGCGAAGTTCTCCCGCAGCAGCCTACTTCATCGAAGCGGCCATCTTGGCTGCGAAGGCCAGAAGCTGCGGGGGAGCTTGCCGCCTAAACCTAGCTCAAACGAAACGGGCGAGATTGTGGGACTCGAAGTTGAAGTTCTAGGTTCGTAGATCCGAAAACCTCGACTTTTCTACCTCGAACCCCAACGATTTCTCCTCCCCCTATTTCACCAAACTCGCTTCTTACGCTTGCCGCGCTCCGCTGCGCTATTTCGTGATGAACTGCGTGGATAATACGGGCTAATCTGATTCAGGATGAGGAAGAATCCTTTCAGCATCCTCCAAACACTTCGTATACGAATGTGGATAGTGTACTGTATCCTGCGAGACATCGAATTCATTTTCAGTGATTTTGAATGAATGGAATTCAGCATCACCTTGGAACACGACGTGATGAAAAGCTATATAAGCAAGACGTTTCAGCCTAAGGCAGTATTGGTACTCGCGCTCGCTGGTTTGGTAGGTTGCGACTACGAATCGCTTGCAGCCGGGGATGCGAATCCGATTCGTGCGGCGGAGATGAAACAGGATTTTCGCGATCTCTGGCTTGGACACATCTATTGGGTGCAGCACGCCGTATTGGATAGCGCGACGAACGGTCCGAAGGAGCGGGATGCCGTCAAGAAAGAAGTCGACGCCAATACAAAGCAGATCGCGAGCATGATGACACCCTTTTACGGTGAAGCCGCAGTCGCAGAAATTCATGAACCTGTTGGACATCAATATCGACGCAGTTCGAGAATACTCGGAAGCCACCGTTGCGGGTGATAAAAGCTCGCAGGATGCTGCGCTTGCCCGGTTGGCGTCCAATAGTGAGGACTTCGGGGTATTCTTAAGCGGAATCAATCCCTATCTGAAGAATGACAACGTTCGGGGGCTGTTCGCGGCGCATGGCGCTCACCATGTCCTCCAAATCAACCAGTACAAGAAAAGGGAATATGCGCATCTAGAGAAAACGTGGAAGATGATGCGAGAACACGTCTATGTCATTGCAGATACGTTAACGACGGCGTTGGTGAAGCAGTTTCCGGGCAAGTTTTCCTGACTGGTGAGTGCCGCCGTCGCCTGCGACGATTCCAAAGAATTCACATACACGATACACGGCCTCGCTTAGGCCGCTGATGAACAAGACCCGCGGTTCTTGATGAGCCACGGGTTTTCCTGTCTTGAAGTCAAGAAGAGCCCGCAGACGCTTCGTCATCGCCACGTCCGCCACCACAAGTGTTTGGCTCGCCGGTAGTATCCGTCCGAATACGCCCATCACAGTCCATGCCGCATTCCTCGCTAGTGAGACATGACCATTTCGTAGCTGTTTGTTTCCCGGCCATTCAGAGCCTGATGAAGATTTCTTCATAATCTCTTCATGGATCTATCATGTGACGGAGCTAGGGTGCGACCAACGGCTGAGGACTTATTGAAGTCCGAACCCAAGAGCACCCGAAGTCAAACCAACAACCGGGAGGCTGAGCATGGAACGAAGGATGGGATCAGGAGAAGCAGTGCAAGAGAGACCTCTGGCTGAAGGCGGGAGTGGGCATACCATTCGACCCCTTCCGGGAAGCACGCAGTTCAGCACGAGATCCTGCGCCCGTTGCGCCGGCCTGCTCGTGAACGATTGGTGTAATGACTTTGATAACACCGGCAAATACATTCCAATGGTCCTGCGCTGTGTGCAATGCGGGCACCGCATTGATCCTGTCATCTTGGAAAACCAAATCCAGCCGCCTAGTCGAAAGCCGGCGCGTACGGCAGGTCAGGTCTACCGCCAAATTAGTCCCTGGCGGGGAACCATCTGACCAAAGAGACTACGATGCGTGCGTCATGGAAAGCTCAAGTTGTTCGCCTGCCAGAGAGTCCGGCAAGCAGCGAGAGATTCCTGTGCGTTTACCGTTGAGAAGATCTCGGGTCGGTGACGAAACTTTCAGCTCACCGCTTTTCTTTCATCGCCCGCTCCACTTCGCGGCTGGCTTCACGCGTCTTAATCGTTTCCCGGCGGTCATGCTGCTTCTTGCCTTTGGCCAACCCGATTTCGACCTTGGCAAGGCCCCGCTTGGAGAAATAGATGCGGAGCGGGATGAGCGTGAGCCCTTGCTGTTGCGTCTTGCCAAGAAGCTTATTGATCTCCTTGCGGTGGAGGAGCAGCTTCCGAGTACGGAGAGGCTCGTGATTCATGATGTTGCCGTGACTGTAGGGACTGATGTGGCAGTGGTGGAGAAAAACCTCTCCGCCCTTCACGCTGGCGTAACTATCTTGTAAGTTCACACGCCCATCTCGCAGGGATTTGACCTCCGTGCCCTGGAGCATGATGCCCGCCTCGAACTTCTCTTCAATGAAATAGTCGTGGTAGGCCTTGCGGTTTGTGGCGACGGCTTTTTCGCTCTTCTCTTTTTGTTGCTGCGCCATTGGTCCGCCTCGCCACGAGAGTCTCAAGGTCCTCAAGTTCAAAAGTCTTCAGATCTTTGGAGACCTTTGATTTGATGACTGTCAGACTTTCCAACTGGTTTTTGCTATGATGCCGCCATGCGCGGACCAGGTTCCATCGATTCTCTTTCCAACGTCCTCGAAGGATTGGCTCGTCGCCTGGGTCTCGAATCCAAGTTGCTCGAAAGCCGCTTGCGCAGAGATTGGGTCTCTATCGTCGGGGAGCCCATCGCGTCGAACACCTGGCCGGACCAGATTCGCTACAAGAAACTCTATCTTCTGGTCCACAACAGTGTCTGGCTACACCAGCTCACGTTCCTGAAACCGACTCTTCTTCAGAAACTCAACACGGTAACAGGCGGGGAACTCGTCACGGAAATTGTGTTGCGCGTGGGCGAGATCCCGCCACGGGTCGTCGTGTCTGCCACGACACCTAGCGGTGATGGCGACTCCACCATATCCGAGGCGATATTAACCGAAACATTGCCTCACGTCTCAGCAATACAAGATCCCGATCTCCGTCTGCGGTTTACATTGGTGATATCGAGAAATCTTCGGGCTCCAACTCATCCGGGATAGAGTCCGTCACGCGGCCCTTGAAGAGGATGCGGGTGGCATCGGAAGCCTCGCCACCCTTGGGCACGGGGCCGAACCCTCCTTCTTCTTCCTGGTCGTTCAGCCGATAGTACCCCCGCATCGACTGCTCAAACTTTTTGACCACAGACGCGTCTCCGTCCAGATACTTGTTGAGCATCTCCGGCTCAGTCCATCCGTAATCATCGAACACATAGATGACGATTTTCCTGTACCAACCGCCCGAGTCGCCCGGGGTCGTCGGTTGGATTTTCATCGAGGCAAAATGGTGCGTCTTGCGACCGACCTTACGAAAACGCCTCAGCAAGGTTTCAACCCCTTGGTCGGTCGTGTCACGAGGCACATGCGTGGCGACGATGTGGCCGACCTGGGAACCGACACTATACGGTGGAATCGTTCGATCTGGTCGGCTGAGATACATTCCACCCCAGATCAGGGTGAAGGACATGACAACCACGCCGAGGGCCAACTTGACGACCGTGTCCAGGGGCTTTTTAGGCTTCTTGGGTCCTGGAAGGGGCGTTGGAGAAGAATTCTGCTCTTGCATGGAAGGCCTGCGCTGACGAAGAAAGCGTAGGTATTGCGCGTATCCGTTACCCGCCGCCTTCCTCGGGGAGCACCTCGGCGCTTTCCGCCAACCGCGCGACGGCCACGACCCGGTCGCCGGCGCCCTCAAGGTCGAGGATCCGAACTCCCTGGGTATTCCGGCCGATCTCACGGAACTCATCCACCTTGCATCGAAGCACCTTGCCTTGAGCGGCCATCAGCATGATCTCATCACCGTCTCGGACTTGAAGAAACCCGACAGCGAGCCCGTTGCGCTCGTTGGTCTTCACGCTGATGATGCCCTTCCCTCCACGTCCCTGAACACGATACTCGCTCACCGGCGTACGTTTTCCGTAACCGCCCTCCGTGACCGTAAGGATTTGAGTGGTGGAGTCTGGGGTAATGGTTTCCATGCCGATGACTTCGTTGCCTTCCTCCAGCGTAATGCCGCGCACCCCGTGTGCCGTGCGGCCCATCGGACGGACGCCGTCTTCCTTGAAGAGAATCGTGATCCCCTTCTTCGTGCCCAACAGAATTTCTCGCTGGCCATCGGTGAGCTGCACACCGATGAGACGATCCCCTTTATCCAACGACAGCGCAATGATGCCGCCCTGGCGTGGATTGCCGTAGGCCGAGAGTTCGGTCTTCTTGATAATGCCCTGCGCGGTCGCCATCACGATGAATCGGTCTTCGCGGAACTCTTTGACCGGCACGGTCGCGGTGACCTTCTCCTCGCCCGACAGCGCCAGCAAATTCACAAGTGCTTTCCCTTTGGCAGCCCGGCCCGGCGTCCGGAATCTCATGAACTTTCAGCCAATACACCTTCCCGGCGTCCGAGAAGAACAGGAGCGACTCGTGCGTGGACGCGGTGAACAGGGTCACGACAAAATCTTCTTCCTTGACCCCCATTCCGATTTTACCCTTGCCGCCGCGCCGCTGCGCCCGGTATAGGGTGACCGGGTTCCGCTTGATGTATCCGGCATGCGAGATCGTAACGACCACTTCTTCGTTCGCAATCATGTCTTCCAGTGTGATCTCGGCTTCTTCTTTCACGATCTTCGTGCGGCGGTCGTCGTTGTAAGCTTCGCGCACCTCGATCAACTCATCCTTGATGATCGTACGAACCAGCGCTTCGCTGCCCAGGATCGACTTGAGACGCTCGATCTGCTTCAAGACCTCTGTATATTCTTCGATGAGTTTGTTGCGCTCCAATTGTGTGAGCCGCTGGAGCCGCATCTCCAAAATCGCATTCGCCTGGATTTCGCTTAGCGTAAATTCCCGCATCAAGCCGACCCGGGCTTCATCGGGCGATTGGGCCCGCCGGATCAAGGCAATCACCGCATCCAGGTGATCGAGCGCGATCTTGAGGCCCTCGAGGACATGGGCCCGCTCTTCCGCCTTGCGCAGCTCGAAGGCGGTCCGACGGACGACAACCTCGCGCCGGTGTTCGATGAAATGATGCAGGATCTGTTTGAGGTTTAACACTTCCGGCCGGTTGTTCACCAGCGCAAGCATGATGACCCCGAAGGTCGTCTGGAGCTGCGTGAGCTTGTACAGATTGTTCAGGGTGATGAGCGGGATTTCGCCGCGCTTGAGTTCGATGACGACGCGGATGCCTTCCCGATCGGATTCGTCGCGCAGATCGGAAATTCCTTTGATTCGTTCGTCTCGGATCAACTCGGCGATCTTTTCGATCAGCTTGGACTTATTAACCTGATAGGGCAGCTCCGTGACAATCAACCGCTCGCGCTCCGTGCGTTCATCCGACTCAATTTTCACTTTCGCGCGCAGGGTGAGGAGACCCCGCCCGCTCTCGTAGGCGTCCTTGATACCGGCCGTTCCATAGATGAATCCGGCCGTCGGGAAATCGGGACCTGGAATCTTTTTCATCAACTGGGCGATCGTGATATTCGGATTGTCCAGGTACAAGAGAATCCCCTCGATCACTTCGCCGAGATTATGGGTCGGAATGTTAGTGGCATAGCCCACCGCGATGCCGCCGGCGCCGTTGACGAGAAGATTCGGGATCTTCGAGGGGAGCACCAGCGGTTCAACCAGCGACTCGTCGTAGTTCGGCCCGAAATCGACCGTCTCCTTGTCGATATCGGCAAGCATGTCCTCGGCGACCTTGGTCAGGCGGGCTTCGGTATACCGCATCGCCGCAGGCGGGTCGCCGTCGACCGATCCATAATTCCCCTGACCATCCGCGAGCATATAGCGCATGTTGAAGGGTTGCGCCATGCGAACGAGCGTGTCGTAGATCGCGCTGTCTCCGTGGGGATGGTAGTTCCCCATGATCTCGCCGACAATCTTGGCGGATTTGCGGTAGGCCCGGTTCGATGCCAAGCCCATCTCGTTCATGCCGTAGAGGATACGGCGATGGACCGGCTTGAGGCCGTCACGCACGTCGGGGAGCGCCCGGCCCACGATGACGCTCATCGAGTAGCTCAGATACGACGAGCGCATCTCGTCTTCGATGGCGATTTGTCCTAGTCGTTCATCAGGTGGCATCTAATTCTCCACGGATGCTGAAAATGATTCGTTTTTCACCCGGCCCTACCCCGGCGCGCAATGACGCGCCCTTCCCGCCTTCGTTCTCAGTCACGTGCCTCCCTGCGACGTACCGCACACGGGAAAAGAGCTGTTCTGACAGCTCGGGGTTGGGCGGGTGAGAAAGTTACGCCTCAGTCGTCCCGTTCCCTGCGGCCTTGCTGGATGACCATTTTGAGCATCCTAACAAGCACCTTCTTCACTATACGTCCAAGTTTCTGACTTCCAGCGCGTGGGCTTGAATGAAGTTTCGTCGGGGTTCGACTTCGTCACCCATCAGAATTGTAAAGATCTCGTCTACGCCTGGCACGTCTTCCAATGTGACTTTCAGCAGTGTCCGAACTTCCGGATTCATTGTCGTTTCCCAGAGCTGATTCGGATTCATTTCACCGAGACCTTTGTAACGTTGGATACTGAGCCCGTGTTTGCCCTTGTCGAGGATCGCCTTGACCAACTCAGCCGTCGTGGGCTCGAGCTGTTCCTGACCGTCGGCTTTGATCTTGTACGGAGCCCGGCCCAAGCCGATCGCCGAGGGTGAGAGTTTCTGCAGCTCGCGGAACTCGGCGGAACCGACCAGCTCGTGCGTCACATCGACGCTATGGGCGACCCCGTTGGCCTGCAGCCGGCAGATGACTTTGTTCGATCGATGTTCTTCATCCTCGACGATATCCAAGGTCGGTGTAAGCTTCGGATACACCTTTGAGAGAGTTTTTTTCACGTTGACCACAATCTTCTTGAGGGCCTCCCCGTCCTTGAGTAGTTCACGGTCGAGTCCCGGTTCGCCCACAAACGCCCGCACCATGCTGGCCTCGTGCGATTTCTTGTTGAGCCGCCCGAGCAGCGCCTCGAAGGCGATCAGCTTCTTGAGAATGGGCAGGAGCCGGCGTCCCGTCACATACCCTTGGACCCCTTCCACATACACTTCTACCCCCTCGACGGCGATATCGGCCAGATGCTCGTTGAGCGCCGGTTCATCTTTGAGATACCGTTCCGTCTTCCCCTTCTTCACTTTAAAGAGCGGCGGCTGCGCAATATAAATGTAGCCTCGCTCAAGCAGCTCGGGCATCTGCCGGAAAAAGAAGGTGAGGAGCAAGGTCCGGATGTGGCTGCCGTCCACATCGGCGTCCGTCATGAGGATGATTTTATGGTACCGGGCTTTGCTGATGTCGAACGAGTCTTTGTCGGCCTTTTCGCTCTCTTCTCGCTTGCGACCGATGCCGGTGCCGAGCGCCATGATCAATGTCCGGATTTCGTCGCTCGAGAGCATTTTGTCGAAGCGCGCCTTCTCGACGTTGAGGATCTTGCCCTTGAGCGGCAGGATCGCTTGAAACTTGCGGTCGCGCCCCTGCTTCGCGGACCCGCCGGCCGAATCACCCTCGACGATATACAGCTCGCACAACGCCGGATCTTTCTCCGCACAGTCGGCCAGCTTGCCGGGAAGCGATCCCCCGTCGAGTGCGCTCTTTCGTCGGATGAGCTCTTTCGCTTTTCGCGCCGCTTCACGAGCGCGAGCGGCATCGATAGCTTTCCCGATGACCTTTCGGGCCACCGTCGGGTTTTCTTCGAAATAGGTCCCCAGCGCTTCGTTGACCGCGGACTCGACGATGCCCTTCACCTCGCTATTGCCCAGCTTGGCTTTCGTCTGGCCTTCGAACTGGGGATTCCGGACCTTGACGCTGACGACGGCGGTAAGCCCTTCACGGACGTCGTCACCGGTGAGCGATTCGGTGTCTTTTTTGAGTAAATCGTTGGCATTTGCGTAGCTGTTAATCGTACGGGTGAGCGCGGCCTTGAAGCCCACCAAGTGCGTGCCGCCCTCTTTGGTATTGATGTTATTCGCAAAAGAAAACAGGTTCTCGGCGTAGCTGTCGTTGTATTGAAGCGCGACCTCCAGCACCATCTCCTGCTTCTCAACCTGCACGTAAATGGGTTTGTGCAGCGGCGTCTTGGCTTCGTTCAGATGTTCGACGAACGACACGATCCCGCCCTTGTACTTGAATACTTGCTCTTTGACCGGTTCCTTCCGTTCATCCTTGAGCGTGATCTCGAGTCCCTTGTTCAAAAAGGCAAGCTCGCGCAGTCGCTGGGCCAGCACGTCGAAGCTGAAGTCGAGCGTCTCGAAAATCTGCGAATCGGACTTGAACGTCACGGTCGTCCCACGGCGCTTGGTTTTACCCGTCATCTTCAGCGGGGCCGTCGCTTTGCCGCGCTCGTAGCGCTGCTCGAACACCTGGCCGTCCTGCCAAATTTCCAGCTCGAGCCATTCAGACAGTGCGTTGACCACCGAGATCCCGACGCCGTGGAGCCCGCCTGAGACCGTATAGGCGCCCTGCTCGAACTTGCCGCCCGCGTGTAAGACTGTCAGTGCCACTTCGGCGGCGGACTTCTTTTGGGTGGAATGCATACCGGTGGGAATACCGCGGCCGTTATCCACAACCGTGACGCTGCCGTCGATGTGGATCGTCACCTCGATGGTCTCACCGAATCCCGCCATATGCTCATCGACGCTGTTGTCGACGACCTCGTACACGAGATGATGGAGGCCGTCCACACCGGTGCTGCCGATGTACATCGCCGGACGCTTCCGTACGGCGTCCAAGCCTTCCAATACTTTGATCTGATCCGCACCGTAGCTCTCGGATTTCGGTGTGGTCTCTGCGTCGTTACTGGCCATCGGTCTCCCGTTTCAATACCGCCATCGGCTCTCCGGCTTCAGCACTCAACGATCTACTTGGTGACTGACCGCTGATTGCTAGCCCGCTAGATTTTAATTGGCATGACCACGCACTTGAACCCGGGACTGTCTGACTCCTGGATCAAACAAGGGCTCAATGGATTGTCCATTTGCAGAGTGATCGTTTCTCCGTCCATCACCCCGAGAACATCCAACAGGTAGCGGGCATTGAATCCTGTGTTCAGGGCTTCCCCCTCGTACCGTGCCGCAAGCTCCTCGGTCGCTTCTCCAAAATCAGGATTGCTGGAGAACAACGTCATCTGTCCGGAGACAAACGACACCTTCACCGCACTCGCCTTATCACGGGATAGGACGGAGACACGTCGAAGCGCACTCTCAAGCTCGCCGCGATTGACTCCGATCTTCCCGCCGCCATCCTTCGGAATCACTTGCTGATAGTTCGGGTAGTTCCCTTCCATGAGCCGCGAGGTCAACAGCAGCCCGCTCTTCCGGAAAATCATGAGATTTTTGGTGAATCCGATCAAGGGTTCGCCCTCGCCGCCTTCTTCCAGAAGACGCTGCATCTCATGCGCCGCTTTCTTCGGAATAATCGCTTTGACCTCTTGCGGAGCGCCTTTGGCGCCGGCCTTTCCGACCTCCTGCTCGGCCACCGCCAACCGATGGCCATCGGTGCCGACTAAACGCAAAATCGTTTTCTTTTCCGATGTGATGAGGGTCACCAGCAGACCGTTGAGGATGTAACGCGCATCATTGTCTCCGGCGGCGAAGAGGGTCTTCCGAATCAACTCCAAGAAGCCGGCCCCGGCGAGAGGAATGAGCCCTTCCCGTTCAATCGTGGGCAATGCGGGGTAGTCCGTGCTGGGGAGACCGACGATCTTAAATTGGCTCTTGCCGGCGTGAATCGTCGTCCAATTGTTGTCACCCGAGGTGAGTTCTATTTCACCGACTGTCAGTTCCTTAATAATCTCGTACAGCTTCCGAGCTGAGACCGTGATTCCTCCGGGCTTCTCCACGGTCGCTTTGTAGTGCCCGCGCATGCCGATTTCGAGGTCGGTGGCGACAATTTCCACCCCATCCTGCTTCGCCTCGAGCAGAATATTCGACAGGATCGGCATCGTGTTGCGCTTCTCGACGACACCTTGGACCCGCTGAAGACCCGTCAAGAGCTCAACTCGTCCCATGCGCAGTTTCATAATCTCTTCCCCTTGGCGCAACCCCTCACGCTCGCAGGATCTGCTCCTTCAAGCTGTCCAGTGTGGCGCTCAACACGCTGTCGTTATCTTTCGCTTTGATGACCTGTTTACAGGCGTGGATAATGGTCGTGTGGTCTTTGCCCCCGAACTGCCGGCCGATCTCAGGATACGAGGAGTCTGTGAGCTCCCGGCAGAGATACATCGCGATCTGTCTCGGGTGCACCAGCGTCTTGCTCCGGCGACGCGATTTCAGGTCGGCGATCTTCACATGGAAGCGCGCACCCACCGTTTCCTGAATATCATCCATCGACACGATCTTTTTCTTGGTGCCGATCAGATCCCGGAGCACGCTCTTCGCCATCTCCAGCGTAATCGTTTGCCCGGTGAGCGACGCATAGGCGCCGAGCCGCACCAACGAACCCTCAAGTTCACGGATATTGCTCTTCATCGTCGTGGCAAGAAACTGGATGACATCTTCCGGCAATGTCACACCCTCGTCCTCGGACTTTTTCCGCAAAATGGCAATCCGTGTTTCAACGTCCGGCGGCTGGAGATCCGCGATCAGTCCCCATTCAAATCGCGACCGCAACCGCTCCTCAATATCGGGCATGTCTTTCGGAAAGCGATCGCTCGAGAGGACGAGTTGCTTATGCGCTTCATACAGAGCGTTGAACGTGTGGAAGAATTCCTCCTGTGTGCGCTCCTTGCCCGCTAAAAACTGAATGTCGTCGATCATCAACATGTCGATATGACGATACCGCTTCCGCAAATCCATCATCTTGTCGTATCGGATGGAGTTAATGACCTCGTTCGTAAATTGCTCGGTTGTCAGATAGGCGATCCGGAGATCCGTCCGCTCCGCCACATAGTTTCCAATGGCATTCAAGAGATGCGTCTTCCCCAGACCAGTATCTCCATAAATAAACAACGGGTTATAGGCTTTCGCCGGCTGTTCGGCAACCGCCATACAGGCGGCATGGGCAAACTGGTTACCTGCGCCTACCACGAAATTCTTGAATGTGTACTTGGGATTGAGCTGTATTCCCCGTTTCGATCGCGGCCCGGTGTTTTGACGGCTGGTTCCAGAGCCACTGGTGGTATGTTCTGGCTGTTTTGATGTCTGTTTATGGAAGATCACGAACGCGATCGCGGTCTCTTCCCCACCCCTGGCAGCAGATACAGCTTCAGCCAAGAGAGACCCGTAGTGTTGGCTTAACCAGTCCCCAAAAAACTTATTTGGAACGCCTAGTTGAGCGGTGGAGTCTTCTATCCGTTCGATATGAACTGGCGTAAACCAGGTATCAAAAACTTGCTTTGGGACTTTCCCTTGGATGTAGGCCAAGGTATCTTGCCACAGCGTTGCACTAGTCATAATTTCTGTATCATTCTTCATACACAGACTTATTCACACCTGTTGATAACCTGGTTCTTCATGTGGTCTTCCTGTCTCAACCTTGAACATTATCGGACTTGGAATGGATCTGGGTCATGTCCTTTACACAAATACCCACAACGTATGGACTCTGCATGCAGTGGTTACCCAGAGTCAACCCCCAACTCTCTCCACAAAGACATCGGAAAAGGAAACCAGAAGATTCAATTCGTTAATCTCTATTCACAGTATCCACCGAGCCTACTCTTACTCCTACTCCTACGACGATCTTCTTCATGTAGAAACAAGTTTAGGAAAAGAGCTGGTAATAGACCTATACAACAATGATGTGTTCGGACGAGAAAATTTTCTCGACAAGCTCATCATAGGTCATTATCGGATGTGAAAATCCAACAACTGTTTCCTCTGTGGTGACCACAGACGCGTTCACTGAAGATGGAACTCCTGATATCGCCTGCTCAACAAAAACGACATCCGTCTGTGCGTCGGTACCTCGAAAGATCGCGGAAGAGATGCGATCTGGATGTTGTCGAAGAACATAGAGTGTCGTACTCATATCCACACAGAATATATGTCTTAAAAAATCAGACTTCTGTCAGCCGATCGAACCAGCTGTCTAATCTCATCAGGTGTTCGATTCGTCACGGAAAAATCATCAGACCACGCATCCATTGCCGTCCCTGCCTCGACGACAAAAGGGACGGATAAATGTTTAAAGGAGGGGAGATATTTTTCAAGCACGTCGACGTCGATGATTTCTTCTGTATCTTCTTTCAGGAGCATGGAAGCACGGCCCAGGAGCACGACAGTCGTCTCATGGTCTCCAGCACAAAGCCCGAGCGCTATACGAAGCGCTTCTACAGGACGAGCCGTCACACAAGGATCGTCCGAAATAACCACCGCGATGCGTTTCGACATAGACAAGCAACCGCAGTGACAACAGTTTCTTATGTGAAGGCGAGAAAGCGATCACAGCCATCAATAATTCCCGACAGTACAACGAGACCGGACAATGAAACCCTCGAATCGATCGTGGTCGTCAACACACCATGCTGTTGACACCCATACGCACAGACAGACATCTTCGCTCCGGCATCGATCAACCCAAGATAGCGTTGATCCACCGCCGTCTTTACCCCTTCATCGATCAGGTAGAGATAGACGTCGACTCCTTTGCGTAAAGCCGCCTGAGCCAGCTGGACAACCGTCTCAACACTGGGATGAGAAGGGGGTGTGGATAACAAGAGTCCCAACTTACGAGCAGCCATAGTTATAAACCAAAAGACGTCAATACAATCAATCTCTTATGAAGTAAATGATTGGCGAGCCTACGAGCTTTTTGATCCAAAGTCAACAGCAAAAATTGGACTGTTTATGAAGGGAATCTGCGGGATTTCAGGAGAGAGGAGAGACCGGTCAGAGAGAGTTCTTCTTGCACCTTCGACTCGAGGTTTCGAAGAATGACAGAGCCACGAACTGCCTCGTCATCACCTAGGAGAATGGCATAACGGCACTTCGATCGATCAGCTTGGCGAAGGTGAGCCTTGAGAGTGGTGGCGCGATAGTCACATTGTGCCGAAATTCCGATTCTACGGAGTTCATCGAGCAGCACAACTCCAAGCTGAGTTCCCTTCTCTCCGAAAGCCGCGACATAGTAGAGACTCTCATGTGACGAGGACAGTGATGCCTCAGGGAGCATCAACGACACACGGTCAAGTCCGAGGGCGAATCCTACAGCAGGGACAGAGGGGCCGCCGAGCGTTTCTACTAAACCGTCGTACCGGCCGCCGGCACCTACTGCGTTCTGAGCCCCCAAATGATTCGAGGTAATTTCAAAACTTGTCAAACAATAGTAGTCGAGCCCCCGCACTAAACGAGGATTGAGTTGATAGGGGACTCCAATTGCCGAGAGACCTGCGAGCACCTGATCGAAGTGTACACGGGCTTCAGGAGAGAGATGGTCTGTCAGCTTAGGTGCTGACTCAGTCGCAGCCCGACAGTCCGGCACCTTACAATCCAGCACCCGTAAGGGGTTCGTCTCCATGCGGCGCTGACAATTTGCACAGAGGAGGGTTTTCTGCTGAGAGAGAAACGCCAGAAGGATGGGCTTGTACGCTGCGCGGTCGCCGGAGCTTCCCAGGCTATTGATCTCCAGCGTGAGACCTGGAAGAGCCAAGTCCGACAACAGTCGCCACAATAGCGCAATCACTTCGATGTCCGCGCGAGGGTCCGATGTGCCGAACGATTCCGCTCCGAATTGATGGAACTGCCGGAGGCGCCCTGCCTGCGGCCGCTCATGACGAAACATCGGCCCGAGATAAAAATATTTCTGCGGGAGCGGATCGGCCGCCCGATTGTGCTCGATGAAAGAGCGGACCGTCCCCGCGGTGCCTTCTGGGCGCAAGGTCAACGAGGTTCCATCCCGGTCGGGAAAGGTGTACATCTCCTTCTCGACGATGTCCGTCGTTGCGCCAATACTCCTCGCAAAGAGCGCGGTGAGCTCGAAGATGGGGATACGGATTTCCTGATACCCGTAACAGAGCGCCCAGCGCCTTGCCGCATCCTCGATGAAGCGCCATCGAGGGGTCTCCTCAGGAAGAATATCTTTGACGCCTTTGATGCCCTTGATCGTGTCCATATTATTCAGCGACTACCGCGAAAGATTCGGGACTATAGCGACGGGGTACCAGCAAGTCAACGCGCTCAGCACCATCTATCGTCAGTGGTCAAGGGTCAATCGATTCCGAGTCGAACTCGAGAATCTTCCCGTCCGCTCACGATTGACGAATGACCACTGACGGATTAGATTCTTGCGCAGGCATTCCTGCGGCGGTATAGTGCGCGACCTGGTAGGAAATCAAGAATCTTTATGAGCATAGACCAACCGACTCGTCGCGTCATCGCACTGGCGCCGATGCCGCCGGAGAAATCCGCCTACGCGTTAGCCCGCTATAGCCGTTCGCCGGACTCGATCGAGGACAGCCTCCGGTGGGTGCACGGACATTCTGCCGAAAAGTTCTGGGATCAGTTCTACTTCGACTATGGTCATGCCTCGATCGCCGACCTCGGCCATGTCATCATCTGTTTCGAGGACATCTCTGAACTCGCCGCGATTCGACTTGAAGACGAACCCTTGTGGGACGGCCAAGCGAAATCGAGCCGGTATCAGAACTTTGCCTCCGGAGGATGGTTCGTGCCGGATTCCATTCGAGGGTCGGAGACGGAAGGCACCTACCACGGCATTCTCCGCAGCCTCGCCGAGATCTATCGGGTCCTGCATCAACCCCTGACCCAATTTCTTTCCGAGCGTGAGCCGCGCCCCGAGTCGATGAAACCAGCCGATTATCAGCGGACGATTGCCGCGCGCGCGTTCGATGTGACGCGATATCTCCTGCCTCTCGCGGCCAGGACGAACGTCGGGCAGGTCGTCAGCATCAGAACACTGGAGAAGCAAATCACCAGGATGCTGTCGTCACAGCTGCCGGAATTGCGCATGATCGGAGACGAACTGAAGGATGCCTGCCAACGGTCACCCGTGAATCTCTGGGGCGAACTATGTGGTCAGCCGGGCGCACAGGAGCCTCTCGCGCCGACGCTCGCTCGCCATGCCAAGCCGAACGACTATCAAGCCTCGGTCTACCAGGACCTCGCCAAATATGCGAAGGACGCGCTCCGGGGATCTGGATTAGATCAACCGGAGTCCTGGGGCCGACAGGAGCCAGTGGATCTCATCGAGCCTCACGATCCACTGGACGAAATCGTGACCACCTTGCTCTACCGTGTCTCGCACGCGCCCTATCGGAGTCTCCTCGCCGTCGTCCGCGAGTGGACGGAGAAACAGAAACAGGAAGCGATCGATGTGGCGATGAGTACACGCGGGCCCTACGACGAACTTATCAAAGAATTCCGCAGCGGCTACGCCTTCACCTTCGACGTGCTGATGGACATCGGAGGCTGGCGTGACATGCACCGGCACCGGCGCTGCCAGCAGATCCAACAGAATTTTACGACGCTGCATGGCTACGAAGTTCCACCGCCGCTCGTGCAGGCGGGACTGGATCAAGAGTATCGACAGGCGATGGACGCAGTCCGCTCGGACATCGAGCAGCTCAAGAAAACGAGTGCGGAGGGATCGCTCTACGCCACGCCGTTTGGATTCAAGATGCGCTGTCTCTTCAAAATGGACTATGCCGAGGCCGAATATATCGCCAAGCTCCGCTCCGGCGTCAAAGGCCATTGGTCGTACCGGACCATTGCATGGTTAATGAAGCAGAAGCTCGCGGCGCACTATCCCGCACTTGGAGATCGCATCCAGGCCACCTCGCCGGATATAGAAGACACCCTCACCAGATAGTCACCGCGGCTCCGATGACCGATCACCAAGCCCAATGTGAAGCGAGGCTGTTAGGGGGCCAATGGGATCAGGCTCAGCAGGCAGCACTGGCCTGGGTTCGTCATCCTGCCACAGGCGCAGATCAAGATCCTCGACCCCATTTTGCTCTGAATGTGATCCACCTGCTCCGCGGGGAGTTCGCCGAAGCCTGGAAAACTCATCCGAATTGCCTGCAGGAACCAAACGACATTGCCCAGGTCAAAGCGTGGATCGAAGGAATCGTTGCGCGACAACCGGCGCAGGCCAACGCCCATCTCGTGATGGGACTATTCCTGGCCCAATCGGGCCAATCCGAACAATCGATCGTGTCCTACAAAGAATCGATCACACTCGCGCCACAGTCCGCCTACCCCCACTATTTTCTTGCACAGATTCATGAGCGGGCCAACCATCTCGAAATGGCCATCAAGGAGTATCGGGAAGCGGTTCGCCTCGATCCTTCCTATGTGCCGGCGCGGACCAACCTGGGCGTCGCCTATCAAGAGCAGGGCCGCTTAGAGATGGCGATTCCGCAATATCGGGAAGTGATCAAACTGACACCGAACGATGCGACAGCCCATGCGAACCTCGCCTGCGCTTTGGCGGAACAGGGCAAGATGGAGCCGGCGCTGCAGTCCTACAAGGAGGCGTTGCGGCTGAATCCGCACGACGCTGAAGTGCATTTTGCGTTGGGCGGCCTCTATGAGGATCGCGGCCGCTTCGATCTGGCGAAGAAGGAGTATGACGCGGCCCTCATCGCCGATCCGAACTTCGGCCCGGCGCACTCGGCGATCGGCTGGTTGGCGCTGAGCAACCAGCACATGCAGGCCGCATACGAAGCCTTCAATCGAGCCCTCAAGTCCAACGATCAAGATCCTCGTGCCTACCACGGCATCGCCGAATACTATTCCCAAAAGGGAAAACGCGAGAGTGCCCTGGACAATTTTGCGAAAGCGCTCAAGTACTACAAAGATCCCGAAAAGAGAAACGCGATATTGAATCAGCTTTTCCAAGAAGGCCAAATGGCGGATTGAGAAAGGGCGGCCTGATTAGTCCCCCGTGTTCGCGCAACGCGCGGCCTCAGAAGGCCCTCGTTGGACGCGCGCAGTTGGGGACCAAGCCAGGCCACCCCTTAGAGGAGAGTAACGAGCGAGCTTGGAGGGATCATCTTTACCATGGGACGGTGCTCGCTCAATGCGCGCGGTCGAACGAAGGGATCGCGGATCCTCTTGATGTGTGGGGGAGGAAGAAGAGAGGTGAGCCAGGAAAGGCGGCGTTGGACGCGTGTGTATACCCGCGCAGGAAGCCGTTGACAAGTCCTCAACGCATCGAGAGAATCCTGTGAATTAAGGCTGAATTCATAGAGCAGGATATACCCAGTCCGTATACTCAGTAGTTAGCCCGCTACGCGGAGGTAGCGCGACGGATGAGCGGTGAGCGAGAGATCATCATGGAAGCCTACGCCAAGTGGACAGCGATGTCCGCGCCGCGCTCGGGCGCGCCCATCAAATCGCGACGCGATGTCTATACCGTTCTCCGCGGGGTCGACTTTGCGGTGCTTTTCGAAGATGCGCTTGGCCCGATGAACCGCGCCACCTTCGACGCGTGGCATGCTGACGCTGTTCAGGGAATGATTGAGCGAGAGCCGCGGCTGGCGGTCGGATGGGCAACGAAGATCATCAACATTTATCTGAAGACGCGGGTCTACATAGGTGCGCAAGGGCGACATCACCTCAAAGAGATGATTCATCCTCCGATCGATGCTGGCTTGTGGCTAGGACTCGAACGGCGATTTCCGAATCGGGATGATATTTTAGAGCGCACCAACTGTGTCAGCCGGATCAAGGACATCGTTGACTA
Source organism: uncultured Nitrospiraceae bacterium (assembly GCA_963801725.1). Classification (GTDB taxonomy): domain Bacteria; phylum Nitrospirota; class Nitrospiria; order Nitrospirales; family Nitrospiraceae; genus Palsa-1315. The sequence goes on from CAWDFX010000002.1 coordinate 662,056, forward strand.
CGAGTGCTACCGTCGTATAATCGACGGCTGTCATATCGCTGCGAAGGAGCTCAAGTGCGACCTTATTGAGGTCGAGCAGTTGTGGGCCGGTGCAGAGGTTGTGCCAACGGACTAATTACTGCATGGCGCTCCCAAGGCGTCGCAGTTCTCCGTTTGTTTCGAAGATTTGATTGGCCGTCTTGCAGTCGATGTGAGGCCGTTAAACGGCGTGCAGCAGCAGGTAATAATCGAAGGAGGCTGCTCAAAACTTCCGCCAGCAAGGCCGCAGGGAGTTGGGGCATCGAGGTGGACGCGTATGGGTCTGCATGGTAGGATTCAGGCCGTAAGAGGTAGGATCATGGCAACAGCGGCGAAACGACAACTGGCCCTTCCTGCAGCGCTCTCGAAAGAGCTGGATCAGCTTGCTCGGCGCGAGGGGAAGAGCACACTCGCGGTCTTAAAGGATCTCGTATCAGAGAACAAGCGCAATCGATTTGAACAGGAATTCAGAGCCATCCAAGGTTATTGGAGTAAGAGGGCGAAAGCCAAAGGTATTCTCACGGCCCGAGATCTCCAGCGATATCTCGCGAAACCGTGAGGGTTGTCTTTGATACCAATATCTATGTCTCGGCGTTCGTCCTGCCCGGTTCTTCTGCCGATCTAGCGATACAACGCATCTTAGACGGTCACGATACGTTACTGATATCCAAACCCATCCTCGACGAACTACTCACCACCCTTGCTCGCAAGTTCAGCCGCAATGCCGATGCTTTAAGTCGTACGGCTCTTCTCCTGACGGAGCTTGCCGAACTCGTTCAACCGAAGGAACGTGTCAGCGTGTTCGATGACGATCCAGACAATCGGATTCTCGAGTGCGCAATGGCCGGACAGGCAAAAGCCATTGTGACCGGTGATAAGGCTATGCTGGCTGTTGAGATATCTCACGGAGTGCGAATTATCTCTCTGAGCGCGTACCTGCGTCGATAGGAAGCGAACTCGCAAGGGCAACTAATGAGGTCAGGGGTTCTTCGGGGATTCCAGAGGCTGCTCAAAATTTTCTTCAGCAAGGCCGCAGGGAGTTCGGACACCGAGGCGTACTGTTTCTGTAGGTTTGAGGTGGGCGGACGACTGAGAACGAAGCTGGAGGAGATTTTCAGCAGCCGATCTAGAGGTCGCGGATGGCGCCCTGGAGGACCGTAATCTGCGTCACCGGATCGCCGGAGGCTTTCAGTTCTGTGCGGATTTGCTCTTTGAGGTAGGAGGAGTACCCCACGCGGTCGATCAAGAGGTCGAGAAACCGTTCGACGGGAAGGAGACTCTGTTCTTTGAGTTCTTCCACGATTTCATCGGTGACGGGCACGTAGCTGCTTCCCATGTGGAACACCACATTGTAGTGGCGATTCTTCCCGATGCGCTCGAACCGTAGACCCTTCACCCTATGCCTCCGTCGTGGAACCGCTCAAGAGGGGCCATTCTAGACAAGTTCCGGTCGTGAAGACAAGGGCGGTACGCAGCGCGTCGCTCAGGCTCCTTTGCCCTTTTTGCCGAAGTATTCCTGCCGGCTCACCGCCACATCCGCTACGAACATCACTCCGGAGTGCCGATCGAACAGCGGACGGAGTCCGGCGAGGATCGGCTCCACTTTTTCTTCCGGGACGACGGTCATGATCATTTCGAGGCTTTCTTGCTCGCTGAACATGAAATGCGCTTCATGCATGCCGCCATGCCCTTTTCCCGATACGTTGCCGATGATGGTGTAGCCGCTGGCGTTGACCTGGTCCAACAACTCTGTCACGAACGCCCTGTGTTCTCCCGCCACGATCACACGAATTTCTTTCATCGGATGCAATGTCAACGCGCCCACAGTTGAACTCCTTTCTTGCTGAGTTGTCCCATCATGGCTCCGCGATCAGGAGCCGGTTAGAGCATCGATTCTAACCCATTCGCCCGTCGGTCGATACCGATAGAATATACCTTCCTCCGATTCCAGTGCGACGAGGTGAACCCACTCATTACGATAGTACTGTTCCAGCGTCTCATGGCGCGCAATCAGCTTTTCGATCTGTTCTCGCGGCGCCGCGACGATGGTCAGCAGCCGCATCGGTTCATGATACGGTACGTCGCCGTTCATCACGGTCTGCCTGGCAAGTCCAAGCCTGAGGTCGCTCCAAGGACCGGACATGATCCCTATGCGCCCTACCACGTTATGGTAGATCTTGCTCCCGCTACCGTAGACGTCATTGTCCGCCGCTGAAAAGTAATGTTCCATGTTGATCCATTGTGCCACCACTTGAGGGCCGGTCAATATAACTTCAAGTAGCCGGTTGCTCGGATCTTCCCGGTAGTCGTAGGAATGCAGGAACACACGTCCGGTCAGATCAAGGGCCTTGGTAAGATCCCTGGGGGCGATAATGAACGCTGTATTCCCTGACAGACCCCACTCCGGCCGTATCTGGCTCCAATCCACGCTCCGTCCTCGCACGTGCGACGCGGCTCCCTGCGCTGACGGGATCGCTGTAACATCGGGGAAACGGGTGCATCGCTCTAGATTCGTCAGCCTGGTCGCATTCTTTAAGTCTTCGACCAGTCGGGCGATATCGGCGCGATGAGTCGACGGCGCATCTTCAGGGTCGTACAGATGCACCTCGTCGGTCGTGGTATCGACCTGACCGGCAAGAAAGTGGGTGTCTGAGGGAATCTCGAAGCCGTTCTTCGCCAGCCGCTCCCGCACTTTCTGATTATTGGCCATCATGGCGAGCACGCGAGCGTTCGGATTTCCTTCATTGCCGCCGCAAGCTCCGCAGTCCAGCGCGGATTCGAACGGGTTATTGTCAGAAGTGCTCCCGTGGCCGCAAATGAGGACAAGTCTGGCAAAATGTTTCGTCAGTCCCATCATTCGCAACGCCGTCTCTACAGTCACGGCCTGTTCTTCAAGCGTGAAGCCGGTCCGCGTGATCCGTTCCTTCAGTCTGGACGATGCGCGCTGATTGATACCGTGATGCTGCCGTAAGGCGGCGATAAATGATGTGAGGACTTCGGACGAGAGCCCTGCCTCCGTCGCTGCCTGGGTTAATGGAGGTTCCGGGTCATCCTCCCCGCTCAAGGCCCGCTGCCGCAAGGCTTCGACAAGTTCCGGCGAGATCCGAGAGCTGCGCACGCCGGTTCGCTCTTGCAACGCGTGCCGCACCGTCGCTTGCTGCTCCGCTGCCAGTACCTCTGCCGTTTCGGCCGGCGCCAGCTTGTCGACGGTGAGTGTGGTCGCGAGCGACGGGACAAAGAGTCGACGCAGCCAGACAGTCCAGCGACGGTACAACAATGGCAGCAGGGTTTTTCCAAAGATCGGCAGGCTGTAAAACCACCCCAACGACTCCACCATGACATAGGGCGTGATGACGTTTTCTTTTAAGTCGTGCAGAAGGGTATGACCCGCATGAACCATCCTGGTTCGAGACGCGTGTTTTGACAGGGTGTGATCCAGAAAGCTGCGGGGGACCTCCCTGACCTCGTTCTTGGCGCGCATAATGACCGGGAATTGTTCAGTGTCATGCTCCTTGCCCCAGCCCCGATAACGGATGAAGGCGGCGAAGAAGCCGGCAAACCCATAGGTCTCGTGGGCGCCGGTGGATTCAAGATGACGCCGGAACGGTTCGGAACGCACATCAATGCAGAAAACCGATTGAGAGAGCGGCCGTCCCGCCTGATTCTCGGCAGGCGCCTGAGAGGCCGATCTGGACACAGCCTGCGCCCGAGCGAGCGTTGCGAGCAATTGCTCCTGATACCCTGCTTCGAAAGCCTTGAGCCAGACGGGTCCATGGTCGGATTCCGGGAAGGCTTCCATCCAATCGAACATTTGCTTCAAATTTGGCGGGGAACAGTCGGCGAACTGTGCCGCATCGATTTTCAATGATCGGGCAAGCGCGAGCAGCTTTCTGGCCGCGCCGCGCCGTGCGGCTGCCTCTTGGCGTGGGACCACCTCTGCTCGATAGCGAGCGAGCAGGGTCTTCCAGCCGTCGCCTTTCTGATGCGCCAGCCGGTCGACTTCCTCGGCGTAGAGCGCAGGAAGACAGCCTGCCACGCGTTGACGCCTCAGGTAATACTCCTCCGAATGATTTTGGATGTACGCCGTTACGGCATCATATCGGCCCTCGATGCCGAGTTCTTCGCGGCAAGCCTGCTGAACCAATTCACGCGCATACCAGAGACGAATAGCGAGAAACTTCACGAGACCGACCGGATAGGCCTGTTGCCAGGGATAATCCCGCTCCTCTGCCCGCCATTTAATGAAGCCGGCCCAGCCAGGCAGCGCGGTCAATTGCAGCGACAGATAGTCCTGCCGCAGCTCGGTCGGAATCCCGAGCGCGTTCAAACTTTCCAGCAGGGCATCTTCGGGATGTTCTGGCAGCCGCGAGATTTTCTTGCTGCTGTCTACAATTCCACAGGGAGACCACTCATGCACGGCGAGAGCTTTCCATGCCCCGTACAACCCCTTCTCTCGTCCCGGCATGGTCCAGGTCGCATGGCCTTCGTCGAGGTACGCCTCGCACCATTTGATCAACTGATCGTTGATCTGCTGGACGATCTGCGTGCCGAGCGTGTCGTCGCACCAGTGCGAGAGTGTGAGCCAGCGACCCAACGCCGCTTGATCACCCTCCGCGATTGCGCGGATGCGCTCGCGCAAATCCGGAAACGTCAGGACAGGTTCGAGCCGGGCGGCGATGCGATCGATCAGCTCGTTGGCGGGATCGGGCAGCTGATCGTCGAGCGGCTCCATCGACCGGCGTGCAGAGACCTTCCTCCAGACAGGCGCGCAAGACATCGCCATGTGTGACCGTGCGGGATCCGATGGCGAGGTGCTTATCGTGAACGAGCGGCTTCAACGCGGCATCGAGGTGGGAAGATTGAATACGGCCCGATTTCAAGTAGTCGCGGTAGAGATGGCTGGGGAGATAGCCGTTGCCCCCCATGAATTGCTTCCCGCGCCGGACGGTTTCCTCAAACGGGAGATATTCTAGGCTATGGAGGGGGTTGTGGTGGACGAAGGTCCGCATCGGCCAGTATTGAGCAATGACCTCGCCCGCCAGGCGGATCACGCCCCGGAGTTCCATACGCCTGGTTTCAATGCTGATCGAACTGTCTAACGATTCCATGAAACAGATTCCTTGACGGCTTCAGCATTCGATGGTTGTTGGGTGATTCCGAAGAGGCTAGACGGGGCGATACCCAGCGCAATGACGATCAGTAGTATAACCAAAAGGGAGGCAAGTTCCGATCGACGAAGATCTTCATAGCGGAGATCCGACCGTTCCCGGCCGAACAGCAACCGCTGTACCATATCGAGGATGTACCAGGATGCAGCCAGCCAGACGATCATTATGACGAGCAGGGCGACAGAAGATGTGAGAGCGGTGGTGAGAAGCATACCGATGAAGCCGGCGAAGACGCCGAACGGGGGCAGGCCCATAGCCGCCAGGGCCAGGAGTGAGAACAAGACAGTGAAGTGCGGCATCCTTCTGACAAGCCCGCTGATGGCCTGCGGATCCACATCGTCCCCGTAGCGCGTGCGGACGACTTGCCAGGACATCAGCAGACCGCTCGTCACGAGTGACAAGGCCGCCAGAAAGACAACCGCCTGGGACGTGATGGTGTGCGAAATAGCTACAAACCACCAGAAGAGGGAGAAGAACGAGAGGCTGCCATAGGCCAGGAGCAATCTGACGCGCGATTGTGCCAATGCCTTGATCGAACCGTAGAGGGCACTCACCAACGCCAACACCGTCATCGTTGACATCACGACATCCGGCACCGTCGATATGGTTGTGGCCAGATTGTGGAATCCTATCGCGGGGAGCAGCAGTACGATGAACGAGGGTAGGCTGCCGGGGAGCCGCGTGAGCGCCGTGATGTGTCCATTGTGAAACGGCACGAGCGGCAACAAAATTGCGCAGGCCAACAAGGACGTGACTGAAGAAAGCGGCGGAGCAGCCACGAGAGAGATCGTCACGCACCCGACGGCGAGCGCATAGGCGCCGATCCCGAACCAGGAAATGGGCCACAATTGCGTATGATGGCGGTAGAGCAAGGCAATGAGACAACTGAGCAGCACAAGCAAGCACACCTGCCCCACGATGTGTTGGCTGGTCAGTATGACGAATCCCAGTCCGAGGAACAGCAGGGTCATGATCCAGGACAGCCGTAGGTTCTTATGAACCGGCTGTCCCAGGAGAGATGCACAGGCGGCAATCGGCAATAGATAGATCAGCAGCAGGTTTTCAGGTGAGGTCGCGAGCGATCCCGACATTCCGGCAGCGGCGGCAAGGCTCAGGATCGACAGGACGACAGACCAGTTCCTGAGATAGTCCGGTCTCGACCAGACCACGAAGCTGAACGCTGCTCCCAGAAGAGGAACGCCTGCCAGCAGCCATGAAGCGATGGCGCCATCCATCATTGCGACCATCCTCGTACGCTTTTGTCGAACCGGTCCAGGAGTCGCACGACGACCCCGCCCAGCTTTTGATAGATCTCGTCGGCGTAGAGCCGGTTCATGAACAAGACGTACGACCGAGTCCTTACACCCTCGACCCACGACGGTATCCAGACGGTCCGCCCATGGGCTCGCATGTAGAGATAGAACCATCCAGCGATCGTCGTCAGCGTCGCCACGATGATCATCAGGTCGAAGAGCCAATCCGGGAGATCGCCCGCCTTGAAATAGGACGCGACTTCCTGCGGATTCGGGTAGAGGAATGCCGTAAAAGATTCCACGGCGAACAGATAGACAAACATGACGAACAGCAGGGTCAGCAGCATGGCCGACGACACTTTCCACGAGGCCACGGCCCTCAAGCGTGTCAGTGTCAGGATGGCCTGCGAGGAGGTGATCCAGATGAAGAAGAGAAAGATCACCGTGCCCTGCGACTCCAGCAGCGGAATATGCAGCGCGCCGTGCGTCACGAGGAGAATCAGCAGGGGAATGAAGAGCGTCGTCGCGAAACCCGTAAACCAAGTCAGGCGCGAGAATTCCTGTTCTTCCGCTTGAGGGTCCGCATGGGGGAAGGCCGGTTCCTGGCGGGCCTTGTGGATCACGTTGCCGCAATTCAAGAACACCGTCCCTTTGAACAGTCCGTGGGCAATGAGATGGAAGACAGCGAGCGAGAAGGCGCCCAATCCACATTCCATAATCATGTACCCCATCTGCCCGATCGTCGAGAAACCCAGCGTCTTCTTGATGTCGTTCTGGACCAGCATCATCGTCGCGCCGAGGAGCGCCGTGAGGGTCCCGACCACGAACGCGATGTGCAGGGTCGTTGAACTGAGGCCGAAGAGCGGGGCCAGGCGATTGATGAGAAACCCGCCGGCATTGATGATCCCCGCGTGCAACAGGGCATGGACAGGCGTCGGGGCGAACAGCGATCCCGGCAGCCAAAGATGTAAGGGAAACTGCGCCGATTTCCCCATCGCGCCGATGAACAGGAGAGACGTGACGGCAGTGGTCGCGCTGACTTCCAACCCAGGCCAGAGCGAGAGGGTGATGGGATTCCCGGCGGCTCGAGCGAAGAGATCTTGGAACTCGATGGTACCGTAGAATTGGTACGCGAGAACAATCCCGGCAAGAAATGCGACATCGGCAACTCGGAGAAGTGTAAAGGTTTTGAATGCTCCCCTGAGAGTCGCCGGATGTGCATGGTTGTGCGACAGGAGATAGAGCAGATAACTCAGGGCTTGCCAGAATAGAAACAACATCATGAGATTCGCGCTGGAGACCATGCAGAGCAAAACGAAGTCTGTAAAGCAAATCAGCGCCAAATACCGTCGAACATGGCGATCCTGGTACATATAACCTGTCGAGTAGCAGTAGATCACGGTGCTGACGCCGGTGATCAGTGTCATCATGACCGCGCTCAACCGATCGATATAGAGCCCGATGGGAAAGGCCAGGGAGGCCATAGACCCGAGGTCGTAGAAACGAATGGTGATCGGCCCCTCCGTCGCCACAAGCCACAGGATCGCAATGGAGCAGACGAACGCGGCGCCGACGGGATAGGCCGCGAGCTTTGTGCGTGTGTGTAGCGTGCGATCGGGGCCGATCACGACAAGGCACGAAGCTATGAGCAGGAGGAGCGGGACGGCAAGCGCAAGTGACACAAATACCTCATAACCCTAGCTGGCGGATCATCGTTACGCCCCGTCTGGGGAATTATCGTGACCGGAGGGCATTCTCACGTCACCGGCGCGCTCATCATTAATACGCTGCTTAGACTCGCGTCAAGGACTGGCTGGGGTAGGACTTCCACAACGGACAGATCCTAGCTAGAAGGCCATCCTCCAAACCCTTCACTTCGCGCTCTTGTCTAGACTGTGGACGGTGTGCGTGACGGCCCTGCCGAATCGCTCATAGGCTTGGTCCACATAGAGCCGGTTCATGAACAGCACATACAAACGGAGACGGAGCCCTTCCGCCAAGCTCGGCACCCACATAGTCTGGCCATGGGCTCGGGCATAGATATAGAACCATCCGAGAATGATTACCAGGGCCGTTCCGCCGATAAGCCCGTCAAAGAGCCAGTAGGGGAGCGCCGCCGCTTGGAAGTAGACCGCCACTTCTCCCGGATTCGGATAGAGGAAGGCGGTGAAGGTCTCGACAGCGAATAGATAGTTGAACACCACAAAGAGCAGGATGAACAGCATTGCCACGGAAACCTTCCATGACGCGACGGCGCGCAGACGGATGAGTGTCAGAATGGCCTGGGAGGAGGTGACCCAGATAAAGAAGAGGAAGATCACGGTCCCCTGCGACTCCAGCAGCGGAATATGCAGCGCGCCGTGCGTCACGAGGAGAATCAGCAGGGGAATGAAGAGCGTGGTCGCGAATCCCGTAAACCAGGTCAGGCGCGAGAACTCCTGTTCTTCCGCATGAGGGTCCGCATGGGGGAGGGCCGGTTCCTGGCGGGCCTTGTGGATCACGTTGCCAGCATTCAAAAACATCGTGGCTTTGAACAGTCCGTGGGCGATGAGATGAAAGACGGCTAGCGAGAAGGCGCCCAATCCGCACTCCATGATCATGTACCCCATCTGCCCGATCGTCGAGAAACCGAGGGTGTTCTTGATGTCGTTCTGGACCAACATCATCGTCGCGCCGAGGACCGCCGTGAGTGCCCCGACCACGAACGCGATGTGCAGGGTCGTTGAACTGAGGCCGAAGAGCGGGGCCAGGCGATTGATGAGAAATCCGCCGGCGTTGATAATCCCCGCATGCAGCAACGCTGTCGCAGGGGTTGGCGCATAGAGATAGCCCGGGAGCCAGATAAACAGGGGGAACTGGGCCGACTTACTCATGGCTCCAATAAACAGGAGCAGTGTGATCACCGTCGTCCCGCTGATTTCGGCGCCGGGCCAAGGCGAGAGCATAATCGGCGATTCGGCGGCTTTGGCGAACAACGGTTGGAATTCCAACGTCCCGTACAGCTGATAGGTGAGCACGATGCCGGATAGGAAGGCCACATCGCCGACCCGCAAGAGCGTAAAGGTTCTCACTGCCCCCTTGCGCGTCCCCTCATGGGAATGATTGTGCGCGAGCACATAGAGCAGACAGCTGATGACTTGCCAGGCCAGAAACAGCATCATCAGGTTGACGCTGGAGACCATGCAGAGCAGCACGGTGGTCGTAAAGCCGATCAGCGACAGAAACCGGCGGTCATGGGGGTCCTGATACATATGGCCGATGGAATAGGTGAATATGACGGTACCGACACCGGAGATCAGCACCATCATGACTGCGCTCAAGCGATCGATATAGAATCCCAGGGGAAAGGCCAGGGTCGCGAGAGAAGCGGGGTCGTAGAAACGAATGAAGATGGGCCCCTCCGTTGCCACAAGCCACAGGATCACAATGGCACCGAGAAAGGTGGCGCCAAAGGGAAAGGCCGCGATCTTGGCTCGTAGATTCCGTGAGCTCTCGGTGCCCACCAGTACAACGAGCGCTGCAAGGAGCGGAAGGAACGTAATTAGGACAACAGGAGACACCGGTACCTCATCACATTCGCGTGTCGGTTGCTAGAAAACACAAAAGCCAACCGAGATCCTCGATCGTTCGTCGAGGTAACTTCAGTTGGCTTGTACTACAACCAGCCATTCTTTCGAATCGCCGGCTGCCCTACGGCCTGTCTATCGAGATCGACGCCCCGCCTGTCTGGAACAACCACGGGACCGGAGACGCACTGTACGATGAAACCCACCCATTCAATAGTACGGTTCCTTGACCGGCGTCAAGCTCCGGGGGGAAATTAGCTCTCTTGCCCATCATGCAATGATCCGAAAGCCCTACGCTGCCGGATTGGCCTGACAAAGGACTGATAGCCCTTGTTCAGGCAAGCTCGCGCCCCCTATAATCGTGCACCGGGTCGAGCTACCGGCTGGGAGATCATGGTTTCAATCAGGAATAGGACACCACGTGGAAAACGCCATTCGCAACACCATTATCAAGTTTGAACAGGAATTTATGGGCCGCGGACCGGATGAAGTACGCGCGTTCGTCGTGCGGGATCTGGTCGTTGTCCGGCTGAAAGGGGTGCTCACGCTCGCAGAACGTCAATTAGCCAAAACGACAGAAGGCGTCGAGATGGTGAAGCGGCTGCGGCAAAACTTGATCGCGCTGGGTCGCGACAAACTCTGCGAGCAAGTGAGTGAAATTACAGGCGCCAAAACCCTGGCCCTGTTTACCGACATTGACGTACAGATCGGCGAACGGGTTTTCGTGTTCACCCTCGATCGTGATATCCAGGTCGGAAGTCGATAGGAGGGGGGTAGGCCCGGCATGTTTCATCTATGACGAAGCGTCGACTGGAAACTCTTTCCTTCGACAATACCTATGCCCGGCTGTCCGAGGCGTTCTACGCGAAGCTGCACCCGACTCCATTTTCTGAGCCGCCCCATCTCATCAGCTTCAACGCCGCAGCGGCAGAACTGATCGATCTCGATCCTGATGAAGCGCAGCGGCCTGAGTTTGCTGCGGTGTTCGGCGGGAGCATGCTTATCCCGGGAATGGAGCCGTTGGCGATGCTCTATTCGGGCCATCAATTCGGCGTGTATGTGCCGCAGCTGGGAGATGGGCGCGCTATTCTCCTTGGCGAAGCACGGAACGACCGGGGCGAGAAGTGGGATTTGCATCTGAAAGGGGCTGGACTTACGCCGTTCTCGCGCGAGGGGGATGGCCGTGCGGTGTTGCGCTCGACGATCCGCGAGTATCTTTGCAGTGAAGCGATGCACGGCCTCGGCATTCCTACGACTCGGGCCCTCTGCATCGTCGGCAGCGACCACAAGGTCTACCGCGAACAAATCGAAACCGGCGCGATGCTCGTGCGGATGGCGCCGTCTCATGTGCGGTTCGGCTCGTTCGAGATCCTCTACTATCGGAAGCAGCATGAGCAGCTTAGAGTTCTGGCAGACTATGTCATCGCGACCCACTTTCCCCATCTGGCTGAAGGCACAGATACGTACGCGCGTTTCTTCTCCGAGGTCGTCGAACGCACGGCGAGGCTGATCGCGCAATGGCAGGCCGTCGGCTGGGCGCATGGAGTCATGAATACGGACAATATGTCGATCCACGGCATCACTCTCGACTACGGCCCCTTCGGCTTCATCGACGACTACGATCCGGGTTTCATCTGTAATCACTCCGACCACAATGGCCGCTACGCCTTCAATCAACAGCCGTACATCGGTCTCTGGAATCTCAGCTGCCTGGCGCAGGCGCTGCTCCCGTTGGCCCCAAAGGAAGAATTGAAGGCCGCCCTCGACCGGTATACCCCTCTCTGTGAAGGCCGATACATGGAGTTGATGCGGGCCAAGTTCGGACTCATCGAGACGAAGGAGGAGGATGCATCGTTGATCCAGGATCTCTTGGCGCTCATGCACCTGCACCATGTCGACTACACGAACTTCTTTCGCGCATTGGGTCGGTTTGAGACCGGGTCCGCAACACCGAATGAGCCGCTTCGCGACTTCTTTTTGGATCGTGAGTCGTTCGACAAGTGGGCTCGTCGCTACGAGAGCCGGCTTCGCGAAGAGGGAAGTCGAGACGACGACCGCCTGGCACGCATGAACCGCGTCAATCCCAAGTACGTGCTCCGCAACTATCTGGCGCAGACGGCCATTGAAAAAGCCCAGCAGAAGGACTTTTCCGAGATCGATCGGTTGCTCAGCCTGCTGCAAAATCCCTACAGCGACCAGCCTGGCATGGATGGATATGCAGCCTCGCCCCCCAACTGGGGCAAGCATTTAGCCGTCAGTTGCTCATCGTAAATCGCCCGGATACCCCGGCATTCTTTATGCTTGGACATGAAGAGTGCTTCCTCCTCGGGGGGTCGCTCGACTCACTGTCTCGGTGGGTTCATTGAGCGACCTCCCATTTTCCGGGCGGGTCTATGATCATCGCGTCACACAGCATCCTCGTCCGGTCCCTCGCCCTTGCAGGGCTGGCGCTCATTCTCGGCGCCTGCACGGAGAGTGGGGGAGGAGCGGATCCGATCGCCGCAGCAAATACGGTCACTGTCAGCGGGACGGTGGGCGGGACGCGCATTGTGGCGATGAACGACAACGACCAGATCGTTGTCGAAGACGACACGGCCGGCCGGTCCCCGAGTGCTCCCGGTCGTTTCCCATTCACCCTGGCCAATTTGCCGCTCGGATCGAATCTTCGTCTGTTTTTCATCAGCAACGGCAGTCTGTTTCCTTTCTACCTCGGCGGGACCAATGTATTCACCTTCAACAGTGCGGGACCGGTCACCCTCGGTTTCGTGACGATGAATGTGGGAACAGGCCGCGCGACGCCCGAGTTTCCTCCGGTGAACGTCACTCCTCAACCCGAGAACTCCAATACTCCGCCGGGCCTGATTCCGGGTATTGTGCCGACGATCGCAATGACGAGCCCATCGGCCGGAGCGACCGTTCCTGTTGGACCGGTCATCGTCGCCTTCGCGGTTCAGAACCATACGATCGGAAATCCGGGAACTTCGCATCTCCATTTCTATCTTGATACGGACACAACCGCGTATCACTTCTACGGAGGGGTCGGGATCAACGAAGACAACGGGGTCCTCTACAACGGCGCCCACACCCATTTCGTCCATTGGAAGTCGGCGACGACCTTCGACATCTTCGGGCTTCCATCCACCGCTCACACCATCCGTCTCGTGTTAGCCGATCACAACCATAATGAACTGGCGAACAGCGAGGCGACAATCACTCGGAACTTCTCGATCAGCCAACCGCCGACAGGAGATTTACAGCTGCAAACTGTCCTTTCAGGGCTGAGTTTTCCGGTGGGGATGGCCTTGGCGCCCGACGGCCGTGTATTTTTCAATGAGCGTCTGACCGGAAGGATTCGCCTCATCAATCCACAATGGCAGCTCGTCCCAACGCAATTCTGTCAGATCACGATCGCAACGAACGGGGAACAAGGCCTGCTCGGCCTCACGCTCGACCCCGACTTTGTGAACAACAGGTTCGTCTACGTGTATCACACGGCTTCGAGCCCTTTGCGCAATCGGGTCGTGAGGTATACGGATTCCAGCGGCTCTTGTACCCAAGAAACCATCATCCTCGACAATTTGCCGGCCAGCACGAATCACAACGGCGGGATCATCCAGTTCGGACCGGACGGGAAACTGTATGTCATCATCGGCGATGCGGAGAATACGGCCAATGCGCAGAACGTGACTTCACTGGCGGGTAAAGTCCTGCGCGTGAATCCGGACGGCAGCGCACCGTCTGACAATCCCTTCTTCTCGAACGCGAATACCAATGCCAAGAAGGTGTATAGCCTCGGGCATCGGAACAGTTACGGTTTTACGTTCCACGGACATACCGGCCATCTATGGGAAACTGAAAACGGCCCCTCGGACAATGACGAAATCAATCGGGTCGTTTCCGGCGGCAATTACGGATGGCCCACTGTGAGAGGGGTTGCAGGCAATGCGAACTTCCGTGACCCGATCCTGGCCTATGTTTCAGTGATTGCTCCCACCGGAATCATTGCGATTCCCGAGAACTCCACCGTGTACCCGGCCGCCTACCGCAACAATCTCCTCTTCACCGCTTGGAACGACGGCAGGATCCGCCGCGTGATCCTGAGCGGACCCGATCTCACCTTGCTGGGCTCCTCAAGCACGGCGTATAACGGAGGGCAGGGTGGTCTGCTTAGTCTGATGCTCGGCGCGGACGGATTCGTGTACGTGTCCAACACCAGTAGCATTTTCAGGGTTGTTCCGCAGTAACACCCCGGGCGCTCTCCTCTTCATCAAACACCGACCCCATAGGCCTTCTCAGCCGATTTCCGTAATACACCTTGCGGACCCCCTCACTGTCTGTTGTAGAGTGACTGCCTCCTTGGGGTTCGGACTGCGGAAAGGCAAAGCGAGGCTATGGCGGCAAAAGGAAGTGGAGACTCGAAGATCGTCATCGTGGGCGCCCTCACCCTCGCGCTGGCGATCGCCGGCGTGATGTTGGTGAAAGAGCCGCTGCGCAGTTCGCGTCCCGTGGGAAGCGGGCTGGAGATGAAGCAGACCACCGGGGAGCAAATGGTCCGCGCCAGGCTGTGGGAAGATCCGCTGGCGGCGGTGCAGCGGGGGATTCGCGAATCACGGTCACCAGCGGCCGGATCGGGCGCGCCAGGAACCGGCCAGTCGGCTCAACAGTCCATCGCACAGCGTCTCACACCGCTCCGCCACGCAATTGCCGATCGAGTCAAAAGCCATCAGCACGTCACGGTCTTGCTGGTCACGACGAAAGGCGATCCCTATGCGGAAAGCACGGAATCCCGCATCCGCGATCGCTATGCCGTCGGTACTGCCTTGGGTGTGGCCTGCTACGTTCCGGAGGACGAGGGGCATCTCTCGTTCATCGAAGGAGACAATCAGGACGCGAGTCGGGCGCTTCCCTACGAGTGGTATCGGCCTCGCAAGACACGAGTCTGTGGCGAAGCACAGGATCCAACTCGGAGCACTGCTCGTGATCTGGATTTCCGACGGCGCGCTCAGAGGGGGATTCTTTGCCACGCTGACGTCTTTGTCGCAGGCCCTGGTATGCCAAGAGGCGTCGCGGAAGAACGAATGCCTGCTGACCGGCGACCAACGCAAGTTAGTCCGTCTGAATTCGGCCGTGCAGCAGGCCGTCACGTTCAAGATCGTGGGGCCTCGCAGTTCTTCGGATTTTCGCGCACTGCTGGATGAGGCCGGAGACTTGTATGCCGAACCCCATGTGGGACTTGGGGTCTGGCCGAACATGGATGGAACCATCGAGCTCTATTCGCCATGGGCCAGCGCGATGAGGGGGATTTTGGCATACGGACTCAAGAGGGACGGGGGGAAAGGCCCTGTCTGCCATACGTATGAGGCGTGTGAAGAGGAATTTTTTCATCGGTTGAAGATCGCAGACGTGCGGCTCGTTCATGAGATCGGATCCGACAGCCGGCTATTCGACACGCTGATCGAAGAACTAGAACGTCGTCAGGTGCGGCTCGGTTGGGATGCGGTGATCCTCATTGGAGAGTGGGATTCGTTCTATGGTCGAGCATTGCCGGTCGAGTTCCGCGCGGCGGCTTGCGCGAAGGTGGCGACCTTCACGGAAGCCGAACTCAAACAGATCCAGGTGCCGACGACAATCAAGGCCTGGTGTCCCACGGTCCCCCGCGCAATCGATTTACAGGTTCAACGTTCGGCAGATTACGAATCCCTTACCCTAAATATCTTCCGGTACAGCTATCTCAGCGGTCTCGACGGCGAAACGTCGGGCGGTGATAGTGCGAAGCACGTGCGTGGAGAGCCCCCCAAAGCCAATGGGGCGAAGGATCCGCTGGCCGGTGGACTGCAGGAACGTCCCGAGGGCACCAGTCAGCTCGATTACGTGCGCGCCTTGGCCATGAGAATAGAGGACGAGGGAGAAGGGGCGAAGGCGATCGGCATCCTGGGTACCGACCCCTACGATGCGGTGCTCATCCTCAAGGCGCTCCGTCCGGCCTTTCCGCATGCCGTCTTCTTCACCGTCGATCTCGACGCCCGCCATCTCCATGAAAGCGAGTACAAGTGGACCAGAAATATGGTTGTGGCCTCGCCGTTCGGCTTGCAGTTGGACGGCGGTTTGCAACGCGATGTTCCACCGTTTCGGGGCAGCTATCAAACCGCCACCTTCTTTGCCGTGCTTCGGGCAGTGAATTACGTCGACTGCTTCGTCGCAGGCCAATCGCCAGAGATCGGCGGGTCCCTGTTCGACGGGCTATCACGTCGCATTGACGCCGGAAGACCGTCGATACGATGCGGCTGAACACCCGCGAATCTTCGAAGTGGGGCGAGAGGGCGCCGTGGATCTCAGCGTCGTGGATGTCGAAGGTGTGAGAACGATCCATCCTTTACGGGCGGATCTCGAACATACGGACGATCTGGGCCAGCTCAAACAGGGCATTGGTCCCGGCAAGGCCACCGTCATGGCGCTGGTCGGGCTCGGGTTGTTGGTCGCGACGGTATTGACCTGGACCAATCAGCGACTCTGGCTCCGGGTCTCACGCTCCTGGCGTCTGTTCGCCGCGATTGGTCTTATCATCCTGGTGGGGTCGGCGGTCTTTGTGACCACAGGTGGTGTGACCGCACTGATGACCAATCACGATGAAGGTGAACCCTTTTCATGGACTGCCGGTGTCAGCATTTGGCCTGGACAATTGCTCAGGCTTTTTGCGGTAATTTTGTGCGCCGTTTTCCTGATCAAGGGTTCGCGCGATCTCATCAAGAACAGCGAGCATCTCACCGACGACTTTCAGTTCCGTATTGATCAAAGCCATCGTCCCCGATTCACCTGGAAGTCATTCTGGACGAATTTGCAACGGGTCTATCATCCGGCTGCCACTCGAGCGGCTACCACAGTGGATCAGGCCTGGGCCTGGTATCTCGACGCGGCACGCCCGCTCCAGCGGATCGCGCGCGTGCTGGTCCTGTCCCTGTTGTATGGCGCGATCATGTTTTCCGTGGATCGCTGGGTGCTTGGCGAAGAAATGATTCACCCCTGCCGGGGTTGGCTCAGTTGCCAAGTGGACTGGAGTATGGGGCTCAGCACCATGGCATTGGTGGTGTTGCTCAATCTGGCGGTGTTCGACGAAGTCATGTTGTGCCGCCGGTGGATCAGCTGGGTGACCCTCTCGAGCGGCGGGTGGTCGGAGCAGGTGCAGGAGGAATACCTGCGCGAGTATGGACTCAGCCAAAGCCACAAGGCCGAGTTCGACAGGCTGAAGCATCTCGCCGGGATCGACCTGATCGGGCAGCGGACGGAAGCAGTGAATCGACTGATTCGATACCCGTTCATCGCTTTGCTGATCATGATCGCCGCGCGCAACGACTACTTCGATATCTGGAACTATCCGGTCGTGCTGCTCCTGGCCTGGGCATTGAACGTCGTTCTCGCGCTGAGCGCGGCGTTGCTCCTCTACAAATCCGCCGACAAGGGTAAGCAGGGGGTGCTGGTTGCGTTGAGCAAGCAAATGATCCAAGCCCTGGGGATGGGCAAGGACCACGAGGTTCGTGCGAAACAAGTCCAGTACATCATTGACCAGGTCGAGGCCAACCAGAAGGGCGCGTTCGTTCCCTTCTACAAACAACCTGTCGTCGAATCCTCCTTCTACGGCCTCGTGGCCTTGCTGCAATATTTGTATATGAGATGACGGGCTGCTCATGCGTGAAGAACACATAGGCGGATTGCGGACAAGAATTCTGGGCGGCACAGATGGCAAGGGGGGAGGTCGCGGCCCTCTGGTCCTGCTCCTGCACGGCTTCGGCGCGCCGGGAGACGATCTCGTGTCGTTGGCCGACGACTTGACCGTCCCGTCCGGGACGAGGTTTGTGTTTCCCGAAGGCCCGCTCTCGTTGAGTTTTGGACCGAGCGACGCGCATGCCTGGTGGCTCATCGACATGGCGCGCATGGCAGCGGATCAAGCGGCAGGTCGGGTGCGCGATCTCTCGAACGAGATCCCCAAAGGCCTGGCTCCGGCGCGCGAAACAATGCTGGACGTTTCTCAAGGAAGTCGAACGCACATTCGGCGCCGACCCTCGCAGGACCGTGCTCGGAGGATTTTCCCAGGGCGCAATGCTTGCTTGCGATCTGATGCTCAGAACTACGGAGCCCTATGCCGGGCTGATCCAACTGTCCGGAACGCTCCTTGCGGCACAGGAATGGATTCCGCTTCTCCAGAAACGCAAAGGGCTGCCGGTCTTTCAAAGCCATGGAATGCGGGACGAGCATCCTGCCGTATGTCGGAGCGGAGCGACTTCGCGACGCACTGAGCACATCCGGTCTCGTGGTCGAATGGCACAGTTTCCGCGGCGGGCACGAAATTCCAGAACCAGTCCTCCAACGACTCGGTGTCTTTCTCACGAAGGTATTGGCGACACCATGAGCGCGCTCGATCGGTTTTTTCTCACCGGGCCCGACGGCAGGCGCATTCGTGGAGATCGCGCCTTGGGGAAGGATCGGCAGATTCTCTTCATCACGGGGTTCTTGTCCAAACGCTGGGGCAATAAGAGCAAGGCGCTCGCACAGTGGTGTGAAGAAAAGGGCTGGGGGTTCTGCTGTTACGATGTGCGCGGGTTCGGGGAGTCAGAAGGAACGTTTACGGACTACACGTTGTCCGATTGGATTGCCGATGCGCGAGCGGTTATCACGATGCTGAAGGGCGGCCCATCTCTCACCATCGTCGGCAATTCGCTCGGAGGTTGGATCGCCTGGCTCATGGCGCAGGAGTTTCAGGAAATTGAGCGGCTGATTCTCATCGCTCCCGCCTTCAACATGATGGGTGTCCGTGCGCGGTCGATTTCGGACGCACGTCGACAGGCGTGGCACACCTCCGGCAAAATGCCCTGGGACGACGAGCCAGCTCACAAGGATTGGCCGTTGTCGTGGAAATGGGTCGAAGAAAGCGAGGCCTATTGGAAAACAAGCTTCGATCGACTCAGGCCGGTGAACACGACGATCCTCCACGGTCTCCAAGATACGGCGATTCTGCCGAGCGGGAGCAGCGAGTTCGTCGAACAACTGCTCGCGCGCGACCCCGCGTTTCCCGTCGAACTCCAACTGATTCCCGGGGACCATCGATTGAGCAGCGATGAACAGGTTGAACGGTTTCGTCGTCTTGTCCTTGAAACCCCATGAGGCGCCACGATGCTGACGTTGATTCATAAAGAATGCGGCGGGCCTGCGCTGGACGACTCGGCGGTCGGAGAAGTCTGCGCTATCCCCATCGACCGGTTTCCCTTTACCTGCTTCAGTTGCCTTGAGGAAATAGACGACGAATCGGAAGTCAGGCTCTCCGAGGAATTGGGCATGTGACGGGGCGCGCCCTCCCTCTCAGTCTTCATCCCTCCGGTTGTGCAACCGGATAGGCTTTTGTTATCGTGGCTGCTCCCTTGTGACCCATCTCAATCATCAGAGGACTACATGGCGACTACGAACGACAAGCAAGTCATTTTTTCACTCGTCAATGTCGGCAAGGTCTATCCGCCGAAGCGGCAGGTGCTGCGCGAGATCTATCTCGGATTTTACTATGGCGCGAAGATCGGTGTGTTGGGTCTGAATGGATCGGGGAAAAGTTCGCTGCTCAGGATCATTGCCGGGGTCGATCAGAACTACACGGGAGAGATCACCCGCTCGAAGGGCTACAGCGTCGGTCTGCTTGAACAGGAACCGCAGCTCGATCCTGACAAGACGGTGAAAGAAATCGTCGAAGAGGGCAAGAAAGAACTCGTGGCCATGCTGCACGAATACGACGCGGTCAGCAACAAGATGGGCGAGGCGACTCCCGATGAATTGGAAAAGCTCCTCGAGAAACAGGCCCAGCTGCAAGAAAAGATCGAAGCGGCGAACGGATGGGAATTGGAGAACGTGCTCGAACTCGCCATGGATGCGCTGCGCTGTCCGCCGCCGGATGCGAAGGTCGGGGTGCTCTCGGGCGGCGAGAAGCGCCGGGTGGCCCTCTGCCGCCTCATGATCCAGGAGCCGGATATTTTATTGCTCGACGAGCCGACGAACCATCTGGATGCCGAGTCCGTGCAATGGCTTGAGCAGCATCTTCAGCAATACAAAGGCACGGTCATCGCCGTCACGCACGACCGCTACTTCCTCGACAACGTCGCCGGCTGGATTCTCGAACTCGATCGCGGCCATGGCATTCCCTTCCAAGGGAACTACACGTCCTGGTTGGAGCAGAAGCAGGTGCGGCTGGAAAAAGAAGAAAAAGCCGAATCGAAGCGCCGCAAGAGCTTGGAGCATGAGTTGGAATGGATTCGCATGTCGCCGAAAGCCCGTCAGTCGAAGGGCAAGGCGCGGCTCAACCGCTATGAGGAATTGGTCAATCAGAAACAGGACGAGCAGGCCGCAGATTTGGAGATCTATATTCCGCCGGGTCCACGGCTGGGCGATGTGGTCGTCGAATCCAAGGGCGTCAGCAAAGCCTACGGGGACAAGGTCCTCTACGAGAATGTGAACTTCAGCCTCCCCAAGGGCGGCATTGTCGGCGTGATCGGTCCGAACGGCGCCGGCAAGACGACGATGTTCCGCATGATCATCGGGAAAGAGAAACCGGATGCGGGAACGATCAAGATCGGTGAGACGGTCAAGCTGGGCTACGTGGACCAGGATCGCAGCCTGGATCCGAACAAATCCGTCTACGACATCATCTCCGAGGGCCACGAGACCATTATGCTCGGCAAGGCCGAAGTCAACGCCAGGGCCTACTGTGCCCGGTTCAACTTCGCGGGCACCGATCAGCAGAAGAAGGTGAAGGACATCTCCGGCGGCGAACGCAACCGGGTGCACCTGGCCCGTATGTTGAAAGAAGGGGCGAACCTCATCATTCTCGACGAGCCGACCAACGATCTCGACATCAACACCTTGCGCGCACTCGAAGAAGGATTAGAAAGTTTCGCGGGCTGTGCCGTCATCAGCAGTCACGATCGCTGGTTTCTGGACCGGATCGCGACCCACATCATGGCGTTCGAAGGCGACAGCAAGGTGGTCTGGTTCGAAGGGAACTACAGCGAGTACGAAGCGGATCGGAAGAAGCGGTTGGGCAAGGAAGCCGATCAGCCGCACCGGATTCGCTATCGCAAGCTGACACGCTAGTGACCCCCCCACCATGGCACCTCGCGCGATCATCACCGGGGCGGCGGGATTGATCGGACAGTACCTTGTGAAGACTGCCCCGCGATGGGCTTCTCATTGGGATGTACAGGGACTGACCCGTGCGGATCTCGATCTGACCGATCGCGCGAACATCGAACGCACGTGGCAATTCATCAAGCCCGACTCTCGTCATTCATTGTGCGGCATTCAGCCGAACCAAGGACTGCGAACAAGATCCTGAACAAGCCCGCCGCATCAATGTGGAAGCCACCGCGCAGCTCGCGCAGTTGTCCCGGGACATTCCCTTCATCTTCCTGTCCAGCGGGGAAGTCTTCGACGGAAGGACCGGCTGGTATGGCGAGACGGATGAACCGAACCCGATCAACGTGTATGGTCAGACGAAGCTGGAAGCCGAACAGGCCGTCTTGCAGAATCCCGGACACACAGTCGTTCGGATTGTCCTGACTGCCGGGACTTCGGAGAACGGCGACAGGAGTTTTGTGGAAGACATGTGCCGAGCCGCTAAGGCCGGCAAAGACGTGACGCTCTATGCCGACGAGTTCCGCTGTCCGCTTCCTGCCGGTGTCATCGCCAGAGCCGTCTGGGAATTAGTCGATCGCAAGCAGCCGGGTCTCTATCACCTGGGCGGGAGCGAGCGGCTCTCGCGCTGGGAAATC
This sequence comes from uncultured Nitrospiraceae bacterium, assembly GCA_963801725.1. Lineage (GTDB taxonomy): Bacteria > Nitrospirota > Nitrospiria > Nitrospirales > Nitrospiraceae > Palsa-1315. The sequence goes on from CAWDFX010000002.1 coordinate 683,862, forward strand.
GGTGAAACCTTGCTGCCTTGGTATCCGGAGTTGAAAGGCCGCCTGATGACAGGATCCGCACGGAATCACGTTGGGAGCTTTCGGCCCGCCGACCTCTCGCTCCGCTGCGAGAAGATCCAGCGGTTCCTGTCGTTTCGCATTCCGGGGTTTCGTGAGTGGCTCGCCGGACGTTCACGTCAAGGTGCAGACTTGTGGGATTACATCGGGCCATGACCACCGATCCGTTTACACTCGTCCTGACGGCTTGGTGTGTGAACGTGCTACCGAGGTCTTGCCTCTACAACTTGTTGGACAACTCAGTTCACGCCTGATCTAGAAAACGTTTCAGCCTAGCCAGCGCAGTCGGGTCTATCGATTGGATTTTCCACCCAGCATCGCGTCCATTCGCCCACTGGACGATCGCGGAGTCGATCAGTAAATATTTGGACTCTCCACCATCGGCAAGTTCGAGGTAGACCGGCATACTCATACCCGGTGTGACCGGGTGGTCTCCTGTGGCTCGCCAGCCGAAGGTCGACAGATTCCAGAGCTGCCCTTTTCCGTGGAAGCCCTCTCCATGGTACAGAAAGGGACAACGGATCGACACGCGATGCCCCGCTCGAACGGCATAGTTTTTAGACACCGCACCCTCCCTGGTGATCGTCCTTTCTTGTATGGTGTCTACTTAAGTATAGCAGGCTTGCGCGTAAGCGCCAGGGTTAGCAATGGGGGACGGTATGTTTGAGAGGGAAGCCCTGACGCAGTGTGATCGGAAGAAGTGAATGCGAGGAGAGGCGAGAGAATGGCCAGGCAGGGAAAGCTACTGGCTATGCTTAAGAGCGGTGAGGCGCGTTCGGGCCGTGGCGGCTTCTTTGCTGGTTGGATAGAGACGGATCACATCTTCGTACAATTGCTTCGCGTGGGGCAGGTTCATCTGGCGTTCTTCGAACTCAGCGATCTCGAGCAGTTCCTTCGGTTTGTCCGCGCTGCAGGCGGCTAGCACAATACAGAAGACCACAGCCCCTATGTGGATCCATTGTCTCATTGAGACTCCGGTCGCTCTTGCAGTGGCTGCCACCGGCGGTGATCGCATTCGATTCAAGAGCCATCCCGCCTAACGTCGTCCATTCTACGCCAAAACGAACTGCCGAGGGGTCCAAAAAATATGCAAAACGTATCGGGCGAAGAGTTGCTCGAACTAGGGCGCAAATAGATCAATGCCATAGCAGGGTGCCGCGATGGTTTCGCTTCGGCAATGTGGGCAGCGGCTTGGGCTTGTCAGACGACGGCGGTCACGAAAGACAAAGTCACAGTCCTGACAGCGTGCCGGGTCCAGAATGAATCGCTTTGTCTTGTCTCGTGCAATGGTTTTCACGACGTGAGTCAGATGCGCCTCGACCTGTCGCTCGGGAATCCCCAGCATCTGTGCCAACTGGTACGACGATCGCCTGGTATCCGTGATCAAGTCGATGATTCGTTGACGCGGCGTCCGTTCGGGAGGCAGCATAACGCGGTATCGTAGGGAATCGTCTGAGAAAAGCCAAGCGGTGAGTTGAACGGCGCCGGTGCGTCTGGCAGGATACAGACACCATGCCCGCTCTTTCGAATCCTCATCAGGACGAACTTGCCGAACTCGCGCTGAAACGCGTGGTGGCCTCCGGGGCCGAGTACGGTGATATCCGCCTTCTCGACAGCACGACGCAGACCATTCGCGGCGAGGACCGACGCATCGCGTCCATTCGGGAAACGCAGGACAGCGGGTTTGGGATTCGCGTCCTCTATCACGGCGCCTGGGGCTTTGCCGCCAGCTCGGTGCTGTCGCTGGAGGAAGCCCCCCGTGTGGCTGAATTGGCGATCGAGATCGCCAAAGGCTCCGCGTCCCTCGCGAGTGAAAGGGTGAAACTCGCCGATGAGCCGGTCCATCGAGACCGGATCGTCACCGCGCGGCGGATTGATCCGTTTACCGTCTCCCTCGAAAGACAAATCGGCGCTGCTCCTGGAGACGATGGAGTACGTTCATCGACAGCCGGGTATTGTGCGGAGCAGTGCGAGCCTTTGGGCTCGTCGGGACCGCAAGCTTTTTGTGTCGACCGAAGGGTCGCGCCTGGAATTCGATCTCCTGGCCCTGAGCGGCGATTTCGATGCGACGGCGGTTCATGACGGACGATTCGCCTCGCGGAGCTTCAATACACCGCATCTTCGGACGGGCTATGAATTGATCGAGGACGCGAATTTCCTGACCGAGGCCCCGCGCATCGCGTCTCAGGCCGTTGAGAAAGTGAAGGCGCCTACCACCGACCCCGGTCAGTACGATCTCGTCCTCGATCCTGAACATCTGTCGCTCACGATGCATGAGTCCTGCGGCCATCCGAGCGAGCTTGATCGCGCGCTCGGGTACGAAGCCAACTATGCCGGCACCAGCTTTCTCACGACTGAAAAAAGAGGGACTTTCCGGTACGGCTCTCCGCACGTGAATCTCGTGGCCGACAACTGCGAACCGATGACCCTTGCCGCAACCGGCTACGACGACGACGGCGTGGCCTGTCAGCAATGGGACATTGTGCGCGACGGCATCTTTGTCGGCTATTGCACGAACCGCGAGGTCGCGCCGAAAATCGGCGAGACACGCTCGCGCGGCTCCAATCGGGCGGACAGCTGGGGTAGTGTCCCGATCGTCCGCATCGCCAACATCGGGTTAGAGCCGGGCGCCGCCACTCTCGACGAGCTGATCGCCGATGTGAAACGGGGTATCTACATCGAAGGCCACGGATCCTACAGCATCGATCAACGACGATATAACTTCCAGTTCGGCGGAGACGCATTTTGGCTGATCGAGAAGGGGAAACGGACCCACATGGTTCGTGATGTCGTCTACCATGGGATCACGCCGGAGTTCTGGGGCAGCTGCGACGGGGTTGCGGATCGGTCGCACCGCCGGCGATATGGGTTCATCACGTGCGGCAAGGGCCAGCCGGGCCAGTCCGGCTGGATGACTCACGCGGCGTCCCACGCGCGGTTTCGCAACGTCAATGTCATCGGCGGGCAGGCCGGATCATGAGTACGACCGGGCACAAGACCTGGCCGAAGCTGACGAGCCTGGACGAGTTCCGGTTTCTCGCGGACCTGGTTCTGAAACATTCGACCGGCGACTACACGCTTGTGTCGTTGCACGATCAGCAGAGCGGGACGACGCGGTTTGCGAACAATCAGATTGTCCAGAACGTCGATACGAGGCGCGGATCTTTGAGTGTGACGGTGGCGTTCGGACGGCGTCACGGCACCGCCGGCACGACGGACTTCACCGCGGGGGCGGTGCAAGAGACGGTGACGAGAGCCACACACATCGCGCGACTGTCGCCGGATGATACGGAATACCTCCCGCCGGTCGAGCCACAGACCTATCTGACGCTGCCTACGGCGCGAGCCGAAACTGCCGCGGCCGGGCCGGCCCGTCGACTGGAGTATACGAACGAGGCGATCGGGCAATGCCGTATGGAGAATCTTGGCGCAGCCGGAATTGTGTCTTCATCGATTGCGACGGTCGGAGTGGCCGCGAACACGGGACTCTTCGCCCACGAAGAACGGACCGACGCGCGATTCAGCCTCACGGCGCAGGCGGGCGAGGCTACCGGCTGGGGTGCCGCGGCTCATCGGTCCATCGATCATCTGAGGGTTCAGGAGCGGACCCTCACCGCGATCGACAAAGCCAAACGGGGCCTGGAGGTGCGCGAGCTGCCGCCGGGGCGCTATACCGTGATTCTTGAGCCGGCTGCCGTCGCGGGATTGTGGTCTTCGCTGCTCTGGACGCTCGATGCGAAATCGTACGAGAAAGGCACAAGTGCCTTCTCAGGTAAATTGGGCCAGTCGATCGTCGACAAGCGATTGACGCTCCGCAATCTGCCTGCGCACGAGGATCTTTTGGGCAAGGGATTCACTACGGATGGATTACCGACCCTGGCATCCGACTGGATTACGGATGGGGTGCTCACACAGCTTGCCTATGATCGGTTCACCGCGAAGGGGCGAGGGATCGACAAGATCCCGACACTCGACGCCCCTTGTCTTTCAGGAAAAGGATCGTCCTTGCCGACGCTACAGGAACTCATAAAAAACACGGAACGCGCCATCCTCGTCACGAACTTCTGGTACATCCGAACGGTCAATCCGACCGATCTCACCCTGACCGGCATGACCAGAGACGGCACGTTTCTCGTCGAGAATGGAGCGATCGTGTCGGCGGTGAAGAACTTTCGGTTTCACGAGAGCCCGCTACAGGTCTTCAACCGGATCGCGGCCTTCACCAAGCCGGCTGAAGCGATCACGTCCGAAACCGGCAAGCTTCTCGTGCCGGCGATGATACTTCACGACTTCCACTTTTCCAGTGTGACCCGATTCTGAGGTTCGTCTTGTCCCGGTGGACAATCAGCCATCGGGTTGGTGATTCGGTGGGAGAACAAAGGTGCACAAGAGTGGGAGCGCAAAGATATGAGGATGACACGGCGGTATTTCGTGAGTGTGATGGGGTTGAGCTTGCTGGGTGCCGGCTGCAATATCACGGAAACTTCGAGGCAGGAGGATCTTGGGCAAGGGATTGTGCGAGGCACGCTAGGAGCCCAACCATCCGGTGACGTGCGTCTCGCAATTCCGGCGCATACCATGGCTGTCAAAGGCCAGGTCGCGGCGATCGAGGGTGGGGCCTATGTGCTTCAGGAAGTCGGCGGCATTGAGCGTCGAGTAGCCCATGACGAAAATACACGAATCGATCGACCGGCCCATGTCGGGGATCGGATCGAAGTCTTCGTGGATGACAGAGGCCGCGCAGTCCTTATTCGGAACATGGATCGAGACGAGCAATCGCAGTAGGCTAAGACTGCGTTGAACCTCGGCAGAGCAACGGGTTAAGGGGAGTCGATGTTCGCCACGCTCTTGGTTGTAGGTCTATCGTGTTGGTTTGCGATGTTCTCACCGGCGGAAGCTGCGCCTGCCGAGCAGACAGACGCTCCGCCGCTCTTCGACAATCTGGGTTCTCTCCACCATCCCATCACCACCACATCGGAACAGGCCCAACGGTATTTTGATCAAGGTCTCAGACTCGTCTATGCGTTCAACCATGAAGAAGCGATCCGATCGTTTGAGGCTGCGGCGGAGTGGGATCCGGAAGCGGCCATGCCCTATTGGGGAATTGCGCTCGCACTCGGCCCCAACATCAATAGTGCGATGGAAAGAAAGGACGAGCGTCGCGCCATCGAGATGCTCCAAAAGGCTCGCCGTCTGGCAGACGGCGCCACTCTAAAAGAGCAGGCCTACATCGAGGCGTTGGTCGCACGGTACGTGAGCCGGAAGGGGGCCAAGCGCAAGGGATTGGACGAAGCCTATGCGAAGGCCATGCGATTGGTGGCGCAGCGATTCCCCGAGGATGACGATGCGTCCACGCTATTTGCGGAAGCGCTGATGGATCTGCGGCCCTGGGACTTGTGGAAGGGGGATGGAAAACCGCAGCCGGGCACCGACGAGATCGTCACTACACTTGAGTCCGTGCTGGCGCGGAGCCCCGACCACCCGGGGGCCTGCCACTACTACATCCACGCGCTCGAAGCCTCGCCGTTCCCGGAACGGGCGCTCGCCTGCGCAGAGCGATTGCCTGAGCTGATGCCGGGTGCCGGGCATCTGGTGCACATGCCGGCCCACCTCTACATCCGGCTCGGCAAGTACCATGAAGCCGCCGAGCGAAATGAGCAGGCGGCCCACGTCGACGAAGCCTATTTGGCCACCCGCACGCCGAGCGGGAATTATGCTGACGGGTACTATTCGCACAACCTGCATTTTCTCTGGGCCTCGCTCATGATGGAGGGGCGTAGCGCGGAGGCCACGAGGGTGGCGCGGGAACTGACGAACACGATTACCGAAGACGAAGCACGCACTGACAAGTGGAAAGAACTCTATCTCCCAATGCCACTCTACTCACTGATTCGATTTGAGCGCTGGGACGAGCTGTTGCGTGAACCGCCACCCCCAAAAGGCTTTCGGCTCATGGACGGCATGTGGCGGCTTGGGCGGGGGTTGGCACTGGCCTCGACCGGTCGATTGCCGGGAGCCGAGGGAGAGCATTATGCGTTGGCCAACCTCACCAAGCAGATCAAGCGAGATCGGAGCCAGGAAGAAAAGATCGCGCGGACGCTCCTCAAAATTGCGGAACGGATGCTGGCCGGTGAGATTGCCGCGCACCGGCAACAATACGACGACGCGATTCGTAAGCTGAAGGAAGCCATCAAGCTGGAGGACAGCCTGCCCTATGTCGAACCTCCACATTGGCCGCTGCCGGTTCGTCAGTATCTAGGGTCTGTGCTGTTGCTGGCCGGTCGACCAGCTGACGCTGAAACCGAGTATCAAGCCGACCTCACGAGAAATCCCGAAAACGGGTGGGCGCTGATCGGATTGATCCAGAGCCTCCGGGCTCAACAGAAGGACGATCAGGCAGCTGAGGCCGAGGACCGTTTCAAGAAGGCCTGGACCCATGCCGACTTCATTATTCCGGCTGACTCTTGAATGTGGAGCATGAGCGAGACCAGCAAGCCGTGCGCGACAGGGGCGACAAGAAGGTCGAAGTTCCAGGAACCTCGACGTCGGATCTCTACCTCTCCTTCGTCTCGCCCATCCCGCTTTTCTCGCAAGTCTCGCTGTGTGAGGTGTAAGATCTCATACAGCTATTCGACTGGGTTAGTGAGGAGGACTGTTTCATGAGAAGACCATCCGCTCTATCAGTTCTTACGGTGGCCATTTTCCTCGTCGGAGCTTGGAACATCCAATCGGCCGGCCAGGCTGCAACAGACGCGACTACCGGCAAGGCCTATTTCGCGGGAGGCTGTTTCTGGTGCATGGAAGAAGCCTTCGAGAAGGTTGAGGGGGTGCTGTCCGCGACCTCGGGATATATGGGGGGTACGGTCGTCAATCCGAGCTATGAAGAAGTGTCCGCTGGACGAACGGGGCATGCGGAATCGGTCGAAGTAGTCTATGCCCCAGCCAAAGTGAGCTACCAAAAGCTGCTGGATGCTTTTTGGCGCAACGTCGATCCGGTCACACCGAACGCACAGTTCTGCGACCACGGCAGTCAGTATCGCTCCGCCATTTTCTTTCAGACCGACGAAGAGAAACGCGCGTCGGACACCTCCAAGCAAGCGATTGAGCAATCGAAACGATTCGCAGAGCCGATCGTCACGCAGATTGTGCCGGCTTCACGGTTCTATCCTGCCGAGGAGTACCATCAGGACTTCTACAAGAAGAATCCTATCCGCTACAAATTCTACAAATACAATTGTGGGCGCGCCCAGCGGCTGGAAGCGTTGTGGGGAAATCCCTGACGTAAGCCGGGCTGCGTATCCTTTCTTCCTGACCCTGTGTGAGAGTTGCGCGACAAGCCCCCTGCCCCCGGTGTATATTTCTGATCCCAGCAACCGGTGCTGATATCTTTGCCCAGTGAGGTGTGGTTCGTGAAACGTCCGATTCGACAATCGACAAGAAAACCAGTGATCGGGGTCATGGGTCCGGCCAAGGCCGGTATTCGAGAATTGGCTGACGCTAAAACTTTAGGAGAACTCATCGCACGTCAAGGATGGGTGGTGTTGACCGGAGGGCGAGCGAGCGGGGTGATGGACGCAGCCAGCGAGGGGGCGAAGTCGGTTCCCGGCAGCTTGACGATTGGGATTCTTCCGGATGGCAAAGCGCAGGTATCCCGATTTGTGGACGTGGCGATCGTCACCGATCTGGGCCAGGCCCGCAATAACGTGAATGTCATGTCCAGCGACATGATCGTGGCCTGTGGGCTCGGCGGTACCGGAACGGTCTCAGAAGTTGCGCTGGCGCTGAAGGCAAAGAAGACCGTGATTCTGTTGGGAGCCGACAAGGCCGGGGTGGGCCTGTTCACAAATCTCGCGCCGCATCTTGTCCATGCCGCTGCCTCTCCTGAAGAGGCGGTGAAGCTGATCGGCGATCTCCTCTAGCGCGTGAAGCGTGAGCGAGACAAGCAAGACGTGCGCGACAGGCGCGACTCGGAGTTCGTAGTTCCGAGAACTTCAGACCATTTCACCCGTCCAGCTTTTTCCGCCAGTCTCGCGTATCTCGCGCTGCTATTCCGCGGGGAAAGCCAGCAGTTCCCAAACGTCCACTCTGTGCAGATCACGCCACAGTGAAGCATACGGCATAGCCGTCGTTTTCCCTATCCTATCCGCACGTTAGTAGAGACACATCTCGGCACGGATCTTGAGACCTTTCAGGCCTTTATGAAGGTTGTCTTGTGCATCGGGATATAACCGCACACCATGGCCACCGACGACACAAAGAACGGACTGCTCTGTTCACGCCTGCTGCGCACCTCTTGTGCGCTGGTGGTGATGCTGTGTCTGCTCATCGCCGCTGTTCCCACGCCAACGAGGCCCGACTACGACGGCGCCTACCCTCGGTATTCTAAACAGGAAATCCGTCGGGCCATCGTGTGGTACGCCAAGAAGTATCGTCTTGATCCCGCCCTGCTGCGCGCGGTCATCAAGACCGAATCCGATTTTCGCCAGCATGCCGTGTCCCCTAAAGGCGCGGTCGGCCTGATGCAGCTGACGCCGGCTGCCGCGACCACATTGCGTGTGAACGACGCCTATGACTCCATCCAGAATATTCGCGGAGGCGCCAAGCAGCTTCGGCATCTGCTGAATCTCTACCAAGGCGATCTTCCCTTGGCTTTGGCGGCCTATAACGCCGGGATTCATCGAGTCAAAGACCACAAAGTTCCGCGCATTCGAGAAACCCGTGTCTACATCAGGAAAGTGCTGCGGAACTATGAAATGTTTCGTTCTCCCCCGCAACCTCCTCCCAAGAATGAAAAAAAGTGAGGAGCGCTGACCAGGTCGAGTTCCCGTTCTCATGCATACAAGACAGTCTACGGAATGTCCCTGATTTTTCCCCACCAGTTCGTCTGTATCGATGACGCATTGAGATTCAGCACGCATTATTCATGATAGCGTCGCGAAATTGCGCAGTCGTCACGCGAGACAGGCGCGCGAATCTGCGATCGCAGTAGACGCGTTTATGAATAATGCGGGCTAGGTTTATCTTGTGCTAGATGCCGCTGGCAACGAATGAGTGGAGATATGGGGAGAGGATGCGAGGGGGGCACCCTTTTGCGCGGTGGAGAGAAGGAGAGACGGCCGGAGTAGAGGGGAGTCCTAGGCAAGCGCTGTTTTAGATCTTGGCCGCCATGATAATGGCTCGGACTCGTTCACGTTGTGCCGGCCGGATCCCTGTAAACTCAAGGCCAAAACTTGCGCCCTTGACCCATCGCACCTGGGCTTCGTCGATCCGCAGAGGCCATTTCTGGTCGTGAAGGAACAGGGACAAACGGAGTATCGTGCCGACCTGAACCTGGACAAGGGACGTCGCCTGACAGCCGTTTGTGGAGAGATCAAGGACCGTCGCTTCGCCTTCGAAGTCATTCTCTCCAAAAAAGAATAGACGACAGCTCAGACTGAGACGGCGGCCCCGACGTTCCGCCATCGTGGCCTCGTGGTCAGACCGTAAGGCTTGGTTGGATCTGGGGTCTTGCGTGGCCATGGATCTTGCCCGCGCTCTCAATCATTCAGAGAAGCGATCGATCGTGAGACGACTTTGCCGGACGAGCTGCCAGTCTATCTTCTTCAAGAGGAGTAGCCCGGAAGAGAGGCTGACAGGGTCCTGATCGCAGTATAGCGAATTGGTTGTTATATGTAACAAAAACATTGTAATTCGCTATCGTATCCGAAGCAATCTCTTCCGCGGTCTGCGTAGAAAGAAAACTTGACCTATCTGGAATCTGTCTGCGACAAGAGAGACACGTTGATCTGGGAGGGATGCGACGATGGAACGACACCTCAACCAACGAATGGCCGCACTGGCCCATTCGGAGATTCGAGCGATGACCCAAGCCTGTGTCCAGGCGAAGGGCCTCAACATGGCGCAAGGCGTCTGTGACACGCCGGTTCCACCGGTGGTGCTTCGAGCCGCGGCGCAGGCGATGCAATGCGGGAAGAATGTCTATTCGCGATTCGATGGATTGCCGGAACTCCGGGAGGCGATCACCACGAAACTCGCGCAGTACAACGGCATGGTGGCTGATCCGGAAACGGACGTGACGGTCAGCGCAGGCGCCACCGGGGCCTTTCATTGCGCCTGTCTGGCGCTGCTCAGTCCCGGTGACGAGGTCATCCTCTTTGAGCCCTACTACCAGTATCACATCAGCGCGCTGTTGGCGGTTGAGGCGGTTCCCGTGAGGGTGAAGATGCGGGCTCCTGAATGGACCTTTTCCCCGGCCGAGGTCGAACACGCGGTCACACCACGAACCAAGGCGATCATTGTGAATTCGCCCGGCAATCCCTCCGGAAAAGTGTTCAGCCGGCTGGAGCTGGAGAGTCTTGCCGCGATTGCACGACAATACGATGTGCTCGTGTTCACCGACGAAATCTACGAATACTTTCTGTATGACGGTCGTACACATGTGAGTCTCGCAACCTTGCCGGGCATGGCCGACCGGACCATCACCATCGGCGGGTATTCCAAGACCTTTAGTATTACCGGCTGGCGCATCGGCTACAGTGTCGCGGCAGCGCGATGGGCACAGGCGATCGGAGCCATGAACGATCTGCTCTATGTCTGTGCTCCGACGCCGTTGCAGGCGGGGGTGGCGGCGGGCATTCAGGAACTTCCGGACTCGTTCTACCGCGATCTGGCGCGCGACTATCAACGGAAGCGCGATCAGTTCTGCGGAGCCTTGGCGAAGGCCGGTCTGATGCCGTCGATTCCACAGGGCGCATACTATGTGCTGGCCGATGCGTCGCGTCTGCCTGGCATAACCGGAAAGGAGCGGGCGATGTCTCTTCTCGAGACGATCGGGTTGGCCGGTGTGCCTGGCGAAGCCTTCTTTTCCGGGGCTGACGGAAGGCGGTTCATTCGATTCAGTTATGCAAAAATCGATTCCGATATCGATGACGCATGCCGGCGGCTTGCGCGGCTTGGCTAGCTGCGTCCAATTCGCTCGATCGCTTGTCTGCCCGTTCACCAAATGGTAAGTAGGAAGAAGCGAGATGATGTGAAAGGCCGACATGATGATGGGCAGACGGTCGAGTGCTCGCCGGACTTTTCAAAAGAGGAGAGAGACGAGTGGTTCACCGCATTGGAACCGACCGTGTAGCCACGCAAAATGGTGGAAAACCTTTCCTCTCGGCAAGAAGACCGCGTTCCAGCGATACGCTATCGGCACCGTGAATAACTTCTCACGCCATAGACGATGATCGGCAGGGAGTCTCATGGAAGGACGTAAACATACTCGTTTCGCGGTGCAACTTCCTGTGTCGTTCAGTGGAGACCAGCTTTCCGAGAAGGGCACGATATTGAATCTGTCTGCGGAAGGTTGCGCCATTACGTCGGACACCATAGCCGGCGTCGCAGTCTATCTACAATTGACGATGCAACTCCGGGAGCGAGAGGAGCCGGTCCACGTCGATTTGGCCGCAGTTCGGTGGGTTTCCAAGACGAGGTTCGGTGTCGAGTTTATTAAGATTCGTCCCGAAGAGGGAGAGCGGTTGAAGAAGTTCGTGAAGATGCTGGAATCAACGGCCTGAGCGTCGGCGACCGCAACGAGATTCGATCCGCTATTTCATGGCGACAGCGCGGACTTGTTCATAGGTGGTCAGGCCGGCGAGTACTTTCAGAATTCCGTCCTGCACAAGGGTCACCATTCCTTCCTTCACGGCCAGGCTCTGCATCTCTGCAGTTTTGGCGCGGTTCTGGATCAGGTTTCGCAGTTCATCCGATCCCCTCAGGAGTTCGTGCAAGGCGATCCGACCTTTGAGGCCTGTCTGGTTACAGGCGTCGCACCCACGCCCTCGATAGAGCTGAAAGTCATCGCGATAGTCTACGCCTAACGCTTTCCAAGCGTACGAACCGTACCCATGCACCAGTTTGTCGTACTCCTGGACGGTTGGATGGTACGTGTCTTTACAATTGGCGCAGATCCGTTTGCAGAGTCGTTGCGCGAGCACCCCTTGCATGGCATCGGCGAAGTTGAAGGAATCGCATCCCAGGTCGAGGAGGCGAACCACAGTCTCGACCGCCCCATTCGTGTGCAATGTGCTCAAGACCAGGTGGCCGGTCAGCGAGGCCTCGATCGCCACATCGGCAGTTTCCTTGTCCCGCATCTCACCGATCATGATGACATCCGGGTCTGCTCGTAAAAATGACCGCATGGCGGCGGCAAAGGTAAACCCGATTTTGGGATGGATCTGCACCTGGCGGAGGCCTTCCTGGCTGATCTCAATGGGGTCTTCCGCCGTCCAGATTTTCCGTTCGTCTGTATTGAGATGGCGCAGCAGGGCATGCAGGGTCGTCGTTTTTCCGGATCCGGTGGGACCCACGCACAATATGATTCCGTGCGGTTTCTCCACGATTTCCAGCAGCGTCGTGAGCGTGGCCGGAGCAAACTCCATGGCGTCCAGGGGAAGAGGCTCCTTCGCCGTGAGCAACCGCATGACGATGTCTTCATTGTTGCCGGCGGTCGGCAGTGTCGCCACGCGCAGCTCGATTTCTCTATCCTGATTCAGCTTGAACCGGATCTTCCCGTCCTGCGGTTTCCGGCGTTCGGAAATATCAAGACTGGACATGATCTTGATACGGGACACCAACGCTCGGCGGTAGATCGCGGGAATCCGCATATAGGTGGAACAGGTACCGTCCACGCGAAAACGGATCGCTGTTTCCTTGCGATCCGAGTACGGTTCGATATGGATGTCAGACGCCTCGTGTCGGTACGCCTCGACGATGATCTGATTCGCGAGCCGTACGATCGCGGAATCGTTTTCGTCAATGCCATCGGAGCCGCTGTCGAGGGCCTCCTCCTGGTGCGCGTCGCTGACCAGCTCGCCCAGCGTATCCGCAATGGACCCGCTGTCGGTTTCTCCGATCGTGGCGTTGAGAAACCGCTCGATGTCACGCCGCAGGCCCAAGGCATACCGTATCGTCAGGCCTGGGAAGGAGCGCTGGATATCATGACCTCTATCGAGATCATGAGGGTTGTCGATCAGGACATCGAGAATATCCCCCTGCTGTTTCAGCGGGAGCCAGTGGTGCCGGCGAAGGTAATCGTGACTAAGATTATTGAGGAGTTGGGGGTCAGCCAGGGTCCGGTCGTCGTACGGAATATAGGGGCAGTCGAAGAACGTGCTCAGTGTCTTTCCGAGCGCCGCTTTCGGGATTCGGTACTTCTCGATCAACAGGCCTTCTAAGTCGGTCCATCCTTCCAGGGACTCTTGAACAGCTTTCACAAGATCCGCCTGGCGGATGAAGCCCTCCTGGATCAAAGAATCGTAGGCGCGCGGTTCGATGGTTTTGTGGGCCGGCTTCTGCATTATTCCCATTTTCAGCGCGCAGGAGGGAGCACGAAGTCCATTTCAGTGCTCTGCTACAGATCGTAACTACTGTCAGTATAGAGGTATTTTCTTCATTCACAACCATTATCAAAAAGGAAGCTTGACTCCTGGCAGGCCGTTCAGAGAGGGCGCCGGTGACAAACTCTGTGGGGAGTTGCGAGGCTATGGAGTCGTGAGCGAGATAGGCAAGACGCGCGTGACAGGCGCGATTCGTGACGATGAAACTCTCGGCCAGTCCCGCTTTTCTGGCACGTCACGTGAGTTTCGTGGAACTACCGATATACATTTGAGGAGGAATGCGCTTTGCCCGATGTTTTGACGAACCGCCATGACCATCCGAGCGAATGGGTTGCTGGTCATGGAGCGGCTCGCTTTCGCTCTGATTGCGAGCGAGCATGGTCGGCGTGGAATTGGAGGTTGGCACGCAGATTCTTGTCGGCCGTGGCGGTCACAGCGATGACGCCATGAAACCTTGGCGTCGGTTGATTGAAGGCGAAGGGTTTCCCGACCGCATCACTGATGGCGCCGCCACTTTCTTCGATGAGCAGGACTCCGGCCGCGAGATCCCACTCGTTTTCCGGCTCGATGGTCAAGACGGCCTGGACGCGACCGGCGGCGACCAAGGCCAGTGCGTTGGCGATGGAGTACATGGGGCGGCACCGAGCGGTCTCGGCGAGCGTCGACCATCGGTCGCTCCGGAATTCCCACGCATTGACCATGATGATGGGATCGAACTCATGAGTGGGGGAGAGGGTGACGCGCGTGCCGTTTAAGAACAGTCCGCCGCCGCGCACCGCCGTGAAGAGTTCGTCGGTCGAGGGATTGAGGATCGCGGCGACGACTGGTACGCCTCGTTCAATCAATGCGGCAGAGATGCAGAACTCCGGCCTCCGATTCACCAAGGCCTTTGTGCCGTCGATGGGGTCCACAATCCAGACGCGGGTGTTGGTGAGTCGAGCCGGATCGTCTGGAGACTCTTCCGAGAGCCATCCATCCTGTGGAAACTCCCGGCGCTGCATCTCATGCAGAATGCGGTTGACCTCGTGATCCACGGTGGTGACCGGCGAACGGTCCGGTTTCGTCTGCACCTCGAACCCAACTCCTGACCAGTTCACGCACCTTCGCGCCGGCGTTCCGGATCGATTCGACCAATGTAGCCAACTCACGTTCCATGTCGCATGCCTCGCTGAGTGGAACCGGAAGAGTAGCAGGTCTCACTGGATCGGCAAAGCGGAAAGACTGCGTCCGGCGACCCGCGCCGACGGCCCTCTTGACCATCGCAGAGAACCTGCGTACAAGCAGGGGGTCCTGCGAGGTCTCTACCGATGAAGCTGGTCCAGAAACGATCCAGAAAGACGGGGCTCCCCCCGGGTACGCTTGTCCATATCGGCGAGAAAAAAACGGATAAGGTCACGATCACGGCCTTCAATTACGCCGGCGCTCGTTGCGACGAACGCCAGGAACTGTCGCCCGATATGCTTGCGCCACCGACCGATGAGTCCGTCATCTGGGTGGATGTCGGGGGTGTTCACAAGATGGACATTCTGGAATCGTTCGGAAAACAGTTTCAGCTCCACCCATTGCTCCTCGAAGACATCGCCAACACCGATCAGCGGCCGAAACTCGACGATTATGAGATCTGCTTGTTCCTCGTGGTGAAGATGCTCTCGATCACCGACCGACAGGATATCATCGTCGAGCAGGTGAGTCTGGTCCTCGGACGGAACTTTGTGCTGTCTTTCCAGGAAAACGGCGCTGACGTGTTCACACCGGTGCGGGATCGTCTTCGTGGGAATAAGGGACGCCTGCGGCACTCCGGGGCCGACTACCTGCTCTATGCATTGGTCGACGCGATTGTGGATCAATACTTCATTGTATTGGAGATGTTAGGCGAGAAGATCGAAGCGTTGCAAGATCTGGTGGTCAGTGATCCTAAGCCGGAGACGCTGCACCAGATTCACGCCCTCAAACGGCAGCTGCTGTTTCTGCGGCGGGCAGTGTGGCCGCTCCGTGAAGCGACGAGCAATCTCTCCCGATCGGAATGCCCCTTTCTCAAGGAATCGACGAAGGTATTTTTCCGTGATGTGTACGATCACGTGATTCAGATCGTGGATACCATCGAAACGCTTCGCGAAATGGTTTCAGCCAGTCTCGATATCTATCTGTCGAGCATCAGCTATCGGCTGAACGCCGTGATGAAGGTTCTGACGATCATCACGACGATTTTCATGCCGCTGACCTTCATCGTCGGGATCTACGGGATGAACTTCGAGCACATGCCGGAGCTGAAGTGGGAATGGGGTTACCCGCTGGTGCTTGGCGTCATCGTGGTGATCGCCATCGTCATGCTGGGATTCTTCAAGCGGAAGAAGTGGATCTAATAACCTGGTGAAATAGACCGCCATGCTTCTGCTCAACGCCCTTCTCTCTCCTTTCACGCAAAAATCTGCTAAGGGGACGGTGCATTGAATCACGCGCAAGTGTGGCAGGCCCAGCCTCAGACAGCTGGCGCCGGATCAACGCACTGAGGGAGGGAGTGATGAAGAGACGACGAATTCTCACCGTCACGATGGGTGCGCTGGTACTCGGTGGGTTGATCGAGACAGGCTATGTCAGTGCAGGTGCGACAGCGGGCGCGCAAGGAGTACCGTCCGAGCTGCCGGGAGTGACCCAGAGCCTAAACAAAGCTCTGCCAGCGGCACAGCGGTTTGTCGTCTTGCCGACATTTACAAACGACGCGGTGCTAGATAAAGCAACCGGTCTGGTCTGGGAGAAATCCCCGCAGACGACGAGCGCCAGATGGAACGAAGGCCGACGCATCTGCATCGAGAAACATGTTGGAGGCCAGAAAGGATGGCGGTTGCCGTCCCTCGAAGAATTGTCAGGTCTGGTGGATTTCTCAGTAGCCCCTCCGGGCCTGGCTCTTCCGCCGGGCCATCCGTTTCTGGCTATCCGGTCGGCTGTGTATTGGTCGTCGACAAGGCCTGGCGAGGATCCCAAGGGCGCGTGGGGCGTGCATTTCGGCTTAGGAGGCGGCGCGACCTTCATCAATTGGGCCCACATGGTTCAAGTCTGGTGTGTTCGTGATGGTGTGGAAGCGAGTCAGCCTTGAGGATTCGGTATCGGAACAAGATGGGCGGTCGCATCGCGCGACAGCAAGGTCCCTAGGCCGGAATGGTCTATGGCGAATGTCCCGACCCGCGTTGTTCTGAACGACCCTGCTGCAATCGCTCATCTTCAGCTGAGAGGCAACCAGCAGACGGGGTTTTATTCAGAAACCTCGACGCGATCGACAAAGTAGGCAGTCTCTCCGAAGCAATTTGTGGGCAGGTAGCGATACTCTTTGTAGTGCAGGACCAAACGTTTTCCCATGGTATCCGACAGTTGCGCTGCCACCTTCGAGTCCCAGACTGAAAAACCCCACAACACGGGGGCCACGCCCGGCACCGTCGTCATGGCCAGCTCTCCTTCGTGTGTCTTGCAGACCCAGCCCTTGTTGGAAAATTTCTGAATATAGCCGGCCCGGCTTCCGTCGGAGTAGCTGTAGTTGAACGCAATGAGCAGATAGGCAGACCCCAGTAGCAGCATGATGATCACGAGTATGCGCCCCAGCCGCTTCATGCGGAAACCTCTTTCGTTCTCGACTGAAGATCGGCGAATAACCAGGGAGCCTCAGTCTTCCGTCGAGTTTCATAGGCGGCGATGGCTGCCTCATGTTGCAAGGTCAGACCGATGGCGTCGAGACCGCGGTACAAGCCGTCTTTTCTGAAGGGATCGATCTCGAAACGGCAGCGGGCGCCAGCCGGGGTGGTCACCGTCTGGTTTCCGAGGTCCACTGTCAGCTGGTACCCGGGCGTCGCCAGGACGTCTTGCATCATCGCCAGGACCTCGTCGGCCTTTAACACGACCGGCAACATGCCGTTTTGGAAACAGTTGTTGTAGAAGATGTCTGCGAAGCTCGGCGCGATGACACAACGAAATCCCTGGTCGAGGAGCGCCCAAGGGGCATGTTCACGCGACGATCCGCATCCGAAATTATCGCGTGTCAGGAGAATCGTCGCACCCTGAAAGCGCGGTTGATTCAAAAAAAACGCCGGGTCCTGTGACCCGTCCTTCTGTCTGCGCCAATCGTAGAACAACCCTTCTCGGAGCCCGGTCCGCTTGATCGTTTTCAGAAATTGTTTCGGGATGATTTGATCGGTATCGACATTGACACGGTCCAATGGTGCGACGAGACCGGTCATGGTGGTAAAGGGCTGCATCATGATCCTCGCGAAAGATGAAAAGTGAAACGTAAGGCGTGAGTCCTATCTTGAAATTCGTTCGTCAATCCCTTCATGCCTCACCGTACCCGGTTCTTACGACCAATGACGAATATCGACAAAATGACCTTCGACTGCCGCGGCGACTGCCATCGCCGGCGACACGAGGTGAGTCCGGCCGCCGGCCCCCTGTCGTCCTTCGAAATTTCGATTGCTGGTCGAGGCGCAGCGTTCTCCGGGCTGAAGCACGTCGGCATTCATCGCCAGACACATACTGCAGCCGGCTTCCCGCCACTCGAATCCCGCTTCTTTGAACAAACGGTCGAGCCCTTCCTGTTCGGCTTGCTGTTTCACAAGACCGGAACCGGGTACGACCATCGCATGAACAGTCTTCGCGACATGCTTGCCCTTCGCCAAGCTCGCGGCAAGGCGAAGATCTTCGATGCGTGAGTTGGTGCAGGATCCGATGAACACCGTATCGATCTTGATATCGGTGATAGGCATATTCGGGGTGAGGCCCATGTATTCCAACGCCCGCGCCGTCGCCTGGCGCTGGTTCTCGTCGGTGATCGTACGTGGGTCCGGTACTCGTTGATCGATGCCGGTCACCATCCCGGGACTCGTGCCCCAGCTGACTTGCGGCGCGATGTCCTCGGCCCGCATCGTGACGGTCATATCGTATGTCGCATCCGCATCGGTCTTGAGCTGCTGCCATGCTTGTACGGCCTGCTCGAACAGCACTCCCTTCGGAGCCAACGGACGTCCGTTGATATAGGCAATGGTTTTTTCGTCCGGTGCGACCATCCCGGCCCGCGCGCCACCCTCGATCGACATGTTGCAGAGCGTCATGCGCCCTTCCATGCTGAGCGCGCGGATCGCCGAGCCTGTGTACTCGATGACATAGCCGGTTCCGCCGGCTGTTCCAATTTTTCCGATGATTGCCAGTATCACGTCCTTTGCCGAACAGAAAGGTCGGCAGCACCCCGTCGACGCGAACCTCCATGGTTTTGGGTCGTCTCTGCACCAAGCACTGCGTAGCCAGTACGTGCTCCACTTCGCTGGTGCCGATGCCGAAGGCCAGCGCGCCGAACGCTCCATGTGTCGATGTGTGCGAATCGCCGCACACGATGGTCGTCCCAGGCAGGGTAAAGCCCTGTTCGGGTCCGATGATATGCACCACGCCTTGGCGGATGTCGTTCATGCCGAAGAGCATGATGCCGAAATCCCGACAATTCTCCTCCAGCGTCTGGATTTGTTTCGCACTGAGGGGATCGGCGATGCCCAGGGTCCGATCGGTGGTCGGGACGTTGTGATCCGGCACCGCCAACGTGGCGCCAGGACGTCGAGGCCGGCGGCCCGAGAGCTTGAGCCCTTCAAACGCCTGCGGCGAAGTCACTTCGTGGACCAGCTGACGATCGATATAGAGCAGGGTGGTCCCATCGGGCTCTGCACGCACGACGTGGGATTCCCAGATTTTATCAAAGAGAGTTTGAGCAGCCATACATGATCCTCAAAATCGGTCTCTCTCGGAGGCTCCCCTCGAGAGAGTGCGTATTATACAGAGTCCTCCTATAATCTGCACAAGAGTACGGACCTCGTTCTTGCCTTGACCGAACGGACGTGGTACACCGCCTGGTAGGTGGGGTACCAGGCTCCTTCCTTGCGATTGCCCCGGAGGATTGTGCCGTGACTTCTGAGGTATGGACCAATCCCGCCGTCATCGAGTGGTCGCAACTGCTCCTCAACAGTTTCCGTCGCTGGATTGGGCGTGACCTAGTCGAACGAGTGGGCAATCCTGACTATCAGGCCCACGCGCTCTTCCAGTCTCCCTTTGCCGTCGTATCTCACGGGATGGAAGAGGACCCTCTCCTCAACTATGGCAATCAAGTTGCGTTGGAGCTATGGGAGCTGACCTGGGAGCAACTCGTGAAGACCCCGTCGCGGCTTACGGCTGAGCCGGTCAATCGAGCCGAGCGGGAGTGGATGTTGGAGCAGGCCAGGTCTCGCGGCTATCTCGACACCTATCAAGGTGTGAGAATCACTTCAACAGGACGCCGCTTTCTCGTCGAGAACGCCCTCATCTGGAATGTCGTGGATGCAGAGGGACGGAGAGTCGGACAGGCTGCCACCTTTTCGCAATGGACCTGGTTGACTTGACCGACTTACAGACGCGAAAAAGCTGTTCGGGCAAGTTCGTAGAGCGATGGTGTGAGCGTCCTGCTAGGAGCCGGCAAGGAACTGAAACCGCGGACAAGAGTGACCATCAACGATCACAGTCTCCAGGAACATCGCCGTTGGTCTGATCCACAGCCCGCGGTCACCGTAGCACGCGCGGTAGACCACATATTCCTCTTCCGATTCTGAGTGCCGAGCCACCCCCAGCACCTCATATTCGTAACCTTTATAGTGCCGATAGCGGCCAGGTTGCACCATCGTGTATCCTTTCCTTCATGACGTCATACTATAAGGGAACGAACGATGAAAGCACAAAGTCGGGTTTCAATGCGCAAAACACATGATGTGATCGTCATCGGCGGAGGGTCGGCGGGCTATGCCGCGGCACGGACCGCGCGTGATGCCGGCGCCGATGTGGCGATCGTGGATCACGGCCCGCTCGGGGGGCTCTGCATCCTGCGTGGCTGCATGCCGACAAAAGCCATTCTGCGTTCTGCCGAAGTCGCGGCCCTCTTCAGGCGGGCGAAGGAGTTCGGACTCTCTCCGGTCTCAACTCTGGCCGATCTGTCGGCGATCGTGGATCGAAAGGATCGGCTGGTCCGCGAGTTTGCCGACTATCGCATTCAGCAGCTTCAAGACCCTAAGTTCACATTGTACCAATCACGGGCGGTCTTTCTGTCGCCCCACGAGATCACCGTCGGAGACACGGTCTTGTCGGCCGCCTCGGTCATCTTGGCCACCGGGTCGAGGCCCAGTGAGGTTCCGATTCCAGGCTTGGACCAAGCCGGATATTTCACGAGCGATACGATCCTGGATCTCCGTACCCAACCGGGCTCGTTGATCGTTCTGGGCGGTGGAGCGGTCGCCCTCGAACTCGGCCAGTTCTTTGCTCGACTAGGGACGAAGGTCACGATCCTTCAACGAGGACGCACGCTCCTTTCTGAGATGGATGAGGATGTCGGACGCGCGCTTGAAGCCGCCTTGATCGACGAGGGCATTGAAGTCGTCACGGGCGCACAGTGGCTGCGTACGACCCATGACGCGAGAGGGAAGACGGTATGGGTGATGAAAGACGGACGTGAACGATCCTACGCCGGCGAGGAGATTCTCCAGGCTTTAGGCCGACAGCCCAACATCGAAGGGCTTCATCTCGATCTGGCGGAGGTGACAGTCGACGGCGGGCGTATTGTTGTTGATGGCGCCATGCGCACGTCGCAAGCACATATTTATGCCGTGGGTGATGTGAACGATGTCACGCCCATTGTGCATCTTGCCATTCAGCAGGGAGAGATTGCGGCGTACAACGCGACGCATCCGGGTAGGCCGGTGAAAGAGCTCGACCATCGTCTCGATGCCGAGGTGGTCTTTACGGATCCTCAGGTCGCGGTGCTGGGGCTGAATGAAGCGCGCGCGAAGTCCGAAAAGATTCCCTATCTCACGGCCTCCTATCCCTTTGCCGATCATGGGAAAGCGCTCTGTCTTGGCGCGTCGCAGGGGTTTGTGAAGTTGCTCGCGGCTCCTCAGACCGGTGAGATCCTTGGCGCGCAGATCGTCGGCCCGGAAGCGGGTGAACTGATTCACGAACTGATCGCGGTGATGTATTATCATGGTACAGTGGCGGACTTGCTCCGCATGCCGCACTACCATCCGACCTTGGCCGAAATCGTTACCTATCCAGCCGAGTCGATCGTCGAACGGTTGGGCGCATGATGAAGAGGCCTCGTGTGCTCGCACTCAGCGGCCTTCCCTCGTGCGATGGTCTGGTTGCCGGCAACAGAAGCGAGAGTCGGCGTCGGTGGCAGGACAGGGGGCTGTGTGAGAAGACCGGTAGGTGGATACGAAATGGAAGTGTCTTGTGGCGGTGCACAACGCAGGGGAAATCGGTCTGGAAGACCGACGCATGGCAAGCAGCCAGTCACAGCTGGTGTTGGGATCCTCCCACCCAGAGGTCGCATGACGCTGAAGGACCTTGCCAATGTCCTGTTGAACCGGCAGCGCCATCCAGTGTAGCGTACCCTTACTATGGCAATGCACAACGAGCCGGCTCCCATCAACTTGCGCATGAGGGGGATGATCGCGCGATTCGTAGGGGTCGTGGCAATTGCGCTCGGGTTCATCGTCGGGATGTACGGACTGGAAGACACAGAAGCACCGTGGCTGCAGACGGCGTTGGGCCTGCTGGCCACCGGCACGTTGGCTCAAGGCTATGCGCTCTATTGTTCCGTGAAACGCATGCAAGACACCAAGGGCCAACCTAAGTCATGAGACGAGTACGTCGGCACCTATTCACCGTCGGTATGCTCTTCCTCGCAGGGGCGATGCTTGCCTGCGGAGGTCCATGGCGTGACGGCTATTTCAAGAAGGGCGTGGATCGACTCACGCAAGACGAAGTGACGGAGAAGTTCGGGCCGCCCCATACGGCCAAGACACCGGTTCTCGGGGGGGATTCGGTCTGGACCTATCGCGTGCCCTTGGCCGAAAAGGAATTGAGCTCGATGCATTTTGCCGGTCTGGCCAATGCCACGACGCAAGCCACCTCGTTGATAGGAAAGCCTGGAGAAGGGCCCAAAGAAATGTTGTATTGCTACCGCTATACCCTGGTCTTCAACGAACAGAAAATCCTGAAACAGTGGAAACGTGAAGAATGCGTGCCGGGAACCCATGATACGCTTAACGCCAATTAGTGTTCTGATGCGGTAATCCATGCCTGACTGGCTGCCGCACATCGATAGCTCGGTCTTGTTCGACGGGCTCACCTCACTGCTGCTGCTGCTCTCACTCTTCACCGTGCGGACGCTGATCGTCCGAGCGATCTCAAAGAATCCGACCCTCTCGATGGAAGCGAAGCGCCGATGGGTGGTCTCTGTCCGCAATAGCATGGTGTTCGCGTTGCTGGTGGGGTTGGTAGTTATCTGGGCGCACGAACTTCAAGTCTTTGCCGTGTCCCTCGTGGCGGTCGCGGCGGCGCTCGTGCTGGCGACCAAGGAACTCATTCTCTGTTGGAGCGGGGCGGCGCTACGGGTGGGCGGGAAAGTGTATTCGGTAGGCGATCGCATTCAGATTGCCGGTTATCGTGGTGTCGTCTTGGACCATGACATCTTTGCGACCAAGTTGCTCGAGATCGGGCCGGGCCACGCCTCGCATCTCTATACGGGCCGTGTGACGGTGTTTCCGAACAGCCTGCTGTTTACGAATCCCTTGGTCAAAGAGAACACCGGCCAGGAATATGGGCTCTACATTCTTGTGATACACCTCCAGGACAAGGACAACTGGCGGGATGCCGAACGGCACCTGCTCGACGCAGCGAAGGCAGAATGTTCTTCATTTATGGAAGCAGCTGTCCGGGACATGAAGTTGCTGGAACAGACCAATCTACTCGAAGCTCCGTCGCCGGAGCCACGCGTGACGATTCAAATAATCGAAACAGGGCATACCCAGCTGGTGCTGCGATTCCCGGCGCCGGATCGCGGGCGTTCACGAGTCGAGCAAGCCATCCTACGCCGTTATCTCACCGCGGCTTCGACAGCGACCAACTAGCAAGATACTGAATAAAGTCTGCCGGCAGCGTTCTAATTCCCTCGAATCGTGAAGCCAATCTCGAACGAAGTGCTACCTATGACCCAGCAACTTTTTCCTTGTCACGTTGGCATTCTCGTGTATAATCAGGCGGTTGATAATTTGTTCAAAGGAGTGACATGAATCCAACCCTACAGCGAGCAGTGACCAGTTTCTATAATCTCATCTATGAGGCCCAAACGTTTGCCACCACGATGTCTCGAATTGACACCGCAGAGCAGGAGCATTACGCCGGACGAATTGAAGGGTTAAATTGGGTGCTTGATCGTTGCCAAGAGCTCGAAGACATGGATGCGAACTTGACACCTTCATCTCTCCAGCGAGTTCTCACGGAGGTCAAATCCGATCTCGATCACGAACTGTCGGTCCAGCGGCGAGAAAAGGGACGTCGTGCAGACGGACGGGAGGAAGCGCTCAATTTTGTCGCTGATTATTTATCGAGCCTGATCACAGCAACGGACATTGAGTCAGCCAAGACGCCGGCGGTATAACGCTCCCGTCTTCAATCGGATTTTTCGTACCAACTTCACCTGCCGCCTCTCATGAGGCATGGCCGTTCGTTAAGATGGTGCGAAAACGGATCGTTTTCGCGCTGTGTCTGGGAGTCGGCAACCCCATCGCGCGCAGCGCAGTCATGAACAGGTGACTGCATCCCGAGGCCGGACTTTCGGCTTTGACCCTTACGGCCTCATCCTGTGGACATATTGTATGTCAGGCTTTCCGCGTAAACCCACCCGCCAAACGTGGCCGCACGGTCTATCTCCCCGGACAGCTCGACCGCCAAGACCGGATGCCTCGGAACAGCCGGACCAGTTTAGGTCGTTGAATGCCTCGCTACTCTATTGCCCGTCCTGCCGAGTAGCGACCCCGACACGGGAGCGACTCCTGCTTGTGCTTCCAACCGGGAATCTTTACGAATATCTTTGCCAGCACTGTGGAACGTCGACCGGCTCCAAGACCGACAATCGATAGGCGCGCGTCGCGCCTCAACGATGATCGAGGTGATACGGGGCTTTCCCCTCATCATGCAGGTACAGGAAGTTCAGATGAACGGATCCACTACGGACTTGCCGAAGAAAGCGGCTGGCAACCAGCCTGTTAGATCATCCCTTCCAAGGGAATGCCTTCTTCGATGAGCATGACAGGAATGTCTTCGCGGATAGGATACAGTATCTTCCGGTCGCCTCTGATCAACCCTCCGTCGAGGGGCTCCGTGACCGGCTTATTCGCCCTATTGTGTAATTGCCCACGGCTCACGGCGTCGTTTAACTTGGCGATCAGCGCCTCATCGGCCAAACTCACGTCCTGTTTCGTGTCGGGGCAACAAAGAATGGCGAGAAGATCCTTGTCCAGATTGACCGGACGCTTTGCCTCAGTACGTTCCGCCATAATGCCCCTCCGTGTGAACCCGACTGATGATACACGGATAGAATAGATCACCCGTATCGAAGAGATCAAGTTCTGGGTGCAGACTCTATTCGGCTGGCGGTTTCTGCTAAACTACAACCTTGCCTGATCGTATCGGGGGGAACAAGCGGCGATGTCAAAAGCATTCTGGAAATATTCCTTGGCCGGATTGTTGGTCCTCTTGCCGGCCTGGGTCACATTCTTAATCCTTTCCGCGTTGCTACAAGCACTTAACCAATTAATCCAAGACCTTCCGTGGAATATCGGTACGCGACTGACCCCCGGACTCAGCCTTGTTGCGTTTCTGTTTCTTGTTGTCATTGTCGGCGCCATCGCCACCCATATCGTCGGACGGCGCATCATCACCCAGGCAGAGCGGTGGATCGATCACGTTCCGTTGGTTCGCAGTGTCTACATGACCATCAAAGGGATGACCGATCTTCTTCAGTTCCGTTCTCGCTTCGGGCGCAGCACCGTGGTGGCCTTTCCGTTTCCTCGAGACGGTCTCTGGGCGATCGGATTTGTCATGGGAACCGCACCGCTCGCGCTGCAAGTTGCACCAACGGCAAGTTTATCCATGGTCTTCGTGCCCACGGCCATCCATCCGTTCACCGGCTTTCTCGCGTTTGTCCCCCAGCCACAGCTGCGTCCGATCAATCTGCTACCGGAAGATGCCATCAAGATGGAGTGTACCGCCGGGTTGTACAAGCCGGAAACCGGATGGCTGCAAGCCCCAAAGACACCGGCCTGAGCCCATGCCAATCTTCGACCATATGAATGTTCGACTCGCTAAGCTGGAAGATGCGGCGACGATCGCGTCGTTCAGTGCAGCCATGGCTCTGGAAACAGAAGGCCGCCGCCTCGATCTCGATCGTCTGCATGACGGGACCATTGCCCTCCTTGAATCTCCCGACCGTGGATTTTTCATGGTTGCCGAACTGGCGCAGGCCGACGAACGTCGGCTGCTGGGTCAGCTGATGATCACCTATGAATGGAGCGATTGGCGCAACGGCGCGTTTTGGTGGATTCAGAGTGTGTATGTTGACCCCGCCTGGCGCCGCCAGAGCGTCTTTCGCCGGATGCATGAAACCGTGATGGCTTCCGCCAAGACAAACCCGAACGTCTGCGGGGTCCGTCTGTACGTGGAGATGAATAACGGCACTGCGCAAACCGTGTACCGTAAAGTGGGACTCACTCCGTCATCCTATGCCATATTTGAAGCCGATTTTGTTCTGGCACGCACAAGGGTTTAGAGCTTCGTTCAACCGAAGTCTAACAAAAGGAGTCACCGTGTCATTTTTCAAGCCGCTGGCAGGTATCGTCATAATTCTGGCCTTGGTGATGGCTCAAGGCTGTGCGTTAAGCCGAGGCACCCTTGGCGAAGACATCAAAGCCGAGTCCGTCGAGGCGATCAAAAAATCCACGACCACAAAGGCCGAAGTGCTCGCGCTACTCGGGGCACCAGATCGGCTTCTTCAAGTAAACGGCCGAGACGTATTTCAGTACTATCGATACGACGCCAAAGTGGGCAGCTTGCTGCTCATCATCATCAATTTTTCACGCGTGTCCGTCAAAAGCGATGACTTGTTCGTCATCCTTAACCGTGAAGGGATCGTCGAGGACGTCATTTCGTCGAAGCGCACGGACGGACTAGAGTTTCGATTCTGGCCCTTTGGAGAATGAGATGAAGCTCCCTTTGTCCAGGCTTTGCTCCATACTTCTATCCGTGGTTATGTGTATGACCTTCGTCGGCTGTAATGTCGTTCGCCTCACCCTGAATACCACCATCACGCAGAATGACGTGGCCTTTATCGTTCCAGGGAAAACCACGTTGGCCGATGTGATTACCAAGCTAGGCACCCCCGATTCCATAACCGACTCGAATACGGGAGTGGTCGCAACATACCGTTTCCTGGACATGAGATATTCGCGTATCAATTTTGGCTGGTTGCTGAAACCCTGGTCGCCCGTCGATACGGATCTGATCATCTCTCGTACTGGCCTTGGTACCGATGCGTTCGAGTTACTCTGTGACTCCAATTGGGTTGTTACACACCAGAGCTTTCTCCGCCATCTCTCCGGTCCACGCTTCAATCCGTATCCCTTTTGACGCTCAGTTTTTTGCCGCCTCCCAATGAATTGCCGCATGCCACTGGCCCCGCTATAATGACAAACCATGGCGTCAGAATCATCCGATCACATTTCACATCCTCACACTGACGCGACATCCACCTCCTATATCCTGGCCCACAAGGACACAGAGTTTCTCCAACGAGAGGAGCTTCGCTCGATCCGCATCGGGCTCGAACTCTTGAAGCCCGAGTTGATCCAGCGTGAGCAGGGCGTCCGGTCGACCATCGTCGTGTTCGGCAGTGCGAGACTGCAAGAACCTGCCGCCGCGAAGCATGCACTTCACATGGCCGAAGAAGAGAGTGCTCGAGCCCAGAATGATCCAACGCACCAACGCAAGGTGGCGATCGCGCGACGACAGCTCGCTCTGTCGAAGTACTATGACATGGCGCGTGAGTTCGGCAGACTGGTGTCGTCGACCTGCCAAATCGACGGCCGCTGCGACTACGTCATCGTGACCGGCGGAGGGCCCGGTATCATGGAGGCCGCCAACCGTGGGGCGGCTGACGTGAACGCAAAATCCATCGGCCTCAACATCACCCTGCCTCACGAACAGCATCCGAACCCCTACATCACACCGGAGCTGAGTTTTCAGTTTCGATATTTCGCCATCAGGAAAATGCATTTCTTAATCCGCGCCAAAGCGCTGGTCGCTTTTCCCGGAGGATTCGGTACGCTCGATGAACTCTTCGAGACGCTGACGCTTCTCCAAACAGGCAAAACCGAAAATGTGATGGTCGTGCTGATCGGACGTGACTTTTGGGAGCGCCTGATCAATTGGCAATGGCTCGTCGAGAATGGGCTGATCGAGCAGCAAGATCTACAGCTCTTTCACTATGCTGAGACGCCTCAAGAAGCCTGGGATCTGATTGCCCGCCACAATGGAGTGCCTTCATCATGAAACTTTCGTTCCATGGGGCCGCGCGTTCGGTGACAGGCAGCCGCCACATGCTTGAGATACCAGGCTTTCGACTGTTGCTCGATTGTGGACTGTTTCAAGGCCGCCGGGAAGAAGCCTATCGACAGAACCGAGATTTGGGATTCGACCCCAAATCGCTCAACGCGGTCCTGCTATCCCATGCCCATATCGACCATTCCGGCGCCGTACCGGTCCTCCAGAAGCACGGCTTCTCCGGAAAAGTGTACCTCACTAGAGCCACGGCAGATTTGACAGAACTCATGCTCGAAGACTCGGCTCGAGTACAGGTGAGTGACTGCAGCTATGTCAACAGGACGGAGCAGCGGAACAAAAAGGCCTGTGCACGACCGCTCTACAATACCGACGACGTTCGTAAGCTAGTCCGACGATTTGAGGGTGCACGATACGGAGACGTGCTCAAGATCGCCCCACGCGTGACCGCGTCCTTTCACGACGCCGGCCATATCTTGGGGTCGGCGGCCATTCGGGTGAAATACACGGCGCGCGGCAATACGACCACCGTGCTCTTTAGCGGAGATCTTGGCCGCTCCAACATGCCCATTCTTCGCGATCCTGAGCCCCCGCCGCCATGCGACGTGTTGATTCTTGAATCGACCTACGGCGATCGCCTGCACGAAGCCGATGGGGAAAGCATGAAGCAGAAGGCGCTGGATCTCCTCATCCATGCGAAAACCCACAAGAGCAAGATCATCGTCCCCGCATTCGCCGTCGGACGCACCCAGGAATTGGTCATGAGGATCAAGGAACTCGTCGGTGAGGGGCGCCTCGACCCCATCCCGATCTATATCGATTCCCCGCTGGCCTCGCGTGCCACAGAGGTCTTTCGTCGCCATCCGGAATGCTACGATGAAGAGACGACCAAAACCTTCACGTCCTCCCGCGACCTCTTCGCCTCACGCTATATCCATTTTGTTTCTTCGCCGGAAGAGAGCAAGCGTCTGAACAGCATGAAGGGCCCTTGCGTCATCATTTCCGCCTCCGGCATGTGCGAAGGCGGCCGCGTCGTGCATCATCTCAAACACGCGATTCAAGACGAAGCGAACGTGATCGTCTTCGTAGGTTTTCAAGCCGAGCATACCCTCGGACGCAAACTTGTCGAAGGGTGGGATGTCGTGCCGATTTTCGGCGTGCCCACTCCGCGCCGGGCTCAGATCGTCAAGTTCAACGGGCTCTCGGCCCATGCGGATCGCCGGGATCTCTTGGCCTATGTGCGTGCAATCAGCCCAGGACCGAGTAAGATTTTTCTCGTCCATGGGGAGGAAAAACAGGCGCTCTCGTTGGCCGCTGCTATTCAGGCGGAACACCCTCAAGTTGAGGTCACCGTCCCTCATGCCGGATCCAGCCATGAGGTGTAACGGAAATAGCCGCCTGACACTCTCGCTGCTGATCCTGGCTAGCGGGATCTGCGTAACCCCGTTCGTGTCTGCCCAAGCCGGTGAGCCGGAAGAGTCCCGGTTGCGATCTCGTGATCTTGGCATCGTCGTCGGGTCCTATGCGCCGGGACCACTCAACGCGATTACCGACGTGGCCGGCGTCACCGTGGGCCACACCACCCTCATCTCCGGCGACGGGCCGCTCAAGCCCGGGCTCGGCCCGATACGAACTGGTGTGACGGTCGTCGTTCCGCGCGACGATGTGTGGCACAAGAAAGTGCCTGCCGGGTCGTTCGTGCTCAATGGGACTGGCGAGATGACAGGGCTTGCCTGGGTCAGCGAATCGGGCTTCCTCGAATATCCGATCGCCCTCACCAATACGTTGAATGTGCCGAGAGTGGCCAACGGGGTTATGAGCTGGATGATCGCCCGCTATCCGGAGATCGGCATTACCGACGACACCCTGACACCGATTGTCGCCGAATGTGACGATGGACGGCTCAATGACATTCAGGGTCGGCATGTTTCGGAGGCCGATGTGATGAAGGCGCTCGACAGTGCTTCGGCTGGTGTCGTACAGGAAGGATCCGTCGGTGCTGGAACAGGGATGGTGTCCTATGGATTCAAAGGTGGTATCGGGACCTCGTCACGTCGATTACCAGAGACTGAGGGTGGGTATACGATCGGCGTGCTTGTCAATGCGAACCATGGGCGACGGCCTGAGCTCGTCGTGAGCGGAATCCCGGTCGGTCGGCGCTATGAGACTGTGCCTCCCGTTGCGCAGGCCTTTTCACCCGGGCAAAGCGAAGGCTCGATCATCATCATCATCGCCACCGATGCTCCGCTCGACAGTCGGCAACTCACCCGGCTGGCAAAGCGAGCTGCATTGGGATTGGCGCGTACAGGCTCCACCGCACGCCACGGCAGTGGAGATTTCATGCTGGCCTTCTCCACCGCAAACATGATTCCGCACTACCCGAAAGAGCCGACGTTTCAGCAGACTCATCTCGCCGACACGCATCTAAACCCCTTGATCATGGCAACGGTCGAAGCCACGGAAGAGGCCATTCTTAACGCATTGACCATGGCGACGACGGTGGTGGGACGCGACGGCCACCGCATCGAGGCCATCTCCCTCACCAGACTCCGTGCCATCCTCGATCGCCAGGCCAAGTAACTGCGAAAATCGGCGCCCCACGGCCGGAGGATTCACTCACTTGCATTTTCCTCGCTTGCCTCGCTATCCTTTCGCGACTCACCAGCATCTGGAGGATTAGCATGAACGAGTATCAACTCGGTGGCAGCTTGAGTCTCATTACCGCTTTGGGGAAAACCAATGCGTTCGCCGAGTTTTTACGAACCCGCATGGCTCATGCCGTGGAGACAGAAGATCCTGCAGAACTGCACTATCTCCTGGCCCAACTCGACGACTACCATTCCTACTTGTGGCGCTATTATAAGAAGTTGGCTAAGGACCGACCGGAACGGATGGACCCAGGGGTCTAGCCGTTTTGAGCATCCTGCTCTTCTATCGGCAACCGCAGGAAGAAACATTCGTACCATGATGATTCCCTCTACAGGCACGACCACTCCGACCACGCTTCAATTCGCGACGGCACTCTCGCGCAAGACCGATACGGAAGCTGCCATCCGCGATCTCGCCGATGCCATCAAGATACAAATCGGCACGACCTCCATCGATCTCGCGTTTGTCTTTTTTTCCGCCCACCATGCGGCCAATACCGCAATGATCTCCGCCATGCTGCAAGGGGAACTGCGGGTGAAGGTCTGTCTGGGCTGTTCCGGTGAAGGTGTCATCGCCGGTTCCGAAGAGATTGAAACCGCTGCGGCCATGACCGTCTGGGTCGCAAGCCTTCCTGATGTCAAACTGACTCCGTTGCACATCTCCGTGTCTCAGCTGCAGGACCAAATCCGCATGCCAGGATGGCCGGAACCGGGACCTGAAGAGTCGACGTTTCTCCTTCTCGCCGATCCATTTTCGACGCCGATGCAGGAAGTCTTGTCCCTTATAACTGACCGGTATCCACACGGGAAAGTTTGCGGAGGCCTTGCCGGCGGAGGCCAGGATTCTGGAGAGAATCGACTATTCCTCAATGATCAGAGCTTCGACGGCGGAGTGGTGGGAGTACAACTTACAGGGCCAATCGCCGTGCGAACCGTGACCTCGCAAGGCTGCCGTCCGATCGGCGAGCGATTTGTCGTGACGAGAGCGGAGCAAAATCTAATCTATGAGCTGGCAGGTGGCTCGGCCCTCAAACGGCTTCAGGACGTCTTTGAATCCCTGGGGGGATCCCAACGACGCGATGCCCACCGCGCGTTGCATCTGGGTATTGTGATCGATGAGCACGGGAGTCATTTCGAGCGGGGCGACTTCCTCGTTCGGAACCTCATTGGAGCGGATCAACAAGCCGGGGCCGTTGCGATCGGAGACGTGGTTCAAGAAGGTCAGACCGTGCAGTTCCACCTCCGCGATGCGAAGTCTGCAAGTGACGACTTGCATCTTCTTTTGGCTGCGGATCGAGCGAAGCACAAAAACTCCCCACTCGGGGCTCTCTTGTTCAGCTGTTGCGGGCGCGGAGAGGGACTCTTCGGCCACCCGCACCACGATAGCGGAGCCGTGCAAGAGCGGCTCGGCCCTATCCCGACCGCGGGATTTTTTGCCCAAGGCGAGATCGGTCCGGTCGGAGGGCGAAACTTCCTGCACGGCTATACGGCGAGTGTGGTCATTTTCTCCGAGCCAGAGCCCCATAAGGAACATCTGTGAAGGCAGCAGGTTCATGGCGCTTCCAAACTGTACCGCTGTCTTAGACGTTGGCAGAACCGTGCACGATAGTGACGTGGTTCTGTCGTCGTTGATTATCATGGTGGAGTAACTGACGATTAGGAAAGGAGCCGTTATGCCGTTTCAGGAAGCAGGTGCCCAAGGGAATGAAGTGACGACGTCATCGGGATTGCAGTATGTCGAACTTGCGATAGGAACTGGAGCGACAGCGGAGGCGGGACAGACCGTCAGCGTACATTACACAGGCTGGCTGGAGAATGGGAAGAAGTTCGATAGTTCCGTAGACCGGGGTCAGCCGTTCTCTTTTCCTCTGGGCGCTGGTCGAGTCATCAAAGGATGGGACGAGGGGGTCAAGGGTATGAAAGTGGGAGGGAAGCGAAAGTTGACCATTCCATCCAAGCTCGGTTATGGCGCACAGGGCGCCGGTGGGGTGATTCCACCGAATGCCACCTTGATCTTCGATGTTGAGTTGCTCGGTGTCCGATAATTGAGCCTATGTATATGTCAGCACGACCATGATGCAACAGACCCCCCTCATCCAGCAGCATCGTAAAAGCGGCGCCAAACTCGTCGACTTCGCGGGATGGGAAATGCCCATTCAATACACAGGTGTGGTGGATGAGTACCATACCGTCCGTTCTCATGTCGGGCTCTTCGATGTGAGCCATATGGGGCGTGTGCATATCGCCGGAACTGGCGCTGCCTCTTTCCTCCAGCGAGTCACTACGAACGATGTCGGCAAACTCGCCGTGTCTCAAGCCCAGTATTCCATGGTCTGCAATGAAAATGGCGGCATAAAAGACGACATCTTCGTCTATCGGCTCGCCCAGGACGAGTTCCTCTTATGCGTGAATGCCTCGAATCGCGAGAAGATCCACTCGTGGCTACAATCACAACTTCCCCAGGACAAAACGGTTCGTCTCAAAGACCGGTCGGTCGAATTGGCCCAGGTCGCCGTTCAAGGTCCCAAATCTCGCGAGTTGCTCATGAGTCTTGGCGGGGCGGTGCTTGAAAAACTCAAGCTCCATCACACCTGTGACGCCATGATCGGCGGCTTGTCCTGCTTGGTGGCCCGGACCGGTTACACCGGTGAATTGGGCTATGAAGTGTACATCGATGCAGACAAGATCGGCCGCCTCTGGGACCTGCTCGTCGACAAAGGGCAGGCCTGGGGACTCAAGCCGGCGGGGCTCGGCGCGAGGGATCTCCTCCGGTTGGAAATGGGCTATCTGCTCTATGGCAACGACATGGGCGAAGACACGACGCCTCTTGAGGCCAACGCAGACTGGACTGTCAGCTTCCAGAAAGGCGAATTCATCGGCAGCCAGGCTCTCCTGGCACAGAAACAGGCCGGTGTCGCTCGCCGGTTCGTCGCCTTCGAACTGGTCGAGAAAGCAGTGCCCCGCCACGGATTCAAAATCCTCGACCCCATGGCCTCTCAACCCATCGGTGACGTCACCAGCGGTAATCTCTCGCCGCTTCTACAAAAGGGCATCGGCTTGGGCTATGTGCCCGTGCGCTATGCGGAGCCCGGCAACTCCATCCTCATCGAGATCCGCAACAAGAGTGTTCCTGCACATGTCGTCAAACCGCCGTTTTATAAGAAGCCCAAGGCCTAGCGCTGTGCAGACAAGAGCAACCGAAATGGTATCGAGCTGTGATCTGCGTTCAGCTCTTCACCCCAAGCCTCTGGCCTCTAGCCCATGCAAACCAAACACATCTACACAGGCATCGTCGTAAACTTGAACGTCGACACCGTCACGCTGCCCAACGGCCTCACGGTCGACTTGGAAGTCGTGCGCCATCCTGGAGCGGCTGCGGTGGTGCCGCTGAAAGACGACGGTACGGTCGTCTTGATTCGGCAATTCCGCCATGCGGCAGGAGGGTTTATCTACGAAATCCCTGCAGGGAAGCTTCATCCTGGTGAGGACCCCAGAGTCTGCGCGGCGCGAGAACTTGAAGAAGAAATCGGATACAAGGCAGGCAGTCTTGAACTTCTCTCCAGCATCTTTACCGCGCCTGGGTTCACCGACGAAGTGATCCACATTTACAAGGCAACTGGACTGACAACAGGTCGGCAGCAGCTCGACCGTGATGAGGTTCTAGAAGTAGTCGAAATGCCGTTATTTGAAGCGATTAGGATGATTGAGACTGGTGCAATCAGGGATGCAAAGTCGATCGTAGGATTACAAGCCGTCTATCTTCGAAGCCGTACCGGGTAGGGAAAACGAACAAGGGGCCTCCCGCTTTATGCAGGAGACCCCTTAAGCTAACTAGCCTCGCCAAAGAAAAGGCGATTACTTGCCCTTATCCTCTTTCTTCTTCTCTTCGCCGAAGGTATCGGTGAACTTGCCGCCCTTGTCCTTCTTATCCTTCTCTTCGCCGAAAGTATCGGTGAACTTGCCGCCCTTATCCTTCTTATCCTTCTCATCGCCGTACACAACCACGTGGCCGCCCTTCTTCTCTTCCTTCTTCTCCTCGCCCGCGAAGGCCGGCGCGCTGAACGTCACTGCCACTGCCACTGCCATGATTGCCATCAACATGCTCTTCATAATAAATCACCCTCCGTTAATGTAATGTTTGAAGTCTGTGCCAGTCATCAGCACCTGGCGATGGTAGTCAGCAAGCTTGATGCCGCATCATTGATCTTCATGCCCTGTTAGGTTTATCAATCTGTTATACCTGTTATACGAACGATACCAAGGGCTGAGTCTTTGCTTTTCTGTGGCGAAATGGCTAGAGGTCAGCTAAACCGCCTCAATGTTGAAACGGTGCGTCCGATGTGAAATCGGGATAGCACAGGTCAAGCGATTTCGATCTTTGTGAACGGTAACAGCGATGACGATGAAGAATCAGGGGATCCACCTGGCAAAATCGATGAAGAGAATCGTTGTGCGGCCATCACGAGGGACTCTGGCTCGCCGACGGCTCATTGATCACATCACACCGGGAGTCCGAATCCTATTCGTCGGTATCAATCCAGGCCTTCGTTCAGCCGCTACCGGACATCACTTCGCCGGGCACTCGAACCGTTTCTGGAAACTCTTGTTCGAGTCGAAGCTCGCGTCCGAGCCACTCACGCACCAAGACGATTGGCGTCTTCCAGATTGGGGGCTTGGCCTGACAAACATCATCCAGCGGCCCAGCGCAGGGATCGATGTGCTCAAGCCGCGAGAATATATAGCCGGCAGAAAGAGGCTCATCGCCACAGTGAAACACTACCGCCCTCATGTAGTCGCCCTGCTCGGTGTCACGATCTATCGCACATTATTCCCAGAATACCGGACTGGGCGAATCAGTCTCGGGTTGCAAGAGAAGACCTTGGCCGACCGCCCTGTTTTTGTCCTGCCCAATCCCAGCGGTCGGAATGCCCATTATTCATACCGAGCGATGCTCACAGCGTTCTGTGCACTGCGCAATGTGACAAACAAGCCTGCTCAAAGTCTGACGACGCGAAAGGTCTTGGTAGAACGCCTGAACCAGCTGTAGCAAATTTCTCACAAGGACTGTGTTGTCGTGACAACAGAAGTTGCCCACACCGGGAAGCACCCTCGATAAAGAAAGCGTTTCCAAAGACATACGTACTCTCTTGAGCTGGCATACGGATTGCTGTATCTCAATGGTCCCGCTTGTAGATTCCCCTTCAACTGGTTGAGAAAGATGAAGAACACATTCCTTGTTCTGTTCGGTTGTGCGATCTTAGCGACCCCCGGTGCACTCCTGGCGCAACAGTCACCCCATCCATTGATTCAAGGAGCGATGAATGAGTGCAATGCCGGTCGTGTCACTCAAGACCGGACCAGCCGAGTCGGCCATTTCGAGAAAGGCCAGGCTCTGGGGGAGCGAGCTGTGGCCTTGGACGATCGATCTGCCGAAGCACACTTCGCCCTGTTCTGTAATTTAGGTGAACTCATGCGGGTCGACGGAGAGGTGAACATCACATCAGTCATGGGCTTCCGTCGCATGACAAAAGAGCTCGATCGGACATTGGAACTCGCACCTGATCACCTTGACGCCCTGTCGGCCAAAGGGACTTTCCTTCTCAGGCTTCCTTCCCTGCTTGGGGGAGACAGGGAAAAGGGCGAGAAGCTCCTTCGGTACGTACTTCTGAAATCACCGCAGTCCGTCAATGCCAGGCTCAGCCTGGCTAAGAGCTATTGTGCCGATGGCCGCCACAGTGAGGCCCTCTCACTCGCCTCCGAAGCGCTGAGTCTCGCTCAAGCCCAACAGCTGGATGACTTCGCGCCTGAAGCGGCAAAAGTGTTGGCCCAACTTCAAGCAAACGCCGCCAAAGCAAATTAGTCCCTGCCACCGTCCTCCTGGCGTCAGATATTAAATCATGCTATCTTCGGCCCCACAGCTAGATGCGTCATTCGCCTCTCGTTTTCCTGTGCGCTTCATGAGCGACACATTTACGAGTTTCACCATCCTGTCAGGGGCACACCATGTTACTCGACGGTAAAAAAGGACTCATCATCGGCGTGGCAAACAAACACAGCATCGCCTGGGCTATTGCCCAATCGGCAGCAGGCCAAGGCGCCCAACTGTTGTTCAATTATCAGAACGAGCGGCTACGGGAGAACGTCGAAGAGCTGGTCGCCACCATGCCAGGCGCGAAAGCCTTTCCCTGTGACGTGGGAAATGATGCGCAAATCGCCGCATTGATGCAAAGCGTGGAGAAAGAAACGGCAAAGCTCGACTTCCTCGTCCACTCAGTCGCCTTTGCCCCGCGCGAAGAACTCACGGGGCAGTTCGTGAATACCACGCGGCAAGGATTTGCCACGGCACTCGACGTGAG
The DNA here is from genome assembly GCA_963801725.1 of uncultured Nitrospiraceae bacterium. Lineage (GTDB taxonomy): Bacteria > Nitrospirota > Nitrospiria > Nitrospirales > Nitrospiraceae > Palsa-1315. Next base: position 720,747 of record CAWDFX010000002.1, read on the forward strand.
CGCCTACTCGCTGGTGGCCGTCACCAGAGCCGCCATGCCCTTGATGACCGACGGCGGCTCCGTCGTCACCCTTACGTACCTCGGAGCAGAACGAGTCGTGCCCCACTACAACGTCATGGGGGTCGCCAAAGCCGCGCTGGAAGCAAGCGTCCGCTATCTCGCCCACGACCTCGGCCCCAAGAATATCCGGGTGAATGCCATCTCAGCCGGCCCGATTAAGACGCTCGCGGCTCGCGGTGTTTCCGGCATCAGCAAGATGGTCGATCACCACCGAGAGTTCGCACCTCTCCGCCGAGCCACGGAACAAGGCGAAGTCGGCGACACAGCACTATTCTTAGTCAGCCCACTAGGGCGTGGAATTACCGGAGAAGTGATCTACGTGGATGGAGGATATAATATTCTTGGTTCGCTTAGCTTCAGCGGACTAACGTGAATCGTATCTCGTGAAGCGCAGGCTTTGTCCCGCGAGAGACGAGATACGAACGACGCTTCACGCGCGACAGTTACTCGAGCGTTCGCCTGAGGGTTTTCAATTTCCCGCGCTTCGTCTTGCTCTCCAACCGCCGTTCCTTCGATCCCTTCGTCGGTTTCGTGGGTCTGCGTTTCTTTCGCGGGACGGCCACACTCTGAATGAGCTCGCTCAGCCGAGTGAGAGCATCCTCTCGATTCTGCTCCTGGCTCCGATACTGCTGAGCCTTGATGGTGATCATGCCCTCTTCTGAGATGCGATGATCTTTCAGTTTCAGAAGCTCTTCCTTGTAGAACGGGGGCAACGAGGAGGCAGCAATATCAAACTGCAAATGAATCGCGGACGAGACTTTGTTCACATTCTGTCCGCCGGCACCCTGCGACCGCATCGCATGGATATCGATCTCAGAATCCGGGATGGTGACGTGAGGTGAGATTTGCAGCATTGAGGTCATCGCACTGGTGTGACTTAGGTAGGACCGATTTATCCCAAAGGTAGCCTGGCTGAGAAGATTTCACGTTGGTAGAGAACTTGTGCGATGATCTGATCCAGAATGAGCCGTACCCTCTTTTCCAAAACGCGACCAGTTGAATAGTTAGCAGGGGCGTAGAAGTCTATACGCCTCGCCTCCAACAGTTTTCGGCAGGTCGCTATGGATTTCGGCATTCGGGGTCTATGAACCGCGATCGCGTATCCTCCATTCTTTTTTGTGACTGTCATGCCGGGTACATCTGTCATTCCATCTCCGATGTATACGATATTTGAGAATGGAATTCGCCGTTGGTCTTCCGGCATATATTCGTTGATTGGGGCTTTCAGCCCTTTATTGATGCGAAAGATGTATTGGGTCTTGATCGTGTCGTTAATAAGAATGTTGGGCCACGTGGCGCGGTCATGATGATCAAAAAAATATTCTGATGCAAACATAGCAGTGAAGTGGTTACGGATGGCGACTCCCTTTAGGATCTCCTTCTGACCCGCCGAGATGATGTAGTTTTCTAGGCGGATGTTTCCTCCCCCACGCTTGCGCACATACTTTGCTACGCGCTCAAACCAACTCTTCACACCAGGAAAGTACTTGATTTTGGCACCAAGACTGCAAAGATCGCTCCGATTGAGATGTTGTTGCCTGGCCTCTAGCTTCTCAACCAATAGCCGCATGTAGGTGAGCATCTCATCGCCACCCGTTTTCTCAGCCTCTTGCTTCACCGTACGCCAGAAATTTTTGGGATCCACACCGAGCTTCGGAAGGATGGTGTACTCCTGCATCGGCTGGGGCGTCAAAGTTCCATCGAAGTCGTATATCATCGCAATAATGTTGTGCTTGAATTGACGATGTTTTGACATTGCGCTTCAGTCGTTGCTGGCTAGCTCGTACGTGTTCCACTATGCCTGGTACGGATAGCTAGGTGAGAGGAAATCCTATGGTGCCAAGTCTACTACGATCTCAAATACTTAACCAGCGCCTCTTCATATCACATAGACCGCAAATGGACTGACTGTTAAGGACTCAGATCTGCTGGCAAGAGAAATCGTCTTGGGGGCAGTGAAGGAGGTGTTACTGCAGTTCCGGCAGGCGATCGATGATGCGCAACCGTACCTCGTCGCCCACCTGCATTTGCACCATTTTGGTGGTGAGGCTTTCACGAACCCTGTTGGCATCCTCCAATTTAAATTGAATCTGTCCTCCACATTGCTCAAGGAAGTGGAAAAGAAGCAAGTTCGTGAGGTGCTGCAAATCCTCGTCACTCGTATGTGCGCTCAGGTTCAAAATCTTGGACATCAGAGAGGCTCTAGCTCGATCATTGTGCCAGCTGCAGTTATCGCCGAATCCTTTGTTACTCTACAATGACCCAAAGGGAGGGGGAAATCTGGCTTTGCGAAGAAGGCCACTTCCTTGTCTGCTACATCGGATTACGCTTGATTGCGCTGGCATTACAATGGCTTAGTAGGTTGCAGCAATGCTATTGGCGGGCGTCGGCAGTGCAGTCAAGACCGACTTCCAGTGTCTACGGTATTACGTCGCGGGGGGGTTAGGATTTCGAGTCCTGGTATTCCTCATGCCAAGCCATCTGGATCGATTCGAGGATTTTCTCGTTCGATTTCTTGGGATCGTCCTTAAAGTCCGGGAGCGCCGTGATCCAGGCGTGCATGTCGGTGAATCGAACGGTGAGCGGGTCGGTTTCCGGATGTTCTTCGACTAAACGGATCGCAATATCCTCGGTATCCTGCCACTTCAGATCCATCTCAATTCCTCGCCTCTTGAGCTTACGTGACCTGGGACACTTTTTTCCCCTGGAGCCCTCGCTTGAGCGAATCGTCGAGCATCGCGACCGTCAACCCCTTCGCGGACTGCTCAAGTTCGGCCATGCGCGCGCGAATGGCCCGCGGGTCGTTGCCGTCTTTTGCCGCTGTGAGCGAGGATAAGACCGATCGAATTGCCGCGACATCTTCCTGTGGAATCAAATGGCCACCTTCGGTCAAAGATTTCTCTGTTGTGGTGATCAGCGCGCCGGCATCGAGCCGCGCTTCGATCAGTTTTCTGGCGGAGACGTCGTCCGCGGCAAACTTGAACGAATCTTCGATCATCCGTTCCACTTCGTTGTCGGATAATCCGTAGGAGGGCTTGACCTCGATGGACTGGCTTTGCCCGGTCCGCATGTCTTTCGCCAGGACGTTGAGGATGCCGTTCGCATCGATCAAGAACGTGACTTCGATGCGCGGGACGCCGGCCGGCAGCGGGGGGACCTTCAGCCGAAAGCGGGCCAGACTGCGATTGTCCTTCACCAGTTCGCGTTCGCCTTGGAGGATATGGATGTCCACGCCGGTTTGGCCGTCGACGTAGGTCGTAAACATTTCCTTGGCACTGGCCGGGATGGTCGTGTTGCGTCGAATCAAGCTGCTCATCACTCCGCCCATGGTTTCGATGCCGAGGGAGAGGGGCGTCACGTCGAGCAGCAACAGATCGGTCGTTCCGCCACTGAGAATGTCGGCCTGGACGGCCGCGCCGAGCGCGACGACTTCGTCGGGATTGAGTTCGCAGTGTGGTTCCTTCCCGAACAGAGCCTGAACACGCTGCCGAACGAGTGGCATACGAGTCGAGCCGCCGACGAGGACTACCTCATCGATGTCGTTCGGAGTAAGGCCGGCGTCTTTCAGGGCGAGACGGCAGGGTCCGAGTGTGCGCTCCACCAAGTTTAGGGTGAGGGATTCGAGTTGATCGCGCGTGAGATCTCTTGAATACCGGCCTTTGCCCTCCGGCAGGTCGAGTATGGCCGTGGTCTTCAGCTCATCGGAGAGTCTGATCTTTGTCCGTTCAGCCTCCAGTCGGACCGCCTGCATATGGTCGGGATAGGCGTTCAAATCGAGACCATGCTGTTCGCGGATTTCCTGTACAAAGAGATCTGCGATCTGGCGATCGAAGTCATCGCCTCCGAGATGGGTATCGCCATTGGTCGCCAGGACTTCGAAAATGCCGTCCTTGAGCTTCAGGATGGAAATATCGAAGGTTCCCCCGCCAAGGTCATAGACGGCAATCGTGCCCTGAGTCTTCTGTTGGAGCCCATAGGCCAGCGAGGCAGCGGTCGGTTCATTGATAATTCGCAACACGTCGAGCCCTGCAATCATGCCGGCATCCTTCGTCGCTTGCCGCTGGCTATCGTTGAAATAGGCGGGGACGGTGATGACGGCCTTGGTAATACTCTCGCCGAGATGCGCTTCGGCCCGTTGCTTCAGTTCCTTCAGGATCATGGCCGAGATTTGGGGCGGCGAATAGGTTTTCTCGCCGAGCTTGATCCGGATGACTCCGCCCTGTTCCGTCAAGTGATAGGGAAAGTAGGCCAGCTCGCCCTGTACGTCTTCAAGGCTCTTTCCCATGAATCGCTTCACGGAATAGACGGTCCGTTCAGGGCTGCGCGTCAAGTGTTCTTTCGCCGGATCGCCGACGATCAGCCCGTTGTCGGTCATCGCGACGACAGAGGGAACCATCGTCCGCTCGTTCCGACCTGGGATGACACGCGGACGTCCGTCCGCCATGTAGGCCACGAGCGAATTCGTTGTGCCGAGATCGATGCCGACGATACGAGCCATGGCGGTGATTATCCGATGGTTGAGACGAGATCGCTCACGATGTTCTTGACGTAGGTGCGGTTGGAGAGATTTTCTCGCATCTGCTTCAGTATTCGGCTGCGCTCGACCCTTGCCTGCTCGGTGGCTTCCCCGCGATCTTGAAGTGCGTCCCACTGAACAAAGAGTTGCTGCAGGGCGGCCTCCATGTCCCGTTGCCGCTGTTCGAGCGTATTCCGTTCCGATTGGAGCTTCGCGCGGAGTGTCGACTCGGTTTCTGATGCGCGATCGGCGGCTCGGTACTCGCTCAAGGTATCTTGCAGCTCAAGAATTTCTTCAAAGAGGTCGGCGGGAGGAGAGTTCCGAATCTCTTTCACCGCCCCGGCTTCCAGATCGAGCAGATACTCAGCCCGTTCGATCGGGTCACGGAGCGTCCGGTACGCGGTATTCAACAGGGCGGAATTGCCGAGGCTGATGGTTTGTTCGTCAGCGCTCTTGTTCTGATAGAAGTCAGGATGGAATGCGCGGCTCAGTTCGTAGAATTTGCTTTCCAGCTGGCGCTGGTCGATCGTGAGGCGGCGGGGGAGGCCCAGGCAGGTGAAGTAATCGAGTTCTTTCGAAACCGGCTGGACCTTGACGCATCGCTCACAGAAGTATTCACCGGACACTTCAGACTGGCAGTGCCAGCACATGCTGCGAGCCATCTGCAGCTCACGAGGGCTTGAACTGTGGGTATGCTGTATGGTCCATCCCGCTACCTCTTCTGACAAGACGGGCATGGCAGCCTGCCATGCCCGTGGACGGTTGCGATGCTCTGCTGACAATCGTTATGCCGAGAAAGACTCTCCGCAGCCACAGGTCTTGTCGGCATTCGGATTGACGAATTTGAAGTTTCCGCCCATCAGGTCTTTTTGGAAGTCCAACTGTGTGCCTTGAAGATAAATCGCGCTCTTGGCGTCGACAATGACTTTCACACCGTCAAAGTCATGGACTTGGTCGTGCTGGCCGATCTTTTCGTCGAAGTTGATCGTGTAGCTGAGGCCTGAGCAGCCGCCGCCCTTCACACCGAGGCGGAGCCCCCCTTCCGTGAGGCCCTGCACGTTGATGAGGCGTTTCACTTCTTTCAGTGCCGCCTCGCTGAGCGTAATCACCGGAGCTTGAATGTCTGCGTTCGTCGTGTCCATAGCGCACTCCCTTTGTTCACGTTACTTCGCGTCGGCCAGTACTCCGTCGGCTTTCTTCTGGTAGTCCGCGAGGGCGGCCTTGATCGCATCCTCGGCGAGCACGGAGCAATGGATCTTCACGGGCGGCAGGTTCAGTTCCTGCACGATGTCGGTGTTCTTGATCTTTTGAGCTTCCTCGATCGTCTTGCCCTTCAACCATTCGGTGGCGAGGCTCGAGCTGGCGATGGCGGAGCCGCAGCCGAAGGTTTTGAACTTCGCGTCCACGATCGTATCGTTTTGCACCTTGATCTGAAGCTTCATGACGTCGCCGCACTCCGGGGCTCCGACCATGCCGGTACCGACCCCTTCCTCGTCCTTCTTGAAGCTCCCCATGTTGCGGGGGTTATTGAAATGATCGACGACTTTGTCACTGTAGGCCATGGTTCATCCTCCTCTTGACTATCCGGGTCAGTGGGCAGCCCATTGGACTGATTTCAAATCAACGCCTTCTTTTGCCATCTCGTATAGCGGGGACATTTCACGCAACTTGGTGACGATCTCAATCACCTTCTTGATCGTATAGTCGATCTCATCGTCCGTGTTGAAACGGCCCAGACCGAAGCGGATCGAGGAGTGTGCCAACTCCGTCCCGACCCCCAACGCGCGGAGCACGTACGAGGGTTCCAATGTGGCCGACGTACAGGCCGAACCGGATGAGAGGGCGATATCCTTCATGCCCATCAGTAACGACTCGCCTTCCACATAGGCAAAGGAGATATTGAGGTTGCCGGGGAGCCGGTTGGTCGGATGGCCGTTCAGATAGCTTTCTTCGAGGGCCTTCATGATACTGTCCTCCAGCCGATCGCGCATCGCAATCAACCGCGCGGTGTCTTTGGCCATTTCCTGTTCGCAGAGTTCGCAGGCCTTGCCGAATCCCACGATTAAGGGCACCGGAAGCGTGCCGGAGCGCATACCGCGCTCGTGTCCGCCGCCGTCCATTTGCGACGCGATGCGAACCCGCGGATTCTTTTTTCTCACGTAGAGCGCTCCGACCCCCTTGGGACCGTAGATCTTATGGGCCGAGAACGACATCAGATCGATACCCATATCCTGCACATCGACCGGGATCTTGCCGACGCCTTGCGTCGCATCGCAGTGAAAGAGAATGCCTTTCTCCTTGGCGATCTTGCCGATCTCTTTGACGGGGTTGATCGTGCCGATTTCATTGTTCGCCAGCATGACGGAGATGAGGATCGTCTTCTCGGTAATGGCTTTCCGCACATCTTCGGGATTCACCATCCCGAATTTATCGACGGGGAGATAGGTGGCTGTCGCTTTGCCTTTGCCCTCTAACGACTTGACGGTATCGAGCACCGCGCGGTGTTCGGTGGACGACGTAATAATGTGGTCGCCCTTCTCTTTGTACATTTCCAGCACGCCCTTGATCGCAAGGTTGTCCGATTCAGTGGCGCCGCTCGTGAAGACGATCTCTTTTGGATCGGCCTTGATCAGCTTCGCGATCTGCTTCCTGGCCTGCTCGACGGCTTCTTCCGCGGCCCATCCGAAGGCATGGTTACGGCTGGCCGCATTTCCGAATTTCTCGACGAAGTAGGGAAGCATGGTATCCAATACGCGTGGATCCATCGGTGTCGTGGAGTGGTTGTCCAAGAAAATCGGCAGTTTCATCGTTCAACTCCTTGTGCCGCAGGGGACTGAATTGTAATAAGAGGTGTGCCACCCATCATGTCTTGCAGGGTCATGCTATTGAGCAATTGGGCGATGCTGTCCTGAACTTTCAAGAGCGGGGTGCGGATATGGCAATTTTCCCGCTGCATGCAGAATTCTCCATCCTTCTCGTGCGAACAATCGGTGATACCCAGAGGGCCCTCGATGCTTTCGAGAATCTGTGCGATCGTAATCTGGTGCGTGCGTCGGGCCAGCACGTATCCGCCCTTGGGGCCGTTGTGGCTCTCGATCAGTGCACTCTTGGCAAGGGTCTGAAGCACTTTGGCCAGCAGCTCGAGGGGGATGTTATATTCTTCCGCGATTTCCTTCGTATTCACCACGCGCCCAGGCGTCACGTCGCCGAATTGAACAGCAGCGATGTGCTGAAGGGCCATAAGGGCATAATCTGTTTTTTTCGAAATCTTCAACATTGCTATTGCCGATCTCCATGGTCGGAGACTATAATGATCTCCGATCAATATGGTCGGACTAAGAGTAGCACGCAGGTTTCGAAGCTGTCAACAGTGGAAAATAAAGCTGAATTCGGCTGAGAAAGGAACAGGCATATGGGCGGAACCAATCCCTATATTGAAAAAGCTGATTACGAGCTTCCTCAAGTAGCCTATACCGTCACCTTTATCGCCCCTGACGGCGTGGTGACGAAGGTTGAAGTCGATCCAGCCAAGATTCCCTACGGTCCGACAGGGCTTCCAGGGAGTCTTTTGGACGTGGCGATGGGCAACGGGGTTGCACTGGAACATGTATGCGGGGGCGTCTGTGCCTGTTCGACCTGTCACGTTATCGTGAAACAAGGGCTTGAGAGTTGTAACGAAGGTACAGATGATGAATTCGATCAGTTGGAGGAAGCGCCAATTACCACACTACAGTCACGGCTTGGTTGCCAATGTGTGCCGAACGGGACGAAGGACATTGTTGTCGAGATTCCAGCGGTCAATAAGAACCTGGTCAGAGAAGGGCACTAGTCGTAGGTTTCGGTTTTCACTTCTTTTCGATCATATCCTGCCTCCACAAAATAGGTTCGCAGCGGTCGGACAAAATCTTTCGTGCCGCACAGCATCGGAATCACTTTCGGCACTCCCTCAATCAATGGCCTGAGCATGGAGAGCGTGAGGTCGACACCCTGTTGCTCCCCTCCAGCGGCTACCAATGGAAGATAGCGAAACCCTGGATGGGTCACGGCCAGCATGAGTAGTTCCTGATGAAAGAGCAGTTCTTCCTCCGCAGGAGCAACCGCAATAAGGAGAATGGTCGCCGTCTGTCGCTGCGCATAGAGATGTTTCAACATGCAGCGAATCGGGACGAGACCGGTGTAACGGGCGATTAGGACCAAGTCTCGATCGCACAGCGTCGGAAGCGTAAAATTTCCATAGGGGCCTGAGAGCTGTGTGCCATCGCCGGGTTTGAGTGTGTAGAGATAGTTGGACCCCACGCCGCCCGGCACACGATCAAAGATTAAGGTCAACTCGCCTGACGACGTGCCGGGCGCTGCCATCGAATACGCCCGATTGAGCGGTGGTTTGGCACCGACCGGCAGTTTGAGTGAAACCCATTGGCCGGGCTGAAACGCAATGTTCTGAACGGTAGGAAGGAGCACCAACTGGCGCACGTGGGGGGTGAGATCGTTCACCGAGAGCACCGCTGCTGCTTGCGTGAGTTCGGTCATCACGATCTCCTTCTTCCTCATAGCAGAAGCGACAACAAGATGGAAGGTCTGCGTTTTCTGTACAAGGCTTTTCCCTGCATGCTATAGATACCGACCTTTTCGTATCACGTCAGTGAGTATGCGATGACCCAGGTACGAGTGCGATTTGCGCCTAGCCCAACCGGTTTTCTCCACATCGGAGGCGTCCGCACTGCGCTGTTCAACTGGCTCTTTGCCCGCCAGCAGAAGGGCGTGTTTGTCCTCCGCATCGAAGACACGGACCAAAGCCGCTCGACCGATGAATCCATCCAAGCCATTATTGAGGGAATGAAGTGGGTTGGACTTGATTGGGATGAAGGACCCTATCGCCAAACCGAGCGCATCGACCTCTATCGCGGTCATGCGATGCAGCTTCTTGAGAAGGGGCAGGCCTATTGGTGCGTCTGCAAAGCAGAAGAACTCGATGCACGGCGTAAGGAAGCAGAGGCCAAGGGGCTGTCTCCGAAATACGACGGCCGTTGCCGTGATGGTGGCCATACAAATTCGACCGGCGACGCGGCCCTGCGATTCCGGGCTCCGCAAGTGGGAGAGACCGTCGTCGACGATCTCATCAAGGGGAAGATCCTCTTCGATAACAATGTGCTGGACGATCTGATCATTCTCCGGTCGAACGGCTACCCGACGTACAACTTTTCAGTGGTTGTTGATGATGCGCTGATGAATATTACCCATGTGGTGCGGGGAGACGATCACCTGACCAACACACCGCGGCAGGTTCCGATCTTTCAAGCGCTTGGGTTTCCAGTCCCTCAGTTCGGGCATCTGCCGATGATTCTGGGGTCGGATAAATCCCGCCTTTCGAAGCGGCACGGGGCCACGTCGATCATGGCCTATAAAGACATGGGGTATCTGCCGGATGCGATGTTGAATTATCTTGTTCGGCTTGGGTGGTCACACGGGGATCAGGAAATCTTCACTCGGCAGGAGTTGATCGAGCGATTTTCTTGGAAAAATGTTCAAACGTCCGCAGCCGTGTTCAATCCTGAGAAACTACTTTGGGTGAACGCGGAATATATCAAGATCAGTCCTCCGTCCCAGGTGGCTCAAGCGCTTGTGCCCCTCTTGGAAGCAGCGGGATTGAAAGACGAAGTCCAGGCTGTCTCGGCCGGCTGGCTCGCGCAACTCGTCGTCCTCGTGAAGGAACGGGCGAAGACGCTCGTGGAGATGGTCGATTGGGTGAGACCGTATTTTGGGCAGGCCGTGACGTGTGACGAAGAGGCCGCCAGGAAATTTTTGACGCCGGCCATCGCGCCGATTCTCGGCCGATTGCTCACTCGCTTCGAGGCCTTCCCGGCCTTTTCAAAACAGCAATGGGAAGCGGCCTTCAAGCAGCTGGTTGAGGAAGAGGGGGTGAAGATGGGCCAGCTGGCCCAGCCGGTTCGCGTAGCCCTGACCGGTCGTACGGCCAGCCCTGGTCTCTTCGACGTGATGGAAGTGTTAGGGCGAGACCGGACGATGTTTCGCCTTCGCCAGGGGATCCAACGGGCGACTCAGGCATAAGGCAGCTCTATCTCCATATGGAGCATCGATCTTGACGGAACTGAGACCTGTATATTACTGTGAGCGTCGGTTGGGGGATCGTCTAGCGGTAGGACGTCAGTCTCTGGATCTGACTACCTAGGTTCGATTCCTAGTCCCCCAGCCAATAATCTTTCTCACGTCTTTCCAGATCTACGAATCGGCTCCGTACCGCGCTGGGGGATCGTCTAGCGGTAGGACGCCGGCCTTTGGAGCCGGCTACCTAGGTTCGATTCCTAGTCCCCCAGCCACTTTTCATTGGCCACCCCGATAGCTATTTCAACGACGCCAGATCGATCACGAATCGGAAGCGTACGTCGCCCTTGAGGACTCGCTCGTAGGCTTCGTTCACGTGTTGAATCGGAATCACTTCAATATCGGACTCAATACGGTGCGTGGCACAGAAGTCGAGCATCTCTTGGGTTTCTCGGATGCCGCCGATCACCGATCCGGCGATGCGGCGGCGATGCAGAATCAGTGGAAAGGGTTCCAGCGGCGTCGGCTTATCCGGAGCCCCCACGAGAATCAAGGTCCCGTCGGTTTTGAGCAGGTTCACATAGGCATTATAGTCGTGCGGGGCTGAAACGGTATCAAGGATAAAATCGAATCGTCGGTGGTTTCGCGTAAATGTCTCGGGATGTGAGGTGAGGGCGAAGTCGAAGGCGCCCAGCCGTTCCGCATCTTTTCGTTTCCGTTCAGAGCTGCTCAAAACAGTCACTTCGGTTCCGAGCGCCTTACCGATCTTCACAGCCATATGGCCCAGTCCACCTAATCCCACCACCGCAAGTTTGTGATATTTGCCGACGCCCCAGTGGCGAAGCGGGGAGTACGTTGTAATTCCCGCGCACAAGAGTGGGGCTGCTCCGGCAGGCGACAAGGCTGAGGGGATTCGCAGCACGTACTGCTCATCCACGACAATCTGCGTGGAGTAACCGCCTTGCGTAGGTTGGCCGTCTTTGTCGCGGCCGCTGTAAGTGAGCAGCATCCCGGCTTCGCAGTATTGTTCCAACCCTTCGCGGCAGGGCCCACACGTACGGCAGGAATCGACGAAGCAGCCGACGCCAGCGCGGTCGCCCGTCTTGAATTTCTTCACCGCAGACCCGATTTGCGCCACGACACCGACGATTTCATGGCCCGGCACCATGGGGAAAATCGATCCGCCCCATTCGTCACGCGCTTGATGAATATCCGAGTGGCAGATGCCGCAGTGGGTGATGATAATGCGCACGTCGTGAGACCCGACCGCACGCCGCTTAAACGAGAAGGATTGCAGGGCGGTCTTGGCGGTCATTGCGGCATAGCCTTGGGTCGACAGCATGACGTGTGCTCCTTGTGAAAGGGCCTGGCTCGACCGTGACCATATCAAGTTGTCGTGGGCTTGCCAACTCTGAAACATACGAATGAGGCTGGCCTCAACCAACGTCTCGTGCAGCACGTGGAACTGTCGCTTGGGGACTGGCGGTTGCGTCCCGTGGGAGGTGGACAATCTGTCTTTAGACCGTTGCTTAACTGTTTTGCGGTGCCTCTGTCTCGTCGTTTCCCTCCAACGAGTCTGGGAGCGAGGCATTCATCGTGATGGTGGGTCCTGGTATGCGGTAACGTTCCGTTGCCCAGGCGCCGAGATCGGTCATTTGACATCGTTCAGAGCAGAAGGGGCGCCAAGGGTTGCCTTTCCAGGCGCTGGGTTTGTGGCAGAAGGGGCAGGTCATGCCCGGCATTATACTATGGTGAATGCGAGATTCGGTCAGCGGTCAACTCGGGCGAATCTGGGGCGTGGTGGCGACTTGCAGCAATCGGTGCAGGCGGCGCTGATCCATCTCCGAGAGGCCGAGGAATTCGACTCCGAACTCCCCGCCTTGACTCCAACGGACCGCGGCGGACTCGATCGTAATGGGCGAACCCAGGTCGGTCGCTCTGATGAGGATTCTCACCGCTGAACCGGGCTGAACCGACGACACACTGGTGACGGCGCATCCTCTGGCCGACAGATCGAACATGGTGCCTTCGCGGATGTCTGTCTTGTTGGTGCTGGAAAAAAAGACCTGCATGTCGACGGGGATTCGTGGATATTCTCGACACTCAATCATGCGATCCTCCTTCCGGTTCGAAGTTCCTTGTCATGCCGGCACCTCATACTCCGGTTAGTCTAGCAAGCCCAGAGCTACGGTAAAGTAAAACGTGGAAACTGTATGACCGATGGCGAGAGGGAGCGTTATGGCGCCGGAGATTTTTCAAAGGTCTTTACGGCAATCGCCTTCTGTTTCATCTTCTTGACCAGTCCGACATACGAGACGTCACGAATAATACTAGTGGATTGTGAGCGGTAGTTGCTCACGATGCCGGCTCCATCGATGACGACATCATAGACCCGTCATTCTTGCGCACGGTGAATCAACCGAAAGTCGACCAGCGTGTCGATCTTCCGTCCCTTCATTTGCGCTTTGACTTCGGCAAAAGCATCCTCTCGAAGTTCCCCCAAGTAGACCACCTGTTCGTCGGAATGTTCGGTGATGCGGCCCACAAATGTGTCCCGAAGGAGTTGCACGAAGAGATCGACGAACTCGCGCTGGTCCCGATGGGAAAGCGTGGACCAGGGGGCTCCCAGTGCACGTCTCGCCATTTCCTTGTAATCCACGCGGTGTTTGATGGCTTCTTCGATTGCATGCCTCCGTGCTTCGGCCTGTTCCGGCTGCTTCAAAGTTTCGTCATCGAGGATTCGGAACAGGTCGTTGATCGTACCCTTCACCGCTTCGGTCGCGCTCGAAGTAGCCCCGTTTGGTGTGGCGAGCAAAGGAGATGCCATGGTCAGCCCAGCCATCATTCCAGAGAAGAACAATGGATATGCGAGTAATATGATCTTCATTCTGATGATGGTTGTCGCTATAAAATGGCTTCTATCATTGGTTTCTGCCAGGTACCTCAAGCGTAACAGGGATGCTGAGTCTGTAAAGAGATTCCAACAGGGCGGAAAGAGAGGGAAGTTCTGGGAGAGGTTTGATGAAGGGGGGTAGATTGCGGGTTTGTTACCGGGCCGGCTGAGTTTTTTCGAGCCTGGCCCAGGCGTCTTTGAGTGACACGGTTCGGTTGAATATCAGCGTGTCGGAGGCCGAATCCGAGTCGGTACAGAAGTATCCCAGACGCTCGAATTGATACCGCATGCCGGGCGCTGACCGCCGCAGGCTGGGCTCAACCAGACAATTCGTGATTCGCTCCAATGAATTGGGGTTGAGATAGGTCGTCCAATCGTGGTCTGGCGGCACCTTCGCGAGGTCTGTCACCAAGAGGGGGGCATAGAGTCGGACTTCAGCTTTCACGGCGTGGCCTGCAGAGACCCAGTGGATGGTGGCTTTGACCTTGCGCTGTTCCTCAGAAGCACCGCTCTTTGTCGTGGCGTCATAGGTGCAGTGGAGTTCGATGATCTCGCCGGTCTGCGGATCTTTCGTCACTCCGACACATTTGATGATGTAGGCGTACCGGAGCCGCACTTCGCGTCCTGGGGCAAGCCGGAAAAATTGTTTGGGCGGATCTTCACGGAAGTCGTCTTGCTCAATATACAGGATGCGTGAGAAGGGAACTTTCCTTGTTCCCGCAGACGAATCCTCCGGATTGTTGACGGCTTCCAATTCTTCGGACCGGTCCTCGGGATAGTTGTCGAGGACGATTTTCAGCGGCCGCAACACGGCCATCACTCGAGGCGCTTGCTTGTTCAGATCTTCGCGAATAAAGTGTTCGAGCAGCTGCATCTCGACGATGGCCTCGCGTTTGGCTACGCCGATATGGTCGCAGAAGGCTCGAATCGCCTCTGGGGTATACCCGCGGCGACGAAGTCCTTTGATCGTCGGCAGTCGTGGGTCATCCCATCCGCTCACCAACTTCTTTTCGACCAGCTCGAGCAGTCTCCGTTTGCTCATGACGGTATAGGCCAGGTTCAAGCGAGCAAACTCGATCTGCTGCGGCCGGTGCGACGTTTCAGCCTGTTCGACGACCCAATCGTAGAGAGGCCGGTGATCTTCAAATTCCAAGGTGCAGAGTGAGTGCGTGATTCCCTCGATCGCGTCTGAGAGAGGGTGCGCATAGTCGTAGGCGGGATACAGGCACCAGGCGCTCCCTGTTCGATAATGCGTCGCATGCCTGATTCGATAGAGCACGGGGTCGCGTAAGTTGATATTGGCCGACGCCATGTCGATCTTGGCTCGGAGGACATGGGTTCCGTCGGCGAATTCCCCGGCTCGCATGCCTCGAAAGAGATCAAGATTGTTCTCGATGGAACGCTCACGAGAAGGGCTATTCTTGCCCGGCTGAGTCAGTGTGCCGCGATAGGCACGCATCTCTTCGGCCGTTAGGTTATCGACGTAGGCTTTGCCCTTGCGTATCAGCCGGACAGCAACGTCGTATAACTGTTCGAAGTAATCCGAGGCAAAAAACATCTGTTCATGCCAGTCGAACCCCAGCCATCGGACGTCGTCCTGAATAGCCTGGACGTATTCAGGATCTTCGGCGGTTGGATTGGTGTCGTCGAATCGCAGGTGGCAGACGCCGCCTGGGGTGTCGTTCGCTATCCCGAAATTCAAGCAGATCGATTTGGCGTGACCGATATGGAGATAGCCGTTTGGCTCGGGCGGAAAACGCGTCACGACTCGGCCGCCATGCTTGCCCGCTGCGCGATCGGCAGCCACGATGTCGCGGATAAAGTTTGAAGCGCCAGTCGGTTCAGCCACGATGGAACGATGACTCCTTTAAGGACGAGAAATGTATGAGCCGGGTCGTCGCGGGCTGTTCTATCACAAGAGTGGTATACGGGAGAAGAGCATACCCGGAGAATGGGAAGGCCGGCGTGACCCGAAACTACGCGGTTTGGTGAGTCGGCATCTGCATCACGCTGAAGTCTTTCTGCGCGATGAGATGCCCTTCCATGCGAAGGCGAAACTCGTAGCGTCCCGGAGCAGGGAAAACCAGTGAGGGGATATTGATCCCAAAATCGGAAATTTGAAGGCGGTCACCGATGGCAATATTCGGAAGGGTAGCTCGGCAAACAAGCTGTTCGCTGTTGAGGTAGATCAAATCGATGTCGAAATGATACGTCCCTTCAGCATCGGTGAGACAAAAATACAGCCCCATTTGTGAATGTTGAAAGGGAAAGCTCACGGCCTGTAGGTGGGTGAAGAGGCCGATGAGGCATTTCTTCTTGGTGACACTGTCCTCAATGACCTGGTCGCAGACCAAGAAGGCCTGCACGCTGGGCTTCACGACGTCCGACATTCTGCCATTGTACGGGAGTCTTGTGCCTTGTCAAAAAGGATGTGATTTTCAACAAAGAGCCAGGGTGGCAGAGGATTGCCGCTCTCTCGACTGTCGGGAACGGACACACGTGAATTGAGGTTCGAGTCTATCGGGATCCGATTGCCGCCGCGCTGCCGCGGCTTTCCGCGACATCGCCGAACAGGGTGAGACCCGTGCCGATGCGGCAGTAGTGAGGGCTGACAGTGACTAAATCGCCTTTATGAGTGTAGAAGTGGCCTACGGTTATGCGAATTTTTCTTCTCTGCATGAGGCAGGCTTCGAATACCGTGTGACCGGTTCTTCGGTCTGCTACGGTGACTGAAGGAGAGTCGTCAGGGGCTGCCTCGCTGCTGGACTTCGCGTTGATGGTGAAGCGGCCTGCGCTATGGGCCGAGAGCGCATTTCGTCGGATATGGCCGACGCGAGTTCCCTGCTCATCGTACAGATCCATCGTCAGGAGCAACGCCGGTGGCTCGAATTGCGTTTCCAATACCAACTGCTCCTTACCTTGAAGTTTGACGACGCCGTTCGTGTTTCGAAACACATTTGATCCGACGTGTAGCTCAAGGCCCTGTTCGGGTTTCTCGATGTCGATCAGTTCCGGAGAATCTGTGATGCCGATAGTTTTGATTTGGAGCGGGTTGTTCATGTTCCACCATGAGTTTGCCGCCGAGAAGAGGGGACGATGACCGGAAAATCCCTTCTCCCAGAGGCTCGCTGCACGTGTTTTCCGCAAGGTAGGCTATACCACCGTCTCTGTCAAGTCGTGAGTGAACCGACGGTGCAGCGGCCTGAATACTGATTAGAATCGTGAGGAATTGAAAAGTGAAAAGATCCTATGCTACTGTGCCAGGTCGATCTCTCACCGTCGATATCTGGTCCCATCGTCTAGCCTGGCCTAGGACGGAGCCCTCTCAAGGCTTAAACACGGGTTCAAATCCCGTTGGGACCACCAAACATTTCCTCCATCTTTCGAAGAGTTCGCAACCTTTCGCTGTTGAGTCGTCTCCTCGCTCGAGCGTCCATAGGACAAAAGTGCGGTGTGGAGGAGAGTCACCGCGTGTCGGAGCTGCTGATTCCATCCGTATCCGCCGTGTGAGTAGCGGCTCGTCATAACCACTCCGCCAAGCTGATCGGTCCCACTGCCTTTCAGTCGATGTCCCAATAAAGACTTTTCAGGATGACCTTTCATCTGCCTCTATCCCCCCTCATAACGGGGTTTCAAATCAGGACCCACAAAGCCTTTCGGACACAAGAATCCTTCCCCTGGTCGTCGCCCATATTGGTAGCGAGAGTTTTGAGGGGGAAGCAAACTAACAAACCGCAGGTCGCATGCACCTCCAAATGCATCTGATGCCTCTTATTGAGCTATCACAGGCGCGATAATAGCACTTGACCAACCGGTGCCTTTGGGCGCTAGATAAGATGTTCATCCATTTTGGTCGAGAAGAAGGAGGGAGCGTAATGGCGCTGCTGATTACCGACGAATGTATCAACTGTGGAGCCTGTCTACCAGAATGTCCGAACGAGGCCATCTTCGAAACTCGCGGCGACGCGGAAACGAAGGGAAATCATGTGGGCGACGGCCAGGGAGTGGGAGACAGTATATATGTGATTACGCATGACCGCTGTACCGAGTGTGTCGGACATTTCGACGAACCTCAATGCGCGGTGGTCTGTCCGGTCGACGATTGCTGCATTTCTGACCCTGCCTATCCGGAAACGACGGATGTCTTGCTGGACAAGGCGAAGAAACTCAATCCTGACAAGTCTATCGATCCGGCAAAAGTGTGGAGCGGCGTGCGGAACTGATCGTGACTTCGAGGTACCGCGCCACGTTTAGAATGCTGAAAACGCCGCCTGTATAGCACTCGCGGATGATGTACGAAGAGAAGATTCACTTGAGTGTCTTGGCATGACCGAAACGATCAGTCATGGCTGATAAAATTCCAAAAGGAATTTCTAATGCAACGGTCATTAAGGTGTTAGCGAAAGTCTTTGCTTTCCAAGCCATCGAGATCAACCTCTTGCGTTCACATGCTGGAATATCAGATGCCGATTGGAAAGCCCTCAAGACCGAAGCCTTTAAGAAAACCTACGCGAGGCAACGCTCTTTTTATGAAGATCGCTTGACGGGTGCGTTCGCTTTGGAGCGCATTTCCCAGTCTGAACGTGAGACAAGACTGCTCGAACTCTGGCTAAAACAGAGTGAGGATTCTCCCAAAGACGAACCCTGAACCAGTGCTCTCAGTTGTAGCTCGTTTCGGCTCTGCCAATTTTTGTGTCATTAGCCCTTGGGTTCGACTCCTCAGGAGGCTAGGTTTTTTTAGTCATCAGCATCTGCTACCACGCTGCTACCAGGACAGGACGACTTATCCCCATCTGTCCTCCTCTGGAACATCCAATATTGTGGTTTCTTGTGGGGTTAGGTTGTCTGAGGTGGGGCTATCGGAAATTCGTAAACCGCAGGTCGCCCGCTATCCAATTTGACAAAACCGTTGCCTTCAGAGGATTCACGTACCGGACACGAAACCTATGTTCAGGGACGATGTATCTCCGCTCGACGTAGAATGCTCGCTACTGCCTGTGGGCTCCATGAAGACCCTGTTTTTGTGGGAACTTCACGCCTGATTAATTGGGCTGCGATCCGATGCCGTCCCAACCCCTTGGCACGAAGTCGATGAATCAGCTGCAAGCCGATTTGTTCCTCAGGATTGAGCAGAAGGTTCTCCCCATCTGGTTCCAAGTTTTCAAACGATCGAGGTCTGTGCCTATACCGCGCAAAACTGCGCATCGAGTGCGAACCCATTGGCCTTGCAACCCAACAGTAGTGATAGTTTCGATCTCAAGTTGACTGGAGACTTCACCAATGGTCTCACACTTTCCACTTTCGCGATTAAATTTGCCGGGGGACCGGAAGGGTCGTTCGAGGGTGCAGGGAAGGTGCCTGTACCGGGAACCCTGCTGCTGTTTGGGTTAGGATTTGTCGTGTTCGCAGGGTGGCACTATGCTTCCCGTCGCACACTGAGTGTTTAGTCCTCAGGAGCATGAACCCTCCGCTAGTGTAGTCACTCAGGGCCCACTCGCTATACAACTGGCGAGTGGGTCTTCTCGTTTTTCCAGTAACACAGTTCTCCTCCGACTCCCGCTATCACCTTCAACAGATGTACACCGCTGAGGGTGTTAGTCGAGCCATCTGTCTGTGTCCTGGGAAATCCAGTTAATACCGGACTGCCTAACAGGCAGCGCAAATTGAGGCACAACGTGGAAGGGAGACGCGACGGAAATAAACAAAAGGTTAAGACGCGGGCGCACCATTCAAAGAAGGAGTGCGCGCACCGATGGATCTAACTCCCACCAGTTCGGTGGGCACACTGCGCATAGTAGGGACTCTTACATGCCATGAGGGGGGGGTGGGGGCAGGGCATAGTCCCGAGTGGAGAATCTTTATGACGATTCCAGTGCGTGTGGTGGTGTTCATTTTTTTTGCAATGCGCTTGCAATGATCTTTAATGGACTGGACCGGGAGTCTCATTTCATTGGCGATTTCCTTATTGGCCCAACCTTTCAGGAGATGTTGCGCGACTGAGGCTTCGCGTACAGTCAGGCAAAACTTCTCCTTCGCCTGGACGAGAGTGGTATGCTCCCTCGCACCAATTCCGACCTCGAACATCACGATAAGGATTCGTGTTGTCGTGTGGGTGTGATCAATCAAGGCCGTGCCGCATAGGAGGAGGGAGCTGTGGTGCGTTGTTACGACGTGTTCCCAATCCTTCTGATTCGGCCGGACTTCTAGGCTCGTCAGGATCTGATTGACGAGACTGACGACGGCTGGCGGGAGGACCCCGTTTGCCGCTCTCCCGTCCTGGCAATGAATGATTTCCTGGCACAGTTCCCCAGCTCGCCGATTTTTATAGAGGAGGCTCATGGAAGCTGTGAGCAGCATAATGCCGATCCCTCCGTGTGCCGCTGTCATGCGTTCCCCTCGGTCGCTCGCAACATTCTCGATGTTTTCTTTCACGAGTTCCCCCACTCTTTTTTCCATCTAAGGCGTTGATCTCCATTATCACTACCGTTGGAGCCAGGTCTTGCCGACCCGAACTCGTTCAGAATTCCAATGGCGTTCACGGCTTCCTCAGTCCTACCCGTGTTCCCATCGAGTCTTCTGATCGTATTCTGTATGCCTCGCCTGTTGAGACGTGCCTACCAGGAATTGCCCTAGTTATCAGTTGAAGCGCACCTGGCTGGGGTGATTCTGCCCCAATGTAACCCACGTCAATCACACGCTGGTCAAGAACGGGTTGTGTTGGTGGTATTGAAATACGCTCCCAGGAATACAGAATTAGCAAGGCTCGAGAAGCATGCACGAGAGGCGAAGCATATGGGTAGTCCGACTCATGTCCCGCCATGGGAGTGGCGGAAGAGAACCCGTTGAGGGCGGCGGGAGAGTCCCCGGGCTTCAGTCGTGCCCCCGCTGATTCAGGGCTATCGTAAAGGATGTTCAGCGAGGTTTGTCCACCAGTGTCTGGTTGCAATGTCGTGCCGTTTCAGATCGTGTATAAACTCGGCGACTGCGGTAACTCCTCTACAATCTTCGTGTATGGCTCTGTTGTCTCTGAGACAGCCCCCGCCCGTCTCTTTGTGCACGGTCGGCTCTCGGACAAAACTAGGGCATTTCCTAGCTCTCCGATGTGGCGCAATTCTGTCAACATGCGCACACCCCTGCACCTCACTTCAGCTGGAGGGTCTACCACCATGATACCCATCGAAGCAGCTATTGTTGAAACTCTGCAACGAAGCGGCCCGTGCTGCCTCGATGATGTCGTCACGACCCTTCCCAATTTCATTTGGGGAGAGGTATTCCTCGCAGTTGATCGGATGTCAAGGGACGGACGATTGTTGCTGCGCGAACTGGGTGGCTCAACCTATCAGATTGAACTCCGTTCACAGTTTGCATACTCAAGCTCAGCATTTAGCCAGCCGACTCCTCAAGTGGCTGCCTGACGAGTGAAGAAACCCCAACCGCAAGTGGAGCGAGCGGACAAATGGAGTGGACATCATTAGGACACGTCAAAACTAGGGCGTTTCCTAGCTTCGACAATTCTTCAGACGGGCGTTGAAGCCCAGTATCGCCTTCCGATCGCTGAGCATTTCGTGATCCTCACCCCACGACACAGGAGCACATCGTGAGCCTCGCATGGGTCAGTCGGGTGGGCATGGTGTCGCTGGTCGGAGGAGTGCTTCTCGCAGGCTGCGGGAGTGGCGGGACCCCCGATCCCAATTGCGCCCGTCCAGTCTCCACCGGAGCCGCCGGCGCCCTCATCCGTGCTCGTCTGGGCGGTCAGTGGCACGCTGGCCACCGGCACGCTCAGTGGGACGTTCAGCTATGATCGGACGACGCCAGCCTACGCTACGGATGCCCATGGGCTCGCGCCGAATGCGCTCTACCATCTCACAGCCTGGGATCTGACGATTAGCCCGACCGATCTGGATGCGGCCCCGATTCATTTCGTGAATGACGGGAGCACCGTGCTGGAAGAGCTGTGCCTGGGGGAATGTATTTTGGATCCACGCCTCTTCATTCGCGTGCTGCTCAAGACGGAGCAGCAGAGTCTCCAGCTCGTCTTTGAGCCGCCCGTGGCGATGCAGATCCCGACGACTGTGGTGGAGTGGGGTCTCTTCGAGCCCCGAGGCAGTGCCCTGCGGGCCATACAGGCTGATGGCACGTTTGCTTCTCTGATTTTCGTACAGGGGGTGACGCTCACGCTGGTGCCCACGCCCTCGTGAGCGAGTCTGAGGAGGCGTGTCACGATCGGCCCGGAAATGGCGTCCCGCTGGTCCACCACCCCATGCCGTCCTTGAGGCCCAGCCCCCTTCCCCGTCTGCTATCCCTCCTAACGGGGGATATATTTTACTGCGTGTTAACCCTAGTATACGCCCTTGGATCGCTATAACCACTCGTTCCCATCACGCAGGAGAGCATCATGCAAGACAGATTGGTTAGTTTTCTTTGTATTATCCTCCTAACCTTTTTGATCTCAGCTTGTGGCGGCGGAGAGGGTGACACTTCTACCTCTACTCCATCATCGGCAGAAGGCCTTTGGAATGGAACCACTAACACTGGCCGCTCAATAGCAGGGCTTGTACTCGGTGACGATACCTATTGGTTTCTCTATTCTCTGGCAGGCAATCCCAACGTCATTTCCGGATTAGTTCAAGGGAGTGGCAGTTCACAAGCTGGTTCCTTCACGTCATCAAACACTAGGGATTTCAATTTTGAGGGCAATGGAATACTCGAGGCTACTCTCGCGGGTAGCTTTGTAATGAAACAGAGTTTAAGCGGAACTGTGAGCTATGTGATTGGGGGACAAACTACGGTCAATAGCACGTACAATGCTGATTATGATTTGACCCCGAACGTAAACCTTCTTGTGGGAACCTAGACAGGCTCGACCGCTACAGCCGGTGGCAGCGAAACAGTAACTGTCACGTTATCCCCAAACTCAATCAGCGGATTTAGCGCGAGCGGGTGTATATTTACAGGTTCGTTTGCCCCACGGAGTAGTGGAAATGTGTACGATGTATCAGTCACGTTCGCGGGTGGCGTGTGTTCGAACGGAACAAATACAGTAAATGGAGTTGCGTTTTTCGATGCCGGGACAAATAAGCTGTACTGCGCGGCCCTAAACACAACTAGAACAAATGGATTTATATTCGTCGGCGCCAAACCTTGACCAGGCATTTCCAGAAAAGGGCGTGCGCGAGTATAGGATGGGCCCGCGTCTCCTAATTTCGTCGCGAGGTTCGGCCCGACGAAGTGCCGGGCCTCTCAGTTAGTCGTGTCTTTGTTTCTGGCGCCGTACCCAAGTGAAGGGCACCACTTGCAACGCGGTGATCAGCGGTTCGACTCCGCTCGGCGCCTCCATCTCTCCTTCCCGTGCAAGGCACTCACAAAGGGCTTCTAGTTCACCCAAATCCAATGCAGGGAGGCTGACATGACGAAGATGATACTTGTTTGTAGTGTCGTAACACTCGGCGTGATGATGGTGTATTCCGGTCCGGTACATGCCAAGGGTGACAAGAAGCCCTCGACTGTGAAGGACGTGAAATCTCTGTCCGAAGGAGAGCAGGTAAAGTTGGCGCTCAGTGGCGCGCCACCGCACCTCGTGAATGAGGTGGGGGTGATGATATACGGAGCGGACGGCAAGCTCACCGAAACGAAGAAAAGCACCAATGGGTTTACCTGCATTCCCACGGTGATGAACCTGCCGGACCCGGACCCCATGTGCATGGATGCTGCCGTTCACCAATGGATGATGGATCTCATGGATAACGCGCCCAAACCGACCAACACGGTTCCTGGCATTGCCTATATGGCTCGCGGAGGTTCGCATTTTGAGAAAGACGGAAAGGTCGTGATGAGCGGGGACGGAGCCAAAGTCGTGAAGGAGCCACCGCACTGGATGCTCATGTGGCCGTTTGAGTCCGCGACGACAAAACTGCCGACCACTCCCAATCCGTCAGGAAGCTACATCATGTTTGAGGGAACCCCCTATGCCCACTTGATGGTGTATCAGGACCCCAAGAAGATGAAATAGGCTAGACGCTGACATGACCTTCCCGATGATGATAAGCAAGGGCCGCGTGCTCCGGTGGAGCGCGGCCTTTGTCTTATTTTGACGGCCCCTGCTCACGCCGCAGATTTCTCCGGCCTCGTCGTTTCGGTCCTCGACGGCGATACCATTGAAGTCCTCCACAACCGACACCACGAACGTATCCGTCTGAGTGGCATCGACTGCCCGGAGAAGGGCCAAGCCTACGGCCAGCGAGTGAAGCAGGCTGCGTCAGCGTTAGTCTTCGGAAGAGATGTCATCCTCCAGACTCACGGAAGTACGCCCGGAGATACTGAGCTTGAGAGACTCGAGAAGGAAGCACGAGAGGCGAAGAAAGGTTTGTGGGCGGATCCGCAGCCGATGCCGCCGTGGGTGTACAGGAACACGAGACCTCGGGTGCCGATGATGAACACGTACTAAAACCTACCTTTTCCATGACCGCACATTGCGCTTGAAGTCGGGCAGGGCAGTAGTAGACCATCCTGTAAACAAACAACGCCATTTTTTTGTCTGTTAGTGTCAAAAATCTGGTAGAAGTCTCACTCGTAGTGACGTATGGGGATAACAGTTGGGGAATGTGTTTTTCCATGGACTGGTGTCGGCGCCGAACAGGTCAATATAAATCCACCGAAGAGCCACAAAGAGAACTGGACTCGTCACCTGCGCTACGGAGGCGGAAAGACAAAGGATTTCGACAATAATCCACTCGATGACTTGAGCAATTAACCCCAGAGCCCCATCCCACTTCTCAAACCAGGAGCGTGCTTCCGAGACATCTGCTTTCGATCTTGCGTGCCCATCGCCTGCGGTATCCTTTTCGCATGAGGACGATTGAGGGGCGAGGTTCAAGGCCAGAGAGAGGGAAATGATCATGCAAACGAAAGGTCAACGGGAAACACGGCAGTATCCGCAATCGGTGGGAAATTTAGCCTTAGGCGACGAGAGCCTGGGCGTATTTCAACAACCCCAAGCCAAGACCCGCACCCCTCGGCTGAGTCTGGTACCGGACATTACGGAGGATGAGATTGACGCGCTCGCTCCTGCCACGGGAATTCTGAATGGCATTCGTCTGTCTCTCACGTTGTGGAGTCTCATCGGTGCCATCATTTTAACGATTCGTGAACTTCTCGCTTTCTAGATTCAATTCATCCCCAGTAGCCTGCCTCCTGACGCCTTCTACACAGCCTCTTCGAGGGGACTCACTACTGTGTTCCTCTTTGGTTAACACCCACAGTTAGGAGACTCCGGATGGGCGCTTCTTTTTGCCCCCCCCTCTTATTTGCCATTCTTTATTCTTTAGCGTGGGTCTTGAGTTCGCTCGCTTTGCAGGCCGTAACGGACACCAACTGTATCCCGCTCGCCGAGCGGGCTTTCTCTATTCGCTCTTTTGGGCACCGCTGATGTTCAGAATTTCCATTGATTTATGGTGATTGTTTATCAACCAGTCCTTAGCTGGAGAAAACCAACTGCTGTTACCGGACATGCACTTAATCGGAATGAGCGGATCCCTGGAAACTGGCTAGGCGCGCGTTGTAGGCAGCGAGTTGCCGGTTATATTCCATGATCTGAGGCCCGTACCCTGAGACGCCCGCCAACTTCAATACTCGGGCCCGCTCATCGCTGAGACGCTGACCTTCGGCCAGTACCTTTCGCCATTCCGCTGGATGGGCTTCGAGTGCATCCTGAACCGCCGACCATACTGGCACACTCTGGAACCGAGCCATTTCGCGTACCTGATCGATTAACGTCGCGTCAATCCATACTTCCAGACGTCCACAGTTGTGGCGGCGCAAACTCTCGCGAAACTTTTGAACACGAGTTTTGGCGCTCACTGGACTTCTCCTCTGATCGTTGTGTGAGTCAGCCCATCAATCCGCTACTGAAACACGCTCGATAGACCCGGGCCCGTCCAATCAAAGAGGTCGGTCATTTCCCTCGCACCATTGTCGCTCCCGTTGTCGTTGCTCAATTACGGCCTTCATCTCCAAGAGCAAAGCGGTCGCGGCCTGCTCTAGCGGACTGTGCATCCCGTTGCCCTTCTCGTGATAGAAGCCATGGACCTTCCCTAGTAGCGATAAGGCACTGATCCGGTCGGCGAGCTTGAATTCTCGGGTGTAGCCCACCGCCTTCCTGGCTTCGCCTTTGCCTTCGAAGTCTTCGTAGAACTTGAACCCAGCGATGGAAGCCGCTTCCTCATCGCCCAACTTCGGGATCTCGATAGGGTTGCCGTGCTCATCAAAAAGTTTCCGCGGGTCAAAATAGGCGAGGCGTTCAATCTCTTGAAGGAATCGGTCGATGCTATCCACCAACCTGGAGCCTGCCGCATTGGCCGTCTTGGCACTGTAGCCCGCACGAATGGCCGCTTGGGTGGCATTGAAGTCTTTCGGAAACTCTCTGAGGAAGTTCCGCTGCTTCACCGTCAGTTCTTTTTCGGTGTGCGTGCGATACAAGCCTCGCCGTCGTTACATGGTTTCACGCGATGGACCAATTGGCACAAAGAGGCGCTACGGTTGCCTGGCGGGTCCGGTGAGACCCCTTCTTTCGCTCTCCGCCCGGACACCGCCTCTGTGTGAGTTCCATACATGCCCCCCAGATTTCGATATTTAATCAGACCTGCACGTTCCACCCCTCGTGACCGGTCACGTCTCAACGAGACGATGCAACTGATCGTGACAAGATCCGTCACATGAGCCAGCTCGTCACGGCCGCAGTGCTCCGTCAACAGATGCCATACCGCTAGAGATGGAAGACTGGCAGCTCCTTCAAGTGTGGGTTCAGCAAGGAGAGTGAGGATCGCTCGGTCCTCTGTCCGAAATTGGTTTTCGTCGTGATCCTTCATCTGCCCTCTCTGCCTAATCTCGAATTGGGCACCAGTTTGGCACCAGCATGAAAACTCTTCACGGTCTCAATACCTTGCCAACCTGTGACTGATACACCATCAGCGGGCCACCGTGCATCTCAGTTCGTTTTTAGTACATTGCGGCATCCATAATCTCTGGAGTCAAGAAACACTATGACGTTCATTCAAATCCTTTCTGTATGCACTGTATGCATTTCGCTTCAGTTCCTTTCGCCTGATGATTCAGTATGATCCGTCGAATTCATTCGTTCGATGCATCTGTTTTCATGCAACACCCTTTACGGCACTCTGTCAGTCAGCGTTTATTCCTCGCATTTTCCTGCTTTGACTTGACTGATATTCGGCATAAACCTTGCTCGCCTACGTAGTCACCATGAAAGTAATTTGTGCATGGTGTGAACGAGAAGGAAAGCAGACCCTCATTAGTGAAGTGGAACTGTACGATCGACAGATGACTTCTCATGGCATTTGTCGTAATCACAGAAAAAAAGTGATGTTGAAGCAGATTCAGGAGCTACCACATAGAGAGAACCCAAGACTGCAGAAACAGAGGCGTTCTCCCACTAAACTGGGATCATCGACCTGGGTACCGGCTTCGCGGACAACTCGCATGCGCGCGCCGACTCGCCGGCATCTCCTGAAAGATCGCTTGTCCAGTGCACAATTGCAGCTTCAATTCGGAGGCTTCTAAGGACGCTGTCTGGGTTCGTTTTCCGTTCGTGGTCATAGACTCCTGAGGTAGAGGGGGTGCTGAACGGCAATTCTAATTTTCTGTGTAAGGTGAGGCCGGCGGGCGGGTAATGACGAAGCGACTTGTCCTATATCGGACACGCATTTTATAACTCATTGTAAATCCTTGTTACTCATCAGACGACTCCAAAGAGTCATCCTGTTGTTTTTCCTCAGTTTCGTCGGTCCTCTCAAGGCTTAAACACGGGTTCAAATCCCGTTGGGACCACCAATACCTTGCTTGACCAGACCAGGAACCCTTTTAATTACTCTTGGCGACCGGATAAAACACCTCCGGTGAGTTTTGTTCTCGCTCGTGCCGCGCGCCTCGTCCATGATTGCGCGTGAATGAAGCCCGTCACGAAGAGTTTTGCCCATAATCCACCTGTGCGGCCCAGAGCCATCGAATTGAGCATGGCATAGGGATAGCCAATCAAAGTGTAAATACTTACGGCAACTTTCAGTGATCCGGGCCGCGCTTCCGAATGCGTACGTCATGGAGGTCATTGAATCCAGCGTTGATCGTTCAGAACCGTGCTGATCACGCTCCTTCGTCCTCTTTTCATCAATTGAAGTGGTTTCGATGGAACAGGTCCTGTGTCCTCACGTATCAGAGTGCGATGAAGGATTTCTCGGAGTACAACTTCGTTGACGCCTCTATTGTCGGTTGTGTATAAAGAATGCGCCGCTTGTCCGTTCACCTTTTATGGTAGGTAGACTTTCCATGGGCGCACGCGAATTCCACGACGGCGCGAAAGACGGCCTCGAAGCGCTCGAGCCTCTCGACCCGGAACAGATTGAGTCCTTCGATGGCCTGCTGACCGCAATGCGGAAGACAGCCTTTGGGGGCCGCAGACTGGGTGAGGCATACGAAGTGCTGTGGACCATGATCGAAGACCCTGACTGTTCCGTTGTATTGACGCTGTCAGGGGCAATGACCATTGCGAAGATGGGCAAGATCATTAGCTCGATGATCGATCATGGAATGGTGCAATGTGTCGTCTCGACCGGAGCATTAATCGCCCATGGATTGAGTGAGTCGGTTGGTAAAACACACTATCGGCACCATTCGTCCATGTCCGACCAAGAGTTGTTTGCGAAGGGCTATAACCGGGTCTACGATACACTGGAGATGGAGTCCAACCTCAACTACGTAGAACAAGTCGTTGCCCGGACGATGAAGCGGATGGATCAGGACCAGCCCCTTTCCTCCGAGATCCTCACTCGTGAGCTGGGGCGGACGCTCGCGGAAGAATATGACGGAACGGGCATTCTCAAAAGCGCCTATCTAAAAAAAGTCCCGGTCTTTATTCCTGCCTTTACCGATTCCGAGATGGGGTTAGATCTTGGAACCTGGGCCATGAGTCGAGATCTCGGTCAGGCTCATGCGAAGTTACAGGGGGGGAGTGACCTTGATGTGCTGCGTACGATTCTTTGTTCCTATCCTTCGTTCAATCCATATCTCGATCTCAACAGCTACGCAAGCCATGTCATTTCTGCTAAGCGGCGTGGAATTTTTACGATCGGGGGAGGGGTGCCTCGCAATTGGGCACAACAGGTCGGCCCCTACATTGAGATCAGCAATACGCGGCTTGGCCTCCATGTAGAGCCACCTCGATTCCAATACGGGGTGCGCATCTGTCCGGAACCAGACCATTTGGGTGGGTTGAGCGGCTGTACGTATCAAGAAGGCCTTTCCTGGGGAAAGTTCGTTCCGCCGGAAGCAGGTGGGCGCTTTGCCGAGGTGTTGAGTGACGCCACGGCTGTCTGGCCTCTCCTCATGGTTGGGTTGCTGGAGCGAATGAAAGCAAAGGGCACTCCCCGCACATGATGGGCTCGCATCTCTTTCGCACAGGTGCGGCGGCGGTATTGCTGTTACTCGTCCAGATGACTCAGGCCGGCGCTGGGTCGATCACGGACGACGGACGAATCAGAGGGCGGGTGGACGCGCCGATCACCTTGATCGAGTATTCTGACTTCACGTGCGGGTACTGTGCAAAGTTCTTTCAGGAGACCTGGCCTCGGTTGCACGCCAAGTACATCGATACGGGCAAAGTGCGGTTTGTCTATCGCGACTATCCTCGATCGGACGAGGGTGTCGGCGTTGAGGCTGCTGTGGCAGCGCGCTGTGCCGGGGCCCAGGGTCGATATTGGCCGATGCACGACCGGCTTTTCAGTGAACGAGGCCGCTTAGACTCGGGAGCCTTCAAAGGTTACGCGAAGGTGATTGGCTTGGATCAGACGGCGTTTGATAAGTGTTTCGCTGAGCGGCAACATCTCGAATCCATTTTCCAGGATCGCCAAGAGGCGAATCGGTGGGGTTTTCATGGCACTCCCGGTTTTGTTCTGATGCGAACAGCTGGTGGGCCCACTGAAAAAGAGCCGGCGATTGCGATTCCCGGAGCCTTCCCATTCGACAAGTTCGCCGAGGAGATTGATCGCATGTTGGCCGCTGCCCCACGCTCCCAGGGAGAACCCGCCGAGCCTCACGGGTCGACGGTGGTGGCACAGAACAGTCCATTCATTATTCACTAAGGATTACCTATGTCTGCAACACAATCGTTTTGGTCTGTTCCGCAACGCGACGGTGAACCCCCCTACTGGATGTGTATGTCGTGCTTGTCAGAAGTCTTCTATCGCAAGGTACCGATGCCTGATTGTCCGTCGTGCCACGGCGTCTCGACCTATGAGGCCTTCACGCTTGAGGCGATTCGCGACTGGGGCACAGAGGATTTGGTTGCCAAAGCCGATATTGCCCAACAGGCTGCTAATCTTGAGCCGGCTTCTGCGGCATCGATTCATTCCGCAGACTGACAGGCTGCGGAAAAACGAGGTCGGCCTGCCGGAAATCCAATGGTCCCGGTGTATGAGTCAACAGGACACGAACCCGCAGGATGGGTCAAACTGGTTTGTTTTGTTTATCTGGTTCATCTGGTCTGTCTGGTTTAACCAAACAAACAATATAAACCGAATAACGGTCTTCTTCTGCTGGCGGACTGTTTCAGCATCCTGCTAAGTCTTCACCACCCGCGGGGCGTTTCTCGTGCAAGAACCACGTCCATTCTTAGTTGGAGGTCTATGGCGGCACGGAGAAACCGTTGTGCCTGTGAACAATCCGTTTACAGGCCGACTCCTCGCCGAGGTATCGAACGCAAGTTCCGCCGACGCCGAGGCGGCGATCCAATCGACGGTTGACGCCGCTGCTGCAATGGGCGCGTTGCCGTCTCACGCCCGCTATCATCTGTTACAAAAGATCGCAGGTGGACTCTATGACCGGCGGGAGGAATTTGCCCGCCTGATGATGGCTGAATCCGGCAAGCCGATCGCCGACGCGAAGCGGGAAGCCAGTCGGGCCGTGCAGACATTTACCGTCGCGGCCGAAGAAGCAAAACGTATTCCGGGCGAGGTGATCCCTCTCGACTGGACGCCGGGGACGGATTCCCATCTCGGCATTCTCCGTCGGGTTCCGATCGGTCCAGTGCTTGGAATCACACCCTTCAACTTTCCCCTGAATCTTGTGGCCCACAAAGTCGCACCGGCGCTGGCCGCCGGCAATTCCATCCTCATCAAGCCGGCGCCACAGACACCCCTGACTGCGTTGCTCTTGGGTGAAGTGGCACTGGAGGCTGGGCTTCCTCCCGGCGCACTCAACATCCTGCCCTGCGACAATACGGTGGCAGAACAACTTGTCGTCGATCCCCGCTTTAAACTCCTGAGCTTTACCGGGAGCGCCGCCGTGGGATGGATGTTGAAGGCCAAGTGCGGGAAGAAGAAGGTGGTGTTGGAACTCGGAGGGAACGCAGGCGTCATCGTGGAGCCCGATGCTGACCTGGAGTTTGCCGCACAGCGTTGCGCAGTCGGCGGGTTTGGATATGCCGGTCAGACCTGTATCTCTGTTCAGCGAATCTTTGTCCATCATTCCATCGTAGACCTCTTCACCACGAAACTTCTGTTGCAAGTCGCTCGGCTGAAGGCCGGCGACCCGAGTGACGAGTCGACGGTAGTCGGGCCATTGATCGATCCGGCCGCGGCCCATCGTGTGGAGTCGTGGGTCGAGGAGGCGGTATCACAAGGGGCGCGTGTGCTTCTGGGGGGCAAACGCATGGGCTCGGTGATGGAGGCGACGGTGCTCTCGCACGTCACGCCAACGATGAAAGTGTCTTGCCTGGAGGTGTTTGGGCCGGTGGTGACGGTGATTCCGTATCGGCACTTCAACGAAGCGATCACGGCGCTCAACCAGTCCGACTACGGGCTCCAAGCCGGAGTGTTCACTCAGGATGTGAATAAAATTTTTCACGCGTTCAAGCACCTTGAAGTGGGGGCCATACTGGCAAACGAGATTCCGACATTTCGCGCCGACCATATGCCGTATGGCGGCGTGAAGGATTCCGGGGTCGGTCGTGAAGGGGTTCGGGCTGCAATCGAGGATATGACCGAGCCTCGCATGCTGGTGTTGAATCTCAAACCGCCTGCCGGGACCTAGCAGGATACTGAAACATGGGCTCGCGTCACACATCGTGAGGCGCGAGACGTCTGAAAAAACGCGACGCGCAAATCTTGATTCCGAGCGTCTTGCCTTTTCCATTAGTCATGGATCGCTGTCATGCCGGGATAGTTTCCATTTGAAGCGTTTCAAAAGCATGCCTGAGAAAATTTTTTCGCAGGATATTGCGAAGCTGCGCCAATCTTGGTACAACAGCGACCCTGTGCCTGTATGAGATTTACCATGGGCATGCATGCCATGCTCACGAAGCGCCCGTCACCCGATTGGTCGGACAAACTAAGGAGAAGACACGATGGTACCTACGCAGATGTTTCTGACGCGAGGCGTCGGAGTTCACAAAGAAAAACTGGCCTCCTTCGAACAAGCCTTGCGTAGCGCCGGCGTCGCTTATTGCAACCTTGTCACGGTGTCGTCGATTCTTCCTCCGAATTGCAAAATTATTCCGCGTGCGCGCGGCGAGAAGTTATTGAACCCCGGCGAAATCACGTTCTGTGTGATGGCGCGATCGGAAACGAATGAACGGAATCGCCTGGCCTCCGCGTCGATTGGGTTGGCAGTTCCGACTGATCGTCGAACCTATGGGTATCTGTCCGAACATCATGCCCATGGCGAAACCGATGAAGAGACGGGTGAGTATACGGAAGACCTGGCAGCACAGATGCTAGCGACGACGCTCGGCGTCGAGTTCGACCCAAACATCGCCTGGAAAGAACGGGAGCAAGTCTTCAAAATGGCCGGCAAGATCGTTCGGACCCAAAACATCACCCAGTCTGCTGTCGGAAAACCCAATCGCTGGACGACGGTGATCGCCTTGGCCGTGTTCATTCCAGAAGAAAATATATCGAAGCGGCGTCGGTAGTCCTGCCGCGTGAGCATACGCCCATGACGCTTCCCGCCGGATGGGAAGGTATCGACCAGAATTTCCTCGGGCTTGAGGAGCCCTGGTGCCATCCCGATCAGGCGGGCGTCTACGTGCTGCCTGCTCCCTACGAACATACCTCCAGCTATGTGCTGGGCTCCGATCGCGGACCGTCAGCCATCATCGAGGCGTCTCAACAAGTCGAGCTATACGACGAAACACTCCGGTGTGAGCCCTATCGAGAGTGGGGCGGGGTTGCCACCATTCGCTCCCTCGATCTTGACGGCAAAGTTGATCGGCAGGCAGTGGATGCCATCGATGCCTTCGTCACTCCCCACGTCGGCACCGGTAGGTTTGTCGTCACGTTGACCGGAGAACATACCGGTGCACTTGGGGCCATCCGATCCCATGCCCGCCGGTATCCTGATCTGTGCGTGGTGCAGATCGATGCGCATGGTGATTTGCGGAAAGCCTATCAAGGGAACCCCTACAGCCATGCCAGTGTCATGGCTCGCGTGGTCGACGACGGATTGCCATTAGTTCAAGTCGGCATTCGTTCCATTTCTCCCGAAGAAATCGAGCGCATTGAGAACACTGATCGAATAGCCACGTTCTTTGCCGCCGAGATTCTTGACCCGTCCGGTCCCTACGAAGGCAAGGCCTCCCGCTGGGTTCCCGAGATAGTGAAGGCCTGTCGGGGGCCGGTTTATCTGACGTTCGATTGTGACGGGCTTGATGCC
Organism: uncultured Nitrospiraceae bacterium; assembly: GCA_963801725.1. Classification (GTDB taxonomy): domain Bacteria; phylum Nitrospirota; class Nitrospiria; order Nitrospirales; family Nitrospiraceae; genus Palsa-1315. The sequence continues at coordinate 753,995 of CAWDFX010000002.1, forward strand.
TCGCTGGTTCCCGCGCTGGGCACTCCAGAGCCCGGTGGGTTGGGGTGGTATGACACGGTGAGCCTCGTAACGGCCTTGGCGAATGGACCCGGTATCCTCGGGATGGATATCAGCGAGATCGCCCCGATTGAAGGGTTTGTCGCACCTCAGTTTTCTATCGCCCGATTGATCTATCGCATGCTGGGCCGAATCAAAGCGGGCCGACGTGTCCACTGAAATGGCATACCCACGCTGTGACCGACACACTTCGCATCAACAAGTTTTTTACGCACCACGGCATCTGTTCTCGGCGAGAGGCTGATCGTCTGATCGAGTCCGGTCGCGTCACCATCAATCAGCGAGTAGCCCGCTTAGGGGATCAGGTCGGTCCTGACGACGTCATCGCACGAGATGGGCAGGTGATTCCCTGGGGAACTGCCCCACTCTATATTAAATATTACAAACCAGTGGGTGTGACGACGACCAGTGAGTCGCATGTGCCACATAACATCATTGCGGAAATCGGCCATCCGGAGCGGATCTTTCCGATCGGCCGACTTGATAAGGACTCGTCCGGCCTCGTCCTGCTTACCAACGACGGGGATATCGTGAATGAGATTCTACGAACTGAGCACGGGCATGAGCGGGAATACGAGGTGTCGGTCGATCGTCCATTCGATCAGACGTTCATCGACCGCATGGCTCAGGGAGTCGTCATTCTCGAGCGCCAGACCAAACCCTGTCGCATTGAACGACTCGGTCCCGCGCGGTTCCGCATCATCCTCATCGAAGGACGCAATCGACAGATCAGACGTATGTGCCAAGTCGCAGGGTATCGGGTGCTCACGCTGCATCGTGTTCGGATCATGCACGTGACGCTTGACGGATTGGCGCCAGGATCGTGGAAACCGCTTACTGGAGAGGAGTGTGCGCAACTCTTTCAGGCAGTCGGACGAAGCAATCGTCAGGGTCAGATGCAGGTAGGGAAACCGGAGGCGAACGACTCAGGACACAGCACCGGATGTGGAACGACTGGCCAATAACGCACGATCTTGCTTGCACGGACAAGTAATTGTCGAGACTCTTGGGCCAACTCGAAATTTTCCGATCGCTGCGGCAGACGGAACTGGAAGTTGATCGTGAGCCTTCGGCGATGATTCATCGCCTGATGATCTAGCGTGGTGTGGTCCTGGCTCGCCGTCGGGCACCTGCATTGACAACCACGCCGTCGGAACTCACACTAACTCGCACATCGTCTACGGAGAGCAACGACTAGTATGGTCACCACATGGTGGGGTCCCCAACTCAATGCCCTACTTGGCAGTCTCGTCGTGGCGACTGGCGCCTGGCTGGCATGGGACTCGTTCTCACTTTGGGAAGTCTTGCTCGTTGCAGGAGGCGCCGCAGGGTTTCTCATCTGGCAGGGACGCACAATCGGACTGGTCTGGGCCTGGGCCACTCTGTTACTTGGTTTGGAGAGTCTTGCCTGGCCTATCATCACAATGGTCCAAGTCCGCTCGATCACGACTGAGCCGACCGACGAACAAATGGGGACAATCCTCTCAGCCGTTCTGATGGGGCTCTTCTCGGCGGTCTTTTGGATCACGTTCTCCTATGGATTTTTCAAGAGAGGAGGTCAATTCATCACCCCCGCATCAACCGATGCCACGGATACGCACCAACCGCCACCACGATCAGAACGTCCCGAACGTCCCCGTAGGAACAAGTAGCATCTACCACATCTCGATCGGATCGACGTCGATATTGAACTTGATGGCTCGGCGCTGATACGTCCGTTCCATCTCCTTGACCGTGATCCGGACAGCTTCGAGTCCCGCTTCCCGTTGGGACGATTTCACGAGAATTTGCCACCGATACCGTCCCCGGAGTTTCGGCACCGGAGAGGGGACAGGTCCCAGAACAGTGAGACGATCGGGTCTCCCAATCGATGGAATAGTCGAGAGGGTCCTTGTTACGGCCGTCTGTCCAACCACGGCTGGAGGAGTGCAGGCGGTGAGCCGATCCACCCAGGCCTTGGCCGCGTCGTAAACCGTTTTCTCGTTAGTTCCAGATACAAGGAGGGCGATCAAATGGACCATGGGCGGATAGCCCAATGCAGTCCGATGGGATCGCTCCTCCGATAAGAAGATAGATTCGTCATTCTGAGCCACAGCTCGAATCGCATGGTGAGATGACAGATAGGTCTGCACGATAACCTGGCCGCTGGCCTCTGCCGGATCAGCGAGGCCGACCGCGTCAAGGAGCGTGTGATAGGTACGTTCGGCGGATCGGAAATCCGGTACGCTGAGTCCTGCGTCCGCCTGCACGATCCCAACGAGGCCCATCGTCGGGAGAGGCCCCCGGCGGAGCAGCAGTTGTGTCCCGACGATGATATCCCACTTCCTTTGCGCGACACTCTGCCAGAGGGCCGCGGCCTCCGCTGGCCGCCGCATGGTATCTCCATCGAGCCGAACCACTGTTGCGTCAGGAAACAACCGCTTCGCATCCTCTTCCACCCGCTCGGTGCCCTCTCCGATCAACTGCATGCGAGGACCCGAACAGGAGATGCAGGTCTCGGGGACGGGGGTAACATTCCCACAGTAGGAACAGAACATACGACTCGCCTGCCGAGAGTACATCAGTGCCACACGACAAGTAGGACAGCGGGGAACCTGACCGCAGTCACGACAGACGAGGGCGCCTGCATAACCCTTCCTGTTGAGGAACAACAGGACACCGGCCCGTCGACCGATCGCTTCCTCCATGGCCCGAACGAGCGGCTGGCTCAGCACCGTGCCACGACTATGGTTCCGTAAATCAACGACCTGTACATTCGGTCGTGACTGAGCCAGCAGTGGGTGGTGTACAACGATTCCTCGTTGCTCCACTGCATCTTTCGTCTCAAGAGAGGGATGGGCAGAACTCAAAACCAGCACTGCTTGCTCATCCTGCGCCCTCAACCAGGCCACGTCCCGTGCATGATAGCGTGGTTCCTGTGGTTCTTTGAGCGCTGCATCTTCTTCTCCCTCGATCCAGATCGTCCCGATTGCAGTCAATGGGAGAAAGATGGCCGACCGGGTCCCCACGACCACGCGAACGATTTGCCGATGAATCTGACCCCACAGTTCGGCTTTCAGCTGGTCTGAAAGACCGCTGTGGAAGCAGACCGGAGAGATGCCTCTCTCTTCATTACGGATCAAACCGGCAATCCATTGAGCCCGTTCTGCTTCACCAACGATGATGAGGACCGTCTGTCCACGGTCGAGCATGAGGTGAACGGCCTGCTGCAATAGCCTCAACCGATCGGCCCAGGAAGCCTGCACAAGGACCCGAGTGTGTCCTCGGCCTCTCAGCGCGTTGAACAGTGGCTCCGACCAAGACAGTGAGGGGTCAGGAATAAGCGGTGCGGTGACGCCGAAACCGCCCTGGTTCGCCTGTCTGGTTGGCTGGACGATAGGCGCCGCCGAGGTAGACGGTAGATCATGGACCTCCACCACCCACCCGCGAACCTTGAGATCGTCTAACAAGTCGCCCAGACCGGAACTTCGGGACGACCGGCGAAGCCCTGAAGGTTTTTTCCCAAGACGTGTGAGCAGTGCCCGTGCTTTCATCGAGCAGGATTTTCGAGCCGCAAGTGCGGCCCGCCCTTGTTCCGTCAGTTCGTAGCGGCTGACCTGCGCCCGAGGTTTGGGCGCCGGAGGCAGCACCAACCTGAGACATTGTCCCCATGGTGCGACATATTGTTCGGCCACCTGTCGTGAGAGCTGGAACAGGTTCGAGGACAAATCTGTTGCGGCCCCCTCCGGGATCAACGAACGAATCTCCTTGAGGCGTGCTCGATCAAGACCTTGAGGAAGAACGTGGAAGAGAGCGATCACAGCTCCTTGGAGGACCGACCGTCCGAAGGGTACGAACACTCGATGTCCGATACGCAGCGTCGGTCTGAGCGACGCGGGTACGGTGTAGGTGAACGGGCCTGCCAAATGCCGTGGGACAATGACATCTGCGAATAAAGCTTCTGGCTCTCTGCGAGGAGGGGCTGACTGCGTCGAAATCATGCGGCATTGTAGCAGCACAGGAAAAGTGGCGACAATCAGAGAGTAAGAATGGAAAGATTCTGAAGGAGAACCGGGGAGGGTTGACGTTCAATCGTCAACCCTCCGTACGATACGTGATGAGTTTACTGTGGAGGAGCGACCGGAGCAGCGGGTACCTGATTGGAACCGCCCTGGTCAACTGATGTTGGAGTCGGCACCAATGCAGCACCTGCTGGGGCAGATGAGGACTCTACTTTGGTCGAACTCGTCGGAGTTGCGGGGACCGTCTGGTCCACTGGGGAAGTCGGAGCTCCACTTTCCGCTGAGCTTACACGGGATAGGGTGTACCCGGTATTGGCGGTCTCACTTGGCTTTGCCGCCTGCTCAGACTGTTCCTTGGCTGACTCGGGCGAATAGAGCACGATGTCTACACGACGGTTCTTCTGTCGGCCCACTTCAGTCGCATTGCCGGCGATCGGCTTCGTATCACCATAGCCGACCGACGAAAGCTTCGCCGAATCGATCCCACCCTTCTCAAGCAAGTAACGGAGGACACCCCCAGCTCGAGCTTTCGATAAGTCCCAGTTCGTCTCGTAGCGCGACTTCAGCGAAGGACCGATTTCCATGTTATCCGCATGGCCTTCGACGCGGATCAACCGGTCGCCCGCAGAGGCCTTGAGATACGCGATCAATTCATCGAGCACTTGATGACCCTCGGACGTGATCGTGGCTTCGCCCGACTCAAACCGAAGCTGCTTCATTAAATCACTGAGGCTGACTCGGGTTTCGCTGGCGGCATTCTGGGTCTGGAACTTGCTCAACGAAGTAGCTGCGGCAGGGGAGACATCTAGCGACTGCTGGGTTGATTGAGAGATCGGCATAGCCTCAGGAGCAGGAGCATGAACCTTTACCCTGAAGTGATCGCCCTTAAGAATGCGGGAGATCGATTTTGTGACCAGCGCCGTGGCCGTTCGATCTTCCACGGACAGGATTTTCAATTCACCCACAACTCGCTTAGGAAGGTTCCCTCCGGACCGAACCACGTCCATTCTATCTCCAGACCTGATCCCATCCTCTCGTCCACGGTCCAGATAGACGATATTCCTTTGCGCCACAAGGTTCATGACGCCCATGTTAGTCTGGAACTCCACAATCTGTCCCTCCACATCGCTGGTGGAAGGCAGGTCGACCGCTGCTCCCTCGTCAGTCGGAAGCACGAACTTCATCACCGGATCACCAGGCGAAACAGCTCCGTAGGCCCGCACGATCTGAACAGTGGTCAGATCCTTGTCAACTTGACTTACCTGAACCACAGCGAGCCGATTGACTAAATAACCCAAGTATTGACCGGTGGCGGGATGGAATACTTTACGTGCTCGTCTGTAAATTGTGAAAAGATCTCCCAGTGCGACATCGTCGGGATTCTTCAGTCGGAGATACAGGACATCTCGGCTTCCCAATATCATGTGATCTCCGGTGGTCTGATTATCGCCGGTAATCACATTGACGAACCCATCTTGTGGAGTCCATCGTTGGATGAAGCCGGACGAATAGGCCAGGGCCGGTTCTCCGAATCGGATCGAATTGAGGTCGTCGGCTGCCCAGGCTAGAGGAAGGAGCGGGGTAGCCAAGGTCCAGACCATGAGAGAGACGACACATTTCATTGAATAGTTAGCCATAGTGATTGCCCTTCATGTAAGACAAGTAGTGCTATCAGAACCATAGCAAATAGCCCTGTATTGTCAAGAATATTGAGGCCTTGTCCTCATTGACCCGCCAATTCCCCCGATGCTATGGTGAGTCGAAGAATGATTTCTCACGAGGAAGAACATCATGGATCCTGACCAGCCTCCAACCCACGGCGCTCAACGGCAAGCTCGTCCTCGCATCGAGACCCAGATTCACCGACGCAAGAAAGCCAAGGCTTTCTCCGCACTGGAGCCTGAATGGGATCAAATTGACCAAATATCACCCTCTCACCTGCGCATGCCATCAAGCCGTATGTCACCCACTCCACCAAACAGAACGAAGACCCCTCATAAATAAGCCACTTCAGCAGGATAATAGAATCTGTGAGTCGAGCAAGGGGTCTTAAGGAGTCTTATTGATAGAACCTCGTGTATGCCGCCAGTTTCGTAGGGGCCCTAAGACTCGGATCCCTCATTCGCGCCAGCGACGCTTTTCAGCACAACCGAGTCTAGGACTTTCGGGTCGATCCCACAGGTCTTTTGGACGCTTGCTATCCCCGTAATCCAGGGTCTAAAATCCAACCCTCCTTGCATATCAAGGTGTTGAAAGGTCATTTCCATGAGCGGTTCCGAGCTACTTCTTGAGTATCTGACCAGATACTTTCCGATTCTATTCTTTGTTATCGTAGCGCTGACCTTTGGTCTGTGGTCGCTGATCATCAGTCATCTGGTCCAGCCGAAATATCCGGAACTGGAGAAGATGTCTACCTATGAGTGTGGCGCGGAACCGTTCTCGGACGCTCGAATGCCCTTCCCGGTTCGATATTACATCTTTGCGATGCTGTTCGTTATTTTCGATATCGAAGTCATCTTTCTGTACCCCTGGGCAGTGGTTTTCACCAAGATCGAGTTGATCGGGTTGATTGAGATGCTGGTCTTCATCGGGTTGTTTTTGGTGGCCTATGTCTATGCATGGCGCAAGGGAGCCTTGGAATGGGACTGATCGAAATTGGTCGTCATGAAAAGGACGGCACGTCCGACGTGGTCACTACGACCGTAGAGAAAGCCGTTAATTGGGCTCGCAAGGGGTCACTGTGGCCCATGACATTTGGGCTGGCCTGCTGCGCAATCGAAATGATCGCTGCAGTTTCGTCACGGTACGACATGGATCGCTATGGGGCCGGTGTGTTTCGGGCCTCACCCCGTCAATCCGATCTCATGATCGTGGCCGGCACAGTCTGTCGGCGGATGGCACCCGTTATCCGAAAACTTTATGACCAGATGCCCGAACCGAAATATGTCATTGCCATGGGATCGTGCGCCACATCAGGAAATATTTACGACAGCTATAGCGTGGTCCAAGGTGTTGATCGCTTTGTACCGGTCGATATCTACGTGCCCGGTTGCCCTCCCACGCCGGAGGCGCTCTTTGACGGCATCCTCAAGTTACAAGAACGAATCATGCTGAAACCCGTGTTCCTGAAACAGCCGGATCAGGTCAAACCCGGCTTTAAAATATAGGTCGCGATCAATGTCCTTGCAGCACCTGGCCAGCCGACTCCAAGAAAACTTTTCCACCGGCTTCGTCGAAGCCGTGGAGTGGCGCGGGGATCTTTCAGTGACGGTGACGCCGGACCGACTCCATGAGGTCGCGCAATTCCTTCACGACGACCCGGCCATGGACTTTGACTATATCGTGCATGTGAGTTCGGTGGATTGGCCCGATGACGAAGAACGATTTGAAGTCGTGTACGAGTTCTACTCGATCAGGAAACGTCACCGTATCCGGCTCAAGACCAAGGTGCCGGAGTCGGATTGCATTGTGGATTCTCTGACGGATCTCTGGAAAGGCGCAGACTTCATGGAGCGTGAAGTCTACGACATGATGGGCATCCGTTTCCGGAACCATCCGGATCTTCGCCGAATCCTCTTGCCGGACGATTACGACGAAGGCTATCCATTGCGAAAAGATTTTCCACTCCGTGGCAAGGGCTGGCGCGATACATTTGAGTTCCTGGACGAAACGGCCCGATAGGACGGATCATGGCCCTTGAAGATCAACGAACAACCGTCTACAAAATCGATCCGGCCCATCCGGAGAGCGAGACCCTTCCGACTCTGCGTACGGAGGAACTCTTACTCAATATGGGTCCCCAGCATCCTGCCACCCATGGGGTGCTGAAAGTGATCCTCGAATTGGAAGGAGAGCGTCTCGTGAAGTCTACTCCCGTGTTGGGATATCTGCACCGCGGCGTCGAGAAGCTTGCGGAAGACGGCACCTATCACCAATTTATTCCCCACACCGACCGGCTCGACTACGTCTGTGCGATGTACAACAATTTTGCGTACTGCCGCGCAGTCGAAAAACTCATGAATATGAGCGTGCCGGACCGCGCAGAATACCTGCGCACGATCGTGGCGGAAGTCCAACGAATCATCGGTCATCAATTTTGGCTCGGCACCCAGGCGCTCGACATCGGAGCCATGACCGTCTTTTTCTACTGTTTCCGCGATCGGGAAATTCTGATGGACTGGTTCGACGAACTCTGCGGCGCGCGTCTCACCACGAGTTGGTATCGCATCGGCGGCGTCGAGCGGGACTTGACGCCTTCGCTGATCGAAAAACTGAAACGCTTCTTGGACTACTTTCCGCCAAAAATCGACGAGTACATGGTCTTTCTGGAGACGAACCGGATTTGGCTCGGGCGAACCAAGGGCGTGGCCATTATCTCGGCGGAAGACGCCGTGAGTTTTGGCTTGAGCGGGCCGACGCTTCGCGGCTCCGGTGTCGACTACGACCTCCGTAAAGCCCAGCCGTATTCGGCCTATCCAAAATGCGAATTCAGTGTGCCGCTCGGCAAGAACGGCGACACCTATGATCGGTACTGGATCCGTGTCCAGGAACTCTACGAGAGCGTGAAAATCATCCGGCAATGTCTGGAGCAGATGCAGGACGGCCCCATCATGGCCGATGTGCCCAGCGTCACGTTGCCGCCGAAGCAACGAGTCTTTACGAATCTGGAGTCTATGATCCAGCAATTCAAGCTGTTCTCGCAGGGCTTCGACGCCCCCAGGGGAGAGATATACTGCGGGACCGAAGCGCACAAAGGGGAGCTGGGATTCTACATCGTCAGTATGGGTGGGGGAAAACCCTACCGCCTGAAGATTCGCGCGCCCTCGTTTATCCACATGGGCGCATTCGACCATATGTCCAGGGGCTACATGATCTCCGATGCGGTCACGATCTTCGGAACCTACGACATTGTGATGGGGGAGTGCGATCGGTAAGCGTGAAACGTGAGATGTGAAAAGTGAAAGGTAGTGCGGCGATTTCGTTTCGCGTTTTACGTTTCACTTTTCGCGAGGATGAAATATGGGCTTGAAACCAGCAACCAATCCTGATGTGGAAGCCGCCGAGATCGAACTATCGATCGATGGGAAATCCGTCACGGCAAAGAGCGGGGTCTCGCTCTACGACGTCATCTCGAGCACGGGCAAGATCATTCCGGCCATGTGCTACCACTATACCTTCGACCCCTTCGGTTCCTGCGGTATGTGTTTGGTCATGCAGGAAGGCAAGAAAGCGCCCGTCCGTTCCTGTACTGCCAAAGCGGCGGCCGGCATGATCATCAAAACCGACGGGGACGAGCTCTTCCAAGCCCGAAAGAAAGCAGTGGAAAAGCACCTCTCAGTCCATCCACTCGACTGTCCGGTCTGCGACGCCGACGGCCATTGCGAACTGCAAGACATGGCGTTCCAGCACGGGGTCACGAACCTGACAAACGCAAAACAGAAATTTATACCAGAAGATACGCGCAGCCCGGTGCTCGACTTTAATATGAACCGCTGCATCGCCTGTGCGGAATGCATCAACGTCTGTAAAGACGTGTTGATGATCGACGCCCTTCAGTTCATGAAGAAAGGCGGATTCAATCAAGTCGTGCCGAAGGGAGACCTCGCGCTGTCTTGCGAATTCTGCGGAGATTGTCTTGCGGTCTGTCCGGTCGGGGCCATCACAAATAAGTTTTCTAAGTACTTATATAAGCCGTGGCAGATGAAGAAAACCACGACGACATGCAACTACTGCGGGGACGGCTGCCAGATGTACCTTGAGACCAAGGACGCGGAAGTCGTCCGCGTGACCTCACCTCTCTCTTGGAAGAATAAATGGGGCGACCGGGCCGAGACGGCCAAGGGGCACGGCGGGCTATGTGTGCGGGGGCGGTTTGGGTTCGAGTACATCGATAGCGCCGCACGTCTGAAGCAGCCGCTCCTTCGCAAAGGCAATCAACTGGTCGAAACTCCCTGGCTCGAAACCATGCACCATGTGGTGGATCGGTTCTCCGAAATCCGACGCAAGAACGGACCCGACGCAATAGCGGGTTTGATCACCGCCCGCTGCACCAACGAAGAGCTGTATCTCTTCCAGAAACTTATGCGTGCCGGATTCGGAACCAACCATCTCGACAGCAGCGCACGTTACGGCCATCTCAACTTTATCCATGCATCCCGGCATGCCTTGGGAATCGGGCGGAGTCCGAACGACTGGGAAGACCTGACAAAAGCCAAAGCCGTCATACTCATCGGCTCCAACCTCACGGAGACCAACCCGCTCACGGCCGTGCGCATCAAAGAAGCGATTCGCGTCTATAAAGCGCAGGTCGTGGTCATCGATTCCGCCGTCACCAACATGGCCAAGCTCGCTTCCCATCCCATCCTGATCAAGCCGGGAACGGAAGGACTTGTGATCGACGGGCTCGTGAAGGCCACTCTGGAACTGGATTTGATCGACGAAGACAGCACCAAGAAACATTCACAGGCTTTCGAAGGCTTGAAAGCTGCTGTGGCTCACATCTCGTTGGAACACGTGGCTGCTCAGACCGGCATGTCGGTCGAATCGTTGAAAGAGACTGCGACGATCTTCGCGGAAGCGCCCCGCTCCATCATCCTCTGCGCTGAAGGCATCGTCCGCCAGCCGGACGGGTATCGGAACGTCTTGAAACTGATCGACCTCGCCTGGGTCACGGGCAAGTTGGGCCAACCTGGCTGCGGGGTGAATACGGTGACAGAAGAGCCGAACGAGCAGGGCGCCGTAGACATGGGCGTCGCACCGGAACTTCTCCCTGGTCAAGCCTCGTTCGACGATCAGACAGCTCGCGATCGTTTTGCCAAGGCCTGGGACGTCACGCTTCCAGCGGCCGGCTCCGGAGCGAATCTCGTCGAGATCCTCAAGCGTTGCAAGAGCGGCCAGATCCGCGCGCTCTATGTCATCGGAGAAAATCCGCTCGCTACGTTACCCGCATCGATGGAAGTCCGCGCCGCGTTGGATCGGTTGGAATTACTCGTCGTGCAGGATCCGTTTCTGACCGAGACGGCACGGATGGCGCATGCGGTGCTGCCGGCTTGCACCTTCGCGGAAAAGGACGGCACCTTTACCAATCTGGAAGGTCGCGTTCTGCGCGTCCGCGAGGCCATCGACCACATCGGAGAAAGTTTGCCAGATTGGCACATCATGACGGCACTGGCCAACGCGCTAGGTTGTCAATGGGAATACGAATCCTCGAATGATATTCAAGCCGAGATCATGAAGCTGCTGCCCGGATACTACAACCTCGGACAGCCACGCAAGGTTGTGCCGGTGGTAGACCGCTATCTCTCAAACGGCTACGCCGCCGAAGTGGCAACGCGTTATCGAGCTGCCGGTCCAGCCGACTCCAAAAACCAGCGACCCTTTACGTTGCTGATGGGACAGGTCCTGTATCATTCCGGTAAGCTATCCACCCAAGCCTCCGGGCTCATCACAATCGCCCCCAATACCGGGCGGCTCAGGATGAATCCCCAAGATATGGAACGGCTCGGTGTGGGTGAGGGGACGACGACGGTGCGCCTCACGTCGGACCGCGGCTCGATGTCATTGATGGTGCAGCCCGATCAATCCGTCGCCCCGCAGACCTGCTTCTTCCCGGAGCATTTCAATGAGCCGCCGGTGAAGGACTTGATGTCGGTTCAGGTCGATCCGACGACCGGCGTTCCCACGTTCAAGCAGACCCGAGTGACGATCGAAAAGGCATAAGAGAGAGCAGGAAACGCACATGCGTGTTGCCGCACTGACAAAGCAAATCCTCCAGGCCGCATTGTTCTATGAGATTTGGGACGCCATGAAGGTGACCTTCAAACACATGTTTCACAAACCCATCACGTTCCAGTATCCTCGGGAACAGCGAACTCTTCCCGACACCCATCGGGGAGCACTCGCGCTGTTACGTTATGACGATCACCAGGAACGGTGTGTCGGCTGCGATCTCTGCGAAGCCGCCTGCCCATCCCGCTGCATCAAGGTCATCAGCTCAGAAGATCCGGAACGTCCACTACAGCGATTCGCCAGCGAGTTCTACATCGACATTACGAAATGCGTTTTTTGCGGCTATTGTGTCGAGGCCTGCCCCGTCAACGCATTGGCGATGACGAAGGTGTACGAGTTTTCGACCCACGATAAGCGCACCTTGCTGTTCGACAAGAAGCGGCTGTACGAAATCGGCGAGCGTCATCTCGCCGATGCGAAAAAATACCTGTACGCACACAATCAAGAACAGAACGTTGAGGAAAGCCGGGAATATCGGTATTACTTCCCGCAGTCGGTACTCAAGCCGACTCAATCACCACCCAAGCATCTGAGCTAAGCAATCGATGGTTTTGGTCTTTTTTGCCTATTTCGCACTGGCCAGTATTGCTGCGGGCGTCCTGACGGTCGCGCTCAGGCACCCGGTGCATTGCGGCCTGGCGCTCCTGGCCCTGTTGGTTCATGTCTCCGGACTCTTCATTCTCCTCAACGCCGAGTTCCTCTGGGCGGTACAGATCATCGTCTATGCCGGTGCCATCCTCGTCTTGTATCTCTTCGTACTGATGCTCATGAACTTGAAGACCGACGACCGGTATCTCCATTCCTCTTACCTGTACTTTCTGGCACCGGCTGCCATCGGATCATTGTACGTGTTGGCCCTTCTGCTTCGTTCACCATTCGGAGGCGCAAAGAGCGATGCCACGACGGTGGCGATCCTTCAGGACGGAGATACCCACGCGGTCGGGATCAAGATGTTCAGCGAATATCTGTTGCAGTTCGAAATCGTCGGGGTATTCCTGCTGGGCGCCGTCATCGGAGCGATCGTGTTGGCAAAAACGCCCAAATCGGCCAACCGAGAACGTAAAGCGTAAAGGGTCAGGCATGAGGGGACGAGCGATAAGAAAAAAGACGGGGTTTTGCGCACCTCACGCCTCGAGCCTCACGCCTCACGGGCAACTATGATTCCTCTCAGCGCATATGTCGCCGTCAGCGCCGTACTTTTTATCACCGGCATGCTCGGTGTCTTAATCAGACGAAACTTCATCATCGTACTGATGTCTGTCGAGATCATGTTGAATGCGGCAAACATCAACCTCATCGCCTTCTCCCATTACCTGGAATCCATGGCGGGCCAATTGGTGGCCCTCTTTATCATCGCCATTGCTGCAGGAGAAGCGGCGATCGGACTGGCCATCATCATCGTCGTGTTCCGTGGAAAGATCTCCACCAACGTAGACGAGATGAATCTCTTAAAGTGGTGACGTGACCGATATACTGATCAAGCTCATTCCGCTGTTTCCCTTACTGGCCGTGATCCTGAATGGACTCCTCGGCAGGCGGTATTCTCACGAGGCCGCGCATCGGCTTGCCTGGGGATCGGTGGGATTGTCGTTTCTCTGCACAATCGGCGTGTTTGCCGACATCCTACGAACCGGCGCGACCCATGAAGTCATCGCGTATCAATGGATTTTCGGCGGCGACCTCACCGTCAATCTCGCCTATCTCGTCGATCCTCTCACATGCATGATGCTGCTTGTCGTGACGGGAGTCGGGCTTCTGATCCACGTCTACTCCGTCGGCTACATGCATGGGGAAAGCGGATTCACACGGTTCTTCACCTACATGAACCTCTTCATGGTCTCCATGTTGCTCCTCGTCATGGGAAACAACTTTCTGGTGCTCTTTATCGGCTGGGAAGGGGTAGGGCTCTGTTCCTATCTGTTGGTCGGCTACTACTATGACAAGGTCTCGGCTGCCAAGGCCGCTTCGAAAGCTTTTGTGGTGAACCGCATCGGCGACGCGGGTTTCCTTCTGGCCATTTTCCTCATCTTTGTCAATTTCAAGACACTCGACTATACGAAGGTCTTTGCCCAAGTCGGCCAGCTCTCGCCGGAGATGGCCACTGCGATCGCGCTGTGCCTGCTCGTCGGAGCGGTCGGCAAGTCAGCCCAACTCCCTCTCTACACCTGGCTCCCGGATGCCATGGAAGGTCCGACACCCGTCAGCGCACTCATCCATGCGGCAACAATGGTGACCGCCGGGGTCTACATGATCGTGCGGAACCATGCCATTTTCGATTTGTCGCCGACGGCCATGACGATCGTCGGCGTGATCGGCGGAATCACCGCGTTGTTTGCCGCCACCATCGGTCTCGCGCAAACGGACATCAAGCGCGTCCTGGCCTATTCGACGGTAAGCCAACTCGGATATATGTTTCTCGCGTGCGGGATCGGAGCCTATACAGCGGCCATCTTTCATCTCATCACCCATGCGTTCTTCAAGGCCCTCTTGTTCCTTGCCGCTGGATCAGTCATCCATGCGCTTTCGGGAGAACAGGACATTCGAAAGATGGGCGGCCTCAGCTCGAAAATTCCATGGACGTATCGACTGTTTCTGATCGGCACGGTGGCCATCGCGGGCATTCCACCACTGGCAGGATTCTGGAGCAAAGATGAAATCCTGGCCCATGCCTTCACGCATCATCACTATGTGCTGTATGCCATGGCCGCCATCGGCGCGCTCTTGACCTCCTTCTACATGTTTCGCCTGATCTATCTGACCTTTTATGGCACGTCTCGCATGGACCATCATACGGAAGAACATGTGCATGAGTCCCCGATGGTGATGGTCGTCCCGCTCATGGCGTTAGGTGTGCTGTCTATTCTCGGAGGATTCGTGGGGTTTCCCCCTGAGCATGGCTGGCTCCATCAATTCCTTGCGCCGGTCGCGGGCACGGGAGGCGAGCATGACGTGAGCACCGGGCTCGTGCTCATGCTCATGATGGTTGCCACTGGGATTGCGCTGCTGGGCTGGGGCCTCGCGCACTATTTCTATAGCGTCAGTCTCTCGGCGCCCGATCGCCTGGCGGAAAAATTCCAGTTTGCCTACACGACCTTGCTCAACAAGTACTACGTCGATGAGCTCTATGATTTGTTATGGGTGGAGCCGACCAAGAAGCTTGGATTACTGCTCGATTGGTTCGACCGCACCGTGATCGATGGCCTCGTGCGCGGCGTTGCGCATCTGGCCGACTTGGCCGCGGCAGGTTCGACTTGGGCGGAGAAATACGTGATCTACGGTGGCCTCAACGTCATCGGATACGGCAACCATCTTGCGGCCCGCCAGTGGCGGCAACTGCAGAGCGGCATGGTGCATCACTATGCCGCCATTATTGTGGCAGGGCTGTTTCTGCTGGCGGTCGTCATTCAACTCATCCTGCAACTCTAACCGACTGCGATGATAGAAGAACTAGCATCAACGTTTCCGATTCTCACCTGTATTCTTTTTCTCCCCATCATCGGGGCCGTCGTCCTATGGCTGTTTGACGACGAGGATATGGTCCGGACCTCCGCCTTGACGATCGCGCTCTTGGAGTTGGCCCTTAGCGCATTCGTCCTCTTACGGTTCGTTCCCGAATCGGCGGCCATGCAGTTTTCAGAACATGTGCCGTGGATCCCCGCCCTCGGAGTCAGCTATCACCTCGCGGTTGATGGAATCAGTGTGCTCTTCGTGGGGCTCACGGCATTTCTCACGGTTCTGATCGTCATCTACAGTTGGGACACCGTTCGTCATCAAGTGAAGCTCTACATGATGGCTCTCCTTGCGCTCGAAACGACCACCATGGGAGTCTTCATTTCCATCGACTTGATCCTCTTCTTCGTGTTTTGGGAACTGATGCTGATCCCCAGTTATTTTCTGATCAAACTCTGGGGCGGAGGAGCGGAGCGGCACTACGCGGCGCTGAAATTCGTGCTCTATACCTTGCTTGGCAGTGTATTTATGTTGGTGGGTATCGCGCTCCTGGACGTCAATTATCATCAGTGGGCGATGCTTCGCCATGTGGAACCAACCTATTCATTCGATCTGTTGGAACTGCTGTCCGTCCCGATCCCGCTGAGCCAGCAAATCCTGATTTTCTGGCTGTTGTTCCTCGGTTTCGCGTTCAAGGCTCCGGTATTCCCTTTTCATACCTGGCTTCCGAACGCTCTCATCGAGGGCCCGATCGGCATGGCCGTGGTGCTGGCCGGGTTGAAGCTCGGAACATTTGGTTTCATCCGGTTTAGCATTCCGCTACTCCCTGAGGCATCGAAAAGTCAGACCGTCGTCGCAGTCACCATGGCGTTGGGATTGGCCGCGATCCTCTATGGGGCCATCATGGCGCTGATCCAACAAGACTTTCGCCGCCTCCTGGCATTCAGCAGCATCAGCCACCTCGGGTTTGTGGTGATCGGTCTGTTCGCCCTGAACTATCAGGGACTCCAAGGCAGCCTGCTCACCATGATCAACTTGGGATTCAGTACGGCGGGATTGTTCTTTGTCGCGGGCTTTCTCTACTCACGGCAGCAGAGTACCCAACTGAGCGCATTCGGCGGCATGGCCAAACAGACTCCCTTGCTTGCAAGCTTTTTCTTATTCATTGGGCTGGCGTCGATCGGTTTGCCGGGCACCAACGGTTTCGTCGGTGAATTCCTCATCCTCTTGGGAACCTTCAAGGCCAATTGGCTGTACGGTGGGATCGCGGTCACCGGCGTCATCTTCGGAGCGGCGTATTTTCTCTGGTATTACGAGCGGTCGATGTTGGGTCCGCTCGGCAAGGCCGTCAAGGACTCCATCAGTGATCTGCATCCCCGCGAAGTGCTCATCGCAGCGACCTTGTCGGTCATGATCCTCTGGATAGGTCTCTATCCTGCTCCATTCTTGAGAATAATGAACGGGTCGGTGCAGGCGTTAGTGGATCGACTGGATCGGGGAGCCGTCGCATCAATCGAGCCTAAACAGCCGGTACGGGTGGATTAATTCAGATGGGTGAGTACCTACTGCTCTGCATCTTGTTTGCTCCCTTCGCGGGAGCCATCGCGTTGATCTTCGTCTCCAACCGGCACGCGATGCTCGTGCGAGGGATCGCGGCAGGGTCAGCGCTTGTCTCCTTACTCGCCTCGCTCTACCTGTTCTACGCCTACGATCACGTGAAGGGAGGCTTCCAATTCGTCCAGCGATTCGAATGGTCTCGCCAGCTGGGGATCTCGCTCCACCTCGGGGTCGATGGGATCGGCACCCCGCTGGTGCTGGCATCGGCCATCTTGTTGTTCGCAGGAATTTTCGTCTCCTGGCATATCAAAGATCGGACGAAAGAGTTCTATATCTGGCTGCTCATCCTCGCCGCCGCCACGATCGGCGTCTTCATGTCGTTGGATCTGTTCTTTCTCTTCTTCTTCTACGAAATGTCCGTGATTCCCATGTATCTCCTGTTGGGCATGTGGGGAAGCCACACGAAAGCCTATAACGAGATGACGGATCCGGAAGGCCTCAAACTGCGGGACTCGGTCGGGTTCATCCTCAACTTCGGGTCCAACAGTAAAGAATATGCCGCAATGAAACTGGTGCTCTTCCTCTCGGCCTTTGCCGTCGTGGCGCTGATGGGCATCTTGCTGATCTACAAATTCTCGGGGCTCAATACCTTCGACATTCTGGTTCTGCGTGAACAGGCTAAACTGATGAACATCCCGGTCTTGGGCACAACGCTCGACAAGATCATTTGGCTTCTGGTCTTCATCGGCTTTGCCTCGATCGCGCCGTTATGGCCGCTGCATTCCTGGTCTCCCGTGGGCCACGCGGCCGCCCCGGCCGCCACGAGCATGTTGCACGCGGGAGTGCTGATGAAGCTCGGCCATTTTTCCATCATCCGGGTGGCCTTTGAGATTCTGCCGGAGACCACCAGAGAACTCATGCCCATCGCGGCCGTGCTCTGCATATTCAGTATCGTGTATGGCGGGTTCGTGGCGTTCTACGCCAAAGATACGAAGTATGTGATTGGGTATTCCAGTTCGAGCCACATGGGCTATGTCTTCTTAGGCATGGCCGCCTTGGACTACATCAGCTTGACCGGGGCGGTGATGTATATGTTCGCCCACGCCATGGCCACGGGCATGCTCTTCGCCATGGCCGGGTGGGTATATGATCAGACGCACACCCGCGACATTCCCTCACTCGGCGGGCTCTCGAATCGCATGCCGTTCATCGCCGGTTGTTTCGTGGTGGCCTGCATGGCTTCGGTCGGCGTGCCCGGCACCGTGAACTTCATCGCTGAAGTCATGATCATCGTCGGCAGTTGGAACAAATATCCATTCCAAGTCATCGTGGCCGTCGTCGGCATCGTCTTGACCTTGGCCTACTTGTTCAAAATGATGCGCGGACTTTTCTATGGACCCATGGACCAAAAGTATAGTCACGCGCACGACGCTGTCTCCATAGCCGATCGTCTTCCGCTCTTGATCATGATCACCGTCAGCATCGGGTTCTTTTTCTTCCCCATGCATCTCTACTATGTGGTGCGGTCGGGTGTCGATCCCTTAATTGCGAAGATCACCCGCGTCGTGCCGGTGGCACAGACAGGTGAAGGGTCTGGGGTGAGGAGTGAGGCGAACGCCCCGCTACAGTTGGAGGAGATTCCTCTCATTGCAAAGAGTCCCTCACCCCTCACCCCTCACCCCTCACGAGAGCTCGAATGACCTTCACCCTCACGATGTCCGCTTCCGATATCCTGTTGTTGTTGCCGGAAATCCTGCTCACGTCCTGGCTCTGTCTCATCCTGATCGTTGATTTCTCATTCCCCCGCCTGCACAACGAACAGTTGGCCTATTTCAGCATTGCCGGGCTCGTCGCCACACTCGGCTGCCTAGTCTGGTTCGATATCGCCGGTATCACCGGGACCCTCTTTGCGAACATGTTCGCCCTCGACCGGATGGCGCTGTTCTTCAAAATGTTCATCGTCGGATCGACGATCCTTGTCATTCTGGCCTCAGTCGATTACATCCATCGGTTCAAGTTCTTCCGAGGAGAATATTATTTCCTGGTCGTGATGTCGGCCCTCGGAATGATGTTTATGGCGTCCGCGAACGACCTGCTGTCGGTCTTCGTCGCTCTGGAATTTTCCACCCTCGGCTTCTATGTCCTCGTGGCATATCTCCGCGAGGACATGGCCTCGAATGAAGCGGGCATCAAATTTTTCATCCTGGGCATCTTCGCTGCCGCCCTTCTCGCATACGGCATCAGCTTGGTCTACGGAGAAACAGGCAAACTGGTGTTTTCCGATATGACGGGGGCACAGGCCACCCCAGGATTAGTCATTGGCTTCCTGCTGATTTTCGCCGCATTAGGATTCAAAATCGGCGCCGTGCCCTTCCACTCGTGGATTCCAGACACCTATCATGGATCGCCGACACCAGTGACGGCCTTCCTTTCGATCGCACCCAAGGGAGCGGCCTTTGCCATCCTCTTAAGAATGTTCCTCGTCGCCTTGGTGACCTTTAGGCCGGTCTGGACTCTGTTGCTTGTTGCGGTCTCCGTCCTGTCCATGACCTATGGCAACATCGTGGCGATCGCCCAAAAGAACATCAAACGGCTCTTGGCGTATTCCGGTATCGCCCAGATCGGCAACGTGCTGATCGGTCTCGCGACCGGTACGAAGATGGGCAGCGACGCCATGTTGTTCTACCTCCTGACCTATCTGTTCGCCAACCTCGGGGCTTTCGCCATTGTCATTGCCGTCAGCGAAGCCATCGGAAGCGAGGAAATCGATGACTACAGCGGATTGGGGCGCCGGTCGCCCTTTCTTGCCTTTTCGATGCTGATTTTTCTCTTGTCGTTGGCCGGGGTGCCCCCGCTGGCCGGCTTCATCGGCAAACTGTACATCTTTGTCGCGGCTATAAAGGAAGGGCTCTACGTGCTCATCACGGTCGGGCTGATCAACATCGTCATTTCCATGTACTACTACCTCATCGTCGTGAAGAAGATGTACGTCAGTGAACCCCACGATCGATCACCGCTTAAAGTATCGGGCCCGATCAAAGCAGTGGTCTACGTCTGTCTCGTCGGCACGCTCGCGATCGGCGTCTATCCGCAACCTGCCATCGACTGGGTTGTCTCGGCCCTCTTAATATTTTCAAACGTAGCTGATCCAACCGCCTCCCTACCCGTTCTCCCTACGGCACTTCCCTTTGGTGGCTAGGTCCCCGCGGGGACGATTCCCGAGCGTTTCGCGAGCATTCTGTTAAAATATTTCTTGCAGGGTGTTCCGGAGGAGGATACAGTTTCTACGACATCGGCTTGTACCCCACACCCGTGTACGTCTGAGCCATGGAATCCGTTACACAAGAACCGCCAGTTACGTCGGCATCTGTTGGATCAGAACCGGCGCCCGACAGCAATCCGGTGCCGATTTCCAAGACCGGCCGGCTCATGGAGTGGTTCACCCATTGGTCGATCGAGCGACGCGTCCTTGCTGGGTTTGGGCTCGTCTTTGCCGGCATTGTGGTCATCAGCGCCATCTCCTACCGCAACACCGCCGTCTTGATCGAGAATAGCCGGCTCGATACCAAGAGCCACGAATTAGTACAACTGCTCAGCTCAGTCGGAGAAGCTCTTGACGCCGCTGAAAGCGGCCATCGGCGCTATCTCGTCACCGGCGACGAGTCGTACCTCACCTCGTACCGGACCGTTGTCGAACGAATGCCTGAGTATCTTCGGTATCTCCGAGGACTCACGAACGAGGGAGCTGAACAACAGGCCCGCGTGGAGACACTCGAACGACTCATCGCCAAGCAATTGGGAGCAGAGGCGAGAGCCATCACCCAACGGGAGAAGTATGGCTACGAAGGGGTCCGCCACCTCGCACTGTCCGGAGCGGCAAAGAACGAAATCGAGGGGATCCATCGCCTCATGACGGAACTCGACACGGCCGAACAACGAGCGCTCCAGGCTCGCGTGGCCCAATCGGCTGGAAGCACAAGAAATACGATCGCCTTGCTCGGACTCGGCGCGTTATTACAGCTGGTCCTCTTGGCCTCTGTGTACTTTCTGATCCATCACGATGTCACCGAGCGCCGCCGTGTGGCTACGGAGTTACAGAGCCGGGGTGAGCTGCTCCAGGCCGCCAATAAAGAATTGGAGGCATTCAGCTATTCCGTGTCGCATGACCTGCGCGCCCCGCTCCGTCATATCGACGGGTATGCGGCCCTCTTGTCCAAAGCGTCTGGTGAGGCGCTCAACGACAAAGCGCGCCGCTATTTACAGACGATTTCAGACTCCGCGAAGCAGATGGGGCAACTGATCGACGACCTGCTGGTCTTTTCCCGCATGGGACGCCAGGACATGCTCCGCACGACGGTCAACTTGGATCAACTCGTCAAGACCGTCCTTCATGATTTGCGTCTTGACTTGCAAGGGCGGACAATCTCTTGGACAATGCACCCACTACCTAACGTGTCGGGTGATCCGGCGATGTTGCGTCAAGTGTTCGTGAATCTGATCTCCAATGCCTTGAAATTCACGGCCACGAGGCCGGAGACCAAGATTGAGATCGGCGCGGTGAGGCGGAACTCAAGTGAAGCGGAGGTGTTCGTGCGTGACAATGGAGTAGGATTCGACATGCAGTATGTCAACAAGCTCTTCGGTGTCTTTCAACGTCTCCATCGGAACGACGAGTTTGAAGGCACCGGTATCGGTCTTGCCAACGTACGTCGAATCATTCATCGGCATGGTGGACGGACCTGGGCCGAAGGAGCCCCCAATCAAGGCGCGACGTTCTACTTTTCGCTCCCGCTCGCGAGGTCTCTCCGGTGACCACTCTCAAGCCCATCCTGCTCGCTGAAGATAACCCGCGTGACGCCGAGCTTGCGTTGGCTGCCATGGAAGAGCATCACATCGCCGACAAAGTGGTGGTCTGCCACGACGGAGCTGAAGTTCTCGACTACCTCTATTGTCGCGGAGCTTTTGCCTCCAGGGAGCATGGAAATCCCGTGGTCGTGTTCCTGGATCTCAAAATGCCCAAAGTCGACGGGCTCGAGGTCCTGAAAACGATTAAGAACGACGTGAATCTGAGACCGATTCCCGTCGTCATGCTCACGTCATCGCGCGAGGAGCGCGATTTAGCCCAGAGCTATGCGTTGGGCGCCAATGCCTACGTGGTGAAGCCGGTTGAGTTTCATCAATTCATCACGGCCGTGAAAGAACTTGGGGTCTTTTGGGGTGTCATCAATGAACCGCCACCCGAAGGCTCAAACCTGATCAAATAGTCTCTTCACAAAGGACTTGTGAAAACTCCGCTCCGCCTACTCCATCTCGAGGACGATCCGCTCGACGCGGAACTCATTACGACTACCCTGACGCAGGGCAACATCCCCTGTCAGTCGCAACTCGTCTACACGCGACAGGCATTTGTGGCGGCTCTCAAAGAAGGCCAGATGGATCTCATCCTGGCTGACTATTCGATCCCGGGTTTTGACGGGATGACGGCGCTTACCTTGGCACGTCAGCATTGTCCTGATGTACCCTTCCTGTTCGTCTCGGCCACCATCGGAGAGGAACTGGCCATCGACGCCATGCATCAAGGCGCAACGGACTATGTGCTCAAACAACGGCTTGGGCGGCTGGTGCCCTCGGTCCAGCGCGCATTACGTGAACTCGATGACCGCGCCGAACGGAAACGGGCGGAAGAGGCTCTTCGGCAGAGCGAGAAACAGTTCCGACAGTCCCAGAAGATGGAAGCGGTCGGCCGGTTGGCCGGAGGGATCGCGCATGACTTCAATAATCTCCTGACCGTCATCATGGGCTACAGCCAAGTCCTCTTGACGGAGCTCGGCCCGCAACACCCTCTTTGCGGAAAGATCGAAGAAACACTGAAGGCCGGCGAAAAGGCCGCGACGCTGATCCGGCAACTGCTCACATTCAGCAGCAAACAATCGCTGGACCCGAAAGTTCTATCGCTCAATACCGCGGTGACGAGTCTGGAAAGTCTACTGCGCCGCCTCATCGGCGAAGACATCCATCTCGTCTGCACACTCGATCCGGCGAATGGGCAGCTGCGCGCCGACCAAGCCCAGCTTGAACAGGTCCTGGTCAATCTTGTCGTCAACGCGCGTGATGCCATGCCGAAGGGCGGCACGCTCACGATCGAAACAGCCCATGTTGAGCTGACCAGCAGTCCGGTCTACCACCTCACACCGATACTGCCGGGTCCCTATGTGCGGTTGACCGTCAGTGATACTGGCTGCGGCATGGACCGCAAGACACAATCCCATATCTTTGAACCATTCTTCACCACGAAGGGGGAGGGGAAGGGCAGCGGCTTGGGCCTCTCCACAGTATATGGGATTGTCACCCAATGCGGCGGCGCCATCGACGTCACCAGCCGAGTAAGCCACGGCACACGCTTTGACCTGTATTTCCCGAGCGCCGAATCCGACATCATTACCACGGCGCCGACTCAGCTATTGGGACAGCCTCAGAGAGGCACGGAAACGATTCTGTTGGTCGAAGATGAGCCAAGCGTACGGATGCTCGTGCGAGACGAACTGCGGAAACTAGGCTACCGGGTTCTCGAAGCCAAGAACGGGATCGAGGCCTGCTTACTGGCGACACAACAAGCAGGGTCGTTTCAACTTCTCTTGACCGACGTCGTCATGCCCGGCATGGCCGGACGGGAATTGGCGCAGCATCTCTCCGTCATCAAGCCGGACTTACGAACCCTGTTCATGTCGGGGTATATGGATGACGTCGGCATCATGGCTGGACAAGAAGAGGGCACGAGCAGTTTCTTGCAAAAGCCCTTCACTCCTGAGGTGCTCGCCCGGGCAGTCCGCAATCTGCTTGATGCCGACGCGCCATCAGACAAGGCCGCCGTCTCTTCATCGACACTTCCAAAAATCGCGCGCTGACCATGCGAGACTCGCATCGAAGCCGCGACCCGTCTTCCTCGAACGATTTGACGCTCCGTGTCGGCTCTTTCTATACTCGATCCTGAATGACTATGGCACGGGACAACAGCTTCTACCGGTCTTTTCTTTTCCGCCCTGTCGCCTTGTTTCTCCTGGGTATCGTCCTCGTCATGTTCAGCAGACCCTCGACGACGACGGCTCAGACCCTCACAGAGGATCAACTCGGAGACGGTCTCTCCATTTCAGTCTGGGATCCGCGCACGCAGTGCCCAGGCGTCGCGCCGTTGGTCGCCGTGGAGATCGACCCCGATCGCTATCGCTTTACCGTGCACTACTACCAGCAGGACGGTTTCTCAGACCCGCTCGACATTCGCCAATGGCAAGAGCACACCGGCCACGATCTGGTATTCAATGCCGGGCTTTTCCGGGAGAATTATGCGTATCTCGGGCTACTGTATGGAAACGGCCGTTCGCTGGGGAGCAAGCGGCACACCACCTGGATGGGGTTGTTTGCGGCAGAGCCGGCGGAAGATCGTTCACGACGCGCGCGGGTATTAGACTTGACCTTTGACACCTTTGACGAACAGCACGTTCCTTATCGAGAAGTTGCGCAATCGCTTATGCTCCTCGATCGGACAGGAAAGGTCCGTGTGCGTCAAACCGGGAAACGCGCACATCAGACTCTTGTCGCGGAACAGAGCAACGGGCATCTTCTCGTCCTCAAGACTACGGAAGTGGTGTCACTCCATGCCATTGGGGAATGTCTGCGGGACGCCTTTCCTTCCCTACGCCAAGTCATGGCCATGGATGGTGGATCCTCTTCCGACATCGCCGTCAGTCCCTCGATCCGGCAAGCCACGTCCAAGATGGCCGGTTCCCATAGCTGGATCCCCATGTTAGAAGACAGCATCACAACCCACATTGGACTTCCGGCCGTGATCGGGATCAGCCCGCGCCGAAAGCAAGCCGATGCCAAGACTGTGGGAAAATGACTTGTCGAGATGTGTGTCGAACTAACGGCGTCCTGATTCAACCGGAAAGCCGGCTGCAAGCCAGGCATTCATGCTGCCGGTGACGTTGTAGACATGACGATAACCCAAATCGGCCAGCGCTTCTGCCGCAATGTTGCTGCGATGGCCGGACTGGCAATAGACGACTACGTGGTCTTCCAACTGGGCTCCGATGTCCCGATGCCGAGCCTGAATGTCCCTGAAATCGATGTTCAGATCGGTTCCGGGAATGAATCCTGTCGCATGCTCTTCCGCAGATCGGACATCGATCAAGATGAAACCCTTCTGCGGCATCGAAGGCGCCTTGGTCAACCCGGCACGCAACTGCTGGACTGTGAGCAAGTAGGAATGATGGGCTGAGACGCCACTGATCGAGATCGCAGACAGCAGCAACAGACCGACAACGGTGGTGACAATGCGTAAGGTCATGGTTGGCCTCCTCACAACAGACCGGGCGGTGAATCGTCCGACCGGGATTACTCTCACGAATATGATAGAGACCGCATGAAGATCTGGTCAAGCCTCGCCATCTTCCTCCTTCTTGCCTTGGCCGGCTGTGCCGATGGGGCAAAACTGATTCTGGAAAGGGAAGATGGAGGAGTGGTCGTCTATCCTTTCAAGGGGGATCAGGGATCGATGCTGTCGTCCTTTCGCACAGACGCTCTTGCCCTTATGAAGGACAAATGTGGCGGACCCTATACCATCGTGCGCGAGGGTGAAACGAAAGGACGAACCCGCATAGTCAGCCCGGTGGAAGGCGCACAGGAAATAGTGGAGGAACGTCGATGGGGCATTCAATTTCAGTGTAAGTGAGGCGTGCTAGAGCGGAATCGGTTGCGCATGGGTCAGGTCGTCGATCGTTAGCAGGCTGACGAGCACCAACCCTTCAGCTTCAACCGTGCGCCGCCCATCTTGTTCTTTCCGGTCTACAATCACCAAGGCATGCGTCACAGTCAGGCCTGCGCTTCTGGCAGCCGCAACAGCCTTGAGGAGCGAGCCTCCGCTCGTCAACACATCGTCTACGATCAACGCACGATCTCCCGAACGCACGGCTCCTTCAATCAGCTTCCCCAACCCATGGTCTTTCGCGTGCTTCCGTACTACGAAGGTTCGCCAGTCCCGGCGAGGAGTTGTTCCGTAGACATAGTCCGAGATGGTGGTCGCAATAGAAATCGCGCCGATTTCGAGCCCTCCAAGGCAGTCGATCGTTACTCCAGCCAATGCCTCATGCGCGAGCTGCCCCACGAGCCGGCGCGATCCAGGATAGGCCATGAGCGATCGACAATCGACATAGAAAGGGACTGGTCTGGCCGGATGCCAGGGTGAATCCTTTGATCGGATCCCACTTGAACGACTGCGTGTCATGAAATGCACGTGCGAGGTCGTCTCGTGCTGTCATGATCGATTGTCCACGCGGGCGGATAAATTATGCATCTCTTGATGCGGATGTACTACGTAGAAAAACAGATATTTCATTGACCATGTCCTCCATTTCACGCTAGGGTCGAACGACCCTACCAACCTTCATCTTGCGTAAAATTGCATCTCTAGCAAGACCCACGCATCGCTGATGGGCACGTGGTGGGTGGTCGTCTTGGCGGTTCTGTTTTTTCAACGTCCGGAGGAGGCTGGCCCTCGACCGAATCCTTTGTCCGGGGTTCCGACGAAGGATCCGGGTGAATCACGCAGCCGGACCAGACTGAGGCAAGACTGATGATCAAAATCCACGTCAACAAACCTGCAACCTCATTGCGAAATGTTGGTGCGCATCGAATGATGAATATCTTGGCATAGCTTGATGGCAAAGTGAAGCGACAACCGATGGAGTACATGCTTTATCCTGAACATCAACGATCCGGCTGGAAGTTGATCCTCTTCCTCTGTGCGTGTCTGTTGAGCCTCTCGTCACCAACCCTTGCCGAATCGACTGACCTTGGCGACAGCCTGTTCGTGAAAGGATTTTCCTTCACTGGAAACACGGTGATATCGCAAGCCGAACTCGAAGCGCTCACGCAGCCTAGCGTCGGCCGCTCGCTCACGTTGGCCGGACTCGAAGAGGTTGCGGCCAATGTCGCAGCTCTCTACAAGCAGAAAGGCTATACCCTTGCAACGGCCTACGTGCCGCAACAACAAATCCGATTTGGCGTGGTCACCATCGCGATCTTGGAAGGCCGAGTCGGAGAAATCTCCGTCACCGGCAATAAGCACTATTCGACCGAGTTCATTCGCGGCAGTTTCGCGCAAGCCATGGAAGACAACGTGGTCCGGAACGTTGCGCTCGAGCGTGCACTGCTTCTCCTCAACGAGTATCCAGATCTGAAGGTCTCCGCGGTGCTGGAGCCAGGCGTCTCGACTGGGTCGACGAATGTGCACGTCAAAGCTGAAGACAAGCTGCCGATTCACGCCACGTTGGATTACAACAACTACGGGTTCAACGCGATCTCGCGAAACCGTTTTGGCGCGGGCATCGAAATCGGCAACGTGCTGTTCAACGGCGCGACGCTGAACCTCAACGGAATCATGGGTGATCATCCGGACCGTTTGCTGTTCCAAATCGGGACCTATGCGGTCCCCATTGGCGTTCACGGAACCAAACTGGTCCTTTCAGGATCCAATGGACGTTTCGACGTCGGCGCCGAGCTGGCCGCGTTACAGATCAATGGCACGATCAAAACATACGACATCTCGGTGACCCATCCCTTCATCAAGACGCGATTTCAGACGCTGATGACCGAAGCGGGGTTCGCGTCGAAAGACAATCGGCTCTTTATTCTGGGAAGCCTTACCGGTGACGACCGAGTCCGCATGGCCAAGTTCGGCGTGAACTACGATCGGCTCGACCTGTCGGGGCGAACCTATTTTTCCCTGTATGGCTTTCAGGGGCTCGGCGAGCTATTGGGCGGTATGGATAATAACGCGCCACAGGCCACCAGACAGGGGGCCGACAATCGCTTCACCAAAGCGACGCTGCTTACCGGACGCATTCAGAGCCTCGGCCACAACGTGCTGCTGGTCGTACGAGCTAACGGACAAGCCACGACAGGACCGGTCGTGGTCATCGAACAGATGTTGTTGGGCGGAGCGGACTCGGTCCGCGGCTATCAGCTCGGCGAGCGCTTCGTCGACGAGGGCTATACCGTCTCGGCTGAAGTGCGCGTCCCGTTCTTCCCGTCGGTGCTCGGCTCGACGCAGGCAGCAGCCTTCATCGACCATGGCGCTGGGCGGTTGCGCAGTCCCCAGCCCGGCGAACAGACCTCCAGCAGCTTGACCGGCACGGGTGTCGGCTTGCAGACAGAATTACCCTATTTTTCAACCAGATTGCGATTCGATGTCGGGTTTCCCATCGGCCCCACGCCGGCCGGGGGAACCATTGCCGGAGACCGCTCACCGATCTTCTATCTACAAGCGATCGCCCGGTTCTGAGCCAATATGCGAATGACGTATTTCCCCTACAGGCGAGCAGTCATCTCTACCGTGCCTCGTTGTACACCGTCAGAAGAGCGGTATGTTTGTGGGTCCCTTGGAAATACCCCCTCTGAAGCCCATCGTTTGTATAATGACTTTCCTTCATGTAACGGCGACCTTCTATATAGGAGGAACCCATTAGAACGATGACCAACAGGACCCCTCAGCGGATTGCAGTCGGATGCAGGTGGCGTGGATTTTCAAAGCCATACCGACTCCTCTGCGCGCTCTTGGCTTCACTCCAGCTTCTCCTGCCGAGCTTGGTTGTGGCCCTCCCGAGCGATGGCAACGTGGTCGGTGGCCACGCCGACATTCAACAGATCAGTCCGACACAACTGAATATCCACCAGATCACTGACAGGGCCATTATCAATTGGCAGAGTTTTTCCACTGGCGTGGGTGAAACCGTCCGGTTCGATCAGCCCTCCATCAATTCGATTGCGATGAACCGCGTAACGGGGATTGACCCGTCGGTTCTCCTGGGAAATCTGGAGGCCAATGGCCGCATCTTTCTGCTGAACCCAAACGGCATTCTCTTCGGCGCCGGCGCCCAGATCAATGTCGGCGGATTGCTCGCCACCACGCTGCAAATTCGTGACGACGATTTCATGGCAGGCCGGTATCACTTTGCCCAAGATCCACTCAAAGGATTCCGCACAGTGATCAATCGCGGAACCATCCAGGTGTCTGATCATGGCTTTGTGTTTCTGACCGCACCGGGCGTTTCGAACGAAGGGCTGATTGTGGCCAACCTCGGAAAAGTTGTGTTGGGGTCCGGTCAGGCGCTTACGGTGGATCTGATGGGAGACGGCCTCATCAATTACGCCCTCAGCGGGAAGGTGCTAGACCAAGTCATGGGACCTGACGGAGCAACGCTCAACTCCGCCGTCAGCAACAGCGGTACGATTCAGGCCGACGGCGGCCACATCATTCTGCAGGCCAAAGCCGCCGGCGACATCTTTTCGTCGGTCGTGAACCAAAGCGGGGTGATCAGAGCCCGCAGCATCGAGAATCATGGAGGAGTGGTCCAGCTCCTCGGCGGAGACGAGACACTTGTCGCAGCCACCGCGGCTGGAGCGATGCGCCCAGCCGGCAACGTGAGTGGAGCGGTTATCAACACCGGTACAATCGATGTGGCAGCCGGATCGCCGAATGCAGCGCAGGGGTCCGTGACGATGGTAGGAGAGCGAGTCGGACAGTTCGGTTCGATCGTGGCCACCGGAGCCGAGGGTGCGAACGGCGGAGACGTGGTCATCGCTTCGACGACACGCACTTTGCTGGCAGGCGGCAGCACTATCGACGTCAGCGGCATCGGCCACTCATCCGGAGGCCGGCTGCGCGTCTGGTCGGATCAGGATACCTTCTTCAATGTCGATGCAACCATCCTTGCCCGCGGAGGCGAGCTGGGGGGCAACGGCGGATTCATCGAACTTTCCGGCAAGGAGAATCTGGGCTACGCGGGGAGCGTCAATGCGCTGGCTCCGTTCGGTTTAGCCGGAACATTGCTTTTGGATCCACGCAACATCACGATCGCGACGGCAGGCGGCAGTGCATACAATCCTGGTGTCAATAACCTATTCGGAAATACTCCGGCATCGGACGTCATCATCACTCCCGCCAGCATCAATGCGGCGGCGGCCAATGTTGTCCTCCAGGCCAACAACGACATCACGGTCACGAATGCGATCGCGATGACCAACAACGGCGTCGGCATTACCATGCAGGCTGGTCGAGACATTCTGGTCAACGCCGGTGTCAGCACGACCAATGGAAGTATCTCCATGACGGCGAACGATTCTTCGTCGATGATTGCCAACCGAGCAGACGGAACCGCGGGTGACATCATTTTCGGAGCGGGAGCCAATCTCAGCTCAGGCACCGGCAACATCACCCTGACCATCGATCCCGCAACAGCGGGGAATTATGATCCTGGCAGCATTACCACCGTCCGCAATCTGACCACTACCGCCGGCAACATCACCCTGAACTCGCCCAATACCGTGTCTCTCTCCGGCGCAGTCAACGCCGGCTCAGGGATCGTGAGCATCAATGCCAATAACGATGGCGCAGGGGCCCAGAATTTCACCATGAACGCCGGCAGTTCAATCGCCACAACGAACACGGGTGCGAACGCTGTTCAGGTCATCGTGAATAACGTAACAGGCGGCACTGGCGCCGCTTCATTGAGGGGCTCGATCACCACCGGCAACGGAGGCACCGCCACCGTCTCTACCCGCGGACAGGCGGGGGTCGGGGGAAATACGACCGGCGGAGCTATCACTCAAGGCGCAGTCCTGACTGTGAACACGGGTGCAGCAGGAACAGTCGCTCTCGCGACTGGAGCTGCCGCTTCGAGTATCACACTCAACACGGCAGGGAATGACTTCACCGGGTCGGTCGGAGTCAGCCGAGCGTTCAATGTGGCGCTCCGCGACGCGAACGCCTTCACCCTGGATGCCTCCACGATCTCGGGCACCTTCGGCGTGACGACGGTCGGCGCGGTGACTCAAACCGGCGCGTTGACCGTGACCGGCACGAGCACCCTGGCCGCCGGTGCCGCCAACAACATCACGTTGAACAACGCGGGCAACAATTTCAGTACGGTGGCTATTACCAACGGCAACAACGTGGCCCTCACGGATGCCAACGCGCTGATTCTGGGCGCCTCGACGGTGAGCGGCACCTTGGGTGTGACTACCGCTGGGGCGCTCACCCAGAGTGGCGTCCTGACCGTGACCGGTGTGACCACCTTGGCCGCCGGCGCGGCCAACAATATTAACCTGGCTACCTCCGCCAACAACTTCAGTACCGTCGGCATCACCAGCGGCAATAACGTCAGCCTGCGCGATACCAATGCCCTGGTGTTAGGAGCGTCCACGGTCAACGGCACCCTGGCCCTCACGACGGGCGGAGCCCTCTCGCAGTCAGGCGCGCTGAATGTGACGGGGGCGACATCGTTTACCGCCACAGCGGCGAACACCGACATCCTGCTGGGGACGCAAGCGAACAATTTCGGCGGGGCCCTCTCTTTTGCCGGCACGCTCGGGAACTTCCGTGACGTGTCGCTCCGCAATGTCAACGCCGGGGCCACGGTGCCCGCGTTAGCAGGTCTCACGGCGCTTCGGAATGTGACGTTGACCTACAATAACGCGCCGGTGGCACTCCCGGCTTTCACTCTCACGGCCGGTGGCAGCCTCAACGTCACGGCCGGTGGGGTCATTACGGATAGTGGGATTCTCATCGTCCCTGGTACGACCACCTTGGCGGCGGGCGCGAACAACATCACGCTCGATAACGCAAACAACTTCACCGGGGCGGTGTCGGTCACGAGCGGGAACAACGTCACGCTCAATGACATCAACGCACTGATCCTGGGCGCCTCCACGATCAGCGGCACGTTGGGTGTGACCACGAATGGTGCCCTGACCCAAAGCGGCGCACTTGCGGTCACCGGCGCCACGACGGTGGCTGCCGGCATTGCCAACAACATCACCCTGAGCAATGTAGCGAACAACTTCAGCACGGTCGGCATTACCAGCGGTAATAACGTGGCCCTCAGAGATGCCAACGCTCTGAACCTCGCTGCGTCGACCGTTTCCGGCACCTTCGGCGTCACGACGGCTGGCGCGGTGACTCAAACCGGCGCGTTGACCGTGACCGGCACGACCACCTTGGCGGCCGGCGCCGCCAACAACATCACCCTTGGCGGAGCGAACGATTTCTCCACGGTCGCCGTCACGAGCGGGAACAACGTCACGCTGAATGACACCAACGCGCTGATCCTGGGTGCCTCCACGGTGAGCGGCACCTTCGGCGTCACCGCTGCCGGGGCGCTCACCGATAGTGGCAACTTGGTCATAACCGGGACAACGACGCTCGCGGCCGGGGCGGGCAATAACATCACGCTGAATAACGCCAACAACTTCAGCGCCGTAGCTGTCACCAGCGGCAACAATGTCACGTTGAATGACACCAACGCGCTGATCCTGGATGCCTCCACGATCTCGGGCACCTTCGGCGTGACGACGGTCGGCGCGGTGACTCAAACCGGCGCGTTGACCGTGACCGGCACGAGCACCCTGGCCGCCGGTGCCGCCAACAACATCACGTTGAACAACGCGGGCAACAATTTCAGTACGGTGGCTATTACCAACGGCAACAACGTGGCCCTCACGGATGCCAACGCGCTGATTCTGGGCGCCTCGACGGTGAGCGGCACCTTGGGTGTGACTACCGCTGGGGCGCTCACCCAGAGTGGCGTCCTGACCGTGACCGGTGTGACCACCTTGGCCGCCGGCGCGGCCAACAATATTAACCTGGCTACCTCCGCCAACAACTTCAGTACCGTCGGCATCACCAGCGGCAATAACGTCAGCCTGCGCGATACCAATGCCCTGGTGTTAGGAGCGTCCACGGTCAACGGCACCCTGGCCCTCACGACGGGCGGAGCCCTCTCGCAGTCAGGCGCGCTGAATGTGACGGGGGCGACATCGTTTACCGCCACAGCGGCGAACACCGACATCCTGCTGGGGACGCAAGCGAACAATTTCGGCGGGGCCCTCTCTTTTGCCGGCACGCTCGGGAACTTCCGTGACGTGTCGCTCCGCAATGTCAACGCCGGGGCCACGGTGCCCGCGTTAGCAGGTCTCACGGCGCTTCGGAATGTGACGTTGACCTACAATAACGCGCCGGTGGCACTCCCGGCTTTCACTCTCACGGCCGGTGGCAGCCTCAACGTCACGGCCGGTGGGGTCATTACGGATAGTGGGATTCTCATCGTCCCTGGTACGACCACCTTGGCGGCGGGCGCGAACAACATCACGCTCGATAACGCAAACAACTTCACCGGGGCGGTGTCGGTCACGAGCGGGAACAACGTCACGCTCAATGACATCAACGCACTGATCCTGGGCGCCTCCACGATCAGCGGCACGTTGGGTGTGACCACGAATGGTGCCCTGACCCAAAGCGGCGCACTTGCGGTCACCGGCGCCACGACGGTGGCTGCCGGCATTGCCAACAACATCACCCTGAGCAATGTAGCGAACAACTTCAGCACGGTCGGCATTACCAGCGGTAATAACGTCGCGCTGACCGATACCAATGCCTTGGATCTGGGGGCGTCGACGGTCAGCGGAAATCTGGTCCTTACGACGGGCGGGACGCTTTCACAGACCGGCGCGCTCGCGGTGACCGGCACCACGTCTTTCACCGCTACGGCGGCCAACACCGACATCCTGCTCGACACGCAAGCGAATAACTTCGTCGGCGTATTGTCGTTCGCGGGTACGCAGGCGAATTTTCGTGACGTGCAGTTGCGGAATGTGAACGCCGGTGCAACAGTGCCGGTCCTTGCCGGTCTGACGAATCTGCGCAACCTGACGCTGATGTTTGACAATGCCGCGATGACGCTGCCGGCCCTGACAGCAAGTGGAACCCTCAACCTCACGGCGGGCGGCGCGATCAATCAGTCCGGTGTCTTAGCGGTCGGCGGTACAACCACGCTGGCCACGACCGTGGCAGGTTCCGACATCTTGCTGGACACGCAGGCCAATAACTTCGTGGGCGCCATCTCGTTCGGCGGAACCTTGGGCAACATCAGAGACGTCGGCTTGCGCAACGTAAATGCAGGCGCCACTGTTCCCTCACTGGCCGGTCTGACGAATCTGCGCAACTTGACCCTGACCTTCGACAACGCGCCGGTCGCACTCCCGTCTCTCACTCTGACGGCCGGTGGCAATCTGAATGTGACAGCGGGAGGCTCGATCACAGAAACCGGAGCAGTCACCGTGCCGGGCATGACGACGCTAGCCACGACCGTGGCAGGTTCCGACATCCTGCTCAACACCCAGGCGAATAACTTCGGCGGCGCGATCACCTTTGGCGGCACCCAAACCAACGTCCGTGATCTGGGTTTGCGCAATGTGAATGCTGGAGTCACCGTCCCGGCGCTAGCCGGGCTCACGAATCTGCGCAACCTGACGCTCACGTTCGATACCGCGCCGATGGTGCTGCCGAGCTTGACGGTGAGCGGGAGTCTGACAGCCACGGCTGGGGGTTTGATTAGCCAGTCCGGGGCGTTGAATGTGGCGGGCGCGGCCGGCTTCGATACCGTCGCCGCCGCGACGCTGGGCTCCGTAACTCTGGCCAACGGCGGCGCCCTCACGCTCAACACCTCGACAGTGGGCGGCAATCTCACGGTCACCACGGCAGCCGGGGACCTGACCCTACCGGCGGGTCAAACCCTCACGGTCGTCGGCGATGCGACCCTGTCACCGGCCGGCACCGTCAACCTCCTGGGCACCACGCGCATCGGTGGGACGCAATCTTTCGTCGGCGGCACGGGCTCGACCTTCGTGTTGGGGGCCGATACGAATCTCAATGCGCTCGCGCTGCCAGCGGCCGGTGATATCACTGTGAGTCTGACTGGCAGCACGGCCTCCTTCGCCGGCGCGCCGCTGCTCCCACAGGCCATTACGCTCGGCAACGCGGGCAATAGTTTCGGCGGCCCCGTCTCGGTAACCACGGCCGCGCCCGCCTTCACGGGCACCACGACGAATACCTATAATCTGACGCAGAGCGCCCCAGTGAATTTGAATGTGGGCCAAGGGCTGACCGTCACGGACCTCGGCGGCACGGCTGGCCCGCGCGGCAACATCACCCTTACGAACGCCGGTAATATCTTTAATACTGTGACCTTCACCGGCGGCAATATCGCCTGGGCGGAGACCGGCCCGGTCACAATCGGCGGCGTGAGCGCCAATGCCGGAGTCACGTCCACCGGCACCCTCTCGATCACCGCCACGGGTCTGATTACCCAAACCGGCGCCGTGACGACGGGTGGAGCCTCAACCGTGGCCGCTGGGGCGAACGACATCACCTTGACCAATGCCGCGAACAACTTCAGCACCGTCGGTATTACCAGTGGCAATAACGTGGCGCTGACCGATGCCGATGCCTTGGATCTAGGCGCCTCCACCATCAGCGGGACCTTGAACGTGATCACGAACGGCGCCCTGACCCAAAGCGGCGCGCTCTCGGTAACTGGCACGACCACCCTCGCTGCCGGTGCCGCGAATAACATCACCCTCAATAATGCCACCAACAACTTCAGCACGGTCGGTATCACCAGCGGCAACAATGTCACTCTTGTGGATGCCAACGTGCTGAATCTCGCAGCCTCGACGGTTAGCGGAGGTTTCACCGTGACCACCGGCGGCACCCTGACCCAATCCGGCGCATTGACCGTGACCGGAACAACCAATCTCGCGAGCACCGCGGCAAACTCAGATATCCTGTTCGACACGCAAGCGAATAACTTCGGCGGTACCGTAGTCTTCGGCGGTACCCAGGCCAACATCCGTGACGTATCACTGCGCAATCTGAATGCTGGAGCCACCGCTCCGGCGCTGGCGGGTCTCACGAATCTGCGCAACTTGGCGCTCACGTTCGATGCTGCGCCCATCAACCTTCCAACTTTGAATGCAAGTGGCAATCTCATTGCCACGGCTGGTGGCTCGATTATCCAATCCGGAGCCTTGACGGTCGGCGGGACAACCACGTTAACGACGACGGTCGCCGGCTCCGACATCCTGTTCGATACCCAAGCGAACAACTTCGGCGGTGCCGTGGCCTTCGGCGGTACCCAGACCAACATCCGCGACATCGGAATACGTAATCTCAATGCCGGCGCGACCATCCCGGCCTTAGCAGGTGTGACGAGTTTGCGCAACCTCACCTTGATGTTCGACAATGCGCCGCTCGCGCTCCCGAGCCTGACGGCAAGCGGAAATCTCATTGCCACGGCCGGGGGAACGATCACGCAGACTGGTGCGCTCACGATCGCCGGGATCACAACTCTGGCCGCCGGAGCCAACGACATCACCTTAAATAATGCCGTCAACAACTTCAGCACCGTCGGCATCACCAGCGGCAACAACGTGTCGCTTACGGACAATACCGCGCTAGATCTCGGCACTGCTACTATCACCGGGAATCTCGACGTAACCACCGGTGGCGCGCTGACGCAAAGCGGCGCACTGAATGTCGCCGGAGCCACAACACTGGCCGCCGGAATCAACGATATCATTCTGATCAACGCCACGAACAACTTCAACACCGTCGGGATCACCAGCGGCAACAATGTCACGCTGACCGATGCCAATACGCTCACGATGAATGCGTCAACAGCATCCGGCAACATCGCCGTCAATGCCGGCGACTTGACCATAGGTGGGTCGATGGCTTCGACCGGTGGAAACCTTAACCTGACCGGAGTCAATACGGTGACCCAATCGGCTAACCTTACTGCGGCAGGAGCGAACACCGTCACGGTGACAACGACGACCGGCTCGATCACGATGGCCGCCGCCGCGACCACCACCAGCGGCATCGGTACCATCACCTATACGGCGGGAATGGATGTGACGCTGGGATCGCTCAGCACGAGTGGAGGGGTAAACGTCAGCGCAGGAGGCTCCGTGTTGAGCGAGGCTGGTTCGGGTACGAACGTGACGGCTGGCGCAAACTCGACGCTTGAGGCCTTCAACGGGGTCGTGGGGACACAAACGGCGCCAATGACGGTCAACGTCAATCCTGGCACGCTGAGTATTCGCGCAACTACAGTTGTTGCAGGCATCTCCGCCTTCTTAACGGGAACCGTACTCCCGGGCAACGCCCTCACGCTCTTGAACGTGCCGCCCGGACTTGTCTGCTTCAACGGCTGTCCCGCCACTGGCGGTACCGGTGGATCCGCGGGCTTGTCGGGGAACGCCCTCGGCACTTTGGTGTATTTAAACCCTGACGCGATTGTGCCGACATACTATCCGCAGCCCTCCAGGTCAGTTCTCATCTCCGACGTCACGTCAGTGTACATACCGGGCAGCCTCTTGGAGCCATCATCGGTGTCGCTCTCGTCCGAAAACCCCGCGGTCCAATCTCTGGGATCAAAGGCTGAAGCAGGAGTGAATTGTAAGCAGGAAGAGACAGTGCCCAACCAGCAAGCCGCCGCCGCGTCGTTCGATGTCCGTTGCGTGGCGCAGTAGGCTCCAACGTCAGCTGACCCGAACCAGCTGCTCCTGCAACAGCTTGGCAACCATCATCAGATCGAACGGTTAGGCATAGCGCAACACAGTATCCGGGTATTGTTTCCTGAGCTATTCAAGGATCTCGGTGATCTCGATTTCAGAGTGTGGCCCGCCGGGAGTCAACATCGTCAGGAGCTTTTTCAACCTTTTAGAGCGCTCCGGGTCGAGCAAACTATGGATGGAGTCGGCGATCAGGATTGAACGGACGACCTCAGGGCTTGTACTCCGTGTGTTCGGAGGGTTTACCCCCATGTGAGAACTGATGAATGTATGCGATCACCTTCCAGATCTGCTCTTCTGAGAGGTACGACTTCCAAGCTTTCATTGTCGTCTTTGGAACCCCTTCGGCCACTCGCCAGAACCAGTAGCTGTCTGAGAAGCGGCTGGTGTTTTTCTGGTCACGAAGCCCTCCCCCACTTTTTACCGGCTTGCCGTCCTTATGGCAACTGCGGCAGCCCTCCTGGGAGTAAACCTGTTTTCCCTCCTCAATGACATTCGGGTCCGTCCACCAGCCAGCCGGCATATGTTTGTCGGCATAATCGGCCGGAACTGGAGACAATGGCATTAGTTCCCCCGAGGCCGCCATCCTTCCTGAAGGAGTCAGGACAGGATTTTTTGCACAGCGGAACCCGCTGTTGAAGTTTCGGTACGACGGTGACTCATAGCTGGGGGATAACGGTAGGTTGAAGTCCCGGCGCGAGGATCGCAGGTTCTCCGGAGCGAGGTCCCACGAGCCGCCCCGCAACACTCTGTATTTACCATTTTCCGGCCCCTTCGGGTTCTGCGCCGGGGTGGTCGTATAATAGTCCTGGTCATACCAGTCGCTCACCCATTCCCAGACATTCCCCGCTAGATCATAGATCCCATAGGGGCTCTTGCCGTCTTTCAATTGTCCCACAGGCACCAGCGCGTCATGGTTGTTCCACTTCTCCTTCCCATAGTTCGCCCGGAGCCCATCGGGTGGCTCATTGCCCCATGGATAGATTCGCCCATCCGCCCCCCGTGCCGCCTTCTCCCATTCCGCTTCTGTCGGGAGACGCTTGCCGGCCCACTCGCAGTAGGTACTCGCATCCGACCAATCGACATTCACGACCGGGCGCTTCTGATGGGGCGGCTGGTCCATGGTTGTCCACATCGGCGGTCCATTCACGCCCCTGGCCTCCAGAAACTTCGCATACTGCCCCACCGTCACTTCATACTTGTCGATGTAATAGGCATCGAGAAAGATCCGATGGACGGGCTTTTCATCGTCATTGCCGTCGTCACTCCCCATCGTAAATTCCCCAGCCGGCACGAGCACCATCGGTGCCATATCTTTACCAGTGATCTCCTGCTGCTGCGCCTGCGCCGAGTCTGAGACCCAAGCGACGAACGCCACGGCCATCCACAGGCCCAGAACAGACAACCAAATCTGCCTCTTTTGCCTCACCTCCATGCTACTCCTTCTCACGATCCTGTTCAGGAAAAGCGCTTCACCTGTTCCGTCAAGGTGTTCGCGACAAGCTTCAGATCGAACGGCCAGGCGTAACGGAGTTCAACCCCTGGATGCTGCGGCCGCAAATGAGCGAGGATTTCCGGAATTTCAATCTCAGAATGAGAACCGCCCGGCGTAAACATGGTCGTAGTCACGGTAATGTGCGTCGCACCTTTCTTTATCAGCTCTTCCACCGATTCCTCCAAGGTCGGCGCACAGAACTCGTTGTAGGCCACGGCAAAAAGCACCTCACCCAGATTGGCTTGCAGCTGAGCCGCCACCGCCTCAAGCCCCGATCGATAGGGGTCCGTCTCCGGCGTCCTCGGCCACTGGCGAATTCTTGTGTCCAACTCGAGTTCTTCTGTCGACATCGGCGTGCCCGCCGCCCGCCGCTGCCCTTCCAACCGTTTCAGTTTTGTGATCAACTCCTGCGGGCACCCTTTTGGAATGCCGCCATGACCAATTAGAATCACTCCTCGTACAACAGTCGCCATCAGCAAACTCCTTTCCGCGGGCATGAAGATTTACACATGATTGCGCAACATAAGCTCCTTCGGATGCGGGTTGAGATAGACCTGCTCGCGAATGTAGCTCACGTCAAAGATCTGGACATAGTGCTTGATCAGCGTGAGAGGGACGATCAGCGGTGTGAGCCCGTGATGATAATCGCCGATTACGCTCAATAGCTCGACTTTCTCGTGAGCACCGAGCCGTTCCTTGAAATACCCCAGAATGTGCTGGAGCACGTTCACGTGCTTGCGCACTGTTGCCTTCACGGCCAACGTGTTCATGAATAGTTCCCCGTACCGGCAGGCGAGTTCTTTGGGGCGGTGCTGATGAGCCTGACCGATCAGCCGTCCGAGCATCTCGCATTGCTGCGGATGATGGGCCATCAGCAAATACTTGTGGATCGTGTGAAACTGCGTCAGGGCTTGCCTGGTGAATCCGCTCTGAACGAGATCTTGCCAGCGACGGTAACAAAAGACCCGCTCGATAAAATTCTCCCTGAGCGTAGGATCGCAGAGCCTTCCTTCTTCCTCGACCGGAATCAGCGGAAACTGCTCGATAAAGGCCCTAGCGAATAGTCCTACTCCCTTACGGCTGGGTACCCCATTCTCATTGTAGATACGCACTCGCTCGATGCCGCAGCTTGGCGAACCCTTCTTAAAGACGTACCCGGATAAATCCAAATGCGTAAGTTCCTCGATACGGTTCGTGGTCATTGTCTCCAGTGCGCGCGTATGATCTATCACACTCTTGATCGTCACGAGGCGAGGATCCCGAGGATCGCCGACCAGTCGCATGGCCTCGCGAGGAGTGCCCAGTCCTGCCTCAACCTCCGGACAGACGGGGACCCATTCTACGTAGCGGCCCAACACCTCTGTCAGAAAAGCGTCCCGTCTATGTCCCCCGTCGAAGCGGACTTCTTCGCCGAGGAGACAACGACTGATGCCAAGACGGAGCGGTAAGGTCGTCATCACGTTCCTTGTTGTTTGCCGGTGATCCACGATGGGGAAAGCGAAATGTTCAACGCTCCACTCGATTCAACATCATACGTCCGGGATACCAGTTCACCACCTGTGTGGGTTCGCCGAATGCCATGGCTGTCGTTCGGACCAGTGACTATCGCGCCGGCCTCCCGTGTGATCCCATGTCACCCTTATAGAGCTTTTCGCCGGCGATCCGCGTGATCGCAATTTCGCGTAGGCCTCCATCTCCCTTCACGCTCAGCTTCACAGTGGTGCCCGCTTCTCCACGCACCATCTGTATCACCTGCTCATACGTCTTACCGGTGACTGCCGCACCGTTCACCATCACCACTTCATCTCCGTGCTTAAGGCCTGCTTGCTGCGCCGGACCCTCCGGATGCACATGGGCCACATACAGCGAAGCCGGATCGCCGATACGTTCCGCCCCGACACGCAGTGACACGCCAATCACACCCTTCGGCAGATTGGCATCGTCTCCGTGTGGTCGTTGGGTCTGACTCTCTGGCTTGTCCTGCTCCTCAGCAGCCCTGACTTCACTCGTCTGGCCTGATATCTGCCACAACACGACAGTCAGCACGCTCAGCAGTAAGGTGGTTGTGAGGGTGGTCTTCTTGGTCATCATGTGAGTGCCTCCTTGAAAACAGCAGTGGATGTACAAATTCGAGTGCGAAAAGTTCCAAGAGCACGAGTGGACTCAGATAGGTCGATCGCTGGCGTCATGCTACACCCTCCTTTATCGCTTCGTCACGATCGCCCGTAAGGCCGCTTCCAGCGTCGGGTAGTGAAAGACATATCCCCCGGAGAGCGCCTTCACCGGATTGACCCGTTGGCCTGTGGTCATGAGTGTCCCCAGTTCACCCAGTGCCAGGGACAATGCGAAGCCCGGCACGGGAAGCCAGGACGGCCGGTGGAGCACCCGTCCGAGCCCCTCGCAGAACCCGTTCATCGTCACAGCTTCGGGAGCCACAACATTGACGGGACCAGAGACACTCGGTGTCTTGAGTACCCACTGGGTCAGACCGATGTGATCACGCCGGTGGATCCACGACACCCACTGAGTTCCCGGCATGATCGGGCCTCCAGTGAAGAGCCGGAACGGCAGTAACATCTTCGGTAAGGCGCCACCGTCTTGTTCGAGCACCATTCCAGTCCGTAATGTAACGACTCGCACACCGAATTCTGCAGCCCGAAGCGCCTCCGCTTCCCACGCGAGACAGAGATCGGCCAGAAAGCCTTGGCCGCGCGCGGCGCCCTCGCCCAGCACACGATCGTCACTGGCTCCGTAGTAGCCGATGCCGGAGGCACTGATCAGTGTCTGAGGTTTCGAAGAGCAACGTGACATGGCTTCTACCAGCAGACGAGTGGTGAGGACCCGGCTTTCTGTGAGGAGTCGCTTGCGGGCATCGGTCCAGCGTCCATCGGCAATTGGTGCACCGGCGAGATTGATGACGGCATCGGCACCTTCGAGACAGTGCTCCCAGGGTCCCGCCTCTCTGCCGTTCCACTCAACGTCTGTGACAGATGAGTCAAACGACCGTTGAGCCTTTTCTATCCTTCTCGTGAGGAGAGTGACTCGATGTCCCTCCTGACAGAGCGAGGCACATAAGGACCGACCGATGAACCCTGTTCCGCCGGTGATCACAATCTGCACGGTCTCATCTCCCTACCAGGACCAGTGTGCGGGGTTGGCACGTGGTTAGTCGGCAGGCTGCCCATTCCTACGGCCATTCGGATCTTGGCCATCTGGTTCACCTTAATCGACCCGTTGAGCATATTTTCTTTGCTTCACGACGTGCAAGAGATTCGGCGCTGGATTCAATCGATTCTGAAGAATGACCGAGTCGATGACTTCACCGCAACTGGTGCAACGCAAACCCGTGATACCGATTTGACCAGTATCGTCCTGGAGGTCCATGTAATACTCCGTGACCATCAATCCCCCGCAACGCATGCAGGTGTCGCCTGCTTGCAGGGTGGGGTGTGGAGGATTGTCCGGTCTCCCATTCGATCCCACTGAGCGACTCACTTTGTGGCTGACCATTCATACGCGTCGATCGTCTGTAAGCCAAATTGAGCTGTGCTGTCGTACTATCGTGAGCCAAACTGGGAAAAACCATTGTGCCGCGAATGGACCCGCAATGACTGCACTGCCGTTGGCATTCAGCCTTCTCCCATTTGCGAACCATGTGCCGATGAACCGGAACGTCTAGTTTTCTACGAACGGCGGGAAGCCCACCAATTCCGCAGCCACTTCGATCGCACGAGCTTGTATCCAAGCCAGGCCGCGAGCAGCATGCCGAACAGGGGGACTCCCACGGC
The DNA here is from genome assembly GCA_963801725.1 of uncultured Nitrospiraceae bacterium. Taxonomy (GTDB): domain Bacteria; phylum Nitrospirota; class Nitrospiria; order Nitrospirales; family Nitrospiraceae; genus Palsa-1315. Next base: position 796,597 of record CAWDFX010000002.1, read on the forward strand.
GCGCACCAACTTTTGATAATCGGTCATGTGTACCCGCAAGAGATACTGCGGGCGCCGCATCAGATTCTGATTCTCCGCCGCAATGGTGACCGTATACAGGCCCTCGTCCAGCCGGACTTCGCCACGGAGCACTCCGTCCGGATGGTGACTCGGACGAATATCGGCCACAATCTGATCGTCTAATTCATTGCTTCCGTTTCTCTTCACGACCCGCATCCCGACCGATTCGTTGCGCAGCGCCGGGTCCACGAGGTCTACGACCAGGAAGGTGTCGCCTTCCTGAGGAATGTCCGTGCAGTACTGCTCTTTCAACTCGTATTGCGGCTGATAGGTGCTGAAATGCACCACCCGTTCACCGACCTGGCGCAAGCAGGGGTCGTCTTCTCCACTTGCTGCTCCATGTGCGGCAGCGACTCCAGGGTGGTACAGGGCAGTAATAAGAAGGAGCACCATAGAGCCTGCCCATATACTTTGCCTAATCATGACCGAACCCTCCTGTGTGGGATCTTGCGCGGAACCACTGATCGCTCCGCCCACGGTAGCGGCGTTCCGTGCGGCTCAGCGATCCCAGTGTTTACTATTGTGTATACCCTGTTCGAACTCCGCCTCCAGTTGGCCGGATGGAACGCAACACTTGCCCACCAGCGTAGCGCCACCATTGCCGTTGCACACAGGATCATCCGGTCCATGCTGTCCTCCTCATCACTGCCGACAGTCCCGTTCCTTAATTCTAGACACCCGTCTCTGTTGCTCACCGAGAAGACAGGCCCCTCCGGGGTGTAAAGAGAGGCCCATCTACCTCAGCGGGAGACGCCGCGCAGAGTCGCGGCGTCATCCAAACGGGGAGAAGAAACAGGCCTCCTCTCTCTGTCGTGATCATATGGGCTCATCGCATCACCATGTACCGAACGTTTACTTCGGTTGGATCTGGTCCTCAAGACTCCGCGCACAACGAAAGCCTGTACCATGGGTTTGCAGCGCGAATCCGCCGCGCCCGCGAGCCGTCGTCGTGATGTCCGAGACCGGGCTATGCCAAGATCCACCGCGGATCGATCGGACCACACCTTTCTTGTCAGGACCTTGCGGATTCCGATCCGGCGCATGTTTGTAGTACTCCGCGTCGTACCAATCCTGCACCCACTCTCGGGCATTACCGGACAGGTCCTTCACTCCGTAAGGTGAGTCGCCTTCAGGTAAGGACCCGACCGGATGCAGTGTTTTCTCCTCATCCCACTCACGGTCAAAGTTCGCCCGCTTCGATGTTGCTGGTTCATTGCCCCAGGGAAAGAGACGGCCATCGGTGCCGCGAGCTGCCTTCTCCCACTCCGCCTCCGTCGGGAGCCGCTTCTTGGCCCAACTGCAATAGGCCTTGGCGTCGTACCAGGTGACCTGCACGACCGGAAGCTGTTCGATTCCCTTCACGGCCGCGAGCGGGCTGGTGCCATAGGGATTCGGAGGGCTACGATGGCCCGTGATCGCAACGAACGCCAGATACCGTGCATTCGTCGCTTCGACTTGATCAATTGCAAACTCGTCGAGGTACACAGATCGCTGCGGCCACTCATCTGCCCGGCCTTTTCCCTCCAGATTCCCCATCAAGAATTTTCCAGCTGGAATCGTCACCATGGAGACGGGGTCAACCTCTTTGGGAACCGGCGGCGCTGCTATGACAGGCGCTATCGCGACGGCATAGGCTAGGGCCATCATCGCAACAATAGTGCTTCGGCAAGCTCCTCTGCTCCTGAGACCTTGGGTCATTTCTTCTGCTCCTTGCTTCCCTCAATGGCCTTGGTGGTATGGACTTTCATTTGGCTTACGAGACGCTGGACCTGACGCTCGTCTCCCCGCTCGGCTGCCTCATGTGCCTGAGTGACGAGGGTTCTGGCTTCGTGAAGGTGCTGCTCGATTTCGGCCTGCAGGGCAGGGGAAGCGACCGTTCCACCTAACGCCGCGTGATGATAGATCTCCCACGCGTGATCCACATCATGCTCGGCCTCGTGCACCGTCTGGGCCTTATCCTGGTGCGGATGCCGGGCCTGGTCGATGGGACCAGCCTGGAGAGGTGAGGCCCCGAGGAGTGCAAGGAGGACAATCCCTGGAAGGAGAATCTTGTTGTGTATCATCGGTGCGTCTCCGTCACGATCACGTCATTGACTCAGAGTGTTTCAACCTTCCCTCACGGCCGCTTCATCGTCTCTTTAATAAGAGAGAGAGGTTTCAACCGTTCGATGCTCTTGGGGTCGATTGCCCATGTCGACATACTCCCAGGAAGACAAGAATTTGATTGGACTGCGAGATGCAGGTCATGAGTCTGTCCGTTGGGCGGCCTAATGTCAGGCTTACCGGACGACCCCGTCGCACCGTCGCTGAACAGGCTATGAGGCATCGTGCCCTTATCGAGGTCTTTTAGTTCCCGCAACGCAGCCTCTGCGATTCCACGTAGCATCCCACTAAACACAAACTCGTGTGGCACGTAGAGCGAATACCAATAGATTTGCCCGGTTAGTCCCACCGGATCAAAGATCGCAGTCTGTCGGATCGTTGTTGCAGAGCCGGCCCCCGCTACCTCGAACTCCAGCCACGCCCGCCCGGGCAAATTCATTTCGGATTTGAGCCGTAGGCGGCGGTTCGGCTCAATCGACTCAACGCGAAACGAGTCGACCGTATCACCGACGCGAAGGGTCGTGGTTGAAGGACGGCCTCGTCTCATGCCCACACCCCCTTCGAGCAGGTCGATCAAGCCGCGCACCACCCAGAGCCAGTTACACGCGTACCACCCATTGTCACCGCCGATTCTCTCAATGCATTTGAAGACGACGTCAGACGGCGCGTCGACGGTCAACGTCCGCGAATCGACCAGACGCGTGCCGAATCGCACGCCACCCCACGACCGCAACTTGCCCGATGAGGAGAGCGCATCGGACCAGCGCGTTGCCGCGAAATGCGTCTCTTCATGGGCTAAAGCTCGGTGAATGGCTTGATCGACTCCCATCGGACGTACAGAAAAGGTGGCGAGCGCAGCATTGTCCCGCACCACCGTGACATGGACGATGCTCTCAATAATCGCTCGCCCGATGCGAGCGTATAACGGCGTGATTAATCCAAGCCACAGAGCAGATAGCCAAGGGGTGAGGACCGGCACGGGGATGATCCGCGGCGCTAGCCCTCGTTGACGCCCGTACGCACGCATCATATCTGCGTAGGATACTTGGTCGGCACCGCCGACCTCATATATGCGGTATTTGGTGGTGGGAATCCGAAGCGCTTCCATCAGGTAGTCCAGCAAGTCGTCGATCGCGATTGGCTGGGCCTTCCCCTTGACCCATCTCGGTGTGAGCATGACCGGCAGGCGCTCCACCAGCGCGCGAATCAGCTCAAACGAGGCGCTGCCGGAACCAATCACGGCCGATGCGCGAAACTCACACACGGGTAGCCCCGACTGCCGCAAGACATCTCCGACCTCGTGCCGACTGCGCAGATGTGTCGAGAGTTCCTCTTCGTCGCTGCCCAAGCCTCCCACATAGATGAGACCCCTGACATCCGCTGCCTTCGCCGCTTCGCTAAAGTTCCGCGCCGCCTGCCGGTCCGTTTCTTCAAACGACCCAGTCGAACTCATGGAGTGAACCATGTAGTAGGCCACGTCGACTCCGCGAAATGCGGAGTCGAGACTCGGTCGATCGAGGACATCACCCGCGACCACTTCCGTTGATGCACCGACCTTTGGCTTGAGAATTTCTGGATGCCTGGCTATGCAGCGCAAGCGGTAGCCCTGATTCTCCAACGACGGCATGAGGCGCCCGCCGATGTATCCGCTGGCCCCTGTGAGGAGAATAAGGGACCTCTTCGGAACTGCCGCGGGGCCAGCTGTCGATTTGCTCGCCTCTATGGTTTCAGACTCATTCACGTCAGACCTCCCGTCACACTTTGGGCCCTCGAGGGGGCGATACCGCCCCCTTCCTGCCCATCCTTCAACTAGTTTTTCTTCATGCCTTTCTTGATCAGATCGCGTGTCGCTAGATATTCCTTGTTGTCCGGATCCGCAGCCAAAGCCTTTTCGATGGAGGCCATCGCCTCGGCGTGCTTCTCTACACCCATCGCGATTAATGCCTGAATGAACGCATCTCGGCCTGCTTGCACGGCCTCATCGGAAACCGTCTGGACCGACTTCGCGCAACGGAACCCGAGGCCGACTCCATAGGAGTTATTGTCCGGCTGATTCCAAAACCGATGGCTTGTATGGAGGGAGGTTTCCGGCGCGAGCCAAGAACCGCCTCGCAGTACCTTCACCGGGCCTTGATTGGCAAAGTTGTAGCCCTTCTCGGCACCACGCGGATTCAGGGCAGGGCTCTCCTTATAATATTTCAGGTCATACCAATCCTCGACCCATTCGAAGACGTTCCCTGCCATGTTGTAGACCCCAAACCCGCTGACCCCTTCTGGATAGGAATCCACCGGCACGGTCCGGCCAATATTCTGTCCATAGTTGGCCTTCTTCTGGTCGAGTGTATGACCCCAGGGATAATGGGTGTCTCCTTGCGGACCCTTGGCCGCTCGCTCCCATTCCGCTTCCGTCGGAAGCCGTTTGCCATCCCATTGGCAAAATGCGTTTGCGTCAGTCCAACTCACGCCGACGACTGGCAGAGTGGCCTTGTTGAGTCGAGGGTCGTCCCAATAGGCCGGTGCCGGGTGACCAGTGGCTTTCATAAATTCTTTGTACCGTGCGTTCGATGCTTCAAATTTGTCGATTAGATAGGCATCGAGTACGACCTGGTGCTTGGCTTCATCTGAATGTTCGTTGCTCCCCATGGTGAACTCACCCTTTGGGATCAGCACCATGTCTGCCGCTGTTGCGACGGAGATGCCTCCTGCCATCAATGCCACCCCCAATCCGACCTGAAGCACTGTTTGACCCCGCATAGGACACCCCCTTGTTTTGAAACACCAGGATGACCCTGGTTGGTTGAAAAACTTGTCTATCGACCTTCCGCCACACAGTTATTTGGCAATGTCTTCCCTGAGAGCTGAATCGCCATTGAGTCTTGCCGAAGTTGCCGATTGAGCAAAATGACGGAATCGACAACCTCACCACATTGCACACAGCGTTTCGCTGCAATCTCCATTTCGCCGGTGCTGTTCAGTAAATCCAGGTAGAAGCTGTTCACCATGAGTCCGCCGCATCTAGTGCATTTCGATCCATGCGGGACTGCAGAAGAGACGGTGTGACCCCCGAGCGGCTCACCACTTATTCCCTTCGTCAACGCTCTTGCCATGATCACCTCCATCGTTCATGTTCAATGTATGTCTAATGTATAAACCATAGTGTCCAATGTGTCAAGTGTTATAGAGATATTTATTTGACAAACATTGGACATCGTAATACAATGAAATTGTAGAAATGAATACTCATAGAATTCATAGAGTTGCGAAGCTAACAGGTCTCTCTAGGGATGTCATTCGCGTCTGGGAGAGGCGATATGGGCTTGTCAAACCTTCACGGAGTTCCAATCGCTATCGCGAATATAGCGACGAAGAGGTCGCACTCCTCCGCTTTGTGAAGGCTCAGATGGAGCAAGGGGCAACGATCGGCTTACTTGCGGCGGAAGGACACGATCAGCTGGTCGCACGCATGCGAGTCGCGACTCCAGTTTCTGCAGAGGAGCAAAAACCTCATGACCGCCTATTAGATGATTTGATTGGATCGCTCGACCCGCTTGATAAGGCAGGATTTGAGCGCAGACTCAACGGCGCAGTGGCCGTCATACCGTTTGATGAAGCCGTTCAGCGGATTCTGCTCCCACTGCAACGACGAATCGGCGAGCTGTGGCACCAAGGTCGATTGGATACGGCCGTCGAACACTATGTGACGAAGATCATCCAACAGAAGTTGTTTTCCGTCATGAATCAACTTCCGGTGAATGAATTCGGTCCGCGAGTCCTGATCGCCTGCCCGCAGGGCGAGACACATGAGATCGGCGCCCAGGCTGTGGCATACATTGCAGCAACCAAAGGTTGCCACGTGTATTACCTCGGCCCTGACCTTCCCAGTTCAGACCTCGCCACCTTCTGCGAGAAGATCAAACCCGACCTCGTGCTTCTCTCTCTCACTGAGATAAAGACAGAGGCCGCTGCGCTCCAACAACTCAAGGAGCTTGAGAAACTTGCCACACGCTGGTCTGTTGCCGTGGGTGGCCAGGGCGCCCTCGCCATTGGAGATCGTCTTCGTGATACCAAGATCGAACTACTCGATGATCTCACCGCACTCCACAGCCGCCTGATGATTCTCGTTTCAACCCGTATGCTCGCCGCTCGCTCCTCATAAAGAACTCGCGCAGCGGCGTGATGCATGACGTTTATCCAGCGAAAGCATGCACACGCGGATGGTGATGAACACTATCTCGATCAGTTCTTACCGCACGCAACTTTCCACACAGTGTGACCCATACTGCCCGGTATGACTGGTATCCACTTACCGATTTGTGAGTTGGTATACACCACTGTTCCGCTTCCCATATTACCCGAGAATTCCTTCAGCGCAATCACCCGACCGCGCTCTTCTGCGCAGTCGAACTCCCATTGTTCCTCGGCAGTTAAAAACCTGACGCCTCCCACGGTTTGCACGGTTTTGTAGTCATAGAATTGCCACATCTTCACTAGATTGCTGTTGCGGCGTATGGTGGCTGGATCGACATAGACAGTCCTTCCTGCTTCGTCGCCGTCACTCACCTTTACCCACGCCGCATATGCAGTTCCACTACTCAGTAACAGGAGTGTGATCAGGAAGAGTCGTATCATGTGAATCCTTCGGTCATTCATGGGCACTCATTTTCCTTTCGGCTTCCACTCCCGCGCCCGCTTGTGCGCCTCGGCAATCTGTGTGGGTGTCATCTGTCTGGCGAGATCATCGCGGTATCCAGGCGCGTGCGCATTTCCATTTCCGGCCGCCAGGCTGTACCACATGTGGGCCTGAACTAGGTCCACGGGACCGCCCTGACCGAAGGCAGACTGCATACCGAGATAGAACTGCGCCTTCGCTTCCCCCTGAGCGGCGGCTTTCTCGTACCACTGGCGGGCTTTGGCGTAATCCCGCGGAACGCCGTCCCCATTTTCATACAGCAAACCGAGGCAGAACTGAGCGCTTGCGTCTCCTTGCTCGGCGAGCGGTTGCCATTCGCGCAAGGCTTTGGCGTAGTCTTGTCGGTTATAGGCATCCATGCCGGTTTGATAGTCTGCCCATGCAGGCACGACGAAACAGATCATCGCCAGCACAAGGGCAATGGCGAATCGAAGCGACAGGGAGTGATTGTTACTCATGAACGGTCTCCGCTGGTTCCTGTATCAGTCGATTGATGTCATGCTGAAAGCGGGCACGTGTGTGCGGTTTGATCGCAAGGTCCTCTATCGCAAACTCCTGTCCTCGCGACCACAGGACAACAGCGTCAAGGATCTCGATACATTGCTCGTTTGGGAGCGCATCGGTCAGCGAGAAAGTTTCTCCTGGTCGCGTGGGTAGATCGCTGACCGCGCATTGCACAGGAAAGCGGCGGAAGGGAAGAAACGTGAAGGGCATGGAGATCTCGTGTGGTGCCGAAGGCGGGATTTGAACCCGCACACCCTTGCGGGCGCTAGACCCTGAAGGGAGCGCGGGTTGTTGCCTAGTGTATCCCACCGTGTCATACTCTTGCATATTCATTGGAATTTCACTATAGCATCGTGACAAGAAGCAACGCCAGGATACAGCGGGATGGGGCAGCCACTTGACAATTACTTGACAGTTTGGGTCCCCTTCGAAATTTGGAACGAGGCCCCCATAGAGGTGCAAATCTGTGTCGAAATGCCAATTAGCTCATCCCAACATCTGTTCTCTCCCAAAGCGTTCCAGAAAATTTCTGGCCACTTCAAAAGCGAGGTCTGCCTGTCCGCCGCTGGCATACAAAAATTTGGGATGGTGGAAAGCGGCAACCATGACACGGCCGGCGGTTGCAATACTGAGCGCGAGGCAGCTATATCAAAGGAAATCTATCGCGTGGAGAGGTGGACGCCATGCCCATGCTGGTAGCGATCGCGTGCTTCGCGATGACGGCGTGCGCCGTGTCGCAGTCGGAACCTCCCCCTCCCGCCCCGCTGCCGAAACCGACCGTGTATGAGTGGACGGGCACGGGCCCACCGCCCTCATTCGAGCGCTTGGCCACGGACAAAGCAACCTGCTTCAAACAGGCTGAGCAACGGGAATCTCGCAGCATGAGCGACCGCTGGCACGCGCACATGCAACGCTGCATGGAACAGAAGGGCTGGGGACAGCAGGCCATCAACTAAACGACGTGCTTGCAACGCGCGATCACGGGCGGCAACGAGCAGGCTTGATCACCTGACCGGCCAGCATTCCTGGTGCTGGTGCCGCCCTTCCGATCATCCAGGAATCCTGCAGGAGGATCATGCCGAAAAAACCTAAGTCGCGCTTTAGTTCTCCATTTGAAATCGCTCGGCGTCCCATTATCCACGTAACTTCTTTCTCTCCCGCCGTCCTTCGCGGCATTGTAAAGGGCTTGCTCTCTCACATTTGCCTGATAGAAAAACGAAAACCCTTAACCACACGATGGCTTCAAATGGCAGAGCGTCGCATCATGAGTCATGCGAGTGCAGCTATGGCTATGATCGGTACTAGCGAGCGGAACAATGGACAGGATTCGGCGATGATAGAAAGCATCGCGATTGAAGCCGAACGGATGCTCTCAAGTTTTCGGACACATACCTTTTTTACATTGAATGCAGATGACGCTTTGATTCTTCCTGCCTTAACAAGAACGACAGCATTGCAGCAAAAAGACTACGACAAAGTTACGTTTAGCCGGCCATACGATGAAGTAGACAGAAAAAAAACAACGTGTTGAATGGCTTCGTGAAGAAATACCGGGCCTTTTGAAAATATTGCTGATCCGGAGCACTTGTTTACATCCGCATTGCGTCAGTCGCACAATTTACCCTCCGCCACCTTATCAAAAGCTGGACAATTGGGCCGAAACTCAAAGCGCGGCCGTTTTACGAAACAACCTTCTCGGCCATTTCCACAGTATCTCCCCGCAACGCGTGAAACGTCTCCTCTCCGACCGTCCCAAGACCCTACCTCTTCGCTAGCCGCCGGATAAGGCGCGCAAATACGCCCCTTTAACGCCCCTCATAACAGGACCTCCTCGCTACTCGGGTGGTACTACTTTGCCCTGAGTTGATTCAGGACATATGCACTTACCATCGGAGGATGTATGAGCGACCTAACGACTGAGCGTCCACTGTTCAAAGCTGACAAGACTGCCCAATTGCTGGACGTGTCCAAGATGTGGCTCTACCGGCTTCCTCCGGAAACGCCGGGCGTCTACTGCCTTGGACGTTCCAAACGCTTTGATCCTGAAGCGCTCAAGACGTGGGCACGAGGGAAGGTGACTTGTGCTGGGGTGTAGGGGTCCACATGAAACCGGCCCGGATCGCGTCAACGATCCGAGCCGTGAAACTCGAAAGGAGCACGCTGGTGGGAGCAATTGTAACGGGCCCCTGGTTGGGGGTCAAGCGGCATGTCGAGGAGGCACCGCACAGTCGATCGAGTGAGTTTGAAAGCATTGGAGAGATCGTGCGGCGCATGAGATGGCAGTGTGAATCGGAAATGACCAATGAGTTTTCCCCTCACTTGTCCCTTCGCTTGGATCTCTGTCTCTCGATAGAGCAGTACGCAGAGGAGGGCGAACGATGATGACCGTCACGCGATTGGACGCCACCGTAATCAGAGGGCAGGCCATGGGGAGATGGCGGGAGATCTCCCTTCGATTGGGCATGGATATTCCTGCCTCACCTAAGCAGCACGGGCCTTGCCCGGCCTGTGGGGGAAAAGATCGATTCCGCTTCGATGACCAGGATGGGAAAGGGACATGGTTTTGCAATCAATGCCAACCGCAAGCCGGCGACGGTTTCGCCTTGGTGCAGAATGTGCGCAGCTGTAATTTCCCCCAAGCCTTGCAACTCGTCGCGGATGCGCTGGGCTATCAGCACCGCAATGGACATAGTCCCCGCAAGATTGCGGAGACCTATGACTATACCGATGCCGACAATACTCTTCTCTTTCAGGTGGTGCGGTTTCTTCCGAAAGATTTTCGACAACGGCGGCCGGATGGCCATGGCGAATGGATTTGGAATCTCAAAGACGTTGAGCCCGTCCTCTACAAATTGCCTCATGTCATGCCCGCCACATCCGTATTGATTGTCGAAGGGGAAAAGGATGTCGACACGGCGTACCGGCTCGGTCTCCCCGATGGTTGGGCGGCGACGTGCAATCCCATGGGGGCAGGGAAGTGGCGAGACGCCTATTCGGAAACCCTTCGGAATAAGCAGGTGGTGATTCTTCCTGATGCGGATGCACCGGGTGAGACGCATGCGGCACAGGTGGCACAGTCCCTCCGCAGTATGGCGGCGTCCGTGGGACGGCTCACGCTGTCGGCCGGAGTTAAAGATTTGAGCGTGTGGGCGCATGATCGGACCTCGATTGAGTTCCACGCACTCTTGAGTCAATCCGTGCCATGGCCCGAGACGGCGAGACCTGCGACTATTCCCACTTCCTCAATTCTTCCTGAGGGCTGGCCTGAATTGGATCGGCGCGCCATGCGCGGTGTTCTCGGGGATCTGGTATGCGCCATTGAACCCCATAGCGAGGCGGATCCGGCTGCCCTGCTCATGCAATCCCTCGTGGCCTATGGCAACACGTTGAACCGTGCGCCGCATTTCCGTGCGGAAGCCGATCGGCATTGTATGAACCTCTTTGCCGCCCTGGTGGGAGAAACCTCGAAAGGACGGAAAGGCACGAGCTGGGGATACATCCGCCAGGTATTTGAGCAGGTCGATAAAGAGTGGACAGAGACACGAGTGCTCAATGGGCTGTCTTCGGGCGAAGGGCTCATCTGGGCGGTGCGTGACTCGATTAGCAAAACCGAACCGATCAAAGAACGAGGAAAGCCCACCGGGGAGTATCAAACGCTTATCGTCGATCAGGGCGTCAGTGATAAGCGGCTCCTGGTGATGGAATCGGAGTTTGCCGGGGTCTTGAGTGTCATGGGCCGGGAAGGGAATACCTTGAGCGCGCTGATTCGGCAAGCGTGGGATAAGGGCGACCTCCGCACCATGACCAAGCATGAACCGGCGCAGGCGACCGGCGCGCATATCTCCCTCGTGGTGCATGTGACCAAAGATGAATTGTGCCGGCTGATGGAAGCGAACGAAGCGAGCAACGGCTTTTGTAACCGCTTCCTCTGGCTGTGCGTCAAGCGGTCGAAGGTCCTTCCGGAAGGGGGGCAGTTCAACGCGACGAACGAGCCCACCTTGATCGACCGGCTCAAGCGGGCAGTGATATTTGGACGAGAGACCGGCGAACTCACACGCGATGCGGACACACGGGCCATGTGGGGCACGGTCTATGCGGAACTCTCCGAGGGAAAGCCAGGCTTGTTAGGCGCCGTCACGTCGCGAGCGGAGGCGCAGGTCATGCGGTTGGCCTGTCTCTATGCCCTGCAAGATATGTCGTATGTCGTACGGCCGGAGCATCTCACGGCAGCCCTGGCCTTATGGGAGTACTGCGAAGCGAGCGCCAGATATATCTTCGGCCAACGACTAGGAGATCCGATCGCGGACGCACTGTTGACGGCCTTCCGATCTCATGCGGACGGCATGACACGGACAGAGATCCGGGACTGGTTTGGACGGAACCGTAAAGCCCAGGAGATCGACCGTGGGCTCACCATGCTCGTCAAGCAAGGGCTTGCTCGGAAGGAGGAGAGTCAACCGGGGGAATGGGGCGGGCGACCGATTGAACGATGGTTTGCAGTCTCTAGGGCTACGACATAAACGACATATACGACTAAACCTCCCTGGTCGAGGGAGGGAAATGGGTGAGCTGGGGGGTTATGTCGTTAAGGTCGTTAATGTCGTAAGGGAGGAGTCTATGGGGAAATATCTCGACCTGATCCGAAGCGCGGAGAAAACCCATGAACAAACTGGACAGGAGAAGAACCTTCTTCAAGGGCAGAGTTCGGTTGAAGCCAGTATCGTCCTTGTTCCCGGCGCTCGCATTACCTGGCAGGTAGGTGACGGAACTCCACGCGGACCGGCTACGGTTGATTTTGTTCATACGGATCCTGATGACACCCGATGGGCCTTTGTCACGTCGTCAACCGGCTGGGTGGCCGTCAATACGAAGTTCATCACTCACATCGAGGAAGGAGCCCAGCATGGCGACGAAGCGGCCTGAAGTCACCAGTCCCGTACTCCCCTTTCCCACGCCTCCCGGCTTCGGGGAGCCGACTGGCTACCTCATCGTCGCAGTGAACGCGCAGGGACAGCCCCACATCCACCTCCAGGGCAGCGGAGACCAGGCCCTCTACCTGGCCACGCAGGGCTTGAACTATGCGATCAGCAACCTCGTGGTCGCGAGTCTGCAACAGAGTCTGGAGCGCGCCGCATTAACCTGGCCTCAGGCCATCAAGGAGGGCATTCGTGATGGCAGCAGGCCAACGCATCCAACGCAAACCCCGCAAGCTCGATCGAGGCAAGGTCGTGGAACTCGCGGAGCAAGGGCTCAAAACCGTCGATATTGCCAAACATCAAGGCGTGGCCCCCTCCACCATTTTTCGCTTTCTCCAGCAGAATCAGCCGGAACGACAGGCCCTGGAGGTCTTTAAGAAAGACCGGGGGGACGTGTTTGCCCGCCTCTCCATGAAGAGCCTGGGGTTGCAGGACAAGATCCTGGAGACCTTTGATGATGCGCTCGTTGCGACACTGAAGCCCCATGAAAAAGGCTCCTTGCTCCACGCGCTGAACATCCAAGCCGGAACGCTTTATGACAAGGAGCGACTAGAGCGTGGCCAATCGACCACAGAACCTCTCAGGTGCTGGGCAAGTTATTGATGCAGGCCGAGGAAGGACTCGGGGCTCCGAAGGGCAAGCTCACGGACAAAAGCGGGAATGTGCGCGTGGAACCGAAAGATGAACAGCCGGCACCTAGTTTCTTCAGACCATGAGTAGGAGGAGATCCATGTTCGGTCAAAACCTCACGCACAAGGAGCTTCGTATGTTGATCCGTGGAATGGTCTTGCTCACCCTGTTCCTCCTCGCCTCGCCGGCCTGGGCCTTTCCCGACAACGGCGGTGCTCGAAACCTTTACCGGTGCGGATACCACGAGCCCGCCAAACACCAATTGGACGAACGCGCCGCTCACGACAGGGGGCACCACTCACGGGGTGAGGATTACCGGCAATCGTGCGGCAACGGCAACCGATTCCGAAGCGGAGAAGCCTATTGGGACACGACGGAATTCGGGCCGAACCAGGAAGCCTATGCCACGCTGACGGTTGTGGGCAATCCGAGTCGCATCAGCTGCGTCCATGTGCGGCTGCGCCAGATGGGGCGAACACGACAGACGGCTATAGCGTCTGTGCTCGCAATTCGGATTCCACGGTCAAGACCCATCGTAATGACGAACTCCGCGGGAACGGAGATCGGGTCGTCTCACAGACGGTGGCGAACGGCGATCAGCTTGGGATGACCGCGATTGGGATCGGAGATCTGTTCCTGGTTCAACGATGGCGGGGCTGGCTGGGCGCAACTGGACTGCGCGACAGACACGACCTACTCAGCCGGCGGATATCATCGGCGTGACGGTATTGGGAGACACGACCACTGCGGCAATTCGATAATTTCGGCGGGGGGAACGTGCCGAGTACGCGCCGGCCCATCCCGCCGATCTTCTTTCAATGAGGACCTGTGTACCAGCAAGGTGGACGCAATGGGCGATCATTCTGGGGTGCGAGCGGGTCACAGGAGCGGCCATGGTGGAAGATCAGTCGGACGAACTAGAGAATGTGGAAATGGCTAAACTGGCCGCCAGATCATCGAGGTCCTCATAGTGGCCAGTCCGTTTTTTGAGGCGTTGGCCATAGTACACGACTAGGACGATACCGTCGCACTCGTCTTCGTTCAGCCCGCCGTGTTGATTGGCGTAATCGAGCAAGTAGTGGCAGAGACGCGCGAATTCCTCAATGTCCGGCGGTAGGCGTGGATCATCCATGGGGTCTCACTTCTATCAAGGTCGCTCCAGTCCATGGAGCCAAGGGTAACAGAGCAAAAAGCTGGAAGGAGACTCGGTAGGTCCCTAGTGCGAAAACGAGTGCGGGCACTCCGGGCGGTCGTGGTGAGACGATCTCATGCCGCGATCGAGGCATCGCACGGAACGAGATCGGCTCGTGACACCCTGTCGGACACGTATGCCATAGCAGGACAAAGCATCAGGACGGCGCTAAGAAACGCCATGCGGCGAATCTGGAGTGTCTGAGCGAGAGGTGAATAGGACCCGATCGCCAGTTGCTCTCCGTAGCGAGCGCGGTCCGAAGGCTCGCTACGGATTCTGCTACCTGAGCACGAAACGCTCAGCTGTGCGACCGGGAGTTGCGATGTGCCACGCTCGCGCTACTCGACGCAATCCTCACGCCGAACAACGGCAGGGTCCCGGAACAGGCGCGTTCGCCCGTGCCAAATCGCAGTTCCGGTCCAAGACTTTGGTCAACCGTGGAACGAGTGCCACTCTTTGTCCCGGCCAGCCTTGTAGCGGAAGCTGATCAACTGATGTTGGATATGCAGTGCGCGGGCATTCGGAGCTGATGCAAAGTGACTGCGAGTAAATCGGTACGAAGTACTGCGGCCCGATTATGCACACGGCGCGAGAGATTGAGCAGTCGTTCGAACGCGCCTACTTTGCTCCGGTGCAGGTAACGAGCAAGTCACTGAAGGTGTGCGAGTCCGACACGTCAGACTGACGACAGTAAGACGATTCATCAGCTAATGGTACGGCGATGCTCGCATGTGCAGATCGCTGCTCAGCATTGAAGCTGCCAGGTCGCGGCCAACGCGGATCTATCCTACCGTCAGCGAGTGAGAATACTGTAACTGCGACAACGCTGTGATCTCATCACTCGCTGATGGCTCGCCTGTGGCTCCGAACGGCACGAAGTCTGCGACGCCGGCATTGTCACGGAGTCCACGCATCCATATTGCTGACAACCTGATGCTAACCATTGCGCAGATCGCGCTCATTTGCGGGAATCGGCAAATGCGAGAAATTAATGGATGCTGATCGGCTCCACCTAGAATCGGTAGCTGCGTGAGATTCAAGAAGCACTTGCGCTTGTCGCGTCGATCTCGTTCTCGAGATGGGGTTATGTCTTGAGCGAGCGATTGTGCAGCTGTCCGTCGTACGCATCCCTTTTACGGCCGAAGGACCTCCCCTTCGCCCGGTACTTCTTCAGCAGATCGCGGAGGGCTTCTTCATGTTTCGCTCAATGCGGCCGGGTGAAATAGAGTGCGACCAGGACCACGAGGAGCAGGAGCCCGTAACTGATGATGCTAGTAACAATGCGTCGCCACCGGTCGCTCACTGGACATTACTTCCCCTTCGGCAGGAGGCCCTTCTTCTCTAGTTCCTGAGATGCTATCTGATCGACCAGTTCTAACACCAAGTCTTTGACGGTCTTCTCCTCGGCAGCGGCTGCCATCTTCGAGGCGATCAGAGCGTCGAACGGGGGATGTCCCGGATGTTCAGATGGGCAGGTTTGTCAGGACCGGTCTTGGGTGCCATTTGTCAAGCCTTGTCTAGCACCTGTATAGCAACAGTGCAGCAGAGCATGGTGTAGCACAGCAGGACGGGGACAGGCAAATAGCACTTGCTATCACTTGATAGCGTATGTTACATTAGACGGTATATGCATGTACGTAACTCACTTAACAGGAGTTAACGCAGATGAAAATGATCAGAGTGTTGATTCAACTCCCCGAGCCGTTGAAATCGAAGCTCGACGCCGAACGCAAACGCGGCACGAGCGCAGCGGGATTGATTCGGCATCTACTGGAGCAGCATTTCAAGGGCAAGAAGGCGGCGTAACCACAACCAAGGAGGCTGACAATGGAAGCGAAGGTCTTACAGATGCCGGGCGTCGAACAACCGAAGAAGGAGCGTGGCCGCAGAGTCTCGCATTCTGCAGAAGACCCCACCGCCCAATATTTATTCATGGCGGAGGATGCGCAAGGCGAGCCGATGTATTACTTCAAGATACAGATTACTGGCATGAAAGACCGCGTGTTCGGGCCGTATGCCCGCCGATCCATGGCGATTGAGGGGTTCGACATCGTGCTGGGGTATGCGTATGACGCATTCTGCGAGGTACAGAATACAGGGCGAGACGGGGGGAATGGGATGGAGCACCCTGCGTTGCCGAAGCAGCTCTATCCGGTTCCGATGAGGTGAGCCATGAACACCAAACAATTTCGCCAACCCGCGAACGGACATTCGCGCACGGCGTTGGTGAACGGTCGCATCGTCGGCGGCCGGGGCTTTCGCCTCATGTCGAAGATCGGGCAGAACGCGATCAGCCTCGATCGGCTGGAGCGATTGCTCGCGCAGGCGAAGCAGAAAGGGCGGTGACACCATGGTGTATGAGCATATTGCCGACCTCGTGCGCGCGTATCTGGAGACGCTGCGGGGCCGCCCCTGTTATAGAACCCGCAAGCATACGGCGTCGGAGTGGATATCTGACCTTGCCCGCCACGCCCACGCGCAAGGAAGTCTCAGCGCGGCATCTGGCGAAGGGGCGCGGGCATTATCAGCCGGGTTCCTGCCAAGCGAATATGGAATTGGGCTTGCTGCGTGCGGCCTGTCGCTGGGGGCTGTATCAGGAATGTTGGGAGGGCGGCGATCCGACGGCGGGCATTCGGAAATGGAAGCGGCCACTACGGAAGCGCACGGGGAAGCACGAGGAACTGCAGAATGTTGATGGTGCATTTCGATCAGGCCAAGACGGAGGAGGAGATACGCTGGCGGGCAATCTTTGGACTCATGGTGTGTACGGGCTGCCGACAGACTGAAGCCCGGTGCGCCAAGGTGGAGGCCATCACGACGGTATGGGGAGATGGGGGCCTGGATCAAGGGGAAAACGAAGACGGGCGAGGATCAGGAGCTGCCCCTGCCGACACAGCTGATGCCGTGGATCGAGGCGTGGCGCGCGATTCGGACAACACGATCGTCCGAACCCCTACCTGTTCCCCGGCAATGGAGTTCGAGAAGCCGATTTCAGGTGAACTGGTCCGGTTGCGCTGGAGCGAGCTGCGGACGTGCTGGGCGTCACCGGGCTGTGGAACTACGATCTGCGCCGCACGTTTGCGACCTCGATGAGCAATGAATTGGGCTACGACGATTCGACCATTCGCGCGATTTTGAATCATCACGACACGTCGGCGCTGAGTCACTACCGGCATAAATCGTTCGACTCGCTCACCGAAGCCGATTCAAGCCTATGCGGATTGGCTCTGGAAGTTGAAACAGGTCCCCAAGGAGGGCGCCCTGGCCCCGGTGCCGATCCGGAAACAGCAGGCCGAGTCTCTGCCGGCTCTTCCACCCCCGACGCCGCGAGCGCCTGCCCCACGATCGATTCCTGTACGGCCGCCCGTGGCGGTGACAGTCGCCCCCGCATCCACGAGGCATGTGCCAGGACTCACTGAGCGCGAATGCACCCTGCTGGAGTGGTATGCCCTCGGTACCCGATCGCCGAAAGTGATCGCGGCGCAGATGGGGATTTCCTACAAAACCGTTCAGTCGTTCCGCGAGCGGATTATGGGAAAGTTGAATTTGGAGAGTACGGCGGAATTAGTCCGCTATGCGATGGAGCAGAGGGCCAACGTCACCATCCCTGCGCCCGCTATTGTGAGTCAGGCAATACCAGTATCCATCGAGCGCGAGGAGTGGCCGGGATGACATTCTCGAATGGCTTGCGAAAGATGAGTAACCATTCGAGAGAGCAGCAGCGGGTATGTGTGAAGCCGTCTAGAGCTGCGTCAATTTACTCAGCAGTTCGATACTACAGTACTCGATGATGTCTCGATCTTCTGGCGCGAGCATGTCATGGACAATCAGGGCTTTCAGAGCTTCGCAGGCGCGGATGAAATCCATGGCGTCTTTCCCATAGGACATCATCATATAGGGATAGGTCTCCGTAACGACTACGTACGTAAGAAGAAAGCCTACGTATCGTAACAAAAACCTATCCGGGTGCGGTATTAGGCATATCTCGTAAGGATTCACGTCGCACAAAGGGAGGGCTGAGCGATGGCACGATCGACGAAGGGGCTCTATAAGCGGGGAGAGGTGTGGTGGATGACCTATCGGGATGCCATCGGCGCCCAGCGCTTTGAATCCTGTAAGACCTCGAACAAGAAAGAGGCGGAACGGCGATTGATCGATCGACGGAAGGAAGCGATGGAAGGTATCGTGCCGGCGCCGCCGATCAAGCCGCTGGCTTTGGATGACCTGAAAGCACGCTACCTCGCTTTCGTGGGCCATCAACGCGGGTTGGCCACGAAGCATATTCACTTCGCTCATTTCACGCGGGTGTGGGGGAATCCCACGATTCATTCCCTGACGGTGGAAGTGTTGGACCAATACCGGGCGCATCGGATCGGGGAGAAAGTGGGCCCGGCCACGATCAACCGTGAAATCTCGACGCTCAAACATGCGCTCAGCAAGGCCGTGGAGTGGCGGCTCTTACGGAAGGCCGCACGGGAAGAGTTGACCGCCATCAAGAAATACCAAGAGCCCTCGGGCCGCTTGCGGTATTTGTCTGGACCGGCAGACGCCGAACGGCTCCTTGCGGCCTGTGAAGCGTTCCTGAAGCCGATGGTCCTTACGGCGCTGCATACCGGGATGCGTAAGGAAGAGCTACTCTCCCTGACGTGGGATGCAGTGGATATGACGCATGGATTTATTCGACTGAAACAGACCAAGAACGGCACAGCCCGCGCGCTCCCATTCAATGAAACGCTGTGGAGCCTGTTCAACGGGCTTCGGACTCGCCCAGAGGTGTCCTGGGTCTTTCATGATGGAGAGGGCCGCCGCCATCTCGACGTGCGGCATGCCTTTAACCGGGCCTGTACGGGTGCAGGGCTCGTGGATTTCCACTTCCATGACCTCCGGCATACCTTTGCCTCGTGGCTGGTCATGAAGGGCATCCCAATAGCCACTGTCAGCAACCTCCTTGGCCACAGTTCCCCCACCATGACCCTCCGTTATGCCCATCTCTCACCCAAACATCTCACATCGGCGGTGAGGGTCCTCGACCCGGTGTCGACATCGTCACTTGACAGTTACTTGACAATCGCGCCGAACCAGACGCCTGAAGAGGTCAACCCACGGGCAGGAAACGATGGAGTGAAAACACTGAAACCCCTTGTGGAGAGCGGGGAAAGCCTCTTGGTGCCGAAGGCGGGATTTGAACCCGCACACCCTTGCGGGCGCTAGACCCTGAATCTAGTGCGTCTGCCAGTTTCGCCACTTCGGCACATCGAGGTGGAAGCGGATTATCCTGAATAAGTGAGGTTCCCGTCAAGCAAACGGCTTCGATCACCGGAGCTCCGACTCGCGTAAGGTCCACAGTCCGGCCGATGCGACGTCACGCCGGTCGCCGCTGATCACGATCTTCTCGTGGACGAGCCCGGCGGCGCCGAGCAACGGGGCTGCCGCGATCCACGGCGCTTCATCAGCGATCAAGACATCGAACCGGATGCGACTGAACAAGGGATCGTTCAGCACTCGCGATGCCGTGGTGACCACGAGCCGCCGATTCTGAATGAAGGCCTGTCGGTTCGTGTCTTCTTCGGCCGCGAGCAGTTCCCGGATCTTTTTTGTTCCGCCCAGCCGGACGATGTCTTCTTTGAGCTCGTCAAACTCCGGCCGCATGTCTTTCGGCACAGCGGCTTCCGGTATAAGTTCATCGATCCGCGCCTTGGCGGTATCGAGTTCTTCCTTCAGTTCGGCGCATTGACTCTCATACAACTCGAGATATTGATGCAACGATTCGACGTTTTTCCCGACGGCCTGCAGGCTGAGTCGTCGTAAGAGCGGGAGGTTCTCATACTCGGCTAGAGTGGCATTCACGTCTTTGATCTTGGCCTGTAGGTCGCTGACTTGCGTCAACAATCTCCATTCCAGTAGACGCACCTCATCGAGATCCTTTTGTTTCTGTCCCTTGTATGCCAGCACGGGCGTCAGTTCACGGAATCGATCGTATTTACCCCGGAGCGCGGCCTTATCTGCGCGCGACTTGGCATAGAACTGGTGCATCTGCGCTTCGAACCCCAACTCCTGAATCCCGATGCCCTCGACCTGCTGGGTCAATGCCATTTCATAGCGACTCACCCATGTTTTATACATGAGCCCTACGGCCTTCATGGCTCGCGCGATCGTCCCGACGAGTGCATCAGCGGCTTGGTGGTCAGGACAGACTATCAGGATACGCTTATTCGCGCGAATCAGTTCGATTGCCAGCGCAGCCAATCGCTGCCGTCGCATCAAAAGCTCGTCCGTCCAGATGGTCGTGAGAATCGACGATCCGGCGACGGACCCGGAAAGTTCTCCCGTTCCCGTCGTCAATTCGAGGAGGGGAGCCAAACGGTCTGCCGAACCGAGTCGATAGGCATCGGGATGTGCAAGCATGTCACGCAATCGCTTGGCCGATGTAGCCAGAAGCCCGGCCCGATCGGGAACCACCGTTGCATCGGCACAGGACTGTCCGATGGCATCGAATATCTGCACGAGGGCCACATTGTCTCGCCCGCCAAGGACAATACCCTCAGTTGGCTCCATGTCGTCCGGGGGGATAATCGTGAGAGGAGTGTCATGCTCAATGGACGAGCCCTGCGGGAGCGTCAGTTCGTAGAGGTGAAGCGTACCGATTGTATGCACAAGTCGGCCTGCTACCTGAGTAATCGGCTGATCTAGCGACGAATCGCTTACCCGTTTCTGTTCGGTTTCAAGCAGTAGCGCCCATGCTTCGAGCAGATCTCGTGCCGTCATAATATTCTTGGAAGATTGTCCTCGCATCTGCGGCTGCCATCATACGGTCGGCGTATTACACCTGTCCAGCCTGCCAGTAGGGCATGTGCTAACGGATCACCCCGAGACTTATGACCAAGAAGCGAACCTCTTCCACGCATTTTCCGCACATTGCGAATTGACTTTTTGCTGGCCCCCCAGTATCCTCTTTTGCTTTCCAACAGAAGGAGTTAGGGGTATGAAGGTCATTTTACAAGAAACGATGGATGGGGTCGGACATCTCGGAGATCTACTCGATGTGAAAGCGGGGTACGCGCGGAATTTTCTGCTCCCACGAAAAAAGGCGGTACTGGCAGACAGTCGCAGCATCAAGGCCTTTGAGCATATCAAGCGTGTAGCCGGCGAGCGGGCAAAAAAAGAAAAGCTGGAGATCGAAACCCACGCCAAGAGCCTCTCGGCCGTGTCCATCACGGTCCAGGCCCAGGTCGGCAAGGACGACAAGATGTTTGGGTCGGTCACGACGAAAGACATTGCAGAAAGATTGGCGGAACAGGGATTTACAGTGGATCGGCGCAAGATCCAGCTGGACCATCCGATCAAGGAACTCGGCACGTTCACTGTGCCGATTAAGCTTCCTCGGGATGTGACCGCAACGGTATTGATCTACGTCGTAAAGAAACAGGAAGCCGAAACGGCTCCCGCTGAGGCCTAACGAGGGAACGAGCAGTCATGAGCGATGTGATCGGCACACTAGAGGCACTCAAAGCCACAGATCCGGATGTCTATGCCGCGATTGTTGCCGAGGAAGAGCGGCAGCGAGACAGGCTGCTTTTGATTGCTTCGGAGAACTTCGCCAGTCCAGCCGTCCTGGCCGCGCAGGGCTCCATCATGACCAACAAGTACGCCGAAGGGTACCCGGGAAAGAGGTACTACGGTGGCTGTGAGTATATGGACACCGTGGAGGAGCTTGCGATCGAGCGGTGTAAGCAGATTTTCGGAGCGGAGCATGTGAATGTCCAGCCGCACTCAGGTTCACAAGCCAATATGGCCGCCTATCTGTCCGTGCTGAAACCCGGCGATACCATCCTCGGCATGGACCTCGCCCAAGGCGGTCACCTCACCCACGGCAGCAAGGTCAATTTTTCAGGGATTCTGTTCCGTGTGTTTTCCTACGGGGTAGAACGCGAAACTGAAACCATCAACTATGATGCGGTGCAGAAGGTGGCAGAGGAATGCCGGCCACGCCTGCTCGTTGTCGGCGCCAGCGCCTACGCGCGTACCTTCGATTTTCCACGATTCCAGCAGATCGCCAAGTCGGTCGGCGCCTATCTGCTGGTCGACATCGCCCACATCGCGGGCCTAATCGCGGCGGGGCTCCATCCGAACCCTATACCCTATGCCGACTTTGTCACGACGACCACCCATAAAACTCTGCGCGGACCACGGGGTGGCGTCGTGATGTGCAAGGCTGAGCATGCCAAAGCGGTCGACAAATTGCTCTTTCCGGGAATACAAGGCGGACCGTTAATGCACGTGATCGCGGCAAAGGCTGTCGCGTTCAAGGAAGCCCTCACGCCGGCCTTTACGCGGTACCAACAGCAGGTGATTGCCAATGCAAAGGTACTGGCCCAAGGGCTCCTCGACAGTGGGTACAAGATTGTATCGGGTGGCACGGATACGCATCTGATGCTGATGAATCTGGCGAACAAGGGCATTACGGGCAAAGAAGCGGACGCAGCCTTGGGCGCTGCCGGCATTATCGTAAATAAGAACGCCGTGCCTTACGACGAGAAGCCTCCGGCTGTCGCCAGCGGCATTCGACTGGGTACTCCCGTTGTGTCTACCCGCGGGATGCGGGAAGCCGAGATGAAAGAGATTGTGGGCTTGGTCGACCGGGTACTGCAGCATCGCCAAGACTCTGCGACGCTCGAGGAAGTCCGCGCTCAGGCCAAAGCGCTCTGCGGCCGTTTCCCGGTCTTTCATACCTACTAAACCACGTCAGACGGGGCAGGATCACCGCCTGTGAAATGTCCGTTCTGCGATGAACTCGAAGACAAGGTCGTCGATTCGCGTATGGCGAAAGAAGGCGAGGTGATTCGTCGCCGACGCGAATGTCTCGGCTGCAAGCGTCGCTACACCACCTACGAACGCGTCGAAGAAATCCTTCCCATGGTGGTGAAGAAGGACGGCCGCCGTGAGTCGTTCGACCGTACAAAAATTCTCGCCGGTCTCAAGAAAGCCTGTGAAAAGCGGCCGATCAGTACTGCCACCATCGAAGCCGTGACGGATCGTATCGAGAAACGCATTCAGGAAATGGGTGAAACCGAAGTCGAGAGCCGGATCGTGGGCGAAGAATTGATGAAAGAGCTTCATCAATTGGATCAGGTCGCCTATGTCCGTTTTGCCTCTGTGTACCGTGAGTTCAAAGACATTGACCAGTTCATGGAGGAGCTGAAAACGTTGGCTCAGCAACGCCGCGAGCGGTGAGGGCCGCGAGATCCCTCCTCTCTCCTCCTCATCCTCTCCATGTCCTTCTTCCGTTCGTCGGGTTACAACATGGTGCAATTTCTCAGCGAGTAGGCGTCACGATGCCGGCAATCCAATCCAAATCTTCCAGACGGCCACTCAAGAACGGAGCGCCGAGCGGTACCCATGTCGCGATCATCGGCGCAGGCCGCGGCGGCACGGCGTTGATGGAGATCTTTGCGACAGACCCGCTGGTAAAAATCGTGTGTGTGGCAGAAATCCAGGCAAACGCTCCAGGCATCTTATTGGCGAAACGGCTTGGTATCCCCGTGACTCGCGATTACCGGCGGCTCTTGGACCTTGAGCGCGTGGATCTCATCATCGACGTGTCGGGTGATGCCAAGGTCTGGGAGTTACTCCAAGACTTCCATCGGATGGGTGTCACAATCATCGGCGGAGCCAGTGCCAAATTCATGTGGGAACTCATCGAGGCCCGCATCCGCGCCACGTCAGAGATCGAGAAAACCTTGAACAAATACCAATCGCTCTATCGACTGTATGTCAAGGAAACAGGTGTGGCGGTGACGGAGGAACGGACACGCATTGCGTGCGAGATGCACGATGGCCTCGTACAGAACCTGGCCGGGGTGAATTTTAAATTAGATCTGAGCTTGCAACTGATTCGAAAAAATCCGAAAGCCAGTCTGGCCACTTTGCGCGAAAGCAAAGCTCAACTGAAGCTGGCCATCCATGAGGCGCGGCAAGTCATCTTCAATCTCCGCCCCCTCCACTACGACAAGATGGAGCTGCTCCCAGCTCTTACCAATTATCTCACCTCGTATGAGACCCAGTATCATATCAAGACGCAATTCCGCGTATCCGGTGATGAACAGATTTTATTTCCGCGTACCAAGATCTTCCTGTTTCGCATTGTGCAGGAGGCTCTCAGCAATGTGGAGAGGCACGCAAAAGCGACTCGGGTCACCGTGGGGCTGGACATCGACCCCGAACGCCTTAGGGTCACCATCGGAGACAACGGCGTGGGATTCGACATGGATACCGTGTTACGCGATCCTGACAAATGGGATCACTTCGGGATTCGCGGAATCCTGGAGCGGGCTCGACTTGTGGGCGGTGAAGGCAAGATCGAGTCTAAGAAGGGTCGTGGCACGACGATCGTCGTCAATATTCCGCTGGTGAAAAAGGAGACGACAGCCCATGGAAAAGATTAAGGTGCTCATCGCGGACGATCATCGCGTCGTACGCGAAGGACTGGCCGCAATCCTCAAGACGAAAGACGACATTCATGTTGTAGGCGAGGCCCAGGATGGCATGGAAGCGGTCGAGAAGGTGAAGACGTTGGTCCCTGACGTCGTGCTGATGGATGTGAGCATGCCCCGGATGGGTGGAGTCGAAGCGACCAGACAAATCAAGCGTGAGTTCCCTCACATCGGAGTCGTGGCCCTGACCATGTATGATGAGCAGCAGTACATCTTCGATTTGGTGCGCGCCGGTGCCACCGGATATCTCTTGAAAGATTCCGAGTCCTCTCAGATCGTCGCCGCAATTCGTGCGATCTACAAGGGCGAGTCGCTGATCCATCCATCCGTCGCGAGCAAGATTTTGGCGGAGTTCTCCTTGATGTCCCAGAAGAAGGGGAAAAAGCCCGGGTGGGTCGAGCATGATCTGACGGAGCGAGAGATCACGGTCTTGCGCTTGGTCGCGGACGGCAAGACAAACAAGGAAATTGCCAACAACTTGGACCTGAGCGAAAAGACCGTCAAAAATCATGTACGCAACATTTTTCATAAGCTGCAAGTCTATGACCGCACGCAAGCGGCTATCCTAGCTATTAGGAAAGGACTCATCGAGTTGGATCCCCGGCCGTAGGTGTTCGTATCCACCAAGGGAAACGTTCTGGCCCGACAGGAAGCTCGCAGCTCCTCCAACACGACCGATCATTACACGTTGCTTATCAGCCACCAACAGATCGTGAGCCATTCCCGTCAACCCTCATTACCAATCACGGTGATCGAATAACTAAATACTCAGCTATGCTGGCTCAGCATGATTGAGATGGGAACCACGGTTCAATAATCTTTGAAAAGTCACAGGTGTCATGTTTTTGCAACACGACTCCATATCTGTAGGCAATTAAAATATTATTGTATTATCAATATCATACGACAGTTTATTGGTGAAATGCGGACTGGCACACGAGTTGCTGATACCCATCGCTGAATACTTATTGAGGTGACTGCGTGAGGGCTCAACAAACCTTAGCAAATGCAGTGAGTTGTACAGGAATTGGGCTCCATTCCGGACAGCCTGTCACCCTGACGCTCAAGCCTGCTCCAACAAATACAGGCGTCGTCTTCATTAACCGGAACGGCAAAGACGGGGCCTCCCTCGCGGCCTCCGTGGAGCATTTGGTACCTACGGAACTCTGCACCGCGATCAGCGGCAATGGGTTTCAGGTCAAGACGATCGAACACATCTTAGCCGCATTGGCCGGACTCGACATCGATAACGTATATGTGGAGGTTGATGCCGGTGAAGCTCCCGTCATGGACGGCAGCGCAGCACATTTTGTTCGCTTGATTCGGTCAGCCGGAACTGTTACCCAGAGCCGGCGGCAACCCTATCTGAAAATCACACGGCCTCTCGAAGTAGTGGATGGAGCTCGTCGAGTTCGCATCGAGCCCTCTTCGACCGCCAAGATCACTTATTCCATCTACTACAATCATCCTTTGATCCAGACGCAGACCTACTTCTATGAACACTCAGCCCATGCATTTGAGCGCGAGATCGCGGACGCCAGGACGTTCGGGTTCCTGCAGGAAGTGGAAGCTCTTTGGGCTCGCGGGCTCGGCCAGGGTGGCAACCTGGACAATACGATCGTTCTCTCTCAAGACGGCATTCTCAATGAATCAGGCCTACGCTTTGCCGATGAATTTGTGCGACACAAAATCTTGGACCTGATCGGAGACTTTTCGTTGCTCGGCGTCCCCTTTATCGGGCACTTGATTGCCGAGCGTTCTGGGCATGCGATACACACGCGCCTCGTTCAGCAGATTCTCAACCACCCCGACAGCTGGGTGTTGCTCAACGCCGACGAAACAGTCGCCGCGTCTGAGCCTCGCGCTGCCAAAGCCGCACCGCGATCCGCATCGCTTGTGGCCCTTCAAGTCTCCTAACGCTCATCCTTTTTAAATGGAAATACGCACGTGATCTTGCCCATACTGGCGAGATGATTTTTGACGTGTAGGTAACTGATATATGACTTAACGTCGGGAGCAAGTGGCCTCGCTCCCGACGCTAGAATCAAGGCGGGGACTACTTCTTCTTCTTCTTTGCTGCTTTCTTCGTCGCCAAGACTCTCACCCCCCTTCGTGTATTTTGAGGTCTAACTAGTCCGGACACACTACACTGCGTGGATCAGGGATTCTTCCAATGCCTCGAACGTATTGGGACCCACTTTTTTGAACCGCTTGTCCCGTTTCAAGGACGTGGCCACAGACGTCAGCGGCGTTTTCCCCTTGATCTGGAGCCCCCCCTCGACCAATCGCTGCACAAGCTCTTTTGCGTGCATCGAGCGATTCGCCTCGCGGAGCATTTCGTACGCGGCTTCCGACACACTTTTCCCAGAATACTTGCTCCGCCCCATGAGGATTTCCCTCGACTGGTCGGTGACATCCGTATTCGGTCGCTGGCGAGCACCTTTTTCGTCGGAATAGAATTGACTGGAAAGACTGGCGAGCTTGGCTTTGTCGGCTTCAACGCGATAGAGCGTTTCCGCCAACTCCAGGTATTTCTTAATCGTGGCGATTTCGTCGTCCAAACGACGACGTTTCTTTTCGAGTTCTTGCAGTCGGTTCTTATAGGCGCTGATTCGCTGTTCAAGGCCAACCAATATATCGGTGAGTTCTTCCACGAACTTGCCCCCATGTGAAGCATGCTTGCTTTATAGCATTGCTTGCATAGCAAGTCAATAGATAAAGTTACGATCGTGGCTTGCATAGAATAACCGCTTTAAAACGGGTACGTGCTTGCTCGCAATGTCATCTGCTCGGTCAACAAGAATGTCAAGAAACCGGTCAGATCTTGGCTGTAATGAGTGGGATTGCTCCATGTTCGAGGGGCCTCTTCGCTCCAGATAGTACAACACAGCCTCGTGCTATGATGCCGACCCATGCCTCTACTAGATGGCCAGGATATCCCTCTCGACATACTCATATCAGTCGCTACTGACGCAGCCCGCCAGGCTGGAACCATTCTAGCGGAATGCACGCGCACCGGTTTTCGCATTGAACATAAGCAGATCATCAATCTTGTCACCGATGCCGACCACCAGGCAGAGCAACGGATCATCGACGTCATTCACAAAGCCTTCCCAACCCATCGTATCCTTGCCGAGGAACGTGGGATGACTGAGCAACCGTCATCCCGCTACAAATGGGTGATCGATCCGCTCGATGGCACGACCAACTTCGCCCACGGGTTCCCCGCCTACTGCGTATCCATTGGGGTGGAATGCGACGGACGTGGGATTATTGGGGTCGTCTACGACCCGACCCGAGACGAACTCTTCACTGGGCAAATCGGCCACGGGGCTTACCTCAATGGCATTCCCATTTCCGTGTCCACAACGGACCATCTCGATCGTGCGCTCCTCGTGACCGGATTTGCATACGACATTCGTGAGACTCCGAACAATAACTTGAACCACTTCGTGCGATTCGCATTGAAGGTACAGGGATTGCGCCGAACTGGAACGGCAGCTCTGGACCTTTGCTATGTCGCGGCCGGCCGGTTTGATGGATTTTGGGAAGTGACGCTAAACCCCTGGGACATGGCGGCAGGAGTCGTCATTCTCCGCGAAGCCGGTGGCAAAGTGACGGACTTCAAAGGCGCTCCTCACTCGATTTACGGGCGAGAATTGGTTGCAAGTAATGGACGTATTCACCAAGCCATGCTCGACCTGCTCCAAGCAGACAGCAACTCCCTCGTAAGGCCTCTGTCCCGCCACGCTCGCAACCAGACAAGCCAGATGGCCGAATAGTCCAGAGTGGCCACAGAGGCTTCGTGGCAGATATACAGACAGAATGACGATGAAGTATGATCTCCTGCTACAAATCGGAAGGAGATTAGCTGTATGGCACGTTCAACACCTCCACCGGGAGACTCAGGTGGAAATCGACCGCAAGTCGCAGGAGCCGAGTCACTCACCAAGGATGTAGAACTGCTGCGGGTGCTCGTGAGCCGAAAGGGAACTCAAGTCGAGGCCCAATGGGCAATTCATCCCCAACTGAAACAGGATCTTCTGACGCAAGAGTGGCAAGAGGTGACCAACCTCATGGCCAAGGTGATCGGCATCGTCGGCCCGCGGTTTTCGCAGGTGCTCACACAGGCCGATCCCGAACCGCCCAGCAACGCATGATTGCAAAACAATGTTGAATAATGAGTTGTGCATGAAGACGCGGACCCCGCTTTAGCATGCACATTGAACACTCACCATATGGAGCCGCCAATGGAAACCTATTATCATCCCCACGATCTGAGCAAGTTCGCCGAGATGGGTAAGGGGAACAAGGACCTTTGGGAGAAATTCATGGCCTACTACAGCGCTGTCTTCGCCGAAGGAGCGTTGACGGAACGAGAGAAGGCCCTCATCGCCCTCGCTGTCGCCCACGCAGTCCAATGTCCCTACTGCATCGATGCCTACACGCAGGCCTCTCTTGAGAAAGGGTCGAACATTGAAGAAATGACGGAAGCCGTTCACGTCGCCTGCGCTATCCGAGGCGGCGCCTCGCTCGCGCACGGCGTCCAAATGCGCAACGTGGCCGACAAGCTATCGATGTGATGAGGGCGGTGTTCTGTTCTGCTAGCAGGCGGCGGAGCGTCTATTGTGACCAGTATGGATTTCGGTGGTTCTTGTATGTGGCACAATGGGGGAACAGGCCTGCAGGATACTCAAAAAGGCTGTCCAGCAAGGCCGCAGCGAGCGAAGACCGGAGGCGTACCCTCTGGGGGCCGGTGCGACGAATAAGGAGCACCAAGCCTGCGCGCGCCGCCGAGTTAGTGAGGCGGCCGGGTCTACGTTGAGGATCTAAGCGACGCGAGAACGTCGCATGGGAACAGGCGCGTCTCGGCGCGCCGGGGTTGGGCGGGTGAGACGAGCGACTTTTTCAGTATCCTGCTAGAGCTAGAGATAGGGGTTTTCGGGAACGGCAAGAGTGAAGTATTTGCCGCGCTCTTCGTAGAGAATCCGTGCAGCCGTCAATGCAGCGAGCGCCTGATCAATCTCCACATCACTGTTTTCGCTCCTGCCAGATCGTTGTGCCAGCAGCGTGCGAATTTGATCTACACTCTTGGCCGCTTCGTTGCAGACCTCGATGATTCCTGCCGCAGGCCAATCGTAACGTCGCCGTATCGGTACGTTCGGATTCCGACCATCGTAGACGGTGACATGGTCCATCGCCTTTGAGTAATAGAGAAACGGCCGATCGCTCGAACCGACCCGTCGCTGCCACTCCTGCACCATGTCGACCAATTCTTGGTAGAGGTGCGGGTCCACGTTCCAACTATCCAGCTCATACTCGAAATCGTAGGCGATCTTCTTCAAGTCCACCTGCCGCGAATCGTAAACATATTCGTATGCAGTCCCAGGACCTGTGATGCGGATGCCATACTCGTGTGGCTTCGTGTAGTAGGGACTGAAGCGTTCCAGCCAGAATTTCCCGGCCCCCTCCGGTGGGTGCAGATGGAACAGCGATGGAATGAGGTCGATCTGACGGCGATAGTCCTCGTTCGTCTCTCCTGGAAATCCGAGCAAGAGATTCCAGGATACCGCGACATGATAGTAGGAGCTCCACTTGAGGCAGATAATATTCTGCATCGGTGTCACGCCCTTGTCCATCGCCTGCAGTTGATTGAAGCTCAGACTCTCCAATCCCGGCTGCATGCACTTGACCCCTCCGGCGGCGAGCGTTCGAATCTGGCTCTTATGCAGGTTGCTCTTGGTTTCAATGAACACATCGAGGTCACAGTGATCAGCCGCAAACCGACCGAAGAGGTTCTCCACATATTTCATGTCGATGATGTTGTCCACCAATCGAAATCGCATCGTATCGTATCGGCTGGAAAGATAGGCCATCTCCCGGGCCACTTGCTCGGACGATTTGGCTCGAAATTTCATGCTCTGCGCATTCAATCCACAAAACGTACAGTGATGTTTTTCACCCCACCAACAGCCTCGTGAACCTTCATAGAGGAGGATCCGGTCGAGCCCCTTCGCGGCCTCCCCCAGCTCAGCCAGAAGATGATAGTAATCGTCATAATCGGGTGGCCCAGTTTTCGCGAAGTCCGAGAAGAGTGAGTGGTTCGGAGTGAACGCGATCCCCGCTCCCTCTCGATAGGTCACGCCGGTGGGAACAACCCCCGTCTTTCCCTCGAGGAGATACCGAACCAATTCCGGGAACACCTCTTCTCCTTCTCCCACCACCACATGATCAATGAAGGGAAAGGCACGGAAGTATTCCAGCCCCATCTCGCCGTCGTAGTTGGCTCCACCGAAGACGATCGTCACGTTGGGATAAAGGTCTTTGATGAGTTTCGCCATCGTCAGGCTCGCGACGTTTTGATCGAACGTGGAGGTGAAGCCGACAATCTTATACTGCCCCCAGTCGATTGCCGTCAGAGCCCAGGTCAAGAACTGTGGCGCCGCTCCTCGTCGCCATGTCTTCAAAGAACGAGGTCGGATGACCGCTCTCCTTGGCGACTTGCTCAAACACCGGCTTGAATAAGCGGGGATACTCAGCGCGCTTCGGATTGTCGCGAAACAAGAGGTATGAAAAGAGCCATTCGCCAAACAGTGCCCGTTTCTCGCAGATCATTTCATAGAGGGGTACGCCGATCTTGAGGGCAAAACGCACGTTCAGATGATGGCAGTCGACGGGGATCCCCTTCGATTTGAGCAGCGTGGAGAGTGTGCCCAGTTGGATCGAAGGGTACTTCGAGTAGCTGAACGGCATATTGACGAGCGCCACCTGGGCCTTGTCGCTCATCTGATGCCTCGTGAGGTTCATGACACAACCATCTGATTCGCGGTTAACTGGCAGCCGCGCGAAACGGCTCAAACTCGCGATCTGCTTTGGCGGCCATGTAAAAATCGCTCTCCGTCAGGCCGTTGATCTTGTGCGTCCAGATCTCGACCTTGCACTTGCCCCAGGCAAGATAGAGATCGGGATGGTGGCCTTCCGCTTCCGCCACGGCTCCCACCTTGTTCACGTAGGCCAAGGCCTGGGCGAAATCCTTAAACGTGTACAAGCGCTCAAGATGGCCGGACTGGTTCAGCGACCAGCCGCGGCCGAGTTCCTTTAAGAGCGCCTGCGTCCGATCGGCAGGAAGCGGCGGTACCCCACCTCGGCAAGGCACGCATGTGTTGTCGGCTAAGCTCATCGTGGCCCTCCCTTCAAAAGTGGATTCAGATTAAGGCGTCACGCGGTCGATGGCGTCTGCGTAGATGATGGGAATCCCTCGAGGATCCTTTTCATCCGCGACCGCGACTCCACGGATGCGCAGTCGTTCGTTCTCGACAACCGGTTGCATCGCGTTCGGCTTGCAGGCTCCGGCCACTCCGACCTGGATGGATCCGGACTGATCCTGCAGCATGAACAGTTGCGCGTCGTAGATGGGTCCCCCGGCGCAGCGATGCACCCTGAATCGCGGTGGCAGTTCCGTCACCTCGCTTGCCCGTCCTTCCACGATGACGACTTTAGCCTGATAGTCCGCAGGATGTTCCATAATCTTGGCGATGGGCAGGATCTCGTCGGCCAGCGCCGACGGGTTTAGGCTGAGCCCATACAGTATCAATGACAGGCCAAGAATAAAATAGGGCATGTGACCTCCTTTATTCGCCTTCGTCCGGCGCGCCGCCTGTTTTTGCCAGATCGTCAAGCTTGATCTTCTCGGGATTGAATTTCTCCGCGGCTTTGGTCATCCGATCCAGCGCGTCATCGAATGACAGGGGAGGAGCATCCTTTGGGCGGAAGCGGATGGGATTCACGCGCGCGACCACGAAGCTCTTCAGATAAGGACTCGTCAATCCCCTTGCTTTGAGCGCCTCGACTTGCTTGATAATCTGATCGTCAAGTGCGAGCACCGTGCGCGCCCGTTCCCGCCTCAGTTCAATTGCCGCGCGCATCGGTTTCTTCAGAAATTCGTCCACCCGCTTCAACACCGGATTGTAGGCCCCGCCACTGAATCTGGGTCGCTCTTCATAGCACAGGCCCAGCGTAATGAAAGCCGGCTCCTCGAACTCCAAGGCATAGGTCTCTTCCGTCGTATCATCGAGCCGCGCCAGTTCCTTGTACATGCGGATGACTTCGAGGGACTTTTCACGCAGATTGTGCGCCTTCTCTGTGTTCATCGCGAGAATCTGATAGGCCGCAGCCGCTTCCGGTACCACAATCGCGACGATGCTCTTCGCTCCCAGCGTCTTCATCGCCGAGAGCCGATGGTTGCCATTGGGAGTCCAGTATTTCGCAACCTGCGCACCCTTTGGCGCACGTACCGCAATGATCGGATCGAGAAACCGTCCGATCTTGCCGATCACGAGTTCTAACTTGCGAACGTGTGTGTCCGAGAGATTGCGCTGAAAAGGGGTCGGCTCAACGAGATTCGATCGGCAAGGCAGCCAGCACCACCCAGCGTCCACCATAGGGCTCCCGATAGATCGCGAGGACCTTCCCGCCATCACCCTCGATCGCTCGATGCAGTTCAGAGACATCGTTCGGGGGCGCCGCGGCTCGGAGTTCAGTCGCAGCCAAACCGGTCGACGCATGAGCAGGTTGGCGACGACGTCGCACGACACCGGCGGCACGAGGAACTTTACGTGGCTTCTCAGGCATCACCAATATGGTAGGGAAGGAGCGGAAGAAAAGAAAGCCCCCGATTCTTACTCCAACCACACACGCCATGAGCCATCCGTCAATCAGTGACCCAAGCCTGAAATCAGTCGCACAGAAGATCGGCTGGTTCACGGCCTCCTGCGTGCTTGTCAGCAACATGATTGGCGGGGGGATTTTCACTACGACAGGATTCATGGCCCGTGACCTCGGCGATCCGATGCTGATTCTTCTGTTGTGGTTCATTGGAGCGCTTTTTGCGCTTGGCAGCGCCATGGTCTACGGAGAGCTGGGGGCCTCCTTGCCTCATGCGGGAGGGGATTACGTGTACTTGCGAGAGGCCTATGGGCCGCTGACGGCTTTTCTCAGTGGATGGACTTCCTTCACGATCGGCTTCGGCGCGGCAGTTGCGGCTTCATCCATTGGTTTTTCGTCCTATGCGTTGCGAGTTGTTCCGATCGAAGATGAGCGAGGATGGCTGGCGAAAGGGCTCTCGCTCGCTCTGTTGTGGGTCACAACCCTCGTACATTGTCGAGGTGTAGGAACAGGCGGCCGCATGCAATTGCTATTGACGAGCACGAAAGTCGTTGCCATTGGCGGATTGATTCTCGGCGGATTATGGGCGGTGGCAGGCCACGGGAGAGATATCTTCTCGCCAGGTCTACCGCACAACAGCCGACGCTTGGGGCCGTCCGCCATCGCGCTCGTGATCGTGACGTATTGCTATCTCGGCTGGAATGTCGCGGGCTACATTGCCGGAGACATCGTTGACCCCCAGCGGACTTTGCCCAAGATTATGATCGGGGGTACAGCTTTTGTCGCCGTGATTTATCTGTTGCTGAACGTCGTCTATCTGTCGGCGCTGTCGATCACGGAGTTAGCCCGAGAACCGATCGTACCGGTCGCGGAGAAGACAGCCGCAGCGTTGTGGGGGCCACAGAGCGGGCAACTGGTTGCCGCTATCCTCTGTCTCTCCATCGCAGGAGCGGTGAGCGCCATGACATGGGCAGGACCTCGCGTGTATTGGGCCATGGCGCGCGACGGCATGATCAGCCCCTGGCTTGCCAGGCTCCACCCCCGTACCGCGGTGCCGGCCCGCGCCATCGTCTTCCAAAGCCTCTGGGCGTCGCTGCTTATTCTGAGCGGAACCTTCGAACAGCTTCTCGTCTACAGCGGCCTCGTTCTCTCGCTGTTTATGGCCTTGACCCTCTCCACGATCTTTCGTCTTCGTCGTACAAGAGCCGTGGCCCCTCACCAATATCGCGCCCCACTCTATCCCTTCTTGCCCGCGGCCCTCGTCCTCGGAGCCTTCACATTGGTCATCTATAGTCTCGTCCAGCGACCAACAGAATCATTGTACGGAGCGGCGACCGTCCTGAGTGGAATTCCGCTCTACTACTTCTGGCGCAGACGTCACAATCTTCCCCAGCACAAACCCTGACGAACCTAGCAGGATGTTGAAAAATTATTCTAAATCCGAAGAATCTAGGACTGGAGGAGGTCACGGAAAGTTCCAGCCAAACCAGCAGGCTGTTCAAAAAAACCGCAGTGAGAGAGGAACCGAGGGCGTAACTCCGCGATAGCGTTGAGGGCCTGAACGACGGGAGAACGCCGCTGGAAGAATTCTTCAACCGCTTGCTAGTACGGCACGGGCGACCCTGCACTAAGGTGGGAGGTCGCCCGTGTGTGGCGCTTAGGACGCCAGGTCAGCTATGGATTTGTTTCGGCCCAGATAAAACTGAGGCCCGCGCGACAGGCAGGGTATTGGGCGCTGATCGGGGGAAAACAAATTTGTCCCAGGCGCTTATGTTCCTCGCGCCAGCGTCGAGTTCTCCTGATGAAAACAGGCTAGTGTCCTATTGGTCTTTGGTGCCGTTTCGGCACAGCCAGTGGAGAACCGGCTAGCACGACCGATCAGAAACCCGCCCTCGAGTCGGCGGGCCTGTGTGGCCAGGTGGAGTCAGGTCATCCATCGCTACCCTCCTCTCTTGGAAAGTTGGCGGGGGAACCCGTTGACAGCCGCGCGCCCTGTCCAGCCCCCCTGATCGAATGAATGGGCCGTAGTTTCCTCTTACGCCCATTAGAAAAACGTGTCAATGAAGAAAATCAATTTTCCTCTATTGACTCGCGAGGCATAAAACATACCCACTGGGAGTGCCGAATATCAGCCAAGCAAATTGCGAAAGAAAAATGTCGTAATGGTTGCAGCGGGAGAAGTTTGACCCATTGACGGAGCGAGATCCTCTCACTATCCCATACCCCCTCTCCTCTGTGCGGCATCGTGCAGCGTGCGATGGCTCCACGACATTCTGCTGGTCCGAGTACAGAATCCCGTGGCACGCCTCGCTCTTGGGCACTCCCGGCTTGCGCTTTGTCGCGCTCCCCGGCATAGTGCGGGGCAGGATCACATTTTCCTGGGAGGAGACGATGATGCAACGACTGGCGGCGGAAGCGCTCGGCACATTCTGGTTGGTGTTCGCCGGCTGCGGGAGCGCGCTGCTGAGCGCCGGTATGCCGCAACTCGGCATTGGGGTCGTCGGGATTGCCCTCGCCTTCGGCGTGGCCGTGGTCATCAGTGTGTACGCCTTCGGCCATATCTCGGGCTGCCATATCAATCCCGCCGTGACGATCGGCCTCATGGTGAGCAAGCGGTTCCCTGCGCACGAAGTCCCCGGCTACATCGCCGCCCAAGTGCTCGGCGGGATTCTGGGGGCCGGCGTGCTCTATCTCATCGCCACCGGGCGGGCCGGCTTCGTCCCCGGCGGCTTCGCCTCCAACGGCTACGGCGACCATTCCCCCGGGGGCTATTCGCTGCTGGCCGGCTTCTGCGCCGAAACGGTCTTCGCCTTTTTCTTCCTCTTGATCATTCTGGGCTCGACCGACAGCCGCGCACCGCAGGGCTTTGCGCCCTTGGCCATTGGCCTCGCGGTGGCGCTGATCAATTGGGCCGGGATCCCGGTCACCAATCTGTCCCTCAACCCCGCGCGCAGCGCCGCCACGGCCGTGTTTGCCGACGGGTGGGCGCTGCAACAACTCTGGCTCTTCTGGGTCGCGCCGATCCTGGGCGGCGTCCTCGGCGGCCTGGTCTATCCCGTGATAGCGGGCCCGCCCCCCAGCCCGACGAAACGCTAAGGGGCCGGCCCGTCCTGGGCGCAGCGGAACCCGACGTTCGGATCATGTTCGGTGGGATCGCCTTTCGTCCGAAAGGTGGTCCGGAGCCGATAGGGCTGATTGATGTACGAGCCACCCCGTTGCACCTTCGCGGTGCCGTCGGGGGGGCCATGGGGATTGATCGTGGACTGCAGCGCGTAGAACGCGTCGTCGTACCAGTCGCTCACCCATTCATAGAGATTGCCGGCCAGGTCGTGCACCCCATAGGGGCTGGCGCCCTTGTTGCGATCGCCGATGGGGGCCACCGGCTCAGCCCCTTCCTTCAACCCAAAGACCGCGTGCGCCGGCGTCGGGGGCTCAGCGCCCCAGGGGTAGGGCCGGCCATCGGTGCCCCGCGCCGCCTTCTCCCACTCCGCTTCCGTCGGGAGGCGCTTGCCCGCCCACAGACAATAGCCAGTCGCCTCCAGCCAGTTCACCCAGCGGACCGGCCGCTCCGCATGGACCACCGGCGTCTCCTGATCGGCGAACCCCCACGGTGGTTCACTCTGAATCGCCGCGACAAACTTCGCAAACCGCCCGTTCGTCACTTCAAACGTGTCGAGATAAAAACTGTCGAGGAAGACGCGGTGGACCGGCTGCTCGTCGTCATCGCCCTGCTCACTGCCCATGAGAAATTCCCCCGCCGGCACCAGCACCATCGGGGCGCCGTCCTTGCCCGTCAGCGTGGCCGGCGGATGCAGGCCGGCCCGGGCCTTCGGGGCCGGGCGCCCGTTCGCCGGCGGATGCGGCTTCTCGGCCGGCTTCAGCGGACCCGGCGTCCGCCTTGCCGGGGACGGGCTCGGGGTGGACCGGGACCGGCTCGGGCGTCACGGCCAGACCCGCGCCCAGGGACCACCCGGCCCACATCAGCCCCAGCACCACGAGGCACACCAGTCGTCGAGGCCACCGGCTCGTAGCCCGCCCGCGGTCATGCGTCGTGGTGGATCGCAGCTCGCCCATGCCTGGCAGGGTACCGAAACGGAGGGGGAGAAAGCTAGGGTGGGGAGACGGGTGCGCTCCTGATCCGACGGGACACACAACGTGCTCTCCTATTATCGTACCTACTGCACGGGAGATCGTGCACTATCCTCGCGCCCCGTGAAGGCGTGGGGTCGCGCAAGCGCGGTATTAGAAGTGGGAAAGATCTACTTGAAGATTTTATCCGCCGGCATCCATCCCAAAAAGCGATGAAGAGCCGGCGGCACGCACGAAGTGCAATCTTATTTCACTTGAGGCAATGAAATATCCCCACGCCTTAATGTGCGCGGGGTCGCGCAAGCCGAAATCAAGCCCACTGGTGGTAAAGTACCACTCCGCCGCGAGTTGATCGAACGCGGCGGATCAAGCGAAGCTTGCTTTGGTGGAGGCGCCGGGAGTTGAACCCGGGTCCGAAGACCGTCAGTACAACGGATCTACATGTGTAGCCGATCGTTTTCATTTCGCAGCCACCCACGCCCACCGGCTAGCTTAGACTGGCCGCTAGCCCAGTATTGTCTCGTCCTCAGCCGCTGAGCACCAGCTTTGGACCAGCCCGCTGTATCGCGCTCCGACCACCCCCGCGGGCCTCAGGTGGAGGAACGTCGCAGGGTATTAAGCTGCGAGTGCCAGTTCTTGATTGGCAGTTACATTTTCCCGGAGGATTTACGAGACCCCGAGAGCTCGACATGCACCGTTGACCTCAGTATCCCCGTCGAAACCGGTCGCCCCCTTTCTTGGTGAACGTGATTCGTGAAGCGTCATTCGTGAAGCGCGAGACACTAGCTCTCTCTTTTTGCGAGATACGCTTCACGTTTCACGCACGACGCATCTTCTAGATGCTCATGATACCGCATAGGTCAAGGGGATGCCAGACTGAAACACAAAAGAGAAGAGGGCGTACTCCATAGTGGAGTACGCCCTCTTCTCTTTTAATGACCAGCTGTGCGATCCGGCGCTCCTGCGCTGTTATCTGACGGCTGACTTCAATATTTTTCCTGCCGAGAACTTCGGAACTTTAGCCGCGGGAATCCGCAGCGCCTCAC
This sequence comes from uncultured Nitrospiraceae bacterium, assembly GCA_963801725.1. Taxonomy (GTDB): domain Bacteria; phylum Nitrospirota; class Nitrospiria; order Nitrospirales; family Nitrospiraceae; genus Palsa-1315. The sequence continues at coordinate 835,041 of CAWDFX010000002.1, forward strand.
CGGTTCTGGGATTCCGCCCGAGCCGAGCCTTCCGCTTGGCGACCGTAAAGGTCCCAAAATTCACCAGCGAGACGCGTTGCCCCTTCTTCAGGGACGTGGTCACCGCTCCGGTGAAGGCCTGCAACGCAGTGCCTGCCGCAACCTTTGTGATACCAGCGGATGCTGCCATCTTTGCAATCAACTCTTCTTTTGTCATCGTGCCCCTCCTAATTATTGAGTTGAACTACGCGACCCCTTGTCACCAACGTTTGCCGATACCGCACCTACATGAACCCGGTATTCCGGGAGCACTCGCAGACAGTATCAGACCTCTCGCGTCTGCGCGGTCCGATTCCGTTTCACGAGAATGTGCAAGTCGTGGATTTTCTTCCTGAGGGTATTGCGATTCAAACCCAGTAATTCTGCCGCCTGGATCTGGTTGCCTTTGGTTTCCTGAAGCGCCCTGGTGATCAAGGGACGTTCAATGGCGCTGATCAACAGGGGATGCAGGTTCCGTCCGGAACCATTTCGCATCCCTTTCACAAATTCTCCCATCTTCCATTCGAGATAGTCCTCAAGGGATAGGGCTTCTTTTCCGTTCGCTTCCGCAGCCTTCTGCCGCGCCATCACTTGCATGAACTTGGAGGCTCGCTTCAGCACAGTCCGAGAACCGGTGATGACCAATGTGTGCGTGAGATCGATGTGAGCGGGTATGGCGGCGGCTCCACCGGATGAGCCCGGTTTCAATTCGATGATGACCGCATCAAACGTGCGACGCGTCACGTCCTTCGGCAGTGTGGACGCGTATTTCGCCACAGTCACGGAAGCATCTTTGAACGCGTGTTTGAACTGACTCTGGATGTCCGGGTCACCACTGATCAACAAAATACTGAAGACGGATGACGTAGGCGACATGAAGGTTCCAGGGGAAAACGGTGAAGAGGTGCGGATTATTGCCCAGAGCCAATTTGATGTCAACCAGGAAAATAGAGAGAGAGCTGACCTTGTTGCTCAAGCACGGGAAACAGATTGGTCTTCTCTCGCCGGATGGGTGGTCATGCTTCAGCGAGTGAGGATCGATGTCTTGTTCGAGACATTCCTCGGGTTCAACAACTTCCGTGCCGTGCCAATCTCATGAGACTGGTATAAACATGCGGTAGTCCTCTCGAGAGATTTGTTCCAGGTTAGTACAGCGAAGCTCTCGAATAGGCGGCCGAAATACTAAGGTCGGGCGCGAGAACTTTGAGGGCCGCCTGTCGGTGTGGGACACTCACAGGCAGACAATGTGGCACAACGAGAGTACGCTCCCGTAGGATAGCCGCACAAGGTCGTGAAATTGACGGGCGAGGGCTAAAGGTCCGAGGTTTTAGAGGTTTTGAGCTCTGAACTTTGGATCGTGCCCTTCTCGCATATCGCACGCTTCACGCGTCAGGGTCTGGGTGCTCGGATGAACTATTTCAGCACCCTGCTAAGACCAGGCTCTTGGGATCTCAGAGCGCGATAGCTTGACAGGAGAGCCTTCCAGGGAGTATAAAACACGGCGATATTTTAATTCCTACCGGAATACTCATGTATGAAGGTATCCCTCAGAGCAACCTATGGAATCATGGCAGCTGTCGACTTAGCCATGCATCTCGGGACAGCGCCTGTCCAAGCGAAATCAATCGCACGTCGGCAAGCTATCCCAGCTCGCTTCCTTGAACAGGTCCTCCACGGAATGAAAAAGGCCGGTCTTGTGTCGAGCGTGCGAGGAGCCCAAGGGGGGTATGTGCTTTTGAAGAAACCGTCCGAGGTATCGGTCGTCGAGATCCTTGAGGCGCTTGATGGTCCGCTTTTACTCCCGAACGGCGGAGCTGGACCGTGCACAGGGTCGACGACTCAGTAAACCGGAGCTTTTGCTTGGGAAAGTTTGGGAACAGGTCTATCAAGCAGAACGCCATGTGCTCGAGGCCATCAGTGTTGAAGAATTAGCCGGGCAGCAACGAGTGCTCGAGCAAGAGCGATCGTTGATGTACCACATTTGAGGTCACCTATGAGTCGCACACCACTCAGTACGGTTCCCATAAAGACAGAGCCCATATCTCCTGCCATTGTGGAAGAAATCGAGACGTTTGAAGCCGAGGCCAGGCGCTTGGATTCGGGCGATGTCTCGACCGATTTGTTCAGGCCCTTCCGCCTCCAGTACGGCATTTACGGCCAACGGCAAGCTGGTGTCCAGATGATCCGTATTAAAATTCCATTCGGCGGACTGACGGCGAATCAGCTGCGCCGGGTTGCAGAATTGGCCGAGCAATATGCCACCGGTGTCGGGCATGTGACCACACGTCAGGATATTCAGCTGCATTTTGTCGAATTAAAGGATGTGTCGACCATCATGCGCGGGCTGGCCGAAGTCGGTTTGACGACTAGAGAAGCGTGCGCCAACACGGTTCGCAACGTGACGGCTTGTCACCTTGCCGGGATCTGTCAGGGGGAAGTGTTCGACGTGACGCCCTACGCGAAAACCGTCGCGCTCCATCTCTTGAGGAACCCGCTCAACCAGAGCCTTCCGCGCAAATTTAAAATTGCCTTCTCCGGTTGCAAACAGGATTGCGCGCTTACACCGATTCACGATATCGGGCTGCTCGCAGCGAAGCGCGCGGATGGAGCTATCGGCTTTCGAATGGTCGCGGGAGGCGGCCTCGGTTCAGCCCCCCGGCTCGCACAGGTCCTTCGAGAGTTCACTCCAATGGATGAGCTCATTCCGAGCGTAGAAGCCGTGATTCGAGTGTTCGACACCCTGGGCAATCGAAAGAATCGCACGAAGGCCCGAATGAAGTTTGTGATCGAGAAGCTGGGTTTTGAGGAATTCAAACGGCGCTGGGAAGAGGCCTACGTGTCGATGGGACATGCCCGTCCGACGCATGAGCCGATCAAATTACTTTCTTATCCTGACGAACCTACTCCCCTCATCATGCCGACGTCGAATGGATCGAAGCAAGCAGCGATGCAGACCAATGGTCATGTCAACGGGACGCCAGCGGAGACGCCGTTTGAGATGTGGCGACGCACCAACGTCGTGCGTCAGAAGCAAGAGGGCTATGTCGCCGCAGTGACCAAGTTATTCATGGGCGACCTCACGGCAGAGCAGATGTTTCACATTGCCGATCTTGCGGACCGCTACTCCAATGGCAATATTCGGACGACGATCAATCAAAACATGATCATTCGATGGATACCGGAGTCACGCATCGCCGATCTCTATGCCGACTTGGCCTCACAGGGCTTGGCCGATCCCGGCGCCGAATTGGTCGAAGATATTATCGCCTGTCCCGGCACCGACACGTGCGGCCTGGGGATCACGTCCTCAAAGGGGCTCGCGCGAGCGTTGGCAGAGGTCTTCCCGGCTGGGCGGGTCCCCGAGGATCTGAAGGATGTCAGTGTCAAGATCAGCGGGTGCCACAACTCCTGCGCCCAGCATCATATTGCCACGATCGGCTTGCATGGAGTGGGGAAGCGCATCGGCGCGCACGTCGCCCCGTTCTATGAATTGCATTTGGGCGGGCGGGTCAACGGCACGGCGAAAATAGGACAGATGGTGGTCAAGTTGCCGGCCAAGAGCGTGTCGGCGGCGATCACGCATCTGATCGACGTCTATCGGCGGGATCGCCTCTCCGGCGAAGGTCTGCCGGCCTTCATTGATCGTGTCGGCAAGGTCAAACTCAAGGATGAGTTGATCCCGTACACCATCGTTCCGTCCTTTCAGGATGATTCGACGTTCTACTACGACTGGGAAGGTGAAGAGGAATTTGTTCTGGAAGATCTCGGACCCGGCGAGTGCGCAGGCGGCGCGCTTGAAATGATCGAGAACGGCATTCTCGAAGCCGATCAAGAACTCTATCAAGCAAAGCTGCTCGTCGATAACCATCAATACTCCGTCTCGGTGAACAAGTCCTATCGCGCGGTGTTGGCCGCTGCCAAGGCCTTGCTTGTGACGGAAGGGCTTGAGCCTTCGACGGATGCAGAAACCTTCATCGAGTTCGACGGCCGGATCGCACAAAAAGGCATCGTCCCAGCGATGTACCGAGAACTAAGGCAGCGGGTCGGCGATTTAGGACCCAAGGACACGACCGGCGAATCGGCCCGCGACAAGATGGCCTTTGCCAAGGGATTTGTCGATGCCTGTCGCGCCGCCACGGAGCAGATGGGCAAAGATCTCAAATTGGCGCCGGCGGGCAAGGCAGCGGTGGCTACGACCAGCGCGCCATCCGGAGATCAAGCCGGTTGTCGCTTCTGTGCCCGCGCCGTCTGCAGTCCAGCGCGCCGGTCTACGATTTGCGCGGGGTAGCCTGTCCGATGAATTATGTGAAGACCAAGCTGAAGCTCGAGATGATGGATGCGGGCGAACAGTTGGAGGTCTGGCTCGACGCGGGCGAGCCCATCAAGAACGTACCTCTGAGCTTGAAAAACGACGGGCATAAGTTGTTGCTGCAGGAACCGCTCGAAGCCGCCGCGGCGCATTATCGGATTCTGGTCGAAAAAGTGGAGTAGCGCGGCGTGAGTGAAGGAAGAAAAGACCTGAATGGCAAGTATGTCATCAGAAGAACTGAACACCTGGGGTGAGTCGTTTGAGGCGAAGCAGCCGCATGAGGTTGTGGCGGCTGCGATCGAGCGCTACGTGCCGAAGATCGTGCTCGCCTGCAGTTTCGGGGCGGAGGACGTCGTGCTCGTGGACATGGTCCATCGCATCAATCCCTCCGTGCCGCTCTTCTATCTCGATACGGAATTTCTCTTTCCCGAGACCTATGCCACGCGTGATCGCGTGATCGAACGATATCAACTCAAGCCGGAGCAGGTCATCCAGGTGAAATCGTTGCTCACGCCGGAGCGACAAGCCGCTCAGCATGGCGAAGCCCTGTGGACGCGCCATCCCGATCAATGTTGCGAGATGCGCAAAGTGGAGCCACTCACCCGAGTGCTCAAGGGATTCGACGCGTGGATCACCGGGATCAGACGAGACCAGTCTCCCACGAGAGCCAATGCGAAGCTGATCGAATGGGACCAGAAATTTCAGTTGGTCAAAGTCAATCCGCTCGCGAAGTGGACGTGGGAGGACGTCTGGACCTACATTCGTACCCACGAAGTTCCCTACAACGAATTGCACGACCGCGACTATCCCAGTATCGGCTGCACTCATTGCACGAGCCCGGTGATGCCCGGCGAAGACTCCCGCGCGGGACGGTGGAAAAACTTTACCAAGACCGAGTGCGGGTTACACAAGGCCTCGTAATGTCGATCCAGGAACTCATCGCCAAGATTGCCAAGGGGCCAAGGGCTGCCAAAGATCTCACCTGGGACGAAGCGAAACAGGCGATGAAGGCGCTCATTGAAGGGGACGCCACGCCGGCTCAGGTGGGGGCCTTTCTCATGGCCATGCGGATCAAGATGGAGTCGGTTACGGAACTGGCCTCGATGACCGCGACCGCGCGTTCCTATGTGGCGGCTGTGCCGATTCCGCGAGAACTTGGCGTCGTGGATCTGCCGAGCTATGCGGGGAAGCAGGACACCTTCCATGCCCTTGCGGCCGCTGCTATCGTGGCTGCGTCGGCAGGCGCGTCGGTTTTGATGCATGGGTATGATGGGATTCCTGGTCGCGCGGGGAATGCCGGGGTGCTCAAGGCCTTGGGTCTGCCGATCGACATGGAGCCGAAAGTGGCGGCAGAGGCTGTGACACGGCATGGATTCGCCTATCTCGACATCGCCCTCTACCACCCTCCGGTCTATCGCTTTTTGGAGATGAGACAAGAGCTGGGGGTGCGGAACGTCTTTCATCCGATTGCGAGACTCTTAAATCCGGCTCGCGCCTCATCGCAAGTCGTCGGGCTGTCCCATCCTCCCCACTTTGAAAAGACCGCTGAAGTGTTGCGGATGCTGGGTTGCCCGCGGGCCCTAGTGGTCAGCGGCGTCGAAGGCGATCCGGAACTCTCGATTGCCGCCCTGACAAGGGTTCTGGAATTGCGGGACGATAGGATTACACCGCTCTCGTTTGCGTCAAGAGACGTCGAGATGCCGCTGGGTACGCAACGCGATATGGCGGGGTTTCCGTCGAATCAACGAGACAAGGAAGCGGACCTGCTCCGGCGTGTTCTCCACAATCAGCTTCAGGGCGGTCCCTGTAACTGGGTGTTGATGAATGCGGCGTTGATTCTGTATGCCGCAGGTAAAGGGGCAACGTGGGCGTCATGCATCCCATTGGCACGTCGAGCGCTCGAAGAGGGGGCAGCGGCACGAAAGCTTGAAGAACTGGCTCAGGAACCGGTGGGTTCAGGGATGACCGGCCGCATACATTGAGAGGATCGAGTCCGTGCAACATCTTCGTCAATTAGAAGACCAGAGTGTCTACATTCTCCGCGAAGCCTATAAGCATTTTGACAACCTCGCCATGCTGTGGTCGATGGGGAAGGATTCGACCGTGCTGCTGTGGTTGGCCAGAAAGGCCTTTTTCGGGCATGTCCCTTTTCCCCTTCTGCACGTCGATACGAGTTACAAAATCCCTGCCATGATCGAATATCGAGATCGCGTGGCCCGAGAGTGGGGCCTCAAGTTGGTCGTGGGGCAAAACAAGGAAGCGCTCGCGGCCGGGATGAATCATACGCTGGGCCGCGTCACCTGCTGTACGGCTTTGAAGACCAACGGACTCAAGCAATTGATCGAGCAAAAGGGCTATACGGGCATTATTCTCGGTGTTCGCGCAGACGAAGAAGGAACAAGAGCCAAGGAGCGCTACTTCTCGCCGCGGGACAAACATGGCGATTGGGATTTCCGCGATCAGCCGCCGGAACTCTGGGACCAATTCAAGACGACCTTTCCTCCGGGGACACACATCCGGATCCATCCGCTGCTGGATTGGACGGAAATCAATATTTGGGAATACATCAAGTTCGAGAACATCCCGTTCATCGATCTCTATCTCGACAAGGGGGAGGGAACCCGCTATCGCAGTCTCGGCTGCGCGCCCTGCACGACCCCGATCAAATCGACGGCGAAGTCCGTGGACGACATTATTGACGAGTTGCGGCACACCACGGTGGCAGAACGATCGGGCCGAGCGCAGGATGAAGGGCGGGGGATGGAGTTGCTCCGCAAAGACGGGTACATGTAGCGCAGAATGCTGAAACGAGCATCCAGCTTCGTTCTCGGCTCGTCGAAAAATCCTCAACGTACCCCAGAGGGTACGCCTCCGGTTTTTCCTCCCCTGCGGCCTTGCTGGGCTGCCTGTTTGAACATTCTGGAGCCTAAGAATGGCAGAAACAATCTCGAAACCATCTGACAATTTGAACATCGTCATCGTCGGGCATGTGGACCACGGAAAGTCCACCTTGCTGGGACGGCTCTATGCCGACACGGGATCGTTGCCGGACGGCAAGCTTGAAAAGGTTCAAGCGATCTGTCGCCAGCAGGGCAAGGAATTCGAGTACGCGTTCCTCTTCGATGCCTTTCTTGAAGAGCAGGAGCAGGGCATCACGATCGATACGGCGCGGACATTCTTCGGCTGGAAGGGCCGGCACTACATCATCATCGATGCGCCGGGGCACAAAGAGTTTCTCAAGAACATGATCTCCGGGGCGGCCCGAGCTGAAGGGGCGTTGCTGCTGATCGATGCCTTGGAGGGCGTGAAGGAACAGTCCAAGAAGCACGGGTATCTCTTGTCGCTTCTGGGTGTACGCCAGTTTGCCGTCGTCGTGAACAAGATGGATCTGGTCGGTTATCGGCAGGATGTGTTCGACGGGATCGAAAAGGAATATCGGGAGTTCCTCGGGCAGTTCAAGGCGGTTCCACAGCAGATCATTCCGGTCAGCGCCAAGCTTGGAGATAATATCGCCAACCGGAGCGAGCAGATGCCGTGGTACAGCGGCCCGACCGTGCTGGACGCGCTCAGTGCCTTTAGGAAGGAGCCGGGACGTTCCGAACAGCCGCTTCGACTGCCTATTCAGGATGTGTACAAATTCGACGCTCGCCGCATTATTACAGGGCGTGTCACAGCCGGGCGTGTGAAGGTCGGCGACTCCCTCGTCTTTTCACCGTCGAACAAACGAGCGACGGTCAAGTCCATTGAAGCGTTCAATATCGATCCTCCGCCGACAGAAGGCCAGGCTGGCCAATCAGTCGGGGTGACGCTCGATGAACAGATTTTTGTGGAGCGGGGAGAGATCGCCTCGCATCAAGGTGAACTGCCGCTGGTGTCGACGGCCTTGCGCGCGAATGTGTTCTGGCTGGGCCGGAAGCCGTTGGAGCGGGGGCGGCGCTATCAGCTCAGAGTGGCGACGAAGGAAGTGGATTGTGAAGTCGCGACCATTCACCGGATCATCGACACGATGGATCTGGCTCAGCAGCAAGGCAGCAATGTGGTGAATAAGAATCAGGTCGCTGAATTGACCATTCGAGCCAAAACGCCGGTGGCGTTCGACCTCTCGGCTTCGTTTGAATCGACGGGCCGGTTCGTTCTCGTGGATGAATATGATATTGCCGGTGGCGGCATCGTGACAGAACTGGTCCACGACGATCAGGAGTTTCTCCGCGAAGAAGCCAGGCAGCGCGATTTCGCCTGGGTGAAGGGTCAAGTCGGCGTCGAAGATCGCGCGCAGCAGTATGGCCACCGCGCCGCCATTGTGCTGGTGACTGGGGGACGGCATTCAGGGAAGTCTCTCCTGGCCAGGACCATCGAGGCCAGACTTGTGGCAGACGGCCGGCATGCGTATCTGCTCGACGGAGAGAATCTCCGACGCGGCCTCGATGCAGACCTTTCGGAAGGAGAGCGAGGGCAGGCAGCCGAGATGGCTCGCCGCTATGGCGAGGTGGCGCGGCTGCTGGTCGATACCGGGCTGATCGTGGTCTCGACGACGAATCCCTTCGGCATGGCCTATGTCGAAGCGGCACAGGTTATCCGCACGCTCGTCCACCCGGTCCCAGTCATCGCTGTCCACATGAGCAAGGCGCCCGAAGAAGCCCCGCCCAACACGGATATTGCGTTGTCAGGCCCGACGGATTTCGATGCGGCCACTCGACGGATTCTTGAGGAGCTCAAACGCCGTGGAGTCCTGGCTCAGGCGATTGGGGCCAAGCCGATCTTTCAGTATTCAATCTGACAGGATGCTGAAAAAGCCCGCCAGCTTCGTTCTCGGCTCATCGAAATCCTCAACGTACCCCTGAGGGTACGCCTCCGGTTTCGATTCGCCTGCGGCCTCGCTGGACGAACTTTTTGAGCATCCTGCAGGGAGTGTCCCCAATGGTAGAGTTTGTCGCGTATGTTTCGGGAGAACCGATGGCGTGTTATGCGTATAGAAATTGGCAGATCCAGCTCTTACGCGAATCCGCCTAAACATTGTTAGGCCACCTGATGCGATATCGAGCATGATGAGATCCTTTCCGATCCATCCGGTAACTCAGGTTCTGGGCAAGGAGGCGGGGCTGTTTGCCTACCACCTAGATCGGCTGCTTCCTGAGGTAAACGGAACGCAGTATGACTTCGAGGATTCCCACGAATTCGCGAAACGCCCACCTCACGAAATGAACCGAGTCTACTGGACGGAAGTCCTGTTCCGTTGTCATTGGGCCGCTGCTGGCGCCATGGTCCGAACGCAACGCTGGCTATCCGGCTTCCGGCAGTCGCACATGCACTCCAATCTCCTCGCTGCGGCTGCTTGCGCGCGCGGCTTGATCGAAGCGGCCGCCGACGCCGACTACACTTTGGCAGTAGTGCCGCTGAGTCTAGCTCAGGATCATGAGCGGGTCAGGGCTGCTGTAGAAGGCCGCCTATTGCCCGATTTGTCGCTCCCGAGCTGGAAGAGCGACTCATCCACTTCACGCACGCGCGAAAGCCGGAGAAAGGGGGATTGGTTCCTGCGTCGCACATTGCGCTTCCAGTGGGAGAATACCGTGCACGGTTGGACCAGGTCGAGCCGAAGGTGTCCGAGTGCTACCGAGTACTATGCGACCTGACTCATCCTGGTGCGTCATCTGTATTATCCTATGCGGAAGCGCTCACCTCGGATGCGGCGTCCGTACGCTTCGCGGTCGAATCGGAAGTAACCCACCTCGAGGAAGTCAGAGCGAGTCTTGAGTCCATTATCTCGACAATATTGATGCTTGGGCTGAATCCGGCCCTGGCAACGTTGAAGCTGCTGAACGCGTTTCCGGTGGCGAGACTTCACACCCCTGCTATGGACCAAGTCGACATGAGCGAGATACCCTTGTGGCAGAAAGTTCGGGCGTTCCTTGTAGGGGTGGCCTAACAAGGCATTGCACCTGACGGTCCGCTGCGCGGCCCGCAGGTGAACGCCACGTCTTACGAATCGGAATGTGCGCCGTCTGGCGGGCTAGATGTGTGGAGTTTGACTCCCCGGAAATCCCTGTGTTACGGTCATCCTCTGTGTATTCGCCCAGTTAGCGAGGAGTTTCCGTTATGGCGGTTGAAAAAGATCTGAAGGCCATTCTTGGCAATTTGAAGTATTCAGACGACGCCAAAGTACTCAAACAGATTTCAGAAAATACCAAGCAGGTCCATGCTCGCATGGCCGGCATCAAGCATAAGCTGGTGGTCATGAGCGGAAAAGGCGGCGTGGGTAAGAGCATGACCACGGTCAATTTGGCGTTGGCCTTTGCTCGGCAGGGCGCGAAGGTCGGACTCTTGGACGTGGATCTGAACGGACCTTGTGTGCCTCGCATGTTGGGCATGCACGGCCAGTCGTTGACGATGACGCCTGAGGGCGCGATTCCCCCGGTCGGACCGCTCGGGGTGAAAGTCGCGTCGATGGACTTCTTCTTGGATGATGCCTCGCCGGTTCGTTGGAAAGGGCCGATGGATGTCAGCCCGGTGTGGTTAGGGTTGATGGAAATGAATGTCATTCGAGAGTTCTTGGCCGATGTCGTCTGGGGCGAGCTCGATTATCTGCTGGTCGATCTCCCTCCTGGGGCTGCGGCGGACAAGCCGCCGGTCATCGCCGGGTTTATTCCGGACCTGGCGGGAGCGATTGTCGTCACGACGCCATCAGAAGTGGCGTCGGATGTGGTGCAGAAGTCGGTCACCTATGCCCGCGACATAGGTATCAAGGTCATGGGCATGGTCGAAAATATGAGCGAGTATCGCTGTCCTTCTTGTGGTGAAGTGAACGAGTTGTTTGAAGGCAATACCGAGGCGATGTGTGAGATGCTGGACCTGCCGTTGCTCGGACGGATTCCCTTCGACCGGAAACTCGCGCGCACGTTCGATAAGGGAGAGCCATTGCTCGACGAAACCTATCCGACGATTCAACGGTACCAGGAAATTGCCGGGCGCATCAGGACGCTCATCGATTACAAGAAGGTGCTCGCCGATAAGCTGTGATGTCACGTACCAAAGAGGAGATGCCATGAAATTTGTGTGCCTCAACTGTGAAACCTACATGAACTTTGAGAAGGTGGAGAAGCCTGGGGAGGGCACGCTCGGCGTGTTCTTCGGCTGTCCGTCTTGCAATGCCAAGTTCTCGATGGTGACGAATCCAGGCGAAACCCAAATGGTCAGTTCCCTCGGGGTGAAGCTGGGCGGACGTACTGTTGAGGCCGAGCCTTTTGAGATGACGCGGGGTACGCTGAAAGACGAAGCAGCCGCAGGCGCTGGCCAGATGGCGGCGTATTTGAACGAGAAGATTCAAGGTGGTCAGCCGGCGGTCGCAGCAGCGACGGCTGCACCGGCAGCCAAGCCTGGAGAGAAGTCCAGCAGCGGATGTCCCTTCTCCGCAATGGTCGCTGAAATGGGGCTCACGTCAGGCGGTAAACCCGGCAGTGTCGGAGCAGCGACTACGGAGTTTGCTTGGTCGCCCGATGCGAAGGAAAAGCTCGACCGGCTTCCTTCGTTCGTCAAGCCGATGGTGCAGAGCAGCGTAGAGGCCTTTGCTCGCAAGCAGGGATACAAGACCATCACATTACAAGTCATGGATGATTCCAAGAATGATTCGAGCAACGGGATCGCTTGGACTCCTGAGGCGGAGCAGCGACTTGAAAATATCCCGGACTTCATTCGCCCCATGGCCCGCAAAGAGGTCGAGCGTGTGGCGAAGGAGCGCGGGATAGCGACCATTACGGCTCAAGTGATGGATGACACGAAAGAGAAGTTTATGAAATTCATGTGAGGATTGCACACGTGCGAGTGCGCCAACAAAGGCTCATCCAGGTTTCTGGATGGGCCTTTCGACTACAGCGACCATTTCCATCGTGGATGGAACTCCGGGCAGCAAATGTGTCGGCCTCGATCGTCCTGGCCGTGCTCTGTACGATGTTGTTCGTCAGTGCAACACCGATCTATGCCGAGCTTGGCGCAGGCGGGCATCTATCCGGTCACGATCATTATCGGGCTAGCGTTGATGGGTGGGAGGGCTCGGCACAAGGCGTGGCCTACTCGGAGTTTAACCATCACCTCGCCGGGTTCTTTGTCCTGTTAATAGGTTGTGGGGAGCTCAGTCAAGCCTTGCATCTGCCTTCCCTGCTTTGGGCCAGGTTCCTGCTGCCGGCGGCCATGTTAGTGGGCAGCGGCATCCTATTAATTGGGAGCGACCACGAAGCTTGGCCGATCGGATCGCTCAGCTTTGCACAAACGTTTTCCGGGCATGATCCTGAAATTATCCAACACAAGAGCTATGGCCTTTTGCTGTTCTTGGTGGGCATGGTCGAGGCCTTACAAAGGACTAGACGTATTTCGGCTGGGCTATGGAGCGTTCTTTTACCGTTGTTTGCCATCGTCGGAGGCCTGATGTTGTTCGGACATTCGCACGGTGTCCACCCCTCCGCCCAGAAGATTGCAACACACCATGCCATGATGGGAACAATGGCGGCCACTGCTGGCTCGTCCAAACTGCTATCGAACTGGTTCTGTTCCTCTTCGCACACGAGGTCTCGCACATGGGAGTGGTTCTGGGCCGGCCTGATTGTCTTCATCGGCATACAGTTACTGATCTATTCCGAGTAATTGACCTGTTGCGGTGCACGCTCCGGCATAATTGACACCTTTCCAAACCCTGTGCTACGAGTACGAGACCTCGGCGATGGGCGTGATGTAATGCGGAGCCGGTATTCCAAGTCCGGCTGCATGGAGTGAGCATGGGTGGACATAGTCATTGGGCGACAGTTAAACGGCACAAAGGCGCTCAGGACATCAAGCGCGGGAAGATTTTCACCAGAATTATCCGCGAGGTGGCGATTGCGGCGCGCTCAGGCGCCGATCCGGATGGTAACCCGCGGCTTCGGCTGGCCATCTTGAAGGCAAAAGAGGCCAATATGCCTGGCGATACGCTGAAGAAAGCCATTCAGCGCGGGACGGGAGAATTGCCCGGCTTGGTGTATGAAGAGTTCAGTTTGGAGGCCTATGGGCCTGGTGGGACCGGTATATTGATGGAAATCACGAGCGATAACCGCAATCGTACCGTTGCCGAGCTACGAAATCTCCTCACGAAGCATCACGGCAATATGGCGGAAGCCGGCGCGGTCTCCTGGCAGTTTCATAAGAAGGGACTGCTCACGATTGAGAAGGGCAGAGTCGATGAGGATACGCTATTGTCCCTCGCGCTTGATGCGGGAGCGGAGGATGTGAAGGTGGGCGAGAAAAGCTTTGAGGTCATCACGGATCCGCACCAGTTTGAAGCAGTGAAGAAAGCCCTCGCCGATGCCAAGATCGATACCGTACTTGCGGAAGTCACGTCTATTCCGCAGAACACGATCAGGCTGGAGGAAAAGGCAGCCGAACAAATGCTCAAGTTGATGGAAGTCTTGGACGAGCATGACGATGTACAGAAGATTCACGCGAATTTTGATATTTCCGACGAGGTGATGGAGAAAGTGGCCGCCGCCGGATGAACAACAGCGGTAGCTATTCAGGTGTTCAGACTGAAGGTCGGAGTTCCGAACACTTCAGCCTTCAGCCTGAATACCTTCAGCCTATGTTGCCTCATTAAGAGTATGATCGCCTCACTGACAGGCCGATTGGCCTTCAAGGCGCCGACCGCTCTGGTTCTCGACGTGCACGGGGTCGGGTACGAAGTATTTATTCCTCTCAGCACCTACTATGGGTTGCCCAATCTCAGCGACAGTATCTCGCTGAGCATTCACACGCATGTCCGCGAAGACGCGATTCAGCTTTTCGGTTTTCTGACATCGCAGGAAAAAGATGCATTCGTGCTGCTGACCAGCGTGTCCGGCGTTGGGCCCAAACTGGCTCTCAGTGTCTTATCGGCTCTTCCGGTGTCCGACCTGGTCTCGGCGATTCAGTCCGGAGATGTCGAGAAGCTAACGACTGTTCCAGGGATCGGACACAAGTCAGCCAGCCGTCTTGTGTTGGAGCTCAAGGATAAAGTTGGAAAACTCCACCCAGGCCTCGCGCAGGCAAGCGATGTACCCAGGCAGGGGCAGGACGCAACCTTTGACGACGCGCTGTCAGCACTCGTGAATTTGGGCTATCGCCCACAAGACGCCAGAGATGTGTTGAAACACGTGAAGAAGTCCAATGCTGAATCCATCGCGCTCAAAGACATGATTCGTGAATCCTTGAAGGAGCTTGCAAGGGGGTAAAGATGATGACGAGATTGATTCAATCAATAGTCCATGCTCAATTATCTATCGGGCTTGTGGTGCTTCTATTGGGGTTGGGGGCCATACCTGTGCAAGCCGAAGAGTCAAGCGAGCCTAAAAGTATTCGCAAGACTTGCGGTCAATGTCCCGATGGCTATGCGACCACGGGCGTGACCGAGTCCAAGGAAATTTGTAAGGACGGCGATCCCACACTCGTTGAATGTGCCCCGCTTGGGGCGAATCTGCTGTCTGTCTGTGGTTCCTGTCCCGAGGGCTATCGTGAAATCGGCAACTCGAGTGTTCCGGGTCGCTGTGGAAATAAGGATGGGGGGCGGCTCACACAATGTCAGCTGCAAAAGATGGAATCGAACCTTCCGGATCCAACTCAAGGCCTCAAGTCCTGCCCGCCGGACTGTGGGAGTACAGCAACGCCCGGGCAGGGCGCCTTGCCGCCTCCACCTAGGTACCTCCCGACGCCGGAGAAGAAGTAAACCGCAGCGAGGGAGGTCCCTTCACGATGGCTGAACGGATTGTCAGCACACAGATCACGGACGAAGAGCGAAGTATCGAGACGGTGCTGCGTCCGCAGACTTTGGAAGAGTATGTTGGCCAGGAGCGGATGAAAGAGTCCCTGCGGATTTGCATCGAGGCTGCGAAACAACGGAATGAAGCGCTCGATCACACAATCTTTTATGGTCCCCCTGGGTTGGGGAAGACCACCATCGCCCACATCATCGCTCGTGAGATGGGGGCAGCGCTCCGCTCGACCTCCGGTCTCGTGTTGGCCCATGCGGGCGATTTAGCCGCTATCCTGACGAATCTTCAAGAGCACGACGTTCTGTTTATCGACGAGATTCACCGACTCCCTGCCTCTGTAGAAGAAGCACTCTATCCAGCGATGGAGGACTACCAACTCGATCTCGTGATCGGCCAGGGGCCTGCAGCCAGAACGGTGAAATTGGATCTCCCCCGGTTTACCCTGGTCGGGGCCACGACCAGGGCCGGCGCCCTGACCTCCCCACTCCGGGACAGATTTGGCCTCGTCCACCGCCTGGAGTTTTACTCTCCGGCGGAACTGCAGACGATCGTGACACGCTCGGCTGGCGTGCTTGGAATCCCGATCGATTCCGAGGGAGCCCAGGAAATTGCCAGTCGCGCTCGAGGAACCCCTCGCATCGTCAACCGGCTGATCAAACGGGTGCGCGACTATGCTCAGGTCAAGGCGGCGGGACGAATTACCCAGACTGTAGCCCAGGACGCGCTTGCATGGTTGGGTGTCGATACGGCGGGGTTTGATGAGATGGATCGCCAGATTCTTTTGACCATCATCGACAAGTTCGCTGGAGGACCGGTCGGGGTGGAATCGTTGGCAGCCGCAGTCCAGGAAGACAAGAGTACCCTGGAAGATGTCCATGAGCCCTATCTGATTCAGGCTGGTTTCCTTGAACGAACCGGGCGTGGCCGCCAAGCCACGAAGCTGGCCTTCGATCATTTCAAAAGGCCGACCTCCCTCCTCTTCTCGTGATGCGCCGGGTCCCTGTCACGTCTTTCTGATAGCAGACAGAAACAGATGGTGATCGTCACGCAAGCTCGTGAAAGGTCGAGGGTCTCCTTGCATTGCCAGGAATGGTTCCTGTATCATTTCCCACTTAGCTTGTGCCATTCCAGCCGACGGACGGGTGCCCGCCTCCTGGGCTGGGAAGAGGGGGGTAGCTATGTCCGGAGACTTTTCCGAGTACCGGAAAGCGATCGATCGCATCGACGACGAGATTTTGCGCCTGCTGAATGAGCGCTCCAAAAGCGTCATAGAGATCGGCAAGCTGAAGAAACAGCGGGATGCGGGTGCCAATCTCCATACTTCGGCGCGGGAAGCGGCGATAGTCGAGCGCCTCATACAGCAGAACACCGGGCCATTTCCATCCGAGGCGAATTCGACCAGTCTATCGAGAAATCATGTCCGCCTCCCTCTCTCTTGAGGGTCCTCAGAAGGTGGCCTATCTCGGCCCCAGAGCAACGTTTACTCACATGGCCTGCATGCAGAAATTCGGGTCGTCTGCCCAGTATGTTCCGGTCAATAGCATTAAGGACGTGTTCAGCGAAGTCGAGCGGGGGCGAGCCAATTTTGGCGTGGTCCCGATCGAGAACACGACAGAAGGCGTGGTCAACCACACGCTCGATATGTTCATCGATTCGAATCTCCTGATCTATGGCGAAGTCCTCCAGGAAGTGTCCCATCATTTGATGTCGAAGTCCGGCGTGATGGAAGAGGTGAAAAAAATCCACTCTCATCCCCATGCCATTGCTCAATGCCGAAATTGGCTGGAAACCAACTTGCCTGATGTGCCCGTATCGGAGATGGCAAGCACGGCGCGGGCAGCGGAACTGTGTGTGGAAACTCCCTCTGTCGCCGCGATTGCATCAGAGTTGGCGGCCCAGTTATACGGCTTGAAGGTCATCAAGGCCCGTATTGAAGATAATATGAACAACGTGACCCGCTTTCTTGTCTTGTCTCAGAAGCCGCCCGAGCGTACGGGGAAAGATAAGACTTCATTAATGCTCTCAGTGAAAGACAAAGTCGGCGCGCTGTACGACCTTCTCCGACCGTTTGCTTCCCACGGCCTGAGTATGACCAAGATCGAATCTCGTCCTTCCAGGCGAAAAGCCTGGGAGTACATTTTCTTCGTCGATATCGAAGGGCATATGGAGGAAGAGAGGGTAAAGAAAGCCATCGAAGAAATCACAGGCCGCTGTCTCTTCATGAAAGTATTGGGCTCCTATCCAGCTCACAGTTGATGCCATGCCGTTGAAGGTTCATCCAGATATCGCCTCATTAAATCCCTATGTTCCTGGGAAGCCGATTGAGGAACTCCAGCGGGAATTAGGGCTCGCCCGCGTCATTAAACTGGCATCCAATGAGAATCCGTTAGGCTCCTCCCCGAAGGCGCTCGCCGCGTTGAGTGAGGGAACCGCAACCCTGCATCGCTATCCTGACGGCGGGGCGTTTCGCTTGCGAGAAGCCCTGGCAGATCGTTGGAAGGTGACCCCGGATCAGGTCATTCTCGGGAATGGATCGGATGAAATCTTGGGCCTGCTCGCCCGTACGTTGTTAGCTCCAGGCGATGAAGCGGTCATGGCCGATCAGACCTTCGTCATTTACAAAATGGAGGTCACGGCAGCCCACGGAACGCCTATCGTCGTCCCGTTGAAGCAGTGGCGGCACGATCTTCAAGCGATGGCGGACGCCATCACCGACCGGACACGGCTTCTGTTCCTCTGCAACCCCAATAATCCAACCGGAACAATGGTGTCAGCCGATGAGGTTGACCTTCTGCTCTCACGCGTGCCGGCACATGTCGTCGTGGTGTGTGACGAAGCCTATTTCGAATACGTCCGGGATCCGCAGTTTCCGGATTCTATGGCCTATGTGAAGCAGGGGCGGAATGTGATTGTGCTCCGGACGTTTTCGAAAATCTATGGCCTCGCTGGATTACGAATCGGGTACGGTGTGGCGACGGCGGAGATCACCAATATCTTGAACCGAGTCCGCCCGCCCTTCAACGCCAATAGTCTGGCGCAGCGCGCCGCGCTCGCCGCTCTCGGTGACGATGAACATGTGGCGCGGAGTCGAGCGGTGAATGAAGCGGGGATGGAACAGATGGCGAAGGGATTGACCTCGCTCGGGTTTGCGCCGATTCCGAGCGAAGCGAATTTTGTGTACGTCGATGTCGGACGAGACGGTCGCGCGGTGTTTGAGGCCCTGCTGAGGGAGGGCATCATTGTTCGCCACATCGAGGGGCGTATGGTTCGGGTGACTATAGGCACGGAAGAAGAAAACAGGGAATTTTTGGCTGCACTCAAGCGGGTGATCCATCCGAGTTGAGCACAGGGTGAGGGTAATATGATTATTGTATTGAAGCCAGAGGCAAGCGAACGGGAAGTCGACCATATTATCGATCGGCTTCGCGAGTTGGGATTGAAGTCGCAACTCTCGACCGGTCAGGAGCGGACGATCATTGGGGTCATCGGCGACGATCGAATTCTGCATAACCAGCCGCTCACAGCCTTGCCGGGCGTCGAAAGTGTGTTGCCGATTCTCGCACCGTGGAAGCTTGTCAGCCGGGAGTTTAAGCGTGAAGGTACGACGATCGATGTGAGCGGCGTGAAGATCGGCGGCCACAAGCTGGTCATCATGGCGGGACCTTGCGCGGTGGAGCGGCTCGAAATCACGGTCGGTATTGCTCACGAGGTGAAGGCGGCCGGAGCGAGCATTTTGAGAGGAGGCGCCTACAAGCCACGTACGTCGCCCTATTCCTTTCAGGGGTTAGGGCGTGAAGGACTGGACTATCTGGTTGAGGCGAAGAAGCAAACCGGATTGCCGGTCGTCAGCGAGATTCTGGATACCCGCGACATCGAATTGTTTCTCGAAAAAGCCGATATCATCCAGATTGGCGCCCGCAACATGCAGAACTTTGAATTGCTCAAGGAGGTTGGGGCCTACGACAAGCCGGTGCTGTTGAAGCGGGGACTTTCGGCGACGATCAAGGAATTCCTTCTTTCGGCAGAATACATCATGTCCCGCGGGAATCAGAACGTCATGTTGTGCGAGCGGGGGATCAGGACCTTCGAGACACAGTATCGCAATACGCTCGATCTTGCGGCGGTCCCGACGTTAAAAGAACTGTCGCATTTGCCCGTCATCGTCGATCCCAGCCATGCCACCGGCAAGTGGAATCTGGTGGCGCCAATGTCGAAAGCTGCAGTGGCTGCGGGGGCAGACGGCATTCTGATCGAAGTCCATTCAAACCCGGAATGTGCACTGTGTGACGGTGAAGAATCCATTAAACCGAGCAAGTTCAAGGAACTGATGCAGGACATGCGAAAGATCGCAGTGGCGGTTGGTCGGGAACTATAACGAGAGAGACTGGAGTTGAAGGACACAGGATTGAGGCTCGGCTTCAGTCCGGTTTGAAGAATGGCGCTGCACTTTACCCAGGTCACGATTATCGGAGTGGGGCTGATCGGTGGATCGCTCGGTATGATTCTTCGCCGAAAGGGGTTGGCGGAACGGGTCATCGGGGTTGGGAGGCGAGTCGAAAACTTGAAAACCGCAGTCGAGTTGGGCGCGATCGATCGCTACGTCGTCGATCCAAAAGACGGAGTGAGAGATGCCGATCT
Source organism: uncultured Nitrospiraceae bacterium (assembly GCA_963801725.1). GTDB lineage: Bacteria > Nitrospirota > Nitrospiria > Nitrospirales > Nitrospiraceae > Palsa-1315. The sequence goes on from CAWDFX010000002.1 coordinate 854,769, forward strand.
GGTCGTGCTGGCCACCCCGGTCGACACCTATGATCGGCACCTGACTGAGTGGGCCTCCTGCTTGAAAAAGGGTGCGATTGTGACCGACGTCGGAAGTGTGAAGGGTCTGCTGGTCGAGCAGGCTGAGCAAGCCATGCCGGCCGGTGTCCATTTTGTCGGGGCCCATCCCATTGCCGGCAAGGAAAAGACGGGCGTGGCGGCCGGATCGGATCAACTATTTATTGGCGCGCGTTGTATCCTGACGCCGACGAAGACCACGAATCCGCAGGCACTTGAGCAGGTCCGAACGATGTGGCAAGAAACCGGTTCGGTGGTGCTCACGATGGATGCCCATCTGCATGACAAGATTCTTGGGGCAGTGAGTCATTTGCCTCATGTGGCAGCGTTTGCCTTGATCAACGCCCTGGCCGAGATTCGCGATCAACAAATTCCCTCCCTTGATCTGGCAAGCCACTCGGGGGGCGGCTTGCGGGATACGACTAGGATTGCCGCGAGTTCTCCTGAAATGTGGCGCGATATTTTTCTCTGGAACCGCGACAATGTGGTCATGTTCATTGAGGCCTATGAGCGTTCGCTGAGCCAATTGAAGCAGCTCATTCAAATGGGCGATGCTGCAGGCATCGAGAAGGAACTTGAACGGGCAAAGCAGGAACGGGAGAAAGTCTCCACGCGACCGACCGTCTCCGCGTAGTACACCTATGGCGTTGTTGACGATTACACCAGGCCGACCTTTGCAGGGAACGATTTCCGTTCCGGGCGATAAGTCGATCACCCATCGTGCCATCATCCTGACAGCATTGGCGAACGGGGTCAGCACGGTTGCGCGCTATTGTCGAGGCGAAGACTGTCTCAATACGATGCGCGCATTCCAGGCGCTCGGCGTGCGCATCGATGAATCGGCTGAGGAACTGCGTGTGTATGGCAAGGGACTCTGGGGACTGACCGAGTCGAGTGGGCCGATTGATTGCGGGAATTCCGGAACGGGCATTCGTCTCCTGACCGGTCTGCTGGCAGGACAGGATTTTTTCACGGTGCTGACAGGCGACGAATCGATTCGCCGCCGTCCCATGGGGCGGATCGTCAAGCCGTTGCGGGAAATGGGGGCGACCATCGCCGGACGCAAGGGAGGTGAACTTGCACCCTTAGCCGTGATGGGGAATCGCCTTCGCGCGATCGCCTACGCCTCGCCGGTGGCGAGCGCGCAAATTAAATCCGCCCTGTTGCTCGCAGCCTTGTTTGCCGAAGGGACGACCCGCATCACAGAGCCGCGTCTTTCGCGGGACCATACGGAACGAATGTTCCAGTTTTTCGGTATCGGACTGCGACGGGAAGGGGCTACGCTATTGGTTGAGGGACGGCCATCGGTCGGGTGGAATGCGTCGCCTCAGTTAGTCGTACCTGGTGATCTTTTCTGCCGCCGCCTTCTTCATCGTGGGCGCGACGATTGTTCCTGGCTCGGATGTGACGATTCATCAGGTGGGGATCAACCCGACAAGAACAGGCCTGTTGGACGTGATGACGAGCATGGGCGCGGATATTCAATTGCTCAATCGGCGTGAGGAGGCAGGAGAGCCGGTTGCGGATATCCGGGTAAAGTCGGCACATTTGCGTGGAGTGGCGGTCGGGCCCGATTTGATCCCGCAGACGATCGATGAATTTCCCATCCTGTGTGTCGCGGCGGCAGTCGCAGAGGGCGAGACGATCATCTCCGGGGCCGAAGAGTTGCGGGTCAAAGAGAGCGATCGAATTGCGACGATGTCGGCGGAGTTGCGCGCGATGGGGGCCCAGATCACAGAAAGGCCCGACGGGATGGTGGTGCGAGGACTTGGCACAGCAGAGAGTCACGGCCGATTGCAGGCGGCACATGGCCGCAGCCATGGAGATCACCGGGTGGCGATGTCATTGGCCATCGCGGGCTTGACCGCTTCTGCGCCAACCGTGATTGACGAAACGGCTGTGCATCGAGACATCATTCCCAGCGTTTCATCGCACACTATTGGAATTATTGACTGAAAGCCGGTGACGGCTATAATACGGGGCCACGACGTGGGACATGGTGCGGAGGAAAAACAAGCGAGACGGCTGACCGTTGCGATCGATGGTCCAGCTGGTGTCGGCAAGAGTACAGTAGCCAAATTGTTAGCCTCTCGATTGGAGTATCTGTATCTCGACACGGGCGCCCTCTATCGCGCGACGGCTTGGGCCGTCATTGAGTCTGGACGGAATCCGGCTGATGTCGAGACGGTTGCTGCGTTGTTGCCCACCCTCTCGCTCAAGATGGAGTTCCATCACGGGGCCGCTGCGGTGTTCGTCAATGGCAGAGATGTGAGCGGTGACCTCCGAACGCCTGCGGTGTCGTCAGCAGCCTCGGTGGTTTCTGCAATTCCAGCAGTTCGGGCTTGGTTGCTGCCTATCCAGCGGCAAATTGGACAAGGTGGAGCGGTGGTGGCTGAGGGGCGGGATATGGGGACGAAGGTATTCCCCTCGGCGGACGTGAAGTTCTTTCTCGAAGCGGATCAGACCGTCAGGGCGCAACGCCGGCATCGGGAACTGGTTGCGGCGGGACATTCGGGGGTGCTTGAAGAGACGACAGCCGACCTGGCAGGACGCGATACCCGGGATCGTTCCCGCTCCATCGCCCCGTTGGTTCCTGCTGAAGATGCCCGGTTCATTGATACCTCAACGTTGTCCATCGCGGAGGTGGTGGACCAGATGATGGCTGTGATTGCGGCCCGATTGTGAGTTCAGTCCTCTACGGGATTCTATGGGTTCTTTCCCGGACCATCGGCTGGCTCTGTTTTCGCTATCGAGTCGTTGGCGCAGTTCCTCAGACCGGTGGGTTCATCGTGGCGGCAAACCATGCCAGTTACCTGGATATTCCTCTCCTGGGTTGTGGGATGCGGCGGCGGGCGTGGTTTTTAGGACGGAGCGATCTCTTTCCGGTTCCGGGCCTTCGGGCGATCTGCCAATGGTTGGGATGGATTCCCCTGCGAACAGGCCGGTTGGATCGTGACGCATTTGGTAAGGCGGTCACTTTGATTAAGGAAGGAAAGGTCGTGGTGATCTTTCCGGAGGGCAGTCGCAGCCTGGACGGACGGTTACAATCCCCGAAACCAGGGATTGGTGTGATTGTGGCACAGACCGGATGTCCTGTGGTTCCGGCCTATCTCAAGGGTACGTACGATGTGCTGCCGTCGGGAACCATGTGGCCGCGCTTTCCGTCCCGTAACCGTATTCTATGGAGAGGCACTGACGTTTCCCCGGAGCGGAGAGAACGAAGAGATCAAACAGTATTATCAGGAGGTCAGTCGCACCGTGATGGATCGCATTGCCTCCTTAGGTGGAGTAGAGTCTCCGACCAAGCAGTCCAGTGCCGGCATTCGCAAGGCTGAGTGAATGTCGGTGTATAACTATCAGCACCCGACTCCAGTCGGAAGAGTAGGATTCACACCATGAGTACGGTTTCGCCATCGAGTGACCAGCAATTAGACCGAGCGGCCTTAGCGGCCTTGTACGAGGAGACATTCAAAAACCTCGAAGAGGGCACCATTACGGAGGGTCGCATCGTCGCTGTGACCAAAGACAAGGTGGTCGTGGACATCGGCTACAAGTCCGAAGGGATGATCCCGAACGATCAGTTCTCCACCGAGGAACTTCAGAACATCAAGGTGGGTGATCGGCTTCAGGTCTATATCGAGGAGTGCGAAGACGCCGACGGCAATCTGGTTCTCTCCAAAGAAAAAGCCGACAAGATGAAGATTTGGGAAGAGCTGGAAAAGCTCTTCAATGACGGCAAAAGCATCGATGGCAAGATCGTGGCGCGGATCAAAGGCGGCATGATGGTCGATATCGGCGTGAAGGCGTTTTTGCCGGGTTCGCAGATCGATCTTCATCCGGTGCGGGACCTTGACGGGTTGGTCGGACGCACGTTCCCGCTCAAGATCATCAAGATCAATCACCGGCGCGGCAACGTCGTCGTATCCAGGCGCGTGCTCTTGGAGGAGACGAGAGATTCGAAACGGAAGACCACCCTGTCCACGTTGAAGGAAGGGCAGTTGATTCAAGGCGTGGTGAAGAACATCACGGATTACGGAGCATTCATCGACCTCGGCGGCATCGACGGGTTGCTCCACATCACGGACATGTCCTGGGGCCGTGTCGGCCATCCGTCGGAAATGTTCAACATCGGCGACAAGGTGGAAGTCAGCGTCCTCAAATACGATCGAGAGACCGGGCGCATTTCACTCGGTTTGAAACAGAAGAGCGCCGATCCCTGGACCGGCGTGGCCAGTAAGTACGCGATCGGTACCCGCGTCCGAGGTCGTGTCGTGAGCCTGACCGACTATGGGGCATTCATCGAGCTCGAGCCCGGCGTCGAGGGACTGGTGCATGTCTCTGTGATGTCATGGACACACGAGGTGCGCCATCCGTCGCGCGTCGTGTCCATCGGGGATCAGGTTGAAGCGGCGGTGTTGAACGTGGATCCGGCCAGCAGGAAGATTTCCCTCGGCATGAAGCAGACGGCTCCGAACCCCTGGGATATGGTGGAAGGGAAGTACGCCATCGGGACGCGCATTGAAGGGAAGGTGAAGAGCCTCACCGACTTCGGCGCGTTCGTCGGACTCGAAGAAGGCATCGATGGATTGATCCATATTTCCGACATGTCGTGGACGAAACATATCAAGCATCCCTCTGAACTCTTCAAGAAGGGACAGAAGGTAGAGGCCGTGGTCTTGCGGATCGACAAGGAAAAGGAGCGGCTGTCGCTCGGGTACAAGCAGCTGAAGAGCGATCCATGGGACGACGAGATTCCGAACCGGTATGCGGTCGGGGATGTGGCGGTCGGGAAGGTCAGCAAGGTCGCCGACTTTGGTATCTTCGTCGAATTGGACGGGGGAGTCGAAGGGTTGATTCACATCAGCGAGGCCGGACTCGACCAACAGGCCAAGCTCGAAGAGAAATTCAAGCTGCAGGATGAAGTGACGGCCAAGATCATCAAGGTTGATCGGGAAGAGCGGAAGATTGCGCTCAGCTTGCGCGATCATCAAATGGATTCCGATCGCCGAACGGTTGATGAATACCATGCCACACAAGGCGCGTTGGACCAAAGCTTGGGTCGTGCGGCGAAGCAGAATCGGAAGCGAGGCCAAGCCGAGGACGATAAGTAGGTCTGATGCACCGGACCTCAGTGTAAGCTAGAGGGGCGCCTTCCGACATGGTACACGAGCAGAATCATGAGTGATGACACAGTGGAAAAGCCGGCCAAGCGAGGGATATGGCGCCGAGCGCTTTGGGCGCTCGGCGTCGGACTGGGCCTGCTCTTTCTGATGAATCTGTTCTTTCCAGACCTCGACTTTTCGATGGAGGACCGGGTTGGATTGATTCGTATTGAAGGGGTCATTGTGGATGCACAATCCACGATCGGCGAGTTGAAGCGTTTTGCCGACAACCCTTCCGTCAAAGCTATCGTCTTGCGAATCGATAGCCCAGGCGGTGGGGTTGTGCCGTCGCAAGAAATCCATGATGCAGTCCTGCGAGTTCGTAACAAGAGCAACAAGACGGTGATCGCTTCAATGGGTACGGTGGCGGCGTCAGGAGGTTACTATATTGCGGTTGCCACTGATCGGATCATGGCCAATTCAGGGACGTTGACGGGGAGTATCGGTGTCATCATGGAGATGGCGAACGTCGAAGGGCTGCTCAAGAAGATCGGGGTCGAAGGTATCGTGATCAAAAGTGGACGATTCAAAGATGTGGGATCGCCTCTCCGGAAGATGAGTGATGAGGAACAGGCGTTGCTCCAATCCGTCATGGATGATGTCCATAAGCAGTTTATCGAGGCAGTGGCGGAAGGGCGCGGGCTCGACGTGGCGGCGGTGCAGGCCTTGGCGGACGGTCGAATCTTCACGGGCCGTCAGGCCAAAGCGTCAAAGCTCGTGGATGAACTCGGTGATCTCGAAGCTGCCATCCAGCTTGCGGCGGACGTGGCCGGCATTGAGGGTGAGCCGAAAGTCATTGAGCCGCGCCGACGGTTTTCGATCAGAGAATTGATCGAATCGCGAATATCAGGGCTCTTCCCCAAGTTGGATTTGTACTCCGGGGTCGGGCTCAAGTATCTCATGGCGTTCTAGCGCGTCCGGATCGGTGCACAGGTCGATTCATCATCACGAAAGGGAGTCCAATATGACGAAGGCCCAAATCATCGAGCGTGTATCCGAACAGATCACGACCTTGACGAAGCGGCAGGCGGAAGTCGTCGTCAATACGATTTTCGACTGTGTGCGTGATTCGTTGAAGAACGGCGATAAGACGGAGATTCGAGGGTTCGGTAGTTTTCGGCTGCGGGCTCGTCGGATGAAAGAAGGGCGAAATCCCAAGACCGGCGCGACCGTGGCGGTCCCTGCCAAGAAGGTTCCGTTTTTCAAAGCCGGCAAAGAATTGAAGGAACTCCTGAACCAGTCATAACGGGACTGATCATCATGAATTCACCAGACTCCCACGATGCGGTCGGGATAGATATCGGTTGGACGGACGAGGCTTCCAAACGTTTAGAGCGGGCGCCGCTCTTTTTGCGTGGAATGGTCCGGCGTCTAGCCGAAAAAAAGGCCCGAGAGCTTGGCTACTCGGAGATTACGGGGGAGATTCTCGATCAGTTCAAGAACCAAATGATGGGCAGTATGGGCGGTGAGGCCGGTATGGCAGACGCGGCGGAGCAAATGGCGCAAGGCCATCTTCCCTGGACTGCCGCCGCCAAGGACCGGCTGAATACGGTTCCGGAATTCATGCGGAACATGATCAGGCAAATTGCCGAAGAAATTGCCAGGGAGCGGGGCCATCTCGAGGTGAATGTCGAACTCTTCGAGAAGGTGGAAGCGCTGGGCGATCTCCGTGAGGCTTCGAGGCCTCCGTTGGAATGGAGCGAGGGAGCGTTGGCCCAACTTCATGAGAAATTGAAACAGTCGCCGCCGATCGCCGTCGAATTCGTCACCGACATGTTGAGGCGGGACACCGAAGATTTGGCGAGAGAGAAAGGCGTGACGCGGATCGACGAGCCGATGTTGCTGCAATTGTGGGACGCACCACAAGAGCGAGTCGCGTGGACCGATGAGGCATGGAAGCGGCTGCAGACGTCTCCGGATTTCGTGCGTAGCGGAATCCGTAAAGCCGCTGAGCGCAGGGCGCGGAAGCTTGGGCTCAAGGAGGTCGATTCGGAACACCTCACGACTTTCCGGAATCAGGCCATGATGAAGGCCGTCAAACGGATTCGCTCTTTCGGGTACGATAATCTGACCTTTGAGGCGTTTGATACGGCGCTGGAGAAGACCAAGCGGCTGCAAGGGAATGAGCAGGCGGAGAAACGCCTTCAGGAAATTCGTGAACATTTTGCCGATCCAGACATGAAGAAACCGGAAGGTGGAACACTCGGCGCCGACTTGATGGACCGTTTTCGCAAGTATCTGAAGGGAGAAGGGACGCTCTAGCGGCAGGATGCTGAAAAAGGCCGCCAGCTTCGTTCTCGCTTCGTTCAAACCCTCAACGTTCCCGAAGGGTACGCCTCGGGCTTTCACTCGCTGCGGCGTTGCTGGACGGACTTTTTGAGCATCCCGAAAGGGCAGTTTCTTCTTCCAGCCAGATAGTTCTTCCCACAAGCTCGCATCAAAACGCTACAGGTTCTCCACGCGGCTCTCGGCCCCGTCTTGGATGAGATGAGTAGGCTGGGCAAATGGCTATGAGGTAAAGGCAGGGGCCGTTTGAGGACGGCCCCTGCTGCTTAGTGGGCAGCGACCTGTTGCGGCCAAAATCTATGTCGGATTTGCGGGAGAGGCTCGCTGTCGAAATTGGGGATATCGTAGAGACAGCGATCGATCGTTGCCACTTCATCTTCAGTCAGGTCCAAGGTGACCTTCTTTTTCCAAAACTGATCGAGGGTAAAATAATCGCCTGACTGAGGTTTCTCAGCCAAGAGCACCTTCATCTTATCGAAACCTGCAGTGTCCACCCCGGGGACTCGGCCCTTATTGCGGTCGTGGCACCAATGCAGTACTTCAGCGATTCCGTACATCGTCAACTCAATCTTCATCATCTTGCTCATAGGGTCCTCCTTAACAAGGGTAATAGTGTACCTCAAACTCCGGCCCGTTTTCAAAGCCGTCGCTGAGCGGGCTAGGATTGGTGAAATCGAGTTGCGGCAGGGATCGTTGCGTAGAGGGATTGATTGCCAGGAGAAAGCGGTGGTCGTATACTGGCCACGCTTGTTTCGGTGGGAAGGCCTGGTTGAAGGGCCTATACCCATCCAGATGAATCACTACGGTGGCGGTTCCTCGCGCGAGGTGGAGTGCGTGATCAGAAGCGCTGACGGTCACAACAGGTGGAGAGCCTGCGGTCTTATCGTCATGGCGACAAGTTTCTTTCTGCTTACGGCAATCGGCTGCACCAAGCAAGACCCCTACGCCCCGCCAGATCTCTTCTACTATTTTGCCAGTTACAAAGTAGGGAAGAATCCGACGACTGTCACTCCCGTTGACGTCAATCAGGACGGTTTTACCGATCTGGTCACAACCAACATCGGCAGCAATACGCTTTCGATTCTCCTCGGCAACGGTGACGGCACCTTTCGCGATCAAGTCCAACTGAATGTCTGTAAAGAGCCCCGTTCGCTCGCCTTAGGGATGTTCAATCGTGACCCGTATCCCGACGTAGTTTTGGCCTGTTCTGGGGGCGATGAAGTGGCCGTACTCTTCGGTCGGGACGACGGAAAATTTGAAGAGGGGCCGCGCTATCCCGTGCATCGAACCCCCATCGCCATTGCCAGCGACGACCTGAACGGCGATCAAACGCCCGACCTTGTGGTGGCATTGCGGAACGACAAGATCAAAGTTTTCTTGGGAACCGGTACCGGAGAGTTCACCCATGGAGCCCAATACGAATATGGCGATACGCCCACGTCGGTAGCGATGGCCGACTTGGATGGCGATGGGAAGATCGATTTGGCCGTGACGAACGGGGGGCCGATGTCGAACGCGGTCTCAATTTGGATGGGGAATGGCGACGGCACGTTTCGCCCTCCCACCGACTATCGGACGGGAAAGCGCCCGCTCGGGGTCAGTTTCACCGATTTCAATCGCGACCGAATCCGTGACCTACTTGTGATCAACGGGACCCAGGATAGTTTTACAACGTTCCTCGGAGTAGGTAATGGGACGTTTCAGCCAGGGCATGATTCCGGCGCCGATGCAGGGCCGAATTTCGGGCTCGCTCGCGACTTCAATGGCGATCAACGCACCGACGTGGCTATCGTCAATCTTCAGTCGAGCGATCTCTCCATTCTCTACGGTCGTGGCGATGGAACATTCGAGTATCCGCCGAGAAACTATCGGACAAAACCAGGCCCCTTTGCCCTCGCGACATTTCGTGTCACAACGAAGGAGGCTGAAGAGCCTGGACTCGTGACGGCGGACAACGGCAATGGAAGCGTCTCCGTCTTTCTCCATCGAGGATTGAAAGCGGTGTCCACTCCCATCGCATCTCCCCCGTGAAGCGTGTCGATGTTTACCGAGAGGTGGAGTGGATCAATAGGTCGTCTTCTTGACAGCCTGCTGACCCTCGGCTACAGTGACCGACAAGTGCTGTTTCCAGGCCCTTTGGCCCGTTGTTTCGGGTACACCATTGAGATCCTTTAGATGGTGGTTTGCCATTGGCGCGTTGCTCACTCTCTCCGTGCTGATGGTACAGGGGGGTGTGCGAGACCTGCTCGACGGAGCCTCTCCCGGCAGTGGGGCAGGCGCGTACCTCTCGTTTGGCACCACGATTTTCGGCGGAGGATTGCTGGCAGGTTGCTTGGCATTAGTGATGAATCGACTTCGATAGACACAGAATCTGAATATAGATGCGTCAATGGATTGTTTGAGATGCAAAGGCTTCATGATGGTCGAGCGTCACTATACGTTAGTGAATCGACGACTCTATGCCCGCTGTTTGAATTGCGGGTTTTGGATCGACCTTGCCGACCTGCTCCGTTTCTTTCATAAAGTGATTGACAGCGGGTTTCGCGGAGGGAAGGTGCGGGAATCATATACACTATGAAGAGGAGTGCCGCGTTCATGATGACAAGAGATTGTGGGACATCGTATCGGTGGCCATTTTTCGCCTGCGCTGCCGGGGTGTTCATCGGTCTTCTGTTGATGGGCGTTGAAACCCTCACGCCGTCCATCGCCCTTGCAAAGAACGGAGCGGTTCAGTCCGTTCCTGTTCGAACCGCGATTGCTCCGCGCCAGTTCCCTCCATGGCGAGTTGCTCCAGCCCATGGCATTCTTCTCAAGGAGCTCAAGAGTGGGCGTGTGTTGTATGAATACGATGCGGGGAAGCGAATGTCCCCTGCCAGCCTCACGAAAATCATGTCGGCCCTAGTCATTCTTGAAAAGGGTCAGTTGGATGACCTCGTCACGATCAGTCCCGGTGCCGCACGGGCGCATAAGACTCACTTGCGTGTGAAGGCCGGGCAGGTCTTTAGGTTGGAAGATCTGCTGAAGGCCATGCTGATTGTGTCCGCGAACGATGCCTGTCTTGCGGCGGTGGAGCATGTGGGTGGCGACGAAGCCAGGTTCGTGACGCTCATGAACGCCAAGGCTGAGGAACTAGGCTTGTCCGATACGCATTTCAGCAATGGTTGCGGGTTCGATAACCCGGATCATTACTCGACAGCCGAAGACCTTGCCACGCTGAGTGTCACGGCCCTCGATCAGCCAATCTTCCGACAATTAGTTCGCGAGGAACGCGCGAGCATCACACCTGTCAACGGTCACCGCTCGTATGCCTTGCACAACACGAATAGATTGTTGGGACGTATTCCTGGCGTTGAAGGAATCAAGACCGGATTTACCTCCAAAGCCGGTCGGTGCCTCATCGCCAAAGTCTCTCAGAACGGGAGCGATCTTCTCCTCGTGATCCTCAATTCCAAGCGTCGATGGAACACAGCGACGAACCTTATTACCTACGGGTTACAGGTAGCCGAACCTCTGCATTGAATTCAAATCCCCTGGTTGGCTGAGCAGGCAAGCACGAGGCGAGGAGGAAGACCGTCGCAACGTGAGTGTCGTCCTCATCTTGCGTTCGAACTTTGCGGCGCCCTATGGCGAAGGCCCAGAGACCTTGTAATAGCGCGTGGCGACAGAGAGAGCATTGAAACAGGAACGAATTCAGGTTGGTAGCTGAAAGGAAGGATAGGAAGTGAGCTAGACCGGCAGGTATGCGTCGAGATCGAACATCAGGCACGCATCGCTACCGAGGTGCCGAAAACTCCACATTGACATCTTTCCCCAAATAATTGATGACGAATCCCTGTTTATCGTAAGCGAGTATGGCGCCCATCACGTTCTCGTCCCCATAGTCTTCCTGTCCCAATAGTTTTCGCACGTCATCGGGGCTCTCGCTGTTCAATACATTGCGAAAGATCCCCCGAGTCTTATAGGAAAATCGATTATTGATAAAGATCAGGTCGACCTTGCCGTCTTGGATGCGCACGCCAGCCATTGGACCGGTTGGCTTGCGTTGGTCGAGCAAGAAAATGAACAAAGCTTCTTGTTCTACTTTTACTCCAGGAATTTTTTCATTTACGAGAGAGTCAAAAGCTTTGGCTTCGGAGTCTCCCAATTTGACCCCAAACAGTGAAACCTCTCCACTCTTCAAGACCTTGGGGTCCATCACGTCGTTCTTACTCAATTCGTAAGGCTCACTATAGCCAGGGGATATCCATGTGCCGACTCCGACCGTCGCCATGCAGGCTAGCGTGACGGCTCGCAGTACATACTTCATCAACTCTTCCTTATCCATGGGTTCAGAAAGATGTCTAGTACCTGAAGTGTATTGGCGAAATTGGTGGGGCCAATGCAGCGTGTGTGCATTTTATCGAACGACCTGAGAACTTGCAAGAACGGCTGAATATGCGATGGTGGTCAAGTTGCTCGCGATTACCCGGTTGTCACAAGGCTACGCTGACTCTAATTTAGATGAGCAAGGAGGCGGGTCATGGTGATTCGTCGAAGGCCACGGATCTTCTTCGCGGCAGTATGTTGCTATCGAGAACTTTCCTCTGTAGACCAAACTATCGAATGCTGAATGTGTGGAATAAGTTCGAGATACCGGCGCGGGAAACGAGAGAGCTTCCGGGGCTTCTTGGGCAATGGAGAAGGACAGTATCGAAACTCCGTAGCGACCCTGAAGTGATCGGGGCGGATTGATCCGTCCCCCTTCGTTTATAGAGTATGGTTTATATCGAGTGATGGGTGGTGATGAGGAGGGCTCCAAGGTGTCGGAGCCGTTGAAAGTAGGGTCGACAGTCTTCGTCAAGCTCGTCTGTGAGGGTATCCAGGTCAGCAACACAATCTTCGAGGATCCTGATCCGCTGGGCATCAAGCCCCTCAGGACTATCGAGGAAGTACACGACGCATCCGCTGATGACGGTGTCCAGAGTCATCAACGGTCCCTCTTGTTGGCTTCCCACTTGAGGCCACCGCTCCTCCTTGTGGGTTTCCCAGAGAGATAGCACGGCGTCTCGACCCATACCACAGATCTCCAACAATCTAGTCTGGCACAGTTCCGATCGGTCCACCCTAGCGTATGGATCAGCCGGACCACAAGAGCCCAAAGAGTAAGCTCCCGGAATCAGTAGTCGATGTCTTCTCGCTCGTCACGCCTATTGATGACTGGTCCTCTCCGCACGGATGATTTGATCAATAGAAAGGCTCTTTTGCGATCATGCCGCCCATCATCACCTTCCAGAGCAGCTAATCTGGCGGTTTCTAAGAGGTGAAGGGCGCGAAAACGCCTCCATGATCGCGAGAAATATCGCCGGGGACTGCTGTGACCAATGCGCGAACCTGTGCGATGAAATAGTGGGGGAGCCATGATGCGGGGTATGCCGTCGGCCAGCCAACCCATAGTTTTTCAAACAAGAAACTCCTCCAGTACGCGACTCCTGGCCTCATGATGGTAGGAACTCATGGGTAGAGTCCGCGATGGAGGTGCGCTTGAGCCACTTTATCGATCCCACTCATCAGGGCGGCCAGCCGCATAGAGGTTTTTTTGGAAACGGAAAACTGTAATGTCCGATGGAAGGCGGAGATCAGAATATCTTGCAATCGCTCTTGAATATCTGTTTCTTTCCAGAAAAAACGCTGCACGTCTTGCACCCACTCGAAGTAAGACACGATCACGCCACCGGAGTTGGCCAGGATATCTGGAATGATAAAGACTCCCTGGTCCTGCAGGATGCGGTCGGCTTCCAGGGTTGTCGGACCGTTCGCTCCTTCGGCAAGAATCCGGCAGCGCAGTTTCGCGGCATTACGCTCGGTGATCTGCTCGGAGAGCGCGGCAGGCACTAGCACGGTGCAGTCGAGTTGCAGCAATTCGTCATTGGAGAGCCAGTCTCCCAGCTTGGTGTCGCGGAGGGATTGGCCCTTAGTTTTGTACCGTGTAAGGAGTTCAGGAACGTCCAAACCGTTCGAATTGTGAATGCCTCCCTGCACGTCGCTCACAGCGATAACACGAGCTCCGCACTCCTGCATGATGCGGGCGGTATGGGCCCCCACGTTGCCAAACCCTTGTATGGCTACGGTGGTATTCCGAATGTCGAGCTTGAGATGACGAAGGGCTTCTATGGTGACATAGACCACTCCGCGGCCGGTGGCTTCTTCTCGTCCGAGGCTTCCTCCAATCGATAAGGGTTTGCCTGTGACGACGCTCGGCACCGAATACCCTACTTGCTGACTGTACGTATCCATGATCCAGGCCATCACTTGGGCGTCTGTCCCGACGTCTGGGGCCGGCACGTCCTTGTCTGGTCCGATCAACGGGAAGATTTCCGCGGCATAGCGTCTGGTCAAACGTTGTAATTCTGGAAGCGAGAACTGTTTGGGGGCGATTGCCACTCCACCCTTGGCTCCGCCATAGGGCAGATCGGCTAGCGCGCATTTCCAGGTCATCCACATAGCAAGAGCTGCGACTTCTCCAAGATTCACATCCGGATGATAGCGAATCCCGCCCTTCGAGGGGCCACGGGAGGAGTCGTGCTGCACACGATAGCCGGTATAGACCTCGACCCGGCCGTCATCCATTCGAACAGGCAGGCTGACAATCAGCGACCGCTGTGGAAGTTTCAGCCGCTCGCGTAAGTTGTGATCAAGCTCCATGGCCTCGGCTGCTTGATCAAACTGCGCAACTGCCAGCCGGAAAGTCGGTGTGTCGAGTTCATGCATTGGATGTTCCTTTGATCAGGTGTGCAGCGGGGATGTTGATATGAGGTGGTGTGCATGGCGCTCCTGTCCCATGATGCCGGGCGGGAGCTGCATCCATTGAATGTTGAATATTCGCGCGAGTTCCTGCGCCACCTGTTGTGCGACGACTGAAGGCGACACGGCGGATTGCCGAACCTCGGCCAGTGATGTGATGCGACACTGTGCCAGACCACAGGGCATGATATAGGAAAAAGGGGATAGGTCTAGATCGACGTTGAGCGCAAATCCATGAATCGTGACTCCTTGATCGATCCGGACTCCGATCGCGGCAATCTTTGCATCAGCATGATTCCAACGCACCCAGACACCCGGTTTCTTTTCGAGTCGATATCCGTCAATACCCCATCGCAAGAGTGTATGGATCAAGACCTCTTCCAACTTCCGTACATACTGCTTCGGTCCTGAGCAATACTGTGACAGTTTGAGGATAGGATAACCCACGACCTGTCCAGGTCCATGGTAGGTAATCGAACCGCCACGATCTACGGACTGGAGGTTGGCGCCTGTCCGGCGGAGAGCCTCTTCCCCGCAGTCCCAATGTGCTGGCTGGGTGGTGCGCCCTAGGGTATAGACTGGCGTGTGCTCAAGGAGCAACAATACATCCCCTTGTCTCTCCGCAATCCGCTCTCCTTGTAGGTATTTCTGAAGCGTCCATGCCTTGGCATAGGGGATCGGTTGCGAAAACCGGATGAGCGTTCCCGCTTGTGAAATAGGTGTCGGGAGAGGTTCGCTCCCCTGTACTGGGAAATCGTGACTCGAGTGTGACCCATCGCCGAGACTCATGGAACAGCCTTCGGCAGCGATGGATTCTGAAGCGAGATCGTGGACTGGGCGTTCTTTCTCTGAATGGTCAGTTGTAGAGTTGGCTGGTCTCCGGAAGGCCGGAGAGAGTGCCAAAAGTCTCCGACATTGTAAATCTGATGTTGCCCAACTGTGGTAATGATGTCGCAATTCTGGAAGCCTCCGACAGCGGCCAGACCTCCCGGCTCGACATTGAGAGCCAGTACACCATGGTCGCCTTCTAGCCCGAAGCTGGCCATGATGCTCGCGGTGATGGTGACCGGCGTGAATCCGAGGTCGGGACGGAGGACCGACCCACGGACGATCATCGACTGAATATGGGGGTATATGGCATCCATCGAAATCGCATAACTAATGGCTTGAGCAGAGGGGGCGATGGCCACATTGATACCGATCACATGACCTGACAGATCGACGAGGGGACCCCCGCTATTGCCTGGGTTGATCGCGGCATCAGTTTGGATCAGTCCATAGAGTGTCTCACCATCCGGGGTGAGCACCGAACGGTCTACCGCGCTGACAACACCAACCGTGACGGTCGAGCCTCCCTTGAGGGCGAGAGGGTTGCCGATTGCGACGACCGATTCACCAATCTCAAGCGACGGAGAAGGGTTTAGTGTGGCGGGAACCAAATCCATCGCCGTAATCTTGACGAGGGCCAAATCAAGCAGGAAGTCACGGGCGACGACACGTCCGGGGGTGAGTCGACCGGTTGAGAGCCCCACCACCAGGCTCTTGATTCCCGCTACCAGGTGATTGTTCGTCAGGATGTATCCGCTTTCGTCGATAATGACACCGGACCCCGATCCCGATTGGGCTTGCGTGGGAGTGGTCGGCATGCCGCGCGTGAGAATGGTGACGACGGAAGGGCGTACTTTCGCGACGACCGCTGGGACCGACAGGGATTTTTCGTAGGAAGGGACTGATCCAATCGATGGTTCAGCGTGGGCAATCAGTCCTCCGAACGCCCAGACAATGACAAGAAGAAGGAATGGAATGGTGAGGTAGCGAAAGAGGAGAAACCGCGTCTGTGTTGTGCGCACACTCGTCATGGGGGCCTCGTCTACTCGAGTCCACGCCATTGTCGCACAACTGCTCTCAGGGTGAAAGTCGTAGAACAGAAAAGGGGCGAAGATAGTCTTCGCCCCTTCCTGTTTCATGGGTCTGTGGCTTACTGGATGGCGCTAAACATTTCCTTAATCTCGGGGGTCTTCAGTTTCTTGAGCGCTTTCGCTTCGATCTGACGAATCCGTTCTCTCGTCACCGAGAGGCTTTGCCCCACTTGTTCCAGCGTGCAGGCTTGATCGTGGCCGATGCCGAAACGTAGCCGGATGACGGTTTGCTCTCGGGGTGTGAGCGTGCCGAGAATGCGTTCAAGCTGGTGCGACATTTCCGTTCGGTGCACATGGGCATCGGGTGGGACGGCTTGCAGGTCGGGGAGCAGTTCTCCAAATTCCGTACTTCCGTCGCCCACCGGCTTCTCCAGGGCGACCGGCTCTTGAAAGGCCTGCACGGTTTCGTGGAGTCGCTCCGGTCTCATTCGTAGCGCCTGCGCCACTTCTTCGAGTCGAGCCGGACGGCCCAGTTGTTGCCCCAGTCGTCTCGTCACGCGGAGGATGCGGTGTGAGGCTTCAGTCTGGTGAACCGGAATGCGAATGGTCCGCGATTGATCCGCCAGTGCGCGTGTGATGCCTTGGCGGATCCACCAGGTTGCATAGGTGCTGAACTTGAACCCTTTGCGGTATTGATAGCGCTCGGCCGCTTTCATCAGGCCGATATTTCCTTCTTGCACGAGATCCAGCAAAGTCAGGCCACGGCCTGTGTAATGTTTTGCGACATCCACCACAAGTCGCAGGTTGCAGCGCACCAATTCGTCTTTTGCCTGTTCGAGCACGATTCGAGCGGAACGGAGGGTGGCCAACTCTTCCTTGAGCTGCTTGGCGATAGCAACTGGAAGCTTCTGTTGCCCCGTTCCCTGCTTGATCATTTCGGTGAGACTCTGCTGGGCCTTATCAATCGCGGTAGCTGAGAGCCCGCTCAAACCTCTGACCATCTGGAGTGTGCGCTGCGCTTCGAGCACAGAATCCGAACGTTTGAGGCGCGGGAAGACTCGTATGGCATGGCGTAGCGCCCTGCGAATGGTGCTGGTTCCGCCATCGATCTTCTTTGCCAGCTCGACTTCTTCTTCTCTGGTCAATAGGGCACGCTCGCCGAAGGAACGAAAGTAGAGTGACTCCAGCATAAATGGGCCGCCAGCCACGGCGGTAGGAGTCGCCGCTTTCGTTGGTTCTTCTTGTTGCTCCTCTTCGGATGTATCTCGGCCGATCACATCTAATAGGTCGCTCGCCTCGGGATCGTCGGCATCAACATCCTTTGCAATCGTGACAAGCTCTTCCGGCTCCGGGGTTGGGAATAGGTTCTCTTTCATGTCGTCGCCCCTCCTCTAGCTGTCCGATGTCTCGCTCCATACGGTCGTGACCTCTACAGACGTTCATTCTTCCGTTCTAGTGTATGAGAGACAGCGATCCGCGAAACGATTCATTCTGGGCTCTGTGCAGCTAAGCTATTCTATTATTTCTACGCAGCAAATCCCGTGCTGGATTGTTCATAAGAACGACGGATCGCAATCGTGAGGAAATAACAGCACTATTAGAGCGCGCTAATGAGGATCTCTAAGAGAGAGTGAGGCAACATTGCTGCAGGTGTGTATGGATGGCTATAGGGCGATTGGCCCAATTGCCACACCGACTTCTGGCTCAGCCTTCATAACAAGGGACGATCGTGTTGAAGGGGAAGGAGCAAATCGTGGTGAAAGTTTTCTCCGCCTCGATGGCGACGAAAGTGTGGAAATAACGGAGCTTGGATAGTGCGCTAGTGTCTGGCATTCTCTCTGAACAGGTCTGATTCAGTGGGTGCGTGTATTGAAATAGAGTTCATTCGGCTCCCAAATACGACATGTGGGAGCGGTCCAGAAATCCGTCATCGTGGTCGTTGTCTTGTTGAAAACCCGGCCCGGCACTTCTAGAATGGGCTTCGATGTCATATTTTCAATCAGGCGAGCGCATCCACTTGGTCGACAAGAAAGGACGGCAGTATGCCCTGACCTTGAAGGCCGGAGATCTCTATCAGCTGAGTGGTCACAAGATTGCCCACGACGACCTCATCGGAAAGCCCGATGGCTCTCTAGCTATGCTTTCCGGAAACAAAACGATGTTGGCGCTTAAGCCCACGTTCGGCGACTATGTGTTGAAGATGCCGCGTGGCGCGCAGGTGTTGTATCCGAAGGATCTTGCGCTCATTCCTATGTGGGCGGATGTCTATCCTGGCGCGCGCGTGTTCGAAGCGGGGACTGGTTCCGGAGCATTGACGATGGCTCTCTTGCGCGCTGTGGGCCCGCGCGGTTTGGTGGTAACCTACGAAGCGCGTGAGGATTTTGCGCGGACGGCGTTGATGAACATTGAACGGTACATGGGTCCGGTGCCGAATCTCATCCCGCTTCGTCGGAATGCGTATGAGGGTGTCAGCTTGCTCGACGATGGTCTGCCATTCGATCGTCTTGTCCTCGATCTTCCTGAGCCTTGGCAGGTGGTGCCGCATGCCGCACAGGTGCTTCGTTCTGGCGGCATATATGTGAGCTTTGTTCCCACTGTCCCTCAAGTGGTGCAGACGGTTGAGGCCCTTGAGCGAGCGACGGTCTTTGGTATGATCGAAACATTCGAAACCCTGTTGAGGACCTGGTCGATTCAGGGCCGGAGCGTACGGCCGGATCATCGAATGGTCGCCCATTCCGGCTTCATTACGGTGGCCAGGAAAGTCGAGTCTGGATTGTGGCCCGCAGCTCAGACTGTTGAATCTGTCGGTGAAACTGCTGACATTCACGAAGAGCGAGAGGATCACGCGCGATGAATCGATTGCGTGGCAAGGTTGCGGTCGTGACAGGAGGCAACGCGGGTATCGGTGAAGCGATCGCGAAAGCCTTTGCGCGAGAAGGAGCATCGGTTGTGATTACGGGAAGACGGCAAGGGGAACTGGACCGGGTCGTCAAGGATATCGTTAAGGAGCAGGGCAAGGCCTTTGCGATTGCCGGATCGGTTACGGATGAATCCCACGTTCAGGAGACAGTGCGTCGGACTGTGCAGCAGTTCGGACAGCTCGATATCCTCGTGAATAATGCGGGAGTAGGGGACTTTGGGAAGCGCCTGCATGAGATTGATGATGCAACCTGGGCGCAGGTCATGGACGTCAATCTGACCGGGGTGTTCCGCATGACGCGAGCTGTTTTGCCGCAGATGTTGACGCAGGGGAAGGGCGCGATCGTCAATATCTCCTCCGTCGCGAGCTTGCTCGGACTTCCCACATTGCCGGCCTATGCTGCCTCCAAGGGGGCGATTGATGCCATGACCAGAGCCCTAGCGGTCGACTACGCCAAGGAGGGCATTCGCTGCAACGTGGTGAATCCCGGACTCATCGATACGCCGATGGCCGCTCCGCTGATGAGCAACCCAGAACAACTGAATCCCATTCTGTCGCACTATCCAATCCGTCGAGCCGGGAAACCGGAAGAGGTGGCCAATATGGTTCTCTATCTGGCCTCCGATGAGGCAGCCTGGGTCACGGGTGGAACTTTTCCTATCGATGGAGGAATGACTGTTTCGTGAAGAGGCGTTCCATGCGAGAGGGGAATGTCGCACTCATGGCGATGGGTGCCTATCAGTTGGCTCGAAGATGCAACAGAAATTGTGACGGCTCGAATCGATGGACATCAACGCACATACTCAGTTCTGCGGTGTGATCGGCAATCCAGTCGAGCACTCACTCTCCCCCACCATTCACAACGCCGCATTTCAGAAGCTCGGGTTGAATTTCGTCTATCTGGCCTTCCGCGTGGAAGCGATCGGCGATGCAATCAAGGGTCTTCGCGCCTTGGGAAGCTTTCGCGGTGCGAGTGTGACTATCCCCCACAAGGTGACGGCCGTTCCATTTCTTGACTCCATCGAGCCGACCGCACGACATATCGGCGCGATCAATACCATTGTGGCTGCGGGCGGGATCCTCACGGGGTATAACACCGATGCGACCGGCGCCTTGCGTGCGCTTCGTGAGAACTCGGTTGCTTTGAAAGGGCGTCAGGTAGTCATGCTCGGGTCCGGAGGCGCCGCTCGCGCGATTGCGTTCGCACTTGGGTCAGAGACCGGGATCGATCGTTTGACCATACTAGGAATTGACGATCAGGAACGCACAACCTTGGCCCGGGATCTTCAGTCAAAGACAGGGATGACCGTGCAAGACTCGCCTCTTGATGAGGGGACGCTGCGAAAGGTACTCCCGGATGCTCATGTGTTGATTCATTGTACGCCGATGGGTATGTCACCAAGAGTGCACGAGACTTCTGTGCCGGCCTCGTTACTCCATACAGGACTGATGGTCATGGATATCGTCTACAACCCTCGGGATACCCGGTTGCTGAAGGATGCGAAGGCAGCAGGATGTTGCACGATTCCCGGGATCGAAATGTTCCTGCATCAAGCCGCGGCGCAATTCGAACTCTGGACCAATCAGGCCGCTCCAACCGACGTCATGCGCGCGGTTTTGGAGTCCCGCTTCTCATGAACATTGTGCTGATTGGCTATCGAGGGACCGGCAAGAGTACGGTGGGCCGGCTACTTGCGTCACGACTGGGACGCCAACTCGTGTCAACCGATGCGGAGATTGTCAAGCGTGCGCAACGTACGATTCCAGAGATCATCGCCCAGAAAGGGTGGGAATATTTCCGCGATCTAGAATCCGAGATCTGCAGAGAACTTGCTGACCATGATCAACTCGTGATCGATACCGGCGGTGGAGCCATACTTCGCACGCAGAATGTCGAGGGATTGAAGAAGAATGGCACGGTGTTTTGGCTGACAGCCTCTGTCGAAACGATCGTGAAACGAATCGGCAGTGATAATCAGCGCCCTTCGTTGACGGGGACCAAGTCGTTCGTCGATGAAATTCAGGAGGTATTGCAGGAGCGGGTGCCTAAGTATCAAGCCGCCGCAGATCACGTCATCGCGACCGATAATCGATCTCTCAATCAGCTGGTTGAGACTGTTCTTAACCTGATGTAAGCATGCGAAATCATTTTTGCTGCCCTGTCGGGACGAAGATCTGGAGTTGTGGTGTCCTTGACAAGGTCTCTCTGGAAGTGTTTGAAGTAGCCGAATGCGCCCGTAGCTCAATGGATAGAGCATCGGACTTCGGATTCCCGTCCCCACCCCTTTAAAATCAATAGCTTGTAACAGAACTGAACTTTTCCAATCGGTTCGATCTTGTCTCCAGTTGTCAGGGGATGTCAGGTATACACCCTGGATGGCAATTTCTAGGGTGAGTTTGGTACATAAACGGGCACATGCAATTTAGGCGTGGACTAGATCACTTATTTGAAACCCGCATCGTCCAGTCTCCGGAGTAGCAACGATGCGAGACTCAGGTGGTCGAGACACTGGTCTGGCGAATCTACAACGGAATGCTCATGCCCTCGGGGGTTCCGTATCGCCAAAACAGATCCGGCGAATAGAAACTGGAAGCCCTTCTGCTCGTCCTTTTCAGAAAGGGTCACCAGGGGATTGAGGCGGACTGGCGGGTTCTCTGCGGCAAAAGCCTGCATCATCAATTTGACTCCGCTTTCCGATAAACTGGCGAATTTCTGTACCTCCTTGTCCACGAACTTGTACGCTTCGAAGGTTGATAGAGCAAAACGCCCATCGTCAAACAGTTCCTTGACGATTGGAGGTAGCTTCGGGTGGATGTTTCGCTGGTCGAACGGATGAAGGCCTCCAGTGGGTAGCGATCGCGCTGCAGTGAATGAGTGCGCTATTCGAACGACGTGCTCGAACAGCGGGAACGGATCACCCATTCAACAAATTCTCCCGGATACTCTTAAAAATGCGATCATATGTAGCCTGGTCACCGTCCGCCGGGAGATTAACCTCGATACGAACCGTTAGCCCTACGGCTCCTGATGAGCGGTCCTTCTGGGCTGGTGGCTGAGTGAAAGTCAGAGGGGGAGTTCCGGACTGAGCGGCCTTTTTTGCAAGCTTGGCTGCAGGCTTCTGGCTCTTGAATCCAGTTTGCTTGGCAGCTGGAAAGTCCCCGTGTCCGGAATATGCCGCCAAGACCTTGAACGTGGAGGCTTGGAGTTTGCCGACCAACGCCGTCGTTCCGTCATGAGATCTGAAGAAAGTGATCAGCTTTCCGCTATCCAGGTTCCATGCGGTGTCACTGTGCAGCTTGAATAATTCGGAGTACGCCTTCGCCACATGTGGCGCAAGGGCCTTCGAGAATGCCGCATCTTCATGTTGATTAAAGATCTTGGTGGCTTCAGTGGTTTTCTTTCCCTCCTGGTCGATTAGGCCAAGGAAGCGCAACACATTAAGGACATAGCTCTCATTATTGGGAGCAAAGCCAAGTTTTTTCAGGGTGCCGGCATCGACATTAGCCGGGAATGATTTTCTAAAATGAGCAACCACCTGCACGATCGAACCAGGACCCTGAACATAGGGATGTTTGTCTGTCATTTTGTCTCCTTGACTTTATGGCTCTTGGTTCATGTGAATAGCTAAATAACAGGCAGTGTCCACCTTCAGGATGCGCATTCTAGTTGGACTGCCAAGGAAACCGCAATACCGTGATATTGCGTTAGCCGCTTAGCAGGATGACGCAATTTAGACTTCATAGGGCATCACGCTTGGCCTCAGCGACTTTCAATCCTGTCCATGCCTTTTCTAGCAAAGGCGTGAGGCGAACTCGGGCGGCGCTAATCTCCTGACTAAGCCGCCTTAGCGAGTCAGGGCCATGGCGCAAATTAGACAACAAATTTTGTCGCTGTGATTCTAGGTCTCGATCCATCGCATCGATTGCGTGGCGGTCGACGGGCTCGTTCGAATTAAATCGGAAGTTGCGTTCATGCATTTTCCGCCATTCAACAAGTTCAGACGTTAGAGCTTCGCCGAATCCAGGTATCTGCATAATCTTTGATTTTTTGATATCGCCTGCTGTCTCGATTCCGTAGGACGCTAGCATAGAGGTTCGTCCTGCCCCTATTCCATGAATCTCGGCTCGGTCAATGCGAAAACGATCAAGATAGCGTTGGCGCTGGCGAGGCTCCCGTTCCGATTCAAGTTTGGTAATACCGCGCTGCCGCTTATTCGGCATATCTGCCAATTCGGCCCGCCCAATTCATACTCCGACAAGGTGAGGGATGAACTTCAGTTAAGTGTCGGTAATATTGCGTCGAACCAGAAAAGCATGCTCAAAACCGTTCAGCTCGGCACTGGTCCTCTGAGATGGAACCTTTTCTTTAGTGCCCGAACCGGGTATTTCACCGAATTACTTCGAGTACAACGAGTTGGCAATGAATGGAAAACCGCTCTGAAAGTAATAAGAACCCGGTCGACCAGCAAGAACGAGGTACTACTTGAGAAGATTGATTCGGATTATCCTCTCAGTAAAGACGGTCAAGTCGAGTGGTGATGTCGCATGATGCTTAGTGGAGGGTACCCGCTCCTCACCGTTGAGGATACCCTTGGACAGACGGTACAATTTCTCTAATGGCTCTCTCCCTCTCCCCCTTGATCCGCTTCGGTACCTCCACCTGGACATATGAAGGGTGGCAAGGTCAGGTCTACAAGCGGGAGTATGCCAAGAGCACGTTTGCTCGTGAGTGTTTGGGTGAGTATTGTCAGTATCAGTACCAGGGCGAGCCACTCTTCAGGACCGTGGGCAATGACTCGACGTTCTACCGCCCTCCCACCGCCAACCAACTCCGGCACTATCTGACTCAGATTCCCGAAGACTTCCAGATGTGCTTCAAGGTGTGGGAGGAAATCACGATTCCCAGCTTTGCCACGCATGCCCGCTATGGGGTGCGAGCCGGTCAACCCAATCCACGATTCCTTGATGCCAAACTGTTTCAAGAGATGGTGCTGGCACCGTACCGAGAAGCGAAGTTTGAACCCCATACCGGGGTGTTCCTGTTTGAATTCCAACGCCACGGCATGCCCGCAGATGAATTCTGCTCACGGCTGGATCAGTTCTTCCTGATGCTCCCGCGTGAGTTTCGATATGCAGTGGAGATTCGTAACCCCGGCCTCCTCGGTATGCCGTACTGCCTGATGCTGTCACGGCATGGTGTCGCACACGTCTACAATCACTGGTCTGGCATGCCGACGCTCGCCCAACAGCACACGCTGATGCAGGGATTCACGGCGGCATTCACAGTGCTGCGCCTCCTGACGCCGTTGGGAATGTCTTATGAGGCGGCAAAGAAGCGGGCAGCGCCGTACACCAAGATTGTGGAAGAGTTACCGCAGATGCGAAGAGAGGCGGTGCAGTTGGTGCGGCAGGCTGTTGGCGCGGGTCGTCGGGCCTATGTGTTGGTCAACAATCGGGCCGAGGGGAATGCGCCGTTGACGGTGCAGGGACTAGTGGGGATGTTGCGTGGATAGCTAATCGTTCGTGGGGGAGCATATGTCGCAGAGGCTCCACGTATTCTTCTTATCAAACCATCGGGCCGCTTCTGCATATGTTTCAAAATGGTACTTCGGAAAGACGGCTGAGGCCACCAGGCCGACCGCACGGCAACCTGCGCAATGCAAATTCATACCATCGTAACGGGCATTGGCGATAAACCCGATCCCTGCTTTCTGAACCTCGGCCAATTCCACGTTGTCCTGTATGATGTGCACGATAGTGAGCGTTAATCGAATAGAGGCGTGTTGGAGAAGGGAGGGGCTTTATAGTTGTGAACAATTTCTTCTCCGCATTCACGGCAGTGATACGTGCTTGTCACATGGTCATCCCTGCTGAGTACCACGAGGGATGCGACTTGGCTGAGATGTTCACAGAGTGGGGGCGGATGCCGCCGCAGTTCCCACTTTCCATGAAAGGCTATAGCGCTCGCCAGTAACTTGGCCATATGACTCCGACTTCAATAATTCTGCAAACCTTACCATTAGAAAGCCCGCCGGGGAACTGGCGAGATAGCCAGCTCGGAAATACGTAAGATTTGTGAGTATCAGACGGAGGGGCTGGGGGAGAGGAAGGGGCAAGGATGGCCGGTGTGCCGCAGACTTAGAGGACAGGGCTACCGAGCCCTTTCAGGTTGATTGCTCGCTCGGCCACTTGTGGTGGCAGTTCATGCAAATCCATAGCGGGGGATCGAGCTTCGTGAGCTTTTGTTCAGTACCACTCGTAGCGGCGGTTTTGATCGTGGAGGTTGTGAGCAAATTGACGCTGGTGCTACGACATTTCGGGCATGACGGTGGCGAATCGGTTTGCATGGCTCCTCCTTTCAGTTCAGCCGTATTGTGGCGTCTCACCCCTCACGATCGCTCCGGGCCCTTCTCCATCAGACGCTGGATGAGCTGTTCCAATCGCTGCCGCTCATCCTCTTTGAGCCGAAGGAAAGCCAGACCAAACATCAGGCCGCTCACCCACTGCACGCTCGCCCTCTCAATCATGATCGGCCAGTCTAAGTCTGGGACGTGGATCCGGAGCTCCACGGAGAAACCGGGGATCACTGTAACCGGACTCTCAATGCGGCAGCCACCCGGCGACAGATCCAGCATGTTACCGGTCCCTTCCAAGTTCGACGCACCGGCAAATGTGGTGCGGAATTGAACCCGCAGGCGCGGCATTGTCCGGCGATCCTTCATATCGTATCCCTCATACTGGATAGTCTCGGCCATCAGCTCAGTTCCTTCCCCTTCGCCAGGAGGCCCTTTGTCTTGTTCCTAATCTACGTCTCGGATACTTCCGGTGCCATTCCATCGATAATCTGTTGGCCCATTGTGATCCCATGAAGATCGGCATCCACTTCCATCGGAAACAACGTGTCATCCGTATAGGACCGCGTGCTGACGACCCCCTCTCGCTCGGAGGAAATCACAATGCTCGGCTTCCATTGTTGCGTGCCCAGCGGTTGCACCGGAATCGAGCTGATGGTGTAGTCCCGATAGTCGACGGTCTTGCCCATTGGCTCAATTCTCCCCTTCGGCAGGATGCAGATCGCGGAAGGCTTCTTAATGACGCCCGGTGAAATAGATCGCGCCCACAACCGTGAGGAGCAGGAGGCCGTAACTCCATGCACTAATGACGATGCTACGCCAGGGTTCATTCACAATGGGAGCTCATTTCGACTCTCGGCGCATGTAGGTCCACGAGGCATTCTGGCCAGCACATTTCACCCCGCCGACTTTTTTGCCGCCTGGGCACGGGGGGAATTTCATGTTGTCTGGCACCGAGCGTTGAATGCCGCAGCACACGGACATATAGACGCCAGGGACATGGTTAATATCGCCAGTGCGCGGCAAGAGACAACTCCTGGGCTATCACGCGAAGATCAAACCACATCTATTAGTCGTCTTCATCGTCTGGAAACATTCTCTCATACGGAACACCTTTGATATTGTCCAGCATGGCATACAGGGCTTCCTGCTCGGTGTTTCCGCGGCCAATAAAATCTGCTGCGCTATAAATGGTCCCCACATAGGGTTGTGCCATAAACTGGCCTATGCGTTCTCCATTGAGGTACTTGAAAACTCTGATCTCGATTTGTTTGTTAGAGGGCGCGATATCACCTTCCGAATCGACCCGGGTGCCAGGACGGAGGAGTTGGTAAAGGGCCATGGACCTCAGAATTTCGCCTTCCGGTAACTCGTCCAGGTTCGTCATAGGCGCTCCGTGGTTCGAGAGATTAATTGTGGGGGCCGTGTCTCTGTCAAAATGTGAGCCTAGCAGGGAGCCGATGAGCACGCAAGAAGTGGCAATTCAATAGAGAGGCATTGGGAAGCTAGCTTGCAGGGTCTTTGCTGTTGCACTTCCGCGCAGATTCATCCAGGTGCTGATAATGCGCGATCCATGTAGCCATTTCTTTCAGGATATGCCGAATAACCTGTCTCTCGGTCTCGAACGTATAGGTGTGCTCAAGTTGCCTAGACTCTTGGCGATGGCACGTTATTATTTCCTCGACAGAAAAACCAGGCTGCGCCTCAAACAATGCTTCTTCGTTTTCTGGTTCTTCCCGTGGCGTAAACTTAGGTTCGACTTTCCACTGTACGTTAACTTCGAAACTATCATCCCCGTGCCTCCCTACTTCTATGCTGGCATGGTAATCCGTTAACTGGACTCGAAGATAGGTAGGATCGACGCTCTTGATCAGCTCCTCTAGAACGGCTCGAAGGGGAAGGAACCGTGCTTTCTGTAGCTCGTCAAACTCCTTTTCTTTGGCGTCTCGCTTTTCAAGCAGCGCACGCTCGGCGGAAATCAGCGTGTCAATTTCGTCTTTCAGGCTCATTGCATGCCACTTCTGCCGGTGAGCCTAGCAGGGACGAACATCGCGGTGATCATATTCAGCCGGCAATCATTACCTCCCAGAGAGCGGGATCAGGTAGCATAGCGTTCGTAGGGTCGCTCAATCACTTCCCCGCACTCAAGGCAAAAATAGGTGGTCGTAACATAGCCCTCGTCACTGGGTGCCAATTCTTGCGTCTGATGCTGACAGGGAGAGAGCGGATATTCTCGCTGTTTCCACTTCGCTCGGATTTCAGCAGCTTGAGCTTTCGTCATTTCCGCTCCCGCGTCAGAACTGGGGCACGCCTCATGGCCATTTGAACAGACAGGTCGGATTCAGGTAGGCCCACATTGACCTGGTCGGTTCGGTCATTTTAATAAACCAACTCTCGAAATGTTTCACATTTGTGCTTTTACATTTTCGGCAGGTCACCGTCCCCTCTCCTTTCCCAATGGGGACTGGAATGTTATCACACGGATCGCAGCGGCGGACTAGGCAAGACCCGAGCAAAGGAGTTGGGGAATCGGGGGTCTTAATGGGACACGGCGTAAGCCTGCTGGAGATGAGGGATAAGAAAATAGACAGGGAAGGGACATGATGAATCTGTGGCGCCATTGGGGGATTGAGTACACGACCCGTCTTTGGTAGAAGTCCGACGAAGGTACCACACCCACCAAGGAGGCATCGATGAACGCAGCATTGGCAGGGCTGACAGAGGAACGGAAGGCCCTGGTGCCGATCGTGATCTCCGACATGACCGAACCAGGGACCACGTTACAAAAGTGGGCGGACAAAATCACGGACGCATCGGGGCAGGCAGTCGAAAAAATCCTCTACGTTGGCCAGCTCTTGCATGAAGCGAGGAAGGCCATCAAACACGGCGAATGGGAGAAAATGTTCAAAGGCCATCGGCGAGCAATCGACCGACCCGTTCGCTTTTCCGTCGAAATGGCGAAGATGTACATGAAAATAGCGGCTCATCCCGTCCTCTCAAATCGTAACTTGTGTAACGATTTGCCCCCCAGCTGGCGTGCCCTATACGAACTCGCCTTCCTTACCGAGACGGAGATTCAGCATCGTATCGCGATCGGCGATATCACACCGGAGACAACAGTCACCCAGGTGAGGGCGCTCCGGTACTATTTGTCCATGCCAAAACTCCACCGTGAACCTCGTAAGCGTGTACAGAACCACCTCATCGAATACAGGAACAGCATCAACTCGGCGGAGCAATCCCAGGCCGCCATCTACCGCTATTGGACCTTAGCCGACGCAGAACTGCGTGAGCCGGTGCGCATCGGCGAAGACGGACGCCTTGAGTCGGGAGTGAAGTGGCCAAAGTTATCCAGAGTTTTTGGGCCAGCGCCTCGACAGCAGCACCGGTGCGAATGCGGGCATGTGCACGTCGATCAGCGGGTACCAGATGGTGACCAGAGCGGTTATGGCCCGTTACGATCTATATAAAGTATTGTGTCCGAGGTGAAATATGTATTTACCTAGGAATATATGCTGGTATATACTGTTGGCCTAGGAGGTGCCGTATGACACAGACGGTTCGCTTGCTGATCTGCATTCCCAAGGCCATGAAACGACAACTCGACGGGCTGAAACAGGAAGGGTTGACGACCAGCGGGTATATTCGACGTGTGATCGCCGCCGATTTGCAGAAGCGCGGCAAGGGAAGGAGGGCCGCATGAAGGTCATCCAACGCGAATGGACCACGAAAGGGCCATTGGGAAAGAAGGTCCGGCATGTGGCCTACGGCTACACTCTAATGGTGAATGGGAAACGGGAAAAGAAATATAGCTCATCTTGGACCTCTGAAGAGGATGCGCTCAAGGCCTTGTCCGCGCGGCTGGAGCGGGTGAAGGCCGGGCAGATAGATCGGCCCCTTGATGTGACCTTTGGCCAGGTGGTCAAACGCTACCTTGAATACAAGGCTGAACATGGCAAACGGACCGTGTCTGAAGACAAGCGCATTTTGGAAAAGGAATTCACCATTGCCTTTGGCGCAGGACTCCCGATTCGTCAATTGTCAGCTGAAAAGATCGCGCGTTGGGAAGAGCGGCGCATAACCCAAGTCAGCCCAAACACCGTGCGCAATCAAATGGCTGTCTTGCGCCATATGCTGCGGCTGGCCTGTCGGAAATGGGAGTATCTGGACCGCGTACCGGAAATTGAATTACCGAAGGCGGCACGGGGAAGAACCCGCTATCTGGATCAAGGCGAAATTCGCCAGTTGCTCGCGGCCTGCGCCAAGTCAAAGAACAAACATCTCCCCGTCATCGTTACGCTGGCAATCCATACCGGCATGCGGCGAGGCGAAATCTTGAACCTCAAATGGGAACGTGTTCAGTTGGATCAGGACAACTTGGGAACTAATGCTCGGATTGTGTTGTACGACACGAAAAATGGTGAACCCCGGGGGGTGCCACTAAGCACGAAGGCTATCGCGGCCCTCGCTTCCCTTGAACCGGACCCGACAAAAATGGAAGGCAGTGTATTCCGGCGCAAGAATGGTGAAGATTGGGGACAAATCCGAGGAGGATTTCAGAAGGCCGTTCAACGTGCAGGCTTGTTAAACTTCCGGTTCCATGACTTGCGGCACACGGCCGCGTCCCATCTAGCCATGCGCGGCAGGCCCCTGCGGGAGATCGGGGAAATCCTGGGGCACAAGTCTACTGGTATGACCCTGCGGTATGCACACTTGAGCCCGGCCCACCTCCGCACAGCCGTGGAATCGCTGGATGGGCTGACCCCGATGTTGACGTTAACGCCAAGAATCGACGATACTGCTGCGCCGCACCACTCGATGGCACATAAAATGGCACAAAGTATAGAATCCGACACCAAGGCCTAGAATATAATTCCTAAGTAATTGATTTTCTTGTATGCGCCCGTAGCTCAATGGATAGAGTACCGGACTTCGGATCCGAGGGTTGGGGGTTCAAGTCCCTCCGGGCGCACCATTTCATCCTGAGAAAACTCAGGATGAAATAACTGAAGTAGCAGTAGTTTGTATCTGATCTGCCTGGCCCTTTCGAGCAGATTATCCCCCGCCAAAGTTGCATAGATTTCTCATATCCCCAGCAGTATTCTTAAGAAAAGCAGCAGGATCCATGGGGTGTCTGAATGGTGCTATGCTATGGGCATGACAGAGTAAGATTTTTCAAGGGGAGGCTTCTAGACCGAGGACAGCGGCGCGCCTGGACGAGGCATTGCCCCTGTTGTGGACGGTGGTTGACAAAGCAGGATCCCACGGCACCCTGGGTCTGTTCTTGCGGATGGCTGAGTGGATAAAAGTACAGTCACATAAAGGAGGGGCGCATCATGAGTCATGCAGTCCTCCATGACGTCCGAGCTGGTTTTCTTCTGATGGTGGGCTTGGCCATGTTGGCTTTCATTTGTGCTATCGCCGCGCTAAGCACCGTGATGCGTCCGGCTCGATGGGCTGATCGCAAAACGGCCCAATTCTAAACTCTTTCCTTGCTGGTCCCTCTTGCGCGGTTGGTTTCAGAGGGATGCCCGTTCCCTCACTTACCACATCCGTCCTCAAGTTAAGAGACATCTACAACCGCCTGACAATTCAAGCGAAATGGCTACAAATCGCAGGAGAGCCTCATCTTTTCATTCAAGTGCTATATTTCATGTACACAGGCGAATTCTTTTTTCAAAATGGGAGAATAATCATGATCGGAAGTTCACTGAAAATAGGTATTGTGGCAGCGATGGGGTTCGTTCTCTTGGTTGGGCAGGGTTGTAGCATGAAATGGCTGCAGTCAGATGGAGAAACGGGAGCAGGGTCTGCACAAAAGGGTAGTCAAGATAGAGGGCTAAGTGGTTTCTCTCAGAATCCCTCTGAAGAGCGGCTGGGGAAGGGCGGCGACATCGCATCACTTTCCTCCTCCGGGATGAGCGCCCGTCAGCGTGCGGAAATAACTAAAGAGGAAAAAGCGGCCATTGAAGCTGGTCTACAGGACGTGTTTTTCGGGTATGACCAATGGGTGCTTTCAGATACCGGAATGGAGGCATTGAATCTCGACGCGCGGTGGCTGAAGGATCATCCTGGAGCGGTGATGAAGGTCGAGGGTCATTGCGACGAACGGGGCACGGCCGACTACAACATTGTGTTAGGAGATAAGCGAGCCAAGGCTGCGCGTAGCTATCTGATCGAGTCGGGTGTGGCTCCAAAGCAGGTCGCGATCGTGTCGTATGGCAAAGCGCGCCCGTTCTGCTCGGATCCTAATGAATCTTGCTATCAACAGAACCGACGCGGCCACGTACTATTGAATGTGAAGAAGTAATCTAGCGATTCACGGCTTCGAAGGAGCCCCGGTGCCTCTTAATAGAGCCTGGGGCTCATTGTTTGATGCGGGGGAAGTACGCATGAGTTTTGTGAAGAATCTGTGGGACTCAAGTAAGAGGGATTCTCAGCCGCGCACGATTACAAAAGAGCCTCCAACGGAAAAACGCCAGCAGCCACGTTTCACATCGCAGTTCAGAAGCACCATTTCAGGTGGCCAAGGAGAAGGTCAAGGTCGGACATTGGACCTCTCTACCGGCGGGTGTATGATCGAGACGGATTTTCCAGTCGTCGAGGGGGCTTCATTTGAGTGCCGCATCTATGTCCCTGGGCTTGACTGGCCCTTGCGGATCGACGAAGCTGAAGTGCGGTGGGTCAAAGCCAATACATTTGGGATTCAGTTCAAGAAGATTCACCCCGATGAGGAGGCAAAACTCAAGCGGGTCATTGCCAATCTCAACGAAGAACTTCAGGCGTAGCGATCTCATTCCCTCCTTCCTTCTTTATCGTCAACGGTTCAGATGCCAGCACAAATATTAGTTGTGATGAGCCTGCGCTCATTCATGACCCTATTAGCAGCCTCGTGCCCCTCCATGGTATAAGGCAGCATTACGTTCTCAACGAGAATGTGGTCTGCTATGACTCATGCTCTGTTCACGTAATCAGACCTTTGTATTCATATGAGACAAACCGAATCTTCAGCGCAGACTGGATTCAGTATTGCAACCTTAGCGGGCGGTTGCTTTTGGTGCCTCGAAGCGGTCTATGACCAGATGAAGGGTGTCGTTGCGGTCGAGTCCGGATACATTGGTGGTCAGGTAGATCATCCGACGTATGAAGCTGTGTGTAGCGGTAGAACTGGTCACGCAGAAGCGGTCCGTATCACGTTCGATCCCAGCCGTCGTCAGCTATCGAGAGTTGCTCGAAGTGTTGTTTGTCATCCACGATCCTACGACCCTCAATCGTCAGGGGCACGATGCCGGCACACAATACCGCTCGGCAATCTTCTACCATGCACCCGAGCAGAGGCAGATCGCCGAGGAGGTGATTGCAGCCGTGACAAGAGAGAAACTCTATGACCGTCCGATCGTGACGGAAATCGTTCCTGCAGGCACCTGGTACGAAGCCGAGCCCTATCACCAGGAGTATTTTGTGCGGAATCCCTTCCAGGGGTACTGTACAGCCGTCGTCGGCCCAAAAGTGGTCAAGTTTCGCAAGCAATTTGCGTTGAAGTTGAAGACGTAACGTCGCCCAGTTTTTCGATGCATCCCGAACAATTCGTCAGTAGAAGGTCTATCCTTCGAGGAGGAGGTGTGTGAGGTCTGAATGTACGGGATGACGGGTACTCGCATCGGTTCCAGGTCGCACGATGTGGGTGGTCCTGAATCCTGCCGATGCTGCAGCATCGAGTTCGCGTTCCGCGTCCGACAGAAAGAGAATGTGCTGGGGCGGCAGACCGATCTGCTCACTGATCGTGCGATAGCTGGAGGCCGTCTTTTTCTCGCCTACGCTGAGTATCGAAAAAATGCTCAAGCAACGATGTCACATCTCCGGCGTTGGTGTGTGCGAAGAGGAGCCGCTGTGCCTGTTCTGAACCAGACGAGTAAATTCCCAGGCGGATCCCGCGCTCGCGCCATTGTGTTAATGCTGGCAGGACATCGCCATACAGTTCCGGTGTAAACTGCCCGTTGTCGATAACCCTCATCCCAGATCATTCCTTGCAACGCCTTGAGGCCGGCTAGCTTTCGGTCCTGATCTATCCATTCGGTCAATGTGACAGGCAGCTCTTCGAACGAAGGGCGCGTACCTGTTTCGCGCTCAATGACGTCCTGGCAGACCACTGTCCATTGGAACACCTCTGGGTCGTGCCGCCGCTCATGGAGGAAGGACGCGAGACGGTGTTTTGCGAACGGAAAGAGGATCTCGCGGACGAAGGCCACCGAAATGAGAGTGCCTTCGATGTCCATGAGGACGTATCGGATCATGCGGTGGTTACCAGCGATACCGTTGATCGATTCCGGAGTTCGTATAGTGCGGGACCCAGCCGGCCTGATCGGTGAAGATACGAATCGCGCGTACTTTGGGGGGGGTGCCTAGGTCGAACCAGTGCCTTGTGTTGGCTGGGACAGAAATAAGATCACCTTGCTCGCATAATAGGGCGAAGATCTCTTCGTCGTGCCCTTCCTTGTGGAACCAAAAAAAGCCTTGGCCTTCAACGAAGACACGCACTTCATCTTCACTGTGAGTGTGTTCCCGGATGAATTTTTCTCGAATCCCTTCCAGATTCGGCGTGTGTTCATCCACACAGATCACGTCCGCTGTCCGGTACCCGCCTTTTTCCATGAAGGGCTTAAGCAGGTAGTCGTAGGTGGCGAGGACATGCTCGTTCGTGGCTCCGGAAGGTAGATCTCTATCCGCAGACCATCGTTCATGGACGATTCCACGCGTGTCGAGGAATTGCCGCACGGCTGATGGATCGCGCAGGGTCAGATTCTTATCTGGTATTCGCAGAATGGCCATGTCGTGTCATCTCTCGTTGGCATTGGAGAAGATATTCGAAGACTTCGAGATGTCGTTTCGCCTCGGATACGTCCTTGCCCCACGCATAGAGACCATGTCCTGCCAGCAAAAATCCATAGCAAGACCGCTTTCTTGAAAGAGACTGTCCCACGAGCGTTGACAATGCCTGCATATCCTGTGAGTTCGGAAAGACCGGTAAGGAGATTTCTACTTCGTGGGTATCGATACCGCTCAATCCTTTCAGCAATTCCCACCCGGAGAGCAGGACGTGTCCCTTATCGCACGCCAGCTGCGAAAGCAACGCTGCTGGGAGTGAGTGCGTGTGAAGCACGGCTCCAGCGCCCATCGTGCGATAGAGAAGCAGATGAAGAGGGGTTTCAGCTGAAGGTGTCAGTCCGTCTGCATCAATAGGCCTGCCATGCTGATCGATAGCGAGGATGTGCTCGGCCTCAATCGTGCCTTTGTCCACTCCGGAACTCGTAATCGCACAATAGGCAGGGGCGGCGGTCGTCTGGTAACCGCACACTATAGTTTGTGCTTGTTGCAGGAGCCCAGCCCATACGAGACGCCCACCGGGCTATTTGAACCAGTTGTTCGGCAACCGTCTTGAAGTCAGGGTAATGTGTCATGGGCCACAACCTGCCGGCCAAAGTAGGATGCCTTGTGTAGCGAATTACGAAGTTTGACGCAACGGTTGAACGTGCTAAGGGACTTGATCCAACCAGGCGTCTTCCTGCCCCTCTACTTGATCGAATGCGCGCAGACCCACGAAGTCGAACAACCGTCGGTCCAGGAGAAGCGACGGCACCACGTTCGACAGGGCGGCGAACATACTGTCAGTACAGCCAGGCGACCGTCGCTCCCATTCGCGCAAAAATTCCTTTACCTGTTTTCGCTTGAGGCCCTCTTGTGAGCCACAGAGATCGCAGGGAATGATGGGAAACGCGCGGAGTTCCGCATACCGAGCGAGATCGCTCTCCCGTACGGCGGATAGCGGGCGAATGACCACGTGCCGGCCATCTTTCGAGCGTAGTTTTGGCGGCATTGTCTTGAGCTTGCCGGTATAGAACAAGTTCAGGAACAAGGTTTCAATAATGTCATCCCGGTGGTGACCCAATGCGATCTTAGTCGCGCCCAATTCCGTGGCGACGCGATAGAGGATGCCACGACGGAGTCGTGAGCAGAGTGAACAAGTGGTCTGCCCTTCAGGGATAAGTCGCTTGACGACTGAGTAGGTGTCGCGTTCCTCAATATGGAATGGCACCCCCATATGTGAAAGATAGTCGGGGAGTACATGGGCAGGAAACCCGGGCTGTTTTTGATCCAAGTTGACCGCGACAAGGTCGAAGTGAATTGGAGCATGCCGTTGCAAGACCAGCAATAAGTCGAGCAGGGCATAACTGTCCTTCCCGCCTGAAAGGCAAACCATGATCTTGTCGCCATCGTTGATGAGACCATACTCGCCGATGGTTTCCCCGACGAGGCGAAGCAGTTTGGTTTGCAGCTGTTCCGTGGCTTCGTCAAGTTTGAGACGTGCGTGTGAGGGACTTGCCGAATGTGACATAGGTTGGCATTCTAGGTGATTAGCTGCGAGGTTGTCGATCTTCAACCGAAGGCATCATGGGGAAAGATGAGAGTCGATCAAACGGAAAGCCTCAGTCGGTCCTATTCGTGTGCACGGGAAACATCTTTCGGAGCGTGGCAGCTGAGTATGCGCTCAAGGCGGGACTTGGCGTCGACACATCCTGCATTGTCAGCTCAGCCGGGATTGCCGTCAAGCCTCAGTCAGTGCATGACTGGGTTCAGACCAGATTACGCGAGAAGGGAGCTGATCCCACCGCACATGTTCAACGACAACTCACCAGGGATTTACTTGGGGCTGCCGATCTTGTCATTGCAATGGGGCGAGACCACCAAATCTTTGTTCGGGAACAATTTGGACGAGAGGTTCCCCTATTCAATCAGATCTGTCTGGGCCACGATCAGCCAATTCTGGATGTGCACGAAGTGATATCGGATTGGGAGACCGATCCCGAGCGAGCCCGGGCTTACGTGTGGTCGGTGATTGATGTCATCTGGGCTACGGCACCGGCCCTTCTTCCCCGCCTCCGTTAGCCCGACTTGGCAACATATATTGTCTGTGTCGGTTCATTCTTGGACTTGATCGGACGTTTTTTCTCCACTTATTTGGAGGCAATCAACGAAACGTGCTCCTAAACTGGGGCAATGTTGAGGCACATGCTATATTTTCCACAGCACCTCTTGCAGATTGACTGCGCGGAATATGGCATCGATGCAACGATCACGGACACAGGAAGCAACAGAGTCTGACAGCCATGGTCACGAACCGGAATGGGTCTCGTGGTCGAACGAGAAGCTCCTGAACCTTCCCATGAGCCGACTCGGAGTCACCCTCGATGGGCCATTTCTGTCGGAACAGATTCAGCAACTCTATGCCGAACTCGAAGCCAGACAGCTTATATTCCGTCCCCATTTTTGGGTATCCAACGAATGGTTTACTCCGGATGGGGTACCGGGGATTGCCGTGCCGTTTTATCTGGCCCATCCACGACTCGCGAAACTTGAAATGGAACAGATGCTCGAGGTCGAGGGCGGGACATCGGAATGGTGTATGCGTATTTTACGGCATGAGGTCGGCCACGCCATTGAGAATGCGTATCGCCTCCGCCGCCTCCGCCGTCGGCAGGAGGTATTTGGTCGCTCGTCCGATCCCTATCCAAAATATTACAGCCCCCGCCCCTATAGTCGGAGCTTCGTACGGCATCTCGATGTGTGGTATGCGCAAAGCCACCCGGATGAAGACTTTGCGGAGACCTTCGCGGTCTGGCTCACACCCGATTCGACCTGGGCCGATCGCTACAAGGGATGGCCTGTGCTCAAGAAGCTGCAGTATGTCGACGGGCTCATGCACGGGCTGGCTGCTGTTCCGCCCAAGGTGGTCACGCGTGAGGAAATCGATCCGCTCTCAGAGCTGAAGAAGACCCTGCGCGAGCACTACGAGCGAAAGCGTAACCACTATGGGATTGAACGACCGTCATTTTACGATCCGGACTTGAAGCGGCTCTTTTCCGATGCCCCTGCCCACGCCGATAGACTGAGTGCCGCCACTTTCTTGAACCGCTTCCGAAAAGAGGTCCGCCGCAAGGTCGCCGCCTGGACCGGTGAATATCAATATACGATCGATCAGGTCCTGGAGGACATGATTCAGCGCTGCCGTCAGCTCCACTTGCGATTGCCGTTCGCGGAAGAGCAGGCGAAACTGGATTTCACGATTTTGCTCACCGTTCACACGATGACCTACCTGCGCAGCGGCCGGCATAAGGTGGCGGTATGAAACGGCTCCGAATTCTTGTCCTGATGCACGAAGATCTGGTTCCCCCGGATCCTCTCAACGGGCAAGATGTGACAGGAGCCGAGTGGAAGACGGAATACGATGTGGTCTCCACGCTTCGCAAGCTCGGGCATGACGTCAAGCCGCTGGGGGTCAAGAGCGATCTCGGGGTGCTTCGATCGGCTATAGAGGATTGGAAACCGCACATTGCCTTCAATCTGCTCGAAGAGTTCGATGGAGTGGCGGTATACGACCAGAATGTCGTGTCGTATCTTGAACTGCTTCACGTGCCGTATACCGGCTGTAACCCTCGTGGATTGATGCTGGCGCGAGACAAAGTTCTTTCTAAGAAGCTGTTCTCGTTCCATCGCATCCCGTTCCCGGATTTCATGGTGGTGCCACAGGGGCGGACCGTCAAACGGCCCACGTGGCTGTCGTTTCCCCTCATTGTCAAATCGGTAACCGAAGAGGCGTCGCTTGGGATCTCGCAGGCGTCCATTGTTCAGGATGACGACAAACTCAAGGAACGAGTTGAATTCATCCACACGAGCGTCGGGACCGGCGCCCTCATCGAGCAGTACATCGAAGGACGTGAACTGTACGTCGGGGTGATGGGCAATGGGCATGTCCATGTCATGCCGGTGTGGGAGTTGATCATGGACAAGCTTCCGGATGACGCCCGCCGGATTGCGACCGAACGAGTCAAATGGAGTCGCACCTATCAAGACAAATATGGGATTCGGTCAGGCGAAGCCAGGAATCTTCCTGAACGGAAAGCGGAGGAGATTCAGCATCTCGCGAAGCGTGTCTATCGCGCACTCGGCCTCAGCGGCTATGCCCGCATCGACGTGAGGATGGACAACGTGGGGAATGTATATGTGCTGGAAGCCAATCCGAATCCACAAATTGCGCACGACGAAGATTTTTCTGATTCGGCAGAGAAAGCCGGCTATACCTATAAAGATCTGTTGCAAGAACTGCTGAATATCGGGCTTCGCTGGCGCCCGGCCAAAGCCGCCTAGCTTCCGCCCTCTCCCCCCCAACATCTTCGGATACGTCCGCAGCCCGTCAGAGCATCGACTCCTCACGAGACTCGGCCAAAATTCCTGTGCTTTTTTCCGCAGGCTGGCGCGAACGTTTGGTCAGGAGGTAGGAATCATGGCCGAGGCGAGGAGGCCGTCATCTGAACTAAGGGCCGAAGCGGAAACCGAACAGCAAGGCAACGCTTGATGAATCATTCTCCGGTAGCGACGGAGAAAGATTGATGTCGTGGAGATTGACGATCAATGTCGAAGTCAAGGCGAGATTGTGGGTAGCCTGGTACTCTACTGAGACGCCAATGGGGATGTACCAGCTTGTGTCGTTGCGGTCGATGCGCGCGGGGCCGGTCCCTCGGTCCAGGTCTGCGTGGAGCAGACCGATTCCCGTGAAGGGCACCAGGTTGATGCCGTTATTGAGGCGAAAGTAATAGCGGCCGACCCCAGCGAAGGAGATTTGGAAGAGATCGCCTGTCGGACTGATCTGCATCAACGGTCCGACAGAGAAATTTCGATCGAGAAAGTAGTCAGCACTGAATGCCAGGTTGAATACCGCGTCATTGACCGTTCCGGCTGTGAATCCCAGGCCGCTTCCAAATCCCCAACGGTTTTCGTCGGCGTGGGCTCGGGGTGCGAAGACGGTGGCGCCAGCGACCAAGATAGCTAACAGAGTGGCGGTGCAGGTCAATCGTGAGAATGTGGTAGCAGTCTGCCGAATCATGGCGGCGGACTTTAGCATAGAGGGCGGGCTTGGACAAGTCGTTTGAGTGCACTGGCCACAGTAGGGTATTCTCTGCCGGCGTAGACGAGGGAGAGGGTGAAACATGCCAGCCAACTCGATGACCCCGAGGCAAGCAGCGATCGCTCTGGTCGCAGCCGTGCCGATCGGCGTGTCCGTTCAGCAGCTGGAGGAATATGGGATCGAAGCCACAGTTGAACAGGCTCAGGCGATCACTCAAGAAGTACTCTCACTTAATCTGTTTTGGGTTTTTGCAGCCATCGAGGCGCACATCCCTCAGAAATATCAGCCGGCGCTGTCGGATCACATGTTGGCATCGATAGAAGCAGGATGGGGGACGACCATTCCAGTTGGCCCAGCATCCTGGACCGACTACCTCAACGAATGGCAGGAACGTCGTACTCGGTATAGCCGCTTGGTTGAAGAAGGGATGAGCCCACTCGGGGTAAGTGCGGAAGCCGCTACGTTGATGGAGGAGAACCGATTGGTCAAAGAAGCAGAGAGGCGGAATCTCTTGATCCTGCTGATCGACTTTGTCCCAGTCGACACCTATGGGCAGTTACTGAAAGACGTAGGATAATCTCTAGCCTACCGCAACCTGTCAGAGGTAGCGGTGATCGACAGCCTTCCCGGTGTTGTCCAGATTATAAAGCAGCGGCGCACCGGTTGGGATATTCAACTCCAGCACTTGTTCTCGCGAGAGCTGCTCCAACTCCATGATCAGCGCCCGTAAGCTGTTTCCATGCGCTGCGACGAGGATTGTGTCTCCCTTCAAGAGAGAGGGCTTGATGGTTTGTTCATAGTAGGGCAACACTCGCTCTGCTGTGTCTTTCAGGCTTTCTCCTCCCGGTGGTCGCACATCGTAACTTCGCCGCCAAATCTTGACCTGTTCATCACCGTACTTCTTGGCTGTTTCCGCCTTGTTCAATCCTTGGAGCTCGCCGTACATCCGTTCGTTGAGCGCCTTGTCCTTCTCGATCGGGATGCCGGTTTGGCCAACAGTCTCAAGCACCAGCCGCAGTGTCTCATTCGCGCGGGCCAACACAGAAGTAAAGGCGCGGTCGAACTTGAAGCTGCGCAGTTTCTCACCCGCGTCCTTCGCCTCCTGAATGCCGCGCGGAGAGAGAGGCACATCGACCCATCCCGTGAAACGGTTCTCCAAGTTCCATTGTGATTCGCCATGTCGAAGCAATACTAAGCGAGCCATTGTATATCCTCTCGATCTTGACGGGGTATGCTCACAGGCCAGAGCATACTGGAACAGGTGCCCAAGTCAAGCAGATGTTATGCCCCGCTTAATTTGTGGACAATTTGTGGAACATCACAACCTATCAATTCTACAGAGAGCCAGCCCTCTTCAAGTCCCCAACTGACTAAGCCACTTGTCTACATTTTAAGCGGGGCACAACACTACTCGCATTGATCCACCGATACTCCAACCTGTCGCCAGGCAGATCTTACTTTGCATTTATAATCAGAACTGTTGTCACCATAGTATCTGGGTCCCACTATGGAAACCGCAGTAACCATTTCTGCAGCAAATTGTTCAAATGTTGGTTTGTACGAAATACGACCTTGGCGACGGCGTTGTTTTAAAGTCTCAAAATATACTTCCGCCCAGAAGTCCCTCTCAGCTTCTCTGATTAATTTTGTCGCCACTAGATTGGGGATGCTACTATTTATATGAGCGATATTTACACCGTTCCAAGTTTCTTCACCGTTAGGAGTATTCTGTTTCTCCATACATGCTCTATTTACTTTGCTGCTCGCATCCGACGGTTGAGGATAATGTTTGGTTTTAAATATGCTGGGAGGATCGATTTGATTGTAGCCTGACTTTCCAGGATTCCTAAGATCGCGCGCTTCTACTCCAAGGGCGAGTCCCCCAATTTTCCATACTTCTCCACTACTGCCGATGCCGTGAAGTCCCGGAACTGACATACGCATTAGGACTGAAAAGATGTCAGCGAGGGACTCTTCTATGGCTCCAGGTATCTCGCCATTTTCCCCGGTGCAGGAATTCACGCCTCGACCGTTTCGGACGATTTGGCTAATTACAAAGTGACTGTATTCATGCATCAATATGCTTAAATCTTTAGCGATGGAAGAATTGCCTATGGCGAAATAACCGCCCATCCAAGCAGCATTTCCCTGCAGATTTAAATTTTTTGGCTCGTACAAAATTTTCAACGGATTGCTAAAATAGTCGGTCTTTGATCCTGTAACACTATCTTTTTTATGCCAGCCTAAATTATTTCTAAAATATCTATACGATCTTCTCAAATTAGCGATTGCTGCAAGTCCATCAGGAATATTATGACTCCAACGTCCATTTCGTTGCGTTATTCGCTCGGCACTTGATGGAAGATCCGATGCATACGAGCCTGCGACACTGGAACTTGGTAAGGCGGCGCTATCAAAAAACAGATGGATTTCGGCTTCGCCAGCTTCTCCCTTGTCACTCATGGACCATTCATCTGGAGCCGCAGCCGGCAACAACTGGATTTCTACTCCTTGAGCTACTACAGAACCGTTTGCAAATGAAGGAGAGGGACCTTCGAGCGGATGATTAAGTGTTTCGTGAGTAAGGGCATCAGTGTAGAAATCAAAGTTCGTATTAGCATTGTTTGATTTTATGACCTCAGCTTCAGCTACCAGACCCCAAGCGGGTCGCCAAATCATTGTATTTGTCCTAATAAATACCGGCCACTGCACATATACCGGCCACACTACCGGCAACCGCTTTTTGTATGGTGATAGAGAACTATTTTCGTATTTTGCGCTAAAAGGAGAAACTCCGGAGCGGTAGAGTGCACGTATTGCAGCCAGATCGGATGTCAAAAGCGGTTTCCCTACTATGTCAACTATTACATTGTCCTTGGAGATGTGAACGCTGATGCATGGACCATCAATTCTGGCTCCATCAAAAAAATACTCGTAAAACAGATAACGATCATCGTTGAAAGTGTCGCTATTGGTCCATTTAATTACCAGATCTTCCTTCGTATCAAGTATGACATCTTGCGTGTCTTCAATAAGTGTCGTATTGAGTATGTCCAACGCCGCCTCATGTAAACCCGACTCTACATAATCTTGGATAAAATCTCTGTACTGAGCATCTAATATAGCCCGGTTGATTCGCGCATGCCTTTCCTTTGGAGGCAGACCCGCTAGTATGTCAAAAATATTTGCCGGCAGCTTTCCTCTGTTCGGGAGATCAAAATGTGCTATCGCCTCATTCAAGACTGCGATTAGACGCTCACCTTCCTTTAAATCACGGAGGAGGTCTTGTTTCGCTAAATAGAGTTCCTTCAAAACCGACGACAGAGGATCATCCGCCGTCATTACGGTGGCTAATAGTTTGCCAGCATCCCTAACATCGGTACTGTCGAGAAAAGGAGAGGCCTTCACACCTTGGTCAAGGCCAAGGATGACAAATTGCGAACCTCCAAACATCACTTCCAGCTTAAGCTGAGGATATAATTTTGCTAGTTCCGCTGTTAAACGATTTTCGTCTTCT
Source organism: uncultured Nitrospiraceae bacterium (assembly GCA_963801725.1). Lineage (GTDB taxonomy): Bacteria > Nitrospirota > Nitrospiria > Nitrospirales > Nitrospiraceae > Palsa-1315. The sequence goes on from CAWDFX010000002.1 coordinate 897,663, forward strand.
GACCGTGATGTTCCTTTTAACGAAGAGGATTTCGCAGACCCTAAAATAGTTGTTCCATATTCCCTTATGAGCTTCTGTTTCGTAGCTTTTCCATAAAGAGTGGTTAGCGGGATAGAGGAAGTTATAATGGTAAGCGGTCGTCGGAGTTCTAGGTGCCTTTCCTGACCGAAGCCACCGATTATACTGATTCGTTCTGCCTCTCCAATATGCGACTCTAAAATCAATTCCAGGTTGTCTTTGAAAAGATCAAGGCAAGGTTGTTGAAGATCAAGAAGATTATCAACACTCCATTCAAGCACCTTTTGAGTTCTGAACCTGGTGATCGTATAATTTTTGAACTCGATCCTGGAGGTCACCAACCTGCTGCCGTCAGGCGACGTACCGATTTCTAGAAAGCGTTTGTCCCCTAAAGCGCGTGCCTCGGCGAGTACCTTCGAAGTGTCAAGATCGCTAAGCGTTTTAGCAGCATATCCAATTTCTGTACTATAGACTATTGGGAGTTTATACCCTTCTTTTGTATTTCCACTGCCATCTGGATAGTGTGGATGGTTGCAAGCCTGAAAATGAAGATCATAGAGAGGAGTAACTTCTCCATTTGGCATCTTCATTATTATAGTGCCGGGGGGAAATATCCCTGAAAGTGGCGCTCCTTTGTAATTAATTCTTTCAAGTACTTCATCTTCACGGAATGCGATTTCTCCGATTAATGGACTATTGGGCCGGCTCTTGATTTCCACTTCAAGGGAAATCTTGATTATTTTTGGCAATTCCTTTTTTCGAGGAAAACCTACGAAAAAGTCGTTGTAAATGTTACGAGAATAGCCTTCCCACTGATCTTTATTTTGGAAAGTGAACGGGTCAGTTTCACCTAACGTATATATCAAGGTGTCCTCGAAGAATGGCACACCTGAGTCAAAGGTCAGAATAACCCGTAGCGCAGTAGGCTCAGAGGTTTTATCCCTTAAGTCGAGTTCAAGAATAGGAAAGTTTTGAGGATCAATATTTATAGATTTAGAAATTCTCAATACTTTCCCATCTGGGACCATCTTTAGAAATTTCGAATCGCCTTGCCTTATAATTCCGGTGCCATTGTTGAATTTTCCCGCCTCTAATTTCCAGCCGCTAGGTAGCAATCCACTCCCCGAGTGGTTCCAATCTTCAATGATGACTGTTCGGCTTGAACTAGAAGCGACGGCGTGAGAGGTTGCTAATGGCAGGACACCGATTAGTAGAAGAGCAAAAATGGAGCGCAGAGACAAATGCTTTCGCCGAATCCACCAGGCGTAAATTTTAAGCATCGTCATTAGTTCGGGGGCCAAATGATACGCGAATAAAAAAATGACCAGCCAGGAGTTGTTATACCACCTACCATGTTAGTCTTCAGCTCGCAAGCTGGATGGTTTCGGGAACGGGTGGCTGGCCTCCTAGACTGCCGTGCGGACGTGTACTGCCCCGCTTAATTGTGGACAGGTCGTGTCTTGTTTTTGACCAACCATGCCGCCAGAGTAATCTGCCGCAAGAGCAGCACTGGCCAGAAGGACCTAAAAGAACGCGGCCACAACAATACACATGAGTCCTCATGCTAGCAGGTTTGTTCTGCCGCAATCTGTACAGGTCCTTTAACGTAAACCGCTCGTGCGCTGCTTAAAGTCCTCCTCTTCCCAGCTTGCTGTTTCATTGAAAAGGGGGGTCGGGAGCGGTGTGATGCGACTCGGGGGCGAATTCAGGGCACGCGCCATTCAACCTTCCCTTCGGTCTCCTTCCGTCCCCTCTCCTTGAACCACGCCATGATGCGACGCTTCATTTCGGTAATGGCCGCATCTTTGCTAGGAAAGAACTCGCCGGGAAGGAAAGCGCGGTGCTCGGTATTCTCGATGTTTGCAGAGCAGGCCACCACATACCAGCGGGTTCCGTCCATCGTGAGCTTGACCTCAATATTAGCGCTGAGGAGGTGCCTATCAGGATCCATTCGCGAAGGCCTCGTGGAAGGTTATGGTGGTCGCTGGTCAGTCGATAGAAGGGAGTTTGGAGAATGCAATAGAGGCGGCCAAGTTATCTAATTCATCATAGGGACGGACGGTCTTTTGTCTGACGAAGTATAGAATGCATGCCATTTGTTCACACTCCTCGTCGGTCAGATATTGTATCAGGACGTGACAGACGCGTATGAATTCCTCAATCTCTGACGGTAGCTGTGGTTCCATGGCTTCTCAATCCGGGATATCGTTGATAAGTCGACGACCAAGGGCACGTCGGTCTCGGAAGGCGGGGGAAGATGATGACGCGAGGGTTTGTTCTAGCGATCGGACGACCATGACGATGAGGTTACGCTCTTTGTCGGCCAGGCTCGTATGGTCCTGCGTGAAACGAACGAGCGTGTTACAGGCGTGCCGGACGTCCTGGACTTCTTGTCGCATGGTCGATTGCGTGAGGCCCGGGTTCATTTTGTCAGCACCCTTATCTATGATGGACTCCCTTCAGAGTGGTCTATATGCGACATGATGAGCCAGCCCCATCAATTTGGCTGTCTGCTTTTGCTCACTTCTAGAACTGATTACGCAGGGGAGAACGGAACTGACGACAGAGTGGAGGGACCTGTAAGAGACAAACGAGATGAGAAGATGTATGAATAGGCTTAAAGAGGTGCGCTGGTCGTCGGTTAGTCGATCAGAGGCGGGCTGGAGTAGGGCGGGGCAATATAGGTGCGAATAATCTCTTCTCCACATTCAAGGCAATGATAGGTGCCGGTCATATTGCCATTGTCACTGTGGGACAAGTGAGTTAACTCCTGGAGTTGATGGTAGCAGTGGAGGGGGGATGCTCCCTGTTGCTTCAACTTCGCCCGAAGGTCGGCTACTTGTGCTTTCGTCACTGCCACTCCCGAGTCAGTCCTGACGGTCTCGCAGCCATTTGTGCAGAGACAACGGATTCAGACAGGCCCACATGGGCGTGGCGGGTGTTTTCACTTTGAACTCGGAAATCTCCCAGCTCTCGATCGGTTTCACATTCTCGCTCTTGCACTTGGGGCATATCATCCCCTTCGTCCCTTCACGGTGCTGAATGGAACGGTATCACGCGGAGCATTATGTGGGAATTAGGAAGTTACCTAGGGCAAAGATGAGTGTCGCGTGGGGCTACGTCGGTGCGTGGGCGGGGTCTTAATGGGAAACCGCGTCACCGCAGGCAAGGCAGCGATAGTTCCCCGTCATATAGCCGTCCTCGTTACGCTCTAAATCGATCTTGCGGTGGTCGCAGAGTGGGGAACCCAGCTCGATCCAGATCGCTTGGAGATAAGTCGCCTGCACCGTCGTCAAAATCTGTCACCTGTAGGGTTATGTGAATGCGAGGGAGCGCCTCAGTCTATCGATGGGAAGTGGGATACGGTATCGGCTGGTCAGTCTCTAGACGGGCCGGAAGAATTTTCTTCTCTAAGTCTCGTGCACAGCGGGCCACGGCTTCGTTCTCCCGGACGGTCAGCACGGTGTCTTGTCCTGCGAGTGATTCGCAAAGACGGATGAGCTCCAGGACTTCTGGTCGCAACGGTGTTTCCATGCGTCCTACTCTACCATTCGGGTCAGTAGAGAGAGACTAGCGCAATCCCTAGCGGCCTCTCCTGGGCTCGTAGGTGTTCGGCTGAGACACCCAAGGGTGGCTCAGGGGGTGGACCGGAGGGATTGTGTTGATAAACGCGACACGTGTGACGGCCTAAAACGTGAGAGAAATGCTAAAAGCTCGATATCCCCGAAGCCGATGAAGGCCGTCAGACTCAAATGCTTCGATTGTTGTTGCGGACAGATCCAGGAGATCTGGGAGTGCACGATCACCAGTGTGCGCTCTGGCCCTATCGCGTGGGACGGTATCCGAAGGCGGGCTAGGATGAGGGGCGTTTCTAATCGAGCGGGACATCCGAGGCGTTATAGCAGAGTGAGTAGGTCAAGGAGATGCGGTGGTAGTTCGTCGATCGACTACGGCTTGGTCGATGAGGATGGCCCACCAAATGCTTCGCCGCAGATGACGCAGAGAGAGGTGCCCGTCAAATCGCCCCTCTCACGGCTCATTTCCTTGGTGAGATGCGAACAGGACAGGGGCGGAACTCGCAGTTTCCACTTCAGGTGGAGTTTAGCGGCTTGGGCGTTGGTCATGTCCGCCTCTTCTGGGGTGACAGGGCGGATTAACACGCGGCAATGTGAATGTTGGTGTGAGGACCATGTCGTGTTGAGTATAACTGTCAGCTCGAGAGTGTGAGACTGGGACCTCCCCTGGCGGAGACGATTTCAGCGGGATCAAGCAGATGGGCGATCGGAACGGTGTCACCCAAGACAAGCACAGTCTCATAGCATATCAAACATTTTATCCGAGTCCATCGCCGTAGCGTCCGCAATGATGTTGGCGTAGACCGCGAAGGCCGACATGGCAATGACCTCCACGATCTCGGATTGCGCGAGGCCCTGCTGACGCAGGGAGTCGTGATCATCTTTCGTCACACTCTGAGGGTCACGCGAACATTTCAGCGCAAACTTGATCATCTCGCGCAGTTTCGGATCGGAGAGGTCATCGACATTGCGGACTAAACATTCAATCAGGTCGGTCTTCACGCCCAACATGCGACAACACGCAATATGCGCCGCCGTGCAATAGCGACAGTTGCGATCCTTGGAGATCGCCACAAACATCATCTCTTTCTGCCACCGGGGAAGGTCTCCCGTGACGAGGGTATTTCTCACCGCTTCCCACGTGCCACGCACAACCGTGCGGGAATGCCCTTGCGTCATGATGAAATTCGGCGGCGAAGGAAACGACATGCGTCGATAGAATTCCTCATACACCGTCTTGACCTCTTCGGGGGCTTCCTCGGGAGGGAGAATGGGGACGTATGGCATGAACCTAGCCGCCTTTCTTATACAGTCGGAGGTAGGCCTTCCGAGCCGCAGAGTGTGTATGTATCGCGCGTCGAAGTATGAGGTCTCTCAATGGTGTAGTCAATGCAAGATGGTGCGCGACGCTCACTTTCCCTTCGGCAGGATGCCCTTACCTTGGTACTTCTTCAGTGGATCGCGGAGGGCTTCTTCTCAATGCCAGGTGAAATAGAGCGCACCCACAACCATGAGGAGCAGCAGACCGGTCTGATCGTTAGACCGATAGGTCGCCATGCCAATTGCCGCATCCTTTCGGTTCCCAGCCGACCAGCTTACACCTGCGAGGTAGAAAGAGAGGACAGGTCACTTTCTTTGGAGGTACGGTTTACCCTGAATAACTGAACTTCAAGAAGTGAAAAAGCTTTGTTGGGAGGATCAGTGTCCGTATCTGTGGGTTATGGTCCTTGGAAGTGAACCATTTCCTTTAGGTTCTTAGAGTTGAACACGATCATCAGATTCACGCAGAACCCAGGGCACGGTTTTGGTCACGGTCTGAACTGTAAACTGCCCCGAGCTGCAGTCCGCAACGGGAGTGGCCCTTCTCGCAATATGGCCACCCTAATCATGCGGTTCCCATGCGTAAGGAATAGTTCATCAACATCCACCGCCGACTCATGTGCAACGACCGTCCGGTCATTGCACGGAGTTGTTCGAGAAATACTTACTCTTAAGCGTCCAAATTTTTAAATGCCCTACGAGGAGGAGTCGCTAGTGCAGAGCCGATGGCTGTGAGAATCTCATTGAGGATGCAGGTGCGTCGGCTCCTCGCGCTCGGTCTGTTGCTTGCGAGCTCGTCCTACTTGCTGCGAGGTGGCACTGCACTCGGACCAGAAGGACCGGAACCGCTCGCCTTGCTTTCCCCCATGGGGCCCTGACTCTCACCATCATCTTTGGAAAGCTCGCGCTTTTCGGCTTTCCGAGGTTCTGATGCTCGGAGCGTTTTCAGCTGGTCTGCCACCACTTTTGTCACATCCGGCGAGAGATCGGTTTGTGCGAGACCCGGCTGCAACTGTTCCCTTGTCACGTTGAGCACCACGTTGCCCTCTTCCTTATTGACTTTGAAGTTGCTCCACGGGAATGCTTTGTATTGATCGGTATCACCGATCGAGATCATGGCATATTCAATCTTCTGAGTTTCAGAATCCTTGATCAGCCGCTCCAATCTCCCGAGTGGTTCTCCTTTTGGATTCGTCACCGTATCGCCGATCAACTCGTTTTCCACATCTATTTTTTGTCCTCTGGCGACCGGCATGATCGTATACCGTGACGGGAGATCATTAGAGTTGCCTGGGGCGTTCGTAATATCCGTTTGGCCAGGTTGCGTTGGTGTCTTGGACCTGTCGGACCGCAACTCACTGTTGGCCGTCGACGACGAATCAGCGCTCATGTCCGCCATCGCATTGGGCGCGAGTAGTAGAATCATGAGTGCTACACCGAGAACGATTTCACTGAAGAGAATCCCGTACATGCTGAGCATGCTGTACCCCTTTCTGTAGGCGGTGAAAACCAAGGCATATCTAACCATTTGCATCGGCTAGGTCCTGTTGGAATTGCTCTCGCATGACCGTGGGTGAAACAAATAGCCGACTCATTTTACGGGTATATCGTGAATCGCCTGAATCGAGGACTGGGAACATCCCTTGCTACATAATGCCTCCTGGCTTTCCTATGATTAGCCACAGGGGGCCCTGTGCCCCCTGTGGCCGCAGCCGATAAGAAAGGGAAGTTACCGAGGGCCTGCGTTGGTCCCCGCGCCGCTCGTTTCCGGCCCACCGCCCATATTGCTGGGACGAGAGGATGGCGAGGATCCGCTGCTGCCAGGGGTGCCTGGGTTTGCAGAACCGGGGGCTACTTCGCTCCCCTGCCCCCGACTGGATTTCCCATCGGACCTGGAATTTGGATTCATGTTCCCGCCCCCGGAAAGTGCATCCTTCTCACTCTGCATTTTTCCGCTGGACTCCGCATCGGCTGTGCGCGTCTTGCTACGGGAATCTCGTTGCACATCCTGGCTGCTGGTTGAAGACTGATCCGCGACCAGCACGATCGGAGAAGGGGTGGCATTAGCCATGCCGCTCGGCTGAAGCGACAAAGCTACAACACCGCTGGCAAGTGACGCATAGACAAACCATCGTGTAAATGACATCGGGACCTCCAATGAAAAATGGTGAAAGGGAAAAGACTAGCCTCTACTCACGCCCACAACGCCTACGCTCCAGGTGTGAGTCGCGTGTTCGTATGTCACTCTACAGCAGCGCAGCCTCATGCATAACGAGGAATAACCCTGGTGGGAGTGTTCGAATGGCGGGAAACACCAAGATTCCCGAGGGAGGTTCGTACTGTGCGGTTTACGGTAAGAGCTCGAAATCGACCCCATCGACATCTCCGCATCCTCGCGCAATACCGGATGCAATTTAGACAGATCGACCCGACCATGGCACGTAATCACCCTCGGGTCCGATTCCGCCGTGCGAGGGAGAATCCCATCTCAGTTTTTTTGGGAATGGCTCAGGTGATTCGAGGCACGGTGAAGGGAGTCGCCGCCCAACTACTTGGGGTGAGACAATACGTGGGAAGTTAGTCGGCGTTTCGAGGCACGGAGGAGTGTGCGATGGAGGATACCGGCGGCACCCTAACCCCTCCGTCCTGCCGAGTGAGTTGAGCACGAAGGTGGGCGATCCGCTGTCGAATCTTATTGAGCATGGGCCGCTCATTGAGAGAGCCCGTTTGGGCTCGCTCGAGAAACTCCTCCCATACATGTAAGGCATCGCGTCCTAGCCCTTGTTGCTCCAACGCGAGGCCGACACGATAGGCCACATAGGACGACAACGACGGACAGGCCGCCGCATGCCTAAGAACCTGGTTCGCCTCCTCCACGTGACCTTGTGCCTGTAGCACCGTCCCCAGCCCGAAGGAGGCGCTCACTAAACAAGCGTCTTGCCGAATGGCTGCCCGATACAATTCCGCCGCGCCCTGGGTGTCGCTCATGCGATACCGGAGTTCGCCCATATTTCTTAAGAGTACGGGATCGCTCGGTGTGTGGGCAAACGCTCGCTCATACGTCACTCGTGCCCGGTCTGTCTCCCCCGTCGCCGCTAACGCGAGCCCCAGATTCCGTAACACGTCAGGCCGTTCCGGTTCGAGTTGCAGAGCCGATTCATAATGTTGAATGGCGAGATCCAGAAGATCGCGATCTTGGTGCAGGACCGCCGCCATCAGATGAAGGAGATGCGCGGTTGTGAGGAATGCACGAGTTGGGAGTTCCTTCTCGAGTGAGGTGCGAGGCCCCTCACTCGTTTGCTTCGCCGAAAAGGAAATGCGGTTCTTCTGTAACCAATCGCGCAGCCGAGACACCGGGATGGAATAACTGAGACCGGCTCGCATCATGGCCGTGCCCAGCCGCTCGCCTCGATCATTCTTGACCTGCTCCAAATAGGGCACAGTATGTACGACCAGCCCAGCGAGCTCACCGGTCTCACTGTCCACCAGCGGCCCTCCGCTACTCCCGGCGTTCAGCAACCCCACAGTTTGCACAAAGGGAATCGGCAGCCCCGCCGTTCTGGACCGTCCCATGGCCGCACCGGTAATGGTCATCGGAATGACCGACGCATGCAGTGTTAACCCCATGTGTAAGACATCTGATATGCGAGGATATCCGACCGCGATTGTCGGCGTACCGTCGTCCGGAATCTCCGTCGCCAACGGAAGGAATGGAACCGGAAGGTCCGTGTGGATGCGGAGTGCGGCGAGATCGAGGTCTGAATCGATCGCGAGTAGCTCTGCCGCAGAATCGATGGCTTGATTGCGGATATAGACAAAGAGTCGGGTGGAATCTTCCACCACGTGGGCATTGGTCAGGACCACGCCCTGCTCCGAGATGAACACACCGCTGCCGAACGAGAGGGCATTGGATTCATCGTTAATCCCCACAATCAACACGGTCGACGCCTTGGCCTGGCGATAGAGATCGCCCTGGGTATACGACAAGGCCATGTCGGGAGTGGAAACCAGCAGCAGGAGTGACATGAAGAAAAGCATGGAGGCTCGGGTCGCCATGGCTACCCGAGGAAGCAACTGACACGTACGAGGAAGAGGGTCCGCAGTGCGCGCTGTCTGAATCCTTCGCGCCATTGAGGGCGCACCATATCAAAACCAAATACCAGTGTCCATGGTTTCTCTCACATTTGAGAGAGCGGGGCGAGAAATTCAGCCGACGCGGTGACGACCGCGTCGAGCAGAAACCGCAGTCCGAGGTCCTTCGATCCAATTGGAACGAGCGGTGCCAGGCTGTGATGAATGTTCATGCGAAGCGCTGTTATGCCCCGCTCAATTTGTGGACAGTTTGTGGAACATCGCAACCTATCAATTCTACAGAGTGTCCAGCCCTCTTCAAGTCCCCACTTACAGCGGGTGCACTCGATAGTTACTCTGGTAAGAGATCCTCAACTGTCTTCTGGTGCGGTGTGTATCGAATAGATTCAGTGGGTTTCCTGCATCCAACTGACTAAGCCACTTGTCTACATAAGTGGGGCACAACAGTATCTGAGTTACACGCTGCTCGCGGCCGTTGGCTTAGCCGGTTTATCAGGTGTCTGTTCGCCGTCCAGTGGCCCGTCCTGAGCCATTTTGATCATGGTCATAATGAACAGCACGTAGAAAGCGATGCCGACATAGATGACATAGGGCTGAACGCCTCCAGTTTCCTTGAGGGCCTCGTCCTGCTTCACCGGATCGGTCCACGAACCCTTCTTGAGCTCCCCAATCTTCTCGCGGCAGTGCCAGTAGTACACATAATTTGCCGTGGCTCCGGCCATGATGCTCCAGACGAGACCCACGGTGACATCGCCGGTCAAGTATGTCGATATCATTGGACCGACGGCATAGACCAGCGCGTACGTATACATTTTTCGGTAGAGAAACCAGACGAAGGAAATAAAGAGAAAGGCCGGCCAATTCCACGTCAGGGCGAACTTCGGCTCTTCCCCCAATCCAAACTTTCTAAAATGTTTCAGATAGCGATCGGCGTGTGGACCGATGAATTGGCGCCAGAGATGTTCATCGGGGTGGATGATGGGAGCGGCGGGGGCCACGGGAGTCGCGATCGGCGGTTCAGGCTCGATGGCCAGTGCGGTTCCGCACTGGTAGCAGAATTTGGAGTCTTCCTGGTTCTGCTGTTGGCACTGTGCGCAGAGTTTCATCCACCCGAGAGTATCACAATGGAAGTGCCGCCTGGGTAAAGAAGCGACGTGACTGCGCCTCACACACTCCACTGCTTCATCCCAAGTTGATTCCACCGACAAGCCTATGCTACCTTCCCTTACTTTACAAAGGGATACGTCTGTCATGCCGACAGAAGAGCTGAAGCAGGACGCTGCACGTTATTTGATGCAAACCTATACGCGTCAACCGCTCTCGATCGTGCGAGGGCATGGGGCGAAGGTGTACGACCTTGAGGGGCGAGAGTATCTCGATTTCGTCGGCGGGATCGCAGTGAACGTCCTCGGGCATGGCCACCCGGATCTGGTTCAGGCAATCCAGCGCCAAGCCGCCCAGCTGATCCATACGTCGAACCTCTACTACACTGAGCCGCAAGTGAAGCTAGCGCAGATGCTGGTGGATCACTCGTTTGCCGACAAGGTGTTCTTTTGCAACAGTGGGGCAGAGGCCAATGAAGCCGCGATCAAGCTGGCCCGCCGTTATTCCCATGCCAAGTATGGAACCGGGCGGTTCGAAATTATCACGATGAAGAACTCGTTCCACGGCCGGACGTTCGCGACGTTGACGGCGACGGGCCAGGAAAAGGTGCAAAAGGGCTACGAACCGCTGCTACAGGGGTTCAGCCACGTCGCCTTCAATAATTTTGAAGAGCTGGAACTGGCCGTGACCGACAAGACCGCGGCGATTTTGCTCGAGCCGATTCAGGGCGAGGGAGGGATCTACGTCGCGGACCGCGAGTATTTGAGGCAGGTGAGAGCGCTCTGTTCCCAAAAAGACGTGCTATTGATTTTCGATGAAGTGCAGACTGGAATGGGACGGACCGGGACGCTGTTTGCCTATGAGCAGTTAGGGGTGAAGCCAGACATTATGACCTTGGCGAAAGGATTGGGGGGCGGCGTGCCCATCGGAGCCTGCCTCGCGACGGATGGTGTCGCGACGGCCTTCTTGCCCGGCAGTCATGCCTCGACATTCGGCGGCAATCCGCTCGCCTGTGCGGCCGGGCTTGGCCGTCTGTCGTGCCCTGCTGGAAGGCCAAGTACTCGATCATGCGCGCCGAATGGGAGAGTATTTTTCGAAGGGGTTATCCGACTGTAAAGCGCGACACCGGGTGGTGCGAGACGTGCGTGGCTTTGGGCTTTTGCAAGGGATGGAACTCGATATGGACGGGAAAACCGTCGTGAGCGAGTGTTTGGATCGAGGCATTTTGATCAATGGGACCGGCGAGCATGTGCTGCGGTTCGTGCCGCCCCTCATCATCACCCAGCTGGAAATCGATCGATTGCTCGATACGCTTGGGCCAGATTTTCAGTGAACAGGCGGCGTAAGGCGTACGTGCGCCGAATGGACCCACAGGGATGACCACACGAACGACAGGAATGCGGGCCGGCCAAAAAGATCTTCTGGATGTTGCGGCCATCAGCAAGGCGGAGGTGGAGAGTTTACTCGCGTCGGCGGCCCTGTTGAAAGACAAACAGCGGCGCGGGGTTCCTCATCCGTTGCTTCCCGGGAAGACGTTGGGGCTTCTGTTCCAGAAACCGTCGACGAGAACGCGGGTGTCGTTCGAGGCGGGCATGAACCAGTTGGGTGGCCATGCTCTGGTCCTGCCCATGGCCGACATCCAGCTCTCGCGCGGAGAAAGTGTCGCCGATACGGCGCGCGTGTTGTCGCGCTATCTCGACGCGATCGTCATCCGCACCTATGACCACTCGATCGTGGAGGAATGGGCGAGGGAAGCCACGATGCCGGTGATCAATGGGCTGACCGACCTGAGCCATCCTTGTCAGGCCCTCTCAGACCTCCTGACCATTCGCGAGAAGAAGGGCCGGTTGAAGGGGATCAAGATCGCCTATATCGGCGACGGCAACAATGTGGCGAATTCATTGATCGAGGCGGCGGCGAAGATGGGGATGACCATCACCCTCGGGTGTCCGGTGGGGTATCAGCCGGAGCAGCATGTTGTGGACAGGGCGAGGGTCGAGGCCGCGAAAACCGGTGCGGTGATCGAGATCGGGCACGATCCCCATATCGCCGCGAAGGAAGCGGATGTGATCTATACCGACGTCTGGATCAGTATGGGCCGCGAACGGGAACATGCGCGACGATTAAAAGTCTTGGCGCCCTATCAAGTGAACAGCCGCCTGTTGCATCGCGCCAAGCCCGATGCGATCGTCATGCATTGTTTGCCTGCTCACCGGGGTGAAGAAATCAGCGCCGAGGTGCTGGATGGTCCGCAGTCGGTCATCATCGACCAGGCGGAGAATCGGTTACATATGCAGAAAGCCATCTTGACGAATCTATTAGGCAAGAGGAGCCGAACGAGACGATGAGTCGTGGCATGAAGAAAGTGGTGCTGGCCTATTCAGGCGGGCTCGATACCTCCGTGATCTTGAAGTGGCTGCAAGAAACCTACAAGTGCGAGGTGATCGCGTTCTGTGCCGACCTTGGGCAAGGCGAAGATCTGCAAGCGATCAAGGCGAAGGCGCAAAAGCTCGGTGTAAAAAAAGTCTACGTCGAGGATCTGCGCGAGACCTTCGTCAAGGACTATGTGTTTCCGATGTTACGCGGCAACGCCATATACGAAGGCTGTTATCTGCTCGGAACCTCAATCGCGCGGCCTCTCATTGCGCGGCGTCAGGCCGAGATCGCCCTCAAAGAGGGCGCCGAGGCCGTGTCGCATGGCGCGACCGGAAAGGGAAACGACCAAGTGAGGTTCGAGTTGACCTACACGGCGCTGGCGCCGAATCTCAAGATCATTGCGCCCTGGCGTGAATGGACGATGCGGTCGCGGCGCGAATTGATCGAGTATGCCGATCGGCACGGCATTCCCATCACGGTGACGAAAGCCAAGCCCTATAGCATGGATCTCAATTTGTTCCATGTGAGCTATGAAGGCGGCATCTTGGAAGATCCCTGGGAATCGCCACCGGATGAAATTTTCCAAATGACGGTGTCGCCGGAGCAGGCGCCGGACAAGCCGCTCGAAGTCGAGATCGGCTACGAGGCCGGTAATCCGGTGTCCGTCGACGGGAAGAAGATGAGCCCGGCGACGTTGTTGGCGCACCTCAATAAGTTGGGCGGTGCGCATGGGATCGGGCGTGTCGATTTGGTGGAGAACCGCTACGTCGGGATGAAATCTCGTGGGGTCTATGAAACGCCTGGCGGGACGATCCTCCACGTGGCGCATCGCGGACTCGAGTCGCTGACGATGGATCGCGAGGTGTTGCATTTCAGGGACGAGTTGATCCCACGCTTCGCCGAGCTGATATACAACGGGTATTGGTTCAGCCCTGAACGAGAGATGCTTCAAGCCTCGATCGATGCGGCGCAGAAGGATGTGACCGGCACTGCGCGAGTGAAGCTCTATAAGGGGAGTTGTACCCTGGCCGGGCGCAAGTCGAAGAACTCGCTCTATCGTCTCGACATCGCGACATTTGAAGAGGACGAAGTCTATAACCAGAAAGATGCCGAGGGTTTCATTCGGTTAAACGCATTGCGGCTGAAAATCAGAGCCCAAAGAAAGAAGGCCTCTTCCTAATGGCACGAGCAACGGGCCGCAGTTCGGCCACGTCGGAAGGCGGAAAGGCCTGGGGTGGGCGGTTCAAACACAAGACGAACCGGTTGGTGGAGTCGTTCACCGTGTCAGTGGCGGTCGATCGCCGGCTCTACGCCTATGATATCCAGGGCAGCATCGCCCATTGCAAGACGTTGGGGAAGGCGCGCGTGTTGACCGCCTCTGAAACCAAGACGATCGTACAGGGCCTGGAATCGGTGAAGGCGGAGTTGGATCGGGGGCGCTTTCGCTTCACCCCTCAGGATGAAGATATTCACATGGCGATTGAGCGCCGGCTGACAGAAATAATCGGTCCGCTCGGCGGGAAGTTGCACACGGGGCGGAGTCGGAACGACCAGGTTGCGCTGGATATTCGGCTCTATGTGCGGGATCAACTCAGTCAGCTCGTGGCGCATCTGGAACACTTTCAGCGGGTCTTGGTCGCGAAGGGAAAGGCGAATCGAACGGTTGCCATGCCGGGCTATACGCATCTCCAGCGTGCCCAGCCGGTGCTGTTCGCCCATCATCTCTTGGCGTACGTGGAAATGATCGAGCGGGATAAGGGGCGATTTCACGATGCCTCGGCGCGCGTGAATATCATGCCGTTGGGGTCCGGTGCGCTGGCAGGGACCAACTACCCAGTCGATCGCCGGTTCACCGCCGGGTTGTTGGGTTTTCCCTCCGTGACGCAAAACAGTCTCGATGCTGTCTCTGATCGGGATTTCATGGTCGAGGTGGCCTCGGCGCTGTCGATCACGATGATGCACCTGTCCCGGCTCAGTGAAGAACTCATTCTCTGGTCGTCCCAGGAGTTCCAATTCGTTGAGCTTCCCGATGCCTTCTGTACCGGGAGCAGTATGATGCCGCAGAAGAAGAATCCCGATGTGCCGGAATTAGTTCGAGGTAAGACGGGGCGGGTCTATGGCCATTTGGTCAATTTGTTGACGACGCTCAAGGCTCTCCCCTTGAGCTATAATCGAGATCTCCAAGAGGATAAGCCGGCGCTCTTCGATGCCCTCGATACTGTTACGGCATCGGTGGAGATCTTGACGGAACTGATGCGCCGCCTCACCGTGAACCGGGACGTGCTCAAGCGAGCGGTTCAGGGTGGCGGGATACTGGCTACGGAGATGGCGGACTATCTTGTGACCAGAGGTGTGCCGTTTCGTGAAGCGCACGCGATCACAGGCCGACTGGTGCGGGCTGCATTGGATCAAGGCCGTGAACTCACGGATTTCTCGCTCGAGGAGCTGCGGACATTTTCCGAGCGAATTGAAAAGGGCCTGTTCGCTCGTCTGACAGTCACTTCCGCAATCGACCGGAAGTCTCAGGTAGGCGGAACTGCCCGAAGCCGAGTGGAGCAGCGGATTAAAGATCTTGAGCGGATGTTTTCGTGAAGATACGAATGCCGAGTGTGATGTCCGTCGCGGCGAGTGTGATACTGGGAACGATGGTGGCCTGCGGGGCCGTGGGGGCGCCGGTTCCTCCTGAAAGCATCGGTGTCACTCCGACCATTGAGCGGCAAAAGACATTGGAGGCGCTCGATGAGAAACAGCGTGAGGCTGCAGCGGCAGCCGAATCTGCCCAGCCACAACCGGACCCGATGTTACAGGGGCAGGATATCGATCTTCCCCCAGTGCAACCGGTGGGAACCCGGTAGTGTAGGGGCCGCCATTTGCTAGATCTCTACAGCCGGATAACGCTATACTCAAGCCCGTTAAGTGTTGCAGCGTGCCTCCCTCCGCGGAATACTCCATGCTAACGATAACGAAAGACGCCATCCAATGAGAACAGATATCAAGCCATGGAAATAGGACTGCGCCTGAGCAGACAGCTGCAGACGTTCTGACAAAGAAGCCGGCATGAGATAATCAAGAGAGCTACTCAGAACATTTCAATGAACCTCATGGCAGCCTCAGCCGTATAGCCGGGTAGAGGTGAGGAGGGTCAGTTCATGGAGCTCATTCAACCCGTGCGGAAGAGTCAGTTCATTGGACAGGCGGCGATGGTCAAACATGCACCGAGCAAGAGGCTCTTGCTGGTCGATCCCTACCCGCGCAATAACCCCTATCGACTGACTGCGTCAGAGCGCCGCGCGGTATGGTTTCCCAAGCTGAGCTTGCCGACGATCGCAGCCTACACGCCGGAGAATTGGGAAGTCAGCCTGGTTGATGAAGCGGTTCAGGATATCGACTTCGACTATCCCTGTGACATGGTCGGCCTCTCTATAATGACCTGCTATGCTCCTCGCGCCTATGAGATCGCAACGGAATTTCGAAAGCGCGGCAAGACGATCGTCATGGGGGGTGTCCATCCTACCTACTGTCCCGATGAAGCGCTTCGGTATGCCGACGCGATTGTCTGTGGAGAAGCCGAAGGTCTCTGGCCGCAGTTGGTCGCGGACTATGAGGCGGGGAAGATGCAGCGCATGTATAAAATGACATCCTTCCCCTCTCTGGAGCAGTACAAGAGTCCCCGTGTCGACTTGCTGAGTGCCGACTCGTACATGACCAGGCAATGTAGCTTCACGACCAGAGGATGTCATTTCGATTGCGAGTTCTGTAGCGTGTCCCCGTTTAACGGAAAGACCACGCGGCGCCGGCCGGTGCAGGAAGTGATTACGGAGCTTCGAAATGTGCAGCGATGGATTCGCAGTGAGTTGATTGAGCGATTGCGCGACGAGCCTATGTGGCGCGCCTTTATCGCTGCGCTTCGAATTCGGGTAGGAATCGAGGAAGGCGGGATTGTCGCGTTTGTCGATGACTTGCACAACAGCAACCGCGCCTATTGTCGCGAGCTTTGGGCCGCACTCAAGCCGCTCAAGATCAAGTGGGGCTGCCAGGCCACGATGTTCCTGGCCGACGATGAAGAGATGGTCAAGCTTGCAGCCGAGAGTGGGTGTGTGTCGGTCTTCGTCGGGATGGAGTCGCTTGATGAAGATGCGCTGGATGAAACGAACAAGCCGTTTAACCGAGTTCTGAAGTTCTCCCGAGAGATCAAGATGTTCCACGATTACGGAATCATGGTCAATCCGGGTATCGTGTTCGGATTCGACAGCGACGATGTGACCGTGTTCGAACGGGCCGTCGACTTCTTGACGAAGAACCAGGTGGAATTGGCGTACTTCAACGTGCTGACGCCACTTCCCGGTACGGCGCTGTTCGACCGATTCGAAAAGGCCGGTCGCATTTTTGATCGAAACTGGGCGAAGTATGATGGGAAGCATGTGGTGTTCCAGCCAAGCCGGATGACGGTCGAGCAACTACAAGACGGATTCCATTGGGCCAACCACCAATTCTATTCCCTCCCTTCGATCTGGAAGCGGTTGTCGGGCACCAGTCAACGGCTGATTCCGCGATGGGAAATGAATCGGGAGTTTCGGAAATTGGTCAAGCGAACATGCCCCAAGGGGTCCCTGTCGCCGCTCGCGGGGGTGTTGAAGAATCTCCAAGCGAAACTCCCGGTGCTGGACAAGGAACAATTAATTCCCAGCGCGCTGTACGCACTGAAGCAGGCCTTCGATCCGAACGCGCTCTCGGCTCAGCAATTGATGCTCCACATCAAGGCCAAGCGGCATGACAAGTTTGCTGCGCTGTTCGTCGATCTTGATGGGACCCTCGATCGTTTGAACGCCGTGGAATTGATCAAGCGGATCAAAGTAGCAGCCAAGCAGGCGCGCATGGACATCATCGTCAACTTCGAGCATCTCAAGCTGGCGACGCCCGACGCGCTCAAGATGTTGGTGGATTCAGAAGCAATGAAGGTCGCGATTCCGCATGTGAAGGTCCGGTTTCGCAAGTTTAAGGATGCCTTCGAGGCTTCCATGCAGGGCTTCTCACTCGCGGGCTCGCAGGGCATCTCGCTCTCAGGCCTCGAACATCTCAAGGAAGATTTGCAGGATGCATAACTTCGAGTATCGACAGGGCGAACTCTATTGCGAGCAGGTGCCGGTCAGCCGGATTGCGAAAGAGGTCGGCACGCCGTGCTATATCTACAGCTACGCGACCCTCGTTCGTCACTTCCGGGCGTACGATGGAGCCTTCAAGAGCGTACCTCATGTGATTGCCTTCGCGATGAAGGCCAACTCCAATATTGCGATCCTCCGTCTCATGGCAAAGGAGGGGAGCGGAGTGGATATTGTGTCCGGCGGGGAACTCTTTCGTGCGCTCAAGGCGGGTGTTCCTCCCTCGAAGATCGTTTTTGCGGGCGTCGGCAAGAGCGCGGAGGAGATTCGCGAGGCCTTGAAGGCCGACGTACTCATGTTCAACGTCGAGTCCTCGGCTGAGCTGCAGGCGCTTAATGAGGTGGCAGCCTCCGTCGGGACCAAGGCGAGAGTCGCGCTCCGCATCAATCCCGACATCGATCCGAAAACGCACCCCTACATTTCAACTGGTCTCAAGAAGAGCAAGTTCGGGATTGCCGCCGATCGGGCGCTCGAAGAATTCACGCTGGCCTCCTCGCTCGCCAACATCGATGTCGTCGGGGTCCATAAGCATATCGGGTCACAGTTGACGGAGGTCACGCCATTCGTCGAGGCCGTCAAGAAGGTGGTGAAGCTGGTCGGAGCCTTGAAGGCTCAGGGGATCAACATCCGGTACGTCAATATCGGTGGCGGCCTCGGCATTACCTATTCGGATGAAACACCTCCGCTGCCACAGGACCTTGCGGATGCCGTTTCGCCGCTGCTGAAGGATTTGAATGTTACCCTCATCATGGAACCGGGCCGCGTCATCGTCGGCAACGCCGGCATTCTCGTGACGAAAGTATTGTATCGGAAGGACGGCGAAGCGAAACGGTTTATTATCGTCGATGCGGCGATGAACGATCTGATCAGGCCAAGCCTCTATGGGGCCTATCACGAGATTCGCCCCTTGTCACAGGCGGTGTTGCAGCGGCCCAAGCATCAGGTCGATGTTGTGGGTCCAGTCTGTGAGTCCGGCGATTTTCTTGCGAAGGACCGGTCACTGCCGGAGGTCAACCCGGGTGACATGCTGGCGGTGATGAGTGCGGGAGCCTATGGATTTGTGATGGCTTCCAATTACAACTCAAGACCACGAGTACCGGAAGTCCTGATCAAAGATGGGGAGATCCACGTCATCAAGACCAGAGAGACGTACGATGACTTGGTGAAGGGCGAAACGATTCCGGCATTCCTCGATTGAGGAGTGAGCGCTGCAGCGAAGGAGAGCGTATGTTTACGGGTGCATTGATTGCCATTGTGACTCCGTTCCGGGATGGCAAAGTCGACGAGCGGGCCTTCGGCGACCTTATAGAATGGCAAATTGCCAGTGGAACGAACGGAATTGTGCCCTGTGGCACCACCGGAGAATCCGCCACCCTCTCACACCAGGAACATCATCGCGTGGTCGAATTGACCGTCGAGGTGGTCAATCGGCGCGTTCCCGTGATTGCCGGCACCGGCTCCAACAGCACGGCAGAAGCGGTGTCGCTCACAAAACACGCCAAGCAGGCGGGGGCCGATGGGGCGCTGCTCATTACGCCCTATTACAATAAGCCGACGCAAGAGGGACTGTATCGGCATTACAAAGTGATTGCGGAGTCCGTGGATTTTCCACAGATCCTGTATAACATTCCTGGGCGGACTGGCGTGAACATGATGCCATCCACTGTCGCAAGGCTGTGTGGGTTACAGAGCATTGTCGGGATCAAAGAGGGGAGTGGGTCAGTTCAGCAGGCTTCTGAGATTGCGCAGACGTGTGGAGATAGGATGACGGTTCTTGCCGGCGACGATGCCCTGACATTGCCCATGATGGCAGTCGGAGGAAAAGGTGTTATTAGCGTCACGTCGAACATCGTCCCATCCGAGATGGCGCAATTGGTCAAGGCCTTCTTGAGCGGACGCATCGACGAGGCACGCCGAATTCATTTCGCGTTGTCGCCCCTTTTCAATGCGCTCTTTTACGAGACCAATCCGATTCCGGTGAAAACTGCGCTGGGCATGATGGGGAAAATCGATCCGGAGCTGCGGCTACCGCTCTGTGCCATGGCGACCGAAACAAAAGACCAGCTGACTCGGGTCTTAAAGGATGCGGGCCTCATCTAGTGTGAGGAGTAGGGGATAAGGTATCGGATGATCAACGTCATTGTTGCAGGGGCGGCTGGTCGTATGGGCTGCCGGTTAGTTGCGCTTATCAAAGATTCGACCACCCTGACGCTGTCTGGTGCCATCGAAGGGAAGGGTCATCACGCTGTAGGTGAAGATGCCGGAGAGACCGCGGGTTGTGGCCGTGCTGGGATACCGATTACCGATGATTTCGCAGCGCTTCTCGACAGAGGCGAAGTGGTCGTTGATTTTTCCTCCCCTGAGGCGACTCTGCATCATGCGCGCACGGCGGCGCAATATCGCCGAGCCATGGTGATCGGTACGACGGGGTTTACCGCCCCCCAGCTTGATGAGCTGAAATCACTGGTGTCCCAAATCCCTTGCGTGCTGTCCCCCAACATGAGCGTAGGTATCAATTTGATTTATAAGGTCATCAGCGAGATGGCACAAACACTGGGGGACGAATACGACATTGAGGTGATTGAAGCCCATCATCGTCTGAAAAAGGATGCGCCAAGCGGAACGGCCCTCAAGATTGCAGAGGTTTTGGCGAAAGCGGTGAGCCGCGATCTAGGTCAGGTCGGCGTCTATGCCAGAAAAGGTCTGATCGGGGAACGTAAAAATGGTGAGATCGGGATTCAAACAATCCGTGCCGGCGATATCGTCGGCGACCACACGATTCTCTTTGGCGGGATGGGTGAACGTATCGAAGTGACGCATCGAGCAAGTAGCCGCGATACCTTTGTGGGAGGCGCCTTGCGTGCGGCTCGGTGGGTGGTTCGGCAGCCGCCAGGCCTGTACGACATGATGGATGTGTTAGGATTGAAACAATAGGCGCATAAGTCATTATATATCAAAGACGTATGTGCATTAGAGGTAAGTGTGCAGCGAGCGTGTCACTCTTTTTCATTATTCTCATCGTTCGTATTCGAGTCGCACTTCAGCGTTTGCCGACACTGAAACTCACGGTATCATCCCGCCACTTCGCCCAAGAGCGTAGTGCGGTCTTTCGATCGCAACCGCGACTCTCTCTGTCATCAACACCTGCATTACACACGCATTCGCCCATAGCGACCAGCCCATGCCCCGCATAAGATGCCGCGATACCGCTCGAAACTTCATTTGAACTCCCCCTCAAACACATCTTTCCTTCATCTTAATCTGACAGCCTTCCCCCACGGTCAGTTTGTATCAGATTCGATCCTACTGCGTGCCTCGTTAGATTTCACTGAGCCGTATTCTTCTCGTTTGTTTCATCGATAAGTACTCCGTACCATTGACATTATCAGTGAAACTGCCTAAGTTCCAGCCGCGCAAATAAGTTGTATAACTCTCCCGTAAAAGATCATTAGGAGAAGAAACATGAGACACATACCGTATACGCTCGGCATGTGTTCTGTTGCCATGGGGATGTTCTGTCTGACAGTACCTCTTCAAGCAGAGATGTACATCGCAGGTCAAATGGGTGTGAACATGCCCCGAGACCTTAGCAATGTGGAGGTGAGTACATCCGGAACCAGCGTGGGGTTGAGCGACCTCTCGTTGCAGAACTCCCTGATGTATGGAGCCAAGGCAGGGTACTATTTTGATTCGCTGAAGCTTCAGAACTTCAATCTCGGCGTCGAAACCGAAGTATTCAATTCCACGCCGCATATTAAGCAGCAAGAATTTACGTTTGGAGGCGTCCCCGTAGGGACACTACAAGCATTGACGAATCGGGTCTTGACCTGGGCTCCCGTGGTCGTACTCGTCAGGTATCAAGCGGGGGCATTTGAGCCGTACGCTGGAGTGGGGCTCGGGGTGTTCTTTTCCCGCCTTGCAAGGGACACTGATTCTAGTTCAAGCACAGACGTAGGACTGAACACGCAACTTGGGCTGAGGTATCGCGTGAATCCGAACCTCTCACTGTTCGGAGAGTGGAAATACAATTACGCGCATATCGACAACAGTAATTTCCTGGGAGCTAATGGGCTTGACCTATCGTATAACTATAACGCGAACATCTTTGCCGGTGGCATCGGCTACCACTTCTAATTGATCGCGGTCTGCGCCCCTCTCTCAGGTGACACTCCGACACTCTTCGCAAGCGCCCATAACGACCATCCCATGCCCCCTGATTGTGTCATTGACGGTCTCTTGGTTCCGCCCACATACTGCGTTCCCATGCGCGTCCTCTCCGTCATAGCGATTTTGGCTGCATTTCTTTTCCCTTCTGGGTATGCGTCAGCTTCCTCACCGATCAATATTTCAGCAGAAGAACTACAAATGCTGCGCACATGGGCAGCCCAAGGCAACGCGTTGGCGCAGAACAACCTCGGACTACTGTATGACCTCGGGGATGGGGTGCCCCAGGATTACGCGGTCGCGCGGCAGTGGTACGAGCAAGCCGCCGCCCAGAATCACGCGGCAGCACAGTTCAACCTCGGGCTGCTCTATGCCAATGGGCATGGGGTGCCTCAGGATTACGCAATGGCGCGAGAATGGTACGAGAAAGCTGCCGCGCAGGGAAGAGCGAATGCGTCGTACATCCTTGGTGAAATGTATGCCCGTGGACAGGGAGTCCCGCACGATTTCGCGAAGGCGCGACAGTGGTATGAGAAAGCCGCAACCCAGGGCAGTGCGGATGCACGGGGATGGTTCGAGAAAGCGGCGGCTCAAGGGAACACGAATGCGCAGTTCACCCTCGGTTCGCTGTATGAAACGGGAAGCGGCGTCCCTCGGAATTACGGGGAAGCGACGAAGTGGTACGAAAAAGCGGCAGTGCAGGGGGACACAGATGCGCAGTTCAGCCTCGGATTGCGATATGCGCAGGGATATAACGTGCCGCAGGATTATGTGAAGGCGCGACAGTGGTATGAGAAAGCTGCTGCCCAGGGTAACGTTGAAGCGCAGTACAAGCTCGGACAGTTGTATCACTTCGCGCTTGGCGTGCCACAGAATTACGCGGAAGCGACAAAGTGGTACGAGAAAGCGGCAGGGCAGAGGGACCCGGATGCACAGTTCAGCCTTGGGCTCATGTATGCCACTGGAGACGGCGTGCCGCAGGACGATGTACGGGCGTATATGTGGTGGAGCCTCACACTAGCCTACTCGACGGGTAACAAACAGAAGTCTACAGCGACCCAGCGGGATGGGGCACTCACACGCCGCATGACTCCCGCGCAGGTTGCAGAAGCCCAGCGACTCGTGCAACAGTGTGAATCACAGCAGTTCAAGGGGTGCTAAGAAGGGTTTACCGCTATCTCTACCCCGATGCTTTAGCCTCGCAGATGGTGCTCCAACAAAGTTCTACGGTCATGACATGATGGATGTGCTGAATCTCCGATAGTTCTTCCTTCCTGATCCGGCTCCCACATCGTGAATCTGACCAGCGACACGTTGCGATCGTGATGGACCTTCTGCTGAAGTGAAGTCTGGTTCACATCAACCGAAGCAGTGTGAGAGATGTAAGTCCGAGAACTGTGTGGCGCAGGAGGCGGATGGCATCGCCACCCTATATCACGCAAAGGCGATGGGTTGGTATTCCGGTGTCGTGCTGATCAAACGATAGCGGAATGGAGAGCTGAGCAGGATGATCTCTGGAACTCGTGTCACGAGTTACCGGCCGACTTCTTCTGGATGTCACTTATTTGTGGGGTTGAGAGCAGGGGTGTTTTGTTCGGTGATCGCCCATATAGACGGGTACAAACTTCCCAGGCAGAGTCCGTCAATCGGCATGAGGCGGATACCCACGGAAGGCGGCTTCAGCTGCCTTATGCTCGTCGTGCGTGAGCGGTTTCGATTCTGTCATAGCGCGGCTAATGTCTTGCGGTAATAGGCCGAGGTTCCTGGTCCGCTGATTTCCGGCGACCACAATTCAAACAAGCAAACACGGTGATCGCAAGCCCTGCGTTCAGATCCACTGCCCGTTCCGGCAACATCGCCCCGCGGCATTTATCGCAAATCGTCATGCGACACTGTACCATGCTAGAAAAGGGAAGCATATCCATCTGAAGTACTGGGTTTTCAGAGAGAGTAGGCCATTCCGCTCATCTGTCACTGGGTCCTTTTAGTAGCGAGTAGGAGCAAGAGGGCGGCAACATAATTAGCTAGAACAGATTATGGAGTCCTTGACAGTGGTCATGCTGTCCCATAGGATTGTGGTATTAGAAAGAGCCCCACACTATGTATAGAATTATCTTCATTCTTGGGCTACTTGTCGTGCTGTATTTTCTCGTCCGGCGCGCCCTTCGAGAGTTCAAAAACCAGGGTGAGCCGGATCTTATCCCTCCTGGTAAGAATCACATGGTTCAGGATCCCGTCTGCAAGGTATTTGTTCCAAGGGGTACGGCGACAACGGAAGATATCGGGGGGCAGACATATTACTTCTGCAGCCGATCCTGTGCGGACAAGTTTCAGGAAAAACTTGCCGGCTAACAGCCCGAGTAACTAGAGTCAGAGAGTTTTTCCTCTTTGTCGAACTTGAGCGTGATCTGGCACTGATTGGGAGTGAAGTTAAAGAAGGGTGGGCCTGATTTGCCGCCGGCAATGCGATAGTAGGTCCAGGTTTCGCCACCAAAAAATCTCGTGGCCTTGCCGCTCGGCGCTCCCCAGTTCTTCTCAAACCAGGCCTTGTCCTTGCCTTGAAGCTCAGCCGGTTTGAGCGACTGTTCAAGATAGGGATTACTACCGCCGCAGGCGGCCAAGATCAGACTGAACAGGAGAACCCAAGCTGATCGTTGCATCGTGCACGCTCCTTGATCGCATGGACACACACAGAGACGAACCTGTGATGAGTAAATGGATTCTAGCCGGTGGTCTGGAACCTGTCAAACCGGCGTATGCCGGCAGATGATTGCAGCCAGGTTGAGTTCTTCATAGAATAACCGATATCAAATTGAGCACAAAGACTTCTCATCCTGATATGAAAGGACACCCCCATGAAATTCTTTCTTGATACAGCCAGCGTGAAGGAAATCCAGGAGGCAGCCAGTCTCGGACTTCTTGACGGAGTGACCACGAATCCGTCCCTCGTCGCCAAGGAAGGGCGCAACTTTAAGGAAATGCTCATCGAGATTTGCAAAATCGTGGATGGGCCGATCAGTGCAGAAGTCGTCAGCCTCGAAGCCAATGCCATGGTGAAAGAAGGGAAGGACCTTGCAAAAATCCATAAGAACATTGTCGTGAAGGTGCCCTTGATTGCGGAAGGATTGAAAGCCACCAAGAGATTGGCTGCCGAGGGTATCAAGGTGAATGTCACATTGTGCTTTTCTCCGACCCAGGCGCTCCTTGCGGCAAAAGCCGGCGCCTGGTGCGTCTCACCTTTCATCGGCCGGCTTGACGACATCAGTTCAAACGGGATGGAACTGATCCGCCAGATCCTGACCATTTACCGCAACTACGACTATAAGACTCTCGTGTTGGTGGCCAGTGTGCGCCATCCTCAGCACGTCGTCGAGGCTGCGCTGGCTGGCGGGCATATCTGTACGATGCCCTTCTCAATTTTTCAACAGATGGTGAAACATCCGCTGACCGATATCGGACTCAAGAAGTTTCTGGCGGATTGGGATGCACAGACCAAGAAGTAAGGCCTATTGGCCGGCTCGTGTGCGTTCCGGTTCGGCAAGTCGTTGGCGAGCCGTTGCAAAAATATGGTGAAACATCGGCCTGGTCAAGAGTCCGGTGAAGGTATTTTGCTGGCTTGGATGGTATGACCCGATCAGTGTCGTGTTCCATGGAAGGACCTGCACCATTCCATGGGAAAATTTCGGGAGCGGTGAGGGAAGCTGCGACCCCTCATCACGGCAGGCTTTCAAATAATGATCGAACGCGATCTTGCCCAGCGCTACCACCACTCGGATCTTCCGTAGCAACCGAAGCTCTTCCCGCAGGTAGGGGCGGCAAGCGGTGAATTCTTCAGGAGCCGGTTTGTTGTCGGGCGGGGCACAACGGACTGTGGCGCCAATGTAGCAATCCGATAGCTTCAGCCCGTCATCTCGATGATGAGAGCCGGGTTGGTTGGCGAAGCCGAAGCGATGTAAGGCGTCATACAGCCAGTCCCCACTACGGTCGCCCGTAAAGACCCGCCCGGTTCGATTGCCGCCGTGGGCGGCCGGCGCCAGCCCGAGCACGTAGAGGCGGGCGTTGGGGTCCCCAAATCCAGGAACCGGACGTCCCCAATAGGTCCAGTCCTCAAACTGCTTCCGTTTCTCTGCGGCGATCGCTTCCCGGTAGGTGACGAGCCGTGGACAGGCGGTGCAGTGGGTGATGCGCTCGTTGAGGAGAGTCAGGGCACGCATAACTGCCGCAGTCTAGCACGAATCTGAAAGTCGATCATGCTTGCCGGTCCCTCGCCCTGCTGTTAGCATACGTACTCGACTTCGGATCGTTCATCGTATAGAGGAGGCGGGTTGGCATGACGACATGGGTTCGACGAGTACTGGTACTCAGTGGGTTGTGGATGATGGTCACGCTTCCGATGGCGACAGGAGCACAGCCGCAACCTGAATATTCCGAGGCGAAGGAGAGCGTACCTCGATCTGGAGCCAATGGAGAACCAGAGCGAGAAGTGATTTTGGTCGATCCCCTTGAGAACCCCAACGAGCCGGAAGATCGTCTCGTCATTCTTCCGGAAATCAAGCGAGACGGAGAGCGCTACTTTCTCAGCTCGTTCAAGCTGCCTGACAAGCTGACCTTTGCAGGCCAACCGGTCCCGCTCGATAACTGGCAAGTGCGTGAACGCATCGAGTACGAGTTCTATCAGTTCTTAGAAGACCAGGGTGAAAGTATCATCCTGGCCAAACGAACCGGACGCTGCTTCCCGCCCGCCGAAAAGCAGTTGGCCGATGCGGGGTTACCGGACGATCTCAAGTATATGTTGCTGGTGGAGAGCAAGTGCGTGGCCGCCGCCTATTCAAAGGCGAAAGCGTCGGGGCCGTGGCAGTTCATTCCTTCCACCGGACGACGCTATCGTCTCAAGAGCGACGCGGTCCGCGATGATCGCCGTAATTTAGAGATGTCAACGGAAGCGGCAGTCAAGTATTTGCGGTATCTGAAAGATTTCAAGGAGAACGATTGGTTCCTGGCGATGGCGTCGTACAATGCGGGCGAAGAGCGCATTCGCAAACTGATCAAAGAGCAGAAGATTACCGATTATTGGAAAATGCACGGACCGCGGGAAACGATGCGCTATGTCCCGAGAATCATTGCCGCCAAGGAAATCTACTCTCAGCCGGAAAAGTACTTGGGTCTGAGCAAGAAAGACCTGTATATGCCGATGGAAACGGAAACGGTTACCGTCAACGTGAAAGATTCCCAGCGAGCCCTTACCTCGATCGCCGAAGAATTTGGCACCTACTTCTTGGAGCTCAAAATGCTGAATCCTGAATTCAAGAAGGACGTGCTCCCACGTGGGACCTATCAGATGAGAGTCCCACGGCAGACTTGTCCGACCCGTTGCTTCGTTCAGGACAAGACTCCCTAGCAGGATGCTGGCGCCGTCCGTGACGTGCTCCAGGCCATTATTCCTCCAGTGTAAGAATAGTTTTTCAACACGCCGCTAGTCTATTGTACGCGTGATGCAGATTCCTCCCTCTCCTATCCGGCCGCTTCTGAAGAAACTCATCGTTCGAGGACTGGATGCGGTCGACGCCAGGAGGGCGGTTGCTCGCGCTATCTCAAGAAACGGCGAAGAACTGGTCATCGGCAGGCGCCGGTATGACCTGCGTCGCTACGAGCGTGTGCTCGTGCTCGGCGCTGGAAAGGCCACGGCGTCCATGGCCCAGGCAGTAGAACAGCGGTTGGGATCTCGGCTGCAGGGCGGATTCGTCGTCGTCAAGCACGGCCATGTTGTGCCGACGAAACGGATCGTCGTGGCGGAGGCCGGTCACCCAGTTCCCGATCGGTCCGGTCAACGGGCGGCAGCCAGGCTCTGTGCCATGGCCGCGGAACTTGGTCGACGCGATCTCTTGATCGTACTCCTGTCTGGCGGGGCGTCCAGTTTGCTGCCGGCTCCTGTCGCCGGGGTGACGCTAGCCGATAAGCAGCGGACCACACAGGAACTCTTGCGATGCGGAGCAAGCATCCACGAGATCAACACCGTTCGGAAACATTTGTCGCGCATCAAAGGCGGACGCCTCGCCGAGTTAACCGAGGCTACCGTTGTGACCGTGATTCTGTCCGATGTGTTGGGCGACGACCTCAGCGCTATCGCTTCAGGGCCGACGGCCCCAGACCCGACAACCTACCAAGGCGCTGTCGAGATTCTGAAACGCTATCGCATCTGGCAGACAGTCCCTCAACGAGTGCGTCGGCAGCTCGACCAAGGATGTCAGGGACTCGCAAGTGAGACTCCGAAGCCCGGCTCCTCTCTATTTCGTCGCGTCCATCATTATATCGTCGGGAACAACGCAGCGGCCGTCACGGCTGTGACTCGCGCAGCCAGAGAGGCAGGCCTTCGAACTCTCGTGCATGTGCCGGCCTTAACCGGCGAAGCCCGAGACGAGGGCCAGAGATTTGGCGCGTTGGCGAGGAAGATTGCGCGCGAGGGCAAACCGCTGCGGAGGCCCTGCTGTGTGGTGGCTGGTGGGGAAACCACCGTGACCGTCACTGGAAAGGGAACAGGCGGGAGGGCGCAAGAGTTTGCCGCAGCTGCCGCTCTGGAAATTGCCGGTCTGGCCAAGGTGTGGGTGATGGCGATCGGCACTGATGGCACCGATGGTCCGACTGATGCAGCCGGCGCCGTTGTCGACGGTCGATACCGTGGCGCGTGCGAAGCGCCTCTCGGTGGATCTCAAGAGCGCGTTGACGCGCCACAACATCTACCCCGCATTGAAGCGCTCCATCAGCTCATCGTCACCGGTCCCACCGGCACGAACGTAAACGATCTTTACCTCCTCCTCGTGCTGTAGGTACTATCCATTTCAATGGATCGCCCTCTCCTTCTTCCCTTGGTCTCCTGCACTCAGCCCTCGCTTGTGGGAGGGAAAGCCCTCGGGTTAGCGCGTTTGCTCGCAGGAGGATTCCCTGTCCCATCCGGATTCTGCATCACGACGGAGGCCTATGATCACGCGCTTCGTGCGCCGGATTTTTCTCCAGCGGAACAGTGGCAGGCAGCGCTGCACTCCTCCGGAGCCGAACGCCAGCGGATACTGTTCCCACTGTCACACCATCATTCGAAACCACGACATCGTTGAACTGACGACTCAGATCGTCGAACAGGTGCGCCGGCAGGATCTGCCGTCGTCCGGGTTGTGGGCTGTGAGGTCGTCAGCGACAAATGAAGATGGAGCGCATGCGAGTTTTGCCGGAGTGTACAGGACACGCCTCGGTATTCCGCTGGAGGAAATCGGCTCTGCGGTGAAGGACTTGTGGTTATCGATTTGGGATGAACGAGTCTTGAATTATCACGTGACGTCAGGATTGAGCGGAGCACCTCCCGCCATGGCCGTCGTGATCCAGCCGCTGTTAGAGGCGCAAGCAGCCGGCGTGGCGTATTCCGTCCATCCCCTTACAGGGACGGGCGACCCAGGTGACGGTCAATGCAGTTGCGGGGCTTGCCGCAGCCCTTGTCGATGGGCGCGCGACGCCGGACCAGTATGTGGTTGAGATCGCCGAGAACAGTGAGCCCATCCGGATCAGCGAACGGACCATCGCCGGGCAGACTCAGGCGTTGCGGGTGACCAGCCAGGGTCTTCGCGACGTGCCGTTGCCGGATGATACGGCTGGTCGCGCTACGTTATCGGACGACCGACTGTTTGAGCTAGCCCGCACGGCCAAGCAAATTGAAAAATCATTCGACCATCCAGTGGATCTTGAATGGCTCTACGATGCGACGTGGCCTGTGGCTGCTTCAAGCGCGCCCCATCTCCGGTCTGACTAGGCCTCGGCAACTGACCAATGATGACTGCGAATGGTCGCGTACCAACTTCAAAGAAACCATGCCGGAACTGCCGAGTCCGCTCGGCCTGTCGTTTCTCGAACTGTTCATGGAACGACACATTGTTTCACCCTATCGGCGCATGGGCTGCAAAATTCCTGAAGGGGTCTCCTCGGTTCGTACGTTCCAGGGACGTCCGTACATCAACATGACGCTGTTCCATTCCCTCGTGGCACAACTGCGGGGAGATCCCTCCTCGTTGGTGGAGCAGATGGGAGGGGAACGCGTCACGCGAGTGCCGGAGACCCATCCGATCGGGTGGTTTGCGTTCGCCCGTGCCGGTGTTGTGATGATGGCCGAATTGAGAAAGGTGGTGCGCATGGGCCGGCCTGGTTTGCGGACATGAAAGCGATGGCGGCCGAGCATCGCGCCGACCGGCTTCGGACTGTCCCAGGCGAACACATCGCTTCGCGCCTCGATGCCATCACGCAATGGCTCGATGAGCACGAACTGACGTTCGGCATCGCGGGAGGGGTGTCTCAGTGTTTGCAGGCGTTAGGCGGCTTGCTGCCTCGATGGTTAGGCGAAGACTGGAGAGCGTTGCTGAACGGAGCGCTACAGGGCCAGGCGTCGGTGATCAGCGCACAACAGATTGTCCGGTTGGCGGAATTAGCAGACATGGTTCGTGGCGACCTCAGAGCGGCTTCGTGGTTCAGGGCAGAGGAGTGGGACCCCATTGAATTTCGCAGCAAGCTCGAGGGGACTGACGTACTCCGTGCCTTCGACCGGTATCTCGAAGACTATGGCCACCGCGGGGTCGGTGAGTCGGACGTCATGTCGCCCCGGTTCGCGGATCGACCAGAGTTGTTGCTGGCAGTATTGCGAACGCAGATTCGGGCTCCAAGCACTGCCACCCCGACAGACATTCTTCAGCGCCAAACAGTGATAAGGACACGGGCACTTGCAGAGATTCGTGCCAGGCTCGGATGGCGACTCCATCGGTGGGGCATCTTTTCCTGGTGGTATCGACGGCTTTGCCGGTTCCTCGCCCTGCGAGAGGCGAACCGACATCATCTGATGTACTATTCGGCGGCAGCACGTAGTCTTCTGCTTCGCCTCGGGGAGTGGCTGGTCGAGCAGGGGCGACTCTCGTCCAAGGAGGACATTTTTTACTTCAGGATCGAAGAACGCGCCGAATTGTTAACTGGAAGATTGAGTGATTGGCAAGGGGTGATTCGTGCGCGCCGGACTGAGCGAGACCGGTACGCCACGGTGAGCGTTCCCGACACGATTCGAGATTGGAACGAAGTGGTCCGCGGCACGGACACGCCCTCCGTCGTGGTCTCGGATGGGGTCCTGCACGGTATTCCCATCAGTGCGGGAAAAGTCATGGGACCGGTTCGTTTCGTGCGATCGATGGAGGATTGGAGCCGAGTCAGCCGCGGAGACATTCTCGTGGTCTCGGTGATCGACCCCGGCATGGCGCCGTTGTTCGGCGTGGCGGCGGGTTTGGTCGCTGAGATGGGTGGGACACTGTCACACGGGGCGATCATCGCTCGTGAATATGGTTTGCCGACAGTGGCGAATGTGCCTGGCATTACCACCAGACTGAAGGAAGGCGATCGAATCAGTTTGGATGCGGAGCGAGGAGAGATCAAAGTCCACGAGCGCGGACGGAGACTTATTTGCAAGATCGGAATCGTCCAGCAAAACATGATGATGTTATAGGGCTGAATGTGAGTCTTGACCTTTCTTGGGGGTTTGCGTATTCTCCAAAATCATTCTTTTCTTATCGCAAAACCCAACAACCTGGCGAATATGGGTGACGGCATGACGTGGACGATCACCCATGATTGACGGCGTCGTCTTTGGTGCAGGGGTTCTTGTCGGAGGGCTCCTCGGCGCGCTGATCGTCGGGTTCTGGGTTGCGTCTCGCGTACGCGCGAGTCTTGCAGACACAATTGCTGCTGACCGGCGAACGAGCGCAGCGCGCAGAGTCGCTGGCAGACGAACTGCGACGCCAAGCTGAGCAAGATCGTCTCGATCTCGATCGGATCAGGCAGGATCTTTCGGAGGCCTCCCAAGCCCGTGCGGTGGCGGAAACCAGGGCCGCCGAGGCTGCGCTCCATCTCAACGAACAGAAAACTCTGTTGGGCCAGGCCAGGCTGGAATTGGCCGAGACCTTCCAAGCGCTTTCCGGCGAAGCCCTCAAACAGAACAACGAAGCATTTCTGAACCTCGCACGCAGCTCATTCGAAACGCTCCAAGCCGAGGCCAAGGGTGATCTTTCTCAGCGCCAACAGGCGATCGATAGTCTGGTCAAGCCCCTCCAAGATTCGCTGCATCGATACGACGACCAACTCCGGCAGCTGGAGCAATCGCGGCAAGCGGCCTACGGAGGCCTCGATCAGCATCTCAAGCTCCTGACCGAGTCGCAGCAGCGTCTGCAGTCGGAAACCGGCAACCTGGTGAAGGCGTTGCGCGCGCCGGCCATCCGCGGCCAATGGGGTGAGATCACGCTCAAGCGCGTGGCGGAGTTAGCCGGCATGGTGGCGCATTGCGATTTTTTCGAGCAGGAGTCCGTCACGGTCGACGGTGGGCGGCTCCGTCCCGACATGGTGGTCCAGTTGCCGGGTGGGCGGCAGATCATCGTGGATGCCAAGACTGTTTTGGCAGGCTATTTGGACGCGCACGAAACTTCGAACGAAGAAGCAGCGTCTCGAAGGCATGCGCCGTCATGCCGCCCAAGTCCGCTCGCGCATGGACGAGTTGAGCGTGAAAGCCTACTGGAATCAATTCGCACAGGCGCCGGAGTTTGTCGTGCTGTTCCTGCCGGGCGAACAGTTTCTTGGCGCGGCGTTGGAGCATGATCCGCGACTCATTGAGGACGGGTTTCTTCGAAGCGTGGTCCTTGCCACCCCCACGACGCTCATGGCGCTCTTACGGGCGGTGGCGTACGGGTGGCGGCAGGAGCGATTGACCGAGCATGCCGAAGAGGCCGGGCGGTTGGGGAAGGATCTTTACGAACGAATGGCCGTCCTGACAGAGCATCTGAACGATGTCGGACAGGCGCTCGGGAAGAGCGTTCTGGCCTACAACAAAGCAATTGGGTCGCTCGAAACGAGAATCCTACCGGCGGCCCGTCGGTTCAAGGAGCTCGGCGTCTCGTCGGAGAAAGAGATCCCCATGCTGGATCCCGTGGAACTCGTTTCTCGCAAAGCGTTGCCGTTTGACAATGAATAAGGAGCCTCTGATGGCCGACGAACAGGCCATGGTCGAAGCGTTCCACCGGACGTTCGATATCGTGGTCAATCCAGTCCCGACAATCATCGACGCGCGGACGCGTGAACTACGCGTCAAACTCATTCAGGAGGAATTCGATGAGCTGAAAGAGGCCTTCGCGGTAGAAGATCTTTCATCCATTGCCAAGGAGATGGCTGACCTCCTCTACGTCGTCTACGGCACCGCGGTGTCCTATGGCATCGACATGGGTCCGGTCTTTCGAGAAGTGCACCGGTCCAACATGAGTAAGGTCGGTGGCTATAAGCGTGAAGATGGGAAATGGGTGAAGCCGGCCACATACTCGCCGGCGCGCATTGAACCGATTGTGGCTGAGCAGGGGCCGGCGTAGCGCAAGGTCCTTTCGAGTTCATGAGAGAACTACACTGCCCAAATTGCGGAACTCCGTTCGTCCGCGTGATCTACCAGGAGGGCAGGGTCGAGCGCCTGTTGAGCCGCGTCAATGTGTTTCCGTTTCGATGTCAGCTGTGTACGAATCGTTTTCGTACATTCTATGCCGGTGCGCGCCACAGTACGCAGGCGTTCGACCGGCGTCAGTACACACGCCTTCCTGCTTCCATCGAAGCCCAGGTTCTCGACCACAAGCAGTTGCCAGCGACCAACCGAATCACTGATATTTCAATGGATGGCTGCACCCTGCAGACAACGGGGTTCCCCAAGGGATCCTTTATCGAATTGGTCTTAAAGCCGACGGATGAGGATCAATCAATCCGTATTGAAACGGCGATGGTCTGCTCCGTTCGCCCGTTATCAATAGGGATCCGTTTCCTGGAGATCCCGCCAGAACATTACCGCCGCCTGGCTCAGGTCGTCCTCGGGCTCTTAGTCGGTCAAGGCCTTGATCCCACGCTCAACTCGTAGCCCGACTCTTTCTACCCGGCATGTTCACCAGCAGATTATCGATCAAGCGGATCGATCCGATCCGGACTGCGCCCAAGAGTACCGCACGAGCGACGACGATGGGCAACGGCTCCAGATTGTCCGGATCACAGACAGCCAGGTACTCGACATGAATGGTGGGTGCCTGCTCGATGGTCTGTCGCATGATCCGTTCGATCGCCGCCGTGTTGTCCATTCCACCCAGAATCATCTGTCTGCCGGCTTTGAGGGCCCGAGAGAGCAAGGGGGCAATCCGACGTTCGTCGGCGCTGAGATAGACGTTGCGCGAACTCATGGCCAGCCCATCCCGCTCTCTGACTGTCGGGCGCACCAGAATCGTCACGCCGAGATTGAGATCGCTCGCAAGTTGCCGAACCAGCGCTGCCTGTTGGTAATCTTTCTGGCCGAACACGGCCAGATGGGGTCGCACGATTCCGAAGAGCTTCGTCACCACCGTGGCGACGCCGGCGAAGTGATGAGGCCTAGCCTCGCCTTCCCATCGGCGTCGCGAGTTCCGGCACCGTCACGATGGTGTGAAAGCCTTCGGGGTACATGACTTTGGCCGTGGGTTCAAAACAGACATCCACCCCTTCCTCGCGGCAGAGTGCCCGATCGCGGACGATCGGGCGTGGATACTTGGATAAGTCTTCGATCGGGCTGAACTGTGTCGGGTTCACGAAGATACTCACGACGAGCGCATCACATCGTAATCGTGCGGCTCGAATGAGGGAGCGATGGCCGTCATGCAGCGCACCCATCGTGGGAACGAAGCCGATGGTCACACCTTCTCGGCGCAGTCGTTCGCTCCATGCAGTCATGGAGTGTGCGGTACGGATAATTTTCATGAGCCTGGAGGTGGGACGCACGAAGGGCGAGACCCATAGCGGGTCGAGGGTTGAGGAAACAGGAGGCGGACCTCCGGCTGCTTCCCGGTCTCGGCGAGCAACTGGCTGATCGTGCGCTGGAGTAATGGATGCACGAACAGTGGGTCGAGTTCGCTCAACGGCATGAGAACGAACCGGCGTTGGTGCATGCGAGGATGCGGCACCACGAGATCCGGTTCGTTGATCACCCGTTGGCCATAGAACAAGATATCCAAATCGATGGTCCTGGGGCCTGACCGGTTCTCCTCATCCCTGTCGAGCGAGCGCTCGATCTCCCGCAGAACGGCCAAGAGGCTTTTCGGTGTGACATCCGTCTCAAGCTGCACGACCCCGTTTAAGAACCAGCCATCGCCAGGTTGGGCATGATCCTTCACGGGCTCGGTCTCATAGAGCAGCGATACACCGGAGACTTGCGAGTGTGGCAGTAGGCTCAGCAACGTCACCGCACGGTCGCAGAAATCGACTCGGTCGCCGACGTTTGAACCAAATCCGATGAAGACTGTCTCCATAGAAGCCACGTTAGATGTGAAATGTGAGACGTGAAATGATTCCGGATCTATCTCTGTTTCCTTCACCTTTCACATTTCACCTTTTACGTTTCACGGCTCTAGAATCCCGCCTTCTTAATCCGCTCCACCGCCTCAGCCAATCGCTCTTTCGACGTACACACGGTCATCCTGATATACCCTTCACCCGGCGCGCCGAAGCCGTTCCCCGGCGTCGTCACGATTCCGGCTTTTTCCAGCAAGTGAGCCGTGAAGGATGTGGAGGTGTATCCCTTCGGCACTGTCACCCAGATGTAGAACGCAGCCGGAGGCGGATCGACCTCAAGACCAAGTTGTTTGAGGCCTGGGACCAGAGTGTCGCGCCGTTCCTGATAGATCTTGCGCAAGCCATCCGTCACAGAATCATCCAGGCTGAGCGCGGTAATACCGGCTTCCTGAATGGCCTGGAAACAGCCGGAGTCGAGGTTGCTCTTCACCTTGCCGAGTCCTGCGAGAACCTGCTTGTGCCCGACGGCAAACCCGATACGCCAGCCGGTCATGTTGTACGTCTTCGACAGCGAGTGGAACTCGATTCCCACGTCCTTCGCGCCATCGACTTCCATGAAGCTCGCAGGAGGCTTGCCGTCGTAGAAAATCTCCGAATAGGCTGCGTCGTGGCAGACGATGATCTGGTTCTCCTGAGCAAAGTCCACCACGCGCTGAAAGTAGTCCTTACTCATGATGACCGACGTCGGATTGTTCGGTGAATTCAGGAACATCAGCTTCGCCTTCTTCGCCACATCTTTGGGGATCGCATTTAGATCTGGCAAGAAGCCATTCTGCTTCGTGAGAGGCATGAGATGCGAGACCCCTCCGGCGAAACCGGTTCCCACGGGGTACACCGGATAGCCGGGGCTTGGGACGAGGACGATGTCGCCTGGATCGACGAATGCGAGCGGAATATGTCCGATGCCTTCCTTCGATCCGATCAGCGTCAGGACTTCGTCTCCGGGGTCGAGCGTGACATGAAAGCGGCGTGTGTACCAGTCGGCCACCGCTTTGCGGAACGATAGCATGCCCTCATATGATGGATACTGATGGTGCTTCGGGTCTTTGGCGGCCTTGCCGAGGCTTTCGACGATCGGCGTCGGCGTCGGTAGGTCGGGGTCGCCAATGCCAAGATTGATGATATCGACTCCCCGAGCGATCGCGGCCTGTTTCATCTTATCAATGGCGGCGAATAGATAGGGGGGCAGCGTCTTAATTCGGGTTGCGACCTCGATGGGGAAACCAGACATGTCCGATGCTCTCCTTTCGTACGTCACTCGGTCCTAAAGTCGTCAGGTCTTCAAGTCATAAAGTCATCAAGTCTTGAAGTCGTGCGAATTCCGGCGACTTTCGACTTGATGACGTTCGGACTTTTCGACAAGGGGTCTAAGAGTACAGCAGGAATGAGGCGGCAATCAACGTTGAGGAGAGAGAAGGTGGCCGATCAGCCGATCGGCGATCTGATGGAGTTGCGGTAGATGGGGGAGGGTTGCCGTTTTTACGTGGTGCGCGCTCAAGCGTGCTTTCGTGAGGTCCGGCGCACATTCTCGGGACAACGATTCAATTCCGTTCTCTTCCATCTCCAAATGAAATAGAAGCCCGTAGGCACGAGTGGCGTAGCGAAAGGCTTGCAGGGGGGCGATGT
The DNA here is from genome assembly GCA_963801725.1 of uncultured Nitrospiraceae bacterium. GTDB lineage: Bacteria > Nitrospirota > Nitrospiria > Nitrospirales > Nitrospiraceae > Palsa-1315. Next base: position 934,504 of record CAWDFX010000002.1, read on the forward strand.
CGGAGCCAGCCAAGGGCACACAGTCTTTGGGGAGATCGAATACTTCGCCGTGCCATTCGAAGACTTCGAATGCCTCCGGCAGCGTACTGAATACAGGGTCCTGTTTCGCCTCAGCCGTCAGCCTGACCGGCGTCATGCCGATTTCCAGCGCCTTGCCAGAACGTACGGTGGCGCCCAACGCCTTCGCCATGAACTGGCTTCCAAGACACACACCAATGACGGGCTTGCCGGCCAGGATTGTGGATCGAATAAATGCCGTCTCTTCGGCAATCCAGGAATCAGGATCGTTCACCGACATCGGTCCACCCATCACGATCAAGAGATCTCCCGCATCTTTGGGCAGTCCGTCTTGTGGGACGAGATAACGCTCCAGGCTCACGCCTCGCTCAGTCAGCGCCGTCGCGAAGGCTCCTGGCCCTTCAAAGGAAACGTGTTTCAAACAGACTGCGCGCATCGGAAGACTTCGTGCGTAGGCCCTGAATGAAAACCCATTGCGTCCTCTCGCCCTTCCCGGCGGAAACATACACGGTTGCAGTATTGACAGCAAGGGTTGACTGATGAGAAAGGGGCTAGGTCTGGGGCAAAACTATACAGCGGCAATTTAACAGGGCACGGATGGTGGATCAGCTGGATTGAAGAGGTCCCGTGCGTCGTTTGTTAAGAATGTATCCGAGAAGCACTGATTAAAAGTTTGCGCGTCACCTTCGGTACAAGACAGTAGTCGAGCGCCACGTCAGGGCTCGCGAGCGAGGTCACGAAAGCGGCAGGGCTAATATTCGGGGGCCAATTCGTTCTCCACCGAGAAAAATTGTCGAGGGTCGTGATGGACGCCTGGCCGTTCTGCATTTATACTAGTCATAGAATGTTCTTCTTGCAGGGCAGGTGGAAGAAAGATGTCATTACCGACTGACGAACACCAACAGATCCAGCTTGAGCTGGAGGGATTGAAGCGAACGCTGGAGTGGACGGAGATTCAGCGGGAGCAGCTCTTGGATCGCTTGGATCTGCTTCGGCTCGACAACGCGCGTTTGCAGGATCGCGTGGAAGAACTAGAGCGTCAGGTGGACGGGCTTAAGCAGCAACAACCCCTATTCTAAAAGCAGGATGCTGAAAAAGGCCGCCAGCATCGTTCTCGCATCGTTCAGATCCTCAACGTACCCCAGAGGGTACGCCTCCGGTCTTCACTCGCTGCGGCCTTGCTGAACGGCCTTTTTGAGCATCCTGCGTGGTATTGTTCCGTTGTGTCACACGTGCAGGTTAGCGAAGTTCTGGCGAGTTGCAATTGTTCTTCCGCGGTCATCATGATCGTTCGGAGTATGCGAGCATTCATGCCATGAAATATCAGATTGTGAATATCGAAGATGTGCGGTGGCTGCTGGGCCATACCGGAGGGTTTCGCGGTGGCTACGTGACGGACGTGCAGGTGTCGAAACGTCGGCTGCTGGACGAAGCGTCGGGCCGCGAGGTGCCGGCGGGGACCACGGTCACGGTCGTGATCCGCTATCGTATTCGCCAGATGGCTCGCGTCGCAAAGCTCACGATGACCGGCGTGACGGATTTTTCGATGTTTGAACAGGAGGGAGCCGATTGTTCGACGCTGGGAGTGATCCAAACGGAGTTGACAGACGGAAAACTCCGTTTCTGGTTCGATCCGCAGGGCGAACTCTATGTGGTATGTGAAGAAGCGCAGTTGGAGGAAGTGGCGGCGCCGAGCCTGGAGCCTTTGTCGCTGAACCAGGTAGCGCAATGGACGTTTCAAAGCGGGGTGCCGGATTGGCCGACGGTCACATGGCTCTTGGCGGAACTGGATGTGGCGGGTGTTCCCTGTACCTGGCGGGCCACGACTTCGTCATCCGGGCGTCATCCTTCCATTCAGTGGGAGGGGGATTTGCTTCCGGCGTCGATGCAGGGAGCAGCGGGTACTACAGGGGTTCACTGTATGTTGTACGGGCCGCTTGATGGGCCTGGGTTCGGCGTGGTGCTGCGGGTCCGTGGACTACAGGATCGCCGCACGGGTCAGGTGCTCTCGCTCCTGGCGGACGTGATTGCTCAACGGTTCTCCGGCCAGTGTTTGGTGGGTAATACGATCATTCCTGGGGGGGAATGGCAGAATTGGAAATCATTCGAACAGCAGCGTGGGGCCGATGAGTAGTGCGTGAAGGCGAGGCGGAAATAAAACCGTTATTTGGTTTGTTTGGTCTCTTTCGTTTATTTGGTCGAACGAAACGAACCAGATGAACCAAACAAACCAGAACAACCGGACTAGACGAGCGCTTGCCCGCTGGCATGCTTCGGCAGATGCGCACCATTGATATGTGCGTAGGCTGCGGCGCCGTTCACGTTTTTTACGCCGTTGATATGTGTCTTGCCGTTCACGTGCTTTTCATTGACACATTCCACTAAAGCCCAGAGCCGCAACGGATTCACATTCTGCTTCCGGGCGACGTGCAACGGCGTCCCGTCCAGCACGGTCTGGAGCGCCAAGTCTGTCCGCCATCCCAGGTGCTTCGTGATCGGGGAGAGCACTTTTTCCACGGCGGCGATGATTTTATTGTCGTTGGCGAAGTGATTCAGCATGATGATTCGTCCGCCGGGCCGACAGACACGAATCATCTCACTGACGACCTTGCGATAGTCGGGAACAGCGGTGACAACGTAGGCTGCGACGACGGTATCGAAACTATCGTCCTTAAATTCCATCGCGCCGGCATCCATCCGGTGCAATTGCACGTGGCTCATCTGATGTTCGGCCGCTTTCTGTTTCGCTTGATCCAGCATGCCTTCTGAAAAATCGATCCCGACGATGTGGCAATGGCGGGGGTACATTGGCAGGGCCAATCCGGTTCCGATTCCCACTTCAAGGATTTTTTCATCAGGCTGGACGTTCAAATTCCGGATCACCGACTGACGCCCTTCGTGAAACACTTTTCCGAAAATCCGATCGTAGATCTTGGCGTATGACGTATAGACGCGCTCGACCTTCGCTAAATCCATATCACCTCCGACTCCACATTAAAGGCGACTTGTGCTCCTCGACAAGCAAGGAATGATCGACTGCCGCAACGACAAAGGGGGAAATCATTTGTGCGGCGGAGCACCTGAGTGGAGCGAGGGGACCCGCCTGAACAGCACTCGTGGGCTACTCTAGCCAACTCGATGCGACGAGTCAACAGATTATCTCGGTTTCATCCCTTGATTCACCCGCGGCCCCTATGGGATAGGTACCGGCATGCTCTTCGCTGGATTTTTCGCCGGTGCACTGTGTCTCGGCCTCATTCTCGGAGACTGGCTCTACTTCATGCGGCTCACGCCGGATGCGAGCCGGTATGGGTGTGGAATTGCGCGCACGCACGATCGGTTCACGCATACGACCATGACGGAGCTGGCCAGCCGGTTTGACGCCGGCGGTTTGCTGATACTGCCGCACGGAACCGCCCGGTTGCACCAGGATCTGAAACAGATTGTAATCCGCCAGCACTATCGGCTGTTCGCCGTAGGTTTCCGAACATTGTGGCCGTTGAAGGGGCTGATTTCCCTGTCCCCGGAAGCCGATGCCCTCGCGGTGCTTTGCCGAAAGCTCACTCCCTGGTCCTCGGCTCTTCTCACCGGTATCTGGTTTGTGGTGGTAGCCGTGGGGATGGTGGGAGCCTTGATTTCCTTGTTCGTCGAGGGAGAAATGGCGGCGCCCGGTGGAGCGGTGTTGGCGATCGGGATTGTAGGGCTGGGAGTTGTCTTTTTGCTGTCCGGCGCCATAACCGTCGTGTTTGCGTATCGGCTGGAGAATTCCCGGCTTATGACGGTGTATCAAGAACTCCGGGTAGTTCTCGAAGGAGCCAGACTGTCCTCCTGAGAGAACCCAGGTCTGTCTGGTCTATTTGGTTTATCTGGTTTGTCTGGTTCATCGAGTTGACCGGCTCAACCAAATAAACAAGACAAACCAAACAAACCAAATTAGGGGAGATACAAATTCAAGAACTGATCGTATTCCGCGGGGAGATTCAGGCTGGACCGGTTGCGGGCTAGACCTGCAATGATACCGCGATGTTTCTTGCTGAGCCCGGACGATTCAAAGGCTTGACGAAACTGCTGCCATCGCGCGGTCGTGTCGGTGGCGAGATGTGCGCGCTCCAACGTCGGCAGCGCATGAACCGAAGTTGTGAGGGCACGAATCGCCTTCTCGACGCTCTCATAGGGCGGCGCCAGCTTGAGTTGGGCGTAGAACGTCTCGAGGTGATGGCGGAACTCCTCTCGGAGCGCCAGCATAGGATCGATTGGGGACGCAGTAGGTTTAGACATAGCAGCCGGAAGTATGATACGGGAAGAACTGTCGTTGCGACAACGTATCATCCAAACTTTTCTACAAGGAGACTCTTTTATGAAGCGTATTCAACGGTATGTCCTCGGACTCGTTGCCGTGCTTGCCTTGGCCGGTTGTTCGTCTCACCATCATGCTGGGATGGCCGGTGGAGGAAAAGGTGATGCCTATTGGCAGAAGGGGCAGCAGGACATGGCATCGTTGATCGATCGGACCGTCAAGGATCAGGAGAAGGCTCAGCAAGTCAAATCGATCGTGAACGACATTGTTACAGAATTGAAGGCCGGCCGTGAACAGGACCGGGCAGGGCACCGCCGGCTCTATGAGTTGAATGCGAACTACGCAGCGACCCCTGAGGAATTCCACAAGGCCCTGGACGACGCGAACAGTCTGCGGATGCAGTCGGCCTCAAAGATTCTGTCGCTCCGTTTCAGGATGAAAGAACTCATGACGGTCGAGGAGTGGAAGGCGTTGTCGGACCAGATGCTGGCCTACAGTAACCGATATAAGCATAGCGAATCGGCGCCACGCTCCGGCTACTGAACACTGGCCGTCGCGGCCTTGAGCGGCAGGGGTGTCCAGGTTGCGCCGGCGTCGGTCGAGCGGTAGAGACCGCTCCCATTCGTGCCGGCATAGAGTAGGCGAGAATCGCGCGGGCTCATCGCGAGGGCGCGAATATTCAGCGAGCCCAGTCCGCTGTTGATTGCAGCCCAGGTCTGGCCGCTGTCGGGGCTTTTCCAGACTCCCCCGGGTCCTCCTATATAGAGGGTCTTTGGCTGGGCCGGATCGAGGAGGATACTGCTTACAAAAAGATCGGGGAGCGACTGCCCGATCCGCTCCCACTGCTCACCATGCGTCGCGGTGCGAAAGAGGCCCTTCGTGGTTCCGGCATAGACGATGTCGGGGTTGACCACGTCGAAGACGATGGCATTAACCCCCAGCGCCATTCCTCCCATCAATTCTTGTTCGGGAATCAGCCCATTGTTGACCTTCTTCCATCCCATCCCGGCGCTGTCGGACCGATAGATCCCCCCCGTGGTTCCCGCGTAGAGGACCCGAGGATTGCTGGGATGAATGGCGATAGAGACCACGATGTGGACTTCCTTCATCCCAGTCATGCGTTCTTCCCATTCGCGCCCGCCGTCCTTGGTGTAAAAGGCTCCGACGGTCGTGGCGGCGTAGATTTGATCGTGGTCGGTTGGGTGAAAGACGAATTGATTGATAAAGGAGACGTGTTCCTTGAGTCCGACATTGTGAGGGAGCCAATGTTGCCCGCCATCCGGACTCTTGTAGACGGCGTCGGCCATGGTGCCGGCGTAGATCGTAGCCGGGAACTGAGGATCAATCGCGAGTGTCGTCACCCGTCTTGCGCTGAAACTCGGAAAACGCTCCCACAACTGCCCCTCGTCGCGGGATTTGTACACCGCATCGTTCGTCGCCACATACAGGATGCTTGCGTTGGTCGGATGCAAGGCGATGGAGACGATCGCCTGGCTTTCCTTCTCGCAACCGGTGAGCACCGGGCAAAGGAGTGTGGCGAGGACGCAGGCAATCGACAGTGGGTGGCTCAGAAAATCTCGGCGCCGTGTCATCATTGCGAAGGGCCTGCTGTGAGAAGATCGGCGGTGACCTAACCACAGCGGTCAGAGGGGAGTCAAGATGGAGGAGTGGGATGGAATGCCCCCACGCTCCGGGTGCCTCGCTCGACCACACTAGGTCTCTCAGCCGCTCGACGCCGAAACTCGTTCCATTCAGAGCTTCGCTCGAATGGAACTTCAAACATCGGCATCGCCAGCCTGCGGCTGACCGCATCTGATTGACGAGTGTGGTACCCGAGCATCAGCACAAGTCGCGCGAAGGGCATTCCATCCCGCTATGTAGAAAAGTAGGACGACCACAGATTGAACGCTCTCCGCCACGAACAGAGGGCTGGACCAGATCCAAGCTGGAAAGTAGGATGTCCCCATTCTCGGTTTCGCAGGAATTGTTAAGCCATCGCGACGTCAAAACGACGATGATCTACACGCATGTGCTCAACCGACGGCCAGGGGGTGTTCGCAGTCCGCTGGATGGGATGTGAACCCGTGCACGGCGGGTGTTATGCCGATCCGCATAAGAACCAGTGACAAATGGCCCCATCGTCGCAACCCATTGAAACGGCAACGGTCATGGCGTATGGTTCACAAACCGCAGCAGCGTGTTATACGGATAAAAATTGGCAGATCCGGCTCTTATGCGGATCGGCCTAAACATAGTTGGGCGTCAAAATGGAAAAGCTAGATGGCCAAATACGATTTCTCTGCTGCAGAAAGCTTTGGTGTATGGCACGCTTTTGATGGGCTGTGTTTTTGGTGCGGAACGCCAGTGCCATTTCAGGACGTGACGGTAGACCATGTTGTCCCTGAGTCTGTTGGCGATGACGAGGGTAAGGTCACATCCATAAAAGCGATGTATGGGTTGGCGGACAATTTCAGCGTCAACGCCTTTCTAAATTGGGTGCCAGCACACGGAAAGTGCAATCAGCGTAAGGGGCAAGATCTTTTTTCACCTTCCCCAGCTATGCTGGCAATCCTTGAGAAGGTTGCGAAACGTGCTCCCTTCGCTGAAGCAGCAGCAGCCAATGCCATAGCGGACAAGAATAAGGGACGCATTCTCGGGCGCCTTCGGTCGGCTCTGGAGGCTGCGACAATTACACGGAAAGAGGTAGAAGAGCTACTTGCGGGAATCAAGCAAGAGCCCATGCTTCCTGCCGCTGAAGTTGCACTACAAGTATCTCCACAATGGACCATCGTGCACGAAAGTAATGGCCTCGCTACGGTCACCGACGGCAGGAGAGCTGGAATTACTCCAGTTGTACGAAATCCCCATCATTCATGGGAGTGTCCGAATTGTGGCCAATACGGCCCCTGGAATGGGGTCATTTGTATGAGTTGCGGGCAAATGAGTGACCCATGGGATTGACGCCAAAGGTAGTGAGGGTCAGGCATGAGTATTGACTTGTTCAAAAGAGAAAGGCTTGATGAGAGACGATGACATGCCGCCTAACCATGCGCTGCAGCGAACCCGGCCATCGCGTCGTGGTTGCAATCCACGCGTCCCGCGGGCCGGGTCGCTAAGCAGAGACGTTACTGTTTCCTGCTATAGGTAATCTCCAGCACCTTCATCTCCTTGCCGCCGTGGTGAGCCCCGTACATATCGAATGTCTGGGTATTGTTGTCGACGATCTTCCACACGGCACGATGTGTCATTTTTCCTCCGCCAGGCTCAGGGTGCGACCCTCTCAGCGTGATGGTCTTGCCGTCAGCGCTGGCCGTGCCTTCCATCATGAAGATCCCGGTTCCCATCGTATCCATCCAGGCCGTCATATATTTCTTGGTCATGTTGTCGTAGGCGTCGATCCCAACGCCGGAGAAGGGCTGTCCCATCATGTTGCCGCTGAATTCCTGATAGAGGAAACGTCCATCGAGCAACATCTTCATCTCCGCCGTTCCGGTCGATTCCGTGGGAGGCTTGCCCGGTTCCATCCACTCCTTATTTGTCGTCGTCCAACTACCGGCTAAGGTGGCGAACAGCTTATGAGGTTCGCCGGGGGTGGCCAGCTTCATATAAGCTTCCATCTCAGCCTGCTGGTCCATCTGTTTTGTCTGCTTCTTGTCCTTGGCCATGACGGGAGATGCGAGTACAAAGAGCGCAAGGCACGTGAGGGGAACGAATCGAAAACGCATAACGGCCTCCTTCATGTGGATGTGATCGGTGAATGGCGTCTGCATCGAAACAATGCCCATAAGCTCATGTCAAGATCAAGGCCTTAGGCGTCTACCAATACCTTGAATCCGCCGTAGACCATGCGTTTGCAATCGAAGGGCATGTCTTTCGGATCGCACATGGAATGGATACGAGGATCTTTCATCACTTTGGCGTTCACGCGGTCGCGATGGGCGCGCGATTTGAACAGGATATACGCGAAGATCACCGTCTCGCCGGCCTTGGCCTTGGCGCTTTTCGGAAATGGAACCCCCATCTTTGTCTTGAGATCGTCGCCGACGCACTCCTTGTAATCCAGCGCACCATGCTCTCGCCAGAGTTTGCCCGCCTTCTGCGCTATGCGGCGGTAAGCAGTCAGATTTTTCTTCGGGACCGGCAAAACATATCCATCGACGTATCGCATGTGAACCCTCCTTTTCATTACTCCTTCTTGTCCATCTGCGCGCGCAGACGCTCCTCTTGCTCCCTGAGCTCTGGCGTGAATTCGGCCCCGAAGTCCTCCGCCTCGAACACCTGGCGGATCTCTATCTCGGATTCCCCAGGCATGGGGTTAGGGCAGCGTTTGACCCATTCGATCGCTTCTTCCTTCGATTTGACCTGCCAGAGCCAGTAGCCGGCGATCAACTCTTTCGTCTCGGCGAAGGGCCCGTCGATCACGGTTCGCCTGCTTCCCGAAAACCTGACGCGCGCGCCTTTCGAGCTTGGCTGGAGTCCTTCTCCGGCCAGCATCACACCGGCATTCACCAGCTCTTCGTTGAATTTCCCCATCTCGGTCAGCAACTGTTCGCTCGGCATGACGCCGGCTTCCGAATCTTTGGTCGCTTTCACGATAATCATGAATCGCATCGTATGGCCTCCTTCTGGTTGGAAGATGATGGTCTTTCGCTGATCGACATGCCGGTCGCGCGAATAGGCGAGCCTATCGTCCTTCATACGCATGCCGGACTCGCTGCATGTCGGGTTTGCTCATGTGGAGAATCGCTGTCATGGCTCGTTCCGATTTTTCCGAGTCCTTGTCTCGCAACATCTCATCCCATTCAGGCACGACGATCTGCCACGACAGACCGTATTTGTCTTTCAGCCAGCCGCAGGGGCCTTCCTCTCCACCTTCGGAGAGCTTGCTCCACATCTCATCGATGTCTTGTTGCGACTCGCACTTCACCATGAACGAGACCGCCTCGGTGAATTTGAAGAGCGGACCACCGTTGAGGGCGACGAATTCCTGTCCCTCGATCTCGAATGTCACGGTCATGACCGAGCCCTTCGGCTTTCCTGAGATCTGTGCGCCGGAATCTCCGTAGCGGGTGACCTGTCCGAGTTTTGAATTCTTGAAAATCGAGACGTACAATTTCGCCGCTTCTTCGGCCTTGTCGTCGAACCACAAACAGGGCGTGATCTTTTGCATGGTTTGTTCCTCCGAAATCGAATCAATCGGCGTCTATCTCTTAGTCGAACGGGACAGGTCGAAATCGACAGCGCGACTAGCCACCCGCCATAGCTCCCACGATCAGAAACGGCTCGGCCCCCGTAGCGACCGTATCGGGTAGCAGGGCATCCGGTGATTCATGGGAGAGATCCTGCTCGCAGGCGAAGAACCGCACGAATGCTCGGCGCTTGAGCGTGCCGTGATCTCGAATCGTCCCCCGCAACATTGGATAGCGGGCTTCGAGAGCGTCGAGCACCGAACGCTGCGTGACCTCCCCCTTGACCTCCAGCGCCACCTCGCCATCAATGTGAGCCAACGTCCGCAAATGTGCGGGAAGCACGACTCTTATCATGACCATCCGTCTCCTTCAGTTTCTCGCGAGCGCTCAAAATGCCTTTCCGGCAAGGCCGCAGCCGAAGAAAGTGCCGGAGGCGTAGCCTCTGGGCTACGTTGAGGACGCTTTCGAGGCGAGAACGCCGCCGGAAGGCATTTTCAGCGCTCGCTACAGTGTTTGGACTTCGACAGACAGCACAGGCGGAAGATCCCGGACGATAGGAGTCCAATTATCTCCCGCGTCGGCCGATCCGTACACTTGCCCGCCGGTCGTTCCGAAATAAATCCCGCAGGGGTCGAGCGAGTCGACGGCCATCGCATCGCGCAGGATATTGACGTAGCAATCCTGCTGCGGCAGCCCCTTGGTCAGCGCCTCCCACTCGTTCCCGCCGGTCCGGCTGCGGTACACGCGTAACTTTCCCTCCGGCGGATAATGTTCGGAATCGCTCTTGATAGGAACCACATACACAGTGTTCGGTTCATGAGCATGCACGGCGATCGGAAATCCAAAATCGCTCGGCAAATCGCCGCTGATCTCATGCCACGATTCCCCGGCATCGTCGCTGCGCATCACGTCCCAGTGCTTTTGCATGAACAGCACGTTCGGGCGTGAAGGATGTATTGTGATATTGTGCACGCAGTGGCCGACCTCGGCGCCCGGATCAGGCAGCTCGTATTTGGACAGCAAGCCTTTGTTGGTTGGCTTCCACGTCTTGCCGCCATCGTCGCTGCGGAACGTGCCGGCGGCCGAAATGGCCACGAAGATCCGACCCGGATGGACCTTGTCCAGCACGATCGTGTGCAGGCACATTCCGCCGGCGCCAGGTTGCCAGAGCTGTCCCTTCGCGCTTCGCAGTCCCGCCAGTTCCTTCCACGTTTTCCCTCCATCCACCGATTTGAAAAGCGCTGCGTCCTCCGCGCCAGCATACACCGTGTCAGGATCCGTCAGCGACGGTTCGAGATGCCAGACTCGTTTGAATTCCCAGGGACGTTGCGTGCCGTCATAATGCTGGTGCGTCGTGAGCGGCTTGCCGGTTTCCGCGGAGGTGTCGTAGAGAAACATGTTGCTCTCGCCCTTCGGCATGCCGTCAGGACCCATTAAGTCTTCGGGTTTGGTGCCCGGCGGAGTCCATGTCTTGCCGCCGTCATCTGAACGCTGAATGATCTGCCCGAACCAACTGCTGGTTTGCGAGGCGTACAGCCGATTGGGATCGGCAGGCGATCCCTTGAGGTGGTACAGTTCCCACCCGCCAAAGTGAGGGCCATCCACATTCCACTGTTTCCGCTTACCATCCGACGTCAAAATGAACGCGCCTTTCTTGGTTCCGACCAGCACGCGAATTCCGCTCATTGCCGATTCCTCCCTTGTGTGAACTGCGCCTTGCGCAGCCCGTTACTCGTTGGGTAATCCCGTAATCTCGATCAATGGACGCACTTCGACCGTTCCGATGCGCGCGCCCGGTACTCTGCCCGCAATGCCGATGGCTTCACGAAGATTTTGCGCCTGGATCAGAAAATATCCCGCGATCTGTTCGCGGGTTTCGATGAAGGGGCCGTCGGTCACCAGCGGTTTGCCTTCACGCACTCGCACCATGACTGCCGTCGCCGCTGGTTGCAGCGGCGATGCATGAACGTATTGTCCCGTAGCATGCAACTGGTGCGTCAGTTCGATGGATTCAGTGAGGAGTTGCGATTGCGTTTCCTTGTCCATTTTCTCGAAGGCGTCTTCGTTATGATGCACGATCAACATGAACTTCATCGGTGTGACTCCCGGCATGATTGCGGCTGGTGGTTACGCGCACCCGTTTTCTTTGAGCGGCCGAACCTCGATGCTCCCGTACTGGGCTGCGGGAAATTTCGACGCGATCCGTACGGCGTCGTTGAGGTCTCTGACATCGATCAGCAGGTAGCCGCCGAGCTGCTCTTTCGTTTCGGCGAACGGACCATCGGTCGTCGACGTCTTCCCCTCGCGGACTCGCACGGTCGTGGCGGTTTCCACTGGGTGAAGCGGTGAGGCGGCAAGGAGCTGGCCTTGCTTCTGCAGATCATTGCAGTATGCCATCGATTCGTTGGAAAGCGCGATCCGCTCGTTCTGCGGCATCGCGTGAAGTGTCTTTTCTTCAACATACACCAAGCAAAGGTATTTCATGGCGCGCTCCTCCCTTCAGGGTTTTACCATACCGGCTTGCATAAGATAGTCGTCGAGATGGGTCGAAATCGACAGAGAAGTCTTTCGTCTTGAAAGCGTGACGCCAGGGCTTCGTAAGGGGTTGATTTTCTGGTAGAGTTCAAAGGCGGTAGAATGGAGACATTCCAGCCTCGCTACGACGCCAATCGACCGAATAGCCGGACAGTAATCGGGAGGTGAAGAATCGCGTGACGCTCTCATACGAAGACAAAGAGGCTCTGCGGTACGCGAAGGCTCTCCTTGAGAATCCTGGCCTTGCCGCGAAGATCACGGGATTGATCGGCATGCCGATTGAGAAGGCGCTACAGCTACTTCCGGGGAAATGGGCACAAGTCGTCAACGAGGCGACAAGGAAGTCGCTGGAGACGGCACTGCAAGCCGCACTCCTGACGATTGACGACAAGCCGCAGGCGAACTCTTGGGAGTTCCTCCATAAACTTGCGGTCGCAGCAACCGGTGCAGGGGGCGGCGCCTTCGGACTGCTCGGTCTCCCCGTCGAACTGCCCTTATCTACCACGATCATGCTGCGCTCTATTGCCGATATTGCACGAAGTGAGGGGGAGCGTCTCCGGACGCCGGGCGCCAAACTGGCCTGCCTTGAGGTCTTCGCGCTTGGCGGGCCCAGCAAGAGCGACGACGCGAGTGAATCCGCCTACTTCCTGATACGTGGAGCTCTGGCGAAGTCAGTCTCGGAGGCTGCGGGGTATATCGCCCAGAGAGGTCTGGTGGAGCAGGGGGCGCCGGCAATCGTCAGGTTCATCACACAGTTGGCCACGCGCTTCGGCGTGAACGTCTCTGAGAAGGTCGCCGCGCAAGCCGTACCCGTGATCGGTGCTGCCGGAGGCATCGCGATCAACGTCATGTTCATAGACCATTTCCAGGAGATGGCACGAGGTCACTTCATTGTCCGCAGGTTGGAACGAACGTATGATCCGCAATTTGTGCGGGAGGAGTATGAGCGGTTGTAGTGTGGCTAACCAAGCCGCTCACCCTTTGCCTGCTTCAACATTTTTGTAGTTGACATCAATATGCATCAATCGTATGCTTTGATGCATGAGAACAACAATCAATCTGCCTGACGAACTCCTGGCCCAGATCAAAAAGCTGGCGGTCACGTCGCGCTCTACGATCACTGCATTGATTGAGGATGCGTTGCGCGAGGCGCTTGCAAGACGCCGTCGTACGAGCAGGCACGAGCGCGTGACCTTGAAGACGTACGGAAAACAGGGACTCCTTCCCGGAGTGGATATCGACGACACCGCCTCCGTGCTGGATCTTATGGAGTCATCTGTTGATCCTGCCCGACGTTAATGTACTGGTCTATGCCCACCGGCAGGACTCCGCACGCCACTCTGATTATCTGGATTGGCTGAATCAGATCCTGAGTTCCGATGCGACATTCGGAGTCTCCGATCTCGTGCTGAGCGGGTTTCTCAGAGTTGTGACCCATCCGCGCGTTTTTGGCGATCCAACTCCGCTACCCCTCGCCTTGCAGTTTGCCGAATCGCTGCGTCATCACCCCAACGCGGTGACACTTGCACCTGGTGAACGGCACTGGGACATCTTCCGCCGCCTGTGCCAAGAGGTGAATGCAAAGGGAAACCTCATCGCCGATGCCTATTTGGCTGCTCTTGCTATTGAAGCCGGTGCAGAATGGATTACGACAGATCGGGACTATGCCCGCTTTTCCGGTCTGCGCTGGAGACATCCCCTGATCTGACCTGCTGTTTCCCTCGCGCGAGGATAACCTTCGTAGACTCAGTCCGGCAGTTCGCCCAGCCGTCGTTTGAGAAACCGTCGTTCCGGTTCTTGTTGCGTGAGGCATAGGGCTCGTTCGTAGGACGCTCGGGCTTCCGCTGTTCGCCCCAATCGGCGGCAGAGATCCGCTCGTGCTGCGTGCGCTAAGTGGTAATTTTCCAACTCCCCCCGCGCAAGAATTGCGTTGATGAGATCCAGCCCTGCCGCCGGGCCATCGCTCATGGCGACTGCGACCGCGCGATTGAGTTCGACCACCGGGGAAGGATGCGCCTGAAGCAGCAGATCATAGAGTGCCACGATCTGGGCCCAATCCGTGGTTTGTGCACTGGACGCTTGAGCATGCGCCGAAGCGATCGCGGCTTGGATGGTGTACGAACCGACTTGGCCTGACGACAACGCCTGCGTTACCAGTGAGATTCCCTCCGCGATCTGATCCCGGTTCCATCGTGTGCGATCCTGATCTTCGAGAAGAATCAGATCGCCGGTCGGCGAAGTGCGCGCGGCACGCCTCGAATCGTGAAGCAGCATGAGCGCCAAAAGTCCCATTGCCTCAGGCTCCGGGAGCAACTCGATCAGCAATCGTCCCAAGCGGATGGCTTCGCCTGATAGATCGTGCCGCGTGAGCGATTCACCGAATGAGGCAGAGTACCCTTCATTGAACACAAGGTAGACGACACGGAGCACAGCGTCCAGGCGATCCGGCAGCTCTTTCTCCGACGGCACTTCGTAGGGAATGCGTGCGTCGCGGATCGTCGCCTTGGCGCGCACGATCCGCTGGGCGATCGTGGCCGGTTTCGTGAGGAACGCGCGCGCGAGCTCCTCGGTCGCGAGGCCGCAGACTTCACGTAGCGTCATGGCGGCTTGTGCCTCCGTCGACAAGGCCGGATGGCAACAGGTGAAGATCAATCGCAGCCGGTCGTCCTCGACGCTTTCCTCATTCCACTCTTCAGCGTCGCTGGCAGTGTGTTCTATTTGTTTGGCAAGTTCCGTCAGCGACGCGTCGAACCGGGCGCGCCGGCGCATGCCGTCTATGGCTTTGAAGCGGCCGGTCGACACGAGCCACGCTCGAGGATTGGCCGGTATCCCATCCCGTGCCCACTGTTCGACTGCGGCGGCAAACGCATCGTGCAGCGCCTCCTCGGCAGTCTCAAAATCGCCCAACAGGCGGATCAGCGTCGCGAGCACCTGGCGCGATTCCGTACGGTAGATCGCCTCCACGACCTCACGCACGTCTTTGACTTCATCTTCTCTCATCAGCACTGAGCCTCCCGGTTACTTCCCGATTTTCCTCATGTTTCAGGAGAACGAGATAGGCGTTTCATCGTATGTGATCGAGAGATCAGAGTAATGCAGGATGCTCAAAATGGCCGTCCAGCGAGGCCGCAGCGAGTGAAGACCGGAGGCGTACCCTCTGGGGTACGTTGAGGGTCTGAGCGATGCGAGAACAAAGCTGGCGGACTTTTTCAGCATCCTGCTAGAGTTTCTGCATGATGCGTTCCGCATACCCGACCAGTTCCATGTAGCCCTGTCCGTGAATCGGTTTCCCCTGTGCCGTGCCGCTTGTCTCTATGGCGCCTTCCCAATAGGTGACTTGTGTGCTGCTTTTGGGAGAGAGTTCTTGCTCTGCCATACGCGGAACGAGTTCCAGTGAAAGTTGTTGCGACGGAATGGTCAGGCGCCAACGCTGCGGATAGTGGGCCTTGCTCGCAGGACTGGTCCAATAACTTGTCGGTTCGAGCGTGAAGTCTCCGATCAACAGATGGTGTCCACGTCCATCTCGGTCGATTAACGTGCCGCTTGAGGCTGGATGAGCCGATCCGTCTTTCCGGCGGAGCCGATAGAGCATCAGTTCTCTCTGGTCGTCGAGTTGCAAGCTGAACCAATCCCACCCGACCAGATCCTTGTCGAGATCGGCGGATCCAAACTCATGGTCCATCCAACTTGTGCCTGCCACGTCGAACGATTCATTCCCGATCGTGAGCGTGCCGGTCGTGGCCAGTCTGGTGAAGGAATAGTAATGCGAGGCTTGTCCTGTGGCTGAACCTTTGTGGCTGATTCCGTCTGTGCCATGCACGACAAGCGGTTTTCCCGGCGAGACTGTGAAGTGGATGGCGATGTCGCCCTCTGCTGCCTGGAGGATCTGAGTGTCGGGAGCGGCCGATGGTGATTCGACGCTCCACTGATCGATCCAGACGTGGAGATGGTCCTGCGCCGCGCCGGCCTTACCCAAACCGGCCCGGCTCATTTTGTCCGTATAGTGAAACCGGCCCTTGCTGAGATCGCTCACGGCAAAATGAGCCAGGTACAGGTGTGTGACAGCCCACTTCGACGGCAGGGTTTTCGTCTGTTCGCGTGGCATGCCACGACGGAAGAAGGTGAGTTCATAACCGAATGGCCGACCGTCCTTTGTCGTGACCTGGCCGGTGTAGTACCACCATTCGGTGCGAAACTCCTCATGCGCTCCGTGATCGCGCGGGAAGGCATAGCGATAACCTTCCGTCGCGAAGCGGAATTCCTCCGCAGTATCGGCTGCGAGTCCCGGCACGACGACCATCAGACTACTTACAAGGAAGAGGATGTGCCGGAAATGGCGTGGCAATGTATGCATGGATAATGGACTGTCCGTGAGGTGAAAGAATCGTCTCGTGCGCTTATATCATGCTTCGGCGGCCGGCACAAATCTCCTGTGTTGATAAGGGTTTTCTTCAACTCGACGGCTGACGGATGCCCGTCTTGCGCCGTTGACAACTTTGTCAACCATCAGCTATCGTGAGCCCCATGCAGACCGATCACGGGCGAGAGCACCACGAACGAGACCAGCCTGACAGTGTCACGCCGTTTCCCATTCCCACGCGAATTCCGGTGTTTCCGCTTCCAAATGTCGTGCTGTTCCCCAAGACCTATCTTCCCCTGCACATCTTTGAGCCGCGCTACCGTACCATGGTCTCGGATGCGGCGATGAACGGGCAGTGCATCGGCATGGCCCTGCTCAAAGATGGATGGGAAACGGACTATTATGGCCATCCGCCCGTGTTCTCCACGGGCTGTGTCGGTCGATTGGCCAGCGTGCAGCCGCTGGCCGATGGTCGATCCAACATTCTGCTGCAAGGACTGCAACGGTTTGAGATTGAACGCGAGTGGTACGACAAGGCATATCGTGAAGCCACGATTGCTGTCACCGTTCGAGGCACAGAGACGTCACTGGATCCCGTGGTCCGCCGCCGCCTGTTTGCCACACTGGAGTCCTATATCCAGTCCCGCGACGACATGCCTACATGGCAGGAATTGTTTCGGGAAGAAGTCAGCGACGAGATTGTCGTCAATACCCTGTCCACCTACTTGGAGTGTACGCCCTTGGAAAAGCAGTTTCTGTTGGAGGCCGACAGTCTCCACCAACAAGCCCGCCGTCTCAGTGACCTCATCGAGTTCATGATACACGATCGATCCGGCGCGAAGGGTTGGGGCTGATGGATCGAGCTATTGCGATCCAGGTGTCCCGGCTGACAAAGGCCTATGATAAGCATACGGCCGTTTCCGACCTGTCGTTTGAGGTCTATGCAGGTGAGATTTTCGGTCTGCTGGGGCCGAATGGGGCGGGGAAAAGCACCACGCTCAGGACACTCATTACGCTGCTGACGCCGACGTCGGGCACGGCCAGCGTCTTGGGCCATGATACGGTCCGCGAGGCGGATGTCGTCCGCCGACTCATCGGCTATGTGCCTCAAGAACGGGCCATCGATCGCTTTCTCACCGGCCGGGAACACCTCGAACTGCTCGGCGCCCTGTACCACTTGCCCAAGGCCGAAGCCACGAGACGCATTGCCGAGTTATTGAAGCTTGTGGAATTGGAAGAGGCTGCCGATCGCGCCGCAAAAACATATTCCGGCGGAATGAAGCGGAAGCTCGACATTGCCTGCGGTCTTTTGCCGGACCCCAAGATTTTGTTCCTCGACGAGCCGACGTTGGGCTTGGACGTGCAGAGCCGGCTCCGGATTTGGGACTATGTGCGGATGTTGAAGGCGCGCGGCATGACGATCGTGATGACGACGAATTATTTGGATGAGGCGGACCAGCTCTGCGATCGGCTGGCCATCATCGACGGAGGAAAGATCAAGACGCTCGGATCACCGGCTGAGCTGAAGATCGGGCTGGGCGGCGATATTGTGTCGTTGACCTTGAAGGACCAGAGTAAGATCTCCACGTTGGTCGCTGCGTTGACCAGACAACCCGCGATGCGGGCGGTCAAGGCGACGCCGACCGGCCTGGATATCCGTGTCGAGTCGCCCGAGAAGGCCCTGCCCGCGATCCTCGAGTCAGCCAATCGATTGGATTGCCAACTGGAGTTTATCGAGTACCACCGGCCGCGGCTGGACGATGTGTTTATCGCCCATACGGGCCGATCGATCAAAGACGATGTTCCTGTAGAGAAGGAGGGTGTGTGATGCGTTATGCGTGATGCGAACGGTCGAGGCAGCGTGTTCTTCGCGGCCCCGACAGCACGTTTCACCTTTGACGTTTCACGTTTCACGTTATGACAGAATACTGGCAGGAAATTCATGCGTTGACGATGCGGTGGGTTCGGCGGCTCAGCCGCGAGAAATTCAGCATGTTGTTCACGCTCGTGCAGCCGATGCTGTTCTGGCTGATTTTCTTCGGCAATCTGTTCCAGCGGGCCGCGGATATGCAAATCACGCAGGCCCCGGACTACATCAGCTTCCTGACGGCCGGCGTGGTTGTGATGACGGTGCTCAACAATGGGCTCGCCGGGGGCGTCGATCTGCTGTTCGACAAGGAGAATGGGTTTCTGGAGCGGCTGATGACCACGCCGATTCATCGTAGTTCCGTGATCCTGAGCCGCTTCATCTTCGTCATGACGATTACCTCGCTCCAAGTGCTCGTGATCCTCGGGGTGGCCTTTTTGTTCGGCGTCCAGCCGGCGACGGGGCTTCTCGGTATCGCCACGATCTTGATGATCGGGATGCTCTTTGGCGTCGGCCTCACCGCGATTTCCATGGCGATGGCCTTTTCCGTGAAAAGTCACGGCGACTTCTTTTCGGTCCTGGGATTTCTGTCGCTCCCGACGATTTTCTTGAGCTCGGCCTTGGTGCCCTTGGCGGGGATGCCTGCATGGATGGGGTTCCTGGCGCGCTTCAATCCGATGACCTGGGCGATCGACGCCGTGAGGCCGTTGATCCTTACCGGCTGGACCGAGGCGCTCCCTCATGTCGCGATGGTCGTGGTAGTCATGGTGATATTCGATGCCCTCTGTCTTTACGGGAGCGCCAAGGTGTTCCGTCGGGCGATGGGCTGATGGGCGGGCTTTCGGGGAGTCCCACCATGCTGACAAACGAAAGTCAAATCCGGGCGCTGATCCGGCTGCTGGCCGATGAGGACGAGAAGATCGTCCGGACCATCAGCGGGAAACTCATCGACATCGGCTCCACCGCGGTTCCCCTGCTTCAGGAAGCGGAAATCGAACAGCCGGAAATGGCTGATCGTCTTGTCTCAGTACTGGAAGAAATCCGCGGTGGAAGTCTCGAGGATGAACTCACGCAGCTGGCGGCGTTGCCGGATGGCCCGATGGATCTCGAGCAAGGCGCCTTTCTGATTGCCCGGTATGCCTATCCTTCCCTGACCGTCACCTCGTATACGCGACAGCTCGATGAAATGGCGCAGGAAGTGCAGGATCGGATTGGTCCGCGAGCTTCGGGGGAGGAAACGATCAAGACGTTGAACCGGTATCTCTTTACGGAGCAGGGCTTCAAAGGCAACACGAAGAATTATTATGAGTTGGAAAATAGTTATCTCAACTGTGTGATCGACCGGCGAACGGGAATTCCGATCAGCCTCTCGACGGTGTACCTTCTTGTCGGCAAGCGGCTGGGTCTTCCGGTTCATGGGATCGGGATGCCGGGCCATTTCTTAGTGAAGTACGAATCGGATCGCTACAAAGTCTTCGTCGATTGTTTCAACGGGGGGGCGTTGCTGACCGAGAAAAATTGTCAGCGGTTTCTCACGGAAGCCGGCTATGGATTCGACGAGAAATACCTTCAAGAAAGTCCGGTGCGCGCGATTCTCTCCCGCATGATCAAGAACCTCTTGGCCATCTATGCCAAACTCGACGACCCCCTCAAGAAGGCCCGCCTGACGAAATTCATCGAAATCCTAGGGTGCGATAACCGCGAAGGCGGACTCTAAAACATAAATCGCGAGAGCTCGCGAGAGGTGCGAGAAAAGCGGGACGCGCGCGACGGGAGTAGATTCGAGGTTTTGGGAACGTCGAACCCAGGTATTCAACTGCGAGTCGCGCGTGTCACGCACGTCTCGCCAGACGCGCTCACAATTTGAACGTCATCAAGTCCCGCGCCACCACAATCTTTCCCCCGAATGCTTCCCCTGCCTGTTCCCGCACATTGTATCGTTCGGTGATCGGATACAAATGCGACAGCACGAGCCGGCCGACTCCGGCCTCTCTCGCCACCTGCCCGCATTGACCGGCATGCAGATGGACCGGGCTTGGCCGACTCGCCGGGAAGGAACAGTCCAGCACCGCGAGATCGACGTCTCCACAGAGGCGCACGAGACTGTCACAGTATTGCGAATCGCCTGAGTAGGCCAGGGCTTTCCCGCCGTATTCGATCCGATACCCCAGGCAATGGAGGTTCTGCGTATGGGTCACAGTTCGGGGAATGACCGTCGTCTTTCCAATCACAAACGCCCGATCAGCCACTTCTTTGAAATGCACCGCGAACGGCGCGTGCGTAAAGCCGGGTAAGGTGGTGAAGAGGGCCTGGAAGAATTTCCTGGTTCCGCGTGGACCGATCACCGTGAGCGGTGGCCTGGTTCCTCCTTGGTATTTGGTGAAGATCATCGCGTCGAAAAAATAGGTGATGAAGTCGGAAAAGTGGTCGGCGTGGTAATGGGAGAAGAGAATGTGCGTGATCCGATGCCGATTCACGCCGGTCTTCATGAGGTTTGCCAACGTGCGTGGGCCAAAGTCCAAGAGCATCGTATGGTCGGTGCGGACGAGATAGCCCGAGGCTGCTCGCGTGGGGTGTATGTTTGTGCCGGAGCCGAGAATGGTGATGCGCATGGGTCAGATTGCCTCAATCTTCTGGCGAAAGCTATCCCGCAGGCGCAGGAGCAACACGCGAGTCTGGTCCGCTTCTTCAGGGCGTAACGCCCGCTCAAAGAATGGACGAAGAAAGGCCAAGTGGGCCGCAAAGGTCTTTCGAAAGAGCGCATCGCCTTTCACGGTTAGCGAGATTTTTGTGCAACGGCGATCTTTTTTCATGCCATCCCTCCGGATCAAGCCTTTGGAGACGAGGCGATCGAGGACGCCGGTGAGTGTACCTTTGGTGACGAGCGTATGGGCCGAAAGTTCCGAGCAGGTCATGCCCTCCGTATCTCCCAGCGTGGCAATGACATCGAATTGTGAAGGCGTGAGCCGCAGTGATTTGATATGGCGGATGTCGATGCGCCAAAAGGCCAGATAGGCCTCGACCAGTGGTCGCAACACTTTCAGATAGGGATCGTTCTTCAGATCCGGCAACTCCATAATCGACAGAATAGTCCGCACTAGAACAATGGTCAAGAGGGAGGCGGGCAGCCTGGTCGTCCTCCTGCTCGCGGAACGCGCACGATAAGAATGTGCTCGTCCCATGCGCGCAGTGAAGGGTAGCCTCGCCACTCCCCTTAGAGAGAGAAATAAGACAAGACCCAGGAATGGGGCCAGTCGCGCTGTCTCACGCATCGCCCGCATCCGACGTTCTGCCGCACCGCTCCGCACCTTTTTCCCCTTGTGCTCAAGCCCCGATGCAATTGCCGACGCGAATCGAGTACAGTGTGCGAATTATTTCTCTTTGTCTGATGCTTTGGAGGAGCCATGGCGGTATTTCGACGACCCGAGTTAGAAAAAGATAACCCGATCGCCCCGCAGATGTATGTGGGGCCCAGGAGGGGGCGCGCGCTGTTACGTGAAGCCTCGTTGTCGCCTTCCTCAAGGCAGGGGGACATGGCTGAGACGCTGCAGGCCTTGACGGCAGCGGCGGAACGATTTGTGGCGAAGCGTGCTGCCATCGAAGAAGCTGCAAGAGGAACGGAGCGCATTGCTGGAGGCAATCGTCCAGGCGCGACAGTTCTGACAAGAATTGCAGGCCATTGCTTGACCTTGCACGTTGCAATCGGACAGTTCACGGGAAAGGGGGAAGACGTTGTCAGTGAGAGAAACCAGGATATTCTGTTCTTCGAGTTTGGAATGAAATGCATCGGCGGTAAGTGAACTCGGCCAAGGACGTGTAAAGCGCGAGACCCTTCACAATTTTCCATCTCCTATACCTCCCTTCAAAGGAGTGGCCGAGGCTGCCATTCACTGCGCGCATCGAGAGACCGGCACCTATCTAATTAGCCCCTCCAAGCTCGCTTGCTTGTCTCTTCAAGGACAGCCTGGTCGATCCTCGAATGCTCGCGCCTAACGAGGCCCTTCCGATTCTCTACCCTCCCCTTAAGAGGAGTGGCCGAGCGTTGCCCTTTACTGCGCGCATCGGACGAGCACATTCCGATCGTGCGCGTTCTGCGAGCAAGAAGGGCACCTGGCTCCGCTCCCTCCCTCCCCATCCTGCTAAGATGCTATCCCCATGAGCACTCGTTCTGAATCGGGCAAGACCAACCTGGCTGCCATCGCGATCCTCGTTAGCGTCGTGATTGCCGGCGTCTGGGTGTGGAAGCGTCTGTCGTTGGATACCCAGGAATATGTAATCGACCAAGCCATCCCCATGGCATTTGCTGGATTGGTAATTGTGGCGGGGCTGTGGATGCTGGTCCGGGTATTCATCCGCCGCAGGACGCAACGGCGTGAACGCGCGAAATTAGTGGCCGCGTTCGAACGGGCTACGGTACAGGAGAAAAGGCTGGAGATTGCCTTTGCCCTGATTGACGTGAATGAGTACCGGGGTGATGGGCTGGAATCTGTGACGCCCGCGTTGCGAGATCTCTTCGCGACGACGCTGCAGTTTGCGGTGGGTGACAAGCAGCACCGGATTCGCGGGATGGCGGCCAGTCATCTTGGAGTCCTGAACGATAGAACCGTCATCCCTCTTTTGCTGAAGGCCTTGGAGGATGACCACGCTTATGTTCGTTCCTGTGCGGCGTTGGGATTGGGCCGGTTGCGCGCCAGTGAGGCGAAGGAGAAACTGACGGCCGTCATGGAGGGGGATTATGATCAAACCGTCAGGAGCCGATCGAAGGAGGCGCTGGAACGGATCAAGTAAATCGCGCGAAGGCGCGAGACTTGCGAGAAAAGCGCGACGTGTGAAGAAGGCTGAAGAATTTGAACGTCGAAACCTTCAGTCTTTCGGTTGCGCCTGTTCGTGGACCCATTCAATACAGACAATTTCCGGCGTGCAATTCAAACGCAGGGGAAGAAACGACCATCCAAGCCCACGATTGACATAGAGCCGGCGGCTAGGTCCTCCGTGATGCCCCTCGATCCGTCCGTTACACCCGGGAGGAAGCCAGAACGTCGGCACGCCGGGTATGCGCCACTGGCCTCCGTGGCTATGCCCGCAGAGGATCAGATCGACAGCGTGGTGATCCTCCAGCTGATCGAGGATGTTCGGCGCATGGGCCAGCAACAGCGTGAAGCGGTTCTCCGCGCTTGGCGGTAGACAGCTCAAGTCGGCCCGATGCAGTGAGGGATCATCGACGCCGACAATGGCGATCTCACCACAGTCCGTGGAAATGAAGGTGGCCTGATTGATCAAGAGGGTGATCTTGTGCCGATCGGCGAGTTCGCAATATCGATCGATCGGCACGCCGCTGTAGTGATCGTGGTTGCCCAAGGTGACGAAGACCGGCGCAATCTCGCGCAAGCCGGCGAGAAATCGAAACACATGCGGCAGTCCCTCCGGCACGTTGAGCAGGTCACCGGTAATAAAGATCCAATCGGGGCGGAGTTCGCCGATAGTTGCGACGATGAGATCGTGTCGTGGCTGATAGCGGTCGAGATGCAGATCGCTCAGATGCACGGCCCGCCGGCCGGCCAAGGATCTGTGCGCGTAGGTGAGTCGGGAAATCTCCTGGGTGGATAGTCCGATTTCCCAGTGGGGAACGAGACTAAAGAGCCGATAGAGCGGCTCGCTGAGACAATATCCGATGAAGGAACGGGCTCGATCGGGCCAAGACCTTGTGCGTTGTGTCATCCCATCACCCGATCCAGCTCGACACGATCGGAGGGGGTCATGCGATAGCCTCGTTCATACAGATCGCTCATGCCTTGCATCAAGGCGTCCATATTGCGGCTGCGGTACCAGCTGTCGAACCGCTCTGTGAGTGCTGTGACCTGCTTCGGGGTCGGCTCCCCGTCATGGTAGGAGAGAGTGAGGGAGCGGAGCAAGTCTTGAAGTTCGACGGGACTGTAGATCGCATCATCATTCCGGTCGGCGACCAGAGCGAATTCGTAGAAGGTCAGACTCACCGAGAGCAACGCCTGTGTCTTGGCAAGATCGTCTCGCGCATCGTCCATTCCGCTCGGGTAGTTGCGAAGACAATCCGCTTCGGTCCGGGATGAAAGGCTGGGGCTCCAGCCGATTCCCTGTACGGCCGGGGGAGGCGTCTTTCCCGCCTTATAAAACCATGAGACGCAGGTGTTCGCTTGCGCAAAGGCCTGTTTGTCTTTGTGGATCTGCCGACTGATGTGCTGGGTGAACTGTTGAAAGATTGCATTGTCTCCACCCAACAAGTCCCCCGGGGGCAGCGCACACACCAGAATGGTGAGGAGCACTCCCGCCGCTAGCAAGAGGACTTTAGGCTGATGGACTATCATGGGGCGTAACAGCATGGGAAAAGTATATCATGCGAGTCGTCGCATCCCTATCCAGATTGACTGAGCGGTAAGGGCGATTACGTTCAACCGGAGCAGAGGCCTATTGCGCTATGACCATGCCTTTTTTGACAGCGGCGTTGCCGGGCATCGGCGGACAGATGCGGACTCTTCCGGAAGACTTCCAGGTCGAGGAACGTCCGCTCTATCTTCCCTGTGGAGAAGGCGAGCATCTCTACGTCAAGATCAGAAAACGTCTGCTCTCGACCCCGGATCTCGTCCTGCGGATGTCGTCGGTCTTGGGGGTGAAAGCGCAAGCGATCGGAGTGGCGGGCCTCAAGGACGCCAGGGCCGTGACCACGCAAATGGTCTCGCTTCTCGGCGTCACGCCAGAACGGCTGGATCGACTGAAATTGGACGAGCAGCTCTTGTCTGTGGAAGTGCTGGGTCGGCATCGCAATCGCTTGCGTCCAGGGCATCATGCAGGCAATCACTTTCGGTTGGTGATTCGGGATGTCGCCACGCACGCCCGCGAGACGGTGCCCCTGGTCACAGACATCTTGGTGCGACGAGGCGTCCCGAACTATTTCGGCCCGCAACGGCAAGGGCGAAGCGGACAGAATTATCAGACCGGAGCCGAGCTCCTGGTGAACCCTGCCCGCCGAAACAGGCTGAGCCGATCCAAGCGCATGTGGTACCTCAACGCCTATCAATCGCATTTCTTTAATGACATGTTGGCCAGACGTCTGGATCGACTCGATCGCATCCTGGTTGGAGACTGGGCGATGAAAATGGAGAATGGCGCCTGTTTTCTGGTCGAGGATGCCGTAAAGGAACAGCCACGGGCCGACCGGTTCGAGATCAGTCCCACCGGCATCCTGTTCGGGTCGCGAGCCTCGTGGGCTGGCGGAGAACCGGGCGAGATCGAACGAGCCGTGGTCGCTGAGAGCGGGGCCACGCCGGAAGGTCTCACCGACGCTGCGAAGGCTTGCGGGTTTCGCGGTGAACGGCGCTCGTTCCGAATCCCCCTTGCCGATTTGGAATGGGCCCTGGAGGGGTCGGTGCTCACCCTTTCCTTTTCACTTCCACCCGGCGCTTATGCGACGAGTGTCCTACGCGAACTCATGAAGACCGAGTTGCAGGCGGCTGAAAATGCCCGCTAGCTTCGTTCTCGGGTCGAAGAAATCCTCAACGTAGCCGAGAGGGTACGCCTCCGGTTTCTTCTCGCCTGCGGCCTCGCTATCGGAGCATTTTGAGCCGCCTGCGGGATCTCCGCTTATTTCTGAGAATAGCCGGAAGCGAACGGCCGCACGTAGAAGGGGATCAGGTGCACAGTCAACGTCGGCACGGGTTGAATTGGGTGGTAGAATCTGTGCGAAGCCTATCCATAAGAAAAGTGAGAATCTGACCTATGACGCATGACCAAGAGACCGTGTTGCTTCAAGGCCATATCATCGATTCGTTGATTCTGGCGAAGGTCCTGGACACGATTCTGATGATGGGGGGGACGTTCGACCTCCAGGAGATGCAAATCGGTAAGACTCGCGAGGAACCGTCGCGCGCCAGAATTGTCGTGCGAGCCTCGTCCGCGAAACTGCTCAGCGACATTCTCCATGCGATTCAACCCCACGGTGCGTCGGTCGAGAGTGAACGGGACTGCCGGCTGAGTGCGGCGCCGTCTGACGGTATTTTCCCCGACGAGTTTTACGCGACAACCCATTTGCCCACTCAGGTGCGAGTGCATGACCAGTGGGTCGAGGTGGAGGGGATCGAGATGGATCTGGGAATTCGCGTAGACCCCGTGAGCCTGACTGCTCGGACTGTTCCGATGGGAGACGTGAAGCGGGGAGAGCAGATTGTCATCGGCCGTGACGGCGTGCGGGTGATTCCCCTCCAACGGCCCCGTGACCGCGATGTGTTCAGCTTCATGGAATCGCAGGTCTCGTCCGAGCGTCCCCATGGGCGTGTCATCAGCGACATCGCCAAGCGCCTCGTGCAGTTGCGAACAAGGTTTCGAGAGGGGAAAGCGGAGAGCAAGGTGCTGCTGGCGGGAGGCCCGGCGATTGTTCACGCAGGAGGGCGTGAGGCGTTGACCTGGCTCATCGATGAAGAATTCATCCATGTCTTGTTCTGCGGGAACGCCTTGCCTGCCCATGATATGGAGGTCGATCTCTACGGCACATCCCTCGGCTATGGGCATGCGGCTGGTCGCGTCGTGCCGCACGGGCATGAACACCATCTGCGAACCATTAATCGGATCAGAGCCATCGGGAGCATCGAAGCTGCGGTCAGGTCGGGAGTCATCAAGACAGGAATTATGGCGGCTTGCGTCAGGCGGGGTGTCCAGGTCGTCATGGCTGGCACGATCCGCGACGATGGTCCGCTGCCCGGCGTCATTACGGATTCGCTGGAAGCCCAGGCAGCCATGCGTGCAGCCATCCCCGGTATCGGACTGGCCTTGCTCGTCGCCTCGACGTTGCACGCGGTGGCGACGGGTAATTTGTTGCCTGCCACGATTCCATCCGTCTGTGTCGATGTCAATCCGGCCGTCCCAACGAAACTTGCGGATCGAGGAAGCTTTCAAGCTGTTGGGCTGGTCATGGACGCCGCGTCATTTTTGCGCGAGCTGGCGCGCGAGCTGGGGGCTCGCATATGAGACGTAAAACGTTAATCGTTAATCGTGAAGGGCTTTTGAGGAGCGAGATCGATAGTCCTGCGTTTCACGTTTCACGCTTCACGATTCACGGGTACCGGTCATGAGTCGCTTGCTGGTCTGTCCGCCGGACTATTTCAGTATTGAGTACGAAATTAATCCATGGATGCGCCGTTCGAACGCCGTCAATTCAGACGAGGCCGTCCGCCAGTGGCATCACCTCATGCAGGTGCTCGAACAAGATGTGGGTGTGGTCCTGGAACGAATGAAGCCAGTGCCGGGACTGCCCGATCTCGTATTCACGGCAAATGCCGGAATCGTTGTTGGAGGCAAAGCGGTGCCGAGCCGTTTTCGCTATGCCGAACGGCAGAAGGAAGAGGCGTATTTTGAAGATTGGTTTCGTGGGAAGGGGTACGAAGTCGTCACGCTGGATCCAGGCAACTTCTTCGAGGGGGCTGGAGACCTCTTGAGATCTCCCGACACCTGGTTCGGTGGGTATCGACAGCGATCGGATATTCGTGTGTACTCGACGCTCAGCGATTGGTTCCACCGAGAGATTATTCCGCTCGAACTGGTCGACAAGCGATTCTATCACCTCGATACCTGCTTGTGTCCCTTGAGCGGCGGTGAACTTCTGTATTTCCCTCCCGCCTTCGATCGCTATGGACAAGAGGTACTTATCGAACGGATTGCTCCTTCCAAACGTCTCGTGGCGCCGGAAGCTGAAGCGCTCAGGTTTGCCTGTAATGCCGTCTGTGTCGGGAAACACGTCGTGCTGCCCGCAGGCTGTCCGGAAACAGAATCGCTGTTGACCTCACGCGGTTATCTCCCGCATCCAGTCCCGCTCGATGAATTCATGAAGTCCGGCGGCTCGGCGAAGTGTCTCACACTGGCATTGGACTGATCCGCACGGCTGCTGAAAATGCACGCTCACTTCGTTCTCAGCTCGTGAAAATCCTCAACGTACCCCAGAGGGTACGCCTCCGGTATTCACTCGCCTGCGGCCTCGTCATCGAGCATTTTGAGCAGCCTTCCGACTTTTTCACCGCGATAACTGTCAGCGGAAATGATCCTAATGAGGCTGTGAAGAATGGCACTTGCGATGTGTCGATTCAGAGTTTTTTCCGGAAGAGGAAAGATCCGTAAAGCCCGGCGATGGCGATGGTGACGAGTTCGATCGTCAGCAGCAATCGGCTCACGATGGCATCGGGTGTCGGTGGGTTTAAGATGAAATGCAGGCCGAGAAATTCGGGAGCCTGTGTCGGCGAGGTTTCCCAGGGAGGGAAGATGATTGCAAGGGACAGCGTAGCCACCATGCCGTATAGGATTTCGATGTTGAGTTGTCCTGGCCCAGGTGTTGCGGGTGGTGGAGGTGGCGGCGGGGGAGGGTCAACGGGGTCTGCATGAAGCCGTTGACCGCACTGCGCACAGTAGCGGCTAATCTCCGGGAGTTCCCGTCGGCATGATGGACAAATTTTCATGAGCGGTTCTGTGCGCAGGAGCCTGTCCGACATCAACCGTTCTACTGCGGCGAACGATCTGCGAGCCATCTGCATCGTTCTCGGCTCGAAAAAATCCTCAATGTATTCCGGTGAATACACCTCCGGTTTTTCCGGACCTGCGGCCTCGCATCTGGCTGCACCTCCTTCGCTTCGTCACGAAGGCAATGTCGAACAGGCTCCTAGGCTACACGGAACCGCGTCGGTTTGCTAGATGGACGGGTGGGAGGTCGGACGAATCAGAAGTGATAGGCTAACGCCGAACGAGACGCTTATGGGAGAATATGTGGCGTCGAAGCCCAAAGAAATTAGGGTTTTCTTCGAAATTAAACCGAACGTAATTATACTTCCCTTCTGCAAACGCGGACACGTGTCTTGTGAGGTAGTACTTGACGCCGATGAGAGTGTTCAGGCCAAGCTTCGTGCTCGATTGGGAGTCTTCTCCTTGGGTCACCGAAGGATCCTTCAGGCGAGCTATAAAGATGCCGGGACCGACTCCGATGTACGGCTGCAGTCTGTATCTTGGGATAGCGAAACATCAAATTGAGTGGAGCGATTGTGATCACATGGAAATTGACACCAGGGATTACCAGCGGCGGGGATCCCACTGGCGGGAGTTCAGTCACAGAGATGTGCTTGGCCCACCCCCAGAAGGGGTAAAAGTGACAGGGGTGTCTGACTGAAACGTAATATCTTGTTGCTTAATGTGAGGATTGCTGTAAAAGATTTCGGCTTCGAGGCCAAACCATCGAGCTCTGCTAAAGTAGTGACCTATTTTGCCTCCAAACATGAATGAAGTCTTCAACGATTGATCGCTGACTGTTGTCCCGCTCGGGATATTAAGTGTTCCCCCGGAAACCGGCACACTTCGCACTTGTGGTCACATCGCCATTTGACAAACCATCTAGCGGGAAAGTGGCTCCGAGTTGCCCTGCCACGTAGGATTCTGCATACGCATGAGGCGCGAAGAGAACAAATGAGGTCAGCAGCGCCAGCAGACTTGTGAGCACGAAACGCCTTGCCATTCGGGTGGGTTTCATTGCCATCTCCCTCACTTTCACCTGTAACGAGGCCGTATTTTCGTACTACTCATACTAGTCGTCGGGTGCGTTCGGACGAAGAAAATTGTGAAATCCTACGTAAAGAGAGCAAGGCATATGCCACCCCATTCTCCCGACCCTGTTTGATAGGGCGATGAAGCACGGATCGACTTGACAAATTTCAAAGACGGTCTCTCATTGATTGACAGGCGAAAGAACCGGTTCCTATAATCCGCTCGCCGTAAGCGCGCGGAGCGGGAGTTGCATAACGTGTGAGTCCTGTCCCTGTCAGTCGCGCTTTTCCCGCCTGTCTCGCTCGTCTCGCGTGAGTCAGGGATCGGCAATTGCTGTAAAAGCGCTTATGAACCATGCAGGACGGAGCGGCCGATCCCTTATATGCCGACCATAAACCGAATAGGAGTCATCGGAGCCGGCGCCTGGGGCACTGCCCTGGCCAAACATCTGGCGGTGAAAGGTCTCGAGGTTCGGCTCTGGGCCTATGAACGAGAGGTCGTGGATGCGATCAACAAGAAACACGAGAATCAGGTCTTTCTGCCCGGCGTGGCGCTTCCCCCATCGCTTCTCGCGACCGGATCGTTGGTTGATCTCACCGAGCAGAGCGAGGGACTGCTGTTCGTGGTGCCGTCCCATGCCGCACGTTCTGTGCTGCGCGAGCTGGTCCGGTCCCTTCCCGCTTCGATCCCGCTCATCAGCGCGACGAAGGGAGTTGAAGAAGATACGCTGAACGTGATGACTCAGGTCATGACCGACGTACTTCCTCCTGCCATGCACCGGGACCTCATGGTGCTATCCGGCCCGAGCTTTGCGACAGAAGTCATTGCAGGGAAACCGGCGGTACTCTGTTTAGCGGGGAGCAATGAGGGGCTGGTCAAGACATTTCAGGCCGTGCTGATGACACCGACCTTTCGCGTGTACGCCGACAGCGATGTGCTGGGTGTCCAGCTCGGCGGCGCGCTCAAGAACGTGATGGCGCTCGCAGCCGGCGTGGTAGATGGATTGGATCTGGGTCATAATGTGCGGGCCGCGTTGATCACGAGAGGGTTAGCTGAGATGGTGCGGCTGGGCGTCGCGATGGGCGCTGACCCACGAACGTTCTACGGGCTGTCCGGCGTTGGCGACTTGGTGTTGACCTGCACCGGAGCCTTGAGCCGAAATCATACGGTCGGTGCTCGATTGGGGAAAGGCGAGCGGTTGGAGGCGATTCTCGCCAGCATGCAGGCGGTAGCGGAAGGTGTGCGGACCGCAAAGGCGGCGTTAGGATTAGCGCGACGTCATCGCGTCGACATGCCGATCGTGCAGGAGATCAACGCGGTATTGTTTGAAGGTAAGTCGTGCCGCAAGGCGGTGACGGACTTGATGGAACGCGACGCAAAGCCGGAGAAAGGGCAGCCATGAATCCTGAGGCGCTTGAACGACTGCTGACGAAGGTGCAAACGGGTACCCTGTCCGTGGCAACGGCTATCGGGCAGCTCCGCACGTTGCCGTATGAAAATCTCGGATTTGCTTCGGTCGATCACCATCGGTCGTTGCGGCAGGGGTTTCCGGAGGTCATTTTCTGCGAAGGGAAGACGTCGGCCCAGATTCGTGCCATCGCGAAGGCGTTGTTGAAGCATCATCGTCCGTTGTTGGCGACGCGCGCGACTCGCCAAGTGGCCGCGCTCATCAAACGGCTCGACCGTCGAGCGGTCTATCATGACGAGGCGCGCATTGTGTCGATCCGTGACCCTAAGCAGCGGCTGCAAGGGCATGTCTTAGTGATTACAGCAGGCACCTCGGATATTCCTGTCGCGGAAGAAGCGAGAGTGACGGCAGAGGTGATGGGGAGTCGGGTTGAGACGCTCTATGACGTGGGCGTAGCCGGCATTCATCGGTTGCTGGAGCGTCAGAGCCGGCTGATGCAAGCCCGGGTGGTCGTGGTGGTAGCAGGGATGGACGGTGTCTTACCGAGCGTGGTCGGCGGGTTGGTTCCCTGTCCGGTCGTGGCCGTGCCGACGAGCCGGGGCTATGGCGCGAGTTTCGGCGGACTCGCTGCATTGTTGACGATGCTGAACTCCTGTGCAGCAGGGGTCGGTGTGATGAACATCGACAACGGATTCGGTGCCGGCTGTCTGGCGCACCGGATCAACGTCTTAGGCGAGGCGCGCGAAGGGCGAGACGGGCGGGACACGCGGAAAGGTGAGATGCTGAACGAGTGACGGATAGTACTTTTCCCGCCAGTCGCGCCTGTCTCGCACGTCCCGCTGCGGCTTATTTCACTTCCACCGTTCCGCGTTTCGGCCAGGCAACCATCTGTGTTCTGGGGCCCTTCTCACCGTTCGCGAGTAACTTGGCTCGCACTTCAAAATTATAGAGCCCCGCTCCCGCCGGGATTTTCTTTTGGTCCAATCCGTCCCACGTCAAGAGGACAGCGATGCGTGGAGGGGCGGCGCCGTCGGTCGAGGCGGCGTGAGGCTCCAGTGGTTTACGCGCGGTCAGAAAACGGAGCGAATTTTTCGACGGCGACGTGATGAAGGAGGAGACTTCCAGTAGGGTTGCGCCGTTCAGCTCCTTCGGTAGCTGGACTAGGGCAGAAAACTGCAATGAGCCGGACGAGACCGTATAGGGGTTGGGGGAGACGTTCAAGTCGAGAATCTTCAGCTCCGGTTCGGGGCGCGGGGCGCGGGGGAGTTTCGATTTGGCCGAGGCGACAGGCGGAATCAAGAACAACAGTACGGCGCAGAATAGCATCCAGACGACTCGCCCCTTCCACGATCCGAATAACTCTGAGCAAGGCATGATCAAGGATCGGCAGATTGTCATAGGGGATACGCACGTCACTAGCCCGTTTCGCAGTGCTCGATCGGTGGATGAGACCAGTGGGGATAACATAGCGTCGGTAGGCTGTCAATGTTCCGAGCCGGCGAGACGGGCGACTCGCGTGACGTGTGAGCCCTGTCCCTTCGAGTCGCGCTTTTTTCGCTAGTCTCGCGAGTCTCGCTTCCAGGAGCCAATTGCCGTTCGCGTGTGGCTTGGGTAAGATGGGCGCGGTCTGAGTTGAGTAGGGAAAGGACACACGTGGGCGCGCATCTCCATTTCGATTGTTATTCCGGCATCAGCGGCGACATGATCCTTGGCGCGCTCGTGGATGTGGGAGTTCCGTTTCCCGACTTGGTGAGCGGGCTGAAGCGACTCCGGCTTTCAGGGTTCACGCTACGAAAGCGGCGGGTGCATCGAGGGGCGATCCATGCCGTGAAAGTGGACGTCGTGATCACCTCAGGGTTGCGCAAGCCTCTCTCGCTTCATCGGATCCACGCCATCCTCGGTGCGAGTAGACTCCCCGACAAGATCAAGCAACAAAGCCGATTGGTGTTCGATCGATTGGCCGAAGCGGAAGGGCATGCCCATCGCGTGGCCAAGGATCACGTCCATTTCCATGAAGTGGGGGTCCTGGATTCGTTTGTCGATATCGTCGGTGGGCTGATTTGCTGCGATCTGTTGGGCGTGACGCGTGTAACGGCCTCTCCCGTCAACGTTGGAACAGGGACGCTGCAATCGGCTCACGGGATCCTTCCGGCGCCTGGTCCGGCGGTCGCCATTCTGGCGAAAGGGATTCCGATATACAGCGCAGGCCCTCCGCGTGAACTCACCACGCCGACCGGCATCGCGCTGCTGCGCACGCTGACATCGGAGTTCGGTCCCATGCCGGTGATGACGCCGACAGCTATCGGCTATGGCGCGGGCGATGCCGATCCCGACGGCTGGCCGAATGCCTTGCGTGTGTTTCTCGCGCGACCGTCATCTCGAAAGGTGCGCGAACGGGATACCGTGCTGCAGCTTGAAACCAATCTCGACGATGTGAACCCGCAAACGTATGAATATGTCATGGAGCAGTTATTCGCGTGTGGGGCGCTCGATGTGACGCTGGCGCCGGTCATCATGAAACGTGGACGGCCCGGCATCATCTTGACCTGTCTGGCGGCTCCCGCGCAGCTGGATCGGATTCTCGATGTCTTGTTTCAGGAAACGACGACATTGGGAGTCCGGATTCGTGAGGTGATGCGACAGATTCTTCCTCGGCGGTTTGTTTCGGTGAAAGTGCGTGGAGGAGTCGTTCGGATGAAGATCGCCGATGTGAACGAGACGACGGCCAAGGCGGCTCCGGAATATCTCGACTGCAAACGGATCGCCGAACGAACGGGCCGTCCCGTGAAGGAGGTGCTCGAAGACGCGGTCCTCGCCTATGCCAAACAGCGGGTAGATCGGCCGACGGGCCGGGGATGACGGTCCTCCTCTATACACTGCTGTTTCTCGTATCCGTCGCGGTGACGTTGGGCGCCTGCACGCTCTTCACGAACGCCATTGAGTGGTTGGGCAAGCGATTCAATCTGTCCGAAGGCGCGATCGGCGGTGTGTTGGCGGCCATCGGCACCACACTTCCTGAAACATCGATCCCCATCATTGCCATTTTCTTTGGGGACAGCCGTGCCGAAGCCGAGGTGGGGTTGGGCGCGATCCTCGGCGCTCCCTTCATGCTGACCACCCTGGTGATCCCCATCTTAGCCATCTTGCTGGTGGTCTATGCAGGGCTAGGGAAGCGGACCGCCGCTTTCCGGTTGAACTATCAAGACGTGAAGGGCGATCTCTCCTTCTTTGTGGTGGCCTACAGCGTTGCGCTGGCCTGTGCGTTTATCCCGTCTCGACCGGTGCACGTCGTCGCCGCCGTCGGGTTGGTGGGGCTCTATCTCTATTACGTCAAGCTGAAGTTCAGCGAGACTGATGAGGAGGGGAGCGAGAGCGGGCTTGAACCGCTACTGTTTGCCAGAAAGGCGGCAGTTCCATCGTTTGGACTTATCGGTGTTCAAGGAATCCTTGGCCTGGCCGGGCTCGCGCTCGGGGCGCATCTCTTCGTACTCGCCGCTGAAACGATTGCAGGGGCCTTGTCGATTTCTCCATTGATCTTGGCCCTCCTGGTCGCGCCCCTGGCGACCGAGCTGCCTGAGATGTCGAACAGTTTTCTCTGGCTCTATCGAAAGAAAGATCGGCTGGCGGTAGGGAATGTCACCGGCGCGATCGTCTTTCAGGGTACAATTCCGGTCTCGATCGGGCTCCTGGGCACGGACTGGACGCTGGCGCCGACGGCATTGATTACCATGGTACT
Organism: uncultured Nitrospiraceae bacterium; assembly: GCA_963801725.1. Classification (GTDB taxonomy): domain Bacteria; phylum Nitrospirota; class Nitrospiria; order Nitrospirales; family Nitrospiraceae; genus Palsa-1315. The sequence goes on from CAWDFX010000002.1 coordinate 969,458, forward strand.
CGCTGTGGCCGCGGCCACCTTCTTATTGGCGCAGGCTGCGTGGGGCGCTCTCTGGCGGCCCTGGTTGCTGAGCGGGAGCGCCATCCTTTATATAGGTTATGTGGTGTATCTGTACTGGGTCTAAGTAGGATGCTGAAAAAGTCCGCCAGCTTTGTTCTCGCATCGCTCAAGGCTCAAGTCTGGTTTAGTGTACGCTTCACCTCTTCGCTCGCTGCGGCCGGCTGAACGGCCTTTTTGAGCATCCTGCTGATCAGTGATTGGCGAACAGGTATGAATGTCAGGAAAAACATGACGAGGATGAAAGACAAACCGCTTCTCGGAATCACCATGGGGGATCCGGCTGGGATCGGTCCCGAGGTGATTGCGAAGGCGTTGGCTGTGGCAAAAGTGCAACGACTCTGCCGTCCGCTGGTCATCGGCTCGTTTCCGGTTATGCAGCAGACGGTCAAGAACTTAAAACTCAAGTTGAACGTGATTCGCGTGGAGGGTCACGAAACGGTGACTCCTCGGCCGAACCATCTCGCCGTGCTGGACCCGCTCGAACATCCGCTTGGACGCTTCCCGCGAGGAGTCGCGGCGATTGAAACCGGAGCGGCGTCCGTGCTGTTCATCAAGAAAGCCGTGGAGCTTGCGCAACTCGGTTGCATTGACGGAATCGTCACCGGGCCGATCAACAAAGAAGCGATCAACATGGCCGGCTGTCATTTCCCCGGCCATACGGAACTCCTGGCAGACCTGACCAAGACACAGGAGTCCGGCATGATGATTATCGGCGGACCGCTCCGAATCATGTTTGTGACAACCCACGTCGCGATCAAGGACTTGCCGGCGCTTCTCACCCAGGCCAAGGTCGAGAGAGCCATCAGACTGGCTCATCTGGCGTTGAGGGACCTGTTCGGAATTAAGAAACCGAGAGTCGGTGTTGCCGCGTTGAACCCTCATGCCGGAGAACATGGACTGTTTGGAGATGAAGAGGCGCGGGTCATTCTCCCGGCGGCTCGTGCGGCGCAGGCGCAGGGCATTCGCGCCAGCGATCCCTTGCCGGCTGATACCCTGTTTGGCAAGGCGGCAAGAGGTGAATACGATGGTGTGGTGGCTCTGTACCACGATCAAGGGCTCATTCCCTTAAAGCTTGTCGCCTTCGGAACCTGCGTGAACCTGACGGTGGGGCTGCCGATTCTCCGCACCTCGGTCGATCACGGGACAGCGTTCGATATCGTAGGGAAAGGCATCGCAGATCCCGGCAGTCTGGTCGAGGCGATCACGCTGGCCGCCACGTTAGTCAAAAGACGGTGATAGGTCTATCTCGTCTGTCTGGTTTCCTAGTTTGGACCGAACCAGATAGACCAAATAGACTAGACAGATCAGATAGACAGGAGTCATTGAGATGACCAACCAATCGGACGCGGCGTATCACATGCTTCAGAAGCAGTTGAAGGAATTGGACACAATTCTCCAAGACACGATGGAGACGCTCAATACTGTTGCCGGAGCCGAGCGAGTGGCGAAATGGAAAGTCAGGACGAGTACTCTCATTACTGAGACCCTGGGCCAGAAAGAAGGGCAGAAGTTTGCCGCCCTGCAGCCAGGACCCTCTTTTACCAACGATCTGGTGGAAGAGTTTACCGATCTCATCGACTATTTCCGAACCCCACTTGCAGATTTGGCGAAGCAACATACGCAGGCCGCTCCTCGTCCTTCCGGCAGGAATTGACCGGTGTTGACTAACCCGCATTATTCACGAGGGTTCGTGACGAAACCCCCGAGACGGCAAGCGAGACGGGCGCGCGGAGCCGCGTGGGAGGGAGGCATACTTGAAACAGTATGTTGACCGACTGAGTGGCGAGCCCGCCCGCCGTCAGGCTTGTCGCAGCGGCGTATCGGCGGTTGTAGTAGAAGCCTTCGTGAATTATGCGGGTTAATCTACCTCCACCGAACAAACGGCTCGGCCAAAATTTTCTGATCGATCCCAACATCGTACGTAAAATCGTCGCGCTGGCGGAACTGAACAGCAGCGACCACGTGTTGGAAATCGGTCCGGGCCGCGGAATCCTGACCGAGGCGTTGTGCCGCGCAGCCGGTCGTGTGACGGCGATCGAATTAGATCCACGGCTCCATGCCTATCTCGAGACCAGGCAGGCGGAGCTTCCGAATGTGGATCTGGTCTGTGAAGATGCGCTGGCCTATCTGGTCGAGAGTTTGCCGATGGGGACAGTGGTCGTAGCCAATTTGCCCTACTACATTTCCACTCCATTGCTATTTAAGCTACTCGACCAGCGGAGCCGGTTCCCCCGGATGGTGCTCATGCTGCAGGACGAAGTGGCCGATCGATTGGTGGCAAAGCCAGGCGGGTCGGACTATGGGGTGCTCTCAGTGATGGCGCAGTACGCAGCCGAAGTCACCAAATCGTTTCGTGTTTCTGCCCAGTGTTTCCGCCCCAGGCCGGAGGTGGCTTCGGCTGTGGTCTTGCTGCGCACGAAAGAGCGCACGAGGCTCAACCGGCAGGAAGAAGTCGCCTTTCGCGCGCTCGTGAAGGCAGCCTTCGCGCATCGGAGGAAAACGCTCGTCAATTCTCTGCGCGACGAAGGGTATGAACTTCATCCTGTGACCGAGACATTGCAGCGATTGGATATCGCTCCGAGCCGTAGGGCAGAGACGTTGTCGGTGGAGGACTTTCTCAGTCTCGCGCTCGCGCTTGCTTGAGACGGTGCCCGTTCTGTTCTTTCACCTTCCCTCCACCGTCTTTTTAGGAGGTGGTCTGGATTATCCCCCACGCACACGTCGAGCGCCCACCGTCCATATAAATGATCCCTCCAGGCTCGCTCGTTATCTCCAAGGATGGGGGCTGATGGATCTTCCACTGCGCGCGACTTTCTCACCCGCCCACTCACTGGCAAATATTTTCACCCGCCCTACCCCCCGATTACTTCGCAATCGATTCCCCGGGACGTGCCATCAGCCCGAGCGAGGGCCTTCCTGATTCCGTACATCTTCCCTTTCGGGGGAGCGGCCAGGCTGCCCTTTACTGCGCGCATCGAACGAGCACAGTTTCACCGTGCGCGTTCTGCGAGCAAGAAGGATATCTGGCCGCTCCCTCCCTCCTCTCGTTTGAAATGACCGTTTCCCTGTGCTAGCATCGCGATCATGGCTGTCAGCACTTCGGCCAAGCGGGGCGAGGCCCGCGGCGCCGCTTCCCCCCCATCACACATCAAACGAGAAGTGATCGGAGTCGTCCTGATCGCGTTGGCGCTCTTGACACTTCTCAGTCTGCTGTCCTTTGTGTCGGGGGAAGTGAAGGACGGGACTTCTGCAACGCCTCCATCCAGAAACCTCATCGGTGCGGTCGGCGCATTCTTTGCCTCGACCCTCTTCTGGTCGATCGGCGCGGCTGCCTACTTGTTTCCGATTCTCCTCGGTCTCATGGGTATCCGCTGTTTTACCCAGGACGATCTGTCGATCCGTCTGCGGAACGCCGGCGCTTCATTGGCGGCACTCTTGTTTTTCAGCGGCTTGCTCCATCTCGAAGTCACGGCGGTGCCGACCATCTCAAGTGGGCTCATTTATCGCGGGATGGCGGGAGGCCTCTTCGGGCGGGTGCTCGCCGAGGGCTTACGGGCGTATTTTGCAAGTACCGGCGCGCACATTCTGATCATGGCGGGGTTACTGGTGTCGTTGCTCTTCACGACATCAATGTCTCTGGCGAAGATGGCGCAGCGGATTCCCGGTTTGGGGAATTGGATGTTCAACAGGGCGCGCGCCTTAATTCCTGACCGACCGGTGGAAGAAGAAGTTCCTGAGTCGCCACGGAAACCCAGACAGAAATCCACTACATCCATCCGTGCGGTGATTGAGGAGGCGCTTCCGGAGGCGTCTGCAGAGCCGGAATTGGATTGGCCGGTCATTCAGCCATCACGACGACCGAATTCCGAACCGGCTGAGCCGATCGAGCCCGAGCCTGACCAACCGGTTGTGGCTAATCAAACAAAGGCGGGGGACTATATCTTGCCGGATCCGGCCGTGCTCCTGAGTGAACCGTCCGGTCCCCTGGGACGAGTCACGGAAGAAGAAATCAAGGCGCAATCCGATGTGCTGACCCGCGCTCTGCTCAGTTTCGGCATCGCAGGGAAGGTGACGGAAGTTCGTCCAGGACCAGTCGTGACGATGTACGAGTTCGAGCCGGCGCCGGGAACGAAAGTCGCGCGCATTGTGAACCTTGCCGATGATCTGGCATTGGCGCTGAAAGCAATCAGTCTCCGGATCGTCGCGCCGATTCCGGGAAAATCTGTGGTAGGCATCGAGGTGCCGAACCTCTATCGCGAGACGGTGTCGATGAAGGAAGTGATGACGAGCGAGGCATTTTCCCGCGCCAGATCGAAGCTCAGCTTGGCTTTGGGGAAAGACATTTTCGGCACGCCCATGATCGCCGATCTGAAAACGATGCCGCACTTGCTGGTCGCCGGCGCTACAGGTGCCGGGAAAAGCGTCGGTCTCAATTCGATGCTCATGAGCCTACTATTTTCGGCGCGACCGGATGAGGTCAAGCTACTTCTGATCGACCCCAAGATGCTCGAATTTCAAACGTACGACGGCATTCCTCACCTGTTACGACCGGTCATCACCGATCCCAAGTCTGCGGCGCGCGGGCTCGGTTGGGTGGTGGCTGAGATGGAGCGGCGCTACAAACTGCTTGCCGAGGCAGGGGTGCGAAACATCGATACGTACAATCGAAAAGTCGCCGGGAAGCAGGGTGTGCTGGAAGCGGAATCGGCGGCCAAGTTAGACCAGCCGGAATTGCCCATTCAGTTTCTGTCCGAAGAGGACCGGCTCTCTGCCGGAGAGACTGCGGTTCCGGATGGCAGCCCCGGATCGTTCACACCGCCGCCGACTCCGCCGGAACCCTTGCCCTATATCGTCGTGATGATCGATGAATTGGCGGATTTGATGATGGTGGCCCCGAAAGAAGTGGAAGACAAGATTGCGCGCCTGGCGCAGATGGCCCGCGCATCAGGTATCCATCTCGTGCTGGCGACGCAGCGCCCGTCGGTCGATGTGCTGACCGGCTTGATCAAGGCAAACTTCCCGGCCCGCATTGCCTTTCAGGTGTCGTCGAAGACCGATTCTCGCACCATTCTGGATGCCAACGGTGCGGAGGCGCTCCTTGGTCGTGGAGACATGCTCTATATGGCTTCGGGGACCGGACGTGTCATGCGGCTGCACGGGTCGTTTGTGTCGGATGACGACGTCCGCCGCGTCGTCGAGTTCGTGAAGGATCAAGCCGCCCCCGCCTATAACCAGGAGTTGCAGATCGCGCTGAAACAGGAAGGGGCGAAAGAGGATGAATCGCTTGGCGAAGTATATGAGCAGGCGAAAGAGTTGGTCCTGTCCACCGGTTCAGCTTCTGCGTCGCTGATTCAGCGCCGGCTTCGGGTGGGCTATCCTCGGGCGGCCCGGATGATCGAGCAAATGGAGGCCGAAGGCATTGTAGGCGCGGCCGGCCGGGATGGACGGAGAGAGGTCGTCGGGCGGACTGGGCCGGTGGGAGCAGAGGAAGGGGCGTGAGGGGAGTGGCCAGGCGCCCTTCTTGCTCGCAGAACGCGCACGATAAGAATGTGCTCGTTCGATGCGCGCAGTGAAGGGCAACCTTGGCCACTCCCCTTGTGAAACGTATGGTAAAGAAATTGAATTGGACAGGTTTTGTCTCATCTGCTCTGGTGGGACTTGCATTGGTGTGTACGTGGGTTCTCTTACCTGTCCCGTTTCTCGGCGCCGAAGAGAGTGATGAGAAAGCGTTGCAGGAAGTGCGGGAGGTGGTAAAGCAACTCCAGGCGCGGTATGAGAAAACGAAAGATCTCCAGGCAGACTTTACGCAGAAGACCATGATCGAGGGGTTCGAGCGGTCCATTGTGTCCTCAGGAAAGGTCTATATCAAAAAGCCCGGCCGGTTACGGTGGAATTATCTCGACCCCTCGGTCGAGGACATCTATGTCAATCGGGATGATGTTAAAGTGTATGTACCGGAGCACAAACAGGTGCTGGTAGGGAAGCTCACACAAATGGCGGCCTCCAAAGCCCCGTTGGAATTGTTGCTGGGGGCGGCCAAGCTGGATGAGTCGTTCGACATTGAGCCGACGCCGGGGAAGGGACGTGGGGTGGGAGGAATCCGGTTACTCACCCTCTTGCCTAAGTCGCGTGAAGGTGAGGCAGGGAGATCGTTGCAACGAATCGTGCTCGAAGTGTTTCCGAAGACCTATTTCATTCGCACGCTCTCTCTCCATGAAGCCAGCGGCAATGTCTCGAACTTTGAATTTTCGTCGCTTCAACCCAACAGCGGTCTCGGCGACTCACTCTTCGATCTCAAATTGCCGTCCGATGTGGAAGTCGTGAAGGCTCCGGTGTTCAGCGCTCCACAGTGAATGTGACGGAAACGTACTCGATGCTGGCGGATTTTTCAGCATCCTGCCGGTCGATTGAGGGGTAGGTGGCATGAATCAAGCAATGGTCAGCTCTTTAGTTGAAGCGGTTGATGAAGCAGTCAAGCGGTTGGATTTCGACCGACTCTCCCGTGAGTATTGGGACCAGAACGAGTTCCTGGTTATTCCACAATTTCTCTCTCGATCCGTGGTGGAAGAGCATCTCGTGCCTCAGGCGCAAGGGGTGAAGAGCGAGCTGAATCGCAACTACATTCCCGGCCACAAAAAGGGCGGGAGCGTGAGCTACTACACAGTGATGGAGAAGGCCCCGCGCTTTCTCGATCTGTATCGATCCGAGGCCTTCATCGATTTCTTGAGCCGACTGGTGCAGGCCAAACTCAGTCAATGCCCTGAGAACGATCCCCATTCCTGTGCGCTCTACTACTATACGGAGCCGGGAGACCATATCGGGTTTCACTATGACACGTCCTACTATAAGGGGGCTCGCTACACCATTCTGATGGGGCTCGTTGATAAGTCGACGCAATGCAAACTGGTCTGCGAGCTGTTTAAGGACGATCCTGTGAAACAGCCCAAGCATCTTGAACTGATCACGCAACCGGGCGATCTCGTCATCTTCAATGGAGATAAGCTGTGGCATTCGGTGACTCCACTTGGCGAGGGAGAAGAACGGATCGCCTTGACGATGGAATACGTCACCAACCCGGACATGGGAACCTTCAAGCGGCTGTACTCCAACCTCAAAGATTCCGTCGCCTACTTCGGCCTCCGCGCGGTGTTTAAGCAGGCCATCACGCCTTCCAATCGACGCTCCTAGCAGGATGCTGAAAATGTCCCCCAGCATCGTTCTCAGTCGTTCGTCTCCCTGCAACGTACCCCAAGGGTACGCTTCAGTCGCCGAGCTCCCTGCGGCCTTGCTGGGATGCCATTTTGAGCATCCTGCGAGAGCGCTGGGGATAAGCAATTGAAGGCAGAGAAGTTAACAGGCCTTTGGCAAGAAACTTCGAGGCGTGCTATCTGGCGCCAGAACCGGAGACCCGCATCTTATGCGGATCAGTCTAGCCCCAGATTAGGAGGATCAGGCCACATATGTCCAAGTTGTTACTTATTGCCGTTGTCTTCTTCGCACCACTCTCTTCACTTGCTGAAGAAATATCAGATTTCGATATTGCAACTTATTCGTTAACTGGAAAGGACGGGCAGCCCAGCGGTATGCAGATGCGACTATCCAGAACCAATGGTAACTGGGTCATGGAAGGTAAAAAGGAACCGATGGCACCGTGGAAGAACATTAGCTGCGATACTGGCTGCGAATATAGGGCATCCACGAATACAGAGCAGGAGGTATATCTGGCTTCCATTTCCGTCCGACATGCAAAAGCAGTTTGACATTTCGTGCATTCAAAATATGGCCAATGCTTTCTGCAGACTCACAAAGAAGGATGATCCTTCAATAGGAGGCTATGCATTAATCGCTCTAGTCACTGGGAAGCCGGTGCCGATGTCTTTGCAACGACTTACTAGACCCTATCCTTCTAATCCTGCAGCCAACACGGACGCTGCGCCATAAAGCTGCGCAGCGTCCGTCACTTCTATTATTGAGGGAGCAGAGAAATGGCACCGGGAGTCTTTTCTAGACTCTCTCCGTCCTCCGCTTCACGAACGACGCTTCACACGCAATAGCCGAAGATCGGCCATTGCGGCAGAAGCTTCATGACTAATGGGGGTTAGATCCAGTTCTCAACGCGTAGGCCGGGGACGCGCCGAAACTCTCTCGCATTGTTCGTCACAAGACGTACACCGAGCCCGAGGGCGTGAGCGGCAATTAAGAGATCCATCGATCCGATCGGCGTCCCCTTCTGTTCAAGCGTTGCGCGGAGTCGTCCATAAGCGGCGGCTGCATCGCGGTCGAACGATGCCACTTCGAGTGGAGAGAGAAACTGAGCGAGGGCGAGACGATTCTTCGTGGCATGCCGGCTCTTACTCACGCCGTAATCGAGTTCCGCTACGGTGATGCTGGAGATTCCGATGTCACCGACCGGATGCGAGAGGAACCGTTCGAGTGCCGAAGGAGGGTGTTGCTTGATGAGATAGATGCAGATATCGGTATCCAACATCAGCTTCAGGCGAAAGGTCGCTTCCGCTTTTGGATGGCGGGTTGCCGGCGACCCTGTGCCATGAAATCATGCCGTGAACTTCTTCAGACTGTCCAGGAGCGGCGCCCACGAGAGTTTTTTCGGGCGAATGACGAGGGTATTGCCGCGTTGCTGAATTTCGACTTCGTCGCCGTCGAGTTGGAATTCACGAGGAATTCGGACAGCTTGACTATTCCCGCTCATAAAGAGTCGTGTTTTCTTTGTGGCCATGAGGACGCCCTCCTCCTATCCTATTTGTGTATACGTGATGATATACGGGTATACAGAATGAGTCAATGGATCGTCCGGCGATCGCTCCCTTCTCGTCAGATCGGCTGCTCACCCTGCGAGCGACTCCGCGTACTTCGATTTCACGCTGATTACGTGCGTCGTTGATTTCAAGGTTGCTGCCGTCTATAGTTTGCCCGCAGGATGCTCAAAATGACATCCCAGCAGGCCGCAGGGAGCTCGGCGACTGAGAACGACGCTGGGGGCATTTTCAGCATCCTGTTAGAAAGGACAGGCTGACTACTGTGAATCGCCTCCTCCGGCATAGCGTCATTGTGCTGTTTGCCCTGTGCCTGGCTCTGGTTTCTCCTTTTGCCCCGGTCCTGGCGGCGGCTGAGCAAGCGGATGATGCACAGCGTTACTACGAGCGAGGCGCTGCGCTGCTGAAAAAAGGTGACCTTGCCGCGGCATCTGAGGCTGCCAAGAAAGCCATTGAATTGAATCCCTCCTCAGCTGAAGCACACCATCTGCTCGGCGTGATCTATTTCAAGGAGAAGAAGCCGGCTCAGGCTGCCGATGCCTTTACTCATGCGCTCAAGCTGAAGCCAGCCTATCCTGATGCCTTGAACGATCTGGCCAAGGTCTATCGGATTCAAGGAAAATCGGCAGAAGCGGAGCAGGCTCTCAGGCGGGCGATTGAGATCGATCCACGGCATGCGGATTCATATTTCACCTTAGCCAAGCTGTACGAGCAACGTCGTGATGTCGCCTCGGCCACCAAGACCTATCAAGCCTTGCTGGCCGTCCATCCGAACCACCGTGAGGGCCTGTACAATCTCGCATTGTTGTACGAAGCGCAGGGAGATAGTCGCGGGGCGCGAGAGACGGTGGGCCGGCTGCTCAAGCTCGATCCCAAAAATGCCGATGCCTGGTACCTCGCCGGGCGGGTGGCGGAGAAGAACAACGCTCTCGATGAAGCCGCCTATTCGTACAGACAGGCCATCGCGGCGAAGCCTTCATTCGTGGACGCGCACTATAACCTTGCATTTATTCATCGGAGTCAAGGCAGACCCTTGGAGGCGGAGCAGGAATTTCTTGAAGTCTTGCGGTACCGCCAGGCGTATGCCGAAGCGCATATGAACCTGGGTGTCATCTATACCGAGCTGAATAGACTTGACGAGGCGGAGCAGTCCTATGAGCGCGCCGTTGCATTGAAGCCGGCCTATGCCGAAGCGCATTACAACTTAGGAGTGTTCTATGAGTTGCACCGGAAAGATCTGCCGAAAGCACTGGCCCACTATCAGAAGTACCTCAGCCTCGGTGGGCGCGACGATCGTGTCGCGCGGATCGTCGGATCGTCGGGACGGTGAATAAACGAGACGCGCGAGAAATATCACCGCAGATAGAGCGTGTTGTTGATTCTCGGACCCGTCTCGCTTTTCGCGCGAGTCCCGCGAGTCTTGCTTACCAATAATACGGCCAGGGTCGCCAATAAGGGCTCCAATAAGGTCCCCAGTAGGGACCTGGCCCCATATAGGGACGCGTACGAGGGGCCGTGTTTTCCGAACCATCCCAGACTTGCACGCGTTTGATGTCGATGACGGGATAGATGTAGTCCGTCTCATCCAATGGCAGTGTGATGGAGCCGGACATCACGCCGGTCACGGTGATCCTGGTTCCCGGTGGGAGGGTTGCGGGATCGAGAAATTCACGCTGCAGAGCGATGAAGCGGCCTTGTGATTGAGTCAAGTCGTATCCGGGGCGCAGCGATTGATCGAGCGGCAACTGTAGGACTTCGATCTTCGTGTTGTCTTTCTGTCGCCGGGCCGTCAATACCTTGCCGCCGAAGACCGCCGATTGGCCTTTAAAGGAATCAGGTGCTGCCTTGACTTGAAGGTAGGTGAGTGCCTGCGCAGTTTCCGCGTCTTGTGTCGAGGCGCAGCCAGCGAGTGTCACCAGCAAGGCTAGGATAGAAAGCAGCGGACCAGCACCAATCATACCCACAGTATAGTACCTGAAGTGTGAGGAAGTAAGTTCGCGGCACATTCGATATAATGCGGGACCAAGAAAGGAGTCGATATGGTGAATAGACAGTGCGTGAAGTGGGCGTTGGCAGTCTGTGCGGTTGTATGGAGTATCGTCGTTCTAGGGGGCTCACTCGCTACGGCCGCGACTCCCGAGTTGAAGGGCAAGTTCGAAATTCTCCCAAGCGAGGTGTCGACACATACGCCCGGCAAGGTGAAGTTGATCGAGTTCGCCGACTTCTATTGCCCGCATTGTCACCACTTCGATGAGACAGGATTGCCGATGCTGGTGAAAGAGTTCGGCACCAAGTTGGAGATCACAATGGTCGGGTTCCCCGTCATTCGTGGGAAGCTGCCGACGGCATTCGATATGTACGAGCAGGCTAAGATGATGGGTAAAGGCACCGAGATGAGGACGGTCTTGTTTCGCACGATCCACAAGGACAAAATTGATGGTGTGCTGGATCGCTCGCTACGAGAAGGTCTGATTAAGGAAGTCGGACTCGACCCGAAAGCGTTTGAAGAAGGAATGGCCAGTGGGAAGCCGGCCAAGGCCGTTGAAGACGGCCGGCGGTGGGGAGAACGGATTAAGGTGTCGTCCACTCCGTCTATTTTGTTGGACGGGAATATCAAAGTCGATGGCGCGAACATGACCCCTGAGAATGCCATCGCGATCATTCGGAGTATTCTCGATGCCGATGCAACGAAGTGAGGAGTAAGCCGCGAGACGAGCGGGAAAAGCGAGATTGGCGTGACGGGCAAAGGTTCAAGTCCGAAGGTCGAGGTTTTCGGAACTTCGAACCTCAGATGTAAAACTTCGGATCGCGTTTCACGTCTCACGGGGCTATGATGGCGATCGATCCAATCTGCGGAATGACGGTCGATCCGGCTACGGCAGCCGGAAGTCACGAGCATCGAGGCCAGCGCTACTACTTTTGCGGCCTGTCCTGCCTGGAACGATTCAAAGCGGATCCGGAGCGGGCGTTGCAGCCACAGCCAGTCACTCCCACTAAGCCGACCACACGAAGGCCCCTTCCGATGATGCAGCCTGCCCCCGCTGCAACGGAGGCTGCGGTGATCGATCCCGTGTGCGGAATGACAGTGCAACCGGCCACGGCAGCTGGTTCTTATGAGTATCAAGGGAAGACCTACCACTTCTGTGCGACGAGTTGCCTCACTAAGTTTCGGAACGATCCGATCTACTATCTGACTCCTCCTGAGCAGCGCGCTCCTCGCGTCATGCCGGTTCCGTCCGGTGGAGTGGTCGAGTACATCTGTCCGATGGACCCGGAGGTGCTTGAGACACAACCAGGAGCCTGCCGGATTTGTGGGATGGCGCTGGAACCCAAAGTCGTCTCGCTCGAAGATGAACGGAATCCAGAACTGGTGGACATGACCAGGCGGTTTTGGATTTGTCTCGCGCCTTCCCTCTTGGTCATGCTCTTGGCCATGGCCGAGATGGTTCCCGGTTTATCGCTTCCGCAGATCCTCACCGGTTCGACGAGGAACTGGGCGCAATGGCTGCTGGCGACGCCGGTGGTGCTATGGGGCGGCTGGCCGTTTTTCCAGCGAGGGTGGATCTCGGTGGTGAACTGGGCTCCCAACATGTTCACGCTCATTGCCATGGGGACGGGCGCGGCCTATGGCTACAGCATGGTTGCCACCGTCGCGCCGACGCTGCTTCCCAGTTCATTCCGACTGCATGATGGCTCGATCGCGGTCTATTTCGAGGCGGCGGCCGTGATTACGGTGCTCGTCCTGCTCGGCCAGGTTCTTGAATTGAGGGCTCGGAGTCAAACGAGTTCCGCGATTCGGGCCTTGCTCAAGCTTGCGCCGAAGGCAGTCAGGCTGATCAAGCCGGATGGACGGGAAGAAGATGTGCCGCTCGAGCATGTTCAGGTGGGCGATCGATTGCGTGTCAGGCCGGGAGAGCGAGTGCCGGTCGATGGGATCGTCCAAGAAGGTACGACCGCGGTGGATGAATCCATGATCACGGGAGAATCGATCCCGGTCGAAAAAACAGTCGGAGTGCGAGTAACCGGGGGGACTATCAACGGTACGGGCGGGATTGTGATGGTCGCTGAACGAGTCGGGCGAGACACGATGCTTGCTCGGATTGTGCAGATGGTCAGTGAGGCGCAACGAAGCCGGGCGCCGATCCAACGTCTCGCCGATGTGACTGCGGCGTATTTTGTTCCGCTGGTTGTGGCTGCTGCGCTGATCACGGCAGTGGCCTGGGCGATCTGGGGTCCAGAGCCGAAGTTGGCCTATGCGCTGGTCAATGCCGTGGCAGTGCTGATTATCGCCTGTCCCTGCGCGTTGGGATTGGCGACCCCGATGTCCATTATGGTCGGGACTGGTCGCGGGGCGACGGCCGGTGTCTTGGTGAAGAAGGCCGAAGCGCTGGAGGTATTTGGCAAGGTGGATACGCTGGTGGTTGATAAGACCGGGACCCTCACCGAGGGCAAACCGAAACTGCTGTCGATGCTGGCGGTGTCGCCGTGGTCTGATGTCGATCTGTTGCGCTTCGCCGCGAGTCTTGAGCGGAGCAGCGAACATCCGCTGGCTGCGGCAGTGGTGGCGGGAGCCGAAGGGCGAGGGATCGCGTTCGTCCCGGTCGAGCAGTTTGGTTCAGTGACGGGAAAGGGTGTGACCGGAACGGTTGCTGGTCGTCGTGTCGCCATCGGAACAGCTGAGTTCTTGCGGAACAGCATCGGGGTATCCGGTCCGAGCCTCACGCCGTTAGACGAAAAAGCGTCCTCGCTTCGTCATGAAGGGCAGACGATCCTGTTTGTCGCCATCGATGAACAGATTGCAGGTCTACTTGGCGTGGCAGATCCGATCAAAGCCTCCACGCGTGACGCAGTGCAGGAACTCAAGGGCGAAGGTATTCGCATCGTCATGGTGACAGGAGACCATCGCGATACGGCAGAAGCCGTGGCCCGACAACTTGGCATTGAGGAAGTCATGGCTGAAGTCTTGCCTGACAAAAAAGGAGAGATCATTGCCCGCCTCAAGTCGCAAGGCCGCGTGGTTGCGATGGCCGGGGACGGTGTGAATGATGCCCCAGCCCTTGCGTTGGCCGATGTCGGGATCGCCATGGGAACGGGAGCGGACACGGCCATTGCGAGCGCGGGGATTACGCTGGTGAAAGGGGATCTGCGCGGGCTGCTTCGTGCGCGGAGGCTAAGTCAAGCCACGATGCGGAATATTCGGCAAAATCTCTTGTTCGCTTTTCTCTATAACGTAATCGGGGTGCCGATCGCGGCCGGAGTGCTCTATCCGGTTTGGGGAATGCTCTTGAGCCCCATGATCGCCAGCGCCGCCATGACGTTCAGTTCTGTGTCCGTTATCATCCAATGCCCTTCGCCTGCGTCATGTGGAATTGTAAGTGCGCCTCCGACGCACGCATGCTAGGCTACTGGCGGTGTCGCCAGGTCTGTCTGGTCTGTTCGGTCTATCTGGTCTTTCTGGTTCATCTGGTTAGTTTCGTTCAACCAAACAGACGAGACAGACCGAATAGACCAGATGGACGAGAGACAGACTTTTTCTGCGTCCTGCAAGAAAGGATCGTGGCGTGTTTCGACCCAATCATCTTTATCGAGTCGTGATCGGGCTCTGTGCGGGAGTCTTGATTATGAGCGGAACAACTCTGGCCGCGGATCGCGCGATTCCTGTGGCGAGCGGTGGTGAACTCCAGGCACAGATCAAGGCGGCTGCGACCAAGGTCATCCCTGCAGTTGTCAGCATTGCTTCTACGGTGATGGTCCGCGATCAAGCGTTCAGCGATGAAGCATTGCCATTCGGATTGTTCAAGGATGCCCCCTCGCGAAGGCAATATGGCCAAGGCTCCGGTGTCATCGTGTCGTCAGACGGCTACATTATGACGAACAACCATGTCATTGCCGATGCGGTGGATGTGGAAGTCATTCTCGCCGACCGGAGGCAGTACAAAGGACGAGTGGTGGCCACTGATCCAAAGACCGACGTGGCCGTAGTGAAGATTCAGGCGACCAATCTGCCGATGGTGACGTGGGGGGATTCGAGCACGCTCGCCGTCGGCGAATTTGTGCTCGCGATCGGGAATCCCCTTGGGTTGAGTCGTAGTGTGACGTTCGGCATTGTCAGCGCCGTGGGTCGTGCCGATGTCGGTGTCGCCGACCTCGAAGATTTCATTCAAACCGATGCCCCCATCAATCCAGGCAATTCCGGCGGGGCCTTGGTGACCCTCAATGGAGAATTGGTCGGGATCAATACTGCCATCGCCAGTCCCACAGGCGGGAGCGTCGGTGTGGGCTTTGCCATTCCGAGTAATATGGCTCGGGCTGCCATGCAGAGCTTACTCAAGACCGGACATGTGGTCCGTGGATTCCTCGGCGCCTCGACACAAGATGTCACGCCCCTCTTAGGCAAGATCTTTCGCCTTCCCGATGTGAAGGGCGCGATCGTGACTGATGTGCAGGCGAAGGGCTCTGCCGAGAAAGCCGGAATCAAGCGCGGCGATGTGATCGTGCGATTCGACGGGCGGGACGTGATGGACAGCGGGCACCTTCGGAACCTCGTGGCCGCATCTACGATCGGGAGCAAGCACAGGCTGGATCTCATGCGGGAGAGTAAACCCTACCAGACTGAATTGGTTGTTCAAGAGGCGCCGCGTGAACGGACCAAGAAGAATCAAGCCGGATCGTCTTCAGCTGCCACGGCTCACCCCCTTGCCGGCGTCGTCTTCGACGATGTAACCGCGCCGCTGGCTCGGCAGATGGATCTGGCTGTCAGTAGCGGGGTGGTGGTGACAGACATCGAAGAAGGCAGTCTGGCAGAATCATCCGGTCTCCAGCCAGGTGACGTGGTGCTGGAACTCAATCGTCAACCTATTCCCAATTTCGACGTATTTCAGCGACTGGCTGATCCTATTAAGCCATCCGATCTAGCGCTTTTGCTGGTCAATCGGCAGGGGAACGTTATGTATATCCCCGTGAAGGGCGAGTAGTGTCGCCCCGTTCCCGCTCGTTCTCTTGGCTTAAGGGCTAGAGAGGGATCAGTTTGAGTTCGAGCGTTCGTTCGATGAGCCAGGCGCAGGCGAGAGCGGCGATACCGAGGGAACCGCTTACCAGAATCAGCCGCTGATACGTCCAAGACTTTCTCAGGCCGTAAGCCAACGGCAAGAACATCGCAACGATCGCGAGTTGCCCCACCTCCACTCCCAGGTTGAAACTCACCAAGCTCAGCGTCAGAGATCCTTTCGGCAGACCGAGGTCGCTCAGCACTGTGGCGAACCCAAAGCCGTGAATCAGGCCAAACAGAAAGGCCACCAGCCAACGGCGTTGGGAAAGGGCTGGATAGAGATTGGAACATGCAGCAAAGACGACCGATGCGGCAATCGCGGATTCGACCAGCCGAGATGGCAATGTGATCAGGCCCAGGGTCGCCAGACCGAGAGTGATCGAGTGGGCCAGGGTAAAGGCAGTCACGATTGCCACGACTTCTCCGAGGGCGGAGAAGAAATCAAGGGTCGGTTCCCACCGGTCAGCAACCCTTCGCAACACGGAAGGCAGCAGCAACGCCAGAAGAAATAGCACGTGGTCGTAACCCAGCCAGATATGCCAGATGCCCTCATGTGCGTATTGTTGGGCCTGCCTCCACGTCGAGGTCTCACCGATCGCAAACTGTTGAGCCGGCGATTCCAGGCTGAAGATGGCGGCCAGCGTCTCGTTTCCGTCCGTGAGTTTCAGCAGCCCCTTGTGCTGGGCATCGAGATCGAAGAGGAGCCGATAGTCCATCGAGAGATCGCGAATGGGGGTCGAACAGGCTGCGGTGAATCGCAAAACCATATAGGTCCCGTCTGTGTGATGGTCGATCAACTGATCGACCATGGCGGTTGAACAAGGTCTGTCGCTGGCGTGAAGAGTCAGATGCGAGAGTGCATAGGAGGCGATAGCGTCGTGCCTAGCACGAACCTCTCCCCACGTGATGGTTCCGTCGTCATCGGCATCCAGGCCGATCGCATAGTCCAGGTCGCGCAACGCAATATCCCACTGCCCTTCAGCCTGTGAGTCTTTCACCGTGAGAGAGAGATAACTGTCACTGGGTTTGTGGGCCCAGGCGGGAGTGCTCAGAAGAAGAAGCGCAATGGCGAGGATCAGGCGCATCAGGATCTCTCCTCCGGAAATTGCGCAGCCAGTTGTTGAAGTCTCACGTCTTCCACATGATTGTTGCGAAGCCACGCGATGACCGGTCTCGCTGCGTCTCGGCTGCCGACCGCCAGCGCGGTTTCAAGCAGAAGCCGCGCGTCCCAGGGCTCTTTTTGAATCTCCCAATTGGCTTGCGCAAGGGTGAGCGCCGTCTGCGAATCATGCAATAGCGCGAGAGTGAAACGCGCCTCCTCCCGCACATGTACCCGAGTGCCTCGTTCACGACCAGCGGCAAAGCGGGCTGCGAGCTCGGCCGTATGGTCCTTGAAAGCGGACAACTGAAGCGCTTGTTCGGCCAGGGTCAGGCGCAAAAGTAATCCGTCGGCTCTGGTCTCACGTTGCAAGAGCGTGATGACCTCAGACGCGCGTCCTTGATCGAGCAGGAAGTCGGCATAGGCGCCTAAGAGATAGTGATCTTTCACCCCGAGCCTTCTCGCTTCGAGGAAATGTTTCTCTGAGATCTTCGTGTCTCCTGTGCGTGCGGCCGTCTCTGCCAGGATGGTTAGGATCCAGAGTCGTTCGCGCGCTGAGATCCCTGGACGCTCCAGACTCGTGGTCAGCATCTCGCGGCTTGTCGCTGACTGGCCGGTCAGGCCGGCAATGTCACCCAAACAGGTGAGCGCGACATGCCGTCCTGCCAGGCGAAACAGCGGCTGGCACGCGTGCCGCGCCTCTTCATATCGTCCTTGCACCTGATAGATCGACGCTTTGGTGAGCCAGGCTTGGGCGTTCGCGGGTTGCCTGCTCAGAACTGCATCGAGATCGGTGAGCGCCAGATCGAACTCATGTGCATGTTGGCTGATAGTTGCTCGCAACAGGAGCGTGGGTGGCGGCGGTGTCGCGTGATTCAACCAGGGAGCCAATACAGCTTGCGCTTGGCCGAGAAACCGCGGATCTCCTTCTGATCGCGACTGCTCGATGAGCCTGGTCGCAAGGGAGACGGCCACATCTACATTATGTGGATCGCCTATCAGGCTCGCACGCAAGGTTCTGATCTCCCGTGTGACTGGATCAGCGGATTTGACGCTGAGGTGTTCGAGGACTTGCGCGTTCTGTTGGGGAAGATAGGGTTCGCCGGACGTCAGAGAAGGGATGCTCAAGGTGAGGCATCCTATTGCGATTAGCCAACCCAGTGTTTGTATTCCATTCATGGCATTCTGTCAGCAGGCTAAAAGAAAACTATGTCGGCACGTGCACATCAAAGGAAAACACTCCAGCAGGATGCTCAACAAGTTTACGGGTCTCACCTACCCAGCCCCGACGGGCTTCGGTCTCGAACGCCTGGCAACGGTATTCATGAATAATCCTGGCTAGAACAACGGGCGTTGTTGCTAAAGCCCATCCACCTGACGCTCTAATTCCTCCACCCGATCTTCCAGACGGCCGTTGTCGAGCCGAAGAAGGTCCAAGCGATCTAAGAGGTGCTCTCGCTGAATCTCCGACCACTCCAATGTTCGTTTCAACCCCTCCAACTCAAGCTGGATCTGTTGCCCTTCGTCAGTCTGGGATGACATGGGTCCTCTGGTTACCTAGAACATGACCATCTTGAGTAGTATAAGTCAGGACCGACAAGGCGGCCTTTCCCCAGGCAAGGCCACAGCGAGTGAAGACCGGAGGAGGTACCGACCGCACTTCGTGGGGCCGTTCGCCCGTACAATGAATCTTGGCGAGCGGAAAAACCCCTCCAGTGCTTCCGCCATCTGAGAATCTCAGTCGGTACGTTGAGGATCTGAACGACGCGAGAACGCTGCTGGCGGACTTTTTCAGCATCATCTTAGTCACGCGAATAGGTGATGGGTATGCGCATCACGATCTGTTGACGGTCCAAGGTGTGATCGAGTTGCATAGGGAAGGCGCGGTGAACCAGCGTCATGGCTTCCCGATCGATCTGTTCCAATCCAGAACTCTTGACGACTTCAGCTTCCATCAACTCTCCCCTGTCAGAGACCACGGCCCTAACCAGGACCTTGAGTCTGCTTGAATCTTCGAGAGATGGCCGCGAGGATCGTTTCAGTTCTTCCAGTCGACGGGACACAGCCCGTTGCAGCCAACTATAATCTGCGTGCGACGCAGAGGATTGGCCGGAGGTTGCCGTGGGAGCAGTAACTGGTGGAACAGGTAATGGGTCGCGGGGCTGGGTTGGTGCTAATACAGCATCCGCCACGAATGATGGCGCTAGGGTGGTTCGCAATTCCTGCTCTAACGGCTCCACGGGACGCGCGGACGACTCAGTTGGAATTGGCGCTGTGGCAACCGTCCCCGGACGTTCGATGGTGTTCTGTCGTAAGGGCAGTGATTCTTGGTTGAACGGCACTTGCTCTGTGGTGGAGGAAGCAGGTGGTGTCATCTCAGGCTGTGCTTGAGTGAAGGCTGTGGGCGGTTGTGTGGGCATCACCGGCTTGGCGTCGTCGGACTCTTGGAGTGTCTCATTGATTTCGTTCTTCAGTTGTTGCGCGGGTGGGGATAGGTCCGATGTTGAACGCGCCAGCCTTTGCTCACCGGTCTGAACTGTTTGAGAGAACTCCCTCATCGCGGAAGAATCGTTGGCCGATGCGACCTCGGTAGTGTGTTGTGGAGACTCGGCGAGCGTCACGTTCCACCGAAAGGGTTCTGGGTGAATTGGGGTGGGAAGATGATGGAAGACCGGCAAGATCGTGCTCAAGAGGAGTCCGTGGAGGATGAGCGAGAATCCCCATCCCTTGATCTGGCGCTGTTGAGCGATTCCAGACTGCATCTCAGCTCTCTCGGATGTTGTGCACGTAGCTCAGTGCGCTGTCTCTAAAAGAATGGTGGGGTGTCGCGCTTATGCGCAACACCCCCAATGAACCAGCTAATTGATCGACTCTCCCGGGTCGATGTGCCGACGGTCCCGCCCATCGAACGGCGTCGGGAGGAAGGGGAACGCTGTGGCAATACCGTTGGCCGTCTTGTTGCCGCCAACCGATCCGATATTGAAGTTCACCCCGTCCCCTAAGTTTGGAACAGCCGGATTCGTCAGGATTCCGGCTACGACCCGCAACGCGACATCCGTCACGTCGTCGTTCGGCCGTCGACCATTCGGCCAGCCAGCCCTGTCAGGTGTGGCATTGCCTGACGCATCATGGGCCAGAGGCCCCAAGCGCTTCTGACTCGCCGGCGCGGTCGGTGGCACATTCAAGTCCACCCGCACAAAGTCCGCGAGGGTTTCGTTTGTCTTCCCTCCTCCGCAAAGCGGTGGGCCCGGGCTGTAACGCAGCAGGGCATTAATGAGATCTTCTCGATTGGCTGTCGGAAAACCGGTCCCGAACACCGTATTCAGCGCAGTCGCCAGCGCCGAGTTGCAGTAGGAGGAGACGAAGTCAGCCTCGTCCTCTGCGTCCGTGGTATTCCACCTGTCCTTCATGTTCGTCGGAATGATCAATTCGTTCACAAGAGGATTGCCCATGCGGGCTACTTGGACGAACCGGGATGAATTGTCCCGGTCGCCGTCTTTCTTGATGACCGTGACCTTCGGGCGGCTGGTCGAGGCGTAGGCGCCGATCACCTTGTTGCCGTTCGGGCCCATCAAGTCGCTGATCGGAATTTCGAGCGCAATGGTGTTGACGTTGAAACCGCTGAAGGTGTCTGCGGTGCCGGAACCTGGAGCGCCAACGATCAATGCGTCGTTCGCATCGTCGGAGATGGAAAGGATTGGCGATATATGCAGGTTCAAAGTGTCGAACGTCCCTCCGAGGTCGATGTAGAAGGTCTCGTCCCGTTGACCGGCAAATACCCGTCCGCCGTTCTTCAAAGGGAAGATGCCCTTGGCCGCCAGCTGCTCATAGTTCGGCGTCGTGCGACTGCCGACGTTCGACGGCACGGCGAACATCGGGCCAGTCCCCAAGTCTTTGGGCTGTTGGCCGAAGCGCACTTCCGTCACCGTATAGCTCTGCCGGACCAGTAATCCTTCGGATCCTCCTCCGGTGAGCGCTGTGATCGGCGGCAGCGCGACATAGGCCAAAGGGAACACATTCCCTGGTGGCCTGATCTCGGTCTTGAAGCGAAGTTGATAGGTGATGTTCGCCGCAATGTTGTTCTTGTTGTTGTCGACGTGGATCTCGTACAGCACATCGTCGGCGAAATTGAAATAGTTGGGACCGGACCCCGGTTCCTGACCCGGAATCACATTCAAGATCAAAATGGCCTTGTCCGGGTCCTGCCAGCTCCTGAAAATATAGAAGTCGGTGATGTCTGCCGCTGGATCGTTTGCGATCAGCGGGGCTTCGCGATGGCTAGCGGCAAAGACCGGCGCAGCGACGAGCAGCGCCAGTATTGCCAGGGTGACTAATCGAATCTGTTTCAACATTGTCGTCTCCTTATGAACATGGCCGCTGTCAAAAGCGGCGGCCGGTTAAATGTCTGGTTTTTGTGGAGGCTCAGGTTCCGCGTTGGCCTGATTCACCTGAGCCAATTCTGCTGGCGTCAGTGCGTCCGCTTGCGGGATGCGCTGGTCCTCGGCTGCCGCCGCCGCCGGTCCACTGGACACAATGGGTGGGTTGTCGCTCCCGCTGCAGCCGGACAATATGCCGACGGCGAGTGCGAGAACCAGAGCCGATAGTACGGGGGATTTCATAGATACCTCCTCGGAGCACAGTGCGTTAGAATGTCAGCACGGTGTAGCCGTCCGCCACCAAGCGAACCAGACTCGGCAAGCCGCTCGTACCTGGGACGGTGTTTTCTGCAATCAGATCAAGCCCACAAGCCACTGCGCCGTCGCGTGCGCCGAATACGTCCGCGCAGCCGCGCGACACGCCGGCGACGGTGTCTTTCACAGCCGTAAATAACTGGTAAGCTGGATGTTCCGGGTTGACCAATTCTCCTGCCCAGCGGGTGCCTGCACCCTGAAAGAACAGCGTCACGGGCATGTTCTGTTGTTTGAAGTCGTAGGCTGCCGCCAGCGCATTGAATAGCCGACCTAACGCTTCCTCTGATCCCGATTTCGGATCTGCTAACACCACTATGGCTGCTTTGTGCACGACATTTCTCCCTTTTATAAATGGAATAAGGTAACCGTCTATCGATCTTGGCGAACATCTGTCAGTGCATGGATGACATCGGCTGCTCGACGATGTCGCCCTTCATCGGACCGAGCGCGCCGAGCAGTTCGCTTTTCTCGCGCTCCGGAACTTTGAACTTGTCGAGCGTGGCGACGAGATCGCCGACCAGCGCATCAAAGTCGGCGCTGCTGACGCCCATGCCGGTGTGGGTGGCCTTCATGCTGCGACCGGTATAGGTGCAGGGACCGCCCGAAGCCTGGCAAATCTGTTCCACCAACAGCATCTTCAAGCGGGGAATGTCGGTGTTGGCAAACTTGCCATTGATGCGGCTGTCGGCGGCAACGCGCTCGACGAAGTCACCGACGACAACGGTGATCGCCAGCTTGCCGCCTAAACGATCGTAGAGCGACTTGTCCACCATGGCCGTCGACTTGGACGTCGCGGAACTGGATGTCGATTCCATCGTGTTGCAGCCCGTGACGCTGAGCAACAATCCACTGATGATGAGGTACGATGCGATCCTGCTCTTCATTGCCCCTAACCTCCTGATGAATGAAAGGTGAACGTTGAACGACCCTCTGTCTTGTCAGCACCTGCCGCGGCTTCTCTTACCCTACGAGCGTTCGTTCGATTTGGATTCCCTACCTAGGAAATGAGTCTTGCAAGGCTTTCCGAGTCGATGCTAGAGTTCAGGCCATCCGAGGGATGCGGGGAAAAATATCCAAACCATAAATCCGATCTCCCCCATCCTCTCGTACAAGTGTTTGGGGGAGACTCTATGATGGTGATACCTCTGGAAACGACACGGTCGGCTCACGAGCAGGAATGGGGACAGCTGATCGCCCAGACAGCCCAGGGCGATCAGTCGGCGCTCGCCACGCTCTACGATCGCACCAGCCCTCAAGTCTACGGGCTTGTCTTGAAGATTCTCGACAATCGCGAAGCAGCGGAGGAAGTGACGTTGGACGTCTACACCCAGGTCTGGCGCCAGGCCTATACGTATGACGAAACGCGAGGTTCGCCGGGAGGCTGGTTGATGACCCTCGCGCGCACGAGGGCTATCGATCGCTATCGGGCAGGCGCGGCGGAGCGAGGGCGACTCGAATCGTTGGATGCGGTCGAGTTCTTTGCGAGTGACTGCGAGACGCCGGAGCAGGAGCTGGCGGGAGGGGAACAGCGACGGTACGTGCAGCAGGCCTTGGCGTTACTCACGGCAGAACAGCGGGAAGCCATTGTACTCGCCTATTTTTTTGGATTGAGCCAGAGCGAAATCTCGGACAAGTTGAACTTGCCGTTGGGGACGGTCAAGACGAGGATGCGATTAGGGATGATGAAATTGCGAGATGCGCTTGCACCCTATCAAGAAGGACTGGCGCCATGACCGAGGCACGGCTCCCCCAGGAGTTAGAAGAACAGGCTGCACTCCATGCGCTCGGGGTGTTGGAACCCGACGATCGGCGAGCCTTTGCCGTTCGTCTTCAGGGCGAATCGCTGCCGTTGCGTCAAGCGGCGACAGCCTATCAGGCGGTGGCAGAAGCCTTGGTTTCGTCCGTGGATCCCGTGACGCCCAGGCCAGAGCTTCGAGAGCGAATTGTGAGTCAGATTGCCGTTGAAGCCGCTCGTGACACCGCGCAGTTCGAGTCAGTGGCGAACACCCTTGCGCTGAACGCCGTCCCGGTTGTGCCTCGGGCTTCACTGAGGGAAGGCCTTCTGGCGCGTGTCGAAAGGCATACCGATGTCCAGCTCGATCCGTTCAAAGGTCTGACGTTTGTCAAAGCATCGGAGGGTACTTGGCACGAAATGGCACCGGGTGTGTCGGCCAAAGTTCTCTTCTTCGATCCGGCCTCCCGCCGTGCCACCGCACTCGTTCGTATGGCGCCGGGTACCCGCTATCCCCCGCATCGTCATGCGGAAGCCGAGGAACTGTATGTGCTCGAAGGGGGCTGGCTCTACGGCGGCCACGAGCTCACGGTCGGCGACTATCATCGCGCCGAGGCTGAGACTGAGCATCACGATACGTCGTCCGACGAAGGCTGTCTGCTGCTGGTCATTTCCTCTCCTCAGGACGAGATGTTACCGTAGCTCTGTTCGAGTATCTGGATTGCTTGTTTCTTTGCGGGCGATCATTGGGTCCTCCTAATTGCCGCCAGTGGCGTCTTCTGTCGGTGCTCTCCCAACTCACCCGGTGCATGAATCCAGTTCACTAGCGGGCTTCGTAGGATGCTAGGAATCATGGACGCTCGGTTGCACGTAGGCCCTGAGAGTGCTATGAATAAAAAAATCGTGCTACTTACAGGGAGGGTCTCATGAATCAACTTGTCCGGTTCGGCGTCTCGCTAGACCAGCGGCTGCTCGAAGAGTTCGATCGTCACATCAGGCGACGCCATTACACCAATCGATCGGAAGCCCTTCGCGACCTGATTCGAGACAACCTGGTCGGGCAGGAGTGGGATGAAAACAAAGAAACAGTCGGCACGATTACCTTTGTGTATGACCATCATGTGCGAGATCTGACGGGAAAATTGACCGACATTCAACATGACTATCAGGGGCAGATCCTCTCCGGCATGCACGTTCATCTCGACCACGACCATTGCCTTGAAGTGCTCGTCGTGAAGGGCAAGGGGTCAGAGATCAAGAAGGTGGCGGATGCCTTGGTGTCGGTCAAGGGTGTGAAACACGGCAAACTCACGATGACGACAACGGGAAGATCACTTCGATAGATCTGGTTCCCTTCCCTTGCATACTATGATGACGAAACATGTATTGTACTGGTCAGCAGTGTGCCTTGCGGTGGCTTGTTTCCTGGTCGGAGAAGTCGCAAACGCTCATGACCCGGATCTGCCGGAACTCGATCTGCCCGAAGTCTTGGTGAACGGCGAGCGCCCGGTCGCTGCTTCATCGCAGCAATTTATTCCGGACAAGGAAATTCTGCTCCAGCCGCAGGGCCGTCCTGCGCAGGTGCTGCGTCTGATTCCCGGTTTCCTTGCCGTCGAACATTCCGGTGGCGCCGGGAAGGCCGATCAATATTTTCTGCGTGGCTTCGATGCCGATCACGGCACCGATGTCGCCTTCTTCACAGACGGGATGCCGATCAATTTGCGCACCCACGCGCATGGGCAAGGCTACACCGACTTGAATTTCATTATTCCCGAAACGATCGAAGGACTGGAGGTCTCCAAAGGGGCCTATCTTCCTGAATATGGTGACTTTGCCACGGCAGGGGCGGTGAATTTCAGGACGCGGCAGGTGGTGCAGGAGGGTGTCGCACAGGCGGCCGGCGGTCAGTTCGATACGCAACGGTATCTGCTCATGTTCTCACCGACCAAAGACAAAGTCCGCACCTTGTTTGCGGCCGAGGGGTATTACACCAATGGCCCTTACGAAAATGAGAATAGGTACTTTCGGATCAACCTGTTGGGCAAGATGACGACCAATCTGACCAGCCGGGATGAACTCAGTCTGACCGGCACGTTTCTGAAGTCTCAGTGGAACGGTTCCGGAGAGATTCCCTTTCGAGCAGTCACTGACGGCACACTCGATCGATTCGGCGCCATTGATCCTTCGGAGGGAGGCAATACGCTCCGCAGCACCGCCCGGCTGAACTACCACTACGACACACCATCAGGCGGTCAGTTTTTTGCCAACGCGTATGGGCAGTATTACCGGCTGGACCTGTTCACGAATTTTACGTTCTTTCTCAACGATCCCGTCAATGGCGATGGGATTCAGCAAGCCGATCGCCGCGTGATGTACGGCGGCGATATCGGATACAAACACAGAGGCGAGGTGTTGGGCTTGCCGAGCATTGGAACAATTGGGTTTCAAACTAGAGTCGACGACATCCATGCCAGACTCGGGACCCACACGACGAGAATGCCGACCGGCACGACCACCGATAGCGACATTCTCGAGGCGTCGTATGCCCCTTTCGTCAAAGCGGAGGTGCAGCCGATCTCGTGGATGCGACTCGCGGGGGGACTGCGCGCGGAGACCTTTACCTTCGATGTGCAGAATCGCTGCAGCACATGTGCGGAGCAACCGGACGGACGAAAAAGCTCGGGAATTATTCTCCCGAAAATGAACATGATCCTGGGGCCGTGGGCCGGCACAGAATTCTTCGCCAACTATGGCGAGGGCTTTCACAGCAACGACGCACGCTCCGCCGTGGCGCCGGGATCCTCGCCGCTCGCACGAGCCAAGAGCTATGAAGTCGGCATCCGGTCCATGCCGTGGGGGCCCGGGGGCGTGGAGTTCATCGCCACGGTCTGGCGATTGGATCTCCAGTCGGAACTGGTGTTCGTGGGGGACGAAGGGACGACGGAGATACGAGGACCGAGCAGACGCGAGGGCGTCGAGGTGGCCGCGCGCGGACAAGTCTGGGGCCCACTCTATGTGAACGGCAGCATGACATGGACGAACGCCCAATTCCGCAATGGCGATGCGATTCCCTTGGCGCCGAAATACACCGCGTTTGGGGCCGTGATTCTGAGATGGCCGGAAGGATTGACCTCTCAACTCCAAGCCACCTATCTCGGGGTCAGACCGCTCATTGAAGATCGGAGCATTACATCACCCTCGTGGCTCAGCTTCGATTTGTCGGAGCGCTATCGGTTGCCGATTGCATTGCCGCATGGGCGGATGGAAGCATTCCTTTTTGTGCAGAATCTCTTCAATACCGAGTGGGAACAGGCGATCTTCGCGTTTGAATCGAGACTGAGGACCGAGGTGGCCGGGGTGACCGACATTCACTTCGTGCCGGGAAACCCGCGGATGGTCATGGGCGGCGTGGCCTGGTACTTTTAAGACCGCTGAAAATGATTCCAACTGCGTTCTCGTCTCGAAAGCATCCTCAACGGGGACCCGGCCGCCTCACCACTCGGCGGCCGCCAGACGTGGTGCTCCTTATTCGTCGACCGTGCGCCCAGAGGGTACGCCTCCGGTGCTTTCTTCGCCTGCGGCCTTGTTGGAAGATCATTTTGAGCGGTCTATAGTGAAACCAAATGAAGTTAACGCGAAGATTCTTGCCTCGCATCTATTTCACTCGTCCCACGGTTCAGGTGGCGCGATCACTTGTGGGCAAGTATCTCGTTCAGGCATCGATGGGCGTACCAATAGCGGGCAAGATCATCGAAGTCGAGGCCTATGTCGGGGCAGAGGACAAGGCCTGCCATGCGTCGAAAGGAAGGACGCAGCGGACGGATGTGATGTTCGGCCCCGGCGGGGTCGCGTACGTCTATCTCATCTACGGGATGTACCATTGTCTGAACGTCGTGACGGAACGGGAAGAGTTTCCCTCTGCCGTACTGATTAGGGCGATTGAAATCGATGGAGAATTGATCGATGGACCGGGGCGGCTTTGTCGCGCGCTGCAGATCGATCGCCGTCTCAACCGCGCGGATCTGACGACCGGCGAATTGCTCTGGTTCGAGGATCGAGGGGTATTAGTGAAAAAAGGAGATGTGTTGGCTCATCCCCGAATCGGTGTCGATTATTCAGGCGAGTGGGCCCAGAAACTTTGGCGATTCCGGCTGCGTAGGGTCACAACATCCGCTCTGACTGGACGCACAAAAACAAAGAGGGGAGCCGGACTTGTCCGGCTCCCCTCGGTTGTACCCCGCTGAACGGCTTGATTATTCGATCTTCCGATCGCCACTGATCTTCGTGGCGGAAGTAACCGGAGGAGCGATATTGATCTGTGGTCCCTGCACGGTCGGAAGCTGATTCGCTCCCTGGCCTGTAGTAATGCGCGCATTATCCGTCTTCGTCAGGTTTTGCTCTGCGCTCTTAACGGAGTCTGCTGACTTCATCAATGTACTCTCGCCACGCGCATCTTTTTGGCCTGGGTCATTGGCGGTTGGCTGGCCCGTCACGGGGCTTCCGCTGTTCTTCATCGGGTAGCCTTCATGCTTAGGGAGGAGCGACGGATTCGCCGAGGCCATTGACAGCGCAAATAGGACACCGGAGACGGTCGCAACAGTGCCGATTACGAGCTTCATACGCCTACTCCTTTGAATAAATGATAGTGGCTGGAGCACATAGTTTTTCTACTTCAAGATCAAGTCAAGCAGCGGGGATCATAGCCAGGAAGGGGTGGCTCTGTCAAAGGGAGAATGGGAGGGTGGCCTGTTGTCCTCCTTTGCTCGCGTAACGCGCACGATAGGAATGTGTTCGTTCGACGCGCGGCTTCAGAAGGCCCTCGCTCGGGCTAATGGCACGTCTCGGCGTGCCAGTGGGTGGGAGGGTGGGAAAGCCGCGCGTAGTGGGAGACCAAGCAGACCACCCTCCCGTGAAGAGCAGGCTGCGGGAAAACTATTGTGCCACGCTAGAACTTTTATGGTTCGCACGAGCGGCACAAGCCCGGTCTGTCCGGTCCAACCAAATAAACAAGATAAACCAAACAAACCAATTAGACGGGAGGCTAGGCCTAGCGGCGTGACGGTGGACGGCGGCGGCCGCGTCCTCGATAGGACGGACCATGACTGAGACCGGGGAGGCGAATGGTGACGGTGGTCCCTTCGCCGGGCGCGCTGCCGATCGCAATCGAGCCGCCATGTTCTTCGACGATCTTCTTGACCGAGGCGAGGCCTAGACCGATGCCGGCTCGCTTCGTGGTGAAAAACGGCTCAAAGACTTTATCGACGATTTCCGCCGGAATGGGAGCCCCGTCGTTCTTGATGAGGATCTGATCTTCCACGCCGCGCCCCGCGCGATGCTGGGTGACTTGAATATGGAGATGCCCACCGGGGTTCATCGCTTCGCTTGCGTTCTTGAAAATACTGAGAAAGACTTGCTGGAGTTTGGCTTCGTCGCCGCGGACCGGCGCGATCATCGTCGCATAGTCCTTGGTCACCTGTATCCTGGTGACTTCGAGGTCGGTCGCGATGACCGTGAGCGCGCTCTCGATCACTTCGGGAATGCGGAGGAGCCGACGAGTCAACTCGAGCGGTTTCGCAAAATCCAAAATCTCATTCAAGATGGCTTCGATCCTGATCAAATCGCGCATCGCGTTCTCGACGCGCGTCTGCGGGTCGAAGTCGAGGATGCCTTCACCCGTGACTTCCTCCAATTGGGCGCGGATCGAGGCGAGCGGCTCACGCACTTCTGTGGCCAGGAACATGCTGAACTCACCGATCGCGGCCTGCCGCTCCTGTTTTCTGATGATGGGCTCCGAGGGACCTGGAGTGACAGCTGCCCCGGGGGCGCCCGCTGATCCAGTAGCGGGAACCTGGTTGGTTGGTCCCGGTATCGGGGCCTGGAGAATGTCCGCGATCTTCACAATCGTCGGTTCAAGCGTACGGGCATCCGATTGTTGGTAGCGTCCGGCTTCTTTCGAGGCCAGGGTGATGGTCCCGCCCACTTGTCCCCGGACGAAGAACGGCACGACGAGCGAGGAGAGAAGCCGGTCTTTGAACAGATACTTGTGATCGAGGAATCGCCCCTGTGTGGAGGCGAGATCGTGATCCACGCGTGGCTTACGATGGCGAACCGCCCACCCGGAGGCTGAGCTGTCGAGCGCGAGGCGATGGCCCGGCTTGAGATCCTTCTTCCCGTCCTTCTGCTCGCTCTTCAGATCACCGGCCAGTCCCAGGACTTCGACATTGCCCGCGAGAGGATCGTAGCGGCAGGCCCAGATGCGATCGTAGGCGACGTATTGGTTGGCATCCGTCAAAATGGCAATAACCTTGTCTTGGAGTTCCGGTGTGAGCTGAGACGCCGGAGCCGTGAACATTTCTGCCGGAGAAGGCGGTGGAGGGACCGGCTCGTGCGCGACAAACGGGCGGCTGAGCACGACGTTCATATCGAACAGGCCTTCGCGATCCAGCGCTTTCGTCACCTCGTCGCTGGCCTGCTCCATCAAGCTCTTCTCTTTTTTCGCGAACGTGGCGCTCTCTTTTCGTCCGATGACGAGGAAGCCGTATGTCCGGTTCCGATACTGGAGGGACACCCCGATCAATGACTTCGTGCCCGGCGTAATCAAGCGGAGGCGAATAGTGCGTCCGCCCTCCTGATCGTTCGCGGGGGCCGATGCAGCAATGGCGTGGGCCGAAAGTGTTCTGAGGATGGCTTGAATATCGCGAGGTGTGAAGCCTCGTGCGGCATGGCCGACCAGCGGGCCTTGGTCACGGTGGAACACGGCGGCGAGCGCCGAGTCGACCGGCAGCTCGTTGATCACGGAGGTCAAGGTCCGCTGGAGATGCGTTTCGGGAATGGGTTTACTCTGTGGAACTGTAGGTGTCATTCGTGAGTTGAGCCTGGATATTTCATCGTTGCGGGGGTAGCAGGCGCGCGGCATTGTAACAACGCAGGACGCGCAATTCAATGAAAAGGAATAGAAGCCATGGAAGTTATGTTGCACGTGAAAAACTCAAAGGGCCGTACGTGTGGCACAACAGGAATACATTCCCGCAAGCTGCTCAAAAAGTCCGTCCAGCAAGGCCGCAGCCAATGGAAGCACCGGAGGCGTAGCTTTTTTCACCCGCCCACCCCAAGCTGCCAAGACAGCTTGTTCTCCGAGTGGGCTACGTTGAGGATGCTTTCGAGGGGAGAACGAAGCATGGGAAAAGGTGCGTCTCGGCGCGCCAGGGTCGGGCGGGTGAGAAGAGCGGCTTTTTCAGCAGCCTGATTGAGTCCCGTTATTCGTCGGGATTGATGATCGTGGGCGGGCGTTGTGGAAACGAACGACGTTCCGTCGGGGGGCGGTCAGAGGTCCATATGTTGAGGATCATGGTGACCAGACTGATCACGACTGAGCCGCCGACTGCCGGCCAGAATCCCGTGACCGAGAATCCCGTGACCAGATATGCGGTCAATTCTAGAAGGAGCGCATTGACCACAACGAGAAAGAGCCCCAAGGAGAGGACGATCAAGGGAAGGGTCAGCATTAGGAGAATGGGCCGGACCAGGAGGTTCAGAATTGTGAGCACCAAGACCACGGCGATTCCGGCGAGGAACGAGTCGACCTGAAGGCCGGGCACGATCATGACCGCCAGAAAGACCGCGATGCCCGTGATCAAGACTCGAATGATCGCCGCGCGCATCTCGTAACCTCAAAATGATTATTGAATTCCCCTGTGACGCGAAAGGGCGACATCGATCATCCTAGTTGACCGGCGTGGGTGATATGGGGGCCGGTACGTGCTTGGCTGCGGAAAAATGGACTTCGGTGGCGACCAACACCTTGCCGTCCTTTGTGGCCTTGATGACGACACGATCGCCCACCTCCGGCACGTTGGCGTCTTTCGGATTGCGTTGGTCTTTGTAGAGGGTCTTTTTGTTGACCCGCACATTCACCGACTGGCCCTTGGACGTTTTCACTTCGACATGGGTCGCGTCAATGGCCATAATCGTGCCGAGCACATGTTGGTCGCCGTCGTGGGCGAAGCTTAATGTCGAGATGAACAGGCACGTGACAGTCACAATCAGACGTAACCACATGGTGAATCCTATCTCCTATTATCATCGCCTATCAATTAGTGATGATGGCCGGCCTTAGTCCGTGCCGCCGCCCCATCGTCTCCCTGCAGGAACTGGTCAAAGGCAGCTTCTTCTTCCAGGTCATGCTTCGTCTTGGGATTGAGCGCCTTCATCCGCTCGAGTTCCTCCGGCGTCAGTTTTGGGAGATGACGAATGAAGTGGACCAGCTTCCAACTGGCCTTGTCCTCCGCTGGGTCACCGTCTCCCCAGGCCGGCATCGCGGTAAAACGGATACCGTTGCGGATGATCCAGAAGATCTCACCGTCCGACATCGACTGGGTGTCGGCCAATCGTAAGTCGGGAACCTTCGGGTACACGTTCTTGCCGATAGGGGTCTGGCCGCTACCGTCGTTGGCATGACAGGTCGCGCAGTGATCGGCAAAATGTGCCAACGACTCTTTCATGACGTCGGGGTTCAACGGGATCGGGTTCTGCGCGTTTCGTTGTTCAAGCGGGATCGCCAGATGGCGGATTTGCCGCGCTACGACAATCTCTAGGGGATGCGGCTCGGGTTTGGCGCTAAAGCCGGTGGTGAACAATTGATACCCCATCCATCCGAAGGCACCGAGAGTCCCAAGGCACAATACGCCCAATATGATGATGAAGACGATCAATTTGGTTCGCATGGCGACTAGCCCGCATTATTCACGAAGACTTCTACTACAACCGCCGATACGAAAATCAGAACGTATTGCGGTGTTCTTTCTTCGCGCCAGGATCATGTAAAGGGCGCTCAGCCTCGCAAGCGCGGTGGCGACGCACCTGACGGCGGGCGGGCTCGCTGCTCAGTCGGTCAACATACTATTTCAAGTATGCCTCCCTCCCTCGCGGCTCCGCGCGCCCGTCTCGCGAAGCGTCTCAGCGGTTTCGTCACGAACTCTCGTGAATAATGCGGGCTCTCATGACTATACAAAGTCTTCTGTCTGATTGCCACCGGGTTATCCCGAGGTGGAAAAATCACGAGGTCCTGACGAGACGAAACATCAATAGGACGAGGACGGGGAGATGCATCAGCAGCCCGCTCATTCCCATGAACGATTCGCCGATCCAAAATGTCACGCCGAGGTTAAAGACCAGGACGCCATAGTAAAGACCGACGCCCAAGTAGAAGTTGAGGCGTGACCGACGGAGGCAGCGAGAGCGCGGGCAGTCGTCGATCGAGTGGGAAATAGATGGCGAGGGAGATAAGCCCGACGACAGCCCACCCGACATAATTGGCGAACGGCACGCCGAAGTGAAGGCCCGGGTCGGGATAGTAGTAAATCTTCCCCAAGAACCAGCGGTCGCCACGCAGGGCTACAGGATCGATCACCATATCGATAAAGGCAAACAAGAAGGCCGTCAGTAAGAACACAGACCAACTCGTTCGCGCACCCACATCAAGCTGCAGCGGTTTGAGCATCGGCTGAGTGGAAGCAGGCGACGCCTTGATTGGAAGAAGGAGACAGAGGGCGACGCAGTAGGCGGCGTACAGCAGAAAACTGAACGAGATCGAGTCCATGAACGGAACGTTGGAGAAGTAGAGCTCCTGGCCCACGGTCGAACCATTATAGTGATACCACCCGAAGGGAATGCCGTTGCGCGTAGACGAAAATTCGCAGACGAAAGCCGTGGCCCAGCTGATCAGCCAGAACCGCCAGGTTCGCGGCCAGCCGATCAGCATGATCGCGGCGAACAGGAAGGCAGCCAGAAAGACGAAGACGTAGGGGCGGAAGAGGATGGTCTTGAAGAAGAGTGCGATGATCTCCATCAGTGCTGAGTGCTGAGTGCTGAGGCCGAAGTTGTAGGATTCACGGTTGAACTCTCACACGTATTTGTGGTCTCTAAACCACCGCACCGCTTTCTCCAACGCCACTTCCGGCGGTGTTTGCGGGATGCCGAGTTCCCTGATGGCTTTGCTGCAATCGTAGTGCATCTTGTACTTGGCCATTTTCACGCCTTCCAGTGGAATACGCGGCGGGTGCCCTGTGATGTTCGCCATCCAGAGATTGAGATAGGCCAGCGGCAGGATTGCCAATCGCGGCAACTTGATCGAGGGCGCGTTGATGCCGGTGAGGCGACTCAAGATCTCAAACACTTCACGCAACATCAAGTTCGTATTACCCAGAATGTATCGCTCGCCGATCCGGCCCTTCTCCATCGCGAGCAGATGGCCGGCGGCCACGTCATCGACGTCCACGATGTTCATCCCGGTTTCGATATAGGCCGGCATGCGGCCTTTCATGAAATCCACGATGACCTGCCCCGTCGGGGTCGGTTTCACGTCGCTGGCGCCGACCGGGGCGCTGGGGTTCACGATGACGACCGGCAGCCCTGCCTTCGCGAGTGTGAAGACCTCTTGCTCGGCCAGGTACTTCGACCGTTTGTAGTGGCCGGCCATCTGTTCGAGCGAGACAGGCGTCTCTTCCGTGCCGAGCCCTCCGCCGGGCGGAAGGCCGATCGCGCCGATGGTGCTGCAGTAGACGATCCGTTCGGTGCCGACCTCGCGGGCCGCTTCCAGAAGATTCTTCGTGCCGGTGACGTTGACGTCATAAAAGATCGCCGGATCTTTGGCCCAGAGCGCATAGTGCGCCGCCACATGGTAGAGCTGTCGGCAGCCGGTGAGCGATTTGCGCAACGAGGCCTGATCGCGCAGATCGCCTTCGACCCGTTCGACGGTCAGTCCCTGAAGATTCTGGAGGTCTGCTCCGGCGCGGGCCAGGACGCGGACGTCGATGCCGCGGTGGACCAGCGCGCGCGCCACCGCGCCGCCGACAAATCCGGTTGCGCCAGTGACGAGGACTTTCATGATGAAGACGTGAAACGTGAGGCGTGAAGCGTGAGACGTAGGGTTAGAGGGAGTCGATTGTCGAGCTGACGAACGAGTCATGCGTTTCACGGACTACGTCTCACGCACTGACGATCAATTCTTCCGCGAGGTGATGTAGCGGGCCAGTTCACGGAGCGGGTCGGCAGCCGGACCGAACGAGGAGAGTCGCGCGATCGCGCGGGCCACACAGTCGTCCGCCAGTTTTCTGGCTCCCTCGGCTCCGTAGAACGTCGGGTAGGTTTTCTTCCCTCGCTCCGCGTCGGTGTTGGGATTCTTGCCCAGTTCCTCGCGCGTTCCCGTCACGTTGAGCACGTCGTCCGCAATCTGAAAAGCCAGTCCGACATCCTCGGCATAACTCGTGAGGTCGTCCAGTTGGCGATCCTGCGCGCCGCCGGCAATGGCGCCCATCCGCACCGCTGCGCGTATCAACATGCCGGTCTTATGCTTGTGGATGTTCTGGAGCGTCGCGAGATCGATGTCTTTATTTTCAGCCTGGATATCGAGAACCTGACCGCCCACCATCCCCACATTCCCCGAGCCGTAGGCCAGCTCTTGAATCAGCCGCACTTGGCGCGCCGGGTCGCAGCCTTTCATCAGGTCCGGGCGGGTGCACAGATCGAACGCCATCGTCAGCAATGCGTCACCGGCCAGGATCGCCATCGCGTCGCCGTAGACCTTGTGATTCGTCGGCCTTCCGCGACGGAAATCGTCGTTGTCCATCGCGGGCAAGTCATCGTGAATCAAGGAATAGGTGTGGATCAGTTCGAGCGAACAGGCAATCGGCATCAACCCCGGCGCGGGCTGCCCCACCGCTTCTGCCGCAGCAATGGCCAAGATCGGGCGGACTCGCTTCCCTCCCGCCATGAGACTGTACCGTATGCTTTCGTGGAGCGTGGTGGGCGCCGTGGTGGCGCTGGGTATGACGGAATCGAGGAACCGATCCACATCGTCCCGCTTCTGTTCAAGATAGTCCTTGATGTTCATGGGAGTGAGGCCGGGGTTTATCGCAACAGGCCCAGGAATCGGCGCGGAGCGTAACAAAAGGTCTGGAGGCTGTCAAACCTTGGAAGACGTGAGGCGTTAGGGGTAAGGGGTGAGGCGTGAAACATGACAGGTGAAACGTGGGGTGAGGTGCATCAAAAGAAGTGTACGGAAAGGTCAGATCATTTGACCGACTTCCACTCCGGCGGTAAGGTGAGGCTACCGAAGGAGAGAGTATGTTGACGCACGCTTTGATTTTGCTGATCTTGGTTGTGGCCCAGACCGGCTGCACTGTCGATGAGGGAGGGACTCTGTTCGACCCTTTCCCTCTCACGCCCGAATCGCAAATTGAATGGGAACGGATTAAGCATGAACTCCTCAAACTTGAGGACATCAAGGTTGGCGATGGCCCTGTCGCCGCTTGGGGACGTAAGATCGGAGCTGATATCGAAGTTCAATACACCGACGGCACTTCCGTCTACAAGGGCCCCGCTTATGCATATGTCGGGATGAATGGTACAGTCATGATCCACAATAACATTCGTCTGAGCGGCCTCCTCACCCTGCAACAACTCGGAATCGTCTTGGGGTTGAACGGCATGGCCGTCGGCGGAAAGAGACGCATGACGGTCTTCCCCAATCTGGCCTGCTACGGAGGCGGCGTTGGAGACTCCACTGCCGAGAGAGGTAATTCCAACGCTGAATGTGTTCTCGTTCAGGGAGATAAAGACATTGTTAGAGTCCGCAAGGACGCCCTGATTGTCGAGGCCACGCTCACAGCCTCCTGTATTCCCGTCTTCCTTCACATCCCCTTGGTTTACAACGACGAGTTCCGGTGTCGAGATTCTGAAATTCCCAAGCGAGACCCCAAGGCTCCCATCTGGCATCTCTACGAGGCTCCTCCACCCTCTGAACACACTTAATCAGTGGCGTGCATGCTCTCGTGGTTACTCTCACGAGAGACCGATCATGTGGATTGACAGCTCCGGCGTCCCTTTACCCTTCACCCCTAACCCCTCACGTCACCCATCCCCTTGCCTCTCGCCTCGCGCCTTCGCTATACTTCGATGCATGAGTATTAGAAAAGCTGCCGGGACATGGGAGCCGATGCTGTTGGGGATTGAGCCTCGGATCTGCAAAGTCTGCAAGGAAGGGCTCTACCGTAACAAGACGATGTTCACCGGCGGGTGGTCCCGTTGCGCCTTGTGCGAGGACTTTGTCCATTATAGCTGTCTGGCCAGCGGCAAAGTCTCTTTCTTGAAAGCCCGCCCCCGCGTGTGCAAGATCTGTCGTACTGCCGAAGGGGGCACTCCTTCATCTTCGCCGAAGACAGCGATTCCGGTGGCTGTCGGGTCGTGACCCCCCACTCACAATCAAGCCCGGTGGAAGCCCGTCTTGGTTGGCATACCTTCTTCTCCGACTTAGTCCGGTTCGTTCTGGCGCCGCTGATTCTTTTCCTCAGTGGATTTTTCACGGCGAATTTCATCATCGGCGGCTCCTACACTTGGTCGCAGACAAGTCGGACGTTGGCCTTGACGCTCACGGTGCTGATTCTCTCCCGTGAATTCGTCTACAAGGAGCAATTGTCGCGCAATGCGGCGCCGGGCCGCGCGTGGTCGGTGCTGCTCTATTCATGTGCGCTTCCTTATGTGGTCGGCGCGTTCGTGATGGTGGCTCTTTGGGCGATCTAGGCAGGGTTGGAAACCCTGGCGCGTGAATCGCGAGACGTGCGAGAAAGGCGCGACTTGGACAGATTCCTGGCTATGGGACGGTCGATGGCTGAGATTATCCGTAGCGGAGCATTCCTTCAACAATGTTGGTCGGTACACCCGCTCTGTCTGACGGTCAAGCGTGTCGAGCCGGAGCGCATTGTGGTGCTGACATGCAGTTCTTGCCGCATGGTGCATCGAGTGACGACCAATGTGGTGACCAGGCAAGTATCGACAGGGAATTCCTCCGTGCCTGAACCGGATCCTGCGCAGCCGGATGGACTCGCGGCGCTCAAGATCTGTATGGGCACCCATGCTCCTGCCTTGTCGCTCCGAGAGATGGATGTGTTTCAAGACGCCGTGTGGGTCCGCTGTGCAGAATGCCGGGCGCAGTACGACCTGACGGTCTCCCAGTTCGAAACACATCAGAAATAGTCGGTGTCGTTTGAGCCGGCCATCCAGCCGAATTATGATTTCGCCATCACAGTTTACAGAGGAGGAAGCGACCTTACTGGCCGATCAGCACTTCTTTCTCGCCAAGGCGCAGATTATGGCGAAGGTGCGTCGGTTGCTCGAGGCCACGAATTCGACGTTGAAAGAGGAAGTGGCGTCGGCATCGCTCGTGACCCCGCCGGATTTCGATCCTACGAACCGCCAATTTGTGAAGGGAGAGTCTCTGGAATTCTTTCCCTACCAATATCTGGACTTCCCCAAACACTTCCACGATTCGAACACCTTTACCTTTCGGACGCTTTTTTGGTGGGGGCACCACGTCGTGTGCGCCTTACTCTTGGAGGGGGAGGGGATCAAGCAGCACAAAGTACGGATCGTGAATCGGTTTCATCAGCTCGCCGGGCAGGGGCTGGAACTGTCGTTGGCGCCGACGTTGTGGGAATGGAAGCGTGGCGAGGGGTATACGTTGCCGATCACCCACGATCGCAAAGCGCAGATCGCCGCCGTGTTAGCCGAACGGACCTTCTTGAAGATTGTGCGTTTCCTGCCGTTCACCGATCCGCGGATTCAGTCGGGTCAGATGCCGGAATTCAGTCGCGAGACCTTTCGGGCCATCCTCCCGATCGTCACCCGCTAGCAGGATTGCTGTGCAAGACGGGAAGGGTTCGAGGTTTGAACTCCAGATTTTTGAAACTTCGATAACAGGGACTAAGGACGCCAGAATGCTTCCCAATCCTCTTGTCGAATTTGCAGCACCCGAAGCACATCGACCGGAAGGCCAGTGGACACCTGAGCTTGGGCTTCATACCCCACGATTTGTTTATGCAGAATGAACGCCATAGCCTTTAAATGCTGAAGGCTCAGCCTAATCGTGGCAACACGTTCAACGGGCGGAGGAGTACCTGGAGCAACTGGATTTGCTCCGGAGACTTGAAAATTCAGCGTGCACCCAAGCGGCCCCAGATTGAGTTGAAATTGGTCGGCATAGACATCAGGGGTTTCAGCCATACTTCCTCCTCGGGATTGGGTTGATTTTGCCGGGCGATATTAGCCTTCATCCTATGATTTGGTCAATGGAGTCACACTGTACCAGTACCTGTCGGCCCAGCCCGCATTACTCATGACGCTTCGTTGCGAAATCGCGAAGTCGCCATGCGAGACAGGCGCACGGAGCCGCGAGGGAGGGAGGCATACTGAAATGGTATGTTGACCGACTGAGCGGCGAGCCCGCCTGCCTGGACGCAGTGCCACTCGCGTCCAGGCTCGTCGCAGCGGCGAATCCGCGATTGGAGCAGAAGCGTTCATGAATAATGCGGGCTAGTATTTGTCTCTCATCAGTATCTTGGGTACACTGGGCTCGCGTCAGCAGTGGGGCGGCCACATTGCAAGGAGGATCGTATCGTGAAACAGACCATGGGGCGGCTGGGCGTTGGTATCGTGCTTACAGCAAGTCTGCTGATGGGAGCGGGTTGCGGAGGTACCGGGAAAACGGTCTATCTCAATCTTCAGCAGAAACAAGCCGTAGCGCAATTCGTAGAGCCGGAATCGGTCAGGATCGTCATCGAGCCCTTCGAGGATCGGCGACTGGAAAGAAATCGAGTTGGTCTGCGGACTCATGTGTGGGGTGGGGTGACCTACTTCAATGTGACGGGTGAGCGGGTAGGAGACGTGATCGCACAGGCCCTCGCTGATCGTCTGACAACGCGCGGATGGAAGGATCGACCCTGGACGGTGCGGGTGGCTTCCAGCGGGGCCGTGACGAATCTGAACGATGCCGACATCGTCATCAGCGGACAGGTGCTCGATTTTTCAGCCAATGCCAAGAGCCGACTTTTCTCGACAGTGGTGACCACGAGCAGCAAGCTGGTGCTTGTCGCGAAGAATATCGGCGACCAGAGCTCGACGACCAGAGGTGTCGAGGGCGCACAACGTGATACCGTTGTCTGGTTCAGCGAAGACGATGTGCAACAGTTACTGGCGGAAACCCTGAAGGACGGTATCGATCGGTACCTTGCCGAAACAATGATCGAACACAAGGCGTTGAGACCGGCACGGTGATAGGCCGGGGGAAGAGATGACCCACCGTGCGTGAACGTCGTTGGGAAACGACGACCCCGCTGACCTTCGGTCAGGTGCTCGCCGTGGGCGAACGGCTGGCTGCGTTGGGGTTGAAGCCGGCGGTGCCTGCGAAGGACGTCATCTGTTATGTCGAAGAATGGACGGTCGAGTCTCCTGAGGATTTTGACCAGCTAGACGCGTGGTCCACGGAAGATGTGACCTTGATCCACGTCCGAGAGGGTTGGCAGGGCGATTTTTTTCTCCTGGCCGGGGCCTACCACACGGTGTATCAGCGCTATCAGGATGTGGGCACCTACTGCTCGATCAGCCATCCCTGGCGCATTCGCGATCCGTTACGGCTACACGACCCTCGCAGCATGTTCTGGCTGGGATTTCGCCATGCCCATTCGTTTATCCGTGTACGGCTCCAAACGAAAGAGGTCATCACCCCCGGCGAGACGCGCGGCGATGCCGAGCGGGCGCAGTGGCTGGAGGAGCGGCGCACGGCATTTCTCGAAGCGATCACGCTCTTGGAGCTTCCTATCGAGACATTGATTGAGAAGCAGCAGTTGGTGCTGCGTCCGGTCGATCCCTCCGTGCCCTTCTTCTGTTCCTGGCCCGATGCCTTTGGACCCTGTCAGTTTGAATACAACACGGCGGACGCCTACGAGTTCCTGGTGCCGGGCAGCAAATTGGCCGAGACCTCTGCACCGGGACCAGCGAGCGTCCGTGCCTACCTCACGGGCTTCTCAGAGGACGCGCTCGGCGACTTTCAAGCGATTGAACCCACCGCCCGCTCCGTCTATCGCTGTTCGGTGCATTGTCCGCTCGACGACTTGCCGGAGATTCGATCTGTGATCAATCCTGACGGCCGACTCTACAGTACCCTCTGTGAGTTTCAAACACGGGAACTGCTTCCAGATGGGGAGGATGCCTCCGCCATCATCGGGATCGTCGGCAACGAGGCGGGATTTCACATTGAGGCCCGTCTGAACCGAGCCCCGCTGAACGAAGATCTGATGGCCCCCTGGTTGGAACGGGTGATTGGGTGTTCGGTGGTGTATGCACCT
The DNA here is from genome assembly GCA_963801725.1 of uncultured Nitrospiraceae bacterium. GTDB lineage: Bacteria > Nitrospirota > Nitrospiria > Nitrospirales > Nitrospiraceae > Palsa-1315. Next base: position 1,010,039 of record CAWDFX010000002.1, read on the forward strand.
CTCCCTCCTTTCGTCTAGCGGATAGCTGAAAACGATCCCCAACTTCGTTCTCGGATCGAAATAATCCTCAACGGGGACCCGGCCGTCTCACCGACTCGACGGCGCGCACAGACGTGGTCCTCCTTATTCGTCGCACCGTGCGCCCCAAGAGGGTACGCCTCCGGTTATTTCTCCCCTGCAGCCTTGCTTGGGACAAGGCGCGTCCCTGGGTGAAGAGGCTGTCTTGGCAGACTCAGGGCGGGCGGGTGAGATAGTCGTCGGGTCGGACGGGTGGGAAAGATAATCGTTTTGAGCAGCCTGCGTGAATGTTCTCCCGTTGCGCCACGACTGAAGGCATTGGAGGTCTCGCGTGCGCGATCGTTTCGCGCCGCCCGCTTTCTCCCTCTTTGTTTGACAATCCTCAGAATATCCTGAAGTTTATGCTTCATGTCTCCTTCCTCTACCGTCAGAACCATTTTGGGCAAGCCCTTCATGCCGCCGGTGTTCTTTTTCTCTGGTGTGACCTATGACACTCTCACGCTGACGCGTATCGACCGACTGCAGGACAACCTCTTGTTGCTGATCTATCTGCTCCTCTTGGGCGTGCTCATCGTGCTGACTGGGCGGTTGGGGATCGAGCCTGCGCCGGAGCGGGAACAGTTAGCCACGTTCTCACCGTTTGTGCGTTGGGTGCTGCGCGTGAGGCCCTTCTATCCGATGGCCGTGCAGTTTCTCTTGGGTGGGTTGTTCAGCGCCTATGCGATTTTCTATTCCCGTAGCGCCACACTCACCAGTACGGCAATCTTTTTCGCCCTGTTGGTCGTGCTGCTGGTCGGCAACGAATTCCTGCGTGATCGGCTCTCCAGCCTGCGCCTCCTCGTGAGCCTCTACGCACTGGTGTGCTTCGCCTTTTTCACGTTCTTTCTCCCGGTCATGACCGGGTACATGAATGCGGCGATCTTCCTGGTCGGAGCCGTCCTGAGCGCGGTCGTGACATTTCGAGTGGTCCAATTGGTCTATCGCAACAATCCGGATCATTCGAAACGCGAGGTGGTCGTGGTCACGGCTCCCTGCCTTCACGCTCATTGGTCTGCTCGTCGGGTTTTATTTTCTGAACTGGATTCCGCCTGTGCCGCTCTCACTGAAGTTCGGCGGGATCTATCATGAGGTGAAGAAGACCGGCGACCGGTTCGAACTCTCGTTCGAGAGAGAGTGGTATCAGGTCTGGAAACGGTCGGATGACATCTTCCCGGCCAACGAGCCGATTTACTGCTTCACGGCGGTCTTTGCCCCGGTCGATTTGAATACGACCATCTATCATCATTGGTACTTCCGACCGAACAGCGACAAGCCGTTCACCCATGCCGACAAGATTCCGATCAAGATTGCCGGCGGCCGGGAAGGCGGCTACCGCACCTATACGTTCAAGCAACGACTCGATCCCGGTGACTGGCGTGTGGATGTCGAAACGGAAGACGGGCGGGTCGTTGGACGCGTGTCCGTTGTCGTGGCGGAGCAAGGAGAGACAGGGGCGACGGTCAGATCGCTCCTGTACTAATCCAGTGAAACGTCTCAGCGGTCTCACATTGCTTGAGGAACGAGAAGGCGAAGGGAGGCCTGCGAACAAAGGCGACCGTGTCATGTTCAATATGAGGCTCTTCCTCAACAAGGGTGACGAGGTTCCGTTGAACGAGACGCAGGCAAAGCACCTTCCGAAAGAGATGATACGGACCGTGAACGGCAGCACCTTCGTCGATCGCAGGATCGTCCTCGGACGCCGTGAGGCGATCGCCGGTATCGAGCATGCGCTGATAGGCATGAAAGTCGGCGGCTATCGGAAAGTGCGAATCAGTCCCCACCTGGCCTACCGAGATAAAGGCATTCCGGACCTCATTCCTCCACGACGCGGTGTTGATTTGTGAGATCTGGTTGCGCAAGATTGAGAGTCTGTCCTCGATTGAATGATTGCCGGGAGTTTCATGACCCTTCGCACCCTAGCCCCCTGCCCCTCCAGCCCCAACTGTGTGTCCACACAGGCTCAGGATCAGGGCCATGCGATCGCGCCATTTCGCTATCGCAAGTCGCGGGCTGAGGCGAAGGAGGCACTCAAGGACGTCATCCGTTCCTTGCCCCGCACCAAGCTTGTCGAAGAAGATGAGTCGTATCTGCATTACGAATTCACCAGCCTGTTGCTTCGCTTCGTTGACGATGTCGAGTTTCTGTTCGACGACGAAGCCAAGACCATCCATTTCCGTTCCGCCTCCCGCACCGGCTACGGCGATCTTGGGCGTCAATCGCAAGCGCATGGAACAGGTGCGTGCCCTCGCAGGGCAAAAGCTGTAGCCTTATTTGGCAATTTCCTTTGGAGCGGTGTGCCCGCTTGCTATGATGTCGAAAACAGGAGGCCGGAGCCGATGGGGTTTAAGCGAAAAGGGTCACGTGTCGAGGTAAGCCGGGGCGGCCGTCTGCAGCGAGGGGCCCTCTCGGCGCCGTGCAAGGTTCTGGATGTCAGCGAGACAGGTGTCCGAATTGAAAGCCGTTTGTTCGTGAAGAGCGGCGATGCGCTCCAACTCGTGATCGAGCTTGATCAAGGGAGAACACTAAGCTGTGGCTTGCAAGTCATCCACGTGCGTTCCCCGAAGTTCGGAGCGAAGATCACCTCGATCAGTCCGGAGGACAGGGAGCGACTGGCCCATATCTTCGACGATCATGTGCAGACAAGTTTCTCGCGCCGGTAGCCGCTCTTGTTCATTTGGTTCTTCTGGTTTGTCTTGTTTGGTTGAGCGAAACTGATCGATGAACCAAATCAACCAGATAAACAAAACAAACCAGATAAACCGAGATAAACCAGACAGACCGGGTTAATGCGCGGGGCTGGGAGGTTTTGGACCAAGCCTGGTCGTGTGCTGGAAGATGCACTTCGGGCAGGTGTAGTGGACGAATTGCTTGCCACCGACGAGACGCTTCTTCATCGGCACCTGGCACCAGGTGCAGAGGCGATCGGGGAGGTCGGCTGAGGGCGGAGTCGGGTTCGGTGTTGAGTGGAGTGACATGAGCCATGTGCGGCATTCTCTCCGACCGCTGAGAACCTTGTCAATCGATCGAGTGGCCCTGAACGCTTCGGTGTGAAAAAATAGTTTCCCCATTCTCCCTGATGTGAAAAGTTTCGTGGTATAGTCCGAAACAACAGTCCGCCGTCACAGTTTTTTCACCCTCCTAACAGAAAGGTGTACAACTGCTATGAGTAGCTCGCCTGAATCCGAGTCCGCGATCTTTCCAACCGAGTCCCCAGTAGCTGCTTCCATTGCCCCCCAGGAAATGGTGGGTGAGGGGAAGGCGTGGGGACTGTGCACTGCCGTCGACCTCCAAGATTGTCATCCCGATCTGATTCGAAATGCCGACCATATTCGCCGCTATGTCGTTGAGCTGTGCGAGCTTATCGACATGAAGCGTTTTGGCGAGTGCCAGGTCGTCGATTTCGGCTCCGGCCGCGTCGCGGGTTACTCCATGGTGCAGCTGATCTCGACCTCGTTGGTCAGCGGCCATTTTGCGAACGATACGAACAACGCGTACCTCGACATTTTCAGCTGCAAGGGCTATGACCCTGCCGTCGTCGAGACGTTCTCCAAGGACTTTTTCGGCGCGCGTCGCAGTGCCGCGACGGTCACGCTCCGTTACTAGGAAGAGACCGGGAGCTGCGGGGCAGCGGCTCCCGGTATCGACCCGAGCGGGTTGCCGAATGACCATTGTGGCAGACTAACGCTTCGATGGTCCGCACGTCCGAGATGAGACTGGTCTGTTTGCTTGAACAAGACCAACTTGATCAACTAAACAAACCACATCGACCAGACAAACCAGATAGACCAGACAGACCAAATGAACAAGGCGGGCTGGCGGACTGTTGCAGCATCCTGCTGAAGACCTCGCCTTCCCACGAACCATGAACCCCACAACTGTCAAAGAGTTTCTTCAGCTTCTCCCAGGTCGGCTCAATTCAGATGCCGCCGAAGATCTTGATGTGGTCTACCAATTCGATCTGAGCGGTGCGCAGGGCGGACAGTACATTCTCACGATCCGGGATGGTAGCCTGCCAGGTCGTAGAGGGAATGCATGCGGACCCGCACGTCGTACTCTCGATGGCGGGAGAGGATTGCATTAAGATTCTGAAGGGCCAGTTGAGTGGACCAGCCGTTGCCATGTCGGGCCGGCTCAAGATCAGCGGGGACATCGGCTTGGCGATGCAACTGAGGGCGCTCTTTCCAACTGTCAAGTAACATCTGCGCAGCATGGCCGAGCGAGACTGGCGGGACGGGCGAGACTAGTCAAGCAAGGTAGGAGGCCAATCGGTTCACGTCGCGCTTTTCTCGTACGTCTCGCCCTTCACGCGCCGCGGCACTATCGACCAGTCGGTGCTTGTCCCGGTTCTGCCGGAATCCAGTCGACATTCTCTGGCATCTTGTCCGCAGGGCGAGGGAACCGTTCTTCCAACATCACATAGATCGTGGGGACGAGAAAGAGTGTGAGGATCGTCGAGAAGCTGAGTCCTCCGACGACCGTGCGTGCCAACGGGGCGTTGGTTTCGCCGCCGGTGCCCCATCCGATGGCCATGGGGAGCAGCCCCAGGACGGTGGCGAGAGAGGTCATCAGTATGGGCCGGAGGCGCGTCCGCGCAGCGGTGATGGCCGCGTCGTGTAACTCTCGCCCTCGCCGGCGTAGGACATTCGTATAATCCACCAGGAGCACGCCGTTTGAGACCACGATGCCCAGCATCATGATGATGCCCATCATCGACGTGGTGGAGAGAGTGGTATCGGTCAGAAAAAGGATCAGGATCACGCCGGGGAAGCCCATCGGGACCGCAAACATGATGACGAAGGGGTCGATCAGCGATTTGAACTGAGCCGCCATCACCATGTACACGAGCACCAGCGCCAGGACTGTGGCAAACAGCAGGCCCTCAAAGGTTTCTCGCTGTTGTTGAATCTGGCCGGCCAACCGGATACTGAAGCCGGTGGGGAGCTGGATCTTGGCTAAGCCTGCTTCCAGGTCGGCGGCGACGGCGCCGAGGTCACGGTCTACAGGGTTGGCGGTTAGATGGACCACCCGCTGAAAGTACTTGCGGTCGATTTTTACCGGGCCGGCATTGAGCTTGAGCGAAGCGACGTTCTTGAGGAGGACTGGTTCTCCGGCTCGCGTGGTCAACACGATGTTCTCGATGTCTGTGAGACTCTTCCGGTGCTCTTCCGCGAGCCAGACGCTGATGAAGTATTCGTTCCCGTTTTGAGGATCGGTGTAGATGATGGGGTCGGTTGGGCCGTTGCCGTTGAGTGAGAAGAGCACGGCGGTGGCGACGGTCGTTTCGCTGATACCAAGGAGAGCGGCCTTCTCGCGATCCACCACCACGTTGACCTCGGGATAGTTCTCTTCGCGGCTGACTTCGATGTCGGCCAGGCCCGGTATTTGGTGCATCATGCTTTCGACCTGCCGGATGACCCCGCGCGCGTGCTCCAAATCGTAGCCGTAAATTTCCACGTCGACGGACTTCTGCGACCCAAAGCTGGTGATTCGCTTGATGATCCCGCCCGGATCGAAAGACATCGCGACACCCGGAAAGAGCTGTAAGACCTTGGGCCTCACGTCGTTCATGATTTGCACTTGGTTTCTCGTCCGTTTGTCCGGCGTGACGAGATGGACGGAGATGACCGACGTATGGGGGCCGGTATTCGAATTGAACAGAGAGGAGCGGCCCTGAGCTAACACACCGGTACTGGACACGATGGTTTCCAACTCATCGGCAGGGATCTGTGCTCGCAGCGCCCGTTCGACCTCGGCCACTTGCTGCTCGGTTTTCTCCACTCGTTGACCGACCGGTCCGCGCAGGACGATGCGGAACTGGCTTTCGTCCGACACCGGCAGAAACTCCGTGCCGATCTTGGACGCCAGCGCGAGCGACGCGGCGAAGAGGAGCAGAATGCCGGCGATGAAGCGCCAGCGATGGGCCAACACCCAGCGAAGCGACTCCTCGTAGCCTTTGTCCAACGATTCGTACCGTTCACGGCTCCAATCCATCAGGCGTGTGAACCATGCCGGCATCGAACGGTGAGACTCCTGCTCCGGCCTGAGGAATTTGTAGCAGAGCGCCGGAGTCACCGTGCGGGAGACGAAAAAGGAGGTAAACAGCGAGATCGCGATCGTGATGGTCAAGGGGATCAGCAGCAAGCGGGCAATCCCGGCGACGAAGAAAATCGGGAGAAAGACGACCACCGTGGTGACCGTCGACGCAAGAATGGGCATCGCCACCTCGCGGGCCGCTTCCAGGATCGCGTCCCAGCGACGGGACGAGATGTTGAGATGTCGTTGAATGTTCTCGAGTTCCACAATGGAATCGTCGACGAGCCGGCCGATCCCGAGGGCCAGTCCTCCCAGCGTGAACACGTTCAGGGTCTGCCCGGAGAAGTACAGCACGATGAACGTCACCATGATCGAGAGAGGAATGGCGACGGAAATGATCAGCGTACTCGTCACACTACGGAGAAAAATCAAGATCACCAATGCGGCCAGCAGCGATCCGTGCAAGGCTTGTTCGATGAGGTTGCTGATCGATTGGCGGATATAGACCGATTGGTCGAAGGAAATCCCGACCTTTACACTGGGAGGAAGGCCGACCAAGTTCGGCAGGGTCTTGCGCAGCGCATCCACCACCGCCACGGTGTTGGCGATGGGTTGTTTATTGACGCGTAAGTACACGGCTCTGGCCCCGTCCGTTCTGACGATATTGGTCTGAATATCCGACGAATCGGTCACCGTCCCGACATCTCGTACGCGCACAGGGCTGCCCTGTTGGTTGACCTTCACGATCACGTCTTGAATTGGGTCGACCGTGCGGAACTGATTGTTGGTGAAGACGTTGTAGTCCAGATTACCGGCTTTGATGTCGCCCGAGGGGAGGATGAGGTTGGCGGCCTTCACGGAGTTGACGACATCGAGGATCGAGAGGCTTCGGGCGTTCAACAGGGCCGGGTCGAGGTTGATATTGATCTGGCGGATCTTCCCGCCTTCCACGGTGGCAGCGGCAACGTTGGCGATCTGTTCGATTTGCGGCGCAATCGTATTCGAGGCCAGGTCGTATAGGGCCCGTTCGTCGAGATCGTCGCTGGAGACGGTCACAAGGGAGACAGGGATATTGGAGACGTCGAACTTGACGATGAAGGGCTGCCCGATGCCGGGAGGGAGACTGTTCAGAATTTGGGTGACGCGTTGCATCACCTCCATCTGGCCGACGTTGATGTCCGCGCCCCAGTTGAACCAGATCTGCACCGCGCCGATGCCCTGCTTTGCGAACGACTCGACATGCTCGACGTTCGAGGCAGAACTGACGGCTTTCTCGATGGGATAGACGACACTCTGTTCGATGTCGAGCGGCGGCGCGCCTTTATAGATGACGCCGACGAAGGCGACGGGCACTTGAATCTGTGGAAAGAGATCGACGGGTAGCCGCTGCACGGAAGTGCCGCCCAGGATCATCATAGCCAGAGACAGCATCAGGATGCCGATGCGGTTGCGAAGTGCGAGAAGGGTCAGCCACATATAGGAATGAGTAAGGGGTGAAGGATGAGGGGTGAGGGGTGAGACGTGATGGCTCGATGCGAGAACTCTTGAATATTCGGTGTATTCAACTCTTCACCCCTTATCCCTCACTCCTCACCGGTTGGAGCGGTTGCGTCTGCACAGGGGCGCCGTCGTGCACGAGGTCTTTTCCGGAGACGATCACCTGCTCCGATCCGTCCAATCCCCTGGTAATCTCCACCCGGTTTTCGTCGCGAGTTCCGATGTCCACCGGCACCCGTTGAGCCTTTCCTTCGCGCACAATGTAGACATATTGGGAGTCTTCCAATCGACTCACTGCATCGATGGGGACCTGAATCGCGTTTCGATGGGTACCGACCAAGACCTCGACGCGGGCGAACATGCCGCCTTTCAGCACATGATCTTTGTTGAGGAGATCCACCTCGATCGTCATCGTGCGGGTGGCTCGGTTCAGTGCCTGGACGACGCGGGTGACCGTGCCCTCGAACACGCGATCGGGATAGGCCTCGGCTCGAACTTCCGCCTGTTGACCCACATGGATGAGCGGCACGTCTTTTTCGACGACCTCGATCAGAATACGAACCGTCTGGATCTCATGGAGGGTGAGAATCCCGCGCGAGATGGTGGAGGTGCCGGCGGTTGCCCCGCTCACATAGGAGCCGAGGTCGAGGTTGCGCTCGGCTACGTAGCCCGCGAAGGGCGCGCGGATATACGAGTAGGCCAGTTTCGTCTCGGCCTGTGCCAGGGCGACCTCCATCTGCTGGACCTGCGCGCGGAGTGAGTCGAGCGCCGCCGCCGCCGAGTCGTACGCGACCTGGGCGTTATCCAGATCCTGCTGCGAGACAAACTGGTCTTTGATCAAGGCTTGCATCCGATTGAGCGTGAGGGTGGTGTTGCGGACCGTGGCGTCCTGCTGCGCGACTCTCGCTCTGGCTGCAGCCAGGTTTGCCTTGGCCTGGTGGACGGCATGCTGATAATCCGTGTGATCGATCTCGATCAGAAGCTGGCTGGCTTTGACCAGGTCACCTTTTTCGACGTAGATTTTTGCAATGTAGCCGTCAACCCGTGAGAACAGATTGACGGATTGGTTGGGGGTGATGTCGGCGGTATAGGTGAGCCGAATGTCCATGTCCTGTTTCACCGGCGCCACGGTGGCGACGGTGATGACACGGGCTTTGCGAGGGTCGACCTTGGCTCCACTGCTGAGGCGAAACACGACGAGGGCTGAGATTGCAAAGAAAATGATGACCCCGAGCGTGACAATCGGATGTTGTTTCAAGGGATTCATCCCTATCGTCTCCCCGTCGTCTTGCTGCCGGCCTGCGGCTTGATCAGCCCGGTGAGGAAGAGGTCGACGTAGGTCGCCACCGTGTCCTCATGGGATTGATGCATCGGAACTCCGAAGATTTCATGGAGCAGACGGTGATGGACGACCATGCCGATGAATGCGCGGGCTGCCAGAAGGGGATCGACCGGACGAAATGCGCCGTCGGCAATCCTTGTGCGAATGTACGCGGCGAGGTGATCGTAGAACACTTTATGGTGTTTGCCGAAGAACATCTCGGATAGTTCATGCCCTTCGAGCGCGCTGAACAAGAGGAGTCGTAAGAGCGTCGAATCGACGCCGGGGCGAATGCGATAGCTCGCGATCATCGTAAATACACGATGGTCGTCGTGATCCTTGGCCGCCGCCTCCACCGCTTCAAGCAGTTCGTTGACGGTCACTTTTTCTGCCAGGATTGCCGCGTAGAGCGTCCGTTTTGTCGGAAAGTATTTGAAGACCAAGGCCTCGCTCACGCCCGCCGCCTTGGCAATTTCCTTTGTGGTGGTGCCGTTGAACCCTTTCGCGGCGAAGAGCGAAGCGGCGGCCACGATGAGGCTGGCTTGACGATCGCGCGCAGAAGCCCGCTGCGCGTTCGTGGTGTGGGTCGTTCGTTTCTTCATGGTAAGTAAGTGCTCACTCACCGAAATCCTAGCACGCAGCGTTTCTGGAGGACAAGCATTGGATCGGAACCGATAACCCGCATGAGTAATGCGGGTTCGTGAGCGGTTTCGGGGAGGGTGTACTCGTTGTGTTGTGGATGCGAGAAGGAGACTGGCAGATTCCCGAATCACGGGCCGCACCCACCGAGACTGGTTTCTGCCGTCATTCTGATCAACGAAGGACACGGAAATATCGCGTGCCCTCCTAACACACAAAGGCACTTGACGAGAAAAGGTCTCTACCGTATAAGCCACACCTTGCGAGGTGGTTCTAGAGCAAGTCTAAGGCGGACGTTGCGCATTAGAGGATTGCCCACATGGATCTCGCCGGTGCTCAACGGCTGACGTGCTTCCTGCCGACAACCTCTCGTTTGCCCTCAAACACTCACGATTCAAGACGTAACGGGACGGCTATCATCTTTTCGTATGATGGACCTGCTCGTGTGGGGCCCGCAGACAGGTTGGTTCGTCTTGGACCGGCTTCAGGTCCGGCGCAGCGGTACTGTCATGCAGATCTTTCCCGCTCCAGCTTAGACTACGCCACCTGAAAGGGCTGAGGACACGTGTCCATCTCGACCCTGCCCGCGTCTGCTGTGTCCGCGCCTGGCGCTGCTCCCGAGCCTGGTAGCCAAGCCGCAATGAATGCCGCATCAACACAACCAATAAGGAGGAAGTGATGAAGAGACGACGGTTTCTAGTAGCGAGTGTGGGTACTCTCGTACTCGGAGGACTACTCCTCGTGAGCGGTGGTCCAGGGGTCACGCCCACGTGGGCACAGAATCCAACTCCACAGCAACAGCAGCTTCGTCAGATATCGGAGAAGCTCGATCAGCTCCTGGCGGCCACGAAGGCTGCCAGTGCCGAGGCAGCAAGCGCGAAGAGCGGCGGTGATCAGGATAAGCAGACGCCGTCATGGGATAAGGCTCTGCAGGCGTCGCAGCGGTTCGTCATTCTAGCGGATTTTAACAGCGATGCGGTGTTGGATAAGGAAACCGGGCTGGTCTGGGAGAAGTCCCCGCAGTCGACCGCGGTATCCTCGTCAAATGCCCGCTTAGCCTGCGCCAATAAAGCCATCGGAGGCCGAAAAGGTTGGCGCCTGCCAGCTCTTTCTGAACTCACCAGCCTTGTGGATCCCTCTGTAGCCTCTCCGGGTCCAACTCTTCCACCGGGACATCCGTTTCAGGCTGTCCAGTCGGCCAACTATTGGTCAGCATCGGCGCATACGGACAATGCGACCCTCGTGTGGGGTGTGGGCTTCAACAATGGGGTCGCGCTTGGTGTCAGTAAGGCCTTCGACCAGCGTGTTTGGTGTGTCCGTGGCGGTATAAATGCAAATTAGCAGTGAGTTTTCGGTGGCGGGAATGTTGTGAGAATTAGGGGCTCAGAGGAGGGTAGAGGCTTCGGGCTTCTACCTTCCCAAGCCTCGTACGATGGAGTTCACCGCAGTAGAACAGTCTACGTCGGGCTAGGGCAGGGATTTGAGTTGTCGCCGCCGTGGGCTCGAATGGTCAACGAGCGTAAACAAAGGAGGCCCGCCGCTGAGTGTGGAGCGGTTCATGTGCTTCCAGATGAAATGACGTAACCGGGTTCGTTCTCGTGCCTTGACGAGAAGAAATTCGATTCCGTATTCGTCTTCTACGGCCCAGATCACTCGAACTTCCGAGATGAGAATCGGACGGGGTGTCTCAGGGATTGTCAGGTAAAGATCCCAGAAGCTTCCTATGGGCAACAGCTGTGCGCTGCAGAGTTTGCACCCGCTCTCGGACAGGTCAAGGGCCACCCCGTGACCGATATGTTGAAAGCTATCTGTTGCTGAAAGTCGAACCACGATTTGAACAGGGACTCGCTGAGCGGCCCTGCGGTCAGTGGCCTGAGCTGGGGGGTGGGGCTTCACTCGTGTGCCTGTCCCTTGTCGCGCGGCTTTAGAATTTTCTATGAGCCGGCGATCAGTCTAATTGGAATGCGCGAGATTCGACCGTAAGAAGTAACGGAGTCGGTTTCGTTCCCGTAGGTTCATCTTGAGGATCTCGACTCCGAACCGATGTCCTGATGCCCAAGCCACCTTCGCCTCCATCACGAACAGCGGGTCTTGCCCGTCGGGGAGGTAGAGAAAAATCGTGAGTTCCATCCCCGGCGTGACGCAGGCGTTGCCGCGAATGCCCAATCCCGTAGACGAGAGATCCGTGACCATACCATCGCCCATGAGCAGCTCGCCGGAAGTGTCTTGTGCTGAGTACATCAACCCGAACTCTACCGAGGGCCGGGGGGCTTGTCTCCGATTGACCGCTTCCGCTACAGACTGAAGCCCGTTTCCAGATGCGACCAGTTCTCGTTTCATGAGAGCACCTCCTTGTTCCTGTACGGTCTCAGATGTTGCCTTCACGGTCTGCGGGGGCGACGGAATCCCACAAGAAGAAATGCAGATGCTTCTTCTCCTCCAATTTCAGGGACCCCAGCTCCACTCCAAATCGACATCCTGCAACCCAGGAGACCCGGCTTTGGGCAACGCACAGTGGTTCCTTCAGTCCAGGAAGGTCGATAAAAAGGGCCACTTCCATGCCGGGTGTGACCGATCGATTTCCGCGAATGCCGATCCCGCCTGGCGAGAGATTGGTCACCATGCCGTCACCGATCAGCATCTGACCGGCGCCCATGCCGGAATAGAGCAAAGAAAAGAGTGCCGGGGTGCGGTTGCTATGCCGACGATCGGATTGACCGGGGGGTTCAGCTTCTGTGGTGACGGGAGCGCCGGGGTGAGGACCCATGATTCCCTCCGTGGAAGTGGATCGACTACTTAAATAATGCGGAATGCCGTTCGTCGATCGTCCAAGGACGACAGACTGATATTCTTGAAGATCACGTCTTGTAACCGCTTCCGTTCTTCCGGCGATAGCTTGGGGAATTTGACGGCAAACGAGTCCCTGGCGATCCAGGTGACGAGCACGTCGGTGAGGCGCAAGGGGGCTTGCCCATCCTTAAGGTCTAGGAGCAGAGTGAGGCGGCTACCCAGCGAGATCGTGGCCACGCCCAAAATCTTGCAGCCGGTTTTGGAGAGGTCTTTCAACGCGCCCTCTCCTGTGACGATTCGCGCGCCTTCTTCTCCGGAGTAGGTGATGTCGGTATCGAATTGGAACCCGTTCGGCATAGCGCCGATCCAGGAGCGAATGAGTCTTCTGGGTGTTGACCTTGAGAATGGGGTTGTCCAGCTTCATCGGTACCTCCACAGTGGCTCCGCCGAGGTTCCTCTGTCCTCCGGCGACGGTCTCAGAATACCGCATTCAAGAATTTGAACAATCCCTAAAGAGAGGGGATAAAGGCCCCACCAGAAGAGGGGGGAATTGGGTGTCAGGGCACAATTGGCGCGGGTTTCCAGGAAGGATGGCTGCGCGAGACGTGCGAGACTGGCGGGAAATGCGAGACGGGCAATGGTTCGAAGTTCAAGGTTTTCGGAACTTCGAGCCCTGAACTTCGAACTTCCAATTGCGTCTGCGGCGCAATCGGGAAACTGGCGGCCTTTTTGAGCATCCCGCCCTAAGCTTGGGATGGGCAGGCAAGCAATGGGTACGAGTCAAAACACGGTGGGGGAATTGCTGTCGCTCATTTTTCGGCGGAGCTCCTGGCTCTCAAAAAAGATGATGCCGCGATCGGTACCGGTCTCGTATCGGAGGTTCACATCGGTGTCGAAACCAGTCCAGCTAAAGAACTTGACGGGACCGCCGGCGATCTGTCCTGGTGTGCGATCGAGTGGGCCATAGAGGGATTGAAGATAGTCAAGAATCTGGTCGTGGGTTGCCTTGCCTTGGTAGCGGACAGTGACACGAGCGAATTTGCCTTCGGAGGTCACGAATCGCATGGAGTCGACCTTTGCCGTGCCAAGCGTAGGGGCCCCGGCCTTTAGTTCATAGGTTTGAGACCGGCCGGTGTCTTCGACTTTCACGAAGGTGTCGGTTTCCGAAAATGTAGCGCCCCAGGGGATTCCTTCGAACCCGTTTGGATCGTTCTGCATCGGCACAGCGAATGCCAGGGTGCTCTGCAGGATGAGCGAGAGGAAAAGGCAGATGAGAGAAGTGCGACAGATCCAAGGGGCTCTTTGGGGACGGCGCGGCATGTTACTCCGCTGAGTCGGTGATATGGTCGTTGAATCGAGGCGCCAAGGTGCGGCTGTCGATAAACACAAATCCTCGCTCCGTGTTCGCATGGTAGGTCACGGTGATTTCAGTATCGGTTCCACGCCACGTATACTGCTGATTAAGACCCCGCATCATCTGTCCGGGGACGCGCTCAAGGGAACCGAACTGTTGCTCCAGATAGGCGAGGATCTGTTTGTGCCGATCGTCACCCTGATAGTGGATGGTCACGCGGGCGAATTGTTCATCGACCGACAAGAGGCGGAGGCGTTCGACCGGGACTCCGCCATACGATGGCGGGCTGCCTTTCAATTGGTATTCGTTCACATGCGGACCGGCCCTGGTGATTTCCACGTCCGGTCGCGTGGTCAGGGTAATACCCCACGCCATCGTCTGAAAACCGTTCGGGTCGTTCAACATCGGTACCGCATGGGCAAGAAAGGGGCTGCTCAGACAGAGTAAGAGCCCCAGCAGGACCAGGCATAGACCCGTGTGATTTCTCTGTCGTCCGATCATGGCAGAACGCTACCATGGTCGATCGTATGGCGCAACTCCCGCAGTTTTGTTGAGAATGTCCAGAGGCATAGCTTATAATGCGCCGGTTTTTCCATGTGCGTAGCGGTGAGGAACCGACACGATGATTGAAAGCGACGCGTTCGTCCAGGCCTTGCAAGATATCGGGGTAGATTTCTTTACAGGGGTTCCGGATTCGATCCTGGGCGGCATTATCGCGGAGTTGATGGAGCGGCGCCTCTACACCCCGGCCGTTCGGGAAGATGAAGCGGTCGCCATGGCTGCCGGGGCCTATATGTCCGGCAAGGTCCCCGCCGTGCTCATGCAGAACTCCGGACTGGGTACGTCCCTCAATGCACTCATTTCATTGAACCTGATTTACTGCCAGCCCTGCATTCTGATTGTGTCCTGGCGCGGCTATCAAGGCAAAGATGCGCCTGAACATCTGGTGATGGGCGAGGTGATGCCGCAGTTTCTCGATACGATGAAGATCCCCCATCGCACCTTGACGGAAAAGACGGCGATTGACGATCTGAAATGGCTGGCGGAGACGTTCATGAAGCAGCGCATCCCCGTTGCCCTCTTGATCACAAAAGGTGTTGTGAAAGGGTTGCACCCATGAGGCCGGAGCAAGGAACGATGCAGAGTCGGGCAATGGCTATGGCGGCGTTGTTGGAACTGCTCAGCGATCAGCCGGTGATTATTTGCAATGGGTTTCCCTCGCGCGAGGCCTACCACATTGCCGATCGTCCGACCCATTTCTATATGATCGGGTCCATGGGCGTGGCATCGGCGATCGGGCTGGGTGTGGCGCTGGCCAAGCCGAATAAGCAAGTCGTGATATTCGACGGTGATGGGAACGTGTTGATGGGAATGGGCACCTTGGCCACGGTCGGCGCGCTCAAGCCGAAGAACTTCATTCATGTGGTGTTCGACAACGAGGTCTACGGGAGTACCGGCAATCAGCCGACGATTTCCAATGTGGTCCCGCTTGAGAAGGTCGCGAAGGCGGCCGGGTATGTGAACGTCGAACGAGTGCGGGAACGCGAAGACCTCGTCTATGAGTTCAAAGACATGCTGAAGAAAGACGGGCCGAGCATGTTGCTGGTGAAGGTCAACGAGATGGTGGAAGATGTCGGGCGCGTGATGCTTGATCCGCCGGATATTACGAAACGGTTCATGCAGGCGATAATAAGTAACGCGTCAGGCAGGTCGAAGGATGTTAGGGGCTGATGGCGGAAAGATAACGGAGTATGATCTTATTGAATCCAGGACCGGTGAATGTCTCGGAGCGGGTGCGGCAGGCACTGTTGCGTCCGGATGTCTGCCATCGGGAGTCGGAATTTACCGAACTCTTGCACGGGATTCAGGCGAAGCTGCTGAAGCTCTTTGTGCCGGGGGCGGAGGCGGAGTATGCCGCTGTGGTGTTGACCGGATCGGGAACTGCGGCGGTGGAGTCCGCCGTCATGTCGTCGCTGCCGCACGGCAAACGGATGCTGGTGCTCAACAACGGCGTGTACGGCGAGCGCATTTCCCAGATGATCGGCCTCTATCGCCTGGGCGTGTCCGAACTCAAGTACGATTGGACGACCAGGCCGGATCCTGAACGGTTGCGGCTCGCACTCCGGCAGCATCCGGAAGCGCATGCGGTCGCGATGGTCCACCATGAAACGACCACCGGGCTCATCAATCCGGTGAAGGAGATCGCGGACGTCGTCGACAGCCAGAACCGGGTGTTCATTCTCGACGCGGTCAGCGCCTTGGCAGGGGAGCCGCTGGATATCGCCGGGTCTCACATCTATATGGTGGCGGGTACAGCCGGAAAATGTATTCAGGGATTCCCAGGCGTGTCCTTTGTGCTCGTCAACAAGGGATTTCTGGAGCGGATGCGCACATACGCCAGACGGTCGATCTATCTTCACATCACTCAATATGTGGACGATCAGGGCCGTGGGACGATTCCGTTCACGCCGGCGGTGCAGGTCTATTACGCGTTCGACGAAGCGTTGAACGAACTCATGGAGGAAGGGGTCGCCAAGCGGATTCAGCGGTACAAGAAGGTCGCGACCCTTATCCGAGACCGCATGGCGAAACTCGGCGTGAAGCCGCTCCTGACTCCGGACAAACAGTCCAACACGATCACCGCCTATTTTCTTCCCGAGGGCATGACCTATCAGACGTTGCACGATCGGCTGAAAGAAGAGGGCTACGTGATCTATGCGGGCCAAGGCCAACTCCAGAGCCAAATTTTCCGCGTGGCGAACATGGGCGCACTCACCGAGGCGCAGTTGGTCGGATTCCTCGACGCGTTTGAACGGATTTGCGGTACAGCATGAAAGCCATTATCCTTGCAGCCGGGGTCGGGAAGCGCCTGTGGGAGGTCACGCAACATCGCCCGAAGTGCCTCATCGAGATCGGCGGGCAGACCCTCTTGCATCGCTACCTCACGTCCCTTCGGAGCGTCGGCATTCACTGCGTCGACATGGTTGTGGGCTACAAGCAGGAGATGATTCGCGCGGCTGTGGCAGCGAACTCTTGTGACGTGCGCGTGAATTTTCTTGTGAATGAGCAGTTCCATCGCGGCAGCATTTCCTCGCTCTGGATCGCGCGCACGGCATTGGATGACGACGCGATCGTGATGGATGCAGACGTGCTCTTTCATCAAGAGATCTTGCGCCGTTTGGTACAGTCTCCCTATGAGAATGCGCTGCTCATGGACGACACCGTCAAGCAGACCGGGGAAGAGTGCATGGTCGTGGTCGAAGGCGGGCGCGTGATTGCGCTGACCAAAACGATGCCGTTGCACTACGACTATGCCGGAGAAGGCGTGGGGTTTCTCAAGGTCCGGCATGCCGATGCGCCGTACGTGGTGGCGTCGCTTAAGACCCATGTGGATCGCGAGGCCTGGCAAATGGAATACGAGGATGCGCTCGTGGGCTTTTTTCGAGACGTCAAAGTCGGGCATGAGAAGATCGGCGGACTTCCCTGGACCGAAATCGATTTTATGGAAGATGTGACCAAAGCGGAACGGGATGTGTTGCCGAAACTGTAAGCGCGGAGGACGAGGGATGATGGGATAAACGGGCTGCCGGCTGCTAGAATGGTGGGGTGATGGGGATAGTCCCTCCCCCGGTTACAAGGATCGGCCGATCATGAGCGAAAGCATAGTTCAGAAACAGGCAGGCCTCCAGGGATTGAACACGGCGATTCTCTTGCCGTCGGTGAGTCTGTTCGGCGAGGCGCCCGGATTGTATCCCGATGAGGTGGGTCCGCTGACCAGCGTGGTGGGCATTGGCCTGTTTCAGCGGACTGTGTTGACGCTGCAGCGAGCCGGTATTCGACAGCTCATGGTGTTGGTCGGGCCGGAGGAAGATCAGCTCAAACAGGCGTTGGGCAAAGGGTCACGCGTGACGATCCCCGTGCGCTGGTTGCCGATTCGTGAGTTTCCTCTGGATGATCCACGCACGTGGGACGCGCTGGCTGCTGAAGTTCGCGGTTTCTGTCTCCTGTCCGGCGTGCAGGGGGTATTTGCGGGCCCCTTGATCGAAAGCCTGCGCCATGAGGTGCAGGAGGGCCAGGCGATCGTCGTGGCACGGGCCGATAGCGAGCGAGATCGGCAGCGACGCCGGTCGAGTTTGCGCATGAAGGTGCAGGCGGGACGACTCCTCTCGATCACATCGAAACAGGACGCCACGGCGCTGGTGGCGACAGACCTGGTGGTGCTTCCCGCCGGTTTTATGAGCGCTGCCGGTCAGGTCGATGTGGAAACCGGTACGATGCCGATTCGTCGATGGCTCGAACGGGCCGCAGTGGACGGGCATGTGCGGGTGCTGTCTACGGAGACAAACCGGTCCCACTGGTATCAGGACGTGCGCGATGCCGCCGATGTCAAGGCCGCTGAGAGGAAACTCTTCAAATCCCTCAAGGGCGAGTTCGAGGGCTTCGTCGACCGGTTCTTCAATCGGAAGGTCTCCCGCTGGTTCACGCGTATCTTTCTCGCCGCAGGCCTCTCGCCGAATGTCATTACGATTATTGCGACCTTGGTTGGGATTGGCCGCAGCCACCTGCTTTGGCGTCGGGACCTACAGCGCCGGCATCATGGCCGCGCTGTTGTTCCAACTGGCGGCGATCATCGATTGCTGCGACGGTGAAGTCGCCAGGCTCACGTTCACCGAATCGCCGTTCGGGGCCTGGCTCGATATCGCCATGGATAATGTGGTGCACATGGCGATCTTTGCCGGCATTGCCGCGGGCTCCTACCTGCAGTGTGGCTGGGAGCGACGGTGCGTGGATTCCTCTTGCCCTGGGTGCGGCAGCGGTCCTTGGAAATGGGCTCTCGTTGTGGCTCGTCACCCGCGCGCAAAAGATCAAGTCATCGAGTGGATGGAAGACACCGGTGCAGGCTGCCTGGTCTGACTTCATGCTCAAGAACGTCGCGAGCCGGGATTTTTCCGTCATCGTGTTGATGTTCGCCGTGATCGGCAAGCTCGAATGGTTTCTCGGTCTGGCCGCGATCGGATCCGTGGTGTTCTCGCTCCTGATGCTGTGGGTCATCAGACCGTCCGCCAGGACCCGTGCTTAAGCTCGTTCTATTTTTTGTCGGCCTTCTCACCCTCGTTCTCATCGTCTGGCACATCGGTCCCGGGCGTATCTACGACATGGCAGTGCAACTTGGGCCGGTTGCGCTCCTCGTCATGCTGATTCCCTCCGTCATCATGTATGTCGTCGAAGCGTACGGATGGAAAGTCACGCTGGGCCCGTCGGCCAAGGATATTCCGTTCTGGCGTGTACTCGCGATCAAGACCGCCGGTGAAGTGGTGAACAATACGACGCCGGCCGGTTACGTCGGCGGCGAGCCGCTTAAGGCCTATCTACTGAGCAAGCATCATGTGCCGATGGTGGAGGGACTCGCCTCGGTCGTCATTGCGAAAACGACGAAGACGATAGCCGAGGTGCTTTTTATCCTCTTGGGTATCGCGCTTGCCTTCTGGACGGTCGGCGCGGACGGCTCATCCGGGCAGATTGTTGCAGCGGCCTTGCTCAGTGCCTGCCTGTTGATAGTGGGAACTGCCGCGTTTGTGTTCGTGCAGCGGCGTGGACTCTTTACGTGGTTATTGGATTTTTCGCGTAAGATCGGGATGAAGATCGCCTATCTCGAAGCGCATGAGGAGCAATTGCGGTCCTTAGATCGCACCATCTTAGACTTCTACCGCCATCACCGTTCGGCCGTATACTCCTCCACCGGGCTGTTCTTTCTTGGTTGGATGGCGGAAGCGTTAGAAGTCTACGTCATCATCTCGTATCTCGGGGGGCCTGCCATGGCCCTTTCCGCCATCTCCATTAGTGCCCTTTCAGTTTTTATCAAAGGCGGTACCTTCTTCATCCCCGGAAGCCTTGGTACCCAAGACGGAGGAAATGTGCTATTGTTAACTGTTTTTGGATATTCCGACGTGACCGGTATCACCTTCGCCATTCTCCGTCGGTTCCGGGAGTTGGCCTGGATTGGGCTGGGTTTGCTCTGCCTGGTTCTCACCGGTGGACGGTCGATGGCAACTCCGGAAGGTCATACTCGCGAGCCAGACAATGGTTTCTGACACCGTGTTCTTCCCCTAGCGAGCTTGCGAATATCACTATAAAGGGTACATTTTCCTATGACGTGTGTGGCCTTTCACCCACAGTGGTTCTCAAGTATTCCATATTTGAATTGAGGCACACAGTTCACTGTTCCGTAGCGATGAAATGATCAACATGAACGTACCAGAATTGTTAACCGAATTTCTAAAACGGGCTTCTGGCGTCGCATGCTAAGACTTATCTTACTCCTCGCCGGTCTCCTCACCTTCGGCGCCATCGTGTGGCATGTCGGTCCGGGAAACATCTACGACGCGGCGGCGCAACTCGGGCCGGTCGCGCTCCTCGTCATGCTGATTCCCTCCTTCATCATGTACGCGGTCGAAGCGTATGGATGGAAAGTCACGCTTGGCCCGTCGGGAAAGGATATTCCGTTCTGGCGTGTGTTCATGATCCGGACCGCCGGTGAAGTGGTGAACACGACCACGCCGGCCGGCTACGTCGGCGGCGAGCCGCTCAAAGCCTCTCTACTCAGGAAGCATCATGTGCCGATGGAGGAAGCGTTCACCTCCGTCATCATTGCCAAAACGACGATGACGATTGCCGAAGTGGTGTTTATTCTGCTCGGCATCTCCCTGGGCGTGTGGCTCCTGGGCGGGAATGACTCATCCGGTCAGACCGTGGCCGCTGCACTCCTCAGCGTGGGTCTGCTGGCGTTCGGGACTGCCGCGTTTGTGTTCGTGCAGCGGCAAGGACTTTGTACCTGGCTCTTGGAATCTCTGCGGAAGATCGGGGTGAAGATTAAATATCTCGAAGCGCGCGAGGAGAAATTACGCTCTCTGGATCGAGCGATCTTGGGATTCTACCGCCACAAACGTCCGGCGTTTTATGCCTCCACCGGGCTGTTCTTTCTTGGTTGGATGGCAGAAGCATTGGAAGTCTACGTCATTCTCTATGTTCTCGGTGGCCCTGCCGTGGCACTGTCCGCCATCTCCATCGCCGCCCTCTCCGTCTTTATCAAAAGCAGCACCTTCTTCATCCCCGGCAGCCTTGGCACTCAAGACGGCGGGAATTTGCTCCTCCTCGAGGCCTTCGGCTATTCCGATGTCACCGGCATCACCTTCGCGTTGTCCGGCGGTTCCGTGAGCTGGTATGGATTGGGATCGGGCTGTTGTGCCTCGCGATCTTGGGCAGACAGAGTCCTGCGAAGGAAGCTCGGGCGCAAGAGTCAGGAATAGTGCCTGACACATTTTTTCTTCCACCCGTTGCTCCGGCCGTTCCGAGAGCGGGCCTGGATCGGAATCTAGTTGCGGTGTCAGCCGATGATCGAGAAGAACGGGACTGAGCATCCTGCCGAGAAGTTCTCCTCCTGCAAACATGCCGCCATTGAAATTCCGCTGTGCCGAAATGGTTGTTCCGCAGTCTGCTAGAAGGTCGCGCGGTGCGGCTGCCTCGTGTGTGCGCGTTGAGCCATCTGATCCAACACGAAACCGTACAGCCGGAGATTTGCAGCGGGTTCCACGAGGACGAATTCGATCCCGGCTCGTTTGGCATTTGCCCACCGTACGTGGGCAAATTCAATCGGCAGGGACTCGTGGCGATCGGGGAGCAACAGGCACAATCCAACGTCCTGGTCTGCCTGTAGAGGTTGATCGGTTTCGATCGTGCATCCCACTGCCGAAAGATTCGTAATCGTCCCTTCGCCGACCGTCGATATTCCACAGTACATTGCCGGGTAGGTGACTGGCAGGCGGTAGAGGCCGCGATGATAGGCTTTGGTCTGTTGCATCGTGGAGCAGAGTATAGCGGTGGTTGGGGGCTGGGGGGAATTCCCCATTAGAAGGGGGGAGAGGACAGTCGTGCTGCCGCTGCTACAGCCAGCGCCCTGTTGCTTCCCATCGCGAAGCGCCGCTTGGCGCAGCAACTAGTTCCGTTCCGACTCATCGTCGAACGGAACGTCGAACAGGCTGCGCCACCCGTAAGAACGGGTCGCGGCGCTTTGCGGTGGCAAGACCCCAACAGGGCTCTGATGCCCGCAGCAGCAGCCACGACTGTCCTTGAGAAGGATAGAGCAAGTGAGCTTGAAGGGGAAGAGAGGGGGGGCGACCTCCGATGTCCTCTTTGCTCGCGGAACGCGCGCCCCTGAGAAGGGCCTCGTCCGACGCGCCGCAGTAGAGGACAATCGGAGGCACTCTGAAGGGCATTTGGACGCCATACGCACCCCAATTCATCGGACTCGTCGGGTTCCTCGGTCTCAAGACACAACACAGGCCCGGTCCTGGTGGGAGCCGAGCCTGTACTTCATCTCGCGGAGGCTGCCACCCCGTCACGCTATCTGAAGTGTCTTTACTCTACTACGCCCCAGGAACAGTGCATATGAGAACAACACCCTAGGCTTGTTCAGGGGGAACCGGGTTCCTCGGATCGTATCGGTCACACCGAGCGTATTGGATTCCCGCCATTACCACGGCGGCACCGCCGTGACGGTCATTCTCCGGTAACGATCACGCACTCGCGTCCAACGCCTACCAGAGTGTTCGCGCGATACTCGGCATTTCGTAGTTTAGTAATCCCGCCCGAGCGCATCGCCTGCGTGCCGGTGACATCAGGCACGCCACCAATCCCGAATACGTGAACTCGACAGTCCTGACCTTGCTTTGCATCGGGAATCGTAGGATTCGTACCCCCCAGCGGCTGCACATAGGACTCGCAGCCCGCGAGGACTGGCAGCAGCATCGCGATCAGCACAAAGAGGCGCGTGTAGAAGAAGTTCATTTCGTCCCCTCCCGTTTCGTTCCTCGTTACTCCACTAACTCCGCCACCGTCACCTTCAGCGCCTTCATCATCTTTGTCAGGGTGATCAGCGATAGCATTGTAACGGGAAAGCGATGGGTCAAGAAGGGCATAGCGGCCTCGTGGGAGAGGCGTATTGTAGGAGGGATGCGAAGGACGGCGCAAGAGTCGGGTGAGACAGAGTGCGGGTTGTTCCTACATATGAGAACTGCGCGGGTGAATTTTGAAATCCCTATCTTCGAATCAGCCCACAGTCATTAGAAATGAATCCCCAGGCCTAAGACAAGGCTGTTTGCAGAATAGTCTGCCTCGAAGTTCAGCCCGGTCCCTGCTAAATTCTCGTGGTCGAAAGTCGCGCGATTGTACTTCCATTCTCCGAACAGCGCGATAGTTTGGCCGAGCCGGAGCCGGAGCCCGACCTGCGTGTTCAGCCCGACAACCGTGTTCGAGTTGGAAAGGCCTTCGGCCGAGAGGCGGGAAAAGAAGACCCCTGGTCCCGCGGCGACATAGGGCTCGAACAATCCCGCTTGATACCTCAGGACGATGTTCAAGGGAGCCCAGGTGAGAACCCGATTGGAGGCCCCTGGGAGCGTGCCGAGGTCGACCCCGCCGACGGTCCAGTCTTGCTGCTTGAGATGAGGGGTAGCATTGAAGAGCTCGGTTTCCACGCCGAGCCACTTCATCGAGTTAAAGAAATAGCCTACCTTTGCACCGTATACCACGGAAGTTTGCAACGAGAGGTCATTTCCGCTGAGAGTGGTACCCCCCAGACTCGACTTCGTATCACTCAGGTCGTTGGGAAGGTTCGCGCCCACAAAGCCAGCGATATACACTTCTGACGCTGCAGGACGTACAGGCAGAATCAGGGAGAGTACCCACACTGTGATCACTCCCACTCCGAATGCTCCGCGAAGGTGGTTCATATGCCCCTCCTTTCGGTTGACCCGGGATTTAGAAGATGAAACGGAACTCGTCGAGGTGCGTAATTCGGCTCTCAACAGGTTGTGTTGATGAAGTTGGTTCAGCATAGAGATAACGCGAACAGGTTGGCACGTCCAGGGCAGGAATTATATTGAGGTGCAACGAAAAGCGCAATTGCTAAGTGAGAAATGAAGGCATTTCAGCTTCCCCGACCTCGTTGAAGATGCCGCCAGAGAGGCGGTACACTCTCCTCCACTATGTCTTTGTCTTTTTCCCTCCTCCTCTGATCCGCTTCGGTACTTCCACTTGGACTTACGAAGGCTGGCAAGGTCAGGTCTACAAGAAGCAATATGACAAGAGTAAGTTTGCTCAGGGATGCCTCGGAGAGTATTGCCAGTATCAGTGCAGCAACGAGCCACGATTCAGAACCGTGGGCAATGACTCGACCTTCTACCGTCCACCAACAGCCAACTAGCTACGGCGCTATCTCAATCAGCATCCGAAGGGATTTCCAATCCCTTTTCTAATAACAGACACTTGGTTCAAACCTGTGGTCTAAGCACAGTGGGTCGATCCAGCGGACAAATGCTTCTTCCAAGCTTGCTCGTTTTTCCTCAGGGATGGAGGATGATTGATTTTCCACTGCGCGCGTCCAACGAGGGCCTTCGGAGGCCGCGCGTTGCGCGAGCACAGAAGATCAATCAGGCTCCATCCCCATCTATGCTCCGAGAGTAACGGACTGACAGGGGTGTCCTTCCGTCCGTTTGTGCTAGGATGCCGCGCATGTCGGCGTTAAGGTTGGTGCTTTGGGGATTTCTTGCCGTTCTTGGTGCTGTTGCGCTTGCCTTTGTTGTCGGTTTTGTCAATCCACAGGAAAAAGTGAATGGTCTTTGGCTGGTTGTCGCGGCGGCGTGTATTTATGTGCTCGCGTTTCGCTTCTATGGCCGCTGGATTTCTCGGCGCGTTGTTGAGCTGAACGATCAGCGTGTGACGCCGGCGATGCGGTTGAATGATGGCGTCAATTTTCATCCCACCAATAAATACGTGTTGTTCGGTCACCACTTTGCGGCGATTGCCGGGGCAGGGCCGTTGCTTGGGCCGGTGTTGGCAGCGCAGTTCGGATTCTTGCCCGGCTTTCTCTGGCTGGTGATCGGAGCGGTCTTGGCGGGGGCGGTGCAGGACTTCATCATTCTCGTTGCGTCGATGCGGCGGAATGGCCGCTCACTTCCTGAAATTGCGCGGGATGAACTGGGCCTGGTCACCGGCACGGCGACGGCGGTGGCGGTGCTCTTCATCGTGGTGGTGGCGCTGGCCGGGCTGGGCTTTGCCGTCGTGAACGCGCTTTATCGCAATGCCTGGGGCACCTTCACGATTGCGATGACGATTCCCATCGGCTTCATCATGGGCTTCTATCTTCAGAAGTTTCGGCCTGGCCAGGTGGCGGAAGTCTCCTTGCTTGGCGTGGTGCTGTTGGTCGCGGCTGTGATCTTCGGGCGGGTGGTGGCGCAGTCTTCGGTGGCTGGGTGGTTTGAGCTCGAGCGCACGACGCTGGTCTGGGGACTGGCGGGCTACGGGTTTCTTGCGTCTGTCTTGCCTGGTTGGATGTTGCTGGTGCCGCGCGGGTATCTCTCCACCTTTATGAAGCTCGGGGTGGTGGCGTTGCTGGGGGTGGGAGTAGTGCTCATGGCGCCGACGATCGAGATGCCGCGCGTCACGATTTTTGCGAGCGGAGGCGGACCGATTATTCCCGGCACGCTCTTTCCGTTTCTCTTTATCACGATTGCCTGCGGAGCCATATCTGGCTTTCACTCGCTGGTCTCTTCAGGGACCACGCCGAAGATGATCGAGCAGGAGTCCCAGGCTACGGTCGGCTACGGGGCGATGTTGCTGGAGAGTTTTGTCGGTGTGATGGCGTTGATTGCGGCTTCGGTCTTGATCCCCGGTGATTATCTGGCGATCAACACGATGCTCTCGCCCGATGCGCTGGCTGCGATGGGTTTTCCTGTCTCGCGGATTCAGGAACTCTCGCGACTCGTCGAGGTGGATGTGGCGGGCCGGCCTGGAGGGGCCGTGTCGCTCGCGGTCGGCATGGCGGCGATTTTTTCGGCGCTCCCCGGGATGGCCGGGTTGATGGCCTACTGGTATCAGTTTGCGTTGGTGTTCGAGGCGTTGTTTATTTTGACGACGATCGATACTGGCACTCGCGTGGGGCGCTATCTCATTCAGGAAATGGGCGGACGCTTCTATCCTCCGTTGCGGCGGATGAATTGGTGGCCTGGGGTGGCGGTGAGCAGCGGACTGATCGTGGGAGCCTGGGGCTATCTCATCGGCACCGGCAGCATCTCGACGCTCTGGCCGATGTTCGGCGCAGCGAATCAGTTGCTCGGCACCGTGGCACTCTGTATCGGTACGACGGTGCTCATCAAGATGCGGAAGGCGCAATATCTGTGGATCACCGCGTTGCCGATGTTGTTTGTCGGCACGATCACGTTGATTGGGTCCTATGAGATGTTCGGCCTGTTTATGGCCAAGGCCTCGTCGATCGCAGATGGTGGACAGGCCTTTGCGTTATACCTGGATGCGGGGCTGGTGGCTATTGTGGCCTTGCTCGCGGTGATCGTCTTGGGCGATAGTATGGTGCAGTGGTATGGCTATGTCGTCTTGAAGCGCCCGTTCACCAGCAGCGAAGTGGTAGTGATGGCCGGTGGTGGATCGCCGGGAAGATTGCGGACGACGATTCGTCATGATGAGGAGAAGCGATTGCAGTTGCCCGGCGGAGGCTGCTGCTAATCCGGAATAGACAGGAGGGGATCGTGGCTGAGCAGTTTTCGTTTGATGTGGTCTCGGAAGTGGATATGCAAGAGATGAAGAATGTCGTCGATCAGGCGACGAAGGAGATCAAGCAGCGCTTCGACTTCAAAGACTCGAAGACGGAGATTACGTTGAAGGAGAAGGAAAAAGAGCTGGTCTGTGGTCTCCGACGATGAGTATAAGCTCAATGCGGTGAACGATATTATCAAGACCAAGTGCGTGAAGCGCGGGGTCTCGTTGAAGGCGTTCACCTATGGGACTGTGGAGCCGGCGCTGAGTGGGACGGTGCGCCAGGTGGCGAAGATTCAAAGCGGTATCGCGGCGGACAAGGCGAAAGAGGTGACGAAGGCCATCAAGGAATCAAAATTGAAAGTACAAGCGCAGATTCAAGGCGAGCAAGTGCGCGTGCTGAGCAAGAGCAAGGATGACCTCCAAGCGGCCATGGCGTTTCTCAGGGGCAAAGATTTTGGGATTGATTTACAATTCACCAACTACCGCTAACTCAGGATGCTGAAACAGGTCCCCAACTGCGTTCTCAGTCGATCGAGCACCTCAACGTGCATACAGACAGCACGCCTCGGCGCTCGATTCTCCCTGCGGCCTTGTTGGATGACCTGTTTGAGCATCCTGGTATGATGCTGCAACGTTTGACGCATGACATACGCTCTTGCTCTTCTGCTTCTTTTCGCTACGGCTCTCTCGGGCTGCAATCGCGGCGATCCCATCGTCGTCATCCAGCTCAATCCGAAGAATCCTGACATCATCTACGTCGCGACGAACGACTACATCTATAAGACGCGCGATGGAGGCCAGACCTGGACGAATCTGTCACATGGGATGAGCCACTCGCGCGTGATTTCGATGGCGATTGATCCGGCCTACCCGGCCACGGTGTATGCGGGTACGAAGGGTGATGCTGTCTTTAAGAGTCACGATGGCGGGCAGCACTGGGCTTCGATGCGTTCGGGGTTAGACGATGCAACGATCTCGTCGGTGGTGAATCAATTCGTCTTCGATCCGACAGACAGCAATCACATCTTTCTCGCCACGACGATGGGTGTGTCTGAGACGAAAGACGGCGGCGAGCATTGGGTGAAGAAAATGGAAGGGATGAAGGAAGTGCTGATGGTGGTCACGCTGGGCATGGATCCGACGAGGCCGGCGATCTTATACGCGGGCACGAGCGGCGGAGTGTACAAAACGATCGACGAAGCCGGTCATTGGGAGAAGGTGAACAACGGCCTCGTGTCGCCTGACATCATCAAGTCGTCGCGGGCGCTCAGTGTGACGTCGGTGCTGGTCGATCCGTTTGAGCCGGATACGGTGTACGCCTCCACGCTGGCGGGACTCTATAAGACGACGGATGGCGGGAAGGCCTGGGTGCGGATCGGGCAGTCGCTACAAGATCAGATGTTGTTTTCGATGATCTTGGATCGCACGAAGAAGGGCGTCATTTATCTGGGCGGTCGGGAAGGTGTCCATCGGAGCGAAGATGGTGGGACGACGTGGGGCACGCTGAATACGGGTCTTGCGACGCTCAATATCCGATCACTCGTGCAGAGTCCGACCGATCCGGCCGTGTTCTATGCAGGCACGAACGGGAGTGGCTTGTATAGGAGTAAAAATCGCGGGGAGACCTGGGAATCGGTGCCGACTGTGCTTTCAAGCCAGTGAGGGAGATTACTGCTGCGGGGCGGTGCCGCGTTCTTGAATGGTCGAACCGACACCAGACGAACCGAACGACGAACCAACACCCGAGTCTCCAAGGCTTGAGCCCACGCTGGAGCCGCCGAAGCTCGATCCTACCGTCGAATCCGACAGGCTAGACCCCACGGTGGAACGTTGCAGCGATGAGCCGACCGCCGAAGACGATTCGCTGTTGAAGGTGGACTCGCCGATTGAAGGACCCGCACGGCCTGTGGCGCCGATCCCAAACCCTGCTGGGCCTGAGCCGCCGATGTCGTGGCTATTTTTCGATGACGCCCCGATGTCTTGGCCGGTGACGCCTTCCGCGCCGATCGTGTTGCCGGTCTTCGGAGTTTTTCCGATACTCGGCCCTGCTGCTGGTGCGTTGCCGATGCTGGCGCCCGTCTTTGGTCCTGTCGACAGCTTCGGCGCACGGATGTCTCTCTCAATCGATTCTTCCATTTCGCGAATCGCGTGGGCTTCCCGACCTGAGGCTTCAAAGTCTCCTGAATCTCGGGTGTTGGTCGAGGTGCTGATGCGTTCGAGCGTCGCGCGCAGTTTCTTCAGATCAGCGCGGGCCTTGGAGACAGTCGGGATCATTTCGCGGAGCATGATGCCGCGCGAGGCCATCGAATGATTCGATATATTAGCCTGGGTGGACTTGAGTAAATCTCCGACCTCATCTCCCATTTCTTCGACCTGCTGAAGTTCCGAGAGATCGGTCTTGCAGCAATCGAGGAAGTGGCGATACTTGTTCAGGAATGTCGATACGTCGCCCTGCAGATTCTCGATCTTGAAGTCGCGTGGCGGTTTGTCGCCAGTAGGTGTTTCCCCTTCTTGCTCTGTTGCCTGGGTTTCTTTTTTCTCAACAAGCGGCACGCACCCAGGTCCTTGCTTCGCTGAATATTGCCGATCGGATTTTTGATCGGGACACCAATAGAGCGGTGATGCCGCTGACGCCGTGGCGGCGGTGATGCCGCTGAACGTGAAGGCGACTCCCCCCATGAAGACGGTCAGGCAGAGGGTCTTGGTTGTCATGAGTGAATCGCATAAAATCATTTTCACCTCGACTTGAATTCTTGTCAATGAAACTCACCAACTCCGATGCGCGTAACAGATTGTTCAGTCGGTTACGCTGCAGATTACTCCATGACAGCTTCGTGGTGAAATCGTTGAGCCGTGTCGCGAGATCGGTACTTGCTGCCGTGAGAACTCAAAGGACTCGTCCGTAGTTCGCCAATAAGAGGTGATGCAGTTCTGCCTCATATTACCGTGGAGTGAGCTTCAAGCGCTTGGCAGCCTGGGCATGTGGGCTTGGGGCGATATTCCCCATATGCCGTAGTAGCCTCCCCGAAGGGTACCGTATCCCGTACCCGCTTCTTCTATCCCTCAAGATTTCATTGAACAAGCAGATGTCCTCAAACTTCGTAAGTCCATGAATTTTCTATTGACAAGTCTTTGAGTGGGTGTATACTGCGCGCCGGGGTGGGAGAAAGTGGGTGAACTTGGTTGATAGATAACCTATGGAGGTTTCTCGACATATTTCGGTCATGTCAGAAGAAGTGCTGTTTTGGCTCGTTCGAGAGGAGAGTCGAACCTATCTTGACTGTACGGTGGGGTACAGTGGGCATGCTGAGAAAATTCTTGAGGCGAGTGGCTCTGACAGCAGACTCATTGGACTTGATCGCGATGCAGCGGCCATTGCAGCCAGTCGAAAAAGGCTCGCACGATTCGGCGACCGCGTGCTCCTACTCCATGGGCATTTTATGGATCTGAAACAGCATCTTACCGTCAGTGGTATTGGCCAGGTCGATGGAATCCTGTTTGATCTTGGGGTCTCGTCCCCGCAGTTGGAAGAACCTGCTCGCGGCTTTAGCTTTCAAGTGGATGGTCCGTTGGACATGCGTATGGATCAATCAATGAGCGGGACCGCAGCTGACCTTGTCAATCGATGGCCGGAAGCGCAGTTGGCCGACGCAATTTTTCAGTTCGGCGAAGAACGGTTTTCTCGACGAATTGCGCGTGCCATTGTCCGCGCGCGAGAACGCCATCCCTTGGCGACGACGAAAGAGTTGGTCTCAGTGATCGAGGGAGCTGTTCCAGCGAATTATCGGCATGGTCGTCTTCACTGTGCCACCCGCACGTTTCAAGCCATTCGCATTGCAGTGAATCAAGAGCTGGACTCTCTCGAGCCGGCGTTGCGCGATGCGGCAGACGTGTTGTCTCCCGGCGGTCGTCTCTGTGTGATTTCATTCCATTCGCTCGAAGATCGGATTGTGAAACACACGTTACGAGCGCTCTCCGGCAAGGACGATCCTGCATTGGTGGTGCTCACCAAGAAGCCGCAGATTCCCAGCAGGGAAGAATCGGACCGGAATCCTCGATCCCGCAGTGCCAAGTTGCGGGCTGCCCAACGGGTATCCAAGGAGGGTCACTCATGAAGACGGTGACGATCGTGGCCGGTGTGCTGTTGGTTTTCGTGTTTGTGTGGGAACGTGTCGATGTCGTTCGATTGGGTTATCAGATCGAACGGTTGAAGACCCAGAAAGTATTGCTGGAGCGAGAGCGGGATCAATTGCAAGTGAAGTTTTCTGCGCTGACGGCTCCGGAGCGGATCGCGAAAGTGGCGACAGAAAAATTGGGGCTGATTCCGCCGCAGCAGGGGCAAGTGCTGATGGTGCATCAGCCGGGAGAGGCTCCGAGCCTGTCACTCCCACCTGTGGAGCAAGTCCGTCTGGCGAAACATGACTCAACCGGGAGGGAGAGAGAGTGACTGTCGGCCCTTCTCGCGGTCGTCGCTATGTGATGCTGCTCCTGCTCCTTTGCGGGTTCAGTATTATTCTATTTCGGCTGGTCACGCTCCAAGTGCTTCAGGCAGCAGACCTCACGGCCAAGGCCGATCGGCAACATCAAAAGACCGTATCCTTCGAAGGGGCCAGAGGCATGGTGTCGGATCGGCACGGCAAAGTGCTCGCAATGAATGTGGAGGTGCCATCCGTGTTCGGCGTACCGACGTCGCTGGAGAGTCCATCGACCGTTGCCCGTCATCTTTCTCCGGTACTTCAAATTCGAAGCAGTGAGCTTGAGAGAAAGCTTCGGCAAGACAAGAGCTTTGTGTGGTTGGCGCGAAAGGTCGAGCCCGAGCAGGGTCGTCGGCTGGAGCAGTTGTCGTTGGACGGCATCGGCGTGGTGATGGAGGGGCGGCGGTTTTATCCCAAGGGCCCTTTGCTGGCCCATGTCCTGGGATTCTCCGGGATGGATGGGCAAGGGCTTGAGGGTCTCGAGCGCCGATACGATTCGCACCTGCATGGAGAGAAGCGCGTCACCGTGTTGCAGCGCGATGCGTTAGGCCGCACGGTGTTTCCTAAGGGGTTGGCGGAGCAAGCGCCGACGCCGGGACATGCCCTTACGCTGACCGTCGACGAGGTCATCCAATACATTGCAGAAAAAGAACTCGAAGAGGCCGTCACTCATACCCACGCCAAGTCCGGGATCATCATCGCCATGGAGCCGCAATCCGGTGCGATTCTCGCGATGGCCGTCAGTCCACGATTCGATCCGAATGTCGTTGCCGCCTTGACGCCGGATCGGTGGCGCAATCGTGCCCTGACAGATACGTACGAGCCCGGGTCGACCATGAAAGCGATGGTCGCGGCCGCGGCGCTCGAAGAAAAAGTGATGACGCCCGATTCCTTGGTGTTCGGCGAAAACGGCCAGATGGTGATCGCGAATACGACGATTCATGACCATGACAAGCTGGGGTGGATGACGTTTTCCGAGGTGATTCAAAAATCCAGCAACATCGGCGCCGCCAAAACGGGAATGGCTCTCGGAGAGCAGAGGCTGTACCGCTATCTCCAGGCGTTTGGATTCGGTCAACGTACGGAGATCGATCTGCCGGGTGAAGTGAACGGACTTTTGAAGGCCCCTAAAGACTGGGGCCGTCGATCGCTCGCGTCGATCTCGATGGGACAAGAGGTCGGGGTAACGCCCCTCCAGATGGTGTCGGCGATGGCGACCCTCGCCAATGGGGGCGTGATGATGAAGCCCTATGTGGTTTCCGAGGTTCGCGATCAGAAAGGTCGCTTGCTCAAGGAGGTACTGCCACAAGTAAAGCGGCGAGTCGTGTCATCGGACACGGCCCGGACGATGACGACGATGCTGGAAGGTGTCGTGACGAATGGGACGGGGGCGAAGGGAGCTATTCCTGGATTCCGTGTGGCAGGCAAAACAGGGACCGCGCAAAAAATCGATCCTCGAACCGGCGCCTATTCCTCCACGCAGTTTGTCGGGTCGTTTGTCGGGTATGTGCCGGCAGAATCTCCGCGGCTGGCGATGATCGTGGTCCTGGATGAACCTCAAGGCGAAGCTTGGGGCGGGGCCGTGGCGGCGCCCGTTTTTCGTCGGGTCGGAGAGCAGGCGCTCAACTATCTTGGTGTGTCCAGAGAGGACACTGTGAAAATCGCACTGGCGATGAAGGATCACTGACAGGCCATGACGCGCGATTCCATCACCCTTTCGCAGTTGCTCGGGGCGCTCCGCGGGCAGGTCGAGGTTCTGGAGCAGCGTGGCGATATGAATTGTCCGGTGCATGCGATCACGGACGATTCACGGGCCGTAAGGAGTGGGAGCCTTTTTGTCGCCGTCAAGGGCGAGCGTGTCGATGGTCATGGATTTATCGAACAGGCCATCAAGGCCGGAGCGGCTGCGGTGGTTGCCCAGGCGCCTGTGGCATCAGGACCGGTACCGCTCGTGTTGGTGTCTGATTCGCGCAAGGCGCTCGGTCTACTCGGCAGCAGGTTTTATGAGGATCCATCCGCCCGACTCAAGATGATCGGCGTGACGGGTACGAATGGAAAAACGACGACGACGTATCTCTGTAAAGCGTTACTGGAAGGAGTCGGCCGACGCGTGGGGTTGATTGGTACGGTGGGATACCAAATCGGGCAGGAAACGATTCCCGCCTCTCACACGACGCCCGGCGCACTCGACCTTCAAGAACTATTGGCCAAGATGGTCGAGAGCGGACTCACCACCGCGGTGATGGAAGTGTCGTCCCACGCTCTCGCATTAGACCGGACATCGGGCTGCGAGTATGACGTGGCGGTGTTCACGAACCTCACACAAGATCATCTCGATTTTCACCATACGATGGATGAGTACTTTGAGGCGAAGCGGCGACTGTTCACCGGATTGGCCGGGGGGCGGAAGAGTGGGAAACGCGCCCTCGTCAATGTGGACGATCCCAGAGGAGCCGCGATCCGCGCAGCCTCTCCTGTGCCGGTCTGGGGTTATGCCATTCAGAACCAGGCCGATCTCAAGGCGGAACGAGTGTCCCTCTCACTTACCGGTACCACGTTCACGGCAGCGACTCCGGCAGGCTCGTTCACCGTCGAGAGCCGGTTGGTCGGTGAGCATAACGTCTACAACTTGCTGGGAGCGATCGGAGTCGCGCTGCATGACGGAGCGACATCCGATCAGATCTGCGAAGCGGCCGCTCATATTACCAATGTCCCAGGTCGCTTCGAGCGGATCTCTTCAGGGCAAGATTTTACCGTGGTCGTCGATTACGCCCATACCGAAGACGCGCTCCTCCGACTGCTGACGGCTGCTCAAACATTAAAGACCGATCGGATCATTACCGTGTTCGGCTGCGGTGGCGACCGAGATCGAGGGAAGCGGCCGAAGATGGGACGCGCGGCTGTCGAATACAGCGACGTGGTGATTCTGACATCCGATAACCCTCGAACCGAAGACCCGATGGCGATCCTTCAAGAAGTCGAGATCGGTGTGCGCGATGCGCTGGAGCGCCGCACTCATGTGCAGTACCACTTGGTGCCTGACCGTCGTGAAGCGATTGGCGCTGCCATTCGAGAGGCACGCCTGGGCGACATGGTGCTCATTGCCGGCAAGGGGCATGAAGATTATCAAATCATCGGCACCAAGAAGTTTCATTTTGACGATCGTGAGGTGGCTCGCGAGGCGATTCAGCAATTGCGGGATTGCGCGTGAGAGTTCAGGCCACAGCCGAGATCGCGCAGGATAAGGAATCGATGGGACTCTTTACGGTCGAGGAGTTACGAGAAGTCATCAGCGTGAAAGTTCTCGCGGGCCAGGACTCGTTATCGGGGAAGCACAGGATCAGACAGATCAGCACGGATTCCCGATCGGTTCGCCGCGGTGATCTCTTTGTGGCACTCAGGGGCGACCGGTACGACGGGCATGAGTTTGTGCCGGCCGTACTTGCTCAGGGCGCAGCGGGCGCCATCGTTCACGATGAATACCGCCTTCCTCCAAGTTCCGCAGCGGTACGCCGGATCGAGGGGCGGTCGGCGCCCTTTCTCTTCGGAGTGCGTGACCCGCTGTTTGCCTACCAACAGTTGGCGACGCATCACCGCAGTCGGTTCCATATTCCCGTCGTGGCGGTGACCGGGAGCAACGGTAAGACCACGACGAAAGATATGGTGGCGGCGGTGTTGGCCCAGCGGTGGCCGGTGCTAAAGACCGAGGGGAATTTCAACAATCGGATCGGCGTACCGTACACCCTGTTTCGGCTCACAGCTCGCCATCAAGCGGCCGTTATTGAGATGGGCGTGGATCAGCAAGGGCAGACAACCAGGCTCTGTGAGATCGTCAGGCCCACGATCGGGGTGATTACCAATATTGGCCCGGATCATCTCGAGTTCTTTGGAAGCATGGAAGGGTCGGCGCAAGCCAAGGCGGAATTGTTGGACCTGCTTCCAGTCGATGGCACGGCGATTGTGAACGCCGACGATTCCTACTTTGACTACCTCGCCGCGCGTGCGCAATGCCGCGTCATGTCGTTCGGATTTTCGGAGATGGCCGATGTCCGCGCGAGCGGGGTCACGTCCGACGTTCGCCAAGGAACGACCTTTCGCTTGCATCTCCCTGGAAGGAGCCGTCCCACAATTGTTCGAATCAAGGTGCATGGCACCCATAACGTGACCAACGCGCTCGCGGCTGCAGCGGTGGGTGCTGCGTTGAACCTGTCCGGTTCGATGATTGCCCAAGGGCTAAGCCGATTCCGTCCTGCCGCGATGCGGTCGCAGGTGGTGACTCACCATGGCGTCCATATCATCAACGATTGCTACAACGCCAACCCCGCTTCGATGAAAGCGGCGCTCCAATTGCTGGCACAGTGGAATCCTGCACGCGAACGGATTGCCGTGTTGGGAGACATGCTCGAACTCGGGCCTGAGACCGGCCGGATGCACCGGGACGTTGGGCAGTTCCTTGCCGCACAGGGGCTGTCGCGGATGATCGTCTGTGGGACATTGGGCCGGGACATTGCAGAAGGAGCCAGGCTGGGCGGGATGAGTAGTGCACAGATTGACGAAGTGGTTGATGCAGCGGCAGCGGCCGATCACCTCAAGCGGATCGTGCGGCAGGGTGATGTGGTGTTGGTGAAGGCCTCTCGCGGCATGAAAATGGAGCAGGTTGTGCAGGCTCTGACGGGAATGAGGGCAGTCGTCAAGCAGGCATCGTAAGGGGGCCGGCGCCCATCCGACGCAAGAGTCGTCAGACGGGCCGGCGCATGTTCAACATAAAGGCCGCATGCTCTACAACTGGCTGTATCCGTTTCATACGGAATATTCATTTCTGAACGTCTTTCGATATCTGAGTTTCCGGATCATCTACGCAGCCGTGACGGCGTTCTTGATCGCCTTTGTGCTGGCTCCGTGGGTGATACGGAAGTTGCAAGACATCAAGCTGGGCCAGCAGATTCGCGATGATGGTCCCAAAAGTCATCTGGCGAAGAGCGGCACGCCCACTATGGGCGGGATTCTCATCCTCTTTGCGGTGGTCCTCTCGACGCTTCTCTGGGCCGATATTGCGAAGCCGTACGTCTGGCTGGTGCTTGCCGCGACGCTGGGGTTCGGAGCGATTGGATTTGTCGACGACTATCTCAAGTTCATCAAGACCCAATCGAAGGGGTTGTTGGCATGGCAGAAGTTCACGGCTCAAGTGGTGTTGGCCTTGGCGATTGCCTTGGTCCTCTATTTCCTGCCCGGCTATACGACCAAGCTCAGCATCCCGTTTTTCAAGAATGTCGTTCCGGATCTCGGCTGGTGGTATATCGCCTTTGCTGTCGTGGTCATTGTCGGGAGTTCCAATGCCGTCAATCTGACCGATGGTCTCGACGGGCTTGCGGTCGGACCCGTCATGATCGCGGCGCTGGCCTATACGATTGTGGCCTATGTCGTCGGCCACCGACTGATGTCGGACTATCTGCTCATTCAGCACATCGAAGGCGCAGGTGAACTTGCGGTGTTTACCGCGGCCATCTTGGGGGCGAGTCTGGGGTTCCTGTGGTTCAACACCTATCCGGCTTCCGTATTCATGGGGGATGTGGGATCGCTTCCGCTGGGAGCGGCGTTGGGCACGGTCGCGGTGATCAGCAAGCACGAGCTGCTGCTCCTGATGGTCGGCGGAGTGTTTGTGATCGAAGCGGTCTCGGTCATTTTTCAGGTGATCTCGTTCAAGTCGCGCGGGAAACGCATTTTTCTCATGGCGCCCATCCATCATCACTTTGAGATGAAGGGATGGGAGGAGCCCAAGGTCGTGGTGCGCTTGTGGATTATCGCCATCCTGTTGGCCTTGTTGAGTCTGAGCACCCTAAAGCTTCGGTGACGGCATGGTGGGAGAAGCGGCTGTGGAATTGGCGGGGGCGCGTGTCACGGTCATGGGACTTGCCAGAAGCGGAGTAGCGGCTAGCCGACTGCTTCAAGCGGCGGGGGCGCGAGTCACGGTTGCCGACCGGAAGGAATCGGCGGAACTGACATCGGCCCTCGGAGCTATCGACCGCGATCACGTCGGTGTGACCGTCGGGCCACAGTATGAATCATCGCTCGATGCAGCGGACTTGGTGGTGATAAGCCCGGGAGTTCCCTATCGACTCGCCTCGCTCGAAGCAGTGCGTCGGCGCGGCGTGAAGGTGATCAGCGAGTTGGAGC
Organism: uncultured Nitrospiraceae bacterium; assembly: GCA_963801725.1. GTDB lineage: Bacteria > Nitrospirota > Nitrospiria > Nitrospirales > Nitrospiraceae > Palsa-1315. The sequence continues at coordinate 1,046,985 of CAWDFX010000002.1, forward strand.
TCGCCTCGCAGTTCTTTCGAAGTCCGCTCCTCGCAGTCACCGGGACCAACGGTAAGAGTACGACCGTGACGTTGATCGGCAAGTTTCTCGCCGAGAGCGGCAAGCGGGCGTTTGTCGGCGGCAATTTGGGCACGGCCTTGAGCGAAGCGGCGGTGGAAGACTTGCGCGCCAGCCAGGCAGGGAAGCCGAGTCCGTTCGACTATCTCGTCGTCGAGGTCTCCAGTTTTCAACTCGAGACGATCGATCGATTCCGGCCCTGGGTTGCCGCCCTGCTCAATGTGACGGTCGATCACCAGGACCGTTATGACTCGCTGGATGAGTACGTCGCGGCAAAACAGCGGATCTTCGAGAATCAAGTCGCCTCCGATTTTGCGCTGTTCAACCTTGACGACGAGCGTGTGGCAGCGTTGCGCCATCGAGTCCGCGCAACACGGCTGGGATTTACGACCGCGTCGACGATCGGTGTAGATCTGTATGGGGGAACCTACCTCGAAGGCGACCGGATGGTGACGACGGTGACCGGGGTGCGGCAGGAGATTTGCCGCCGAAGCGAGATCCGCATCATCGGCCACCACAACGTGCAGAACGTCATGGCTGCCTCAACCTATGCCGTCCTGTGTGGATGCCCTCTCGATGCCATTCGTCGTGTCCTCACGACGTTTCCCGGACTCGAACATGCCCTTGAAATCGTTCGCGAGCGTCGCGGAGTCCGATTTGTCAACGATTCAAAGGGAACGAATGTCGATGCCACGCTCAAAGCGCTGGAGAGTATCGATCAACCGATTTGGCTGATTGCCGGTGGGCGGGATAAGGGAGGCGATTTTTCTCGGCTCACTCTGGTGATCAGCCGGCGGGTCACGCATGTAATCCTGATTGGAGAAGCGGCACCGATGTTGCGACAGGCCTGGAAAGGTGTCGCCTCGATGAGCGAGGCAGCCACCTTACGGGACGCGGTGGATCTTGCGGCACAGGGCGCATCGCCTGGCGACGTCGTGTTGTTGTCCCCGGCCTGTGCCAGCTTCGATATGTTTGCGGACTATCAAGACCGCGGTCGTCAATTCAAGGCATTGGTCCATGCCTTACCGGCGTAATGTGCAAGGCGAGGGAGGGGTGGTTCTGAGTCATGGCGCATCGATCAGCGGGGACTCTGGCGCTTCCATGGTCCCAGCCCAGCCAACGGTCTGGCGGCAAGCAACGGGTGGCGGCAGACCATACGCTCCTGGCGGTGACCATGATCTTGGCGTTGGTAGGGCTCGTCATGGTGTTCAGCGCGAGCGCCATCGTGGCAGGCAACCGGTTTCAGGATTCTGGGTTTTTTCTGAAACGGCAGATCGCCTGGCTCGCGTTCGGCTTTGTGTTGATGCATCTCACGTCGCGGATCGATTACACGCTCTGGAAGAAGCTCTCCGTTCCGATGTTGGTCTGTATGTTGTTGCTGCTCGTCATCGTGCTGGTGCCGTCGCTCGGTGTGGCGGCCAATGGGGCGCGGCGATGGTTGCGGTTGGGACCCATCTCAGTTCAGCCGGCGGAAATGGTCAAGCTCGTGGCGGTCATCTATATGGCGGCATATCTGACCAAGAAAGGAGACAAGATCGCGCTGTTTCGCGATGGTCTCTTGCCGGGCCTGATCGTGATCGGACTGCTGGGAGGACTGGTGCTGCTGGAGCCGGATCTTGGGACGGTCGTGGTGCTCGGACTGGTGACGGTCGGGATGTGTTTTCTCGCCGGGGCGCGTATCTCCCATCTCTTGGCCTTAGGTCTCTGCGCGATTCCGGTCGTGCTGGTGCTGGTGCTCGGTTCCAGTTATCGACGCCAACGGCTCATGACGTTTCTTGCCCCATGGAAGGATGCGTCGGATGCCGGGTTTCAAATTACGCAATCCTTCTTGGCTTTCGGCAGCGGCGGTCCGTTCGGGGTGGGATTAGGCGAGGGCAAACAGAAGCTCTACTTTCTTCCGGAAGCGCATACGGATTTTGTCCTGGCGCTGGTCGGCGAAGAACTGGGGCTCATCGGAACCGCCACCGTCACACTGCTGTTTGCATTTTTTGTCTGGCGGGGGTTTCAGATCGCTGCGCGCGCGCGGGTGCCGTTCGGTCGTTATCTGGGCATGGGCATTACCTTGTTGATCGGCGGTCAGGCGTTGGTGAATGCGGCGGTGGTGACTGGGCTCTTACCGACGAAAGGACTCACCTTACCATTCGTGAGCTACGGAGGGTCGTCGCTGGTGGTCAGTCTGATCGGCGTGGGGATTCTGCTCAGTATTTCCCGCGACCGCCATGCCGGCGAGTCGCGGGGCGGACATGGCGGGTCGGATTACGGATGACGATCGTGATTGCAGCAGGAGGAACCGGTGGCCACCTCTACCCGGCTGTGGCGTTGGCGCGAGAGTTTCTCCGGCGCGATCCCAGGACCAAGGTCCTCTTCGTAGGGACGACGCGTGGACTTGAATCGAACGTGCTCGATCACGAGGGATTCGACCTGGCGCTGATCAGCGCCAAGCCGGTGATGGGTAAGGGGCTATCCGGGGCGGTGACAGGCTTGTGCGCCATGCCGGTCAGCTTGTGGCAGTGTCTGCGGATTTTGCGAACGAGACGGGCGGATCTGGTTATCGGGGTCGGCGGCTATACAAGTCCGATGATGCTGCTCGCTGCAGCATGGGTTGGAGTGACACGCGTGATTCTTGAGCCGAATGCGAATCCCGGAATGGCAAACAAGGCGGTGGGGCCGTTCGTCCAACGTGTGTTTCTCGCATTCGAGTCGGCGGCTGACTCGTTCGATCGTTCCAAGGTGCGCGTGGTAGGGACCCCGATTCGTAAAGCGTTCCTGGACGGTGTGCAGCAGAGCCGCGAGAAATCGGGACCACCGCATCTGCTGATTTTCGGTGGCAGCCAAGGGGCAAAGGCGCTGAACGCAGCGGTGACGGAAGGATTGTCCGAACTGATGACACAACTGCCTCATCTCACAGTGACCCATCAGACCGGCGAGTCCGACCATGCGCGCGTGGCCGAGGCCTATCGTCGCACCGGCATCGAGTCGCACGTCATGCCGTTTATCTATGACATGCCCGCGGCGCTACGGGAGGCGGATCTGGTTGTGGCGAGAGCCGGCGCCATGACGGTGGCGGAACTCACGGCGTGCGGAAAGCCGGCCATCCTCGTTCCGCTGCCGTCCGCCATCTACGACCACCAGACGCAGAATGCCAAAGTGATGGAAGCAGCCGGGGCTGCCGTGGTGCTTCCGCAATCCGCGCTCACCGGTACCCTGTTGGTCCGCACAGTGGTGAGTATTCTTGGGGATCCTGAACGATTGCGTGCGATGGGCGAGGCCAGTCTCTCTCTACGGCGAATCGATGCAGCCGAGATTATTGTCCGCGAATGCTATGCACTCATGGGGGGTCATCATGACGTCAACCATTCTGTTGGAGCGGCAGGAGGCTAATGGCGTTGGACAACGTGGACAGGGATCACAGTCATATCCACCGGTTGGTGGAGTAAGGCGCGCGACGATGTTTCGCAAGACGCAACAGATTCACTTGGTCGGAATCGGGGGATCGGGGATGAGCGGTATCGCCGAGGTGCTGCTGACCCTGGGGTACAAAGTGACGGGATCGGACCTGCACAGCTCCGACACGACGCGGAGATTGGAAGAGCTCGGCGGGCGCATCTTTGTCGGTCATCAGGAATCAAACGTGGGAGAGGCTCAAGTGGTGGTCATCTCTTCCGCTGTGTCGGCACAGAATCCCGAGGTCGTGGCGGCCAAGGCGAAGCACATTCCCGTGATTCCTCGGGCCGAGATGCTCGCGGAACTGATGCGACTGAAATTCGGGGTCGCCATTGCCGGTGCTCATGGAAAGACCACGACCACATCAATGGTGGCCAATGTGCTGGCGCAGGGCGGGTTGGACCCCACGATGGTGATCGGAGGCAAAGTGAATGCGCTGGGGAGTCATGCCCGCCTTGGTCGAGGAGATCTCCTCGTGGCGGAAGCCGATGAGAGCGACGGGTCGTTTCTCCGTCTGTCCCCGACCATCGCTGCGGTCACGAATCTCGACCGGGAACATCTCGATCACTACGGCAGCATGGAACGCATCAACGAGTGCTTCCTCGAATTTATCAATAAGGTGCCGTTCTATGGATTGGCTGTGTTGTGTGCCGACGATGATCGGCTCAGGGCGCTCTTTCCGAGCATCGTGAAACGCTATCAGACCTACGGCCTTCGTGAGCGTGAGGGTGTCCTGCCGGACTTCTTTGCGACAGAGATCAGCTTGAACCAATGGGGCGCCGAGTTTCGGGCGCAGTTCCGTGGGCGCAATCTGGGCCCGTTCCGTCTGGCGGTGCCCGGTCGACACAATGTCTCCAACGCGCTCGTGGCCATCGCGATCGGAATCGAATTGGATGTGCCGGTGGATCTCATCAGGAAGGCGCTGGCCGCTTATACCGGGGTTGAGCGCCGCTTTCATCTGCGAGGGGAAGCTAATGGGATCATGGTCGTGGACGATTACGGGCATCATCCGACCGAGATTAAGGCCACCCTGGCCGCGGCGAAGCAAGGCTGGGGAGACCGGCGACTGGTGGTGCTGTTCCAGCCGCATCGCTATACCAGGACGCGAGACTTGCTGGAGGATTTCGCGAAGGCGTTCGACCAGTCGGACGTGCTGTTCTTGACGGATATCTATGCGGCAGGCGAGCAGCCGATTCCCGGGGTGTCCGGAGCCAGGCTGGCTGAGATTGTTCGTGCGGCCGGCCATCCGTCCGTGACCTTTGTAGAACAGAAAGACACGTTGGTGGATCAGGTGCTGCCACATCTGAAATCGGGGGATCTCGTCATCACATTGGGGGCAGGGGATATCTGGAAGACCGGGCTCGGCTTATTGGCCCGATCAACCCCCACTGCCTGATGCCATGGAGCGAAGGAGTCGGCGTGTCACGAAAGCAACGAGAGTCCATGCGCGATTTACGCAGGCAGATATGCGAACCGCCGTGGCAGGGCTTCGGGGATCTGTGTTCTTCCAGGCTCCACTGCGGGAATACACCTCGTTCAAGATCGGAGGGCCGGCAGATGTCGTGGTTGAGCCGGCTGATATCGAGGATGTTTGCTCGGTGGTTCAGCAGGCGCACGCGCGCAGGATTCCGTTGTTCGTCCTGGGCGGGACGAATCTGCTCATTCGGGATGGGGGTATCCGCGGCATCGTCATCAGTTTGGTTCGGTTGCGGGGGATTAAAGAGGAACCGGGGTCCGTTCTCTATGCCGAAGGGGGCGTCGGAATGCCGACGCTGATCGGGTATGCCATCCGCCACTCCCTCGCGGGATTGGAATGGGCGGCGGGAATTCCAGGGACTGTGGCCGGCTGTGTGGTGATGAATGCCGGCACGAAGCTCGGAGAAATGAAAGATTCCGTGAAGGCCGTTCGCATGGTGAACATGAAAGGTCAGATCGTGGACGTCGAAGCAGGCCAGGTCAGGTTCGAGTATCGGCGGGCTTTGCTGCCACGCGGCATCGTCGTGGGAGTGTGGCTTCAATTGAAGCAAGGGGCCCGCTCGGAGATCGAGCGGGTGGTCAAAGACTATCTCCACTATCGACGGGACACGCAACCGCTCGCGATGCCGAGCGCCGGCTGCGTGTTCAAGAACCCTCCGAACGATTCTGCCGGACGATTGATCGAGACAGTTGGCCTCAAGGGCGCACGTGTCGGCGATGCGGAAGTGTCGATGAAGCACGCCAACTTTATGGTCAATCGCGGTCAGGCGAACGCCGCAGACGTGCTGGCGCTGATCAGGAAGGTCCGCAGCGCGATTCGCCGTCGAGCGGGAGTGCGGTTGGATCTTGAACTCAAAATCGTAGGAGAGACGTAGCGGTATGGGCGACCCTCGATCGACAGAGCGGCCCCTTCTGACCCGCGCCCGCATCGGGGTGCTGATGGGAGGGCAATCGGCTGAGCGCGATGTGTCGCTCCGGACGGGCACCGCGGTGCATCGGTCGCTGGTCCATCGTGGCTACGACGCAGTGGCCATCGATGTCGGACCGACGCTCGCCCAGGATCTGCGCGACCAGAAGATCGACCTGGTGTTTCTCGCGTTGCACGGACCAGGTGGTGAAGATGGCGCGATCCAAGGGTTCCTGGAAACCCTTGGAATTCCCTACACCGGGTCCGGCATTCAGGCCAGTGCGATCGGCATGCATAAGGTGGCGACAAAAACGCTTTTGGCCTCAGCGCGTATTCCTGTGCCGGCCGGCACGGTCGTGAAGCGCGGGGAGAAGGTCTCGATCGCCGTGGTGATGCGGACGGCGAAATTGCGCTGGCCCGTCGTGGTGAAGCCTGCGTCGCAAGGATCCACGATCGGCGTCACCATCGTGCGGAAGCCGGCGCAATGGCGGGATGCCTTGACCTTGGCGCATCGCTACGACGTGGATGCCATGGTCGAGGCCTACATTCCGGGGCGTGAAGTCACGGTGTCGATCATTGGTCGGAATAATTCTTCTCCGTTGGTGCTCCCTGCCGTGGAAATTGTTGCGCCGGGCGGCTTTTACGACTTTGCGGCGAAGTACGAAAAGAAGACGACGCAGTATCTGTGTCCTGCGCCTTTGACCGCATCGGTGACCCGGCAGATTCGCGCGTTGGCGCTACGCAGCTATGAGGTACTGGGTTGTGAAGGTGCAGCCAGGGTCGATTTCCGTATCACCCCGCGTGGCCGCTCGGTTGTGTTGGAGATCAATACGGCGCCGGGTATGACTGAAACGAGTTTGCTGCCGATGGCAGCGGCCCAGGCCGAGATGGATTATGACAAGTTGACCGAACAGATTCTGGAGTCCGCCCTCGTTCGTGCGGCCCGTTCCACTCGTCCGTCAGGGGAAGGGAGCATCTCATGAAGATGGTGGCGCGGAAGAGAACGGCGCCGGCAATCGGCCCGCGGTTGAATCAATGGAAGGGCGCTCGTGCCACGAAGATTTTGGATCAGCGCCAGCAGGCGCAACGAGACAGACGCGTGCTGGGTAGACGGCGAGCGCTACGCGTGGGGCAATGGATTATCGGGCTTGCGGTGTTGGCGTGGGGGCTGACCATGCTCACCCGAGAGATGGGGCCGGCTTTTCAGGGGTGGCTCGAAATCCGCGACGTCGAAGTTGAAGGTCTTCACCGCGTCACGAAACCGGAAGTGTTGGAGCGGCTCGTCTTGAAGCCCGGCATGGGACTCCATCAAGTCAGCACATCATTTCTGGCCGAGCGAGTGCGAATGCATGCCTGGATCAAGGAGGCGACGGTCGAACGCAGGCCTCCGAATCTGCTGCATGTCATCATCGTGGAGCGAACGCCGGCTGCCATTATTCGGACAGGTGCGGATCATTGGTTGAGCGATGAGAACGGATACCTCCTTGCCAAGTTGGGGAAGCAGGATGACCAGACGTTGCCATTGTTGACCGGGTTGGAACTTCAGTCCCTTCAGCACGGCGAGGCAGTAGTCCGCAACGCGGTTCAGTCCGGGGTCGTGGTGGCCAAGCTCATCGCGAATACATTCGGCGGGCGAGTTGAAGTCAATCTCACGAATTTCTCGAATGTCGTGGCGTCAGCCAATGGAGTGCGATTCCGGTTCGGCGACGATTCCCTGGTTGACCAGTGGGAGCGGTTCAGAAAAGTGAATCCGCCATTCAAAACCGGACCATTCGATGATCGGAAGCGAACGGTGAGCGAGATCGATCTACGTTACAACAACCGCGTCATTGTGCGGGAAAGGGTGTGAGGGCTGTGCCGAAGCGTGATCAGATTCTCGTGGGGCTGGACATCGGAACCACGAAGATCTGCGCCATCGTGTCGGAAGTCACCGATGAGGGCGCGCTCAATATCATCGGGGTCGGATCCAGCCCGTCGCGAGGTCTTCGCAAAGGCGTCGTGGTCGATATCGAGAGTACCGTGGAATCGATCAAGAAGGCGGTCGAGGAAGCCGAGCTGATGGCGGCGGTTCAGATCAATTCCGTCTATACCGGCATCGCCGGCAGCCACATTTCTGCGGAGAACTGCAAGGGGGTTGTGGCGCTCAAAAAGTCAGAAGTCACGCGGGAGGACATCCAGCGTGCGGTCGAGAGCGCGCGGACCCTGGCGGTCATTCCCCATGAACGACGGATTCTTCATGTGCTGCCTCGTGAATTCATGGTGGACGGGCAGGAAGGAGTTCGGGAGCCGTTGGGTTTGTCCGGAAACCGTCTCGAAGTCAACGTGCATGTGATTACCGGCGCCGTGACATCAGCGCAGAACATCATCAAGTGCGTGAATCGCGCAGGGCTCGACGTCGTGGATATGGTGCTGCAGCCCTTGGCTTCGAGTGAGGCCGTCCTGAGCCAGGAAGAGCGCGACCTGGGAGTCGTCATGGTTGATCTCGGTGGTGGGACGACCGACCTCGCGATTTTCCTCGATGGAAGTATCAGGCACTCCGCGGTCTTGCCGATCGGCGGGCAGAATCTGACGAAGGATCTCGCCATCGGGTTGCTGACCTCTCAGACCGAAGCCGAGAAGATCAAATTGCATCGGGGGATCGCCAGAACCGGATTGGTGCAAGGCCATGAAACAGTGGAGGTCCCGTCGGTCGGTGATCGTCCCGCACGGACGTTTTCGCGCCGTGATATTGCCGAGATTCTTGAGCCGCGGGTCGAAGAAATATTCGAGCTGGTGCGTCGGGAAATCGCGCGCGCCGGCTACGAGGGCATGCTGGGGGCCGGGGTGGTGATTACAGGCGGAACGTCGTTGTTGGAAGGGATGCCCGATGCGGCAGAGCAAGTCTTGAATCTTCCGGGCCGCCGAGGCGCGCCAAGTGGAATCGGAGGACTTCGAGACATTGTCAGTAATCCCATGCATGCCACGGGTGTCGGCCTACTGCTCCATGCCCGGCACCATGTTGAAGAGATGGCCACGGCTGGACTGCGCAGCGGCCGGCCGTTGCACAAGGTATTCGATCGTATGAAGTCCTGGATGTTCGAGTTCTTTTAACCGTTGCGCGCAGCGGCCGGCCGCTACGCGAATTTTATCAAGGGAGGTGTCCTGATGTTTTCGTTTGAAGAGGATGTCGTGTCCCCCGTTCGGATCAAAGTCATCGGCGTCGGTGGCGCCGGGTGCAATGCTCTGAACACCATGATCACGTCCGGATTGGCGCGGGTCGATTTCATCGCGGCGAATACCGATTTGCAGGCGTTGGATCGGTCGCGGGCGTCGTATAAGGTTCAACTGGGACCCGAGCGGACCAGGGGACTCGGTGCCGGGGCGAAGCCGGAAGTCGGAAAAGACTCGGCTTTGGAAAGCAAAGATCAGATTCGGGAATGCCTTGAAGGCGCCGACATGGTATTCGTGACCGCGGGGATGGGCGGTGGAACCGGAACGGGCGCTGCGCCGATCGTGGCGAGCATCGCGCGCGAACTCGGTATCTTGACGGTCGGGGTTGTGACGAAGCCTTTTTCATACGAAGGCCATCGCCGGATGGTCCATGCAGATGAAGGGATTCGCGATCTCCGTCGCCATGTGGATACCTTGCTCGTGATTCCGAATCAGCGATTGCTCGGCATCGTCGATAAAGCGACGCCGTTGCTCGAAGCGTTCAAGGTGGCCGATGATGTGCTTCGACAAGCCATTCAAGGGATTGCGGACGTGATTACGACTACCGGCCATGTGAACGTGGACTTTGCCGATGTCCGCACCGTGATGTCACATACAGGACGCGCCGTGATGGGGATGGGCGTGGCACGCGGAACGAATCGGGCGATTGAAGCGGCGCAAAAGGCGATTTGCAGTCCATTATTGGAGGAAGGCAGTGTTGAGGGCGCGCGCGGCGTGCTGTTGAATATTACCGGCGGGCCTAACATGTCGCTGCACGAGATTGAGGAAGCGGCCACGATTGTCCAACAGACAGCCGATCCGGAGGCCAATATCATTGTCGGGCAGGTGATCAATCCCGATATGGGAGACGACCTGGTCGTGACGGTGATTGCCACTGGGTTTGAGCGGGAGGATCAGCCTGCTCCGGTTCCCGTGGCTGCGGCTCGGACTTCCCGCAACGGCCAACAGCCGATGCCCGGCGCCGGTCAGACGATGGGAGAACGATCGTATGCGGAGCGGCCCTTCAAAGATCTCGACCGTCCGACCTACTTGCGGCGGATGGGAGATGGGAGAGAGTCGATGGAGCGAACTGCGGCGGTCACTGATGATGAGTGGGATGTGCCTACGTTCCTGCGCAAGCAGGTTGACTAAGCCGACAGGTCTGTAGGGGTGAGTCGTCTCAACGGAGTATGGCCATGAGTGCAGCAGTCATCACGGTTCCTGCCTTTGCGTCCGCGCGCGACGGCGTTCGACATTTCTTTGGAACGCGCCGCCATGCAGACTCGCTGGCATTTGATGTAGGAGTGCCAACTCGCCAGTCTGGGGCGCAGGGGCGTGGCTGGCTGCTGTCCGTCAAGCAGGTGCATGGGACCGATGCGTTGGTGGTGGATCGTGCGCTCACCGGGTCGGATCAGTTTCCCGGCGGGTGGGACGCGCTGGTAACCGATCAACCCGGCGTGACGGTGGCGGTGCGCACGGCGGATTGCGTCCCCGTGCTCGTGCATGACCCACGTCGGCGTGTCGTGGCGGCGATTCATGCCGGTTGGCGTGGTGCGGTGGCGGGGATTGTTTCGAAGACTTTCACACTGATGGCGAACCGATTCGGATCGACGCGGGCAGATCTGCGAGTCAGCATTGGACCTTCGGCCGGTCCCTGCTGCTATGAAGTGGATGATCCGGTGCTTGACGAGCTCAGAATTGGGTTGCCTGATTGGGAGTCGGTTGTGCATGACTACCGAGGGCATAAGGCTCGACTGGACCTCAAGGCCTTGATCCGTCGACAAGTGGAAGGAGAGGGTGTGTCCACACCGTCTGTTTCGTCGGTGAATCTCTGTACGATCTGCCATGATCAACTCTTTTATTCCTATCGACGGGAAGGTCGGGTGAATGGGACGATGGTCAGCGGGATCACCCTGCTCTCTCATCGATAGGAACTGGTCCAGGTGTGCGCGCTGACATCTGCCAGGCGGTTTCTGTACAATATTTAGAATTTAGGAGAGACTGCGCTAGGATTGTGAATGATCCGATGCGCCGGCTCTACCGACTGGAGGCTCAGTCGGTGAAAGTACCCTGTTCGTTTTCCAGCCGATCCGGCATACGACTCAGACCGGCTATTTTTGGAGCCTGACGTGCCTAGTCCAACGATTCCGAACAAGATCGCATTCATCGGTGGCGGCCAGATGGCTGAGGCCATGATCGGTGGTCTTCTTTCAGGACAGGTGTGTTCTGTTGAATCGATGTGGGCGGCAGATCCCGTTGCTGAGCGTCGCGATCGTTTAAAAAGTCAGTTCGGCATTCGGGTTGGTCCTTCGAACAGTGAGGCAGTTGCCTGGGCTGATGTAGTCGTCTTGGCGGTGAAGCCTCAGGCGCTTCCTACTGTGCTCAGTGAGCTTGGCCCGATGCTGGCCCATGCCCTTGTGATTTCTATTGTGGCTGGGGTGACAATTCGGACCATTGCAGAACAGCCGGGCGGGGCGCCGAGAGTGGTCCGTGCGATGCCGAATACTCCGGCACTCATCCGGGAAGGTATGACCGCTCTTGCGCCGGGTGCCGGGGTTTCCGACGATGACGTTCGGTTGGTTCGAACAATGTTCGAAGCTGTCGGCCTGGTGGTGCTGGTTGAGGAACGAATGATGGATGCCGTGACAGGACTGAGCGGCAGTGGGCCGGCCTACGTATTTCAGGCTATTGAAGCGCTGGCGGATGGAGGGGTGATGATGGGCTTGCCGCGGCAGACCGCTGAACTTCTTGCCGCTCAGACGGTGCTCGGGGCGGCTCGCTTGGTGCTGGAGTCAGGGGTGCATCCCGCTCAATTGAAAGATCGAGTGGCCTCCCCCGGGGGCACAACTATCGCCGGGCTTCATCAGCTCGAACAGGGAGGGTTCCGTGCCGCGCTGATGGCGGCAGTCGAAGCGGCGACCACACGATCGAAGGAGTTGGGGCGCTGATGTTTGTCGCAGGCAATGCTCTTTCTGGGGTGGCGACCATCCTTGACTATGTGCTATGGCTTTATATGTGGGTAATCATCGCTCGTGCCCTGATCTCATGGGTCAACCCGGATCCATGGAATCCAATCGTGCAATTTCTCAATCGTGCGACCGAACCAGTCCTGGCTCCAATCAGACGGATGATCGGGATGCGGATAGGGATGGATCTGTCGCCGATCATCGCGATCCTGATCATTACCTTCCTGCAAATCGCGGTTGTGCAATCACTCAAAGAATTGGCCATGAGGATGAACTGAGATGACCATGGGGGATGCCATGAGAATTACACCGCTCGATATTCAGCAAATGGTGTTCAAGGTCAACTTTCGCGGGTACGACAAGGAAGAGGTCAATCGCTTCCTCGAAGAACTGGCACAGACGGTCGAGTCGTTGAATCGAGACCATGCGGTTCAACGAGAAAAGATTTTATTTCTGGAGCAGCAGCTCGCTGAGCTGAAGCGGACGGAAGCGACCTTGTCGAACACCCTCCTCTCTGCTCAAACGCTGGCAGATGATGTGAAACAGAATGCTCAACGGGAGGCGGATCTCGTCATTAAGGAGGCTGAACTCAAGGCGGGCGAGATGATCCGTCAGGCCAGGGTCGAGCTGACCGATACGCAACGCGATCTCTCGTCGATCCAGAAGCAGCGCCTGCTCATGGTTGAGCGATTGCGCGCATCGTTGCGAATGTTCGAGCGTATGTTGGAAGTGGAAGAACAGGAAGCGTTCCATGACGCCGCGACCGCATCGGAGGAGAAGCTCGAAGGGGAATCCAGTCCGACATTATAACTCGTCCGAAGTGACTGGCTTTCTCTGCTCAGGTGTTTCGGAAATTGTTTCGCGCGGCTCATCCACCGCCGCATCTTTCCCCACCAGTGACAGACATCTCGCCTATGGCTACCAATCATGTCATTCAGGCGGCGCTGCAATCGGCCGTTGACGACAGTGTTTTTCCCGGCGCCCAGTTGGCAGTGCGTCTGCGTGGCGAGCTGCAATGTATCGTTGTCGCTGGGCGTTTGTCATCAGATCCTCAGGGCATTCCCGTACAACCCACGACGGTCTACGACCTCGCCTCTCTGACGAAACCGCTGGCGACGGTGACATCAGTATTGCTTCTGATTCAGCGTGCGAAAGTTGCTCTTCTGGATCCCGTGCAAAAGGTATTAGCTGAACTTGAAGGGGCGCCGATCGGTCAGGCAACGGTGCGAGAACTCTTGACCCATTCCTCGGGCTTGCCGGGATGGCGACCGTTCTACGAGCGGCTTGACGCAAGAGGACTTGTCTCGGAGTGTTCCGGCGGGGATCAGCCCGTCAAACAACATGTATTGGAGATGATTCGCGACGAACCGTTGATCTATCCACGCGGAATGCGAATCGTCTACAGTGACCTTGGATTCATGTTGCTAGGGTTTCTCGTGGAGCGTCTTAGCGGAATGGCGCTGAATCTCTGGTGCGAAGAGGCGATCGTCCGACCGCTACGGGCCGACCCTCTGATGTTTTGCCCTACGGCAGGACGAGTGCATCTCGATGTTGTACGCCCAATCATTGATGTGTCACGCATAGCCCCGACCGAACAGGACGAGTGGCGCGGGCGACTCTTACGTGGGGAGGTGCACGACGAGAATGCTGCAGCAATGGGTGGCGTCGCCGGCCATGCAGGACTATTCGGGACTGCCGAGTCGGTGCTGGCGGTCTCCGGAGCCTGGCTCCGCGGCTATCATGGGAAAGAGTCGATTCTGGATGGAGAGCTTGTCAGGCAGTTTACGACTCGTCAACCATCTGCGGTTCAATCGAGCTGGGCGTTGGGATGGGACACTCCGTCGGCGCCGTCCTCCTCGGGGTCCAGTTTTTCCGAGCGGTCGTTCGGGCATCTCGGCTACACTGGGACGTCGCTGTGGATTGATCCGTTGTGCGAATTGGAGGTGGTACTGTTATCCAACCGGGTATATCCGAGCCGGAAGAACGAGAAGATTAAAGCCTTCCGCCCCTCTATTCACGACCTGGTATATCGGGAGTTTGTGTCTGCGTAAGCGTTCGGGGGCTACGGTAGGTCCTGGAAATCGACCCAGGTTTCTTTTTCGGCGAGATACTTCGTGCCTTTGAAATTGGCGCGGGTTCTCAATTTGCTGAAGCCGAATCTCTGCATCGCTTCGATGAGTTCTTGTACCGCAGCGGTGATGGTGGGATGCGAATGCCCTTCGACATTCAAGGCTTCATACATGACCTTCGCGGCGTAGCCTGAGGGTGTTCGGTTGACGAGGATTGTGCGATTGAAATACCGATCGCTCGGGTCAACCCCTTCAACCTGGTGCTTTTCAATCAGTCCTTCCTTTTTGAAAAGCAGCGGAAGAGAACTCATCATGACCTCCACGACATTCGAACGATATGATTCAGAGGTGAGATTATAGGGACGGGCTGCGCCGACTGCAAGCCGTTGACAACGGAGTACCGCCCTCCTATCATCTCCCCCCGCTGTCGTAGACTGCTGTGTTTCAGAAGATATGAATATCCCCAACAGCTTGACCATCCTCCGCATCCTCCTGATTCCCTGCTACGTCGGGCTACTGATCTACGGCAAGTTCAATCTAGCGCTCATCGTTCTTCTCGTAGCGGGACTGACTGATGCGCTGGATGGGGCGATCGCCCGTATGAAGAATCAGTATACCCGGCTCGGAGCCGTCTTGGACCCTCTGGCTGATAAGTTGCTCCTCACCTCCGGATTCATCACGCTCTCGATGATTCATTTAATTCCATTGTGGGTCACCATCCTTGTGGTCAGCCGGGATGTGATACTGATGCTGGGAACGGCGGTGGCTCACTTCACCGAGTCTCGAGTGGATCTTACCCCCACCTTCCTGGGCAAGGGCACCACGTTTCTCCAGCTGTCCTATGTCGTGATGGTCATATTCTTAAGCTCCCGCCACATCGATCTCGCCGTCATGCTGCCCCTCCTGTTCGGGATGGTCGCCTTCACACTATTATCCGGTTTGCATTATCTCTATCGAGGCATTCGGCACACGAGTGCGGCCAGCAGCTAAGGCTTTGTATTGCTTGAGCCCGCGTGCCTCGTCGCCTGCGCAGAGATTGTGCATTTGTTTGACAGGTTTTGGGGTGGCCAGTAGACTCGCCTGGTAGGTATTCCCCTCAGTCTACAACCGGCCAGGGCGATGGCCACATCGAAGGGTGAGTGTTGCGCATGGCTACCTTTGCGTATGTTGGACGAACCAGATCGGGTGCCGTTAAGAAGGGCGAACTGAGCGCAAAAACCCGAGATGAGGCGGTGGATCAACTCCGCAAGCAAAGCGTCGTCGTCACCAGCCTTGAAGAAAAGAAGGGTGGCGCGGGCGGATTCAAAATCAATCTAGGGTCTGGTCTTACTGATAAAGATCTGGTTGTATTTACGCGACAATTCGGCACGATGATCAATGCGGGTCTGCCCTTGGTCCAGTGTCTCGAAATCCTTTCGACCCAGTCCGAGAATAAAGTGCTGCGAGAGACAGTCGGGGAAGTGAAGACTCAGGTGGAGGCAGGTTCGACCTTTTCGGACGCCTTGCGTCGAAACATCCTAAAGTCTTCGACGATCTGTACGTCAACTTGGTCCATGCTGGTGAGGTGGGCGGCCTGCTCGATACGATCTTGACGCGTCTCGCAAAATACATCGAGAAAGCGATGAAACTCAAAGGGCAGATCAAGTCTGCCATGATCTACCCTGCCGCGATCATGGGAGTTGCCGTGATCGTTATTACTGTGCTCATGCTTTTTGTCATTCCAATCTTTGCAAAGATGTTTCTTGAACTGTCAGGCGGGAAAGTGGCGTTGCCCGGCCCCACACAGATAGTTATCGACATCAGTAACTTCTTTATCGCGTACTGGTATGTCATTCTCGGGGCTATTGTGGGGACCATCATTGGTATTAAGAAATACTATGCGACCGTTAAAGGGCGGATGGTCATTGATAAGCTGCTCCTCAAGTTGCCGGTGGTTGGAGATCTCATCAGAAAAGCCTCGGTTGCCAAGTTTACCCGCACACTCGGGACATTGCTCGCCAGCGGGGTTCCCTTACTCGATGGGATGACCATCTGTGCAAAGACCTCGGGTAATAAGGTTGTTGAAGAAACGTTGATCAATGCGCGCGTCAGTATCAGTGGCGGAAAAACTATCGCCGACCCCTTGGCAGCCAGCGGGGTCTTTCCGAAGATGGTGACGCATATGATCGCCGTCGGTGAATCAACAGGCGCGCTGGATGCTATGTTGGGGAAAATCGCAGACTTTTATGAAGACGAAGTTGACCAGGCCGTTGCCTCGTTGACGTCACTGCTTGAGCCGATGATGATGGTGTTCCTGGGGGTTGTGATCGGGTTTATCGTGATCGCGATGTATCTTCCGATCTTCAAAATGGCGTCTGCGATCGGGTAGAGGGAGACGTTCAGTCCGTTCATCACACGGAGTTTAGGCCTAGTTCCCAATATCAAGACGGTGGGCCTTTCTGGCCCAAAACACTCGGCGCCTCATCACCTGTGCGATGCCACGGTTCCTGGGCTCTTATCCGAGGACAATGAACGAGGCACATCTCTCTTCATGCCCCGCCGATCTCCTGCTCATCCGTCGGTCTACCACTCATGAATGATTTGCGCTCAAGACTGTATTGGATCATGGGGCTTCGGATGGCCCTTGTGACTCTGATGCTCGGCCTGTCTCTCGTTTTTCAAGTCGAGAAGAGTGGGCGGGTCGAAACGTTCTATACTCTGATTATTGTCACCTACATCCTGACGATCCCTTCCGCCATTCTGCTCCGTGTGTTTACCTCGCAGGCAGCTCTCACGGTACTTTTTTGGGCTCAGGTGGGGATCGACTTCCTTCTTGAAACGGTGCTGGTTGCCAGGACAGGAGGGATCGAGAGCCCCTTTGCGGTGCTGTATGTCATGACAGTGGCGGTCGCCAGTCTCCTTCCTCGTCGGCGGGTAGGACTGCTTACCGCCTGTTTCTGCATTATTTTGTTTGGGCTCTTAACGAACATTCAACTGTATGGTCTTATTGAGGGATGGGGGTGGCTGCCGCCGAGTCGGCTGACCATGCCGGAAACGTTTCAAACATTCGGTGTCTATGCGCTTTCCCTTCTTGTCGTCGGGATTCTTGGCGGAACCTTAGCGGATCAACTTCAACAGGCAGACCAATCGTTACGCGAGAAGGAACAGGGACTCACTCGCCTTCAAGTCTTTCACGAGAATATCGTCCACAGCATCAGCAGCGGTGTGTTTACGGCAGATGCCACGGGGTGCATTACCTCGTTCAACCCAGCGGCACAGGAAGCGACCGGGTATACGATCACTCACGTTGTCGGGCGTCCCTGGCGCGAGGTCTTCAACTGGCACCCTAGCCAGGAGTCAGACGAGCAGCTCAGTGGTGCCGTGTCGACAACGAAACGATTCGAGGTGGAATGTAAGCGTGCCGACGGCAATCGCCTGATCCTCGGTATGACTCTGTCTCCATTGCACGAGCAGGGGAATCAGACAGGCTTGGTCGGTGTGTTCAAAGATCTGACACAGATTCGGGATCTCGAAGAGGAAATGCGGCGCAAGGAATGGCTGGCGAGTTTAGGCGAGATGTCTGCCGGGATGGCCCATGAGATTCGGAATCCGCTTGGCGCGTTGGCGGGCGCGATGCAAATGCTTCGAAAAGATGCCATGGAGGACGAAACGAATCGCCGGTTGATGGACATTGCGATTCGGGAGGCCACTCGGCTCGACAACATCATTACTGAATTCCTCCAGTATGCACGTCCGCCGGCGCTCAATCTTGCAGAGCGTGATCTCAACAAAGTACTTGCCGAGACGCTCGATCTCGTTCAACATGAAGCGCGAACACGTACGAAGATCAAGATCGTCACGTCCCTGGCAACCGGGGCGCTCACGGCCCTGGTCGATCAAGATCAGCTCCGGCAAGTTTTCTGGAATATGGCGACGAATGCATTTGAAGCCATGCCGGAGGGGGGACAGTTGACGATCTCGACGAACTGCCGCCAGGTTGATGCCGGCGGCCGCAAGGGCGACGTGATCGAAATTGCGTTTCAGGATACAGGGGAAGGTGTGCCAAAACAGAACCTTGACAGGATCTTTCTTCCGTTTTTCACGACGAAGAAAACAGGGTCAGGGTTGGGTCTTGCCGCTGTGCATCGCATCGTCGATCTGCACGGGGGATGGATCAAGGTCGAAAGTCAGGAGCGTCAAGGCTCACGGTTTGTTGTATGTTTGCCGCGTTCAGGGGATGCCGGGGTGCGGTTGTGGCATGAGGGACGGACGCCGTGGAAAAGATCCTAATTGTTGATGACGAACGGGGACTGCGCGAAGTCTTGAGCATCATGCTCAAACGGGCGGGCTATGCTGTAACTGAAGCCTCGGATGGTGAAGAGGCCATCGGTCATATCAACAAGGAGATCTTCGATCTCGTCATCACCGATCTCCGCATGCCGAAAGCCGATGGCATGGCGGTTCTGAAGGCGGTGAAATCTTCTTCTCCTGAAACCGTGGTCCTCGTCATTACGGCGTTTGCAACCGCAGACTCGGCGGTCGATGCGATGAAACAGGGCGCGTACGACTACCTGACCAAGCCGTTCCAGGTTGATGAAGTGCAGTTGATCATCCGTAACGCCCTTGAGAAGCGGCGGCTCTCGACGGAAAATATTCTCTTAAAGCGCGAAATGGCGAGCCAGTCGTCGTTTGCGCAGATTGTCGGCCAAAGCGAGAGCATGCAGAAAGTGTTCGACGTGGTGCGTAAAGTCGCGGACGCCAAGAGCAATGTGCTGATTTGTGGGGAGAGCGGAACGGGAAAAGAGTTGGTGGCGCGCGCGATTCACTATAATAGCGCCCGGAGTCCGATGCCGTTTGTGGCGGTGAATTGCAGCGCGGTGCCGGAGACATTGCTCGAAAGCGAACTCTTCGGGCATATGAAGGGATCCTTTACCGGCGCGATGGCCAATAAGGCGGGATTGTTCGAGGTCGCCAATGGCGGCACGATCTTTTTGGATGAAATCGGCGATACGACCCCAACGATTCAAGTCAAGCTGCTGCGCGTCATTCAGGAACGAGAATTCCGGCGGGTGGGCGGCAACCAGGATGTGAAGGTCGATGTGCGCATTGTGGCTGCGACCAATAAGGACCTTGAAAAAGCGGTAGCCGACGGCTCATTTCGCGAAGATTTGTACTATCGTTTGGACGTGATTCCGATTCGACTTCCACCGTTGCGGCTTCGAACGGGAGACATCCCGCTTCTCGTAAAACATTTCCTTGAGAAGTTTTCGCAGGAGAGCGGCAAGCCGGCTCCCGTCTTGACATCGGAGGCGATGCACGTGTTGTTGGGCCATGAGTGGCGCGGTAACGTGCGCGAGCTTGAAAACTTGATGGAGCGCGTGGTCACCTTTTCCGTCGGCGCGCCTGTCTCGGATGAGGATATTCGTGGCTGGCTTCATCGAGTCGTGACCCCTCAGCCTCAGGGTGTGCCCACCGACTTACCGGAGGAAGGGTTGGATTTGGAAGGGCTCATCAACGGCATTGAAAAAGACCTGCTCTTGAAGGCGCTCGAACGGGCCATGTGGGTGAAGAAAAAAGCTGCACGGCTGCTCAAGCTCAACACGCGCTCCTTTCGCTATCGACTAGAAAAGTATGCCATCAAGGGAGGCCGTGATTAATCCGCAGCCGAGTCCGTCCGAGATCACCGTCTTCGCTCCTGCCAAAATCAACGTGATCCTCCGTATTCTCGATCGCCGCCCAGATGGGTTCCACAATCTCTGGTCGGTCATGCAGACGGTCGCTCTCGACGACGAGGTGTCCATCAAGATATGTACCGACCGACAGGATATTCGGCTGAAGTGCGATGCGGCGCAGCTGGCGGCAGACCAGAGCAACCTCGTCTATCGCGCAGCCACCGAGATATTGGCGCGAGCCCGGCAATCGATCGGGCTCGATATTGAGCTGCGAAAGCGCATTCCGATGGGAGCCGGACTCGGTGGCGGAAGTAGCGATGCTGCAGCCACCATCATCGGGTTGAACCATTTACTGCGGTTGAAGTGGTCCCCGGCGCAAATGGCTGATGCCGGACAATCGTTAGGAAGCGATGTGCCATTTTTTCTCTTTGCCCCGTCAGCGTGTGTGGCGGGTCGGGGAGAAACAGTTCGGCCGGTCGTCGTTGAAGGGGCGCGATGGGTCGTGCTCGTCAACCCGGGGTTTGGGGTCAATACCAAATGGGCCTATCAAGAATTGGCGGCCACCAGGACCGCTGTCACGCCGCTGTCGCTGGTCCAGCAGGAACTCGACCGGCAATCGCGGGTGAGCTGGATCCAATTGATTGCCGCGGCAGAGAACGATTTCGAAGCGCCGGTCTTCGCAGCACATGGGAAGCTTCGAGAGATTAAACGGAGCTTGCAGGCTCACGGAGCCGAGATCGCGCTGCTGTCCGGCAGCGGGGCGACGGTGTTTGGGGTGTTCGCGGACGAGGCGCGCGCGCGCCTGGCCCAGGCCCAATTCGCGAGTGAGAGTGTGATGAAGGTGTTTGTTGTGCCCACCTGTGCAGGTCCGCTTGGCTGGCGGTTTGAACGGCCACAATAAGCCATGGCTCGGTTGACAACTCCCCGTACATTCCGTTAAAGTTTGCCCCCTTAGTGGCTTCCTCAACAGCGCGCAGCGAATATTAGGTAGACGGGTCATGATGACCCCCACCGACGCCCGCCGTCGAGACGAACCCTGTACGAAATCAGAACGTGACGCAGGTGCATCCAGAGACCCTCTGAGGAATCGATGAGCGGAGAGCTACAGATATTCTCTGGCAACGCGAATCTGGCCCTGGCCCATGAAATTTGCGCCTACCTTGGGACCAAGTTAGGCGAGGCTACGGTTGGGTCATTCAGTGACGGTGAAATTCGCGTCAAGATTGAGGAAAACGTTCGTGGCGGCGACGTGTTCGTCGTGCAGTCGAGTTGCCAACCGGTCAACGACTCCCTTATGGAGCTGTTGATTATTATCGATGCACTCAAACGATCCTCCGCGAATCGCATTACCGCGGTCATCCCGTATTTCGGCTATGCTCGCCAAGACCGTAAGGATCAGCCACGTGTGCCTATTTCGGCGAAACTCGTGGCCGATCTCATCAGCACCGCCGGTACCGATCGGGTGCTGACGATGGACCTCCATGCAGGGCAGATCCAGGGGTTCTTCAATTTGCCGGTGGACCATCTCTACGCACTACCCGTCTTGTTGGATTACATTACGAAGAAGAAGGTGAGCGACCTGGTGGTCGTCTCGCCGGACGCCGGCGGAGTCGAGCGGGCTCGCGCCTTTGCGAAACGGCTCGAAGCAAGTTTGGCGATTATCGACAAGCGACGTGAAGGCCCGAATCAGACGGCGATTATGAACATCATCGGCGACGTCGCAGGGAAGAGTGCGCTGCTCCTGGACGACATGATCGACACGGCCGGGACCATTGTGAAGGGGGCGCAGGCCTGTATGGATCGTGGGGCTCGGGAAGTGTGGACCGCCTGTACCCATGCGGTGCTCACCGGGCCGGCATTGGAGCGGATCCAGCAATCCTGTCTGAAGCAAGTGATCGTGACCAATTCGATTCCGTTACGAGGCAAAGAGCAGATCTGTCCGAAGTTACATCAATTGTCGGTCGCTCCACTGTTAGGTGAGGCGATTCGACGTATCCATGAAGATGAGTCGGTGAGTTCATTGTTTGCATAACCTGAGACCGAGGCACCCGGAGACCAGCGAGAAGGGGGCGGAAGGCTATCATGAAGTTTGATCTAGCAGTCACCATACGAGAGAAAACAGGAAAGGGTGCGGCGCGCCAGCTTCGCCGGGAGGGCAAGGTTCCGGGCGTGTTGTATGGTCAGGGGGAGTGCCTGCTCTTGACGATTGAACCCGAGAGCCTGGTCAAGATTTTGAAGGCACAGGCGGGGGGAGCCGCGCTCGTGTCGCTCACGCTGACCGGTGCGAAGTCGAAACCGAACCGCACCGCGCTGCTGCGCGATTTTCAGGTCGATCCGGTCGAAGGGCATGTCTTGCATGCGGATTTGTTTGAAATCTCGATGGACAAGCCGATTCGCGTGAAGGTGCCTCTGCATTTGACCGGCGGAATGCCTGCGGGCGTCAAAGAAGGCGGTATCCTCCACCACAATATGCGTGAGTTGCACATTGAGTGTCTGCCAGCTGCGTTGCCGGACTTCATCGAAGTCGATGCCTCCGGGCTCGCCATCGCGCAAGGTCTCCATCTGAAAGACCTGGCCGCGCGCGAAGGGGTCCGCTATCTCGATGATCCTGAGCAGATGGTTGTGAGTGTGGCGGCGCCGATGACGGAAGCCAAGCTCGAATCGCTGCTTGCGAGCGGTGCAGCTGCACCGGAAGGTGCGAAAGAGCCTGAGGTGGTCGCGAAGGGCAAAGTGGCTGGCGAAGCCGCTGAGGGAGGCGAACCGGCGAAAGCCGGTGCGGCGGCGGCTGCTCCTGATGCGAAAGGCGGCGACAAGAAAGGTGCTGCCGCGCCAAAAGCCGAGAAGAAAGAAGCCGAAAAGAAGAAATAACGTTGCGTCTCATCGTTGGGCTGGGCAACCCGGGCGCTGCCTATGCCCAAACCCGCCACAACGTCGGTATGTGGGTCATCGAGCGGGCCGCGGCTCGGTGGTCCATCCGTCTCGCCAAGCGTGGCATGACTCATCGTGGTTCGGGACGGCTTGGGTCAGAACTTCTCGAGCTCGCCGGCACCCTCGACTGGATGAACATCACTGGTCCTCCGCTCAAAGGTCTCCTGCGCGAGTTTTCACTGACCGCCGACGACCTGATTATCATCCATGACGATCTTGATCTCGCTCCGGGGCGTCTCCGGATCAAACAAGCCGGTGGCCATGGGGGACATAACGGGATCAAGTCGATCATCGAGACGATCGGGACGCCCCAGTTTGCGCGAGTCAAGATCGGAATCGGCCGCCCGGCGCCGCATCAGGATTCGGCTGACTACGTGTTGCAGGCGTTCACGAAAGAAGAGATCGAGGTCTTGAATCCCTGTCTCGATCGCGCCATCGATGCGTTGGAATGCTTGATCCACCGGGGAGTCGCAGTGGCAATGAACGAGTTTAATGTGCGGGAGCGCGAAACGCCAGAAGAAGAATAAGTGCTGAGTGCTGAGACGGAAGAGCTTCGGAATCCATTCTCAGCACTCAGCACTTTGGAATCAGCACTGAGGTAATCAATGGGTTTATGTTGCGGCATGATCGGACTTCCGAACGTGGGGAAGACCACAGTCTTCAACGCGCTTACGGGTAGCGGCGCGTTAGCCGCCAACTATCCCTTCGCGACTGTCGATCCCAATACCGGCATCGCCTTGGTCCCGGACCCGAGACTCCAAGTCCTCACCGATCTCTTCAAGTCGAAGAAGACGACCTATAGCACGCTGGAAGTCCGCGACATCGCCGGATTGGTCGAAGGGGCGAGCAAGGGCGAAGGCCTCGGGAATCAGTTTCTTGGACACATCCGCGAAGTCGATGCCCTGCTCCATATCGTCCGTTGTTTTCAGGGAACGGATGTCGTGCACGTCAGCGGAGGAGTGAATCCTCTTCGCGACATCGGCGTCATTGAAACCGAGTTGTTATTGGCGGATCTCGACACGCTCGAACGAAGGAAGCAAAAGACAGAGAAGAAAGTTCGAGCTGGCGATAAGAAGGCTGCGTTCGAGTTGGCGTTCATCGACAAACTGATCGGACTGCTCGATAAGGGTGAATGGCTGGGCAACCTGACCTACACCCCCGAAGAGCGTGCGGTGCTCGATGAATGTCAATTGCTGGCAGCCAAGCCCGTGCTCTTCGTGGCGAACGTGTCGGAGCAGGCAGGCGCCGATGAAGCAATGGTAAAGGCGGTGCGCGAGTTCGCCAACAAACGCGGCGCGCGCGTCGTCACGATCTGCGGCCAGCTCGAAGCCGAACTCTCTACGTTGCCCGAATCCGAACGCACCGATTTCCTGAAAGAGATGGGGCTGACGGAGTCGGGCCTTGTCCGGCTGACCCGTGAAGCCTATACGTTGCTGAGCATCATTACCTTCTTCACCGCCGGCGAAATCGAATCCCGGGCATGGCCAATTCCCAAAGGCATGAAGGCGCCGCAAGCGGCGGGAAAGATTCACTCCGACATGGAGCGAGGCTTCATCCGCGCCGAGGTCTATCACTACGACGATCTGCTGGCCTGCGGGTCGGAGGCGAAGGTGAAGGAGAAGGGACTGTTTCGGCTCGAAGGGAAAGATTACATCATTAAAGAAGCTGATATTGTGTACTTCCGATTCAACGTGTAGCTCCAGGGCGCGGGTCCTGTCGCCGAGCAGCCCAATCGTGCTCGCACCCCGCCCGGTGTAGGGACCCCGCTCCGCGCGCTTGGGCGCCCAGCTCGACGTCACCCGCAAGTCTGCCTGAAAGACTCCCGACCGGTTTCCTGCCTCACAGAGAACCTCAATCGAGTGGATCGCCTGCGCCGGGATCAGAAATTGCCGAAAGGGCAATTACTCTGGGATCTTTGACCACCGCTAGCGCAATTCTGAAAATATCTTCGGCAATGGCAATAAGCAGGTCCCAGCTGATGAAGTCTAATTTCTTTCCAACGACGAAGTTGTAGGTAATTCCTTTGAAATGGATTTCTCTATTTTGTCCTGATTCGGGATAATGGACCCAAGAATTGTGGATGGTATTCCGAATGAGACGCAGGAGATCAAGCGTCGCGATTGAATCATGGGGAGGCGACTGTAAGTAGGGATTATTCTCCCGGAGCAAACTAGCATAGATCGCAGAAAAATCAGAAGCTCGTGTTTGAGGATCTAGTTGCTTTAGTATACGTCGGAACGAATGCTCAAGATTACCGGCCAGGTCAATCAAGAGTTTTCCCTTTAGATGCCGATTAAACTCCGTGCGACCATCCTCGCATAACTTTGGGGGTGCACCGTTGGCATATCCTTCCCACCATTCCTGGTAACTCAAGTGAACCCGCATGATGTAGAGGCCAAGAACAGGCATGAAAAATATGGTGGAGAGCCTGCTAATGGTCCATCGTCGGACATCATCCTTGGGCCAGTCATGAAATTCTTTTCGTATACTATCTCGCTCCATATCTGCGCGCTTCCGGAGTGCCTCCAGCTCATACTCAGCTTTGATAATCCAATCCTGGCGTAACGGGACTCCGCTCTTCTGTTCACTTTGATCCATGAAGGTGAGCCTTTCTCTGAAGGAACCATCGAATTGCTAGGGAGACTAGCACAGAATCTGATCGGTCAACGCTATTCCTGAACTGATCACCACGGGCATGCCTAGGCATGGAGCAAACTTTGCTGAAGGAGCGGGGACCCACCGAGGCTTCGGCGAGAGGGAAAGCTGGAACTGACTGAAGCAACGTGATCGCTAGATCGCGGCTGAAGGAATTCCAGAAGGCTTCCACTCAACGAAGCCCGGAAGGGTCGCTCCGAAGGCAAGGGAGCGGTTGAGCTCGGCAGGCCACCATCATCATTAATTCTCCTTAATCCAAGCGGTTTCCCTTCCTGCCTCCCACATATCGCCAAACCCTCATAGTAGAATAATTCCAAGCCTCGTCCATGGAGCACGCCATGATTCACTCGGGGTGCATTCGACGGCAGTTCTTTCTCAGTCATTTACTTCTGACAGCCTTAACCATGATTGCGATCCCGGCACAGGCTGAATGGTATGTTGCTGGTCAAGCCGGATACAACTTTGCCGGCTCCTTGCGCAACGTGACAACCACAGGTCCGTTTAGTGGTATAGAACTGGAAGACTTCGACATGAAGAACAGTCTTGCCTATGGCGGCAAGGTGGGTGTGTATCCCTTTCATGGGTCGCTAGGATTCGAGCTGGATGTCTTCCACAGTACACCGCATGTGAAGAATCTCGACAATTCCCCCGGCATTCATCTGGCGGTGACGAATGTCGGCGCGAATTTCCTGTTACGGTACCCTGGCGTGACTTTTCAGCCTTATCTCGGCGCGGGCCCCGCCATTCTCATTGCGCGCCTCAGTCCTTCAGTGGAGACACAGCAGGACACACAGGTCTCGGTCGGTTTCAACTTTCTCACGGGCATCCGCGCATTCGTGACGCCTCACGTGGCGCTCTTCACGGAATATAAATACACGGATGCAAAGTTCGGCTTTGATGACGCCTTCGGTTCGTTCGGTGGGTTCGACAGTACGTACAGGGTGAACCAAATATTTGCCGGCATTTCCTATCATTTCTGAGGGAGGGTGCCATGTCGACTCGATGGATGACAGCCATGACCGGTGGGGTGTTGTTGTTGGGGCTCACGGGCTGCGCCGAGTCGTTACATCAGACGCAACGGATGGCCATGCTCAGTGAGGCTCAGAAAAACGGGTACGCCGATGTGTACGCCCCGGCTAGCCCCTTCTACTCTAGTCCCGGGTTTTGGTGGAGTCCCTTCGGCTACTATCCAGGATTCTCCGGGTACGGGCCTGGATATCGATCAGGCTACCCCTATTATTATCCCCATTCCGGCTATTACTCCGGCAGACCCTCTGTTGGTCCCAGCGGGCCAAGCTCCCGCCCTTCACCACCCGCGAATGCGCCGTCACGAATGTTCAAAGGAAGGCGTTAGACGAAGCAAGCGGCCCATCACCGGCTGTTTATTGACACCTTCTCAAGGCCTGTGTTAGCGTCACCCCTTCGCGCTGGCTGAATCCAGCGTGCCTACACCTCGCTCCCAACGGAGCCTGTCGGATAGTCCCTTTCGTAACGAGGCGAAAGAGGGAAGGCTAGCTGCAAGGCCGCAGGCCTGAAAAATACCGGAAGCGTATTCTCTGAAATACGTTGAGGATTTTTTCAGGCCGAGAACGAAGCAGATGGCCTTGAATCATTCGCCGTAGTAGGAAGGAGATTATCCGACAGGCTCCAAGGTTGGGGGCCTTTGTCCAGGAGGATTGCTGCATGGAGCTCTACGAGTCTCTGTTCATTATTCGTGCGTCCGTCTCCGACCAGGAGACCACGGCCTTGATTGAAAAGATGAAGGCGGTGGCAGAGAAAACCGGCGCGCAGTTCATCAAATCGGAAAACTGGGGTAAGAAGAAGCTCGCCTACGAGGTGAAGCGGGAGCGGAAGGGGACGTATGTCTACTTCTACTTCAGAGCGCCCAACATCACGGTCGGTGAATTGGAGCGGTCTTATCGGTTGGAAGATACGATCATCAAGTTTTTGACCGTCCACCTCAAAAAAGAACTGACGCCGCCACGGCCGCTCGAAACGTCATCGGAGGAGTTTGCCGGTGGCCGGGTTTAATAAAGTCGTTCTCCTCGGGAACCTCACGCGGAATCCTGAGTTGCGGTACACGCCGAACGGGACGCCCGTGGCCAGCTTGGGCCTCGCGGTGAGCCGGCGGTACAAGCAGGGCGACGAATTGAAGGAAGAAGTGTGTTTTGTCGACATTGTTGTCTTCGGCAAGCAGGCGGAACATTGCGGGCAGTATCTTAGCAAGGGAAGCGGAATCATCGTCGATGGGCGGCTGCAGCAGCGCCGGTGGGAAACGGAAGACGGTCAGAAGCGCAGCAAGCACGAGGTGGTGGCCCAAACGGTGACATTCATGCCGAAACGCCAGGATGGCGGTGGTGGTGGGAGTGAGGCGCCGGCACACGATGATCCCGGCTATGAATCCGACGAGCACGTCTAGCAAATAGGGGGACGGTTGTTATGGAGCGTGAACAACAAGGCGGAGACCGAGAAGGCGGTGGGGGCGGACGGTTTTTCCAACGCAGGAGACCTTGCAGGTTTTGTATCGATAAAGGGTCGATCGATTTCAAAGATGTCGGGCTGTTAAGAAACTTTTTGACTGAGCGGGGTCGGATTGTCCCGCGGCGTATCTCAGGCAATTGCATGAGACACCAGCGCGAATTGACGGCCGCCGTCAAACGGGCTCGACACATCGCGCTCATCAGCTTCGCAGAAGAGCGATAACGGTCACGTTGGGGATGTGCATGCAGGTAGGTTCGACGATGGAACTGCTCAGGCCGCTGCTGACTGAGATCACTGCCGATGGGCTCTCACTGGTCGGCGAAGTCACGGCTGAAGAACTCGGCCTCACCGAGGACGATGCCGTGCTCATCGGTCCACTGGCTGTAAGTCTGGATCTGACCAACATCGAAGGGCTGGTCGCTGTGACCGGTGTTCTGGAAGGGACGATCCTTCGCCAATGTGTGCGGTGTTTGAAGGAGTATGAGGATCCGCTGGCTTTTTCTGTGCGGGCTGCATTTATCCCGGAGCCCAAGTCGGCGCCTCGCCATCCGAAGCGAATCGATCCTCGAAAGACGCGTGCGGAAGTCGTGGAAGTCGAACTAGAAGAAGAACCCGACGATCAGTATCACTATCAGGATAATCAGCTGGAATTGGCCTCCATGTTGCGCGAACATGTAATTCTATCTGCCCCGATGCAGCCGCTTTGCAGTGAGGATTGCTTGGGGCTCTGTGCGCAATGTGGAAAAAATTTAAATGAGGGACCTTGTCAGTGTACCGTGGAGCCACCGATTCCGACATTCCGGGTGGTCCAGGACACCAAACGCAAGACCGGCGGATCGTCAGCATCATAGCGTGACCGCCTGCTATCGAGAGTGAGAAGGAGTTGCCATGCCGAATCCGAAACATAAACATTCACGGGAACGACGCGACAAGAGGCGGACTCAAAAATTGCGCATCACCCCGCCGGGCATGTCCGTCTGTCCCCAGTGCCACGAGATCAAGCTGCCGCATTACACCTGCTTAAATTGCGGAACGTATAAGGGTAAGGCGGTCATCCAGGTCGAAGAATCGTAGGTCCGGTTTGTGCCGAAGGGCCGTTAGGCCGTGCCCGTAGGGCTTGCTGGCTCCACGAGTGACCACCGGATTCTGCTTGTTTGCCTGTTGCGTCGATTGTATCACTGCTCTAAAATCCTGCCGCACGTAGCAGTGGTGACTGCTGCTCTTCTTTCGTGACCGCGTGTCACGTCATCATTCGATGAGTACTCAGCCTCTATGAAGATCGCACTTGATGTCATGGGCGGTGACCATGGACCGACCCCGGCCATTGAAGGGGCTCTCCAGGCTGCCCAGGAATGTGATGTCGAAGTGGTGCTGGTTGGTGACAAGGCTACTCTCACCGACGAATGTCACCGCCTCGGCTGCACGGACCCTCGCTTGTCGATTCGGCATGCTTCGCAGGTCGTCGAGATGCACGAGTCGCCGGCTACTGTCGCTCGCAAGAAGCGGGATTCCTCTATCTGGGTTGCCACTGAGCTGGTCAAGAATGGCGAGGCGAGTGCTGTGGTCAGTCCTGGGAACACCGGTGCCAGCATGGTGGCGTCATTCTTCCTGCTCGGTCTGACGAAGGGTGTCGAGCGTCCGGCAATCGCTACAAGCCTGCCCACTCTGACCGGTACCGCGATTATGTTGGATGTAGGGGCGAATGTGGACTGTACGGCTCAGCATCTGGTTCAATTTGCCATCATGGGGAATGAGTATGGCAGATATCTCTTTGGAAAGCCCAACCCGCGTGTCGGGCTGCTGAGTATCGGGGAAGAAGACGGCAAAGGGAATGAGGTCACGAAGGAGGCGTTTAAGATCCTCAAGACCAGTCCGCTCAATTTCATCGGCAATGTCGAGGGTCGCGACGTATACAGCGGGAATGCCGATGTGGTGGTGTGCGACGGCTTTATCGGAAACGTCGCGCTAAAGATCTCCGAGGGAGTGGCCGATACGATCAAGAAATTGTTGCTTAAAGAAATCTCCGGATCATTTTTCGGGCGCTTAGCCTACCCGCTTATTGCCAAGCCGCTGTTGAACTTGAAGAAAAAAATCGATTACGCGGAATTCGGAGGGGCGCCGCTCCTGGGTGTTAACGGCATTACGATGATCTGCCATGGCCGTTCGTCTGCCAAAGCGATCAAGAATGCCATTCGTCGGGCGAAGGGGCTGGCGGAGAGTCGTGTGGATGAATTGATTCAGCGTGATATTGAAGAAAGCTTCTCGCAAGCCAAGTCTGCGGAGGATTCGCCGGCATGAAGGCCCGTATCGCGGGGACCGGATCGTACGTGCCGGCCAAGGTGCTGACCAATCTTGACCTCGAACAGATGGTGGCCACCTCGGACCAATGGATTGTCGAACGGACCGGTATTCGAGAGCGGCATGTGGCCGGTCCCGGTGAAGCCTGCTCCGATCTGGCGGTGAAGGCGGCGGAACAGGCCCTGACGGCTGCGGGGGTGAGTGCGGCCGATCTTGACCTGATCCTGTTGGCCACCTGTACCGGTGATTATCCGATTCCTGCCACTGCCTGTCTGATTCAACATCAGCTGGGGGCGACGCGTGCGGCGGCGTGCGATTTGTCGGCCGCCTGTTGCGGGTTCGTCTATGCCTTATCCGTAGCGGACGCCTATGTGAAAACCGGCATGCGCCATGTGTTGATCGTTGGCTCGGAAGTGATGTCGGCGATTACCGATTGGACCGATCGCAATACCTGTATTTTGTTCGGCGACGGGGCCGGCGCAGCCGTCATCAGCGCCAGTGAAAATGACCGGGGTATCCTGTCCACGCATCTTCGTTCCGATGGCGCCCTCTGCGATTTGATTGCGGTGCCGGGGGGAGGATCGCGTCTGCCGCCTTCCGAAAAGGTCGTGGCGGAACGGATGCAGTACATCAAGATGAAGGGGAACGAGACGTTTAAGGTAGCGGTTCGGACCTTGGAAGAGGTCGCGCGGGAAACTCTGGCCGCGAATCATCTCCGTGTTGAAGACCTCGACCTCTATGTGCCGCACCAAGCGAATGTGCGTATCCTGAAGGCGGTGGCCGAGCGTCTCGGACTTCCACCGGAAAAAGTGATGCTGAATCTCGATCGGTATGGGAATACGTCGGCAGCCTCAATCCCCATTGCGTTGGATGAAGCCGTGCGTCAGGGGCGAATCAAAGAAGGGGATCTGGTGATGTTAGGTGCCTTCGGCGCGGGATTGACGTGGGCATCTGCTCTCATTCGATGGTAGTAAAGGAAGCGATCAGCAATTAACGTTTCCTCAAAGGACCGGCTGATTACGGATAGCTGATAGCGGACAGCTTCGACTAACTTTTCCCGTTGACATTCAAAGGAAATTCGACGATATCTAACCTCACGAGGAAGGCGCGGTGCGCCTGTTTCAGCTTCGAGTACCACGACCATGAGAGCAATCGGTAGCCTCGTGCAATCACTCCAGTAGTATGGCGACTCTCCAATCAACACAGTCATCGAGTATTGGGTTGGTCTTCCCAGGCCAGGGGTCTCAGTCAGTCGGGATGGGCAGATCGTTGGCGGAGGCGTACCCGAGTGTCAAAGGTCTCTACGAAGAGGCGTCGTCGGTGCTGGGATATGACATTGCCGCATTGTGCTTTGATGGACCGGTGGAACGATTGAACCTCACGGAATATACTCAGCCGGCATTGTTGGTCAGCAGCATTGCCGCGCTCGAGGCGTTCAAGCCATTAGGCATCACACCGATCGCAGTGGCCGGTCATAGCCTGGGTGAATACTCGGCCCTTGTGGCTGCAGGCGGCATGACGTATCGTGAGGCAGTGGCGATTGTGCAGAAGCGAGGCCGCTATATGGCCGAAGCCGTGCCGTCAGGAACCGGGCTTGTTGCCGCACTGCTCGGTCTGACAGCAGACGTGGTGAGAGAGGTGTGCCGGGACGCCTCATCGGTGGGAGTCGTGGCTGCGGCAAACTTCAATTCGCCCGGTCAAATTGTCATTGCCGGGGAGAAGGCCGCCGTGGAACGGGCGATTGAATTGGCGAAGGCCAAAGGATGTAAGAAAGCGATTCCCCTTCCTGTGAGTGTGCCGGTGCATACCCCTCTGATGCAGAAGGCGGCAGATCGACTGGCCGGAGATTTAGCGGCGATCACCTGGTCCGATCTCAAGATGCCGCTGATTAACAACGCCGAAGCCAAGGCTCTCACGAAGGCGAGCGACATTCGGGCGTCGCTGGTACGACAACTTCCTTCGTCGGTGCTCTGGGAGGATTCGGTTCGGGCCATGGCTGCGATGGGTGTGACGACGTTCGTCGAGGTTGGGCCGGGAACGGTCTTGAGCGGCTTGATCAAACGGATTCTGCCGGACGCGGTGACCATGAATGTCAATGATCCTAAGTCGCTTGAGGCGACCCGCGCTGCGTTCGGTGCGTGAAAGGATAGAGGAGCGAGCGGATGTCACTCCATGGTAAGGTGGCGATTGTCACAGGGGCGGCGCAGGGGATTGGGCGGGCGATCGCAGAAACGCTGGCTCAAGCCGGGGCTGATATTGTGGTCGCCGATCTTGATCCAAGCCGGTCGAAGGATGCGGTTGCGGCGGTGGAGCAGTTGGGGCGTAAGGCGCTGAACGTCAAAGTCAATGTGGCGGATGGTGCCGACACCAAAGCCATGGTTGACCAGGTCCTCAGGGAATGGGGGAAGGTCGATATTTTGGTGAACAATGCCGGGATCACGCGTGACGGGTTGTTGTTGCGGATGAAGGAAGAAGATTGGAATCTGGTGCTGCAAGTCAATTTGAACGGAACGTTCAACTGCACGAAGGCGGTCTTGCTGCCGATGACCAAACAACGGTATGGTCGCATCGTCAACATCGCATCGATCGTCGGGGTGATGGGCAATGTGGGACAGGCCAATTACGCGGCATCGAAAGCGGCGGTGATCGGGTTGACCAAGACGGTGGCGCGGGAATATGCGAGCCGCTCGGTCACGGTGAACGCGGTCGCGCCCGGATTCATCGATACCGCCATGACGCAAGGATTGTCGACGGAGGTGAAGGACACGCTCCAGAAGCAAATCCCATTGGGACGGTTGGGTACACCGGCCGATATTGCATCGGCGGTGCGTTTTCTCGTGTCGGACGAAGCCAGCTATATCACCGGGCACGTGTTGCATGTGAACGGTGGGATGTTGATGCCCTGACGACTGAGCAGATAAAATATTGTATGATGCTGCGGCGAGAGGCTTGCAGCGACAAGGAGGGTCTAGGATGGGAAAGGAGCCGGGGAAATCAATGGGTACTGTGGATGAACGGGTAAAAAAAATTATTGGTGAGCAGCTCGGAGTCGAAGAGGATGAGGTCACGCCCGAAGCCAGCTTCGTAGAGGATCTCGGCGCCGACTCGCTCGATACGGTGGAGCTGGTGATGGCCCTCGAAGAAGAATTCGGCATCGAGATCCCCGACGAAGACGCAGAGAAGATTCTGACGGTCGGGAAAGCGCTGGACTACATTAAGGAAAAGGCCTAGCGGTCGCAGGTCGTGATGAGTCCTCGTTCGACCAGGCGGATTGTGGTGACCGGTCTGGGGCTGATCACGCCTCTGGGAACGGGTGTCGATAAGACCTGGAAGGCCCTCTGTGCCGGTGAGTCCGGAATCGGTCGCATCACGAAATTCGATCCTGCCGGGTACGATGCTCAAATCGCAGGCGAAGTGAAAGACTTCGATCCAGCCCAGTTCATCGAGAAAAAAGAAATCAAAAAGATGGATACGTTCATCCACTATGCCGTGGGCGCTGCCCAGCTGGCAGTGGATGATGCGGGGTTTACCGTGGCGCCAGAAGAGGCGACGAAAGTCGGTGTGTATATCGGATCGGGCATCGGGGGGCTCGGGTCGATCGAGCACTACCACAAGATTCTGCAGGAAAAAGGCCCCGGGCGCGTCTCGCCGTTTTTCATTCCGATGACCATCATCAACCTGGCCTCCGGGCAGGTGGCGATCAGGCTGGGCGCCAAGGGGCCGAATTCCTGTGCCGTGACGGCTTGTGCGACGGGCAATCACTGTATCGGCGACGCCTATCGGCTGATTCAAGCGGGCGATGCCGATGTCATGATTGCGGGCGGGGCGGAAGCCGCCATTACGCCGTTGGGGGTCGCAGGATTTGCCGCGTCGAAAGCCTTGTCGTTTCGCAACGATGAACCGACGAAAGCGAGCCGGCCGTTCGACAAGGACCGCGACGGGTTCGTACTCGGCGAAGGCGCCGGAGTCGTGGTTCTGGAGGAACTGGACCATGCGCGTCGGCGTGGGGTGAGGATCTATGCCGAATTGATTGGCTACGGCATGAATAGCGACGCCTACCATATTACGGCTCCGTCCGAAGAAGGAGAGGGCGCGGTCCGATGTATGGAGCTGGCGTTGAAAGATGCGGGCATCGGCAAGGATCAGGTCGGGTATATCAATGCGCATGGTACGTCGACGATGGCGGATGCGATTGAGACCAAGGCCATCAAGCAGGTGTTCGGTGGGCAGGCCTCCCGTATTCCGGTGAGTTCGACCAAGTCGATGACCGGTCACTTACTTGG
Organism: uncultured Nitrospiraceae bacterium; assembly: GCA_963801725.1. GTDB lineage: Bacteria > Nitrospirota > Nitrospiria > Nitrospirales > Nitrospiraceae > Palsa-1315. Next base: position 1,081,389 of record CAWDFX010000002.1, read on the forward strand.
GGCAGCCGGTGGGATTGAAGCGGTGTTTAGTGTCCTGGCGCTTCACCACGGGATTCTTCCTCCAACGATCAACCTGGACCAACCGGATCCTGCCTGCGATCTGGACTACATTCCGCACAGGGCCAGACCGGCTGCGGTGAAGGTTGCGCTGTCGAATTCTTTCGGATTCGGCGGGGTCAATGCCTGCCTGCTCTTTAGAAAGCTCGAGGCCTCATAAGCCTGTGCGAGGGATATACTCGCCACTATGACTTCGGCTTCTTCCGCCGACGCACTCCAGTCCTCTTTGGGCTATCGATTTCAGGCGCGTGCCTTGCTCGAAGAAGCCTTGACTCATTCCTCTCACGTGAACGAGCAGAAGTCAGCGTCGGCGCAACATAATGAGCGGCTCGAATTTCTCGGCGATGCCGTGTTGTCGCTGGTCATGAGCGAGTATCTGGCCTCCGCATTGCCGCAGTCTTCAGAGGGGACCCTCTCGAAGCTGAAAGCGCAGCTGGTGAGTGAGTCCTCGCTGGCGCTGGTAGCCCGCCGGCTTGGATTAGGTGAGCATCTCAAGCTTGGGCGCGGAGAGGACCGATCGAAGGGGCGCGAGAAGGATTCGTTGCTGGCCGATGCGCTGGAGGCGGTGCTGGCCGCGGTTCACCTTGACGGAGGATTCGAGGCAAGTCGTACGGTGACGCGCCGTATTTTTGCAGAAGAACTCACGCATATTGCCGCGCAACAGGAGCAACCGGGAGCCGGCGACTACAAGACCCAGTTTCAGGAGTGGTGTCAAAAGCGGCATGACACATTGCCGCGCTATGCGACCGTTCGAGAAACAGGGCCCGATCACCAGAAGTTATTCGAAGTGGAACTGTCGATTCAGGGTGAGGTCGTGGGCATAGGGTCAGGGCGAAGCAAAAAGGAAGCAGAGCAGCAGGCGGCGAAGCAGGCTCTCCGTAAGGTAGGGACTGCGCGGTAGGGGCATTTCACACGAGGTCGGGTACTAATCCAGGGAGGCTGATGATGCAGAGACGGATCATAGTGAAAATGGTGGCAGTGACGCTCGTACTCGGCGGGAGTCTGTTGTTGGGTATGGGCGCCATTTTTGCGGTCGACAAGGCTCGGGCAGGCACAGCGGACGGAGCCAAAGGTCCCAAGGCCACTATTAAAACGAAGTTTGGCGATATGGACGTCGTCTTCTTTCCTGAGAAGGCTCCCAAGCACGTTGAAAACTTCATTGCGTTGGCAAAATCAGGCTTCTACAACGGCACGATTTTTCATCGGGTGATTCCGGGGTTTATGATTCAAGGCGGCGACCCCAACACCAAAGATCTGAATAAGCCGGAGACGTACGGTCAGGGTGGGCCGAGTCAGCGGCTCAAGGCCGAGTTCAACGACATTCCTCACCGACGAGGAATTATTTCCATGGCGCGAACGAGTGACCCCAACAGCGCTGGTTCTCAGTTCTTCATTGTCGTCAAGGATTCAAATTTTCTCGATGGGCAATACACAGTCTTTGGCGAGGTGGTGAAGGGGATGGAGGTAGCAGACAAGATTGTCAACTTGCCGAAGAACAGCCGTGACCTTCCGACTGAACGAGCAGAGATGACAGTCGTGGTCGTCGAGTAACCGATGCGAGGTTGGTGGGCCATGACGCGAGACACTGCTGCCTTGAGAAGCTTCATGCTGTGCGGAGTGTTGCTGGGGATCGGGCTTCTCATCGGTTGTGGAGGGACGACAGACGTGAAGCCATTTGCTTCTCCGCCACGCCCTGGTCCGAAAGTCATTGTCAAGACCAAGTTCGGGGACATACATATCAAGTTGAATCCTGACGTGGCTCCCAAACATGTTGAGAACTTTGTCAAGCTCGCGAAGTCCGGTTTTTACGATGGGACGATTTTTCACCGGGTCATTCCCGGTTTTATGATTCAGGGGGGTGATCCCAATACCAAGAACTCGTTGCGCAAGGACACCTATGGGCAGGGCGGCCCCAAGGATGAGAAGGGTAATCCCATCTTGCTCAAAGCCGAGTTCAGCGACACTCCTCACAAGCGAGGCATTGTGTCGATGGCGCGAGCGAACGAGCCTGACACAGCAGGATCACAGTTTTTCATTGTGGTCGAGCCGTCTCCCTTCCTCGATGGAAAATACACGGCGTTTGGCGAGGTCACCAAGGGCCTCGGCGTGGCCGATAAGATCGTGATCGTGCCAAGAAACGAGCGTGACTTGCCGAACGAGCGGGTTGAGATGACGGTGACGATCGTCGAATAACAGCACGGTCTTCCAGGCCTCGGTGTTCCCAACGCGCGCAATACGGAACGTGTTTGCTTGATATGCCGAGTTGGAGCCCGAGAGATTCAGCGGCCTGAAGGATAATGGGAAGAACGAACCCTATTTAATCTTTTCGATGAATGCGCGCAGGCGGGCTCGCTCGGATGGAAAGAACAGAATGAAGCTCAGGCCAAAAGCACGGCCCGAGACCCAACGTACTGAGGCACGTTCGACCTTCACAGGTGGTGACTGGTCGGGAAGCTGAAGTATGAGCTGAACGTCGAGGCCTTCCGCCATATTGATGTCGGATTCGGCTCGGCAGCCGCCTGTCGAGATGTTTGTGATCGTGGCGTCGCCTTCTATCTCACCAGAAGAAAATCCCAGGGTGCAGCGTAACTCCACCCGTCGTGCTTTTCGAATCTTTCGTTCTTTCTCTGCGCTCATGGGAAGCGGTGGATTGTCCTCTGGGCTAGCTGCCGGTTAGTGGTGGTGTTGACACCCTGGTCCATGGGTATGGGGCTCAGGCGCCGGGGGCGGCATGAATTGCTGCCCAGGTAAAATGATGTGGCCCGGCTCACGCTGTTTGGTCAGGTGTTCTGCAATTTCCGGGTGGTAGGCCCGCACATAGCCGATAAGCCCGCCGAGGAACCGTTGCGATTGAAAGTCTGTACCGGAAAAGCGTGACACGAAGGCGATCGCACGGTCCAATATCTCCGGTGCAGAGGACGCATCGGCAATCTGCTCTGGGTTCTGCTTCTTGAACGTGTCGTATTCCTTCTTCAAATGTTCTGCGAACACTGGCATCGGAGCGGCAGGTACATGGAGGGGGCTGAGCGTTCTCCGCAAGGCCTGCAACGCCGCCACGATCTCCGCATCTTGTCCATCGCGTCGGCTTTGGAAGTAACCAAAGATCACCACTTCAACGAGATTGAAGAGGGCCACGGCCTTTTTGTCGCCGAGCTCGGCCAGCTCACGATAGAAATCCCGGCGTACCGGCATGAATTGCACCGCCAGCCGCTTCTGCTGATAGCCGCTCCCAGATTCGAGATAGACACAGTCGGCCGGACATGAAACCCGTACGATTCTGTGCTCACCGCAACACTGGCTGCAAATCAATCCCGTCAAGGCGGGGCAAGGTCGCTTGCCTTTCCGTTGTGTGCAATAAGCGCATTGGCTCATTTTTTTACGGGCTCCTCTGGCGCAGGCTTCGGGGGGGGCGGGATGAAGCCATAATCCGCCAACGTCCGTTTTTCTTGTTTTGATTTCGCGCTGCTGGGGGTTTCGAGCCCGTTCATCTCTGCCGCATGCGCCAATTCATAGGGTACAAGGATGAGGTTGTTTGCACGGTCAATGCTGAGATCTCCCGGCGAGGGCAGGAATTCAGCGATGACTTGAAACCGCTTGTCCCAGCTCATGCGCCAGACTTTTCCGGTTGTAAAATCGGAGACATACATGTTGCCCCAGCGGTCGAAATCCACCCCGCGAAGATTCTGAAAGCGGTTGGAAAAGAAGCCGTTGGAAAAGAGTTCCGTCACCACGCCTTCCGGAGAGACTTCGGAAATTTTCCCCTTCTCCCAACTGACAGCGATGATCTGACCTGATTTAGGATGGATGGCCAGGCCAGAGGGGCCCGCGAGAGAGCGGTCTGTGATGAGAACCGAAACCGTTTGGGTGGCCAGATCGACGCGGTAGATCGTGTTCGCTTTCTGGTCGGAGCAGTAGAGGAGTCCCTTGCCATCAAAGGTCACGTCGTTCAACGAGGTCGGTACCGACTCAGACCGTGAGGCAGCAGGCGATCGGATGATGAGAGCCATGACCGGTTTACCGGTGGTGGTGTCAAAGCCCCGCAGGGTGTCGAGATCGGCCACGTAGAGCACGTGTTCAACCAAGGCCATGCCTTTGGGGGCATGGAGGGTGACATCGTCCTTTCCTCCTTGGATAAACTTCAGATTGAGGAGTTTGCCATTGGGATTGAGCTTGGTGATGAATCCGTTATTGTCGGCGGTCTCGGCTTCGCCGTTCACGCTCGAGATGAAATAGCTTTTCTCGATGGGATCGTTGACGAAGCTATAAGGCGATTGCAGCTCAGTGACGGTGATCTGGGCGTTGAGCGGGCCGGCGATCACAAGGGGCATGACCCAGATAAGCCAGGCCGCTGGATGGCTTATGACACGTATCAGAAGGGACATCACGGAGGAGATTGTGTTCACAAGATAGGTGGCTATTGATTGTGGTTGATGAAGCATCGTAGCTGTCATGCAAAGAACCTGTCAAGAAAGAGGCGTGAAACGTGAAAGGTTAGACGTGAGAGGTATAAGATGAGGCGTCGTTTCACTTTTTACGTTTTACGTTTCACGCCGGATGGGTCGTTGACTTGCTCAAAAATGCCCTGCTATGGTGCCGTGTTTTTTCTGATGATCTCTCAACGGAGGAGGAATCCGTGGCGGCACGATTGATCGACGGCAAAGCATTGGCATTGCAAGTACGCGAGCGGTTGGCGACCGAATCAGCGGCGGTCTTGGCTAAGACCGGGATGAAGCCGGGCCTGGCGACGATCCTGGTTGGCGACGATCCCGCCTCGCATCTCTATGTGAAGAGCAAGCAGAAAGCCTGTGATGCGGCGGGCATCTATATCGATGATCACAAATTGCCGGCGAGCACGACGCAAGCAGAGCTGTTGGCCTTGATCGAAAAAGAGAACGCCGATCCCAAGATCCACGGGATTTTGGTTCAGTTGCCACTTCCGAAGCATATCGACAGTAAAGTTGTGCTCGAAGCGGTGTCGCCAGACAAGGACGCAGACGGGTTTCATCCGTACAATTTCGGCCGACTTGTTGAGGGGCATCCCGTGTTTGAAGCCTGCACGCCGAAGGGCGTCATCAAGATGATCGAATCTACCGGCGTGAGTATAGAAGGAAAGCGCGCCGTCGTATTGGGGCGGAGCAACATTGTCGGCAAGCCGTTGGCGCTTATGTTGCTCCAGCGCCATGCTACGGTGACGATTTGTCACTCCAAGACGAAGGATTTGCCGGCGGTCTGCCGCGAAGCTGAGCTGTTGCTGGTCGCAATTGGAAAGGCCAAGTTTGTCACGGCCGACATGGTACGCGAGGGGGCCGTCGTGATCGATGTGGGCACAAACAAAACTCCTGAGGGCAAATTGTGCGGCGATGTCGATTTTGAGCCGGTCAGTCAGAAGGCAGGCTGGATCAGCCCTGTGCCGGGCGGTGTGGGACCGATGACGATTGCGATGTTGCTGGACAACACGGTCGAGTCTGCTAAGAGAATGGCGAAGATGTTGTAGAAGGATGGGGGCTCCCTTGCTCGCTGCCCGCGCACGATCAGAATGTGCTCGGTCAATGCGCGCAGTAGGGAGCCCCCAATCCTCCTACAACAGCGGTGAAGTGTAAGGGGGTACGGAAAGAAGATGAGTCGGGAGCCGAGACGATTACGAGAGGTGCTCGATCAGGGACAGTTCGCTGTCACGATTGAATATAATCCTCCCAAGGGCACCAATATTTCCAGCGTGCTAGAAAACGCCAAACAGTTGGTGGGGCGCGTGCACGGGGTTAATGTCACGGATAACACGGCTGCTGTGGTACGGGCCGGGTCTTTGCCTGTCTGCCGACTCCTCTACGAACTCGGTCATGATCCGGTCATGCAGATGACCTGCCGCGATCGGAATCGGATTGGGATACAGTCGGACCTCATGGGCGCCTCCATGCTCGGCATCCGCAATATTCTGTGCCTCACAGGGGACTATCCGACCGTCGGAGACCATAAGGAAGCGAAGCCGGTCTATGATCTGGACTCCGTCCAAGTCATGCAGTTGGTGCAAGGACTCAACAACGGGCGGGATATGGCCGGCAACAAGTTGGATGGCTCGACGGCATTTACCATCGGGGCTGCGGTGACTCCCGAGGCCGATCCACTAGGACCGATGCTTGCCAAGTTTGAAGTGAAGGTAAAAGCGGGTGCCCAGTTTTTCCAGACGCAGGCGATTTACCATCCGGAGCAGTTCGCGTCCTTCATGAAGGCCGTGCGCCCCTTCAAGGTGAAAGTGCTGGCGGGTATTCTCGTCCTCCGGAACGCCAAGATGGCAGAGTTCATGAATGCCAATATTCCCGGCGTGTCAGTTCCCCAGGAAATGATCGACGAACTCAGGGCTGCCGGCCCCGAGCGAGCGGAAGATGTGGGGGTGGACATTGCGGTCCGGACGATCAAGGCGGTACGGTCGCACTGCGACGGGGTCCATATTATGGCGATCAAGGCCACGCACCGGCTGGCTGACATTATTACCAAAGCGGAAGTGGGATGATGACGATTCCCGAGTTTCAGCGGTATAAACGAGACAAGAAGAAACTCATCGTCGTCACGGCCTACGACGCGCTGTTCACACGCATTGTCGAACAGGCCGGCATCGAAGCGATTCTAGTCGGGGACTCACTGGGTGTGGTTGTACAGGGGAAGGCCACGACGCTCTCTGTAACCATGGACGACATGCTCTACCACACGAAGCTTGTGGCAGGGGCGGCTCAACGAGCGCTCGTCATCGGCGATATGCCATTCATGTCCTATCAAGCCGGTCTGGAAGAGGCGCTGCGCAATGCCGGACGGTTCCTCCAGGCCGGGGCACAGGCCATCAAGCTGGAGGGCGGCGCAGTGATGGCTGATCGGGTGACTGCGATGACCAGCATCGGCATTCCGGTGATGGGGCATCTCGGCATGACTCCTCAATCCGTCCATCGATTTGGCGGCTACAAAGTGCAGGGGAAAGAGGCGGATCATGCGCGGACGTTGCTGAATGATGCCAAGGCCCTCGAAGCGGCCGGCGCCTTCGCCATCGTGCTCGAAGCCATTCCTGCTGAGTTGGCTAAGACGATTACAGAACAGGTGGCTATTCCCACTATCGGGATCGGCGCCGGTCCGCACTGTGATGGCCAGGTCCTTGTGCTCTACGATCTTCTCGGTCTTTTCGATGAGTTCGTGCCGAAGTTCGTGAGACCATATGCGCATCTCAAGGCAGATGCGCTCCAAGCCCTTCGCCGCTATAAGGAAGAAGTCGAGCAGGGCAAGTTTCCCAGCGACTCCGAGTCCTACCACTAACAGGCTGCTGAAAAAGGCCCCAACTTCGTTCTCGGGTCGAAAGAATCCTCAACGGGGACCCGGCCGCCTCACTAACTCGGCGGCGCGCACAGACGTGGTGCTCCTTATTCGTCGCACCGTGCGCCCCAGAGGGTACGCCTTCGGTTCTTTCTCGCCTGCGGCCTCGTTGGATGACCTTTTTGAGCAGCCTGACCATTACAGAATGGCAGTATACATCCGCAACTAGCTCTTCAAGTTCACCGGCGAAGATGGAGTCTCAAGCGCGAGGCGAATTTGATAGGGTGTAGAACTTGCGCGCGGTGTGGGAATCACCCTGCACGCTTCAGAAAAAGCGATCACATCGATTCCCATATACAGTTGAGGCAGATTTTGAAGACGTACGAGCCCGCTGCGTGCGAGTTTCTGCGCCGCTTGTTCGTTGCCGAGGAATCGCTTGAGGTTGACGGCGGCAAACTGGATGAGGGCTTGGAAGAAGTTCCCTTGTTCGGTGTCGTGGCCCGCTGCATGCCAAAAGGCTTCAAAGACTTCGTGGCTTTCCCACCAGTAGGCATAGTTGTAGAGGTCTATCCCATACAAGTAATCCTCTGACCGTTGCCATTTTTCTGGTGGAAAGGCGAGGAGCTTCGGCTCCGGTTGATCGTAGGAATGGCCGAGGGGATCGCGGCGTGGGTGCGGATTTTTTCCCGGAAGGAATCGATAGGATGGAAACGGCCTGGTTGTGTAACGATGCCAAGTCGGATCAGGCGGGTGAGGCTCAATCACGGACGTGCTCGTCGGACACCTGCGACTTGGAAGACTTGGCGATCTTCTAGTCGCACCGCGGTCAGTTCTCTTCCCCATACGCAGCCACTGTCGATCGCTAACAGATTGGGCTCGATGTGCAATCCTAACGCAGCCCAGTGGCCGCAGATGACCGTTGTATCGGAGTTTTTACGATTTGGAATGCGGAACCAGGGAAGATATCCCGATGGAGCCTGTTCCGGCGGGCCGGAAAATCCCGACATTTCACCGGCTGGGGTGCAGGTTCGGAGTTTGGTCAACGCACGAGTGATACTCACGAGACGTTCGTCGCCAGCCAAGGCGGGATCCCATCGAGGTGAGAGTCCCCGGAAAAGCGCCTCGAGGACGATTCGATAGTTCGGCCCGGATAATACGGCTTCGACTTCTCTCGCAAGATTCACCGCGTCATCGATGTTCCATTGAGGCAGGAGACCTGCGTGCACCATGAAGAACGATCGTTCGCGGTAATGGAGAGGCTGGCGGCGAAGCCAGTCCACTAACTCTGCTCGATCCTCTGCCGCCAGCACATCCTGAATCGTGTCTTTGGGCCGAAGTGTGACGATGTTTTCCGCAACGGCGAGTAGAAACAGATCATGGTTTCCCAGCACGATCTGTGCGGCAGGGCCAAGCTGTTTGATGTACCGGAGGACCTCAAGCGAGTTTGGTCCTCGATTCACCAGGTCGCCGACGAACCACAATCGGTCTGTCGTGGGATCAAAGTTGATGCGATCGACGAGTTGATTCAGCTGCGTGGAACAACCTTGCACATCGCCGATGGCATAGGTGGTCATGGATAGGCAGTAGGTTGGTTGAATCGAACTCGTGCAGGAGCGTGTCTCACGGAAATCGCGCTTCGATCACACTTCTAAGTCCGCCGCGCGCGGCGAATGTCCCAGTGACTTTCGCCCATACCGGACGGCAGGATTTGACGATGTCCTGCAAGATGCGATTGACGGAATTCTCATAAAAAATTCCCACATTTCGGTAGGCGTGGATGTACATCTTCAGAGATTTAAGTTCGAGGCATTGTTTGTCGGGCATGTAGTGAAGCGTGATCGTTCCGAAATCCGCCAGGCCGGTCTTGGGACAGATGGCGGTATATTCAGGAATCTCAATCGTGATTTCATAGCCCTTGTATTGGTTCGGAAATGTTTCGATGGCAGGCAGGGGAGCGGTAATACCGCTCCTTGCATGCCGTTCGTTATAGCCCAGCTTCGTGGTTCGCTGCTTCTTTATCGACCCCTTACCCCTCACGCCTCACCCCTCGCGTCTTCTAAACTTGTTTCATCCACTCTACTTGTCCGATTTTTTCCAGTTGAATATAGAGGGTCACCCAGGGGCAAGTCATCTCGGGGTACACCTCACACAATCCTCCTTTTCGAACACCTCCGCAGGGGCCGTGGCTCATGAATTTCGGGCACTCGGCTTTGAGCGAGTCGTCCGGAATCGGAGGGCGCTTATGGACTCCACCGGCGTGTTCAGCGCCTTCGCTTTCCCCCGAGATGATTACGCGTGTTGACATACAGGCCTAGTCTAGACAGGTTTTGTGGAATCGGCAATCTCTCTTTCCAATACCATGAAATCGGTCGCACGTTCGGCAGGCGCGGAAACAGTGCAACCGCGAGTTGTTAGGGCGAATGGCCTACAGCTTCGGAGTGTGCTAGGCCTTCTTTCTGGTATAGTGGGCCTTCTGAGAAGTTGCTTTGATTATCAGGAAGTTATAGTATTTCAAGTGCTGTATGATTCGAGAAGGTAATAGATGTTTCTCATTGACAGTCTTTTTTGGGCTTTGCTACCATACGCACTCCTGTGAGCAGATCAGCCCAGTTCATTACAATCTCGAATTCCTGCGGGCTTGTTGCATATAACATATCTTTCCGATAGGCAATAGATTGTCGTTGCCACGATAGAGGGAGGTGTTCCGATGAGTCTTGATTATGTAAAGTTTTCAGGTGGATTTGAGAAGTTCATGCCCAAGGAATATCGGGACATGGTCGAGCATGGCCCTTTTGGAAAGAAAATTTCGGTTTCCCAAATGGGGAGCTTCAAGGAAATTCTCGAAGAGCATCCCATGTGTGCCGGTTGCGCGATGACTCTGTTCATACGGCTGGCGATCATTGCCTTCCCCAACCCGGAAGATACCATCACCGTTGGAACGGCAGGCTGTGGACGGTTAGCGATTTCACAGGCTGCGATCCCGTTTGTGTACGGCAACTACGGCGATCAGAACGGTGTCGCGAGCGGATTGTCTCGCGGGCTGCGGCTGCGGTTCGGTGACAAGCCAAAGGATGTGGTCGTTATGGCGGGAGACGGTGGAACAGCGGACATCGGTTTCCAGCAAGTGCTCCACTCCTGGTTCCGAAAGGAACGGTTCACCACGATCATGTTGGACAACGAAGTGTACGGCAACACCGGTGGGCAGGAGAGCGGAATGACCAATCGTGGCGCCGTCTTAAAGATGGCTCCGTTGGGGAAGAAGTTCGAGAAGATGGATATGCTGCAGATGGCGAAGGTGGCTGGGTGTGCGTATGTGGCGACGGTCGTTCCGAACAATCCCCGCCGCGTCGAGAGCGTCATCAAGAAAGCCGTGTTAATTGCCCGCGAAGTGGGCTCGACCTACATTCAAGCCTACACTTCTTGTAACATCGAGTATGCGATTCCGACCGATAAGGTGATGGAAGACGCGAAGACTGTTGAGAACGATCGGTATCAGTTCACGGAATATGTGAGCGATGAGGCCAAGCAGTATCTGACTGAGCGGTATGGCTACAAAGACTACCTTCCGAAGCCGGCTACCGCAGCAATTCCAAACAAGGCGTAAACGATCGGAGGGAGGCTCGGCCATGGCAAAGCGCTTCAACATTCGAATGGCAGGGGTCGGCGGGCAGGGTGTTGTGACGGGATCACACATTCTGAGCACCGCAGTGATTCATGCCGGCGGTGAAAGCACGATCGTCCCATTTTACGGATCGGAAAAGCGGATGGCGCCGGTCGAAAGCTACGTCCGTGTGTCGGATGAGCCGATCTACGAAATTGGGGAAATTACCTTCCCGCACATCATCATTATCTTCCATCCCCAGGTCATCACCCACGGTAAGTCGTATACGATGCCGTTCTACTTCGGATTGAAGGAAGATGGGATTGCGTTGATCAACAACGATGGTCCAATGAGCCTTCACAGAGATCAGCAGCGTGAGCTGGAAGAACGCCGTGCGAAACTCTACTATTTCCCCGCTACCAAACTGTCCCTCGAAGTTGCAGGGATGGACCTCGCGACGAACATGGCACTGATGGGCGCTATTGGAGCCATCACAGGACTGACTTCGGTTGAAGCATTGGAGCAGTCAGTGAAGGATCGATTCCTTGGTAAAGGATTTGTCGTCTCCGGAGGAACCGCGGCGTTGGACAGTGTCGTCGAGCGGAAATTCAAGAAGAAACAGGAGCTGATCGATAAAAATGTGGCGGTGATTCAGGCCGGCTGGAACTACGCAGTTGATCACGGTTGGGCCGCAACATCGGTCAAACGGTCGGAAGTCCGTGCGACCGTAAGCGCCTGATCAGGATTTAGCACGAAGGAGCACCATGTATCTGGTAGCCAATATCAGTGTTGAGATATGCGCCTCGAAAAGTTGCAAGCTCTGTACGCAATATTGCCCTGAAGCGAATACCATTCAGTATAGTGAAACCATGGGGACGGACAAGGGCTTCAAGTACGGCACTGCCTACATAGCGGTGGATAGGTGCAAGGGTTGTGCGCTATGTGTGTGGGTGTGCGACACGCTGGCAAAAAATAATGCCATTAAGATGACCATGATCGATCAATTACCAATGGCTGCCGTTACTGATAACATTCGTTATGAAGAGAAAACCACCGTTGCAGTCCTGTCGAATCCAATGATTGTGATAGGTAATTAGGGAGGTACGGGAGTGGCAACGACGTCAGATACAAGAGAACGCATCATTGTTCCTGGTCCCGCTGGATTCCACCCGCCGTCCGCAGCTCAGTTGGGGGTCGCGCTGCCTGACCCGGGGCAAGGATTGTACTATGGGTTGCTGGAGGAGAATGAGGACAAGGTCATCGAAGAGATGGCCCGTAAAATGTTGACCAGTCCCAATGCCACGATCTTCCCAGGACCGTTGGTGCTCTGGGCCTGGAACGAGCATGCCATTGAAAAGGCCAAGGCCGTGCTGGAAATCGCCGCCCAGATTCCTGAGGTCATGATCATCCCCATGCCGGACTATCGCCCGAAGTATCCAAAGATCGACCCGGAAGAGGTCATCAATCCAAATCATCCGAACTTGACGATTTGGGGCAACAAGATCGAAGCGTGCATTTTCATCGGCGTGCATTGCCATTATGCCAACTTGACCTTGAAAATGATTCGTGCCGGGACGAACTGTCTTACCATGGCAATCTGTGCGGAACAGGGGCACGAAGATGCGATGCTGACGATTCGCGATTCGGACACGATCAAGTTGCGGAAGACCGCGCAGGTCTTCAAGCGGGTGCGTGAAGAAATGGGCATTAAGTTACCGGAGAACGGCGAAAACGTGCGATTTACCGGCACGCAAACGAGAGTTCACGGTGGGAAAACTCACACCAATCCCCTCACCTTTGCGCCAGTTGCAGCGGGTGTTGCCGGCGCGGCTGCCTTTGGCCATTCGGCCGAGCAGATGAAGCGTGAAGGCTGAGCAGGGTCGCACAGCACGGGCGATATAGCTAAGAGGTGTCACAATGAGCGAAGCACTCGAAGCAGAACAGAAGACAAACCCCCAGGGCGACCCCATCACGAGTGTCGCGGCCCCTAAACCGGCCGAGACGACGGGCGCAAGAAAAGACCCCCATGCCGAAGCAAAACGGCAGAAGGTGGTCACGCCGGAATACTTGTTCCTCGAAGCTCCCCGGGAGAAAGAATTTATCACGGGCAGCGAAGCGGCGAAAGAGGCTGTTCGGCGCTCCAACGTGGATCTGGCCATTGCCTATCCGATTACCCCGCAGAGCGAAACGATGCAGCTCATCGGCGTGCTCTACGGCGAAGGGTACGTGAAAGAGTACTATCGAGGCGAAGAAGAAGTCGGTGTCATGGCGGCGATGGCGGGCGGATCTCGAGCTGGTGTCCGCTGCTTTACGGCGACCGCAGGCCCCGGGACGCTGAGGGGTCTTGGAAGGCATTGCGTCCTGGCCCGGGCATCGGTTGCCCATTGTCGCCATGTTTACGTGCCGCGTCGTCAATGCCCCGCTGGCCATTCAGCCTGACAATATCGAAGTGGCTTATTTATTGAACTCCGGCATGATCGTCTTTCATGCCGAGAATCAGCAGGACATGTACGACTTCATCATGGCGGGATTTACGATCAGCGAGAAGAACGATGTGACACTCCCAGTCGGTGTCTGCTGCGATGGGTTCTTCGTGACCCATGCCCGTGGATATGTCCGGATGCAGGACCGCAGCATGAAGCTTCCTCCTCGTGAAGCATGGCGTGGCGCGGTGCCGGTACTCGATGCGGAGAATCCTCCCGCCCGCTTATCCCGCGACGCTCCGGTTCAGAAGTCGAACTTCATGGCCTATAACATCCATGCAGTATGGCAACAGGAAGTGTGGGCAGCAGTCGAACGGTCACGCAAGTACATCAATCAGTATATGGGCGGGTTGCTCACAGCTGAGAATGTGGATGATGCCGAGGCGGTGATCATCGCCTCAGGCAGTGCTGCGGCTCAGTCACGAGAAGCCGTTCGGATTTGCGCAGAAAAGGGTATTAAGATCGGCTTGATCAAGGTTCGGTCGATCCGTCCGTTTCCGACGCAGGAGTTACGGAAACTCTGTGGCAAAGCGAAACTCATTGTCGTTCCGGAGTTCAACTATGTCGGATGGTTGGCGAAAGAGGTGGCCACTGCAATTTACGGATATTCCAAGGCCAAGATTATCGGTGGGCCGCGGGTATACGGTGGTCAATCGATGCCGGTGGAGTTGATCGTGGACGAAGTCGAGTCCGGTCTGACCGGGAAGAAGTCGAGTAATGTCGCCCAGTCTTCGATTATGGGTGGTGCCGTCAATCAGGATGACGTCGCCCATTTCATGCGCAGCATCTAAACGGTAGGTTTTTGGGAAAAGCAAAGAGCCCGATCCTTTTCAGGATCGGGCTCTTTGCTTTTCTTGGCTTTCAGCTATCAGCCCTCAGCAGTGAAAAACTGAAAGCTGATCACTGACGGCTGAAAGCTATCCTTGCAGCTCGTCTTGCACCATCTCCTCAGTCTCCGGCATGCCATAGGCGACGTACTTGGCATAGGAGAGATAGATCATTGCGCTATCCCTCATCGCTTTGGAGCCTTGCGACATGCGAAAGACTTGGTCGGGGTTGTGGGATGGGGCTGCACCCATCGTCTCCACGTGGCTTTGTAGGAGCAGGGTGAATCGTTCCATTGAGCGTTCAACATCTTTGTAGGCCAATAAAATTTCGTCTGTCATGGTTGTCCTCCTAATCACCATCAGCTTACACTATGCCCGTGCAACCCTTCAACGAGAAGAAATTAGCTAGCCTATCATCGGAAGTTCTAAGTGTTCTGGCACAAGTATCGCCGGAAAGAGATCTTCGTGATGACGCATTGGCACAGGCAGTCGTGAACCTTTCACGTTTGTTCACGACTGCACGCCCAACGTTGACATCGTGTTATCTGGATGATCCTGCACACGCTTCTGCCTATCTCTCGTATTTTCTCCCCGTGAATCTCTCCAAAGTCCAAGTTCTACTGGACGAGCTACCCGAGGACAGTGGCATGGAAGCGTCGGATCATCCGATGGCCGTACTTGACCTTGGCTGTGGCCCAGGGACAGGGGCTTTAGCCCTGTTGGATTGGCTATGGCATCGCAGCCCGGAACGGGCGAAATCTGTGTCGGTCCTAGCTGCCGATGCGTCCCGGGCATCTTTGCAGGACGCGAAGAGGCTGTGGGAGGCCTACTGCCATGAGGCTGGAATACCAGGCCAAGGCCTTCGTTGCGTCGAGGGCAATCTGGAACATCCGCTCAAAGGGGATCTTGGTAAGCAGATTGTGCGGGGTGGGCCCTATGATCTCATTATCATCGCGAACTGCCTCAACGAATTGTTTCCTGCAGCAACCGATCCTTCGGCAGAGCGGGCTGCGGTTGTCGGCCAGCTCCTGCCGTTTCTCTCGACCGCACGGCACTATCATGATCGTCGAGCCGGCCTTGCGGCAGACAGCCCGGGCGTTACATCAGATGCGGAATCACCTGCTCAAGCAAGGCCTTTGTACGGTCTATAGTCCTTGCCTGCATGAGGGGGCCTGTCCTGCCTTAGACCACCCGGACGATTGGTGTCATGAGGAGCGTCCCTGGCAGACACCACCAATGGTTGCTGCGATCGATCGGGAGGTGGGCTTCATTAAAGACGCATTGAAGTTTTCCTATCTGCTGTTGCGCACAGACGGTCGCACCATTGTGTCACGCAACCCGCAGACCTTTCGGGTCGTGAGCGAACTGCGAGAGTTGAAGGGAGAAAAGCGAGCCTGGTTGTGCAATGAAACAGGGCGGCCTGAAGTCGGCCGGCTGGATCGGAAGGCCTCTCCTCACAATGCGGCTGTCGATAGCTGGCATCGCGGCGCTATCGTGCAGATTGAACGGATTGTACGCAAAGAGAAGAGAAGGGAAGGTATCGCCGGTTGGAAGAATTGAGAGCGATGTGGCAGTGCAGATCATTCGGCCTGTCTGAACCTCCGCAATCAGGACAAAGGAAACGTGCGGACTCTCGCTCCTGCGCCTCACGCGGCACCCCTTCCTCGACGCTCTGAAGTGGAAGCCTTCTGGAATTCCTTCAGCTGCGATCATTCGATCGCAGTGCTTCAGTCAGTTCCAGCTTTCCTTCTTCAGACGCCGGGTGGGGACCCCGCCGCTCCGGCGCAAGTCGCTCAATGCCGCACGCTTCCTTGAGAGTGTCGAAACAGGACCGGTCGCTCTAGACCGGTCCCATTTCTTGGACAGGTGGCGGTACGTTCTTGCTCTGCGCTGGAAAAGCGAATAGGATTTGCTCCCAATCAATAAAACCAAAGTGGTCTGACCCCGTAAGTCCGCTTACTCAAGGTGATATTACGCTGATCCGCATAAGAAGCCATGGTAAATGCCCTTGCCGCAACTATTCGAAATGATAGGAGGATCGCGGATTCTTGCGTGGAATCGACGACGAGTTATACGGATAGAAAGTCGCAGATCCGGCTCTTACGCGGGTCCGTCTAATCATTGTTAGGTGATTTCGCGCTATGAAGACTCAAGTCGAGTTCCGGTCCTCCAAGTTTCCACCTTACGAAGGTGAAGAGGAGCAGATCAATCCGGGGCTATGGGGCAAGCGCCTTGCCGAGTATCTTGTCCAGAAGCTTGCTGAGAGGGGCATCGCGACGGAGGAGATGGTTGCAGAGGATTGGGGATGGTATGTCCTAGTGCGCAACGAGGGATTCCGGCTTGCCCTTTGTTGCGGACATCAGAATGGAGATGATGACGAGTTCTTGTGCTTCACTGACCCGAGCACCCCAATCGTGAAGAAGTTGTTCAAGAAGATAGATGCGACTGTACAGCTCACCCGTCTCACTGAGGCGCTTCAGCAGATTCTTGCCTCCGATCCTGCAATAAGGGATGTAGTATGGACAGAGCCACGATGACATCACCTAACCATGCGCTGCAGCGAACTCGGCCATCGCGCTCCGGTTGCAATCCACGCGTCCCGTGGGCCGGGTCGCTGAGCTTGGGTCGTTAGGTGTTACGAAAAGGCGCGATGAATGGGATAGAGCAGTGGCAGAAGCGGCGTTTCGTTGCCGATCGGTTTACAAGCTGTTTTAAAAGGCCTGTATCTTACCCGCCCACGCCAGACGTGCCGAGACGAACTTCTTTCCCGTGGCAAGGCCGTATTCTTTGGTAAGGCGACGGGTCTGTGAGCGACTCGTCGTCGTCTCCTTTTCTTTTAGAGCAACGGCATGTAGCAGGGTGACCGCTTCTGCATCGTGAATCGCGTAGGCGAGGGCACCGCACTTGCCGAACAGATGCGGTCCGCCGAAGGCGGACGGCGAGGACTGTTTGAAGTTCCTTTCAGGCGAAGCCTGGAAAGGAACGAGTTCCACAGCCGAGCAGATGGAGGCTTAGTGCGGTCGAGCCGAAGCGTTTGAGCAGGGCAGAGGCGGTCACCTGCGTGGGATTAGAAAAGCTAATGGCTGAGGATGAGTAAAGGAGGCAAAGACTAATCCGCTTCAGGTTCTGAACTGCCGTGCTGGTGACTGACCCGGTCTTCGTCGAACATCTCGGCCATTTCCTCGGCGATCATGTCACCATCGTCTTGAATGGCAATGAGCGGGATTTCTTTTCTTGGCTTGACCACGGGCTCTGGAGCGGGAGCTTCAGGGGCCTTGGCGGGAGTCTTTGGTGTCTCACTCATGGGAAGATTATACACCACGCAGGGGATGAAAAGGGGAGCTATTCAAAGGCTTCCAGGGAGGATCGTTCCGGGTATGTTTTCTGGCACGAGGTACAGGTCAGGAAATAGATCGATTCTCGGACGGACATGGTGATACGAAAATTGAGGCTCACGCCCTTATGATTACAGGTCGGACAGGACATTTCTTTAAGCCGGTAGGGAATATCCGGTTGTGTGCGCAGGTAGAACTCCATATCCGTGTAGATCGGGAAGGTGTAGTAGCATTTTCTACAGATGCCTCGCCATTCACCGTCCGCCTGCATAGAGCGCTCATCGATTCCAAAGCTTGACCCCTTACAAATGGCGCACTGAACGGTTCCAAGTCTGGTTTCCACATCTTTTACGGTCGGGTTTGGCATCTGGCAGACTCCTTGTACAGAGGTCGGCGGTACGTTGGCCAGTATAGCGGTCACATGGAAGCGACTGCAACGGGACAGCGCCAGGTTTCCCCTTGACCTGGGGCACACGCCTCTTATACAAAACCTAGTATGCACATGATTACTGAGAAGTTGTTGGTCGGGAATATCAACGACGCGAAGGAACCGCCGGTCAAGATTGGCGCGCTGCTCCTCGTTGCTGCTGAATATGCGTTGGAGTCCCCCGGCTGGCTGATCTCTGGCAGGATCCCATTTTCGGAGTATGCCGAAGCCGAGCCAGCTCTTGCTGGATCAAGCCGTGAGCTGGGTCGAACAGCATCTTTCAGAGAACCGGGTCATGGTATGTTGCCGCGCCGGCATGGGCCGATCTGTGTCGGTTGTGATGGCCTATCTCTGTTGTGTCCAAGGGATGGAGTATGCTGAGGTCCTAAAGTTGATCATGAGGCGCCGTCCCGGTGCCATGCCCCTACCAAATCTCGAAGAAGCCATCGCCCAGGTTCGCCTTCTTCGCGAGGCACGTGTGAAGGACAAGAAGAAACGCGCGTTACGCCCAGCCTCTGGCGCGTGATTACAGGATCGGAAGCGCGGTTTTACGCAACGGTTCTTTACATACTTTGTCTTTTCTGTTCCGCTCATGGCCTAATCAAAAATCACATAGCACAGATGCTACCACGTCACTGAGGGCCTCTCTCGATGCCGGAACTACCGGAAGCCGAAGTCGTTGCCAAACAGATACGGGATTCATCTACTCGGCGCGCAACTCAATGAGTGTTGGGTGGGACGAGCGGATATTGTTCGAGAAGGGTTGCCCACGCTCTCGTGGTATCACGGCGCGCGGCTGGAAGGGGTGGAGCGATATGGAAAGAGCGTCGCACTGGCATTTAAAAAAGATGACGAACTCAGATATGTCGTCGCGGAGCTTGGGATGACAGGTCTCCTTCTTTTTCGCGACACCCAGACGAAACACCCGCAGCACGTGCATGTCCGCATGTCGTTCACGGGGGGCCGTGAATCAGAGCTGCGCTATTGGAACCCTCGGCGGTTCGGACGGCTGTCCTTGCTCGATCGGGTGGGTCTCGACCGCTATCGTGCTCGCCGCTTCGGGATCGATCCTCTCACGGTGCCGCGCAATGAGTTTGTTCGTCTGATGCAAGCCAGGCGAGGACGCCTGAAACCACTCTTGATGCATCAACAAGTGATTGCAGGGATTGGGAATATTTACGCGAACGAAATTCTCTTTCGCACCAGGCTCCATCCGAACCGTGAGGTGAGTCGACTGCGCGGGCTGACGATAGACACGCTCTATGACACGATGCAGACGGTGCTGCACGAGGCGATTTCCTGTGGCGGATCGAGCGTCAAGGATTTCTATGCACCGGATGGCACAGAAGGCCGATACAAGCGCCGCCATCTCGTCTATGGCAAAGAAGGTCAACCCTGTCCCAACCATTGCGGACGGATGATTCGCCGTCTCCAAAGTGAACGCAGCTCGTTTTTTTGTCCTGTCTGTCAATCCAACCGCCTTCCAGGATAATTCTTGCCGCATGCATTTGAGAGAATCGGTGATGAAATCTGCTGATTGCCACACAGTTTCAAGCACTTAGCCTACAGTCAGCCCGATTGCATTCACGGCTAGGCCTTTTGAGCCTTCTTCGTTTAGTCCCTCTGACGTATTGAGTCCCCAAGCCGATTTCGTTAGAATCCTCCTCCTTTATATATTGTTTCTCACCATTCTGATGGAGTGATGTCATGGCGAAGGTACTTGAAGGTCCGGGGATGGGGCTGATGAAGAAGTGGGGCATCACGGTCCCCCACTATGTCGTCGTTACCTCGGTTGACGAATTGGACGAAGCTCGGCCATGCCAATGAATGGCTCAAGAAATCCAAGTTGGTGGTCAAGGCTCATGAAGCGCTCGGCTCGCGGTTCAAGCTTGGCTTGGTCAAGGTCGGTCTGGATCTCAAAGAAGCGGAAGCGGCGACCAAGGAAATGATCGGCCGCCAAGTGGGCAGCATCACTGTCTCGCAAGTGATCGTGTCAGAAATGATTCCGCACAAGGAAGAATATTATTGCGCGGTGAAGTCCACCCGAGAAGGAACGGACATTCTGGTCGCCAACTGCGGCGGCATTGAAGTCGAATCGAATTGGGATCGCGTGAAGCGTCTGGCAGTGGAAGTCGGGCAGCAGCCCTCGGAGGACGCGCTCGAGAAGCTGGCCAAGGATGCGGGCTTTACCGGTTCGCTTCTGAAGAAGATGGCCGATTTCGCGGGCAAGATGTTCACCTGCTTCGACAGCGAGGATGCGCAGTATTTGGAAGTGAACCCCGTGGTTCTGCGCGAGCACGACATGAACTGATCGCGTTGGATGCGGTGACGCTGCTCGATGGCGATGCCAAGTTTCGGCATCCCGATTGGAACTTTGCCTTTGCCGCAGAATTCGGTCGAGCCTATTCCAAGCACGAAATGGAAGTCATGGCGGTGGATTCCAAGATCAAGGGCTCGGTCAAATTTATCGAGATTCCAGGCGGAGATACGGCCATGCTTCCGGCCGGCGGTGGCGCCAGCGTCTATTATTCCGATGCGGTCGTTGCACGCGGCGGCAAGTTGGCCAATTACGCCGAATACTCAGGCGATCCACCGGACTGGGCGGTTGAAGTGCTGACCGATAAGGTCTGCTCGTTGCCCGGGATCAAGAACATCATCGTCGGCGGCGCGATTGCCAATTTTACCGACGTGAAGAAGACGTTCGGCGGCATCATCAATGGATTCCGCAAGGCGAAGTCCGAGGGCAAGCTCAAGGACGTCAAGATTTGGGTGCGCCGTGGTGGCCCGCGTGAGAAGGAAGGGCTCGATGCGATGCGCACGCTCAAGGACGAAGGGTTCGACATCAACGTCTTCGACCGCAACACGCCGCTGACCGATATCGTCGATAAGGCGCTTCGAACACAAGTAATGAGCGATGAAAGTTGAGTGATGAGTGGAGGACCCGCATCCATTCAGACTCATCGCTCTTCAGTACTTAGTATTGAAAAGGGGAGATCCCGATGAGTATCCTGGCAAACAAAGATACCTATGTGGTCATTCAGGGGGGCGTCGCAGGCGTGAACGCCGCGCGCCGGATGGCCGAGTTTTGCTACCTGATTAAGCGCTCGTTGAACGTCCTGGCTTTCGTCTATCCGCCTGACGCCGGCAAGACACACGAAATTCCCTATGGCAGCGGCTTAGTGGCCGTTCCCATCTATAAGACCGTTGCGGAAGCAACCAAGAACCATCCCCAGATCAACACCAGTCTCGTCTACATCGGCGCAGATCGGGCGATGAAGGGCGGGATGGAAGCCTTGGACGATTCTCACATCAAGGTGGTCTCGATGATCACCGAGGGTGTGCCGGAAAAGGATGCCAAGATCCTGGGCCGTCATGCGACCAAGCTCGGGAAGGTCTTCAATGGCCCTTCGTCGATCGGAATTGTCTCAGCCGGCTCTTGCCGATTAGGTGTCATCGGCGGCGCATTCGACAACCTGGTGTTGTCGAAGCTCTACCGCGAAGGTTCGTTCGGGGTCATTACCAAGTCAGGCGGCCTCTCCAATGAGATTATCTGGATCTGCTCACAGTTTGCCGACGGTGTCACGACGGCCATCGGGATCGGAGGCGATACCTATCCGGGAACCGACTATGTCAGCTATCTCGACATGTTCGAGAACGATCCGCAAACGAAGGCGGTCGTCATCGTCGGGGAAATGGGCGGCGATCTCGAAGAGCGGGCAGCCGAGTGGTACGGGGCGAAGAAGCGGCGCGTGAAGTTGCTGGCCGTCGTTTCCGGCTTCTGTCAGGAGAGTTTGCCGAAAGGCATGAAGTTTGGCCATGCAGGCGCGAAGGAGGGGTTGAAGGGCGAAGGCTCGGCCCGTTCCAAGTCTGATGCTCTCAAAAAGTCCGGTGCAATCGTGCCGGCGACCTTCGGCGCCTTGGGTCCCGCGATCAAGGAGACCTATCAGGAACTGTTGAAGTCCGGCCAGGTCAAGGAACCGGTCGAGCCGGTTGTGCTGCCGAAGCTGCCGAAGAGTATCGAAGAGGCGATGAAGGCCGACGAAGTCATGGTGGCTCCGCTGATCCGCACCACGATCAGCGACGACCGTGGTGAAGAACCCTGCTACGACGGCTATCCCGCCTCTGAACTCATCAACAAGGGCTATGAAATTCCCCACGTCATCGGCCTTCTGTGGGACAAACGACTGATCTCCAAACAGGAAGCCGAAATCATCAAGCGCATCATGATGCTCTCAGCCGACCACGGTCCCTGCGTGAGCGGCGCCTATGCCACGATTCTCGCGGCCTGCGCCGGTATCGGTCTGTCCCAGTCGGTGGCGGCCGGCATGATCATGATCGGTCCTCGATTCGGCGGAGCGGTGACGGATGCCGGCCGCTGGTTCAAGTATGCCGTCGATAACAAGATGTCCGTGGACGATTTCCTCGCCTATATGAAGAAAAACGTCGGTCCGGTGCCAGGGATCGGCCATCGCGTGAAGAGCCTGCGCAATCCGGACAAACGGGTGAAAGAGCTGGTCGGATACGTCAAGAGCTTGAACATCAAGACGCCTTGCCTCGATTTCGCGTTGCAAGTGGAGCAGGTGACCGCGGTGAAGAAGGATAATCTGATTCTGAACGTGGACGGAACGATGGCGGCGGTGCTTGTCGATATCGGATTTCCAGTCGACAGTTTGAACGGCTTCTTCATCCTCTCACGTACGATCGGATTGATCGGGCATTGGGTGGATCAGAAGCGCCAGGATAGCCGCTTGATCCGGCTGTTCGACTACCTGGTAAATTATGCGGCGCCGAAAAGGCGGGAAGTGCCACCATTGAAATGAAAAGCTATCAGCTTACAGCCGTCAGCCTTCAGCTAGCTGAGAGCTGACGGCTGATCGCTGACAGCTCTTTGAGGAGAACAATCATGTCAATAGATCTTGCAAAAAATCTGTATGCGAAGATGCCGGATGTGTTCGCGAAGGCTAGGAAGAAGTTCGGTCGTGGCCTGACCCTGTCGGAGAAGGTGCTGGTTTCACACGCGGACGATTTCGACACGCAGACGTGGGAGCGAGGCAAGGCGATGTTGGCGCTGCGGCCAGATCGCGTGGCCATGCAGGACGCGACGGCTCAGATGGCCATGTTGCAGTTCATGCAAGCCAACAAGGCCCAAGTGGCCGTGCCGAGCACCATTCATTGCGACCACTTGATTCGCGCCGAGATGGGTTCTGAGAAGGACCTGCTTCGCGCAGTGGACGAGAACGCAGAAGTGTATAATTTTCTCGCCTCGGCGGCCAAGAAGTACGGCATTGGATTCTGGAAGCCAGGCGCCGGGATCATTCATCAAGTGGTGTTGGAAAACTATGCGTTCCCCGGCAGCTTGATCATCGGCACCGACTCGCATACGCCGAACGGCGGTGGGCTTGGCGGATTGGCCATCGGTGTCGGCGGCGCAGATGCCGGTGAAGTGATGGCCGGCCTGCCTTGGGAAGTCCTCCATCCGAAACTGATCGGCATCCATCTGACCGGCAAGTTGAGCGGCTGGGCCTCGCCGAAGGACGTGATTCTGTACCTCTGCGGCTTGCTCACGGTGAAGGGCGGGACGAACAAGATCGTCGAATACTTTGGGCCCGGCGCCGAAACCATCAGCGCGACCGGTAAGGGGACGATCTGCAACATGGGCGCGGAACTGGGCGCCACGACGTCGGTGTTTCCCTTCGACCAGAAGATGGTCGCCTATCTGAACATCACGGATCGGGCCGATCTGGCCAATCTTGCGATCGCCAACAAGTCATTGCTTGTGGCCGGATCCCGAGGTCTCTGCAGTCGCCCGAGAAGTACTACGACCAGATCGTCGAAGTCGATTTGTCGACGCTCGAGCCCCATGTCGTCGGGCCCCATACACCGGATCTCGCCAGGCCGATTTCCAAGATGGCGGCGGAAGCCAAGGAGAAGGGTTATCCAGTCGAGCTCAAGGCGGCGCTCATCGGAAGCTGCACCAATTCATCCTATGAAGACATCAGCCGTTCGGCCCACATCGCCCAGCAGGGGTTGAAGGCCGGGCTCAAAGCGAAAACCTCGTTCCTCGTGTCTCCAGGCTCCGAGCGCATTTACCATACGATGAAGCGCGACGGGTTCTTGGAGACATTTGAACAGTTAGGCGGCACGGTGTTGTCGAATTCCTGCGGCCCCTGCATCGGACAGTGGAAACGGGCCGATGGCGTGAAGGGGAAAGCGGATTCGATCGTCAGTTCCTTCAACCGCAATTTCCCTGGTCGCAACGACGGCATCAATGAAACCTTGTCGTTTCTCGCGAGTCCGGAAGTCGTGACGGCCTATGCCATCACAGGCGATCTTGGCTTCGATCCTGTGAATCAGACGCTCAAGGGTGCAGACGGGAAGGAATTCAAGTTCCTGCCGCCGGTGGGCGAGGAGCTTCCGGCCAAGGGTTTCGCGAAGGGTGAGGAAGGGTTTGTTGCGCCGGCAGCCAGCGGTGAGGGCTTGACCGTCGAGGTCCCGCCGACCAGCGAACGACTACAGCTATTGCAGCCCTTTCCGCGTTGGGACGGAAAGGATTTCGAGAAACTCCCGCTCTTGATCAAGACCAAGGGCAAGACGACGACCGATCACATTTCGCCCGCCGGCCCCTGGCTCAAGTTCCGCGGCCATCTTGATAAGATCAGCGACAATATGTTTCTGGGAGCGAACAATGCGTTTTTTGCCGAGCCCGGCAAGGGCACGGACGTATTGACGGGCGAATCGGGGCTTACCATGGCCCAGATTGCCCGCCGGTATAAGGCGAAGGGCATCGGTTCGATCGTGGTCGGCGACGAGAATTACGGAGAGGGCAGCAGCCGCGAACATGCTGCGATGTCGCCACGGTTCCTCAACGTGCGCGTCGTCATTACGAAGAGTTTTGCCCGTATTCATGAGACCAATTTGAAGAAACAGGGGATCTTGGCGTTGACCTTTGCTGACCCGAAGGATTACGAGAAGATCGAACAGCAGGATCGCATCAGCGTGACAGGGCTAAACAGTCTGGCTCCTGGCAAACCGGTGCAAGTGACCATCCATAAGCCGGATGGTACGTCACTCACCATTCAGGCGAACCACAGCATCACCGAGCAGCAGATTGCGTGGTTCAAGGCCGGTTCAGCGTTAAATGCGTTGAACTAACAAGGAGTTAGGAGAGAATAGCCATGACGACCAAAGCAGACAAAATTATCTACACGAAAACCGATGAAGCGCCCATGCTGGCGACCTATTCGTTTCTGCCGATCATCAACGCCTTCAGCAAGGCGGCTGGTGTCGCTGTTGAATTGCGCGATATCTCGTTGGCCGGGCGCATTCTCGCCGTATTTCCCGACTACCTGACGCCGCAACAGAAGCAGGCGGACGCGCTGTCTGAATTGGGCGAGCTGGCCAAGACGCCGGAAGCCAATATCATCAAGCTTCCGAACATCAGCGCGTCGCTTCCTCAGCTCCAAGAGGCGGTCAAAGAGTTGCAAAGTCAAGGCTATAAGCTTCCCGATTATCCTGAGAATCCGAAAGACGATAAAGAGAAGGACATCAAGACCCGCTACGACAAGGTCAAGGGCAGCGCGGTCAACCCGGTGCTGCGCGAGGGCAACTCCGATCGCCGCGCGCCGCTCTCCGTGAAGGCCCATACGAGAAAACATCCGCATAAGATGGGCGCTTGGAGTCAGGACTCCAAGACACATGTCTCCCATATGAAGGGTGGAGATTTCCGGTCCAACGAAAAGTCCATGACCACGACTGCGGCAACCGATGCGAGGATCGAGTTCGTCGGTCAGGACGGCAAGACGACCGTGCTCAAGCCGAAGGTAACGCTGCAGGCCAATGAAATCATCGATGCCACGTTCATGAGCAAGAAGGCCCTGCGCCAGTTCCTGGAGGAGCAGATCGAAGACGCCAAGAAGCAGGGCGTGCTGTTCTCGATTCATATGAAAGCCACCATGATGAAGGTCTCGGATCCCAAGATCTTCGGTCATGCCGTGACGGTCTATTACAAAGACGTGTTCGAGAAGCATGGCGAGACGCTCAAGAAGCTCGGCGTGGATCCGGACAACGGGATCGGTGACCTCTACACGAAGATCAAGGCCTTGCCGGACGATCAGCGCAAGGCGATCGAAGCCGACGTTCAGGCTGTCTACCAGAAGCGGCCTCCCATGGCGATGGTGAATTCCGACAAGGGGATCACCAACCTGCATGTGCCCAGCGACATCATCATCGATGCCTCCATGCCCCCGGTCATTCGCGACTCGGGAAAGATGTGGGGCCCTGACGGCAAGGCGTATGACGCGAAGTGTGTGATCCCTGATTCCAGTTACGCGCCGGTCTATCAAGAGGTGGTGAGCTTCTGTAAGAAACATGGCGCATTAGATCCGAAGACGATGGGCAGCGTGCCCAACGTCGGTCTCATGGCGCAGGCGGCAGAGGAATACGGTTCGCACGACAAGACCTTCAAGGCGCCGGGCAACGGCACGATCCGCGTGGTGGATGCCTCAGGAAAGACTCTGCTGGAACATCAGGTCGAAGAAGGCGATATCTGGCGCATGTGTCAGGTGAAGGATGCGCCGATCAGGGACTGGGTCAAGTTGGCGGTGAATCGTGCGAAGGCCACCGGAGCCCCGGCGATTTTCTGGTTGGACAAGACCAGAGCGCACGATGCGCAATTGATCACGAAGGTCGAACGCTACTTGAAAGATCACGATACAACAGGGCCTCGATATTCGGATTATGACTCCGGCTGATGCCACGCGCCTCTCATTGGAGCGAATCAAAGAGGGGAAGGACACGATCTCTGTGACGGGGAACGTGTTGCGCGACTATCTCACGGACCTGTTCCCGATTCTCGAAATCGGGACCAGCGCCAAGATGCTCTCGATCGTTCCGCTGCTGAACGGCGGTGGACTCTTCGAGACCGGCGCAGGCGGTTCGGCGCCCAAGCATGTGCAGCAGTTCCAGGAAGAAGGGTATCTGCGGTGGGATTCGCTCGGTGAATTTCTGGCGCTGGCCGCTTCATTGGAACATCTCGCCAAGGTGGCGAACAATCAAGCGGCAAAAAATCTGGCCGACGCGCTCGATCAGGCCAATGCGAAGTTCCTGGAGAGCAACAAGTCGCCGGCCCGTAAGGTCGGCGAGATCGATAATCGCGGGAGCCATTTCTATCTGGCTTTGTATTGGGCGCAGGCCTTGGCCCAACAGACTCAGGACAAGAGTCTGGCGGCGCGTTTTGCCAAGATCGCCAAGGATATGGCGGACAATGAAGCCAAGATTTCAAGCGAATTACTCGGTGCCCAGGGGAAGCCGGTCGATGTCGGCGGGTACTATCATCCCGATGACGCCAAGGCGTCAAAAGCGATGCGTCCCAGCCAGACCTTGAATGCGATCGTGGATGCGATCGCTTAGAGACCGTTAGGGGTAAGGCGTTAGGCGTGAGGGGATGGTTCTATAGACCCCTGAACGCCTTACGTTTCACGCCTCACGAAGGAAAAGATGGCACAAGAAGACAAGCAACGTCATCGATCAGCCGGAAGTCCTCCGGCACAAGATGGTCACCGATCGAGATCGCCGGCAAGAAGTACGAAGTGCCGGAGGGGATCACGATCATTAAGGCCCTGTGGTACTCGGGCCAGGAAGTCGTCCGCGGGGCCGGCTGTCTTGGCGGGTTCTGCGGCGCCTGCGCGGCCTACTATCGGACCAAGGACGATCCTAAAGTGAGGACCTGTCTGGCCTGCCAAATGGCGGTGCAAGACGGCATGTCGATCACGATGATGCCGCCGTTCCCGGCCCGGAAGGCCACCTACGACATGCAGACGCTCAAAGATCCGAAACAGGATCTCTTCAATCTCTATCCTGAAGCGCCGCTCTGCCGAAACTGCAACGCCTGCACCGAAGCCTGCCCGCAGCAGATCGATGTGCGGGAAGGCGTCTGGAAGGCCGTCTTCGGAGATTTCAAGAGCGTGTCCGAGATGTTCATGGATTGTGTCATGTGCGGCATGTGCACGCCGGTCTGCATCGCGGACATCGCCCCCAATCTCGTGGCCCTCTATGTGAGCCGGGCGCAGGGGGCTCATTTCACCGAGAAGCCGCTGGGCCTGGATACGCGCATCAAGGAAATCCAGGACGGCCGTTTCGACGACGAGTGGGCCAAGATCCTCAAGATGACCGAAAAAGAATTGGCCGATCACTGCGCAACTGTGAAATAGCACGATGAGCGGTCAGCCGTCAGCTCTCAGCTTCTGAAATTGAGGCAGAAGCTGAATACTGAACGCTGATAGCTGAAAGCACATTCATGGACGTCCACGCCCTTCAACAAATCGTGCACCGAACGCGGGATGCTCGACGCAAGCAGACCCTTCCCAAGTTCTCTCCAGCGGATCGCGACCAACTGATCCACAAATATCATCCGGATTTTCGTGAGCGAGCCTATCGGCCGATCCGCTTCGGTCCCAATGAGGGGGATAAGACGGTCGTCGAGCTGGCGGCATTGCTGGAGGGCGATAGTCCGATTGCCGACGAGTTCGATCTGAAGGCCGATTACACGACCGATGTCCTGGTGGTGGGCGGCGGCGGGGCCGGCTGTGCGGCGGCGCTCCATGCGCATGGGGCCGGCGCCAAGGTCATCCTGGCGACGAAGCTCCGTCTCGGCGACTCCAACAGCGTGATGGCTCAAGGGGGCATGCAGATTTCGGTGGCGCCCGAGGACTCGCCCGTGACGCATTTCGTGGATACGCTGAAGGGCGGCCACATGCAGAACGACCATCAGCTGCTCAAGGTGATGGTCGAGGAAGGCCCCTCGATTGCGAAATGGTTGTTGAGCCTGGGCGTGCTGTTCGATCGCGATGGGGACGGCAACCTCCATGTGAAGAAAGGCGGCGGGAGTTCGAAGCCTCGCCTCCTGACCTGTTCAGACTATACCGGCCTTGAAATCATGCGGGTGCTCAAGGACGAGGTGCTGAATCAGAACATCCAGTTACTCGAGTTCTGCGCCGCGGTCGAGCTGACGAGCGATGAGAAGGGGAACTGCACCGGCGCCATATTCAAAGACCTCGACAACCAACGCCACGTCGTCGTGGCCGCCAAGTCCGTCATTCTGGCGACCGGCGGGATCGGCCGGCTCCACATTCAGGGATTCCCGACCAGCAATCACTACGGTGCGACCGGTGACGGGCTGTGCCTGGCCTATCGGATGGGCGCCAAACTCATGCACATCGATACGTTCCAGTATCACCCATCCGGCGCGGTCTACCCCGAACAGCTCATCGGGGCGCTGGTGACGGAGGGTATTCGATCCGAAGGCGGACATTTGGTCAATGCGAAGGGTGAACGGTTCGTCAACGAATTGGACACCCGCGACGTCGTGTCCTCTTCGATTATCCGGGAGTGTGAAGAGGGGCGCGGCATCCGCACGATGTCCGGGCGCATCGGCGTCTGGCTCGATACCCCGCTGCTCGATGCCGAACATGGTCCCGGCACCTTGGAGAAGCATTTCCCCGCGATGATGCTGCAGTTCGAACGATTCGGCATCGATATCAGCAAAGACCCCGTGTTGATCTATCCGACGCTGCACTATCAGAACGGCGGCGTGAAGATCGATACCAATTCAGAAACCAACGTGAACAATCTCTTCGTCGCGGGCGAGGCGTCCGGCGGATTGCACGGGCGGAACCGATTGATGGGTAATTCGCTTCTCGACCTGATGGTCTTTGGAAAGCGATCCGGGCTGACGGCTGCGGCTCGTGCCGCTGCCATGCCGCAAGGGAAGTTGACGGTCGGGCATCTGAAGGGATTCCGTGCCGAGGCCAAGAAGCACGGCAGTGCGAGCGGGATCGTGTCACCCATGATCCTGCCGCCGTACACAAGAAAAGAATAGCGCGACGTGCGGTGATGATGCGAGAAAAGCGAGACTGGGCATCCGAACTCATAGCGTTTCTCGCGAGTCAGCCTGTCACGCTCGACACGCAAGGAGAAACATGAACGTTCATGAGTTTCAGGCGAAGCAGTTGTTCGGGCAGTTCGGGGTTCCGGTTCCGCGCGGGAGAGAGATTACCTCGCCCGAGGCAGGAGCGGCATGGGCGGCAGAACTCAATACCCCGGTGTTTGTCGTCAAGGCGCAGATCCACGCAGGTGGTCGAGGCAAGGCCGGCGGCGTCAAGATTACGAAGGACAAGGCGGCCGTTCCCGGTTTGGTCAAGGAACTGATCGGCAAGACCCTCATCACCCACCAGACCGGCCCAAAGGGGCGGGAAGTGCGGCGGTTGCTGATCGAAGAAGGGGCCGCGATTGCCAAGGAATTGTATGTGAGCCTCCTCGTCGATCGGGATAGCGGGTGGCCCGTGTTTATCGCGAGCACCGAAGGCGGGATGGAGATCGAAGAAGTCGCCGCCCACACGCCGGAGAAGATCATCCGGGAGGCGATCGACCCGGCCGTCGGGTTTCAGTCGTACAACGGGCGAAACGTCGCCTTCGCGCTCGGGCTTCCTGCCATGGAACCGGCCGTCGTGAATCCCTTCATTCAGATGCTCGGGAACCTCTATCGTCTGTTTATGGAGAAGAATGCGGCCATGGTGGAGATCAATCCGCTGGTCATCACCGGCGACAAGAAACTCATCGCACTGGACGGCAAGGTCTCGTTCGACGATAACGCGCTGTTCAGGCATGCCGATGTGCAGCAGATGCGCGATCTCAACGAAGAAGATCCGCTCGAGATCGAAGCGGGAGAAAATAATCTGAACTACATTAAGCTCGACGGCAACATCGGCTGCATGGTGAACGGCGCGGGCCTTGCCATGGCGACGATGGATGTCATCAAGCTGGCGGGCAGCGAGCCGGCGAACTTCCTGGATGTCGGCGGCGGCGCAACGAAAGAAACGGTGGCGGCGGGCTTCCGGATTCTGCTGAAAGATCCGAACGTCAAGGGCATCTTCATCAACATCTTCGGCGGGATTGTTCGTTGCGAGCGGATTGCCCATGGTGTGATCGAAGCGGCCAAAGAAGTGAAGATCAATGTGCCGTTGGTCGTCCGGCTGCAGGGGACGAATGCAGACGAAGGCCGCAAGTTGTTGGCGGAGTCCGGCCTCAAGCTGGAAGTGGCCAACGATTTGTGGGAGGCGGCGCAAAAAATTGTGAAGTTGACGGGCAAGGCTGCGTAGCCTGCTAGAGAGGCACAGGGCTAAGCCCCTGTGCTCGCAGACCGCGCACGATCAGAATGTGCTCGGCCGATGCGCGCAGTGGGGGCTCAGCCCCGCGCCTCTCTAGCAGCCTGGTTCAAATAGAAGGCCTTCCCCGTTGTGGCTGGGGAAGGAGAAAAGAAGAGGATAAAGTGAGCATTCTCGTTAATAAGAACACGCGGGTGGTGGTGCAGGGGATTACTGGTAAGGAAGGTTCGTTCCATGCGACGCAGTGCAAGGCCTATGGGACGCAGGTTGTCGCGGGTGTGACGCCCGGCAAGGCGGGGCAGGAGGTCGAGGGTATTCCGGTATTCAATACGGTGCGTGACGCCGTGAAGAAAACCCAGTGCGATACCTCGCTGATTTTTGTGCCCCCGCCGTTTTGCGCCGATGCGATCCTGGAAGCGGCCGATGCCGGCATCAAGCTCGTGATCTGTATTACCGAAGGCATTCCGGTGAACGACATGGTCAAGGTGAAGCGCGCACTCCGTGGCAAGGATGTCCGATTGATCGGACCCAATTGTCCCGGCGTGATTACGGTCGATGAAGCGAAGATCGGCATCATGCCGGGCTTCATTCATAAGAAGGGTGTGGTGGGCGTCGTGTCGCGTAGTGGGACCCTGACTTACGAAGCCGTGTATCAACTTACGACGCTTGGGCTGGGTGAAACGACGTGTGTCGGAATCGGCGGCGATCCGGTCAATGGGACAGGCTTCGTCGATGTGCTGGCGTTGTTCGAGAAAGATCCCGAGACTCAGGCGATCGTGATGATCGGCGAGATCGGCGGTGATGCGGAAGAAAAAGCCGCTGAGTTCATCAAAAAGAACGTCAAAAAGCCGGTTGTCAGCTTCATTGCCGGAATCACGGCTCCGCCAGGTCGCCGCATGGGCCATGCCGGCGCCATCATTTCAGGGGGCAAAGGCACTGCGACGGAGAAGATGAAGGCTCTCGAAGCAGCGGGTGTCCGAGTGGTGAAGAATCCGGCTGAGATCGGCAATGCAGTCAAGGTTGCGCTCGGCCGCTGACTCTTATTCAACCTCGTAGGTAGTACATATGGGACGCAAACGCGCCACGCCGTTCGATCCCAAGACCTTCCTTGCGATAGTCGACGGCGGGAAAAATATTCTGAAATGCCGAAAGAAGCAGGCGCTGTTTTCCCAAGGGGAAACAGCGGATGCCGTATTTTATCTCCTGGGGGGTAAGGTCAAGCTGACCGTGCTCTCCTCCAAAGGCAAAGAAGCCGTCATTGCGATTCTAGGGCATGGGGAATTTTTCGGCGAGGCCTGTCTCACCGGGCAACTGGTGCGCACTGCCTCCGCAACTGCTCTGGAAGAGTCAACGATCATGCGCATCGACAAAGCTGCCATGATTCGCATACTTCGCGAAGAGCCCACATTCGCGGAGCTGTTCATATCCCATCTCCTGTCTCGTAACATAAGAATTGAAGAGGACTTGGTGGATCAACTCTTTAATTCTAGTGAAAAGCGGCTCGCTCGAATTCTATTGCTGCTCGCCCATTTTGGGAAAGAAACCAAGGTGGAAGAACTCATCGTTCCGAAGATCAGCCAGGAGACTCTGGCCGATATGATCGGCACCACTCGACCACGAGTCAGTTTCTTTCTGAATAAGTTCAGGAAGCTGGGCTTCATCGATTACAACGGCGGATTGCGCATTCGCAGTTCCCTTCTCAATATCGTCCTGCTCGACTAGCTCCTCTTGTTGCGTACAGTCTTCGTTCATGGGGCAGAACCGCTCTCCGCATCCATTCCTTAAAAGTGGTCAATATTGACCACTCACGCATACGGCCCTCGGGCATAATTTCACTCAACTTACACGATGTCCATCAAGCCGCTCCGGCATCTCTTTACGGTGAGATTCGTCATGCTGTGGGGAGTCGGCCTGTCCTGGTTTCGGGGGGATTGAAATTCAATCAGGGGGCTTCGATGATGAGACACCGCTTGCTTGCGGTGAATGATGACCAGAACATGGACAGCGTGAATGAGCGCCGGCCATTCGACTTTGGGGCCGAACGGTCGTGATTTGCCTCCGCAACGATATTCCCTTTCACTTCGCGCCTAACCGTGTTACGTTGATCCCACCAGTTAGGATCGAACCTTCCACTGGATCTGTGCCTAGGCCGCGGGGCAGATTAGAAAGCGGGAAGCGCGCGCTCCACGGAACAGGCACTCTCCACGGCGCTTTGGTTTTCCAGAAAGAAGCTCGAACCAGGACATGTAAGACACGCTTCGGCGTTGTCTCGTCCGGATGCATCAGCGCCGGCTCGCAGTAGGTACAGCGTGTGAAACAGTCCGCGCCTGGAGGTCAGCATGCGGGTATTTCTCATCCACGTTCGCGACCCACAGTTCTACGCCCTCCCGGCTAAAACACGCGCAAAGAACGGCCGTATCAGGGTGATGGGATTTCCCCCCATCGGCATTATGTCTCTTTCGTCGGTCCTCAAGCAGGCAGGCCACGAGTGTGTGATGTTCGATCAGGCAAACCCCGACACGCCGAACGAGGTCATCCTGGAGGAAATCAACCGGCAGCAACCGGCCCTGGTCGGCCTCAGTTTCCTCAGCACCACCAGCTATCCCTACGCGAAAATACTGGCCCGTCAGATTCGCGCCGCGAACTCGAAGGTCAAGCTGGCTTTCGGAGGCGTCTTTGCAAGCTTGAACGCCGCATTAGTCAAACTGCAGTGTCCTGAAGTGGATTTCATCTGCAAGGGAGACGGCGAACAATTGCTCCTCGATCTCCTTGATCGGATCGATGATCCCGCTGATGTCGCTGGGCTGACCTGGGCCAAGGACGGCCGTGTCGTACAGAATTCCGGTCGGCCGATGGAGCGCCATCTCGATCAGTGGCCTTTCCCAGATCGCGAAGGCCTTCCGCTCGACTTTATCGAGTCGATGCCGCTTGACGTGCCTGCCGTGCTCTCGATGGAGCGGTTCACGACGATGCAAACTTCACGCGGTTGTCCGTGGCCTTGCGTGTTTTGCGACATTCCGATCTTCAACGAAGGCAAGTGGCGCGCGCGAAGCGCCCAGCATGTGGTGAGTGAACTCAAGTACCTCGAAGAATGCGGCTACGGGTCCGTCTATTTTGTCGATGACCACTTTTTACTGCAACCCAAGCGGATTGAGGCGATTTGCCAAGGCGTGATGGACGCGAAGCTCTCGATTCAATGGGGGATCGAAGGGCGCGTGGACTCGGTTGCCCAGCACTTGTTTCCTGCGATGGCCAAGGCCCATTGCCGGACGGTGATGTTCGGGATTGAAAGCGGGAGCCAGAAGATTCTCGATCGCCTCAAGAAGGAACAGACGTTGGAAGAAGTGGCCACCGCGGTCAAGAATGCCAAGAAGGCCGGCATTGAAATCGTGCACGGCTTCTTTACCGTCGGCAATCCCGATGAAACGGTCGAAGATATGAACGCCACGTTCGATCTGGCTTCCAAGCTGCCGCTCGATACCTTCGGCTTCAATCGACTCTGTGTCTATCGGGGGACCCCGCTCTGGCAAGAATATGTGAAACGCGGGTTGGTCAGCGAAACCACCGATTGGTACAAGTATTTCAAATGCTCCACGATCGATCCGACCTGCTTGCCCGGAGAAGTCATCAATGAGGTTCGCCGGCAAGGGCTTAAGAGGCTGTTCGTCTACAAGCTTCTGCACTATCCCATCCAGACGTTCCGGTTACTACGGCGGTTTCTCCGCTTCATGCCGGCGCGGGATGTGGCCTACCTCATCATCAAGCCGTTCTTGGGAAAGAGTAAAGGCGCCACGAAGGCTGAAGTGTTGTCCCGCGCTGTCGAACATGCGGATATAAAAGATGCGGCGGCAGAGCTGACCCAGATGACGGATGACATGCTCCACAGCGTGATGGAGGAGTCCCGGTTGGAACGGTTACGCATTCAGCAGGAAGCGGAAAGTTCGCGCGAACTTCCCATGTTCCAAGCCCGCTAGCGCCAACGACTGTGGCGCGCGGAGTGCGAGACGCGCGAGAAATTCGCGACATGGATCGATTGGATTTCCACCTCGTCTTGCCCATCACGCCAACCTCACTCTGCTATCACCTGAGGCGGCTCTCCTGTTAAACCGCAATCCCCTGCTCAGCTGATCAGGAAGTAGGCCCCAAGGCCAATCGCCGCGAGCGCAGCAACGCTGAGCATTACCTTCTCATGCCCACACATTCCCGCCTGTGCTTTGCAGACTGCCAGGGAGCACATAATCGCCATTGAAGCCTCCTATGATTTAGATTGTGATCATATGGGAAAACGATACGCCGCTGAGAATGCGTAGTCAACGCCAGCTCAGTAAATACTCGTGAAGCCAGCGGATCAAGAAGCGTCTACTCAACGAGCGCCTGTTTGGTTTCATCCAGGTGCTTTTGGAGGTACTGCATGAAGGGTGTGCCGCCTGTTCCCACGGCCGTGGGATTGCTTGCGTGGGCTTGATGTTGGCGGTGAATGTAGCTGTCGGCGTAGCCGATGTGGATTTCACGAAACTGTGCGAGGAGATCGATGCAGGCGCTGTAGGCAGCCCAAAGATCGGGGTTGCGGAGTTTGCGATCGCGGACATAGCCGGCGAGCAACGGGCGGCCGAGATCATCCGTGGTCTTCTCCAGGACCTCTATGAACGCCCGGTGGCGCGGAGGCATGTAGTCGCGCATTTCCTGTAAATACAGGGTCAAGGGATCAGGCGCATGGGCGATTCCGAGTCCGGCGTCGATGCATGGCACAATCGAGCTTTGCGCGCCGGTCTCACCTCGGAATTGTTGCGGCTGCCCGGCATAGGACTCCACACCCTCGTAGGCGAGTCCGTTCGGTAAGGTAGGACTGTTCTTCCAGCCATGGATGTAGGGCCGCACTCGGTTGTAGTACACATAGGGATCGCAGCGCTCTTTCATCCTGAGCAGCGTGGCGTGCATCGCCGTTTGGGCCGATGCTAAGGAGTTGAGCCCAAGCAAGACCTCGTCCTCATTATCTTTGGCCGCGCCCCTCATTGCGCGCAGGAGTCCCGCCAACCCTGGTCCCGCTTCCCGCTCGATCTGGATGTGAACCACGACAAACCATTCTTCATCCAACCCGCCGAGAAAGTTTTGGAGCAGCACAATGTTGTCGAGCTGAATCGGCTTGGTCTTGTCGAGTCGCCGCCAATTGTCGAGTGCATAGGACGCGTAGGAGAGCACTGGCGGTCGGCCAAGCCATTGAGCCACCTTGTGCCAGGGTTGTGCAAGTTGCGGTGGCAGTGTTGCGGCCGGCTGGTCAGGCACTTCCCACACGTAGGCGTGACCGGCGAACGAAAGGATCCGCATCGCAGCCCGATATTCTTCCATCCGCCAGGTTGGGGGGATGGAAGGAAGCAGCCGGCGTTGCTCGTCAATGAAATGCCGGACCGTCCGAGCGCTCAGCAATTTCGGCATCTCATGCCCAAGATGGTTGAGAGCCGGCAAGTCTGGAGGATGTTCAAGCGGGTCTTTCGGGAGAAAGCCTTGTTCAGGAGAGATCTCGTAATCGGAGAGGTCGAGAGGAGCGAAATTCATCGATCTCATAGGAGCCTCCAGTACTCACACCCTCAGCGCTCGCCCCCACTGTACCACACCTCGAGTCAGTCACGATTGAACCACGGATTGGAAAATCTGAATGCCTGATTTGCATTCTCCTCCGGCGGACTGACAGTATTTGCCGGAAACGTTTTGAACGAAGGAGCATGCCATGCTGAAGGAGCCAACGAAAGGTGTATGGGTGTGTATGGGCCATCAAGTGTCCGGCTGGCTTGTTGTGCTGTGTCTGCTGGCTGGTGCGGGATGCGCTGCCGGCCATGGTCGCCTCGATTCCCTTGCCCTGGAGCAGTCTCGGTTCATCGATCTCACTCATTCCTTCGGGGCTGGATACGATTGTATGGCCGACTGAGCAAGACTTTCGGCTGGTTTTTCAGCAGGCGGGGGAGACGCCGGGTGGGTACTACTATGCTTCGAATCGTCTGGAAATGGCCGAACATGGCGGCACTCACATCGATGCGCCCATTCACTTTTCCAAGGATGGGCAGACGTTGGATCAGGTCCCACTCGAACGCTTGCTTGGGGCCGGCGTTCGAATCGATGTCATAGCTGAATGTAGCCGTGATCGAGATTACCGTGTCACCATCCAAGATTTCGAACGATGGGAAGCCGTGCACGGGCGAATTCCAAACAGATCGATCGTATTAGTCGACACGGGCTTTGCCCGATACTGGCCGTCACGGCAACAATATCTGGGAACGGAACTGAAGGGACCTGAGGGTGTGCAAGCGCTCCATTTCCCGGGTTTGCATTCCGAGGCTGCGGCCTGGCTCGTGCGTGAACGGCAAGTCAAGGCAGTGGGCATCGACACGGCATCAATCGATTATGGGCAATCCACCAAGTTTGAGACGCATGTCGCGCTCCTCTCCCAGAATGTGCCGGTGTTCGAAAATCTGAGCGATCTACGCGACCTTCCTGATCAGAGATTCGACGTGATCGCCCTGCCGATGAAAATTGCCGGCGGTACCGGCAGGTCCGTTGCGCGTCATAGCGGTGCTCCCTCCATAGGAAGACCGTTTGTTTGGTTTGTCTGGTCTGTCTGGTTTTTGGTTGAACGAAACCAACCAGATGAACGAAATCAACCAGATAAACCAAACAAACCAGGTGTTAGTACCGCCTCAGTTGGTAGTTCAAGATTCTATCTCGCTCGAAGTTGTGACAGGAGTCTTGGAGGGTCACATTGCTAGGCCATCGTCTCTCGCAGATGATTTTCGCCGCATGATCGGCATCCGACCTCACATCCCCACCCGAGAAAGGCAGATGTTTTCTCTTGTCTTTTTCATATTGAATGCATGAGTTCTTAAGCGGGATGTCATGAGGGTACGCTCGCTCACAGTATCTGACCGCGTTGGCCTCTTTCTCACGATCTTTGGATTTCAACTGCATCTTTTCTAAGCGCTTCGACAGGTCGATCGCGTCTTCCTCAGCTTTCTGTTTTTTGGAGGGATCGACGCTGCCCTCCAAGCCTACAAAGTCAGACTTCCGATGCCCGCCCGCCCGTTCTCCCAATTGACTTGCTTTGGGTCCTACGTGCTTCCAGCGAATAAGGTACCCATTAGCGTCAAAAACAAGCGTGAACCCAAACCGGGGATATTCCCAGAGCACTTCAGTGGCATTTCTCACCATCGATACTGTCTTGGGTTGCCCGAATAATTCAAACGCATCGTCTTTATACGTTCCGATTTTTGGCGTCAGGTCTCGAACTTTTCCGGATACCCCCGACCCGCCGGATTGTAGACCTTGAGACGCAGCGTGATGAGATGCCGCGCGGTTCAGCTTATCCAATTTCGACGCAGGCGCCCGGAGGAGGCGCCAGACGGAAACTTGCCCGGAACGGCAATTGTCAGAGTCGTCCTCTTCGTAGATCATCTGCGTCTCAATGGGAATACCGATCACTTCCTTCGTTCGCGTATAATTCAGAATTTCTTGAAGCGCCGCATGATACGCGCGCTGTCGTCCGTCCTCGGCAGAAGCCATACAGGTCGCTCGACCTGTGAAAAACATATCCTCCCCAAATCGAAACATCGCCTGCTCAGTCCAAAATGGCCGATTGGATGCAGCCTGCAGAGAGACGGCAACGAAGATCGTACCGACCACACCGAGGATTATCAGCACCCATCTTGGAAGCAAGGTCATTCTGTAAATGCCTTTACCAATGGTCACCCGAGGAATCTTCACTCGGGTAAGCTTACGTCATCCATGTACCCAGTCAAGTTATCCTCTTGCTTCAAGAAAGTGAGGAATTGATCAGGAGACTAACCAAGGTGTGTTTTCCCAGCCCAGATGCGTATCCAGCCGACGGCGCGCTGATCGCTATTGGAGTTCAACGAAAGGCTCAAGAGGGAGGTGATTGGAAAGGCAGCGTTGCGAGAAGACGT
The DNA here is from genome assembly GCA_963801725.1 of uncultured Nitrospiraceae bacterium. Taxonomy (GTDB): domain Bacteria; phylum Nitrospirota; class Nitrospiria; order Nitrospirales; family Nitrospiraceae; genus Palsa-1315. The sequence continues at coordinate 1,120,521 of CAWDFX010000002.1, forward strand.
ATGTCGATTTGATGTGTTGGTAAAGCGAACGATGAATAGGATCACGCCCTGCCGGAAGGCCTCTTCTCTGAATCATCGGGTGTATACGGACGGAGAGAGGGCTACGGATGGCATGTGGCCTATGGCTCAGAGCGGAACGTGGGAAACAAGAGAGTGATCGTTCATTGCCATCGGCAAGCCGTCAAGAATCAGCGAAACCGTGTGCCTGACACCATTTTGTCCCCGTCGCCCGACAGGGACAATCGGTATGATCATGATACCTTTTTCACCATTGAGAGGCTTGAATTCCTACGGCAGCGTATAGATCATCTCCGGCCAATGCGCACTCCCGTGGATCCGTCCTGCTTTCCCTTGCTCAATATAAATACTGGCGACGAATGGTGTCGTCCCCGAGATACCCTTGAATCCTCCTCTTCCCCAGGCCCACGTCATGTCGCCTTTGCATTCGCCCTTCGTTCCAACACATCGTATCTCTACGTACGCGAGATCTTTGTCTTCATGAGCCCTAATGGTGCAGACACCGGTCTTCGGACCCTCCTGCTTCTCGCTGATATGGAGAATCGCCTGGCAATCCATTTTTCCTTTATGGATCTGCGGTGGTGCCGAGCCCACGGGAAGATGCTGGACGAGGATGTCTCCGGTAATCGTCCCTCTAAATAGTCTGTCCCCATCGCCCAGATCATCGATGACTCCTTGTCCTGTCCAACTGACGGTCGCATGGCCTGCATCGACGGTTGCTGCCTCGGCTCCACCGAAGAGCCCTATGCTCATGACGAGGAAGGTGCTCATCGATAGAATGAAATGTCTGAATCGCATGACTACTCCCTTCAGATATACGGCGCTGTCAGTTTCCGTTGTGAGCGAAAAATAGAGCGCCGGTGAGTAAATGTCTATCCGCCTGACCGATGGCCGCCCTATTCATGCTGGGCTTCTTTCGCCTGGCCCGTAGTTGAACTGTAGGGCGACTTCGAGGGGAAGGTCCCGCAATGTAATTGCTTTCATGGCGCCAGCCCCCACGCATCATAGGTGTATCACAATACGTACCTTGTACTGTACAAAGTCTGGCTAGTCAAACAGGGGCGGCTGCACGGGGAGCCGGTTCTGCGAAGAGCATCTGGACTATAGGTTCTGAAGGGAATCGGCAATGTGAATTGTCCGTCGCCATCGGACACGCCCAGGGGTTATTGTCCCCATTTTGAGGTGTCCACGAAAGTGAGACTAGCTTAGCCTGTCCCCTTCTCCATCTTCTGCGCGAGTACGCCTCAGGTCCTCAGGGTTCCGCGCGCCGCTCTCGCGACGAACCGTCATGAATAATGCGGGTTAGATTTGCAATTCGGGTATAGTGGTAACAAACAGATCAAAAAGATGCCCGTCTCCCTCAGCACGCTCCTCGCATTTCGAGACAAACTCGACAGGAATGTCGAACAGGGATGACGCTCCTTTCCTTGGGTAAGGGGACGTGAGGATATGAAAGTTTTTCTGACGAGTCAGATATTGTTCGATCTCCTCGTCGGAGGCATACCCAACATAGAACATGATCCCATCATGCTTCTGAATCTCCAGCGACAATGTGTCGCCACGCGTCGCGCGTAACGCGCTGCCGCCGCACATTGAGTAGCCGTATATTCCATCCGGCAATTCTTCTATTTTTATTCTCTCTTCCCGTTCAGTCAGTGGTCTCAGTTGATGCTTGTGCCGTAGTCTCAGTATCTCTTTGGGAACTGCGTTTCCTCCCGGGATCTTTCCGACCTCGCGCTGGGTGTTCTTTGCTTTAGGGCCTGTACTCCACATGTCGGTGAAATTTACTGAAAAATTCACTCCGACGAGGTACACCAATCCCCCTAACCCAAGGGGCACAGCGATCAGATACAGAACCCACCGTTTCATGACTGGCAGAATACGCCCAAAGCCCTTCTGAAGCAAAAAGCAGCCTGCATGTGAGGGAGGAGGGAATGCGTCAGCGCCATCTTCTTGAACGGTTTTCTTACCGAGAGCGAATGGCTCGGAATAAAACGGGCGCGGGGAAGGGGGGCGTCCGCGACATCGGCAGGCCGTCAGGATTCAGAGAGCCTGACATTTTCCCCTTGAAAATGACGGACTATCTAAAACCGTACTTGCCAAAGGGGACATAATTCTGTACACTCTTCACACGCAAGGAGATCGTCATGACCAAGACACTTTCGTTGAAAGAAGCGCGAAATCAATTCTCCGACATCGTCGATCGTGCGGGGCGCCTCGCGGAACGGATTGTCGTGACGAAAAATGGACGGCCTGAGGCGGTGGTGATGGGAGCCGACGAATTCGAAAGTTGGGTGGAGACACTGGAGCTGTTGTCCAACCCGAAGGCGGTTAAATCACTCAAGCAGGGACTAAAAGAGGCCAAAGCCGGAAAATTTCATTCTTTCAAGGCCGCGTTCGGTGAGGAGCAGTGAGGGCAAGTCCGTCTCACACCGCAAGCGATCAAAGACCTCAAGAATTGTGACAACCCCACGCGGGAACGAGTCAAAGAAGCCCTCCGTCATCTCGCTGAGCACCCCCTCGACGGCAAACCGCTGAAAGGTGACTTTCAAAAGGATAAGGTCTGGTCCTACCGAGTCGTGGCCCTATCGCATCTTCTTTACCGCCGCATCGGCTCTGAATGGCTGGACGTACTCTCCATCGAACACCGCAAAGACGTCTATCGGTAGGCAGGGCATCTTCCGGTTAAACCCCCTCAAAGGTCTCGGCTGAACTCGCGGCGAATCCCCGCCTGGCCTCCGGTGACCTACGCTCCCTTGTCTCCTCCACCTGTGGTAACTAAAAATTCAAGAATGTCTTCCGGTTTGTTGTCCGCTCCACACAAGGCAGTAGGTACGTGTTACGATGCGGCGCATGGGCAAGAAGAGGAGAGGTGCAAGAATCAATTTCAAACCTCTCGACGGGACTTATCGAGAGAGGTTTGAGTCAGCTTCAGCGTGACGCATTCCCTGTTTACCAAATAAATCGTGATCGTCGCGGGCCTCCTTTCGCGCATGGAGAAAACCTGCCGTCAGCCATAGCTATACTCCTTCTTATTTCAGGCCTAGATTATCATCTTGCACGCCTAAAATGGTTGCGCGATCTAGCCGAACACAAGCCCCCATTGCCTGTTCCCATATACTTTAACTGGAATATAGATGACTCGCTCTCAACAAAAGCCACGAATCTATTAGTCAGGCAAAGAGAACAAAAGCTTTGTAGGGGACTAATTGAGCTAACTGCCATACGAGATTCTGTCGCTCACCCAAAGTTTTACTTGGTTAAAGATATAGTCAAGTCAGATCTGAGTTTCGGGAGATCAAAGCAAAACTTTCAGGCTCCACTTTGAGCAAGAAGGCGTCGCAAATCAAAATGAATTGTTCAGAGAGGACACGGTTACTAGGGTTGCCACTTGTGCCAACTTGGATAAGCTATCCAGATGCAGTCTAGCGGTATTAGTCGCGAGTCGATTTTTGAATTTGCTAGAAGAAAAATATGGGAACTATGCCTGGGTGGTGGATTTTCGATTAGGAATGAGCCTGTCGGATTTTTTCAGGGGTGGGGAGGGACGACTCGACGTAGCACCGCAATAGAAGAATGGGCACGAGCATTTTATAACTCCCTATCAACTGTTGATCAGCTGGGAATTAGGAAAAGGCTGGGTAATAACTTGTCTCCTTATATCAGTAAGCGTCGACCTCGACTGGAGATTGGAAAGGGGACAATTAGTGATATTCTTCAGGCAATACATAGACCACGTAAACTAGAGTTCCTTCGAAAGCCTCCTCCGTGGAAAATCTAACTTGTACCAGAGACTCCGTCGCTTTTTTAATTTCTGAAGCGGGTGGAAGGTATAAGCCCCGAGGTAAGCACAAACAAAAAGGCCACCGTTTCAGGTGGCCTTTTCATTATTCCCCCTCCAATTTCTGGCAGGAGTGGTGCGGATGGTCCACGCGTGTCTTAGTTCTTCCCAGGTGGGCCTGAGGCTCTCTGGCACGACCTTGGCGGAGGAATGGGGACCCGCCGAGCCTCGGGCGAAGTGAAAGCTGGAACTGACTGAAGGACTGCGGTCGCTTCAGCGACCGCAGCTGAAGGAATTCCAGAAGGTTCGCTTCGCTTGAGGCCGGAAGGGTCATTCCGGGAGCCTGGGAGTGACAGCGAGCCTCAGACCCGCCGCTATGTCCCCATTTCCCACGACGCCAGATATTTTTTCTGTTCCTTCGTCAGCGTATCGATCTTCATCCCCATGCCGGCGAGTTTGAGCCGGGCGATTTCCTTGTCGATGACTGGCGGGACCGGATAGACCTTCTTCTCCAGATTCTTGTAATTCTTCACCAAGTATTCGGCGCCGAGCGCCTGGTTGGCGAAGCTCATGTCCATGACGCTGGAAGGATGGCCTTCCGCGGTAGCGAGATTGACCAACCGTCCCTCGCCCAGCAGGCTGACCCGATTGCCGGTCTTCAACGTGAATTGCTCGACGCCGGGTCTGATGAGCTGTTTCTTGCGGCTCAAGTTCTCCAGGGCGGGAATATCTAACTCGACATTGAAGTGGCCTGAGTTGCAGACGATAGCCCCTTCCTTCATGACGGCGAAGTGCTCGCTGCGGATGACTTTGAGGTTGCCGGTGACCGTCACGAAGAAATCTCCCACCGACGCGGCCTGTTCCATCGGCATGACGCGGAATCCATCCATGACTGCTTCAATGGCCTTTACCGGATCGATCTCGGTGACGATGACATCGGCGCCCATCCCCTTGGCGCGCATCGCGATGCCTCGTCCGCACCAGCCGTAGCCTGCGACCACGAAGGTGGTGCCGCAGATCAATCGGTTCGTCGCGCGGATGATGCCGTCGATGGTGCTCTGGCCCGTCCCGTAACGGTTGTCGAACAGGTGCTTGGTGTCGGCGTCGTTCACGGAGATCACCGGGAACTTCAACACTTTCTTCTCGGCCATGCTGCGGAGCCGGATGACGCCGGTGGTGGTTTCTTCCGTGCCGCCGATCACGTGTCTGAGCAAGTCTTTACGCTTGGAATGAATCAGCGAGACGACATCGGCGCCGTCATCCATCGTAATCTGAGGCTTATGGGCGATCGCCGATTGGATGTGCTGATAGTAGGTCTTGTTATCTTCGCCTTTGATCGCGAAGGTCGGAATGCCGTCGTGTTTGACGAGCGCCGCCGCGATCTCATCCTGTGTGCTGAGCGGGTTGGAGGCGCAGAGCCGGACATCGGCTCCGCCGGCCTGGAGCGTTTTCATCAGATTGGCAGTTTCGGTCGTCACGTGGAGACAGGCCGTGACGCGGAGCCCAGCAAAGGGCTTCTCTCGCTGAAATCGCTTCTTGATCAGCCGCAGCACCGGCATGGTGGCTTCGGCCCATTCAATTTTGAGTTTGCCCTGGTCTGCCAGCTCGATATCCTTCACGTCGTATTCCACTGATCTCCTCCTCGTTAAGCGTAAGGGGTAATGGGGTATCAGAAAAAGGGGGACGGTTCATTATCCCGCCCCCCCCGTATAGTTCGCGCACAGTGGTGATTACAGGCCTGCGTCTTTGCGCAAGATTTTAGCTTTGTCGGTTTTTTCCCAGGTGAACTCCGGTTCGCTCCGACCGAAGTGCCCATACGATGCGGTCTTTCTGAAGATCGGCCGGCGGAGCTTGAGATAGTCGATGATGCCGCGCGGGGTGAGGGGAAAGTGTGCCCGGACAAGCTTGTCTAGATGTTCAACTGCCACCTTTTCCGTGCCCTTCGTATCGACCAGTACGGAGACGGGATCGGCCACACCGATGGCATACGCGAGCTGGACTTCGCACTTTTGGGCCAACCCGGCGGCGACGATGTTCTTCGCGATGTAGCGGGCCATGTAGGAGGCTGACCGGTCTACTTTCGTGGGATCCTTACCGGAGAAAGCGCCGCCGCCATGGCTGCCGTGACCACCATACGTGTCGACGATGATCTTGCGGCCTGTCAGTCCGGTGTCGCCCATTGGACCGCCGACCACGAAGCGACCGGTGGGGTTGATGTGGTGCTTCACGCTTGCCGGGTCGTAGAGTCCTTTCGGCATCATGGGCTTGATGACCTTCTCCATGATGTCGCGCTCGATCTGCTTATTTGTGACGTCGGGGCTGTGTTGGGTCGAGACGACGATGGTATCGATCCGCACCGGTTTCCCGTTTCGGTACTCCACGGTTACTTGGGATTTTCCATCGGGACGGACCCAGGGCAGGATGTTCTTTTTCCGAACTTCGGCCAGCCGCTTGGTGAGCCGATGGGCGAGGACGATCGGCATCGGCATGAGTTCGGTCGTCTCGTTGGTTGCATAGCCAAACATCAGGCCCTGGTCGCCGGCGCCGCCGGAATCTACACCCATGGAGATATCGCCCGACTGCTGGTGAATGGCGGTGAGGACCGAACAGGTATGGTAGTCGAATCCCCAGGCAGCATCGCAATAACCGACATCCTTGATGACCTCGCGAATGATATCGGGAATCTCGACATAGGCCTTGGTGGAAATTTCACCGGCCACGAAGGCAATGCCGGTAGTCAGAATCGTTTCGCAGGCCACCCGGGCATATTTGTCTTGGGTAATGATCGCGTCGAGGATTCCGTCGGAAATCTGGTCAGCGATCTTGTCCGGATGTCCTTCCGTCACAGACTCGGATGTAAACAGATAATTATGTCGCATTAGCCCCTCTGGGTTCAGGTGATCAGTAATCAGACAAAAGGCCGAATCCGCGCGATAGTATCTGAATGAGTCCTCTATTGTCCATTCCTCCAATAGTAGGGGCCCCGCCTGGGGCGCTAATGCCTGATACCGACACTCGTTTCGATTCGCTTGGAAACACGATCAAAATTGGGCATGAGCGACACAAGATACGACCTCCGGCCGGTATAACCCATGGCCATTGGATTAGACTTAGGTTGTGTAACATCTCATTCGGACTCCTTCTGTATTCCGCACCTTCTTGGCCTCCCAGGACTCGTGGGGAGGGACAAGTAGTCAAACCGATGTGGTATTGAGTATGATGCACGGAAGCACGCTGGCCGGTTATGGCGTTGGCTTCTGCCGGTAATCCAACGTGGCAACTGCATGGGCGGCCGGACACGTTCATCTTGATCAGCGGGGCGCCTTCCGTGTGAGAATGTCATCGGCCCGCATGGACGGGACGAGACTCGAAACCTAACAAGCTCTGACCAAGGGGCTCAACGTCGCGTTCAAGACGACGGACGCGCAGCGGTAAGATCGTGGGGTGGGGAAGGGATGAGGAAGTTAGCAATGGGCGGAATGGTTCTTGGTCTGATAGTCGCGCTGGTTGGAATAGGCGGTGCGGCAGCGCCGGATATTCTGCCCGTCGCTGGGCGCAGTGCGGTCAAGCTGGGTGAGCCGGCGCCGAACTTCCAGCTCCGAGATTTGGATGGCCATCTCGTGACACTTACGGACTTGCGCGGCAAAGTGGTGCTGCTGAATTTTTGGGCCACCTGGTGCGGCCCCTGCCGGGTTGAGATGCCGGCGATGGAGCAGCTCTATCGGACGTTTCCGCGGAAGGACTTTGAAATTCTCGCCGTGTCTACCGATGCGCAAGGCGTGGCGGTCACCAGGCCGTTTCAGCAAGAGAACCGCTTGACGTTCCCCATTCTCCACGATGACGACTATCGCGTGGGATTGACCTATGGCGCTCGGAGCCTCCCGATGACGTTCATGGTCGATCGACAGGGAATTGTCCGTCACCAGATCTTCGGGGCGCGTGACTGGGGAGCTCCCGAAGCACATCAGTTGGTGCAGATGTTGATGAAGTCTTAGCAGAATGCTGAAAAAGTCCGCCAGCATCGTTCTCGCATCGCTCAGAGGCTCAACGTACCGAAGCGTGCGCCTCGCCTCTTCGCTCGCTGCGGCCTTGCTGAACGGACTTTTTGAGCATCCTGCGTGCACACAGAGTTTTTCCGAAGCCTGTTAGGAGCCTGTCTGACATTGTCGCAATCGATCACGAATATTTCTCTTGTGGCGGCATTTTCAGCAGGGTTGCTGTCGTTCGTCTCGCCCTGCGTGCTCCCGCTGGTTCCCTCCTATATTTCATACGTCACAGGGCTGTCCATCGAACAACTCACCGACTCGACGGTGCGCTCGAAGCTGAAGAAAACCATTGTCGTCAACGCCTTGTTGTTTATCGGTGGATTTTCAGCAGTATTTATCTCATTTGGCGCATCGGCCAGCTTCATCGGACAGGCTCTGGTGACCTATCAAGATTACGTTCGACGAATCGGCGGGATCGTGATCGTCATCTTCGGCCTCTATTTATTGGGGATCTTGAATATCAGTTTTCTGAAAATGGAGCATCGGTTCCAATTCAGAAATCGGCCGGTCGGGTATGTGGGATCGTTCTTGATCGGCGTGGCGTTTGCCGCCGGGTGGACACCCTGCGTCGGTCCCGTGTTGGGGACCATTTTGTTGTATGCCAGTACGACTGAGTCAATGTTGAACGGGGTGTTGTTGCTGACGAGCTATTCGTTGGGATTGGGAGTGCCGTTGTTTCTCACAGCTTTAGGGGTGGATCGGTTCCTCGCCTATTTCAAGCAGGCGCGCGTGTATTTGTGGGGCGTCTCCACGGTGAGTGGAGTGATGCTTATCGTCGTGGGCGTTATGATATACGCCAATAGCCTCACAATGATTACCGGTTTTCTGGAGCGGTATGGGATTGGCTGGTATCTCGGGCAGTAACCAAAATGTCAGATGGCCAGAGTAAGAAGTGCTGAGTGCTGAGACGAAGAAGCATGCTTCTCAAGATCCGTGCACCAGCGATCTTAACCCAAGTCTCAGCACTCAGCACTTAAGGTCTAGGGTCTCTTTTCCCCATGCCCACGCTACCAGATGTGAAAGTATACGACGCGCTTGTGGTCGGCATGGGGCCGGCTGGGGCGGTTGCTGCCTATGAACTGAGCCGTGCCGGCCTGTCGGTTCTCGCCATCGACAAACAAGCACATCCTCGCTACAAGGTCTGTGGCGGCGGTTTGTCGGTCCGGATCGAGCAACTTCTTGATCCAGGGTTCAAGTCCGTTGTCGAAGACACCATCTTCGGATTTCAGTTTTTGTACCGGGGTGAGGAATCCGTCACGATCGAATCGCCCAGTCCAGTCGCCTACATGGTCATGCGCGATCGGTTCGATCATCACCTGGTTCAACAGGCCCGACGCGTCGGTACGGAAATTCACGAAGGGGAGCACCCGCAGTCGCTCCGTCACGTGCTGGGAGGTGTCGAGGTGACAACCGATCGCGGGTGCTATCATGCAAAGGTGTTGATCGGCGCCGACGGCGCGAACAGCCAGGTCGCGCGGCATCTTTTCCCCGACCGGCGGCAACGCTGCATACCGACGTTAGAGAGCGAGATCGAACTTGGACCGGGGCCGCGGTATCCGGCCATAGGCAAAGCCGTAATCGACATCGGCGTCTGCTCGAAGGGATATGCCTGGATCTTTCCCAAGCAGGGGCGGTTGTCGGTCGGTGTGGGGGAGTTTCAGAGCAAACCGGCGAGCCTCAAAAAAACCTTCGATCGATTCGTTGGGGGAGAAAAAGGCCTGGCGGGCTTGGATGTGCCCAAGCCGATTGGCCATCCGTTACCCCTGTTTAGCCGGACCGAACTAAGTCCGGAACCGGGACCGGACGACCTTGTGAATGGCCAAGCCATGTTGGTAGGCGATGCCGGGCACCTTGTCGATCCATTGTTTGGCGAGGGTATATACTACGCCGTCCGTTCCGGCAAGCTGGCCGCGATGGCTGTCCTCAATCAGCGGCACGATCGGACCAAGAGTTTATGGGACTACGAGTTGGCGGTCAGAGAGCAGTTGTATTCTGAGTTTCGAATTGCTTCGCGTCTCGCCGACATCGTCTACACGTTCCCGCGCCTCTGCCACAGGTTATTGAGTCCCTACCGAGAGGTCGTTCAGCTCTACTGCGAAGTGCTACAGGGGAAAGAAACGTATCAGTCCTTCATTCCGCGGGCCAAGGGAATTGTGAAGTCCTCCACCAGTGAGCTCCTGCTCGAAGCCCTGCAGTTGCATTGAGTCTACCAATAACGTTCAGTGATCAGCTTTCAGCTTAAAGAGATAACAAAGAAGTTGTTTCGGCGCGAGTGCTTGCAGGCAGCTGAATGCTGATAGCTTCGCTGCTGCTCCGGCAGGCTGCGGAAAACCATCGTGCCACGATGAAAATTCAATGGCCAGCGTACAGATGGGGCAACGGAAGGGATCTCGCAGGATGCTCAAAAAGGACGTCCAGCAAGGCCGCAGGCGAAGCAAGAACCGGAGGCGTACCCTCTGGGGTACGCTGAGGATTCTTGCGAGATGAGAACGAAGCTGGCGGGTTTTTTCAGCATCCTGCCCGCTAGATCAGCACCAGGCCCCAAGGCGGCAGCTCACAAAAGACTGGCCCAATGCCGTGGCGGAAGGGAGGCGGAACGATCCAGATGGGTCAGAGGGGATCAACCCAGCGGCAAGATTCGGCTGATTTCTCGATGCAGACGCAGTCGGCGAAGTAGGAGGCGGTGCGGGTTCGGTCTTTTGGGCCAGCAACGGTGCGGGCTTTTCCCCTCCAATTTTTGCGAGCAGGCTCTTTGCTTCTCCGGAATGGGCATTGCCAGGATATTTTTCTGCCAGCAGTGTCAGCTGTTCACTGGCCCAATCGTCCGCACCCAGCTCGTGATAACTGAGTGCCAGATAGTACAGGGCATCGGGCGCGACGGGTTTGTCGGGATATAGTTTCATGATCTGCTGAAAGCGATGGGCGGCCGCGAGATAGGAGCCCCGCCGATAGTAGAATTCCCCCACGAAGAGATGCGTCTGCGCCATGAGGTCGTGGCATTCTTGGATCTTCTGAAGCGCGGGGCTGTCATACCGGCTTCCTGGAAAGTCTTTCCTCAGCCGTTCAAAGGCTTCGAGGGCCTTTTGAATGGGGCTTGGATCACGCTGGATTCCCTTAGTCAGTTTCATCTGGCTTTCTCCGATGCGGAACACCGCATAGGAGGCCAGAATATGGGTGCGGTGGAGCTCGAGGAAATGGGTATACTCGACGATGGCTTCCGCATACTCTTCTTTGTCGAAATACGCCTCTCCTCGCTTCATGATGACGTTAGGGTCATAGTTCTTTTTGATCGTATCGCCCAAGAAAATTTGCTCGTCAGTACCGCTAAGAGACTTCTTCGCGGTTTCCTGCTTTTTGGGTGTGCTGGAGCAGGCGGTGGCGACACAGAGGGCCGTGACACAGAGGCCGAGGGCCACCGTCATTCGTAGCGCGGGAGTCGAGATAGAGAAGACGCGTACCATAACTGCCCGAAAATGTAGCAGGAGCCTCGGTTGAATGCAAGGTTCCGACGCCATTCAGTTGACCCCTGTGGAACCGGGACCTATAATCCCGCCGATCTTGCGGCAAACCACAGAGTACCCTGACCGTATATATGATACGAACGAGAATTATCGGAACCGGCTCATATCTTCCTGAACGGGTGCTGTCGAATCGCGAGGTGGGGGCTTTGTTGGGCATCGAGCCGGCGGCCGTCTCTCGCTTGACAGGCATTCAGGAGCGGCGCCGGGCTGCTGAGTCCCAAGCGTCTTCCGATCTTGCGGCGGAAGCAGCTCGATCGGCGCTTGAGGCTACCGGACTCCCGGTATCTGAGCTGGGGGCGATTATTCTTTCGACGACCTCTCCCGATACGGTCTTTCCCTCCACCGCTTGCCATGTTCAGCGAATGCTCGGGTGTTCCACGATACCGGCTTTCGACGTGGCGGCTTCCTGTTCGGGCTTTCTCTATGGGCTCTCAATGGCCGATGCGATGATTCGAAGTGGGCAGATCAAGACGTGTCTGGTGGTGGCTGCGGAAGTGAAGTCTCGTTCGGTCGATCCCGCCGATGGCGATACGGCTCTCTTATTCGGCGATGGGGCGGGTGCGGTCGTGTTGCGGGGCGAGCCGGCAGCCGGCCAGCTGAGTCAAGGGCTCTTGGGGCTCCGTCTCCATGCGGACGGCGCCCAGCATGGCTTGATTACCATTCCCGCGGGCGGATCGCGCCGGCCGACGACACCGGGAACGGTCGAGGCGAAGAGCCATACGTTGCGGATGCAGGGGGCGCCGCTCTTTCGTCTCGCGGTCAAGCGATTGGACCAAGTGATTCGCGAGATCGTGAAAGAGTTCGGTGTCGACATACACGATATCGCGCAGCTGGTATTGCACCAAGCCAACGGGCGGATTCTCGACCAGCTCACGAAGCGGCTTGGGGTCTCGCCGGAACGGGTCTGTTCCGTAATCGGCCGCTACGGCAATACGTCGTCGGCGTCATTGCCGATCGCGCTCGACCATGCAGTTCGTTCGGGAAAAATTCTGCCCCACGACATCGTCTTGTTGGGAAGTTTTGGCGGTGGTGTGACCTGGGCGGCAGGCTTGGTTCGGTGGTGAAGCGTCCTGCGTGGGATGGGTGTGAAGCCGCTGTGAGGGCACGCGCATTCCGCTTGTGATGCAAACTGATTATCTTTGAATTGTGGAGCGTCGCGATGCTGTTTGGACTGATCCCTCAGGAAGAAGCGTTCTTTGAGCTGTTCAAGAAGGCCGCACATAACATGATCGAGGGGAGCCGTCTTCTCAAGGTGATGATGGAGGATTTCCAGTCTCCTATCGAACAAGCCAAGGGGATCAAAGCCGTTGAGCATATTGGAGATGACATTACGCACGACATTGCGCGTCGATTGAACAAGACCTTCATTACGCCGATCGATCGGGAAGACATTCACGATCTCGCCAGCGCTCTCGACGATATTCTGGATGTCACGGAGGCGATCGCCGATCGCTTCGTGCTATACAAGGTGCCGAAGCCGACGGAGAAGGCGATCAGACTCGCCGACATTCTTCACCAGGCATCTGTCGCTGTGGGGCGCGGTGTGGATCTCCTGGGCCTTCCACATCCGGAGATGAAGAAATGCAGTGTGCAGGTGAACAGTCTGGAGAACGAGGCCGACCGGGTCTCCCGCGATGCGATTTCCGCCCTCTTTGAAAATGAAACTGATCCGATCGCGGTGATCAAGTGGAAAGAAATTTACGAAAACTTCGAAGCCGGAACCGACCGCTGCGAAGATGCCGCGAACATTCTTGAGCGGATCACGCTCAAACACCACTGACAACTCGTAAGGCGTGACACGTAAGGCGCAGGAGATCACAGCTATGCGAAGAGCCCTGTTCGTCATGCTCTCTCCCCGGTCGATTCCTCACCCCTCATCCCGTACCCCTGCCTCACGAGTCTAAGATGTCTGACCTGACCGGAATGCTGCTCCTTGTGGTGGTGTTGGCGCTGCTGTTCGACTTTTCAAACGGGTGGCATGACAGTGCCAATTCCATTGCGACCGTCGTCTCGACGAGAGTCGTGAGCCCGTTGGTAGCGGTGATGGCTGCCGGTGTCCTGAATGTGGCCGGGGCATTCATGTCCACCGCGGTGGCCAAGATGGTGGGCTCTGGGATTGTCAATCCGGCTGTCGTCACCCAAGAAATGATTGCGGCGGCGTTGGCCGGTGCGATTGTATGGAATCTCTTCACGCTGTTGTTGGGATTGCCGACCAGCTCGTCTCATGCCTTGATCGGCGGGCTGGTCGGGGCTGCGGTGACCCATGGAGGCTGGGACATCGTAAAGTGGTCCGGGCTTCGACCGGTGATGGAAGCCATGGTCCTTGCGCCGTTCTTTGGCTTTGCCATCGGGTTTTCGCTGATGGTGGCGATCAGTTGGATCTGTTTTCGTGTGACCCGGAGCGTGGCCACTCGACTATTCAAACGGCTGCAGCTCGTGTCCGCCTGTTTCATGGCGTTCAGTCACGGCGCCAATGACGCGCAGAAGGCCATGGGGATTATTACATTGGCGTTGCTCTCTGCGGGACAGATTTCTTCGACTGAGGTACCGAGTTGGGTGATCGGTTCCTGCGCGGTGGCGATGGGATTGGGAACGGCCTTGGGAGGCTGGCGGATCATCCGTACACTGGGAATGGGTATCGTCAAGCTGGAACCGGTGCATGGGTTTGCTGCGGAGACCGGCGCCGCAGCCGTGCTCCTCGTGACGGCGTCCATCGGTCTGCCGGTGAGCACCACTCAGACCATCACGACGTCGGTCATGGGGGTTGGCGCGATTAAGAGACTCTCGGCGGTGCGTTGGGGCGTCACCACGAGAATTCTGTACGCTTGGATTTTTACGCTTCCTGGCGCCGCTTTGCTCGCGTCGCTCATCTATCTGCTCATGACGAGAGTGGTGCAGTAGCTTACAGGAAAACTATCTCAGTACAGCCGTGCGTCGATCGTCCGCATATGCAGGCCATTCAGGAGAGCGCTCCTGCAGAATAGCCGCACAAGGATTCAGGGTTTGCGCGTCTCGCCTGTCGCGCTAGGCGTGCTCGTCGCGCGCTTGAGAGGCTGGATGACTGATCTCTTGGACCGGTAGCCTGACAACGAAACGGCTGCCGGTCGGGGCGTTCGCCTCGACCCACACCCGCCCGCCTAGACCCTCGACGATATGTCTGACAATCGCCAGTCCGAGCCCGGTTCCACCCAGCTCACGCGAGCGGGCCTTATCAACGCGATAGAATCGTTCGAATACGCGGGGACGATCTATTTCAGGAATTCCCATGCCGGTATCGGTCACGCTCAGTTCCACAGCCGTGACGATCGCGGGCTGTCCACTATCGTCCGAGACCGGGTGAGCAGCCATAGTGATGGTCCCTTTCTCGGGGGTGTATTTGACGGCGTTATCGAGCAAGTTGGACAGAACTTGCGTCAGTCGGTCTTCATCGCCGAGCACCGCAGGCAGATTGTCCTCCACAAAGGAGACGAGCCGGTGCCCCTTCTTGTCCGCCAAGGGCTTGATCATCGCCAGCGTTCGTTCGATGACACTCGGGATATGCAGCGGCTCTCGCTTGAACAGGACCTGCCCGGATTCGATCTTTGACAGCTGGAGGAGGTCTTCGAGAATCAGGTTCAGCCTGTCGCTTTGCTTGAGAATGATGCCGAGGAATTGTGTGCTGGTCTCAGGATCGTCTTTGGCGCCATCGAGCAAGGCTTCGATGTACCCCTTGATCGATGTGAGCGGGGTCCTCAGCTCGTGGGATACGTTGGCGACGAAATCTTTCCGGATAATTTCCAGGCGGCGTAATTCTGTCATGTCGTGAAAGACCAGCACGGCGGCCGCGTCGTTTTCTCGATCGGATTCAATCACTGAGGCCTCGATATGGAGACGGCGACCATTCGGGTGCAGGAGAATTTCGTCTTCTTCGTTCCTGCGTCTCGTCAGGACCGTCGAGACCAACGTATCCAACTGCGGATGCCGGAAGACATCGGAGCAGGGGTGTCCCCGTGCTTCCATCCTTGTGACGTCGAACATCCGTTCCAGCGCGGGATTGATTTGTAACACGCGGCCTCGACGGTCCAGGACCATCACGCCTTCGACCATCGAGGTCAACATGGCTAAGAGCTGGGACCGATCTTCGGAGAGCTCATCGATCTTGGTTTTCAGTTGGTCCGTCATCTGATTGAGCGTATCGCCCAAGAGGCCGACTTCATCCCGTGATCCGGTCCGAATATGGACCGCATGGTCGCCCTTCGCCAGCTGCTGCGCTGCGACCGCAATATCGGACAGGGGCTTCGTGATGCTGTGAGCGAGCCACACACTCAGTACGACGGCGATCAGGAATGCAATGCCGAAGGCGAGGGCCAAGTCTCGGTGCAACTTGGCTACTTCACGATCGAACGTCGTCATCGGTAACCCTAGTCTCAAGAAGACGGTAGGCGTCGCCCGGTTCGCACCGCTCAGCCCGATGGCTAAATACATCGTCCGCTCACCGGTGGTGCGGCTCGCGCGGAGATCCGTCCCGCGCCCGGTGGCAACGGCTTGCTGAATCTCCGGTCGTGCCAGATGGTTCTCAAGCGTGGCGAGGAGGTGATCCGAGACGGCGCTGTCGGCCAACACCTGTCCATCCAAGGCAATGACGGTCACACGCGCGAGGGCTCGCGTGCTGAGATCTCGTACCGCTGTCTGTAATTGGGGAGTCGAGGACAACGCTCCCGGTTGCGTGAGAAACGGCTGCAGCCCGTATGCGACGAGACTCGTTCGAGCCTCCAGTATCTCGCCCGATTGGACGATTTCCTGTTGTTCAAGGGAGCGAATCGCCAGGGTGCGGGCGATGAGAAGCCCACAGGCGAGGACCAGCAGGGTTCCGATCGTGACCTTCCATCGGATGGAGAGGGTCATGCCGAATGATCCAACTCTTTGAGCTTGTACCCCAGGGATTTGACCGAAATAATCGCCTCGTTGAGCGAGGGGAGTTTCTGCTTGAGTCTTCGGATATGGACGTCGACCGTCCGCGTCGTTCCATAGTAATCGTATCCCCAGACGGTATTGAGGAGGATGTCTCGTGTGAGGACTCTGCCGGGATTACGCAAGAGATGTTCGAGCAGGCCGAACTCTTTCGCCGTGAGTGGGACCTCAATCTTTTTCACGGTGACTTCATGTCGCGCGAGATCCATCACGAGATTGCCGTAGCGAAATTGGGCCGGGCTGTCGTCCGGCTTCTGTTCAAGCCGTCGAAAGAGGGCCTTGATGCGGGCTACCAGGGTCTTGGGGCTGAATGGTTTGGTGACGTAGTCGTCGGCTCCCAGTTCCAGACCGATGATGGTATCCGATTCCTCGGCCTTAGCGGTCAACATGATGATGGGGAGCATCGCGGTTGCCGGAGCCGATCGAAGGCGTTTGCAGACCTCGAAGCCGTCGATCTCAGGCAGCATCAAGTCGAGGACGACCAAATCGGGCTTCTCCTGCTTCGCGTGCCGGAGGCCTTCCATGCCAGTCTTGGCCGAGACGGTTTGAAAACCTTCTTTCTCCAAATAGAGTTTGATCAGCTGGAGAATGTCGTGTTCATCTTCAACGATGAGGATTTTTTTCCTTGTGGAGGTTGGCATAGCTGGTGGGAGCCTACGAGGGAGATGGCCTTGTGTCAAGACATGCAGGAGAGGAGAAGCCTGGGCCAATTGTGTTGACGAGGCCCGCTGCTCTGACGTAAGGTGGACGGCAGTGAATCTGTGAGTCTGCGACCAGGAATGGGGCTCTGTACTGAAGAAGGGGACGGCTATGAAGATCTATCTCGCCAATCCACGAGGGTTTTGCGCCGGAGTCGACCGGGCGATCGATATCGTCGACCTTTCGTTGAAGAAGTATGGAGCGCCCATCTATGTCCGACATGAAATCGTCCATAGCCGGCATGTCGTGAACTCGCTTCGCACCAAGGGCGCCGTGTTTGTGGAGGAGCTGGGAGAAGTACCGGAAGGTTCAGTCGTGATCTTCAGTGCCCATGGGGTTGCCAAGTCGGTGTGGGACGAAGCGAATCGACGCCGGTTGCATGTGATCGATGCCACCTGTCCATTGGTCATCAAAGTGCATAACGAGGTCAACCGCGACTATACGCAGGGGTATGATCTCATTCTGATCGGCCATGCCGGCCACCCTGAAGTGATCGGGACGCTCGGACAGATTCCGGACAAGTTCCACCTGGTCTCCTCCGTCGCCGATGTCGAAAAGCTGCATGTTGATAACGTCCACGACCTCTCGTACGTCACGCAAACGACGCTGAGCGTCGATGAGTGCCGGGATATCGTCGGCGCGCTTCACAAGCGGTTTCCACACATCAAGGGGCCGCATCAGGAGGATATTTGTTACGCGACGCAGAACCGTCAGAATGCGGTGAAGGAACTCTCCAAGCTGGTGGACGTCATTCTCGTCATCGGTTCCCCGAATAGCTCGAACTCCAACCGTCTACGTGAGCTGGGGGAACAGTGTGGAATCGCGTCGTACTTGATCGATGCCGCGTCCGACATTAATCCAGTCTGGCTCACGAACGTACAAGCAGTTGGGATTACAGCCGGCGCTTCAGCGCCCGAGGTGTTGGTTGAAGAAGTGGTGACGTATCTCAAGACGTTTGGGAACGCAGAGGTTCAAGACCTGACGGTCATCGAAGAGGACGTGGAGTTTCTTCTCCCCAAGGAATTGATCACCATCGAGTCTTCCAACAAATCTGTCGGGGCTGAGGTCGGATAGCCGTATTTCTCGCTACTGTTCCACTCTGTTCCACTCCCCAAATGTTGTAGGTCCTGTTCCTCGTGCCTACCACCGGCAGTATTTTTCTTTGATTTTCCCCCTGGGCCTGTGCTACAAAACCAAGCGTTCTCTCCACGAACCTACATATCCATGACGGTTCGTTGCGAAATGGCGGAGTGGCGCGCGACAAGCGTGAGGTGCGAACCCTGTCCCTGCATGTCGCGCTTTTCCCGCCAGTCTCGCTCGTCTCGCTGAGTCAGACATGGGCGATTGCAGCCGAGTGTTCATGAGTCGTGCAGGCAAAGTTTCCTTGAGACACGCTATTGAAGGAGTCGCCTATGTATTTGAAATCCCTTGAAATGGTGGGATTTAAGTCGTTCGCGGAAGCCCGGATGGAATTCCCCGATGGCGTCACCGCCATCGTGGGTCCAAACGGGAGTGGGAAAAGTAATGTCGTCGATGCGATTCTTTGGGTACTGGGCGAGCAGAGCACAAAGGCCCTGCGTAGCGAAAAGATGGAAGATGTGATCTTTAACGGAACCGAGATACGGAAACCTCTCGGTCTGGCCGAAGTGTCGCTCGTGATCAGCGGGCTGGATCGGATCACTGTGGATCCCCTCTCCGGTCTTTCGAGCCAACTGTCGGAGTATCAAGAACTCATGATCACGCGCCGCCTGTACCGTAATGGCGAGAGCGAATACCTCATCAATAAGACCGTCTGCCGGTTGAAAGATGTCCGGAGCATTTTGCTGGATACCAGGGCCGGGACAAAAGGGCATACGGTCATTGCGCAGGGGCAAATCGATCAGATCCTGAACGCGTCACCGCAAGATCGGCGCGAGTTGATCGAGGAAACCGCCGGCATCGTTCGTTACAAGAAGCAGAAAGCCGAAGCGCTGCGCAAGCTGGACGCGACGCAGCAAAACCTCTTGCGGGTGCGGGACATCGTTGCTGAGGTGAAAAAGCAGTTGAATTCCCTCGAGCGCCAAGCGCGGCAGGCGCGGTCCTATCAGACGTTGCACCAAGAGGCCAAGTCGCTGGAGATTCAGTTGCTGACCAGCGAATACCGTGTCCTCCGAACCATACTGAAGGAAGTGGAGTCGGAACTGCAGACGTTGGGGGAACGCGAGTCCGAACAGTCCGCCGAGTTGGCGCGTTTGACGGCAGAACTTGAACAGATCAAGCTCGCGAATGTCATCGCGAACGAGGCGATCGGGCAGCGGCGAGAGGAACTGTCGAAGGTTGAACAGCAACAGGCGCGGGCGCTGACGGCTGCAGAAGTCGAGCGCAATCGTGGAGAACTCTATGCGCAGCAGCAGAGTCAGGGAGGGCAGGAACTCGAGCGCCTCACCCAGGAACAGCAGCAGAGCGCGGCGGAAGCTGCGGCCCTCGAGGCCGCGCTGGCCGCACTTGAGCAAGAATGCACAGAGCGGGAGCAGGTGTTCGCGACGCTCGACCGGGAGATGAAAGAGCTGCTCCAGCAACGAACCGCGGCCTTGGCTGAGGAAGAACGAGGGCGTCTCGACGTCCTCAACCTGGCAGTATTGGTCGCGAATACTGAGCATACCCTCGCGCAATTGGCCGCTCGGATTCAAGAGGCCAGGGATCGTGAGGATCGGCTGGTGCGTGAGCGGGAAGACGTTCAACTGCAGCATGTAACGGCAACGGACAAACGTCAGACGCTCCAGCGGGCCTGCCATGACACGGAGCAATTGGTGGCGGATCTGCATCGGCAGCAGCAGGGAGCCGAGGAAGCGAGCGAGCGCCTGTCGGCAGAATTAGCCGAAGTCGATCAATTGGTGTTTCGCCAGTCGGAAGAGTTGGCGGCAGTGGACTCTCATCTCAAAGCGCTGCAGGGGGTGCTGCAAGAAGACATGGGGTATGGGCGGCGCGGCGCCGAAGAGTCGACGGCACTCAAAGCCTGTCATGGGGTTCGCGATGCCGTTGCTGAGTGGCTGGTCGTGCCTCCAGGATGGGACCGTGCGGTGGAAGCGATATTGGGTGAACGAGTCAGGGGATGGTTCGTCGACAATCCCGCCGCTGCTTGTGAGGCGATTGAGTTTCTCAAAGGGAAAGATCTCGGGCGGGGTACGTTCATCCCGCAGCAACCTCGCTGGACGCTTCGAGATACGGCTTCTCGTCCGTGGTGGCCCGCTCTGGAGGGCCGGCCCGGTGTGGTCGGACGTGCGGTTGATCTGATCCCTGTACAGGGTGAACGTGAAGCGGCCCGCGATTATCTCTTCGATCGAATGGTGTTCGTCGACACCCTCAAGGATGCCACAGTGTTGTGGGAACAACAGCCCTGCGCGGCTCCCGATGGACCTATCCTTGTGACGCGCGCAGGAGAGATCTTGGATGCCGCCGGGGTGATCACCGGTGGACAGACTAGTGCAACAGGAGGCTTGCTGCAACGACGTCGCGAGGTGCTTCACTTGGAAGCCCAGAGCGTCTCGCTGACGGGATGTGTCGAAGAAGGGAAGCAGCGACGAGAACGATTACTGGCGCAGGGACAGGAGTTGCGAGAGCGGAGCCGGCAACTCGTGGAGTCGCTGCGTGACGCTGAAATGCAGGGGCTTTCACTGCAGAAAGACGAAGCCGGACTCCAGCATGTGCTGGGAGATCTGACTCAGCGAATCGATACCTTGACGAGTGATGCGCAGCGAGGCTTGGCGGAAGCGCAGCGGCTCAATCATGACACGCGTTCCGGCGAAGCGCAGCTTACACAGTGGATGGCGGAGAAGGTCGGCCAGGAAGCCGGGCTTAGTCGTGTGCGCGAACGGGTGGGGCAAATCGATCACGACATGCAAGGGCTCCAGCAGCGATTCACAGAGGCGCACCTGGTGGCGCAGGAAATCCGGACCACCCGTGAGCATCGTCGTCATGACCTTCAGCGGATTGAGCAACAGCAGCAAGACGCGACCGCACGTATCGAAACGTTGATGCGGCATGTCGAGGGGCTTACGGCCTCGATCGAACAGAGCCGAGTTGAACGTGAGAGCCAAGAAGCGCGTTGTCGAGAATTCGGTGAATCGGCAATTCAGATAAAGGCTCGGCTGGTCGAACTTCAAGAGAAACAGGCGCAGGACATGGCGGCGGCGCACCAGCTCGATGCCCGGCTGGAGGATGTTCGCCGCGCGGTGTCGTCTCTTCGCGAATCCCGCATGGCGGTGGAGGTCAGGAAGGCGGAAGTTCGGATGCAATGGGGGACTGTCGAATCCACGCTCTTGGGAACGTACCAAGTCGATCTCGCGACGCTGTTCGACGCGCCGGTCGTAGAAATGACATCCGACCAGCTGTCCCTCGGGGAGGGGCCGATCCCGGCAGAGCCGCCGGCAGTCGATGAGGCGGCATTGCGGGAGCAACTTCAGAAGATTCGTGAGAAGCTCGATCGGTTGGGACCGATCAATTTGGCGGCCATTCAGGAACATCAAGAGCTGGATGAACGGTATCGATTCCTGACGACGCAGGAACAAGATCTCTCCACATCCATCGGCTCGCTCAAAGAAATCATTCAGCGCATCAACCGCACCACGAAAGACATGTTTGCCGGTACCTTTGCCGAGCTCCAACAGAAATTCAGTGAAGTGTTCGTCAAGTTCTTCCCCGGTGGCCGGGCCGAACTGCAGTTGGTCGAGGCGCAGGCGGATGAGGCGGCAGAAGGGGGTGGGCCGCAGGAGCCGGGAGTCGATATCGTGGTGCAACCACCGGGTAAACGCTTGAAGAGTATCACCATGCTCTCGGGCGGTGAGAAGACCTTGACGGCAATGGCCTTGCTCTTCGCGAGCTTCCTGATCAGGCCGACACCGTTCTGTATTCTCGACGAAATTGATGCGCCGCTGGACGAAGAGAACATCGGGCGCTTTACCGCTGTCTTGCATGACCTCTCCGAAGGCGCGCAGTTCATGGTCATCACCCACAGCAAGCAGACGATGGCCATTGCAGATTCGTTGTTCGGAGTCACGATGGAAGAGCCGGGCATCTCAAAAATCCTTTCAGTGAGACTGGGCAACTTGCAGCCGGCCTAAGCAGACAGAACTGGCTAAAACATTCGTACTTCAGAGGACTTCCATCGTTTGGTTTCTTGACGTTCGAGCAGGCTGTCTGCTATATACCCCCAAGTGGGCAGATCTATGAGCGTACCGCTCGTAGTTCGAGCTTGTTATCGGGACGAAGCGAGTGACCCGCATTGTCCCATCCACCTACAGTGTTCTACAGACCAATACAATGAAGCTGATTCGAACGCTTCTGGATCGTCTATCCGATAGCTTCTTCGTCTCCGTTTCGGAGAAGCTGGAGTTGGCGACTGAGCCGTCCAACGTTCCTCCGCTGCGTCTGGTGTCGGACAAGTCCGTGCTGTCGTCGACGGTCGATACCACGACACGTCGCCCCACCGGTCATTCAATCAGTCAAGTGGATGCGCTCGACGATGCGGTCCGGCGCAGTCAAGCCTGGTTGGTATCCAAGCAGCATGCATCAGAAGGGTATTGGGTTGCAGAGCTTGAAGCCGATACGACGCTGACTGCCGAGTACCTCCTGCTGCGTCGGTTTCTCGATCGGGTCGATCCCGAGCGTGAGCGCAAGGCGGTCCGCTACCTTCGTGCCATGCAATTGCCCGATGGCGGCTGGCCGATTTTCTACGGAGGGCCCTCGGAGATCAGCGCCTCGGTGAAGGCCTATTTCGCCTTGAAGTTGAGCGGCACTTCGGCAGACGAGCCCTTCATGCTTCGGGCTCGTGACCGTATTCTGGCGATGGGCGGCATCGTGTGCGCGAATGTGTTTACAAAGATCACTCTGGCACTGTTCGAGCAATATGATTGGAAGGGTATTCCGAGCATGCCGCCAGAAATCATGCTCCTGCCGAAGCGGTTCTATTTCAGTATCTATGCGATTTCCTATTGGTCTCGCGCCGTGTTGATCCCCTTGCTGGTCGTGTTCGCGAATCAGCCGGTCTGCCGGATCTCCAGGGAGCAGGGCATCGACGAGCTGTATGTTGCGCCTCGATCGCAGATTCATTATCGCGACGTGCCGCCCTTCAACAAGGATCAACGATGGTTCACGCCGCATAACTTCTTCGTCCAGCTGGATCGAGTACTGAAACTGTACGACCGGATGCCGTTGAGTTGGTTGCGGGAAAAGTCCTTGCAAAAAGCCGCCACCTGGATGTTGGAACACATCAAAGGGAGTGGTGGGCTGGGAGCGATCTATCCGGCCATGGCGAATTCGATTGTGGCTCTTCGCTGCCTCGGGTATCAGGTCGACGACCCATTGGTGCGGAAGGCCCTTCACGAAATCGAATCACTGGAAGTGTACAGCACGATGTCGATCGGCGAGCAGCGCGTCGAGACGCTGCATCTTCAGCCCTGCCATTCTCCCATCTGGGATACGGCATTGCTCATGAACGCCCTCATCGAAACCGGGATGCCTCAGGATCATCCGTCTCTTCAGAAAGCGGGCGCGTACTTGGTCTCTCGTCAAACGAAAACGGTCGGTGATTGGAAGTTCTCGTCTCCCGATGCGGAACCGGGAGGCTGGTACTTCCAGTTCGAAAACGAATTCTATCCCGATGTGGATGACTCGGCTGTGGTCTTGATGGCGCTGTCGAAAGTTCGATTGGCTCAGACCACCGAGTTACAAGAATCCATCCGGCGGGGGACGAATTGGGTGGTCGCCATGCAGGGGTCCGATGGTGGGTGGGGCGCGTACGACAAGGACAACAATCGTATCGTGTTCAACTATATTCCATTTGCCGACCACCATGCCTTACTCGATCCGAGTACGTCCGATTTGACCGGACGCTGCCTCGAGATGCTTGCGGCGTTGGGCTACGATCAGACGCACCCCGCCGTGGCGCCGGCCCTCCGATTCCTCAAGCGAGAGCAGGAGGCCGACGGGAGTTGGTACGGCCGGTGGGGCGTCAATTATATTTATGGCACCTGGTCTGTGCTGGCCGGCCTCCGTGCGATCGGAGTGGATCTCTCGGAGCCCTCTATTCTTCGTGCAGTCGCCTGGCTTGAGTCGAAGCAGAATCCCGATGGCGGGTGGGGCGAGTCGTGCCTGTCTTACGGCGACCCTGAGTGGAGCGGGAAAGGGGAGAGTACGCCTTCTCAAACGGCCTGGGCCATCATGGGACTCATGTCGGCGGGGATGACCGACGCCTTCAGCGTCGCTCGCGGCGTCCAATATCTTCTCCGCCATCAAATGAAGGATGGGTCGTGGGAAGAGGTTCGCCATACAGGCACTGGATTCCCTCGGGTGTTTTATCTCCGTTACCATTGGTACTGCCAATACTTTCCGTTGTGGGCCTTGGCCATGTATCGGAATCTACGGACGCGCGGGAGGATGCGGGCCGACGAAGTGCGGCAGCAGGTACTCGCGTCCGGGTGTCATCGAGCCGATCGTTGAACAGTCCGCCGCCGGCATCCGTTGGCGCAGGGCAACTCCTCTCAGGATCTTCGGTGAATCCCATCGCTATCTTTGCCGCGACTCGCTGGGAAATCCAGGCCGTTCGGCGTGGGCTCGCAACGGATCGTGTTGCGACAATCGCCGGAGTCCGCTGTCATATGGGGCAGCGAGGAGATCGCACATATTGCCTCATCCAAACCGGCGTCGGTCCCATTGCGGCCGGCACGATTGCGGGCAAGGTATTGAAGGCACAGCCCATGTCGCTCGTCATGTCCACGGGTTTTGCCTGTGCGCTCGCACCGGCTCAGGTGGGAGACCTGATCGTGGGCACAGCGGTGTCTTCTGTGCATGGTGAGGGAATCTGGACGATGGGGAATGATCGTGTGCTGTGCGATGGAGCTGTCCGCGCGGACCTTCTCCTTGTGGCGCAGAATGCAGGTCTGGTCGCGCGGGTTGGAACAGTCGTATCATCGGGGACTGTAGTGTGGCAGGCGGAGGAGAAGCGCAGGTTGCGGCGTTTGACCGACGCAACCGGGCTCGATATGGAAAGTGCCGCGGTGGCGGAGGTGGCACAGGAACGAGGTCTGCCGATGGCGATCGTGCGGGCAGTTTCCGATCTGGCGGATGAAGACCTTCCTCTTGACTTCAATCTCTTTCTCAGGCCCACTGGCTGGGCCAAAGGTATGCAAGCGCTTATCGGCTCTCCCTCAAGCGTTGCGGGACTGAATCGGCTGCGAAAGCAGAGTCGGGTGGCGGCGGATCGGTTGACAGAATGGTTCCAGTGCTATGCAGAAACAAGCAGTGACTCTCCTCGGCCTCCCAGGTAACTGATGACATACGTAATTGGACAGCTGGGTGCGTGGGCCGTCATGCGCATACGGGAGATGGGGCGCATGCTGCTGTTTGTGCTGTCGGCGTTTGCCTGGCTGATGCGGCCTCCGTTTCGATTCCATCAAATTATGAAACAGCTCCATTTTATCGGGTATCGATCCACGTTTGTCGTCGTGCTCACCGCGGGGTTTACAGGGATGGTGCTGGCGCTCCAAGGCTATTACAGCTTGCGGAAGTTCGGTTCCGAAGGGTTGCTGGGATCCGCGGTGGCGTTGAGCATGATTCGGGAGTTGGGGCCGGTGTTGGCTGCGTTGATGGTGACCGCGCGGGCAGGATCAGCCATGACTGCTGAGATCGGCATCATGCGGATTACGGAACAGATCGATGCGCTCGATACCATGGCGATCAATCCGCGGCAATATCTGATCGCGCCGAAATTGGTGGCCGGGATACTCGGCGTACCATTGCTCGTGGCCATTTTCGATGTGGTGGGGATCTATGGAGGGTCCCTCGTCGGAGTGGATTTATTGGGAGTGAGTGAAGGCGCCTATTGGAATTCGGTCGAATCGGCGGTTGAATGGAAAGACGTCTATGGCGGCATTCTCAAGTCGGTGTGCTTTGGGCTGATCGTCAGTTGGGTCTGCTGCTATAAAGGGTTCTATACGAGGCAAAGCGCCGAGGGACTTGGAAGCGCGACGACGGAGGCGGTGGTCTTGTCCTCGGTGCTCATCCTTGTAGGAGACTATGTTTTGACCTCGGTGCTCTTATAAAAATTCTTCGAAGGCCATCAAGTCTGAATGTCAACTATCGTTCGGCAGACACTTCGACTTGACGACTTTCAGACTTTGTGACTTGTTGGATTATGATTAAGCTGGTCGGCGTCGAAAAGACGTTGGGTGGGCAACCGGTGCTGCAAGGCATCGATCTCTCGATTCCTGTCGGCAAACTCACGACCATTATCGGTGGCAGCGGATCGGGAAAGAGCGTGCTTCTCAAGCACATGATCGGGCTCATGCAGCCGGATCGTGGCGAGGTGTGGGTCGGCGACATAGAGATCTCCCGGCTATCGGGCACGCCCTTGAACAACGTGCGGAAACAATTCGCAATGCTGTTTCAGGGCGCTGCGTTGTTCGATTCGTTGTCGGTCTTCGAAAACGTCGCGTTCCCATTGCGGGAGAAATTGCGTATGAAGGGCCCGGAGGTGGGGCGACGGGTTGAGGAGAAGCTGGAGGAAGTCGGGTTGGCGGGGATGGGGCACAAATTTCCCGCTGAGTTGAGCGGTGGCATGCGAAAGCGGGCTGGATTGGCTCGTGCATTGGTTATGGAACCGGAGATTATTCTCTTCGATGAGCCGACAACAGGGTTGGACCCGTTAATGGCAAAATCGATTCATGATTTGATCGTCACGACGCACCGGCGGTTAGGCTTCACGGCGGTCATGGTCAGTCATGAAATTCCGGAAATATTCGGGATTTCCGATTGGGTGGCGATGCTTCGGAAGGGCAAGATTACCTTGATGGCCACAGCTGCTGAGTTCCAGCGGACCACCGATCCGGAGATTCAAGAATTCATTTCAGTCGGTGGGACGGTGGCGTTGCCTGGATCGCTTGTCGGTTAGGTGAGAGGGGAGTACCAAGGATGGAAAAAACCAAGTTGGAGCTGGTGGTCGGCGTGTTCGTGTTTATCGGCCTGGTGTGTCTCGGGTATCTGTCGATCAAGCTGGGGAAACTTGAACTGGTCGGCGGCAGTGTTTACGAAGTCGAGGCGCAGTTCAACAGCGCGTCAGGGCTCAAGCCGGGCTCGACGGTCGAAATCGCCGGTGTCGAAGTCGGCAGGGTTCGAGGGATTACCCTCATTGAGGATCGCGCGAAGGTAAAACTGGCGGTCAACAACACGGTCAAGCTCTATACGGACACCATTGCATCCATCAAGACGCGGGGCATCATTGGGGAGAAGTTCTTGGCCCTGTCTCCTGGAGGGGGCGGCGATTTACTGAAGCCTGGGGATACGATACGCGATACCGAATCGGGCCTCGATCTTGAAGAGTTGGTGAGTCAGTATGTTCATGGCAAAGTAAACTGATAACCCGATGACGAAGAAAACCCAGGTGTATACGGGGGGAGGACCTATGGAGATCAAGCGATCTGCCGTGCCACGAGCGTGGAACTGGAGTTGGGACAGGATCGTGATCGGGGTGGCCTGTCTGCTGTTGTTGCTTGGCGTGGTGGCTGTCCAGCCGGTAGTGGCGGGTGGTGCGACCGAGGCCATGAAAAGCACCATTGACGAAGTGCTCGCAATCATTCGGGACAAGGAGCTCAAACAGCCGGGGAGGGCTGAAGAACGCCGGCAACGATTGGAGCAGGTCGTTGGGAATCGGTTCGACTATGAGGAAATGTCGAAGCGGTCACTCGGGGCTCCTTGGAGTACGCTGTCCGATAAAGACAAGCAAGAGTTTGTCCAATTGTTCAAAACGCTCTTGACCAATTCCTACGCCGACAAGGTCGAATCCTATTCCGGAGAAGGTGTGCAGTTTATCAATGAACGGATGGAGAAGGATTATGCCGAAGTCAGGACGAAGGTGTTGACCGGCAAAGTCGAAATTCCGCTCGACTATCGCATGCTCAACAAGGGTACTGATTGGCGGGTGTATGACGTGGTGGTGGACGGTGTCAGCTTAGTCAATAATTACCGGGGGCAGTTTTCAAAGATCCTCCGTTCGTCAACCTACACTGACTTAGTGGACCAGCTTCGCAAGAAATCCGACAAGATTAAAGCCCAGTAACGCTTTCCAGGAACTTCATGACAAGCCTGCCTGGCCTCATCGCCGTTGTCCTCGTGTTCCTTGCGGCGAGTGTCATCGCGATGCCGAAACATGCGGGAGCCGACGTCCAATATTTCCCGGTTCCTGCCGTGTCCACCAGCAAGAATGATGGGAACGAGGCCGGGTTGATCGTCCCGTTTCTGAAGACGGACTCGGACGGAGAGCTCAAGTACCTCGTCGCTCCGATGATCGTTCATAATTCCATCGTGGGGACGCGAGGCTCGCTCAATGTGTTTCGATATGAGCCGGGGGGCCGTGAAACTCGGTTTATCGGATCCTATACGGAGCGGATCGAGCGCAGACTGCAATTCAGTTACACCGATCCGGCCTTTAGCCAGGGGCGCTACTCCTTGAGCTTTGGCGCGTCGTATTTCAAAAATGCTACCGCTCGATTTTTTGGCTTAGGGCAAGAGACGTTAGAGGCAGCGGAAACGAACTACACCGACGTCGAAACCCGGGCGAACTGGCGGTTCGGGGTTCATCTGAATGAGGTGACGCAGATTTCAGTTGGTCAACGATTTCGCCAAGTGAGTCTGCAGACAGGCGCAACGGATCTTCCATTTACGGGCGACCAGTTTTCTACCGTTGACGGCGTTCAAGGTGAGACATTCATTCTCGGACACCGCGCGACGTTCTATTATGATACGCGGAATAACCTCATCTCGCCGACCGACGGAATGGCCGTGACGGCCTATGCTGAAGTGAACCAGAATATCCGCAACGGCGATCATCCCATTTATTCCCGCTATGAAATCGAGGTCAAAAAACTGTTTCCAAGTGAGTCGAAACGCGCGATTCTTATCGTGCGGGCGAATCTCCAGGCTACTATCGGGGACCAAGTGCCCTTTTTCGAGCAAAGCTCATTGGGCGGGCAGAACAATCTGCGTGGATTCGGCGTCGATCGTTTCATCGATAAGAATCTCGTCGCACTGAGTATCGAGGAGCGCATTCATCTGATGCGCGCAAAGATTGCAGGCGCCACCGCGGATTTCGAGATCGCACCGTTCCTGGACACCGGTCAAGTGTTCAATGACTACAGGGACGTCACCTTTCGGAATTACCGCATGACCCCGGGTATCGGATTCCGTGGAATCGTTCGACCCAATGTCGTCGGACGGGTCGACTACGGTTATAGCCGGGAAGGGGGCGCGATTTTTGCGGGGCTGGACTTCCCCTATTGATGGGCAGCGCGTCAGGTTTGCGGAGCATGATTTTTTATCGAGTTGTTCTCGCCGCACTCCTCATCTCCTTTTCTGTTCAACCTGCACTGGTTCGGGCCGAGGGGTTCGGCCCATTTCCTGTCAGAAATTTCCAGCCGATCCAGCAGCTGGTCCTAAGCATGCCGGGGGATCGGGCCGCCGTGTTGAAGAAGGGTGTATTGGATGTCCGATTGGAACTCGCGAATACCTCCAGTATTTTTAACGATGCAGGCTCGCAAGCCAGCGTGACGATGAAATTTGAAACCCTTCGATCCGGTCTGTTTCTCCGGTACGGAGCGACGGAGCGATGGGAACTTGCCGTGGAAGTGCCCGTACTCTATCGCTATGGCGGTTTCATGGAGGAATCCATCGAGGCAGTCGAACGGGCAACGACCGGCTTGGCGCCGGCTCGAAGCGCACTGAGCCAGATGCGCTATGCATTTAACATCTCACGCGGAGGAAACACTATTGCGAGCGGAAGCGAGGATGCCGTTGGATTGGGCGACAGCACGGTGATGAGCAAGTACCAAGTGCTGTCGGAGACGGCATCGATGCCGACGGTGTCGGTTCGTACGGCGGTCAAAATTCCCACGGGGGATAAAGCGCAATTCTTCGGAAGTGGCAGCCCTGATATCGGGTTTGGGTTGGCGGCTGAAAAAGGATTCGCCGGTCGATGGGTGCTCTATGGCAACCTCAACGGAGTGATCCCAACCGGACGGATAGCGGGAATCTCTCTCCAGCCGACGATATCCGGGCTTATCGCCGTGGAGTATTTGTGGTCGGAGAATTTTTCCCTCACGGCGCACTTCAATTATTACTCCACACCGTTTCGCGGTGTGGGCACACGAGTGCTGGATAACGGCGTAGCCGAATCGGCGGTGGGGTTCAGCTACCGTCTCACGCAACAGCTCTTATGGCAAGTCTACGGGGTCGAAAATCTCGACTTCATTACCGGGAGCGCAGCAGACTTCACGCTCGCGACATTACTGACCCATCGATTCGAGTCATAGGCGATGTGGAAAATTCGATGAAAGCAGGCTAACCCCTTGACATCATGGAACTCCCATGTGACACTGACCGGTGCGAGCGTCTAAACTTCCACAGGGCTTTGCCAGTACTTACCTACGCCCAGTTCATCCTCGTTGGTACAGGCGTACGGATTGACGCAAAGGAGCATGTGCCATGTCGATTTTGAAAACCATTCAAAGCCCGGCTGATCTGAAGCGGCTGTCACCGACGCAGTTTCCTGCTTTGTGCCAGGAGCTGCGGGAACAGATTATCGATGTAGTGTCCAACGTCGGAGGGCACCTCGCCTCAAACCTCGGAGTGATTGAACTCACGGTGGCATTGCACTATCTGCTCAATTCCCCCAAGGATAAGATCGTGTGGGACACGAGCAATCAAGCCTATGCGCATAAACTACTCACCGGACGTCGGGAACGGTTTCATACGCTTCGACAGTACGGGGGACTGAGCGGATTCACCAAACGTGAAGAGAGCAATCACGATACGTTCAACGCAGGCCATGCGGGAACCGGCGTATCCGCGGCTTACGGTATAGTAGAGGCGCGTGAGCAGTTGAAACAGCGACATAAGGTCGTCTGCATTGTCGGCGACGGCGCCATGACGGCCGGCATGACGCTGGAAGGCCTGCACCATGCCGGAGGGCTGGGAAAAGACTTCCTGGTCATTCTGAACGACAATCAAATGTCCATCTCCAAAAATGTGGGGGCCATTTCCTCCTATTTGAATCGGACCTTCACCGGCGAGTTTTATGGCAAGATGAGGGAGGAAACAGGACAACTGTTGGGGAAGATTCCCCATATCGGATCGGATGTGCAGAAGTGGGCTCGCCGGGCTGAAGAGCTGGCCAAGGGAGCGATCCTCCCTGGGCTGCTTTTTGAAGAGCTTGGGTTCACGTATACGGGGCCGATCGATGGGCATAACTTCGAGCATCTGCTGCCTACCTTGGAAAATGTGCTGAAGATGAAGGGGCCGGTGTTGCTCCATGTCATTACAAAAAAAGGATTGGGCTATGAGCCTGCGGTGAAGAATCCGGTGTGGTTCCATGCCTGCCCGCCTTTTGTCCGGGAAACTGGGGCGCCGGCGAAGAAAGCGGCGCGGCCGTCCTATACGCAGATTGCCATTGAATCGTTGGTGAAGCTGGCCCGAGCGGATAAGCGGATCGTCGCGATCACCGCAGCGATGTGCGAGGGGACCGGCCTCAATATTTTCGAAAAAGAGTTTCCGGACCGGATTTACGATGTGGGGATTGCCGAACAACATGCGGTGACATTTGCCGCGGGTCTTGCAACACAGGGACTCCGCCCGGTGGTGGCGATGTATGCGACCTTCTTACAGCGCGCGTATGACCAGGTGGTTCACGATGTCGCCACACAAAATTTGCCGGTGACCTTTTGCATCGATCGCGGCGGGCTGGTTGCGGAAGACGGGACGACGCACCACGGCGCATTCGATTTTGCGTATTTGCGCCATATGCCGAACATGGTCGTCATGGCGCCAAAGGATGAAAATGAGTTGCAGCATATGCTGAAAACCTGTGTCCAGTATGACGGGCCTGCCTCGGTGCGGTATCCCCGTGGGTTGAGCCTGGGCGTGACCATGGATCAGGAGCCGAATGCCCTGCCGATCGGGAAGGGTGAGTTGCTGCGCGATGGTACGGAAGTGGCGATCGTTGCCATCGGCGTGCCGGTCTCGCAGGCCGTGGCGGCGGCGAAACGGCTTGAAGAAGAAGGTATTTCCACAGCGGTAGTGAATGCGCGTTTTGTGAAGCCGCTGGATCAGGATTTAATCGTCGAGGTGGCGAAGCGCGTTCGATACGTGGTGACGGTTGAAGAAGGCAGCAAGATGGGCGGGTTCGGTTCAGCCGTGCTCGAAGCTCTGTCCGAAGGCGGCGTCACGCATGTGACGACGAAGGTTCTGGGGTTGCCGGATTGGTACATTGAGCAAGGACCGCAAGACTTCCTGCGAGAACGATATGGGTTGACGGCGGAAGGCATCTATCAGAGCGTGAAGGAACTCATCGGCAAGACACCGGCGTCCTCGCGCGAGGAATTTACTCTGGCTTCCTCGACTGATCGGCTGCCGCACGGAGATGAGCAGGGGAGCTGATTAGGGACGTGAAGCGTTAGGCGTCAAGCGGGTCTAGGTCCAATGCACATCACAAGACGAAAAACTCGGCAGATTCAAATCGGCAAGGTCAAGATCGGCGGAGACGCGCCCGTGTCCGTGCAGTCGATGTGTTCGACCGACACGCGCGATACTGCGGCGACGATCGAGCAAATTCGCCAGCTGGAGGCTGCAGGGTGCGAAGTGATCCGCGTGGCTGTGCCGGACGACGAAGCGGCGGCGGTGCTGCCCAAGATCAAAGCCGCGATGACCGTGCCGCTGATCGCGGATATTCATTTCGACCATCGGCTGGCATTGAAAGCGGCCGAGGTCGTGGACTGCGTCCGGATCAATCCCGGTAACATCGGCGCTTGGTGGAAAGTCGAAGAAGTCATCAAAGCTGTGAACGAGCGTGGGATTCCACTGCGTGTCGGCGTCAATGGCGGGTCACTCGAGCGGCCATTGCTGGATAAATACGGTTGGCCGTCCCCGGAAGCCTTGGCCGAATCGGCGCTCAATGCCGTCCATGCGTTGGAAGATGTGGGATTCACGAACATGAAGGTGTCGTTGAAGGCGTCGGATGTGCATCATGCGATCGATGCCTATTGGTTGTTTGCGCACCAGTCCGACTATCCGCTGCACATCGGTATTACCGAGGCAGGAACGGCGATGACTGGGGCGGTCAAATCCACCATGGGCCTGGGCTATTTGCTCTCGCAAGGGATCGGCGACACCTTGCGCGTGTCGCTCGCTGCTGATCCGGTCGAAGAAGTGAAGGTGGGGTTCGAGATTTTGAAGTCACTCGAACTGCGCCATCGTGGGATCAATGTCATCGCTTGTCCGACGTGTGGCCGTGTAGAGATCGACGTCGTAAAGTTGGCCAATGAACTGGAAAAGAAGCTGGGCCATATCAAGACCCCGCTCAATGTGTCGGTCCTCGGTTGTGTCGTGAACGGTATCGGTGAAGGCAAGGAAGCGGATATCGGGATCGCCGGCGGCGAAGGCAAGGGGATCTTGTTCAAGAAAGGCAAGCTCGTCCGAAAGGTGCCGATCGAAGAGTTGATGGATACGCTGATTCAAGAGGTCGAGCTGATGGCCAAGGAAAAAGATGCCGAAGAGAATGGGGAGACCCTGGCCCATTCGAACGAGGGGTGGGAATCGATGGCCGCGCAATCGGATCAGCCTGCGACACTCGGAAAAGAAATTCCCGTACTGCCCAACCGA
The DNA here is from genome assembly GCA_963801725.1 of uncultured Nitrospiraceae bacterium. Lineage (GTDB taxonomy): Bacteria > Nitrospirota > Nitrospiria > Nitrospirales > Nitrospiraceae > Palsa-1315. The sequence goes on from CAWDFX010000002.1 coordinate 1,154,216, forward strand.
TAATCACGCACCTACCGCCGTTTCTTCGCCACCTCCTTCATCCTGCACGTTGAGATATAGGAACAAGGCCCGCTATAATGCGCGCGGGGCGCCGTACCCAAGTGGTTAAGGGAGCAGTCTGCAAAACTGCGATGCAGCGGTTCGACCCCGCTCGGCGCCTCCAAACATTCCTACTGGGATATCAGTCACTTCTACCATTCTGCTCGGCTCGCCACGAATCACCAGATTTACGTTACTCCCGGTTTTACTCCCGGTTCCACTCTCGGTTTTGATCGCCATGAGGCCGAGACTGGCCTTGTTCACGGCGGTTCGCAAGTGGGCAGGGGAGAGGTGCGTATAGCGCATGGTCATGGTGATGGTGGAATGGCCCATTAATTCTTGGACCGATCGGATATCGACACCAGCCATAACCGCACGGCTGGCGAAGGTATGCCGCAGCGTGTGCCACGTTGAGCTCCTGAATGCCGGCTCGTCTTAAGGCTGGTTCGTAAACCTTCACTACGAAGTTTCGGCCCTGCATGGGATGTCCTGCACTAAGCGGGCTGGGGAAGAGATAGGGGCTATAGGTCCAGGTAGGATAGGTTCTTCAAAATAGACGAGGGCTGCTTCACTGAGTATCACATGGCGAGTTTTTCCCGACTTACTCAAAGGAATCGTCAGACACTGCCTTGCTCCATATTGACGCAGTCCCACCGCGCATGAAACTGCTCTGAGAGTCGAAGCCCCGTTTCGAGCGAGAAGGCCACAAGCGCCCAATGCTCTGGTGAAAGCTGTTCCCGGAGACTGGGCAATTTCCGCTGTCTGTTAAGAAGCGCAAGCGGCCTGTTGGTTCAGGAAAGAATTTAACGCCCTTGACGGGGTTGGTAAGAAGAAAGCCTTCAGCAATGGCAAGATTCAGGAATCGTCGGAGGGCGGCAAAATAGCGATTGATGGTGTGAGGGCTGCGGGTTGCCTTTGCAGCCATGCGGCTTTGAATATGGCGCAGGTCATCGGCTGAAATTTTGGTCAAGAGGTGCTGCCCAAGTAATTTTGACCAGAATTTCCCATAGTGGCGCATGTTCCGAAGACCGGGAGATGTGATCCCTTCGAGACATTGTTTGAGCCATGCGCGAAGAGTTATAGCTAATCTTCGGTCGAACTTTTCAGGGAAATAGCGTCCCTCACGTTGCTCAGTCTTGATTCTCGAATAGACTGCCCTCGCTTGGGTTTTATTGTCTGTCCGATACCATTTTTCCTGCCCGTTCACGTAAAGACGGACCCACCAGCCACCCTCTTTGAAGACGATGCCACGATTTCTATTCCCTTTGCGCGCCATGACTTTCGTCTCCTTTACATATGCGAACTATAGACACTATGTACCCAGAGACCTCATGGACTCTGGAGATCGTAACTCGTCACCTCAAGCCTTTTGCTTGGGCTTCCGTTTCTTCCTCCCACCGTCTCGCTTTTTCAAGGAATTCTTCGAAGCGTGTTTCTGGCCGGTCTGACGAAATTGCTGCACATTGTGCGCATTCTGACACCGCAGAGAACAATACCGGGTGCGGTCATCGCCTAGAAAGATAATCTGATCCCAGGGGCAGGTGCGAATGGTGCCCGGACCCTGGAGATCGAGCAGCAGCATCAGATACATCGCCGCTTCTAAGGAACGAATATCCCACCCGGTCACCCACCGGGCCTGTTGTTCATCCCAGGCCAGACGGGGATAGACCACGCGCAACTTCGGGTTGATCAGTTGGCGCAAATTGAAGCGAGCTTTGTGCGCCTCGTCGCGAGAAAGAGCCTGTTGCCAGGTCTGCGCCCAGGTGACTGTCCGGCGCAGTTGCGCTTGGGCCTCCTGGAATTCAGCGAAGGCCAGTGCCCGGTAGCCTCCTGGAGGGGCAGGCGTATCGCCGTATCGAGCCAACCGTGCTCCTCCGAGGCTCCAGAGCGGGTACCGCGCTAACTCGTGCGGGTCCGACTCCTCGGTGAAGACATCCATAATGTTGGGTTCTTTGCCCTCATCGACAATTCTCAGGACCCCAAATCGCTCGCAGAAATCCACGACCGCGTCACGGTTCGAGGCATCCACGCTCAGAAACTCATAATGCAGAGACCGTTGGTGACGGGCCGAGGCCCGGCCAGCGGGAAAATAGAAGTCGAAGACGTTGTAGGGCGTGAATGGGAGAGTGGGTTCAAGGGTCTGGTCTTGGATGGTGATCGCGCAGCGTGCCCAGGTCGCCGCGAGGTCCGTGAGCTGAATCGACGGCATTTGACAAACCTCATGTGTAATTATAGTATCGCTATATACAGTTACTATGATGATTTTATCCCGTTCTCTCGAACAGAGTCAAGACGAACGCGAGTGCCCGAAAGGAAAATCCATGGCAACCACTAGTAAGCAACTACTCACCGTCGCGCAGGTCGCCGACCGACTGGGCCTGAAGGAAGCCACCATCCGACGGCGTATTCTGGAGCGCCGACTGCCCTATGTGAAATTGGGCCGCGCGGTCCGTATTCCTGTCGAGGTCATCGATGCGTTAATCGCTTCCTCATACCGTCCAGCCATTGAAGGCTAGACGGCCCTGAAGATGAAAACGAACAAACATCAGACGTTGACGTTGGTGTATACCAAAGGACATGTCCAAGCCAAGGATCTGGTACAGCGGTTTGGGTATTCCCCCGGCACCGCGCGTTCGTATCTGTCCTACCTCAAACGACAGAACCTCTTAGCCCGCATCGGGCAGGGCCACGTCTTCACGGAGCGGGGATGGGCCCGCCTTCAATATTTTGATGTGGCGGGGTGTAGTCATGCCGCCTGTCCGCTGTGCGACAAGAAGGCCGGATATTTTACCTGCGCTCGATGTGGGTATCAGTTACCCACGAAGGAGGCACGCATTCTGCCTGAACACGATTTTCTGCTCGTGTGTCGTCATGCAGGGGTGTATTGCCCGCGGTGCCTCAAGTTGCTCTTCACGGAGCCACAAGCCCAACTCCTCAAGATTCCTGCGACGGTCACATGAAACAGGTCGGATGGGAAATTCAACCACTGGGGTGGCTGCTCTTGATCGTGATCGTGGCGACCGTCTGCTACGTCGTGGTCAGCTGGGCTCGCCGCGTCCCGCCCGCTCCGGAACAAGAAGCCTAGCCAGGACTCTTTCCTTCTCTCCTTGATGTACCTCGGCCTTCGCTCTATACCACACAACCGAACCGCCCAACGTCTTTCACTTCGTACCGCTTGATCCCTGTTTAGTGTGACTAGATGATTAAAAAGATCGTTAGACGAGTAACGCAAGGGACACGCTAGCTTACTCGCGTTACGCGGCTTTACTCAGGGGGGTGTCGGTGCTAGCTTACGCGCCGGATGAAGGACACGGATTTTGAGTTTAAGAGGGGGGAGGTGGCTGGTTCAAAAACATCTTTCCGGTGGCGACGTGCAAGGTCTTGAAGTGTATCAACTCCAGACAGTGATAAAGCGCTGCTCAAAAACAAATGCTTTTGAACGCTCATCGGCTCTTCCCTCTAACCTGCCCTCTCAGCCGCGCCGGGAGGCTCACACCTGTTGGGTCCTAGTATTTCTGCCGAAGTGAGCACTTTGCAACAGATTACGAATCGCGGTCAGGGCATGCTCTAGGGCAAATACTTCTAGAGTCGGCTCCAATGAGAGGTCCTTTTATGTCATAGTGTCAGGCCCTATGCGGGTGTTCGAGTATTAATGAGAACGACTATGGTCAAAGAATTTTCAGAAGTTGCCCACGCTCAGGGGTCGACCCAAACAAATTTGACACAAAACTTTGTAAGACGCTGGAATAAATGATGAGCCGGTTGGGATTTATTGTTAGCGACTAGGGGGGGCCCTAGTACTAAGGGGGCACACTCCCCCTATACTGACGCGCCATCTAAATGCGCATAGTATTTTATAGAAAAGAGGCGGGAATCGGTCCATGGAGGGAAAGAGGAGGGAGTATGGAGAATCAAAACAAACTCGCTGAGAGTGTCCGTAGTCATCAACAGGCCATTCTCAATGAATGGATCGACACACAATTGGCTTCACCTACATTGCGTCTGGATCTGATGAAAGAGAGTGAGCTCCGCGATGAGTCGCGGGAATTTCTCACTCTTTTCAGTCACGCCTTGTTTGGTCCATTGGACCTCGGCGATCCCGCTTGGAAGGCCACGAAGGATTTCCTCGCGCAGGTAGCCAAATCACGTGCATCGCAAGGATTCAGTCCGTCCGAAACTGCCACATTTATTTATTCGTTGAAGCAGCCGTTGTTTGGTGTGGCACGGACAGCCAATAAAGATGGGAAGGATTTGTTCACGGACCTGTGGACCCTGACCCAGTTGCTTGACGGTCTGGGTTTGTACACCTTTGAACTTCATCAAAAGAATCGCGAGGAGATCATTCACCGTCAGCAACAGGAATTGCTGGAATTGTCGACACCCGTAGTCCAATTGTATGAAAACATCCTGGCCTTACCGTTGATCGGAACGCTCGACAGTGCGCGGACCCAGATCGTCATGGAGAGTCTTTTGGAGCGCATCGTGGAAACGGGGTCCATCATCGCGATCATCGATATCACCGGAGTACCGACCGTTGACACCCTGGTCGCGCAGCACCTCCTCAAAACAGTTGCGGCGGCGCGCCTCATGGGCGCCGATTGCATTATCAGCGGGATACGACCCCAAATTGCACAGACGATCGTCCATCTCGGGGTCGATCTCAGCGACGTGATCACGAAGGCAACGCTCGCGGATGCCTTCATGGTGGCCTTGCAACGCACCGGGGCCAGCCTTGGGAAGCCTCTAGCCCCCAAAAAGGACTGAGCATGGAACGGATTCCAATTCTGAGGATGGGAAAATTTCTGCTCGTGACCGTGCAGGTGGACATGCACGATCGCCTCGCCATGACATTGCAGGATGATCTAACCGCGCGTATCGTCAAGGACCATGCCCATGGTGTCCTCATTGATATTTCCTCACTGGAAATCGTCGACTCCTTTATCGGGCGGATGATCGGAAATGTTGCCAACATGGCTCGAGTGTTGGATGCAGACACCGTAGTAGTCGGTATGCGCCCGGCGGTGGCCATTACGCTGGTAGAGTTGGGATTATCGCTCCCCGGAGTGCGCACGGCGCTGAATGTTGACAAGGGGGTAGAGATGCTCAAGGGATCCAGGGGACAACGGGCAAATGCAAATGGCCACACTACGCGATGAGGCGTTTCCGATTCGATTGTCGGAGGACATCGTGAAGATCCGCCAGATGACGCGCGAACTGGCTTTAATGCAGGCGTTTTCTCTCGTCGATCAGACCAAGATCGTGACCGCAGCCAGCGAGCTTGCCCGCAATGCGCTTGAACATGGCGGGGGCGGCGAGGTGCGTCTCGAGGCCCTTCAGGATGGGAACCGGCGAGGGGTACGACTGACGTTTGTCGATCAGGGACCCGGCATCCCGGACCTCGAGCAGGCGTTAAAAGATGGGTTCACGACGGGGAAGGGAATGGGGCTAGGATTGAGCGGCTCGAAGCGTCTTGTGAATGAGTTCGAGATCCATTCCGAAGCAGGCAAAGGCACGAGGGTAACGATTGCGCGGTGGAAATGAGAGCTTCGTGATTACAGACGCGTCGGTGGGGGAACAGATTAATGTTCCGATTAGTGAATCCAGTCAAGTCGCCGACGCACGCCGGAAGGTGACGGCTTTGGCGGTTCAGGCCGGGTTTAACGAGGCCCGTGCAGGGGTCTGTGCGGTGATTGCTTCTGAGATGGGGACCAATCTGGTGAAACATTCGAAGGGCGGAGAACTATTTCTGAGGACCCTGTCTCATTCCTCGACTCGAGGTATTGAAATCCTTGCGCTAGACCGTGGGCCAGGTATGGGCAATCTGAGTCGCGCCTTGCGGGATGGTCACTCCACGTCGGGGAGCAGCGGTACCGGTCTTGGGGCAATTGGGCGGATGGCGTCAGAGTTCGACATTCAATCCATGCCGGGACGAGGGACGGCTCTGGTGGCTCGCATTTGGGACAGCCCTTCTTCAGGCACGCGCGAGTCTCTCCCAACCGTGATTGGCGTAATCAACCGGGCTATGCCCGGCGAGACCCTGTCCGGGGACGGGTGGTTCTATAACTCGTCGGATAGGCGAACGGTCTGTGCAATCGCGGACGGGCTGGGTCACGGACCCCTTGCGGCCCAGGCTTCTAGGTGTGCGATCGAGAGCCTCCGCACCTCTGGAACAGCCCCGCTGGTAGACCAGATCGATCGGGCACATGGGGCACTCCGTGCGACGAGAGGCGCGGCCTTGGGAGTTGCGGAAATCCTTCACGATCAACGCATCGTGAAATTTTCCGGTGTCGGCAACATCATGGCCATGATCATCCAGAATGAGACGACCCGCAACATGGTTTCTCACAATGGGATCCTCGGCCATCAAATTGTCCGTGTGACGGAGTTCCAATATCCATGGTCTGAGTCGGCCATCTTGATCATGTGTTCGGACGGGATCAGCACCCATTGGGATTTGAAGTCGTATGACGGGCTGATGAGCCGAGACCCGAGTCTTATCGCCGCTATCCTCTATCGTGATTTCACGCGTGGGCGAGATGATGCTACGGTGACTCGTCTTTAAACCCATGACAAAGGGACCACCTCGTAGGCCGTCGTAGGATGGTCCCCGGGCGAGCCAGGACGGGCTGGACAAGAAGAGGATGAAGCAAAATGGCTGAGCGGTATCTCCCATGAGCTGGTCCATTCTTACTGTCGCGTTGAAGTTTGAGGACGATGTCGTGTTCGCGCGACAACGGGCGAGGCAGATTGCACTGTTGTTGGGATTCGACGGTCAGGACCAGACGCGTATTGCCACCGCCGTATCAGAAATTGCTCGCAACGCCTTCCGATATGCGAAGAACGGCACAGTTGAGTTTTTGCTCGAGGGTCACACCGCCCCTCAGGTCATGTTAATCCGTGTGACCGACAAGGGAGACGGAATCCCCGACCTCAGGCGGATTCTCGAAGGCCGATATCAGTCGAATACCGGCATGGGACTGGGCCTCCTAGGCGCGAAGCGACTGATGGATCAATGTGACATCAACAGTGAGGCTGGTAAAGGGACCACGGTTCTCATGAAGAAGGTTCTGCCGGCGCGCACTCCGCTGATGGGGAAGAAAGACCTGGCCGTGCTTGTGGACCAATTGATCAAGACCCCGCCTCAGAATGCGCAAGAAGAGTTACGCCAACAGAACCACGAGCTACTGCGGGTTTTGGACGAATTGCGCCTCCGGCAAAGCGAGCTTGTCCGCACCAACCAGGAATTGGAAGATACGAATCGGGGAGTCGTCGCGCTGTATGCTGAATTGGATGAGAAGGCCGACCATCTTCGGGGTGCCGACGAAATGAAAACCCGGTTTTTGTCCAATATGAGCCATGAATTTCGAACTCCGGTGAGTTCAATCCTGGCGCTTTCATCCTTATTGTTGGAACGGGCGGATGGTGAATTGACATCTGAACAAGATAAGCAGGTTCGATATGTCCGCGAAGCGGCTGAGAGCCTCCTTGAACTTGTCAACGACTTGTTGGATCTCGCCAAGATTGAAGCAGGGAAGGTAGATGTGCGACCGGTTGAGTTTGAGATGAAGACGATGTTCAGTGCACTCCGCGGCATGCTCAAACCCTTGTTGACGACCTCGGTCGTCAATCTGGTGTTCGATGAATCGAACGAACTGCCGACCCTGTTTACCGACGAGGGAAAAGTGTCGCAGATCTTAAGAAATTTCATCTCCAATGCCCTGAAGTTCACGGAGCAGGGTGAGATCCGGATTACGGCGTCGGTCGACGACCAGCAAAAAGACATCACCGTGGCGGTGGCTGACAGCGGCATTGGAATCAAGCCGGAAGACCAAACGCGAATTTTTGAAGAATATACCCAAGTCGACAGCCCGCTTCAGCGACGTGTGAAGGGTACGGGTCTGGGGCTCCCCTTATGTAGGAAACTCGCCCTCCTCCTGGGTGGTGACGTCTCGGTAGAAAGTCAAATAGGTCTGGGGTCCATATTCCGGCTCACCATCCCTCTCCATGTGTATCCGGTGGACACCGACCCTCTCCTGCCCGGAATTGCCAAAGATCTGGAACTGGACCCTGTCCGAGTTCCCATGCTCATCGTGGAGGATCATCCGGAGACTCGAATGATCTATGAAGCATTTCTTCGGAACACCAAATACCAAGCGATTGCCACAAGCGGACTTCGAGAAGCCAGACGTGTCTTGCGACAGGTCCGACCGGCTACGATCATTTTGGACATTATGTTGCGAGGCGAAGATAGCTGGCAATGGCTTGCCCAGATGAAAGGCGACGAGGCTACTCGGGATATTCCCATCCTCATCGTAACCACCGTGGAGGATCGGAGCAAGGGACTCGTATTGGGAGCCGATGCCTATCAGCTCAAACCAGTGGAGCGTGGAGCTTTACTTACGGCACTGGACCGCCTGACGGTCCGGTCGGTGCCGGAGGATCTTGCATCCACCGCACCCGCATTGCCAGTGATATTGATCATTGACGATGAAGAATCGTTTCGATACATCCTTAAAAAATGCCTGGCCGACTTCCCCTGTACCGTCGTGGAAGCCGATGACGGCATGGCAGGAATTCGGATCTGCCGGGAAGTTCAACCTGATCTGATCTTTCTCGACCTCAATATGCCCGGCCGATCCGGATGGCAATTCATCCAGGACCTGGCCGAATCAGAAAAACTCGCTGGGACCCCTATTATCGTCGTGACGTCTCAGGCGCTCTCCTCAGCAGCGCGATCTATTCTTGACCAATCATCACGCGCGATTATTTTGAAGAGCGAGCTGTCGGAAGCCGCTGTCCGGCGCGTAATCAAGGAAGTGATCCCTAACTCCTTCGCGCGCGCTCTCGAACCCATAGGATCACCTCTGAAGCCATCATGACCACTTCATTTCACCACGTCATCCTCAATGTCGACGACAACGAGGGTGCGCGGTATGCCAAAACAAGGATTTTCGAGAGGGCCGGTTATCGAGTGCTGGAAGCCAGCACCGGAGGCGAGGCATTGAAGCTGGTGCATCAAGAACGACCTCATTTGGTTCTGCTAGACGTGGGGCTTCCGGATATTAATGGCCTCGAGGTTTGCCGGCAAATCAAGACCAATCTCGCTACCGCGCAGGTGATGGTTCTGCAGGTTTCGGCCTCCTGTGTGAGCCCCGTTGACCGCGCCGTGGGCCTGGCGGGCGGGGCGGATGTCTATTTGACCGAACCGGTCGAATCTACCGAACTGCTCGGCGCGGCGAAGGCGTTGTTGCGCCTCTATGATCGGGAGGAAGAGACGCGAGTATCTACTGAAGGAGCTCACGGCACGGGAACGATTCATCAAGAGTCTGGTGGATGCAGTGCCCTCCACCGTGTATCTCTATGATCTGGAACACCACCGGAACCTGTATGCGAATGGTAAGTCAGAAGGTTTGCTCGGCTGTACATCGGACGATCTTATCCTGGTCGGCCCAGAGGCCCTCAAACAGTTGGTGTATCCAGGATGATTTGCCTGAGGTGTTACAGCGCCTCGAACGTCTGTCGTCCCTAGGGGATGGCGAAGTCCTGGAGTTCGAGTGCCGGCTGCAGCATCGTTCCTCGGAGTGGCGTTGGATCAACTTGCGCAATGTGGTATTTGCTCGCGATGCAGAAGGACAGCCGATTCAAATTCTCGGCACCGCGCAGGACATCACCGATCGAAAGCAGAACGAACAGTCCCGCATGCAGCGGGAGGAAGAATTACGTCGGGCGGAGCAACGGTGGACAGTTCTACTGGAACAGAAGGTGACGGAACGGACGGAGAATTGAGCCATTCCCGTTCGAGATTGAGAGCCTTGGCGTCCCAATTGACATTGGTGGAACAACGGGAACGTCAACGTATTGCGGCGGAGCTGCATGATTACCTCGCCCAGTTATTGGCGTTGGGACGCATGAAGCTGGGCCAAGCCAAACGCGACGAAATGACTCCGCGGAGCCGCGAGCTTAATAGAGGAGTCGGATGACATGCTGGCTCAGGCACTCACGTATACCAGATCACTGGTGGCGGAACTGAGTCCCCCCATCCTCCGTGAATCTCGGATTGCCCGCAGGCGATTAAATGGCTGGCAGAGCAAATGAGGCGGCGTGACATGACGGTCGCCGTGGATTGTGACACAGATCTTCCGTGGGTGAATGAAGATCAGTCGGTACTCTTGTTTCAATCGGCGCGGGAGTTGTTGATCAATGTGTCAAAGCACGCGGGAACGCCTCGTGCTTCGGTCTCGGTCCGGATCAAGGATAATCTGCTGCACCTTTGCGTTGCCGACGACGGAGTAGGGTTCGAGTCCACCCATACATCGGCGAATGGCAAAGCCATGAAGTTCGGGTTATTCAGTATTCGTGAGCGGATGGAAGACTTAGGTGGTCGTATGAGCATCGAATCTGCACCGGGACAAGGTACGAAGATCACGTTGATCGTCCCGCTAGAGCGGACACCGTTGAAGTGGGACGGCGTTCGGCCTGCAGGACCGCACTTCGTGTGGGCCGCTCGCTCTTCATTGCTCTATCGTAGTTGACGCGAGCGGAAAGACACCTCCAGTGATCTAGTCTTTTCGGTTGAGCCGGCGGTTCTTCATCGAATTAGCGTAATCATCGCCGCCGGCCCCCCCTCAAGTGTTTTGACCTTTTGGTTCGTGCCGACGACTTTTTATTGTTGTATCGTAAAGATCGTCGTGGGATAAACCCTTTCACCGTTTCGATTCTTGCTGTGGCAGCGGTGTATTCGAAGAGATCTTTATGAATCATGCGGGCAAGGAAAAATTTCATCTAATTTTTTTTGATGCCTCCCGGAACCGAGGGGATATAACGGGGATCAAAATTCTCCCAGATCCCGTTATGAGCCGGGTTTATTCCCCAACCTCGCATGTAGAGGAGCGACAGGACCGGCTCGGTCTCAAGTCGCTGCATGCCCGTGACTCGTCCAACCACCGTCATTCGCGCCCATAGCCGATACTGGCGAGGGAATTGTTGCTTTGTCACCATCACCCAGTAGGAACCGGCCTCGGGACCATCCATGTCGACTGGATGATGGGGTACATAATCTTGGTCCAGCGGTCGGTTCTTGACATGAAACCAGAGGTATTGCTCATCCTCTTCTTCTTCAATGATCGTTCCCCCCAATAGCACCACCTTCCCGCGGTACATCTCAGGATGGGCGATCAGGGCGGTGAGCGTAGTGTCAGGCTCTGCCATCCGCACATAATGGCGAGGCACATTGGTACATCCCCAAAGAATGACGGTCATGGTGATGGCCATTGTAAAGCACACAGACCACCGTTGGAGCCAAGCGTACGGAGTCATGTAGCGGTGTCCTTGATTAGGTTGTGTGTGCAGTGTGATGCCTGGCATGCTGCGGTTCTCAGATCTGCACTCGCTCAGAGTTTATGGCGTTGATTGACACTCGCACGGCAGAGGCGAGCGCGCTACGATACCGGCCCCAAGACCTCTTTGAACACGCAAAGCAGGTCGTGAAGGGCATAGGGGCCTCACCGCAGGGCGACGTATTGTAGGAGGGATGAGAATTCAGGTGCAAGGGCCGAATTGATCCTGCTTTGTGGGTTGTGGCGTTTGATCATTGAGGTCGTGATTGGCTGCGGCGTTCTGCAAAACTGCATAATCTCTCTTTCAGTAGCCGACCTTGCCATCTGAGGCAAGGTCGGCTACTGAATCGATGCCTTTCGTGGGCAGGCATAGCATGAAGACGGGAGAGAATTGACGAGCAGAGAGACTGAGTGTTAGAATCCCCAACGTTTACAACCTACTAGTCCGGTGGCCGCTCGCTGCCGTTACCGACATAGATCGAAAAGAAGGAGAGAGAGGAATGGCCGTTCCACTTTCCCAGATGGCGACTGTCACGAAGTATGTGCTTTCCCAGAAGTTGAGCGGGGTAAAGCGGTATCCGCTCGTGCTGATGTTGGAGCCACTCTTCCGCTGCAATTTGGCCTGCGCCGGCTGCGGAAAGATTCAATACCCGGATCATGTGCTGGATAAGCGGCTCACGCCGGAGCAGTGTTGGGCTGCCGCGGAGGAATGTGGGGCTCCGATCGTCAGTATTCCCGGCGGCGAACCGATGATCCATCCCGAGATGCCGAAGATTGTCCGTGGGCTTGTTGAGCAGGAGCGATATATCTATCTCTGCACCAATGCGATCTTGATGGAGCGAAAACTCGACGAGTATCAGCCTTCGAAGTTTCTTACGTTTAGTGTCCACATGGACGGCCTGAAAGACGAGCACGATTTGGCGGTCTGCCGAGACGGTGTCTATGACGTGGCGGTGAAGGCGATCAAGGCGGCGCTCAAGCGAGGGCACCGGGTTACGACCAATACGACCCTCTTCGATGACGCGAATCCTGAGCGCGTGCGGAAATTTTTCGATGCGATGATGGAGCTTGGCGTCGAAGGTATGATGATTTCGCCTGGGTATAGTTATCAGAAGGCGCCGGACCAACAGCATTTCCTGAAGCGTGAGCGTACGAGGGAATTGTTTTCCCGTATTTTGGGCAATCCGAAGAAGGGATGGCAGTTCAATCAGTCGCCGCTGTTCTTGGATTTCTTGATGGGGAGGCGGGAATACGAATGCACGCCCTGGGGCAATCCGACCTATAACGTGTTTGGGTGGCAGAAGCCGTGCTATTTGCTCCAAGAAGGCTATGCGAAGACGTTCCGTGAGCTGATGGACAGCACGGAGTGGGATCGCTACGGAACAGGGCGGAATGAGAAGTGTGCCGATTGCATGGTGCATTGCGGCTATGAACCGTCTGCTGTCGAGGATACGTTCGGCACGTTGTCTGGGTTTGGCCGAACCGTCAAGCTGACGATGCTCCCTACCTCACGATGACGGGCTGCGTGAAGCGTCGTTCGTCTCTCGTCGTTCGCACGAAAGACACACGCTTCACGAGATACGCTTCACGTTTCACGACTCTTCAATGACCGATACCAAGAATCATAGTAAGGGCGGTGGAGCAGGATCGCCCGAAGGCCGGGTATTTCAGCCGGCTTCGTTCGCTGAGCTCGCAGAGGCGGTGGAGCTGGCGTTCGATTATCGCGGTGATGTCACGGTGTCATTGAAATCCGGCGAATCTCTTAGCGGGTATCTCTTCAATCGTCAGGCCAGCGGTTCCGATTCCTATCTTGAGATGTTCCCTTCAGAGAGTTCTGACGCGCGACACATTCGCTATGACCAGATTGCCGCGATTGCCTTCACCGGTGAGGACACGGCCACCGGGAAATCCTGGGAGACCTGGATCGCCAAGAAGGATTCGGAGCGGCGAGCCGAAGTAGAACGTATCGCAGCCGAGGCAAGAACCAGAGGAATCCTGTAAGTTTTCTACCTGCCGCTTGCATTTCATTTACGCGCTTCCCTCTACATGGATATATGGAGAATGGCTCTCTCCAAGTGCTTGAAAATGGGCCTGTCTCTCTGTCCGATCGGGCCGTCAGTTCGTTGACAACGGGTAGGGGCTATGTTAAAAATTGCAGCCTTAAAATTGGCCGGGATTGTAGGTGATGACACGTTCCGTTGTATGAGGCGGACGTAAGCGCTCGACAACGGAAAGAGGTCAGTCCTGAGCACGTGAGGCCCAGAAAGATCGCACAGAGTCAGTCACGATGGCGGGCATGGATCCTGACAATTGCAATATTGGGCGGTTTCCCCTCGGTCGTGTCTGCAACGCATGAAGCCGACCACCGGTTTACGGTGGAAGGGTTTGTTTGCGGAGCAGATGGGAAAAGCAGCGCGAACATAGATGTGCTCGTCAAGGACACAAAGATCTCCTACGGGCAGATTGTCAAGACCGATGGAGATGGATACTACAAGGCCGCGTTTCATCTTCATAACGACAATCTTGGCGATCCGCTGCTGATTGAAGCCAAGGGGCAGCAGCAACAACAGAAAGTCTCGTTTGACCCGAAGGATTTGGAATCAGAGCGAGTCATTCAGGTCAATTTTGGTACCGGCTGCATACAGGACAGGAGTAGCCCTCCTCTGTGGGTCTATCTAGGGTCTGGGGCTGTTGCGGCAGCAGTCGGCGGGTTTATCGGGTTCAAACTGATTCGTTCGTGGCGGAAGCAGGAACAGAAACGAGGCAAGTCTCAGGGGAAGCGGAATAAATAATCGAAGCGGTCCGTGGGGCTGTTGTGTACCTGCTGGATCGGTAGCTCGAAATGGCGGGGGAGTGCACGTGGGGCGTCACGGAGCTTTTTCTTAAGATCGGCGCTTTCGCCAGGGGCATAATCCCCTGATGAAAGCGCTTTTCGTTTGAGTATGAGAGTCAATTGTTATCGCTGTGGTTGAGAAAAAGGGAGTACTTGAAGGTTATGACGCAGATGAAAGTTCCGCAACTGGCGGTGGTGTTAGGGTTAGGGCTCTTCATGGTGGCATGTGGAGGAGAAGGGGGAGGAGAGGGGCCGATCGTTGCGCCGCCTCCGGCCCCTGCTGAGTGGGCTGATAAGCATATGCCGGCTGGTTGGTGGGCCGATGCGGCCAAATTGGAAGAAGGGCGGAAGCTCTACATCGGCGAAACAAACCCCGATGTGAATTGTGGCAGTTGCCATGGCAAGGACGGCAAGCCGGCTAAGGCGGGCGCCCGTGACTTCCGCGTCAGCGAGCGGATGAAGCTCTATTCTGATTCCGTGTGGGCTTGGCGGATTGCCGACGGGGTTCCCAATACGAAGATGAAGGCGTGGAAGAGTAAGCTGTCGGACGAAGATGTCTGGAAGCTGGTGTTGTTTACGCGGAGTTTCGGGTTGGCTGGAAAGGGATGGGATCCCGAAAAGAAGTCGTGGGTTGATACGGCGAGCGTCTCGGCTGCCCCAGCACCGGCAGGCAAGTAAGCGGTCTTAATCCAGGAGCCTATGCGATAGCACTCCAAGAAGCCCCTCTTGCACTGAGCTTCCTGGTTGCCTATCGGTGGGTTCGCATCATGATGGCCTGGGGTGCCATGAAAGGCCTGGACAAATGTATTGCCCCTATGGGCATGACCAGATCTTCGTGTCGTCCCCGTCAGTTCTTGTCTCGAAGTCATCGCGCGGTTCACGATGAAATGACACTATTCTGTACGACGCGCAAGCTCTTGACGCCCAAGGACTCTGGCTAACAGGGTATGAATGGAGTGAAAAGCGGGTATTGCAGAATCGAAGAAAAGGACAAGTCTCGGCCCTCTAGCGGTGAGCTGGCCATAAAGTAGAGAACGTAATGAAGCAGGGCTCTCAACGTCGGTAGGCTCCGAGCGAAGAGGCACTTCGAAATATCATGAAAACGTGGCAGCGCGGTCTGGTGGCGGTATGTGCTCTTCTGGTCTTGTTCGGAGGAGTGGCCTATGCCCAAACTCCGGGCATGTCTGCGGTGGAATTTCCCTATACGGGGAATCGGACCGCGGTATGGATTATCGCCCAGCTTCATACCCTGTTCGGGGCATTCATTCTCGGCGCTCCAATCTTTGTTGTCATCTCAGAATGGCTGGGGTATCGGAAGCAAGATCTTCGGTACGATCGTTTAGCCAAAGAAGTGACGAAGGTGACGGTCATCCTCTTCAGCATGACCGCCCTCACCGGTGGCCTGTTTATTTTCGTGCTCCTCGCGACGTATCCGCAGTTTACCACCTGGTTCATTAATCAATTCTATCTCGTATTCGCGGTCATCTACCCGCTGTTGTTCATCAGCGGGACCATTGTGTTGTACACATATTTCTATATGTGGGACGCCTGGAAGGGTGAGAAGAAGGGGCGGCATATCGCCCTTGGTGTGCTCTTGAATCTCATTTGTATGATCACGATGTTCGTGATTGATGGTCCGACCTCGTTCATGAATACGCCGCCGAAGGCGGAGGGGGTCTCGCCACAAGACTTCCTCGAAAGCGCGACCTTGTTGGACAAGATTTTCAACCAAAGCTGGATGCCGCTCAATCTTCACCGGATCGACGGGAATGTGGCGTTCGGAGGATTTGTGACGGGCATGATCGCCGCCTATATGTATATGGGGGCGAAAAATCAAGAAGAACGGGCCTACTACGATTGGATGGGTTTTGTCGGGAATCTGATCGCAGTGGGCGCGACACTGTTTCAGCCCTTCACGGGATTACTCTTGGCGTACGAGATGTGCGATTACGATTTTTCGTTCTGTCCGTACATGATGGCCGACCAGCTCTCGATGTTTTTTGAAATGCAGGGAGCGACGATCGGGCTCATGTTCCTGGCTATTAACTATTACGTCTGGCTCAGTCTGAAGCGTATTGAGGGGGCCGAAAAAGTCAGGATGACGATTCTGGCGCCCATCGTGATGGTGGTGTTCCCTTTTGTCATGATGACAGTGATGAATTACTACTGGATCCCCGACCCGATGTCCTTGGCGTTCCTCCTTCCGTTGGTCCTGGCGCCGTTCATGCTGGGCCGGTTCATTCCGTATACGGTGTCTGCGCGAACCGTGATTAAAATCGGCTTTTTGATGGCGGTCGTGAGCGATGCGATCTGGCTCACCCCCCACGGATTTGCGGCCACCGGCGCCAAGATGGTGGCGGAGGTGGAGCTGCCGGAGGCGTGGGGTTTCCTGGCGGGGATGCCGGGCAAACTTTCTGCGGTGTTCACGCTGGTGTTCGTCACGGTCGTCAACTATGTCATCTATAACCGGGCTATCAAGCAAGGCACCATTGTCTGGGGAAAAATCGATTTCGCCTCTCAGTTTGTCCTGATCTTTCTCGCCTTCACATCAATCTGGACGATGGGCTTGATGGGCGCCGTCCGCTCGCTGGTGCGGAAGTACTTCCACACCTACAATCTGATACCTGACTTCAGCGCAGAGTCCTTCACGCCGACACTGTCGTATTCGGCTTGGTGGATTACGGGGATTACCGTCATTTTTTTCACAGTTGTCAGTTTTGCCGTTGTCGTGGCCCTTCGGCCTTCCGGTTCGAAGGTGCTCGTACCCGACTCTAAGGTGCCCGTACCCGAAGGCAGACCTGTTCCCGCCAGGGCTAAGTAATCGGGGAGCAGCACTGTCTACGGACAGGTTGCAGAAGAACGATAGTCGTACGCTAGAGCTTCACTGGTCCGCACCTTCGGGATATCAGGCGAACGCCATCAGGGAGGATGGCGCAATTCATGTTCTCACCCGCCCGACCCCGGCGCGTCAAGATGCGCCGTTCCGTGGGCAAGGCCATAGCGGGCGAGAAGTTAAGGCGCACGCTTCGGTATGATGAGCTTCAGAACGATACGAGAATGCGGCATGGGAAAAGGCGCGTCCCTGAGCAAAGAGATTGTCTTTGCCAGCCTCAGGGCAAGCAGGTGAAGTAGCGGCCGGGATCGGGCAAATGGGCCGGGAGACTGTTTCAGCATCCTGCTAAGGAAAGAGTCTGCATGGGGAACGTGATTAAGAAGATGGCGATCGGTCTGGCGGTGGGTGCTGCGCTATTCGGTCTTGCGAGAGCGCTCGAGTTTCCCCTCGTGTTCCAGATCATGTTCTTCAGTAACGCGATGTTCGGGGCTGCCGTCTTCATGTTGTTGGACGCGCCGTCGGTCAAGACCATGAGCGGGGTAAAGTCCGTGATTGCCGTCGTGGTGTTCTACATCGTGCTGTGCACGGTGTACATTTCCGGCGCTTCAATATGGCCGCAATTTGATCCCGAAGATGAAAAAGGGAAGATCGCCAAGATATTGGGACCCAAGCGGGCCGCGACCGAACAGGGAAAAGCTGAGGAATTGATTGCGCGTGCGAAGTCGCTTGATGAGCAGGTGAAAGCGTTGGAAATCAGGCTCAAGTCGCTGACTGTAGATCAGGTAACGAAAGGGCCGACGACCGGCGATCCTCCTCCGGTCACGGCCAGCGTGCCAACCGGGGACTTTATGAAGCTGGGTGAAGAGCAGTGGCAGTTGCAAGAATGTTACAACTGTCACAAGTTGAAGGGTGAGGGTGGGAAGAAGCGCGGTCCGGAGTTGGACAACATCGGCTCGTATCTCACAGTCGCCGAGATTAAGCAGAAAATTCTCGATCCCAAGAGCTTTATGGCGACAGGGTTCGAACAAGAGTGGGAGAAGGGCAAGATGCCGGACAAGTTTAAAGACGTCATGGAGGACAGCGACGTCACGGCACTCGCTTCCTGGCTGCATACATTTAAAAATACATCCGTGAACACGCCGAAGCCGATCAAAAAGAAGTAGCATGCAGCCTCAACTGAAGTCGAAAGTCCGCTGTGCGGACCGAGAAGTTGGAGAGGTGTCCAAGATCATCATGGACCCGCTCTCCCATGAGGTCAGCCATCTCGTCGTGTCGATGAACGGCGCGGGAGAGCGGCAAGTGCCGATGGTAGCGGTGCAGGCCGTGGCGGAGGATCTGATACAGCTGCGGTCGTCCTCGTCCGAAGTCCTGGGCTTGCCTCCCTTCAAACGTGACGACTATGTCACGCTGCATGAAGTGGAAATCCCTGGCCTTGAGAGGCATCTTCACGTCACGCCGGGCGAAGTTCTGGTCCCATTCCCTGAGTTGGAGCGGAACGTCAAGCGACGGACGTTTTTCGCGAACTTGACCTATGTGGTGGGGCTGTTTATCGGATTGCCGCTGGTCTTTCCCGTGCTGAAGTTCATGATGAAGCCGATGTATGCGCCGCTGGACAACGGATGGTTGAAGATCGGCAATATCGGGAAGGTGAAGGCGGACGATGCCGGGACCCAGTTTCAATTCAAGCGCAAGGTCAAAGAGGCCTATTTGCCTGAAGCCGAGATCGAGAAGAACGTGTGGCTCGTCAAGGCGACTCCTGCGGTGTTGGAAAAAGTGTATCAAGGGAAGGATATGGAGTTCCGGGACGAGACCGGGAAAGCGATTTGGACCAATAAGAAGGATATGCCCTACCTTGCATTTTCCGGCAAATGTCCCCACCTCGGTTGCGCCTATAAATGGCGGAAACACAAGGTGCTTGGGCAGGTCTTTCTCTGTCCCTGCCACTTGAGCATTTATGACGCCTCCGGTCAGGTGCTGGATGGCCCCGCTCCCCGCCCTCTCGATTTGCTGCCGATTCAGGTGTCCGCGAACGGCGAAGTGCAAATCATCGATATGGAATTCAAGGCCGGGACGAAGTCCCAAACGCGGATCGTTTAGATGAGCCAGACTCCTTCTGCCGGCGCGCAGCCAACCGTCGTTGAAAAAGTCTTCGACTTTGTCGATGAGCGAGTCGGGCTGAAGCTCCTGACAGCCAAGATGCTCAATGAGTCGGTTCCTGGCGGCTCCCGTTGGGCCTACGTCTTCGGGTCAATCCTGTTATTTATCTTTATCATGCAGGCGGTTACGGGCGTGCTGCTGATGTTCTACTACGTGCCTACCGCCGACCACGCCTACGCCAGTACCCAATATATTCTTCATGACGTCGACTACGGCTGGTTCCTGCTGAGTTACCATTTCTGGGGCTCTTCAGCCATGGTGGTGTGTGTGTTTGCGCATATGTCCCAAGTTTTTCTCTGGGGCGCGTATAAGAAACCTCGTGAACTTATTTGGGTGGTCGGGTTAGCGCTCTTCGCCCTCGTCATGGGGTTCGGTTTCACAGGCTATTTGCTTCCGTGGGATCAGCGAGCCTATTGGGCCACGACGGTCGGCGTTGAGATTATCGATAAGATACCGGTGCTGGGTGACTTTTTGGCACGCTTCCTTAAGGGAGGTCCAACCCCCGGGCAGATGACCTTGAGCCGGTTCTTCGTCATTCATGTCATGGTGCTTCCGGCAGCCCTGATCGCTCTGGCCGGTTTGCATCTCTTCCTGTTTCGATGCGCGGGGCCGGCTGGTCCATTCCGGGGTACGCCGACAGAGCTGAAGGCCAAGACCGACTATTTTTTCCCACGGCAGATTTGGAAGGACGTGGTCGGGATGGCGGTGGTCTTTGCCTGTATCAGCGTGCTGGCTTTCTGGGAGCCGGTGGTCTTGCTGGACGAGGCGACACCTGATCCAGGCGATTATCACCCGGAGCCGGAATGGTACTTCTTGTTCATATTCCAGCATCTGCGTCTGAAGATGTTTTCCGGACAGTTTGGACAGTTTCTTGGTTCAATGGCGCTTCCCGGAGCCCTTGGGGTCATGCTGTTATTGTTGCCCTTCTTTGACCGCGATCCGGAGCGGAATATCTTCAAGCGCCCTCTTGCCCTGATCGGGTGGGTGGTGCTTACGGCTTCGATCCTCCTTTTCACGGTTTCGGCCATTATCAATCGAGAGTTTTTAGATTAAGTGAATCAATGCTGAACGATGCGTACACTTCCGGACCCACTGCCGTTCATCAAGTATCGTTTTGTGTTCAATGTCGGGTACGTGCATGAACGATCATATGTCCCCTTTGAAGCTCGGGTTCGGTATTCTCTGGCCCGCCTTTTGGACCGGTTTGCCGATCAAGCTCGCCTTCGTCGTACTCTTTTTGGCATTCGGGATCATAGATTTTGAAAGCAGAATCGCGTTCGCATTCTTGATGCTCTTGGCGAGTCCGGTCACGGTGTTTGCGCTTCCCACAATCACGATGGGATTGGACTCGCACATCGGTGAAGGCGTCGGCATCGCGGTGCTGTTCATAGTGGCGGTGCCGATCGATATTTGGGCGCTCGGAGTTACGGGACGGACATTTTTCCTCGAACGGTTGCGGCGCGAACCGCCGGAAAAATTGGGGTTGACGCTGTGGTGGAAGTGCGCGCTGGTCGGCGCCATCTTTGTGCCGATCCTCTGGGCGGTTGAGAGTGCGATCACGAAAGGCGGGATCTCGGCGGTTCATTCGATTATTGCATCGGGTCCGCTGGAGGGTATCCCTGTGGCGGAACGGATCAGTATCGAATTGACCCTCTGGGGCACGGTGTCCACAGTGGTGCTTCTGTTGTTGCTCGTCGTTGGTTTCTTGCTTGTGGGACGGGTGATCCGAGGCACGGTGGAGTCGGCCGGCCATGCGTCGGAGAATTATCAAGGACTAATTACTCGTTGGGATTTGATGCGGGTGCCGGGCGATCAGGGATTAATGCTGACTGCATTATCCTGCCTGGCCGTTCTGTTGTCGATCCTGTTCTGGTCTTATCTTCCGGTGTTTACCCCCCACCCGCACGATTGTTGCCGGCAGCCTGAAGTGAAAGCCACGCCCGCGTTCAAACCTCTTGAGACACTGAATAAAGACGAAAAAGTGATCGCACATCTTGCGGCGCAGGTCGAAATGCTGATAGAACAGCGGGCGAAAATCCAACTGGAGAAAGAGCGGGGCAAGAAAAAAGGCAAGGAGGCGGGCGAAAGCATAGTGGAAGCGCCGGAAGAGACGGAACCGGCTCAGCCTGCCGCCATGAACCAGTAACATGGGAGATGATGAGGTGAGGGCAATGCGACATCAGGGTGGATGGATTCAGCGGCTTCTCCGGAGCGGCAGCGACCATGCTGGGGCGCTCTTGGGGCTTGCGGTGGCAGCGGGGCTCTTCAGTCTTCCCGCGCTAGTTTTTGGGGCAGACGTCGCACCGGCAGCTCCGACCGAGTATCGTGACGTTCCCTACGTCGGCAGCCGCAATGTCATCTGGGTTGTGGCGCAGCTCCATTTATTGCTCGCGGGATTTGTGCTGGGTGTGCCGATGTTTGCCTGGGTATGCGAAGTCGTGGCCTGGAGGGGTGGTGAAAAGCGCTACGACAAACTTGCCAAGGAGTTCACCAAGCTCCTGACATCCGCGTATTCCACCACCGCGCTCTTCGGCGGCATCTTATTGTTCCTGCTGATCGCGTTTTATCCCAAGCTGATGAACTATCTGACCGACATTTTCTTCCCGTCGTTTATTATCTATTGCATCCTTTTCCTGGTCGAGACCGCGACGCTGTACCTCTACTGGTATGGCTGGGACGCCATGCAGTACGGCGGCAAGAAAACATTCCATATTTTCCTCGGCTTCATGCTGAACTTCTTTGCCTTCTTTATCATGATCATACCGAACTCCTGGGCCACGTTCCAGGCCAGTCCTGTCGTGATTGCGGAGGGGACGGATATGGCGCGGGCCTGGGCCGCGACATGGAATCCGACCTGGTGGCCGGTGAATATTCACCGGATCATCGCCAACGTGGTGCTGGGTGGTTATATTTGCGGCGCCTATGCCGGGATTCGCTATCTGTCCGCCAAGACCCCGGAAGAGAAGGATCACTACGACTGGATGGGCTATGTCGGGAATTTCATCGGCGTCTTCGGTCTGTTGGCGCTCCCGTTTGCCGGCTACTGGCTCATGCGTGAAATTTACCAATACAACCAGCAGATGGGCATCACGCTGATGGGCGGCTTCCTGTCATGGCTGTTCATTTTGCAAGCCATGCTCATCGGGGTGCTCTTTCTCGGATCGAACTATTATTTCTGGCTGGGGATTACCTATCGCATTCCTGGTTCTGCGTTGAAGTATCGGAAGCCGATGTTGGCGATGTTGGTGGCACTCCTGCTATGTCTGGCTGTCTGGATGACTCCCCATTCGCTTGTGGCGAGTTTGGAAGAGGCGGCAAAGATGGGAGGAAGCCACCATCCGCTTCTGGGAGTCCTCGGTGTGATGTCGGCAAAAATGACCGTATCGAACTTGATGATTCTTGTGACGTTCATGAGTTTCATCATGTATTGGCGGGCAGGCAAGCAGGATACAGCCGGCTGGGCAAGGATCGGCAAAGCGATCATGGGCGCCATTCTTGTCATTGCAAGCATCGCAGTAATCATTCTCGGCGTGTGGGGGTATTTCGTTCCCGCAATCATTCGCATCAATTATTTCTCAACGTCGCAGGTATTGATTGTGATCGGGGTCATGTTGACGATCACGCCGCTGACGGCTTTGCTGCTGAAGAGTGCCAAGACTACGACGGAAATGGTCTGGGGCAAGATGCCTCCCCGTGCCGGATATTCTCTTGTCCTCAACGCGGTCATGGTCATACTTCTAATGACGCTGATGGGTTACGCACGGTCGTCCTCTCGCGTCCATTGGCACGTCTATGGCGTGCTCCGCGATACGTCGCAATACGCATTTTCACCGGCACTCGGCTACGCGTCCGGGATCATGTCCTTGTGCACCTTCTTTTTCTGTATGATTGTCGCGTTCATTTTCTGGGTGGCCACGATGGGTGATAAGGCGAAAGCGGTTACTGAGCCGAAGAAAGCGGAGTTGCCGCACGGCATGCCAGCGATGGCCGGCGCATCGAGTGCGCTCGATAAACCGAACGCGCATTGATTCTTTATGGTGAGTGATGAATGGTGAGTTGATGCTCCATTCGTCGCTGAACGTTCAACATGGACCATTCCGCACGGAAGGGTGATTATGAGTGAAGTAGCCAGATTGCAATTGATTTGTCTCTCGGTGGTAGGGAGCGGGATCCTCATCCTCCTCTTTATTAAGTCCGTGTTCCCTCGGGTCATCGGATTCGTCGCGATTGTGCTCGGCATCTTCATGCTCACGTCGTTGTCGATTCCGCAAATGGCGTCGTTACCGCCGGTTGAGGAGAAGTTCGATATCGCCACGGTTAAAACGCCGACCGATCTGGCGGCCATTGGGCAGAAGATTTTCTTCAGTAAGGGCCAATGCGCGCTGTGCCACACGATCGGCCCCAGCGAATCGGCCCGCTGCCCGGACTTGAAGGGGATCGGGGCTAAGCTGACCCGTGAGTTTCTCTATGAAAGTATGACGCAGCCGCAGGCCTACATCTATCAGGACTATCGCCATGAAGGCTTGCCGAAGATGTATCCTGCCGAGATGCCCGCCATCAATAAGAACCCAATCGGGCTGTCCAGGAATGAGATTCTCTCGGTCATCGCATTCCTGCAGCAGATGAGCGGCGAACCGATTTCTATCAATCCATCTGAACTGGAGGTGCCGGGACAAGCGCCTGCCGCTCCAGTGAAGGCATCTCAGTCCAGTCCAGCAGTGGCCGTGGCGCAAGCGCACTGAGGAGGAACCTATGGGGCCGTTGATCAAGCTGATCCTGTTGAATGTCATCACCTATTTGATTTTGAAATTTGTGGTGCCCAATGTCCCCGGCTCGGCGCCGCTCCCGGCGAGCCTGATGTTTCTGTACCTATTGCTGACGACGTCGGGGTTTCTTATCCTTGCCACAGTGAGCGCGGAATCCAAAGAGGAGTTTTGGGGTCCGCTTCAGCGGTTCCTGACAGGAGAGGGTATCGGCGGACTGCAAGCATTACGTTACCTCGTCTTGATTCTGTTTCCTTTGCTGGTTGGTTGGCAAACCTATAACAGTACAGCGGTCAGCGATGCGCCGCCTGGCGAAAACAGGACGATTCATCCTGCTCCGCCAGGTGAATATGCCGGCTTGTCGAATCCAGTTCCAAAGACACCTGAAACGATCCAGCAGGGGAAGGGATTCTATGCGGCATTCTGCTCCCCCTGCCACGGAGGAAACTTCGACGGCAAGGGCTCTGCAGCGAGGGGATTCAATCCTCCCCCGGCTAACTTTGCCGATCCCACGACGATCGCGATGCTCCAGGAAAGTTATCTCTTCTGGCGGATTAAGAAGGGCGGCGTCGGCCTCCCGATCGAAGGGATGCCATGGAAATCCGCGATGCCTCGCTGGGAGCTTGAACTTCCAGACGAATGGATCTGGAAAATCATCATGGGCGAGTACGATGGGGCGCATCAATCGCCAAGAACCTGGGAATAGACGAGGATAGGCCTATATGCCTTCTGTGCTCGCGCAACGCGCGGTCTCAGAAGACCCTCGTTGGACGCGCGCAGTGGAAGGCACATAGCCCCACCCTCTGAAAAGTGAAGTAGGAGTTAGTGAGGAGAGAGGACGGAACTTATGATACGCGGACTGAGTCGAATCGTTCCGAATGTCGTCGTCGGTGTGTGGCTTGCCATGGGATTCCTGATGGCGCAGTCCGTTTCAGCCGAGGAAAAGGCCAAACCCACCGCTCCGGCCGCCGACCCAACTGTGCAAAGCTCGTCGGTCAGCGCTCCGCTGGTGAAGGGGACTCTGCCGGGCGATGACCCAAACGCGGCAGTGTGGAGCAGCGCCCCCTCGGCGACATTCCCAATGTCGCCTCAAGTCCATTGGCCGACCCGCATTCTGGAAGCGACGGTCAAAGATATGATCGTGCGTGGTTTGCACGACGGGACCAACGTGGCCATTCTCTTGGAGTACGCCGATCCGACGGAAGATCCGGACGATGCCGCAGCGATTCAGTTCATGGTGGGCGACAAAAAGGCTCACTTTGCGCACGGCCAACCGATGGCGCAGGTCGAAGGCGGGCCGGTCAATATTTGGTATTGGAAGAACAAAGACGGCAAGGGCGTCGACATGAATGCCAAGGGCTTCGGCACACTCAAGATACAGACGCACCAAGATGTGAAGGCCAAAGGAACCTACGCGAACGGCAGATGGAAAGTCGTCTTCACGCGGCCGCTCGACACCGGGCATCCTGAAGAAGATACGTTGATCACGACAGCGGGCTTCATCAATATCGGCTTCGCTGCCTGGGATGGCAAGAAAGACGCAGCCAGTGGAGAGCTGAAGGAGAAAGGTTCCCAAAAAGCTGTCTCCTCCTGGTGGTATTTCCGCGCAGAGGCGCCACCGGATTATACCGGTTACTACTATGCGGCCATTGCCGTGGGTCTGGCTCTCGGATTTCAGTTCGTTCTGATCCGCAAGCTAAAGAAAGGGCAATCAGCATGAAGGCGGCTCGGTTATACGTATTGGGGATAGTGAGTGCAGTGGCCGGTATCGGGGCCTTAATTACTGTCGCAGGCTGTGCCAATGAGCAGGGGGCGAAGGGGCATGAACTCTACTGCCCACTACTGCTCGCATTGTCATGGCGAGAGCGGAAAGCAGAATGAAGGATTCAATTGGTCCTCGATGCCGGATCCGAAGCCCAAAGATCTCACGAACAAGTCAGAAATGAGCACGTTTAAGGACGAAGATATCTTCAATACGATTTCGCGCGACATGAAGGACACGACGGATGTGGCTGAGGGTGGGGATGAGATCGGCGACGACGATTTTGCCGTGCCGACGATGCCGACCTTCAAGTACACCCTATCGGAAGAAGAGATTTGGGCCATTGTCGGGTATGTTCGCGGTCTCCATGGCGGAAAGATGGAGTTTAAAGTCGAAGAGCGGAAGAAACAGCTGGCGGCGGCGCTCCAAACAGCCCAAACCAATTTGGAGCAGGCCACGAAGGCCTATGAGGCAGCCGAAAAGCAAGCCAGCGAGGAAGCGGAAAAGAAAAGTGAAGCACTCAAGAAGGACGTGGAGCCGGACGAGTCCTCCTACGCCGATGAATTGGCAGCGATGAGCAAGGCGAAAAAAGAACTCGACGTCGCGCAGGCTGCCATGACGAATCTGGTGACGAGACCAGGAAAAGGCACGAGCATTCCTAGGCCGGATCTCACGATAAAACCAGACCAGCTTGCGAAGACGGTGGCGCTCGGCCAACGGCTCTATGAGAACAAGTATGGCTGCAACGGTTGCCATAGCATCGGCCCAGACGGCGGCAAGGTCGGGCCGGCGCTCGACCGGGCGGGATTTAGATTGAATGGGACCTGGGTCTATCGGTGGTTGAAGAATCCGCAGGTGATGAATGCGGAAACCAGAATGCCTGCGCTGGGGCTTAGCGATGCCGATGCCAAGGCCGTGACGTTATACCTGACGACATTGAAATCGATGACGACAGAGGAAGACATCCAGAAGGCCGCAGCTGCGGCCGCGGCTGAAAAGGCTGAGGCAGAAAAGGCTGCGGCCAAGGCCAAGGAAGAGAAGGCAAAGAAGTAGAAGTAGCAGGCCTGAGATAAGCTCGGTCTATCTGGGTCTGTCTTGTTTATTTGGTTGAACGAAACTAACCAGATAGACCGAATAGACCAGACTAGACTGTTTCACCATCCGGTTAGAGCAGAAATCC
Source organism: uncultured Nitrospiraceae bacterium (assembly GCA_963801725.1). Taxonomy (GTDB): domain Bacteria; phylum Nitrospirota; class Nitrospiria; order Nitrospirales; family Nitrospiraceae; genus Palsa-1315. The sequence continues at coordinate 1,181,119 of CAWDFX010000002.1, forward strand.
TGCAATCATTCCAACGAAGACCGCGGCTCCTACCCAGACGTGTTGCTGAAACATGCGGAAGGCGGTGGGAGGCGGCACAGCCTCTCTGAGCTGCAGGGCTTGCTTCAGACACCACACTCCAACGGCAGCGAGGGCTGCATAGTAGATCCAGCCGATGTGGGCGAGCCAGCCCGCGAGTCCCAGGAACAGCAGCATCGCGCAGAAGACCGCGCCGACTGCAATCCACGTCGACGAACCGAACAACAGCGCTGAAGATTTCACGCCGATCCGACGATCGTCCTCCCGATCTTGAAGCGCGTAGATCGTATCGTATCCGATCGCCCAGCAGACCGTCGCAGCGAATAGGCACCAGGCCGGCGCTTCGATGTCTCCCCGCGAGGCGGTCCAGGCCATGATGGTGCCCCAGCCGAAGGCGATACCCAACATCGCTTGCGGGATGTGGATGACACGTTTGGCAAAGGGGTAGAGTCCGGCCAAGAGGACGGCAATCGGACTCAAGAGCATCGTCAATGGGTCAAGGAGCAGCACGAGCATTCCGGCCAGGGAGAGGAGGAGGCCGACGATCAGCAGCGCATGTGTCTTGCTCAGTTCACCCGACGCGAGTGGTCGTACCCGCGTGCGCGTCACATGTCGATCGAAGGATCGATCCGCTAAATCGTTCAACACGACTCCCGCGCTGCGCATCACAAAGGACCCGGTGATGAAGATGGCAAGCAAACGAAGCGGAGGCACGCCTTGCAGCGGCCAAGGCTAAGGACCACAGAGTCGGGAACATGAGCAGCCAGGTCCCGGTCTGGTTCTGGAGGCGAATGAGCCGGCTGGTGGCCGACCAGGAGAGCCGCGGCGGCGATGGCGATTCCGGCGCCGGTGAAAGAGACTCGGTCATGCGGATGAACTTAGCCGAGGGGTGTCGGGGCTGTCAACGCCGCGACTGTGGCGTGCGGAGCGGGAAGCGTCTAGTCAGGTCGCAAGGCGCGATCGTGAAGTTCGAAGTTCCTGGTTTGAAGTTCCAAAACCTCGAGTATCAGACATCAACGCTCGTGACTCGCTCAGACCAGCAAGACTCGCGTGTCTCGCTCGGCTAGGCCGTTGGGTTGTGCTCGTTGGATGTTTTTCGGTATAAGATTGATTGTGCAGGTTGCCCAATCAACGTGTCATTTCTCCCTGTTTCGCGCAGCCTTAGGGGTTGTTGCGGGACTGTCCATTGTGGCGTTGACGAGCTGCTCGCTCTTCTCGAGTCGAGATGGCGCGACCATCGGCTACGATCATCCCCTGACCGTCCACCTTCGATCCAACCCCAGTATCGCCGGGGCGCAACTCACCTATCAGGATGCCTGTGGCCAGAGTCAATCCTTGCCGATCAGCACTCCGTTACAGGACTCGCTCAAACGGAAAACCGGCCGCGTCTTTGAAAAGGTTTTGACGGGTGACACAAGACCGTCGTCGGCGCCGGATGGCTATGTCGATGCCGCGTTGGGCCTGGCCCATGTCGATCTGGCTATTGTTCGAAAGGCCAACAAACGTTATCCAGCCACGGTGACCCTGGGATTGGACTTTGCCTACACGGCTGCCGACGGGACTGTCCTCTACAGCAAGAAGATTCAAAGCATTGGCCGTGGAGAGGTTGATGTCACCGAGGCTTCGTGCGAGGTCAAGGGGCTCGACTCGATTGCCCAAGAGGCTATCGGTTTGGTGACGGATGGAATGGCCATACAACTCGGAACCTCTAGTAGAATTGTCGATGCCGCTCAGGCACGCAAAGCCGGCGGCGTCAAGACGGCTTCATCGCAGTCGGCGGTCGCCGTTCCTGTGCCGGTTCCAGTGGACGAGCCTGCTACGGTGATTTTCCGGGCCATCGTCCGAAACGAGAACCGCATTCAGGTGCTCCATAGCGGTGAAGCCGTCGCGATCGAAATCGAAGTCAAAAATGAAGGGCCTGGAACCGCACGGGCTGTCGAGTTGTCGGTGATAACCATGCCGCTCTTGATCGAGGGGATCCCCAGCGCGATATCCGTCGGCGATCTGGCTCCTGGTGAAGTGAAGCGCGTGACATTGGACGGCAAAGTCGGCACGGTCAAAGAGGCCGTGCAAGAGGAGTTGACGCTGGTATTGCGCGCCGGGTCTCCCTCGGTCCAGCTGCCGTCCGCCAAGAAGTTTCTGGTGGCGATGAAGCCTGGGTCAGTGGTGGAGGCTGTGGCGCTGCCGGTCGATGTCGATCAGTCCGTCGAATCGGACCAGCATACTTAAACAGCCGAAGGCCGTCGGAATTGTCATCGGCGTGGGGCGGTTTCGGGAGAACAGCATAGCCAGGGTCAAGTATGCCGCACGAGATGCTGTGGTCGTGGCCACGTACCTCAGATCGATCGGAGGGATTCCTTCCGAACGTGTGCGTACCCTCGTCGATACCCATGCTCTCAAGAGCGATCTGGCTGAGGTGTTTGAAGAGTGGTTGCCCGAGCTGGTGGACCCTACCACCGTCGTGTATGTGTCGATCACGGGGCGGGGAGTGGTTGAGCCTGCCACCGGTACCGTGTCGATCCTGTTATTCGACAGTTCGGCCACGTCCGGCGCGCGCCTCTACTCGCTTCGTCGGCTACAGGAATCCTTGGCGAAATTGCCGATTCAGCGTGCCGTCGTGATGCTCGATCTTTCGCTTGAACTGGCGCCCGGCAAGGAGCCAGCAGGCGGAATCACCCCGCTGTGGGAACAGGAGAGCAGCGGGAAAGAGAAGATCATGTGGATGATCGGCAACCGGGCGGTCCAGGAGGCCCATAATTATGACCAGGGCCGGCATGGGCTGTTCACCTATCAATTGCTCAAAGGCCTTGGCGGTGCCGCAGACCTCGATAAGAACGGCACCATCTTTACGGGCGAACTCTGTACCTATACCAAGGGGCAGGTGCTCAAGATGGCTCACGAGCAGTATGGCAACGAACAGGAGCCCCTCTGCCTCCCCGGGCCAGGCCAGGGGGCGTTGGTCAGGCTACAGCCCGTTGCTCAGTTCAAATAATGGCTGCTGAGTGACCACTGGCCTCGGCATCTCCCACCCGAACCTCGTTGATTGATCAGTCCCAAACAAGTGCCTAAGCTGGGTTTTCCTTCATCTGGATTTCGGGATTGTGTTCATTGACAGGTCCAAAGCCCGGTCTGTATCATGGCCCGGTCTTTTCGATCGCCTGTGCTCATTCAGGTCAACTACCCCTAGCCGGCGTAGCTCAGTTGGTAGAGCAGCGGTTTCGTAAACCGCAGGTCGTCCGTTCAATCCGGATCGCCGGCTCCAGTTTTTCAGCAGCTTAGAGAAGCCCCGCCAGATAAAATCTGGACCTGTGCTAAATTTGTGCTAAACGACCGTCCTGCCTCCAACGCGTCCACCCCTTCCCGCAGACTTTCCGGATAGTGATGGGCATAGCGTTGCGTCATGATCGGCGACTTATGCCCTAGGAGCCGTTGCACCTTGTACAGGTCTATCCCGGCTTGAACCATCCTCGTCGCGAACGTATGGCGAAGATCGTGGAAATGGAGATCTGGATCTTCGCACTATCGAGCGCGATGGTCAGCGCTCGCCGGATGTTGCTCCCATCAAGGGCCGTATGGCTTTCGCTGTGGAAGACGATATCAATCGTCCCTGGGCGCGCCGCATATTTACCTTTCAGGAGATCAAGCACGGTCGTGTTCACCGGAATTGTCCGTCGTTCGCCGTTTTTTGAGCGAAAGACGGTGACCGTTCGACGGAACAGATCGACACCGGCCCACGTGAGGGCCAGGATCTCTCCCATGCGCATGCCGGTATAGATGGCAAAGACCATGAGCTCTCGCAACCAAGGAGCCGCAGCAGCGAGAAGCCGCTGTTCTTCCTCCACGGTCAACCAGCGATCCCGCTGGTTGTTTTCCTTCTCCATGGAGACACGGCAGACCGGGTTATCGGTACACCATTCCCACTCTCGACGCGCCAGATTGAACGCTTTCTTCAAGGTCGCGAGCTCCCGGTTAATCGTGGCCGGTTTCACCCCATCGACATAGCGTCGGTTCTTGTAGGCGACAATCACGCTTTGGCGTGATGTGATCCAGCGTCGGGTTCCCGAAAAACGCCTTCAGGTTTTTGATGCTGGTGAGTTCCCGCCGATGATTGGCCCGTCTCGCGGCATGCTCACTCGCGTACCGATCCATCAGTTCCTTCAAGGTCCGATGTTGCGCTTCCGGTTTCTCGAAGAATCGCCCTTCGATAATCTGGACTTTCACCTTACCTAAGATCGCCTCAGCCAGCCGTTTATCAGCCGTCCCCGTCGACCGTCTGACTTGCTGGCCTTGATACGTAAACGACATCCACCACGTATTGCATCTCTTCACGAGTCCCATTCGTTCACTCCTTTCCAGTGGGACTCGGTGTTATGGTTTCCCCGTGGCCGGAAGTATAGACCTCACGTTTTGCGGCTTCAATCAGTTGGTCTACATCGAGATGAGACCGGCGAGTCACAGGGTGGGACCGCTGTGGTCGGGGCGTGGCTCAAATGAACGCAGCCAGGCGGTAATGGCGTCCGGCTCGAACCGGATCAGGCCATGAATCTTGCGACAGGGAATCTTGCCTTGCGCAGCCCAGAGATAGAGCGTGGAGGGCTTGATGTTCAGCCTAGCCGAGAGCTCTTGATCGTGAGGAGCATGACATCCAGCAGGGGGAGTCTTACGACACCCCCTCACCCCCCTGAAACGGTGCGCCCGCGTGACCGCCGGCGTCTTGTCTGAGTACTCAACGGCTCTTCTTGTCTTCGCCAGCCGCCGATGCGGGGCTTTCCAGCGTTTCTTGCCCGCGATGATTTGTTGTCTCCAACCAGGCGTGTCCCACCGGGATCTGCGGCACAGATGACGGCCAACATGGGGCGACGGACTCGACTCACCCAGCGTTTCACCTTGGGTAACGTCTGGGCGTCCTTCTCGACGACGAGACGGCCTTTCTTGAAGCCATCGGTGAGCAGCAACCACCAGTCGAGCAGCGGAGCCCGATACCGAAACTCGTCCTCCTCGTCTCGGCTGGTGTCTCGGAAATCCACATAGCCGCGAAGCACGCCGACCATGAATTCGAGCCAGTCGGTTTCCTCCAGGTAGGACAGGACCTGTCCACAGACCTGGGCGCGATCCTTTTTCAACTCCAACTCCCACCGGATGCCGTAGTCCTGCCAGTCCTCTCGCTGCTTTCGCTTGACTCTCCAGGCGCTTGTCATAGATGCGCAGCATGGTTTGACTCTGAGGACTGCCGAGATAGAGGGTCTCTCCGCTGGGAGTGCCTTTATGGATCGAGCTCGATGAAATGCGCTGCATACGGTCCGCTCGGGTCACACATTGACCGGCCTCAATGGCCTGTCTGATGGTCGAGAGCGGGACACAGCTGTCTCGATCATCTAAGGCACAATCGAGTCGCGTCAGATGACCGTCTCGTGCTTCAAGATCCATTGGAGGACCGTGCGGACCTTCTCGTCGGCCACGGCGCGACAATCCCGGCGGACAGATCGACATGGACTTCGAGGGGAGCACGAGGCGCGCCCAGTTCCGAGTTTGCCCACTCCACGGCTTGCACTCGGCGGTGATCCAGGACGCGGGATAGCCGCGAAAGCCGGTGTCGCTCTTGGTCCAGTCCCCTCCTAGCATCTGCATCGTGTCCTGGGCGGAGCCGGACGGCAGGGTGAAGGCGAGCCAATCAATGGTGAGCGTGAACGGTGAACTCATGGAATCCTTGGACCTCCTGTAACGATCCCTGTGGGTAGTGCCCCCGTGTTACCGAACGGGGGCGTTTCTGCTGTGCGCGCCGCCGGCCCTGGCCGGCGATCGCGCTCCGCGTGGTCGCACGATCCTCAACAAGCCTTTCGCCAAAAAGTTTCGCTGGGCCCGATCCAGATCGAAGCGCAGCATTTTGCTGATGCGATAGATGGGAATCTCGCCTCTCCAGTAGGCACGTCGAATCGATTGCACACTCACGCCCAATTCCTGGGCGATTTCCTTCACCGACAACAAGGTGCGCTTCATACCTGTCCTTTCTTTCGTCTATGCCTCACGGTGCTGACCATACCGTCCTGCATGGATGATGGGAATTAGTCAGATGTACCCAGATGTGTTCAGATGTATCCAGGTGCAACAACAAGAGAACTCATGAGCAGTTCCGCCGCCAATTCCTTCACTCTGAGCATCTCCTTCTTCATGCCCCGTTTTTTCTGTCGGTGCGGTTCAGCACCGCGCTGACCATACCGGTGTGAGATGATGGTAGGAAGTACCCTGCTTAGGCCTGCTTAGGACAGTTAGGGACTCTTTGGGACAACGGTCACGAGCTAGCGGGAGGGAGATGCAACTTCAAAATTATTTCAGGAGGGGGCTTGACAACATCTATTTGTATATGCAATATTATGCCATGACGAAAACGGAAACACATAAACGGATGAATCACGGTAACGCGATCATTGATCAGATCGCGCATGAGTGCCTGCTGATGCGCGTGCGCAAACTTGATCGTGTGCTCACGAGTATCTACGATGCTGAACTCCGTCCATTCGGCCTGAAAGCAAGCCAAACGAATCTTCTGGTTCTTATAGCAAAGGCTGGCCCCATTCGACGTATCGAGATTGGGAAGCGTCTGTGCCTCGACCCATCCACCCTGACCCGGAATCTGAAGATCATGCTGACCAATGGTTGGATCCAAGAGATTGCGGATGGGGAAGACGGCCGGGGCCTCCCAGTACAGATTACCGTCCAAGGTCGTGACCTGCTGCATCAAATCGGTCCATTTTGGCGAAAGGCCCAAACTCGCACGGAGAAGTTTCTTGGGGATGATGGCGCGACACTGTTGCGAAAGCTTGCGGCACATAGTAATCGAACTGCCGTCAGGGTAGGGCCTTTTTTTTGACCATGTACTTGCATATACAAATACAATAATTCTTCCCAATCGACAAGGAGGCACATCATGACACATCACTCGACTCAGCCGTACCGGTCCCGCCACGTATGTTGAGCACATCATGAAACTCACTCGACTCAGCCGTACCTGTCTCGCCACGTGTTTCGTGGGTGTCTTCCTTCTGGCATTGATGACCACCCTGGGATGCAACCATCAAGACGAGCAACCCCCGCAGATGTCCCGGCCCGTGAAGGTCGCCCGAATCGTGGATCAGACTGACAGTGTGATGAGTTTCGCCGGGGACGTGCGAGCGCGCTATGAGACGATGTTGTCCTTCCGCGTGGCCGGCAAGTTGTTGGCACGACACGTCGATGTGGGTGACCGCGTGCGCAAGGGACAGGTATTGGCACGGCTGGATCAGAACGATTACCGTCTCGCCGTGCAAGACCTTCAGGCGCAGCTGGCCTCGGCCGTCGCCGATCGGGACTTCTTACGCGACGATGTGGCGAGATACCGTGAGCTGTTGGCGCAAAAGGTCACCAGCCCACCTGAATTCGACCGCCATCAAACCGCCTACACCACGGCGCGAGAACGGGCGGCGGCGCTCGAAGCCCAACTGGGCCATGCGGTCAATCAGTTGGCGTACACCGAGTTGGCGGCCGACCGGGATGGCGTGGTCACAGCATTGGAAGTCGAAACGGGGCAGGTCGTGAGCGCCAGTCAGGCCATCGTCAAGGTGGCGCAACTCGACGAAAAGGACATCCACTTCGATGTCCCCGAGCATCGCCTGCCGGGACTCAAACGTCGGCAGGCAGTGAGCATCACCCTATGGGCCGATCACGAAAAGCGCATGAAGGGCCACATCCGCGAGATTGCGTCGGCGGCCGACCCGGCCAGCCGCACGTATCGTGTCAAAGCCGCACTGCTTGAGGATCAGGAAGCCGCGCAATTGGGCATGACGGCGACGGTCTGGGTTCCTTCGAACACGCCCTCTCGAATGACCGTTCCGCTCTCGGCCGTGTTTACCCCGCAGAACAAGCCGGGACAACCCCATGTGTGGCTGGTGAATGAGCAGACCGGCACGGTCAGATCCGTGCCGGTTCAGGTCGGTGAAACTCTGGATGGGGAACGCATTGCCGTAACGGGACTCGCGTCTGGACAGTTGCTGGTCAGCGCCGGCGTCCAGCGCCTTGCGGAAGGACAGGCCGTGCGTGTGCCGGACGCGATCGCATTGGCGATGAATGGAGAGAGCGCCGAGAGCAGGAGGGGTCAGCCATGAAAGACTTCAATCTGAGCGAATGGGTACTCACACACCGCGCGTTCACCGGTTTTTTGATGGTGCTGGTGCTGCTGGGAGGCATGTTTGCCTCAGTCCGGCTGGGACAGCGAGAAGATCCGGAGTTTACGTTTCGGGTGATGGTCGTCAAAACCCTGTATCCCGGCGCCACCGCGCTGGAAGTGGAACAGCAGGTGACCGACCGGCTGGAAAAGAAAATTCAGGAACTGCCGAACCTGGACTTCTTGCGCAGCTACTCGAAACCCGGCGAATCGGTGATTTTTGTCACGCCTCGTGAAGATACACCGCCCAAAGACATTCCCGAACTCTGGTATCAAGTGCGCAAGAAGGTGGGCGACATCCGCATGGCGCTGCCGCCCGGCATTGTCGGGCCCTTTTTCAATGACGAGTTCGGCGATACCTACAGCCTCCTCTATGCATTTTCTGGCGAAGGCTACAGCTATGCCGAGCTCAAACAGGCGGTCGATTCGACCCGTCAGCAACTCCTGCGCGTCAAGGATGTCGAGAAAGTCGATCTCATTGGCGTTCAGGATGAAAAGATCTATGTCGAGTTTTCCGACAAGAAGCTGGCCGAACTGGGACTGGACGCCTCGGTGGTTGCCGAGGCCTTGCAGGCGCAGAACGGCCTGACACCGGCCGGAACGGTGATTTCCGCACAGCGCAATCTCCCCCTACGACTCACCGGCTCCTTCGACTCGGTGGAGAGCATGGCGAACCTTGCCGTGCGGGTCGAGGGCCGAACCTTGCGCGTCGGCGATTTTGCCAAGGTCACTCGGGGCTACATCGACCCGTCCGAATTCAAGATGCGCTTCAACGGCAAAGAAAGTATCGGCCTCGGCGTCACGATGAACAAAACCGGCGACGTGCTGGAATTAGGAAAGGCGCTGGAAGTGACCATGAGCCGAATCGAGGAGGGACTTCCTGTCGGGATCGAAGTTCAACGGGTCGCTGATCAATCGCGGGTGGTCAAGACCGCCATCGGCGAATTCACGCGCACCTTCTTCGAGGCCTTGGCGGCGGTGCTGCTCGTCAGCTTTCTGAGCCTCGGCTTTCGCACCGGCTCCGTGGTCGCGCTCACGGTGCCCCTGGTTCTGGCCGGCACGGTGTTGTGTATGCTGCTGTTTGGGATGGAAATTCATCGTATCTCGCTGGGAGCCTTGATCCTTGCCCTTGGCCTCCTGGTAGACGACGCGATGATCGCCATCGAGATGATGGCACGCAAACTCGAAGAGGGCTGGGATCGGATGCGCGCCGCGACCTATGCCTACCGCGCCACGGCGTTTCCGATGCTGACTGGAACCTTAATCACCATTGCGGGCTTTCTGCCGGTCGGTCTCGCGAAGTCCTCAGCCGGTGAATACACGGTGGCGATTTTCCAGGTGGTGGGTATTTCGCTGTTGCTGTCGTGGATCGGCGCGGTGGTCTTCACGCCCTACTTGGGCTTTCTGGTGCTCAAGGTCCGGGCGAACGGCGGTACGCTCCGCCAGGACCTGTTCGATACACCGTTCTACAACCGGTTGCGCCGCTGGGTGGATGCGTGTGTTGAGCATCGCAAGACCGTCATCATCGGCACGGTGGCGTTGTTCGGCGTCGGCGTCGCGACCCTGGCCCACGTGCCCGAACAGTTTTTTCCGCTGTCCAATCGGCCGGAAGTCATCATCGACCTCTGGTTGCCGGAGGGCAGTGCCTTCACGCAAACCGAAGCAGCCGCCAAACGCATGGAGGCGATTCTCGCCAAGGACGAGGACGTGGTGAATTATGCGGCCTATCTCGGTGGTGGTAGTCCGCGGTTTTTTCTGCTCATCGTCCAGCAATTGGCGAATACCAATTTGGCCGAATTTGTGGTGATGACCAAAGACAACGGAGCCCGCGAACGGGTGATGCACCGCATTCGACTGGCCTTCGCCACGGATTTCCCGGACGTGCGCGGACGGGTCATGCGCCTCAATGTCGGGCCGCCAATGGATTATCCGGTGGTGTTCAGGGTGTTCGGCGAAGATCCCACGCTCCTTCGAAGCCTCGCGGACCAAGTGGCCGAGGTCGTGCGCGCCAATCCCCATACGGTGGATGTGAACGACGACTGGCATGAGCGCATCCCTTCGTTCCGTCTCGTGCTCGACCAGGACAAGGCGCGCGCACTCGGCGTCTCAACGTCAATCCTCTCGCAAGCGTTGCAAGCGCACTATTCGGGCATCGCCGTCGGGCAGTTCCGCGAGGACGACAAGCTCATCGACATCGTGTGGCGAGCGCAAAAGAACCTGCGCGTCACGGCCGACGGATTACCCGACGTCACGGTTCGGACGGCCAACGGTCGATCGGCACCGCTGGCCCAATTCGTCAAGTTCGAAACCGTGTTCGAGGACGGCGTACGCTGGCGCCGCAACCGCTTTCCGGCGATCTCGGTCCGAGCCGACGTGGCCGACGGGATGTTGGCACCCGACGTGGCGGCGCAAATCATCCCTCAGCTCAAATCCATCGAAGCACAACTGCCGGCCGGCTATTTCATCGAAACCGGCGCGGCCAAGGAGGACGCCTGGATTGCCCAGAAGTCCATCCTGATTTGGATCCCGCTGGTGGTGATCGCGACGCTCGTTCTGCTGATGGTGCAGTTGCAGAATCTGTCCCGGACCTTCCTGGTGTTCGTCACGGCGCCCTTGGGAGTGATCGGCGCGGCCTTCGCCCTGCTGCTGTTCCGGGCACCCTTCGGCTTCGTGGCCCTGCTCGGCATCATCGCGCTGGCCGGCATGATCATGCGCAACTCGGTGATCCTCGTCGATCAGATCGAACAGGACGAAAAGGCCGGACGCGACACCTGGTCCGCCATCGTCGAATCGACGGTGCGGCGTTTCCGGCCCATTCTGTTGACCGCGGCGGCGGCCATCCTGGCCATGATCCCGCTGTCGCGCAACGACTTCTTCGGGCCCCAGGCGATCGCCATCATGGGCGGGCTGACGGTCGCCACCGCGCTCACGATCTTCTTTTTCCCGGCCCTCTATGCCGCGTGGTTCAAGGTCGAACGGACGCCTCAGGCGAGGAGCCCAGAGACTGCGCATCTGTTTGATCCAACACATAACGGTACGCCAGAGGAACAGCCGGTTGCTGTTCCGGGAGGTGTCGCATGAAAGCCTGGTATTCAATGATGGTTTTGTCACTGGCCCTGATGGGGCTGAACGGCTGCACGCCGACGCGCGTCAGCGACCGCGTGCCGCCACTCATAGTTCCGGAACGCTGGCAGAACGCCTCAGATGCTCAACCGGTCTCAACGTCCAAGGATCTCAGCCAATGGTGGAAGGGGTTCGGCGATCCCATGCTGAACGACCTGATCGACCACGCACTGGCCACCAACCACGATCTCAGACTCGCCAAGGCGCGCGTGCGTGAAGCCAAGGCCATGGTCACGGTCGCCGAATCGGCGCTCTACCCCAGCCTCGATCTGTTCGCGTTCGGCGGTCGGGAAAAGAGTATAGACCGAGTCATCGGAGTGCCGGGTCCACAGGGCATCGAACTGATCATGCCCACCGCCGATGTGGTCAGCGGCGGACTGGCGGCACGGTGGGAAATCGACGTGTTCGGCAGCAGACATCTTCAAGCGGAGGCCGCCGTCGCGCAGTCGGCGGGAACCGAAGAGACCCAGCGCGCAGTGCAAGTGGGATTACTGGCCCAGGTGGCGACGAATTATCTGGAGCTGCGCGGGATACAGCAACGTACCAACATCCTGCTGGAGAACATTGAGGTTCAGCGTGAACGCTTGAGAGCCGTGCAAACGTTCTATAAAGCCGGCTTGGTGAATGACATGGATGTGGCCCGTCAAGAGACGCTGCTGCACAATACGGTAGGTACGCTGCCAGTCCTGACAAGCACGGCGAAAAACTTGATCCATCGACTCAGTGTACTGCTGGGAGAAACCCCAGCGAGCTTGGAAGAGCGGTTGACTCATTCCATGCCGCTGCCTGTAACCCTGCCGAGTATCCCCAGGCTCCTGCCTTCGAGTTTGCTGGAGCAGAGGCCGGATCTGCGGCTTGCACAGACCGAGGTCAATGCGGCCGCAGCCAGACTCGGTGCGGCGCGAGCGGATTTGTTTCCGAAATTCGTCCTGTCGGCGAGCGGCGGGTTCGGTGCACTGGCGGTCGGCGGATTTCCGAGTCTGGCAGAAAGCGTGTATACGCTTGGGTCGGGTCTCACGGCACCGATATTCAATGCTGGTCGCATAAAAGCTCATATCACGGCGGCGGATGCGCGGCTCGATCACGTCGCGGCCAACTATGAGAAGACCTTTCTTCTCGCCTTGGAGGACACGGAAAACGCCTACGTCGCGCATACCGCGGCCCTGGAGCGCCGCGATCAGTTGGTCCGGGCCGAGACGGCGGCGGAACGATCCCACGCCCACGCCCACGCCTTCTACCAACGCGGAGCTGTGGACTTCCTGTCGGTACTCGACGCTCAGCGGACAAGGCTTTCAACCAGCGACGAGCGCACCAAGGCCGAGACTGCGGTGCGCGTAGCCTTGGTCTCCCTCTATCGGGCCTTTGGCGGCGGCTGGTCAGGCGAACCTTCGGTGGGTCGCCCGCCGTCTTGAGGGATCTGTTTGGTCATGACTCTGAAGGCCTCACAGCTATACGGAAACGACTCGACGACAGAGAAGCCGGTTCGATGGGAACAAACCTTAATGATGAGTGAGAAGAAAGGAAGGGTACAATCATGGACCACATGACATTTACGACAATCTTTTCTTTGCTAACTACGATGGGGATGGTGCTGCTGATCATGTGGGGCATGAGTAACGTGGACCCACAGGGCCAACGTGAAGCGGCCCAACAACCCTTCAACTTACCAGCTCGTGGGAATAAAAGGGTGCGGCGTATCAGACACAAGATCCCGTCAGGGAAAGGAGGTACCCAATGACGTGCCTACGCTGCGATGGATTGATGGTGCATGAGAAGTTTGAAGATCTTGACGGACTCTGGTCGAGTGATCATGAGTTTACCGGATGGCGTTGCCTCAACTGTGGGGCAATTGTCGATCCCGTGATTGCTGCACACAAGCGTATCACGTCGTCCCAGAGGAACACCCTTCTTTACCGGACCCTGGCCGATGAAGCTCACCCTTTCAACCCCATTCAGGAGGAAGCACCATGCTAAGACCTAATAGATGCTCTCTCACGATGACTACCATTTCTCTGATTGCGGCTATCCTGCTCGGAAGCGGCTGTGCAACCACTTCCCCTTCTCCATCTCAAACGTACAACGCCGAATTGGAATATCTGAAATCGCTGCATCAGGCTGGTCCTGTTACTGAGCCTCAGCTCGTCGCCTTCTTGATGCAGCAGTTCATGAATGCCAACCAGCAGCACGCCGGCATCGCGTTCTTCGAATCCTTTCTACAAAAGCACGGAGGGCAGCTTTCTCCCGAGCAAACAGGGTTATATTTGAGCGCCTTGGGCGTCCTGCGCGCCTCCTATGCCAATCAGGTGCCCCTATTGAGTCGAATCGCTTGGGTGAATAAGACGATCGAGATCCTAGAGCAGGCGCGGATTCTCACCAAGAACGACTACTTTCTCGTACGATGGATGATAGGCGTTGTCTATGCGCAGCTCCCCGATCGATTCAACAAGGCCGACGCCGCCTTGACCGATCTCAAATGGTGTGTGGACAACATCGCGAAGGCACCCCATGACGGTTGGCTGCGCGAGCCGTACTATCACCTGGCCGTGCTATACGATCGGGCCAAAGATCAACAACAGGCGCAAGCCTATTTGCAACTGAGCGGCCATGACGGCTTCAACAAACCACATCACACTGACTACGCCGTATGCGGTCAATGCCACCAAAGGCTTTACGTTCCATCCCAAGCGATTAAGAGAAATCGTTCCCGGCAAGATCTTTAATCTGTCGGGTTTTGAGTTCACCGAGTATTACTTCATCGTGTCAAAGGACGGCAAGGAGCTGATATCCATCGACGCTGGCACCCGGCCCGACGCGGCCCAGGCCGCGTACGAGTTCCTGCGACATCGCTTCCCTGACCTCCCCCCATTGACGACGGTATTTGTGACTCATAGCCACTGGGACCATATTGGCGGGCACCGTTATTTCCACGATTTGGGTCCGCAGGTGAAGTTCTACGCCAGGGACAACTATCGTCAGGAGTTGGAGATCGTTGCCCCAGGCACGCGAGGATTTCGCTACTTTTTTGGCGACGATTTTAAAGATGATTTCATTTCTGATTTCAAGCCCGATATCACCGTCGGCAAGCGTACCGAAATCACCGTAGGAGGGACTCGCTTTGCCCTCATTCCAGTTCCCGGTGGAGAAACGATCGATGGACTCTTTATTCATGTACCTGAGCATGACACGCTGTTCGTCGGTGATTTCATCATGCCGTATCTCGGCGCTCCCTTCGTTGAAGAGGGCGACCTCCCGGGACTCTTAGCAGCCATTGATGTCGTTGTCTCCTTAAACGCTAAGCACCTGCTCCACGGGCATGAGCCGCTCACGCGGATCTGGAGTACTGGGGGCATGCTCGCTAAGCTCAAAATCCATCTCGAATGGCTTTACCAAGAAACTCTGAAGGCTACCCGGAATGGCATGAGCCGAGCGGCGATCCATCATCAAAATCTGATGCCGCCATTCATCCATCAGAATCCCGAGGTGCACTTCCCCTTTCTCGTCATGCGAGAGAATGTAATAAACCGAATATACGATCAGAACATCGGCTACTGGCAGCCCGACCTTCAAGGCATGGACCATCTTAGTCAGGAAGAGTTCGGTTTGTTATTGACGCACTACTTAGAGCGTTCAGAACAACAGCTGGTCAGTGCTATTGAAAACATGCTGGAGAGCGGCGACCACGCACTCGCGGCACGTACAACGACATGGGCACTGACTCAATATCCGTCCAGTGCCAAGTTGCAGGAGCTGAGGAAGATGGCTTTCTTGAAGCAGAAAGAGAAATACCAAGAGCTCAGCCCCTTCAAGGTTATTGTGTACTCGGAGGCTATCCAGCATGGAACGCCACAGTTGCAGCATACCCTGCCTAACAAAGGCATGGAGGCGGACGCTCCCTAATGTCGCGTGTTGTGCCCCACTTAATATTTGAACAGGGAGCGGCTGGGCGCTGGAGAACACGCTGCCAGCCGGTTGCCGATCCGGGCGTTGCGCCAAGCGGTGGTCACTCACCAGCCGACGCCTGGCTTGGTGCATCACTCGGATCGGGGTGTGCAGTATGTCTCGGGCGAGTACGTGCAGCTCCTTCATGAGCAGACCGGCAAACCCCTACGATAACGCCAGCTGCGAGAGTTTTCTATCCGGTGCCGCCACTCTGCAGTTTTTCAGCCAGCCGAAGACGCTGAATCTGAGGGAGCAAAGAGTATGACAAAAGAACAACCGAACAACACGAGTGTGCTAATTCTGGTGTCTCACCGGAGGGGTTCACCCCAGATGCTTGTGCTAAATTTGTGCTAAAAGTTGTTCGAAACGGACAAGAATCATTGGAATCAGTAGAGCCGCTGGAAACGTCTTAAACCACGGTATTCAAATAAAAAACGGGGAAACCATTTGAAACACCGAGCCTTTTCAAAATCGTCTTTGCTTAACCATTCGTAAACCGCAGGTCGTCCGTTCAATCCGGATCGCCGGCTCCATCCTCGTCCATGAAATTTCAGGGAGTTTCAGGTTTGTAAGGGCTGGGGATCACCTGCTTCTGCTACCACTTTGCTATCACGCTTGAAATTAGGCACTTCGTCGAGCCGGTCCAATGCACCAGGCGCTTTCTAACAAACCGCAGGTCACTCCTTGACAAAAATGCCGTACGTATAGATAGTGCCCGCGGCATTGCTTCACCTTGGATCAAAGCACTGGCGGGGATAGGCCGCTATGCCGCAAGTCCGTCTCGCAACTCATCGACAGTCTCAAGAGTTGGTCAACAAGACATAGTCGGAAGCCGCAACATGAATCCCACTCTTGTCGGCATGATTGTGTTTGCCTGCACGTTTGGGGGCGTGCTGCTCGGCATGTGGTTGCGCACCACCTTGCCAGAGCATCACCTCAACAATGAGTCGAGAGACACGGTGAAGCTTGGCGCCGGGCTCATCGCCACCATGACCGCACTTGTTCTTGGTCTCGTCACTGCCTCTGCCAAAAGCTCCTTTGATACCATGAGCGCAACGGTGAAAACTACCGCCGTAGACATCCTCACGCTCGACCGCTTCCTCGCTCGCTACGGGTCTGAGACCCGCGAGATTCGAGGGGCGTTGCAGGACGTGATTGCGAACCGGGTCGACATGATTTGGCCGGAGGGATCATCCCGGCCCACCGTGGTGGATCCCTTGGGAACCGCTGCGACTGCCGAGGGAATCGCGGACCGAGTTCGCGGTCTCACGCCGCGTGATGACTCCCAGCGTGCGCTGCAATCCCATGCGCAGGCACTCATCGAGTCGGTGTTGCGAACCAGGTGGCTCGTGTCTGCCAGCGGCGGATCGTCAATCCCTCTGCCATTCCTTGTGGTCCTTCTATTTTGGCTCACGCTCACATTCGCGAGCTTCGGGTTATTTGCCCCACGAAACGCCACGGTCATCACTGTGCTCTTTGTTTGTGCCCTGTCGGTCGGTGGCGCCGTATTCCTCATAGCGGAGATGGACGGGCCGTTCGACGGCGTGCTCAAGGTCTCCGCAGAGCCGTTGCGCTATACACTTGCGCATCTCAATCAGTAGGCGTGTCACACTCGCGCGCGTCCAGGTGATTTAGCCCAACTAGATGCGGCATTCGTCCCGAATGGCTGTTTTCGATCCACCTCGGGTCCAGCGGGTGCTCCTCCTTACTTCATGCATGCCGCCGCGTTCAGTCACATTGCGGTTGCAAGATGCGTTGCCTCCAGTAGGTTTCAGCTCCTCACTTTTTTTGCCCCTCCCTCGCTGTCCAAAAATCAAGAAATAGATAGCCGGATGCTCAAGGGGGCGCTAGCATACGGAATCATGGTAAAGCATCACATCATGGCTGGTCTTGTGCTCGCTCTTGTCACGACATGTCCGGCTCTCTCATGGGCTGACTTTGTCGCGAAAGTTGTCACCGTCCATGATGGCGATCGATTGACTATTCGTCACGATGGCAAAAATGAAACGATCTATCTTAAAGACATCGACTGTCCTGAACTCAAGCAGCCCTACGGGAAACAGGCGAAGCATGTGACCGCGGCGTTCATCGGGAATCGCGACGTTGTTGTGCGAGGACTCAAGCGAGACAAGCAGGGTCGCGTGTCTGCAGAGGTGTTGCTGCAGGACGGGCGCAATGTGGGCCACGAGCTGTTAAAGGAAGGCTTGGCCTGGTGGCGACGATCGGCTTCCAGCGATGCCGGCCTCGAGGTGGTCGAAGAACTGGCCAGGGCATCGCACAAGGGCCTCTGGGCCGACTCCAATCCCGTGCCGCCGTGGAAGTGGAAAGACACGAAGAAGACCAACCTGAAGTATTCGAATTAGCCCGCATTGTTCATGAGCGCTTCTGCTGCAATCACCAATGGTATGCCGTGATCGAGCGTCTCGTTGCATGTGAGACGGGGGCGTAAGCCCTTCGCCGAGGCGACGATTGACATCTGAGAGGACTGCTATGATTCGGGTCTTGTTGGTCGAGAATAATCCAGACGATGCGAAGCTTGCTCTTGATCTGCTGCATGAGACGGAGAAGGGGCAGATTGAGGTGACCCATGTGGAGCGTCTCAGCAACGCCCTGCATCGGCTTGGTCGTGAGTCTTTCGACGCCATTCTCATGGATCGGGCCGTAGTCGACACTCATGGTCTGGATACATTGGATCTCATCCAGGCCGCGCTGGGCCGGATGCCGATTGTGGTGCTCGGTGAAAAGGACGATGAAGCAGCAGATCGGCGGATGATCCAACATGGCGCGCAGGAGGTGGTGATTAAAGAGGGGTCTACCGCGGAGCAGCTGACTCGTGCGCTCCGACATGCCGTTGAACGAAAAAAGGCCGAGCAAAATCTGAGCTATCTCGCGCAGCACGATCCGCTGACCACCCTTGCGAATCGCGTGCTGTTCCGCGACCGGATGACCCATGCCGTGGCCATGGCCAAGCGTAAAAAGCATGTGGTCGGTCTGATGCTATGCGGGCTGGACCGTTTCACAGAGACCAGCAGGACATGTGTGACGGAGTCGGGGGATCTCTTGTTGAAAGAGGCTGCCAATCGCCTCAAGAAGTGTTTGCGAGAAGTCGATACGGCCGCGCGTCTCAGCGGGGATGAGTTCACCTGCCTGCTCGAAGGGATCAACAGCCGGGGGGATATGGAAATTGTCGGTGACCGGATTCTGAAGGCGTTCGCGCAGCCTTGGGCCATGGAGGTCCAGGAGATATCCGTCACGGTGAGCCTCGGGCTAGTGGTGTACCCACTCGATGGCCAAGAGCTCAACGACCTGTTTGCTCGTGCAAAGGCTGCGATGGACTGTGCGAGAGAAGCGGGTGGGAATAGGTATTGTTTCTCTTCTCCTAACGCGGCATGATCCTGCCTGCTAGCAGGATGCTGAAAAAGCCCGCTAGCTGCGTTCTCGGTTCATCAAAATCCTCAACGTACCGATGATATTCTCGAAAGGCGGAAGTGCTGGAGGGGTTTTTCCGTTCGCCAAGATCCATTGAACGGGCGAACGGCCCCACGAAGTGCGGTCGGTACCTCCTCCGGTTTCGATTCGCCTGCGGCCTTGCCTGTGGAATGGCGCGTCTTGGCCGCGCCGGGGTTGGGTGGGTGAGACGTCTGGCCTTTTTGAGCATCCTGCGGGGGAGTTCTTCTTCTATCCCACATGCGCAGACTATTAGACTCGGTATGACCAGCTGGCCCCTGGCCAGATATCGCCCAGGGCTGACCGCTTCCTGGAGGAGCCGCATAGCTCCCCCAGGATCAGACTCAGCGCCGGTTAGCTGCCGGAAGCCGGATCTGTCGTCAGTGGAGACGGATCGGTTGCCGAGGGATCGGCAAAGGAAGGAAGCAGATTGTCTGCAAGTGAGCCGTGACCGTCTGTATTACCGTTCTGGTCGTTCGCCGACTGGATCGGTTCGGTGGTCTTCGGCTCAGTGGCGACGGTGGGAAGAATCATGTGGTCCTTGCCGATCTTGCGGATTTCGAGGTGTACGCGACGATTCATGTTGCGGCAGACATCGCTGTTGTCAAGGCAGAGCACGCCATCCTTGCCGAGGCTCACCACCTTGATGACGTGATCGGAAACTCCAAGACCGACCAGGAACTCTTTCACTTTCTCAGCCCGCATCAGTCCCAGCTTGTGGTTGTAGCTGACCGAGCCCTGCTGGTCTGTATAGCCCTGCACGAGAATGCCGAGATCGAGATCGTTCTTCGCCAAGTCGGCCTGCGTGGCGAGGATCGCTTTGGCGTCGTCGGTGAGTCCCTTGCGGCCCACCTCGAAATAGATATCTGTGTGGATGCTGTCGGTCTTGTAGCTAGATGCGTGGACGGTCTGGTTGTGTACGAGCGGCTCGACAGGCGGGGTCGTGCTGGTCTTGAGCACGTTGGCAACTTGAGTATTGGTCAGGGTCTCAGCCGGAGCCTTCGTGGCATAGGACTGGCCCTGTCCGGAGAAGTACCAAAAGGCTCCAATGACAATGGCAAGACCCAGAACCCCCAGGCCTATGGCATAGACCTCCTTTGTGTCCTTACCCGGGCCGACAATGGCAGGGGAAATATTTCCCGACGATACCGGTGATGATGGCTTCTGCATGATGGCACTCCTTTTTTTAATGCGACGTGAAAAGCGAAACGTCAAAAGTTTGTAAAACCATCTCGGTCTTGACTCTGAATCACCCCCTTTCCGGCCGTCTTGTCTGAGTGTCGATGAGGGTGTGCTTGAGCAACCGTGGTGCCGGTGGACTAAGGGGAAGGAATTGGTCGAGATGTGTGGAAAATTCAGGGGTTCAGAAGGTAAGGGAGAGCTGCATATGATGCGGGGAGATTCGAACCATCATGGGATGCGGGGATGGCCCCGCAAGAAAGGGGAGGGAGGGTAGCCTGTTGGTCTCCCGTGCTCGCGGAACGCGCGGCCTCAGAAGGCCCTCGTCCAACGCGCGCAATGGGAGACCAAGCAGGCCACCCTCCCGTGAAGGGAAATGAGCAAGCCAAGAGAGAGGGAAGACAGCCTGGTCGCCCTCATGTGCTCGCGGAACGCGCACGATCAGAATGTGCTCGTTCCATGCGCGCAATAGAGGATCGACCAGGCCGCCCCCAAAAGATAGGTAAGAGAACACGGAAGGAACGGGATAGGGAGCAGCCAGACCATCCTTCTTGCTCGCTGAGGCCGCACGATCAGAATGTGCTCCCTCAATGCGCGCAGGGAAGGACAGTCTGGCTGCTCCCCTTAGGGCAAAGTTGGGAAAATCTGAAGCCCCGCGCTTGGACTATTGGCATGGTTCAAGAAATTGAGTGCAAGGCAATCGGAGGGTAGGGTGGGTGAAGAATATCTGTCAGTGGGAAGGGGGGTGAGAAAGCTGCGTGAAGTTGGAGGCCAATCGTGAGCGCCTTCTACCTTTGAAGGCACACCACACACATAATAGGCCTCCGAACACCATGCTGGCCGCAATGACTGAGATGCTGCCAACAACCCAGATCATGAACAAATCATATAACAACATAGAATCCGCCTCTCAAAAATTGTATCAAATGATTCCATTTTCTCAAGTGAATCAGAAGAGGTCGCTTTTCCTTTAGATTTCCTGCACTTCGAGCCACGCAAGAGCAGGAAATTCAGTTAATCACAAGACAGCTTAACATGAAACGATTCAGCGTCGTTGTTCTTGGGCTTTTGCCGCATCTCACCTGATGCGGTACCCTACCCATCCTGTCTGGTCTTCCTCCTGCTCGCGGAACCTGGGGCCTCGGAAGGATGGGGAGGGAGCGGCCAGGTGCCCTTTTTGCTTGCAGAACGCGCACGATGAAACTGTGCTCGTTCGATGCGCGCAGTAAAGGGCAACTTGGTACTCCCTTGCGGGAGAGGTAGACGACCTATACGTGTGTGGATAAGCCCAAGCGGGTGCAGTAGACTTGCCTCCAACCGATTTTATCGTACGGGTTCTATCCAGCGTTGCGAAATGATTGGGACCTTATGCAGAACCAGATAAAAGATAGTTATGTGACAATGCCGTGACCATTCCGGCTTACATGTTTGACACAGTGGTATTTAATCGCATCCTTGATGGTGCGCTAGATATCGGTGCGTTCGTTGAAAAGGCGCGATTCTATGTAACCCACATTCAGCTCGACGAAATAAGTGAGACATCGAATCCCCAGAGACGCAAAGCGCTTCTTGAAGTGTTTAATAGGATTACTGAAAAGAAAGTACCAACCGAGTCTTTTGTTTTGGGTGTCTCTCGACTTGATGAGGCAAAATTGGGCGGCGGGAATATTGTCCCGACGGAATCAGCTGTTTGGAATGTCTCGACCTGGGGTCAGGCAAAATGGGGTGAAGCAGACGGACTGTATGCTGCCTTTAAGGCGGAACTGGACACATTAAACAAGAGCAAGCCAAATAACGTACAGGACACACTGATTGCGGAGACTGCAATAATAAACCGATTTGATTTAGTTACAGACGACGTTGACTTATGTACGGTTACCAAGAAGTTTGGCGGGCAGTGCACAAATACAAAACAGCTTGCGTCTGATCTTGGTTTGTAAATTGCCACCTAGCAAGGCGCTCGATTGGACTCGCTATGTCGGAGATTTACGCCCTGTGAGTCTGGAAAACGGTGTCAGGAAGCAAACCCGGAATCAATAAAAAGACAGATACGTTGAATTCTTGAACGGCAACCGCTCAGTAAGATGAGTCTCACCTTTCCCATCGACGCAAAGCTTAAAGACGGTTCGGCCGTTCAATTGGTACTGGCTAACAACCAGGATATTGAGCCTCTACGAAGCCTCTACAAGACCATTGTCGAAGATGGGACGTCGTACCCGCATGACCGGTTTCCGGATGAGGATGACTTCATGGACTACTGGTTTCGCGGGAAGAGCACTGTGGCAGCTTATGTGCCAGATCGAGCCGGTGCGGCGGGCATGGCCGGGGCGTTCTACCTCAAGGCGAATTGGCCCGGGCGGGCTAGACAGGTGGCGAACGCCGGTTTCATCGTGGCGCCGGATTGGCGCAACAAAGGGTTGGGTTGGCTGTTGGGAGCTACGATGCTGACCTACGCCAAGCAACTCGGCTACCGCAGCGTCATCTTCAACCTGGTATTTTCTGAAAATGTGCCCGCGCGCTGCCTTTGGGAAAAGCTTGGCTTCAAGGAACTGGGTGTGATCCCCGGTGCGGTGCGGAAGAACGACGGGACGTATCAGGATTCGATCATCATGTTTCGATCGTTGCTTGAAACCTAGCCCGAAGTCGCGGGACAGGGGAAAGTGTGAGCAGTCGAGAGGGATTACCCATCAGGGAATTAGGTACCTGCTATGCGTGGGTGGCTTCGCAGGATGCTCAAAAGGTTCGTTCAGCAAGGCCGCAGGCGAATCGAAACCGGAGGTCGCCCGTTCAATGGATCTTGGCGAACGGAAAAACCCCTCCAGCACTTCTGCCTTTCGAGAATATCATCGGTACGTTGAGGATTTTGATGAACCGAGAACGAAGCATGGGAAAAGGCGCGTCTCGGCGCGCCGGGGTCGGGCGGGTGAGAAGAGAGACTTTTTCAGCATCCTGTTAGAGGAGTTATGTCATGCCGAGTGATGCAGCTAAAGAAGCGAGGCGCCGGGCATGGCGCGAGTTGGGGTTTTTCTGTAGTCGAAACGATGCTGCGAAGGAGTGGTGCATCGTCGGGTCGGTGAAGGGCTTGAGGAAGTTCGCAGCCGAGGTACGCAAGTACGCCTCCAATCCGGCGAACGATAGGCTGTCGGAATACACCCAGTTCGGACCGGCCATGAATCTCGAAGTCGGGACCTCGCATCAAACGGAAATCACGGAGCAGTGGATCGGCGGTCCGTTGATGGAACTGCTGCGTCTCGCGACGCTGATTGAACGGAGCGCTCAAGACAATATGATCGGGAAGCGTATTGCGTTGCGCTCCAATTTCTCGCCCATGGCTCCCTATGAACTCGTCTTGGACGTCCGCGATGAGGCGTTTGATCCTGCGTCCGCCGACTCAACTTTTCGGTGAGAGTGAGATGAGCCAGAGGCCCATTGTGCGGTTTGCAGTCGAGGAGGATCTCGTCGGCGGTGGCGAAAGGCCGTGACATGGTTGATGGCCATCGCGCTTGACAAGTGATACCATGAAAGGTAACACTACTAGATGGGTAAGATTCGCCGGGGTGACTATATCTTCGTCACCTGGAAAGGCGACCATTCACCCCGACATGTGCATGTATATCGTGACGGAGATCTCATCGTGAAATGAGACTTGGATAGCAGGAAGCCGATGATAGGGAAAATCACGCGACGAGTTCGCTTGTTACTTGAGCAACTGGAATCTGAGGGGGTGCTATGAAGATCCAGTCAGTCACCAACAACAATCGCAAGAGGGCGTTCCAGGTGAAGGCATCGAAGAAGATGTTCCAGCTTCCCTACTCAAAAGTCGATCTGCAACCCAGCGCTGCTGACCCGATCGTCCAGGTCTTTGTCGACAAAGACCTGGGGAGTGAAGGGTTCACCTATGTGCTGAAATCCGGCAAGGAAGGAACGGTCCACGGCGAGCAAGTGCTGGAATACAACCAGGACCCACATTACTTGCGGGATGCACTGCTCTATAAGCTGACAATCGAGGCGCAGAAACGAGTCGAGGTAAGTGCCTTGTCGAAGCGCGAGATCGTCCGGCGATTGGGAACCTCCGCCACACAATTTTATCGCCTACTTGATCAGACCAACTACCGCAAGTCGATCGATCAAGTCTTGTCCTTATTGCATGTCCTGGATTGCGATGTCGACCTTCTCGTTCGAGCCAAAGCAGCACGTGGGAAAGCCGCGTGACTTGTCTGGTGCGGATTGAGAAGAGCCGAGAAGCCACTTAGGACTATGGTAATAAAGGTGAGAAGTGAAGAAGAAGTTGATTAAGCGAAAAAACATTCTCTCTCAATATGAACGCGATGAGATCAAGTCTGTACGCGCCACTCTAACCAAGAACCAAGGTGAGAGAAAAGTATCAAGAACCTTTTCTCAGCCCGAGTGAGGCTGGCCCGTCCTGACGAAAGTACTGGCGAACCAGCGTCTCGACTGAAGAGAAATGTCGATCGGGGAGGTTCTTGAATCGCCGCTTGCAATCGATGAGCGCTTCGTTGGCTGTGGCGAAGGGTTCGATTACGGACAGGAGATGGCTGTGGTAGTCCATCAGCTTGAGTTCGACGGTTCTCAGATGGCTGGGATCGCCGGCGATGGCGAGTGCGGCCTTAGCCTGATCACCATCAGCCTCAACCAGCGTCTGGAAGCAGAGGCCCTTCAATCGCTGCGTCACGGTGCTGCGGTCCCACCCTAACGTTTTTGCTGTCGCCTGCATGTCAAAGCTATGCTGCCTCAGACAGTTCAATACCGCTGCGTCGCTGGCCGGATCGGGAAGAATCTGTGCCGGCTTGGCTCGACCAGCTGGCGATGCGGATGCGCTACCAAGGCGCAATGACTCTTTGGCGAGCAAAAGTCCGTCGTTGAGCGCGATCGCCTGTTCCAGGCAATGTCGGAACTCCCGCACGTTGCCCCTCCACTCATGTTCGACGAGTGCGCGAAGCGCCTCGTTCGAGAGTTTCGGAACCGGCTTCCTCATCTGGCCGGCGAGGTCGCTGAGAAATATATCTGCGAGGATCGGTACGTCGCCGGTCCGTTCGCGCAACGGTGGAAGCCGGAACACGAGACCTGTCAGTCTGAAATACAGATCTTCACGGAACCAGCCTTCGGACACCCCTCGCTGCAGATCGCGATTCGTCGCGGCCACGATACGTACATCCACCGTCGTGGGGACCGTCGCGCCGACGCGATAAAAGGACTTCTCCTGTAAGACCCGCAGCAGCTTGCTCTGGTGGTCCAAGCGAAGATCGCCGATTTCGTCCAAAAAGATGGTCCCATGGTTGGCCAATTCGAAATAGCCTTTGCGATCGGCCATGGCCCCGGTGAAGCTGCCTTTCGTATGGCCGAAGAGTTCGCTCTCGAATAACTCAGGGGAGATGGCCGCCATGTTGACGGCGATGAAGGTCTTGCCGGCTCGTGGACTGAGCAGGTGGGCGGCGCGGGCGAACAGTTCTTTCCCGGTTCCCGGTTCGCCGAGCACCAGGACCGTCAGAGGCGACTTGGCTCCTTTCTTGAGATCCCGATAGAGGCGCAGGACTCCGGCATCCTGGGTGATGATACTTAGCTTCCGACATTCGTCCCGTAAGCGATCGATCTCCACATCGCACATTGCGAGGGGCTCGCTCGTGGACGCGCGCAGACTATGGAGCTGATGTTCAAGCCCTTCTAACTTCCGGCGCGCATCATCTTCCTGCGCCTGGGCGTCGGCGAGCTGGGAGCGGAGCAGATCTGTTGAGCGAGTGAGTTCTTCCTGCTGGTCGGTGGATTGCGTGATGGCAGCCCGTGCGACGGCGAGATCTTCCTGCAACGTGTCTGCACGGGTCTCGCGCAGCACCAGCGCTTCGCGCACGGCGACGGCTTCTTGCTGCAGTCTGAGCATGTCTTGCTCCAAGAGCATCAGTCGCTGATGAGCGGTGAGGTGACTCCAAATGGTCGTGCCGACGAGTACCAACAGGGCGGCTGTGAGAGGCATGGCGAGGGGAAGCACCAAATGGGCCAGCGCGAGCGCGAGAAAAATGAAAACTCCATACAGGACAATGGCCTTCCCGGCAAGAAGCAGACTGAGCGTGCCTCGGAAATGAAGAAGGAGCCAGGCGACCAATCCGGCTACGAACAGCGTGATCAAAGCGCGGCTGGCTGTGCCAAGCGGGTAGAGCTGATTGTCGGTCAACAGCATGTTCAGAACATGGAGATGCACCACCGAGCTGGTGACCGTCTGTCCCGTGGGCAAGAGCGAGCTTCCCCCTGCGATCGGGTTTGGAAGGAACACAACGACCTTGCCCTTGAACCACTCGGTGAGCCGATCGTGTTCGTGATGCTCGATGGCGTTCCACACGGATGACAGAGGAACCGTTGGGAAGGCATTGATCGTTCCATCGCCGACATAGTTGACCAAGAGCGAGACCGTGCTTCCTTCCGAAAGAGAGGGCTTCGTCGGGGAGGTCTGCTGTTGAAATACCTCGTGCAGTGCAATCCCGAAGGCTGGGACTGATTGCGTGTCATCGGTTGCCGCTAGAGGCACCGTTCGCGCGACGTGATCGGAATGGGTGGTGACCAGCAGATGGCCCGCGATCGTTGCGTCCGAGGTCAGTGTCGCGTCAGAGCTCTGGACTACGACGATGGGGCCGGCGGCGCTCATGGCTTCAAGCAGCAGGGCATCGCTCGCCGCCCCGCCGAGTTGCGCCGGGCCGGCACGGTCGAGGCGATGATCGAGGCCGATCGCGAGGGCTCCGGATTCATGCGCGCTGGTCAGCAGGCGTGCGAGGATGGACCGGTCCCATGGCCCGGCGCCGAATTCTTCTTCGCTGGTCGGGTCTCGTGTGACGATGAGAAGGGATGGGCTTACCCGGATGGGAGCGCGATCGCTCAACCAGAAATCGTACGCGGCCCAGTCCAGAGCTGTGAATGTGGTTGAGGCTGCGGTCCACAAACCGAACGCCAGGACAGTTGCGAGCAACCCCATAACGCCGGCTTGAAGCCAGGAAGAACTGAGAAATTTCCGCCACAGGCGTGAGGCATCGAGCATGACTATTTCCTATCGTGCGGCAATTTCAGCCAGGACAGCTTTCATCTCCCGCTTGGACAGCCCCTTCAGCATCGCCTTGGCCTTCTGCATATCCGGCTCGACACCGAGGCCTTTGCCATAGATGCGTGCCAGCGCCTTCTTTGACGGGATGAAGCCATCGGCAGCGGTGGTGGCAAAACACGTCAGGATTCGTATGTCGAATTGAGCGAGGTGGGTATCGAGGCCGGTTTCATAGAGACGCGCCAGTTCCTCGTGTGCAGATTCTCCCAGCGCATAGGCTTCGGCAAAGAGGGCTGTGACTCCATTGGAGGATTGGTTGTCTTTGAGCAGGGCGATACCCAATGATTGGTTCGGGTCGCTCTTTCCTGCATTCGGGTAGTCAGCCCAGAGCTTGTCGCGATACTGTCTGAAGGCCTCAATCGCCTCTTTTCGCCGGCGCTCAGATTGGTCGGGTGATAACGCTTGGCGGCGAAGCTGTGAAAGGGATTCCGCCGCGCGCTTCTGGCCAAACTCGACGGCCTTGGTCCACCAACGGATTGCTAGTGCCAGATTCTTTTCGACGCCCTGCCCGTTGCGATAGGCATTCCCCATGAAGTACTGCGCTTGCGGAACTCCGCCGATCGCTGCTTCATTCATAAATTGCGCCGCTTCCTGATGCCGATTCGCCAGCTTCAAGACCAGCGCAAGACGATAGCGGGCGTCGAGAAAGCTCGGCTGCAGTTCCAAGGCCCGGCGATAGGATTGGATCGCGGCTGTGAGATTGCCCAGCGAGTACTGGACGCTGCCCAAGCTGTAATGCGCGTGTGTGAGTTCAGGATCGAGCAGGGTGGCTTCCATCAAGGCTATGGAAGCCGCATGCTCGTCTTGTTTGGCCATCAGTGTGACACCGAGTTGCAGATAGGCTTTGGCGTTGTTTGACTCGAGCTTGATCGCCACGCGACATTCATCGAGCGCGGAATCAAGATCGCCGATTCGATAGAGCCCTTGTGCCAACTTCAGCCGGTCGCTCGCGCTGTTCGGCGACACGCGGACAGCGCTGCGTAACTCACCCAACGCCATAACCGCGTCCGCTCGCTCGTGCGGCAAGAGTTCAGGGGGTCGGTGCTGATCCGGAGGCGCAGGAGCAGGCGAAGTTTCGGAAGGCGGCGGCGGGGATTCGACCACCGGGGGGGGCGCGTTCTCAGGCGCTTGCGCGAATGATGAATGGATAGAGAGTTGAGCGATACCGGACGCGAACAAGAGGGTCACGAACACCAATCGATGACGCATCGGAAATCTGTGACCCTCCGGATCTGGTTCAGAGACGGCCTGTATTATATCACCGAATCGATGGCGATGGGCCGGGTAGGGTTCAGTGAGGGGAAAGAGCGATTCGTGAGTCAGCGGGCCTTCTGAACAGCCTGCTGCAGGCGCTGGACCGTGCGCTGGAGATCAGTCCCTGAATGGAGCAGGGGCTCATGCTGTACCCGCCACACTGGTTCGAGTGGGGCCGGGTCGCCGGCCAGTCGGGGAATCACATGCCAGTGGATGTGAGGCAGTTGGTTGCCGAGGAGTTCATAGTTGATCTTCTTGGCCTCATAGACCTGGGCCAGGGTTTTGGCGACTACGTTCACTTCCTCCATCAGCTGAATCCGTTCCGTGGGAGCCAGATGAAACAACTCTGTCGCGTGGCGTTTGAAGAGGACGACGGTCCAGCCGGGGAAGAATTGATCCTCATGCAGATAGGCCTTGGAGAGGCCGAGGTCGGCGATGAAATGGTTTTCTTTCGGCCAGATGCCTTGGCAGGCGCTACACATTTTATCCGTCATGGCTGGTTGGCCTTGCGCCATTCTTCTTCTGTCACCACTCCCTTTTTGATCAACAGCTGAATCAGCTTGTCGACGGAGTTGCGGCTGGGAGCAGTGGGAGTGGCTCCGGGCTGAACCGGGGCAGCCTGGGTTTGTTTTGGCTCAGGCGGCGGACGTTTTTGCCCCAGCACTCTGAAGGAAGGTGTAAAGACTGAGAGGTAATCCTTGTTCCTGAGGCGGACGCTGGCCGGGAGGCTGTCGGTGAGTGGGCTGAGGTCCGGGGTTGGGCCGGCTGGAATACGGAAAAAAGGTTTGCCCTCGGCGGTTTCGCCGTCCTGCCCCAGCACTTCAAACCGGGTAAGGAAGGATTCGCCTGTCAGCCCTTCGTGGTCTTCACCGGCAAGGTTGGTAATCTTATCGAGGACGATCACCAGTGAGTCGGCGATCAGCGCATCAGCCGTGTGGTTCCTGACACTGACGTCGTAACGGTATTCGCTGGTAAACGTGTCGCGGCCTTTGAGCGTGACGATGACTGAGGCCTTGCCGGTCAGCTCAGTGAGTTGATCCACCGAGGCTGCCGCAAATCCTGTTATCGAGGTGACCAGGGTGCAGGCGAAGAGGACTCCGCTAGTGACTATCGCCGCGCGTAGATGCATTCGTGTCATCGTTTCGGCTGATTGACCTGGACAGATTTCTCTTGCGGCCGCAATCCGAGCATAGCAGAGATGAAGATTTTCATCGAGTATTGTCGCACAGGCCCGCCTTGACACCTCGTTTCATCGAACGATATTCTCCTCGCAGTCGTCGCTGTGAGTCATACAGCTGTGCGCACTCCAACTCATGATGCAATATGCCCACACACGTGCCCCGATCTTGGTTCCCCGTACACTCCTGACCCGGTTGATGCGTCTCTACGATTACCCGCACCCTACTCACCGTGGGCGCATCATTCGCGGGTACGATCGGCCTCATGCGGTGCGGACTGCGCGTATGTGCGTGGCGGTGGCCACGGCGCTGGGCCATGGAGTTGAGCGGGTCCACCAGTATCAGATCGCGTGCCTGCTGCATGACTTGGGCCGTGCCGGGCTCGACCGTCGACTCTTTGGGAGGATTTGGTCCTGGGCCAAGGAGCGCGGAATTCCGACAAGACCACGCGAATGGAGAGCCATACACCCGGAGACGACCTATGGGCGAGAAACGGAGGCCTTTCTCCGGTGTTATCGACATGATCTTGAGGCCGACGGTATTACGATGACGGCTTGGGCGAAGGAACAGGTCGAGATGCGGCTGGGATATTCGCGCCGGCTTGTCCGTCGGTTGCGTACGGTTCGACCTGCCATCAGGAAGATGGGGGTGACCTGGGCGCCTTGGATGCAGCAGGTGATGCTCTATTATTACTATCCGGAGAAGCTGACGTCTGCCAAGCCCTGGATCAGGCAGTTGGCGGAGATTCTCGTCGCCTGCGAGCAGTTTGAAGCCTACAGCAATCAGCGTCGCGGACGGGACTACTATGTGCGGAAGAAAGAAACGTTGGTCGATGCCTTTGCCTATTTGGAGACGTTGCAACGTGATGGCATTGTGAGCGGCGCGGTGGTGGGGGCGTTGCGCCGGTTGACGGCGCAAGGCGAGTTTGATGCAATCCTGGAGGAGGCGCGTGGCTGTGCCTTTACGCGGGGGGAGCGCCGGGCGCTCCGAGCGATGGAGTCATAAGATGGCGGTCAAGACCGTGTCGGTGCGTCTCACCATGCAGGGGAATACGCAGGTCGAAAATATTACGAAGTCCGTAGCCGATGCTTTGGCAGGCACCGGACTGTCGTCCGGGATCGTGACGGTGTTCATCAAGCACACGACCGCGTCGGTGATGATTATCGAAGATGAACCTGGCATCAGGGCCGATACCAAAACGTTCTGGGATCGGGCCGTGCCGGCCGATCCTGCCTGGCAACACAATACGAGAAATGCCGGTGAGGACAATGCGCCACAGCCACCTGCGAGGTCAGCTACAAGGACCGTCGGTCACCATTCCTTTTCTGGACGGGACGATGTTGCTGGGGACCTGGCAACAGATCGTCCTCGTCGATTTCGATACCAGATCACGGACCAGGGAACTCATTTTCCAAATTATGGGGGAATGATGACGATGAAGGGGCGAGTCATATCGGTGGGACTCTTGCTCATCAGCCTCTGGCCTGGCTTGTCGACAGCAGAGTGGGGCAAGCCGTTAGGCGGAACCTATGATGGGCCTGAGGGGAAGCCGCGCGTCGTGACGCCCTCGCCTGCCGAGTTGAGCGCGGATGAGCGGGCCACGATGGCTGTGTTCGAGCGGGCGACGAAATCCGTCGTCTTCATCTCGAATACGGCGATTCAGCGAGACCCCTGGTCGTTCAATACCTTTGAGGTCCCGCAAGGGTCCGGATCGGGATTCGTGTGGAACAAACAGGGCCACATTGTCACCAACTTTCATGTCGTCTACGGGGCCAATTCGGTCACGGTGACGCTGGCCGATCGGACAGAGCATAAGGCCACGCTCATCGGCGCCGATCCCGATCGCGATCTGGCAGTGCTGCAGATTCGTGCGCCGGAAGAGGTGCTCTCGCCCATCGTCGTCGGGGTATCGCATGATCTGCGCGTTGGGCAAAAAGTATTGGCGATCGGGAACCCATTCGGTCTCGATCACACGCTGACGACCGGCGTGGTGAGCGCCTTGGGGCGGACGATCAAGTCCTTGTCGAATCGGACGATTGAAGGGGTCATTCAGACCGATGCCGCCATCAATCCGGGAAACTCCGGCGGGCCCTTGCTCGATAGCGCCGGTCGATTAATCGGTGTGAATACCCAGATTGTAAGCCCCAGCGGGGCCTTCGCGGGAATCGGCTTTGCCGTGCCGGTCGACACCGTCAATCGCATCGTTCCGGAGTTGGTCAAGTACGGGAAACTCATCCGTCCTGGGCTCGGGGTCTCGCTCGTTCCCGACGCGATGGCCAAGCGGTGGGGGATCAAAGGCTTGATTATCGGAAAAGTGTCGCGTGGCAGTGGAGCGGAGCAGGCCGGGTTGAAGGGCGCGCGCGAGACTGTCGCCGGACGTGTGGAGTTGGGTGACATCATTACGGCGGTCGACGGTAAGTCGGTCGGGACCATGGATGAACTGATGGATGTGATGGAACGGCACAAAGTCAACGACCAAGTCACGGTCGAAATATTACGTGGGACCAGCCGGGAACGTGTATCTGTGACCCTCCAAGCTGTCAATTGAACGGCAATCCTTGAGGTCGCTATGGTAGGATCATCCATCTGTTCCGTATGGAGGACCACCGATGAGTGATCGCAGACCCACTGGCCCACAAGACTCAGAATCCAAGGGAAAGACGGAGGATGCCGCGAATCCGTCGATGCGCAAGGAATCCGATCCGCTCGAACTCATAGAGCAATGTCTCGCCTCATTTCCCGACAGTGACCCCCGGCAGAAGATCCTCTACAAGTTGCGTCATGCCGTGATCGCCGGACAAGCGGCGCAGCAGCAGCGTGAGGTCGAGTTCAAGAAAGTCGCCGACGTGATCGCGAAGCTCACGGCGCCGGCCAATCGGATCGGTACTCTGCTTGAGGTGCCGGGTGAAGGCCTTGCACGGATTCTGGTGGGGGGCGCTGAGTATTATGCCGCGGTCGATCCACGGGTAGAGGCTGCCGAGTTAAAGATCGGCGCCCAGATTCTGGTCAACGAAGCCTACGCGGTGATTAAGATCTTGGGCTATGACCGCAATGGGCCCGTGTTGAAAGTGGCGGAAGCGCTGGCAGATGGGCGGCTTCGTTTCGAGCAGGAGATGGGGCGGCAGGTCTTGATTCTCCAGCGATCGAGCGATCTTCTCGGCGTCGACCTGAAGGCCGGTGATGAAGTGCGTATCGAGCCCAGCCTTCATGTGGCGATCGAAAAACTGGAAGACCGGAAAGCCAAATCCCACTTACTCGACGAGGTTCCTACGGTCACATGGGAGCAGATCGGAGGGCAAGCAGAAGCGATCACAGCTATTCAGAAGGCGATCGAGTATCCATTGCTTCATGCGGAGACGTTTCAGCGCTTCAAGTTCACTCAACCGAAGGGCTTCCTGCTCTACGGCCCTCCCGGCTGCGGAAAGACCTTGATCGGACAAGCGGCAGCCGCCAGTCTCTCAAAGCTGGTGAGGGAGTCAGGCCAGGGCCGCGTCCGGTACGGAAGGGGACAAGCTGCCGGTGACTCGCGGGGCTTTTCTCCACGTCAAGGGGCCAGAGATTTTGAATATGTGGTTGGGGGAATCGGAGCGGATGGTCCGGGATCTCTTCGCCCAAGCCCGCGCTCGTCGGAGCGAGGGGCATTGCCGTTTATTTTCATCGATGAGGCGGAATCGATTCTCGGTACGAGACGGGCATCTCGTTCATTCAACATCTCCAGCACCTTGGTGCCGATGTTCTGTTCCGAGATGGACGGGATCGAGTCGTTGCGCGATGTGGTGATCATTCTGGCTTCGAATCGGCCGGACCTGATCGATCCGGCAGTGCTGCGGCCAGGGCGTATCGATCGCAAGATCAAAGTGAGCCGTCCGAATCGTGACTCGGCGGCAGCGATTTTGAATGTGTATCTGACGGATGATCTGCCTCTGGACCGGCAATGGATCGACCAGCACGGCGGGGATCGGAAGAAGGCCTGTGCCGACCTCATCGAGCACGCGCTCTCCGCGATTTTTTCGCGCATCGATGAGAATCGACTCCTGTCGATCAGGCTCCGGAACGGACAGAACAAGGTCCTCTATCGGAGCGATCTGATCAGCGGTGCGATCCTGGCTTCGATCGTTCAACGGGCGAAGGAGCAGGCGATCGATCGCATGATTGCAGCCGGCGGGGCTGAGCAAGGCGGCATGACGTTGGACGAGCTCGTGAACTCCGTGCACGCAGAGTTCCGAGAGGGCGAAATGCTGCCGCCCGATGATGCGGCGGAAGAATGGCTCAAGCTTCTCGACCACCATCCGGAACAGGTCGTCGGAGTTTCCTCATTCCGAAGAGGGCGGCAGACCGAAGAGAGATTGATGAATCAAATTATATAGGGTCTTCAAGATCGTGAAATCGTGAGGTGTCTCGGCCTTGAAGACTCCCTTCGACTTCACCTTTCACATTTGACGAGTTATGCGACTGTTTGGTATCGAAACGGAATACGGCATTACCAGGGAAGACCAGGATGTGGTCGATCCGGTCGTGGAGTCGATGGAGCTGGTGCGGGCCCATCTGACGGCCTCGTTCGAGCGGCGCTGGGACTATGGCGGTGAGGATCCGCACGAGGATGCGCGGGGGTTTCGAGTTTCCGGCCTGCAACAGGATAAAGAAGAGGACGATTTCGCCAAGGTCGATGCTCATCGGCCGTTTTCGTTTCATGAGATGAAGAGCGATCTGGTCCTCCCGAACGGCGCACGCTTCTACAACGATCATACGCACCCTGAGTATTCCACCCCTGAATGCCGAACCCTATTGGATATTCTCGCCCATGACCGTGCCGGAGAGCGTATCGTCCAGCGGGCGGCGGAGCGCCGTAACCAGGCGATCGGCGGGTCTCATGTGCAGCTCTACAAGAACAACACGGACTTTCACGGACACAGTTACGGCTGTCACGATAACTATCTCGTGTCGCGGTCGATTCCCTTTCCTTCGCTGACTGCGGGGCTGTTGCCGTTTCTTGTCAGCCGGCAGGTCATTGCGGGAGCAGGCAAGGTCGGTGTGGAAGGCCAAGAAAGCGGATTCGTGCCGGGCCACTATCAGTTGTCTCAACGCGCCGACTTTATGGAGACGGATCTGAGCGTCGATACGATGCACAACCGGCCGATTCTGAATACGAGGGACGAACCGCACGCGGTCAGGGAAAAGTATAGGCGGCTCCATCTCATTATCGGCGATGCCAACATGTGTGAGTATGCCACCGCGTTGAAAGTTGGAACGACGCAGTTGGCGCTGGAGTTGATCGCGCGCAACGCTGCCCCGGCTCTTGAACTGGAGCACCCCGTCACAGCAGTGAAACAACTGTCTCGCGATCACAATCTCAAGGCGACGGTTCGCCGGAAGAACGGCAGCACCATCACCGGCCTCGACATTCAAGAACTGTATTATCTCGCGGCCGAGAAGCATTTGACCGGTGCTGATTCGGAAACCGATTGGATTCTTCGTGAATGGGCTTCCACGCTACGGCTACTCACCGGTGATCGACGGCAGCTGGTCGGGCGGATCGATTGGGTCACCAAGCTCTGGCTGTTGGAAACCTTTATGCAGGAAGAGCGGATTGGCTGGGATGATCCCTGGCTGGCGAGTTTGGATTTGGAGTACCACAATGTGAATCCGGATCGAGGGCTCTTCCTGGGACTCGAAGCCGAGGGGAAGACGTGGCGGATGACGACGGAGCAAGATGTCGAATCGGCATTGGTGGCCGGCCCGTCCGATACCAGAGCGGGGCTTCGCGGCCTTTGCATCAGACGGTTTCCTGATCAGATCAAATCGATGCAATGGGAACGTATTCAGTTCAGCGGTGGGCTGCTTCCTCGAACATTGGAGATGGGCGACCTCTTCGAGCCACAGGCAGTGCAAGCCTGCGCGAAGATATTCGAAAGCGCGGCATCTCCGATGGATGCGCTGAACGCATGGAACAGAGAAAAGGAGTCTCGATCATGAACTACATTTCAATGCCGGAACGCCGTGAAGGGCCCGGCAATCCGATGCCGAAGGCGCCGAGTCCATCTGATGAGGGCGGTGGGCCGAAGCGGCCGGAGACCGGGTCACCCGATAAAGATAATTTGCTCAAGCGCATGCGCAAGGTCGACCCAAAGCAGGCTGAGCGGTATCGGCAGAGAACAGGGGAGTAAAGACGTTAGGGGTGAGGGGGTAGGTTCTGAGGCGCGATCGCCTAACGGTTAACGTTTCACGCTTCACGAGGGGTTCCAAGATGGGGATGCAAGGGGATTTTCTTCAGTTGTTGAAAGAGCAGGGTTACACACTCAGCGTGCCGACATCGGTGGGAACTGGGCAGGAACTGACGAATGCCACCACGATTCTGGCGTTCAAGTATCGTGATGGTGTGTTGGTGGCCGGAGACCGTCGCGCGACCGCCGGCAATATGGTGATGTACGATCGCACGGACAAGGTATTGGAGATAGATCGGCATAGTGTGATGGCGATTGCCGGGGTCCCGGCGACCGCCTATGAAATGGTGCGTGTCCTGGAGCACTCCTTCAAATACTACCGGAGAACGCAGTTGCAGGAATTGAGTTTTGACGGCAAGCTTCGCGCGGTCTCAAAGCTCTTGAAGGAGAATGTGCCCGCGGCGTTAGCCGGCACTGGCGCAGTAGTCCCGGTGTTTGCCGGCTATGATCTGGAGCAGGGCTCGGCCAAGATTTATTTTTACGATATCCTCGGGGCGGAGTTTGAAGGCGTGGAGTATGCCGTGTCCGGGTCCGGTTCCCCCACGATCCGAGGGATCTTGCACTATCTGAATACCTGGGGCGAGCAGCCCCTCAACGCGCTACCAGAAGAACAGGCGATGGTTCAGGCCTTACGATTACTCACGAGCGCAGCGGAGTTCGATTCGGCGACCGGTGGTGTCAACCGGGAGGCCAGTTTGTACCCTGTGATCAAGTTGATTACAGGCGCAGGTGTGCAGACGGTGCCGGATGCGACGTTGAAACCCCTCTATGAGTCACAGGTGGTGCGCTATGTATGAAGAGCCCTATCGTTGGGTGGAGGCTGTCGGCAATCGGCGGCAGTATCTTGATGAACAG
The DNA here is from genome assembly GCA_963801725.1 of uncultured Nitrospiraceae bacterium. Classification (GTDB taxonomy): domain Bacteria; phylum Nitrospirota; class Nitrospiria; order Nitrospirales; family Nitrospiraceae; genus Palsa-1315. The sequence goes on from CAWDFX010000002.1 coordinate 1,217,632, forward strand.
TTCAAACAGGGAAGCCCGGTTGTTGCGCTGACCTATGCTGGAGGTATCCTCCTGACGACGGTGAGTAAGGGGACACCGAAGGTGTACGAGATTTACGACCGGTTGGCATTAGGTGGGATGGGACATCCCACGGATTTGGAAAAGCTTCGCTTCAGCCTGCTCGAAATGGCGCATGTCGAGGGCTTCAACCGTTCGCCGTCCGACGTAACGGGATCGAGACTGGTGAAATACGGCATTGCTCCGGTCATTAAGCAGGCCTTCGAGGAAGTGTATAAGGCGCCGTTTATCGTGCGAATCCTGGTGGCCGAGTTGGGCCAGAAGCCGGAGAAAGACGCGCTCTTGACGATCAACTACGATGGCACGTTTGAGGAAACGACGGGTCGTGCGGTCTTGGCAGCCGGCCAGGCTGTTCAGACGAAGATGCTGGCCTATCTCAAGGAGCAACAGCCTGCCACGCTCTCATTGGAGCAGGCGTTGGATCTGGCCTTGCGCGCCTGGGCGGTCGGTTCGTTAGCGCAGCAACAGGATGAGGCGGACCAACAGGCTGAGGCCAAGCCGCAGGTGAGTGGAACAGGTTCATCTGCCGATGCCATTCCAAGCAGTGATGCGTTGATCGCACATGTGCGGGGCCTTGCGGGTGACCGGACGATCGAATGCGCGGTCCTTGAACGTCAAGCTCCCGGCACCTCCAAGTATCGGGCTCTCAAGCCGGCAGACCTTTCACGACTCTTACCGACGGCACTTCAATCCGTCGTGGCGAATTGAGATGTTGAACCGTATTTTCGGACTCGAAACCGAATACGGGCTCTTGGTGAATCAAGACCGGCCTGATCATTCCCCCACCTGGTTTGCCCACAAGATTCGAGACCATCTCTTTCACGTTCAACGGCGGGGCGTGCTCGATCTGCACCACCGAGGGCACGATGAACCGCCCGGCAACGGAGGATTTCTCACCAACGCCGGGCGCATGTATCTCGATATGGGACATTTGGAGTGGGCGTCGCCGGAGTGCGAATCGCTCAGTGATGTGGTGGCCGCCGACCGCGCAGGCGATCAGTTGCTGCAGGATGCGATTCAAGACCTCGGTCTGGCCGACACGGTGTCGTTGATCAAGAACAATGTGGATCATGAAACCGACGCGACCTTTGGATCGCACGAGAATTATCTCGTCTCGCGACGCTTCCCCTTCACGCGGCGGGGCCTCGGACCGTTTGTGACTTTCCTGGTTACCAGACAGATATTTACGGGAGCGGGACGTATCGGCTCGGCGGGTCCCCAGGACGCCTGGATTCAGATGGATCGGCTCATCGTGCCGCGAGGCGCGAGCCACCGCTATGCGCAGGAATCTCTCCTTCCGTTTCAGCTCTCCCAGCGTGCCGATTATATCGTGAATGATTTCTTCGAATGGGTGCAGCAGAATCGGGCCATCGTGAATACCAGAGATGAACCGTTGGCCGATCCGAATCAATACAGGCGCATTCATTTGTTATTGGGCGATTCCAACATGGCGGAGGTGGCCACGGCGTTAAAATTGGGTACGACAGGGTTGGTTCTTCAATTGATCGAAGAGGGCCATGCGCCGATCGGTCTTGACCTCGATGAACCGGTCGAAACCATGCAGGAACTGTCACAGGATCAGACCCGGCAATGGATCGTTCGGCTGGAGTCAGGGAATACGATTTCCGCGATCGACATTCAGGAAGCGTTTCTTGCAGCGGCGCGCGCGCACTATCGTGGACAGGACGATGAAACCGATTGGGTGCTCGATCAATGGGAGGCGGTCTTGCGGGATCTCCGCGGGGACTACACGACGTTGGTGGGTCGGGTCGATTGGGCCTCGAAATTATGGCTGCTCGAAACCTTTCGCGAAGCGGAGCAGATGACGTGGGCAGACCCGGCACTCAAGAGTCTCGATCTGGAGTATCACAATCTTCATCAAGGCAAGGGGCTCTATTATGGCCTCATGGAAGAAGGGCGGGTTCCACGCCTCATTACGGACAAGGCGATTACGTTGGCTATGGACCATCCACCACGCAACACCAGAGCGTTTGGGAGGGGTGAGCTTGTTCGGCATTTGCTGGCCTGTGGACCTCCTGATGACCCAGATGATTCCAGGCCGGAGGAACGGTTTTCTCCCTCGTATGTGATCAACTGGTCGATCTTCCAACTACGCGGCCAGGTGCCCTTCCCTATGCCGGACCCCTTCAAGACCTACGTGCAGGAAGTGCGGGCGCATCTTCAAACAGCCTGATCGGGTTTGCCGGCACGCACCCTCTTCACATTCGTTCCTGTAAGAAATCCATAATCCGATTCTCCGCCCAGAAATGATCTTCTCCGTTGCGGGCCCATTGTAAAAACCCGCAATGGCCCCCGTAGCGAGGCGCGATCACTCGAATCTTGGGATTGCGCTGAATCGGTGGCACGGTAAACATGGAGTAAGGGATGAAGGGATCATCTTGTGCCGTGATGATGAGGGTGGGGACGGCGATGGAATCGAGCACACGGCATGCGCCTGCGCGCTCATAGTAGTCGGCTCCACTGGCATATCCCCCGTCCGGGGCTGTGTAGATGTGGTCAAATTCACGCATCAAGGCGACGCGATCGAGATCCGTGAGATCCCACTTGCCGGGGAGGAGTGCGGCCTTTCGGCGCAGTCTTGCCTTCAAGCTCACGAGAAAATGTCTGTGATAAATCCAGTTGCGTGGCTGCTCCAAGGCATCGACGCATTTCGGAGGGTCGATATTCGGGCAGACCGCGATCGCGCCGGCCAACGCCGCCTCTGACGAGCCGGCCTCCCCGGCTGCTTTCAGGATGAGATTCCCTCCCATCGAATAGCCGATCAGCCAGATGCGATCGAGTCTATCCACGCGCGCCAACTCTTGGACGACGGCTCGATAGTCCTGACTCAAGCCGCTGTTGTAAAGCGTTGGCGTCAGGTGCTCGGTTCCGCCACATGTACGCTGGTTCATCCGGACGACATTGAATCCCTCCCGATAGGCTTTGGCTCCGATGCCGCGCATATAATGCGATTCGCTACAGCCTTCAAGACCGTGCACGAGCACCACGGTCCGGCAGGCGGTGCGGTGCGGCTGCCAGTGGCAGTAGCCGAGTAGCTGGGTGTGCGGTTCCGGAGGTGAAGAGCCTCGACTCGGTCGGGATTCCGTCAAGGAGCGCTCGGCGAGGCCAATAGCCTGGGAGCACCGTCATAAAATGCGGATTGCGGAACCAGGCCGCCGGTGCAAAGTCTCGCCCGTCTGGTGACATGGATGTCATTATAAAAAATGTTCCATGGCTCCGCAGCATGAATCGGCAGGCCGAGAAAAATCTTGATAGGAAGACCCTCCTCGCATTTTCGCTAGAACGCCCTTCCGGCGACGGTAGGAAGGAAGTTTCTACCTCACTAGTGCGAGAAAGCAAAAGGGGTACTTCACAGCTGTGAAGTACCCCTTTTCCTCTGGATTGGCTCCCCGGGCAGGACTCGAACCTGCGACCAGCCGGTTAACAGCCGGCTGCTCTACCAACTGAGCTACCGGGGAACGAGACAGTTTATCTTTGGGGTGCCCATTCTAGCAAAAGATGGTAATTGAGAGGGAAACTATTTCTATTGGGACGAGCACGTGCTCTGTTGGCGTCTATTTCATTAGACGTCGAAGTCTTCTGTTTCATCTTCATCCGAGGACGCGTCAGTATTGCCTGATGCGACGGAGGCGTAATGCTTTGCCCAGGTCAGGTAGAGATTCCCGCTGTCGCGCATGGTGTCGGCGGCCTTGACGAGTGTGTGCGCCAAATCAGGATCTTTCCCACTGGCAAGGATCTCTGCTGCACGCCGTTCGAGCACTTTCGGGTACTCATGGATCAGGCCGGAAATCTCACGAACGAGCTCATCAATGACGTTGTCTTCAGTTTCCATTTGTCGATTCCCTTCACGGTTCGCCAACAAAAAACCCCATAGCGAGATGCCATGGGGTCTTGCGCGGGAGACCCGCTACATGAAACGGTTATCCTTGGTAGGCTTGCCCCAGCGCGGCGGACTCACCTTTTTGAGTCATGAGCTGTCCTGTGGCGCTGACTGCCTGCATCGTGATGGCATAATGTTTGGCCGCGTCGCAGACGATCACGCAAAGCTCACAGCCTTTACAGCGGTCAATGATCACCTCGGCTACCATCTTGTTTGAATTGAGGTCGAGGCAGTTGGCCTCCGGACAATACATGATGCACAACCGGCATCCCTTCTTCGCCACGCACTTTTCGTCGATGACTTGGGCTACGTTATACATGCGAGGTGGTTCCTTCTCTCTCGTTAAACCGCAACGGCAGGATTGCCGACTCGCAGCTCATACTTATTCTTCTCGGCCCATTCACTGGCGATTTCATAGGCCGCTTGCACGGTTGCCAGGTTCTTGGCCAGCAACATTTCTTTCTTGGCGAATTTCTTCTTGATCGCCTCATCCAAGGAGGCGGTTCCACCGGAGGCGACGAACTTCTTCCCGAACCGTTCCTGTAAGGCGCCGTCTATAGCTTCCATCGAGACGCACTTGGTAATACCTGCGACCGATCCGAGCATCGACATATTCGTCGATAACTCGGTGCCGGCAACTTCGATGGCGAGTTCAGTGCCTGCAATATAAAACAGGGCGACGTTTAAATCCTTTAGCCGTTGAATATCTTCTTCAGATAGAAGAGGTTGGGCGGAATTGATGATGACGAGGCCCCCTTCCTTCACGCCGGAGTAGAAGGGCATGGTATAGCTCTTTCCCATGGTGATGACTTGGGGGTGAAAGACTTGGATCACGTCGGGAAATACCAACTCACCGCGGTCGTAGATCCGTTCGATACCGATCCGACAATAGCTTTCCGCCGGCGCCATGCGTTTCTCAGCGCCGAAGAAGGGATTGGAGATCGAAAACTTGCCGTCGCGGTTGGCAGCCATGGCCAGGACATGCGCAGCAGTGACGGCGCCCTGTCCGCCTAATCCCGACATTCGGACATTCAGTCTTTTCTTGATCATGATCGTCTCTCCTCCAGAATCGGATTAGGCGCCCTGAGAGGCGAGCTGTTTTGCAGCGGCCTTCTTTTCCTTGTCCTTGGCGGACACTTCTGCCAGAAGTTGCTTGGCTGGTTCGCTGATGTACTCTTTATAGGCGAACCGCTCGGTCGGTTTTTCCGAGTCCCGCATTTCCTGGAGCCCTTCCATACTGTTCTTCCCGATCTCGAGAATGCAAGGTGTATAGAGCTGGAGGTAGGTCGGGCCGATTTCGCGCGCGATCATGACGGCGTTCCGGACCACCTTCTCAACGAGGGACGGTTTACTGACGGTGCATTGGACCACGTAATGGCAGCCTGACTCGCGAGCGATTTCCGGCAGACGGACCTTGTCGAAGAGTTTCCCGACCGGCGCCATCTTGGCGACGAACCCCTTCTGCATCAGACCGCTCTCCTGGCCACCGGTGTTGGCGTACAGTTCGTTATCGAAGCAAATCGTGGTGAACTTCTCCTGGCGAAACCAGGCTTGAAGCGTCATGTCGAGGCCGATATCGACGGTGGCGCCGTCGCCGGCGAGCACGACTACGTCTTTCGTCCGGCCTGGGAAGCGGACACTCAAGGCGCGCTTGAGGCCGGAAGCGATGGCGTTTTGGTTACCGAAGAGAGAGTGAATGTTGTGCACGGCTACCATGGGGAACACCAGGCTGGTGCAGCCGGTGGAGCCGACCATGACGGTGTCTTCGGGGTTCGGCAATGAGGCCAGGATGTACCGAAAGGCCATGGATTCAGGGCAGCCGGCGCAGAGCGAGTGCTGCTCGATGAGTTCTTTGCTGTTGCCGATATCCTTCCAGCCCCGGTCTTCCTTGCCGTAGGTCGCGCTCTTGACCAGGTCTTGATAGTCGGACGGCATGATGTCGTACAGGTCTTCAGAAATCTTGATACGTTCCTTGCTCATGTAGGCCTCCTCAGTGGTGCATCTTATTCGGTTATTCAGGTCGTTCGTTCTTGCTGTGCTTGGTGCGATCAACTGCCGCGACCGGCCATCGACATGCTGCGCATGCCGAGCAGGGTCTTGATTTCGGAGACAATAATTTCCGGCGGCATCGTCATGCCTCCGCAAACACGCGGGCCGGCGTTCACACGTTCACTGTTTGGGATGGTGGCTCTAATTTCCTTCGCCAGCCACCCGGTCACGTTGAACTCCGGGACGACGATGTACTTGGCATTTTTTGTGGCTTCACGGATTTCCTCGCCTGGCCACGGCCGCAAGGACTTGATCTTTACCAGGCCGCAACGGATGCCTTCGTCCTCAAGGAGCCGGATAGCCTCCCGGCCCTGCGATACCGCCGTACCCGAAGAGACGATGATGACCTCGGCATCGGTATTTTCCGATTCGATCAATCCGTTGATCCACTTGATCGTGTGCTTGCGGGACCGTTCCACTGCTGCCCAGACTTCTTGCTGCCAGGAGGCATGGGTGGCATAGCTGATGTAATTGCTCTTCATGACAAACGGATCGCGCATCATCCGGACCGGCGGACATTCCATGTCCATGCAGGGTACGGGGGAGCGGTATGGGTCATAGGGAGGAAGACACATGTCTGCCGGGGTAAGATTGACAACGTCCTTGGTGTGCGTCACGAAGAATCCGTCGCAGCACAGTGCCAAGGGGAGGTGTACGTCAGGCTCTTCCGACACCATGTAGCCTTTGAGGATCCAATCGAAGAAGTCCTGTGCGGTTTCCGCATGCCAGACGAGCATGCCGGTATTCAGAAGATACGCAATCTCAAGTGTGTCAGGCTGAATCGACAGTGGGGAGTTGATCCCTCGGCAGGTGACGATCATCTGAATCGGCAACCGTGCGCCGGACCACATCGGAAAGTTCTCCATCGCGCGCATCGTGCCTGGGCCCGCAGTTGTCGTAAACACGCGAGCTCCTCCGAAGGCCGCTCCCGCGCATTGCGACATGACGGCGAATTCGCTCTCGCCGCGGAAGTAGTCGCCGATGTAACCCTCGGCAAAGAGTTCGCCGATCAAGGCGGCCGCTTCGCTCTGCGGGGTAATCGGGTACGCGATCATCACGTCGCAGCTGGCCCGCCGGAGCGCTTCCTTGATGACCTCGCTGCCCGTATAGAACGACGGCGTGCGTGGTGCGTCATTCATCATCGTCCAGGTATCGGTAAAGGTCTGCCCCTTTTTATTTTTTGTGCCGATGACTGAGTGTGTGTCTGCCATGATTCAAGCTCCTTTCACTGTCCTCAGAGTCTCAGACGGTGTCGCTTAGTTTGAGGCTCCGCTCTTGGCTGACGTCAGCCGTGGGTTAACCGTCCCTTTTAATCTTTTCACGGCATCGGCCAGTGTCATGATTTTTTCAACCGATGCGTCGCGGAATGAGAGCATCGCATCTTCATGGCCGGCTTGAGCGCACATGGCGATCGTGTAGCAGGATGTACCGCCCCGAATGATTTTGAGCGACAAATTCGCTTGATGGCAGTGGACCCCGATAAACATGCAGCAATCGATTTTATTATGCCAGATGGTCAGATTCGGGTGGTTGGGATTGATTTCAACTTCAGGATTGATCTTAGGATATTTGGGGCGGTAGTCCGGCATCGGGATCAGCATGGGCGTTTGCCCGGGCTGCACGCATTCCTTGAGCGTGTTGTACAAGTGACGGATAGCCGTGGCTTTCTTGGCCGCCTTCTCATTCCAGGCCCACAGGACTAAGGGGACCAGGGAAGAGGGTCGGAACTTTGGCCATGAGGAATTGCTTCGCCGCTTCCTCGTAGGCTTTTTCCTCTGGGACGATCACGCCGTTGATGTGAGCTTCTCCAGGGTTCGGCAAACGAATGCCCATACTGGCAGCCGATGGAGGAAGAAAATGTTCGGGGCCTGGAAGGACGCGATACTGAGTCATTACAGCTTACTCTCCGGCAAGGGGTGAAAGAACGAAAAGCATAGGTCTTCTGAGAATCTCAGCCTTCCCACTCTAAGCTTTTTCCACGCCCCCTGCAACCTCGCAGAAGGCCCAACACTGAGAAATTTGGGGCCATTGAATGCGGGAGGCTTAGGCCTTTTGTCCTCAAATCTTGGCATTGCCCAGAGGCAGCCTAGTAACGCCTATCGCAGTCCGCATTTTAAGAGTGTGCATTATAGGGTTGGCCCATTCAGTCTGTCAAACCAATCAGTAGTCGCTGGGCTGCTAAAGGCTGGGTCGCTTGCACATGAAATGCTGACAGAAAATCAATATGTTGGCAATGTCACGGCAATTGCTCACAGGCTGAAACGGATCCGAGAACACAGGCTCGCTCTAGATCATCCTTGGCGAGCCGACCCTGTAAACGTTCTCGGTAAAGCTTTGCTCTGGTCACCAGGGCGGCAGCATTGGTTGGGTCAACCCGAATAACAGTGGACAGATCTTCAATCGCTTGATCCGGCTGGTTCAGTTTAAGATAAATCTCGCTGCGCAGCGCATAGGCTTCTTTTTGATAGGGGATCCAACTTTCAGGCGTTTCGGCCTTAAGGAGTTTCTTCAGTGTGGTCAAAGCCTGATGCCAAGACTTGGCATCCGCCTGACGGCGAGCTTGTGTCGTGTATACGCCGATGAGAGGCTGGCGAGCGATATCGGCAAACGGATCGAGCACAAGGGCTTGCTCATAGGCAGCAGCAGCCTCGTTCAATTGTTTCATCCACGTGAGTACATCTCCTTTCCCAACCCATGCCCATACATTCTTCGCGTCGAGTGTGATGGCGCGATCGAAGTCTATCCTGGCCTTGTCCAGATAGTCTGCATAGTCCGATGCTCGAGCCTGTTGGGAAAACGCCAGTGAGACGAGTCGGAGATAGGTTTGTCCTCGCACAATGAGTGGATCGACGTAGCGATCGTCAAGGAAGGCGGCGTCGGTGCTGAACTGGATCTTGTCCCGCAGATTCGATGTGTGGAGAGCAGTTTCGAGCATCGCGCGTGCCTGTCGGTGTGAGGCGGACTTCCCGTTCGGATCGATTGCCAGCATTCGGACGCCGATCGGCTGCTGTTGAATCTCTTGCAGTTGCGAGCGCAACTGGTGATTTTCCTGCTGGAGCTGGCGAAAGTTTTGCGCAAGTTGTTGGTCGGATTGAAGTCGGCGTATCGCTTCCGCCAGATTGCCCAGATTGACCGTGGCACGAATGCGTACGAAGAAGACGGGGCGGTCCCGTTCGAAGGAGCGCCTGGATTCGAGGACTTCCGTTTCTGTGACCGCGGCGGCAATCGTTCTGATTTCCAGCGAACTGGTTTGCGTGCTTCTCCCACCAGATTCTTTTTCTACATCGTGAAATGTAGTTTCAAGATAGACGCCCGCCTCTTCCACGGCGTTGCGTTGGGCTCGTTGGAGAACTTTTTCTTCTGCGCCGGCCAAGGTGTCGCCATCGGCCATGACATATTGGCCATCGGCGATGATGGTTTTCGTGGAGGCACTGAATGCAGGAGCTCCCCATAGAAGGAGCACGAAGAGAGAAGAGAAGAGGGAAGAATAGAACAATCGCCGGTACAGTCCCATTCGAATAACTATACCGCGCGATGGCTGAAGCGGCAATGCAACCAGACCGGGGTGAACGGAGTAAGGGCTGAAGAAGTGAAGCGACAGGCTTTCGGCTACTGTTTCTTGGGAAAGACTTGAGTAAACGGGTGGACTTCGACCCGTTCAAATACACCGTGGACGGTATAGGGATCTTCGCGAGCAAACTGTTGCGCGTCTTCCAGCGAATTCGCTTCGATGACGATAAGACTCCCTGTCTTATCCGTGAGTGGACCAGCAAGCACAACCCGGCCTTGCGCATCTAGGGGTTCCATCTTGGCGAGATGCGCCGGGCGATAGATTTTTCGCTTGGCCTCTCCGTCGGGACCGTCGAATCCGAGTATGACGAATTTCATAAATGTCTCGAGGGTTGAAAAAGAGGAGTCTGACCTCAGGCTAGATCCTCTAGCGGACAGCGATCTTTATAGCCGGTGGTCGTTTCATGCCACCAGCGAACTTCTTGTTCTCCGAGCTTCCAGCATAGATAGACCACTCGGCCGTCACGAAGATGGGGAAAGTCACAGAGACCGAGGTCCAAGTCCTTCACCAGGATACCGAGTTCCTGAATTGCCTGAAGATTCGCACTGACTTGTTGCAGACCCAAGATGTAGAGGTATCCAACAGTACTGCCCCCGCCATATTCGGCTTGGGCGCTGGCTTTTTTAATATCTTCTTTCGTGCGTGACAAGACGGCCTTGGCCTGCTGAATCGATGTCAACTTGGAATTGAGCTGAGGGATGAGGCGATTGGCCTCGGACAATGTAAATATCCGCTCGTGCTGTCCGTGTTCGTCGTCATGCGCCATGGTGTGCCTCCGCGAAGCTCCTCATTTAGCACACCGCTCTTTTGCGCTGCAACCGTAGGCGTCGGAGCAAGCAATTGCGCCAACCAAGAAGAGGCCCGTCCAGCTGGATTAGATCAACGCAAAGTGGGTAGTGTGAGAAAAAGTATATCCCTGTTGACAAGGAACAACACTCGCGTTATGATTCGTCCACTATCTCAGCTCGATTCCAAGTTATCTCCACACACAAGACTTCCGGGGCGCATCTCGATACAAATCGCAATTGCTTAGGGGACAGAGGCGAGTCAGCGACGCATGAGTTCCGGCCTGCAACAATATCCGCAACCATGAGACAGAGTCGTACCCTGAATAGCGACACGCGAAAACAGGTCAGTCCCTCACGGGTCACCCTCTTTTAGCTGATATACAAGACACAATTATCAACGCATTACCGTTACTCTATTATTCAGTCCGTGGACAATTTCCCATGGTTCACCATGTGCGATCGCTGCCCATAACAAAGCAGCCGGGGGCTTGAGAGGATACTCATGACACAAACGAAGGGGGAGGTTATGCATCTGGCGGAGCTAAAGCAGAAGTCCATCGCCGATCTCAATGAGGTTGCGCGCGATTTGAAGATCGATGGCGCACCCACTCTGCGGAAGCAGGAATTGATTTTTGCGATTCTGCAGGCGCAGACCGCGAATAACGGCGTGGTCTTCGGTGAAGGCGTGCTCGAAACGCTCCCTGATGGGTTCGGATTTCTGCGCGCTCCCGATTCAAATTATCTCCCTGGTCCCGATGACATTTATATCTCGCCCTCTCAAATCCGGCGTTTCAATCTACGCACCGGCGACATTGTGTCCGGCCAGATCCGGCCGCCGAAGGAGAGCGAACGGTATTTTGCGTTGCTCAAGGTCGAGAAGGTCAATTACGAAGATCCCGAAGTGTCTCGTGACAAGATCCTCTTCGATAACCTGACGCCGCTCTATCCGGAGGAGCGGCTAGTCCTCGAGTTTGACCGTGAAGAGTATTGCACCCGCGTGATGGATCTCACGACCCCGATCGGCAAAGGCCAGCGTGGGTTGATCGTCGCGGCTCCCCGAACCGGGAAAACGATGTTGCTGCAGGCCATCGCTCGGGCGATTCTTAAAAACCACAAGGAAGTGACCTTGATCGTGCTGCTCATCGACGAGCGGCCGGAAGAAGTCACCGACTGGCAGCGGCAGGTGAAGGCCGAAGTTATCAGCTCCACCTTCGATGAGCCGGCCCAGCGCCATGCTCAGGTGGCTGAGATGGTGCTCGAAAAGGCCAAGCGACTGGTCGAACATAAGAAAGATGTCGTCGTACTGCTGGACAGCATTACTCGCTTGGCACGCGCCTATAATACGATTGCGCCGCCGAGCGGCAAGGTGTTGTCGGGAGGATTGGACTCGAATGCGCTCCAGCGACCGAAGCGGTTCTTTGGGGCGGCCCGCAACATCGAAAACGGCGGCAGTCTCACCATCATGGCGACCGCGCTTGTCGATACCGGTAGCCGGATGGATGACGTGATCTTTGAAGAGTTCAAAGGGACCGGCAACATGGAAGTCCATCTCGATCGCCGTCTGGCCGACAAGCGGCTCTTCCCGGCTATCGATATCAGCCAGTCCGGGACGAGAAAAGAAGAATTGCTGGTGGATAAGGACCGTCTCAATAAGATGTGGATATTGCGCAAGGTGTTGAGTCCGCTTGGGACAATGGAAGCCATGGAGTTTCTGATGGACAAGCTACATGGCACCAAGACCAATCAGGAGTTTCTCCAGTCGATGAATCGGTAACATCCGACTTGTATCTGGTCGCGGAGACAAGGTACAGTGACGGGCTTTCGAATGGGCGAAGGCGGATGATTGTGACGTGTAGGGAGTGTGAATTATGAAGAAGGGTATCCATCCCGTGTATCGGGAAGTCGCGGTGCATTGCGCCTGCGGCAACAAATATAAGACCAGATCGACGGGCGGCGATATCAATGTCGATATTTGTTCAAACTGCCATCCATTTTTCACCGGGACGCAGAAGATCATTGATACCGAAGGGCGTGTCGAACGGTTTAAGAAGAAGTACGCGAAGAAAGAAAAGTAGCTTAAGAAGAGGCCATACAAGGGACTCTGCTTCGCTGAGGGGCAGGGTCTCTTTGTTTTTGTGCGTCAGGGGCTGAGCAGGAATCCAGGGGAGACGGGCCATGGAAGCAGTCTTACTAAAGAAATGGGAAGTGCTAGCCACTCGATATGATGAGTTGACGAATCAGCTCATGGACCCGTCTATGATGAGTCAACCTTCTCAGCTTCACAAAGTCAATAAGGAGCGGATGGATATCGAACCGGCGGCCAAGCTTCTCGCCACCTATCGAGACAACGCAAGGCAGTTGGAGGAAGCCGCTCAAATTCTTGCAGATCCCACGGCCGGGGTTGAATTGCATAAGATGGCGACGGAGGAGAGCGCTACGCTCGAACACCAACAGCGTGAGATCGAACAGCAGGCCCAAGAGCTGCTTATTCCCAAAGATCCACGAGACGAGAAAAGTCTGCTCCTCGAAATCCGCGCAGGGACCGGCGGTGACGAGGCGGCGCTCTTTGCCGGAGAATTGTTCCGCATGTACAGCAAGTACGCCGAGATCAAAGGATTCAAGGTTGATGTGGTTGAAGCCACAGAAACCGGGCCCGGAGGCTACAAGGGGGTTGTCGCGCTGATAGAAGGCAAGGGCGCATACAGCCACTTCAAATTCGAGGCCGGGGTCCACCGAGTCCAGCGTGTTCCCGTCACGGAGGCCAGTGGCCGGATTCATACGTCGACGGTCACCGTCGCCGTCATGCCCGAGGTGGACGAAGTGGATGTGCAGATCGATCCCATGGATCTTCGGATCGACACCTTCTGTTCATCCGGTGCCGGAGGGCAGAGCGTCAATACGACGAAATCGGCGGTACGGATTACCCATGTTCCGACCGGTGTGGTGGTGAGTTGCCAGGACGAACGGTCGCAGCTGAAGAATCGCAACAAGGCGATGCGAACCCTGCGGGCCAGAATCGTTGAGGCGGAGCGGGAGAGGCAGGAAGCGGAAATCGCCCAGAATCGCAAGGCTCAAGTGGGCACGGGCGAGCGAAGCGAGAAGGTTCGCACATACAACTTTCCGCAGAATCGAGTGACAGATCATCGCGTCGGGGTGACGTTGCATAAGTTGGAACAGGTGCTCGAAGGCGACCTCGACGAACTCGTCCAGGCTCTGAGGGCGCAGCGTCAGCAAGAAGTGGGAGCTGCTTAGTATGGATGTGGTTGCCCCCATCTTGCGATCAGTAGGCCAGGCAACGCTCGGGGAGGCGATCACCGAGGCACGACGGCTATTGGAGCAAGCAGGCATAGAGAGCGCGGGGCAGGAAGCGTTGTGGATCATGGAGCACGCGCTCCGGCTTCCTGCACATCAAGTTCTTGCCGATCGAGACCGATTGCTGTCTCCTGCTGAGTTGGTGGTCGCGAGAAGGCTGGTCGGGCGGCGGGTTGGTCGAGAGCCCTTGCAATATATTCTGGGGACCCAAGAGTTTTGCGGGTTAGAATTTAGCGTAAATTCGACGGTGCTCATTCCGAGGCCGGAGACTGAGCTGCTGGTGGAGTATGCCGCGCAACGGATTCTCGCCGAACAAGAGGCGACCATCGTCGATGTCTGCACAGGATCCGGGTGCATTGCCGTAGCGATTGCGAGGTTGAGACCTTGTGCGCGGGTGATCGCAACCGATCTCTCGAACACTTCGCTCGATATCGCCAGGCAGAATGCCATTCGTCATGCGATGGGTGAGCGCATCACATGGTTGGAAGGCGATTTGCTGAAGCCATTGGCAGAGCAGGGGCTGGAAGGGCGCATTGACGTCATCGTTTCGAACCCTCCCTATATTGCGGAGACTGAGTGGCTGACCCTTCAGCCAGAAGTGCGGCTATTCGAACCACGAGCCGCTCTGGTGGCAGGGCCTCAGGGGACGGAGTTGCACAAACGGTTATTGCAGGAGGCTGCTCGATACCTAGTTCCCGGTGGCGCACTGATCATGGAAATCGGTGCCGGCCAGGCTCGTGCAATACGCCAGATTGTCGACCAGATACCCGAATACAGATTCCACCAGCTGGTCTATGACGCGGCAGGGCTTGAACGTGTGGTGATTGTGGAGCGATCAGGAACCTAACAGCTTGCGAAAGAACAATTTCGGCATAGCAGATCTTCGATACTCTGTACGGTTGAGGTAGGGGAAGAACACTCACGCAGGATGCTCAAAAAGGCTGCCCAGCAAGGCCGCAGCGAGCGAAGAGGCGAGGCGTACGCTTCGGTACGTTGAGCCTCTGAGCGAAGCGAGAACGAAGCTGGCGGACTTTTTCAGCATCCTGCTTAGGGGCGGAGACGATGGATCGCATAGTCATCACCGGCGGGATACCGCTTCGAGGTGAGGTTCAGATCAGCGGGGCGAAGAATGCCGCGTTGCCGATCTTAGCCTCTACCATTCTTGGCGGGGGCGAGTGCGTGATCACCAACGTGCCTCACGTGGTGGATGTCGTCACCATGGGCAAGTTGTTAGGTATTTTGGGCGCGAAGGTCCACTATGAGGGAAATCGCGCGGTCATGAACGCCAATGTGATCACTTCGACCCAGGCCCCGTACGATCTTGTGAAGACCATGCGGGCCTCCGTGCTCGTGCTGGGACCGCTGCTGGCACGATGGGGAGAGGCCACGGTGTCGATGCCCGGTGGCTGTGCCATTGGGTCACGGCCCGTCAACCTCCATCTTGCCGGACTCGCTAAAATGGGTGCGGAAGTTTCGATGGAACACGGGTATATTCGCGCCAAAGCGAAGCGGTTGTCGGGGGCACAGATCTACTGCGATACGCCGACGGTCACCGGAACGGAAAATCTGATGATGGCTGCGTCGCTTGCTCGTGGGACCACGGTCATTGAAAATGCAGCGAAGGAACCGGAGATCGTGGACCTTGCGGATTTTCTCGTGAAGCGAGGGGCTCGCATCATGGGTGCCGGGTCGGATGTCATCACGATCGAAGGTGTCCGCGAGTTGCACGGGAGCGATCACGACGTTATTCCAGATCGCATCGAAACAGGAACGTATCTGGTGGCCGGGGCTATTACGCGGGGAGCGGTGACGCTCAATCGGTGCCGTCCGAATCACTTGGACGCCTTGCTGATGAAGCTGCGGGAAGCCGGCGTCGAGATGCAGGTGGAGAAAGAACGGATTCATCTCAACGCGGCATCGCGGCTCAAAGGGATCGACATTCGAACGTTGCCGTATCCCGGGTTTCCCACCGACATGCAGGCGCAGATGGTGGCCTTGATGACGGCCGCTGAGGGCACGAGTGTGATCACCGAGACGGTGTTCGAAAGCCGATTTATGCATGTCGAGGAGTTACGCAGGATGGGTGCCGAGATTAAGGTCGAGGGCAATCGGGCGGTCGTGACCGGACCGACCAAGCTGACCGGGGCTCCGGTGATGGCGTCCGATCTTCGTGCAAGCGCAGGATTGGTCTTGGCCGGTCTTGCGGCGGAAGGTAAGACGGAAATTCTCCGCGTCTACCATCTGGATCGTGGCTATGAGCGGATGGAAGAGAAGCTACGCGGGTTGGGTGCGACGATCACCCGTCATAAAGAGGGAGCGGCGCAGGCTGGGACTTGCTGACATCATGCTGACGATTGCCTTGTCGAAGGGGAAAATGTTGGACCTCACGCTGGACGTCTTTCGCCGGGCGGGCTATGCCCTGGGCAGTCTCTCCACCGAGAGTCGCCGGCTGGTGTTTCCCTGTCCGGAGATCGGCATGACCTTCCTGATTGTGCGGCCGACCGATGTGCCGACCTATGTCGAATATGGTGCGGCGGACGTCGGGATTGTCGGGAAAGACGTCTTGATGGAGCAGGACAGCGACGTATATGAACCATTGGATTTACAGTTCGGAGCGTGTAGAATCGCCGTCGCTGCGCTCAAGGGACAGGCCTCACGCGACCGGCTGTCCTCGAAAATTCGGGTAGCGACCAAGTATCCGAAGATCACCGAGCGGTATTTCAATCAGCGCGGCGTGCAGGTCGAAATCATCAAGTTGTACGGCTCGATTGAACTGGCGCCTTTGGTCGGTTTGGCCGATCGGATTGTGGATCTGGTCGAGACCGGCAACACACTGAAGGCGCATGATCTTGTCGAAGTGGAGTGCATCGCGCAGTCCACGGCCCGGTTAGTCGTCAATCGAGCAAGTCTGAAATTGAAGCATGCGGTGGTCACAGAGCTGATTAAAAAGCTCCGGGCTGTGAGCAGCACACCAGCCGAGCTCTCGAACATCCGCTCCGCGCAAGGCTTTGCGCGGGGCACGTCGAACGGTCAGACGGACTCGCACATGAAGATTGTGGTCTCTACCGAGCGAGCCTTTCTCCCCGCACTCAAGAAAGTGGTGTCGCGTGGCCGCGTGCAAGGGGCTGTCGTCGAAAAGACGGTCAAGGCGATTCTGCAAGCCGTGGAGCGGGGTGGCGATAAGGCCGTTCTCCGCTACACGAAACAATTCGACCGCGTCACCATGAAAGACACGGGGTTGCGTGTGACCCCCGAAGAGATCAAAGAGGCCTACTTTCACATCCGGAAAGACGAGGGTGACGCACTCCGGTTTGCAGCCCGGCGGATCACGTCGTTCCATGAACGCCAGCGCATCAAGACGTGGATGTATCAGGACAACGAAGCGACGTTGGGACAGGTGGTCACACCGGTCGATGCGGTCGGCGTGTACGTGCCGGGGGGCAAGGCCGTCTATCCCTCGTCGGTCTTGATGTGCGCGATTCCGGCCAAGGTCGCAGGTGTCTCCCGTGTGGTGATGTGTACGCCGCCACAAAAAGGCCCGATCAATCCTTATCTATTGGTGGCAGCCGACATCGCCGGCGTCACGGAGATCTATCGTGTCGGGGGTGTGCAAGCTGTCGGAGCGATGGCCTACGGGACCAAGACCATCCAACGCGTCGACAAAATCGTGGGCCCCGGCAATATTTATGTCGCGACGGCCAAGCGGCTCTTGTACGGCACAGTCGGGATCGACATGGTGGCAGGCCCGAGCGAACTACTTGTCGTCGCAGATGGCGACGCCAAACCGGCGCATGTCGCAGCCGATCTTCTCTGCGAAGCAGAACATGACGAAGATGCGCAGGTCTATCTCGTCACCACATCAGCCCAGTTGGCAAAAGATGTGGCGCGACTCATCGAGAGTCAATTGAAGGGACTGCAACGGGAAAAGATCGCGGCCAGGTCCATTGCGCGCCATTCGGTGGCCTTCGTGGTCGCGACCATGGACGAGGCCATCGTGGTCGCCAATCAGATTGCCCCGGAACACTTGACACTCTCGGTCGATGAGCCGTTTGACTATCTAGAGAGAATCCGGCACGCAGGGGCGCTCTTCCTGGGCCGGTACACTCCCCCATCGGTTGCAGATTATGTCGCCGGCCCGAATCACGTCCTGCCGACCGGAGGGACGGCACGGTTCCTTTCGGCACTCTCCGTCCACGACTACATTAAGGTCAGCAATATCGTGCACTACACTCGCGAGGAATTGAGCAAGGTGAAAGATCATCTCGTCCGGTTGGCCCACATCGAAGGGTTCGACGCCCACGCGAAGTCAGCCCAGAGCAGGTTCTCATGAAAAAGAACGGATCTGCACCCCGACAGTCATCGATTCATCGTGCCACGAAAGAGACGGATATCCAGGTCGAATGGATGTTGGACGGGAGCGGCCAAGGGAAGATCGACACCGGGATTCGCTTTTTCGACCACATGCTGGAGCTGTTGTCTAGGCACGGGTTCTTCGATTTGACAGTCCAGGCCAAAGGCGATATCGATATCGACGAGCACCACACGGTGGAGGATGTCGGCATCGTCATGGGCAAGGCCTTGCATCAGGCATTGGGCGAGAAGGCCGGGATCAAGCGGTTCGGATTTGCCTCAGCGCCGCTGGATGAAACGCTGGCCCAAGTCACGGTGGATCTCAGTGGCCGGCCCTACCTCGTCTACAACGTGGTGTTGCCGGACCGGAAGATCAAAGCCTTCGACCTAGGTCTGTTCGAAGATTTCTTCCAGGCCTTCGTCACCCATGGTGGCTTGAATCTCCATGTGAATCTGATGTACGGCCGCAACCCGCACCACATCATGGAAGCCATCTTCAAGGCGCTGGCCAAGGCCCTCGATCAGGCGACCATGTTGGAAGAGCGATTGGCGGGCAAGGTACTGTCGACGAAGGGGATGCTATAGATTTCGTCCAACTGACATCGCCGAATGGTGAAGGGGGACAGGGCTACTGATGCCTGACCCCCTTTTGTTTGCTCAGAGAGGAGTGGCGGGAGAGAGCTGGTTGCGGTATTGTTACATCCTTCCTACGGCCAATAGGGATTATGATCGCAATCATTGATTACGGCATGGGCAACCTTCGCAGTGTCTCCAAGGCCTTTGAGGCGGTGGGGCATCAGGCGGTGGTGACACGTGATCCGCGCGTGATCGGGAGTGCAAGCCATGTGGTGTTGCCGGGTGTTGGAGCGTTTGGCGATTGCATGGCCAACGTTGAGCGATATGGACTGGCGGAGCCAATTCGCGCAGCGATTCAATCGGGAAAACCATTTCTGGGAATCTGTTTGGGGCTCCAGCTGTTGTTCACGGAGAGCGAGGAGTTCGGCACACACAAAGGGCTCGGCATCATTCCGGGTAGGGTCAGGCGGTTTGAGATCGATCCGATGCTGAAAGTTCCTCACATGGGCTGGAATCAGGTCAACATTCAGCGGCCCTGTCCGTTGTTCGAGGGGATTACGGATGGAGACCACTGGTATTTTGTGCATTCGTATTTCGTCGATCCGGTCGACCGGCAGATTGCTGCGACGACGACCACGTACGGTATTCCGTTTGTCTCGAGTATTTGGCGGAACAATGTGGTGGCCTGTCAGTTCCATCCCGAAAAGAGTCAGGCCGTCGGGTTGCAACTCATGAAGAATTTTGGATCGTGGCACGCATAGTCGTTACGGGCTGGACATGAGGGTGAGATGGTGAAAATACGACACAAGCGAACCGTCACCATACGTCTGATGCCTCACGTGCTCACACTGACGGTGCTCGTGCTGGTAGTCGTCGGCTGCAGCGGGTCGAAAGTGACCACAAAATCGTCAGGAGAATTGCCGCGCTATCAGGTTCGTACCATCGCGTTGGTACCGTTCACGACTCTCACGACACCACAAGTGAGAGAGAGCATTGATCAGACCATCCCGGCGCCGCAGGGGGCTCGCCGGTCTGATATGACGGTAGCGGTGCCGCCGAATACCGAGCAGAATCTTCGACAAACAGTCACAGTGCCGATTGAGGCTGGGGCCACAGTCACGCAGCTATTGTGGAGCCGGTTACGGGCGCGGCAGGGCGTGACCGTGCTGTCGCCGAGTGAGGCGTCGAAAGCGCTTACGTCTCAAGCGGCGTTGCACCCTTCCGCCGGTCAGTCACCGGCGGTGATGGTGGCAAAGCAGCTCAAGGTGGATGCCTCGCTGATCGGCCAAGTGTTGGTGTACCAGGAACGAGTCGGTGGTCGTTTTGGCGCCAGCCCTCCGGCCACGGTGGGGTTTGAAGCTAAGGTGGTCGCGGCTGATGGGCAAGTTCTGTGGGAAGGGAATTACTACGAGAAACAGCGGCCAATGATTGAAGACGTGATGGGATTCATTCAGCGGCGCGGGGTGTTTGTCACGGCGGAGGAGTTGGCGAGCTACGGGGTCGAACATATGCTCCTTGAATTTCCATTTGGCACGGTAGAAACGCACTAACGACAAGCCGTTCTTTCTATGCTCGTTATTCCAGCGATTGATCTAAAAGATGGCCGTTGCGTGCGGTTGCGTCAGGGCGACATGGCGGCTGAAACGGTGTATTCCGATGACGTAGCGGCTATCGCGAGGCGATGGCAGCAAGGTGGCGCAGTGTTGATTCATGTGGTGGATTTAAATGGAGCCGTGGAGGGGGAACCACGCAATCTTCCTCAGATCGGGGCGATCATTCGCACCGTGAGTGTGAAGGTACAGGTCGGAGGAGGGATCCGGTCGATCGAGACGGTGCGTCGGTATCTTGGCGCTGGCGTAAGCAGGGTTGTGCTCGGCACTGCGGCATTGACAGATCGATCATTCCTTGAGCAAGCCTGCTTGGAATTTCCTCGCCAGGTTTTATTGGGACTGGATGCGCGGGATGGGAAGGTGGCGGTCAAGGGCTGGACGGCGGTATCGGAGACGAAGGCGACTGAATTGCTGAAGGAGGTGGCAGGCTACGCCTTGGGCGCTGTGATCTATACGGACATAGCCCGCGATGGTATGTTGGGCGGACCGAATCTGGCAGCGTTGCGGGAGGTGGTTGAGTTGTCGTCCTTCCCCGTGATCGCCTCCGGGGGTATTTCGCGCGTCGAAGACTTGCGGGCCGTGCAGGCGCTCGGTCCACGAGTTGAAGGCGCGATCGTTGGTAAGGCGTTATACGACGGGAAGCTCGACTTTCAAGCCGCGCTAATGGCGCTTGGTAAGGAGTAAGGAGTGAGGGGTAAAGGGTAGGAGCGGGTTCTCATGCTCACCCCTTACCCCTGACTCCTCACCGGTTAAGATGCTGACTAAACGTATTATTCCCTGCCTCGATGTCAAAGATGGTCGCGTCGTCAAAGGTGTGAGCTTTGTGAACTTGCGCGATGCGGGAGATCCAGTCGAAGTGGCAACCGTCTATGATCGCGAAGGAGCGGATGAACTTTGTTTTCTGGACATCACCGCCTCTCATGAGAATCGTAAGACCATCATCGACGTGGTTGAGCAGACGGCGGCGCGGGTGTTCATGCCGTTGACTGTCGGTGGGGGTGTGAGAACGCTTGAGGACATCCGGGCCTTGTTGAAGGCGGGTGCGGACAAGGTGAGCATCAACACAGCGGCGGTTCAACGGCCAGAATTTGTGAAGGAAGCGGCAGAGCGATTCGGGACGCAATGTATCGTCGTGGCGATCGACGCCAAGCGTCGTGCTGCGCCGGCCACAGGATGGGAAGTGTTTACCCACGGCGGCCGCAAGTCGACCGGTCTCGATGTCGTCGAATGGGCGAAGACGATGGCGCAGTACGGAGCAGGTGAGATTTTGCTCACGAGCATGGATCAGGATGGGCAACAGCAGGGCTATGACCTTGCGTTGACGGCTGCCGTGTCAGAGGCTGTGTCGATCCCGGTGATTGCGTCGGGCGGCGTGGGGAATTTGGACCATCTCTATGACGGATTCGTCAAGGGCAAGGCCGATGCGGTGCTGGCCGCGTCTATTTTCCATTTTCGGACGCACACGATTCCTGAAGCAAAAGCCTATCTTCGTGAGAAGGGAGTGGCGGTTCGATAATGGATACGGGGCAATTGAAATTCGATGCGCAGGGGCTGATTCCGGCGGTCGTGCAGGACTGGCGGGATGGCACGGTGTTGATGGTGGCCTTCATGAACCAGGAGGCCCTGCAAAAGACTATTGAGACGAAGTCGGTGCACTTCTGGAGCCGGTCGCGCCAAACGTTGTGGGAGAAAGGCGAGACCTCCGGTCACACACTGCAGCTCAAGGACCTGTTTGTAGATTGTGACGGCGATGCCCTTCTCGTGAAGGTCGAGCCGGTCGGTCCGACGTGCCACACAGGGGAGCGGGCCTGCTTCTTTTCGCGCCTAGACTCGCCGGAGACGAAGACGTCCGAGTCCTGGGGGGGAATTCTCGAACGCCTCTACCAGATGATCCAAGAGCGAAAGCGTCAGCCATCGAGCGAGTCCTACACCTCCACACTGCTGGAAGGCGGTGTCGATCGTATCCTGAAGAAAGTTGTCGAGGAAGCCGGCGAGGTGGCGATTGCTGGAAAGGGCGGGAAAAAGGACGAGATTGTCTACGAAACAGCGGATCTGCTGTTCCATACTTTGGTGGCGTTGGGATATCACGGCGTGACACCTCAAGAGGTCTATCAGGAGCTGGCGACCCGATTCGGAAAGTCGGGCTTAAGAAAAGGCCCCACCTCATGAGCGAGTGCCTCTTTTGCAAAATTGTCGCGAGGACCATTCCCGCCGCGCTCGTCTATGAAGACGAGCTGGTCGTCGCGTTCGACGATATCAATCCCCAGGCGCCGACGCATGTGCTCGTCATTCCCCGAAAACATGCGGCCTCGATAGCGGAACTGCAAGATTCGGATGGTGGGCTACTTGGGCATTTGATGCTGGCCGGCAACAAGATTGCGAAATTGAAGGGGATTGCCGATACCGGATACCGTTGTGTCATCAATACCGGTGCGCATGGCGGCCAGAGCGTGTTTCACCTTCATCTCCATGTTCTGGGCGGGCGCCATCTCGCCTGGCCTCCCGGCTAGCAGGATGCTGAAAAAGTCGCCGTTTTCACCCACCCAGCCCCGGCGCGCCAGAGACGCGCTTTGCCTCAGGCTTCGTTCTCAGTCGTCCGAACCCCTCAACGTATCCTGTCCGCGTACGCCTCGGGTCCGCACTCCTTGCGGCCTTGCTGGCCGGCCTTTTTGAACATCGTATTTGGCCAGGCGGGGGCCTTGCCGTCACGTTGACAGATTTCTTTCCCGTCTGTTACCCTGACCGGTCTATTTTTCGACCACTTACGTTCATCTTTCTCACCGGTCGCGAGGTGGGGAAATAGGAGCCGCGACTCTCGTGGGCCGAGGTCTGATTTCAGAAGACGTGATCAATCAAGTCAGAGACCGGGTCGACATTGCCGAGGTGGTTGGACATCATGTGAGCCTGACTCGGGCCGGCCAGAACTTGAAAGGTCTCTGTCCCTTCCATCAGGAAAAATCGCCCTCCTTTACCGTCAGTCCTTCCCGCCAGATTTTTCATTGTTTCGGATGCGGCGCGGGCGGCAACGTGTTTACGTTTCTGATGCGGATCACCGGCGCGAATTTTCCTGAAACAGTCCGTGAACTCGGACAGAAATTCGGGATTGATGTGCCGGACAGCGGGCCAAGCGCGGGGCCTCACACGGCACAAGCGAGCCGACTTGAACCGCTCAATCGGGCAGCGATGGCGTGGTTTCAACAGAGTTTGCGGGATGGGGTGGCCGGTGCGACGGCGCGGGACTACTTGACCAGCCGGGGTATTCGCCCTGAGACGATCGAGCGATTTGAAATCGGTTGTGCCCCGGCTGAGTGGGACGGGCTCATCAAGGCGTTGAGCAAGCAGGCTTTCGCACAGAGTGATGTGGCGGCTGCGGGATTGACGGTGGCGCGCGAACATGCGTCCGGAGCCTATGATCGTTTTCGCGCCCGCGTGATGTTTCCTATCACCGATCTGCGGAAACGGGTCGTCGGTTTTGGTGGGCGTATCCTCGGCGAGGGGACTCCGAAGTACCTGAATTCGCCGGATACTCCCTTGTTCAAGAAGGGGCAGACGCTCTACGCGTTGGATCTCGCGCGGGAAGCGGTCGCTCGGTTGAAGACCGTCATCGTGGTGGAAGGGTATTTTGACGCGGTTGCGCTTCACCAAGCTGGACTGACTCATACGGTTGCGACGCTGGGGACGGCCCTGACGGCAGAGCATATTCAGGTGTTGAGACGGTTTGCCTCGAAGGTCGTACTGTTGTTCGATCCGGATCAGGCCGGGGTCCGTGCAGCTCTGCGAGGACTCGATCTGTTTGTGAATAGCGGGCTCGGGGTGAAAGTCGTCACCTTGCCGGCTGGAGAGGACCCCGATACGTATGTCCGGAAGGAAGGGCCGGAGGCTTTCGCGCGCTTGGAAGAGCAGGCTCCGAGTCTCTTGGATTTTGCCCTTGAGCATAGTGTGAGCACGGCAGAGTCCAGTACGATCGAAGGGCGTATCCGCAGCGTGGACGATGTGCTGCGGATTCTGCAAAAGAGCGAGCATCCGATCGAACGAGAAGAACGGATTCGCGTGGTCGCCGAACGACTGGGGGTCAGCCAGCAACGGTTGATCGAACGGTATCCGGCGTTGGTGCAGTCAGAGGGGCGTCGACCGGCCGTCGGCTCAATCGATCGGCCCCTACACCGGCGACATTCAAGGGTGTGAGCGAAGAGCGGGATCTGGTGTATCTGTTGCTGCACGGGCACCTGACGCCCGCCGATGTGCAACGACTGCGGCCCGAGGCCTTCTCGGTTCCGGCCTGCCGGTCCCTCGTCGAAGCGGCGTTGAGTCACCTTGATCGAGACGGACGAGTCGGGCTCAGGTTGTTGCTGGATGCGGTGGTCGATCATCCGGATTGCGGGTCACTGGCGACTGAGCTGTCCATGCGGGAAGACCATTTCGACGATGTGAGAGCCCACGTCGCGGGGTGTTTGGAGACCTTGGATCGGAAGCGAGCCGAGGCGGTGTTTCGCGATCTGATCATGCAACTGAAGGCCGCCGAACGGGAAGGCCGTGCGGAGGATGCGCAGAGGTTGAACGCACACGTGAATGAATTGCGAATGCAAAAGGCCGGTCGGCCCTCTACCGGGATGTTGTCTTTAGTGAAGGAGTAGTCATGGCGAAACCAGAGTTGCTCGGCGAAGTCAAGAAGCTGATCTCGATGGGGAAAGAGAAAGGCTTTCTGACGTACGACGAGCTGAATAGCACGTTGCCTGCGGAAGTGGTGTCCTCAGAGCAGTTCGGCAGCATCATGACGATGTTCGGCGAAATGGACATCGAGATTGTCGACGCGCCCGAGGGGGAGCGGATCAGGAAAGCCCGGGACACCGAAGAGTCAAATGAGGAAGCTGAGGACGTCGAGGTCGAAGCCGGTGCTGGTTCCGGAGAGGAGAATGAGAAGGAAGAAAAGGAAGAGAAGGAGATCGATTTAACTCCCGGTGCGCTCAGCCGGACCGATGATCCGGTCCGACTCTATCTCAAAGAGATGGGAAGTGTGGCGCTGTTGAGTCGTGAAGGAGAAATCGAGATCGCCAAACGCATCGAAGAGGGGAAGAAAGACATCGCCTCGGTCATCTATGGGATGCCGATGACGATTGAGTTTGTCCTCGCGCTGTACGATCAGCTCAAGAATGGGTCCATCGACGTGCGTGAGATCGTCCCGATCATCGAGACTGAGGAGGAGTTCGAGGAAGAACAAATCCAGCAGGGCTATGAAGAGCTTCGGGTGAAGACGCTCGAAGGGCTGAACTCCGTCCGGAAAATCTCGACCTCGCTCAAGAGTCTTTATGAAGTTGCCCGGCACGCCAACAGCGATCCTGCGAAACAGAAGAAGATCAAGAAGCAGATCGATACGATTCGCGATCAGGTCGTGGAGAAGATGGAGTCCGTCAACCTGCATGGCGTGTTGAAGGATCGGATGGTACAGCGTGTGCGGGAGCTGGCGATCCAGATCCGGACGGGGGAGCGAGAGATCGTCAGTTGCCAGCGTCGGTTGGGGATCAGCGGAGAGGCCGGCGCTGAGGCCCTCAAGAAGCTCTGCCGCGATAGGAAAGACTTCCTCGCCGTGAAGCGCAAGACGAGCTGCTCGGAGGAGGCCCTCACCGAGATTAAGAAGATCTACCAGGCTGCGAAGGGCCGGATTCGACAACTGGAGACGGAAGAAGCCCTTGTATCCGCGGAAGAGATCAAAGATGCGGTCAAGCATCTGGATGTGGCGGAGGAAAAGGTCAAGCGCGGGAAAGCCGAGCTGGTCGAGGCGAATCTTCGTCTCGTCGTCAGTATCGCCAAGAAGTACACGAACCGTGGTCTCCAGTTCCTCGACTTGATCCAGGAAGGTAATATCGGCCTGATGAAGGCGGTCGATAAGTTCGAATACAAGCGCGGCTACAAGTTCAGCACCTATGCCACCTGGTGGATTCGCCAGGCGATTACCCGCGCAATCGCCGATCAAGCCCGGACAATCCGTATCCCCGTGCATATGATCGAGACCATCAACAAGCTGATCCGAACCTCCCGCCATCTGGTCCAGAAACTCGGACGCGAACCGACGCCGGAAGAGATTGCCGAACGCATGGATTTGCCACTCGACAAAGTGCGGAAGATTCTGAAGATCGCGCGCGAACCGATTTCTCTGGAGACCCCGATCGGCGAGGAGGAAGACAGCCATTTGGGCGACTTTATCGAGGACAAGAAGGCGGTGTCTCCTCTGGAGGCGGCGATTCGGTACGATCTCCAGCGCCAGATCAACAGCGCATTGGAAACGCTCACACCACGGGAAGAGAAAGTGTTGCGGAAGCGGTTCGGCATCGGCGAAGCCACCGATCATACCCTCGAAGAAGTCGGTCAGGATTTCGAAGTGACCCGCGAACGTATCCGGCAGATCGAAGCCAAGGCCTTGCGGAAGCTGCGTCATCCAAGCCGGAGCAAGAAGCTACGCAGCTTCGTGGAAAGTCTGTGACGCGCTATGGAATGTTCCACTCGGGATTTGACTCCCCTCCCTGGGCAGCATAAAATCGGCTGTTCGCGTCTGCGGGTCAGGCACGAGAGAGTCGTCCGCCTGATCGGGCCCATAGCTCAGGTGGTTAGAGCGGCTGACTCATAATCAGCTGGTCCTAGGTTCAAGTCCTAGTGGGCCCACCAGCGTAGCCGCGGAACTGATCGGTTGAGACCGTTGTTCGGCACACCAGCGATAGGAGCGCGTTGAACCAGAATCTTTCCCCCCTTATCGAGCTGCAGAAGTTGGATCTCCGTATCGCGGAGATCAAGGACCAGCGCCGAAAAATTCCAGAGCGGCTCCAAGCGGGTGATGCCCCGCTTCGAGAGGCCCGGCAGCTACATCAACAGACCAGTGCGTCCGTCGAAACTCTCATCAAAGAGCGGCGGTCGCACGAGCAGGATCTTGAAGCGCATGAAGCGCACACTGAAAAGATGAAGTCGCGGCTGTCCGAGCTGAAATCCAACAAGGAATACCAGGCTCATCTGTTCGAGATCGAGGTTGCCAATAAGAAGAAAGGGGCCATCGAGGAGAAGATCTTGCTGTGTATGGAGAAGATCGAACAACTGCAGCGGGCGGCGAAAGAAGCGCAGGAGAAACTCAACGTTATTGAAAAGGCCTTCACGCAGGAAAAACAGGCGCTCGATGAACTGGAGCATACGCTCTCAACGGAGTTGGCCGACCTCGAAACGCAGCAGCAAGCTCGTTCGGCTCATATCGAAAAGGGGTTGCTCAGTCGCTATCACTCGATCAAAGCGTTGCGCAAGGATCACGCGCTCGCTGAAATCAAGGAGGGAATCTGTTCCGGATGCCGTCTGCAGCTTCCTCCGCAACTGATTTCAGAAGTCAAACGCGCTCAAGATCTCCACACCTGCCCCTATTGCCGTCGGATGCTCTACTGGGATGGGCAGATTTCTGTCGAGCCTACGACAAGCTCCGATCATGAGAAGACGTCGGCGCTTGAGATTGGCGAGTCGGTCTAGTCCATTTTTCCCAACACGGCTTGCGTTGTTTTGAAGTGCAGTTTGGCGACTGAACCCAGCCGTTCCTCTCCATGTTTCTTCACGATCATGCGTCCAGCCAGCTCGACTGCGGGTGATGCCCCTTTGGGCAACGTCGTGCCGATCTCATCCGAAAGACGTTTCAAACGAAGGAGGAATTCCGCACGGGCCAGGATCGAGGCGGCAGCCACGGCCAGATCGGACTCGGCTTTATGTCGTTGCTCTAATACGATCGTGCGTCCCTTTTCTTGTAGCGCGTTCAGAATCAACCGCTCGTCGCCAAACTGATCTGCGATCGCGCGTCCGCACGAGACCTTCTCCAGGAGAGTCTCCAGGGCCTTGGCATGTCCCCATGCCAGCAGGCGATTCAAGTTTCGGATTTTCGCGTACAGTTCGTTGTATCGTTGCGGACCAATTGCGATAATGCTGTGCGGGCATAGCATCCGGATGTCGGGCGCCATTTCGAGAATACGGCCGTCCGAGATTTTCTTGCTGTCCCGGACGTTGATGAGGGTCAATTCATTCTGTGTGGTGGCGTCGACGAAGACAGCGGCAATGACCAGCGGGCCGAAATAGTCTCCTTTGCCGGACTCATCGATGCCGATTCGCTCCATCTTCGTTGTGTCTGTTGTCTTGGTCACAGGTCAGGGGCTCTTCTGGTCGAGGGTCTCAATGGGGCGTGGAGGTGCGTAATCTAACAGAGGCTCAACGGACGGTCAATTTTCCGGGTTATAAGAGAATAGATCACGGTCATCAAGGAGGATGCCATGCGGGCATGGAGGTCGTTTTCCTGCGGAGTGCTGTTGGTTGTGACGGTACTTGGACTGACAGTGCTTGGTGGATGCGAAACGAATCCGTACACCGGACGATCCCAGTTGTTGATGACCTCGGTATCCGAGGAGATGCAATTAGGCACACAGGCGTATAACCAGGTGAAGAACGATCCCAAGCTGAGGCAGTCGCAAGATCCGCGAGAGATCGAACCGGTCAAGCGCGTGGCGGCTCGTATCGTTGAGGCGGCCAAGCGTTCGAAATATGCCGAGATCGCGAACCAGTTTCAGTGGGAAGTGACGATTATCAAAGACGACAAGATGGCCAACGCCTTTGCGTTGCCTGGCGGGAAGATGGCGGTGTATACGGGCATCTTCCCCATGGCCAAGACCGAAGCAGGGTTGGCCGCCGTTATGGGGCATGAAGTGGTCCACGCCTTAGCCCGACACGGTGCAGAACGGATGAGTCAAGGGCAATTGACGAATGCCGGGCTCCAGATCGCTGGCGCGGCAACCGGGGCGGCGAGCGGAGGCGGGATGCTGGGGCAAGCGACGATGGCGGCGCTTGGTGTCGGTGCGCAGGTCGGCGTGTTGCTTCCCTTCAGTCGAAAGCATGAATCGGAAGCAGATTATGTCGGGATTCTGCTCGCGGCGGACGCCGGCTATGACCCGCGCGAGTCGATCGCCCTGTGGGAACGGATGGGGCAGATGTCCGGTGGCGGCGCGCCGTCAGAGTTTATGTCGACACACCCAAGTCACGAGACCCGTATCGCCCAGCTGAAAAAGTGGATGCCGGAGGCCATGGCTATTTACCAGACCAGATCGCCGGTGCCTGCGGAGCTGTTGCCGCTTGTTCGGTAGGTCGAAGCATTCGTGGTGAGCCCTTGAAAGCGTAGACGTCCAGTTCTATAGTGTTCTGGCGCGAGGGAGAAGACTGGGTGATCGCTTGGAGTGGTCACACTCTGAGAGGAAAGTCCGGACTTCACGGGCAGGGCGCTGGGTAACTCCCAGGCGGAGCGATCCGACACCAGCACCACAGAGAACAGACCGCCGATGGCCAAGGTGACGGGATTCCAATCCGGTCGTTTTGGCTCAGGTAAGGGTGAAACGGTGGGGTAAGAGCCCACCGCAGTGGTGGTGACATCACCGGCACGGTAAGCGTCGCCCGATGCAAGGCCAAATAGGAAGACATCTTCCGGCTTTCTTCGGAAAGTCGGCAACCAGCTGGCCCGGCTGAGGTCTTCGGGTAGGTCGCTTGAGGTTCGAGGTAACTCGAATCCTAGAGAAATGATCACCCCCGTCAGGGAGCACATCCCAGGCGGGACAGAATCCGGCTTATCGGTTTTCTCCACCGCGCTTTTTTTATCGTTCGGCGTAGCTCCCCTTCCGTCACGTTCCCTGAGAAGTGCTCGACCTCATCAATCAGGACGACGGGAACTCTTGTCCCATAACGCTCCATCAGGACCCTGTCGCTGTCGATAGACACTTTGCTTGCTTCGATGTGTAGCTCTGACTGAAGGTGGATAGCCATTCTGTAGACGACATCGCAAAGATGGCAGTCTTCACGAGACAGGATGGTGACACGGATGGGCATGCTCATGGAGGCGCGATCCGAACCAGCGATTTGGAACCTAGAGGGTATCACGTGAGGAGGCAGCTTGTCAGAGAGGGAGGCTGCCAGACCAGTACGACTATTGACGGATAAAAACAGGTGGTGATAGGATCACACATCTTTTCCTTGATTTATCAGAATGTTCCGAGTAATTATGGGAGTTGTGTCTGGTTCACCGGGACGAGACGCGATCTACCGTATTCGTATGATTTCTCTGCCGGGTTTTCACCGCTAGTAAAGGATGGAGGCGCTGTCATGAAGCTCACGGGTGCTGAGATCCTCATCGAGTGTCTCAAACGGGAAGGCGTCAAGACAATTTTTGCGCTTCCTGGTGGTGTCGTGCTGAAAATTTTCGACATCCTTCATCAGCAGAAGGATATTGAAGTGGTCCTTACTCGCCATGAGCAGGGAGCGGGCCATATGGCGGAAGGCTATGCGAAGGCGACCGGGAAAGCCGGGGTATGCCTTGTGACCTCCGGACCCGGCATGACGAATGTGATCACGGCGTTGGCGGATGCCTACATGGACTCCGTGCCGTTAGTCTGTTTTAGTGGACAAGTTCCCACCAGCTTGATCGGGAACGATGCGTTTCAGGAAGCGGATAATATGGGATTGAGTCGTCCCTGCACCAAGTACAACTTCTTGGTGAAAGATGTGAAGGATCTGGCGGTCACGATCAAAGAGGCGTTCTACATTGCGACGACGGGGCGTCCGGGCCCGGTGCTGGTAGATATTCCGAAGGACGTGTCCATGGATAAGGCGGAATTTATCTATCCGAGTTCGATCTCTATCCGCAGCTACAATCCGGTGTATGAAGGGAATAAGTGGCAGATCAAGCAAGCCGCCGAAGCGATGACGAAGGCAAAGAAGCCGGTGTTGTATGTCGGCGGCGGTGTCGTCTTCTCGGGTGCGTCGCAAGAATTGATGGAGTTGGCTGAACTGACTCATATGCCGGTCGACATGACATTGATGGGGCTTGGGGCTTTCCCTGGCGAGCATCCCCTGTCTATGGGCATGCTCGGTATGCACGGCACCTATTGGGCGAATATGGTCATGCATTATTCCGATCTTGTCGTGGCCATCGGTGCACGGTTTGATGATCGTGTCACAGGAAAAGTTTCTGAGTTTTGCCCGCACGCCAAGGTCATCCACATCGATATCGATCCGACCTCGATTCGGAAGAATGTCAATGTCGACATTCCGATCGTCGGCGACTGTAAGATGGTACTCCGTGAGCTGATTCAGATTCTTCGTGCCACGGTGAACGGTGATCAGCGGGAATTGCGCAAGCCTTGGTGGAATCAGATTCGAGAATGGCAACAGGCAAATCCTCTCGTGTACCAACAAGAAGCGGATGGGCCGATCAAACCGCAATATGTCATCAAGCGGCTCTATGACCTCACGAAGGATCGAGATCCGATCGTGTCGACCGATGTCGGACAACACCAAATGTGGGCTGCCCAATATTTTAAGTTGGCGAAGCCGAATCGCTGGCTGACCTCCGGGGGACTTGGGACCATGGGTTTCGGATTTCCCGCCGCTATGGGGGCTCAGGCGGCGTTTCCCGGCCGGTTGGTGCTCTGCATCGCGGGCGACGGCAGTATCCAGATGAACATGCAGGAAATGGCGACGGCGGTGGTACATAAGCTGCCAGTCAAAATTATCGTGCTCAATAACCGATATCACGGGATGGTTCGGCAATGGCAAGACCTTTTCTACGAAGGTCGATATGCATCGAGCTATCTGGAGACGACGCCGGACTTTGTCAAGCTGGCGGAAGCGTACGGGGCGGTTGGACTCAGGGCCAACAAGCCATCCGAAATCGATGCCGTCATCAAGGAAGCGATCGCGGTGAATAAACCGGTAATCGTCGATGTACCGACCTATCCATATGAAAACGTCTATCCAATGATTCCCGCAGGCGGCTGCAACCATGAGATGATTTTGGAAGATCCGCCGGCCTTGAAGAGTAAGCAGTCTGGAGCGGGCCAGGTGGTTCCGAAAGATTCAGATACGATCCTCACGGCTTAACCGACAGCGTCAGGAGTTGCGCGGGGCATGGAACACATTATTTCGATAACCGTTGAGAATAAGTTTGGCTCGTTGTCTCGCGTCGCCGGCCTATTTAGCGGTCGGGGATTCAACATTGAAAGCCTCTCTGTGGCTCCGACGCTCGATCCCTCCATGTCACAGATGACCATTGTCACGTCCGGAGACGAGCGGATTATCGAGCAGATCGTGAAACAGCTCAATAAGTTGATCGACGTCATCAAGGTCGTGGATCTCAACGAAAGCGATTTTGTCTCGCGGGAGACGGCTCTCATTAAGGTGCATACAAGGCCGGAAGATCGGGCGGAAGCGTTACGAATCGCCGATATTTTCAGGGCCAACGTCATTGATTCCACACCGACGACCTACACCATCGAGGTGACCGGAGACCCACGGAAAATCGAAGCGATCATCAACTTGCTGCAGCCACTCGGAATTAAGGAGATCACGCGTACCGGACGGGTTGCGGTTGCTCGTGAATCGATCCGGTCAACGGACGTGCAGGCGAAAAAGATCGCCCGCGAATAGGCGTTGCCGCGGACCCAACCCCAATCGGTTTCTTGACACAGCTATTACCCCAGGAGCGATTGATGAAGATTTATTACGATAAAGATGCCGACCTTCAACAGATACGGAACAGGAAAGTCGCCGTGATCGGCTATGGCAGTCAGGGCCACGCCCATGCGCTCAACATGAAGGAAAGCGGCGTGAGTGTCGTCATTGGGCTGCGCGAAGGCGCCTCATGGAAGAAGGCGGAGCAAAGTGGACTGAAAGTCATGCCGGTAGCCGATGCCGTGAAGGCGTCGGATGTTGTCATGATTCTTGCGCCTGACGAAGCCCAAGCAGCCATC
This sequence comes from uncultured Nitrospiraceae bacterium, assembly GCA_963801725.1. Taxonomy (GTDB): domain Bacteria; phylum Nitrospirota; class Nitrospiria; order Nitrospirales; family Nitrospiraceae; genus Palsa-1315. Next base: position 1,250,643 of record CAWDFX010000002.1, read on the forward strand.
TATCGGCTAGATATCGCCCCGAATCTGAAGCCGGGCTCTTATCTCGCATTTGGTCACGGGTTCAACATTCATTTCGGACAAATCGTGCCACCGCCCACGATTAATGTGTTCATGGTTGCTCCCAAAGGGCCGGGTCATCTTGTTCGATCGGAATATACGAAGGGCAGCGGGGTGCCGTGCTTGCTCGCGATCCATCAGGATCCAAGCGGAACGACTAAGCAGGTGGGCCTTGCGTATGCCAGTGCGATTGGGGGCGGGCGGGCTGGAGTGATCGAAACAAACTTTCGGGAAGAAACCGAGACGGATCTCTTTGGCGAGCAGGTCGTCCTCTGTGGAGGACTCACGTCTCTCATTCAGGCCGGGTACGAGACGCTTGTGGAAGCCGGCTATTCTCCGGAGATGGCCTATTTCGAATGCTTACATGAAGTAAAATTGATCGTAGATTTGATCTATCAGGGCGGCATTGCCAACATGCGGTACTCTATCAGTACGACGGCCAAGTACGGCGATATTACTCGCGGTCCTCGGATTGTGACGGAACAGACGAAGCAGGAAATGAAGAAGATCTTGGGTGAAATTCAGCAAGGTCAGTTCGCCAAAGAATGGGTGCTGGAGAATCAGGCGAACCGTCCGGTCTACAACGCGCTGCTGGCTAAAGGTGAAGCGCATCCCATCGAAGAAGTCGGGGGCCGGCTGCGCGCGATGATGCCCTGGTTGAAGAAGGACCAACTGGTCGATAAGAACAAGAACTAAGGAGCAGTTGTCAGCTATCAGCCGTCAGCCGTCAGATCATAAAGAGTCGGCGGACTTAAGCTGATTGCTGAGGGCTGATGGCTAAAAAGTGGCGGATCGTGCCGTCGGCATCCCGTTTGCCAAAGATGGAATTCCCTTCATCGGGGCCGCTGTCGGCGTTACACTGCTGACTGTATGGCTGGGCTGGACGATCGTGGCGGTTGGGGCGGCGATCCTGACGTTCTTTGTCTCCTGGTTCTTTCGCAACCCTTCACGGGTGATCCCTCAAGGGCCGGGTCTCATCCTAGCGTCCGGTGACGGGAAAGTGATCGCGATCGAAGAAGAGTTCGAGCCGCGATTCATCAAGGATCGCAGTATTCGAGTCACGATATTTTTGAACGTGTTCGATGTACATATCAATCGGATCCCCTGCGAAGGAACGATAGAGGATGTGCAGTATCAACCGGGTTTATTCCTCGTGGCCAGCCGGCCGGATGCAACGTTGAGGAATGAGCAAAATGCCTTGATGATTAAAACGATGCGGGGTCCAAAAGTATTGTGTGTGCAGGTGGCCGGGTTGATTGCCAGACGGATTGTCTGCTGGGTCTCGCCGGGAGATCGGGCTGTATGCGGTGAACGGTTCGGTTTGATTCGATTTGGGTCGCGGATGGATACGTTTCTTCCTATCGGGACGGCTCTAAGAGTTGCAGTCGGCGACCGGGTCAAAGGTGGGGAAACCATCCTGGGAGAATTACCATGAAACCCATGGGACTTCGGCAATCATTCGGGAAGGATGGGAAGCGGCGTAAAGCGGCCATGCACTTGATCCCGAATCTTTTTACGACGGGGAATCTATTGTGCGGCGTGTTTTCGATGCTGTCCGTGTTCAATGCAGACTACATGGTCGCAGCGGTCGCCATCCTGGTGGCGATGGTCTTCGACATACTTGATGGAAAGTCCGCGCGGTTGACGAACAGTACCAGCCATTTCGGCTTTGAATACGACTCATTGTCCGACGTGGTGTCGTTCGGAGTTGCTCCGGGACTCTTGATTTACTCCTGGGCGCTGAGCGGACAGGGCATGTTCGGTATGGCGGTGATGTTCGCATACGTGGCGATGGGTGCGGTTCGGTTGGCCCGGTTTAATTCGACTACGTCCGTGCCGGACGGCAAGTACTTTACCGGCTTAGCTATTCCTGCAGCGGCGGGGGTTGTGGCGTCGCTTGTGATTTTCGACCACTACAGTGTCAGGATTGGAACGGAAGTGAAGCCTCTCCTTGTCCTGATTATTACGCTGACCCTTTCGTTCTTGATGGTGAGTACCATCAAGTATCGCAGCTTTAAAGACATGAAGTTCCGCGGCGGTCAGCACATTACCTATCTCGTGTGGGGAATTTTGGCGCTCATGCTTGTAGCGGCCTGGCCCCAAGTTATGCTATTTGTTATCTTCGCCGGGTATGCCTTGCTCGGTCCTGCGGAACGCCTCGTCGGACTTCTATCCAAGGTGGCGGGGAAACGTCCGTCGCCGAAGACTGAGCAGTCTGTGACGGAGTCGAAGTTTTGAAGACTGTGAAGAACACTATTTTTGCCTACGAGAGCGAAGCTAGCGGGTTTTCCCGCATCCTGTGAGTGGCTGCGACGAGGAGTAGTACGCGATTCGCACAGCAATGAGAGAGCTGGTGGATGGTGCAAACCAGCCTGCGCGGCGCAGAACTCGCCTCCGAGCCAAGAATCCATGAAACTCGAGTAATGGATTCCGCCTCGCCCCCGTGACAGGGCGTAATGAAGGGCTGTGGACGACGCACGTTGTTCATGGCTAAATCAGGGTGGTACCACGGAGCTTCTGAAGCCTCCGTCCCTGGGCTGAGGGATGGAGGCTTTTGTGTTTTTTAGATTGCTGAAAATGTCTTCCCGCGGCGTTCTCGGTCGCGTGCCTCCCTGCGACGTACCCTACGGGTACGACTCGGTCGTCTCGCTCCCTGCGGCCTTGCGGGGAAGGCATTTTGAGCAATCTCACAAGCGAGGAGAGGTGGAACCATGACACGCATGATTCGAATTTTCGATACGACGTTGCGGGACGGCGAACAGTCGCCCGGCGCTAGTATGAATGTGGAAGAGAAAATCATGGTGGCGAAGCAGCTGGCACGCTTGGGAGTCGATATCATCGAGGCAGGGTTTGCCTATAGCTCGCCCGGGGATTTTGAAGCAGTGCGTCGGATCGCGCAGGAAGTCGAGGGACCGACGATTTGCAGCTTGGCTCGTGCGCGTCCCGAGGATATCGATCGAGCCTGGGAGGCGTTGAAGGGGGCACCGAAGGTCCGTATTCATACGTTTCTCTCGACATCGGATATCCACTTGAAGCACCAGTTTAGAATGACGCGCGACGAGGCGAAGAAGCGCGCGGTCGACATGGTGCAACGGGCGAGGGGCTACGTGGACGATGTGGAGTTTTCGCCCATGGATGCCAGTCGCTCCGATCCTGCGTATCTCTATGAAGTGATCGAGGCGGTGATTGCCGCAGGAGCCGGGACTATCAATATTCCTGATACGGTCGGCTATGCGATACCACAAGAATTCGGCAGGCTCATTCGTGGTATTCGAGAGCAAGTGCCCAACAGTGCGAAGGCCGTGATCTCCGTCCATTGCCACAATGATTTGGGTCTGGCTGTGGGGAATAGCTTGGCGGCGGTGTTCGAAGGGGCCAGCCAAGTCGAATGCACGATCAACGGGATCGGTGAGCGGGCTGGGAACACCGCGTTGGAAGAAATCGTCATGGGACTTCGGACCAGGAAGGATTTCTATCAAGCTGACACGAAGATTCGCACAGAAGAGATTTCAAAGACCAGTCGATTGGTCAGCAAGATCACCGGCATGGTGGTGCAGCCCAACAAGGCCATCGTCGGGGCGAACGCCTTCGCCCATACGTCCGGCATTCACCAAGACGGCCTGCTGAAGGACAAGACGACGTATGAAATTATACGGCCTGAGACAATCGGGCTGGTTGAGAGCAAGATGGTCATGGGAAAGCTTTCAGGCCGGCACGCGTTTCGACAGAGGCTGGTGGACTTGGGTTACACGCTCTCGGATGAAGAGGTCAATCATGCGTTCGAGCGGTTTAAGAAATTGGCCGATCAGAAGAGGGAGATCTATGAAGAGGATCTTGAAGTCATTGTTTCCGAAGAGCTGGCCAAAATGGCCGATCGGATCACCTTGAAATCGTTTCATGTCGCCAGCGGGACCGATCAGGTGCCGACCGCCACGGTCGAGCTCGAGATCGATGGGCGAGCGATCGCGCAGACAGGGTCGGGCGATGGGCCGGTGGATGCCGTGTATCGGACGATTGCCGCAATCACCCAGACGAAGAGCACGCTCCTCATGTATGTCGTGAAGGCAATCACCGGAGGGACTGATGCTCAGGGCGAAGTCTCGGTCAGGGTTCAAGAAGATGGACGCACTGTTTCAGGACATGGGGCGGATACGGATATCATCATGGCTTCGGCGCGGGCCTATCTCAATGCGCTAAATAAGCTGTCGTACTTGGCAGGAAAACAGGCGCAGGGCGAACATAAAGTCAGCTTGATTTAGGGAAAGTGGCCACGGTAGAGTCACCGCCTCAGGCGTGAGACTGAGGAAGATATTGTTGGCTGTGAGGGGCTCCGTGGTTCACGTCACCCTGGCAGAGCGGCCGGAGTTTCTGGCCGGCGATCATACTGTCCTGCGCGAACTGCTGCACCCGGCAAAGCAACCGCTCACGCTTGGATATAGTCTGGCCCATGGGATATTGGCTTCCGGCGCTCGGTCGAAACGGCACAGGCTGAGGTCTTCGGAGGTCTACTACATTATTGCCGGTCAGGGACGATTGACCGTAGACGATGCGGTCGTTTCGGTAGAACCAGGCTCCGTCGTCTATGTGCCTCCCGGAGGCAAGCAATTTCTTGAAAATACTGGACCCACTGCCATCCAATTTCTCTGCTTGGTCGATCCCGCGTGGCGACCAGAGGATGAGGAAGTGCTGGAATAGAAGCTGGTGCGGTCATCGCTCACAAAGAGGGAGAGTGGTCTGTGAAGGCAAAGATAGCCGTACTAGCCGGTGATGGAGTGGGTCGAGAGATCATCCCTGAAGCCGTAAAAGTGCTAAAGGCTGTGGCTGAGAAATTCGGGCACATGTTCGAGTTTATTTCCGGTGATGTCGGCGGGCAGGCTATCGACAAAGTTGGCGTCCCGCTCCCGCAGGAGACCTTGACGTTAGCTAAGCAGAGCGATGCCGTTTTGCTCGGGGCGGTCGGCGGTCCGAAGTGGGAGGGGCTGGAGTATAGTTTGCGTCCAGAGCGCGCGCTGTTGGGCTTGCGAGAGCACCTGGGCCTGTTTGCAAATTTACGCCCGGCGAAATTGTATCCGGTGTTGGCCGATGCCTCCACGCTGAAACGTGAAGTGATTGACGGGATCGACATCCTCGTCGTTCGTGAACTGACCGGCGGCATTTATTTTGGGAAGCCCAAAGGAATAGAAAAGTTGCCGAACGGGAGCGAGCGAGGGGTCAACACCGAGGTCTATACCACCGAAGAAATTCAACGCATTGCGAAAGTGGCGTTCGAGGCGGCGAGAAAACGTCGGAAAAAAGTGATGTCCGTCGACAAAGCGAACGTGCTGGAATCGTCCGAGCTGTGGCGTCGCGTGGTCATCGAGACGCACAAAGGCTATCCGGATGTAGAGTTGAGCCACATTTACGTCGATAATGCGGCGATGCAACTCGTGCGTAATCCGCGGCAGTTTGATGTGATGCTCTGCAACAATATATTCGGTGACATTCTGAGCGATGAAGCCGCGATGTTGACCGGTTCCATCGGCATGTTGCCGTCGGCCAGTATTGGCGCGCAGGTCGGACTGTTCGAGCCGATTCACGGCAGCGCGCCTGACATTGCAGGGAAGAATGTGGCGAATCCCATTGCGACGATTGCGTCGGCGGCGATGATGCTGTCCTACGGGTTCAAGTTGGATAAAGAAGCGGATGCCATCGCGAACGCGATTGTGAAAACCCTCGATCTCGGTCATCGCACGAAAGACATTCACAGCCCTGGGACTCGCCTGGTCAGTACAATAGAAATGGGCGATGCCATCCTGCGAAATCTGAACTAGGCGAGCCGCTCGATACAGATGAAGACGAATCTGAAAACTGGATTGATACAGACCGTTGCAGGTATCGGAGACTCAGGCTGGGCCGGCGATGGGGCTGTGGCCTGTGCGGCTTGTTTGAATGAGCCGAAGAGTCTTGCCATCGATGCAGAGGGAAACCTCTTTATCGCCGACTCTGAGAATCACGTCGTTCGAAAGATCGACCGGAAGACCAGCTGTATCAGAACGGTAGCGGGCCGCATTCAAGGGGTTGAATCAAGAGCGAAATCCGACTCGCCCGCTCCGGTGGCTGAGGAAGTGGATGGCGATCCTTTTGCCGAAAGCGGCACGGTCAATTTGCACGCCGTGACCCAACAGACTGATCTGAGCGGAACCGTGCGTTACGTCGTGACCGGTACAGCGCCGGCCACCCGCTATAGTGGTGATGGTGGTCCTGCCGAACAAGCCCTGTTGAATTTTCCGACTGCGGTTGTGGTCGATCAGGGAGGACATCTGTATATTGCGGACACGCTGAATCATCGGGTGCGGCGTGTGGATGCGGAGACAGGGGTGATCACGACAGTCGCCGGCCTGGGCCGACCTCGGTATTCTGGTGACGGAGGATTGGCTGTGGAGGCCGGGTTGAACGAACCGGCTGCTTTGGCGTTGAGCGACGAGGGCATCCTCTACATTGCCGACCAGAGCAACAACCGCGTGAGGGCGGTGGATTTGACTACCGGAGTGGTTTGTACAGTCGCAGGGACAGGAACGGCTGCGTATAATGGAGATGGTGTGGTGGCGACGGAGACCGGTCTAGCAGGTCCCAGCGGATTGGCGCTTGCGTCAGATGGCACGTTATTCATTGCCGATAGTTTCAACGGCAGGATTCGTGCGGTCAATCCTGTCACTGGTCTCATACGAACTGTGGTGGGCGACGGCGGTGAGTATCGGTACCAGGGACCTGATGAACCGCCCGGCAGCAGTCTTTCTCGCCCATCGGGGATTACGTTGGATGAAGAGGGGAATCTCTTCTTCACCGATTCGGACAATCATTTGGTACGGCGATGGGATCGAATCACTGGACGTATTGAGCGCATTGCCGGAGTTGGTGTGGCTGCCTATGGGGGTGACGGGGGCGCGGCCCTCGAAGCCGGATTGAGTTATCCGTTTGGAATCGTGATGGATCGCGCGGGACATTTGTTGGTGGCCGATACGTTCAATCATCGTATTCGCGAGATCGTGCTGTAGATTAGGATCGAGGGTCATGCTGAAAAAGAAATCAGGGTATGTGGTGGCCATCCTCGGTGCAACGGGAGCAGTTGGGAAAGAAACGCTCGAGATACTAGAGGAGCGAAAGTTTCCCTTGGCTTCGCTGCGTCTGTTTGCCTCAAAGCGTTCGGCCGGTGAGGTGATGTCGTGCCAGGGCAAAGAGTGGAAGGTTGAGGAACTGACCGTGGAGTCGTCGTTTGTCGGTGTCGACTTTGCCTTCATTTCAGCTACCGACGCGATCAGCCGCGAGTATGGTCAACGGCTTGGAGCGGCAGGGGTTGTGGTCATCGACGACAGCGGCGTTTTTCGGATGGAGGCTGATGTTCCGTTGGTCGTGCCGGAAGTCAATGCCCATGCTTTGATGACGATGCCTCGCGGCATTGTGTCGATTCCCAACTGCACGACGACCCCGCTCGTCATGGCGCTCAAGCCGTTGCAGGACGCCGTGGGGGTGAAGCGCGTCGTCGTGACGACGTTTCAATCGGTGTCCGGGACCGGCGCTGCAGCTATGGATGAACTGATGACACAGACGAAAGATCTGATGTCATTTCGCGACACGAAGGCTGAAGTGTATCCCTATCAGATCGCATTCAACCTGCTGCCGCATATCGGATCCTTCAACGACGGAGGGGATTGTTCCGAGGAAGTGAAGATCGCACGCGAGACAAGGAAAATTCTTGAGGCTCCGGCGCTTCGCGTGACGGCGACAACCGTGCGTGTTCCGGTATTGCGCTGCCATTCCGAAGCTATAAACGTGGAGCTGGGCCGTCCACTGAAGCCCAATGAAGCCCGTGCGGCGTTGGCGGCTATGCCGGGGGTGATTGTGTATGATGATCCAGGCAAGAAACTCTACCCAATGCCGTTGGATGCCACCGGCAAGGACGAAGTGTACATCGGCCGTATCAGGGAAGATGAATCGATCACGAACGGTCTGAATCTCTGGGTCGTATCCGATAATCTCCGCAAGGGAGCCGCGCTCAATGCGGTGCAAATCGCAGAGCATTTGGCTCAAGGCTGATGGCTGAGTGGGGAAGTCTAGGTAAAGTCTTCATCGGAGTCGGGCTATGCGTGGTGCTGATCGGCTTGTTGTTGCTGATCGCAGACCGCGTTCCAGGAGTCGGGAATCTCTTAGGATGGTTCGGCAAGCTTCCCGGCGACATCTCCATTCGACGAGATAACTTCACCTTCTCGTTTCCCCTCGCGACCAGCCTGCTCATCAGCGTTGTTCTGAGTCTGGTATTCTATGTACTCACATGGATCTTTCGCCGATGAAATATCTGAGGAGTATCGTGTATCGAGCCATTGTGGCAGGAGTATGCCTGCTCAGCCTGTCCTCGGAAGCCAAGGCGGCCGAGTCGATCCGAGTGCTGCTGTCGGCCGAAGTGCCACGGCTCGATATCCGTGCAGACGGTCCGCTGTGGGTGACGGATGCAAAAGGCCGTGATCAGGCTCTGCGCGCGTCGGTCCAAGTCGAAGCCGCCGGAGTGGGGTTTTTGCTGAATGGCGTCCGCATGCAGACGGAGCAGTTGACGCTGCATGGTGGAGAACAAGGCCTCACACTGACGTTCCCACGGCTCGCTCGGAAGCCCACCAATGGAACGGCCGTGTCATCGGACGACTCCGGCACAGAGATCTCGGTAAGCGGCCTTGTCCATCTTATTCGAAAAGGCAAGGGGTTTCTGGTCATCAATCGGGTGGATATTGAAGAATATGTCAAAGGGGTGGTTCCCGCAGAGGTCAGCTCAACCTGGCATCCGGAGATGTTGAAAGCACAGGCGGTCGCGGCCAGGACCTATGCGCTCTATCAGCAGATGTTGAGCGCCACGAGGGAGTACGATGTGGTGGCGACGGTGCAAGACCAGGTCTATCGAGGGAAGCAGGGGGTGGACGCCGGGATCCTGCGCGCGGTTGAAGACACGCGCGGGCTGGTCGTGACGTACCAGGATGCGCCGATCTACGCAGCGTTCTCATCGACAGCCGCCGGGTTGACGGAAGATGCTGTGAATGTATGGTCGAAAGAATACCCGTATCTCAAGGGCGTAGAGTGCCCCTTCGATCTCATGTCACCCTACTATCAATGGAAGTCTTCTTTCAAAATAGACACCCTCGAGCAGAATTTGCGGCAGCAGGGGTTTTCCGTGGGTACGATTGCGACGATCACGCCCATGTCGTTCAGCCGCGGGGGCCGAGTGGCGAAGCTGCGTGTGCTCCACTCTGGTGGAGAATTGGTTCTTCGCGGAGAAGAGTTGCGGAAAGCAGTTGGCTACACCATCATTCCCAGTACGCAATTTGCCATCGAATCGGTCGGCCGAGATGTGGTGCTGTCCGGCTTCGGCGCGGGTCACGCCGTCGGCATGTGCCAATGGGGCGCGAAAGAACTGGCTGAGCTAGGCTATCCCTTCTCGACGATTCTTCGGTATTACTATCCAGGCACCGAACTGCAGAATATGACCCTGACTAAAGCTCCGATCCCGCCGTCTTCCTGATGCAGCTCTCAGAATTCGACTTTCCGTTCGATTCCTCGCTGATTGCCGCTCATCCAAGCCTTCCGCGCGATCACGCCAGGCTGCTTGTGCTGCAGCGTGCCGACCGCTCGATCGCCCATCGCCGCGTCGACGAGTTGCCTGATCTTCTTCAGCCCGGTGATCTTCTCGTGGTCAACAACACAAAGGTGTTGGCCGCCCGCGTGGTTGGCCGGAAGCGTCCTTCCGGCGCGGCAGTTGAGATCCTCTTTGTGAAGGATCTCGGCGATGCGATTTGGGAAGTGCTGATCAAAGGAACGTTTCGGCCGGGACAGATTCTTGAGATGGGCGCAGAGGCTGTGGCTGTGGTGGTCGAGCGTGGCGCCGACCAGGACAACGGTTCGCGTTGAGAGTCCGATCCCGTTGTCTGAATGGCTGCGACGACATGGTCGAATGCCGCTTCCACCCTACATGAAACGGGCGCCGACCGACCAAGACCGAGAATGGTACCAAACCCTGTTCGCACAGCATGAGGGGGCTATTGCGGCGCCGACCGCCGGGCTCCATTTCACATCGGAGCTGCTGGCACGGCTGCAACAACGGGGGATTGGTCTCACGACCGTCACGCTGCATGTCGGTATTGGGACCTTTAAGCCAGTGACGGTCGATCACATCGAAGACCATCAAATGGGCTCAGAATGGATCGAGGTCGGAACAGAAGCGGTGCGTGCCATCGAGCAGGTGCGAGCGACAGGGAGACGAATTGTCGCTGTCGGAACCACGGTCGTACGCGCACTTGAAACTGCGGCTCGCATGGACGGCCAGATCAGACCCTATCGTGGAGAGACGGATATGTTTATGACCCCAGGATTTTCGTTCAAGGTGGTTGATGCCCTCCTCACAAATTTCCACTTGCCACGTACCACGTTGCTGATGCTGGTCTCCGCATTGGCCGGGACTGAGTTCCTTCGACAGGCCTATGAAGAGGCGGTTCGCGAGCGATACCGTTTCTATAGTTATGGCGATGCGATGTTGGTTCTCTGAAAAAGTCTGGAAGTCGCTAAGTCATCATGTCTTCAAGTCTGAAAGTCCCGGCTCATGATCGTCTGAGACTTTAAGACTTGATGACTTTAGGACGTGGCGACTTTTGACGAGGGGTGCTACAGCAACTCGCGATTGATCTTGATGGGGATGCTCGTTTTGAGCGATTCGGTGTAGGCTGTCAGCGCGCGTTGCTGCTTTTGAAAGAGGACGTCCTGTAGGGCGCGGTCCTTCGCTGCGGCAGCCTTCGCGGGATCCGATTCTGTTTGCCGTAGCGTAAAGGCTTGCGCCTCGGCAAGCTCTGCAGGGGTCAGGGCCACGGCGTCGCGGATGATCATTCGGGCTTTGTTGCTCAGTAGTTCTTTCGCCTCCATCGCCTCAAATATCGAGGGCGTCAGATGATTCGCTGCCAGGAGCCGTTGATAGACCTCTGGATCGAATGTGCCGTTCTTTTGGAAATCAGGGATCTGCATGATGACTTCGCGCAGTTCGTCGTCAGCCACGGTGAGGCCCATGTTTTTTGCCGCGATGAGCCAGGTCCGATTGTCGACGAGTTGATCCACCACTAATTGCTTGATCGTTTCGTCTTTGAATTCTCCGGGGACTTTGTCTTTATAGAAGCGATAGGTATTCTCATAGGCACGTCGGAACTCATCGCGGGACACGGTGAGATCTCCGACTGAGGCGACAACGGCGCCGGTCTGTTCACCAAATCCCCACCAGCCCATGGTGATGACGAAGGCGAGCGCGATGATCCCCATGATGGACTTGAGGAGCCAGGGATAGCTATGCGACGATTCACGCATCAATTTGAGCACGATAACCTCTCGGAATGTTCGTGTGCACGGATTCTACTCAGGGATCTGTGCAAAGGCAAGAGACGACCGTTTCTCCACACTACGATCTCATGATCGAATAGAATTGTCAGTTCGTAGAGATGAGACCGATCCGTCATAATGCCTGATCTGCGGAAGAACGGTCTTTGTTTGTGCTGGGTAGTCCGATTTGTTATACTTTGCCACTAATTGTAAGGAGATCCTTTGGCGGAGGAGGTCAGAGGGGTTCATTCAATCGGTGCCGGGGTTTACCCTAAGGCGCAGGTCCTGAACCGTGGTATCGCCAAGCTGATCGATCTGTTCATCGTCGCGGCAGCCGGTCAAATGCCTGTGCCGGTAGGTTTTCTTGGAGGATTGGCGTATATACTGATCGCTGATGGGTTTGCCGGTGGGCGCAGCATCGGTAAACGATTGATCGGCCTTCAGACGGTGCTTCCAGATCGGCGCGAGGCAGCAGGGTTTCGAGAATCCATCATCCGCAATCTGCCCTTTGCGGTGGCTCAGGCAGCCTTCGCCGTTCCTTACGTGGGATGGCTTGTGTCGGCAGCGATCATTGCGTTCGAAGCGGTATTGATTCTCGGGAACGAGCAGGGGCGGCGTCTTGGTGACGAGGTGGCTGGTACTCAGGTGTTAGATGTTGGTCGTCTGACACCGCCTGATTGAGTGCGCAGTCGGAGTCTGAGGGGAAGGGAGAGCAATCGTGGGCTTTGGGAGCGATATCTTCGGATGGTTCTCGAACGACTTGGCCATTGACCTGGGGACGGCGTCGACCCTCGTGTACGTGCATGGAAAAGGGATCGTGCTGAACGAACCATCGGTCGTGGCGGTTGAGAAAAAGACCGAACGAGTGCTCGCAGTCGGCACGGAAGCGAAGAGAATGTTGGGACGCACGCCGGGCAACATCATTGCGGTGCGGCCTATGAAAGAAGGCGTGATCGCCGACTTCGAGATGGCAGAGCAGATGTTGAAGCGGTTCATTCAGAAAGCGCACAACCGTAGTGCGTTCGTGCGTCCACGCATCATCATCGGTGTGCCGTCGCGCATTACGCAAGTTGAGCAGCGGGCCGTTCGAGACTCGGCCGAATTAGCCGGCGCCCGCGAAGTGTATCTGATCGAAGAACCGGTGGCCGCAGCCATTGGCGCCGGTCTTCCGATCACCGAGCCCTCCGGCAACATGGTGGTCGATATCGGCGGCGGCACGACCGATATCGCCGTCATTTCGCTCGGCGGAATCGTCTATAGCGAGTCCGTCAAGGTCGCGGGCGATCGCATGGACGATGCGATCATGAATTATATTAAGAAGAAGTATAACCTCCTCATCGGTGAACATATGGCGGAGCGGATCAAGTTCGAAATCGGATCCGCCTACCCCTTTGAGGAACGCAAGACAATGATGATCAAGGGGCGAGACTTGATTTCCGGCATTCCGCGCACGTTGGTGGTGGATGACGCAGAAGTCCGGGAAGCGCTGCAGGAACCAATCGGGACAATCGTCAATGCGATTAAAGTGGCACTGGAGAATACCCCGCCGGAGTTGGCGGGCGACATTATCGATCGTGGCGTCGTTCTCACGGGCGGAGGATCTTTGCTGAAGGGCATGGATACGCGCTTTCGGGAAGAGACGAATCTGCCGATCATCACCGTGGACGATCCTCTGACTTCCGTCGTCTTGGGGGTTGGGAAAATCCTCGATGAGTTGGATCTGCTCGCCAAAGTGTCGGTGATGTCCCAGGCCAATACCTACCGATAAGGTTCCATCCCTCACTCCCTTATTTATGTGGATGGCTCACTCTAGTTCTCCCTACGGTGCCAGACGTATTGCGCTTGCCTGCTTTGCTTTCCTGCTGGTGGCCCTTTTTCTGTTTCCCAGTCAAATCCAAGGACTCTTGCAGTATCTGGGTGGGCCGGTCGGATATGCCGTGGGTATTCCGCTCGAAGCCATCGCGTCCATCGATGCCGGCATTGCCAATCGCTGGGAGCAGTACGTGGCGTTGCAAGGGGTGCGTGAAGAGAACCAGCAACTACGGAAGGAAATTGAGTGGCTGCGCGGGCAACATAGTCAGCTGCGTGAATCAGCTGCGGCGACAGAACGATTGACGTCCTTGCTGCAATTTAAGGAGCAGGCCCTCCCTACGATGATTGCGGCTCAAGTCATCGGGCGGGATGCCACGAATCGGTATCGTGCCATTATTCTCAATAAGGGCGAGGGCGACGGGATTAAACCCGATATGGGAGTGGTCACGCCGGCCGGTGTCGTCGGGCGCATCGTGAAAACGACAGCGGCATCCTCGGTGGTGCTCTTGGTGACCGATCCGAACAACGCCATCGCCGGTCTCATCCAACGGACGAGAGACGAAGGCATTGTGCAAGGAACTCAGCAAGGGCTCGCCCAGCTGAAGTATATTCCGTTATTGTCGACACTACGAGATGGTGATCGGGTCGTGACCTCAGGCCTGATCGGAGATTTCCCCCGAGGGCTCGTCATCGGCACGATCACGCGCATCGACAAAGAAGAAGGCGCCCTCTTCCAATCGGCGGAACTCATGCCGGAAGTCGATATCGGTCGTGTGGAAGAGGTGCTTGGTGATTCAGACGTCATATGGACAGTCCACGAAGGCCGGGACGAATGCGGATCTGCGCGAGAAGCCAGCGCCATGAAATTCCTTTTGTATGTGATGCTCGTGCTGTTGCTCGTCCCCCTGCAGACGACGCTGCTGCCACATCTGAGCGTATGGAATATCAAGCCGGATTTGGGGCTTGTGGCTGCCGCGCTCGTGGGACTCTTTGCCGGCGAGTTGGAAGGCCTTCTCGTCGGGCTCGCGATCGGATGGGTCCTGAGCCTGTTCTCAGCCGGCGAACTTGTGGTTGACTCTTCTCACGAACGGAGGCGTAGGCCTCTTGGCAGGATTCCTGGGGAAACAGATGTCGCAGGTGACGTCGATCTCACTGGGGATAGGGCTTATGCTGGTGTCTCTGGCAACCGGGCTGTTTGCCGCAATGAATTACAAGGGTCTCGATATGTCTCAGACGTGGTGGATGATCCAGTCCATTGTCTTTCCCCAGGCATGTTTCGATGGAGCGGTGGGGGCAGGATTCTACTGGTTACTCTCTCGACGGTTTGCTCTCACCCGCCTGAGGACCGAATAGCCGGTCCGTGATGGGCGTGGCGGAATGTTGATTGTGACGCATGGCAACAGCTGGTCTGCACGATTCAGAGCTTGGGGAACTCCAGCGCCGACTGATCATTCTCCGTGTCGGCTTGTTGCTCGTCGTGGCATTACTGGGGCTGCAGCTCTGGAACTTGCAGATTCGTGAGGGCCCCTACTACCGCGATCTCTCAGAGAACAATCGGACACGTTCTGTCATCATGGAGCCGGCGCGAGGGCTCATCTACGATCGCAATGGGGTATTACTGGCGAATAATGTCCCCAGCTTCACACTCTACGTTTCACTTGAGGACGTCAAAGATCGCGACCTGCTCATCGATCAGCTCAGCAGTATTCTGGGGTTGGATGAGGCGCTCGTGAGGAAGAAGCTCACGGCTCGCGGCAGCAAACAACTACCTCGCAAGGTGAAGGACCGCTTAACCCTTCGAGAAGCGACGTTGATCGAGTCTCACCGTCTGGACTTGCCCGGAGTGATGGTACAGGTCGAATCCCAACGGAACTATCCTGGTGGAGTGACGGCCTCACATCTGTTGGGCTATGTGGGGGAAGTGTCGCCCGAGCAGTTAGAGAAACCTGAATTTGCCGACCTGCATCAGGGCAGCATTGTCGGGCAATATGGTGTGGAGAAGTTTTTTGATCAGCTCGTGCGCGGTCAGGCCGGGCAGAAAAGCATAGAAGTCGATGCGGTAGGTCATGAAAAACGATCGGCCGTTGTGGAGAAGCCCCATGCCGGGGACGATTTGTATCTCACGATCGATGCGAGGCTGCAAAAGGTGGCCGAAAATCTTTTGGGGGAGGAGTCGGGAGCGATTGTCGCGCTTGATCCGAGGACAGGTGACGTGCTTGCCATGGCCAGCCGTCCAGGCTTCGATCCGAACATCCTCTCGCGGGAGCTCACACCGAAACAGTGGGCCGACATCGTGCAAGACGAGGGGCGTCCCTTGAACAATCGAGCCTCGCAAGGGCAATACCCGCCCGGTTCGGTCTTCAAAGTGATGATGGCTGCCGCAGCATTGGAAACCAAGACCGTGACGCCGTCGACATCCATCTTTTGCAATGGAGGATATCAGTTCGGTCGCCGCGTGTATCATGACTGGAAAGCCGGGGGGCATGGCTCGGTCGATCTCCGGCATGCGCTCGTGCATTCGTGCGACGTCTATTTCTATACCGTTGGGCAGCGGATGGGGATCGAAACGATGGCCTCCTTTGCTCATCAGTTTGGGTTGGGAGAGGAAACGGGGATTGAGCTACCGTCTGAACGGGTTGGGATCGTACCGTCCGAGGCCTGGAAACGGAAGGCCAAGAATGAAGCGTGGCTGCCAGGTGAAACGATCTCGGCATCAATCGGTCAAGGCTATGTGAATGTGACCCCGCTGCAGATGGCGACCTTGATCGGCACCGTTGCAAACGACGGTGTCATGTTCCGTCCGCGATTAGTCCGGGCCGTGATGGATCGAGCGACCGGGGAACTCCAGCAACGGTCTGTGGTTCCCAAACGCACGTTGAACCTGCGGCCTGGGATCTTACCGCTGATCAAAGAGGCGCTGGCCGGAGTGGTCAAAGAAGGGACGGGCACGCGAGCGAAGTCGGATCTGGTGACGATCGCCGGGAAGACCGGTACGGCCCAGACGTTGGCCTTGCGCAGCGGTCCGGAGAAAGATATCCCGAAGAAGTTCCGCGATCATGCCTGGTTTGTCGCGTTCGCTCCGGTTGAAGCGCCCACTATTGCCGTTGCGGTGATTGGCGAGCATATGGGCCACGGCGGTTCTGCTTCGGCGCCCCTTGCCAAAGAGCTGATCGAGACCTATGTGAAATTGAATCTCTCCGCTCCTCCCGGTGCAAAGGAGGGTGCCGTTGTGCGGGTAGGGGATGCCGGAGGGCAAGGAACGAGATGATCGATCGGGTGTTCATGAGCCGGGGGTTTGACAATTTCGACTTCCGTTTTATCGGGCTGATCTTTGCTATCCTGGGGATCGGTGTTCTATCGATTTATAGCGTGACGCATGACCAAGGGGTTGCGTTCCCGTTTTATGCCAAACAGGTCGTGTGGATTGCGCTGGGCACGGTCGCGTTTCTCGTCATGTGGCTCTCGGACTATCATCGAATCGCACGGTTAGCGTATCCTGCCTATGCGATTATCTTAATTTTACTCGCCGTTGTGCTGTTTGAAGGCAAGAGCAGCCGTGGGGCCCAGCGATGGATTCCGATGGGGCCATTTGCCTTTCAGCCTTCGGAATTCGCAAAGTTGGTCCTCATTCTGACCTTGGCGCACTACTATTCGCAGGCTCCGCGGGCGGGCTGGCTCCAACGAGTGGTGCTCCCGGGGTTGTTGGTGTTGCCAGGTCTGCTTCTGATCCTGAAGCAGCCGGACCTCGGGAGCGGGTTGAGTTTCCTGGCGATCTATGCCGCGATGTTGCTGATGGTGGGCATGCGGTCGAAGGCGGTGGGCGTCATCCTTCTATTTTCGTTGATGCTGTTTCCCTTCGCCTGGGAGATGATGTGGGGGTCATTGCATGATTATCAGCGGCAGCGCATTATGACGTTTGTCGACCCGGTCTATGACCCTGGAGGTAAAGGATATCATGCGCTCCAATCACGGATTGCCATCGGAGCGGGAGAGTTGACGGGGAAGGGGCTTTACGGAGGAACGCAAAGCCAATTGAAATTTTTGCCCGAGGGGCACACCGACTTTGTCTTTTCGGTCTTTGCAGAGGAATGGGGATTTCTCGGAGTGCTGGTGCTCTTGCTGTTGTTTGTCGGGCTGATCTGGCTGTCGTTAGAAATTGTGGCGCGCGCGAAGGATCAGCTTGGAGCGCTCCTGGCAGTCGGCATCCTCTGCATGTTGTGTTTTTGCGTCGTGATCAATATCGGTATGACGGCGGGCATGTTCCCCATCGTGGGAATTCCCCTGCCGCTCATGAGTTACGGCGGGAGCGCGACGGTCATGACGATGGCGTCGCTGGGCCTACTCTTGAATGTCAAACGACGTCGATTGAGTTTCTTTTAGTGAGAGGATGATCGCACGGTCTCGAATGAATCGAGATCGGGGCAAGAGGTTATATTTATGATGCGAACCGCCGGGCCGGCAAGATGTCGAGTGGAGGTTGGACCCAGGGGATTCCCCGCGTTCGTCCTGCATGTCGGTGCGACGGTTTTGCTGAATGGAAGGAGTCGGTATGGGAGTAGAAATTGCGATTACAGTCGCACGCGAGGAAACTCGTGTCGCGGTATTGGACGGCGGAGTCGTCACGGATCTCTTCGGAGATCGCGCGAAGCACAAGGACTTCGTCGGGAACATTTATAAAGGAAAAGTGGCGAAAGTGTTGCCTGGCATGCAGGCGGCATTTGTGGATATCGGCCTCGCGAAGGCGGCCTTCATGCACGTGTCGGATTTGTCGTTGGACTCTGAGCCGGGCGACACGCTCGTCGATGCGGATGAGGATGACAAGGATGCCGATAAGGATGGAGATATGCTGGGCCCACGACGGCAAAGCTCCAAGCCGATTGAGCAGCTGCTGAGTGAAGGTCAGGAGCTGATGGTGCAGATCTCCAAAGGGCCGATCGGCACGAAAGGCTCGCGGGTCACGACCTATGTGTCGCTCCCCGGTCGGTATCTCGTGTTCATGCCCAATGTGGAGCATATCGGTGTGTCTCGCCGCATCGCCCGCGATGAGGAGCGGGCTCGACTCAAGGATATTATGAAGCGGGTACGGCAGCCGGGGTGCGGATACATTGTCCGCACGGTGAGCGAAGGTGTGAAAGAAGATGAACTGCGTTCAGACGTCGACTTTTTGCACGTGCTCTGGCAGGACATTCTGGCGAAGCGTGAGCAGAAAGGGGCGCCGGCATTGCTCCATGCCGATCTGAGCCTGAGCTTTCGTGTCGTGCGCGATCTCTTTGGAAAGAAAGTCGATCGATTATGGATCGACTCGCGGGAAGAGTATCAAGCGGTCCGGGACTTCGTGCAGCGATTCTCGCCGGAGCAAACGTCTCGCATTCATTTGTACGATAAAGATGAAAGCCTCTTCGATCATCTAGGGGTGGAGCAGGAGATGGCGCGGGCTCTCAGCCGCAAAGTCTGGCTCAAGTCCGGTGGGCATCTCGTGATCGATCATACGGAAGCGATGACCGTCATCGACGTCAACACCGGACGGTTCGTGGGGAAGCGCGATCAGGAGGAGACCATTCTCCGGAACAATCTGGAGGCGGCGAGAGAAGTGGCCTATCAGATGAAGTTGCGCGGGATCGGCGGAATCATCATCGTCGATTTCATCGACATGGAGCGAGAGAAGAATCGTGACAAGGTGTACCACGCGTTGCTCGAAGCGATGTCCACCGACAAGGCCCGCACCAGAGTGTCTAGAATCTCTGACCTCGGGCTGATTGAAATTTCTCGTGAACGAGTGAGGGAAGACCTCCTGCGTTCGCTTTCCGAGCCCTGTCATTATTGTGAAGGACGGGGTTATACGAAGTCTCCGACCACGGTGGCCTACGAGATATTCCGCGATGTCCGTCGGATCGGCAGCAGTCCCGAGCCGCAGCGGATCGTCATCGGCGCCCATCCCTCGGTCGTCGGGCTGTTGCAAGATGAAGAGCGGCAAGGCCTTGAGGCGGTAGAGCGTGAGTGCGCTGCAAAAATCATCGTCATGCCGGACGAACACTTACATCTGGAACAGTACGATCTAGCGGTGCTCTAAAGACGATGATTTCCGTTCGACGAGACCTATGCAGCCATTCAGCCAGCCTGTAGATATGGCTTCCTCTGCTGAGGTCGTGAGTCCTTCCTCCGTTCAGTCCATGACAAGAAAAGCGTTAGAGTCTTGGCTACGCCTGCAGGCGATCGATGGAGTGGGAGACTTGACGGTAGGTCGGTTAGTTCGTGTCTGGCATTCGCCTGAGGCTGTGCTGTGCGCTTCTCGCGATGAGTTGATTGGGAGTGGATGCAGCCCGCAGTTGGCGGATGCGATACGACGCGGGCCTGATCCTTCCGCCTGCAAGAGTATCGAGCGGGAACTGACGGCAATCGAGCGTGGGCGCGTTGAAGTCCGAAGTCTGTTGGACCCTGCCTATCCCACGCGACTCAAGATGATTCCGGACCCTCCGCCGCTCTTGTACATCACAGGCACATTGACCGAGCAGGATGATCTGGCGATCGCCATCGTGGGTGCACGGCGTGCGACCGCAGCTGGGCGTGCCATGACCGAAGAGTTGAGCCACGACTTGGCCGGAGCCGGCATGACGGTGGTGAGCGGACTCGCTCGCGGAGTTGACGCGGCAGCCCACCAAGGCGCGCTTGCCGTGAAGGGGCGCACCATTGCAGTGCTGGGCTGCGGGATCGATCGAACCTATCCGCCGGAACATGAGCGGTTACGCCGACAGATTGAGGAGCGGGGGGCTATTCTGTCTGAGGCGCCGATGGGTGCGCCACCCCATAACCATCACTTTCCACGACGGAACCGTATCATCAGCGGGTTGTCACTGGGCGTGATTGTGACAGAGGCAGCCATCAGAAGCGGATCGCTCATTACCGCGAGATTAGCCGCCGAGCAGGGTCGAGAGGTCTTTGCGGTTCCGGGCTTTGTGAAAGCAGAGACCAGTCGTGGGACGAATGCCCTGCTCAAAGAAGGTGCGACCTTGATCGAACGTGCGCAGGATGTCATCGATGCTATCCTGCCGCAGCTGGAGCAGCCGCTGCGAATGCGTTTGCAACCTCACCAAGAGAAGAACGAACGGGGCGGTCAGTTAGGCAAAGAGGAACAGCTGGTGTATGATGCATTGTCGTATGACCCGCTCATAGTGGACGACGTGATTGTTATCACAGGATTATCGGTGTCCACAGTGATGGCCTCGCTCTTGTCTCTGGAGCTTCGACAGCGAATCAGACAGCTGCCGGGGCAACGCTACCTTCGGGCATAATCGTCGAACAGTTGCACAGATTTGGTATATTTGATACGGATGAGGGGCAAACTCTCATAGCGAACCGGAGTCTTCATGGCTAAATCACTCATTATTGTCGAATCCCCGACGAAAGCGCGCACCATCACCAAGTATCTGGGGCGTGGTTATACCGTCATGGCTTCGGTCGGCCACATTAAGGATCTCCCCACCAGCAAGCTTGGCGTTGACCTGGAACACGATTTCGAGCCGCAGTATGTGACGATCAAAGGAAAATCGAAAGTTCTGGCGGAGATTAAGAAAAAGGCGGAAGAGGCCGACAAGGTATTCCTGGCGCCGGACCCCGATCGAGAGGGTGAAGCCATTGCGTGGCACCTGGAGCAGGAACTGCTCGGCAAATCCAAATCCAAGTCCAAGAAAAAGACAGACGGCAAGGTCTTCCGGGTACTCTTCAACGAAATCACAGAACCGGCAATCAAACGCGCGCTACAGTCGCCTGGGCAAGTCGATATGAAGCTGGTGAACGCGCAGCAAGCTCGCCGGGTGCTTGACCGCATTGTCGGATACCAAGGCAGCCAATTGCTCTGGACCAAGGTGCGTCGTGGACTCAGCATGGGCCGGGTTCAGTCTGTGGCGATGCGATTGATTTGCGAACGTGAACAGGAACGGGAAGCGTTTCGCGCGGAAGAGTATTGGTCTATTGCGGTGATGCTGTCCGGGACCAACCCCCCTCCGTTTGAAGCCAAGCTGCACAGTATCAACGGACAGGACGCTTCGATTGCGACTGAGGCTGATGCGCAGCGCATCGTCTCGGCGATTCAAGGAAAAGAGTTTGTCGTTGACTCGATCGAACGAAAAGAAAAGAGACGGAATCCTGTCGCACCCTTCATCACCAGCCGGCTCCAACAGGAAGCCGCGCGCAAGCTGCATTTCTCATCGAAGAAAACGATGACCCTGGCGCAGAAGTTGTACGAAGGGATCGAAATCGGGGCCGAAGGTCAGACCGGTCTCATTACCTACATGAGGACGGATTCCCCACGCATTTCGAACGAGGCGATGACAGAAGCACGCCAGGTGATTCAGGAACGGTTCGGCGCAGAATACTTGCCTGCCACACCGAACGTGTACAAGACGCAGAAAGCGGCGCAAGAAGCGCACGAAGCGATTCGCCCCACGGCAGCGGCGCGCGACCCCGAGTCGATCAGACAGTACCTGGAGCCCGATATCTATAAGTTGTATCAGTTGATCTGGAACCGGTTTATCGCATCGCAAATGGTCCCTGCGATTCTTGATGTGACTCGAGTGGAGTCGAGCCCTGTCAAGACGAAGGAGAAGTTTCTTTTCCGGTCGACCGGCACCGTGGTGAAGTTCCCCGGCCATACAATCGTCTACATGGAGGGGATCGACAAGGAGCTCTTTGCGCAGAAACAAAAGAGCGAGCAGGAGGTTGAAGACGACTCCGAACGCCAGCTGCCTCTGCTCAGCGAGGGAGAGCAACTGCGGCTCGTATCCCAGGAAGGACAGACGGTTCCTGGCGTGCTCTCGAAACAGCACTTCACCCAGCCTCCGCCTCGGTATAATGAAGCTTTGCTGATCAAAGAATTGGAAGAAAAAGGCATCGGACGACCGTCCACTTATGCGAGCATCATTTCGACGATTCAAGATCGCAAATATGCCGAAAAGGAGGATGGACGTTTCGCTCCCACCGAAACAGGGCGGACCGTGAACGATTTCCTGATGAAGGGATTTCCCGACCTGATCAACGTCGACTTCACGTCGCACATGGAAGAGGAGTTGGACGAAGTCGAAGAAGGTACTAAACCGTGGGTGACCGCGGTGCGGGAGTTTTATGGGACATTCACGACGGACCTGGAAAAGGCGAAGACGATTCCCGGACCCAAGGACACCGTGGAGCCACCGACGGATATTCCTTGCGAGAAGTGCGGTCGAATGATGGAGATTAAATGGGGGCGCAACGGTAAGTTTCTGGCTTGTCCGGCCTACAAGGATAAGCCTCCCTGCAAAAATACACAGAACTTTGAAAAACTTGAAGATGGCACCATTAAAATTGTCCCCAAAATCGAGTTGACGACGGATGAAAAGTGCGAGAAATGCAGCAGCCCGATGGTGGTGAAGACCGGACGCTTTGGAAAGTTTATTGCCTGCTCCGCCTATCCTGAGTGCAAGACCACCAAGGCGCTTGCGCTGGGCGTAAAGTGTCCTCAACCCGGCTGTGGTGGAGACCTTGTCCAGAAGCGCACCAGAAAAGGACGTTCATTCTTTGCCTGCAGTAAGTATCCGGCATGCGAGTATGCCCTGTGGGATCGTCCTATCAACAAAACCTGCCCGACCTGCAGTGCCCCGTTCCTTATCGAGAAAGTCAGCAAGCAAGTCGGCCGCAGCGTTCAATGCCGCAGCGAAGAGTGCGGCTATCGTGAAGCAGGATAACTCAGTCCGGTTTCATCCTCCATTCCATCAAGCCTTTCTTCCATCCTGAAATCGGGACAAGCATTCTTGTCCCTCCCTCAGTGCGTCTTGACGCTGCGAAATTGAGAACTAGTGTCGCCGAATGATGAAAATCAAACTCAAGGACACTCCTGCGAGCGAGTTGACGAACCCCCCAGACGTGTTGATAATGAACCAAGATAAACTCGTTTGTAGGAAAGTTTCTCTACGTAACGTGACCCTGAGGACCTTCCAAATTAAGAAAGGGGAGAATCATGAAAGCAAAAGAAGGCGTCGTCAACATTCTCAATAAGATCCTGACTGCGGATCTGACGGCGATCAATCAGTACTTCCTGCATGCCAAGATGTGTGAGAACTGGGGTTATGACCGACTCCATCACAAAGTGCGGGAGCGGAGCATGGCTGAGATGAAAGACGCCGACGAACTCATCGGCCACGTTCTTTATCTGGATGGTGTGCCGAATGTGCAGCGCATGAATACTGTGCAGGTAGGAGAGACTGTTCCTGAGCAGCTCAAACTCGATCTGAAAGCAGAGCAAGAAATGCTCGCTTTACTCAACGATGGCGTCGTGCATTGCACGAAGGTGAACGATTTCACCACGCGGCACATGCTTGAGGATATGGCCAAAGATGTGGATCAACATATCGATTGGATCGAGACGCAGATGGAAACGATCAAACAGGTCGGCCTGGAGAACTACCTCGCTGAACAGATCAAGAAAGAAAGCTAAGCGCTATCATGAAAGCCAAAGAAGGCGTCGTAGAGTTTTTGAATCGGGTCTTGAAGTCGGAATTGACAGCGGCGCATCAATACTTGCTCCATGCAGCCATGTGCAAAAATTGGGGCTATGAGCGTCTGCATGAGCATTTTAGCCATCTTGCCACTGAAGAAGTGAGCCATTCATCGGGCCTGATCGATCACATTCTCTATCTGGAGGGAGTACCTGAGGTGGAGCATCTCGATCAGCTGAGCAGAGGACAATCGGTAGCGGATCTATTCACCGCAGATCTTGGATTTGAGTATGAGGATGTGGAGTTGCTCCGCAAGGCCATCGCCCACTGCGCGAAGGTCGGTGATTTCACCACCCGCCACATGCTTGAAGATATGATCGAAGATTCCGAAGAGCATGTCGATTGGTTTGAGACGCAGCTTCGTACGATCGATCAGGTAGGGATCGAGAATTATCTGACTGAACAGGTGAAGAGAGTCAAAGCTTGACGCCATGCTGGTGGTTGATTGCGGTTCACAGGGAAGGCAGGTTCTGTTTTCTCGACGTATGATTTTTGTGGAATGTTAGTATCTCCAGCTCTCTCCAAGACCAAGATCGATATGAATAGTCATCAGGATATGACTCCGGGGTGAAGCAGTGCCATGATGACATCTTGCTAAAGTCATTCTTCCGATCTTTCACAGGACACGCTTCATCCTCCCCACTATCGCTTCGAATGACTGTCTCTAGCCACTCGATTACGGGTAAGGGCTGTGAATTCCTTCTCCTTGGCCGCTCCATAATTGATGTATTTACAAGGTTCATCGTGTGGATACGATTCCTGGATCCGTTCTGGCAACAAGAGTCCTCCGGATTTGTGGTCCCCCCCACTCGGCGGCTGGTGTATCGGGCACCGGCTACGAATACATCAGCATCGACTGCGTATGGCAATCCTATTCATAGTCCTCGTTCAGTGCTCTGAGAAAGGCTGTGAGAGACCCGACATCCTGATCGGTCAAGCGGATGCCGGCGAGTTCTCGATCTCCATTGCGCAGACGGCCCGCGCGCTCGAGGTCGGACGACACTCGATAAAAGGTGACGATCTGTTCCAGTGTATCGAACTGACCGGTGTGCATGTAGGGAGCTGAGTGACCGAGGTCCCGTAATCCTGGCGTCTTGAAAACCGCCACGCTAGCCGGTAGGAGTGCCTGCTCACTGCAGCGTCCAGCGAACGCGGTACTTTCGATCAGGCGATCAAGCGTGTCGTCGCTTTGCGCTGAGGGAACGCTCAGTGCCGGTAAGCCGGCGGTGAGCGCATCGGCGCAGAGGATGCGCCGGATACGACGCTGGGAGGTAGGAAAGTCAGAATTGGCGAACACGTTCCAGACCCCAAGATCGGTGAGGTTCAGATTGCCCGCTTTTGGCACTTCTCGGAACGGTCCTTGCGCATGCGGGTGCTGCTCTGTGGCAGGAAGATATTGATTGTGGTTGGCATTGCGTTCGCGCAAGGCCGGGATGGGGAGATAGGCGAATGTCCCGGATCCATGAATACGATCGTACTCAGCCTGTGTCGTGCCGGTATTGTGGAAACGGAAATCCGTGAAGGTCGGCGCCTGATGACAGGCGATACAATTGCCGACTTTCCCACGTTTCAGACTTTCTGAAAATGATGGAATGTGGGAGGGCTCAGCGAAGAAGATCTTCAGCCCCTGGAGTTCTTCTCGTCCAAATTTGAAAGGTTGGTCGTGGAATTGAAATGTACCCTCTTCCGTAGAGGGGTTTCGTTTCACGAACTTGAGCTGTCGATGATGCCGCCGATGTTTCTTGTGCGGGTTGTGTGTCACCCAAGACAGGGGGCTGTCGCGCTCCAGTCGCTCGATTGACTTAAGCAAGCGGCGACTGTACTCCAAGGAGGTTTCCCGAGCAGCCGGCTTGCGGGGCAGGCCGTTCCTTTTCAGGAACACATCGTATGGGGACCGGTTAAACGCCCCGGTCTCGTCTTGTGAGAAGACTAGGTTTTCAGTGTATGCGCTGACCAGTTTCGAGACTGCGCGAAAGATGTCGGCATCTGATGCTGTCGCGGTACTCACTCGAAACTCTTCGGGAAGGCGAAACTCTTCTGGGATGCCGGGGTCAGTCCCTGTCAGCACGACAGCATAGGATAGGCCACCGAATTCTTGCGCCAGCCCTCCGGTTCCGTCATCCTCACGAACGACGCGGGCCAGATGGGCGATGGCGAGCGCCCGTTCCCCCGGCAGCCAGCCAAAATTGCGTCCGGTAAACGTGTCTTCGACCAGATCCGCCGTCGTCGCGAACTCCGCATCGAAGTGCAGCAGGAGGCCCCCGGTTCGCGGAAGTGTGGCGTTGACCAGGGCCGGCGAGTTACGCGGTGCCGTCGTCGCGCCGTCTTCGCGTGCAGGCACAGGGCTGCGCCTGGCAAAGTCGGCATACGTGCGCATCGTTCCTCCGAGCGTTTCGACATGCTCATCGACCAAATGACAGGCCCGGCAGTTCATCGACTGGCCGGCGAAGGGGCCGGGGAGGGGCTCGCCGAGTGTGACAGTTGTGTCCATCACTGGATCGCCGACAGGCAAGGGCCGGTTCGTCCCGCCCCCGCGATCCACGAACTGTTTGAAAAACTGCGCGAAGCGAGTTTCGAGAAACAATCGCTCTCCGATGACGATCTCGGGAGGGTCGCCCGCTTCCTCCACATCTTGGGCGAGCACAGCGGAGGGGATAAGGAGCGATCCATTGCTGGACAGCAGTGCGAGGAGGGTGGCACATAAGAAAAGAAGGGATCGATATCTGTGTGTGGCACGCATGTGGTACCTCGTAAATGAATTTGTGACAGGAACATGAGTTTTCAAGCCGACCAGGATTGGCGCGGATCGGAGGCGGCCGTATTGAAGGGATCTGGAGCCACCCAAAAATTTGTCAGAAGGAGTCATTCGTGCTCCTCCAATAGAAGACCGCCCATCCCGGCGTGGGTTGCCGCCGTAGCGAGCCGATTTCTGCGAATGGGAAGACCGGTCATGGCCCGGGTCAGGATATGGATGAGATGGGAGTCGAACTGGGTTCCGGATGCCACCCGTAGAATTCTGAGCGCAATGTCCCGGCGTATGTTTGGGCAAAGGACGTGGGGGATTTCTATGGCATCGAAGGCGTCGGCGATCGATAGGATTCTCGCCCCAAGGGGGATGAATCGTCCCCTGATGCCGTAGGGATAACCCGATCCGTCCCAACGTTCGTGGTGGTGGGCCACGAGAACCGACGCTTCTCGAAGAAAGGAAAATGGTTCGAGAAGCGAAACGCCAAGTCGAGGATGGTTCTGAATGGTGACATAGGATTCGGGTTCAAGACGGTCTCTGCTCGATATGAGGTGGGGCGGGAGCATCAACAGTCCGATATCGTGAAGGAAGGAGGCAAGATTCAGATCGTGCAACTCGTCTGGAGTAAGGCCGATGGCTTGGCCGATCAACAAGGAGATTGTAGCCGTGCGACAGCCGTGACCTGTCTGCCAGGGCAGCGCGCGATCGATTTCCTTGCTGACCTGGCGAACGAGGATGGTTTCGATGTCGCGGCGTGATGTGAGAGGGAGTTGGAGACCATCGATCTTCCTGAGTAAGCGCTGGACCTTCAGGATGACAGGATGTATCTGACAAGGGGTATCGACTTGCATGATCAATTCTCCGAAAAAACAGAGCCCAAGATCACTCTCACGTGATCTTGGGCTCTGGGTGAACAACCTCTGGCCGCTTCTCTATTGTGAACCCGATTAGTTACGCTGCATCTGGCACGATACCCACCCTTGTATCTTCGAGAAAGGAATGACCATCAACCGGCGGCACCGTTTGCACTTGAGCTCGATTCCTTCATCAACGAGGCGTGCCATCAGCTGCCCGCAATGACATCTCACCTCTTCCGAGGTACTGACGCCAGCGGCTCTGATGATCCTGGTTTCCATTGTGCTTCGCGTTCGGTCAAAGACTCAAATACATCATGTGATGCCAGGGACGAGCGAGTGAATCGCTCGTCCCTGCCTGTCTCGATGCTAGAACGTCCACTTGACGCCGGCTTGAAATAGGGCCGGCATGCCGGGATAGATTCCACGGCTTCGATCCATGATCACGGTCTGATCCAGCATGTTCTTGGCTGTAAAGAAGAACGTGGTATTGATCGCACTGACATATTGATTGACCGAGGCGTTGAGCATGCACCAGCCTTTGACGATACCGCGCTGGCCGTTCGGCGTCGGAGTATACGTATTCCGGTCGTCGCCGAACTGGTCACTGATGCATTGCGCCTCAAGACGCGCATTGAAGGCTCCAAGTCCCATATCCCGGTTAGCATAGCCGATTCCTGCCGTCAGTAGATTTTTCGGCGAGTAGGGGAGTCGGTTCCCGCTCACGCTCACGATCGCGGCTTCACCGGGCAGAAGGGCCGCGCCGGTGATCGAACTGTTGCGGGTGCCTTGAAACTCTGCATCGGCAATCCACGTATAGTTCACGTCGAAGATGATGTCCTGCTTATCGTTCCTGCCCATGACGGCATCCAACAGATCCATCCTGGTTGCGACCTCGATGCCCCGATGTCTGGTTTCCCCGGCGCTCGTGAGGGTCGCGCCGGTGCCGCCGGCGGCTGACTGTGAAATGATCTGGTTATCGAAATCCATCTGAAAAAGGGTGGCTTCATAACCAGCCCAGTGAGCCAACCTGCCTCTGGTCCCCAGTTCGTAGGTCCAGCTCAGCTCGGGACCGAGGTCTACGGTAGCTCCTGTACCGGTAACTGCATCGGATATCTGTGGTGGCGACATACCGCGGTGTGCGCCGAAGAACACCATATGGTTTTTGACCGGAGAATAGGTGACACCGACTCCCGGCAACACTTGGGTGAAATGAGCCTTGCCGAAAACACCGTCGCCATTGTTGACATTGGCGAGGTTGTTGTTCTGATCGTAGTTGATATGTTCTACCCGGACACCCGGTGTGACTGTGAATTGACCTAAAATGAGACGTTCCTGAAAAAACAGCGCATAGGCATTTGTAGTACGCACGTTGTTCTCGCCAAGGCAGCTGTTGTTGCCACCACCAATGACACCGACGCAGCTTGACGGACCTCCCACACCTGAGACGAGATTTCGAAACTGTATGCGCTGCGATTCTTCATACATATAGCGGGCGCCGAAGTCGGCTACCGCATTCACTCCGAAAAGAGAGTGGGTGTAATTGAACCGCGGCTCGATTCCATACACGGTGTACTCGCGTGCGTTGGTGAATCGCGAAGCTCCCGGTACGACACCGAATGTGGTGGCTGGAACTGCATTGCCGAACACCGGAGCTCCAACGGGGGCCCCGGTCGCGTCTACTGCCTGCGTGGTTTGTCTCGTCCAGTCGCGCTGAATGAAATGCCCAAAGAAGTTGGTGGTCGATGTTAAGTTCGCCGTGAACATGTGATTGACAGCGACATGGGCCCCATATCGCCTGAAGTCCATGTTGTCATTGGTGAAGAGCGTTTGTCTGTCCTGGCCCCGAGGGCTGGCAAACTCCGATTCGGTGAGGCCTTGATAGCCGATTCCGGAATCCTCACGATAGTAGTTAAACTTGGCCATGATTTGAGTTCTGTCGCTCAGCTCCTGGACGGTTTTGAAGGTAAGGTCGTCCACCTTGGCGCGGATGTTGGTGAATCGCGGGGTATCCGTTTGATAGTGGGTAAAGTCCACCATGTAACCGCTTTTCCCCCAGGTCCCTCCGTAATCGAAATGCGTATTGAAGTAGTTATTGTTGCCTCCCCAGAATTGAATGTTGCCTTCAGGTGTCGCAGAGGGATTGCGCGTAATGAAGTTCATGACACCGCCGATGGTTTGAGGACCATAGAGGAGTTGTCCGCTGCCTTTAAGAACTTCAATTCGATCGAACCGAAAGATCGGTGGAAAGTAATACGACGACGGATCGCCATACGGCATCAGCATGATCGGCACACCGTCTTCCATAATATGTACTTTGCGGCTTCTGGTCGGGTCCAGGCCTCGGATACCAATATTAGGACGAATGCCCACACCCTCCTCGTCCCTCACGTGAACCCCCGGCACTTCGCGCAAGGCTTCATTGACGGTGAGTCGGTGGTTTTGCTCAATGCTCTCTTTTGTAACGACACGTCCGGAACCGGGAATATGATCCAGCGCGTCCTCCTTCGTGCCGATGACTTCAGTCAGCGGAACCTTGAGGGGTTTATCTTTTGCCTCTTTGACCGGTTTATCGGCTGGTTTATCCTTAAGATCTTCAGTGGTGACCGGTTCGACGGGAATGGGTGTCTCGACGGGCTCCTGCGCGGCCGCCAGTTGCCAGCCGGCTACGAGCGCGAATAGCGTAAAGCAAACCATATATATGATTTTAGTAACTCTTCTCATTATCATATCAACGGAACCTGGACTCATTGCAGGGCCTCCTTCAAAGAATTATAGGTTGATTATGGGAACTGAAGTGCTGAGATGCGAATAGACCCGTCTGGGGGCGTGGCTGAAGACTGCGATATGATGATGACTATAAACTCTGCTCGGCAGGACCGTCATTTGAAGACTACTTTCCGTAGGCCTGTTGCCGGGACTTCGACCTCGCCGAACTCGGATTCTCCCTTGAACTTTCCGTCGATGGCCAGTCCGAACTGCCCGGTCTTCCCATTCATCGCGAGGGAGCGCTCTCTCTCAACCTCGAACATCACCGAAGCGCATAACTAATCGGCATGAGGATAGCCACTTGTGGCTTTCCTAACGGATGGTCCAATTTCAGCGGCGACGCGCGCCTGAGGGTCTCTATGGCGTCGTTGTCCAGAATCAAGCGTCCCGAGCTTTCATGAACATCGATCATCAACACCTGACCATCGTCTTTGATTACTGCGCGTAGAACAACCTTTCCCTCCCAGTGATTGATCCGGGCCATGTGAGGATAGTTCTTGAGCTGATCGAGCCGGCCTAACAATGCCTTCACAAGCCATCCATAGTCGGCTTTGACTGGAGCAGTTTGGGTGACGGTTTGCTCAACTGCGGCATGCTGAGCGACTGGCTCAGCATCCTGGCGGGTGACCAGTGGTTCGGTCACGACGGGCGCTGCAGTTTGTTGGGTGGCTGCCGCCAGTGTCGCGACCACCTGTTCTTCTTGTTCAACAGCCTCTTGAGCTGTTGTTGGAGCGATGTCTGTGATGGTTTCGGTCTGTTGGACAGACTGTGTGAAAACGGAAGCCGTTTGATTGACGGTGGTCAGCTCGCGTGGCACGGTTTGCGGAACCACGCGCGCAGGCTGGACTACTCGCTGTGGTGTCTCAATTATCGGCTGAGCAGGCGCGGGATGAGCCTCTGCGACCTTCGGCTTCGGTGGAGTCGGCTTGGCTTCGGGGAGTGTCTCCGCTTCTGGTTGAGCTTGCGGCGCTTCGACTATCGCCACGCTCCACGTAAATTGATCGGGTTCGAGGGACATCTTTAGGCCTGAAATCAGAGCGAGTGCACCCGCTCCCATAATCACATGAAACACCACGGAGTAGATCCAGCCTTGCCGCTGCAGACGCACTTGATCCGGGTGGTTCGGGAATAGAGAGGTCATGATTTCACCACTTCCAGACTGACCTGTCCGAACCCGAGACTTCTAATTTCATCGACGACTTGGACGAAACGCTCCAGGATCGTGACCTTATCGGCTCGAACGACGACCAGAGATTCTCTTGGATGCGAGTCGAGCACCACCTTTAATCCATGCTCTGGGACTGCCGAATCGTTGAGATACAGTTGCCCATCCGCCGTCAACGTAATGACAAGGGGTACATCTTTCCGGTCTGCGGATTCCGCTGCTTTGGCTAAGTCGACGGGGATCTGGCCGGTGGTGATAAACGTCGCCGTCGTCAACACGATGACGAGCAGGACCAGCATGACGTCAACCAATGGGATGACGTTGATTTGATTCAGTTCATGATCCATGTTGGTGTTGAACTTTGTACAGCGTGATGAGCTCGACGACGCGTCTCCGCAGCACGTTATTCATGACGACGCAGGGAATGGCGACAAGAAGGCCGACCGCAGTGGCCTTTAATGCCAGGCTCAGACCCACCATGATGGAGCTAACGGCGATCGTCTTAGATACGCCGATGGTATGGAATGTCAGCATGATTCCAAGTACAGTTCCCAGGAGGCCGATGTAGGGAGCGTTGGCCGCAACGGTGCCGATAATAACCAGTCGCTTCGTGAGAGCGATCTCAAAGAGCTGCTGATTCGGGTACTGAGCAAGATCTACCCGCCGGTAAAACTGCCACCGCTCGACCGCTACCGCGATGGCCCATACGCTTAAAACCAACAAAAGACCAATAACACCGTAATCGACGACCTCTTTCAACGCATCCATGATTCATATACCTCGGCAACGCAGTAATTTGATAACGCTTCTCAATACCATTGATTCATGAGCCCTGTCAATGAGAAAGTTCAGAGTATCAAGGCGCCTTGTCAGGGCTTGACCGGACGGGACCTGACGCGCCTTTAAACAGCACGGTGTGGGTGGCAGAAACTCGCAGTTCGACCGGGGTGCCTACCTGGTAGACGCTGGTTGAGCTTTCGCTGCTATGCACGATTTGACCGGAGGGTAGCTGGACCGTATAGAGATTCTCTGATCCCCGGAACTGCCGGGCTATGATCCGCGATCCAGCCGACTTGTTCGGCGTCAGTTGAATATCGTCCGGACGGATCATCACGACGACAGCCGCTCCTTCCTCACTGCTGAGTGTATTCGGGAACTCACCCAGTTCGGTGTGAACCGTGCCCTGTCGAACCTCGCCAGTGACAAAGTCGGCCTGCCCGACGAAGTCGGCGACGAACCGGGTCGAGGGGACATGGTAGATCAGTTCCGGCGAGTCCATCTGTTCGAGCACACCATTATTCAATACTGCGATCCGGTCGGCCATGGCGAAGGCTTCATCGTGATCGTGGGTGACCAGGATGGTCGTTGTTTTCATCCGGCGCAAGAGCGCATGCAGTTCCTGCCGCATGCGACTGGCCATATCAGGGTCAAGATTACTGAACGGTTCGTCCAGCAAGAGCACGACCGGATTCTGCACCAATGCCCGTGAGAGCGCCACACGCTGCTGTTGCCCACCGGACAACTCATGCGGATAGCGTCGTTCAAACCCTTCCAGGCCGGTGAGGCGCAGCATGTCTTGAACCTGGCGCGTCCGCTCGGTCCGTGATAGGTGGTGGAGCCCAAAGGCGATGTTGTCAACGACGCGTAGGTGCGGGAATAGGGCGTATTCCTGGAAGACCATGCCGACTCGCCGTTCTTCAGTTGGAATCGTTTCAGAGGCAGAGGAAACGCGTCGACCTGACAGAAAAATCTCCCCGGACCGCACCGGTTCGAAGCCCGCAATCGCCCTCAGGATAGTGGTCTTGCCGCAGCCTGACGGCCCGAGCAAACAGAGAATCTCCCCTTCGCGCGCCGAAAACGAAATATCGCGGATGGCTGGTCGGCTAGAATCATAAGAGCAGGACACCGAGCGAAGTTCCAAGATTGAAGAGGCCGGTGTGTAGAGATTAGCCTGGCCTTGGAGCGGGTCGGCTTCCACGCGGGTCAGGTGTGATTCTGTGGCCATTGCGTTCCTATGCCGCTCGCCAATCGCGTGAGAGTAATAAAGCCAGCGCCGGCAAGCCCACGATCACGATCAGCAGCGCAGAGGGGGCCGCCAGTTGATAGTATTCTTCGCTCGCCTCCATCCAGACGCGAATGGCCAGGGTATCGAATCCCACTGGCCGCAACAAGAGGGTCGCAGGCAATTCTTTCATGATCTGCAGAAACATCAGGACCCAGGCGACAATAAACCCATTGCGAATCAGCGGCAGTGTCACCCGCCGCCAGGTTTCCCGAACGCCAAGCCCCAGTGTGCGGGCCGCTTCTTCAAGGTTGGGTGTGATCTGCTGCAGCGCCGGCTCGAGGGATTGGAGCCCGGCAGGGAGAAAGTGCAGCACGTAGGCGACGATCAACACAATTGCCGTGCCATAGAAGAACGGCATCACATTGAGAAAGAGAACTAGCACGGCAAGCGCCGCCACTGGTCCTGGAAGAACATAGCCGGCATAGGCCGCCTGCAAACAACCGATGTTGAGCCAGGTTGGTTTCCGGCTTGCGAGATAGGCCAGCGGAAGGCCGATCAATACGCCGATTGTGGCAGCACAAGCGGCCAGGATGCCACTGTTCCAGACGAACCCAAAGAACCGGTTGTCGAGTGTAGCCTGGGCTTCGGGCGATAGGCTCCACTGAATCAATAGCCAGGCTGGGAGTGCGAAGGCCGCTCCGACGATCACCCCGAGATAACCGGTGATGGCGGTAGTGCCGAGCCAGCCATATCGGCGGCGTTGCGGAGCCCGATAGCGGCCGCTGGTCTGATAATACCGGCTTCGTTGTCGGAACCATCGCTCGGTAACCAGGAAAATCAGCGCAAGCCCGACCAGCAGAAGGCTCAAGATACTTGCTGCGGCATTGTCGGATCGTCCAGTCATCTGCTGGAACACGGCATAGGTGAGTGTCTGGTAGCGAAGCAGCGACACGGCACCGAAGTCCGATACGACGTACAGGATGACGAGCGCGACGCCGGCGGCAATCGAGGGACGCATCAGCGGGAGTGTCACGCGCCAGAGGGTCGAGAGCCGGGAAACGCCGCTCACCCGTGCCACCTCTTCGAACGACACATTCATACTGAGAAGCGCACTCCTGCTGAGGAGATACACGAAGGGAAACGTATCCAACGCCATGACGAGTGTTGCGCCCCAATAACTATGGGGAGAAAATATTCTGGCCTGGGGACCGGCCACGAGCTGCCAGAGATGCTCGACAGGGCCGCCGAATCCCAATAGGTAGGAGTAGATGTAGGCCAACACGTAGGTCGGCATGGCTAATGGAAGGACCAAGGCGCCTTCCCACAATCGGCGGCCGGGAAATTCCACGCGTGTCACCAGCCATGCGGTTGAGACTCCCAGGACCGTCGTGATGACCGCAACACTCGCAGCTAACGACACGGTGTTGAAGAGCAGTTCGGGAATGCGGGTCGCCCACAAGCGGCTCCAGATAACCGGATCGGCCGAGAGGGCCTGTGCTGTGACATAGCCGAGCGGGAGCAGGATGATGCCCGCACTGAGCATGGCAACGAGTTGCAGAGGCGAAACTAGTAGCTGGCGGATCGTGCTCACGAGGTCCTTTGAGGTTACCGGAGACCCGCTTGTTCGATCAGAGCGAGCGTCGGCTCGCGCAGTTCGGCGAGCTTCGTGAGAGGAACCTGCGCAACACGGAGACTCTTCCGTTCCACAAGCGCCGGGTCCGCCTTGACGTCCTGATGGAGAGGATATTCCTTGTCGAGATCTGCGAATAACTTCTGTCCGGGTTGAGCGACCAAGTATTCCACGAGCAGTTTGGCGCTTTCGAGGTGCTTGGTCGATGTAACGACACCGACGCCGGCGACGTTCATGATCGCTCCCATGCCGCCTTCTTGCTGATCCGGCATCAACACCGCGATCGGCGCGTTGGGCTGCGTGGCCAGATGCCGATAGACGTAGTAGTGATTCACAATACCCAGGGCGACTTGCCCCTTGGCGACGGCGTCCACGATTTGCGAGCTTTTCTGGTAGACCTGGGTATTCGCATTGGTTTTGAGGCCTTGGAGAAACTGTCTAGTTTTTTCATCGCCATAGGTAGCCCGAATGACCGACACGCCTGCTTGCAGATATTCGCTGCCGGAGTTTGGTATGGCAATCTTATCTTTCCACTTTGGATCGGCGAGGTCGAGGAGCGATTTCACTTGGTCTGGCTGTACCATCGTGCGGTTGTACACGATGACCCAAAATCGCCCGGTAAGCCCCACCCAGGCGTTATCCGGTGCTCGAAACTGGGCCGGGATGGCTCGTTCGACTTCCCGCATATTCAATGGCTGGAGGAGGCCGGCTGATCGGGCCAACTCCAAGCTGCCGGCGTCGTTGGTGATCAGGAGATCGGCCGGTGTGCGATCACCTTCGGCCTTGAGTCGATTGACCAATTCTGTCGTGCCAGACGACAAGAGTTCGATTGGAATGCCGGAACTTGCCGTAAAGGCGTCGAGGACCGGCTTGATAAGACGCTCCGAGCGCCCGGAGTAAATCGTAAGAGGGTCGGCGGCCTGAGCGGAAGGCGCGAATGATCCGGACATGAGTCCCACGGTGAAGAGGAGGAGGAGACAGGAGAGCATCCTGCTGCGTGATATGAGCTCAGAGCGTACGAATAACATGAGGAAGCCCCTCTCGAATTGAAATTGATAAGCCGTCTCAAAATAATACTAAAAATGGGCCTGGTTCGTCAATTACGGCAGCGAGAACAGAGGCCGTAGAGCTCAAGACGGTGGGTTTTGATGGTGAATCCGTTGCGAGTGGCGACTTCCTCTTGCAGTCGTTCGATTTCCTCGTTTTCAAATTCCACGATCTTCTCGCAGCCGGTGCAGATGAGGTGGTCGTGGTGTCCCTTGTGGGAAACGTTGTCGTACTTTGTCTGAGAGCCGAAGTGACGGGCTTGTGCGAGACCGGCATCGCAGAATAGATTCAGCGTCCGGTAGATGGTCGCGAGTCCAAGATGGGGGTCGGCCTTCGCTAGCTGGTGATACATGGCCTCCGCGGTAATGTGCTCTTGCCGAAGAAAGGCGTTCAGAATCAATTCACGCTGTCGGGTGAGCTTGAGGTGATTTTTCCCCAGATGCTCCTTTAGAGCTTCCATTTCCTTCACATGCTTACTTGCCATGACGGGCCTCCGATAGACTCTCATTAAAGACGAAACTGGCCGACTGGTCAAGGGGTGTCGTGCACGAACGGCACAGAGAGGGTCGAATTGACGGACATCTCTGGCGCTGTCTATAGTGCTCCTTTCACGAAAACGAAGCGATTGCGCGACTACCGGCATGCGGAAACCCAATCAGATCACGGTCGACCGGGCCCTTCTGCTCTACGTCCTGCATCTGGCGGAACCGCACGGGCTGCTCAGCGACGTCAAACTGCAGCAACTGTGTTTTCTGTGCGAACTGCAGATGTTCGGAAAGGGTTTTAGAGGCTTTCACTTCGAGTTCTTCCGGTTTGCCTATGGGGCCTTCAGCAAGGATCTGGATAACGACCTGATGTCGCTGCGCCGGAAAGAACGGGTGGAAAACTTCACGTTGTCCGACCAGGCACAGGAAGAGGTCATTCCGCTACTGGAGAAAGGCATTGAGGGAGTTGAGACGAACGAGAAGGTCGCAGAGATTCTGAAGGCGGTCGTGACGGTGTATGGGCCTCAAGATAGCGGGACGATCACCCAATCGGTCGAGTCAGTCGAACTGAGCACCCCTCAGCAACCGGAGTTCAAGATTCCGATCCGCGATATCGTGTTCCATACAACGATCTTGGTGCCGTCTCGCATCGAGGTGCAAGCGGAGTTCACATTGTCCGGCGCAACCCTGACCAAGCTCAATCAGGCGATGGGATATTAGCCCGGCCTAGAGGTGATAGAGTTCGCCATACTTCTTTTCCACATACGACAAGAACGGTTCGGGGTCGAGGCTCTTTCCCGTTACGCGTTGGGCAAGGTGATCCGGCGTGAACATCCGGCCCCAGCGATGAATCTTTTGGCCGAGCCAACGTTGTAGCACCATCAATTGTCCTGCCGCGATTTCATCTTCCAGGTGCGGGATCTCCTGCTTTGCCTGCTCATAAAATTGAACGGAATACAGATTTCCAAGCGTGTACGTTGGGAAGTAGCCGAAAGCGCCGAACGACCAGTGCACGTCTTGCAGTACGCCTTCTGCATCGTCGGAGGGGACGATGCCCAGGTATTCCTCCATTTTCTGGTTCCAGATTCCCGGCAAATCCTCAGGGCGAGTCCTCCCTTCGATGAGATCCTGCTCGATTTCGAACCGCAGCATAATGTGAAGGTTGTAGGTGAGTTCATCGGCTTCGACTCGAATCAGCGATGGCTTCACGCGATTGATGGCCGCATAGAATTGCTCCCCGTCGAGGGCGCGCAATTGATGATGAAACGTCTGCTGGAGCATGGGATAAAAGAAACGCCAGAACGGTCGAGACCGGCCCACGCAGTTTTCCCACATGCGCGACTGGCTTTCATGAATGCCGAGCGAGACCGAATCGCCCAACGGTGTGCCGAAGTAGCGGGGGTCGAGCCCCTGATCGTATAGCCCGTGCCCGCCTTCATGGATACAACTGAACAGGCAGGATTGGAGATCGTGTTCGTGCACACGGGTTGTGACTCGCACGTCCGTCGGATGAAATGACGTCGTGAAAGGGTGCGCCGACAAATCGAGACGCCCCCGTTCGAAGTCGTAGCCCATCGCGATCAAGATCATCCGTCCGAATTCAAGCTGGCGCGCCTGATCATAGGTGTGAAACAAAATCGCATCGTCGATCTGAACCGAGCTCTGCTGAATTTTTTTGAGCAGCGGCACGAGACGCCCTTTGATCTGTTCGAACAACGGGCGCAATGCCGCGATGGTGGAGCCCGGTTCGTACACATCGAGCAGGGCATTGTATGGCGAGTCTTGGTAGCCGAGGTACTCGGCCTCTTCTCGCTTGAGGGACAGGACCGTGCGGAGATTTGGGAGAAATTTCGCAAAGGCGCGATGTTCCTTTGCTTCCACCCACACTTGCTGCGCCAGGGAACATTCCCGGCTGAGCGTGATGACAAAATCGGAGGGCAACTTCTTTGCGCGGCTATAGTCGCGCCACACTTCGCGGAGCAACGACCGTGAGGGCTCGTCCCAACCATCCCCGGGGCTTTCACGGATCGCGCCGGACTCTGGATCGACCCAGGTGGCGAGCAACTGTTCAATCTCCGGCGAGACGAATTTCTGATGTGCGATGCCTTGGAGCGTCGAAATCTGCTCAGCGCGGGCCTCACCCCCGCCGGCCGGCATGTGGGTCTCTTGATCCCACGAGAGTAGAGCCGCTGCGCTGTTAATGCGCTGGATCTCCAAGAGTCTGGTGGTCAAGGCCTCCACAGTCTTCAGGGTCTTCACAGTAGGGTGTCTCCTCTCAGAACCGTCATGCTATGATCGCGCCGATCTGCATCCTCTTGAACAGTGTACGCAACGAATCATTCATTTTCAAACCCATGGACGCTTCCGGAACGATGAATAGACTTGTCGCGGCTGACATCGAGACCTATGCCCAGGCCCACTCCATGCCGGAGTCGGACCTCTGCCGGGCCTTGCGGGAAGAGACTCAGCGGCGTATGGAATCCCCGCAGATGATCGTCGGGCCGCTCGAAGGGGCTTTCTTGAAGATGATGACACAACTGGTGCGGGCGACCAGCGTGCTGGAGATCGGGATGTTCACCGGCTATAGCGCGCTCTGTTTCGCAGAGGCGTTACCGGCAGACGGGACGGTACTGACATGTGAGATCGATGAAGAGTCAGCCGCTCTCGCGCGCCAGTATTTCGCGCATTCGCCGATCGGTAGGAAGATCGAGATCCGCATGGGACCGGCGCTCGATACGATGCGGGGCCTCAAGGGACCGTTCGATCTGATCTTCATCGACGCCGACAAAATCAACTACGTGAATTACTACCGGCGGGGGCTCGAGTTGCTGTCGCCGCAGGGGGTGATTCTGATCGATAACGTCCTGTGGGATGGGGAAGTGCTGAAACATCCGGCCCTGGATGAGAACACGGCGGCCATTCAAGAACTGAATCGAGTGGTCGCAACTGATTCGCGTGTCACAGCGGTGCTGGTGACTATCCGTGATGGAGTCTTGGTGATTACGCGACAGTCATGACCGCAAATTGCTTGACGCCCGTCAACAAGGACTGTATCCACTGCCTATGACACCTCAGACAAACCGTCTGGCTTATGGTGCGATCATCGCTGCCGCCGTGCTTTGGGGCGGTTCGATTGTGGCGCAGAAGCTGGCCCTCAGTGGATTCTCGGCTGTTGAAGCCTCGGTCCTCCGGGACGTCGGCGGATTGGCGATCCTCCTGGCCACGTGGTGGTGGCAGGAAGGCACGTTGGCCAAGCTGACCGTGGCGGATGTGCGTATGCTGGGTCTGCTCGGGCTCGGAGTGTTGGGCAATCACCTGCTCATACTCATGGGGCTCAAGTATGTGAGCGGAGCCGTGGGCGGGGTGATCATCGGATCGAGTCCGGTGGTGACCGCGCTGCTCTCGGCGTTGTTGATTCAGGATGTCCCGCTGCGTGCCGTGTGGGCCGGCGGTCTTCTGTCCTTCGCAGGGGTGGGGTTGGTCTCCGTGGCGGGGTTCCAGGCCGCGGGCGATCAGCCGCTGCTCGGCAGCCTGCTGGTCTTCCTCGGCGTGGTCAGCTGGGCCCTCTACAGTATCGGCAGCCGGAAGCTCATGGAGCGTCACTCGGCTTTAACCGTCAATTGGGCGACGCTGCTCGTCGCGACCGTCATTCAAATTCCTCTACTGTGGACGGATCGCAAGATGCTGGATGCGGGGATCGGGTCCGTGACGCCGGCGGACTGGATGGCGCTGGGGTATCTGGTCCTGTTCGCCACCGCCATTGCGCAACAAGCCTGGCTCTTCGGAGTAAAGGGCATAGGGCCCTCGCGCGCTTCTGTTCTTGGCAATCTGACTCCTGTAGCCGCCATTGTTCTGTCCGCGGTGTTATTGAAGGAACCAGTGGGCATGAGTGAAATCCTCGGCATCGCGCTGATCCTGGCGGGAGTGTGGGTGGTAGATCGGCAAACCTCCCGTCTTTAGCAGACTGCTGAAAAAACCCGCCAGCGGCGTTCTCCCCTCGAAAGCATCCTCAACGTAGCCCAGAGGCTACGCCTCCGGTGCTTTCATCGGCTGCGGCCTTGCTGGCGGGATTTTTGAGCAGCCTGCAAGATCGAATTTTTCTGATTCTTCTACCCGCTGGTCTCCCTCTCGCCCTTGTCGCCGTGATTGCAGTATCATACGGCTCGTTTTTCAAACAAGGAGCCGAGCGCATGCTGGAACAACGCATCGAAGAAGTGAATAAAGCCAACCACGCGTTTTATGCCGCCTTTGGCAACCTCGACATCGCCGAGATGGATAAAATCTGGGCGCACCAGGAATATGTGACTTGCATCCATCCCGGTTGGACCTTGCGGTCCGACTGGCCTGCCGTCCGCGATTCGTGGGTCTTGATCTTTAACAATACCTTTTCCATGACGTTCGAGCTGAACGATGTCACGATACAGGTGGCAGGCGATCTGGCCTGGGTCGTCTGCACGGAGAATATCACCACCCATCAAGCAGACGAACCTCAACAAGCAAAGGTATTAGCCACGAATCTCTTTGAACGAATCGGGGATGAGTGGTTGATGATCCATCATCATGGGAGTGCGGTGATGGGGTAGGGCCTGGGGATGTTTCCGTGCTCGCTGAGTGCGCACGCAAGAATGATTGAATAGTGAAATTATGGACGGTGCTCCCTCAATGCGCGCAATCGAGAATTATTCAGCCCGTCCGGTTGCAAGTGGGTGTGTGCCGCCGGCAAACAGCCGGTGATCTCTCAGGATAGAAGACGAGGCTCTTCATGGGCGGCCTTC
Source organism: uncultured Nitrospiraceae bacterium (assembly GCA_963801725.1). Lineage (GTDB taxonomy): Bacteria > Nitrospirota > Nitrospiria > Nitrospirales > Nitrospiraceae > Palsa-1315. The sequence goes on from CAWDFX010000002.1 coordinate 1,291,890, forward strand.
TCGCGTTGGCGATGGCATTTGGAATCGTCTTCGGTGCGCGCAAGCTCTGTGTTCTGATTGGGGCGCCACTGTGGTTTGCCAAGTTCATATTTATCTGTGCGTCTCTGGACGCCACCTACTTTCTTGCAGAAGCAGTCGTTCCTGAATCCAAGCAGGCGTGGGGTATTTGGGTCGCTATGCTCAGTGCAGCAGTTGGAATAATCCCGATAGGCTTGATTGTGTTCAAGCACATCGAGGAAGGAGAAGACAGCAAAACAACAGGGTCGAGTCGCGACGATCACAACTTCCAATCATAGGCGTCTCGGAACGCCGCCGTTTTGGAATGTCACTCGTGAATCTGGGCGTTAGAAGAAATAAGGGGGAGGGGACCGTTAGGTCTTTGGTGCTGAGGCGGTGGGGATTTCTTCGATGCGGATGGTGTTGGCCCATTCGGCGACTAGGGGGTCTCGTTCTTCCATCGTCATGCCGGCATACTTCAGAAACATCTGCGGGCCTTTGCGGCGGCGCCAGGTGAGTTAATCGAGGAAGGTTCCGGCAGCGCGTAACAATAGTATTATCTCAGCTCCACAGAAGCCTCCTCTTCATGTTGTAACCATTGACAACAGGGGCCAGGTGTTGGCATAGTCACCAACATGAAGGCTGAGGAGCTTTTTCGGCGAAGAATTGTATACTCGGAAAGCTCTTTCGCTGAGTTGGTTCTCTGGCGAGTACCGAAACCCCTTGCCGGATCGAATCACTCGTTCAAGTACCGGCTCGCCTACATAGTAAATGGCGAATGTGTTTTGAGGTTCGACAATGAGGCTGGCAAAGGCGATCACCGGCATTTCGGAGGCAAGGAAAGTCGATACGCTTTCTCCACTCCCGAGAAGTTGATCGCTGATTTTCAACGCGACATTGCGAGGTGGAACAATGAAAACAGTCACGCTTGAAGTACGGTCACCCGATGAGGGCATGAAGGAGTTCGCGCAAACCTGGAGGTCCGGGAAGGCCCAGCGGTCTGCGCGTATTGGATTCGCGACTCCAGAACTTCTATGGAAGGTCCTGTCGGCCAAACGATGGGAGCTTCTTAAGGCCTTGTGCGGCGCCGGGCCGGTTTCCATACGCGAAGCGGCACGTCGCGTTCAACGCGACGTGAAGGCCGTGCACAGCGATGTGACGGCTCTGTTGTCTGCGGGGCTACTAAACCGCACCGAGACCGGCAACATTGAGTTCCCCTACGAGGCCATAAAAGTTGAATTCCTTCTTCATGCGGCGTAGCCCTTCTTACAGGAAGAAGATGGCAGGAGCCGTTTTCTTGTGAGATGGCGTCAGGCGTTAGGACTTTGGCGCTGCGGCGGTAGGGGCGTCTTCGATGCGGATGGTGTTGGCCCACTCGGCCACGTAGGGGTCTCGTTCTTCCATCGTCATGCCGGCATACTTCAGAAACATCTGCGGGCCTTTGCGGCGACGCCAGGTGAGATAGTTGAGGAAATGCTCCCGGCAGATGCTGTGCGTGCCGGCTGGGGCATAGACTCTCGCTTGGCAGCCTTTGATGAGGCAGGTCAGATCGTGCATTCCACCCTCCGAAAAAGACATCATAGTATGCAGAATGGAGGGGCTGATTATCAACCGGGCATGACCGGCATGAATCGCGCGAGCTAAGCTTGACGCCTTGCTCCCGTTCCGGTAAGTCCATCGTTTTGATGGGTCAATCCTCTCTTCCTCTCATATTCTTCGCCACGCTCGCGTCTCTTGTGAGCTGTACGCCCGCATCACGAGAGGGGCTTCCCCCCGGCAGCCCCTTTGCCGAAACGGCTCTCGCTGCGACAAATCCGTTGCCGCAAGGGATTGCGGTGGGGGATGTGACGAGCCGGTCGGCTCTCCTCTGGTTGCGGACCGATGGACCGATGATGGTCCAAGTGGAGTGGGCGTCGGTGGCAGCCTGGGATACCGTGTCGAAGATGGCGACAGCCGTGGCTCCCGTGGCGCGCTCGCCGCTGTTCACGACCGGCCCGGAATCGGATTTTACCTTGGCAATTCCACTTGAGGGATTAGCGCCGGCTACACGATACCGATTGTATGTCTCTGTCGGTACAAAGGGGCGGGGAGGGACATCGACCGAAGCACGAGTCGCGGCACGAGGGGAATTTACGACGCTCCCTGATGCGAAGAGTCATGCGTCCGTGACCTTTGCCTGGAGCGGGGATCTGGGAGGTCAGGGACATTGCAGGCGTGGCGCTGCCGGCTATCCCATCTTCGGTGTGATGCTCACCCAGAAGCTCGATTTCTTTCTGTTTCTTGGCGATACGATGTACAGCGATTTCTTGTGCCCGTCGCCTCCCAATGAACCGGGCGCTGATTTTCTGGCGACGACCCTAGACGAATATCGGGCCCGTCATCGGTACCAACGGGGTGCGGATGCGCTGCGCCGGTTCTTGGAGACCACTCCCGTCTATACCATCTGGGACGACCATGAAGTGCGGAATAACTTTGCAGGACCCTCCGATAGCCAGATGCCGGTTGGCCGTCAGGCATTGCGCGAGTATTGGCCGATCTGGGTGGCGCCTGACGATCCCCAACGGATCTATCGAACGGTACGTGCGGGGGCGGACCTAGAGATGTTTATCCTGGATACGCGGCAGTATCGGAGTCCCAATGCCGATCGGGATGGCCCTGGGAAAACAATGTTGGGAGAACAACAGCTCCAATGGTTACTAAGCGGGCTAACCGAGTCAACCGCCACGTGGAAAGTGATTGTGACGAGTGTGCCATTGTCTATTCCGAAGGGAGGAGGTGAAGGCGTCCCCGGAAACGATGGATGGGCTGGAGGGACGGACGGCACCGGATTTGAGCGGGAGCGGCAGGTGATTGTGGACTACATTCTTGGTCGCAGGGTGAAGAACGTGGTGTTCCTGGGCGGCGATGTTCACTATGTGCAGGCCAATGCGTATGACCCGAACGGTGACGGGACAACTGACTTCCATGAATTTGTGGTTGGTCCATTATCCGCCGCGCCTGGCCGACTAACGCCGGCCAGTGTGGAATTACGCCCAACCACGTTGATTCATGAAGGTGGGTACATGAATTTTGGCCTGATTCGAGTCACGAAGTCCGCATTCGATGTGACGGTCCTCGATGATGCCGGTGTCACGCGCTTTTCTCATCATCTGGCCGCCAGGTAACGGTTACCGTTTGCTGCGAAGATCCTCTTGATATCAGGACGGGTCGCCAGTTACGGTACACGGTTGTTGTACGCGTGATCGAGGTTCTGGCGAGGTGGGGGATGCTCTTACAGTTCATATCCGTGCTGGGTGCCCTGATGGTGCTGTCTGCGTATGGCCTGATTCAGAGTGGTGTCTGGAGTGAGCTGCACGCGGGATATCTCGCATTGAACATCGTCGGGTCGTTGTTGCTAGGGATTGTCGCCATTGAGGATCAGCGTGTCGGATTTATTTTCTTAGAGTTTGCGTGGGCCGGCCTTGGATTGGTCGGCGTCGCCAGGGCCATGAAGGCCCGGCGTATCGCAAGTTAACTGTGCGCGGATGAAAGGACTACACAGATGGCAGGGTTGATGTCGGCGGATGAAATTTTTGAACAGGCTCAGAATGCCGCTGCGGCAGCGACGGGGCCTGATGAAAAAGGCATGCAGATCGATTACCCGGCGTTAAAGGAAAAGATTCGCGCGGCCTTGAGAGATCGCAAAGTTGCGCTCTGCCATATCAACAAGTTTTTACCGGAGGGCTACGAAGATCAGGGGCGTTTTAATCTCGTGTTGCTCACGGCCGGTAATGTGGTATTCGACATGGTCATCGGCGATTCGTATTTTCGCTACGACGTGGTGTCAGTCGGCCAGCTTGACAAAGTTCAGGTGATCGACGCGATGTGGGACAATAAAGAAAAGCGCCGCGAAGAACCGTTTCTGAGTCTCCGCCTGATGCATGGCGAAGAAGCCCATCTCCTGCTGGCGCTCGAAGATGACGAGCGGAAGAGTTTGCTGGCTTTCGCCAGTGCTGTCGCGGCAGGCCGGAACCCGGAAAAATAGCGTCCGCTAAGCGCGGCGATAGAAGGGGAGCGCTTGCACCGTCGCGTCGTGGCGCGCACCATCGATGTCGATGGTGAGGTTGGTGCCGGGGGCTGAAAAGTCCCGGAGTGGGAATGCCAGGGCGATAGGGGTCTTGAGCTGTGGTGACTGTGTGGCACTGCTGATCCAGCCGACTTCGCGATCTCCGCTGAAGAGCTTGGCGTTCCTCGGCGGGATGGTCGAGTCATTCATGACGAGCCCGACTAAATGCCGCCGTACGTTGCCGTAGGTGTCCATCCTCGCCACCACTTCCTGCCCTGGATAGCAGCCCTTATTCAAGCTGAACGCTTTTCCTTCCAGGTTCGCTTCCGGTGGGACGATCTCTTCGTTGAGGTCCGGCCCGGCCATTGGAAGCCCCGCTTCGATGCGGAGGGCCTCACGGGCGTGACTACCTACGGCCTTGATGCCGTAGGTCGCACCGGCCTCCAACAGCCGCTCCCAGGCCATACTGAGGGAGTCAACGGGCAAGAGTATCTCCAAGTCATTCTCTCCGGTTTCTTCTGTACGCAGGACGAATGAGGTGTGGCCGCCGATCTTGGCTGTGATGGCGCTCACCGGCGTGAGGTCACTCATTTCGACGCCGAAGGCGGCGCTGACTGTCGCACAGGCCTTGGGGCCACTGATCAGCAAGAGTCCCCAGGACTCCGCGCAATTCTCCATCTTGGCTTTGATGCCGTAGAGAAGAAACTTTCGGAGAGCCTGGAAGGTGGCATCGCCGACCTCGCCGACATCTTCCACCCACAGACTGTCAGCCAGAGTATAGACTCGAAAGTAACCGAGCATCTTGCCCTTGTGCGTGAGAAAGCTTGAATAGCGGCCCTCACCTGACTGGAGCGGGAGAATGTCGTTGCTGATGAGGCCTTGCAGCCATTTCACGCGATCCTCGCCGGTGACGCGGATTTTGCCACGGTGCGAGAGATCAGAAAGTCCGACTGCCTGGCGCACGGCGTAATATTCCGAGACCCACTCGCCATAGTGCGCGGGCATGTCCCACCCGGCGACCTCTTCAAAGGTCGCGCCGAGTTTCTGGTGGTGCTCGTGGAGTCGGGATTGTTTCATCGTTCCTTCATAGCGTGGAAGCGTTCAGCTGTCAGCGATCAGCTTCTGTGTTTTGCCGACTGCTGATGGCTGAGTGCTGACCGCTGATCATTTCCTCTACCAGATCTTTCAATCGAGCGGAGAACTCGTTGCGCGAGACAATCTTGGTGACACCCAGCGTCCTGGCCCTGTTAAACGTGTCGACTTCCTCATGATTGGCAAAGGCGAGGATGGGAAGGGTCTTCAATTGTGTATTGGCTTTAAGGGCTTCCAGGGCTTGAAAGGCGTTCAGGGTCTCATCGTTCATGTTCAAAATGACTGCGGATGGGTGAGCGGCCGAGGCTTTGTCGCCGATATCCTGCTGCGTTCGAGCCCGTTCGATCTTGTACCCCTTCGACATGAGGGCATCGCGGACTTTGGTGTAGAAAAAGATATCGGTGACGCCGACGAGAATGGTTTTTTGGTCTGTTTGGTTCATTTGGGCTCTCTGGTTTGTCTCGTTGCTTTGGTTGGTCTGGTTTGTTGGTTAGTCCAGATCACCATGATTTACTAGCTCGAGTCACCTCGTTGAACCGGACTGCTCTCTTCTTGAACCAAAGAAACCAGACAAACCAAATAAACGAGCTCAGTTGAGTGAGCTGATCAATCGTCCCAGCGCCTTCTTTGCCAAGGCGTAATTGGGATTGAGAGCCAGCGCTTTCTTGTACGCATCGATGGCCTCAGTCCATTGGCCTTTGCGCTCGTAGACTCGACCCAGGTTGAGATGGGGGAAGGCGGGACTCTCATAGCGTCTCGCCTGGAAGGCTTTCTGAAACCAGGTAATGGCTTCGTCGAGTTCGCCCTTTTCGATCAGATAGGCCCCGATGTCATTGTACGGGTTACCGAAGTCGGGGTCCTGAGCGATGGCCTTGTGGCACTCCTCTATCGCATCATCGAGACGGCCCATGAAACTGTAGGTCCAACCGAGGAAGGTATAGGCCTCAGCTGTCGGATGAGTCTCAATCGACTGTTTGTAGAGCTTCACGGCCTCTTCCAGTTCGCCCTTCATCTGGCGTTCATAGGCCTGTTGGAAGAGTTGCCACGCCTCGCGTTTATCCTCTTCGTGGCCTTCGCCTTGTATTAAAAAATCTTGAACGTCCATAGTAATCAGGCTGATGAAAAGGCCCCCAGCGTCGTTCTCAGTCGTGCGAACTCCTCAACGCACCCCAAGGGTACGCATCCGGGTTCGCACTCCCTGCGGCCTTGCTGGATGACCTTTTTGATCAGGCTGTAGGCCGCCCGTTAATTCCGACCAGAACTATCCTATTCCTGCTTCAGCTTCTTCTTGATCAGTTCAGCTCCGTAGCGCCCGGAGAGTAACATTGAGCCGAATGCCGGTCCCATGCGGGGTGTGCCGTATACAGCCGCTACTGCTAATCCAATGACGAAACAGTTGGGATAAACCTCGCCGGTCCGGTCCATCACCTCTTCTTCAGAACGAGACACCCACATGGCGCCGTTTCCGGGCACGGCTTTGTAGAGATTGCGTTTGTGCAAGAGTTCCACGACGACTGCGTCGTGGCCCGTCGCGTCCACCACGATTTTGCTTTCGAGCGCGATGGGGTCCACGTGGAGGATGTCATGGCCGGCCATTTCAGCTGTCGTGTTGTTGACCACCACGCCTTCGAGAATGCCGTCTCGACGAAGAATGAGGTCGACGACTCTCGTGAGGTTCATGATCTTGGCGCCGCCGCTATACGCAGCAGCAATCAGCGCACCGGTGGCGTGTGGGGGATCGACCATGTACATCCCCTCGCATTCCGTGATCTTCTTGCAGGGCACGCCGATCTCTTCGAGGATCTCATTGGCCGGTTCGCAGATCGTGGCCTTGTTCATCAAGTACCCGCCTGACCAGAAGCCGCCGCCGAGGGCAAGGCTCTGTTCGACGATGACCGTCCGAAACCCCATCTCAGCCAGATCATGGGCGCAGATCAACCCGGAAGGCCCGGCACCGACAATGATCACATCGCTCTCGATGAGCTGGTCGAACTCTTTATAGTATTCACGCGCGATCTGGCGCGTAATATCTCTTTCCCGTAATGGGGCTGGTTTCGGTTTTCCCATACTGTATTCTCCTTCGGCGGCTGCTGAAAATGGCTCCCGGCTTCGTTCTCAGCTCCACCAAATCCTCAACGTACCCCAGAGGGTACGCCTCCGGTTTGGTCTCGCCTGCGGCCTTGCCGGAGAACCATTTTGAGCAGCCTTATCGATAAATCTCGGAGCCGGTTTTCTTGAACTCTTCTGCCTTTTGTTTCATGCCAATTTGAATCGCTTGCTGTTCATCTACGTGTAATTGCGCGGCATAGTCGCGGACATCCTGCGTGATCTTCATCGAGCAGAAATGGGGGCCGCACATGGAGCAGAAGTGCGAGACCTTGGCGGCATTGTCCGGCAGAGTCTCGTCGTGGAAGAGCTTTGCCGTGTCCGGATCGAGCGAAAGATTGAACTGGTCTTCCCATCGAAATTCGAAGCGGGCTTTCGAGAGCGCGTTGTCTCTGATCTGCGCGCCTGGATGCCCCTTGGCGAGGTCCGCCGCGTGGGCAGCGATTTTGTAGGTGATGACACCGGTCTTCACATCGTCCCGGTCGGGGAGGCCCAGGTGTTCCTTGGGTGTGACATAGCAGAGCATTGCACAGCCGAACCAGCCGATCATGGCTGCACCGATACCGGAAGTGATGTGGTCGTAGCCCGGCGCAATATCGGTCGTGAGCGGCCCTAGTGTATAGAAGGGCGCTTCCTGACAGGCCTTCAGCTGTTTCTCCATGTTGACCTGGATCATGTGCATGGGCACGTGGCCCGGTCCTTCGATCATGACTTGGACGTCGTGGCGCCAGGCGATCTTGGTGAGTTCACCCAAGGTCTCCAACTCGGCGAACTGCGCCTCGTCGTTGGCGTCGGCAATGGAGCCGGGACGCAACCCATCGCCCAGACTGAACGACACGTCGTAGGCCTTCATGATCTCGCAGATTTCTTCGAAGTGCGTATAGGCGAAGTTTTCTTGATGATACGCCAGGCACCACTTCGCATGGATGGCCCCCCCTCGGGACACGATGCCGGTCATGCGTTTGGCGGTCATCGGTACGTAGGCGAGGCGCACACCGGCGTGGATGGTGAAGTAGTCGACTCCTTGTTCTGCCTGCTCGATCAGTGTGTCGCGATAAATCTCCCAGGTCAGGTCTTCGGCCTTGCCCCCGACTTTTTCGAGCGCTTGATAGATTGGCACGGTGCCGATGGGCACCGGTGAATTACGGATGATCCATTCGCGGGTTTCGTGGATGTTCTTGCCGGTGGAAAGGTCCATCACAGTGTCGGCGCCCCAACGAATGGACCAGATCATCTTTTCGACTTCTTCTTCGATGGAGGAGGCGACTGCGGAGTTGCCGATGTTGGAGTTGATCTTCACCAGAAAGTTGCGGCCGATGATCATCGGCTCGCTTTCCGGGTGGTTGATGTTGGCCGGGATGATCGCGCGGCCTCGGGCGACTTCGTCGCGGACAAATTCCGGGGTGATCACAGCGGGGATGCTTGCACCCCATGAATGGCCCGGGTGCTGGGTGACCCCGCCGCCGTGCCCATTCCGAGAGGCCAGTTCGCGCGCCACTTCACGGGATTGGTTCTCCCGGATCGCGATGAACTCCATTTCCGGCGTGACGATACCTTGTCTGGCGTAGTGGAGCTGCGTCACGTTCATGCCCGGTTTGGCTCGCAGCGGCTTGCGGATGTGTTGGAAGCGGAGTTCGTCCAGCTTGTGATCGGCTGCGCGCAGGCGGCCATACTGAGAGGAGATATCTGCAAGCTCGACCACATCGTTCCTCCCGACCACCCAGTCCCGGCGATAGGGCGCCAATCCAGCCCGCGCGTCGATCTGTGCGTCCGGGTCTGTATAGGGGCCTGAAGTGTCGTAGATCGTGATCGGTTCATTGGCGGTGGGCGCGCCCCCATTCATCGATTTGGTGGCCGTGAGGCCGATCTCTCTCATAGGGACCCGCACGCCGGACTGTGTGCCTTGCACGTACACTTTGCGTGAGGCGGGGAACGGTGTGGTCGTCAAGGCTGATCCGGCAGACGTGTGTCCGTTGCCTGCTGTCGATCTATTGCCGAGTGTATGGTCGCTCATGAGGAGCTCCTTTCTTCAGAACGCTGTATCTTCCAATAAAAAAGCCGCACCCATAAAAATAAGGGAGTGCGGCAGAGAGACCAACGGTGCCCGGTTGTTCTCGCTTCCCTACGCTGGTATTACCCAGGTCAGGTTCTGAGGGTCGTCCGTTCGGGCGGACTCTCAGCCGTGTGGCCCCCCTAGCTTCGGGGTAGAATCGTATCGCCGGCCAGGTGCGATGTCAACGGGGTATTAGGCCTAGCAGGATGCTGAAAAAGTCCACCCAGCTTCGTTCTCGCATCGCTCAGAGGCTCAACGTACCGAAGCGTACGCCTCGCCTCTTCGCTCGCTGCGGCCTTACTGAACGGCCTTTTTGAACATCCTGCACGGTGTACTGCTGTCCCTGACATACGGAACAGTGAGGTTCTGGTGCGTTTACAGGGCTTTCTCGGTGCCTGGTAGAACTCCCACAACGGTTGCTTCATTGATTGTCGGGAAACCATAACGTAGAATGACACCTCTAACTCTTTTGCTGAGGAAACTGTGCAAACACTAGCAACACTTCCGAAATCGATTACGGACTACCAGCAGCTATCTTCAGAGGAAGTATTCCGCCGGACGGTTGAGGCTAAACGTGTGCTGGGCGATCGAGTCATGATTCTGGGCCATAATTATCAACGAGATGAAGTTATCGAACATGCGGACTTTCGTGGGGATTCCCTCCTGCTCTCGAAGTTGGCAGCTGAGCGGTCGGAGCGGCCCTATATCGTTTTTTGCGGCGTGCATTTCATGGCCGAGACTGCCGACATCTTGAGCCGCTCCAAGCAAACGGTGATTCTTCCGGACATGGCAGCTGGTTGCTCCATGGCGGATATGGCGGCCATCGAACAGGTCGATCAATGTTGGGAGTCGTTAGGGCGGATCATTCCCGTGGAAGAGACCGTCATGCCGGCGGTGTATGTAAATTCTGCCGCGGTGCTCAAAGCCTTTTGCGGCGAACATGGGGGGATTACCTGTACGTCTTCCAACGCGAAGGCGGTCATGGAATGGTCCTGGGCCAGGCGGGAGAAAATTCTCTTTTTCCCTGACGAGCACTTGGGCCGCAACACGGCGAACAAGATGGGGCTGCCGAGAGAAGAGATGATCGTCTGGGACCCCTATCAGCCCAACGGGGGCAATACCCGTGAAGCCATCCGGCGCGCCAAGCTCATTCTCTGGAAAGGCCACTGCAGTGTGCATCAGATGTTCCAGCCCGTACATGTGGACAATTTCCGTAAGCAGTATCCGGATGGGAAGGTGATCGTCCATCCCGAATGCCATGAAAATGTCGTGAACAGGCTGACCTATCAGGCTCGACGGAGTTCATTATCAAAACGGTGACGGCGGCGCCGGCCGGGACGGCGTGGGCGGTGGGAACCGAATTGAATCTGGTCAATCGATTGAAGCGTGACCTCACCGATAAAAAGGTATTCTTTCTCTCCTCCACAGTCTGCCAGTGCGCGACGATGTTCCGAATCGATGGCGCCCATCTCTGCTGGGCGCTGGAAAACCTTGCCGACGGTCACGTCGTGAATCATATCGTTGTGCCGGACGACGAGAAGCATTGGGCGAAGGTGGCGCTGGACCGCATGATGGCTGTCAGCTAACGTGGTCGTGAAAAACGCCTCCGGCGTCGTTCTCGCATCGCTCAGATCCTCAACGTACCGATTGAGATTTTCGGAGGTCGGAAGCAGTAGAGGGAGTTTTTCCGTTCGCCAAGATCCATTGTATGGGCGAACGGCTCCACGAAGTGCGGTCGGTACCTCCTCCGGTCTTCACTCGCTGCGGCCTTGCTGGAAGACGTTTTTGACGACCCCGCATCAAAGCTAAGGACTGGTGCCCCGCCTGTCATTCCGGTATATTCCAATCCTTGATCCCAATCACGTTCTAAGGTTTTCGCGAGAGACCACACAGGTTATGGACTACAAGGCTACACTCAATCTTCCCAAAACCGATTTCCCCATGAAGGCGAATCTGCCGCAGCGGGAGCCTGAACTTCTTGCCTCGTGGGAGAAGGAACGGTTGTACGAACAGATTCAGGAGGCGGGGAAAAGCCGGCCGCGTTACGTCTTACACGATGGGCCACCCTACGCCAATGGCCGCATTCATATCGGTCACGCGCTGAACAAGATTCTCAAAGACATCATTATCAAATCGAAGACGATGGCGGGCTACCAGGTGCCCTATGTCCCGGGGTGGGATTGCCATGGCCTACCGATCGAACATCAGGTCCTGAAAGAACTTGGGGACAAGAAAAAGACGCTGGATACCCCGGCTATCCGCCGGCTCTGCCGGGAGTATGCGGAAAAGTTTTATACGATTCAGCGTGAGGAGTTTCAGCGGCTCGGCATCCTGGGAGATTGGCAGCATCCCTATCTGACGATGAATCCCGGCTATGAGGCCACGATCATTCGTGAGTTCGGCGCATTCGTAGAGCGGGGAGGCGTTTATAAGAGATTGAAGCCGGTGCTCTGGTGCACGACGGACCAAACCGCCCTGGCTGAGGCGGAAGTCGAGTATGAAGATCACACCTCTCCCTCGATCTATGTGAAGTTCCCGTTGGTCACCTCTCCCACGGTGCTCAGCAAAACGTTCTCCGGCATCTCGTTCCCTCTTAATATCAAGTTGGTCTCCGTCGTGATCTGGACGACCACCCCATGGACACTCCCGGCCAATCAAGCGGTCTGTCTCCATGGCGAGATCGACTATGCCTTCGTCCAAGTCGGCGACGAGGTGTTGATCGTGGCGGAGAAGCTGCTTGAGAGCGTGACGAAGGCCTGCAAGCTCGAAGGGGCTCGCGTATTCGGGGTGAAGAAGGGCCGCGAAGGATTCGAAGGAATCGAAACGCAACGCCCCCTGACCACCGGGTTGTCACCGATTCTGCTTGGTGACTTCGTCACCCTCGATCAGGGAACCGGTTGTGTCCATATTGCGCCGGGTCACGGCATGGAGGACTACATCCTCGTTCTTGAGCACAATGCCAAGGCGTCGTCGGGGGAAAAATTGGAGATTCTGGCGCCGGTCGATAACGCCGGACGGTTTACCGATGTTGTGAAGGAATTTGCCGGTCAGCATGTGTTGAAGGCGAATCCGAAAATCGTGGAATTTCTACAATCCAACGGACGCTTGCTGGGGCATGGATCGTTGAGCCATTCCTATCCACACTGTTGGCGTTGCAAGAATCCCGTCATCTTCCGCGCTACCGAGCAGTGGTTCGTGTCGATGGACACGAACGATCTTCGGAAAGAGGCGCTGGCGGAGATCGGGCGGGTCCAATGGATTCCAGCCTACGGCCGCGATCGGATCAACGGAATGATCGAGAATCGTCCCGATTGGTGTTTGTCGCGTCAACGTGTGTGGGGCGTACCGATTCCCGGCTTTACCTGCACCAGGTGCCGATCTGTCCTGGCCGATCCGACAGTGATCGAACATATTGCGACGTTAATGGAATCCAAAGGGGCCGATGTGTGGTTCGCGCAGTCGGCTGCCGAGCTGTTGCCCAAGGGCACGACCTGTCCGAAGTGTGGCGGGACTGAGTTCGAGAAGGAGCGGGATATTCTCGATGTCTGGTTCGAGTCCGGCGTCAGTTACGCCGCGGTCTTGAAAGGACGGAAGTGGTGGCCGGCCGATCTCTATCTCGAAGGGTCGGATCAACATCGAGGCTGGTTCCACAGCGCCTTGCTGGCCGGCGTCGTCACCGATCATCGCGCGCCCTACAAGGCTGTCTTGACCCACGGCTTTGTTCTCGATGGGCAGGGCAAGAAGATGTCGAAGTCGGCCGGAAACGTTGTCGCGCCGCAGGATGTGATCAAGCAATCGGGCGCAGAAATTCTGCGTCTGTGGGTGGCGGCGCAGGATTATCGCGACGATCTTCGGATTTCTCCTGAAATCCTGACCCATCTCATCGAGGCCTATCGAAAGATTCGGAATACCTGTCGTTTTTTACTGAGTAATCTATACGACTTCGACCCGGACAAAGACCGAGTTCCGTATGAGCAGTTACCTGAATTGGATCGTTGGGCACTGCATCGGCTCAACGAGTTGATTTCGCGGGTCAGGAAATCCTATGACGAGTTTGAGTTTCACACGATTTTCCATGCGCTCAACAACTTCTGCTCGGTGGATCTGAGCGCCGTCTACCTCGATATTCTCAAGGATCGACTGTATACGTTCCGGGCCGATTCGCCCTTGCGTCGCGGATCGCAGACGGTGCTCTTCGAGGTCGTCGTCGCCATGACGAAGCTGATGGCGCCGGTGCTGAGCTTTACGGCCGAGGAGATCTGGCGGACCATGGCCGCGCAGGCCTGCAAGGAAGGCGTTGGCATGAGCAGCGTACATCTGAGCAGCTTTCCCGGAGATCAGCCTATGGAAGGATGCGAATCCTGAGAGATGGGAGCGAAGATGGGAAGATCTGCTCCATTTGAGGGGTGAGGTCCAAGCAAAACTTGAAGGGAAGAGAAGAGAGGGGTGATTGGGTCCTCCCTCGAAGCCAAAGTAACTATCTATGCGCAACGTGCTAATCCGGCTATGTACGATGTCTTTAAGCCTTACGAGAATTTCTTGTCCACACTGTTCATCGTGTCCCAAGTCGAGCTGGTTGCTGTTGACAATAATGTGGATGCGAATATCATGAGCGACCTTTCTGATGGCTTTGGGGTTGTAGTTGATCGCACGTCAGGCAGGAAGTGCGAGCGCTGCTGGAACTATCGAGAGGCCGTGGGAAAAGACGCGACACATCCGACCCTCTGCGATCGCTGCGTGGAGGCGGTGCAGTGATGAGCGGGCCTGTTCGCTATCTGCTTCTGGCGTTGCTCGCAGGCGCAATCGTGGCGATCGATCAGGCGACGAAACTGTCCATCGTGCAGTCGATGCGACTGAACGAATCCATTCCGATCGTTCCCAATCTTTTCAGCCTGACCTATATCCGCAATCCCGGCGCCGCCTTTGGGTTACTGGCCGGCAGTAGCGATGCATTTCGCATGGTGTTCTTCGGAGTCACGTCGTTGTTCGCTCTGGCCCTACTGGGGACGATTCTCTTCCGGTTGCCGAAGAAAGATTGGATGGGTCAGATTAGTATTGCCGGGATTCTTGGAGGGGCGATCGGAAATTTGATCGACAGATTACGGTATGGCGAGGTGATTGATTTTCTCGATGTCTATGTAGACTCCTACCATTGGCCTGCCTTCAATGTCGCCGATTCGGCGATCAGCGTGGGGGTGGTTTTTTTGATTATCCATTTCGCCTTTGAAAAGAAAGACGTGCATCTCGCCTCGCATGAATCCCCCCCAGCTTCTTAGCCGCGCGTCGGGCGCGACGCGCAAGTCTGATTCTCCCTAGTCTCGCCTTTCCTGCTCGTCCAGCCAGTCTCGCGCGCTCATGTCGAGAGGGTGATGATGAACCCGCCTTGCTCGCGGAATTGTTTCTGCTGCTCCGGGGAAAACATCACGAGCGGTTCGGTGTGGCAGAACTGACATTCTTTCACTGTCACCGGCACGTCGCCTTCCCCAATGCTGGCCAGGTGCTTCTTGGCGAGCGTCAGCGCTGTTGCTTCATCAGTCGTCATCACGTCGAAGTGTAACAGCCTCTTAGTCCCCTTCACCCACGTGTCGAAGACATGTACCGTGTCAGATTGGGAATGAGCCATCGTGAAACGTCCTCCTATTTATAGTGTCCAAAGAAGTCAGTGAGATAGCGTAGGCTTTGCCATGCTGCTGTCCGGCGGAGTATAGCCGGGTTGAGTCTGTTCCTGGTCCATAAGGTTCAAACGAAATTGGGAAATCGGTAGAGAATATACAAAAGAATAGCTGAAATCTCCAGCAGCTGTCCAATTACTGCCGGAGATTACGCAACTAGAGGCCGAAGATATAGAAGACGACGATCCCCATGAGTATGCGGTAGTAGGCAAACGGCCGGAGCGTATGGCGCTTCACAAACGAGAGAAAGGCCGCAATCACAATCCAGGCGACGACGAATGATACAATCATCCCAATCCCGAGCGCCAAATAGTCGTCTTGTTGGAACACGCCCCGTGATTTCCACATTTGGTAACACGTCGCCACGATGAGGGTTGGGAGAGCGAGAAAAAATGAGTACTCCGTTGCGACCTTCCGGTCCAGTCCCACTAAGAGCCCTCCGATGATCGTGGAGCCGGATCGCGACATACCGGGTAGTAATGAGGCGCATTGAGCCACTCCGATCCAGAATGCGGATGTCAAGCTCACCTGTTCGAGTTGGTGGACTCGCGCTCGGTCACGGCGTGCTTCGACGGCGAGAATGATCAGGCCCCCGACGATTGAGGAGATAGCCACAGTTTGAGGCGTAAAGAGATGGCTTTTGATCCAGTTATGGGTAAAGAATCCGATCGCCGCGGCTGGCAAGAAGGCGAGCCCGAGTCCGATGAGAAACCAGAGATTCGGGTGAGTGGCCCAGGAGGCTATCAAGATTTTCGACCATGGAGTCGTCCCACGTGTTCGGATCATAGCAAAGACGCCTTGTTGTTCCCGTCCGGCTTGCCCGATCATGGACACGAGCTTGTGCCGTTCATAGGCGATGACGGCCAGGATCGCGCCAAGTTGGATTGAAATCTCAGCGCTGGCAGCGAGTTCTCCATCGAATCCCAGGGCATGGCCGACGAGAATTAAGTGACCGGTTGACGAGACGGGTAGAAATTCTGTCAGGCCCTCCACGATACCCAAGATCGTGGCGAGACCAGGACCCCATTCGTTCATGCGATGACTTTCTGAGATAGGTTGCGTCCAGATGGTGAGTCTCGGGCATATTCACAAAGTGACGGCAGTCCGTCAAGCAGGTCGATGAATTTCCGCAGCCACTCATGATGATCTGTGAGAGTGGAGGACCTGCAAATCTATTGACAAAATGAAAGGCATGGCATACACCCAACATTATACGTATAGGTGTCGTTGCACCCGCTTATACCGACAGACCTGTTGGATAACGAGCGGTGCTCGATATCTGTTGCAGAAACCACGCTCAGTGGGATGGGAGGTTCGCATGAAATCAGGGTGGATGGCGGCGGTTGTGCTGATCGGCGCAGTCGCAATGGTCGGCTGTGTCAGTCAAAAGAAGTATGAAGAGGCGATGACCGACGCCGAATCGTATAGGTCTGAGCTGGCTCTGGCCCGCGCACAAAAGAACGCTTTGGAACAGCAAGTCAAGACGCTCAAGGATCTCAATATGAAATTTGGGAACGAAGCCCAGGTCGCCCACGACGAGCTTGAGCGTATTCAACATGGCCGTGACAAGGAACGCGGCAGTGTCGAAGGTCGGACCAAGGAACTCGAAACTGCATGTGAGGCAGCTCTCTTTCCAGAATCGGGCTCTGCGCCAGGAGTATGAGGGTGTGAAGCGGCATAACGAAACGCTCAAATCTCTGGTCGCGCGCTATCAAAAAGAATTGAAAGATCAATCACGTACTGTGACAGGGGCTCCGGCGCCTTCCGCGTCGCCAGTGAGTCCCGTTCCCTCAGGGACGCCTGCCCCTCCGGCGATGAGGGACCCTCAGCCCATGCCTTCCGCCATGAATGTCAATAAGGCATCTGCCAGTGATATGGTGCTCGTGCTCGGCCTCTCCAAAGAGGTGGCGGACCGTATTGTGGCGAATCGTCCGTACCGGGTAAAAGGTGAATTGGTTGCCAAAAACGTGGTGCCCAAGGACACGTTTGATTTGATCAAGGAGCGTATTAGCGTCAGTCCCTAATTGGGGCCATGGTCCCGGAAGTTTGGCAGGCCGTCCGCCGAGTGGCGGACGGCCTGTTTGTTTTCGGAACCGTATATAGCAGCTGTTTCAGCCAGGTGAATCCCTGCAGTCTTGTTGATACAATGCACTCCAAGTGAGCGCGGGAATTGGAGAACGAGTTGATGCGTCGTGCCATCCTGATAATAAGCGTTCTGGCTGTAGGGTTGGCCATTGGAGGCTACGTCTTCTTCAATGGGGAGCGCAAAGCTCCGGTTCGCTATCGGAGCGCCGTGGTCGAGCGTGGTCCCGTGATTTCGCTTGTCACCGCGACGGGAACGATCAATCCTGTCGTCTCGGTTCAGGTTGGGACGCAGGTGTCGGGCATGATTAAGAGTCTGCATGCCGATTTTAATTCGGTTGTCAAAGCCGGCGATATCGTGGCCATGATCGACCCCGAACCATTCAAAGCCCGCCGGGAACAAGCCGCCAGCAATCTTGAAATGTCGAAAGCGAATGTCGCAAGAACCAGAACCGATCTAGCGCAGCGCAAGCGGGAACTGGATCGAGTGAAATCTCTGGTGGCGCAGGAGTTTGTCTCTCAGAACGACGTCGACGTCGCTGCGACGAATTTCCAGGCGGCTGAGGCGCAGGTAAACGTGGCGGGGGCGCAAGTGAAACAGGCTGAAGCGGCGCTGAATGCCGCGGAGTTGGACTTGAAGTACACCGTCATTCGCTCACCGGTCAACGGGATTGTGGTTGCCAGAAATGTGGAGGTCGGTCAAACGATCGCTGCCAGTTTTGCCACACCGAACCTCTTCTTGATCGCGCTCGATCTGACGAAGATGCAAGTCGACACCAACGTGAGCGAGTCGGATATCGGGGGGATCACCGAAGGGAAAGAGGCGACCTTCACGGTCGATGCGTACCCGGGGCATCAGTTTTCCGGCACGATCCGTCAGGTCCGGCTTGCACCGATTAACGTGCAAAATGTGGTGACCTATAACGTGGTGGTGAATGTCGATAATCAGGATCTCCGCCTGAAGCCGGGGATGACGGCTAATGTCTCCATCGTTGTGGCACAACGGGACGCCGTGCTCAAAGTGCCGAATGCCGCGTTGCGATTTACCCCCCCGACTGCGGGCCAGACTGATCGCTCCTCGCTCGGCGGTAAGCCGACCAATGGGAAAAGTGCAGAGCAGGCAACAGGCGTCGGCAGGGGAGCCACGGCGCTTAGTCGAACCGTTTGGAAGCAGGGGGTGTCGGGAGAACTGGAGTCTCTGCAGGTCCAAACGGGTATTTCTGATGGGTTGGCAACGGAGATCGTGTCGGAGGGCTTGTCTGAAGGCGCGTTGGTGGTCGTGGGGATCGAGCGACCCAAAGGCGACCGGAGTGGAAGTGATCTGCCTCCAGGATTTGGGGGTGGCGGACAGCGGGGCCCCTCGCGTAACCGTGGAATGTAGCCACCGTGAAGCGTATCTCGTCGCACGCGATTCAAGCACGACAAGTGAGACTGAGAAGGGTTCGAGATCAGAAGGTCGAAGTTCTCGGACCTTCAAACCTTGAACTACTAACTTCGGCTCGCTCCCTTTTCGAATGTCTTGCGCCTCATGCCTCACGCTTCACTCTTCACGAGAATCGCCGATGAGTTCGCTGATCGAATGCGAAGATGTGTGGAAGGTCTATCGGGTCGGCGACGTAGAAGTCCAAGCCTTGCGTGGTCTGAGCCTCACAATTGAACAGGGTGAGTTCGTCGCGATCATGGGATCTTCCGGTTCCGGAAAGTCCACCCTGATGAATATTCTTGGCTGCCTCGACCAACCGACGAAGGGGCATTATCGGTTGAATGGGATAGAGATGGGCAATCTGAAGCCCGATCATTTGGCCGGGATCCGTAATCAGCAGATCGGGTTTGTCTTTCAAAGCTTCAACCTCATTCCCAGAACCAGCGCGCTCGAAAATGCGCAGCTTCCGTTGTTCTATCGAGGGCTCTCGCTCAAAGAGCAACGGGCCCGGGCCGCAGCAGCGTTAGGGCGGGTAGGACTGCAGGGCAGAGAGCACCATTACCCAACTCAGTTGTCCGGAGGGCAGCAGCAGCGTGTGGCGATTGCGCGGGCGCTGGTCACGTCGCCCTCATTGCTCCTTGCCGATGAGCCGACCGGCAACCTGGACACCCAATCGAGCCAGGAAATCATGAGAGTTTTGGAAACGCTGAACCGCGATGAAGGGATTACGATCATCTTGGTGACGCACGAGGTTGACGTTGCGGCCTATGCCGCGCGAGAGATTGTGATCAAAGACGGGCAGGTATTAAGCGACCGCGTGACCAAAACCCGCCCAACGCCCAGCCCAGTTGAGGTATAGCCAGATGTTGGTATTTGTCTGGCTCACAATTCTTACCGCGTTGCGGATCTTGGATCGAAATCGGATGCGTGCCGGTCTCACGATGCTGGGGATTGTGATCGGTGTGGCGGCGGTCATTGCGATGGTGAGTATCGGCGAAGGGGCTAAACGGGCCGTGCAGGCGCAGATCGCGACGATGGGCACGAATGTCATCATCATCTATCCAGGGGTGACCTCTGCGGGCGGTGTGCGAGGAAGTCAGGGGAGCGCCGTAACGCTCACCGTATCAGATGCCTTGGACCTGAAAAAGCGTATCCCGTTGCTGGTTGACACCGGATGGAACAGGCGCGATGTCATGCAGATCGTCTATGGAAACCGAAACTGGAACGGACCGATTAACGGCATCTCGCCGAGTTACCTCACTATTCGGGATTGGTCCTTTACGAGTGGAGGCCCATTCACTCAGACGGATTTAGAGAGCGCTGCCCGAGTTGCGCTCATCGGCCAAACGATTGTGGCGAACCTATTTGAGCCCGGCGAGGAGCCGGTGGGGGCGGTCATTCGCATTAAGAATGTGCCGTTCCGCGTCATCGGGGTCCTTGCCCCGAAAGGCCAGTCTGCGCAAGGATCCGACCAAGATGATGTGGTGTTTATTCCCTTTACCACGGCTGAACGGAAAGTATTCGGGACGTCATTTATCGGGTCCGTCGGGGCGTTATTCGGTTCGACCGATCAGGTCGATGATTTACCGATGGCTGCCGAGCAGATTCGAGAAGTGTTGCGGGGGCGCCATCGTCTCCAGTCGGAGCAGGACGACGATTTCACGATCCGGACACAGGTCGATATCGGGAAGATCCAAGAAGGCACCAGTGAGACCTTGACGACGATGTTGTTGGCCATTGCCTCCGTGTCGCTGCTCGTCGGCGGGATCGGCATCATGAATATCTTGCTCGTGTCCGTGACGGAACGGACGAGAGAGATCGGAGTTCGCATGGCGGTGGGAGCTAAACGTCGGCACATCGTGATGCAGTTCCTAATCGAGGCCATGACGCTGAGCCTGGTAGGGGGCGTGTTGGGTATCGTACTGGGGGTTGCCGGGGCGAAGCTGACGACGCTGATTGCCGGCTGGCCGACCATCATCTCCGGCAACGTCATCATGCTCGCGTTCTTCTTCTCACTCGTGGTCGGCCTGTTCTTCGGATTGTACCCTGCCAACAAGGCCGCTCGCCTCAATCCTATCGAAGCACTCCGGTACGAATAGTCCGGGCTAGCGTGGAGATCCGGTGACTCATGTCTTACTTGGGGCGTGAGGACCCTGCGGAAAATCATTCTGGCACAACAGCAGAATATTTTCGCAGGATGCTCAAAAAGGCCGTTCAGCAAGGCCGCAGCGAGCGAAGAGGCGAGGCGTACGCTTCGGTACGTTGAGCCTCTAAGCGATGCGAGAACGCCGCTGGCGGACTTTTTCAGCATCCTGCTAGGAACTGGCCGCTGGCGTCAAACGCACTTCGATGCGAGGGTTGTCTTTATCAATGTGTTTGTAGAGGTGGGTTTCGACGATGCGGTTGTCGTTGATGCCGAGTCCCTCACAGAGGGCATCCTGCGCGATCTTGAGCCCGCCATCGACGTCTCGCCGCAGGGCCGAAGTAAAATAGAACCGGATGGATAGGGCGAGCCACTCCGACTGGAGTCGTGTAAGTAGGGCAGCCCGGTGAGTGGACTGCGCCAATTTCAGCCACACGAGTTGTCCCACCTGGGCTTTATAGGCACGGCCAGCCGAAGAGATCAATCGCCGGCCATTCACGGTGGCATATTGATGGTTCACGCTGGGAGGCACAGGGAGGGTCAAGGTTACCGTATGACTCTCGGTTGGTGGGTGCAGCGATGGGGAGAATGCGGGCATGCGGGAACTCGGAGCTGTTCTCGGGGCGATGCGTGGCACCGCGACCTTCTTGTCAGGGGTCCGGTAGGAGGTGATGCGAACGGCCTGTGGAGAGGAGGGAAGCCGGGGCGGGCGGCGAAACGTAGACATGCGTGTCGGTGTTACAGGAGATTAAGGATCTTGGACATATTCTGCTCGTAGCGCTCTTCGGATTGGCCGATATACCTGCGCCATGTGCTCGGATTCCAGATTTCCATGCGATGGTACAAGCCGACCAGAATGATTTCCTGGTCCTCATCCAACGGAATAATCTTTCTGAGCCGACTCGGAATCAAAATGCGTCCGGCTTTGTCGATCTCCGATGTGCCGGCTTCTGAGACGACGAAGTGCATGAACAGCCGGCTCTGGTCTTCATCAAGGGTGGCCTTCGTCCGCTCGAGGACTTTTTCCCACTCTTTCATGGAGTAGATGAGCGTCGACTCCTCGGGACCTTTCAGGAAGACGACGGCCTGTCCCTCCGACTCGACCTGCTCACGGATCGGCGAGGGGACGATAAACCGTCCCTTCTCATCCACTTTGCACAAGTATTCACCAGCAAACATCAATGTATCGTGTCCTTTACGACGCCAGCGTGGTTCTGGTGCGATCGCGAATCCACTGCTCCAGATCCGAACGTACGAAGCGCCATTCTTTTCCAAGCTTGAAGGCGGGAATCTGGCGATTCTGTAAGTATCGATAGAGCGTGCGTGGGGTGATCTTGAGATAGCGGCAGGTCTCCTCCGCCGTCATCAGCTCGCTCTTGGGCTCTTTGGCCATTGAAGAACCTGGTTGGATAGAGACCCATATGCCTCACGAGGCTTCGGATACTGTTGCCAGGGTAGGGAAACTCGACCAATCTGTCAAGTGAAAATACATGACAATGCCTGCCACGGTCTGTCATTGCCATCCGATTCCACGAGGTTGCTCTCATCTGACTCCATGGCTTCTGAGAGATCGTCACCGAGGTCCTCACCTATTTCCTTGCCCATTGTTTTCATGAATCGCGTCATGCTCTATGGATCAAGTTCATTGAGTCCAGCCAGATTATTGAGATCCAAAGAGGCATCAAGGCGAGCCTCTTCGGATTTCGGCGAGGCAAATCGAGACAGAATTCGTTCAACCCGTACGCTTGCACAATGGGAACAGGCCGCCGGCGCCTGATTGGTCAGGCTCATTACAAGGATTGTGCTTCGCTTCTTACAGTCGAGGCAGCGATATTCGTATAACGGCATCGATTATATTCCTATGGTCGTCAGGGGCTGTGCAGCTTGTTCAGCATAGAGGCGATCTGGCACCAGTTCTGTATCGACAGTTCTGGCCAGTGTCAGGGCAAAGACGGGCCCGGCGCCGGCTTTTCGCAAGATCTTTGCGCATTCGTTCAGCGTCGTACCGGTGGTGAAGACATCATCCACGAGGAGAATGCGTTTCTCCGCGAGGTCCTGTGGCTTGCGGACTTCAAACGCGTTCCGTAAATTTCGTAACCGTGCCTGTCGCGATAATGTCGTTTGAGGATCGGTGGCGGCGACCCTGACGAGGTTTGTGGCTGAAACCGGGCGACCCATGTGATGGCTGAGCTGATCGGCCAGCAGCAAGGATTGATTAAACTCTCGCGCTCGTAAGCGGGCTGGGTGTAAAGGCACCGGAATAATCACGTCGGCATCAATCCCGCTTGGCAGGGCGCGGATCATCAGGCGCGCGAGTGGCCGTGCCAGTGTATGTTTACCGCGATACTTGAACGAGCAGATGGCTTCCCGCAGCGGCGGGAGATAGGGGAAGAGGGTCCAGGCTCGCTGAAAATCCGGTGGCCGCTCCTGACAATCTTGGCATTGATGGTTCGGTGTATAGGTCGTGGCTGCCGGTGAGACAAACGGCTGATCACAACGGGTACAAGCTGGCTTCTGAAGAGGACGGATGGTTTGCCAACAGGGGGTACAGAAAAATGGTACCGGGTCTGTGCTGAGGGCGTTGCTGCACGTGAGGCATTCCACCGGTAACACAAACCGGAGAGCCTGACGGCACCATCCGAGAAGCCGATCCT
Source organism: uncultured Nitrospiraceae bacterium (assembly GCA_963801725.1). Taxonomy (GTDB): domain Bacteria; phylum Nitrospirota; class Nitrospiria; order Nitrospirales; family Nitrospiraceae; genus Palsa-1315. The sequence goes on from CAWDFX010000002.1 coordinate 1,315,157, forward strand.
GTGTGTCTTCACGTAACATTGCAGGGGAAGCGCTCCAATCGACGTATGTGTGCGCTTCTTCTATGGGAATGTGCCGCGCCTGTCAAGGTTGTTGCTCTGCAAATGGTTGTGATATACGAAGGCAGCAGGATGTTGAACCTATCTCGTGCAGCGATCCTCCTAGGGTACGGATGGAGAAGCAAATCAGTATGGTGAGATTTGACCAGGTGTCGAAAATTTATGAACGAGGTGGCGACACCATTACCGGGCTCGATCGGGTCTCTGTCGATGTGGCGAAGGGAGACTTCTGCGCGTTCATCGGTCCCAGTGGTTGCGGGAAAAGCACGTTGCTGAACCTGGTGGGCGGATTGGATGGGCCGACCTCCGGGGATATCCTCCTTGGAGGGCGCTCAACCAGTCGATTCACGAGCGACGACTGGACAAGGATCAGGCGGGAAACAGTCGGGATTGTCTTCCAAGCGTTCCATTTGATTCCCGGGTTGACGGCAGCGGAGAATGTCGCGTTTCCCTTGTTGCTGCGCGGGGAGCGAGGGGCATCGGTCCAAGCCCGCGTCGAGGAGGTACTCGAGTTGGTCTCGATGACGGTGCGACGAGACCATCGCCCCAGCGAGCTCTCGGGCGGGGAGCAGCAGCGTGTGGCGATTGCGCGAGCGATCGTGCATCAGCCCCAGATCATTCTCGCCGACGAGCCGACCGGCAATTTGGATTCCCAGCATGGGGCCGAGATCATCGTCCTCCTTCGGTCGCTGGTTCAGCGCTTTCGCATAACCGTACTGTTGGTCACCCACAGCACCGCGGCCGCTGAGGCTGCCGATTATGTGTGGACCATGAAGGATGGGCAGCTCGTGACGAGAACGCAGCACCAGCCAGTCACGGTCGTCGCATGACGGATCTTTCGACAACCATCGCCGGCGTGCGATTTCCCAGTTGCTTCATGAATGCCTCGGGCGCGCTCTGTGTTACGCGCGAAGAGCTGCTGGCCCTTGGCCGATCCCGTGCCGGGGCCATCGTCACCAAGTCGATGACGGTCGAGCCTCGCGACGGCAATCCGACACCCCGGTATTATGGATTTCCCGGCGGGTCCATCAACTCCATGGGTTTACCGAATCTCGGGTACAAGGCGTACGTTGCGCTCATTCCTGAATTGAAGACACTCGGAAAGCCGGTTATCGCCAGTGTGGCCGGTCTCTGCGAAGATGATTTCCCGACGATTGCGGCCATGATCAATGCGGCGAAGCCCGACTTGATCGAAGTCAATCTCTCTTGCCCCAACATTCCAGGCAAACCTCAGATCGGATATGACACCGAAGCCTCCGAGCGATTGCTGAAGCGGGTTCGCAAGGTGATCACGGTTCCGATGGGAGTCAAGCTGCCTCCGTACTTCGATCCGGCCCATCACGCAGTGATGGGCGAGGTGATCGGGCGTTGCGGGGTCGATTTTCTCAACCTCATTAACTCGGTCGGCAACGGACTCGTCGTCGATCCGGAGCACGAGGCGGTCGTCATCAAGCCCAAGGGTGGGTTCGGTGGACTGGGTGGCCCAATCATCAAGCCTGTCGCGCTGGCCAACGTGCGGGCGTTTTGGAAGATCTTCGAAGGGCGCATACCGATTATCGGGACCGGCGGCGTCGTCAATGGTGTGGATGCCTTCGAACATGTGCTCTGCGGTGCGTCAGCTGTTCAGATCGGGACGGTGTTGGTCGAGGAGGGGGTCGACGTATTTGGCCGACTGGAAACGGAACTGGCGGCCCAGCTCAGCAGGAAGGGGTATGCGATGCTGGGGGATTGCCGAGGAAAACTGAAAGAGTTATAGGCCTATTTTGCGCCGAACGTTTTGGCAAGAAGACCGAGTTGCAGAGCCCGTCGGAGTAGTTGCGCCACGTTTCGCACATTCAACCGCCGCATCAAGTTGAATCGGTGCACTTCGACCGTGCGCACGCTGATCTCCAGCACCTCCGCAATCTCACGGTTTGTGTGTCCGATCGACACCAGGCGAAGGATGTCACGCTGCCGAGGTGTGAGAAGCTCGGCATCGAGCTTTTCTTGTAGCGGCTGGAATTTTCGGTTCAGAGCAGTTTGAGCGCCCATCAATAACCTCTCATCATTGACTCACGCGAGTCTAACAAAGGTGGGTATCGCTGTAAACGAAACTACCGATTTGTGCAGGGTTCCGGTGCCCGCCCGAATGATGTGATTCATCCCCGTTCCCGTATCCACTAGGATGCCTTCTGCTAATACCGAGTCCTGTCCTTAAATGACTATACCACTCATATTGAATATTGCCCTGATCAGGGCCCATGCGTTCCAGCGGCCATTTCGCACCCTGCTCAGCATCGCCGGAGTGGCATTAGGAGTGCTGGCATCCGTCGCCATTGGGACGGCGAACGTTCATGTCCTGCAATCCTTTGACCAAGCCGTCATGACAGTAGCCGGTCGTGCCACATTGGAAATTGCGGGCCACGATCTCGGAGTGGAAGAATCTACAATCACAGCGATCCGTGCAGTCACGGGGGTCGTGAGCGCATCTCCAATCATTGAGGAGTCAGTAGTATTGACCCAAGGGGAGTTGCGAGGCCAGGCGCTTCAGATTTTGGGACTGGATCTACTCGCAGAGACTGGGGCGCGCGGCTTCCGGATATCGGAAGCTGACACCGGCGTGGAATTGGAGGCGCTCCTGGCTCCGGACTCGCTATACCTTGGTCGTCAGGTTGCTGCCGACTGGAATCTGGGAATCGGTAGTTTCATCGAGGTGACGGTAGGAGGGCGCGTCGTACGGTTGCGAGTCGCAGGACTGATTCATAACGAGGCGGCGCGCTCGTCCCTCTGGGATCGGCTTGCCGTCATGGATGTCGCTGCCGCGCAGCTGTTGTTTCAATCAATCGGGAGGTTGGATCGGATCGATTTGGTGACAACGTCTGATCGACCGCTCGACGATATTATGGCCTCCCTGCGTGCGGTTCTCCCTCCCCATCTTATTGTGCAACGGCCTGCGCAACGGACGAAGCAAATCGAAAACATGGTCTGGGCGTTCCAACTCAATCTGTCAGTCATGAGCTGGGTGGGGCTGCTTGTCGGCATGTTCTTGATCTACAACACGATCGCCTTTGCTGTGGCGCAACGAAGGCGCGAGATCGGCATCTACCGCGCGCTCGGCATGACAGAACGGCGGGTCGCAGGTTTGTTTCTTGTGGAGGCAGGGCTGCTCGGTCTTCTTGGAGGGCTACTGGGCGGTCTTGGTGGGGTGTGGCTGGCTAGTGGTTTGGTGTCGCTCGTCAGCCGGACGGTCTCAGACCTCTATGCGCCGGTTGCGTCTGGCGGGTTGATCCTGTCGATGGACATGCTGACATTGACATCGGTGATGAAAGGAGTTCTGCTCGGGACAGTGGTCTCGATGGTGGGAGCCTTGGGTCCCAGCGTGGAAGCTGGCAGGACCGTGACGGTTCGCGCATTGGCGCCGGGAGACTATGAATCGACGCATCAACTGAGGGCAGGGCTGTGGGGATGGATCAGCCTCGGGCTGTTGGTGTTGGCAGGCCTCTGCTCGCTGATAGGCCCGGTTGGAGACCTGCCTCTCTTTGGCTATCTTGCAACAATGTGCCTCTTGGGGGCACTTTCCTGTCTTGCGCCGATCTGTATCAAGGCATTGGGCTGGCGACATCTTCGCCGAGAAAGCAAAACAATGGTGCTCGGGGGGAGTCTCCGGCTTATCGCAGCGGACCAGGCGGCGCGTCATCCTGGCCGGAATGCGGTGACGGTATCGGCGTTGATGGTGGGATTGTCGATCATGATCGGTGTGGTCGTGATGGTACGCAGTTTTCGTGACACGGTCGAGTTCTGGGTGGACGAGACGGTGATGGCCGATCTCATCGTGGCTCCGCATTCCTGGCTTCAGGGGAAACAGTCCGGACAGTCCTCGCGGGCTCTGCCGGGGAGTTGGCGTTCGACCCTGTCGGCGATTGACGGCATCGCAGCGGTTGATACCTATCGCGATGTGTACGTCGACGTCGCGGGTAAGCCGGTGGCGTTGGTGTCACGAGATCTTCGGCTCCATGCGCAACGCAGCCGGTATCTGATGGTTCATGGAGATTCAAGCGCTGCCCTGCGGCGAGCCGCTGAGACAGGCGGCGCCCTCCTGTCAGAAGTGTTGGCGACTCGGCTGGGGCTTCGCGAGGGAGATACAGTCTCGATCACAACGCCGGCGGGACCAGCTGTGGTGCCAGTCGTGGGAATTTTTTACGATTACTCGACGGACGGCGGGAAGCTGGTAATGGATCGAACATGGTATCAGCGACAATGGCACGACGACCTGGTGACCGTGTTTTCCGTCTACCTGGCTGCCGGGGCAGACGCAGAGCATGTAAGACAGTCGATTGTGACGCATTTTACCGGGCTGGATGGAATGACGCTCCCGCCGTTGGTCATTCGAAATCATGAGTTACGGCAAGAGATTCTCGATATCTTCGACCGTTCCTTTGTCTTGACCTATGTCCTTGAAGCCATTGCCGTGCTGGTGGCCGTGCTTGGCATCGTGAATACACTGGTGACGGCCGTGCTGGAACGACGACGTGAATTTGCCGCGTTGCGGGCTATCGGCGCCAGTACGAGGCAAGTGGAGCGATTAGTGCTGTGGGAAGCGGCTTATCTCGGGTTGATCGGGGCCGTGTTGGGGGTCGTGGGAGGCTTGCTGCTTGCCCTGCTGCTCATCCACGTGATCAATAAACAATCCTTTGGCTGGACGATTCAGATGACAGTCCCGGGCGGAGTGATATTGCAAGCCGTGGGACTCGCACTCACGGCTGCCCTGGTGGCAGGCTATTGGCCTGCGCGCTGGGCAGCAAGGCAGCCGGTGGTGGAGGGGCTGCGAGAAGAGTAGAGAAGGGAGACGTCGTCCGCTCTTTCCAGTCGCTTCATCGGGCACACACGACCAGTCGATGTGTGTGCCTATGCGGCCATACGCGTGCGATTGGCAAAGGCGAGCGGCACGTTTTTGCGATCAGAAGCTGCAACGGTCAGCAACGGCCTTGCTCCATACCCGGCCTGCTCCGCTACCCAGAGCGTAGGGATCTGCTCGATGGCGATATTGTACAGGTTGACCGAATCGTTATAGAACTCACGCCGATCGGCAATGGTGTTTTCGAGCGCAGAGATGCGCTGCTGAACGGCTAAGAATTCTTGATTGGCCTTGAGGTCCGGATACTGTTCGGCCACGGCGAAGAGTTTTCCCAAGGCGCCGACGATCTGGTTTTCCGCCTGTGCCTTGTCGTTGATATTCAGGCTTTCGCGATAGGCAGTGCGGGCTTTGGTGACGGATTCCAGTGTTTCCCGCTCATGAATCATGTAGCTGTTACAGACTTCAACCAGCTTGGGAAGCTCATCATGTCGCTGCTTCAAGATGACGTCGATGTTCGACCAGGCCTTGTCGATGTTATTGGCGAGCCGGACCAGCATGTTGTAGACGCCGACCACATAGGCGACCAGCACAATCATTCCACATAGCAGCAGGCTTCCGATCAGTAACGTGATATTCATGGGTGCGCTCCTTTGGATGTAACGGTTACGATACGGCTGTCAGATAATATGTGAAGATGACGATCGAACAGGATGCAGCAAGTGCCAGCCCTCCTATTCCATATGCCAACACCTGCCACCCCAACCGGGACAATAAATCCTTTTCGCTTCGATCCGAGATGATGAATTCATGGTCTCGGCTGCTCCCGATGTACAGGCGAGCGGAATTTTCGACGAGTTCTTTTGCGCCGGGCTGTTCCTGTGCCGTCCCAAGAACATAGACCCACTCTTCCGGCTGAATGAACGTTTCTCGGCATCGTAGTGTCTTGTTCCCAATCCAGCGGTTGGTCGAAACACCTAGCCGATTCAATCCGGCGAGTGCAGTGGGGGGCAATTTTCCGAGCCAATCATTTCGATAGGTGCGCTCGTCCGGCAAGATCAGTTCGGCGCTGAGGGGTACGACGAGGACCCGCCCGGTTGTATCGCGTACGAAGAAGGGCTGCTCCGAAGTGCCTTTTGCAACGGTCTCCCATCGCGCATGTTTTCCGGAGCCGACATGTTCTTCTACAGCATACGAATAGAACACGCAGGGAACCCCGCTAAAGGGTGAAGAGAGGAGTTCTTCATCCGGCTGTGTCAGCCCCTCGATCTCCACCAATCCAAGCGCCAGTGAACGAATCGTCGAGGTCGGAATACTTTCGATCAAACGTTTCCGTTGGCGAAGGATCCATCCGTAGACGCAGAGGCCGAGCCCTCCCAGGGCGCCAGCCGCCAAATAGAAAAAGAGGTGATCCGGCGGCCGGCTCCACCGAGTCGTTCCCATGGTTTTACCGATCCCGGCGATGAAGACGATTCCTCCGATGGCGAGGGCGAGTCCGAAAAACAAGGCCCAAAACCATATCCCCTGTCGGTTGACGCGGTTCTTATTGAACGTGGGTCGGTTCCGAATGTTATCGTTGTGTGCGCGATGTCTTGCCGCCGCTTGTGTATAGAGGTCGGCTTCATTGATTGTGATTGGAACCGCCGCGCCTCGGTAGGTCTCATTCAGGCGAGTCAGGTTTCCATGAGACAGCCACCACCCCCGACAGGAATCGCAGCTCAGAAAGGACGTGTGAGAGACCGTCTCAGCCTCCATATGATTCCCGCATCGAGGACAGAGAGTCTTTGTCTCGACTGCAATGCCTCCGGCATCCCCCATCTCCCGCTTCAGTGACGTGTAATCCTCCACGAAAAAATTCACCTCTCCTACATCGAGCCAGAGTCCGTGTCCGGAGGAACAGACATCGAGTCCCGGACCATGGCTTGTCGGAACCTCAACAAGGTCCTCCAGGCAGTCGGGACATTTCATGGTGACCATCGTGTTCAAACTGTAGCAAGAAACGGGCAGGTGTCAACGCGAAACGCGTGTATTCACATGGAGAAAACCGAGGTTTCAGCATGGCCATCAGCAGTAATCATGCTGCGGGACGAGTCAGATATCCGTCCCGATCCAGACATATTCGGCGCTCTCTCAACAGTAGTCTGTCTAAACGAGGATGGTCCCGAATGCCGGCGCTCTTATTGCTCCGCGGTTGACTCACAACTTGACTCATACTTGACCAATCGTTTCCGTTCATGGAAACGAGACTGGTTCAACGCAAAGGAACCAAGAAATCTGGCGCTATAGGCTGAGCTGGAGGGGGTCTTGGTCCAGGACTGGTACAAGGATTCTCAAACGAAGAAAAAGGTGCAGTCAGCTGTTGAAGAAGTCCTCCATGCCCATCTTCCAGAGAGCTATGACCGAGTACTGTTCAGAGATAAGTGCAATCATGTCTTCGAAGTAATGGTTGATTATGCAAGCCATGGCGTTAAGTGGGCTGCGTGAGTTCATACTTGCTCAATGGGTGCCCTTCCCATCCATTTCATCGTGGGAGACCTGCGAGCAATCTAGGTCGTCGGAGTCATCAGATTCGGTGGCAGCATGACTATTGATTTATTAGAGCCAGTAGCTTTGATTGAAGAGATGGAGGGCTTGGCGGTCTTTCCTCAGAGATAGCCTTCCTCCCGCGCCTTCCGTCACGAACAGATGGAGGTAGCTAACGGCTCGTGAACGCGAAATCTGGTGGATTGCTCTGGTTTGTCTCGTTTGTTTGATTAAACAGACCAACTAGATGAACAAAATAGACCAGAGGAGAGGACGGCTGGCTCAGGGCTTCTTCGCCACGACCTTGCCGTTTTCCCACACGTAGATCGGCGTGCCATGCATCCGGGCGGTCTTGCGGGCTACCTTGCCGGCTCTCCGGAGTGCGCGTCCGACAGCTTGGGAAAGGGCTTTGGTGGCTTTCTTTCTATTGGTTGTCTTCATGGACCCTCCTCCAGCAATTTAGGAGCATCGCAGGAATTGTCGTAGACCGCCCAACCGTGGGCCAATGGACGATAAAGCCTATGATAATTGTCCCAACTGCGTTGAAAACGTCTTAACACGTCTGCGCGAGGAATGTCATGTCCGCCTTGGCGAACTCGGGAGGCAATACGTTGAAGGGCAAGTTGTGGTGAAGTGAGGGTCAAGAATATGATGGTGATCTGATATCCGGCTGTCTTCCATCCTGTCAGAAGCCGTAGATATGTTCTCCCGCTCAAGGTGCTTTCAAATGCAAAATCCTCCCGAGCTTTCGCTAAACGAGTGAGTTCCATCAGGACGAGCCTACCTGCTTGGCGTGCGGCCAGTTCCGGTTGAAGGGGTGAAAGCCCACCAGCAATGAGGTCGGCATTCTCGAAATGAATGACACCAACTTCGCGAAGAAGAAATTCCCTGGCGAATGTGGTTTTGCCGGCGCCATTTGGTCCGGCAATGATAATGCAGCGGGGAGATCGAGCGGTTTTAGTGCTCACGGCCGAGCCCGTCAGCCTGCCACCGGCTGCTGATAATCGACTTCAATCTTAAACCCTAGATCTTCGATCATGCCCCAGACTTCCGGGGCTGGCTGGCCTGGTGTGGTGAGGTAGCCGTTCACGAAGATGGAGTCGGCTGGATAGAGAGCCAGCGGCTGAAGGCTTCGCAGATTGTGTTCCCGGCCTCCGGCAACACGGATTTCGGTTCGAGGGTGCAGAAAACGGAAAAGGCAGAGCACTTTTAGGCAGCGTTGTGGAGTCAGTTCATCGCAGTTCTCTAGAGGTGTGCCTGTCGCTGGATGGAGCGTGTTCAGTGGAATCGAGTCCGGTTTCACGTCGATCAGGGCCATCGCCAGGTCGATGAGGTCTTCATCCTTCTCTCCCATTCCGACGATCCCACCAGAGCAGATTTCCAATCCTGCTGCCCGCGCGTTTCTGATGGTGCTGAGTCGATCTTGAAAGGTGTGCGTGGTGCAGATTGAGGTATGAAAGGCTTCGCTCGTATTCAAGTTGTGGTTCACTCGATCGACTCCCGCCGCTTTCAGACGCTTGGCCTGTTGTTCATTCATGAGGCCCAATGAACAGCAAATCTGAATCGGAATCTCCTGCTTGATCGAACGAACGGCTCCTGCGATTTCGTCGATTTCCCGATCCAAGGGACTCCGACCGCTGATGACAATGCAATAGCGTTGAGCCTTCGAGGCTGCCGCTTGTCGGGCGCCGTCGATCATTTGCTGTTGAGGCACAAGGTTATAGCGCTCGATGGGGGCGGTGGAGATCGCAGATTGAGAACAGTAGTGACAGTCTTCCTGGCAGGCCCCACTTTTGGCGTTCTGCAACATCTGGAGCCGAACGGTTTTGCCGAAATAGTGGGATCGGACGGTAAAGGCGGCTTGGAGGAGCCCCAGCAACTGCTCATCTGGAGTGTCGAGCACGGCCTGGCATTCGCTTCTGGTCAGCGTCTCGTCGCGCAAGGCCTTGGCAGCGAAATCCTGATAGTCGATCATCGGACACTCCATCGTCTGTAGAGAGGTTGCACTGACTGTGAGTGGATGGCTGCGCGTACGTCAGGCAGCCGGACTGGCCGAAAACCTACACGGTTTCGAAGGGAGAAGCAATGCCCTGGTAGGGAACTGTTGAGACTGGCTGGGGGCTGCTATCTTGACCGGGGACCGCTTGACCGGCGTCCGGCAAGGGCAGTGCAACTAAGGTATTCCAGGTTCCACAGCGGCGGCAGCGCCCTGACCATTCGGTCGATTCTTGCCGGCAGGCGGTGCAGATATAGGGGACGACGACACGTTTCTTGAAATGCAGGGCTTTCTTGAGTTCCACGACGGCCTCCTCCATCTGCTGTTTGCGCAAATAGAGATTAGCCATGATCTTATGGTAATCCGCCAATTGGTCCTGTACTCCTTCGACGGTCGAGAGGATGTCGAAGGCTTCGTCGACCATTTCGAGTCGATAGTAGAGCTTGCCTAAATAGAACTGCAGGGCGGGGTTGTTCGGGTCTTGCCGGAGGGCCTCCTGATAGACACGGATAATTTCGCTGGGCTCGCCCTGTTCGAGAAAGAGTTCTTCCAGGCGGTGTAGGATGATGTTACTTCGAGTCTTGGCATAGACCTTCTTGAGAATTTCTACGGCCTGTTTGGTTTTGCCTTCCCGGATCAAGATTTCTCCAATGCCAACGTAGGCCGGCAAGAACGTCCGGTCTTTCTTAATGGCGCCGCGGAAATAGCGGCGTGCCTTATCGGGGTGGCCTCGTTCCAGAAATTGACGTCCAACTTCGTAGGTGCAACCGGTGAGGAGTTGGGCCTCTGCCAGGCGTTCCGGTTCCGGCAGGTTGGCTTTCACGAGACGATGTTGGATTTCGAGCGCCTCGCTCCATTTTTCGAGCCTGATCAGCAGATCGCGCTTGCGAATAAGCGCGGTGAGGTTGTCCGGTTCGATCTTGAGCATTTTGTGCAGGGTTTGTAAGGCGTCCTCATAGCGCTTGGCGCCTTCCAGGTCGTTGGCCAACTCCAGTAGAATTTCGATGTTGCGATCGTCGACGCGATTCGCTCGTTGATGGAGGCGGATCGCCTCCGCGAAGTTATTTTCCACGCGGTAAATGTTTCCCAGCCAGAGCAGCGAATCGACACGATTCGGGTCCATGGCCAGCGCTCGTTCGAACAAACTGATGGCTTCGACGGTGCGTTTCGACATGATGGCATGGGTGCCTTCACGATGGAGCGCATCGATTTTTTCTTTGCGCCTCAACAATCGCGTGCTGCGCCAGTTGCCGATGACATGGGCGGTTTGCCGCATGCCGACCGCCAAGGCCACGAGCACGGCGCCGACGGCCATGGAAAAGACGACGAGCGTGACGGGACTCAGCTCGAATTGGACGGACGGGACTGGTCCGGACTGCGACCGTCCCAGGGTTCAACTCGCGGGCATAGCTGTAGAGGAAGATTCCGGCGCTGACGAGGAAGATAGTGGTGAGCAGTCGGAGCATCGATCTAGGCCTTTGTTTTCACGGGCGCCTTTTTCCGCTTCACGGGCCGTGGGGTGACGGCCGGTTGTGTGGCTGCCGGTTTATTCGGGATGGCGATGCGTTTTGCGTCGGCCCACAACCGTTCGAGTGCGTAATGCTTCCGAACATCCTGTCTGAAAATATGGACGATGACATCACCAAAGTCCATCAGAACCCACTGTGAGGACCGCATGCCTTCGATGCCCAGCGGTTTGGAACCGGAGCGAGAGAGGATACTGTCTATATGATCGGCGATGGCGCTCGCTTGGCGATCCGAATCCGCAGAGCCTATGACCAGGTAGTCGGCAACGGAGGTCAACGGCGCTACCTGGAGAATGAGAACGTCGGTGGCCTTCTTATCGAGCATGGCCCGGGCAATGGCGAGGGCCGTGGACCTAGCTGTTCGTACGATTACGGTCCTCTTGGTAGAGATGATGCTGAAGTATATAAGATTCCACTAAGGGCGGCAACAGATTTGCCGTCGGGAGTCCTTGGCGGATTCGCGAGCGAATGTCCGATGCGGAAACTGCGGAGGGCGGTAGTTTGAGGCAGATCAGGCCTTGGGTTCCGAGCGGCGCCTCGATTCGGGAAATCCGTTCTGCATCGAGGTCCGCTAGTGAGGGATAGGGAATCGGCGGAAGCAACGCGACGGTTGAGAGGGAACGAAACGACAGGCCTGGCCGGGAAAGGACGACGAAGCGGCAGAGGTCTAGCAATGTCCGCGGCTCACGCCAGGATGGAAAATCAAGGAAGGCATCGAGCCCGATCAAAAAAAAGAGTTGGGTCTGCGCACCATACTCTTGCTGTAGCAGGCGAATGGTGTCGATGGAGTAGGATTTGCCTGGCCGACGGATTTCCACATCCGAGATGGCGAGAGAGGGGTCTGAGGCGATGGCAAGGCGGACCATCTCATAGCGGTCTTGGGCCGGCGCCAGACTATCGTTCGGCTTATGGGGAGGGTGACTCGTGGGAATGAAGAGGATTTGGTCGAGCCCGAGGGCCTCGCGTGTCTGGCGTGCGATGGCCAGGTGACCATTGTGCACAGGGTTGAAACTGCCGCCCAATAGTCCAAGACGCATACGTGAAATGACGAATGCTCAAGGTTGAATGTTTAGAAAAGACCGCGTTTCAATCGGCTCTCGCCCGATCAGTCATCATTGAAAACTGAGCATTGAAAATTGTTCTCAGAGGATGACCAGGTTGTCCCTGTGTATGACTTCCTCGTATTCCTGCGGGCCGAGTCGCTGCTGGATCTCGATCGTTTTGAGCCCTTTGATCTGTACCAAGGTGTCGGAGGAGAAGTTCACGAGTCCTTTGGCGAACTCTTTGCCATCTTGGTCGAGGCAACTGACTGCATCTCCCGTATCGAACGGACCGCTGACCTCCAGAATACCTGAAGCCAACAGGCTCTTGCCCCGTCGGGCCAGCGCCTCGACGGCTCCGAGGTCGAGTGTCAGTGTCCCTCGCGGCCTGAGAGTGAAGGCGATCCAATGTTTACGGCTGGTGAAACGACGTTCCTTCGCGAGGAAGAGGCTGCCGCCCGATCCGCCGGCTAATACACGTGGAAGGAGGCCGGCTTCTTGGCCGTTCAAGATCAAGGTGGCCACTCCGTACTTACTGACTTTCTTAGCCGCCTGGACTTTCGTGGCCATGCCCCCGGTACCCTCGAACGAGCTGGAGACACCGGCTCGCTCTTCAATTTCCTCGGTAATGTCAGGGATCAACGGAATCAGCGTGGCTGCGGGGCTCTTGCGCGGATCCTCGGTAAAGAGGCCGTCGATATCGGACAGGATGATCAACAGTTCCGCATCGACCAGATGGGCTACCTCGGCAGCCAGGGTATCGTTGTCTCCCACACGGATTTCATCCACGGCCACCGTATCGTTTTCGTTGATGATGGGGATCACGCCGAATCCGATCAGCGCACTGAGGGTGTGGCGTGCATTGAGAAACCGCCGCCGGTCGGCGAGGTCGTGGTGAGTGAGTAGGATTTGCGCGACCTTGACGTCGAGTCGCTCAAACGATTTTTCGTATGCCCACATGAGCCGGCTCTGGCCGACCGCCGCAGCCGCTTGCTTCACGGGGAGGCTCTTGGGGTATTCCTTCAGGCCTAACTTCTTGATGCCGGAGACAATCGCGCCGGAGGAGACGATCAAGACTTCACGTCCGCTCGACCGGAGGGCCGCAATCTCATCCGCGAGCCGATCGATCTGTTCCGGGCGCAGCCCTGTGTCTCGGGACGCGACAAGACTGCTCCCAATTTTGATGACGATGCGGGTGGCTTGCTTTAGGAGCTGATCTCGCATGGTGTGGCTCGAAGTTGCGCAACCTGTTGTCCTACATAGTTGACGAGTTCCGTCAACCCGTCTCTCGTGGCGGCAGAGATCGGGAGACACGTATAACGATGACGCTTGCAATATTTCTGCAGCTCGCGCAGGCGCGCGCCGTCTCCAACCACATCGATCTTTGTGGCGACCACCGCGAAGGGGCGTGTGATGATCGGCTCATCGTAGGCGGCCAATTCTTGACGCATGACCTCGAAACTCTTGACCGGTTCCTCGGGGGCCCATTCTGACACGTCGATCATATACAGCAAAAACGACGTGCGTTCGATATGCCGGAGAAATCGGAGTCCCAGTCCCTTGCCTTCATGGGCGCCTTCGATGATTCCGGGAATGTCTGCGACGGCGAAACTTCCTTTTTCTCCCCAGCGAACGATCGCCAGATTCGGGGTCAGGGTGGTGAAAGGATAGTCGGCGATCTTCGGTCGTGCCGCCGAGATTGCGGATATGAGCGTCGATTTTCCGGCGTTGGGAAAGCCCACAAGTCCGACATCGGCCAACAGTTTCAGCTCAAGTTTGAGCGACCGTTCTTCGCCTTCGGTGCCGGTTTCAAAGTTCGTAGGCGTGCGGTTGGTCGAGGTCGCGAAATGGTTATTCCCTCGCCCACCCCGGCCGCCGCGTGCTGCCACAAACCGCTGTCCAGCGGTAACCAGGTCGGCCAGCACCTCACCTGTCTGATCATCGAAGATGACGGTGCCGACAGGAAGGGCCACGACCACATCCTCTCCGGTCCTTCCGGAGCAATTGGCCGCGCCTCCCTGGCGACCGACTTCTGCTTCGTAGTGTTTTTGGTACCGGAGGTCAAGGAGCGTGGTCATGCGAGGGGACGCTTCAAACACGACATTGCCGCCGTGGCCGCCGTCTCCGCCGTCCGGCCCGCCGCGGGGCACGAACTTTTCGCGCCGAAAACTGCATGCGCCGTCGCCGCCTCGGCCGGCTGTGATACGGATACGGACTTCATCGACAAACATCGGCACACCGTTTCAGCATAGTGACTGTAGGGGTATGGTATACAAGGAACATCCCGTTGCGCCCCTGCGCATGCCGGGAATCCCCGCGATCACGACACTGTGACGAGAAAAGAGGAAAAGAATGTACTATGAAATCGAGGGCGCGGAGTAGACGCTGATTTTCTGCCGTCCGCGGCCGCGTTCGAACTTCACGATTCCTGTGATGCGGGCGAAGAGGGTGTGGTCTTTGCCGAGTCCCACGTTAAAACCGGGGAAGAACTTTGTCCCTCGCTGACGGATCAAAATTGATCCTGCCTTCACGGTTTCTCCACCGTAGGCCTTGACCCCAAGATACTGCGGATTACTATCGCGCCCATTTCTAGTCGATCCGCCGCCTTTATTTGTTGCCATGGGTGATCCTCGTTAGGCCGTTTCAATACCGGTAATGCGCAATTTGGTAAAGCCTTGGCGATGGCCATTGGTCCGCCGATAGTTCTTGCGCCGTTGTTTCTTGAAGATGGTGATGGACCGGGTTCGGCCTTGGTTGATGATCTCGGCCTTAACGGTGGCCCCTTTGACCAACGGTTGTCCGACCTCTACACCCTTGTCGCCATGGATCAACCGAACCTGGCCAAGTTCGATCGTCCCTCCAACCTCGCCGGGAAGAGACTCCACTAGGACCAATGACCCGGTTTCGACCCGATACTGCTTGCCGCCTGTCTCAATGATTGCGTACATAAGCCACTGTCTCCATTACAGAAGATGACTGTGTAACATAGGGATTTGAAGCCTGTCAAGGTTAAGGGATGGGCGATTGTCTTGGATTCCACCTGCAAATCTTGCCCCCTCCTTCGGGTTAACCTATTCGTGGGCTATCCTGTCCTGGCTCCTGGGCGTATGCTGTCGATCTATTGTTGAGCCATTTCTTGGATCGGAGATAATGATGGCCGTAGGACCGAATTCTAGTCCCTCCAAGCCGAGGGCCACTCGATTTGTGCTCCGTCCCTATCGTCGCATACCGACCTGGCTCATGCTCTATTATCTCAGTGGGGACTGTGTCGGGAAAGGTGTCGTGACCAATCTGTCTCAATCGGGAATGCGTGTTCAAGGTGACCATGCAGTTGAGCCAGGCCTCGATTTGGCACTGCGCGTCACGTTTGCGGATGATCGCCCGCCGATAGAGATTGAACGAGCGACAGTCCGGTGGGTAGATGGATATGATTTTGGGTTGGATCTTGTCCTCGTCAGTCCATTCGCTGCGAATCACATCACCGATGCATTGAGCCAGCAGATTCGTGCCCCGCAGTCGCCTACCTGAGCGTCTCTCTTGTTCATTTTTACTGCGGGCCATACCCACGCCCGTTTGCTTGACGCTTCTTCCAGCCCGCTGCTATATTCCAATTTTAGCGCTTGAAGCTTCACGTGCTTATGTTTGTTTCCCATGCTTGAACCACAAGGAAAAATTTGGATGGACGGGTCGTTCGTCGATTGGGCGGACGCGCATGTCCACGTGATGACCCATTCGCTCCATTATGGACTGGCTGTGTTCGAGGGGATTCGCTGTTACAAGGGCAAGTCCGGTTCCGCGATATTTCGGTTGCAGGAACATGTTGATCGGCTGTTCGATTCCGCCCATATCGGCATGATGCAAATGCCCTTCGACAAGAAACAGGTTGCAGAGGCCATCGTCGAGACAGTCAGGGTGAACAGGCTGGAGGCCTGTTACATTCGTCCGCTCGTCTATATCGGGCACGGAGCGATGGGGGTCTATCCCGGAGACAACCCGATTAAGCTGGCCATTGCGGCTTGGACTTGGGGTGCCTATCTCGGAGACGATGCCCTGGCGAATGGGATGCGGGCCCGCGTGTCGTCGTACACTCGCCACCACGTCAATGTCTCGATGACGAGAGGGAAGATTTCCGGCTACTACGTGAATTCGATTCTCGCGAAGCGGGAGGCGAAGGCGGATGGGTACGATGAAGCCATTTTGCTCGATACCGAGGGGTATGTGTCCGAGGGGACAGGGGAGAATATCTTCATTGTGCGGAAAGGACAGATTAAAACCACACCGCTCACATCAATCCTCGACGGCATCACCAGGAGTTCTGTCATCGATCTGGCTCGTGAGCAGCGTATCCCTGTGGTGGAGGAGCGTTTCACACGCGATGATATGTATATCGCCGATGAAGTGTTTGTGACCGGGACCGCTGCCGAGTTGACGCCGGTGCGGGAGATCGACAATCGCCGCATTGGAACCGGTACGCCAGGTCCGATTACCCAATCTCTGCAGAAGAGTTTCTTTTCTATCGTTCGTGGGGAGGACCCTACCCACGAGGCATGGCTCACCCGAATCTAGCAAGGCGCTGAATAGGTTCCTTCCTACCTTCCCATTCTTTGCAAGACAGTGTTGACACTCGTGGATTGTGGCGGCCGGCTGGTTGGGCTGGTTTGTTTAGTTTGTTTCGCTTCTTTAGTTGACCAGGCTAACTGGTTAAACCAGGCAAACCACCAACGACGAGGGCGGACACTTTCAGAATCCTGCTAGTGTCCGCTTGACGGAGAATCGCCAGGAGTGTGGCTTTCAGCAGCCGGGGCTGCCGGCGCCGCAGGTGAGGTTTCAGGGGCGCTCTGAGGAGCCTCTTTCTTATTAAGATCGATGACCGTAGAAGAAAACGTTCTCTCTTTCGCGAGAATAGCCAGGCCGAGTGAGGTCAGCATGAAGATGGCCGCGACGACGACCGTGAATTTACTCAAAAAGTTCGCAGGGCCTCGGCTGCCGAAGACAGTCTGGCTGGAGCCTCCGAATGACGCGCCGATTTCCGCGCCCTTCCCTGATTGCAAGAGGATCGCGCCGACCATGAGAAAACAGACCATGACATGAATGACAATGAGGAAAATATACATGGCACTCCGATCAATTAGGCTCGCTGAGTCTGAGCAAGACTGATGATTGTAGCAAACGAATCGGGATCGAGACAAGCCCCACCCACCAGAGCTCCGTCGATCGCATCCGAACCAAGGAGCGATTCGATGTTCTGGGGCGTGACGCTTCCGCCATATAGAATTCTGATGGCCGAGGCTGTATTGCTATCCCAGCCGGTCTCTATGAATAAGCGGATCGAGCGATGTACGGTCACGGCCTGCTCTGTGGTGGCGGCTCGTCCTGTGCCGATAGCCCAGACCGGTTCGTAAGCGATCGTAACGGTCGCAAGATCCTGTGTGGTCAACCCCCCCAGGCCTCCGCTCAGTTGAGCTGTGACGATCGATTCTGTTCGGCCTGCCTCACGGTGCACCAGTGATTCTCCCACGCACAGGATCGGAGAGAGCCCGTGCCTCAGCGCCGCCAGGACTTTCATCTGAATATGTTCATCTCGTTCGCCGAAAAGAGTGCGACGTTCAGAATGGCCGACGATTACATAACGGCAGCCAAGATCGCGCAACATCGGAGCGGACACTTCCCCGGTGAAGGCCCCGTGCGTTTCCCAATGCACATTTTGTGCTGCGAGGCTGAAATAGGAAGAGGAACCCAAGGCGTTACGGGCCGATTCGAGGGCCGTAAAGGGCGGCGCAAGGACCACGTCGGCGTGAGGCGATGCAGGCACCCGTTCGCGGAGGTCGCGAATGAAGGCCGCAGCCTCCGAGGCCGTCTTGTTCATCTTCCAGTTGCCGACGACGAGGGGTTTGCGCACAGGTGTCTCGATGCTCGATGGTGGTAGAGGGTATGAACTCAGCGCCGAGGCGATTACATGACTCGATCTGGGAGGGCGGTCAGGCCCGGAAGTCGTTTACCTTCCAATAATTCCAGCGCGGCGCCGCCGCCGGTCGAGATGAATGACATGTTCTCCGATTCACCGGCTCGATGCACGGCCAGAGCCGTTTCGCCGCCACCGACGATCGTCAGCGCATAGGCATCGGCAATCGCGTGAGCCATCGCGAGAGTGCCACGGGCGTAGGCATCGATTTCGAAGACACCCATCGGTCCATTCCACAGAATCGTCTTTGCGTTCTGGACTGCTTCGTTGAAGAGTTTTACGGAGGCCGGGCCGATGTCGAGGGCGTACCACCCATTCGGAATCTCCTGAACCGGGACGATCTTCGATTCCGCCCCAGATTCGCGGCTGGCCGCGACGACACAATCGACCGGCAGGTAGAATTTTACGCCGCGGGAAAGGGCGTGCTCCTCAATGCCTTTGGCGAAATCCAGCATGTCGTTTTCGACGAGGGAGTTGCCGATTTCCATCCCCTTCGCCTTTAAGAAAGTAAAGGCCATGCCGCCGCCGATGATGACTTTGTCGACGCGTTTGCCCAAGTTCTCGATGACGCCGATCTTTCCCGACACTTTCGCTCCGCCGAGAACGGCAACAAAAGGCCGAACGGGGTTTTCGACGGCGCCTTCGAGATATTCGATTTCTTTCTTGAGGAGGAAGCCGGCAGCCGAGGCGGGAATGAATTTGGCGATGCCGACAGTAGAGGCATGGGCCCGGTGTGCGGCCCCGAACGCATCGTTGATATACACATCGCCGAGAGCCGCCAGGGCTTTCGAGAAGTTGTCGTCGTTCTCCTCTTCACCCCGATGAAATCGGAGATTCTCAAGAAGCAGGACGTCGCCAGGCTTCATCTTCGCGACAAGCGCTTCCACCGCTGGACCGATGCAATCGGGTGCAAACAAAATGTCTTTGCCCATAAGCCGTCCCAGGCGTTTGGCTACTGGGGCCAGACTGTATCTGGAATCGAATTTTCCATTCGGTCGACCGAGGTGCGAACAGAGGATCACCCGGGCGCCGTCGTCGATGGCTCGATTGATGGTCGGCAGGGTCGAACGAATGCGGGTATCGTCGGTGATTTGGTGCGAATCGTCCAAGGGAACGTTGAAGTCGGCCCTGATGATGACGCGCTTGTCTCGCAGCACGACGTCGTCGAGCGTTTGTTTGCGCAATTTCATGGCGGCTCCGTCAGATCAGTCCTTATAGCAAGGAGAGTCAGCGTGAAATCGAATCGAGCTGTGTCAGGCATCGACCCGCGGTGTTCAGCGTTCTTTTGCTCTTGCCGCGATGACTTTGATCAGATCTCGAACCCGGCATGAATACCCCCACTCGTTGTCGTACCAGGCCGTCACTTTGACAAGCCGCTTGTCGATGGCCATGGTGAGCGGGGCATCGAATGTGGCTGAATGAGAGTCGCCCTTTTGGTCGATCGAGACGATCGGATCTTCGGAGTAGAGCAGGATGTCTTTCATTGGACCGTTCGCCGCTTTCCGGAAGGCGGCGTTGACGGAGGCGACGTCACAATCCTTTTCGGTTTCCACGGTCAAATCCACCAGCGAGACATTCGGTGTGGGGACTCGGATGGCGAGGCCGTCGATTTTGCCCTTGAGCTGTGGCAGTACCAAGTGTAGCGCCTTGGCTGCGCCGGTGCTGGTCGGGATCATCGACATGCCCGCCGCGCGCCCGCGCCGCAGGTCTTTGTGGGGTAGATCGAGCAACTGCTGGTCGTTGGTGTAGGAGTGGATCGTGGTCATGACGCCGTGCTTGATGCCGAAATTATCCAACAGAACTTTTGCCACGGGAGCCAGACAATTGGTCGTACAAGAGGCATTGGAGATAATATGGTGCATTTTCGGATCGTAGGCCGCGTCGTTGACACCCAGTACGATGGTGACATCCGGGTCCTTCGCCGGAGCGGAAATAATGACGTGCTTGGCTCCGGCAGAGATATGCTTCCCTGCGCCTTCACGATCGGTAAAGCGCCCGGTCGATTCGATGACGATGTCGACCTCCAGTTCCTTCCAGGGAAGCTCTTTTGGATCCTTTATCGCGAGCACCTTAATGGGCTTGCCGTCGACGAGTATCTGGTCGTCTTTGGCCTCGACGCTTCCTTGTAACGTTCCGTGTACCGAGTCGTATTTCAAGAGATAGGCGAGCGTCTTCGCATCTGTGAGGTCGTTCACTGCGACAACGTGGAGGTCTGGATCACCGAGTGATGCCCGCAGGACGTTCCGCCCGATCCGCCCAAATCCGTTGATACCGATCCGAATAGCCATGACGAGTAGTCCCTCAAGAAAAATTGGCCGGTTGAATTCACCGGCCAGATGACGCCGATAGTATCCACGCTCCTGGGGCTTGTCAAGCCATACCAAGGCGGTAATCCCGCGCCGGATCATAGAAGTTTCACTGTCACCTGAACCGGGTCCAGACAGCGTTGCTGTGAGGTCCGCGGACCTGTGTCTTGCGTCTCTGCCGCCGGGTTCGTTAGAGTTCGTCGATTCCAGCGTGAGACGCTTTCTCTTGAGGTATTGGTGAATCTTTTCGAACAGACCACACAGGTACTGGAGTGGCCCAGACTACTCGATGCCCTTGCCGGGCATGCCCGATCGACAATGGGGGCGGCGCGCTGTCGTGCACTCGAATTGGCGACCAGCCTCCACGATTCGCTACGGCGCCAACAAGAGACGACGGAGATGGGACAGCTTCAAGCATCCGGCGAAGCCCTACCGACCTTGTCATTTCCGGATATTCGAGACCCGCTCGCCCGGGCGAGGAAAGGAGCGGCGTTGGAGGTCCACGAACTCCGGGATTGCGCGATGGTCTTGGAGTTGTTGGAGGAGAGCGGCCGTTTTGTGGAGCGGCATCAGCATGACGCTCCCGCGCTGTCATCCGTCGCGCAACCCCTGCGATCGGTCAGGGAACTGAAACCCGTGAAAACTGCGCTGAACGCGGTGATCCACCCCGACGGCTCGATCAAGGAGTCGGCGACGCCGGAGTTGCGGCGCTTGACCCATCAGGCACAGGCACTCAAACAGCAGATGCGCGATCAAGTAAGTCAGATCCTGCACTCGCGTCGCTATGAAGACATCCTGCAGGAACAGTACTTCGCCGAGCGAGAAGGCCGCTATGTCATTCCGGTGAAAGCCGACATGAGGGGACGGGTGCCGGGAATTGTCCATGACGTCTCGGCCAGCGGGGCCACGGTGTTTCTCGAACCGCGCGAGCTGGTCGAACTGAACAATTCGATCAAAGTGGCGGATCTTGAGATCGAACGGGAAGTGCGCCGGATTCTCCGTGAGTTATCCGCCCTCGTCGCCGCACAATCCGAGGTCGTTCTGGCGGGGCTCGATGCGCTGGCCGTACTTGACGGTATTTCGGCCCGGGCATTGTTTAGTCGTCAACTGAAGGCACATCCAGTCGAGCTCAACACAGAAGGGCGCGTACGGCTGCTGCGTGCCAGGCATCCCCTGCTCGTGTTGTCGAAAGAGCAGGTAATTGCCAACGATATTCTCCTGGATGAATCGATTCACGTGCTTGTGATCTCCGGCCCCAACACGGGCGGGAAGACCGTGACCCTCAAGATTGTTGGGCTCTTTGCCTTGATGGTCCGGGCGGGATTGCATCTGCCCTGTGACGCGGAGTCTGAGATGGCAGTCTTTCCCGACGTCTATGCCGATATCGGCGACGCCGCAAGACCTGGCGCGCGATCTGTCCAGCTTTTCTGCGCACATGACCCAGATGATTCAGCTGCTCGATGAAACGGACTGTCAACGCAGAAGCGACACGAATGCCGTCCCGCGGCAATGGTTGGTTCTTCTCGATGAACCGGTGACATCGACCGATCCGACAGAAGGAGCGGCCCTTGCTGAAGCGTTACTCTGTCGGCTGGCCACGCTGGGAATGAAAGTTGTCGCGACCACGCACTATGGGGCGCTGAAGGCCTTGGCCCACACGATGTCCGGCTTTGCAAACGCCGCGGTCGAATTTGACGTGGCGACGCTCTCGCCGACCTATCGGCTCTTCATGGGGGTGCCCGGCGGGTCGTCTGCGCTTGAGATTGCCGGTCGGTTAGGGATGGATCGGGCTTTGCTCGATGAGGCGAGGCAGAAGCTCCATAAAGACGAGCGGGTCATGGAAACGATGCTTCACGATCTTCAAGCCACGCAGCGGCAGCTGACCGATGATCTGGCTCGGGCTGTCGAAGCCAGACGTGAAGCGGAACAGGCTGAGCAACGTGCGAAGGCGCAGCTGGCTCACCTGGAAGACACTGAACGGGAAGCACAGAAGGGCCTCAAGCGAAAACTCAGTGAGCAGTTCAGTCGCGCGCGGGCTGAAGTGCAAGCCACGGTCGATGCCGTCAAGGGCGAGCAGAAGTTGATCAAAGCCAAAGCGGCGAAGCAACGATTGTTCGAGCTTGAGGCGCAGACGACAGCCGAATTGGCCCCAGCCGGCACGCCGATTCCGCTTGCACAGTTGGGGGTGGGGGATCAGGTCGAGATCAGCGGGCTCGGCATGACCGGCACATTATTAGAAGCGCCACAAGGGAAGAAACGCGTGAGGGTGAAGGTGGGAGAGGGGGAAGTGCTTGCCACAGTGGCAAATCTCGTTGGCCTCGCGCGAGGGCAGGTAGCACCGTCGAAGCCGGTCTCGTCGAGTCCTCGCCGGGTCCCGGTAGGCGGCGGGCTGGGGCTCGATGAACAGACGGTCGTGGATGTTCGAGGGAAGGCGGCGGATGAGGCCTTGGACGAGGTGGTTACGGCGCTGGATCGGGCGACATTGGCTGCCGTGCCGTTTCTGCGCATCATTCATGGCCATGGCACGGGGAAACTCAAAGCGTCGTTGCGAGACTACTTGAAAGACTCGCCTTATGTCGCTGAGTTCCGTGCAGGAGATCGGGCAGAAGGCGGAGATGGCGTGACAGTTGTGAAATTGGGGTAGGGAGGAGAGGGCCGGCTAGATGGTCTCCTGCGCTCGTGCAACGCGCGGTCTCAGAAGGATGGGAAGGGTAACCTGGCCGTCCTCCTGCTCGCGAAACGCCCACGATAAGAATGTGCTCGTTCGACGCGCGCAATCGAGGATCGACGATGCTACCCTTGAAAATGAAATGGGAAATTGGGAAGACGCGCGCAGTTGCGAAGCATTCGGAAGATTATGTCTATTCTCTTCTATTGAGGCGCTTCATCATAGCACTCAAGCCCAATACAATAGCCAAAAAAGCCAGAATTATAGCCGTTAACGAGCCGAGCACACAGGAAAAACTCTCGTTGCAGAAATCAAACATATATTGCCAAAACCCCCACATTTTGGTCTGAGCTAGGGTTTTTACAAACATCGTATCCCCTCCGTGGCACTTCTCTTCGGTCCTAGGGTAGAGAAGCCAACTAAGCCAGCGATTCGACCGCGGCGCGTAACCGCTCGGTCAGCTTTGTCGCCGCAACCGGTTCTTCCTGCGCGCGCGCAGACTTTGATCGGCTCTCCGAAGATGACACGTAACCGCGGGAAGCCGATTCTGCCCCGTGAGAGGGCCCGTGCAGTGCCGACAAGACGGACCGGCACAAGTGGCGCACCCGTCACGAGCGCCAGGCGCGCGGCACCCCGGTGCCACACACGGTCGCCGTAGATGGCGCCTTGCGGGAAAATTGCGACTGCCTGTCCTGCCTCGAGGGCTTGCCGCATCCGCACAAGAGCGAGGTGGTCGCCGTTCCCACGCTTAATTCCGATCGCGCCGAGCCCGTCAAGCACCCACGCAAGCAGTCGGGACTGCCAGAGTTCCGCCTTTCCGAGGAAACGCAGTTCCCGCGAGATCGCCGCCCCCAGGATGATCCCGTCGAGCACCGAGTCATGATTCGGTGCGATGACCATAGGCCCGGTAACGGGGAGGCGATCGGCTCCGATCACCTCGAGTCGATACATGGCGCGTACCAAACCGCCGAAGAAGCAGCGAACTTGCGCATAGGTTGGAGCGGGGAATGGTATAAGACCCGCATTGTTGTTTGCCTGACGGTCGACAAGAGTATCCATCAATGATTCCATCAGACCTCCTCCTCCATAACTATTCCGTCTGATCGCAGCAGTTGGCCATTGGCTGTCTTGTTTCGATTCAGTGCTCTTTAGCGACTCCTAGTTCAGCAACCGGGCATATGAGGAGTGGATTGTGTCCATCGCGCAATAGTCGGGCTCGCTGTCGCACAGGGTTTAGACTTTACCTCTAGCCTTGTTTCTCTTTTTTCCAGGCTCCCCAGGCATAGAAAAATCCCACCGGTGCGCTGATGAGGCACACCCATGCCAGAGGAGACGATTCTGCGAACAGCCAACCGGCAAGAGCGGTATAGATCGCTGCTCCAATAAAGTAGACATACCAAGGAAGCTTGTCTTTCTTTTTCAAAGGTGCGTCGGTTTGCGATGTCACGAAGCGCGGGCCGGCAGGTTTCAGAAATTGTATAGACATTGTCAGCCTCCTCTCTCTGGAATGGTGAACCATGTGCTCGCGGGCTGGAGCGCCCGGCTTTCTATGAACGGACGCCCGTCCACCGATTTCGCAGCCACTTCGATCGCAGGAGCTTGTACCCGAGCCAGGCCATGAGCAGCACGCCGAGCAGTGGTACCACCACGGAATTCACCAACTTCTGATAATCGATCATCTGTACCCGCAAGAGATACTGGTAGCGCGAAGGATTCCGCCCCTCCGCCGTAATGATGACCCTATACAGACCCTCGTCCAGAGTGGCTTCGCCACTGACTACTCCGGTCGGGTGGTGGCTCGGACGCCAGTCTGCCACCGTCTGAGCTTCTGCCTCATTGCTCCCATTCCCCTTCACGATCCGCAGACCTACCGGAACGTTGCGCAGCGCCGGGTCCACGAGGTCCACCACCAGGAAGGTCTCGCCTGTCTTAGGAATGTCCGTGCAGTATTGAGCCTTCAGCTCGTACTGCGGCTGGTAGGCATTAAAATGAACCGCGCTCTCACCGACCCAGCGCACGCAAGGATCTACTTCCAAATCCGCTCCGCCATGTGCAGCGGCTGTGCCGGGGTACAGTGCGGCAACAAGAAGGAGTACCATAGAGCCTGCCCGTGTCATGTGCGTATTCATGGCCAACCCTCCTGTTTGAGACCTTCCTACGCTCTGGTCCATGCTGCTCTCACGATCACTGCCGACAATCCTATTTCCTCACTCTGGTCATCCGTTTCTATTGCTCACTGAGGAGACGGGCCCCTCCGGGGTGTTAAGAGGGTCCCATCTACCTCAGCGGGAGACGCCGTGCTGATTCGCGGCGCCACCAATTCTCCAGATATACGTGCGCATGGACGAAGCCTCCTTACACGGCTATCAATGCAGGGTTAGATGCTGCTTGCTGCGACGTGAGGCACCGATGCCTAGCAATTACGGGATCGACAATCGCGCCACAGTTGATGCAGCGCCGTCCCCAAAATCCGTCGCCACCCGACCCGAGCACAAAGTCTTCAAACTCCTCAAACACCATCAATCCCCCACAGCGTGTGCACCTCATCGCATGCCTCCTTCCTTGATGGGGTCTTGCGTCAGATACTTCGCACCTTTCCCACTGGTCTTTCTGCTAGAATTTTGAGCATCTGCATATGTGCGTTTGCGCCTCAGTGCTTGTCCATGATGGCTTTAAGCTCACTGCCACTGATCACTTCGCGGTCGAGCAGGGCTTTTGCTCCTTCTACGAGTGCGCGCTTCTTTTCAGCTAAGAGCCATCTCACGCGATCGTATTGCTCATCGATGATTCGCCGCACTTCACAGTCGATCTCGCGGGCGGTCTCCTCCGAGTAGTCGCCTTTCTCCTGAGGGGTCTGGACTTGCATAACGAGTGGTTGGCGTTCCCGATCCAGGGTCACGGTGCCTAGCTTCTCGCTCATCCCGTAAGATTTGACCATGCTCTTGGCAATGTCCGTCGCTCTGACCAGGTCGTTCTGTGCGCCCGTGGAGGCCTCGCCGAAGATCAATTCTTCCGCATTCCGCCCTCCGAGTAGGACGGCAATCTTGTTCTCCAGCTCCGTCTTGGCCATCAGAAAGCGATCCTCCGTCGGGAGTTGAAGGGTATAGCCCAACGCGGCAATCCCCCTGGGGATGATGGAGATTTTCTGTATCGGGTCTGCGCCTGGGAATGACAACGCCACCAAGGCGTGACCCACTTCATGGTGGGCGACTCGTTCCTTCTCCATCTTGTTGAGCACTCGGTTCTTCTTTTCCAACCCAGCCACGACCCGCTCCACCGCTTCTTGCAATTCCGAGTGACCCACCTGCTCTTTATTCCGACGCACGGTCAACAGTGTCGCTTCATTGATGATATTGGCGAGGTCGGCGCCTGAGAACCCGGGGGTCATCCCGGCGATCACCTCAAGATCTGCATCGGGCCCCAGGGTCACCTGCTTGGCATGGACGCGCAAGATAGCCAGGCGGCCGATCTTGTCCGCACGATCCACCAGTACCTGACGATCGAACCGGCCAGCCCGCAACAGTGCGGGATCCAGGATTTCAGGCCGATTGGTCGCCGCCATCAGAATGACGCCGATGCGGGGATCGAAGCCATCCATCTCGACCAGCAGCTGATTCAAGGTCTGCTCACGCTCCTCATGCGCCATGGGTCCCGCCCCACGGGCTTTTCCCGATCGCATCCAGTTCATCGATGAAGATAATACAGGGCGCTTTGACCTTCGCCTGTTCGAACAGATCCCGCACGCGGGAGGCCCCGACCCCGACAAACATTTCCACAAACTCGGACCCGCTGATGCTGAAAAACGTCACGCCTGCCTCTCCTGCCACAGCGCGAGCCAGGAGCGTCTTGCCGGTTCCAGGCGGACCGACGAGCAAGATGCCTTTCGGAATCTTTCCTCCTAGACGCGTGAACTTTTCCGGTGTCTTCAGAAACTCGATCACCTCGCGCAGTTCTTCCTTCGCCTCGTCCACACCGGCCACGTCCGCGAAGGTGACCTTCGTGTCCTTCTCGGCATAGATCTTCGCCTTCGACTTCCCCACGGTCATGAACCCTTTTTGACCCTGTCCAAGCCCCTGACCGAGGCGCCGAATCACAAAAAACCAGATACCGCCAAAGATCAGCGCAGGAATGACCCACCACATAATGTCTCGCAAGAACGTACTCTCAATCATGCCGGTGAACTTGACGTTGCGTAGATTGAGTTCCTTGACTAAATCAGGATCTTCAACCCGGACAGTCGTAAACAGCTTCGGTTCTTTTGATCCTTCTTCCGGCTTCAGTTTCCCGAGCAATGACTGACGAGTGACCGTGACTTCCGCCACGTTCCCGGCCGCCAGGAGCGTCTTGAATTCGCTATACGGAAGCTCTTCAAGCATCTGCATGGGCGTGATGAAATTGTGCACGAACATGACTGTCCCAATCGTGAGAAAGGCACACAGGACCGAAAAGGAGATTTTTTTATTCACTGGCATCGCGATGAGTTCCTTTCTCCGTCACGACTTAAAGAAGAGCCAAGTATTCTGACCTGTCGTGCTTTCTTAGGCTCCTTGCTGAAGGGCTGAGAAACAGAAATCCGTCGGATAATTATGGACATTCGCAAACCGTCGCATTCAGTTTTAATCGGTACTCGCTATCCCAACGGCTAAGGTTGGAAGTAACCAGTTGCAAGTACCAGACACATCAAAATCACGGCACCAAGAATAATGAAAATGACGCCCTTCATGGAGTCATCTTTTTTTTGAAGAGTAGTATTTGCCATTGGAATTCCCTCCTTTTATATGTGCTGCTGTGGTTGTCTGAACTGCATCGCCTTATCCTTCTCTGCCCTTCTCACGGCTCATCCACTCCCGTATGTACGGCCAGCAATTGAGGAGCTGGACACCGTTTTTTTCACAGGCGTTCAGAAAACGAATGATCTCGACATCCACGAGCGTCACTCCGTTGAGGTCCAGTGCAACCCGCGACCGAGCGCCTTCCAGTTGCGTCTTCAATTCCTCCAGATGCTTCGCTTGCAACCGACCGCTTAGACAAATCATCGTCTTGAGGCGGCGGGTTTCTTTTTCAAATTTTATTGTCATCTGTGACCTCTGCAACCTGGACGACAAAAAAGAATGCAATGAAGAGACCAGATCGTAAACCTTTGACATGTTTGTGATTAGCGTGGAAAAGGCTGCCGAAATTTCAGCATTTGCTGAATGATCGGCAAACGAGGCAGAAGTATTCGGTGAGATGTGTTAATTCACGGACCGATTGTGTGGAAGGCGGTAGAGAAGGGGCGAAGTCAGAAAAACGTCTAAACCGGAAGGAATGATTCATGAGAGACCGGCACTTCGGGTTGGCGCACAAACAAGGTTTGGTCTCTTTATCGTGCGTAGTCGGCTTGTCGAGTCTTGAAGCGATGCTTGTTAATTCCCAGGGCCGTGATTTTCGACTCAAGCGTCTGCCTCGGGAGTCCGAGCTTGGCAGCGGCACCGGTCGGGCCCGCGACCTGGCCCCCGCAATCCGCCAACGCCGCTTCAATGATGTCCTTTTCATGCTCGGCAAGTGTGGCGCCCAGGGGAATTACCGACCCCGACAGTCTGTGCTTTTCCCGTTTCAACCATGTCTCGTCGACGGAAAATGTTTCGCTCTCGCACAGCACGATAGCTCGCTGGATGACGTTCTGCAGCTCGCGAATGTTGCCGGGCCAGTCGTAGGCCTGAAACAACTCCAAGGTCTCTTTCTGTATATTCTTGATTTTTTTCCCCGCCTTCTTCGCATAGCGTTCAATCAGGTAGGTGACGAGTAACGGGATGTCGTCCATCCGTTCGCGTAACGGGGGGACCTGGATTGGGAAGACATTCAGCCTGTAAAAGAGATCCTGGCGAAATGTGCCTGCCGCCATGGCTGCCTTCAGATCGCGATTCGTGGCGGCCAGCACGCGCACGTCAACGGAAATCGATTGGCTGCCGCCGACCCGTTCAATTTCCCCCTCTTGCAGGACTCTCAGGAGCGCGATTTGAGTCTCGGCAGGCAGATCTCCGATCTCATCAAGGAAGATCGTCCCGCCATCGGCCAGTTCAAATCGCCCGAGACGCCGTTGGAGCGCGCCGGTGAATGCGCCTTTCTCGTGTCCAAACAGCTCAGAGGCAATGAGCGACGTGGGAATCGCCGCGCAATTGACGGTAATAAACGCCCGGGATGACCGCTTCGAGCGCTTGTGAATGGCCCGTGCGATCAGCTCCTTGCCCGTCCCGGTCTCACCCAGCACGAGTACCGTGGAATCTGACGGCGCCACTTTGGTGACTTGCGTCAATATGTTGCGGATGACGTCCGACGAGCCGACGATTTCTTCAAACATCGAAGACTGATCGATCTCTTCGCGCAACGCCAAGTTTTCTTTTTGAGTTCTCTCTTCCGCCCGTTTGCGATCGTCGATGTCGGTCCCTGTCGCGTACCAGCGAATGATCCGTCCTTCTTCGTCCTGCAAGGGGTTATAGCGGATCAGAAGCCACCGATATTGCCCATCCTTCCGGCGAGCACGTAGCTCCAATTCAAATGGGGTTTCGCGTTCGAGCGCATGCTGGCGCTCGTTCTGTGATCTCTCGATATCATCAGCGTGAAAAAATCGTGCGCGAAAGTCATCCGCCATGACATCTTCCAAGCTCAGACCGCTGTAGTCGAGCACAAATCGATTCGCATAGAGAGTTTTCCCATCGGGTCCCAGGACACAAATGAGTTGAGCGATCGCGTCGGTGATGCGTCGCAGTTCCCGTTCATCTTGGCGGAGCTTCTCCTCCCTATGCTTATGCTCAATAGCGACCGTCGCCAGATGCGTGATCTGTCCGATGAGGTGTTGATGGTACGCACTAGGGCTACCAGGTTCGCGCGAGTAAATCGCGAAGGTGCCCAATACTGTGTCGTCGGATGACAATATTGGAGTGGACCAACAAGCCCGCAGTCCATGGGCCATGGCCAGTGCGCGCCATTCGTACGTGTCCCATCGCGCGTCCGACGCAACATCGGCAGCAATCACTTGCTCTTTGAGACTTGCCGCCATGGCGCAGGGACCCGAGAGGAGATTCACGGGTCTGCCATGGATCGACTCGTTATAGCTGAGAGGAAGGCTGGGAGCCGCACCGTGCTTTAGTCGATTGCTGATAGGATCGACCAGTACGATTCCACAGAGAGATCCGCTCGCGATATCTTCGATGAGTCGGCATAAGGCATCAAGGAATTCTGAGAGCGTACATCCGGTGGCGAGCATCTCGAGAAGGCGATTTTCTCCGGCAAGCAATGTCTCGGCCCATTTACAGTCTTCGATACCGGAATGAGAGAGGCCATCGGGCGTGGCCGACCGCTGAGTGGTTTCATTGTGAAGGTTGGGTTTCATATGTCCTCCCCCAAATAGAGGCAGGTTACGTTAAAACCAACAAGGAGGAATATTCTGCTGACCATCGTCTAGCTGGCGAAAGGGCGAGCTCTCTATCGTTTTGTCATTGCCCGACGCCTACCCTCCTGGCGAGTCTGCAACGGAAGCTTTGCCGCTCGCGCACCGCACTCCGCCAACGGAGGCGGAACCGTCTAGATCATCTCATCATAAGTGCATAATACTCCCGTTACTGACCAAAAATCACTAGCCTTCCATGGTGACCAACAGGTGCCGTATGCCTTTATCTTGGACGTCATGCATCGGCACATAGAATAAGAACGGTTGTCACATCACGTTCTGGTCCTTCATCCTCCATGTCAATCAGCCTTATATAAAGAGATTACCTTCAGTCCAAAACTCAGGAGTTCGGTGTCTCTCGCACTTCTTAGCCTGGGTTCTCATCCAGCCTCTGTGAATGGTCCTGTGAAAGCTGATTTTTCGGCATCATGCTGTAATCTCGGCAAACAGTCTCAGCACGTCATTGTTTCCACTGCAGAGATTCCCGAGTGAAAATGCTCATTCTATTGAAGTTTCAGCATCGTCGATGACGAAGTCACGCGGATGCTCTGCTGGAATGCGAGTTGCTTATGAACAGCATCAGAAAATACCGATTGCATCTGTGGATCATAGAGGAAGGAGGAAATTGAAATGACAGCCAACGTATTTCGTAGGGGTTTTCACAGCCATCCCACAGAGGTGGTTCTCAAGCACATGAAGGGAGGGTAAGACTATGGCAAGTACAACAACAATGGGAGGAAGCGACCCCGGATATGACATATCACTTTGGTATGACTCGAGGCCCCTTAAGATCGGCTGGTTCACGATGCTGTTCGCAGTGGGAGCTGAGGTCGTGTTTCAGCGCACGTTCGGGTACTCACACGGATTGGACTCGATGACGCCGGAGTTCGAAAACGTCTGGATGGGCCTGTGGCGCTTTAACGTGATTTCCAACATCATCTTCTCGGCCGCGACCCTGGGCTGGATTTGGAGCACGCGGGATCGGAACATTGCCAACGTCGATCCCAAGACGGAACTCAAGCGGTATTTTTATTGGATGGGATGGCTCGCGGTGTATGTGTTCGGCGTGTACTGGGCGGGAAGTTTCACTCTCGAGCAGGACGCATCGTGGCATCAGGTGATCATCCGCGATACGAGCTTTACGGCGAGCCATATTATCGCCTTCTACTTCACCTTCCCGTTGTACATCACCTGTGGCGTTGCGAGCTACCTCTACGCCATGACTCGGCTGCCGCAGTTCAGCAAGTCGGTCTCGTTCCCGTTGGTGGGCGCGATCGTGGGGCCGATGATGATTCTGCCGAACGTGGGCCTCAATGAGTGGGGACATGCCTTCTGGTTCGTCGATGAACTCTTTGCGGCGCCGTTGCACTGGGGCTTTGTGACGTTGGGCTGGTGCGGGTTGTTCGGCGGCACGGGGGGCGTGGCGGCGCAGATTGTGGCGCGCATGTCCAACCTGTGTGATGTGGTCTGGAACAAGGAGAGCAAGGACTGCTTGCACGTAATCCCATACTAAGTCATGCAGTCGGCTTCGGCGTCCTAAGGGCCAAACACGGGCGACCTCCTACCTAGGGGGTCGCCCGTGGTGTTTCGGTCGTGAACGAGTCTGAGGTTTTTGGTACATTCCCATATCTCGGCCCATTGAGACCTATGCTTATACGGAAGAGTTTCAGGCCTTCCCCTAATCCTCTCGCAGTGAACGATACGAGGTAAAATCGATGAACGCGCTGGTAGTCAATGTCTTCAGAGCCATGATGTTCCTTTCGGTCGCCCTGTTGGTTGTCGGTATCTTTAAGCCGGAGTGGTTACGGTTCCGGCATATACAGCCCGGCCGCACAACGATCGTTGCGGTAGCAATAGGCCTCTTGCTGATTGGTTTTATCGGCACCGGCGCGGTTCAAGATGCTGGGAGGAATGATCCTGAAGCCGTGAGTCGTGGCAAACTGCTCGGTCAGGCGGTGTATGTAGTCAACGATAGTATGCGACGCTGTGAACCAGGGGCAAAGTCGGGTGATGCGGGCGCCAGTAATGATGAAAAGACACCGACGGGTATTCGCTACATGGTGAAAACGCCGGTCAACTACAATTCCACCATCGCCCATCCTTTACTCATGGTCTATGCGCCAGGGGGGAGAAATCGATATGAATCGGAAGAATATATGTACCTCACGCAAGAGGCGACGGCGGCAGGTTTTATCGTCGCGTATGCTGATCACCGCAAAATGAGTACCAAAACCATCGAAGAGCTTGCTGAAATACCGGGATTGATCGAGAAGAAATGGTGTATCGACAGGAAGCGGGTTTTTCTCACTGGCCATTCCGATGGCGGGACTGTTGCCACGGCATCGCGTTTCTCAATGGCACCAAACATATTCCAGCGGCGATTGCCCCCAGCGCAGCGGGCATCAGGGGTGAGGACTTGAAGGAATATCATTGTCCTAACCCGCTTCCCGTGATGGTCATGCACAGTAGTCAGGACACCCTGTTCCCAGGGTATGGGAAAGAGGCCATACAATGGTGGGTTGCCTGCAATGGTTGCGACGCGACCCCCTCTGTTAAAGATGCAGATGGTTGTGTAACGTATAAGGGGTGTAGGAACAACGTCGCCACACGCTACTGCGAAGGAACTGGGACACACCCTGAATGGCCGGGGAAAAATAAGGCGATCATCGATTTTTTCAAGAGCGGTCAAGACGCCCGTTAAAATGTTCTGGGAAGTTTCAGTAGGTCAATGATGATCATACCTTCGCCATCGGGCAAGTCTGTCACGGCGATACGCCGAATGTAGCCGGCCTTTCCCATGATCGATGCCATGCGCTGAACTGCGCCGGGAGGATACAATGAGCAATCGATGGCATGCGACACTCTCACATTATGTCGGATGGGGTGTTCTGATCCTACTCTGTTCGCTCGCCGCTGTCGGCTGCACGCAGCCTGTTGCGAAAATTGACACGACCTCTTTCGGTCCATCGCAGGATCAGATGGACATTGCCGGCTACTACCGAGATCAGGCCATGGTCATGAGGGAGAAGGCCGGCATGATTGCCGAGAGCGCTGTTCGGTATGAGCATCTCTTCGGCCCTCAGTCGGACTGGGTCAGTGGAGCACTGCAACTCTCGGAGTACTACGCCGTCGCGGCTCAGGATCTGGAACGTCGGGCTGACGCCCATGCGGATGCCGCTCGAACCGGACGACAGCAGCGTCGGGACCGGTGAGCGACTGTATCAATAGAGAGGAAGACCGGGACTACAAACAATAGGAGGATCTATGAAGCGCTCAGCTCTTTTCCACGCGATCGTGCTGGTCATTCCGATTCTGTTGTTGGTGTCCGGGTGCGGGAGGACCGTCGACCCGGGAAAGCGAGGTCTCCGCTGGAGCCCGTTATCGGGGGGGCTGGACGAAGGAGTCGCTCAAGGACGGGTTTTATTGGAAGGCGCCATGGAACGATGTGTTCGTATACGATGTTCGCTATCAGAGTTTTACTGAGAAGATCGATGCCTTGACCGCCGATGATCTCTCGGTGACTCTGCATGCGGCGATCACGATGAGCCCGATTCGCGGAGGAAGTCTATTTTCTCGCTCAGGAGGTGGGGAACAACTGGTACCAGCAGCTTGTCAGGCCTCAATTCCTGTCGGCGGTGAGGGGCGTTGTCGCCCAATACACGATGGTCACGCTTCCTGAACGGAGCAGCGAAATCGGAAACAAGATTGAAGCGGTGATGGTCGAGTCGCTCAAAGGGCGGCATCTCAATATCTACAGCGTGGCATTGTCCGAAATCGAGTTTTCCAAGATGGTGTTGCAAGCCATCGAGCAGAAGCAAGCGAAGGAACAGGAGAAGGAGCAAAAGGAATTCGAAATGGTCATTGCGCAACGCAACGCCGATATCGCCAGGATTCAAGCCAAGGGCGAGGGGGATGCGTTGCAAATTCGCGCCGAGGGCGAAGGGGAGAGCCTGCGCATCCGCGCCAAGGGTCAGTCCCAGGCGCAGGAGATCATCACGAAAACGCTCACGCCGGACTATCTCAAGTTAAATTGTACGAGAGTCCCAACTCCAAGATGATCATCGTGCCGGATAAGTCTAACGTGCCGATCATTGTGAGCCCGGGGTCGGATCAACCACGCTGAGAGCTGGGACCGGACCGGGCTTCCGGTCCTTACACGCATTCCAACTCAAGGAGGCCGGTCATGTCACAGATGACTGCGGTGCAAGTAAGCGGTCCCGGCGGCGCGTTCGAGACCGTGAACCGTCAGATGCCGGAACCGGGGCCTCAGACCGTTCGCATTAAGATACAGGCTTGCGGAGTCTGTCACAGTGACGTGTTTGTGAAGGAAGGGCATTGGCCGGGTCTGCAATATCCACGAGTGACGGGGCATGAAGTCGCCGGTGTGATCGATGCCGTTGGACCTGGTGTGATGACTTGGAAGAAGGGCCAACGGGTCGGCGTGGGATGGCACGGCGGACATTGCGGGCAATGCATCCCCTGTCGCCGAGGGGATTTCATGGGCTGTCAGAATTTTCAAGTCACGGGATTTCAAGAAGACGGCGGGTACGCGCAATACATGATTGCGCGGAGCGAAGCCGTGGCTGCGATTCCAGACGCGCTCTCGCCGGTGGAGGCGGCACCCATCCTCTGCGCCGGCGTCACGACCTTTAACAGCCTGCGCCACAGCGGAGCGAAATCAGGCGATCTGGTGGCGGTACAGGGACTTAGGCGGACTCGGGACATTTGGGCGTCCAGTTTGCCACACAAGATGGGTTTTCGCACCGTGGCGATCGGACGGGGCCAAGACAAGGAAGCATTAGCGATGAAGTTAGGCGCAGCTCGTTACCTGGACACGGAGAAGACCAACGCAGCAAACGAATTGACCAAGATGGGCGGCGCCTCGGTCATTCTGGCTACCGCGCCGAACAGCAAATCGATGTCGGAACTGATCGATGGACTTGGTGTCGGTGGCAAGCTGCTGGTGGTGGGAGCATCAGCCGATCCCATTACGGTCACACCCATTCAACTCATCGGCGCTCGCAGGTCGATTCAAGGCTGGCCATCCGGAACCGCCCGAGATTCGGAAGACACGCTGAACTTCTGTGCGCTGACCGGCATTCGTCCCATGGTCGAGACTTTCCCGCTCGAACAAGCCGCGGCCGCCTACGATCGCATGCTGAGCGGCAAGGCGCGGTTTCGAGTGGTGCTCACGATGGGCGGATGAGAAAGTCGTGCGCAGTGGAAGATCAATCCTGAGACTTCAAGACAACTTTCTCAGCTCTCTTCATTACTAGTGGACAGGGGCTAACGAGGTGACTGGGGCTTCTTCGGTATGGAGAAGCCCCTGCCGTCGTTCTCCTGGGCGAAGCGCTATTTCGTGACACGAACCTCAACGCGACGGTTCTTCGCCCGACTCGAAGCGGTCATGTTCGATTCAACCGGCCTGGTATCCGCATAGCCGTGCGTCATGACGGTGCGAAGCCCGCCTTTGGTCAACGCCTTTGCCGCATTGGCCGCGCGGGATTGGGAGAGTTCCTTGTTCGTGGGGAACCTCTTCTGCAGTGCGCCCTGGATCGGCACGTTGTCGGTATGCCCGTCCACCGACACCTTGTACTCTGGGAAATCTTTCAAGACCACCCCGACTTGCTTGAGTGCATCGGCGCCCGCCGGTTTCAGTTCATCTTGGCCGGAACCAAACAGATAGCTGGAGGACAGGTTGATCAACAACCGCTCGTTGTTGAGGTCGACGGTGATGTCACCCTTCTCAATCTCAGGACGAAGTGCCCGGATCAATCCACGCTGAGCCGCATTCAGTTTAGCCATCTCGGCAGAAAGTTCGCCGCGCAGAGCAGCAAGTTCTGCGTCACGTTCACCTAACTGCCGCTCAAGATCGAGATTTCGTCGCTTGGACGCGGCAAGGTCAGCTGCCAGTGTATCTTTGTCTCCTATGGCCACAGCCTTCGGTGCATCGTCGGCATCGCAACGACTGTCAGACCACGCCTGCCATCCGTGAGTTTTAGGGCAAATGGGGCTATTATCCCAGCTCGCACAGCCTGCCAGAGCGGCCAAGCCTCCTACTAGCATGGCGGTTTTGAATGCCTGCATCATGGTCTCCCCCTTCTCAATTGTGCGGAGCATCTATCGTGTGAATCTTCTTAACGTCGCATCGTGGGAAATTTCGTCGCAGTAGTGGCGCTTCTTTCATGAAGCGGGCGGCGTGCTTCACCGCAATGGAGACTACGAAAGCCATAACAATAAAGTCAAATGTGGCTTGAAGGACGGCCACTCAGTTGATGGTAGAAGTTCCCGCCTCTTTGGCTGCGGCGGTTGTGATTGCGGTGAGTTCAGGTGAGGATGCTCAAACAAGCCAGACTTCTCACCCGCCCAACCTTGCCGCGCCGAGACGCGTCTATTCCCACGCGAGGCCGCAGGGGAGACAGAACCGGAGGCGTAGCCTCATGGCTACGTTGAGGATTCTGTTGAGACGAGAACGAAGCTGGGGGCTTGTTTCAGCATCCGACTAGAGTTGGTATTTTGCTATGCGGTACCGCAGCGTATTGCGGGTGATCTTGAGGAGCCGGCTGGCTTCGGAAATATTGCCGCCTGTGCGTTACAGCGCTTCTGTTAGCAGTTTCTTTTCCATCTCCTGAGCCGAGAGGCCGAAGGCCAGAAGCGAGGTCTTCTTGATTTCTCAGTTCGATCGCACTAATCCAGGGCTTCGCGCAGAGGCAGGGAGGTGGTCCGGTCGAAGGATCTCGTTCTTGCAGGTAATGGTGAGGCCCCCCCACCACGTTGTGCAGCTCCTCGATGTTGTCGTACTGGTTCAGCCGGTCTATGGCCATCTGCCGAAAGGCCTACTGCTTTATGTCATCCCAAGCTCTTCTACCCTAGCGGTGTCCGTGTCCGGCACAGCTGTGTGATCTGCTTCTGCACGCCCGGACGTACCTTGGTGAAAGCCAGGCCGAATTCCTGAGGACGGCTCCAGCGCACCGTTGCGCCTTCGATGGTGAACGGGTTGCCTGCATCCTGCGAGAAGATACAACACTCCAACTCTACTCCCACGGGGACGGCCACGAGACTTCTGACTCGACAGCCCCCAAGGGAGAGGTCGCGCAGCTCTCCGTCACCGGTCACCCTCCGCTCTTTTGATGCAAAGTGGCCTTGCAATCGGACTGCGACGCGAACGTGCCGACGTGTGTTTCTCTTCCGATCCCTGGATGCCGGTGGACTCGCATCGCATCGGCCTGAGCGCATGCTCTCCATTCGAGTTGCCCGCGAGGCTAGGACTCTGTTGTTGGTCGTCTCGATGGATCCCCAGACTGTCCACATACTGGCCGAGTGAGGTCCAGGTGTGCCCCAGCAGACTCAGCACCTGAGGCGTGAGTTGTCCTCCAAGTCTGAGCATGTCTCCGACCACGGATCGGGAGGCCGGTCGACGCCGGGGGAGGGGGGCGCGTCCCCCGGCGAGCAGATGCTTAATCCGCTGCGCCACGTCCTGAAACCCCGGGACCTCTTTTCTGGTCCAGCCATAGGCCTCCAGCGCTTCGGCAACTCGGCCGAGTGCCTCCAACGTCTTTCCGAGCAAATACAGAATGTGCGCTTTTTCTTTTGAGGAGTACGTGCCCACCTCCAGGGCTTGGCGGAAGGCCTCGACGGCGTCGTCGTAGCGCCCGGTCGCGAGCAAGCACAGAGCGATCTGCACATGGGCGTTCCCAGCATATTGCGGGTCGCGGGCTGCGTGTTGGAACTCTTCGCGCGCTTGATCGAACATTTGGGCGCGCTTGAGCGTACGACCACGTTCATAGTGGTCAAGGGCGGACTTCGGTTGTTCCATGCTCGAATCCTCCGTTCTTCGCGTCTGCGCATTGGGCATACAAAAATCCTTGATGAGCAGTTGAGCAAGAATGAAGCCCCGCGTGTCGGTCCAAGCTGGAGCCACAAATCAATGACTTGCCCTGGCCCACCCGCGGCTCTATGGATAGAAGATTCCAACAGGCTGGGCGGAAAGGTACACGAGACGGTGGATAACACGTTAGCTGTGAAATGGCTCTGTATAAGCCATGCCGCCTCTGTGAGGTTGGAACGCCTCTCTGCCCGTGATTAGAATCATCACGACGGGCGGCATCATGTCACAATGGAAACTGGAACGAGAACGAACCGCGCTTTCTCCCAAGCGTGGCCGCAGGGGAGACAGAACTGGAGGGTAGCCTCATGGCTACGTTGAGGATTCCGATGAACCGAGAACGCTGCCTGGGGAAAGGCGCGTCTCTGGGCAAGAGGCTGTCTTGGCAGACTCAGGCGGGCGGGTGAAGTAGCTGCCGGGGCTGGACGGATGAGAAGAGCGACTTTTCAGTATCCTGCTAGGAGAGTTGGTACTTTGCCATGCGATATCTCAGCGTATTGCGGGTGATCTTGAGGAGTCGGCTGGCTTCGGAAATGTTGCCGCCTGTGCGTTGCAGCGCTTCTGTTAGCAGTTTCTTTTCCATCTCCTGAGCTGAGAGGCCGAAGGCCAGAAGCGAAGTCTTCTCGATCTCTCCGTTTGATCTCGCCGATCCAGAGCTTTGCACAGAGACAGGGAGGTGGTCTGGTTGGATCATCTCATCCTTACAAGTAATGGTGAGCCCTTCGACCACGTTGTGCAGCTCCCGAACGTTGCCGGGCCAGTCGTGGCCTTGCAAGATGATCAGCGCGGCTGGGGTAATGCCCTTGATGCGACAGCCATGATCCCGGCGGGCGACCTCCAGGAACGATGTCAGAATTGGTTCGATATCTTCGAGGCGCTCACGGAGCGGCGGGATGCGCAGTTGGTAGACGTTCAGTCGATAGTAGAGGTCGAGGCGGAATCGCCCGGCTTTGATTTGAGCCGGCAGGTCCTCATTTGTGGCTGCAATCACGCGAATGTCGACGTGGATGCTGCGCGTGTCACCCAGCGGATCGACTTGGTGATTTTCCAGGACACGTAAAAGCTTTGCCTGCGCGGAAGGACTCATCTCTCCAATTTCGTCGAGAAAGAGCGTGCCGCCCTCCGCTTGTTGGAATCGTCCAGGTTTGGTGTGTTTCGCATCGGTAAAGGCGCCGCGCTGATGTCCGAACAATTCCGATTCGAGGAGGTGCTCGGGAATGCCTGCACAATTGAGCGCCACGAAAGGGCCGTTGGAGCGAGGGCTGGCGGCATGGATTCCATGGGCGAAGAGTTCCTTGCCGGTGCCGCTTTCGCCGGTGATGAGGACGGTCGTCGCATCGGTTAGGGCGACTTCTGCTGCCAGATGTTTCAGTAGTTCCATCTGAGGCGACCGGCTGATGATCTGATCGAATGCGGAGGGACGCTCTGCCCGGGCTTGGGGCTCTGACGCTTCGAAGGTGTGGGTTTTGTGGATGGCGGTCTGGAGGTCCTTCGCACTGACCGGTTGCGCAAGGTAGTCGGTGGCGCCCCGATGCATTGCTTCCACCGCGGCTTTGGCTGACCCGTCTGTTCCGAGGATGATCACGGGAAGGTCGTGCGCGGTGTGTCTGGCCTGAGACAGGATCACCTGGCTAGCAATCCGCCCCTGACTCTCATCGCAGAGGACGAGTCCGAGGTCGGCTTGATCTTTCAGGATGCGCAAACCCTCTTCGGTTGTTCCGGCGAGAAGGATGGTGGCGCGGTGGCGGTCGAGGGCTTCTTCGAGCAACGGTTTGGCTTGGGGATCGGTCGAGATGAGCAGCAAGATCGGAAGATGCATAGGGGGCATTCCTTGTTCAGGCCTCCCCGCGAATCACTAACTACATGCAACAGCCTACTCCTCTTCCTGCCAAGAAAACAGGGGGTTCTTATGAGGCCCGGCCGCCTGTCTGTCGCGTGTGATTGTCCTGTGCAATCCCTACGTTGCGAAGGAGGCCGCTCTGTTTGGCTCGTTTGAGGGGGCTCTCCTTGAACGTGCTCGCAAAACTCTCCGTGCTGATTTGAGCCAGGGTCTGTAGATTGGGAGCGAGGGTCAATGGGGTGGGGGTAAACGCCGGTTCACTCGTGGCGTCTGATCGAAGATTAAAGGGACAGACGTCCAGGCAATCGTCGCAGCCGAAGATGCGATTGCCCATCTGAGCAGCGAGATCGTCGGAGATGACCTCGCGGCCTCCGCGAAGTTCGATGGTCAAGTAGGAAACACAGAGTCGGGCATCGACGACATAGGGTTCGACGATGGCGCCGGTCGGACAAGCCTGAATACAGAGGGTGCAGCTTCCACACAGATCTGTGGCCGGTTCATCCGGATCCAGATCCAGAGTCGTCAGAATCTCTCCAAGCAGAAGCCATGAGCCGCATTCGGCCGAGACGAGGTTGGAATGTTTTCCGATCCAGCCGAGGCCGGCCTGCTGCGCCCAGGCCTTTTCCATGATCGGGCCGGTATCGACGTAGGCCTTGGTAATCACGCCTGGCGCAAGGGCTGCGATTTTCGCTTCGAGTTGCGTGAGTCGCCGGCTCATCACAGTATGGTAATCCTTCCCCCAGGCGTAACGGGCAATGCGGCCCATTCCAGGCTGCTCGTTCGCACGATTGTCCGTATAGTAGTTCATCCCGACCGACACCAACGATCGGCATCCTGGCAATACCTGTTGCGGATTGCTACGACGAGATGGGTCGCGAGTCATCCAGGCCATCGTGCCGTGATAGCCTCGCTGGAGCCATTCCGTGAGGCGGCTGAACAAGAGATAGGGTAATGGGGTAGCGGGGTCTGGGGGTAGGGAAGAGGGGAGTTCAGCTGATGGCTGATTGCTATCGAGGACTCGGCTGATGCCGACAGCGTCGAAACCCAGAGCCCGGGCTTCGCGTTTAATCGCTTCAGCTATGGACATGGCTAATTCGATTGTTGGGAACAGTCAAACCGAACAATAAACTGGACCGAACAATGATCGGATTTGCAGCGGCCACAGGAGCCGGTGATCTTGGTCTTCCAGTCTGTCGATTTGTCATCGAACCGGCAGACGGTCTTTCCGCCCTTGGAGATGGTGGTCCAGGGCTTGTCTGTTCCGGGGATATCGGCCACGAGGCAGCCTATAGGGAAAGGGACCTGACAACTCTGTGAAGCTTCTCCCTTCGCCATACCGAAACTGCAAGAC
This sequence comes from uncultured Nitrospiraceae bacterium, assembly GCA_963801725.1. Lineage (GTDB taxonomy): Bacteria > Nitrospirota > Nitrospiria > Nitrospirales > Nitrospiraceae > Palsa-1315. The sequence goes on from CAWDFX010000002.1 coordinate 1,356,571, forward strand.
TGTTCTGTTGTAGCGTGTGAATCGTCCATAGGTTGCGCGTGAGCCGCTTCTACAGGGCCCCACAAGCCGATGAGCATGAGTAACAGGAAGGACCAGCGTTTCATCGGGTGGCATCCTAGCACAGCGATGTTTGTGGGCGTCAATCATGACTGTGACGTGTGAAACGCGAGACATGCGGGAAAGGCGCGACGTGAAAAGATTAAACCTCCATTTCGTCTGGCCCGTTTCGTTCATCTCGCCTGTCTCGCGCGTTTCAGCATCCTGTTTGTCCTCGCCTGGCCCTCGACAGGTCTATATAATCACGCCATGTTATGGCGTGCGATGATCGTCGTGGGCTGTTTGCTGTTTGGCTGGTCCGGGTGGAGCCGCGCTGCCGAGCCGGTTGTGCTGGATGTCCGGATGGAACCCGCCGGCGGCGTGCGGGCGACGGCGACGATTTTCTTTCCGGTGGCGCCGGAGATCGTTCAGGGATTACTGACCGACTATGCCCATTGGCCTGAGCTCTTCGAGGTACGGATGCGGATGGCGGAGATCCGGGAGCAGGACGGTAAGGTATTCACGGACATCCGAATCGACCATGCCCTGCTCCCAGGGGAGCAGCGCCTGTTGAGCGAAACGAGGACTCTGCCGACCGGCGGGTTATTGACGGAATTAAAAGGGGGTGACTTCAAGCAGTACCACCGGTTCTGGAAACTTGCTCCCGTCGATGGCGGGGCTCAGACGAAGGCCGAGTTTGAACTGCTCGTCGAGATCGACACGATTGTGCCGGATTGGATGGTCGCCATGGCAATGCGACGAGACCTGGAAACGCATTTTCGAATCATCAGGGAAAAGGCGCTCGCGCAGCAGGGGCGATGAGTAAGGCACAAGGAGAACAATCCTGCAGGATGCTCAAAAAGTCCGTCCAGCAAGGCCGCAGCGAGGGAAGAGGCGAGGCGTACGCTTCGGTACGTTGAGCCTCTGAGCGAAGTGAGAACGACGCTGGCGGCCTTTTTCAGCATCCTGCTACTGAGGAAAGGTGAATTGGGAAAGCTCAGCCTTCTCGATCCCCTGCTTCACCAGCGCGCCAATGTCGAACATCCGTTCGATCTTTTGAATGTCGTCGAGCCTGGTTTTCGTACTGGGGTGCGGCGGGGTGAAGAGTGAGCAGCAGTCCTGATCGGGCTCAATCGATATGGCGAAGGTGCCGATACGCTGTGCCTGGTCGGTGATTTCTACCTTGTCCATCCCGATGAGCGGCCGCAGGAGCGGCAACTCTGCCGCCTCCTCAATGACCGTCAAGTTCTCCGGTGTTTGTGAGGCGACCTGCCCCAAGCTATCGCCCGTGACGAGCCCCCAGCAGTGTTCGCGTTTGGCTAATTCCTGCGCGATGCGGATCATGACGCGCCGGTAGAGCACCACGCGAAACGGGGCCGGCGCGTTCGCCACAATGTCGCGTTGAATTTCCCCGAACGGGATGACGTAGAGCGTGGACCTGTATTGATGGACCGTGAGGGTTTGCACGAGTTCGCGCACTTTCTCTTCCGAAGCACGGCTCACAAGCGGTCGACCGGAGAAGTGGATGAAGAGGGCTCGGCATCCGCGCTTCATCATGCGATAGGCTGCGACCGGCGAATCGATCCCTCCGGAGATCAGGCAGGCGACTTTCCCGCTGACGCCCACCGGCATTCCGCCCGGCCCCTGAATCTTTTCGATCGCGTAGTAGACCTCTTTGGAGAGCAGTTCGAGATACACCGTGAGGTCGGGGTCTTTCAGGCTGACTTTCTTACCTGTTCCTTCACACACGGCTGCGCCGAGATCTCGCGCGACTTCCATAGAGGTCAGCGTCAGTCGTTTGTCGGCTCGTTTCGCCGAGACGCGAAAGGTGGAAAACGATTCCGAACGAAGCGCATCGATGACCGCCTTGCTGAGCGCTCCCAGGTCTGGATGGGCCAGATCGAGAGGCAACCCATGGGCGAGCGAAAAGTTGGCGATCCCGAAGACTCGTGTGAGCCGTTCTTTGATGGTCTGGTCCGGAACCGTGTCGGGCAGGACCACGCGAATCCGGCTTCGAAGATTCTCGACGCGCCTGACGCCGAGGTCCTTCAGCGTCCATTGGATATTGCGTATGAGTCGCTCCTCGAAATATTCCCGGTTGCGGCCTTTGAGGGCGAGTTCGTGGTAGTGGACGATAGCGCAGCGCATCGTTAAGGCCGTGAGGTGTGAGGGGTGAAAGGTGAAATGTAAAACGTAAAATGTAAGAGGTGAAGACGATTCATGGGATTCAACGCTTGGTTTTCAAGTGACGAATAAGCCCGCTCAGCATCCTATCCACCCGCTCAAGCAGTTCGTTCAGCGCCTCCCACTCTGCCTGTCCAAGGTACTCAAGCCGCTTGGCGAGTTCCAGCTGAGTGTCCAGCTCACTTAATGAGCCTTTCGAGATATGGAGGAACTGAACAAACTCCCTTTTTGTTTGTCTCGCAGCTCCTTCGGCGATGTTGCCGGGAATACTTACCGCTGCTCGCCGTATTTGGCTTGTAAGGCCGAATTGTTCATTCGACGGAAATCTTTCAGTGACCCGATATATCTGTTGAGCCAAATCGACAGCGTCGGTTCAGGCATTGAGCTTTTTGTGAGGCTTGTTCACGCCCAGGTTCCTTCTGCGAACGTTTTACCTTTCACCTTTTACTTCTCACCTGACTCCAAGAAACGCTCTGCATCGATCGCAGCCATACATCCTGAGCCTGCTGCTGTGACCGCTTGACGATATACCGAGTCTTGGACATCGCCGGCGGCGAAGACGCCCGGCACGTTTGTGGCGGTTCCCTGTGTCGTGCGGATGTATCCTTTGGCATCCATGTCTAATTGGCCCCTAAAGAGATTGGTGTTGGGACGATGCCCAATTGCGACGAAGACACCCGCGCAGGATAGTTCTGTCGTCTTGCCTGTGACGAGATTCTTCAGGCGGACGCCCGTGACGACATCATCGCCGAGAATGTCTTCGACGACGGAGTTCCACACGAACGTGATCTTTTCGTTCTTCACCGCGCGGTCTTGCATGATTTTGGAAGCCCTCAGCTTGTCGCGCCGGTGGACGATCGAGACTTTGGTCGCGAATTTGGTCAGGAAGGTCGCTTCCTCCATCGCGCTATCGCCGCCGCCGACGACAATCAGTTCTTTTCCTTTGAAGAAGAATCCGTCGCAGGTCGCACAGGTTGAAACGCCGTGCCCCGTGAGGCGCGTCTCGTTCTTCACCCCGATCTGAATGGCCGATGCGCCGGTGGCGATGATAACGGTCTTCGCGTGGATTGTCTGTTCAGCGTCAACGGTGATCGTGAACGGTCGCTGCTTAACGTCTACGGCTGTGACGTCACCGGTCAAAAACTCCGTGCCGAACCGTTCTGCTTGGGCTCGCATTTCCTTCATGAGTTCCGGGCCCATGATGCCCTTGGCAAAGCCGGGATAGTTCTCGACTTCCGTTGTCGTGGTCAACTGTCCGCCGGATTGCCAGCCTTCAATGAGCAGGGGCGAGAGATTCGCCCGCGCTGCATAGACTGCGGCAGTGAGCCCAGCCGGTCCCGAACCGATGATCACGACGTTTCGCATGAGCAAAATTTAACACAGGGGGTGAGGGAATGCACGGCAGAGGATTAGGCGAGGAGGCGGAGGTTCTTGAATAACTGGCCGACTTGCTTGCGGAGAGACGGGCGAGGGAAAGTTCCATTCAATACATGGTCAGCCCGTTGGATCTTCTTTGCCAATGGCATCTGGCTGCGGATGCGTCGGATCGCTTCAGCGCGGGAGAAGCCGTTTCTTTTCTTGAGGCGCGCAATTTGGGTGTCGCGGTCGGCGGTGACTACGATGGTTGTGTCGACGCGTTTGTCTACGCCGGCCTCGAAGAGGAGCGGCACTTCGTAGATGACTACAGTATGAGGATTGCGTTTGGCGATCCGGCGCACGAGTCGTTGTTGCTCGCGCGCGACACGGGGGTGGATGATTCGTTCAAGCTGGCGCAGTTTGGCTCTGTTTCCGAAAACAAGGGCTCCCAGCTCACGGCGATTGAGGGTGCGGTCAGGATTGAGGACGGCTTTGCCGAAGGCTTTGACGATCTGGCGCCAGGCGGGCTTGCCCGGCTTCACGACATCGTGGGCCAATTGGTCGGCATCGATGACCGCCGCGCCGTATTGCTTGAACATCTTGGCGACGGTGTTTTGCCGGTGGCGACGCCGCCTGTGAGGCCGACCAGAATCATGGGTGCGGAGCATAGCACGCAAGGTTGCACCTCACAACCGACCTGGATTTAACCTCGATTGACTTCTCACGGCGTAGGCTTGTATGAGTTCGTGGATGAAACAGTTGACGATTGTAGGTCTCATCACGGCGCTTGTGTTTGGGGCTTCAGCCTGACGTGGGCCGATGAGGGGCTGCTGCCCGGTCCCCGGACTATCGTGGTGGCGTTGGATGGAACAGGGAACTTCGTGTCTCTTCAAGAAGCGGTCGATGCAGCCAGGAAAGGCGATACCGTCTTTGTCAAAGCGGGCCACTATCCTCAGGATGTGACCATTCACAGCAAAGAGAAGATCAAGTTCGTCGGGGCTGGAATGGATCAGGTGACGATTCTTGGGCGCGATATCGTGGTGGGCGCTCTCCATGTGGGCAAGTGGCCCTATGGGGCGACGGACATTGAAATCAGCGACATGACCATTATTGACCGAGGGGGGCATGCCGTCGGTCTCTTCAATGGACAAGGCATTGTCCTTCGCCGGGTCAAGATCAATGGCCTGTTGTTCAGCCAGCAAGTCCACGATGTACGGATAGAAGATTGTGTCATCGGGGGGAGCGAGACGACCGGCGTGCAGTTTGCCGATTCAGAAGCCGTCCTCATCGGGAATTTCATCCACGATAACGATCATGGCGTCTCGATTGCCGGAAAGTCGAATGTGCGGTTGGAGCGAAACGTAATTACCCGAAGTCTTTTTGAGGCCGTCGTGGTCAGCGACCGTGCTCGAGCCGTGCTGGTGAGCAATACCTTGGTCAAGAATGGTGGCGGCGCAGCGTTTCTCGGGCAGTCCCAGAGTGATGTCAGCGGCAACGTGGTCGGGCTGAATCGAACGGGTTTTGTGATTGCCCCGTCTAGTCAGACCAGCACCTCATTCAATGCGCTCTACAACACGAATGGCGATTATCTGCGAGAGGGTGATCCGAACCAACCGGCTCCGGAGCTCAAGGCCCAGTCAGATATTACCGGCGACCCGCGACTTTGTTGATTCAGAGCATGACGATTTTCGCCTACGTCTCGATACGCCGCTTCTCAAAATCGGCCGGTTCCCGTACCTCGGCGCCCTTGCTCCTACCTCAACTGCCGCACATCGATCGACTGAAAAGTAGTCTTGAATCAATAAGATGGCCCACTCTAACCGGAACACGGATTTCCATGTGCTATGCTACCTGTACGCCGTTAGTTATCTAGAGGATGAGTCTCTGGCGTAGGCATTGCTGATCTACTTGTCAGAGAAACAGGAGGCAACCGTGGCAAGCTACCGGCAGGAACTGGAAAAGCGTGGAGCTGACGGGATTCCGTCGCTTGACGACGTCGAATCGGGCAAGCTGGTCGGTGCCGTTCTTCCCATGTCTGAAAAGGCTCAAATCCAGATGCGCAATAGCATCGAAGTCATTGATTACCTCCTCAATCAAGAGCGCGTCGTCTGGAGCTAGCGACCGCGTTTTCCATCTCCTTCCCCGACCAAAAGTCACCCTCTTGACAGTCTTCCCGCGTCTTCGTACGCTCGTTCCGTATCGCTTTCCCTTTATAACCAGATAACCAGGAGACGTACCCATGACATGCGTTCACCTGCATTGTAGGCGTGCTGCGCCTATGGCGTATCGGCTCATGATCGCAATAGCCTTTGTGATGCTGATGCCCTATGCGGTGCCGGCTGCCGAGGAATTGCCGAAGGAGGCTGTCTTGCCGATGGGTTTGACAGGCAAGGCGATCCAGGCATCGTTAGATGCCTGCAACAAGGATGGCTACCGTGTGAGCGTCTCGGTCGTGGATCGAGCCGGTGTGCTTCGCGCCATGGCCAGAGGCGATGGCGCCGGGCCGCATACGGTCGATAGCAGCAGGAAGAAGGCCTATACCGCGGCTAGTTTCCGTCGTCCTACGACCGAGCTGGCTGAGCTGATCAATAAAGTACCGACCTTGCAAGCTCTTCGCGAGATGAACGATCAGATCCTGCTACTCGGAGGCGGACTCCCGATCGAGATCGGCGGGGAGATCGTCGGAGGGATCGGTGTTGGTGGAGCACCCGGTGCACACCTCGACGATGCCTGTGCTCAAGCAGGGTTGGATGCGATTGGCGCTGCGCCGAAAGTTCCAGTCACCAAGTGATTGAGGCATATCCGGCAAGGTACTTGGCTATCTTGCTTCTACTTCTGGCGGCCTGCAACAACGATGTGCCGGTGCCCGCCTCTGTCGAGTTCGCGGCAGATCAGGTTCGTTTGACGATCACCAGAACCGCCACCAATCCGTTTCTCTCACGGCATGACCTTCGGCTCAGGTTTGTGAGGCCTGGAGGCTGCTCCATCGAGGTCGACCTCTTTCCCAATACGGGGTATGCGAGTCGGCGGAATCTCTATCAAGCCGGAGCGGGTGTGCTCTACGTGGTGGGCCAGTACGATGCCCGCGTGATTGACGTGCCGCACTGTACCATTACACTTGCCGAGTTTCGCAGTCTCGATCGCTTCGTGACGTTCCTCGGCAGCTTCGATGAGGACGAGCAGAAGCGCTGGACCTACTTTCCTGCCAGTCAACGGCCAGAACTTCCCTTTGAGAAACGGTGAACCTCTCTCGTTTCACCTTTCATGTTTTACTTTTCACGGTCTTTAAAGGTGAGTTCAGAGACGGCGGACTTGTCCAGTTCGCCTTTGCCGAGTGCAACTAGCTGCAGATATTGATCATAGGTTGCTTGAGCTAAGGGGACTGTGAGCCCGGCGGTTTTTGCTAACGCGAGGGCGATCCCCGAGTCCTTGGCTGCATGGGCAACCGAAAAGTAGCAGTCATGGGCGCGGTTCTGCATATCCTCGCCGTCGGTCTCTAACACGCGGGACGCAGCTCCCGTTTGCGCGAAGATGTCTCGCAATATCGTCAGGTCGAGGCCGAGTGCCTCTCCAAGCCCAAGCCCTTCTGCCAGTGCCGCCGTATTGCAGTTCATCACCATGTTGACGAGGGCTTTGACCTTCGCAGCCTCTCCTGCCGATCCGATATAGCGGAGGTGTGCGCTCAGTTTTTCTAAGAGCGGTTTCGCCGCCTCGAATACGTCTGGACGCCCACCACACATGAGGTAGAGGGTGCCATGACGCGCCTGCATGATGCTGCTGGCCATGCAGGCTTCGAGACTCCGGCCGCCACGTTGAGTCACGAGAGTTTCGACCTCGGTGTGCACAGCTGGCGAGAGGGTGGCGCAGTTCACGAAGAGCCGGTCCTTAGCGCGGTGGAGTAGACTCTCTGAGTCGGCCGCGGAAAAGATCTTGCGCATCGCCGTGTCATCGGACACAACCGTGAAAATGACGTCCGCGAGTTCTGCGACGCGGGCAGGGGTGGCAGCCGCTTCACAGCCTAGCTCAGTTGCAAGGTGGGTGGCCGTGGCACGATCCGTATCGTACACAGCGCCGATTGTCTCCTGTTGGTCCCGCAACCGCCGGGCCATGTTGGCCCCCATCCGTCCGACTCCCACGAAGCCGATTCGCGAATCAGACTGCTTCATCACGCGTGCTCCTCCGATGGTGTTAGCGTGCGCGCAAGTGTAACATACCTCTGAAAAATCGATCACGAGTCTGTAAAGGAGGTTTGTGCGTGCATCAGTCTATTATCGGATATCATGTGGACGAGTATGGTGATTGGGTGGCCGACCTCCAATGCGGCCATGGTCAGCATGTGCGTCACCAGCCGCCGATGACGAATCGGCCCTGGGTCCTCACAGAAGAAGGCCGGAAATCACATATCGGAGAGGCCTTGAACTGTAAGAAGTGTGACGAAGCGACCGCGTAAGCTATTCGATGATGGTGGCGTTCGAGGGAGGTGTTACGTTCATGTCGAGGCCGGGTCCTGACCAGGGTTGCAGGTACGAACCTTCGTATCGGTAGCCGCCAGTTACGGGATCGCTGGCCAGCAAGAGCGGGGTGTCGAGGTCGAGTACATCGAAGCCGCCGAGTCCCAGGACCAGACTGAATGAGCACCCCATCGCGATGCGTGTTTCAACCATCCCGCCGATCATCAACTTACGGCCGGACGTTTTGGTGAAGGTCGCAATCTCCATGGCTTCGACCACGCCGGTCTTCATGATTTTGATGTTGATGTAGCCTGCCGCATCTCGGGCGACGATTTCATGCGCATCCGCGAGAGAGCGGACCGATTCATCCGCCGCAACGGGAATGTCGGTCTCTCGATGGATCGCCGCCATACTGTCAAGGTCGTCCCGCACCACCGGCTGTTCGAGCAGCACCATCGTCCCGCCAAACCTCTTCACCCCCTGTGCAAACGTCAGGCAGTCCTGGCGCGAGAAACCCTGGTTGCCATCGCCGATGAACGAGATGCCTGGAAGTGTGCGATGCACGGCTTCCAGACGCCGGATGTCGTTCTCGACATCCTTGCCGACCTTCATTTTGAAGAGGCGGAATCCCTTCCCATACCATCCGCTCGCCAGAGCGACGGTCTTGTCGAGGTCGGCGATGGGAATGGTGATGTCCGTTTCCCGCGCTTGCACATCCGCGCCGCCCCACAGTTGCCACATCGGGATATTCGCTGTTTGGCAGTAGGCGTCGATGACGGCGGTTTCGAGTCCACAACGCGCCGCCGGATGCGTGCGCGCCTGTTCGGATAGCATGCGACCAAGTTCTTGATAGTTTGCGGCTGAATGACCGAGGAGGGTTGTGCTGAGCCGGTGGAGTGTACTTAGGCAGCTCTCGCGAGTCTCTCCTCCGACTTCAGGAAACGGCGCCGCTTCTCCATAACCCTGTGCGCCGCCGGCCAGTGTGATTCGCAGGAAGACATTCTCCGCCATCGTTCGTGCGCCGGTGGCGACGACGAAGGGGTCGGTGATGGGAATATCCACCGGCCAGAATTCCACCTTGCGTATGGCGCCTGACATGTCGTTCATTGGAAAGGAAAGGGCCTGCTCCTTAGTGTTTGATACATGCCGGCCGAATGGGCACGTGAATCTTCGGGTCAGGGTACTCGGCAATGGAAGGAGACGAAGGTGCAAATCGGCTAGACCGGCTCACCCATATCGATCATTTTCCCAAGGAAACCCGCTGTTCGAGTAGCCCCGCACTTCCCAGAACCCCTTTGCATCCTTATCCGAAAAGGTAATTTCTTTTACCCACTTGGCGCCCTTCCAAGCATAGCGCTTCGGGATAATCATGCGAACCGGCCCTCCGTGTTCTTTCGTGAGGGGTCTGCCGTTCCATCTATACGTCAGGAGCACATCCTGATCGGCGCAGGCTTCAAGCGGTAAATTGGTGGTGTAGTCGTCGAATGATTTGAAGAGGACAAATTTTGCCGAAGGCAGCGGCTTCACCACCGACATAATGTGTTTGAAACTGACCCCTTCCCACTCATTGTCGAACCGGCTCCAGCTTGTCACACAGTGGAAGTCTGAAACGTCTTTGAAGTGGGGCTGGGCGAGAAAATCTTCCCAGGTCCATGTCATGGGGTGAGCCACAGATCCGCCGATGGTGAGTGTCCACTCCGAAAGTGGAATGTCAGGCTTTTGACCGAGATCGAGCACAGGCCAGGTCTCGACGAGATGTTGTCCCGGCGGCAGGCGAGCATCTCCTTCGTAAAACACTTCCCGTTCCTCACCGCCGCGCCGGGCCTTTGCCCACTGCTCTTTCGTCTTGGTTAACCGGCTAGATTCATCCATCTGTTGGCCTCCACGTACAGAGTAGGGCAAAAGGCCATGTCTTACAAGTATGAAGCACGGGATAGAGGATAGACAACGTTGTCTAACTCGTTACAATGCTTAGTAATTAGCCGGACATGCTACACTTGCAGAAACCCACAGATCGGGAGGGATATGGGTCGGAATTTCTTAGGCCTTGTTGTATTCGGAGCGGTATGTTCCGTGGCCGTCGTTGCCGTGACGGTCGGACAGACGATTGCGGCGACGAAACAAGCCAAAGAGTCGGCTCCGGTTGTCGCAGCTACGCCTCCCAAGCAACCATCCGAACAAGGACATAACCCGTCGAACCAGCGTGTCAAGAAGAGCTCCAAACCTGTTGCCCAGGAGCGCAAACTGGAGGCGATTCAGAAGGAGGCCAAACCGGTGCCGGCTGAACTCAAGCCGATGAGTTCGGTGAGTCCGAAAAGCCCTCGGCGCATGAAAGTGCATAGGAAGAGAATAACGCCGAAAGCCGTCGTACAGCCACGAACCGATCTCATGTACCACGGCATATTTGAAAGTCCGCAGCGCTATAATCCTCGTCGGAATCATCTTGGTGCAGGCGTTCTGGATCCCCACAATCCTGAATTGACCCACGACCACTTTCAAGAACTCGATCGCAACCAGGATGGGCAGATTGATCCAGTTGAACGGACGTTCGGTCGGCCCGATATGGATCGCGATCTCCACGATCGCCGGCCACGCTAGCCGCCTCTGCCATCTCCTTCGGTTCTCTGCATCCGATCACCTACTCACGTCATAGACTTCGATCAAGCGTGTGTGTGCGACAGGGTATGGGTGCTGTAAGGCCGGGGACTTCAGGCAACTAAGAGGCGGTCGCCCGCATTGACAGCCAGAAAAGGAGTCCCCATGATACGCAAGCAACGTATCATGATGAACGACATGCCGACTTCTGAAGCAAAGAGCGGGCTGAGTGCCGGGAAAATTGCCGTGGTCCTCGCGATCGGAGTTGCGGTGGTCGCATTCTTCTACTTCGACCTGGGCCGCTTTCTCTCCTTGCAGGCTCTAAAGGACAATCGCGATGACCTATTGTCGTTCACCGAAACACATTCTGCCGTAGCTGCAGCGTTGTTCGTGTTGACCTATGTGGCCGTGACGGGGCTCTCGCTTCCCGGCGCCGTGATTCTGACATTGGCAGGCGGATTTCTCTTCGGGGCTGTGTGGGGTACGCTCTTCGTCAATCTGGGGGCGACGACGGGCGCGACGCTCGCGTTTCTCGCATCCCGCTATTTGCTGCGCGATTGGGTGGAACGGAAGTTTGGGAAGTGGCTGGGTCCGGTTCAGCAAGGTTTCGCGCAGAACGCGTTCAGTTATCTGATGACCCTCCGGTTGATTCCGCTCTTTCCTTTCTTTGTGGTGAATCTGGTATCCGGCTTGACTCGAATGAATATCGGCACGTACGTCGTGGCGACGGCACTTGGGATTATCCCGGGCTCCTTCGTCTATGCCTACGCAGGCCGGCAACTCGGTACGATCAATTCGTTGAAAGACATTGCTTCTCCCGGAGTGATCGGGGCATTTGTGTTGCTGGGGCTTCTGGCGCTTGTGCCGAGCCTGTATAAGAAGTGGTCTGGGAAACCAGCATGAGCGCAAACTCCAGAAACGTGAGGCGTGAAACGTGAAGCGCAGAAGAAAAGTCAGCGCGCCGCGATGGTCACATAGACGTCAGAGAGGATCGTGGTGACGACTCAGCGTGACGAGAGCCTCATACTGCCGAACGACGAACATAACCGCACGCTCGTCAGCAACGTGCATCCCTTGAACTGGGTCAATCCCGAACCGGCTGGCCGCTACAATATTGTGGTCATTGGGGCTGGGACCGCGGGATTGATCACGGCCGTTATTGCCGCGAGTCTGGGGGCCAAAGTGGCCTTGATCGAAAAACATTTGATGGGGGGCGACTGCTTGAATGTCGGCTGTGTGCCCTCAAAAGGCATCATTCGCGCCGCGCGAGCCTGGGCCAATTTGCGGGATGCGGCTGAGTTCGGCCTGCATATCCCTTCTGGGGTGAAGTACGACTTTGGCGCTGTCATGGCGCGCATGAGAAAACTGCGGGCGCGGATCAGCCACAACGATTCGGTTCAGCGCTATACGAAGTTGGGTGTGGACGTCTACATCGGCAGCGGACGTTTTACCGGCGCCGACACCATTCAAGTCGAAGGGCCGGCCGGCAATCGTACCCTCACCTTTGCGAAGGCGGCTGTTTGCACAGGAGCACGGGCGTCGGTGCCTTCCACGCCTGGATTGAAAGAGGCGGGCTATCTCACGAATGAAACGGTGTTCTCGCTGACGGAGCTGCCGCAACGCATCGGGGTGATCGGCGCCGGCCCTATCGGGTGCGAGTTGGCGCAGTCGTTTGCCCGCTTCGGGAGCCAGGTCACCCTTATTGAAGCGTTTCACGGCATCCTGCCGAAGGAAGATCGCGACGCAGCTGAAATCGTCGAGCAGCAGATGTTACGTGATGGTGTGAAGCTGCTCTGCTGTGGAAAAAATCTCAAGGTCGACAGAACTGAGAGCGGTAAGCGGCTCACAGTCGAATCACATGGCCAGCAGCACGATGTGACGGTCGACGAGATTCTTGTCGGCGTAGGCCGTACCTCGAATGTCGAGGGAATCGGGTTGGAAACGGTCGGTATCGAGTACGATGAGCACGGGGTCAAGGTGAATGAGCGGCTGCAGACGACGAATCCAAGAATTTTTGCGGCGGGCGACGTGTGCTCGCGCTACAAATTTACCCATGCCGCCGATGCCATGGCGCAGATCGTCATTCAGAACGCCCTATTTCCACATCCCTTCGGTTTTGGCTATGCCAGCGTCGAATCCTTGATCATGCCGTGGTGCACCTTCACGGAGCCGGAAGTCGCGCATGTCGGGATGTATGAAAAGGATGCGAAGGCGAAAGGCATCGAGGTCGAAACGTACACGTACAAGCTGGACGAGGTCGATCGCGCAATTCTCGACGGCGAGGACGAAGGGTTCGCGAGGATTCACATTCAGAAGGGCACGGACAAGATTGTCGGAGCCACGATTGTCGCGGCCCACGCTGGCGACATGATCAGCGAGTTTTCCGTTGCGATGAAAGCCGGCGCCGGAGCGAAGACGATCGCCGGGACGATCCATCCCTATCCGACGCAAGCCGAGGTGAATAAAAAGGTCGTGAATCTGTGGCGCAAGGCGCATTTTTCCCCGCGGACGAAGGCCTTGTTGATGAAGTTGTTCGTTTGGATGCGGCGATAGCGATTCACAGAGTATGACACAAGGCCGGATATTACATGGCGTGGGGCTCCTGAGCGTGTGGCTCCTGTTGACTCCGGCATGCCTCTGGGCGCAGAGCGGGGCAGTTCTCGAGGTGGGAAAATTCTCAGCCAGTCAGGTCGGGCAGGGGTTGCCCGATGGGTGGAAGCCGCTCACCTTTAAGAAGATACCGAAACATACCTCCTATGAAGTGGTGAAGGATGGAGGTATGACGATCGTGAAGGCGGTAAGCGAGGCTTCGGCCTCCGGCCTGATCAAGCCGGTGTCGATCGATCCTAAAAGAATTCCCGATCGTTCGCTGGCGCTGGAAAATCGACAACGTACTTCAGCGTAGCAACGTGGCGATCAAAGAAGGCGACGACTTTCCGGCCCGGCTCTACATCACCTTTGAGTACGATCCCGACAAAGTCAGTTTCGGCAAGAAGCTCAAGTTCAAAGCGGGGCAGGCTCTGTTCGGCGATATTCCCATTGCTGCTTTGAACTATATCTGGGAAACGAAGACGCCTGTCGGCACGATCGTCGACAATGCCTATACCGACTTTGCCAAGATGGTGGTGGTCGAGAGCGGCGCTCAGAAAGTGGGCATGTGGATCGACGAAGAGCGGAATATTTACGAAGACTATAAGAAGGCGTTCGGAGAGGAGCCGCCGATGATCAACGGTGTCGCGATCATGAGCGATACGGACAATACCAAGGAACAGGCTACGGCCTATTACGGCGACATTATCTTTCAGAAATCGGTCAAGGTATCGGCTCAATGACTTGTGCCGCGTGATGACACATAATGAACGGGCCGGCCTGTTCAGGGCCGGCCCGTTCATGGACACTATCGCGCGTGAGGTGGGTGCGCGGATTCGAAATGAGGGTTACTGAATGGAATTCGCGAAGCCGCCTCGTGTAATTTCAGCGCGGACGGTGTCCCCGACCTTTTTCTTGTGAATGTGCTTCGTGCCTTGCCCGACGCGCAGCTTGACTTGATTGCCTTCATAGTCTTCCACGGTGTAGATGTCGCCGTGGACATTCTTCACGGTTCCACCGATGGTTTTCCAGGCCGGGCCCGGCTGGGAGTCTTGGTGGCCGGCCTTTGGCGCATCGCTTTGTTCAGGGACGTGGCCGGCTGCTTCAGCCGCCGCCTTCGCAGACGAGTGGCTGGACTTCTTGTTTTTCGAGTCTTTGGCCAGCGCCGGGGTCATCGCCAACGCCACAATGGCCATGGCGCTCACCAGGACCGGGAGCATCGTCTTTTTTGTCTTCTGCATCATGAACCTCCTTGCTAGCGTGAGAGTCAATTTCAACCCAGAATCCCTCAGCAAGGCATGTGCCGTAGTGTGGTGCGAGATCGATCAAGAAAGTTCGTAGGTTAGAAGCGCCGGTGAGGAAAAGCTCTTCAAATGCCAAGAAAACAGAAAAAAAACGGCACAAGCCTGTCCAAATATGATCGTAGTTGCCGATGTGAGGATAGATGATGGCAGCGGTACCTTTCCTCGTGTTCCGGCCAGTAGAATCCATGGAACAGTAGACAGTCTATGGAATGGCCCGGCGTGCAAGGCAGGGTAGCGTATTACCGAGCGGGATGTTGGTGACCTATCGTTGCCACAGACGTTGTCGCTGAGCAAGAGGATCTAACTTCCACGTTTAAGCGAGGCGACTGATGAAGCAAAGGTTGCTCGCGGTCAGTGGAATAGTATTGTTCATGACCGGGGTGGCCTTTGCCGAGATCGACATATCCTTGCTCGATCAGCGGCAGACGAATCAAGAACAGCGGATCGATCAGGGGATTGCGAGTGGGCAACTGAACGACGAGAGCAGACGGTGAACAACACAGGACATATCAATAAGATGGAAGACCAGGGCAAAGTCCGATGGCATCATGACGAAAAAGGAGCGGGCCAGGATTGCCGCGGCACAGGATCGCGCCGCACGCCATATCGCGCGAGAGAAGCACGATCGGCAGGGTAAGCGGCGCCGATAATTCGAAGCGGTGAAGGGCTAGACGGGGCGCTCGGGATCGTATCCGAGCGCCCCCGTCTTGTTGCTGAGGAACATTGTTCCTCAGCGAGACGGAGATTGTTACAATGGCGTGCCATGAAGCACCCGATACGGCAGACCGTTTTGCTGAACAGAATGCCTGCGCGATCCCTGCATCTGCTGACACAAATCGGCCGACTTGCAGACGAGCGAGGTGTGTCCGTCTACCTTGTCGGCGGAGTCGTCCGCGATCTCCTGCTGAAGCGGGAGAACTGGGATCTCGATCTTACGGTAGAAGGAGATGGGATTGCTTTCGCGCGGTTGGTGGCCGACCGGTATGGGGCTGGGCTGGCGGTGTTTGAGCGGTTTGCGACGGCGCGGCTCGCGTTCCCAGACGGGCTCAAGATGGATATCGCGACAACCAGGCAAGAGTCCTATGCGCAACCCGCTCTCCTGCCGACGGTTCAGCCGGCGTCGATCGAAGCGGATCTTTCCCGGCGGGACTTCACGATCAACGCCATGGCGGTCCAGCTCAATCCGCGGCAGTTCGGTCGCGTGCTCGACCCCTGCGAAGGGCAACGCGATCTTCGAGCGCGCACGATCCGCGTGCTGCACGCAGGCAGCTTCCAAGACGATCCCACGCGCATCTTCAGGGCGATCCGGTTCGAACAACGGTTCGGTTTCCGCCTTGAGCGCACCACCGTGCGTCTGCTCGCGCAAGCGGCCTCCACGAATCTGATCCAGCGACTCTCCGGTCCTCGATTGCAGAACGAAATCCTGTTGCTGTTCGCCGAACGCGACCCGGTGCGCGCGATTGCGCGGCTGGAGCAGTTGAAGCTGCTTCGCTTTCTCCACCGCCGTCTGTGCTACACGAAAAACGTCAAGCAAGTGGTCGCTGCCGTTCCCAAGGCGCTTGCCTGGTGGGCGCGTCGATTCCCGGATTCTGCGATCGACAGGCCGATCGTCTATCTCATGGCCTTGTCGAGCGAGTCCAGCCCAGCCGTGGTGGCCGCGATGATCCGGCGATTAGCGCTTTCACGAGAGCAGGCCAAGAATCTGAGCATGGTCGGACGTCGAGCTCGATCGTGCGCTGAAGAGACTCACCGATAAAGGGACAGTAAGGCCATCCCAGGTGTATCGCCTCTTGGAGGATTTCTCGGATGAGGCGCTCGTGTTGCTTCTGGCGAAGCAGCGAAGCGCGCAGCACGGGGCGCGATTGAGCCTGCTGAAACGACATCTTGTGGCATATATGAAGAACAAGGCTGTCAAGACGGCACTGACGGGGCGGGATCTTCAGGCCATGGGGCTGCAGCCTGGGCCACAGTACAAGACCATCTTGGGAAAATTGTTGGACGCGCGCATCGATGGAATGATCACGACCGAGGCGGACGAACGCGCGCTTGTAAAGAAACAACTGTGAGCGCGCTACGCAACCTGACTAATTTAGTGACGTAATAGAGAGAGAGACTTCTTTCGGCAGCAAGAGTGTCACGTTTGCCTGGTGCGTGGGGTCCGGTTGAATGAGGGCAAATAACGGCACCGGCTGAGGCACCGTGCTCGGCGGCAAGGCCAGTAGAACCGGAAAGTCGAGCAGCGGCGACACCGTTGTCAGACCGGCGAGGCGCAGACGAAAAGCCATCAGAACGTCGCGCAGCCGACTGGTTTGATCTTCTTCGGAGAGGGATTGGTTCGTGACGATTCCCATTTCCCAGAGCGGCCGGGTGATCGTGACAGGAAAGGTGATGCCGAGTTCCAGGGCAGTCGACGTCACGTCGATCAAGGTTCCGGCCTGAATTGCCGCTTCTCGGTCGCGAATAGTTGGAGGCAGAACAGTCCGCTCCATCAACTCTTGTCCATCCACTTGCTCTTGCGGGAGAGGCTCTTGAGGCTGGAGAGGCTCGCTCTGCGCGGAAGGAGTCAGCTCAAGTTCTCCGGCAATGGAAGGAGTAGGAACCGCGACGTCTGTGTGAGGCAAGGCCTTCGCAATACCGTCGTAGACCGCTCGGGCTGAAGCAGACCAGGCCTCATTGAATGGGCGGCCTGCGAAGGCCGCGTCGGCGGCTTTTTTCTCGTCGTGGGTCAGAGCTTTGGGTGATGGTGTGTTTGTCATGATACACAAGGTAAGCCGGTTTGATGGGATGTCAAGGGCTGATGTATATGACGCCGACTCGGAAATGATTATTCCGGCAGCGGTTTGCCCTTGGTCTCCGGTGCAAAGATCAAGACCACCAATCCTACCAGATAGATCAACGCCACTGTGCTGGCAGCTCGGCCGAATGTGCCCAGAGTCATGACAAGCCACCCTGTCAGGAATGGCGAGGCGGAGGCCAGGAGACGTCCCGCGTTGAAGCAAAATCCGGCGCCGGTGGCTCGCAGCCTGGTCGGATAGAGTTCAGGCAGATATATGGGAAATCCGCTAAAGATGCCGTTGTTAAAGAAACCGAGGATCGGCAGCAGCATAAGCACACCGCTGTAGCTGGTTGGAACGAGAAAGGTGATCGGGAGCATCACGAAACTGCCCACACACATGAAAGCGAAGACAGGCCGGCGTCCGAAGCGATCCGCCAGTGGACCAAAGCCTAGATAGCCGAAGATCGCCCCTGCGTTCAGAGCCATAATGGCGTAGCTGACGTATTTCGTCAGAGTAGCGGGATCCTGTGCCTTCAGATCGGGCAGCTCGCGGATGAGAGTCGGGGCCCAGTTCGTCGAACCCCAGAGGCCAAATACGGCCACGAACGCTAAGGCCGAACCCACCAAGGTCCCTCGCCGTAAGGTGCCCTCAAAGATCGCAGAGAGTGGAATGGTCTCTTGCTCATGGGCATGAGTCCAGCGTTCCGGTTCCTTCACCCACCAGCGAACGAATAGGGCCACAAACGCTGGCAGGATGCCGATGAGAAAGAGCCCCCGCCATCCGTATGTGTCTTTGAGCGTGAGATTGAACGTCGCGGCCAGAAAGAACCCGACAGCCCAGGCGGATTGGAGAATCCCTGCAGCCTTCGCTCGTTTTTCTTCCGGCCATGTTTCCGCGACGATCGCCGCGCCGGCCGCCCATTCACCGCCGATGCCGAGTGCCGTCAGAAATCGATAGATGGCGAGATGCCACCAGGTCTCCGATAACGCTGCGGCTCCGGTGAAGACGGCGTAGATGATGATGGTCGCGATCAAGACCTTGGTCCGGCCAAAGCGGTCGGCCAGGATGCCAAATGTAATCCCGCCGATGGCCCAGCCAATGAGAAAAATAGAAAAGATGATGCCGCCGTACCAACCGATCTGTTCCGTCGTCGGTGGCCCGCTCGCCGAATGTAGGAGATCGTGTAGCGCCGGGTGGAGAACGATCGCATAGATCGTCGCGTCCATCGCATCGAAGACCCATCCGAGCCAGGCGACGAAGAGGACCAGCCATTGATAACGGGTGACACCGTGTCGCCAGGATTGGGTGCTAGTCGGCAAGATACAGTTCCACGATCAAGTCCACGAGATGGAGCAGACAGAGATGACAACCAGACAAACCGTCCCGTGCCGCGCCAGGCTAGAGTTGTTCGACAGAGGAGTCAAGGTGAAGCCCGCCGAAGCCTCATGCTATAGTCGCCGCCATGGCACGAATTGACTTCTACCGGGTGTTGGGGGTCTCGCGCGACGCGTCCGACGATGCAATCAAGAAGGCCTACCGGAAGCTGGTGTTTCAGCACCATCCTGATCGCAACCCCGATAGCGCTCACGCCGAACCCAAGATCCGTGAGATCAATGCGGCCTACGAAGTCATCGGCGATCCGGAGAAACGTCGGAGTTATGATCGGCTCAATTGGGGAGATGAAACCGCGCGGGATGAAGCGGCCGATCCAGCTGTTATCCTCGACGAGATGGAGAAGAAGCTCTTCGATGAAGGGCGAAAGGAAGTGTTCGCGGTGTTGATGAAAGACGTGAAGCGAATCAAAACCGAACTTGCCGTGATTCGTGAGCGGACCGTGGCGGATCAAGGGTACGACACGTTTAAGGAAGAAATCATTCAGGAGCGGGCATCGGAGGTCATGGAAGAGCTGGTCACTGCTGAGATGGAGGGGCGCAAACAACGGCTCGTCGAAGTGGCGACGGAGATGTTGCTGTCCCAAGACGTGGTCAAACGCGGCGATGAGAGAGGCGTGAGATCGCTGCGCGGACAGCTTGATGACGTGTTTCGCAAAGGACGAATGAAGGGGTTTGCCGCGGCGCTGGAATTGTTCTACGAAAGACGTTAAACGTAAAAAGTAAAATGTGAAAGGACAGGACCGAAACGTTTTATGTCGCACGTGTAACGTGTATTCGTTCAGGTTCGACCTGGCAGTCAATGTCAGCTATCGACCCCAAAACGGTCATTCGCGGGGTAGATGTGCGGGCTATTGAGGACAGGGCGGTGATCGAGTGGTTGCTGACCCGTCCTGAAAGGAACGTCGAGCGATGATTTCAACACTTAGAACGACCGGGGTGCGAACCTATGTACCGCGAGGTGTCGTGTTGGCGCTTACGAGGAGCACGCCGCGCCTCATTCGCCGCATATGCCTGGCGACGGTGTTGCTGGTGACGATCGCCGCCGTGGCTCAGCCGGTTCACGCCGCAGGCGGAGGTCAAACGAAGTTCCCGCGCATATCGACGCAGTTCATCGCGGCGTTGGGCGATCCAGGTGCGACCTCCGGGAGCGGCGCGCAATCGTGGGGTCTGTGGCCGCTGGACCCGGGTCCTCGGGGCGTCGAGCTGAACCGCTATCAACGGTTGAAGGAGGCAGGTGGCGTCGCCCCGGCGCGCTGGAAATTCGACGGCACGGACTGGTGGCTGGAGGAACACGGCTTGATCATGGAGCAGCCGACCTTTCCGCTCCCTCCCGGGAAATACATGGTCACGGGTGCCCGCGACGTGACGGCGGTGCTGACCATTCATCCCGCCGATCGGAATGGCGACAGGCGCTGGGAGCTCGATAAAGGCGCGACGCTCTACGACGTGACGCACCTGGCCTGCCGCTCCGCGCGCTATACACCGGCGGCGGTTGGTGGTTTGTGCTCGCCGGCCAACGCGCAGAAGACGGCGTTTCCAGTTGCGCCAGGGGGAGTGATGCCTCCGGTCGAGGGCTGCATGAAGCAGGACTATGCGGTGCTCATCGTGATCGGCGTGGGTGTGGAAGACTGAACGCCGGTGGCGCACCGACGGCTTGCGCGGCGAGCCTGGCCGCCGCGGCGACGTTTCCCCCTGCCGCGAATAACCTTGCGGATCCGTTTCCGTGTCGGTCACCGAGGCGAGGACCGCTTTCGACCCAAAGCAGAAATTTCATTTGAGGTGCACTGAACTATATACCTGACGTTACAGGTAGCTCTCGCGAACCGCGATTAAGCACGGGTCGCGGGCGGTTGAGGGCGCCGCGGGCGCTTAGCGATCTCGGCTTTTAGCGCGGCAACCCGCTCCTCATATCTCTTGTGATCCATGATGATGTTGATCGGCAATTACGGCTCGCAGCGGCCGAGGCATTCTGTGCCGTCTGTCCACACCTCCAGACAGCCGTTGCCATTCCAGTCCCAGAAGAATCGTTCAATCTCCAGCGTCGTCTCGGCAAACTCGGCTGATCCGTCGTCCCTGAGTTCCTCATTCCCGAGCACCTCGGCCTGCAGTCGATAGTTCAGAAAGTCGAGCACCACCTTTGCGTAGTAGCCTTTCTCCCTGAGCATGCACTTGATCCCTATCGCGCCATCTCCGCCTTCTACGGAAACGGGGGTCATGTCTTCCAAAGGAGGGTACATCGCCTGTCCCCATATCCGCAGGCTAATGCGCTTCGGCAGCCGATTATCAACTTTGGTCGGCGTTCCACCCGCTTTGAGCACTTGGACAGACTCGGGCGTGAAGAATTGCTCGAACCCACTAAGCTCGTAGCGGTGCTCCCGATAAATGCTTTGCGAGGTCTTGATTCCCATTTCCTCGATCGCGATCTCGGCGAGCGTAATGATGAGAGGCAGATCCGAGCGCAAGCGGCGTTCGTCGTCGATGTTGTGCGGATCTATGACCGGGTTGCGAGGATCCCCTGCGTGTGCGATAGCACACCGGCAAGATTGGTAGATGTACTTGCCAATGTCTTCGCCGACCTTCTGAAGCTCGGCGAGCCGCTCTTTTGCCCGATGATGCGTCATGGCGGGCACGCGTGCGTTGATCCATCCCATCTGTGCCGGGCCATGTGATCCACTCACCAAGTTGACGATCTTGTAGAAGCTAAGAAAGCTGTACGCCACGTGCACGTGAATCAACGTTGACCCCTCGTGAAACAGAGCGAGAGCTAGTCGGTGAGTCGGGTCCACGGGGTGGGGCAGATAGTCGATGTGGAAAAACTGGGCGGTGATCTGTCCGACGATCGGCCGTTTTCTGGCGCGGTAAATCTGAGGTCCGCCCGTCCAACTCTCAACGGCTACCGATCCGCCACTAGACCAGGCGAGTGCGCTCGCAAATTCGAGGATCGCCCGCCGGCACACAGCGCGCTCGCCTAGCGTGGCTATGGCGGGAAGGTTTTGCTCGTCCTGGGGCAACAACAGAAACGTTCGCCCGGCGTAGTCGATCGTGATCGGCTTCTGCGTCCAGCCGATCGACTGTTGCAAGCTGGCGACCGTCCACTCGCCGCTTTGCCTGCGATAAGCTTCTGCCTCCTCGGTACTACCTGTGCGGATGTAGGGCGGTTCCATTCTGACGGCACTCTTTGCGCGACCAGGAAGCCGATCAAGCTAGAAGTTGTCCGGTCCCTTGCTGGTTAACGAGGGAATCGTAGGTCGGCTATTGGCCGGGAGCGGTCCTTCGAGCCACGAATTCATCTGACCTTGTACCGATGAATGCATGTAACGTTTCACGTTCTTGAAAGAGGCCCCGCGACAAACTTGCCCGCTTGCATCACTCCGATAATCCTGTTGCGGTCTCGTAGCAGGTCGATGTGTCGAAGCGGATTGCCCTCGAACAAGAGGAGATCCGCCAGTTTTCCCTTTTCAACGTTCCCACCTGGTCCTGAATTCCGATCAATCGCGCGGCAGCGGAGGTCGAGGCGAGAATCGCCTGCATCGGGCTCATCCCGAAGGCGACCATCCGCTCGAGTTCCTGGGCGTTCTCGCCGTGGAAGTTAAAGGGCGTCCCCGCATCCGTGCCCATCGCAATCTGGATTCCGTCCCGCAGGGCGTTCTTGAAACTCACTTGATGACGCTTCGTCATGGATTTGGCTTTGTCCAAGGCGCTGTCTGGAATGCCACACCCGAGCCGGCAGGCGGCAGTGGTGGCCAGCGCAGAGAGTGTCGGCACCATGAAGACACCCTGCCGTTTCATCATGGCCGCGGCTTCTTCGTCCATGAGCGTGGCATGCTCGATCGAATGGACTCCGGCACGGATGGCATTTTTCATCCCCGACGATCCATGGGCATGGGCGGCGACTTTTCGCCCAGCTCGTTGCGCTTCATCCACGGCGGCCCGGAGTTCCTCCACGGTCATTTGCGCCTGGTCCGGCGAGGTGCCGGGCGTGAGGACGCCGCCTGACGCAATGACTTTAATGACGGCGGCCCCGGCGGCGATTTGCGCCCGCACGACGGAACGGACTTGCTCCGTCCCTTCCACTTCCTGACCGATAAACCGGGCGTGGCCGCCGATCATGCAAATCGCGAGGCCTGCTCCGACAATGCGAGGGCCGGGAACGAGTCCTGTGTCGATCGCCTGTTGCAATGTAAAGATGGAGTGGTCTCGCGACCCCACGTCGCGCACGGTAGTGAAGCCTGCTTCCAAGGTCTGTCTCGCTGCCTGGCTCGATTTGAGTAAGGTCAGAGCGGGCGTCTCTTTGGCGATCGCGTCGACGACATCCGGTTCAGCGCCGAGGCAGAGATGCACGTGACAGTCGATCAGGCCCGGTAATAGCGTGAGTCCTCGGCCATCGATCTTGGTCGCTCCACGGGGGATGGAGAGGTCTCGATCCGATCCGACTGCGGTAATCGTGGTCCCGCGAACGACGACCGTGGCCCGTTCGATCGTCCGACCGGTCCCGTCGATGACGCGCACTGAGCGAATGGCAAGAGACTTCATGATGGTGTATCGAAGGGCAGGGTGATGGTGCGGTCTCTCACATCGGTGATGGTGTAGCCGCGGCCTTACCCGCGGGAATGGGATCCGGCTGCATATGATCGGCCAGCGTCAGGGCGAAGAACAAGTACGCGACCATCGCGATAAGAGCAAAGGCCCCGGCGGCGAGCATCCAGAGTGATGGTGTCTTCTTCATGCGATCGATGTCCTCTGCCGTCACGATGCTGTACGGCTATAGACCCGTGCGGCGGCTTGGAGTGCGACCCCGGGGGTGGAGAGCGCGCCGCCTCGGACAAAAATTTCTTCCAGCGCATTGAGCAGGGTCAAGACATGAGCCTCGGTCGATGATTCACCCATCAAGCCGATGCGCCAGACCTTCCCCTTGAGTGGGCCAAGCCCGCCGCCGATTTCAATGCCATAGGTCGAGAGCAAGTTCGTTCGTACATCGGCTTCAGGAATATGAGAGGGGACTGTGACACAGGTCAACATCGGCAGTCGATGTCCTATTGGAGGAAGGGGAGAAAGCCCGAGTTCGGTCAAGCCCGCGATCAAGGCGTCGCTATTCAGCTGATGGCGAGCGAAGCGGGCGGGCAATCCCTCTTCTTCGACGAGCCGCAACGCTTCCCGCAGGGCATAGAGCATGGAGATCGGAGCCGTGTGGTGGTAGGCCCTGGCGCCTTCGGCCCAGTAGTCCGCGATCAAGGCCATATCCAAGTACCAACTCTGGCAGGGGGTGCGCCGGGCTTTGATGGCGGCCAACGCGCGGTCGCTGAGGGTGAAGGGAGACAAACCGGGTGGACAGCTTAAACATTTCTGCGTGCCGCTATAGCAGACATCGATGCCCCAACGATCGATCTCGACCGGTGCGCCTCCCAGCGAGGTCACGGCATCGACGACGAAGAGCGTGTCATGGTCGCGGCACAGGCGGGCGATCGGCTCAAGCGGCTGCCAGGCGCCGGTCGAGGTTTCGGCATGCACGATGGCCACGGCTTTGACCGGGCCGGATCGACGCAATGCCACTTCAATGGCCTCTGGCTCTATGATCTGTCCCCAGGGGGCTTCAACCCGGATGGCTTTACCTCCGCAGCGTTCAACAATAGTGGCCAGGCGTGTGCCGAACATGCCATTGACTCCGACGATCACCGCATCGCCTGGCTCAACGATATTCACGATGGACGCTTCCATACCGGCTGAGCCGGTGCCGGAGACTGCGATGGTGAAGCGGTTCTCGGTCTGAAAGACGAAGCGCAGCAAGGCTTGGATATCGTTCATGATCCCAAGAAAGGCCGGGTCCAGGTGGCCGACTAAGGGGGTCGAGAGGGCACGCAGGACTCGAGGGTGCACCATGCTCGGCCCTGGGCCAAGGAGCAGCCGGCGTGGGGGGGTGAAGTTCTGAACAGGCATATCACTCCAACAATGAGAAGCTCGCGTGACTTGCGAGAAAAGCGCGACTAGGCGAATGTTTTATCTTCGCGCGTCGCGCCTGTCGCGCAAGTCTTGCTTGTCTCGCTCATGCTTCACGAACAACGGATTAGTATAGCGGAGTGTGATCGCATTCAGCCACGGGTATTCTGAACGGTTTCCCTCGCCGCCAGGAGTCTGTCTGAGTAATCCTTCGTTGCGAGGTGAGCGAGCTGCTCGCAGATGCAAGGCCGCAGGCTCCGAGAAACCAGAGGCGTATTCTCTGCAATACGTCGAGGATTTCTTGGGGCCGAGAACGATGCAGATGCCGGCAGATCGCTTGCCGCAGTAGAATGGCATTACTCAGACAGACTCCTAGCCACTCCGGGGGATATCGAGAGAGAAAAACAGCATGTTATAGTTCGAACGATGATGGAATCAGCCGCTGTGTCTCTCAACGATCCGCAGCAGCCCAAGTCCTGGTGGCGCGCCACAGATGCGCCGCCGACGATCGGGGTCTATTCTGGGCGGTTCTCGCCCATGGTCACGCTGTTATGCGCGCTCTTTCTTACGGTGGCTCTGGGGTCGGTGGTAGGGCTATCGACATCGGGGTCCAAGCTGGATCGGATCGAGTCGCCTGAACAAGCGCTCAGTCTGATGGTCAGTCGGACCAGGGATGTGCAGGAAGGACTTCTGCGTGCGCCGCGGTGGGAACAGCAGCTCTTGGCCTGGACCTCCGGAAGCGACGAGGCTGAACGAGCGCATGAGATTGAATGGTATCGAGAGCTGGCGGAGACCTCTGAAGACCCGTTGGTGCCGCTTCAGTTGGCGATTCTCCAAGCCGAGGCCGGCCATGTTTCTCAGGCGCTCCTCTCCGCACATGAGTGGAGCAGGGCAGAAGACCCGCTCCCTCAGTTTGCCGATCTCGTGGTGGCCGCGTATGGCGAAAGCCCGGTCGATGACCTGGACCGGTACGTCTTGCGGCAAGCAGAAGTGGCAGAGGTGTTGCCCGCCGGCTGGTTTTACGATCGCCTGGCTGAACGCTTGGCGCAACGCGCCAACAATGCCGCGCTCGTGGCCAGTATTCACGAACAGGCCGCTGTGCGTGTCGATCGCCAGTTCGCCCGGTCGAATCGTGTGACGTTCGTTGAACTCAGCGCGATGGCCGTCGGCACCGTGGTCTGCGTGCTGCTCTGGTTCAGACGGAACGAGCCGTCCAGTTTCATTCGGCTGCATGAGCCGG
This sequence comes from uncultured Nitrospiraceae bacterium, assembly GCA_963801725.1. GTDB lineage: Bacteria > Nitrospirota > Nitrospiria > Nitrospirales > Nitrospiraceae > Palsa-1315. The sequence continues at coordinate 1,382,431 of CAWDFX010000002.1, forward strand.
GTGTGCCGCCGCCATGGCCTGGCGGCATCGGCGCGGCGGTGTTGCTGCGCGGCGGGGCGATCGGTGCGATGCTCACGGGGCTGTTGCTGATGTATACGCCACCCGACAATGTCTCGCTCCGAGCGCTGGCCATTCCGTTGACGAATGTGCCGGTACTCCTCTTAGCCTACTGGTATCTCTTCCGACCGTCCGGGATGACGTTCGATGAGGGATTCGGATTGGAAATCGGATGGGCCCGTGCCGGCCGTCTGGTGGTTGCGGTGTTGGCGGTGGTGGCAGCCGGTTTGTGGGGAGGGTGGGTGATGGATCGGTTGTCTGAACCGTTCCATCTCACCAGTCACTGGGTCGAATGGTTCGACGCAGATCTCGTGTGGGCCACGCCGTCCCTGACGGCCGTCAGTTTAGTCGAATACGTGGTCTTTGCGCCCCTGTTCGAAGAACTCGCGTTTCGTGGATTGCTGTTCGCGATCCTCCGCCGGAGGTTCAGTTTTCTGCCGGCTGCGCTGATCAGCGCAGGCATCTTCGGCATTGCCCATGGCTATGGATTGGTAGGATTGTTGAGCGTGTGTTGGAGCGGCGTGCTCTGGGCTTGGATCTATGAGAAGACTGGAAGTCTCCTGCCCGGGATTCTTGCCCATGCGATCAATAATCTGCTGGTGTGCTTAGCAGTAATGGCCCTCCTCCGCTAGCAGGCTTGTGAAAACGGTCCCCAACGTCGTTCTCGGGTCGTCAAAATCCTCAACGTACCCAAGAGGGTACGCCTCCGGTTTTCACTCGCCTGCGGCCTAGTTGGATGACCGTTTTGACAAGCCTGCGCCCTACTCCGTCCCTGATTCGATCAACGCTAGGGCTTCGTATAGGTCTGGGTGCCTTAGAGCGTAGCCTAGCTCTGTTCGAAGCTTGGCGGTGCTGATTCGTTTTCCCGATGAGCGGTCTTCTTTGACCGGTGTCGCTGCCACGCCCCACCGCTGCTGCGCAGTGGCGCAGATTTCAGTCCAAAGATAAGGCGTACCGTCGCTGACGTTGTAGGTCTCGCCGGGCTTCCCGTGCTCCAGTGCCAGTAGGCAAATTGAGGCCAAGTCTTCGACATGAATGAGGTTGACGTATTTGCGCGATTGGCCGACGCGGCCCTGCCTGATCCAATCCAGCGGATTTCTCCCAGGCCCATAGATTCCGGCCACGCGAAGGACGATCGCGCCATGGTACTCTCGCAGATACTCCTCGCCCTGCACGCGTGGCTTGGACAGATCGATCGGGGCGGATTCGTCAATCCAGGGTGGAGGATATTCGGTGGAATGATCGGATGCCTCGTAGGCGGAGGTACTCCCTAAGATGACAATACGTCGCGGTGGTGCATCGAGTGTGCGTGCGAAGGCCTGTACCTGCTCAAGCGGCGTGGCGGGAAAGCACCAGATAAGATCGGCGCCCGCAGGAATGTTCAGCCAGGTCGAGGGCTGCTCCAAATCGAATCGTATGCACTGGTCCGAAGGAGTGCCTGCGAGATTGTTCAGGGGATTCCTGCTGGTAGGATGAACAGTCCATCCCTGCGAGGCTCTCATTCTGTGCAACACACGTCCTGTGTAGCCGGATCCCAACACAATGAGCGGTGATGTCGTCTGTTGCGTCACTCGGACCCCCTCATCTATAAGGCGGGGCCATCTTTTCACAGTCGCGCATAATGAAACAACTATTGCCTCAATAAGGAATTCGAAATAGAATGCCCCATATGAAATCCATTGCATCTGTGCTGTCGATCATTGCCCTTGGGTTCGGACTCTTAGGCTGTCCGAGCAGTGGGGGTGGTGGCGGCGGGGGCAGTACCTCATCCTTTGCGGTGTCGACGACCGCAGCCAATTTCGGTGTGGTCGGCAATTCCTATACGTCGACCTTCGCGGCCACAGGAGGAACGGCTCCTTATATGTGGACCGATGTCGCTACTGCATTGCCTGTATTAGGACTTTCACTCGATCCCGTGACCGGTGTCATTTCTGGTAGCCCGACGACAACGACGGCCACAGATTTTGCGGTAACTTTTCTGGTCACTGATTCTGCAGGGGGAACAGCGAGCGGTCCGGTTACGTTGCGTCTTCGCCCACGCACCGACCGTGCATCGGTCAACACTGAGGGCGATGCGGTAGCTGGATCTTCGAACACAGGACCTTCAATCAGTCGAACGAGCGGACGATTTATTGCATTTTCTTCTGCCGCCACTCTTGTGACAGGCGTGACAGGAGACCAGGTGTACATTCATGACCGCAACACTGGTCAGCCTGGCCTAGTATCAAAAAGTAGCCTTGGGATCGCAGGTATCGGCGGAGTCAGTAGTGCGCCTTCCATCAGTGCGGACGGGCGCTTTATCGCTTTTGTGTCAACAGCTACGAACTTAGTTCCCAGTGTGAGTGGCCAGCAGATCTATCTTCACGATACGCAACCGCTTCCCAATGGGCGAACCACGTTAGTGTCCAAGGACGGATCAGGTAACCCAGCGTCCGCGGGATCCTCAAATATCTCGCCGACGATCAGTGCGGACGGGCGCTTTATCGCTTTTGTGTCAACAGCTACGAACTTAGTTCCCAGTGTGAGTGGCCAGCAGATCTATCTTCACGATACGCAACCGCTTCCCAATGGGCGAACCACGTTAGTGTCCAAGGACGGATCAGGTAACCCAGCGTCCGCGGGATCCTCAAATATCTCGCCGACGATCAGTGCGGACGGGCGCTTTATTGCCTTTGTGTCAACAGCCACGAACTTAGTTCCCAGTGTGAGTGGCCAGCAGATCTATCTTCACGATACGCAACCGCTTCTCAATGGACAAACCACGTTAGTGTCCAAGGATGGATTAGGCAACCCGGCGTCCGCGGGATCTTCAAATATCTCGCCGACGATCAGTGCGGACGGGCGCTTTATTGCCTTTGTGTCAGCAGCTACGAACTTAGTTCCCAGTGTGAGTGGCCAGCAGATCTATCTTCACGATACGCAACCGCTTCCCAATGGGCAAACCACGTTAGTGTCCAAGGACGGATCAGGCAACCCAGCGTCTACGAATTCTTTAAATGCCTCGCCGACGATCAGTGCGGACGGCCGGTTCGTGGCCTTCGCTTCAAATGCCACAAATCTAGTGGCAACAGTAACCGGACAGCAAGTGTATCGACATGACACTCAGATCGGCCCAAACGGACAGAATGTTGTTGTTTCAGTCAATAGCGCAGGTCTACCTGGGACGCCTGGAGACAGCATTACTCCGTCGATTACCGCCAATGGAAGTTTCGTGGCCTTTTCGTCATCCGCCTCCCTAATTCCACCCGCAGCCGCCGAGGATGTGTATGTGAGAGCCGCCCCGTAGAGCTTCCTCTTGCGGCGTGGTACGATCACGTGCCATGCCTCTTTCTCGCTTCCATCCGCTTATCGCTGAATGGTTTCAGTCGTCCGTAGGAACTCCGACGGATGTTCAAGTACAGGCCTGGCCAGCTATCCAATCAGGGGCAGATGTTCTGATTGCTGCGCCGACGGGGTCCGGCAAGACGTTTGCCGCCTTTCTCTCCTGCATCGATCACCTCTTCAAGCAAGCGCTTGCCCGTGAACTCGATGATCATACGCAGGTGCTCTACGTTTCGCCGCTGAAAGCGCTCAGCAACGACATTCAGAAAAACCTCCAGCAACCTCTAGCTGAAATCGGTAACGCCGCGTTGTCGGCCGGCCTCTTGATGCCGGACCTCCGTGTACTCGTCCGCACCGGCGATACGCCGATGACCGATCGCCAGCAGATGCTTAAACGACCCCCTCATATTCTCGTCACCACGCCGGAGTCGCTCTACATCCTCCTGACGGCGGAGAAAAGCCGCCGACTTCTGCAAACGGTCAGGACCGTCATCATCGATGAGATCCATGCCGTTGCGCCGAATAAACGTGGCGCGCATGTGGCCCTGTCATTGGAACGACTGGAAGCGCTGACGCTCATAAAGCCTCAACGCATCGGCCTCTCTGCGACACAGACGGCCGATCGAAACCGTCGCACGGTTCCTGGTCGGATCGCGAGCCGCGTCTTTCGTGAAGCGTGAAGCGTCTCTCGCAAACGAAACCACGAACGACGAGATACGAACGACGAGCGACGTGAGAATTATCGACGTGGGCCACAAGCGTGAGATGGATTTGGCCGTAGAAGTGCCGAAGGACGAACTGAGCGCCGTGGCCACGAACGCGATTTGGGCCGATATCTATGATCGCATTGCCGAACTGGTTCGACAGCATCGCTCAACCTTGGTCTTCGTCAATACCAGGCGGCTGGCTGAGCGGGTGTCGCATCATTTGGAAGAACGTCTGCGCGACCTGGGCGCCGACGTTGTTGCGGCGCACCATGGCAGCCTCTCGCGCCAGATGCGTTTGTCGGCTGAAACACGACTCAAGAGCGGCAAGACACGTGTCGTCGTCGCCACGGCCTCACTGGAACTCGGCATCGATATCGGTGCTGTGGATCTCGTTTGCCAGATCGGATCGCCCCGCGCGATTGCCACCTGTCTGCAGCGGGTCGGCCGGGCCGGTCACTGGATCAAGGCTATCCCCAAGGGCCGTCTCTTCGCCATGACGAGGGATGATTTGCTTGAATGTGCGGCGCTAATGCGCGCGATTCGAACAGGAGTCTTGGATCGCATCGCCGTTCCTCCAGCTCCGCTCGATATTTTGGCGCAGCAGATGGTTGCAGCAGCGGCGACGCAGACCTGGCAGGAAGACGAGTTGTTCGATCTGTGCCGACGGGCCGATCCCTATCGAGCCTTGGCACGTTCGGAGTTTGATCAGGTCCTGCGGATGTTGGCGGATGGGATTGCGACCAATCGCGGGCGGGGCCTGGCCTATCTGCATCACGATCGAATCAATCACCGTATCAAAGGCCGGCGAGGAGCGCGGCTTGCGGCGATCACGTCCGGCGGGGCCATTCCGGACACAGCGAACTACGCCGTGGTTGCGGAGCCTGAAGGCACGGTCGTCGGATCGGTGGATGAAGACTTCGCGGTGGAGAGTCTGGCCGGCGACATCATGTTGCTGGGTAATACGTCCTGGCGGATCAAGGGCGTGGAGATGGGCAAGGTTCGGGTGGAAGACGCCCATGGCGCACCACCCAACATTCCCTTCTGGCGTGGCGAAGCCCCCTCCCGCACGGCCGAACTCTCCGCCGAAGTGGCTAGTCTTCGAGCGGAGATTGATCGACGTATCGACGAGAACCCCTCACCCCTCACCCCTTACGCCTCACCAATTCAGTGGCTGCGCCAAGAATGTGCTCTCGATCAGCGAGGCGCTCAGCAGGCTATCGAGTATGTGCTGGCAGGCAAGGCGGTGCTCGGAACCGTGCCGACACAGCAGACGATCGTCGCGGAACGGTTCTTCGATGAAAGCGGCGGGATGCAGCTCGTGTTGCACACGCCATTCGGAGGGCGGATCAATCGGGCCTGGGGCCTCGCCTTACGGAAGCGGTTCTGTGTGACCTTCGATTTCGAATTGCAAGCAGCGGCGACTGACAATGGGATCGTCATCTCGCTTGGCGAGAAGCACAGTTTCCCGCTTGAGACGGTGTTCGGGTTTCTCCACAGCCAGACGCTTCGCGAGGTCTTGCTTCCCGCCGTGCTCCAAGCCCCGATGTTTATGACGCGCTGGCGCTGGAATGTCAGCCGTTCGCTGGTCTTGCTGCGTTTCTCCCATGGCAAAAAGGTTCCTCCGCAGATTCAACGGATGAAGGCGGAAGATCTTCTGGGCGCCGTCTTTCCCGATGCGATGGCTTGTCAGGACAACATCGTCGGCGAACGGACTCGCCAGATTCCGGATCATCCGCTCGTGAACGAGACTCTGCGAGACTGTTTCACCGAGGCGATGGATCTCGACGGGTTGACCGCGCTCCTCAAGCAGATTGAAGCCGGGACCATTCGCTGTGTGGCAGTCGATACGCCTATGCCGTCTCCGTTCTCGCACGAGATCTTGAATGCCAACCCCTATGCGTTTCTCGACGATGCGCCCCTGGAAGAACGGCGGGCGCGGGCGGTGGAGATGCGGCGCACGCTTCCGGCTCAGTTGGCCGGCGAGGTCGGCGCGTTGGACCCGGCAGCGATGGAGGAAGTGCAGCGGGAATCCTGGCCCGTCGTCCGCGATCCGGATGAATTACATGACGCCTTGCTGACATTGCTCTGGATGCCGGTTGATGAGGTACAGAGCTGGGCGATCCACCTATCGCGCTTGATCGAAGAGGGGCGTGCGGTTGAACTCAAGGTGAGAGGTGAGAGGGGAAGCGGTAAGGGGATAGGGGTAAAGGGTGAGGCGCAAGAAGTAAGAGGGTGGGTAGCAGCGGAAAATCAGGCGCAGGTTGATACGGTGTTTGCGGGCGGGGATGACACGACGCTCGGTGCCATCGTACTCGGTTGGATGGAAAGCATCGGCCCGACGACAGCGGCTGAATTGGCCGAACGGCTTCATCTTTCGCTTGATGATGTGAACGGCGCCATGGTCCGCCTCGAAGCATCCGGGCAACTCCTCCGCGGCAGTTTTCGGCCATCGTCCCCTCACGCCTCACACCTCACCCCTCACGGAATTGAATGGTGCCATCGCCGGCTGCTGGCGCGCATTCATCGTTTGACCATCGGCAGACTGCGAAAAGAAGTTGAGCCGGTGACCGCGGCTGAGTTCATGCAATTTTTATTTCACTGGCAACATGTCTCCCCTGGGTCGCGTCTCCATGGCGAGGCCGGTCTCATGGACATCGTCGCGCAGCTGGCCGGATTCGAAGCGGCAGCCTCGGCCTGGGAGCCGCATGTGCTCAGGACGAGGCTGGCAAAGTATGAGCCGGAGTGGCTGGACCGACTCTGTCTGAGCGGGGCAGTCAGCTGGGGCAGGCTGTCTCCTCATCCACGGCTTGCGCACGTCGGCGACCTTGAACGACGCCGGATCACCCCGACGAGTGTGGCGCCGATTAGTCTCTTTCCACGTGAGGAGAGTGAGGGGTTGAGGGGTGTCTTCCACGATAATGCCGCATCGAATGGGCCTGATCCGTTTGCCCAGTTGAGTTCCGTGGCGCAAGATCTAGGTCGTAACTTGCACGAGCGAGGTGCGAGTTTCTTTGCCGATCTTGTTCGAATGACCAACCATCTCCCCACGGAAGTAGAAGAAGGACTCTGGGAACTCGTGGCCGCCGGTTTGGTGACGGCCGATGGATTCGACAATCTCCGTGCCTTGATGGACCCACGTCGCCGCCGTGCGGAAGGACGCGAGACGGTCCCGCCGGCCTCGACATGCCGCCGGTCGTTGGTCTCTCCTGAGACAAGCTGTCAGCTATCAGCCATCAGTAATCAGCCTTGAGCCCTCGACTGTAGGCACTTCACGCCATACGCTTCATGCCTCACGTTCGATCGAGCCAGTGGCTCGCCAATTGTTGCGTCGCTATGGCGTTGTGTTCCGTGATCTGCTGGCACGTGAATCTCTGCTTCAGTCCTGGCGCGACTTGCTGGTGCAGTACCGGCGGATGGAACTGCAAGGCGAGATTCGTGGTGGGAGGTTTGTGAGCGGTTTTACAGGGGAACAATTCGCGTTGCCGGAAGCTGTCGAATCATTACGGGCGATGAGAAAGCGGAACGAGTCGAGTATGGCCTCTCACGACATCAAAGTCTCTGCCAGCGATCCGTTGAATCTTGCCGGAGTCATCTTGCCGGGTCCGCGCGTGCCGGCGGTGCCGTCGAACTTCGTGGTGTTTCGTGACGGAGCAGTGGTACGAGCCATTTTGGGGCGGGAGGCCGCGGACAGACCTCATGCGCAGATCAAGTGGGGTGAACGGGTTAGGAGTCTATCCGAATAATGCCATTCTTCCGTAGCGGACCATGCCGACGTGCCCTTAAATCTCTCGCCTGACGCTCAAGGCAACGCTACGAAAGGTTATCCACGAACGTTACGGTACCTGGCGCGGTTCGCTCTATCCTGATTCAGATAGAGCAGAGGTCAACGGAGTGCCGTGGCTGACGGCGCCTTTCCAACGAACAGCGCAATGACCTCCTGGGGACTACTCCGATGTTCAGTCACGAATGGGTAGCGGGACTGCGCATAGGCGAAGAACGAGGCTTGGCGATCCTGCGGAACTCCTAGCAAGCTGCTCAAGGAGGTGAGGTATTCTCCATGGCCTTGTGCCATGTCCTGTTTCAGGTTCTCGAAATTGAGTGCCACGAACGCGTTCACCTTCTGATCTGGTTTCAGGAGCCCATTGCCGGAAAACCAATCGCCCGGCGTCGTGGAGGAGAGAATATCTTTGACGGTCTCGGTGACGCTGCAGGCTGATATGGTGATGCATAGCATCGAGGCCCACACGAAATGCCCTAGGATGGTTGAAATTCTTCCCATGATCTCCTCCATGGTGATGAAGTGAAAGCGTGTTTGGCTTTGTAATTCTTATAGTAATATCGGCCCAAAAGTCAAAGCGCGCCTCACGGACGATGTGGATGGAAGATGCGGAGGGGAGCAGCCAGACCGTCCTTTTTGCTCGCAGAGGCCCCGCGATGATACGGCGGTCCCTCGATGCGCGCAGTAAAGGACAATCTGGCCACTCCCCTAGGAGAGGTGGGCAGGAAAGAACAAGCAAACTGAAACTGGTGGTCTCCTGTGCTCGCGCAACGCGCGGCCTGGGAAGAGGGTGGCGAGGTAGCTGGTATGGTCTCTTTGCTCGCAGAGCCCCCACGATAAAGCGGTGGTCGTTCCTGGAATGACCAGGATACTGGTGTTGCACTAGAACCTTGAGCCCAGACAGGAACCATTGATCGCCACTATCGGGGCGTACTTGTCCGCTTTTCTTGATCTTCGGTTTACGATATACTCGCGATCGTAGGAGTTCTTCCCATGTCCAAGATGGTCCCCGCTCCTCCTCCAGGGTTTGACGATCTCCCGGTCGACGAGCAGATTGATTTCGTACAATCTCTCTGGGATAGGATCGCTGCAACCTCTGAGCAAGTTCCCGTGCCTGAGTGGCATCGACAGATCATTCGCGAGCGCTTGGCGGCGTACAATGCAAACCCTAGCGCTGGCCGACTCTGGACAGACGTCCGTACAGACATTGAGCGCAAGTTGCGAGATCGTTGATTTGACGAATGGTACGGCGGCTCGTCGTTCAACCTCAGTCTGACCTCGACATCCAAGCAACCGCCGTGTGGTATGAAGACCAGCGGTTCGGCTTGGGCTCGAGGTTCCTTGACGAGCTCGATCTGGTGTTTCAACGTATTAGGGATAATCCTCAACAATTTCCGTGTGTGGAAGGCGACGTTCATCGTGCCCTCCCCTTCGCCACGTTCCTTACGGCGTGTACTTCCTCTGGCAGGATGCTGAAAAAGTCCTCCAGCGGCGTTCTTGCTTCGCTCAGAGGCTCAACGTACCGAAGCGTACGCCTCGCCTCTTCGTTTGCTGCGGCCTTGCCGGACGGCCTTTTTGAGCATCCTGCGTTGGGTTTTCTGTTGTCCTAGCCTTGCAGGCTAGTGAAGCTCTGGCATGTCTGCAGAGTTTTTCCACAGTCTGCTAGAGTCGGAGGGCATCAACGTTCTAGCGGTTCTGCACCTGCATCGGGAACCTGACATGTGGAAGAGCCGTAATTGACGATTCTGCAAAGAAGGGAGAGAAAAAAGGGGCTAGATCGGACCCTTTTAATTTGTCCCTTGCGGACTACATTGTTTGATTCGATACGATAAATGAATCCAGAAGAAACCGGAAAGAACTACGATGCGATGGCGTCGTGGTGGCTCGAGCAAATGAAGGAGTCGACCTACGGAGTCGCGGCTCTTGAGTGCGCGCTCAGGTTTGTGGAGAACCGCCATTATGCGCTGGACGTTGGCTGTGGGTGTGAAGGGCGGTTTATCAGAATTCTTCAGGAGCGCGGGTTCCAATGCGCTGGACTGGATATCTCGGAAGCGATGGTCGCCTTAGCGGCCACACGATTTCCGGACGCTGATTTTTCGGTGGGTGATATGTGCACATGGCAGCTTCCGCGCAAGTACGATTTGATCACGGCCTGGGATAGCACGTTCCACCTTCCACTGGAGAGTCATGAACCGGTCCTGCTGAAGTTATGTGACGGGCTGTCCAAGAATGGGGTGATCCTGTTTTCCTGTGGTGGCGGTGAAGAGCGGGGGAACGTTCAAGGCGAATTTGGCGGAAAGCAATTTGAATATAGCTCGCTGGGAGTTCCCGAGTTTGTCCGGCTCCTCTGGCGTTTTGGCTGCGCCGTTCAACATGTTGAATATGATCAATACCCGGAGAACCATGTCTATCTTGTTGCCAAGAAGACTAAGTGATGACAGCCGGCTGGTCGTGCAGTGTGAACCATGGCCGCGAAAGCCATGGCTATGGAAGGAAACATTGTAGTCTGGACCCCGTACATTCATCCGATTGACATTTCTCAGCCTTGTCGCTTAGGGTCCGGTTTATTGAGTGAATGGTCGTTGCGAGGAGGGTGGATTCATGCAGATTCAGGTCAATACAGACAACAACATCACAGGACGTGAAGATGTCGTGCGCCTCGTCCAGTCCAGTGTAGAGGGGGCTGTAGGCCGTTTTGCCGACCGGATTACCCGCGTGGAGGCTCACCTCAGCGACACAAACAGTCACAAATCGAAGGGTGACGACAAACGGTGTTTGCTCGAAGCCAGACTGGCCGGTTACCAGCCTTTCGCGGTGAGCCATGAGGCCGCAACTATCGAGATCGCCGTGACCGAAGCCGCAGACAAACTACAACGGGCGATCGAAAGCAAAGTGGGCCGGCTCAAAGATCGATAACACTGTGTGCATGGCGGTCGTGAGGGCTCAGGCGGTCGACGAACATTCAGAATAGCCTCAATTTGCAGCGGATACCGATCGTACCGCGCGCCAATCCGACCATATCTTCTCATTGAGATGCCGTTGAACCGGCACGACAATCACAGTGGAATTTGCGAGCCGGTTTTGCGTAGTATGGCGGCGGCATAGGCAGGGGGTGGGCGCTTAATTTTGGAGGACGTATACAATGACCACACGTTTTGTCATACCTATTACCGCTGCTCTAGCTTGCACAATCTTTATCGCAGCATGCGACTCGAAATCGGCTCCTAGTAAAGCGTGTATTGAGGCCGCCCGGTTATATGCAGAAGCACTAGACACGGACTCGCGCGCTCCTGAGGGTGAGAAAGCGTCGGAGATCAAAATTCGAAAGGACTCTCTTGCGGCGTTAGAGGATCGGAAGATAAAAACGTGTGGAGAGTAACATCATCTACCCCGCGTGTTGAGTCGGGCCGGGAACATGGTACGGAGTCCAGCAGGCGCCCAGTCGATTGATTCACCCCTTTGCAGCGAACGCGGAACTTGACCGGTCTGTGAACTTAAAGCCTGGCCTATGTCGATGACAGCCTAATCACACAACAGGAGGCTCATCATGGTCAAAGTCGCGTTGTTCGTTCGTCTGGAAGCAAAGCCCGGGAAAGAGAAAGAGGTAGAGAATTTTCTCTTGGCCGGCCTTCCACTCGTGCAGGCCGAGCCGGCCACTACGGCGTGGTTCGGAATCCGCTTGGGGCCCTCCACCTTCGGTATCTTTGACGCCTTCCCGAATGAGGCAGGCCGCCAGGCGCATCTTACCGGCCAAGTCGCAGCGGCGCTTATGGCAAAGGCTGCTGACCTGTTCGCCAAACCGCCATCTATCGAAAAAGTTGATGTGCTCGCAGCAAAGCTACCCGGCTAGGAACCTGTCCGACACTTGCGGCTACCGGTTGAGGGTAATCTCGACGGCGATCTGAGCGGTTGCGGAAGGATCTTGGTTGACGACGTAGGTGGCGCGTTCTTGTGAGCCGGTTCGGTTGCTTGCGGTGATGGATTCTTGAAGTTGGTTGGGAGAGAGCCGGTCGAACGTGCCGGTTTCTTGCGTTCGTGATTGGTCCGGGCGGGACCAGGGAGAGGTGAGCCGTCAGGGTGATAGGCCCGCTCTCCATCGACAGAGGAATGTCTTGCCGTTGACCAGCGGTAATCTTCAGAGAGGTCTGGCCAGTTTCTTTCTCGGGCCATAGCAGTTGCGGTATTGCAGCGCCAACCGTTTCCCAGATCTGTAGATACGCATCTTGATTGGCTTCCACGGTGAGAAATACCGGCTGTATACTCTTTGACGCCGTCGCCGCATCCACTTCTCGCCCCTGTCCATCTGTTCCTCGAACAACAAAGCTGTAGCGGAGTCCTAGGGGTCTGAGTTGAGCGACCGTGCCCGCTGCTTTGCCCAGTTGTGAAAGACCTTCCTGTTTCCGTTCAGATCGGTTCACTTGCGGCGTTGACTCGGCCAGGGGCTTCATGGCCTGTTCTTGCTCTTTGGCCATCGATTGTATGTCAGCTCGGTCTGGCTCTCCTCCATAGAACAGGGCACGAGCGCTGGGTGCCGGCGTCGCGGTGGCAGCGAATCGTCCACTGGCCGGCGGTTGCCTCTGTTTGGGCTCCGGCGCGGGGGCTGGTTGTGCAGAGCGTGCTGCGAGCTTCTGATCGGCCGACGAGGTCACTTTCTCCGAGGGCTTGCTGAGCGTGCTCACAGGCGCTTCCGCTTGCCTGTGGACTTCGTCTTGCGGGCTTCGCTGGTGCAGACTGTCACCAGCAACATCCGAGGTTCGGTCATTCTTCGAAGGAGGAGGCGTGGATCGCTCTCGCTTGGCTAGCGTATCGATCGAAGTGTCTTTCTTCTGGAGGTCGATCGCTGGAGCGGTGTTCTCTTTCGCTTTTGTCTGGGGATCAACGGCTTGAGGTGTCACCGGTTGAGATGCTGGAGGTATCAGAGCTGATGGAGCCGCGGGCTTTGCCTCTTCGGTGGCGATCGATTGTGCCTCCTGTCGCAGACTGTCCTGATAAATCCTGCCGCCCAGCACTACTGCGAGGGCAGCTGCCGACAGGCCGCCGGCGAGAGCGAGGCCTGCTGGACGGCGGAACCAATCCAACCATGACAGAGAACCCCCAATGTCTGAGGCGCTCTTTGCTCCAACAAAGCGAGGAGTCTGCGGCGTACGTCTGGATCGGCGAGCAGTTCTTTCAAAGCCTGCTCATCGGCGAGCGCATTGAACAGCTGTTGGTCTTGCAGCACGGCGGTATAGAGCGTCTGCTTCTCCTCCGGCGTCAGCGTATCGGCTGCAAATCCGCCCAGCAGTTTTTCGAGATCGTGTTCAGACATTGTTAACCGTCGTTCGTGAAGCGTGAAGCGTGAAGCGTATCTCGTGAATAACTCCGAGTCTACAACTGCAGAACTCAGAACTCAGAACTTCCCCATCACTCCCAACTGCCTCCCATTAAGCTGAGTAGCTGTTTTCTACAGCGTAGGTCCCAGGTGTAGATCGTGTTGATCGAGTTCTGCCCCATGATCTTTTGAATCTCGGGGAAGCTTTTCCCTTCCAACTTCCACTTGAAGAGCGCCCGGCAGCGTTCGCCGAGCTGAGCCATGGCGGCCAGCAACCGGTCTACTCGTTGTTGCTGGTCGAGTTGCGTCGCCGGGTCATCGCCTGGATCGGCGAGCGGAAGGTCATCAATCGATTCCTGATTGTACTCGCCTCGTCTGAGCGACTTACGATGGGCGTCCAGCATCTTGAACCTCAAAACTTGAAAGGCGAGGGGAACCAACTCGGTCAGCTCCATTACATGGGCATATTTATCGTGCAGGACGACGAGGACCTCTTGGGCGAGATCTTCCGCACGATCCCTCGATACTCGTAATGTAGCGAAGGACAGAATCCTTTCACGGAGAGATTTGAGAATTGCGTCTCGGTCCATCGATAGGTCGCTTTAGGGTATGGTCTTTGTCGTTGAGTGAGGAAGCAATTCTCCAAGCGAGCGGAAATCGAGATTCAGTCCCTTACAGACCTCGACTTGCCGGTCAAAGCGGTTTTTGGTCCGGACCATCTCGAGTAGTGTGTCGAAGGCCACGCGACCCCAGGCGGCGACGTGGAACACAGACAGGGGATAGTCGGTGCCGAAGAGGAGGCGCTCGTGAATCTCCGGATAGTCGGCGGAGGTGCAGCAGCATACGCATACGATTGGGCAGCGTCAGCGCGGAGATGTCGGCGTAGAAATGAGGGTAGCGTTTTGCAAAGTCCTGAAACGTCGGGAGGAATTTCTCGTACAGCATCAAGCCATAGCTGCAGGCATGGGCCGCAATGACGGTGGCGCCTTCGTCCAGTGCCAGCTTCAATCGATCGGGATCACCGACTGATTGGTCTTTGCCGATCAGGCTAAACTCATACCCGACGTGGCTCAGGAACGGCAGTTTCCGTTCCGCCAACGCGCGATAGAAGGCTTTGTAGCGCGTATCAGCCGGGTTGAACTGCTGCGCGTTTGGAAGGACCTTCACCAATGTCGCGCCGCCATCGGCGCAACGATGGACTTCTTCGACTGCGTCCCGTCGCTGCGGATTGATCGAGACGCCGGCGAGGAATTCATTCGGGTAGGCCCTCACAGTCTTCAGCACGTAGTCGTTGCTGATCAGAAAATCCGTGTGTGCCTGATTGAGCCGGCCGTTCTGGTCGTAGACCCCATCCATGCCGAGGAGTACGGCTTGTTGAACATGACGTGACGCGCGCAATTCGGTGAGCAGATCGTCGAGGTATTTCCGGTTCGCTTCCCGTGGATTTGATGGAGACAGCTGGTGTTTCCATAAGAGGAAGCGAAACAACGGGCTTCGCAGCATTTTCGGCGAGATGTAGCAGCCGTTGTCGCCGTCGGGGAGTGCGGCGAGGTGGACGTGGCAGTCGATGAGAGTCTTCTCTGTCATTAGTCAATCGGCAGCAATAGTGAGACGCGCGGGACGGGCGAGACTTGCGAGACTCGCTTTGCCCACATCTTATGCCTGTCTTACGAGATACGGTTCACGCATAACGTTTCACGTTTCACGTCCCTGGAAGTCGCTCCATGGCGATTCGTTTGAGGCTCCGCAGATCCATTTTCCCAGTCCCCAGCACCGGCAGGGCATCGACTTTGATGAAATTCGCGCGTGATGGAATATAGAGGTTCGGCAAGCCGTTTGCTGTGAGCTTGCCCAGGATGCCGGGAATTTTCGACTCATCCAAGGTGTGAAGGACCGCGAGCTGCTCGCCTTTCTTTTCGTCCGGAATGCCGGTGACGGCAAAGACCTGTATGTCGGCTTCAGCGGCGTGCTGCAACGCCTCTTCCACGCGACCATGCGGGACCATTTCACCGCCGATCTTGGAGAAGCGCGAGAGCCGATCGGTGATCGTCAAGAACCCGTCTTCATCCAGCATCGCGATGTCGCCCGTAATGTACCAGCCATCGCGCAGAGCGTTGGCGGTCAGATCCTCACGCCCAAGGTATCCCTTCATGACGTTGGGACCTCCGACCAGCAACATGCCGGGGGTATCGGGGGGCAATGAGGCAAAGCTGTCGGGATCGACGATTTTCACAGACACGCCGGGCAGCGGTTGGCCGACAGTTCCCCGCCGTGAGGCCGGTTGGTAGTACCCGGCAGCTCGGAAGTCCGGACAATTGACGGCGACGACGGGGGCACATTCGGTGACGCCATAGCCCTCGATCGGTTCGATTCCGAACCGATCTTCAAATGCCCGCACGAGCCTGGCCGGAAGTTTCTCAGCGCCGGTCAGGACTACACGCAGCGAACTGAATTGCTCCGGGGTACAGCGGCGCTGATACAGCTGGAGAAAGGTCGGCGTGGTGACGAGGAACGTGACGCGGTAGCGGCGCACGAGTTCGCCGATGGCGGCGACGTCGAGCGGGGAGGGATGAAAAATGATGCCCGCGTTGTTGAACATGACGAGCCAGAAGACGAGATAGCCGAACGAATGGAAGAACGGAAGAGTCCCGAGCACTCGCTCCTCTTGATAGAGATGAAGGACTTGGCTGGTTCCCTGCTCATTGGCATCGATGTTGAAATGAGACAGCATCACGCCCTTCGGTTCCCCCGTGCTGCCGCTGCTGAAGATGATGGTGGCCAGGTCGTCCATCGTCAGCGGGGTATTCTGTCCGCAGGCCCGTTCGATCAGCCGCGCAGGGGCGAAGAGGGCGAGGAGACTCGCAATAAGCTTCTGTCCTCTGCCGATGGTGTGGGCGACATCCTCCAGCCACACGATCGACGGCCCGTCCGGCAACTCCAATTTGGCCTTCTCGACGAAGACGCGGCTGGTGACGATCGTGCGAAGGCCGGCGAGACGCACGGCCGCTTCGAGGCCGGATTTGCCGACCGTGTAGTTCAAATTCACGCTGGTCTTCCCGCACAGGGGCGCCGCCACGTTGACCAATGCGCCAGCGACGGTTGGCGGGAGCAGGATGCCGACATGACGCTGGTCTTCCCAATGTGGCCGAAGCGTTCTGGCAAGTGTGATGGACCCGATCAGGGCTTGGAGCGACGACACACGTGGGCGGTTGTGGTCTGCCATGGCGAAGCGGAAGGGATGCCTCCTCATGGCATGGATGAATTCACGGTGCAGCGGGCGGCGACAGGATTTGCGCAGGCGCCAGGCCTCCTCTCCGAGTGTGCGGACCGCGTCGCGGAGCGTGTGCGCCGGCGTATCCGACGGCAGCGGCGAGCCGAAGGACACCGTCAATGGATAAGGAATGCGCTCAGGCCATTTCGTGAGGAAACGACCCTTCTCAAAGCTGAAGATGCTGCCCCACACACGATCCAAGTGTGTGGGGATGACCGGCACCTCCCGCCCCTTCACAATCCGTTCGAAGCCGCGACGAAACGGCAGCAGTGTGCCGGTGCGGGTAATCTGTCCTTCGGGGAAGATGCAGACGATCTCTCCGTCGTCGAGGGCCTGTCCCGCGCTGCGCAGCGCTCGGAGAATCATGCGGGGGCCGCCTCCTGAAGCGATCGGGATGACCTTCATAGCGGTCATCAACCATTTGAACAGCGGGTGCGTGGCATAGGCGGCATCCACCACGAATCGTATGGGCCGATCGACGCTCGCCATGAGCAAGAAGCCATCGACGAACGACATATGGTTTGGGACGAGCAGCGCCCCGCCGGATTGGGGAACATGGTGCTGGCCGACGATGCGGAGGCGATAGAGGGTGTTCGTCAAGATGACGAACACCAGCCGCAGGAACACATCGGGCATCAGCCGGAGTGCCCACAGCGTGCCGACTATGGTCACTCCGGCGGTGACGAGGAAAATGCTGCTGGTTGAGAATCCGACATTGGCGAGCGAGCCGCCGGCGAGCGATCCCAAGAGAATTCCGGTGAAGACACACGTGTTGGAAAACGAGATGACGGCGCCGCGCCGATCGGGTGGCGATCTCCATTGGAGAATCGCGTTCAACGGCACGAAGATGAAGGAGCAGAAGATTCCGAGGAGTCCTAGTATCAGAAACGTTCCGACCAACTGTGGGGTCAGTGCGCCGAGCAAGGACAGTGCGATGGACGCACCCATGGCTCCCAGGGGGACCAGTCCGTACTCAATGCGGTTTTTAGACAGTCGCCCGACCAGTAGGGCGCCGACGCCGATACCGATGGACAACAGCGTAAGCGGGAGTCCCGACATTGCATCCGAGAGATGCAGAACGGCTTTGGCATAGACGAGAATGTTCTGGGCGAAGAGGCTCGCAATCGTCCAGAAAAATATTTCACCTGGGATGGCAAGGCGTAACAGTCGTTCTGTCTGAATGGCAGCCCAGGCATCGCGGATCGTTGAGCCAACGCCGCCGGATGCGCGTGCGGGCGAGACGTGGGGAATGGCAAAGGCTGCAACCAGGCCGGCGACCGACAAGGCGGCCAAGGTGAGGGGGGCCATCCAAAGCTGGTCATCGGCGGTCTGCAAGAGAAAGCCTCCGGCTGCCGTGCCCGCCAGGATGGCGGCAAAGGTCCAGAGCTCCAACAGACCGTTGCCGGCGGCGAGACGTTCATGCGGAATCAACTCGGGGAGAATGCCGTATTTCGACGGGCCGAAGAGCGCGCTGTGCGCGCCCATCCCGCAGAGGACGATCAACGGCATAATACCGCCGGCGGGGTTCAACCAGAGCGCAACGGTGCCGGCGCTCATGAGGACCACCTCGACGACTTTGATGGCGATGATGACCGTGCGCTTGCTCAGGCGATCGGCCAAGGTGCCGCCGATCAACGACAGCAACACCAGCGGCAAGGTGAAGATGATATAGGTGAGCGCGGTTTGCGTCTGTGCCGCAGTTTCCAGCTCAGGGCCTGGCGACATCCCCGCGGTCGCTTGCCGGATGGCCAGCAGGGCGACCATGAGCTTCCACGCGTTGTCGTTGAACGCGCCGAAGAATTGCGCAATGAGGAGGCCGCGTAGAGGGTGCGAAGCGGGGCTGGTATCTGCAACCTTGTGCTGAAGACTGTCCACCAGAAAAGGCCTCGTATCGGCTGCAGTGTGCCAGTGTTTGGAGTCGGAGGCAAATGTTTCCTTCCCCGCAGTGTGTATGAATCGCACAACGACGTGTCTTCACAGTGACAGCCAGAACAGCTTGATACGAGTCTGTTGCTTGGCCGTGTACATTCCCACCAGCCCTCCGAAGAGATCCCAGGAGGTTCCCCTCTCCGTCTCATGTCGGTACTGATACAGCGGGATGATCGGGTTGAATTCAAAGATCGACTCTCTGGGCGAGGTGATGCGACTGGACCAGAGCCATCTTTGAGCCTCCAAGGAAATGGAAGTTGGAATGGTCTGCATCCGGATGCTCGTAGGAGGTCAGCCACCACAATACACTTGCCGATGTCACGACGCCATGACGGCTTTTGTATTCAGCCAGAGGCCACAAGAGTGAGAACTCCGCCTTCCCGGTTTCACGGTCGGACGAATAATTATAGAGAGCGAAAAAACTGTCGGTCGTCCCAGTCAATGTCGTCCGGTGTTCGTAGAGCGAGAAGTTGCCAAGGCCCAGCGCATTGAAGCGACGTTCATGTCGTTGATCGAGCCGTTCGTAGTGCCACAAGGGGATGAACGTGTCTTTCGAGCCGGCGGGAGATTGCTCGTGTTGGTACGCCAATAGAATATTCGTTCGTGTTACGTCTTGCGTGAGGTCCTGTTTGAAGCTGTAGAGGGGGAAGAGCCGATGGCTGTGGTACGTCGGGGTCGTTTCTTGACGATAGATCGCCAGGTGTGAGATTCCACCGATCGACAGGACGGACTGATTTCCTTCGTTCCGGTAGTCATAGAGCGGGAAGAAGAGCCCTCTACTGCCATCATGTGTCCAGGTGTGGCGGGCCCAACTCACCGGAAGAGCGGGTTCGAGTCCAATCAAAGACCAGCTTGTTTCACCCGTCGCCTCATCCTTCGTCATGCTTCCGATGGGAAAGAGACTGGTCTGACTCGTGGTCGGCGATGTTGTGCGCCAGAACATCCAGAGCGCAGAGAATGTGGTGGTGTCGGTTGCGTCGTCTGCGCGGTAGCTGTAGAGCGGAAACAGCCGATCATGCACGGCTGAGGGTGTTGTCTGGTGCGCGTAGAGGGACAGGGCTGGGATTCCTCCTATCGCGGGCAGGCCGATAGCCGAAAGACGGCTGGTCTCACCAAGCTGCTGGTAGTTGTAGAGCGGAAAGAGATAATGGGCGTGATGGGCAGGGCCAGATTGTGACCGGAAGACGCTCAGTGGTTCGATCCCAAGCAGATTCATCGTGGTCTGCCCTGTTTCTTCATCGTGGGCATATCGATAGAGCGGGAAGACACGGTGCGTCACGCTAGTCGAAGTTGCCTCATGGTGAATGAAGGAGGCGGACCCCAGTCCCAGCATGTCGAATGCGGACGCCTGCTGAGTTTTATCCTTCCGGTAGTGGTAGAGAGGGAAGAAACGGTCAATCGTCTGGGATAAAGAATCGTCATGCTCGTAGAGAGACCAGGCGGCAAGCGGGCTAAATGACGGTAGCCCCAACGCGCTGAACCGAGTTTCGCCATCTTGCTCGCTGCGATAGCCGTAGAAGGGGAACAGGTGGTCCATCGTACGAACTTCATTCCCGTCGTGGCGATACAGCGCCACTGATTCAATTCCAAAAAGGCTGAGACGCCAGTCGGCCTCGGTGGTCGCTCCGGACATAATCCCAGAAGGGGAGAAGTCGATCGGCTGTCTGGGTAAGCGTGGTCAGGTGGCGATAGAGAAGCAGGGCGTCGAACAGGGTCTCATTCTTCGCAAGATCGTGCCGGTATTGATAAAGCGGAAATAGGCGATGCCGGAACAGAGACGGACTCGATTCTTGGCGATACAACGCGATTTCAGATATGCCGAGAAGCGAAATAGAGCTGTTGTCACCGTTACGGAAGTAGTCGTGTAGAGGCACGAACCGATCTTCGGTCACATCGTCCTGGCTCCGGTGAAGATAGAGAGAGAGGCGGCGATAGCCAACGGCAGAGAGCTGTGAAGATCCATCTTGGCTGTGATCGTAGTTGTAGAGGCCGAGGAGTCGGTGTGTGCTGTGGTGTGGGTCATCCTCATAGCGAAACCAGGACGCGTCGCGATAGCCGAACAGATCGAATTCACGGCTCTGGTTGGCGGCGGCGCCTTCGTATCGATACAACGGAAAGAATCTGTCGATGGTGCCGGATGGTGTTGTCTGATGACGGTACAGGAGGAGCGCATCGAAGGTACTGCTGTCATCTGCGCCTGAGACATAGTTGTACAGCGGGAATATCCGATGACTCGTCTCGTCGGCCGTCGTCACATGCTCGAAGAGCGCTAAGGAAGGTATCGCTGAAAATCCTTTCGCCGGTGGCAAGCCGAGTATGGCGATCCGCTTGACCTGGGCCGAGGTGTTGTCGGCAAAGCCATAGAACGGGAACAGGAAATGGTAGTGTTGGGATTGGTCGTCAGAGGCCCCATAGAGCGGCAGGATATAGCGATAGGCTTCTCTCGTCGATCGGTCTTCGCCTGACCAATAGAGCGGGAACAGCCAGCTGTTCGACGAATTCAGGTCCTGTCGATAGTGAAAGAAAGGAAAGAGTAGATCCCATTGAGTCAAGTCGGTGCGGGCGTCGCGTGTTGTGACCAACAGTGGACCGAGCACAAAGCTTCTCGAGTAGTATTCGCCCATGACATGGCGGCTGAATAAGGGAAACAGATGGTGCCATGCGTTGTCTCCATGAATCGACTTCAGATAGAGCGGGACAGTGAAGGTCCACTCCTGGCCTGGCTGATCAGCGTGCCAATAGAGGGGGAAGACATGGGCCCAGGTCTGGTCTCCTCTGCGTTCATAGGTTCCCAGTGGCCAGAGAATGCTTCGCCGGAGCAGGTTGTGCGTCGGATCTTCCTCCATGGAGTACAGCGGCCGCACAGCCAGCCGAGAGTAGCTATCTCGCTCTTCAGCCGAATAGAGCCATAACAACCCGTCCGTTGACGTTGAGTGGGCCGACTGCTCGTTGCACCACAGCAGGCCGAAGCAATGCCGTTCGACGCCATCGGCTGCCTCGATCGCGGGAACGGCGGCATAGGTCCCAAGGAGCAAGGCAATTAGAGCCAACCATCGTGGTTTCATAGCGTCCTCCCTTCGCCATTCGATCCTCGTCTATCGAGACAGAAGGGCAAGTGCTATGCCGATTCAGTGTGTGCGAGGATGAGCAGAAATCTGCCGTGCCAAACCGTTTTGTTTTCGATAGCTTAGGGAGAACAGCCAAGAGGAGCGTGGTGGCATGGGTGGGACGCAGAGACTGGATCGAAAAAGGAAATCTATGAACCGGGATTCATAGGAAGAGTTCTGTCGTTCATAGACGTGGCAGAAGTTTACATGAAAAGCTGAAGGAAAAGTTTCGGGAATAGTTCCCCTTTACTCTAAATAGTATTGCGTGCCCACGTCGTGTGTTTTGTGGCGAGCCAGCAGTGGGTCATGCCGTTCGAAGTGTGGTCATGAAAGGCGCCGTAGAGCGAAGAACGGCGATTCAGATATGCTGAATCGCCGTTCTTGCTAAATGGAAGAACTCGGCGACATTACTGAAAAGCAATTGCCAGCAGTCGTTCCTTCACTCACGCATTCTAGTCTTGACACCATCTTTTCCTAGTGTTCCCAAGGTTTCCCGTCTTTTGTAGTGATATTCACTATCTGAACCTTGTTGTCAGACCCATACGTGGTAACGGCTCGGCCTTCTGTTCCCTGGAGCACAGCCAGCTCCAGCGGCCAGAAAACCAACTCGGATAGCCCGGCGGTGAAAAAATCGCCGGCAATGTAAAAGAGTATTCTCGACTTCGATGCCTGGTTATACCCAGATGTGAACTCGAACATGTCGGTCCGCTGGCCATCGGTGACCTCTGTTAGCTTGGGCGTTCCTAAAACCGAAATGACTTCAGTTCGGTCGCTCCCCACCCTCACTCGCTCGACCTCGACGGGCGGTGGCGCAGTCGCGGCCTTATAAATCGAACATCCCTGCGCGAAGACTCCTGTGAGAAGCAACACCATCAAGGCTGTCGGTTTCATGGCGCACCTCCTATGTGGACGGTTAAGGAAATTGTCATCGTCGGGAGTGTGAGCTGTCGTCATGCTGTTGGATCAGTGGCTCACCGAAAGCGTGCATGAGGCGCTCCATGTCGGAACGTTGCGCGATGACAGCTCGTGTTCCCGCTACTGACAATCCTTGTGCAGATCAATCTCCGTGCCATTTCATGCCGAGGCGAACTGCCTAATGGAAAGGCACTGAGAAGCGTGATGGAAGTTGGTGTTGGGTAAGCCTTTGCAGAGGAAGCGGTGTGCCAGTGAGCTAAACGGACCAAGGCAGGAAATTCAAGTGAGCCGGCGAAACGTATGAACGGCGATTCATAACTCAGGAACTGCTGTTCATGGGACTGTGTCCGCTACGACAGGATTCGGTTCTGCGGTTGTGTGCATCCTCACCACTCTCCGAAGAGATTCCAGGAGGTGCGGAATGATCGAGTTGAATTCAAAGACTGATTCAGGGCAACCCTTGTTGTCATCGTCTAGGCGAAGCAGGCTATTACTGCCGTGGGCCTCAAGGGAGACTGAAGCGAAGGCCGATAAGAGTCTGGTGAGTGGTCAGGCTGGTGTCAGTTGTGTTCACGATGACGTCGTCACGCGGAGCTGCGCGACATTGCTGCGGCGGTGGTCGTTGGCACTCCGCATCAAAAGTGTCAGCGCTGAAATAAGTAAATCGATATTCGCCGAAAATCCCAATGTGTCTATGAAACCTCCACAAGAGGCCGGCCCTTGCGTCCATGCCCACGGTTGTATACGAGCCGTCCTGTGTCTTCGTCAGGGGCGCAACATCTATTGAGGAATCTCCGGCAACTAGGCTCGGGCCAAAGCCTATATAAGGCTGAAGTTTGCCGGTTGGATGCTCCTCGCTCTCGAGCAAAGGTAAACGGAACATGAGCAGCAAGGATATAGGCACGGCACTGATGCGGGTCCCCTCCGCGCTACGGGAAAAGTAGGACAGGTCTCCAGCTATGCCGAGCCACGGGAATCGGGCAAACCAGTAACCGGCCCGAAGTCCGATCGCGGGACCTGTGCCCAAGTCCAGCTGCCTGTCCAGGTTTAGGGCAATGGGTTGCATTTGTGAATAGTGAGCTGTTGCGTGCCCTGGGAGCGCAGCGCCGGCATAGAGGTCCCCAAACCATTCGGCTGACGCCACAGTCGGAGGGAGCGTGATGATGCCGACGATGCCATAGGCGACCGTGATTCGTCTTACCCGGCTCACTTTCAGCCTCCCTGTGTGTGGGCCAACATTGGGTCAATGGGTCAAGGCTTGTAATGTGGGATCTTGCACTTCGTTCTCAGAAGGAATGTCCGAGAGGAGCTCTTTGACGACTTGCTGTGCGAGGCGTTGGGCAGCCTGGGTGACTTCCTCACGAAATTCATGTGCGTCGTGGTCGGCCCACTCCGTGACGGACTGGGTACCGCCCATCTCATCGGTAATCAAGCGGCGATCGAGCTCAGCGCCGTCTACAGTCCGAATGAGTCGACACTGCACTGTCAGGAATAGCTTGCGAAGCGGGTTGACCGCCGAGCCTGCGACGCGTAGCTCCACGGTAACCTCGCTGAGATCAACGACCGTATTTATCCCATTGATGTGTAGAACAGGATACGAGTGCTCTACCTCAGCGGCGGCAAGTTCCTGACTCGTCAGAAGTATGATGGAATTAGAAGTCGATCCATGACCGTTCTGAAACACAAAGTCCCGGAAGGCTTCCTGAATTTCAAGATCATCCAGGGCGGCCTGAAATACCAACTCTGATTGTTCTATTGACGAGAACGGTTCGGCCTCCGTTACGCCGTAAATGCCGCCAACCATTGAACCGATGACAAGGCCCCCCATTCCTGCCAAACAAGACGGGATAACAAAAAATGGGCACAGCACACCTGGTATCGCACCGATCTGAGCTCCACTTACTGCTGAACTGACTGCCCCTCTTCCCGCATATGCCAGCCATCCCTTGGCAGGTATCCGAAGCCGTGCCTCAGGGGCGGTAGGTCTTACGACTACCCCGACAGTTCCCTCTCGGTCTGATCTGTTCGCATCGAAGAGCTCAGAGGTCTGGACCCTGCCTTCGGCATCATAGGATACCTTTGCCGTCATATCCGTTCCGCGAAGACCTACCTTCTCAATCAGAGTCCCGGGGATCTCCCAGATCCCAAGCGTAAAAACATCCGCGATCGCATGGAAGAATGTTCGACCAAGTCTGACCGATTTGCTATACCCTTGCTTGAATTTGTATATCTCGATCGTGTCTTTGCTCCTGTCCTCCGACCAAATCGGAGCCCCAAGTTCTGCTGCGACATTCTGACGAGGTGTTCCTCGTTCCAATACTGTCAGGTCTTTTTGGTCAGGCTGGTGTGCGGCGAGATAGACGGAACATCCCTGGGAGCTGACCATTGCCAAGCTGGCGATAGGTAGGAAGAAAATCCATTGGGTGAAAGAACCGGACAAATGGCTGTTGGCATACGATTGGCTCATCCTCTTCCTATGTTGTGTGGGTGCCGGCATGTTGCTGCTCCAAAAGTTTTGCAAGGTACAGTATCTTCACCGTCTCGTCCCGCCGACTAGGCTGATCAATAAGTGTGCCAAGGGAAAACTGACGCGGTGTGCATGCTCCTCGTTTGTAGATCGTTTGCAAGCTAACTGAACGAAAGGCTTGGAGAGTAGCGCCGAAAACACAGAAATGATGAGAGAAAATCAGGTAGTTTAAGCAGGCAGAGGAAACAAGAAACTATGAACAGCGATTCAGAGTCCCATGAACTGTTGTTCAGCAATGGATGGGCAGCCGAGGAGGAAAGCGAGAGTGATTGACAAGCAGTAGTCTCAAAGGCGACTTGAAGAGGGCCCCTGCTCAGTCATTTCGCTTTCGAGTTTCCGTAACCAGCGATAGGTGCGCCCGAGGATCTTTGCTGCACGGCTCTTGTTGCCGCCGTATTCGGCGACGGCGCGGCGGGTGATAGACCATTCCACATGGTTCAAGAGTTCTGTGAGCGAGCCGCTTTTTTCCAGAGTTTTGCGCAGGGCTCCCCATTCGATATGGTCGATGAGTTCGGCAATATCGAGCGAGGGTGCCGATTCCGTGGTCGAACGTAGATTGTTCGGGAGCAGGTCGGGAGCAATCCACTTCTTACCTTCCGGCGCCAAGGTCACGGCGCGCTCCATGACGTTCTCCAGCTCGCGGATGTTGCCGGGCCATTTGTAGGTCAGGCAGAGTTGTAATGCGTCTGGCGTCAAGCCAGCAATGGATTTCCCGATCTTTTCGGCGAATCGCTGGACGAAATGCTGTGCGAGTTCGACAATATCCTCCGGGCGTTCCCGCAGGGCCGGGACGTAGAGCTGAATGACATTCAAACGATAGAACAGGTCTTTCCGAAATTGGTTCTGCTCCATCATCGCCAGGAGGTCCCGATTGGTGGCGGCAATCAGCCGGATGTTCGCGGTAAGATCGCTCGTTCCTCCGACACGCTGAAACTCTCGCTCTTGAAGCACTCTCAGCAATTTCACCTGCACCGCGGGCGAGATATCCCCAATTTCGTCTAGGAACAGTGTGCCCCCCTCGGCGAGTTCGAATTTGCCTTTCTTCTGGGCTATCGCTCCGGTGAACGATCCTTTCTCATGACCGAACAGCTCACTTTCCAAGAGCGTTTCAGGCAGTGCTCCACAATTCACGGCCACGAAGCGTCGGTCCTTCCGCCGGCTCAGCTGATGGATCAACCGGGCGGCGAGTTCTTTCCCGGTCCCTGTTTCTCCTGTCACCAACACGGTTGTGTCCGAAGGCGCGATGGTTCTGATCAGGGAAAGAAGATCTAGAAGCAGAGCGCTTTTGCCGATCATGCCGCCGGTTTCTTGCTGCGCAGACAGCTCCTGCTTCAGTTGGATATTCTCCTGCGCCAGTTCCACATTGCGGAGGAACATGGTGAGCATATGTCGATGCGTCGTCTGTAGGTTCTTCAAATGGGTAAAGAGCTGATGTGCAAAGGCGCGCCGGTCCGTCAAGAATTGCGAGCGACCAGCGGTAGCGGCGTCATTCGTGTGTGGATGGCGATTCGTCCAGCGTAGGCGATAGTGTGTATACGGTGCGTTGTAGATCGCGCCGGCCTTGATCGTGATACTGAGTGATCCAGCTGAAAGGGTCCCACCGCGTTCGATGCGGATTGCGGTGCAGTAATCGTTCTGTGTGGGGGAGTGAGTCTTGGGTCTTTGGGCCGGCTCTTCAGCCGTCCAGACCGAGAGGTGGTCCTGCCCCTCAAGTGTGGCAACAAGTTGTTCGTCGGAACCATGCGGTGCCGGAATACCGTCGATTTTAATAGGGATCAGTGTATGAACGAGGCGAATCGTTCGTCCCGTGATCACGACGTCACCCGTCGATCGGCGGGCCACAGTGATCCGATCGTTCTTCGTGGTCATGTCGTAAGCGTCGCAGAACTCATGGACCAGGGTTTCTAATCGGAGTTGTGAGTAGACCTCTTCGCAGGTGGCAGTGTTGACGGAGGGATCCAGTTTCGCAGTGCCTTCGAGATTGCCCTGTACCAGACGCATGTTTCCAAGTCCAGGATCGACCGGCGGCAAGTTTCGAGACAGAATGTGCAAAGTCTGTGTTTCGTCCGGACAGACGAATGACTGAAGCTGGAGATAGTTCGTATAGGCAGAGGCCCAGTTGCCGACAGAACGAAAGACCGATTCTACGTCGTTGAGGAGGATCGCGATCGTTTCGATCAGTGTCGGGGTCTGTGTTTTGACAGCTTCGTAGTAGGCCAGAGCCGCCAGATAGGTGAAGTCTTTTTCGCCGGATGCCAGTTCACAGGCCTTGATCAACTCACGAAAAACTGAAACAGGGACCCAATTGCTTGCATCGGTCAGGAACGCACGGGCATCCTGAATTTCCTGGAACGAATCGGCTGCCCCCATCACCCGTTTGAGATCAACTTTCGATGCCTGTTCGGGGTAGCGAGCTTCGAGATGGCGGATGAGTATTCCGCTTTGTAGGCAGGTGATCCAAGGTTGGATGGTCATGGCGCCTCCCAAGTCTGTGAATGCGCCTGAATCGTGCGCAGAGTCTTAGCACAGCGGGAACGGAATAAAAAGGTAGGAAAGGTCAGCCCTGAGGTGGAGGCACCGGCAACCCCTCTAGTTCCATGATCCGTAGAGCGTTAGTCGTGGGGCAGGGGCCGGATCGTAGTTTGTAGTCGAATTGCAGCGCGCCGGCTGCCACTGATTCCTGAAAGTGGGCGTTCCGCAATCCGGGTACCGTCTTATCGAGATCGGTCAACTCCAGATCGTGGGTGGTGACCAGGCCGAAGCCATTGCCGTGCGAGAGCGCAGAAATGTAAGAACGGCTTCCGATCAGCCGTTCACGATTGTTGGTACCCTTGAAGATT
Source organism: uncultured Nitrospiraceae bacterium (assembly GCA_963801725.1). Lineage (GTDB taxonomy): Bacteria > Nitrospirota > Nitrospiria > Nitrospirales > Nitrospiraceae > Palsa-1315. The sequence continues at coordinate 1,410,194 of CAWDFX010000002.1, forward strand.
TCATCGATCAGGAAGACCACGGGTGGGCTGGTTCGGTCCAGCGTCTTGTCCAGCAGACTTTTTAAGCGTTTCACCTCGGCATAGAAAAAGGACAGGCCCGCTTCAAGCGAGTCGTCTACGCGGATACAGGTGGCGAGGCGCACCCAAGTCCACTCGAAAAGACCGGCACAGACGGGGGCACCTGCCTGGGCGAGGCACAAATTGATACCCAGAGTTCGGAGGAAGGTGCTTTTCCCCGACATGTTGGACCCAGTCACCAAGAGTATGGTTCCCAGTGTGTCGAGGGTAAGATCGTTTGAGACTCGGTGCGGCTCAGGGATCAGCGGGTGGGCGAGGCTTTTGGCCGAAAGCCTCGCCTGCGCTCCGTTACGCAGGGGATCGGCGGTAAGCGGGTCCGGCCAGCGATACGATGGATGGAGTGCGGCAAATGTGGCGAGTGCCGAAGCAGCCTCGACCTCGGCCAGTCGATCCAGCCAGGTCGGCAGGTGGGCGGCCACCTGCGCCTGAATCTGTTGCAGCCGATAGGTGAACCACAAGTCCCAAGGGCAGAACGCGTTGGCGGCCAGATGGATCACCGGATGGGCTTTGACGCTGATCGCGTGTAGGATGCGAGCCGCTTGCCGGACGAGCTGGGGCGGATTGACGCCTGGTGCAAGCAGTGGCACCCACAGATCGGCGAGCGCCGCGTGGCGAGGCTGGGCGTGCCGTTCGACAAAGCCAAGCACGGCTCCCAGTTTTTCCAGCTCGAAGTGCACGCCCACCGCATGCTCCAACAACTCTTCTCCCTGATCGGTCCAGAAATAGAGCAACACATAGGCGGCGAAGGACCACATCCAATAACTCGGAAGCCAGTCGAGCAGCGCACTCAGTCCGAGCCCGATGGTGGCGACGGCAAGCAGAGTTTGAATCGCTAAGACGGTCGTGAGATGAGGGAATCCGACTGCATGTTGCAGGACAGCTTCCAATCGTCGTCCGTTGATTTCCTGTTCGCCGATGAGCTGCGCTTCAAGCCCCAGCCGATCGCGAAACAGCGATCGCGGAATAAGTTCCTGCACGAGGCGTCGGCGTATGAGCCACTGATCCGGTTGAGGCGGTTGCTCAAGCAGCCACGACGCCAGCCGCGCCTGTCCGTGTGAGGAGATGGTGGTGTCGAGCAGATGGAGGAGCGAGTGGGGGCCGACAAGGTCCAAATCTTTGGCGTACGGATGCTGCTCGGGGGCGCTCGATGTACGAGTCGGAATGTGAGGCCAATCCAGCCGGAGACGTGCCAAGTGCACGAGCTTGATCTGCTTCCAAAGGCGAAGGCGGTGCAAGCGACTTTCGAGCCTGTTATGATACACGGCCACAATCAGGAACAGGCCGATGAAGATGATGAGTGCTCCGTTGCCGGCTTGATACCAACCCATTTTATAGATGGCTACCGTGCAGATCGCTCCGACGATGAACAGAATAAGGCGCCAGCGGCTGAATTTCGAACTCGCGGCGGTAGCCAGAGCGATCATGCGGTCGAGTTTCGCCGTCAGGCGTGTCAACGCGTGGGCTTTCGTCATAGGCGTTATGGGCTGCTTCTGGAGCATAGCGCCGACCTTACTGGAAGGGGGAGAGTGCGTCAACTCTGGCCCGCATTATTCATGAGCGCTTCTACTGCAATCGCGGATTCGCTGCTGCGACGAGCCTTCGGCGGGCAGGCTCGCCGCTCGCTCCCACGACGTACTGTTCAAGTACGCCTCGGCACCTCCCGGCTCCGCATGCCCGTCTCGCAACGCGACTTCGCGATTTCGCGACGAACCGTCATGAACAATGCGGGCTAGTCAGCCATGAACTCAGAAGGATGGATCGATGTGCAGATTCGGACCGCTGTCGATGCGGCAGAGTTGCTTGGTATGCTGGCTGACCCACTGATCCAAGGCGGATGGGAGGAACAGGGGATCGTCCATCTCTATTGGCCGAAACCACAGTGGAGCGCGGAAGTCTGTGCTCGTCTGAGCAAGACCTTGCAGGGACTCGATCCAGACGCCTTGGCTGAGCGCGACATTCGTGTTGAGGAATTGCCCGATCAGGATTGGAATCGGCAGTGGGCTCAGTCGGTCAGGCCGATCCGGATCGGCCGGCGGATTGTGATCAGGCCGAGTTGGGAGTTGGTGGCGCTACAGGCAGGGGACATTGAGATCGTGCTTGATCCGAAGCAGGCATTCGGCACGGGCCATCACGCGACGACACGGATGTTGCTGGAATCGCTTGAAGATCTCGTTCACGGCGGCGAGTCCGTGCTGGATGTGGGGGCGGGGAGCGGCATTCTGGCGATGGCCGCGCTACGGCTTGGAGCCGCCTCAGCCCTGGGAGTGGAATGCGACCCTGTTGCGGTAGACTGCGCGCGAGACTATGCCGCAGAGAACGGGTTTGGGGACCATCTCGAATTCCGGTGCGGAACGCTGGAGGATGTTGACCGGCAAGGCGAGCTGCGACCGGATCTGGTGCTTGCCAATCTCGATCGCCGGACGTTGCTACTGTTGTGCGATGAGTTGGCTCGATACGTGAGCCATGGCGCGCGGCTCATGCTGTCCGGCATTCTGCTCGAACAAGAGCAAGAGATTATCGAGGCTTTCTCCAAGGCCGGCGCGATGTTGCTTCGACGGCGTGAACAGGAAGGTTGGCTGGCGTTGGAATTGCGGATGGCGGAATCCTGTGAAGGAGTGAATTGATAACCATGACCGGACGGCTGCCCTATCCCTATCTGTACCAGATCAATGTCTCTGACGGAGGTGTCCCGAAACATCCAGTGCTGGAGGCGGTCATCACCAAAGCTGGCGTCGAGGGTGACCGGCAGCAGAATCTCAAAGTGCATGGCGGACCCGATCGCGCTGTCTGTCTCTATTCTCAAGAGCTGATCGAGCGGTTGCAGGACGAGGGCCATTCGATTGAAGCCGGTTCCTCCGGAGAAAATCTGACACTTGCCGGGCTTGAGTGGGAGAAGCTCACACTGGGGGACCGGCTCCACGTTGGGCCAGAGGTCCAGATAGAGATCATGAGCTATACGAGTCCCTGCGACAAGAACGCCCAGTGGTTCAGGGACAGAGATTTCAAGCGAGTTTCCCAGAAAGTGAACCCGGGATGGAGTCGATTCTACGCGAGGGTGCTGCGTGAGGGTGTGGTGAGGCCCGGAGATGAAGTGGTTCTTGAAAGGAAGAGCTAGCATTCAGCTGTCAGCGATCAGCTGAGAGCAGGGGAGTCAATTCTGTATGCTGAAAGCTGAATGCTGACGGCTGAAAGCTAAAGACCGATGAACCGTACGCTTGAGCCAGAACTCATGGAAGATCCCGCGCAAGTCCGCGCCTATGCCGAGGCGGATTTTTCACAAGAAAACCAGGGATTCGTCGATCGTTTCCGCGAGTACTTTCCCGATTTTTCCGAGGGGCACGTGTTGGACCTGGGCTGTGGTCCCGGCGATATTCCCATCCGCTTCGCTCAGGCGTTTCCCTCTTGTCGCATCACCGCCGTTGATGCGTCGGAACCGATGGTACGGCTGGCTGAAGAAACTGCGCAGCGGGTCGGCTTATCCGGGCGTATCGCCTTCCGCTGTGAACGATTTCAGGATCTCGCCGGCACGAATATCGTCGATGCAGCCATTTCCAATAGCTTGCTGCATCACGTCCCGAACCCCTTGCAGTTTTGGCACAAACTGCGATTTGCCGTGAAGCCCGGCTCACCCGTGCTGGTGATGGACTTATTGAGGCCGGAATCACCGGAAGCGGCGCAGGCCATTGTCGATCAGTATGCTCCCGAGGCTCCCGACATTCTCAGGAGAGACTTCTATAACTCGCTGCTCGCGGCATTTACGGAAGATGAAATCAGCGCGCAGCTAGCCCGGATGAATCTGACACGCTTGATTGTCGATGTGCCGGATGATCGGCATTGGGTGGTCGGCGGACTCATCCACTAGTCGTCAGGATGGTGAAAACGGTCCCCAACTTCGTTCTCACCTCGACAACATCCTCAACGGGGACCCGGCCGCCTCACTCACTCGTCGGCGCGCACAGACGTGGTGCTCCTTATTCGTCGCACCGTGCGCCCCAGAGGGTACGCCTCCGGTGTGGCCATCGGCTGCGGCCTCGTTGGATGATCGTTTTGATCAGCCTGCCGGGATTCCCTTAGCGCAATGGACCTCCACAGCTTGTCTCATCAAAGAGCGATCGCTCAAACTGTTTCCAGCAAGGCCGCGAGGGAACCAAGGCGACGGAGGCGTACCCTCTCGGGTACGTTGAGGGAGTCGCGGGAGCCGAGAACGCAGTTGGCAGCGCATTTTCAGCAGCCGCTAGTAGAGGCTTCTGCTGACTTCGGCAGAAAGCGAGCTTTCATTGCCGGCACTGTCGTAAGCGGAGATGGCAAAGTAGTAGGTCTCGCCCTTGGGAAGATTGGAGATCGTATAGCTTGTGATTTTTCCTGTCACGAAGGGAGACCCAGGGAAACCGTACGTGCCGGACGCCGTGCCGACGTAAATCTTGTAACCAGCCAGATCAGGTTCTCTATTTGCCGCCCATGTCAGTGTCACGTTCCCTGTCGATGGACTAGCAGGAGGCGGAGATGATGGTGGGGCTGACGGCGGAGTTGAAGGTGGAGTCGATGGCGGAGGTGCTGTGACAACAGGAGTTGCAGGTTGCAACAGGCTTGTGATTGCGGAGTTCTGGAGCAAATTCAATGCCGATCGCGAACCGCTGGATGAGGACGCTGAGCCGCTTCCCGCTGAGGCTGCAGGATGAAGGCCTGCTGCTCCGGTGACCGGGGAGGAAGCGCTTGGAGCGACCGCACCAGTGCCGGATGAGATCACTCCAGCAAGAGGCGCAGCGGTTGCCTTATTGACAGGCGCCGTTGTCGTGGGAGCCGTGTTCTTGGCGGTTTCGGCTGTCGCCTGTGTGGCCTGCCCATCTGCGATACCCGATACCGGTGCTGCAGGGGGAGTCTGGGGTAAAGTCGCAGGAGCGGTTATCGTGGCAATGGGCGGACGCTTGGTCAACGTCCGATGATGCGGCGCTGATAGAGGTGCTGGTGATATCGATACCGATGGCTTGTGTGGCTCGATCGGACTCGTGATGTGAGTGGACTCAGCGCTGGATGGCTGAAGTATGGTTCCATGAGTCGTGGCAGGCGGAGCGGAAGATCCGGCATCTGAACGGTGAATCAAGCTATGACGGGATGGCGGCTCTTGTTCCGCCGCTGAGACGATCGTGGGTATCGCGACAGAGTGCAGGCTCTGGAATAGTATTGCCGCAAGGAGAGCAATGAGGAATCGAGGCATCACGATGTCTGTCGCGGGAATCATCTGTGGCAAGTCCTCTAGGACTCAAGTGTCTGTGACTCCTCTGCATTGTGTCCCGGAGGTGCCTGTTGCGCCAGAAAATTTTAGATTTTTTCAGGAAGCAATCCGCAGCTGATCACGATTATGAGAGGAGGGGGGGCGGCAGGCTGCTCAAAACGGTTGGACTTCTCACCCGCCCAACCCCGGCGCGCCAAGACGCGCCGTTCCGCAGGCAAGGCCGCAGCGAATTCCCCCTTGTTATAAGAGGTGGCTGGGATGATCCCAACTGCGCGCGTCCAACGAGGGCCTTCTGAGGCCGCGCGTTGCGCGAGCAAAGGGATCGTCCCAGTCACCTCGCCCCATTTTTCAGCAGCCTGCTAGGTGAGATGGGTTACGAGCCATTCACTAATCGCTGCAGTCATTTGCTGAAAATCTTCTCCCCGTGTGAATTGATGATCGGCGCTTGGCAGGAGATCCAGCCTCTTGGGGCCTCTCAGCGCGTCGTGCAATCGCCGGCTTTGATGGAGGGGGACACATTCATCCCGCTCACCCTGGACGATCAGTGTGGGTATGGTGATTCGTTCAGCCGGCTCATAGGCAATCTGCTTGAGGCAGTCTTCGTAAAAGGCATATCGTAAGCGGACCCGCTCCGGCCCTCCCATGATATTCTGAATCGTGTCTGTGGCTTGCCACCGTGCCAATTCTTCCGGCCCGAATGTGAGGCGAAGCTCTTCTGCAAAGTCGACCACAGGGCATTTAAGAGCCAAACAGGAAATATCGCGCCGCTGGGCTGCCGTGAGGATGGCGACGAGCCCTCCGAAGCTTGAGCCGACAAGCCCGATCCGGTCATAGCTTCTGGCGGTCACCAGATCCAGTGCGGCTTGGGCTTGATGTACGGCGAGGCTTGTCGTGATCTTTTCGAATGGTCCTTCACTGTCTCCTTGGCCGAAAAAGTCGAATCGAAAGGTTGCGATGCCTCGTTCGCCGAGAAGGCGGGTCAAGGTCTTGTTGGTCGTACTGTTCTTGCCGGAGAGAAATCCATGGCACAGCACGGCAAGACGCGTCGTCGATTTGTCAGGCGTGCTCAGGATGGCGGCAATGCCATGACCATGTCGATCATGAAATGTCAGGGATTCTTCTTCCAAGGAGTGATCTTTCAATCACGCATCATGCTGGGAGACTACATACCTGTGGCGCAACAGAAAAAGATATCGCAGGATATCCGAGTGAGACAGGCGGGACAATCTAGATAGGCCAAGCAAGGTGGGAATCCACCTTGTCCAAGTCGCGACTTCCTCGCATGTCGCGCCTCTCACGCAGCAGGGTCTATGGCGCTGGTGGATTCTTTCGGCATCTTGTTAGGGAGAGAAACGACTGTTCCTGATGGCGAAGCCCCCAAAACCCAGGCGAGTTTGCCAGTAAAGATGGTCAGGCCGCCAAGGAGTAGGCACACGGTGACCCAGGTCGCGATCTGAATGTAGAGTGAACTAAGCGGGAAGCTCCAGGTCATCGCAGCGAGTACGCCGAATCCCATCGTCCCAAAGCTCAGTCCAGTCAGCTGAAGGGCTCGCCACCGGTCCATCATGGCAGCGAGTTGCGCGCGATAGGGCTCCTGCTTTTTCCGGCTCGCGATTTGGTCGGTTGCCATTATTTCAGGAATGCCATGGGACAAGGCCCCCAGAACCGTCTGTAAGATAAACCCGATCAAGGCCATATGCGTATAAGCTGCGAGGTGCAACGAGCCGAACGGCAGGACCGTCGGCTGTGGCAAATAGTTGGCCCCGACGAGCACCCCCATGATCATCATGAGCACCAGGAAAAACGTTGCGAGTAACAGATGGTCGGAGGCGGCGTTCCCCGGATGGCTGGAGCGTAGCCACGTGCGCAACAGATTGTACGCGTAGAGACCGATGCTGAGAACGAGTAACCCTCCGATCGCGAGTTCGAGGTGGAGGGACGAGGTGATAAATCCGCCGATCAAAACGGCGAAGCCGGCGGGAAGCGCGACCATCACGAAGCGGGCGAGTTTCAGACTGTAGAGATCGGTGTTCAAGACAATCGGCAAGAGGCGATGGGTGGCGCCGATCATGGCCATGGTGACAAAACCGAACAGAATAAGATGTAGATGAAGCAGCCGCGCATGGGCATAGTATTGCTGGACGAACTGGAAGGCCATCGCGACACTGATGACTAATCCAACGAGTAAGGAGATGAGAGAAACGCGATAGAGCCAAGTGGAGTCTGTTGATTGAGTCGGGCTTTGCCGCGCGTACTGCCACGCGACCGGGGCGATGGAGGCGACGGCTCCAATCAAGACAATTCCAGCCCCGCCGATGATCATCATGTTTCCAAGCCCGAATCCAATAAGCAACAAGACTGTGGCGGCGTTCAGGGTTGCGAACAGCCATGGACGGGAGTTCGAGCCGGCATGGTCGCTCGGGGAATCACTGGATAGGGAAGCCAGTAGTCCGCCGATCATGAGTTGAAGGATTCCACCGACAAGGATGGTATGCACATGGACCGACCTCAACCAAGAAGGCAGCGGCGTGCCATGGACCAATCCAATCAGGGTGCCTAGTCCCACCAGCGAAGAGAGCAGGAGCCAGCCAAATCCTGTAACGAGGAAAGTAAGTGGGCGATAGGTGAGGCGACTCATGGCATCCTCTTTTTAACAGGATGCTGGAAATCATGTCGGCACGCAAGAATTTCGATTGTTTGCGTATTATGTGGTGTAACAGGAGAATACTCACTCAGGATGCTCAAACAGGCCGTCCAGCAAGGCCGCAGCCGATGAAAGCACCGGAGGCATAGCCTCTGGGCTACGTTGAGGATGCTTTCAAGGTGAGAACGCCGCTGGCGGGCTGTTTCAGCATCCTGCTATGTCGGGAGAAAGTAGAAATGATTCGTAGGTCCGGTTCCGTGACCGATTGCCAGGCTATGGCGGATAGCCTCGGTGAGATAGGTTTTGGCCGTCTGTACGGCGTCATTCATGGATTTGCCCCGTGCAAGATGGGCCGCAATGGCCGAAGCGAACGTGCAGCCGGTGCCATGCGTATGGGGAGTCTCGATGAATTCTCCCTTGAACACATTGAAGAACCGGCCGTCATAGAGCAAGTCAGTGGCTCGGTCCGTCAGCAAATGCCCCCCTTTGATCAACACATGCTTGCAGCCGAATCCGTGGATGATTTTAGCGGCGCGGCGCGCGTCCGCGAGCGTCTTGATCTCGATCCCGGATAGTTGCTGGGCCTCATGGATGTTCGGCGTCACGAGCAGCGCCAAGGGGAAGAGCTGTGTCTTCATGGCGTCGATCGCCTCCGGCTTGAGCAGCGCATGGCCGGTTTTCGAAATCATGACCGGATCCACTACCAGATTCGTCACATTCTGAGGCTTCAGAAGTTTGGCGACGACCTCGACGATCGCCGTCGAGGACAACATCCCGGTCTTCACCGCAGAGACGTCGAAATCGTCGAACACCGCATCGATTTGCGCCGCGATGATCGAGATCGGCAATTCCAGAACGTCGGTGACCTCTTCCGTATTCTGCGCAGTGATAGCGGTAATCGCCGACATCGCAAACACGCCATTAGCTGACATGGCCTTAATGTCAGCCTGAATCCCCGCGCCACCACCAGAATCCGACCCCGCAATCGTCAACACCTGCTTCAATGTCATGAATACTCCTGAATCAGTATCACTCAGATGCGCAGATTATACTCGGCAGCCCAGGCCTGTCCAGCAGGAGAATCATTATACGAGGGTAGCTTCAACGCAACCGTGTGACGCTTGGTCAGCAAATGTCAGAATCATTTACTCGAAGCGCGGTTGGTTTTTGCTGTCCTTCGGAGTACCCCTAGTGCACAGAGAAACCGTTTCTAATCCCCCGCGTCAGACAAAACTGTAAAGACGAAACGTTTGTAGGTTCCTTTCCTCCATGCATCCATCATGGTAATTGCTCGATCAGCATCAACGGTCAGATGTTATCGATGCACTTCATGGCTTAAGAAGGCAGCAGATTGCATCAAGAAGGACCCCGATGATCTAGATGCAGCTTTTGTCTTTTGCTGGATCGCCTTTAACGCTCTTTATGGACAACCTATATATCTCAAAAAACAAGATGAGAGACGGGGGGATTGGAACGACATTCTAAGGTTTTTGGGTTTTGCAAAAAAGTATGGGGCAGTTTCCGTGGAATCGGCAGTGTGTAACGCGGAGGAGGATATCGAAAAGATTAGAAATAATCAGTTTCTATGCAAGCAGTGTTGGGTACGATGGAGTGAGAAAAAACTGTTCTCAAAGGAACAGCGGTTAAGCGAGTTGTGTCGAGAAGGGTCGCGAGATATTCTGCTCGACTTGTTTCATCGGCTCTATGTCCTACGGAATCAGATTTTTCATGGGTGCTCTTCAGATCGCAGCACAAAAAATCGTGAATCGATTCTTCCGGCCGTGACTGTTATGCGGGCTCTTGTGCCGGTGTTTCGTGAGACTGTTAGGCACCACGGTTATCGTGATGATTTCTTGAAAACTCTGTCTAATCCCCCTTCTCTCACGGGGAGTTCCAATCAAGAAGGAGGGGTATGATTACTCTTTTCTTGAGTTGAGGGAGAAGAACTAGAAAGGGTAGGCAAGCGTGACTCTCTTTTTCGCTTTTGGGGTAGACATGGGGAATCTGCGAAAGGACGTGATGCCTCGTGTAAGGATGCAGGAGCTAATCAGAAGTTGGAATAAGCAACTGGTGTCTACTGAAAGCGCTTCTCTAACGTTTCTCGAATATTACAGGCACACAGGAAACTTTCTTTTTGAGGCTCGTGGCAACGATCAGCTAGAAAAAGTTATCAAGGCCCTTGCTCAAACAGAGGCATTGCCCATTTTTGCGGTATTCCCTAGGGACGAGTTTCTTTCTTGCCTTGGGTTACTGCGCAGAGCTTTGTCGCAAACGCCTGAGACACAACCAGACCGAAGGTGGACACCGGGGCTTGTAATGAATGTAAGCCCGAAAGGAGATATACCGCCCACACCTTTCTCCGATGAGAAAGCGGTTTTTGGTGCGTTTGGTTTGCCGAGAATTCGGGTGGCCTGGAAAGGTGACATTTTGGCCAGGAATGGCCGGACTCTGGATAAGACTAAGAGGGAGGGTGGATGGGGCGCATTATCCGATCGCGTGAAACAGGCTGCTGGTGGAATGTGGACTGCTCGATCTATAAGTTCGATTGAGGGTCTTGTAGCGTCAAGTATGTCTAAATCGCTGCTCCGCAGGTAGCAGGGTTGGGCCAGACTGCGCGCGTCCAACGAGGGCCTTCTGAGGCCGCGCGTTGCGCGAGCAATGGAACGGCCCTGCTGCCTGCCCTCCGAACTTGACCACTCTTCACTCCCTCTCCCTCTCGGCCGGTGTTCTATTTTAGGGCCAGGGCTGGGAAGCTCTCAGAGCGTGATCAGAGGGCCGTTGGGTTACCGCTCTTGCTGAGTCGCAACGGCTGCTGTCGGCAGTGGCGACGAATGTTCGAAGCCACGCCTTTGCGCAGCAAGTGGTGTGGCAAGTTTTCGGCGCCAAGAGGAGGCGAAGCCTAGAGCGGTCAACGGCGCTCTGTGGCTTCACGCGGAGAGAGCCTCCCAGCCCTGGCCCGCCCTCTTACACCGGCCACTTCTCTTCCTTCCACGCCATCTCCCAAAACATCCACTCATACCGCGAACTGGTGACGAACGATTCTTCCATCCGCCGCTTCTCTTCTTTTCCCGCCGTCTTGGCCCACTGGTCCACTTTCTTGCGCATCCATTCCTGCACGGCGGCGAATTCCGGCGAGGCATAGAGCATGAGCCAGTCCCGATACGGATGATTTTGCTTCGGCGGGCCGTGTTTCAAGAGATGTTGCCCGACGACGCAGTAGATCCAGGCGCAGGGGAGGGCGACGACGGTGATCTCCGCTGCCGAGCCTGTATGGGCGACGGCGAGCATGTGTCTGGTGTAGGCGTAGTTCGTCGGCGCCATCGGCACGGACGACATTTCCGTTGCGGTCATCCTCCAGCGAGACCCGTATCCTTCATGAAGGCTGCGTTCGACAACAATGGTGTCTTCGGCGAGCTTCGTCAGGCGCAGGGCCGATTCTGAATCAGGCGCTCTCAACGCACCGGCAGAAAATACACGGGCGAGGTCACCGAGAAACCGTGCGTCTTGCAGGATGTAGTACTTGAATTTGCGTTCGGGCAAGGTCCCCTTGCCCAACGCCACGACGAACGGATGGGTCAGTTGGGCATCCCAGATAGGCGTGGCGAGTTGTCGCAAGTGATCAGTAAAGGACATGTGAGCTCTTTCTATATAGAACGTTGCTCGTGAAGCGTATCTCGTATCTCGCTAGAAAGAAATAAAGAGGAAATCAATGTAGGTTTCGCTTCACGCTTCACGAGATACGCTTCACGATTTTTGCGTCTGCCCGGGCCAGGGCCTCGGCAAACGATTGATGCCGTCGAGCGCGGCGACTTTGTAACATTCCGCCAGGGTTGGGTAGTTGAAGACCGTGTCGATGAAGTAATCGACCTTTCCCCGGTATGCCATGACGGCCTGGCCTATGTGAATGAGCTCTGTCGCCCCTTCTCCGATGGCATGGACGCCCAGGAGTATACGGGTGTGGCTATGAAACAGCAGCTTCAGCATGCCGGTTTCATCGCCGGTCAGCTGGCCGCGGGCGATTTCCCGATAGTGGGCGATGCCGACTGCATAGGGAATCTCTGCCTTGGCCAGATCCTCCTCATTTCGTCCCACCATGGAGATTTCCGGAATGGCATAGATGCCGTAGGGCAGAAGGTCCGTGTCGGTGTGGTCGGGATGGCCAAAGGCATGGCAGGAGGCATGCCGCCCTTGCTGCATGGAAGTGGATGCCAAAGCGGGAAAGCCGATGACGTCGCCTGCGGCGTAGATATGGGGAACTGCGGTTTGGAAATGGTCGTTCACGATCACGCGGCCTCGTGCATCCGGCGTGATGCCGACGGCCTCCAGGTTTAGGCGCTTCGTGGCGCCGATGCGGCCGATGGCATACATGAGCGTCGTGGTGGTGATCGGCGGCCGGTGTGTCAGCGAGACCGTGACTTGTCCATCGGGCTCTTTCCTGACTGCGACGACTTCTTCCTCGTGGCAAAGCGTGACACCGATGTCTGTCATCTGCTGTTGCAGGGTGTCGATGATCTGAGCGTCGACAAATTCGAGCAAGCGCGGTCGCTTGTCGATCAGCACGACCCGCACACCGATCATAGCGAGGATTGATGCGTACTCTGTGCCGATCACGCCGCCGCCGACAATGACCATCGATGTCGGAAGGTGTTTGAGCGTCACGAGGCCGTCGGTATCGATGATCGTGTGACCATCGAAAGGAATGTCGGCCGGTCTGGTCGGCACTGTCCCCACTGCGATGACGATCACGCGGGCATCATGTTCGATCGATGTGCCGGCCTGTTGAATGAGAAGCCGGTGGGGATCGACGAAGCTGGCCTCTCCAAAGATCAGATCGATGCGGTTACGCGCCATCTGGTTCTGCACGATCTCAATTTCGTTTTTAATGATGTGGTTGGCGCGAAACGCGAGATCTTCGATCGTGACCGTCTCTTTGAGACGATAGCCGGCTCCGTACAGGTTGCGTTGGCGGAACCCTGAGAGATAGAGGACCGCTTCGCGGAGGGCTTTGCTGGGGATGGTACCGGTGTTGGTGGAGACACCGCCGACGACGGCTTTGCGTTCGATGATGCCGACGGTCTTGCCGAGCTTGGCGGCCTGGACCGCGGCCTTCTGGCCGGCCGGCCCGGTCCCTATGACGAGAAGATCGTATTGGGCCATCAGGTTTTTGGGCTATAAAGGTTGCGGTTCAGCTTCCGGCAGAACAGTTCGAGGTTCCGAGTTCGAAGCTCTAAAACCTCGAACGCAGAACCTCGAACATCTTGGCTTTGGCCTCAGCCTCAACCTTGAGTCTATCAGCTTGCGGTGATCAATGACTTGGCTACGGCGAAGGCTTCATCCAGGTCCGGCAATTGGGTCAGTTCGGGTGTGACTTGTATATACCGCACGGTATTGTTCGCGTCGACAACCATGACTGTGCGAGCCAGGATGTGGGGGCCCTTGAGATACAGTCCATAGGTCTTTCCGAACTCAGCGTCCCGATAATCCGAAAGGAAGGTGACGTTGGCGATATTGGCTTCCTGCGCGAAGCGTTTTTGCGCGAAGGGAGTGTCGACGCTCACGGTCACCAATTCGACCATCTTGTCGAGGCCCTTATTTTTTTCGCTCAGGTAGTGGGTCTGCTGTTCGCACACCGGGGTGTCGAGCGACGGCACGACACTGATGATCCGGACCTTGCCTTTGCCCTTCGTGTCGGTGATGCCGATCGGCGACAGGTCCGTCTGTGTCAGCTGCACCTCCCTGAGGGGGTCGCCGACTTTAATGCCGGTTCCTGAGAGCACCAGAGGGCTTCCCTTGAAGAGGACTTTTTGCCCCTCACCAGAGATGACGCTGCCGTCCGCGACGGTCATGTTCTTGTATTGAAAACTGCTGCCAGTGGTGCCTCCCATGCTTCCGCATCCGGCGAGCCCGATCGTCATACAGAGTGCGGCCCCAATGATCGTCCGAGATACTGCCCTCATACTGCCCTCCTTGGTGAATCGATAATGATCATTCGATCGTCACTATAATGGTTTGTGCTTGTGTTGCCAGCAGGCGTTGGAAAACCTATGCAGGCATAGCAGAAGCTCGATACCAGGCCTGTCTATGCGTAGACAGATGCAGACCGCATGTGCGGCGCGACAGGATAGCATTTTTGCTAGGGGCGAATAAAGGTGATGAGTTCCTGGTTGACCACATCCGGTCGTTCCCACTGCGGGATGTGCCCTGCATTGGGGATTCGGGCAAATTGTGACCCCATAATGGTCTGGTGGAGTTCTTCGCCTACGGCGATTGGAAATACCCGATCTTCTTCTCCCCACAGCACCAGCGTCGGGTGGGTGATCTCTCCGAGGCGCGTGGCGAATCCGGACTCCCACAGTGGAAGGTTATCTCTGACGGTCATAATGGGTTTGATGAGTCCTGGCCGCCGGCGGTTGCGATTGGACCGCTCGATGACGGCTGGTGTGAGGAGTGCCGGGTCGTGCACAATTTCTCTCAAGATGGACTCGGTCATCAGACCGCCGAACAGCATGTTACCGAATGAGACGAGCCAGGACGGCGCGCTGGTTTCCAAGGCCCGCCTGACTGACGGACTGGTGAGTTTGGCCATGACGTGTTGTGGCAGCCCGTCGACAAGGACGAGCTTGGCCACGCGTGTGGGGTGGGACAGCGCCATGCCGATGGCCAAGCCGGCGCCCATGGAGTTGCCGACTAATGTGGCCTGCGGGATCTTCACGGCGTCCATGAAGCCGACAAAGAACTCCAACATCTCGTCAGGCTCGGTAGTCGATTGCCGGTTTATCGGACAGCCCGGCGCCGGGTAAATCGAGCGTGAGGACGCGGAAGTGCTGTGACAGCGCATGCTGCTGATACTCCCATTGCCACATCGATCCTCCGAAGCCATGGATCAGGATGATCGGCGGGCCTGAGCCCACATCCAGATAGGCGATCTGCTGGCCGTGAACGAGGACGGTGTGAACGGGCATGCGCTCGATGGCGTCGAACTGCATCGGAATCGACGAGGGAGATGAGCAGGCGGTCATGATGTGACACAGCAAACCAACAAACAAGCAGCGCGAGGTGTGGCAGTCTGAAGGTACGACCGGGAGTACGGAGGTCTACCGGACTATTCCAGTTGGATGACTGTTTCATCCGTCTTCACGTTGTCGCCTTCGGCAACCAGGATGGCGGTGACTTTCCCGTCGATCGGGGCTGGGACCTGGCTTTCCATCTTCATGGCTTCAATGATCAGGAGGGGGGCGCCGGCCTTGACCACGGCATCGATCGCGACGAGTACTTTGACGACGCGGCCCGGCATCGGGGGGGCGACGTCTCCCGGCTTGGAGGGCCTGGGCCGTTTGGGTTTGGCGCCGGTCCCAGTGCCTGGAGCTTCCGGCACACCGGCCAGGATTTCCTGGATTGGTTCCAATGAGACTTCTTCGAGTTTGTCGTTGACCCGGATGTAATAGGGTTTGCGGCCGTCAACTTTCCGTCCGGAACCGGAAACCTGTATATGGTAGGTCTCGCCGTGGACCGTGACGTTGAATTCGGCTGGGGCCAAATGAAGCTCGGTCGCTCCAGCCGGTCCGCTGGGTATGAAGCTTTCAAGGGGTTCCAGCGTCAAGTCTCCCTTCTCGCGCGCGTCGAAGAAGTCCCGCGCGATCGTGGGGAACAGGGTAAACGAAAGCTGATCTTCCACCGTGTCGGCCGAGGCGGGCAGATCTTTTCTGGTGGCCTCGAGTTCGGGCTCCAACCGATCGGCAGGCCGCGTCTTGATCGGCTGGTCGTCTCCGATCGCGCGGGCCATGATATCGTGATCGAGGGGCCCAGGCGCCCGCCCGTAGAATCCGAGGAAGTAGTTCTTGGTTTCCGTGGTGATGACTTTGTACCGTTCGCCTGTCAGGACATTCAGCGTGGCTTGAGTGCCCACGATCTGACTGGTCGGGGTGACGAGCGGGGGATAGCCCATTTCCTTCCTGACGCGCGGCACTTCATCCAGGACTTCCTTGATCCGATCGAGCGCATTCTGTTCGGTCAGTTGTGCGGCAAGATTCGAGAGCATACCGCCGGGAATCTGCGAGGTGAGGATCTCGGCGTCGACCCCGTTGAACTCGCTTTCGAACTGCCGGTACTTTCGTCGAACGGTCCGGAAATATTCGGTGATGGGCAGGAACGAGGCGAGATCTAAGCCCGTGTCGTACGGGGTGTTGCGCAAGGAGGCCACCAGCGTTTCCGTCGGCGGATGCGAGGTGCCGCCGGCCAACGGCGAGATAGACGTATCCAGCATGTCGAGACCGCCAAGAATCGCCATGAGGGACGTCATCGAGGCCATCCCCGAGGTGTAGTGTGAATGTAAATGGATGGGGACCTTCACCGCCGCTTTGATACGGTGTACGAGGTGATAGGCATCGAGCGGCGCCAAGAGTCCGGCCATGTCTTTAATACAGAGCGTGTCGGTTCCCAAATCCTCAAGCTGTTTCGCCATGTCGACAAAACGGTCGATGCTGTGGACGGGACTGACGGTATAGCTGATGGCGGCTTCGACATGTTTGCCGCACGCTTTTACTTCCCGCATGGCCCGTTCGACGTTGCGGATATCGTTCAGCGCGTCGAAGATGCGGAAGACGTCGATGCCGTTGGCGGCGGACCGTTCGATGAACCGTTCCAGCACATCATCGGCATAGTGCCGATAGCCGACCAGGTTTTGCCCGCGGAGGAGCATTTGAAGCTTGGTATTGGGCATGGCGGCGCGCAACGCGCGGAGCCGTTCCCAGGGATCCTCTTTGAGAAAGCGCAGGCACGTATCGAAGGTGGCGCCACCCCAGACTTCGAGCGACCAATAGCCGACGGCGTCGAGCTTTTGGGCGATGGGCAGCATGTCTTCCGTCCGCATGCGCGTGGCCAGGAGGGACTGATGGCCGTCGCGCAAGGCGACATCGGTGATCAGGATGGGCTTGCCCGCCGCTGGTTGGATGGTCAGCTCGGAACCGCTGCGGGTACGTGTCTTTGACGTCCGGACGGCCGGTCCGGCTGCCCGCTTCTTGGAGGCCTGTGTCCGTGAGGGTCGTCGTGTCGCCATGATTCTCTGATTAATCTAGGGCAGCCGGATACTCGCGCGCAGGATGCTCAAAAAGGCCGTTCAGCAAGGCCGCAGCGAGCGAAGAGGCGAGGCGTACGCTTCGGTACGTTGAGCCTCTAAGCGATGCGAGAACGCTGCTGGCGGACTTTTTCAGCATCCTGCTACAGTCCTTCGTAGGCGGCGATGGCCGCTGACAGCGCCAGCACCAGATCCTCCGGCTCCTCAAAATCGTGGTAATTGAACAGGTCAGGATGTGTCTCCAGATAGGAGGTGTCGAAATGTCCTGCCATGAAATCCTGGTCCTGCATGATCTCCATCATAAAGGGGATCGTCGTCTTCACTCCGCGCAAGACGTACTCTTCGAGCGATCGTCTCATGCGGCTCACGGTTTCTTCCCATGTACGGCCTCGCACGGTGAGCTTGGCTAAGAGGGCGTCGTAGTAGGGAGGTACCGTGTAGTCTTTGTAGACCGCTCCGTCGATGCGCACGCCGATCCCACCCGGAGAGAGATAGGCTGTGACGGTGCCGGTGCAGGGCCTGAAATTGTTCTTAGGGTCTTCCGCGTTGATGCGGCACTGGATGGCATAGCCTTGGAGCGTGACCTCCTGCTGCGTGATCTCAAGGGGCATACCGGCTGCAATGGCAATCTGATTGCGCACGATATCGATCGCCGTGATCTGCTCGGTTACCGTATGTTCGACTTGGAGACGCGGATTCATCTCCATGAAGTAATAGCGGCTGTCCTGATCGAGGAGGAACTCGACGGTGCCGGCATTGTCATAATCGACCGCCTTGGCGATGGCGATGGCCGCTTCACCCATCTCGGCGCGAAGAGATGGCGTGAGAATCAAGGAGGGGGCAATTTCGATGAGCTTTTGATGCCGGCGCTGAATCGAGCAATCGCGCTCGCCCAGGTGGATGATGTGGCCATGCCGGTCGGCCAGGATCTGGAATTCGATATGATGCGGCCGCTCGATATATTTTTCGAGAAAAATGCTTCCATCGCCGAAGGCAGCCCTGGGCTTCTCGCGACGCAACCGTCATGTTCTCGCGAAGTTCGGCATCCGACCGCACCACCCGGAGTCCGCGTCCTCCCCCGCCTGCGCTGGCTTTTATAATGACAGGGTATCCGGTGTCTTTTGCGAACGACAGGGCATCCTTGACGTCGGTGACTCCGCCTTCGGTACCGGGGACGATTGGGATACCGACGCGTTTGGCTAGATCGCGGGCTTTGACTTTGCTGCCCATCAAGTCGATCGCTTGCGGCGATGGGCCGATGAAGGTAATGCCGGAGGTGTGGCATAGCTGCGCAAACTGTGAATTTTCCGAGAGAAATCCATAGCCTGGATGAATGGCATCAGCGCCGATTCGTAGAGCCAGATTGACGATTTGTTGGCTGTCCAAGAAGCCTTTGACCGGCCCCGGGCCGACCATGTAGGCCTCGTCCGCCTTCTTGACGTAGATCCCGGTCGAGTCGGCTTCGGAGTAGATGGCCGCAGTCGCGATCTTCAATTCACGGCAGGCGCGGATAATTCGCATGGCGATTTCACCGCGATTGGCCACCAGAATTTTCTTGAACATACCAGTTCCTGTCCCCTCAGATCATTCGCGACTCTGCGAGAGTTATCAGGCAAAAACGAGGGCGTAAACTAGCATAGGGTCAGGAGTCGTGTCGAGGGAAGCGGAGGTAGAACGAGCCGGTTTTTAGAGGGATAGAGGGATAGAGGGATATGGATACAGTGTGCCGGTATTCCGGGAATGTGATGCCGGAGGAAAGGCTGGTCTCTCTCGTCTATCTGGTCTGTCTTGTTTGCTTGAACCAGATAGACCAGACAGACCAAATGAACCAGCTACTGCAGGAGGAGCGCGTGCCTACTTGGCCTTAATCAAGACCGGTTTTGACTGGGCGCTTCCACCGCCCGCGACGATGATGATGAACGACATCCCGGCTTTTGCCTCCGGCACGATGGCCTCAATCGTCGAGTCGCTCATGAACTTGAAGGCCACGGGCAGGTTTGAGACCGCGCTGAAGGTCACAGTATGAAAACATTCCTTGGTGCCGAAGTTCTCGCCGGTGATGACCACTTTGTCGCCTGATTTGACTTCGTCCGGTTCGACCTTGGCGATCCGAGGGCGTTTGCTCCGGTCGCAGATAGGGTCTCGTTCGACTTTTGCGGCATCGAACCCCTTGATCGATTCGGTACCGTAGAGGGTAAATCCTGCGCCATCCACCATTGCCCCTGACTCCTCCGCGTGGGAGACAGTCATGGGTGAAGCCATGGATACGATGAGTCCCACGAGCATGAATCTCAATGATCCCCACGTCTGCATAACTGCCTCCTTCAATCACAACGACGCATGACTACTTTCCTTTGATCGGAACATACGTCTCGGCAATGAGTTGTTGACCGGCCGGAGAGAGGACGAACTGGGTAAATGCTTCAGCGAGAGGATGCGACTCCTTCTTGGACAAGAGAAGAACGGGTCGTCGGAGTGGATAGCGACCGTCTTTGACGGTGGGACCCTCCGGTTCGATCTTGTCGACAGGCAAGAGTCTGACGGGAACGCCGTTTGAGACGACGGACAGTCCCTGGTTGAGGGACAGGTAGGCGATCGCAGACAGAGGGGGCAGCGTTCCCACGACGGTGGTCACGACCTGGTCATCGGATCCGATCATCTTGGCCGCAGCGGTGATCTTGCCGGTCATGCCGAGTTGGGATTCAAACGCATCGCGGATGTTTTGATTGCGCGGCCGGTCGATGACCAATATCTTCGTCTCTGGACCACCGACGTCCGACCACAGTGTGATCTTGCCGGAGAAAATGTCCGCAACTTGCTGCTTCGTGATGTCTTTCGTGAAATTGGAGAGGTGTACGAGCACACCGATTCCATCCCACGCAATGGGCACTGCCGAAAGGCCTGGAGCTTCGGTTCCGGTGACGGCGATGTGGGCCTGGCCGGCTTTGACCATCTCTATCGGCTTCGAATTCGCATCCCACGCGACATCGACATACGCTCGCGGATTGGCTTTTTCAAAGGCGCGGGCAAGAGGATCGATGGTCGTCAGTTCCGGTCCGTTGCCGGCGATGGTCAGGCTTCCGGCGACCTCCGCAAGGGCGACAAGGGCCACTCCCCAGCTGAACAGCATGCTGAGGCCTAGCGGGAGCGCGAGTCTCGCGATCATGCGTTCTCCGTGGGGTTGGGGTGGATATTGGGAAGAGGGCAACGCGTGTTCGCATGCCGGCCACGGTCAATGTCGGACAAGCTCTTAATTCAGTGCTCCGTTGTGCCGCCGGTCGAAGGATCGGAAGGCGGAGCCGTGTCGGGCGCTGCGCGCTTGCCCATCAGCGGAGGAAGTTTGGCGAACTTGTCCATCCGCTCGTCCAACATACTGTAGGCTTTCATTTCGGCGAAGCCGGTCTTTTTGGTCCCTTTCACCTGTGTCGTGCAGGCGGACAGTAACCGTGTAGCGCTCTGGGCCTGACAGTGAGGACATACGGTGTCTTCAACTCTGGCATGGACGGATTGGGTGGCGTCGAATTGCTTCTCGCATTGCCCGCAACGATATTCATAGATCGGCATGGTTCGTATCCTTCAAGGCAGATGAACGCCGGACAGAGAGAGCAAGCACTCTTGACCGGCCGTTGAGCTTTGTCTTATTGTATCCATCTTGCCGATAAGACTTCCAGTGGTTTAAGAGGAGGATTTCGATGTCCCTGTTGATTCGTAAGTACAAGAGTGTGAGTGGCATGATGCAGGAAGAGCGGATCGACGATCCGGATCGGATCGAGCGATACATGAGGATCTTTGAGAAGGACGATATTAAGAAGCTCGAGACGGGCGTAAAGGTCTTTATCGAGAAGGATGAGTGGCAACTCCTACCCTAGCACCCTCACCGTATCGTAGTCTGAATCGGATCTGATCGCTGGCCGTCAATGCGGTCGAGCCCGGAATTGCGAGAAAAGGGCCGTGATGCGGTCTATCAGCGAGGTGCTGTTTCTATGGCCTATTGGATTCACATCGCGCGTTCGATCGATCGGGTTACGCTCCACAAGGATCGTTGTTCCGAGGTGCCGTCTTCGTCGATCGGTTCATCAAGCGATTTTTGGGAAGGCGGATGGTTCGATTACCCGGATAAGACGCGAGCGTTAGCGGCGATGGAGCAGGCCGGGACGACTGAACAGCGCCGTTGTCCGCTCTGTAAACCCTAACTGCGA
Source organism: uncultured Nitrospiraceae bacterium (assembly GCA_963801725.1). Lineage (GTDB taxonomy): Bacteria > Nitrospirota > Nitrospiria > Nitrospirales > Nitrospiraceae > Palsa-1315. Next base: position 1,431,421 of record CAWDFX010000002.1, read on the forward strand.
AGTGCTGAGTTCCGAGTAGGGCAAAAGGAATCTCGTTACTCAGCACTCAGTTCTCGGCGCTTTTCTGACCTGATGCAACGATTTGCACTCCTGCTGACAACGTTCATCTGGGGCGCGACGTTCCCCGCTACTAAAGCGGTGTTGGAGCAAACTCCACCGTTTGCATTTCTGTTCCTCCGATTTCTCTTGGGCGCCTTGCTGGTCGGGGGCGGGTATCTCCTCTGGAGATTTCGCTTGCGCCGCGAGCCGGCGGTTTTACGGGCAAGCGCGATCGCTACCTGCTGGCTCTTTCTCGGCTATGTCCTTCAGACGGTCGGGCTTCAATATACCTCCGCATCTAATTCTGCCTTCATTACTGCGCTCTACGTTGTCATCGTGCCGTTGATTCTGCGCCGATTCGACGGGCGCGTGTGGTGGGCTATCGGGATCGCCATGGTGGGGCTCTGGCTGCTGGTGAAGCCCAGCGCATCCGGAAATCTTGGCGATCTCTTGACGCTCGGCTGCGCGGTTGCATTCGCCGCGCATATCGCCTGTCTGGAACGGTTTACGCGCGAGGTCGATGCGCCGTCCTTGTTTGCCTGGCAAATGATGGCGATGGTCGTCCTGTTGTTTCCCACTCTTCTGATCGAACAGGCTCCGGCTCAGGCGTTTGCGCCGACGGCGCTGTTGCTTGTCGGGCTTGGGGTGACCGGAGGGCTTGCGACCGGGGCCTTTGCCGTTCAAATGTGGGTGCAGCGTATTGTGCCCGCGCAACAGGTTGCGCTGATTTTTGCGTCAGAACCGGTCTACGCGGCGGGGCTTTCCTGGTACTTTCTCGGTGAAACATTGGATGCTCAGGGATGGGTTGGAAGCGGGCTCATCTTGTTAGCGGTGTTGGTGGGCGCTTTTGGGAGCGGCCCTCAGTCGTCATTGCCCGCAGCTGGCACGGCCCATCCGGCGTAAGAGCTTGTCCGACATGAACACGATAGGCTAACTCGTTACAAGGAGTCAGATGGCGCAAAAGTTTGGCAATGGACGCTGGGTGCAGGAAGGGTTCCTAGATAATCGCGTCGACGGAACGATCGTGGGGCGGATTGTGTTCGCAGTGGTTGGTCCTGTCGATGTGTATTTACGGGGAAACTTCAAGGCCGATATCGTGGGGCAGGTCATTCAGTTTCGGAATCGTCGGTTTGAGGACGAGGATATCGCCGGGCAGGTGATTGGTGATATGGAAAATCCACAGATCGGGGATGTGAACTTGATCTCGTTCGACCCTCATCCGAATCTCGCTCCTCATCCGTATATCGAATGGTTCTCGGCGAGGAAGAATCACTATCGCATCGAACTGGAACCGGCAGATGCCTGGATCGTTCCCGCATCGGAGATGGGAGAGATCGATCGGGTGAGTCGAACGATTCGTGAGGCGCTTGCTGGGCGGGTGACTGAACGGCCGACTCAAGAGCCTACTGACTGGGTGTAGCGGCCTAGAAGCCGGCTCTCATTATTTGACTTGCGCGAGACTTGTGCGAAACGCGGGGTGGGTCAAAAAATTCATCTTCTCGAGTCGCGCCTGCCGCGCAAGTCTCGCTTGTCTCGCGCACACTTTGTGGGCTAGGCGATATGGACGGTCGCGATTTCCGTACGATCGGTATGATCTGCCGCCTGCATTCCTGTCAAACGTCGTGTGGGTTCGATCCAGATATCGCTAGGGGGCAGTCGAAGGGGATGGACCAGCAGCGGATCCAACTTGTCCCAAGCTGAAGGGTAGGGCTGGGTGGTTTCTGAGGGAGCTTGCTCCGGTCCAAGAATGAGGGCGACCGATACGGTCTTCATGGCCTCAGAAGAGAGAAGCGCTTCGGGTCGGCGTTCCCCAACCAACTGAATCCGTACATGGGAGAGGCCCCCTTCCACCATCCCCAGCCGAGCCGCCGCGCCACGGGAAAGATCCAGGATCCGGTTGTTGACATAGGGACCCCGGTCGGTGATCCGTACATGGAGATATTTCCCATTCGCTAAATTTACGACCCTGACCACACTGCCGAGTGGGAGGGTTCTATGGGCCGCAGTCAATGCCTCCATGTCGAACAGCTCACCGTTGGCCGCCTGCTTGCCATGAAACGACCCGCCATACCAGGAGGCCACCCCACGATCCTCAATCCCCACGTCCAATTGAGACGCTCCCTTAGGAACCCAGGAACAGGCGCTTAAGAGCAGTCCCAGACTCAGACTTATGGCCAATAACAGTGGCTGGCTGCTTCCAGGAGTTCGACGGATCATAATACCACCTCTTGTACCTGGTTGAACCAACTGTCACACAGGATACTCGCCTGTGAGCCCTCACAGTACGGTCCAGCCGATAGTCCTGCAATACCGAAAGGGTAGTCCTGACCCCTACTTTATGGTGAAGTAATAAGGAGAGACCAATCACGAACCGTACAACAATGAACCGATAGTCTTAGTCAGTGATCTAGCAGGGCCTTATATATATAGAAGAAAGTACGTGTGCCAGTCAACCTAGGGTCTACCCTAGCGCAGACTGTGTGATAGGGATCGGTGTGAAACTGTCCTACTGTCACCTCCCGCGAAGCTAACCCCGGGCCCAGTAGCCTTCCAGCCAGGTATGGTCGTAACAGTTTGAATCAGAAGCGCTATTGAACCTGGATGACTCGAGCAAATACTCCATCCCGCTGTTTGACATAGGTCAGCCACACCCCCTCACCCACATTGACATGCTGAAGCGAGATTCGCTTCCCCTTTCGCGTAATTTTTGTTTGGGCTGTGACCTTGGCCCCCACGGTCATGTCGTTATGCGTGGACAACGGTGTCTTGACGACAATCATATGGGGAGATTGGGAGACATTCACCGCCGTGACCTGGCCATGAACCCGATAGGTCCGTCCGCTGGCTGCGTCACTGGCAGACGGAATACAGAGCAGCATCATGAAGGCAGCGATGGCGAGTAGCGCTCCGTTCGCTTGACGAACCCTGATCATCGATCGTTCCCTTCAGGCAGGTCTCCTTACGCGCGAGCGGACTCTAGCAGGACGGAGAAAACGTGTAAAGTTGCACCAGTGCAGAACACGATATTGACTGCCCCAATCCGACTGAGTAAGATGCCCACCTGTTGCCTGTGAGGGTGCAACGACCAACCCGCCGGCAGTACTCCTCAACTCAATCGACCCCATCACCCATATGTATGATTGAAGTCCAACAGGTCACGAAGCGGTATGGACAACATACCGCCCTCGATCGCGTCAGTTTCTCCGTCGCCAAGGGCGAGGTGTTGGCATTCCTGGGCCCGAATGGGGCGGGAAAAACCACCACCATGCGCATCCTGACCTGCTTCATGCCGGCGACGGAAGGCATTGCACGGGTGGCGGGGTTCGATTGTGCGGACCAGTCGATGGAGGTGAAACGCCGGATCGGCTACTTGCCGGAGACCCCGCCGGTCTACCAGGAATTGACCGTCACAGAGTATCTTCAGTTCGTGGGCTGCCTCCGCGGTCTGAGCGGAAAAACCCTCACCTCATCTATGCACCGTGAAATCGAACGGCTCGGACTTGGCACGGTGCAACACCGGCTGATCGGGAATCTGTCTCGCGGATATCGCCAACGTGTCGGGCTGGCCCAGGCGTTGCTGTGCGATCCCCAGGTGTTAATCCTGGATGAACCGACCGTCGGGCTTGATCCGAAACAGATTATCGAGATACGGGAATTGATCAAGAACCTGGCGGGATCCCATTCCGTCATTTTGAGCACCCACATTCTTCCCGAAGCGACCGCGGTGTGCCAGCGCGTCGTCATCATCAGCGGCGGGCGTATCGTGGCCGAAGACACACCAGAACAACTCTCCGCGCGTCTGCGCCAGTCCGAAAAGATCTCGCTGACCCTCAAATCTCCCGCCACGGACACTGGCAGCCGCTTGAAGGCGGTGCAGGGGGTCCAGAACGTGTTCACGGGCGGCGCCTCCGGCACCTTTCTCCTGGAATGCGAGCTTGGTCGGGACGTACGGGATGAAGTGGCCCGCCTGGTGGTCACCAGCGGATGGGGGCTGCTCGAACTGAAAGCCATTTCCATGACGTTGGAAGATGTATTTCTCCAACTGACGAGACATGAGGAAGGCTTCGCGCCGGACGCAGTGGTCGCCTCAGCAGACCAGGCAGGCCAGCCGGTATGACACCAGTTCAAGCCATTATCGCAAAAGAGCTGCGTTCCTATTTTGTGTCGCCCGTTGTGTATGCAGTGGGATCCGTGTTTCTCCTGATCGTGGGATTGCTCGCCTATCTATACGTGGTCTATGCCGGGGCCCAGGCAATTCAACTGATGCAGGTGCAGGGAAGCGCGCAGCTCAATCTGAATGATCTGGTTTTCCGTAATCTGTTTGCCAGCACGCGGTTTATCCTTCTGATTATCCTGCCGCTCCTGACGATGCGGCTCTTTGCCGAAGAACGTAAACTCCGTACCTTTGAGTTTTTGCTGACTTCTCCGGTGGGCATCAACGAAATCGTAATCGGGAAGTTCATGAGCGTATTTCTTGTCTTTCTGGGCATGCTCGGGCTGACCGGTCTCATGCCGCTCATGCTCGCCCTTTTCAGTGATTTCGATTGGTATCCCATACTGACCGGCTATCTGGGACTTGTCTTACTTGGCGCCCTTTTCCTCTCTGTCGGCGTGCTGGCCTCGGCACTGACCGAAAACCAGATTGTCGCGGCCTTTGTGAGCATCGGCATATTACTGGTTCTGTGGCTTCTCGCCGGCGTGGGCTCACTGCTCGGGGATACGGTCGTTGGGCAAGCGATCTCGTACCTGTCATTCATGGAACACTACGACCACTTGGTGCGTGGATTGGTCGACACGAAAGACCTCGTGTATTTTTTCAGCAGTCTGGCCTTGATGCTCTTTTTATCTCACCGGGTTGTCGACTCGGCACGGTGGAAATGAACCCCAAGACAATTCCCTTTGGTGTGATCGGAGTCGCGTTGGCTGTGGCCGGAGCGATCGGCTACAGCGTCGCGCCGGAAATTCTCTGGCTGGCCGCCCTTCTGGAAGGATCGGCGCTCCTCTGCCTCATGATATTTTTTGTGGTCAACTTCAGCGGCCTGAAAGCCTTCTCCTCCCGCCGCTCTACGCGCATAGGCGCCAACAGTCTGTTGATGATCCTCCTCTTCGTCGGCATTCTCATCATCGTCAATTTTCTGGCTGCCCGTCACTCCATTCGGTGGGATCTGTCGGAGAACCAGAACTTCTCCCTCGCTCCGCAAACGCATCGCGTGTTGCGGAGTCTTCCGCGCAACGTGACCATCACCGTCTTCACCAGAGAAAAGGACCCCGGCTATCAATCCTACAAAGAACGGCTCGATAGTTTTCGGCAAGCCAGTTCGAAGATTTCCGTGGAGTTCGTCGACCCGGAGCGGCAGCCGAAAATCGCCCAAAACTACGGCATCACACGAACCGATACGGCCGTGTTCGAAAGCGCCGGGCACAGTGTTCGGGTCACCGCTCCTTCGGAAGTGGAGCTGACAGGCGCGCTGATTCGCGTCTCCCAAGACAGCAAGAAACGCGTGCTCTTTCTCGAAGGGCACGGGGAGCCGAGTCTCGACGATCGGGAGCGAACCGGGCTGTCTGCCGCCAGAGAGATCTTGTTCAAGCAGGGCTACGATGTCGGTACGCTCAGTTTGCTCAAAGAGGCAGCTGTGCCGGACCACGCTGCCATCCTCGTCGTAGCCGGCCCCCGTCGGCCGGTGACCACAGAGGAACAAGAACGGATATACGCCTATGTGGAGAAGGGCGGTCATCTCCTGTTACTCCTCGACCCGGATACCCAGGCCGACCTGAATCCGCTGCTCAAGCGATGGGGCCTTGGAGTCGGCCCTGGAGCCTTGGTCGATTTGCAAGATCGATTAGCCCAAGGCGATCTGACGTCCTTGCTGATCCGCACGTTCACAGAACATGAAATTACGCAGGACCTCACCGCCGCGGTACTGTTTCCCCTCGCGCGACATGTCACCTTCGATGAACAAGCCGGCAGCGCATGGGACTACGTGCCGCTCGCCAGAACGTCGCCGAACAGCTGGGCAGAAACCGACATGAAAGGCCGCGTCGTCAATCTCGATGAAAAGGAAGACATCAAAGGCCCTCTGCCGATGGCCGCGGCCCTTGCGCCAAAGCTCGCACCGGAGGAAGGCAAACCCAGGCCGGCAATCGTGGTCATCGGCAATTCCACGTTCGCGACCAATGCCTATGTGAACTTTCCAGGCAACAGTGACTTTTTCCTCCGCTCGGCCGGGTGGTTGGCTGAAGAACGGAATATTCTGGCGATCGTCCCGAGGGATTCCGCGCTCAGACCGTTTACCCCCAACCCGTTAGAGGAGCGAGCCCTGCTCTATCTGCAAGTCATCCTTCTGCCCGCCACCATGATTATCTCTGGCATCATAGTGTGGCGCAGACGCCGGCGCCTCTAACAGGATGCTGAAAAAGTCCGCCAGCAGCGTTCTCGCTTCGCTCAGAGGCTCAACGTCTAGAGTCGAGCCTCTCGGATCTCGGAATTACTGGAGGGGTTTTTCTGTTCGCCAAGATCCATTCAACGGGCGAACGGCGCACACGAAGTGCGGTACGTACCGCCTCGCCTCCTCGCTCGCTGCGGCATTGCCTGCGGAAACGGCGCGTCTTGGCGTGCCGGGGTTGGGCGGGTGAAATGTCTGGCCTTTTTGAGCATCCTGAGGCTATTTCTGTATCGGCATCATAATGTAAAATTCCGACGGTGTATTGTGTATAAACTGAGTTTTTCCACCAGCTACTAGCTCGATGCGATACTGGCCCACACTCATCCTGGCACTCGTACTGGCTGGGCTCGGCTTGTACCTCTATGCCATCGAACTGCCGCAGAAAGAATCGCACGAGCGACAAGACACCGCCGACATGAAGGTGCTGCTCTTCGACCAGGAAGCCCTCTCCGGGCTCACCATCAAGACCGACCTGCACGAACTCGTTTTTGCCCGGACTCCCGATCGAGGTTGGGTGTTGACCGCGCCACTCCACACCGAAGCCGATCAACGGGAAGTACAAAGTCTGATCCGAGCCTTGGTGACAGGCACCGTGACCCGCGCCGTCGCAGATCACCCCACCAATCTGACTCCCTTTGGGCTCGACACCCCGGTGACGACCATCACCGTCATAGCCGGCGTCGCACGGGAGACCTTCTCCATCGGGGATAGCGGTCCCCTCACCAACACGCTGTATGTTCTTCGTGAATCGGATCGCAAGGTTTTGCTCACCAGTCTGGCCCCCAAAGACTTCGTGAACAAGACGTTGATGACGTTTCGCCGAAAAGACCTCTTGCGCCTGTCGCAAGGCGATGTCGATCGTATCCGTCTCACCTATCCGGTTACCGAAATTGTGCTCTATCAAGGACAGGAGAAGCCCAAAAGTAAATGGAAGATTCGCTACCCGATTGAGGCCGAAGCCGATCAAACGGAGGTACGAGCCCTTCTATTCAGGCTTGAAGACCTAAAAGCGATGGGTATCGTCGACCCAGGACCTGAACGCGATGCCTTGGCCCAAACACTCACTGCCCCAAAAGTGAAAGTCACCATCCATATGGCCGATGGCGACCAGACGGTCAGGCTGTATCAGCCGGATCAGGCCAGCGGCGAAGCCTTTGCGGAAACGAGCCCGACCGGGCCGCTCTATCGCGTCAATCCCACCGCGATCAGAGATCTGACCAAGGAACTCTTTTCGTTTCAAGACAAGCGGCTACTCGGCATCGACTTTACCGACATCGCCATGCTCTCCGTGAAAACCCCAACCGAGCAATATGTCTTAATCAACCAGCAGAACGAGTGGGTCTTGGAGGATCAGCCGACCAAGGATTTGGACCAACAGGCCGCTGACTTGTTCGTCAGCCGTGTCGCCAATGTCCCGGCCGAGGAGCGTGTCGTGAAACAGGCCGGACCGCTGGCGCCCTACGGCCTCGTGACCCCGGCGGCAGAATTTGTCGCCACGGGAAGGGACGGGAAGATTGCGGGGAAACTCTCGATCGGGAGTCATGCCAACGGATTGGCCTACGCCATGGGGCAACGGATCCCGGGCATTTTCCAGATTCGTGCCGACCTGCTCACACAGATTCCGATAAAGAAGGAACTCTTGGCTGCCCAAATGGAGAAGACACCCGCCGTACGCTAGTAGTCTACTCTGTCGGCTAGACTTTCCTCGATCCCTACAGTATCGTAGCCGTCACGCCCCCGTAGCTCAGTTGGATAGAGCAGCGGTTTCCTAAACCGTTTGTCGTACGTTCAATTCGTATCGGGGGCACCAATCTTTCAACAGCTTGCAGGACCGCATTCGGATACGGCCCGCAATTGTGCTAATTTTGTGCTAACCGCCCGACCGGCATCCAACACTTCGATCCCATCCCGTAAACTCTCCGGATAGTGATGGGCATACCGTTGCGTCATGATCGGCGATTTATGCCCCAATTGCCGTTGCACCTTGTACAGATCCACTCCGCCCTGAAGGCCCCAGCCCATGTGGGCCTGTCTCAATCCCACCTGTCTGCACAAGTGGCTAAAAGAATCGACAGATTGATTTCTTGAGGCCTCCTGAAACCGTCCAGAATGACGGCTCGCTGTTTCCTGACAGACACGCAGAGTCTTCCCCTGAAAGATTGTCCCTCCTTCCTAAACTATTACCTAGTGACTAAGGTGTGTATCAAAGAGACCAGATTTGGTACGTGGACCGGTTCATTATGTCGCACCGATGACCAGTTTGGGAGGGCGCATCATGGACAAGATTGATGACAACATGGACCAGTTCCTCAGGGATTTACACACCATGAAGGGCGAACTCATACGCGTCAAAGGCGCGGCGACGAGCACGGCGTCCCTAAAGTCCAGCGACATGGAAGACATTCAGCAGAAAATCGATGTTCTGCTGGCGCGACTGCTGCCGGGTTAGTTGGGGGTACCGCGTCCCATTCTCACCGGTGAGTGATACGGTGGTTTAGGGCGTCTGTTGTACAGGACTTCGATGGTATCGCCGTCGAGACGATTTTACCTTGATACTCTGGCTGTAGCGACTCTGGTTTTTCTACCTTTGTTTCCACCCAGCGTTTGCAGGGGGACAGGGACGGGAGGCTTTTTCTTTTTTAAGGCTTCCTTTACCGACGCAGGTTGACGAGGTTTAGCGGCCGCTTTTAGAATTTCCTCGGCGATCTGTGTAGCGTCTGAGTGCTTGCGTGAGTGTGTTGACATGTCTCCTCCTAGACTCATCACCATTGCTGAGCCACAGTATGGCGAGAAAACCGGCAAGGGTCTGGTCAAATTTGCTCAGATGGCGGGAACTGATGAAACAGAAGATTGACCGTGCTCCAAGCAAGCTTAGCAGTGATACGAGGCGCTAGTCGTGAAGGACGACATTGAGGAGGGAGCTGTGCACATGGACGCCACCATTGTAGTCCAAGAAGCCCAGCTTCCTGAACTTGTTCATGAAGTGACTCACCCGTGACCGTGTGGTGCCGATCATCTCGGCCAGTACTTCCTGACTGATCTTTGGAATAACCTCCTCCGACTTACCTTCCTTCCCGAAATGAGCCATTAAGAGCAGCGCCCGCGCCAGCCGTTTCTCGCTGGAGTTAAAGAGCTGATCCACCAAGTCCTCTTGGATGCGAATGTTGCGAGCCAGGAGATAGGCGAGGAACTGTTCGGAGAAAGCGGGCTCGTTGTGGATGGCTTTGTTCATCGCCTGTTTGTCAATGCGGATGATCGTAGATTTTTCTGTAGCGGCTGCCGTGGCCATGCACACCAGCTGGCCAGCCAGACACCCTTCACCGAAAAAGGCACCCGGCTCCAATATCGCGATGATGGCTTCTTGGCCCTGAGATGACGCCACGGAAATCCTGACCTGGCCCGTCTGGATATAGAACACGGCGGACGCCGCATCCCCTTGTGAAAAGAGAACCTGTTTCTTCGGGCAGGTCAGCGTGGTTTTGCCGTGGCCGACTTGGGCGAGGAACTTCTGGGGATTAAACTTCGCCATACGTGCCTCTGCGGCTCTGAGGTAGGCCACACTTTGGCTAGAATACTAATTTTAGCAAGCCCTAATTGTAAATCAACTTCTCCAACGCCAATGACGGCGTAGCGCCCCACCACTAGCGAACCGATCGCGAAGCCAATGGTAAGGCAATCCGTTCTTGATCATGGTGTGTTTTCCTGCAGTGATAGTCGGTGATTTCGACCCGATAGGGTCCGTTAGCCACCGACTTCATGGCAGCGCGCTTCGGGTTGCGACTCGCTGGATCATCTTGACCAACTCCACCACGGCCACGGGCATCAGAGAACAGGCTGCGATCACTCCCCAGTCCGAGACCAGTGGGCGGGACGGTATGGAGCACCTGCTGCAAGAGCGGCAGGTAGACCGCTGCGACCTGGAGGATCAGACAAATCACCACCGCCGCCCAGAGCCAGCCGTTCGTGAACAGGCGGCTGGTGAACGCCGACCGCCTCTGGGAACGCGCGTTGAAGGCGTGGAAGACCTGGGCCAGGGCCAGCGTCATGAACGCCATCGTGGTCGCCTGGCGCAAGCCCTCGCCCTCGGTCCCGTGCCAGCGCATGCCGACGCCAAAGGCGAGGAGCGTGACCCCGGTGAGCAGCAGCCCTTGCCAGGCGATCAGGCCGACGAAACGGAGCGTGAGTAGCGACTCCTGCGGGTCGCGCGGCGGGCGTTTCATCACGTCAGGCGCCGACGGCTCCAGCGCCAGGGCAAAGGCGGGGAAGATGTCGGTGATCAAGTTGAGCCACAGGATCTGGAGGGCCACCAGCGGCAGCGGCCAGCCGATCATGAGGGCGAGAAATACCGTGAGGATTTCCGAAAAGTTGCAGGAGAGCAGGTAGTGGATGAACCGGAGAATGTTCCCGTAGATGATCCGCCCCTGCTCGACGGCCCCGACGATGCTGGCGAAGTTGTCGTCGGTGATCACCATGTCGGCGTTTTCCTTGGCGACCTCGGTCCCCTTGATGCCCATGGCGATGCCGATGTCCGCCTTCTTCAGGGCCGGGGCGTCGTTCACCCCGTCGCCCGTCATGGCGACAACGTGCCCCTGCTGCTGCAGCGCCTCGACGATCTGCAGCTTGTGCTCGGGCGAGACGCGGGCGAACACGGCCGCGTCGGCCACCACCCGTTCCCAGCCCGCGGCGTCCAGGTCTGCCAGCTCGCGACCGTGGACGGTGCGCAAGGGACGCCCGTCGGGATCGCGGTCGATCCCGAGCTGGCGCGCGATCTCGGCGGCCGTCGGCTGCTGGTCGCCGGTGATCATCACGGTGCGAATGCCCGCCTCGCGGCAGGTGGCGATGGCGGCCTTGGCCTCGTCGCGGAGCGGGTCGATCATGCCGACCAGGCCGACGAAGATCAAGTCCCGGGCGAGGTCGTCCTCGCTGTAGCCCTCCGGCAGTTCGCGATACGCCAGGCCGAGAACGCGCAGCGCCGCACCGGCCAGCTCCTGGTTCGTCTCTTCCCAGCGCCGGCGGTCCTCCGGCGTGAGGGGCGTCACTCCAGTGGCCCGGACCTGAGCGCTGCTCGCCGCGATCAACGTCCCAGGCGCACCCTTGACAAACGCCACCGTCCGACCTTGCGGCGTGCGATGCACGGTGACCATGCGCTTGCTGGTGCTGTCGAACGGCACCTCGCCGATGCGCGGAAAGTCGCGGTCCAGGGCGGCCTGGTTCATCCCGGCCTTTTCCGCCGCGACGATCAAGGCCGCCTCGGTCGGGTCGCCCAGCACGGTGTCGCGGCCGTCGGTGCGTTCGACTCTGGCATCGTTGCACAACATGCCGATTCGCAGGGCCAGAGCGAGGTGCTCGTCGGCGCGCGGGTCCACGGGCTTGTCGCCGTCCTGAAACGTGCCCACCGGCGCATACCCCGTGCCGGTCACTTCGACGCGGCGTTGGTCCAGCACGTAGACGCACACGGTCATCTCGTTCTTGGTCAGCGTCCCGGTCTTGTCGGTGCAGATGACGGTGGTGGAGCCCAGGGTCTCGACGGCGGGGAGCCGGCGGACGAGCGCCCGCATCCGGGCCATGCGCTGCATCCCCAGCGCCAGCGTCATGGTGGCCACGGCGGGCAGCCCCTCGGGCACTGCGGCAATGGCCAGGGAGAGGCCGATCTCCAGCATGTGCCAGAAGTCGGTGACGCCGCGCAGCCAGCCCGCCAGGACGATGACGGCGCACAGCGCCAACACGACCACGATGAGCAGACGACCGAGCCGGGCCAGCTTTTGTTCCAGCGGGGTGTCGCGGGTGGTCGCCTCATCGATCAGGATGCCGATCTTGCCCACCTCCGTTTGCGCGCCGGTGGCCGTCACCAGCAACCGGCCGCGCCCGTCCGTGATCGTCGTGCCCAGGAAGGCCATGTTGAGGCGGTCCCCGAGTGCCGCATCCTTGTCTGGAGCAGCTCGGACGTCTTGGTCACTGCGTGCGACTCACCCGTCAGCGCCGCCTCCTCGATTTGCAGCCGCACGCTCTCGACGATGCGGCCGTCGGCGGGCACCCGTGCCCCGGCGGCCAGGACGACCAGATCGCCCGGCACCAACTCGGCCGCCGGAATCTCGCTCTCCGCACCCTCCCGGATCACATGGGCGACCCGCACCGTCTGCTTTTGCAGGGCGGACAACGCCTGCTCCGCCTTCCATTCGGTCAAGAAGCCGATGCCGGCGTTGAGGACGATGACGACCAGGATCGCGACCGCCTCGATGGTGTTCGCCCATGGCAAACGCGATCACCGTGGCCGCGACCAGCAAGGCCACGATGAGGCTGTGGAACTGGGCCAGCAAGATGGCCAGGGTCGAGCGCTGGTGCGCCTGGGCCAAGGTATTGGGGCCATACTGCGCGAGCCTCCGGGCCGCCTCGGCCTGAGTCAGACCATTCGCCACATCGGCCTGCTAGCCGCTGAAAGGCATCAGCCAGCGGAAGCGTGTGCCACGCGACCGTCTGCGACGGAGAACCGCGCCCCTCAGTCGGTTGAGCGTTTGCTGACCATTTCTTCGCCGCAGGGTCCGATGACATAACCGTTTCCTTTTTCCTAAAGACTGCCGGCTCTGTCTTTAGGACGAAGCGATGAAACAGACAAGACTCGAACCGTCAAACAGAATTCTTCAAGCCTTTTCAAAAACGTCGTGCTTCGATTCTTCTTTGGTTGGTCGCTCATGATACGTCTGCCTCATTGATGTAGGGTCACGAGGATGCTCTGGCTGTGATCCAGTCAGCCAGCTAATATTTCACAGGTGAGCAATTATGACCAGACCGCATGTTGTCTTCTAGGCACACTCCAAGTGGCAATTCACAGGAGGAGTCCCATGTCAAAACAAGCAGCAGACTATCACAGGAAAGCAGCCGAACATCACGAGCATGCCGCGCGTGATCACAAAGAAGCGGCAAAGTACTATGCGGCCGGCGAACACGAGAAAGCTGCGCACTATGCCCACCTCGCGCATGCTCACCATCTGCATGTCGCCCATCATTCAGCGGAGGCGACCAAATCCCACCTCGAACATCACGGCAAGAAGTAACGCTTTCGAGCTAGGGCGAGTAGGTCGTCCGGGTTTACTCAAATCCGAGTCGACTCAGGGGCGAGACCGTGCCGCGTATCGTGTCGGAAGGGCGGGTGGATCTGGTAATGTTGGGAAGTTATGGCGGGCGCTCAGGTAACGTGGACAAGATCTTTTTCGGCAGCACGGCAGAAGCAGTGGTGCGGACGGCGGGGTGCCCGATTCTCACCCTTCTACTGTCATCCACGGCGAATCGATAACTTGTGAATAGTTGAAAGGGAGGTGTGCATGAGACGTCTCAAAGTGCGGCAGTGGGGATGGGTTCTTGTTCTTGCCATCACATGTGGGTTCTGGTGGGAGATGGCGGGGCCGGTGTTCTCGCAATCGGAGCAAGTCGTCGAGGTCACGATCAAGGATTTCAAGTTTGTGACCAAGCAGGGGGTGCTCCGCCTCGGATTCCCTTCAGTGATTAAGGTCAGGAATGAGGATGCCGAACGACATGACTTTGGCACGACCATGTTTGAGGGCATTCCCACTCAGATCGAGAAGGACGGGGTGATCGTCTATGGACGAGGCGTGGGCGGAGTATTTCTCGATCCCAAACGGGATGCCTCCATTCGGTTCAACATGACGCGACCCGGACGGCTTGAGTTTCGCTGCTCAATCCATCCAAACATGGCTGGTGAACTGCTCTTGCTCAACGTGGAAACGGTTTAAGTCCTTAAGCCATAGGCGGAGGTTAGTGCTTGGAAGGTGAGGAGATGCAAGCCCTTATCGTCAAGGGTCCTCTTGGTTTGAGCGGTTCTGGTGGGGGACCTGAGGGATCAAAAGGCTTGTGAAATTTCTAGCGAATATCTTTGTGATTTCCTTCAGGATCAAGACTGGAAATCGTAGGGGTCGAAATCAAGTCATTCTGACGCCCCGGCGGGTCTCATTCCTTGTGTTGAGAAAACAACGAGTCGCACAAGCTTTATGGGTTGCGCGATCCGAAGACTACGTCTGAGCTCAAGTCATGATCCAGACTCAGCCAATGGGCCAGTGCGTTACCATCTCAACTTAGAGTTGGGCGGTTGACTCGCTTCAAGCAGGAGGCTCACGATGAACACGATGCGGGCCAATGTCTTTCAAGGAGTGAACCAGTTTGGAATTCGGGAAGTGGAACGTCCTCGCGCCGGTCCCGGTGAGGCCGTGATCCGGGTCACCTTGACGACGATCTGTGGGACAGATCTCCACATTATTCGTGGCGAATACCCAGTGAAACCGGGACTCGTGATCGGGCACGAACCCGTGGGCGTGATCGAGGAACTTGGACCCGGTGTGACAGGGTATCTGATTGGGGACCGGGTTTTGGTGGGAGCTATCACGCCGTGTGGCCAATGCCATGCTTGCTTGTCCGGGCATCAGGCCCAATGTGGACATGGCAGTGGGTATGAAGCGATTGGCGGCTGGCGTTTTGGCAACACGATTAACGGCGCACAGGCCGAGTACCTCCTGGTACCCTACGCGCAGGCGAATCTCACCAAGATTCCGAATGAGCTCAGTGATGAACAAGTCGTCTTGCTGGCCGATATTGCGTCAACCGGCTTCAGCGGAGCGGAGTCCGGGGGAGTGCGCATCGGAGATGCCGTGGCAGTCTTTGCGCAGGGCCCGATCGGTCTTTGCGCGACAGTGGGAGCCAAGCTTATGGGTGCAGCTCTTATCATCGGGGTCGACGGGGATGATACGCGTCTCCACATGGCAAAACGGATGGGAGCAGATGTGGTTCTCGACTATCGCAACACGGACGTGGTGGCTGAGATCAAACGTCTTACTGGTGGCGGGGCTGATGTGACGATTGAGGCGCTTGGGTCCCAAGCCACCTTTGAGAACGCGCTCCGTTCACTCCGACCAGGTGGCACACTGTCAAGCCTGGGCGTCTACTCCGGGAAGCTGCAGATACCGTATGACGCGCTTTCGGCAGGCATCGGTGACCACCGTATCGTCACGACTCTATGCCCTGGGGGGAAAGAACGGATGCGCCGACTCATGGAGGTTGTGCGTCACAAACGGGTGGATCTGACACCACTGTTGACACATAGCTTCACCCTGGATGATATCCGTGAAGGCTATCGTGTCTTCGGCGATCGACTCGATGGCGTTCTGAAGGTCGCCATTAAGCCGTGATATAGAGGTTCATACTGACGCCGCCTTCGATCCATGTCGCCAGCCGCCAGATTGCAAGGCCACTAAAGACGTCCGCTCACATCACCGGCAGAACTCACGTAAAGGAGTAAATCCGATGAAAGGCTATATCATTCAAATCGAAGACGCCACGCTCAAGAATCAGAACTATCGCCAAGTCCTCTTCACCGCTAAGCACTGTCAGCTGGTGTTAATGGATGTGAGACCAGGTGACCAGATCGGAGAGGAGGTTCACGACTTGGATCAGTTTATTCGCATTGAGGCAGGTGAAGGGATCATCATGATGGATGGGCAGAAGCATTCCGTTGGCGATGGCTTCGCGGCCGTCATCCCCGCCGGAACTAGGCATAACGTCATCAACACCTCCTCAAGTGAGGACCTCAAGATCTATAGTCTCTATTGTCCTCCGGAGCACAAAGAAGGTTCCGTCCATAGGACCAAGAAAGACGCTGATGCCGATGACCATCACCACTTTGATGGTACAACGTCCCTCGGATAAACCTTAGGCAGTAGGGTCACCAACAAATATCTATGAGGCTTTTTGAATTTCCCGACCACATAGAAATCCGTACCGTCAATGGATCGAGACCGTCACCCTATAGACCCGCACGGTTTCTCCCGCTCCAGTTGACTTATCACCCGATAATACCGCTTGACTCAGCGGCCCTTCACGCGCAGGATGATAAAAGACGTTTCAGCTCCGCTGGCTGTCCTAGCCCTCGCGTTCCCTGGTCCTTTCTCGCGCGATCGATTCTCCAGTCTCCGCCGCTCCAACGCCAGACGTTTTCGTAAACACTCCTTACACCCTCAATTGGTAGAGCTAGCGACACCGCGAGCTGTGTCGAGCCCCGGAGCCAACTCATGCACTGCCTTCGTTGTCATGGTTTGATGGTGACCGTCCGATTGGAGGATATGGGAAGCTCGTCACTCTGCTTCTCCGGCTGGCAATGCCTGCTGTGTGGTGAGGTGATCGATTCGGTGATCACAGCGAATCGGAAAGAGCTCCACGGGTCGACGGGGAGCCGGGGGCGTATTCGATACGGCGTGTCGCTGAGGCAAGGGCGGTCTCCCTCAACGGCGACGAGAACCTAACGCTGACTCTGGTTCAAGGAACGCCGAGTCACGAACGTCCACCGCCAACGTCATTCTGTACACAAAAGGAGGATCCGATGAACGCGAATCAATTCAACGAGAAATGGATGGAGTTCAAAGGTGAACTGAAACAGCAGTGGGATAAGTTTACGGATGATGACTTGCAACAAATCGAAGGCTTTCTCGACAGATTTATCGTCAAAGTCCAGGAACGGTATGGGTATGGCGAGGACAAGGGAGAGCTGATGCAGTGGGCGGACGTGTGGCATCAGAAGTCGGCGCCGGAAGCCATCGGGGGAAAGCTGCGCTGACCCGAGGTCATCAAGTAGAGCGAGATGGATCACCGAGTAATTTCACATTATCAGTTAAGGAGATGAAGTCATGAACACACTTTTACGTTGGGACCCTATCAGCAGAACTCAATGGTATCCATTCAAGGATCGGGGTGAATTGGAAAGTCGATTGGCGACGATGTTAGCCAGTCGGGCGGCGGCGGGTGACGGAGGCAAGGAAGCCATGACGGTGGCCGAGTGGTCGCCGCTGGTGGACATTATAGAGGATGAGAAGCAATTCCTCATCAGAGCGGAATTACCGGACATGCAGAAGGAGCAGGTCAAGCTCACGGTGGAGAACGATGTCCTGACGATTTCCGGCGAACGGAAATACGAGAAGGAAACCACCGGGCACAAGCATCATCGGATCGAACGGGCCTACGGGAGTTTCATGCGGAGCTTCTCGCTTCCGGAGAATACGGATGGGAGCAAGCTGTCGGCCGACTACAAGGACGGCATGCTCACCGTGCGTCTTCCGAAATCCGAGAAGGCGAAGTCGAAAGCCATTGAGGTCAAAGTGGCCTAGGGTCCTTGCGTTGATCGGGGGATGGAGAGCGTCAGGGAAGGTGTTCTTACGCCGCCGCGATGATGGAGTCTTCCTGACGCTCTGGCCAGCCGGTCCTGGTCAGTGTAGAACGTGAGGTATTGCTTCTACGTTAGTCTGAAACGTTCCCAACCCATGTGATTCATGCGACAGGTGTCCTCGGGAGCTGAAATCGTAAGGTTCGCACGGGTACAGATCGGGGATTCAGAAACATTTGTTTTTGAACTCGTAAAATGATGCGCTGAAGCTATTGAAAGATCAAGAGGATCACGACCACTCTACGATCAGGTTTTTGGACCTGGCTCTACAAATGTCTCACGGAGCCATGGTGCTCCTCCGTGCTATTCTGACCATATAGATCATGTGAAGCCAGGCGAGTTCCTCCGAGTTATAGGAACCAGCCCACCTACTCCTGTGGCCGACACCTTAGACCCTAATGTATCCATAGCCCGATGTGTTCCCGAGACGGGGAGTTCCGCTCGTCCGACATGGGCGCTCTGTTGGTCAGGCGAGGGGAATACAACCATTTCTATCCACTGAGACGACAATTGACCGGACCGATGAATTGACCCGATTCTGGCATGAGCATACACTCGGGGTGCGGAGATTCGTTAGACACCAAATTGCATTCTATCTGGCCTAGTCTGCCGATCTGTTTACTCATTAGACAGAAGAAAAACTCGATTAGCGAGGGTGGCCCCTTAATAAGTCTTGGCGATATCTCGAAACCGGCTACGGTGCTAATCGAGAAGATCTCTGATGCAGTCGGTGCCGTGTTTCGCCCAAGACAGATTAAGCGCATCGCTCAGGCGGAGGTCGAGGCTGGGAAGATACGGGCTCTCGGTGAAATCGAGATCTCCGAGATTCAAGAGCGCGCCCTTTCTCGGATTATCCAGCAGGAGGGCAAGCGGCAAGAGAACATCGAGCGGATCTCCGCGCTCGCGATACAGGATCTCCGGCTTGATGCGCAGCCCGAAGTCGTGGAGAACGACTGGCTCTCGCACTTCTTCGATAAGTGTCGACTCGTCTCTGACCCGGAGATGCAGTCGCTCTGGGGCAAAGTACTTGCTGGCGAGGCGAATCAACCCGGCGCGTTCTCGCGCCGCACAGTGGAGTTAGTGTCCACCTTGGATAAGACTGACGCCCTGCTCTTTACGAATCTCTGCAAGTTCGGGTGGATGATGGGAACTTTAACGCCGTTGATCTACGACCAAACGTTGCCACGCTATGAGAGGGAGGGCATATCGTTCGGCTCACTGACCCACCTTGACAATATCGGATTGATCACCTTCAATAATATAACCAACTTCATGCGCAAGAACCTTCCAAAGAAGGTCATCGTCACTTACTACGGTCGCCCTGTTGAGATCGAGTTTGCTCAGGAGGCCGGAAACCATTTAAATATCGGGAGGGTTCTGTTGACGAAGGTGGGAGAACAGCTTGCGTCAATCTGTGGCTCGACCCCTTCAGACGAGTTCTTCGATTACGTACGTACGACCTGGGAGGGGTATGGATACAAGCTTTCCCCGCATCTTGCCTAACAAGTACATCAACGCGGCTCCGCGCTCGCGGGTTGGCCGCATGATAGCCAAGAAACAGCAGAGCCATCGAGATAGTGGTTCATAATTAGCAGGTCTCTCTCATGCTATCTGAACCGTGCAGCGCCAGTGCTCAGGTGTGTTCTAGTTGTGGCCCCGATTGGGCCTCGAAGCATCAGGCAGAGCTTGTGCTAAATTTGTGCTAAAAGCTGTTCGAATCCATGAGAATCTCTGTAATCAATAGAACGGGTGGAATATTCCTAAGCATTGGTATTCGAATAAGAAACGGGAAACCATTTGAAACACCGAGTCTTTTCAAAACCGTCTTGCTTCCATTCCTAAACCGTTTGTCGTACGTTCAATTCGTATCGGGGGCACCAATTTTTCAAGCTGTTAGCCGGTTTCTCCGATTCGCCGAACCGCCGGCGTTGTAAATCCCGGAGTAGGATTTTCGACGAGCCGTTCGAGTGTTTCTCCTGGATCAGTTGCCTCATCCAAAAACCCTATGGAACGAGCGCAAGCGACCTTCTGAAAAATCATGATGTTTTGATTCTGATTGCAGCAGGGTCAAAAACAGATCTTTTTTAAGTCGGGTCCAATTTGTCGCACGGGCGTTCCGGTGGCTTGTGACTGGCGTCCACAAGTTGGCTTGATATATTCTGGGCCTCTGGTTTCTGCACAAGACCCCATAATGGGAGGGAGACATACGATGAACACTAGGTTCCTGATCCCGTGGCTGGCGCTGGGGCTCCTCGCTGCTGGAGGCTGCACAAAGTCGAAATCGTATGAGATTGATGTGCTCACAAATTTCAATCCGTCCGCCGAGTTCTCTGCATTTCACACATTTGCCTATTCGGGGATGACGGACAGAGGGTTAGAGATCGGGGCGTCTGACAACAAGTCGCCCTTGAGGATGCGGATCAAGGATATGGTCAACGAGCAAATCGCTGCCAAGGGGCTCCGCCAAGTCGGCTTGGAAGACCGTCCAGACCTGCTGGTACACCTGTCATTCGGCGTGAATGATGTCTATGCCGATAAGTATCAGGAAGCCACCTTGATCGTGAATCTGGCTGAATCGTCGAAAAAGAAGTTGGTGTGGCGGGCCGTGATCAGGGAAACGGTGGGAGACGACTTGGAGAAAAATTTTGAAATGGTCAACAAAGGACTCGTCAGAGCATTCAAAGACTATCCCCCGTCCAAATGAAGTGATCGGATCGTCCCTACGTCAGTCGCGGAAGGATGACCCCTTGGCGCTCATGCAATTAATCTTGTGTGGTGGCTAGCTAGGGCCCAAGAAGATTCAAAAACAAATCGTAACCAATCATTGCCTGTTCTTTCCTAGCCTTAAGAATGCCCACAGAATCCTCACAGACTTCTAGATAGACCAAAACAACTATTTTAGGGTGCTCCGAACATCAGCCATGTTCCTACGGAGTACGTATCTCTATTCAATTATAATCATAGCAACCGATATAAAGAATCCAAATACCATGAATAGACCGGTCAGTTTCCCTCCGTGCTCATAGGATTCAGGTATCATAGAGTTGGCAAGTAGCATCAGGATAGCCCCACCTGCAAATGTCTGAATAAATGCCATCCAGGTTTTGGGTGCACCGCTGAACAAGGTGAATCCTGCAAGGGTTGAGAATGCACAAACCACTGCAATACATAACCATAACAGGATTATTCTCTTATTTTTCCAGCCACCAGCCTTCATACCGGTGGTCCCTGCAATCGCTTCAGGCAGGTTGGAGACAAAAACGGCCACCAGCATCGCCAGGCTGACCTTTCCCCTTTCAAATATGCCCAGTCCGATAACAATGGATTCGGGAATTCCGTCAAGAATTATCCCTAACACCATCGGTATTACCAAACTGGATTCATGGGATGCCTCGATGTCCATATGACTCTTTGCACCCATTTTTTCTATCAGTTGATCACTGAAATAGAATGTAAATGCTCCGGCGAAAAGGCCGAAAGCCGGAAATCCAGTGCCTTTCGCAAGTTTTAGCGCTTCAAAAATCAATTCATAAGAAACAGCCGAGATCAATGTTCCTGCGCCAAAAGCCATGATGATCCCCAGGGTTCTTTTTTTTAATGTGAACCTGGAAGCTAATATTCCTCCCAATATCAGAGATGATGTAGCTAGTAAACCAAACAGAAATGCGTACAACATAGTGGTAAAAAGGGCCTCAGAGGCAACTAGGCCGAAAAGATTTGTTTGGGGAACAGGCGGAAGGATACGGCAAAGCGCTAGAAAAATCGACTTCTCCGCCTTCGATCATACGAGAAGTTTTTGAACACGGTGCGCAGAACGACTAGACAGTTGGAAGTAGACAGACTTGAACCGTTAAGCGGAACCTGTGCTAAAATTTGGGCTAAAAATTCCCTTAATCCCTAGACTCATTAGAATCTATGGAGACATTGACGCTGCAGTCCCTCAACTAGGATGGATTTCAATCGGCAGAACCGTCGGAATTCAGACGTGCAATGCGCTGCATCGTCTGCTTCTCATAGCGGGTAAATGCTCCCCCCAGATAGACATCGTCTGTCCCGTCATCTGCCTCGGCGAGAGTAGAGAGGACGTCATTGGTGGTTCTCAGTCCAAAGTTGGAATCTTGCCGCCCAGCCGCATCCAGCCGCACGACATAGCCTCGCTGGGGAATTGTGCCGCTGGTCCGCTGTGCGCCCAATTCGCCGATCACCGCCAACCGATCATTCGACAACATGAAGACTTGCGTAATCGGACCCGGCACAGGGTCACTATTAAAGGACGTATCCACACTGCCATCGAGCCGCAACCTTTGGAGCCTGGTAGTCGGATAGACTCGCCCGATCGCAAATGCACTACCATCTCGCGTTACCGCCTGGACTTTCATGCCTTCCGGCGGAACGAAATTCGGATCCCGGCGACCGGTAGAATCGAGCCGGACTATACTAGGAACCGGCTCCCCATTGAGGCTCTCAAAGAATCCGGACACATAGATGCTTCCGTCCTCGGTCGGAACTACACTACTCAAGGAAGTATCTTATGCCGCAAACGATCATCCAAATCTGTTCATTATTGCTCTGTTTTGGAAGAATGAAAAAATGATGGAGGCGGTCGGATCGCCTTGGTCTGAGACCAGCGAATATAACGATCACGACGACGCTATCGGCTTGCAAAGGGAATGGATCGGGGAATTACCACCGGCGGCCTGAGGCAAGGAACGTAGACACATTCGCACAAGGCAGAGGCTTAGCAAACACATAGCCTTGCCCATACTCGCATCCGATCGCACGGAGGATCGTCAGTTGTTCGGGCGTTTCCACCCCTTCGGCGATCACCTGCCGCCCCAGCTGATGGGCGAGGACGATGATCGTCTTCACGATGGCGAGCGCATCGTCGTCGGCCCCGAGCCGCCGCACGAAGGACTGATCGATCTTGAGAAACGCAATTGGCAGCTGCTGCAGATAGCTCAAGGATGAATAGCCCGTGCCGAAATCGTCCAGGCAGGTTTGCACCCGTTGCGATGCGAGTTGCTTCAGGACCCCGGTGACCGCATCAGGGTTCTGCATCATGTCCGATTCCGTGATTTCGATCTTGAGGCTCGACGGATCGACGCCGGTGGCCAGCAGCACCTCGCTCACGAGCGCCGCCACATCGGCGTCCGCGAAATGGCGGAGCGAGAAATTGACGCTCACGGTCAGCGGACGTATCTGTGGGAATTCAGCATGCCAGACCGTGAGCTGTCGGCAGGCCTCGCGAAGGCTCCACTCCCCAATCTTCGGCATCAACCCCAATTCCGTCGCCATCTCCAGGAAGGCATCCGGCCTGGTGAGCCCATACTCAGGATGTTCCCAGCGCAGCAACGCTTCGAATCCGGCGACTTGATCTGACGTCAAGGCCACGATCGGCTGATACTCCAGCCGGAACTCCTGCCGCTCCAGCGCCCGTCGAAGATCGGCTTCCAGCTTCAAGCGGCCCATCACCTGCGCGTGCATAGCCGGATCGAAAATCACAAACCCCGTCCGACCGGAGGCTTTGGCCCGATGCATCGCGGTCGTCGCATCACGTAAGAGTTGTTCGCCGCCCTCATACCCCGCGTTGCAGCACGTGAGGCCCATGCTGGCCGTGAGCAGAATCTGCTGGCCTTGCACGGTAAACGGCTCGTCAAATTCCTGCTTGAGCCGATCGGCCACATGTGTCGCATTGCTGAGGGCTTTCAGGTTGTCCAGCAGGAACGCGAATTCGTCCCCTTCCATCCGGGCCACCGTGTCGGCCGAGCGCACGCGACGCAGCATTCGTTGACTGACTTCAATCAGCAGGCGATCTGCCGCCGCGAGGCCCAAGCTATCGCGAATCACGCGGAACCCGTCCAGATTGAGCGAGAGTACGGCGAACAGATGGCTGGATCGACGCCGGCTTTGCTGATAGACCCGGTCCAACCGGTCCAGAAACAGCGCGCGATTCGGCAGGCCGGTGAGCGAGTCGTGAAACGTTTCCAGAAACAGTCGCTGTTCGGCCTGGCGCTTGTCCTCGATCAGCCGTTTTCGATCGAGGGCCTGTGTCACGGAATGACCCAAGCGGCCTAGACGGTCTTTCATCAGATAGTCGGTGGCCCCGGCCTTCATGCATTCCACCGCCATCTCCTCCCCGATGCAACCCGACACGACAATGAACGGAATCTCAAGCCCCCGCTCTTGCATGAGCCCTAGCGCGTCGCGCGCCGTAAATTGCGGCATGGAGAAATCCGACAGAATAATATCCGGCGGCTGATTGAGTTCGCGCAGGTAGTCGGCTTGAGAATCGACGCGGCGGGAGACCAGCTCAAACCCGTCCTCCTGGAGCACGGCGAGAATCAGCTCCGCATCATTGGGAGAGTCTTCGAGCAGCAGGAGGTTCAGACTCCTTGGCATCGTGGTCCGCGGCTCATACAAGGCCGTGCCTTTCCTCGTGAAGGATTAGCGCGAGCGCTGAGCTTGCTCACGAGATGGGCTCAGTATAGTATGAGACCCGCCACCGACCAATGGAATGTGAAGAATCGTGCGTGGAGACAAGCGAGAACCTGCCTCCTAGAACGGCTCCGGAAATTGTGTGGACAGGTCGGCTCACCTAAGAGAACTCCTTCTCTCGTGAAAACCGAGTCGTGATCATCCTTCCATTCGTCGAACCGGCACTATGACAGATCACGCCCCCAGCTACCCTCATCCTCTGTTTCGCAAGTTGAGTCTCTTCCTGTTCGGGATGATTCTATTCCTCGCCGCATTCCTGTGGTACCTCCAAACACAACATGCATTCCGGCACATCATTATTCCGCTTGTCGCGGCAGCGATGCCCGGCGAACTTCGAGTGAACAACGGGTCTCTCACCTTCCCTGCCACACTCGAAGTGACAGGACTCTCCTACCAACAACCGGAGGTGAAGCTGTCGTTGCAGATCGACCGGCTTCGCTGTCGGGTTTCCGTGCTGGCATGGCTACGCGAACACCTCCTCTTTGTAGAAGAACTCGATCTTGAGAATGGCAATCTGCACATGGCGTTGGGGATGACACCACCTCCGCAAGAAGGCAAAACGGCAGTGGCGACGGCCGGCAAGACAGCGGCGATAATTCCCTTTGTCGTTCAACGCGCGCGGCTGGATCACGTCACGCTTTCGATCCAAACAGGCAGTGATGAGTTCACGGTGCAAGACCTGAAGTTGGCCATCGATGATGTCGTGGCTGGTCGGACCGGAACTATCGATCTGCATAGTGAAGTGGCCTTGAACCGCTCTGCAAGTCAGGGCCGCTGGGCTGGTGCACTCCGCTTGACCGGCACGCTTGAGGAAAGCCCTGGCGGCGAGCAGTTGACGTGGACTGTGTCGAATAGTCTGGCAGTTCAGGAGTGGCCCGGGCAGGGAGCCGTAACCGACTCCAGCCAGATCACGCTCGATCAGACGATGTCAGGTCGCTATGACTTCACGCAAGCGACTGTGCACGCCGACTCATCATTGACGCTTCGGCAAGGCAAGACCTCCCTCGGCGACGTGTCTCTTACGTTCACGCGAACTGAATCACCCGACGGTACGGTCATGGACCTTGGGATGAAGCTTCAAGAAATGACTGATGACGCGCTGAATCTTCTGCTCGGTACCGATAGAGCGTTCCGTCTTCATTCGGCCCACATGAGCGGTGACGTGAATATTCATGCGATAGGGGAGCGGTATGATATTCGCTCTGTATTCACAGGGCAGCAACTGCAGTCTGTCTCCGAGCAAGGCGCAACTCCACCAGTGGATGTCGATGTGGCACAGGCGGGCATATTCGACGCCGGCTCCCGCAATGTAACCTTGGACATATTCGAACTGCGCGTTGCGAAGGACGATCACGTTCTGCTGGCGGGAGAACTGAAACATTCTTTGATGATCAATCTCGGGACTGATGATATGGGACACAAGGGCGTCTCCACTCAGAATGTCCCTCAGGCCGATTGGATGCTCACGATCAACGATATCGGCGTCGCGGAACTGCGCCAATGGTGTGATGTCCTCGGCTGGAAGGGATTGCGAGGCGTCCGCACAGGACAATTAGGGGGTATCGTCACTGTTTCCAGCCGAGACAACGGCAGCGCAATAGACCTGAACACTCGCCTCATGATTTCGAATGTCAGGATGGCCAGTGCGGAGAAAAAGACCGGCAGCGCACCGTTGACATTCGTTCATGAGATCCACGGCACAGTCGCCAATCTCACTTTCCTCCGACTGCATTCCTGGACCATGACGGCCTCGGTGCACGATCGATCTGTGGGGGCATTGCGGTTGTCCGGGGCTATAGACCTGAGGACGCCCACGAGAGACCCGAGGCTGGAGGGATCGCTTACGCTTACAGGCTTGCCCGGGGGAGTATGCAATCCATTGCTCGCACTCTGGAGCGATGCACGTATCGACCGAGCCCTCTTCAACGGGACGATTGAGATCAAGATGACTGAAGACCTTCTCAGTTGGGAGGTCAATCTCCATGGCGATCACATCAGTCTACAGCTTCCGGAGATGCATCAACCGACTGCTCCCCTTGATCTGGTCGTGGCACAATCCGGTAGCTTCAACCGCACGACCAGGGTCCTTCGTCTGGACAAAGGGATTCTGCGAGAACTCGAGCGGTCTCGACCTGTCATCACTGCCGCATTGGACAAACCTATTCGCTTCACCCTTTCGGCCAAGGAAGCAGACGAGAAGACGCTTCAATCGCCGGATGGCCAAGTCGGCACCGTCACCATACAGGCCCATCATATTGGAATTAATCAGCTAAGACCGCGACTGGCAATCTGGGGAGTCTCAGCCTTGAACAGAGTGAAGACCGGCATCGTTGACGGACGTTGGATCATTCGGTCGAAGGGAGGTGGCACAGACGTCCTGTCTCTTGCCGGTACACTCGACGTCACAGATCTGCGTCTCGACGCGGGGGCCATGCGTATCAGCACCCCTGTAGGTTTTCGTAGCAGGATCGCGGCTACGGTCACAGAGTTCTCTCATATTGGGGTGGAAGCATTGAACGTAGAAGCCCTGGCGGGAGCCGGCCTGATCGCGAAGGCAGGACTCAGTGGTGAAGCCAATGTTGCCGATGGTTCCACGGATCTCGCACTCTCTTTCAATACCGACAGCATGGCGAAACTCCTCGACCGGATCGGATTGCTCGACGAACGGCAACGCACCGTGTTCACAGGAGGCCGCGTGTCGGTTGAAGGACGCCTGAGAAGTCGTGGACAGGATCACCCTCTTTCAGTGCAGGCGACGATTCAGGCGCGTGAACTTCAGTTCCAGCCGTTGCAGGGTCAATTCCTCACGTATTCGCTTCTCGCGGAAGGAACCACGGAACTGAACGCGGCCAGGACGAGCCTCAAGATCAACAAGATCGACATGGCCCTGAAGTCTAAAGGGAAGGCAGCTGGAACGCTAACCCTTGCGGGAACATGGCCGATCGCGGCGTCCAAACAGGGCGGCGCCATCACCGTCGTGACCAAAGACTTGGATGCCGCACCACTCGTGGGTGTATTCGGAGTGTTTCCAGGTCGAGAGCACGGCCCCTTACCGGTCAGTGCCGATGTTTCGATTGCTCGGGATTCCGTCAACGGGAGTCTCGTCGTTCGCGGGCAGGAAATGCTCGGACCGATTCGCGTTGTTCGTAAGGGTGAAGCCGGAGGGTCCAATGAGGCCACCCTTCGGATTGAGCATGACCTGAGCCGGCACAATGATGAGATCCGCGTCACAGTTCTGACGGTGACCGTCGACCGTCCCGGCGGCCGGTCTGATCGCGTGACTGCCGGCGGCACCGTGAGGATTGCAGGTCGGCCAGGCGCCCAACTCAGCGTGGAGATTGCCTCGCTTGATGCCGCCTGGCATGAGGCGTTGTTCTCAAGACCTGAGCCCGTGCCTCAAACCAGTGCGAATCAGGCTGTGGAAAAGGATCGAGAAGGCAGAGCGGAACCGTCCAGCCTGGCGTTTCTCACGAATCTCGATGGGGAAATGTCGATAGGGTCCATCACCTACAACACACTGATGATCGGACCGGGTCGTGTAACCGTGAAAGGAACCGGCGATCGACTGGAGGCCAAGCTGGAACCAACGGTCATCGCTGATGGCCGGGTGGATGCGATAGTGACTCTTGTGCAGCAGGATAAACAGACGCAACTCACGTGGTCCGGCAAAGGCCAGGGGTTGAACGTTGAATCCATTATGCAGGCAGCGGGACCGGGCCGGGAAGCCGTCATGAAAGGAACGGGATCATTCGTGACCTCAGGCACAGGCCTTCTGAACGAAGAACCCTTCAGAAAACACCTTTCTGGAATCGGTAATTTCAACGTCGCGGACGGACAATTTATCCGCGCCCCTCTGCTTCAGTTCCTGTCAAAGTACACGCATATTAAGGAACTTGAGCAGATGGGATTTGATGTCTTGCAGGGCAACGTGCGCCTGGAAGATGGATGGATCCACGCCGACTCCCTGACTGTCACTGGATCTCTCGCCTCAATGGAAGGCAACGCTTCGGCCTCGCCTGATGACGCAGTCGATGGACGGATTTTTGTGAAAATCGGTCCATCGCTTGCGAACAGGATCAAGATTCCCTGCATGTCGGCGCTGCTCAAAACGTCCGACGGATTTACGGCCCTCCCGTTTGCCGTTCGGGTCAACGGCTTCATGAACAATCCCACATTTAGTCCTGACACCGCGGCGTGGCACAATACCAAAGGCGGCATCACATCTCTGGCAGGTACGATGAAGAACTTGCTTCGCGGCTGTCGTGAGGCCCGCTCAGAGGAAAGCGCAAAGTGAACTGCAAGAGCAGGTACTTCACAACTCCCCCCCCTGTACCCATTGCTGTTCAACTGAAGGTATTGACGCGCTATGTCTTCAGGCAGAAGATGGCCCACACTTTCGCCCACCACAACGATAGGAGGGATCGCATGAGAAGCACGTTGCAGTTGTCTAACAGTTCCATGCTGATGCGAGGACTCTGTGTCTTGGTCGGGAGTTGTTTCACTATTGGGGCAGGGGGGAGCAGTGGATTTGCGGCTCCTCCATCGAATCCCAATCCCACCACGGATGTCTCCGAACTCACACAGAATTGGGACAAGAAGCTGCCGAGCGCCTCGCGGTTTACTATCTTGAGTGCCTTCGGGGATGCGGCGGTGCGAGACGGTGAAACCGGGCTTGTGTGGGAAAAGACTCTGGAAACGACCGAGGTGTCTTGGCCCGATGCTCGTGCTGCCTGCGCCAATAAAGATGTGGGTGGCCGGAAAGGCTGGAGGCTGCCGTCGATTTCTGAACTGGCGAGTCTGGTGGATCCTTCCATGAGAACAGGGAACACCCTGCCCCTGGGCCATCCCTTTACCAACGTTCAGATGGACGTGTATTGGTCGGCGACGACGGTCGCAGGCACTCCGAACAGCGCGTGGCTCGTGTTCTTCGACACCGGCAAGGTGCTCAACGGCTTTAAGACCATTACCTTCCATGCCTGGTGTGTGCGCGGTGGCATGAATGCGGATCAGTATTGAAGAGGGAGTTCAATCCTGGCGCCAAAGCATCATGATGCACCAGGATCCATGATGATCTGAGCCATCACAAATCCGCTCTTTGGCTGATGTTTATTCTTGCTGGTTGTCCAGAGATTAGGTCTTCGTCGGGACTCTTAATCAGCGGGATGAGTTTCATACTATTCGAGTATCCTCACTTAACGTCTTGATTATCCACCGAGGCTCCTCACCATGCGAACAAACAAACCGCAGTTCTACACAACGACCTGGGGCACCCGTGGCAACGAAGTTGGACTGACGCTGCGAACATGCAATTCTCTGTGACCCTACCAGCGGTTCTGAATGCGGGGGGTTCCAAAGGACTCATTGTATTTGGCATACGGCAGGTTGCATGGGAGCCCGTGTTGAGAAACGCGTCATAAACAAAGCACGAAGCCAATTCACATGTTGCAATCTTCGGAGAGCGGTGAAATACTTAGGCTACGGCCTGTCGAATCTATCAAGATGCGTTCAACAGCGCATCTTGCGTGGGCACATGCTCGCGCCTAAGTCATCTTCCATCGGTTCTCAGGCGTTACGTGTGCGCAACATTTACATCGAGTCGGCGTGTCACCGTCGGCTCTTCTCAAAAAGGGGGGATTTATGACGCGAAGAATCTTTGAGTGTGTGCAGGGGATGGGTTTGGCAGCCGCGGTGGTCGGGACACTGATGGTGGGTAGTGTCGGGCTATCCAGCTCGGCGTTGGCCGCCTCGGCGAAAGAAATTGACACGGGCGCCGACGAAGCCATCGTGCTGTTCGAAAAAGAAGTGAAGGACGGCAAGAGTTTCCTCGCCAGCAGCAAAGGCATGCTGGTGTTCCCGCGAGTATTAAAAGGCGGGGCTGGCTTCGGAGGCGAATACGGAGAAGGTGCACTCCGGGTCGCTGGCAAGACGGCGGATTACTACAGCATGTTACAGGGTTCATTTGGACTACAACTCGGCGGGGAAGTCAAAACCGTCGTCATCGTGTTTCTGAATGAGGGAGCCTTAAAACAGTTCCAGGCAAGCGAAGGCTGGAAGGCAGGGGTGGACGGCTCCGTCTCCCTCGCCACCTTGGGAACCGGGGGGACCATCGATACGCAGACCCTGAAAGAGCCGATCGTCGGATTCGTCTTGGGGCAGAAAGGGTTGATGTATAACCTGTCGTTCGAAGGAACGAAATTTACCAAGCAGAAGAAATAATTTTCACTCCCCGAATCAGTGCCTCAGTTCTGGGGGTGTAGGGGTTCAAACGCTCTCCCTACACCCCAAACATCATCGACATCTGTGGCAGAACTATTGTCTCCGATCTGCGTTGACCGGTTCCTCCACTGCTTCTGACCCTTCTGTAATTGATTGAGAACGCAACAATGAGGAAGTATCACGACCTATAGACCTATAGTCTCTGGGGCTGTAGAGGCTTCAGATCTCGCGCCCCTCTGCTACCTTGCTACTACCAGGATAGGACAAACCAGCCCCATCAGCGGATTCACAGTCTGGCATACAGCCACGAGCCTCAGCAGCGGCAGCGCTGGCTCAGCGAGCAGGCGCTCGCAGTATCCGGTCTGCGGGTTGTCATGATCCGGCCGACGGTCTTCCTGGAGGGTTTCTTCCTCCCCCTCATCGGTCCATCCGTTCGCGACCGAGGCCGCATCGAACTGCCGTTTGGGCAGGGCAAGACCTCTTCGGTTGCCACGGCTGATGTCACTCGGGTAATCGCTCCGTCCTGGCCGATCCCCGGCCGCACCATGAGCAGAAACTACCACCCCCTCGAACCCCAACCAGGTATTTCCTGGTCTCGGACACGCTCAAACCGATGTTGTTTACAACACGGACGCGATCCGCCCATGAGACGGAATAGCCAGCAAGGGACAGGTGCACTGCCGAAGCACTTGTTCACTGTGGCTGCCTCGCAAGGCGTCGAGAAAGCCGTTGTGGCCTTCGGTGGACATGACGATGAGATCGGCTTCCGTCGCGCGAGCGGTCTGAAGAATAACCTCGGTGATGTCGCCCTTCTGTGACAGCTTCGTCCACTCCCACCCCGGCAGTTCCGGACAGTCGACCTCCGGCATGGAAGTATCGTCGCTCACATGGAGGATGGTGAATCGGCCGGTGGGACAGTTGAGTTGCTGCGCAATCCGGACGGCGGCCTGAATCGCAGGCTGTGCATTCGGAACCGCTGCAACAGGGATGACGATGTTCTTCAGCGACACGGCGCCGTCCTGGAACGACACGAATCCCGTTACGCCCGCGGGAACGAAGAGCGTCATCTGACGCGATTCTCTGGCCACCGGTTGGGCGACGGATTTCTCCTTCCACAGGCCTCGTCCTTTGTCCTGATGCGTAGCGAGGACAATCAGGTCGGTGGGATGGCTATCAAGAAACCCCAGCACCGATTTCACTGGATCTGTGTCCTCGGTGATAACCTTCCGGACGTTGATGCCCAACTCAGGCACCGCAGACTGAGGGCTGTTCTTCGGCAAGCATTCCCCACCGCTCCAGTGTCTGTCTTACGCCAGGGAACTCCGTCCAATTCTGTTCCCCGCCGGGCGACACGTGGAGCACGGTGAGAGTGGCCTTGGCAATCAGCGCAGCTTTGAGCGCGTGGGCGAAGGCGACTTCGCTGGCTGGGCTAAAGTCGGAAGGATGAAACACATGCTGCAGAATCGGTACGTTCAGAGACGTCTTGCTCATGGGGCTCCTCCTTTTTGGTCGAGAAACTTGTAGCACAAGAACAATCGAGAAGTCATAAATCCTGATAGAACCGCCAACGGGTTTTCTGGATTGATCGCAAGTCTGGCAGCAGGTCGCCGACCTCAGAATCGATAGCTGGCCCCCACAGACACGTTCGTGTTGTGGACGCGCGGAAATACAGTCAACGGACGGAGAACTGCAACGATCCGTTCGCAACCGTCTGAGTCCCGATCCCGCCCGGCATGGGATAGATGGCGCGTGGCTGAAGGTTGGTCACAGATCCTTCCTGCCACGTGTCGGGAGTCACTTGACGAGTCAACGCGCGGGAAAGCAGAGACACGACCCAGATGAGGACTGCGGCCAGCAGAATCACCGGCAGAATCCAGCGCCATTTTCGACTTTTGACCGGAAGGGCGACGGCCAGTAAGTTCAGGTCCAGGAACAACTACAAGAGATCGCCGGACATTCCGATCGTGTTCAGGATCGGTTGTCCGGCTAGGGTCAGGAACAGCAAATAGAACAGGGCAGCGTGGCGATGCCGAAGATAGGCTCGCCACGATCCTGACAGTCCTTCTTGGTGCATCAGGCCAATTAAGGCGTGCGGCCTCATTTCTCGTTGTGATCAGAGTTAGTTGCTCGTTTTTTCCTCGGGCTTCACCGCCGCCTTGAACTCATCCTTGGAAATCTCCTTGATCTCCGACGATTGCAGTGTCACTTTGCTGCCGCTTTTCTCATCTTTGAAGGTAATGGCCCCTGCCCTGGTTTGATCGATATCCGTGGTGTAGTATTCCTTGTTGCCGGCCGGATCGTTCACCCGGTAGTAATTGCTGCAACCAGCTACGAGGGTGATCATTCCGCAAAGTATCCAAAGAGCCGTAGTTTTCGTCTTCATCTCAGTTCTCCTTTGTTTAGAATTAAGCACAGTCGTCAGCTAGCAAGTTGAGGATACACGATGTTGGCGCGCGGGCACTTTGATGGTCCGTATGTGCGAAACGAGCCGCCTTATACTATATGTCACGGAGAAAACTAACTAGCCGGTTGTCACCACGATCTCTTTCAGACGGCTATAAAGATTCCTTACTGGATGTTTTCTCTGTCCGGCTGACTGCCCCACCCTCGTCGATCCATGCCGTGAACAGCGTGTAGGCCACCGCGAGCACCACCGGACCCACAAATAGTCCAATGATGCCGAAGGCGAGCAGCCCCCCGAGCACACCGGCAATGATCAGCAGCAGCGGGAGATCCGCCCCTTGCTTAATCAGAATGGGTCTTAGAATATTATCCACAGGGGAAATGATCAGGGTCCACACGAGCAGCACGGTCCCCCACGTGGTGTCGCCGGTCCAGTAGAGCCAGGCCACTGCACACAACATGACTGGGATCACACCGACTTGTACGGTCGCTGAGATGAACATCACCACCGTCAACATCACGGCAAACGGCACACCGGCGACCGCCAGACCGATCCCACCGAGCACGGCATGCACAAATGCGGTCAACACCACCCCCAGCGCCACTCCGTAGATTGCCTGTCCGGCCAGGCGGATGGCCTGCTCCCCCTGTTCCCCTGCCAGTCGAGCGCCGAACCGCAGGGCCATCGAAGCGGCAGACTCTCCCGTGGCAGTAGAGGACGGCCGAGACGAGCACGGTCAAGACGATTTGGCCAAGCAACAGCCCGAGACCCCCGATCTGCTCGGCTACCCATCGCACGACGCCGCCCAGGTATGGGGATAGGTGCGTCGCCAGTTCCTCACGACTCAGCTCGGCGATTTGCTGCCACTGCGACGCCGCCCGTGCGCCGACCAGAGGGATCTTTCCCAACCAGTCGGGAGGCGGAGGCAGTTTGAACGTAGAGAGCGAGGTCGTCCAAGCGGTAATCTCCTTGAAATTCTCTATGAAGGCGCCGATGGCGAACGAGAAAGGCAGAAGGAAGATCGCCAGCAACAGGAGCGTCATGACCGTCACGGCGAGCCACCGCCGGCCCAGCAGCCAGCGTTGGAGCATCAAGAGCATGGGCCAGGTGGCGACCACGATCATGGTCGCCCACACGACCGCGCTGAGAAACGGCAGGAGGATCCAGACAGAGGCCGCGATCAAAGCAAATAGGAACACGACCGCAAGCGTGTCGCGGGTAAGCTCAAATTGTCGTTCTGCCAAAGCGGCCTCCAACTCCAAGTCGCATAGCTCTGCTGTCGACGCACGCAACGAGATTGAGTGTTCATGCAGCGGGCCGCACCCGCCGGTTCAGCGGATACGGCTCGGTCGTTGATTCAGCGCTGTCACGAGCGTGGCATCAATTGCCGCTGTCTGGCTTCCACTATCTAGAGTGGCAACCGCTTCCGTCATCGACATTCTCCTTGCAGAAGCCGGGTGATTCGTCCTCGATGCTTACGACAAAACAATCATCCCTCGAATTGCGAGCCCGGAGTATATCAGCAAACTCCTGCGACAGATGAACCAAGTTGATCGAAATCTCCGCTTATTCGCAGCAATGAATACCGGGGATAGTCGTGCGGACACAAGTGGAATCTGCTCATGCCACCGGCGTGAAAGTGCGAACAGGTGTGGTTGAGGCGAATTGGGACAATCTTCTTGTGTCGTCTGCCCCGATCTTCTACACAGGACCGTCTTCCACCTGAACCTGCTCCTCGAATTTTTCGAAGAATCCCACGAACGAAGGAGGGCAGTGCTTCCCTTTCGACTACGTATAAATAGCACCGTTCTTGCGGGTAGTCGGCACGATTATTTAATTCCACGGTGATGACTATGTAACTCCATAATTGATAGCATCCACGATTCCAAAATAGCATGCGAAAGTTGTTTAATCATAAGGAGGAATCCATGATTCACTTACTATCAAAGCACCCCTTTGTCACAAGAGGCTTGCCGCTGATGGCCTCGGTCCTGTTTGGAACGATGCTTGCGCTCAGCGCCACGCCCGCCTTGGCAGCCGACGCAGCGGAACAGCAGCAACTTGTGGACAAAGCGAAGATGACGGTCGAGGCCTTTGCCGTTGACTCGGGGGTGGGGCCTGCGACTCGCGAAATGAAGGGCGAGGCCAAGGCGTTGTTCATCGTGCCGCAATTCATGCGGGGCGCCTTTGTGTTTGGCGGGGCTGGTGGCAGCGGCGTGCTGCTCGTCCGCGACGAGAAGACGAAGAAGTGGTCGGAGCCCGCGTTCTACACCATCGGCTCTGCCAGCTTCGGCTTGCAAATCGGTGGCGATGTGTCGGAGATGATCTTTGTGGTGCGGAGCCAGAAGGGGTGGAAGAGTTCTATCGCAGCGATTTCAAGCTCGGGGCTGACGTGAGCATGGCGGTGGGCCCGGTGGGCGAAGGGGCATCTGCGAAAGGGATCACGGCGGACATCGTCGCCTATGCCAGAAAGAAGGGGGCCTTTGTCGGGATGGCAGTGGACGGTTCCGTCATTGCGGTGTCGGATGATTCCAATGCTGCCTATTACGGCAAACCCGTGAGACCGACGGACATCATCGTCAAGCAGAGCGTCAGCAATCCGAAATCCGCCGACTTGCGCAACGCGGCCGCGAAGTTCATGCAGTGACAGCAGGCGGGTTTTCCCTTTTTATAAATGGGATGCCTGCTCGGATCGATCGTGTGAACTATCAACGGAGAGAATCGTTCAAAAGGAGATTACTGCCTTCGTGGTCGCGGGTTTGACCTAGATCGATCCGAACAGTTCTACTGTGGGAGGAAGAGAGCGTTGACAGTCTGAACTAAGACCGTTGTAACAACTCTGAGTATCACGTATATTTCCTCCCCCCTTCCTTGAGAGAGGAGACATCTACAATGGGCCGACAAGAACTGGAGCAGACGGCAAGGGCGCTGGTTGCTGAAGGGAAGGGCATCCTGGCTGCCGACGAGACGGTGCCGACCCTGACCAAGCGATTCGACGCCCTAAAGATTGCCTCCACCGAGAGCAGCCGCCGTACCTATCGCGAGATGTTCTTTACCACGCCGGATGTCTCTGCGTTCATCAGCGGCGTGATTCTGCAAGACGAAACCATCCGACAGAAGAACGCCGCGGGCATACCGTTGACCAAAGTGTTGTCCGAGCAAGGGATCATTCCAGGGATCAAAGTGGATACCGGTGCAAAGGTGCTTGCCGGTTCGCCGGAGGAAAAAATAACCGAAGGGCTCGATGGGCTTCGGGACCGCCTGAAGGAATATGCGGCCATGGGCGCGCGATTCGCCAAGTGGAGGGCGGTCATTCGTATCACCGACACGTTGCCAAGCCCCATGTGTGTCAATGTGAATGCCCATGCACTGGCCCGGTACGCCGCCCTGTGTCAGGAACAAGGCATCGTGCCTATCGTGGAGCCCGAGGTTCTGATGGATGGGTCTCATACCATCGAACGCTGCGAGGACGTGACCAGTTCGATACTCCATGCGGTTTTCCACGCGCTCTTCGAGCAGTGTGTCGGGCTGGAAGGGATGCTCTTGAAACCCAACATGGTGATCGCCGGAAAAGACTGTCCCAAGAAGGCCTCCGTGGAGGAGGTTGCAACGGCCACGTTGCGCTGCCTGCGCCGTCATGTGCCGGCGGCGGTCCCGGGCATTGTATTTCTGTCGGGCGGGCAACGCGACGTCCTTGCGACGTCTCATCTGAATGCGATCAACAAGCTCGATCTGCCAAAACCGTGGAAGATCAGTTTCTCCTACGGGCGGGCGCTTCAGGATCCCGCGATTGAAGCGTGGCGTGGCAAGCCGCAGAACCTGAAAGCCGCACAGCAAGCGTTCTACCACCGGGCGAAATGTAACAGCGCAGCGGCCATCGGCACATACACCAGCGCCTTGGAAGGCGAGAAGTCCGCTCCGGAGGCGGCCGTGCATCGCTCGGACTGGCACGATGACTGACATCTTCCGGGCACATGCCGTGAGGCTTCAGCGGTAGCATGCTCGTTCTCGTCATCAATAGCGGAAGTTCGTCGATCAAATTTCGGCTCGTTCACGTGATTGAGGAGCCGGGAGGCGTACTGACAACACAGCCGGCATTGCTCCAAGGCGCCATAAAAGGCATCGGGAGCGTCGCAAGCCTTGAAGTGATGGGGGAGACTATGGACCGTTCGGCGGCGACGTTGGAGATCCGGGACCATGCACATGCGTTGCGTGTTCTGCTCGATCGCCTGGCCGGCTCTCTCGGCAAGATCGAAGCGGTCGGACATCGGGTGGTGCACGGAGGAGACCAGTACATAGAGTCTACGTTGATTACGGAGCAGGTAGAGGTAGGGATCGATGCGTTGTCCGAATTGGCTCCTCTGCACAATCCCTCGTGTCTTGCAGGGATTCGCGGAGCGCGCGCAGCGTTTGGTCCGACGTTACCTATGGTGGCCGTCTTTGACACGGCGTTTCACCAAACCATGCCGGATGTCGCCAGGCAGTATGCGCTCCCTGTTGACCTGGCAGAGCGGCATCGGATCCGCCGATATGGTTTCCATGGGATAGCACATGCCTCTCTCGCGAGCGGGTACGCAGCCTATACGGGGAACCGAACGGAACAGGTGCGACTGATCACCCTGCAGTTGGGCAATGGTTGCTCCGTCGCCGCAATCGCACAAGGCCGGTCGGTCGACACCTCGATGGGATTTACGCCGCTGGAGGGGTTGGTGATGGGGACGCGCTCGGGCGATGTAGATGCCTCAATTGTCAGCTATCTGTCCGAGCGGGAAAAGGTGGAGCCTGCTGAAGTCGAGCGATGGCTCAACGAGCGTTCGGGCCTCCTCGGACTGTCCGGTCGGTCAAACGACATGCGGGAGTTGCTTCGCGTAGCCGAGCAGAGCGGACAAACGGGCGGAGTTCGCCATTGATCTCTTCTGCTATCGGGTGCGCAAGTATCTCGGCGCCTACCTTGCCGTGTTGGATGGCGCAGACGCTGTCGTCTTCGGAGGTGGGATCGGGGAAAACTCGCCGGAGATTCGGGAGCGGATTTGTCGGAACATGAAGTGGTGCGATCTGGAGCTCAACTGCGACCTCAACCGAGCGGCGGTTGGACTTGCGCCTGGTCATGCAGCAAAAATCAGTATGGATGGATCGCGGTTCGCGGCCTATGTGGTCGCGGCGGATGAGGAAAGCTGGATCGCCAGGGAAACGGTTCGGTGCGTGCGAAGCGTACATTCATAAGTCAACAGAGCCGGTTATATCAGCGAGAAAGGAGAGGCTATGGGAAATCCGTTATCGGACAAGGAACTGAAATTGATCGATGCCTACTGGAGGGCGGCGAACTATCTCTCGGTGGGGCAGATTTATCTTTATGATAACCCGCTTCTGAAGACGCCGTTGCGCAAGGAACATGTGAAGCCGAGACTGCTGGGTCACTGGGGCACCACCCCGGGCCTGAATTTCATCTATGCCCATCTGAATCGAGCGATCAAGTCACGGGACCTCAGCATGATCTACATCATCGGTCCCGGCCACGGCGGCCCCGGCATCGTCGCCAATGCCTACATGGAAGGCACGTACTCGGAGGTCTATCCGAACATCTCACAGGACGAAGAGGGCATGAAGCGGCTGTTCAAGCAGTTCTCATTCCCCGGAGGCATTCCCAGCCACGTGGCGCCCGAGACGCCCGGCTCGATCCACGAAGGCGGCGAATTGGGATATTCAGTCTCTCATGCGTACGGGGCTGCGTATGACAATCCCGACCTGATCGTGGCCTGCGTCGTCGGCGACGGCGAGGCTGAGACCGGACCATTGGCGACCTCCTGGCATTCCAACAAGTTCCTGAACCCGGCGGCTGATGGAGCCGTGCTGCCGATCCTGCACCTGAACGGGTACAAGATCGCCAATCCCTGCGTGCTCGCTCGAATCAGCCACGAAGAATTGGATCAGCTCTTTCGCGGCTACGGCTACACGCCCCATTTTGTCGAGGGCAGCGATCCGGCCAAGATGCACCGGCTCATGGCTGCTACCGTCGACACTTGCATGGAGGACATCCACAGCATCCAGACCAAGGCGCGGACGCAGGGCGTGAAGGAGCGGCCGCGCTGGCCGATGATCATCCTCCGTTCGCCCAAGGGGTGGACCTGTCCGAAGGAAGTCGACGGCAAACGGACCGAGGACTACTGGCGCAGCCATCAGGTGCCGATGGGTGAAATGCACGAAAAGCCCGGGCATGTGAAAATTCTCGAAAAATGGATGAAGAGCTACAAACCGGATGAGCTGTTCGATAAGACCGGTCGGTTGAAGCCCGAACTCGCCGATCTGCCGCCGAAGGGCGAACGCCGCATGAGCGACAATCCCCACGCCAACGGCGGCCTTCTGTTGAAGGACCTGCGTCTGCCGGACTTCCGGGACTATGCCGTCAAGGTCACGACACCGGGGGCCATTTCGGCAGAATCCACTCGCCTTATGGGAAAGTTCCTGCGCGACACGATGAAGCTGAATATGGAAAGCCGCAATTTCCGTCTGTTCAGTCCGGATGAGAACAACTCAAACCGCTGGCAAGATGCGATGGAGATCACCAATCGCGCGTGGATGGCGGATCGCTATCCCTACGACGATCATTTGGCTCCTGACGGCCGCGTGATGGAAATGCTCAGCGAGCACCAGTGCCAGGGGTGGCTTGAAGGGTATCTCTTGAGCGGCCGGCACGGGTTTTTTTCCTGCTACGAGGCGTTCATTCACATCATCGACTCGATGTTCAATCAGCACGCCAAGTGGCTGAAGGTCTGCCACGAAATTCCTTGGCGGCGGCCGATCGCTTCTCTCAATTATCTGTTGTCCTCCCACGTCTGGCGGCAGGATCACAATGGATTCAGCCATCAAGATCCCGGCTTCATCGATCACGTTGTGAACAAGAAAGCGGAGGTCGTTCGCGTCTATCTGCCGCCGGATGCCAATACGCTGCTGTCGGTGACCGATCACTGCCTGCGCAGCCGGAATTATGTGAACGTCATCGTCGCGGGTAAGCAGCCCGCTCCGCAATGGTTGACGATAGACCAGGCGATCAAACACTGCTCGGCGGGCATCGGAATCTGGGAATGGGCCAGCAACGACAAGGGAGGAGAGCCGGATGTCGTCATGGCCTGTTGCGGAGACGTGCCTACGCTGGAGACTCTGGCTGCCGTGGAGCTGTTTCGTCAGCATCTCCCGGCGCTGAAGATCCGCGTCATCAACGTCGTCAACTTAATGAGACTGCAGCCGAAGAGCGAGCACTCGCATGGCCTTTCCGACCAGGACTTCGATGTGCTGTTCACCAAGGACAAGCCGATCGTGTTCGCCTTTCACGGCTACCCGTGGTTGATCCATCGGCTGACGTATCGGCGGACGAACCACAAGAACTTGCACGTGCGCGGCTACAAAGAAGAAGGGACAACGAGCACGCCGTTCGACATGGTGGTGATGAACGATCTCGACCGGTTTCATCTCTTCGGCGACGTGATTGATCGGCTGCCGCAGCTTGGGTCCCGTGCGGCCTATGCCAAGCAAGCGGTTCACGACAAGCTCATCGAGCACAAAGAATACATCGCCAAGTACGGTGAAGATATGCCCGAGATCACGGACTGGCAATGGGGTCGGGTGAAAGCGCAGACAAGGCGGAAAACCACGACGGAAGGAGACAATGTCTGAGTCGCGACGGGAAACAGAGTGGCGCCTCTTCGGCTGAGAACCTGAACGCGTGAATCCTTTGGCGGAGGTTGTATGGAACAGGAGCAATCGAAAGAGCTTCTTCAGCAATACGGAGTCGGGCCTATCCAATTTACCGGCACGAACGACGCGCTCTATGAACGACATCTGACCTTCGACCACGTCGTTGATGTCAAGAAGGCCGATGCGCGTGAACAGTTTGAAGCGGCGGCACATTCGATCCGCGATATCATTTCACAACGCTGGCTTCAGACTGAAAAAACCTATGAGCAGAAGAATCCCAAGCGGGTGTATTACCTGTCGATGGAGTTTCTGCTGGGGCGGTCGCTCGCCAACAATGTCACTAACGCATTGCTGAGACCCGTGACCTTTGAAGCCATGAAAAAGAGAGGACTCGATGCATTGGCGCTGAGCGAGATGGAGCCGGATGCCGGGTTGGGGAACGGAGGACTCGGTAGGCTGGCGGCTTGTTTCATTGATTCGATGGCGACGATGCAGATCCCGGGGATGGGCTATGGACTCCGATACGAGTACGGAATCTTCAGGCAAACCATTAAGGATGGCTGGCAGTGCGAACAGCCGGACAATTGGCTGCGCCGTCCCGATCCTTGGGAAGTGGCACGGCTCGGGGAGTCGATTGAAGTGAAGTTGAACTGTTCGTTCGAACTGCATGACGGCGTGTTGCGCGTGATCTCCGGGCAGCCGTCCAGCATCATCGGCATCCCGTTCGACCGTCCCGTCGTCGGATATGGAGGGAAGACCATCAACACGCTTCGGCTCTGGGCCGCGGCCGTACCGGATTACTTCGACTTCCAGCGATTCAGCGGCGGTGATTTCGTGGCCGCATTGGCGGGGACGCTCGCAGCCGAGTCGCTGACGCGTGTGCTCTATCCAGACGACTCCACAGTCCGAGGCCAGGGGTTGCGGTTCTTGCAGGAATATTTCCTCGTCGCCTGCTCGCTGGGCGATCTCGTGCGGCGCTTCCGGCGCGGCAATCTCGATTGGGACGCCCTGCCCGAGAAAGTCGCCATCCAGTTGAACGATACGCACCCGACGATGGCCGTTCCCGAACTGATGCGGATTCTGCTGGACGATGCGCAACTCGGGTGGGATCGGGCATGGAATCTGACACAGCGGACTCTGGCGTACACGAATCACACCCTGCTCCCGGAGGCGTTGGAAAAATGGCCGCTCGAATGGTTCGCAAAGATGCTGCCGCGCCATTTGGAAATTATCTACGAGATCAATCGCCGGCATCTTGACCAAGCGCGTACGCGCTTCGCCGGCGACGACAGCCGTCTTGCCGCCGTGAGTCTCATCGAGGAGGGCGCGACGCGTAAAATCCGGATGGCCAACCTGGCCATCGTCGGATCGCATAGCACCAACGGCGTGGCCGCCATTCACTCCGGATTGCTGCGGACGATGACGGTCAAGGACTTGGCCGAGATGTTTCCGGAGCGGTTCAACAACAAGACCAACGGCGTGACGCCTCGACGCTGGTTGCTTCTGGCGAACCCCGCGCTCTCGCGCGCCATCACCGAAGCCATCGGTGACGGGTGGGTGACCGATCTTGGCCAGCTGACCAAGCTCAAGAAGCTGGCGGGCGACAAGGGCTTTCGCCACGCGGTCGGCAAGGCGAAGCGAGAGGCGAAATCGCAGTTTGCCCAGTGGCTCAAAACGACATCCGGGCAGACCGTCGATCCGGACACCATCTTCGATTGCCAGGTCAAACGCATCCATGAATACAAGCGGCAACTGCTCAACGCGCTCCGCATCGTCGTGCTGTACAACCGGTTGCGGGAGAATCCGAGCCTCAAGATGGCCCCGCGGACATTTTTCTTTTCCGGCAAGGCGGCGCCGGCCTACCATCTGGCCAAGGTGATCATCAAGTTCATCAATAATCTGGCCGGGACTATCGACGGAGATCCTCTCGTCCGCGGAAGGCTGAAGGTCGTCTTTCTGCCCGAGTATTGCGTGTCGCTTGCTGAGCGGCTGATTCCGGCTGCCGATGTCTCCAACCAGATCTCGACGGCCGGCTACGAGGCCAGCGGTACGAGCAACATGAAGTTCATGATGAACGGAGCGTTGACGCTGGGGACACGCGACGGCGCAACCATCGAGATGGCGGAAGAAGCGGGCGAAGAGAACTTCTTTCTGTTCGGCCTCACGGCGGACCAGGTGGCCGGCAGCAAAGGCTGGTATAGTCCGGGCTGGCATTATAACAACGAAGCGGAAACCCGCGCGGCGCTGGATCAGATCTTCTCCGGCACCTTCAGCCGTTATGATGCACCCAGCGTCTTCGAATCGCTGCGGTACGCGTTGCTGACAGGCGGGGACCACTATATGCACCTCGCGGACCTTTCTTCTTATCTCGATGCCGACCGCCGGCTCTGCGATCTGTACGCTGACCCGGATGGATGGACACGCAAAGCGATCTTGAATATCGCCGGCTCAGGGAAGTTCTCCAGCGACCGCACCATCGCCGAGTACGCAGCCGACATTTGGAATGTGAAGCCGTGCCCGGTTCCGTAGCAGAACGACGATTTATCACTGAGAAGGATTGAAGCTCATGGCGATTTCACCCTTAGCGGGCAAGCCGGCTCCGAAAGAGATGCTGGTGGATCTGGCCAAGCTTGAAGAGGAGTATTACGCCCGCAGGCCGGATATGGGAGATCCCAACCAGTCTGTTGCTTTCGGCACGAGCGGACATCGAGGATCATCGTTCCACGGCTCGTTCAACGAGGCGCATATTCTTGCTATTACACAGGCCATTTGCGACTACCGGCGCGGGAAGGGCACCGGCGGCCCACTCTATATGGGTAAGGATACTCACGCGCTGTCCGGACCGGCTCAGCGCACGGCGCTTGAAGTTCTTGCGGCGAACGGCGTGCATACCGTCATTCAGCAGGACGACGAGGTGACGCCCACGCCGGTCATCTCACGCGCCATCCTGGTTTACAACCGCAGC
The DNA here is from genome assembly GCA_963801725.1 of uncultured Nitrospiraceae bacterium. GTDB lineage: Bacteria > Nitrospirota > Nitrospiria > Nitrospirales > Nitrospiraceae > Palsa-1315. The sequence continues at coordinate 1,474,893 of CAWDFX010000002.1, forward strand.
CGCAAGGCGCAGTTCGCGGATGGTATCGTTGTCACGCCCTCGCATAACCCGCCAGAAGCCGGGGGTTTCAAGTACAACCCGCCCAACGGCGGACCGGCCGATACAGACGTGACGAAATGGATGCAGGACCGCGCGAACGCGTTGCTGCGGGAAGGTAATGCCGGCGTCAAGCGTGTGCCGTTCGAAAAAGCGATCACCGCGGCAACCACGAAACAGGAAGATTTCATCCTGCCCTATGTTCAAGACCTTCGGAACGTCATCGACATGGAGATCATCCGCGAGGCGGGTCTCGTGCTTGGTGTGGACCCGCTTGGCGGCGCCGCGGTTCATTACTGGGAACCGATTAATAGGATCTATAAGCTGAACATCGTCGTGGTGAATCCGACAGTCGACCCGACCTTCTCCTTCATGACGGTTGATCATGATGGCAAGATCCGAATGGACTGTTCGAGTCCCTATGCGATGGCCGGCCTCGTCGGGTTAAAGAATAGGTTTCGCCTCGCCTTTGCCAACGATCCGGACTCGGACCGCCATGGAATCGTGACGCCGTCCGCCGGGCTGATGAATCCCAACCACTATCTCGCCGTCGCGATTCGCTATCTACTCACGCATCGACCTCGGTGGTCTGCCGATGCGTTGGTCGGCAAGACGTTGGTGTCGAGCGGCATGATCGATCGTGTCGTCGCCAAACTTGGCCGCCGGCTGTGCGAAGTGCCGGTCGGGTTCAAGTGGTTTGTGCGCGGCCTGTTCGATGGCTCTTGTTGCTTCGGCGGTGAAGAGAGTGCAGGAGCAAGCTTTCTCCGTCAGGACGGCACCGTGTGGACGACCGACAAGGATGGCCCGATCATGAATCTGCTCGCAGCCGAAATCACCGCCCGTACCGGCAAAGATCCGGGGGAGCACTACCGGGAACTGACCGGCGAATTTGGAAATCCGCTCTACACGCGTATCGATGCGGCGGCCACGCCCGAGCAGAAGGAACGGCTGGGGAAGTTGTCGCCTGATGCCGTCACGGCATCGACGCTGGCCGGCGACCGGATCACGGCCAGACTGACCCAAGCCCCGGGTAACAACGCCTCGATCGGCGGATTGAAAGTCATCACTTCCGACGGCTGGTTCGCGGCCCGGCCCTCCGGCACCGAGAACATCTACAAGATCTATGCGGAGAGTTTCAGAGACGAGCGACATCTGAATATGATCGTGACGGAAGCCCAACAGATTGTGAACAATGCTCTGGATGGGGCCGGGGGCCGCAATCGGTAGCGTGCGCGCTTCGCATGTCGCTCAACCGGCGCAGGACTTGTACCCATCTTCGGAAGGCTTGCGATGAAGATCCCAGCGCATCAAGTATTTCTCGTGCGTCACGGTGAAACCGAGTGGAGTCTCAACGGACGACACACCGGGAGCACCGATATTCCACTGACCGAACACGGCCGGGAGGTGGCCAGGTTACTGCGGCCGATCCTGGCGAAGGAGTCGTTCGCGCTGGCCTTGACCAGCCCCCTCCAGCGAGCCAGGGAGACCTGTCGGATGGCGGGTTTCGAGGACGTGGCGCAAATCGAACCCGGCCTGATGGAGTGGAACTACGGGCGTTACGAGGGTTTGACGCCTGCCCAGATCCATGCGACGGCTCCGGGCTGGCTGCTCTTTCGAGATGGGGCTCCGGGCGGAGAACAGCCGGGGGAAATCGGCGCACGTGTCGATCGCGTGATTGAAAAGGCGCGCGCCGTCACGGGCGATGTCATACTGTTCGCCCACGGGCACGTGCTGAGAGTTTTTGCAGCTCGCTGGTTGGGCTTCCCTCCTTCGGAAGGCCAACGCTTTTTGCTCGATACGGCCACAACGAACGTCTTGAGCTACTACCGGGGCATTCCGGCGATCAAACGATGGAACGCGCCGGTTCAGTTCTGAGCGCGAACGGCCGAGACTGCATACGCGAAAAGAGATCAACTGAATCGTCGGAATTCCTATGGAGGTGATGCGATGACGAGCGGCCCAGTTCCACTCACGCAAAGCGCTGCCTGGAATGCTCTTCGTGAGCATTACGAGGCGATCAAAGCCGCGCACATGCGGGATCTCTTTGCGAAAGATCCCGGGCGCGGTGCGCGCTTGGTGTGCGACGCGCAGGGGATCTATCTCGACTATTCGAAAAACCGCCTCACGGACGACACGCTGCGTTTGCTCCTCGATCTCGCCGGCGCCGCCGGCTTGCGGGCCGGCATCGACGCGATGTTCCGTGGCGACAAGCTCAACGTGACCGAGAATCGCGCGGTCCTCCACGTCGCGCTGCGCGCTCCCGCCGGCGCCACCATTAAAGTGGACGGCGAAAATGTGGTGCCGAAGGTCCATGCGGTGATTGAGAAGATGGCCGGCTTCGCCAATCGTGTCCGCAGCGGCGAGTGGAAAGGCCATACCGGCAAACGCATTCTCAATGTCGTCAACATCGGCATCGGGGGCTCGGACCTGGGGCCCGTCATGGCGTACGAGGCGCTGAGGGCGTACAGCGATCGCGCGCTGACGGTTCGTTTCGTCTCGAACGTTGATGCGACCGATGTTGCCGAGTCGACGCGGGGCCTCGATCCGGCGGAGACTCTGTTCATTATCTGCTCGAAGACCTTTACCACGCAGGAGACCCTTGTTAACGCGCAGACTGCGCGTGCATGGTGCCTGCAGGCTCTTAAGAACGACAAGGCGGTGGCCCGCCACTTCGTGGCCGTGTCCACGAACGCGGACGAAGTCGAAAAATTCGGAATCGACCCCGCCAACATGTTCGAATTCTGGGACTGGGTCGGAGGCCGCTACTCGCTGCCCTCGGCCATCGGTCTCTCCCTGATGGTCGCCATCGGGCCCGAACGATTCCGCGAGATGTTGGCCGGGTACCACGCAATGGACGAGCATTTCCGGACTGCCCCGTTCGACAAGAACCTGCCCGTACTGTTGGGGCTCATCGGACTCTGGTACGTGGATTTCTTCGGGGCCGAGTCCCAGGCGATTCTGCCCTATGATCACTACCTCGGCCGGCTGAGCGCGTATCTGCAGCAGCTCGACATGGAGAGTAACGGGAAACGTGTGGACCGGGATGGGAACGTGGTGGATTACCACACGGGTCCGGTCATTTGGGGGCAGCCCGGCACCAACGGCCAGCATGCGTATTACCAGTTGATCCATCAGGGCACACGGTTGATCCCCTGCGACTTCATCGGATTCTGCCGGTCGCTCAATCCTATAGGACAGCATCACGACCTTCTGGCGTCCAATCTGTTCGCGCAGACGGAGGCGCTGGCCTTCGGCAAAACGGCCGGGGAGGTGGAGGCTGAAGGAGCGCCGCCGGCTCTGGTGCCGCACCGGACATTTCCAGGCAATCGACCGACGAATACCATCTTGATCGAGCAACTGACGCCGGAAATGCTCGGGAGGTTGATCGCACTCTACGAGCACAAGGTCTTCGTCCAGGGCACGATCTGGCGCATCAACTCGTTCGATCAGTGGGGCGTGGAGTTGGGCAAAGTGCTGGCAAAACGGATTACGCCGGAATTGACGAGCGGGACGGACCCCGACCTCCGGCACGACAGCTCGACCAATGCGCTGATCCGGCGATACCGCCGGCTTCGCTTGCCTGGCTGATCCATCATTTCGCCAACGACACACACTCTAAAAGGCTTACGATGACTCGTGACCAGTTCGATCAACTCTGGCGCTCCGGAAGTAGGATCCGTATCTGAAGGAACGTCCGTGATGCCAAGCCTCCAGACGATGGGAAACTCTGCGCCGCTCGGCGCAACCGTTTGTCATGGCGGCGTCAACTTCAGCCTGTTCTCACGTGACGCAGCGGGCGTAGAGTTACTGCTTTTTGACAGGCCGGACGACGGAAAGCCTGGGCGCGTGATCGGTCTCGATCCCGTATCCAACCGCACCTACTACTACTGGCACGTCTTTGTACCGGGTGTGAAGCCAGGACAGCTTTACGGCTATCGCGCTCAAGGCGCCAGTGATCCTGCCGGGGGGCTGCGTTTTGACTCGACCAAGATTCTGCTCGATCCGTACGGCCGCGGTGTTGTTGTGCCGAAAACTTACAGCCGAGACGCGGCAAAGCGAGAAGGCGACAATACGGCAATGGCCATGAAGAGCGTGGTGGTGGACCCGACGGCGTACGATTGGGAAGGTGATGCGCCGCTGAAACGGCCCTCCTCGCAGACCATCGTCTATGAAATGCACGTGCGTGGATTCACCCGCCATTCCAGTTCCGGCGTGGCCGAGAATATACGGGGGACTTATGCCGGCATGATCGAGAAGATACCCTATCTCCAGCAACTCGGCATCACGGCCGTCGAACTGCTGCCGGTGTTCCAGTTCGATGCTCAGGACTGCCCGCCGGGAAAAATCAACTACTGGGGCTATGCTCCGGTTTCGTTCTTTGCGCCGCACCAGGCCTACAGCTCGCGTCAGGATCCGCTCGGGCCGGTGGACGAATTCCGGGATATGGTCAAGGCGCTGCACCGGGCTGGTATCGAGGTCATTCTCGATGTCGTGTTCAACCACACGGCGGAAGTCGATCACCACGGGCCGACGCTGAGCTTCCGCGGGCTGGACAACAAGACGTACTACATACTCGAACAGGACCGCGCCCGGTATGCCAATTATACCGGCACGGGCAATACGCTGAACGCCAACCAGCCCATCGTCCGCCGCATGATTGTGGACAGCCTCCGTTATTGGGTGGAGGAGATGCATGTGGACGGGTTCCGGTTCGATCTCGCGTCAATCCTCGCCCGGGATGAATTCGGCGGGGTGATGGCGAATCCACCGGTGCTGTGGGATATCGAGTCGGACCCGTCGCTGGCGGGAGTGAAATTCATTGCCGAAGCGTGGGATGCGGCCGGGCTCTACCAGGTGGGCAGCTTCGTCGGGGACAGTTGGAAAGAATGGAACGGGCGGTTCCGCGACGATGCCCGCAGCTTCTTCCGTGGCGAAGACGGCTCGGTTGCGCGTTTTGCCGATCGGCTGGTTGGCAGCCCCGAAGTCTATGGACATAAGCAGCGCGAGCCCGAACAGAGCGTCAACTTTGTGACCTGTCACGACGGATTCACGCTGAACGATCTTGTCTCTTATGACCACAAGCACAACGAGAAGAACGGTGAAAACAACCGGGACGGGGCTGACGACAACCGAAGCTGGAACTGCGGTATCGAGGGCACCACGAATGACCCGGTGGTGGAGAAGCTTCGGAACCGGCAAGTAAAAAACTTCCTGACCGCCACCTTGCTGTCCATAGGGCTGCCTATGATCCTGATGGGCGACGAAGTCCGGCGCACCCAGCTGGGCAACAACAATACCTACTGCCATGACGACGACACCAATTGGCTTGATTGGACGCTGCTCGCCAAGCATGCCGATGTGCACCGGTTTGTGATGCTGCTCAACGCGCGGCGGATCATGCGGGATGTGGAACATGAGCGCCTGCGTATGAGTCTGACCCAGTTTATCGGACAGGCCAATAAAGCCTGGCACGGCGTCAAGCTCGGACAACCGGACTGGAACCATCATTCGCACAGCATCGCGTTCAGCGCCGAGTTGCGAAAGGAACGAATCCTCTTTTACATGATCCTGAACGCGCATCGGGAGCCGCTTCATTTCGAGTTGCCTCCCGTCCGCAATGACAGCGATAATCCTTGGCGTCGGTGGATCGACACAGCGCTGGACTCACCCCTGGACATTGTTCCATGGCACGCTTCCTCCTCAATTCCCGACTACACCTATCGCGCCGAAGCGCGCTCCGTGGTCGTGCTGTTCGCCGATTTGCCAGGGAGATCAGGGTGAGCGAGGGAAATGACATCTTGATGTGCTGGAGGATATTCAGTCCACTGTTTTGATACGAGTAGAGAGGGGAATGATGATGGCAGAAGACAAGCGGCAGAAAGACGACGATACGTCCAAACTTAAGCGCAAAGAATACGAGAAGGAACTGCGTCGGCTTCAAGCCGAGCTCTGTCGCCTTCAGGCCTGGGTGAAACACAAAGGTTTACGCATCATGGTGCTATTCGAGGGCCGCGACGGGGCCGGAAAGGGCGGCACCATCCGCGCCATTACCGAGCGCGTGAGTCCCCGCGTGTTCCGCGTCGTGGCGCTCCCGGCGCCAACAGACCGCGAGAAGACCCAGATGTACCTACAGCGTTATATGGCACACTTCCCGGCGGCCGGTGAAATCGTGATCTTCGACCGTAGTTGGTACAACCGTGCCGGAGTCGAACGTGTCATGGGCTTTTGCAACAAGGAACAGTATGAGAGCTTCCTCGAACTCTGTCCGACTGTCGAAGGGTATATCACGAAGAGCGGGATCGTTCTGATCAAGTACTGGCTCGAGGTGAGCAATGAGGAGCAGGCGCGGCGTTTCGAAGCTCGCGTCGAGGATCCTGTGCGCCAGTGGAAACTCAGTCCCATGGACCTGCCGTCACGCGAGAGGTGGTACGACTACTCCCGCGCACGCGACCGGATGCTGGACGCCACGGACTCGAAGCATGCCCCGTGGCATATCGTGCGGTCGGATGACAAAAAGCGCGCGCGATTGAACTGCATTACCCATTTGCTGTCGCTGATTCCTTATAAAAAGCTGCCGCGTGAAAAAATCAAGATTCCCACGCGATCGAACAAGGGCAGGTACGACGACCACGCAACGATGAAAAAGAGAGGCTTTATTCCAGAAGTCTACTGAAGTCCGTGCATTCGGGACAACGACAGGGAGTTTACTTGAGGGCTTCGGCTCCGCCGACGATATCCATGAGTTCCTTGGTGATGACCCCTTGTCTGGTCTTATTAAAGTAGGTTGTCAGTTTCTTGATGAGTTCACCTGCGTTTCGCGTGGCGCCATCCATTGCTGCCATGCGAGCAGCCTGTTCGGCGGCCGAAGATTCCAGTAGCATACGGTACGCTTGGACATGAAAATTCCGGTGCAGAAGGTGTTTGAGCAACTCGTCTTCACTCGGTTCATACAGATAGGCCCCCGGGGCTGTCTCCGTTGGTTGATCCAGATCTTTCACGCTGGATATCTCAACGATCCAGTCGATCGGTAAGAGCCGTTCGATCACGACCCGTTGCTGCATGACGTTTTTGAACTCATTGTATATGACATACACCGCATCAATACGCCCAGCCACGTAGTCGTCGATGGCCAGGAACTCCTCTCCCATCACCATCCCGTGCTCGAACGTCAATTTATCGAAGATGTCCACCACCTCCCGACGCACTGTCCAGGCGCGTCTTCGAAAAAAGTCACGGCCTTTCCGACCGACCACCACTACCCCAACCTGCGCACCGCGGGACTCAAATTCCTTCAGCGCGGTGATTGCCGTGCGGAGTATGTTCGTATTGAACGCGCCGCATAATCCGCGATCGCTCGTCACGACCGTCAGGACCACGTGAGGGGGATCGCTTTCCCGTTTACGGAGCAGCGGGTGGGACTCTCGATTGACACGCCGGCTGAGGTTGCGGATGGTTTCCCGCATCTTCAGGGCATAGGGCCTGGCCGCGAGAATACGGTTTTGAAACCGTTTGAGTTTTGCCGCCGCGACCATTTTCATGGCCTTCGTGATTTTCTGAGTCTTCTTTACGGAAGCGATCTTTCGTCTGACGGATTGAAGGCTGGGCATGTGGTCCTCGTTTGCTGTGCAAAGCAGTTGTCAGCGTGACGGAACTCGTTCCGCGACGTTCACGGCGGCGGAGTCGACGCTACGCCGGTTCGCGAGCGATCAGCGGGGCAGCGTGGAGGAGGCGCGCCGACAGTACTCGTAGGAGTGAACAATCCCCCAAATATTCCTATTGCGCGGGCGCGGACTGCAACAGTTCCTTTCGTGCCCGTGCTTCCGCGGCCCGCTGTTCCTCGATCAGCGTGTACGCGACGTAGTACTTGTAAATATTGGCGACGTAGGTCACCGTTTCCTCTCCAATCCGTCTCCCGGCGATGATCTCAACGTTATTGAACCAGACATTCGGATCGAGCCCGCGCTGTGCCGCTTCCTTCCGGAGTCTTTGCACACGCTCGGGCCCGGCGTTGTATGCGGCAAATGAGAAGAGGGTCTTGTTGCGTGCGTCCATCGGCTCGTTCCCGAAAAATTCGTTTCGCATCAAGCTGATGTACTTGATGCCGCCGTGGATATTCGGTTCAACCTTCGAAATGTCGCCGGTGTTCATCTCCTTGCCGGTGGCCGGCATGAGTTGCATCACGCCGACCGCCCCTACTGCACTCACGGCGTTCTGATCGAGGAGAGACTCTTGATAGCCTTGTGCGATCATGAGGAGATAGTCCATGTCGTACTGGGCTCCGTATTTTCGAAAGAACTCGACCGTTGCATGGTACTTCTTGATCTCGCCTGCAGATGTCGCAGGCTTCACAATCCGCGGGCTGCCAGTGTATTTCTTGACGAGTGCCTTCCCGAAGTCCGATTGCTGGCCGTACTGTTTGGCAAATCCGCCAATTTCCGCTTTCAGTTTCGGGTTGTTCTTGCGGATCATCCAGGCGATGTTGCCTCCCTTGTTGACCACGACGCGTTCGTGTGGCTTGAGCTTCTTGAAGACCGTTGCCCACAGCCGCGCCTGATATCGGTCGACCACGACGATGCCGATGAGCCCGGCATGGACCATTTCCAGCAGGTCGTCGTCCTGGAGATCTTCCGGCGCGGCCTTGAGTAAGACCGGCGGCTTCTGCTCGTTCGCGAAGCGCTCGTTGAGAAGTTCCAGGTGCGTCCAGTAACTCGACGATTTGCGGACGAACACTTCTTTCCCCGAGAGATCATCGACGGAGGCCAGCTCGGGAGAGTTCGGTCCTGTCACGGCGATTTCCTTGACGCCGCGGAAGAAGGGCTCGCCGAAATCAACCTGTTCGAGGCGTTCGGGTGTGACCGTCAAGATGCCGGCCGCAATATCCCCGCGTCCCGACAACAGTCCAGGAATCAGCTGGTCTCGTGACGTCGGAATGAAGGCCACAATAGTGCGGATGTGTTTGCCTTTTTGCGACTGGTGATGGTTGTTGATTTCTTCCTCGAACGCTTTGAGCAATTCATATTCGGCGCCGGTCTGCCGGGCTCCGTTGAGCCAGTATGACGTGCGGGAAGGGGCAACCAGCACGCGAATGACGCGCCGCTTGACCATGCCGTCGAGGTCTCCCGTCCAAGGCTCGAAGACCGGATTTTGTAGGAGCTCCTGCTTCGTCTGCGATTGTTGATCTTGCGCGTAGGCGGGCAGGGACAGAACAGTACAGATACACAGGATAGCCAGAAGGACATGCTTCATGGAATTGCCCCGGTTGTTCTGGTCTTTCTGGTTGGTCTGGTTTGTCTGGTCCATCTGGTTTGTCTGGTTGGGTTTCCGGTCCGAACAACTAGACAAACCAGACGAACGAAATAAACGAGACAAACCAGACGAACCAGAGAGACCACAGAGGGAGCCGATGCTAGCATTCGCCGGTTTATGAGGTCAAGAAAGTGAGCAGAGGCTAAAGCGGAAAATCCACGATCTGACAAGCCACATGTTGCCCCGTAATATCGATGAACGCGCATGCCGCGCGCCGCACTGGCGATTCCCGAGGATCCGTCCGGTTTCCACATTCTCTCGCTCTCGCCTGCCCGTCCAATCGGCGTACGACCTGTGGCTTCGCGGAGTGGCTGCAGTGGCCCATCCTCCACTATCGATCCTTGCCGTTTCATTGCAATCTGACAGGGTTATCATGTAGTTTCATTCTTTACAGAGGCGGCAATGGGATATCAAAATAGATCTCTTGGCTTGCCGAAGGCGGCGACGTCGGTTTGGTTGTTGAGCCTGTTACCGCTTGTGCTCGTTTACTGCAAAGGTGAAACCGCTTCTGCCCCCCCCTCTCCGCTTCCTCACGTAGAAGTTGTCGAAATCATACAGAAAGATGTTCCGATCTACTCGGAGTGGGTCGGTACGACAGATGGGTCGGTGAATGCCCACATTCGTGCTCAGGTCGGCGGATATCTGCTGAAACGGCTTTACATGGAAGGAGGGTTCGTCAAGAAAGGCGACCTGTTGTTCGAACTGGATCCCAGCAAGTTCAAGGCGGCACTGGATCAGGCCCAAGGCGATTTAGCGAAAGCACAAGCCCAGCTCATGAAGACCAAGTTGGACGTCGAGCGAGATACTCCGCTCGCGAAGCAGGGAGCCATCAGTCAAAAGGAACTCGTCGATTCCATTCAATTCTATGAGGCGGCCAAGGGTGCGACTGCCGCGGCGAAGGCCGCAGTCGAACAGGCCAAGCTCAATCTCGGTTGGACCAGGATCACCGCGCCGATCGACGGGGTGGTCGGCATTTCCAAGGCCCAGATCGGCGATCTCATCGATGCCAACACCGAGGTGACGTCGATGTCCACTCTCGACCCGATCAGGGTCTATTTCCCTCTGAGCGAGCAAGAATATCTCAAGGCGGCAGAGAAGATCCGGCAAAGCTACAAGGAACAGAAGGCAGGCGTTGAGTACGGTGGACCTCAACTCGAATTGATCCTGGGCGGCGAAAAAGTCTATCCGCACAAAGGGCAGTTTTTTCTCGTCGACCGGCAGGTGGATGTAAAAACCGGCACGATTCTCGTCGCAGCCCTCTTCCCCAACCCGGACAACCTTCTCAGGCCCGGCCAATTTGGGCGCGTGCGGGCGATCACCGACACAAAAGAGAAGGCGTTGCTGGTCCCCCAGCGGGCGGTTACAGAATTGCAGGGCAATTTTCAGGTGGCGGTCGTGACTCAGGACAATAAGGTGGACATCCGTCCTGTCAAAGTCGGTCAGCGAACAGGAAATCTCTGGATCATCGACCAGGGACTCCGCCAGGGCGAACGCGTAGTAGTCGAAGGATTGCAAAAACTCAAGGCCGGCATGACCGTGAGTCCGAAACCGTTCCGGGAGCAGGCGGAAGAGCAAGCTGGATGAAATGACACAGGTGTCATTGTTTCGCCGCTGCCTTCGCTGATTCGATCCCGTCGTCTCTATGGCCAAATTCTTCATCAATCGTCCGATCGTCGCGATGGTGATTTCGATCATCATGGTGATTCTCGGCGCTGTCGCAATGGTCCAGCTTCCGATCGCGGAGTTTCCGAACATCGCGCCTCCGGAGATCATGCTCCAAGCCACCTATGTCGGAGCGGACGCGGTCACCCTTGAAAAGTCGGTTGCCACTCCCATCGAGCAGATGATGAGTGGGGTGGACAACATGCTTTACATGTCCTCAGTGAACGCGAATAACGGCCAGATGACGTTGCGCGTAAACTTTGACATCAACACGAGACCGAACGACGATCAGATCCTGGCCCAGATGCGCTACACGCAGGCCGAATCTCAACTGCCGGCTGAAGTCAAAAATTTCGGTGTCACGATCAAGAAATCCACGACCAGTCCGCTCGCCCTGTTCTCGCTCTATTCTCCAAACGGCACCTACGACGCCACGTTTCTGGCCAACTATGCCTACGTCAACATCAACGATCCCATGACCCGCGTGCCGGGCATCGGCCAGGTACAGATTTTCGGGGCGGGCCAGTATGCGATGCGCTTCTGGATGCGGCCGGATCAGCTCGCCAAGCTGGGGATCACCGTGCCGGAGATTCTCAGCGCCATCAAGGCCCAGAACACCGTGAACCCGGCCGGTCAGATCGGCGCCGAGCCGGTTCCCGCCGGGCAGGAGTTCACCTACAGCGTCCGCGCGCAGGGCCGATTGGAGACGGAAGAGGAATTCGGGAGTATCGTAATCCGCGCGAACCAGGACGGGTCCATGGTCCGGTTGAAGGACGTGGCTCGCATCGAGCTGGGCGCGCAGATGTATAACATGATCGGCCGGATGAACGGGAAGCCCGCCGCGCTCATCGCCATCTACCAGCTCCCGGGGTCGAACGCGATCCAGACGATGGATGCCGCCACGAAGCTGATGGAAGAGATGAAAGAGCGCTTCCCGGCCGACTTCGACTATATCACCTCGCTCGATACGACACAGGCGGTCAGGGAGGGCATCAAGGAGATTGTGCACACCCTCTTCGAAGCGCTGGTCCTCGTGATCATCGTTGTCTATCTCTTCCTCCAGGGCTGGCGCGCCACGTTGATTCCATTTCTGGCGGTGCCGGTTTCGCTGATCGGCGTGTTTGCGCTCTTTCCGGTACTTGGTTTCTCGATCAACACGCTGTCGCTCTTCGGACTGGTGCTCGCGATCGGTTTGGTTGTAGACGACTCGATTGTGGTCGTCGAGGCGGTGGAGCACCACATCGCTCACGGCCTGTCGCCCAGAGAGGCGAGCCTCAAGGCCATGGAAGAAGTGTCCGGGCCGGTGATCGCCATTGCGCTCATTCTCGTGGCCGTATTTGTTCCGACAGCTTTCATACCCGGCATCACCGGTCAGTTGTACCAGCAGTTCGCCGTCACCATCGCCGTATCCACCGTGATCTCGGCGTTCAATGCGCTGACCCTCAGTCCTGCGCTCGCGGCCCTGTTATTACAACCCAAACGGCCGGCCAGGGGGCCGCTCGGCGCATTCTTCGGTTGGTTCAACCGATGGTTCGGGCGTGCGACGGACGGCTATGTGAAGGGCTGTGACCATTTGATTCGTAAGGCCGGCCGTTCGATGCTGTTTTTGGTCGTGGTCACCGTCGCATCCGGTTGGCTCGGTACGCAACTGCCCAGCGGTTTTATCCCGGCTGAAGATCAGGGATATGTGTATTTGAACGTCCAGCTGCCGAACGCCTCGTCGCTTCAACGCACGGACGAAGTCTGCAAAAAGATCGAGGCCATCCTAAACAATACGCCGGGCGTGCAATATGCCACAACAATCGTCGGGTTCAGTCTGCTGAGCACAGTCAGCACCACGTACAACGCATTCTTTTTCGTGACGCTCAAATCGTGGCACGAACGCACCAACCCCGAAGAAAAGCTCCCGTCGATTTTCAAGAACGTCAACGCACAACTCGCTGAGTTGCCCGAGGCGAAAGCCTTCCTCTTTCCGCCGCCGGCCATTCCCGGCGTCGGCACCTCAGGCGGCGTGACATTCATTCTGGAAGACCGGATGGGGAAGGACATTGGATTCCTCTCGGCGCAAACAGAAAGCTTTATGGAGGCGGCCCGCAAGCGTCCGGAGATCTCACGGATCGATACGACATTCATTCCCGACGTTCCTCAGGTCTTCGCCAGGGTGGATCGTGACAAAGTGCTAAAACAGGGAGTGAATCTCTCCGATGTCTACCAGACGCTCCAGTCATTCATGGGTGGGGTGATGGTGAACTTCTTCAACCGCTTCGGACGTATCTGGCAGGTCTATGTGCAGGCGGAAGGAGAGTTCCGCACCCAGGCGGAGAATGTCGGACAATTCTATGTGCGCAACGCCAACGGCGATATGGTTCCGCTGTCAGCGCTGGTGACGATGGACACCTTTCACGGCCCGGAGTTCACTATGCGGTACAACGGGTATCGCTCTGCGCAGCTACTCGTGGGGGCGTCACCCGGCTACAGTTCAGGGCAGGTAATGAAGGCGTTGGAGGATGTGTTCGCATCCACGATGCCGGGCGGGATGGGGTACGACTACATGGGTATGTCATTCCAGGAGAAGGCGGCCTCGGAAGGGGTGCCGGCCAGCGTGATTTTCGGGTTCTCTCTGTTGTTTGTGTTCCTGATTCTCGCCGCACAGTATGAGAGCTGGGCCTTGCCGTTCAGCGTGCTCCTCGGGACACCGATCGCCGTCCTCGGCGCGCTCGGTACGTTGTGGCTGTTCAAACTGGTAGCGCCTGAAGCCAGTGAGAACGACGTTTTTACCCAGATCGGCTTGGTGATGCTTATCGGATTGGCCGCCAAGAATGCGATCCTTATCGTGGAATTTGCGAAGGTTGAGTATGAGGGAGGGAAGTCGCTCAGAGATGCCGCGTTGGCGGGAGCCAAACTGCGGCTTCGCCCCATCCTCATGACGGCGTTTGCGTTCATCCTCGGTGTCGTCCCCCTGGTCCTGGCTTCTGGAGCCGGAGCGCACGGGAGAGTCCTTCTCGGTCTCACTGTCCTTGGCGGGATGTTGACTGCAAGCCTCATCGCCATATTCCTGATTCCGGTCTGCTTCTACGTCGTCGAAAACCTGACGCACCGCGGCGGGCAACAGGGGAACCCAAAACCGGGTGGGCCTGCATCAGGCACTCCCAGGAAGACCGGCGATGGGGATTTTTCTCTTCCGATCCCGCGACCGGCACTGACGCCGACCACTGTACCTGATGGCGGAAGCAACGGAGGAGGGCACTGAGATGAACCATGGGCGAGACGGGCGTGAAACGCGTGAAACGCGAGACGTGCAAGAAACCCGGAAGCTAGGAGGGTATCTTACCCGTCGCGCGCTCCACGCAGCATGGTCTGTGAGTGCTCGCCTATATATAATGGTAGTGTTGACAAGTGTGGCATTTTTGCTGGCCGCGTGTAAGATGGGCCCCGATTACACCCGCCCCGAAACTCCGAAGGCAGAATCCTGGAAAGTGACTGCTTCAACCGCAGAGTCCATTGCCAATCTACCTTGGTGGGAGCTGCTGAAGGATCCGGAGCTTCAGCGATTGGTCCGCATGGCGGTTGAGGAGAACCTGGACCTGCAGATCGCCGCCGCCAACATCGAAGAGTTTCGGGCTCAGCTCATGATCGCCAAGTTCGATCTGGTCCCGTCGCTGGATTACTCAGGGACAGCCTTCGGTTTTCGGAACACGAACAACAATGTGTTTCCAATCGGCCCCGGCGCCATTCCATTAGGAGGCAATGACGGAGGATTGAGCCTCTCCTACCTAGGCGCTGATGTAGGGCTCAAATGGGAAGTTGATCTCTGGGGTCGTATCCGGCGGTCCGTCGAAGCGGCCCGGGCTCAATTGTTGTCGAGATCGGAGAATCAACGCGCGGTGATCCTCGGATTGGTCAGCAACGTGGCCGAGGCGTACTTCGATCTCCGGGGATTGGATTACGAGGTGGAGATTACCAAGCGCACCCTCAAGTCCTGGGAGGAAACGGTCAGGCTGTCCGAGCTTCGATTTAAGCAAGGCAGTATCCCGAAGCTCGACCTCGATCGATTTCAGGCGGAACGGGCAGGGGCTGCGGCGCTGTTGGCAGATCTCGAACGCCAAGTTGTCAAAGTAGAAAACCGGCTCAGCATCCTGCTTGGCCGGAGACCGACGGAGATTCCGAGAGGACTCCGCCTCACCGAGCAATTGATTCCTCCTACTGTCCCGCCCGGACTCCCGTCCGATCTTCTTCAACGGCGGCCGGATATCCTGAAGGTCGAGCAAGACCTGGCGGCGGCAACAGCCAACATCGGCGTGGCCCAGGCGGCTCGGTTCCCGCAATTCGCACTTACCGGCGCGGTGGGTGGAGCCGGGCTTGAAATTTCAGGAGCTGCCTTCGGACCGTTCGCTACTTTCAAAGGGGCTGCTTCCCTGAGCGGCCCACTTTTCAACGCGTCGGCATTGGGCTACCAGGCGAAGGCGACGGAGGCCCAGGCCCAGGCGGCTGTGGCCCAATACAGAAAGACCGTCTTGACCGCATTCATGGAAGTGGAGGATGCGCTGATTACCGTCCAAAAGACCGGTGAGCAGCGCGTTGCACTGGAGCAGCAAGTAGCCTCCTTGCAATCCGCTCTGACTCTGGCCGATTCTCGCTATCTAGGAGGGCGCGCCAGCTACCTTGACGTACTGACGGCCCAGCGCAGTCTGTTCGACTCGGAACTTTCGTTGGCCCGCACGCGGCGTGGGCAACTGACATCCATCGTTCAGCTCTATAAAGCTCTTGGAGGTGGGTGGTCTCCCGGCGTTACCGGGCCCGGGCAAGCAACCGAAGGGATGGAAGGGAGAGCCGCCGAACCGGTCGAATCACATACGGCGAAGTCCGGTGATCCGTAGCCAGGGCATCTTGCATCCGTCAGTTTTCATAATTGAAAATTTCTTCCGGACAGTAAACAAGCCGCCATCGCTCCCACGAACATAAGTTATCGAAGAAGATGCCTCAAGACGTTTCCCTCCTATTCAGATATTCAGCTGCGACGGGTGCAGCCTGTCACGTTGGTTCAGCTTCCATCCAGCGAGCATTACTTGCTGCTGCTCTGCTGAAGCGACTCCAGCACTTTGTCAAGGCTGAAGCTGCCGATTGTCTGGCTCAGCGGGGATTCCGCCACACATTTTCTCGCGTTACATCGCGTGGCCGCAGTTGATTCCTTCACCAATTCCCGAGATTCACGAGATCGTATTGGAGGACGAAGTTCAACCTGACAGCATCTCCGCGTGACCCATCCTTTAGCTCGTGCTGTCCCCACAAGACGGCTGCGCCTACTGTAAATCCCGCTCCCGGTCTATACATCAGATTGGCTTCCGCATATTGAGTGTGGCTGAACAGCGTCGTCGGATTGGCACTGGTCTGGGCCAAATCGGTCGAATTGACTTTCAAGTAGCCATACGTCGCGGTCGAGCGCCATCGCTCGGCCCAGAAGTGCTGATACGCGACATAGGCTCCATAGGTCGGCAGCGCAACAACCTTTCCAGCGCTGGTCAGCCCTGCGTCAAGTCCGGATCCGGATCCCAGATCGAGGATATAGCGGGCGATCCCTTCCCCTCCCGCCACCTGAAACACGATGTTGTCTTTGCCGTACACTCTCGCGGCAGCCGATAGCATGCCGCCCCATCCGAGGACCTGCTCCTCTCCCGTCGCCCCGACGAATCCACCTACTGAGCGGAATAGCCATGCAGTTTGGACATGGAATCTATCTTGTTGATAGCGGTACCGCGTGACGAAGTCCGGTATGGGAGATGTCGCCGTGACGTTCAACGTGTTGGTCGGTGTCGTGATGGTCCCGGGAATTGCGGACGAAGGTTGTTCCACAGACATGGCAACAACGTTCTCCTTATTGAGGCCATAGGTATACCGGAGCTGCGGTTGAAATAGGAAGATCGCGGAGGCCGGACCCGCGAAGTCCACCGTGTCGGGAATCGCGTCCACATCTTTCCATAAAGACCAGGTTTGCCCGACTAACACATTCGCCCACTGCCCGTAAAAGTGACGCAGCCTGAACGCATTCGTGGCATTAGGCCCATTGTTAAAGTCGTTCTCGTAGTAAATGCGCAGTGGACCGTACGCGGTGTTGTTACGCAGTTCGATACTGAGCCTCGATGGGGCGACGCTCATGCTGGTGTTATCGTTACCCGGGTTGGGAGTAGTAGGAATGGAAGAGGGAATAAACTTGGACGTATTGCCCGCTGGTTCAAAGTCATGGATCAAATCCGTCCTCGCGAATCCCCCGATCCGGAGCATGCTTTGGGTCCCCGGGATGAGAAAAAATCCCCTGAGTTTCGGGTCGAACGGTGCATTATCGAGACGGGGATCCGCATAGGAGTCCTGGCGGAGGAATTCTCGCTCTCGCTGGTGCTCGGGAACTGTGGTGCTGGTTCCGGCGGTCGGCTGCTGCTGTTCCCCGGCAGGCGGAATCTTGCCGACCTCGCCAGGAGCAGACCCCCGCTCCTTCTTCAAGTCTTCCACCGTCTGCTCGAGCGCCTTCACTCGATCCTTCAATCCCTCAACATCGGATGGTTCAGGCCCTTGAGTATTTTGAGCCCAAGCGGAGGCTTGAAATATCCCTGCGAGCAGGAGGGCTATGGCTAGAGCGGTGATCCTTTCTGGACGCCACATCTTCTTAGACCACCAGTCAACCATCGCGCCGCGCAATCTTATTCGACTGTGCAAGCCTCCTCGGCGACTTCATAGGCTGTTTTCTCCGGCCGGTTGGGCCGTCCGCCGCCTTCGGTACGGTCCCGTTGAGTTGCTTCACCTTCTCATCCAGCGCGCGTTATTTGCCGCCCTGCGAGAGCGTCTCTAGCACCTTGTCAAGGCTGAAGCTGCCGACTTTCTGACTCGGCGGGAATTCCTTGAATGTGGCCAGAAATTGCCCGACGTATTGCTGCGCTGGTATGAGAAGGAACACACGTTCAATCCTCCATCGATCGTAGCCGATGCCGATATGGTCGGCCTGCTCGAATGGGTCGGAGCGAAGGTTGAAGAGCTTCGGCAACCGCAGTGTGACAAACGGTTCCTGCCAGACACCGAATCCATGAGCGCGTTGTTCTGCAAACACGAGCTTCCATTGGTTGTAGCGGAGCGCCACCAGCGATCCATCGTCGTTGAAGTAGAAGAATTCATGACGGGGGTCGGGCGCTTTTCCGGCGAGGGCATCGGTGATGTTGTAGCCGTCAAGGTGGACCTTAAAGGTCTTGTCGCCGACCTGCATTCCCTTCAGGAGCTGCTCTTTCACATCGGGCACGCCTGCAGCGGCCATCAGCGTGGGCAGCATGTCCTCGTGGGCGAATACATCGTTGTTGACGGTACCGGGCTTGATAACGCCAGGCCAGCGGATGGCAGTCGGCACGCGGAAGCCGCCTTCCCAGTTGGTCGCTTTCTCGCCACGAAACGGCGTCGTGCCACCATCGGGCCAGCTAAACGACTCGGAGCCGTTGTCGGTGGAGTACATGACGATGGTGTTCTCCTCGAGGCCCAGTTCTTTGAGCTTGTCGAGGAGCTGGCCGACCATTGCATCGTGTTCGACCATGCCGTCGGGATAAATGCCGAGGCCGGTCTTGCCTTCGCTCTCCTTCTTGAGGTGGGTATGAATGTGCATGCGGGTGGAGTTCCACCAGAGGAAGAAGGGCTTGTCTGACTTTGCGGCCTTATCAAGATAGGCAAGGGAGGCCTTGGTGACTTCTTCGTCGATCGTCTCCATGCGCTTCTTGCTGAGCGGGCCGGTGCTCTCGATTCTCTGCGTGCCGTCAGGGTTCGCCCATGTGTGAATGACGCCGCGCGTTTGGAACCTTTTGATCAGTGCGGGATCTTTGAAGTAGTCGGCGTTCTCGAACTCTTCCTCGGCATTGAGGTGGTAGAGCGAGCCGAAGAACTCGTCGAAACCGTGCGCCGTGGGCAGATGCTCGTCGAGGTCGCCGAGATGGTTCTTGCCGAACTGCGCGGTCATGTAGCCCTGCGCCTTGAGCAATTGCGCCAGCGTCACGTCGCGTGCCTGGAGACCTTCCTTCGCGCCGGGCAGGCCCACCTTGAGCATGCCGGTGCGGAAACCAGACTGGCCGGTAATGAACGCCGCGCGGCCGGCAGTGCAGCTTTGCTGGCCATACCAGTCGGTAAACATTGCGCCTTCTTTCGCAATGCGGTCGATGTTCGGCGTCTTGTAGCCCATCATGCCCTGGTTGTAGGTGCTGACGTTCCAGTAGCCGATGTCGTCACCCCAGATAACGAGAATATTCGGTGGCTTCGCCGTGGCCTGAGCGACCACCGGGCCGCTAAAGCCCAGCACAACTATCAGTGCGAACAGCACGAGCAGTATTCTTCTCATCACGTGCCCTCCATTTTTGCAATTCGAAGACGTTAAGGCGCGCTTTTCACCAGGCGAAAACCCAGATGGTTCGTGCCGGTGTCAGGCTCGCCCTTGCCCCGGCCGCCTGCGATGTAGCGCGCGCAATACTGGTCGGTACAGAGGTATGACCCGCCTTTGTGTACTTTCTTCTTTATCCCCGGCTCGCTCGGATCGACACTGTCGGAAGGCCCTTGCGGATTGCGTACCAGCGACCCTTGCGGAACTAACGTCTTGTAGTAGTCGTGACGATACCAATCGCTGGTCCATTCCCAGACGTTGCCGGCCATGTCGTAGAGTCCGTAGCCGTTGGGCGGGAACGAGGCAACCGGCGCGGCACGCTCGTGGCCGTCTTCTTTCGTGTTCTTGTCCGGGAAGTGTCCCTGAAACGTGTTGGTCATGAACTTGCCGCCCGGTTTCAACTCGTCGCCCCAGGGGTATGGCTTGCGATCAAGCCCGCCGCGCGCCGCGAATTCAAATTCGGCTTCGGTCGGCAAGCGCTTGCCGGCCCATTTCGCGTAGGCCAGCGCGTCTTCATAGGCGATGTGCACGACGGGATAGTTCCCGCGATCCTTGAGCGTGCTTTTGGGCCCTTCCGGATGTCGCCAATCAGCCCCATTCACGTAGCTCCACCATTGGAAATGATCGTTCAGTGTCACAGGATGGTCAGGCGGGGAGAAGACGACCGAGCCCGCCACAAGATTCTCTGGCGGCGCGCCGGGAAAATCTTCCGCGCGCGGCGTCCGTTCGGCCATCGTCATATACTTGGTCGCCTTCACGAACTTCGCGAATTGGTCATTCGTGATCTCGGTTTTATCCATCCAAAACCCATCCACCGAGACACGATGCCAGGGTTGGGCGTCGGGAAACTCATCCGCGCCCATCCAGAATTCTTCGCCGGGAATCCAGACCATGCCTTCAGGCGCAGGGCCGGGAGGCGGTGGCATTTTTGTGCGAGGGGAGTCGGTGACTTTCTGTGTCGTTTGGGTGTTCGCTGCAATCGGCTGCACGGTGATGGAGGCCGTACTGCGTGCCGCCTTTACGGCTGAAATACCCATGTCGCAGGTCATGCTGGAAACTGGCGAGGCTGTGGCCGCCGGCTGATTGTTGCCGGAACTGAACCACCAAGCGGCGAACGCGAGGCTAGCGCAGAGTGCCAATCCGAGACTGATGAGAGGCATGCGGGTTCTTCTCGTTAGGCCAACCGGCTTTTGTCTATCTTTGGCCATAGGGGGCCGTTCCGGAAATTCGTATTGTTCTGCATTTTGTGTCTGCTTGGCCGGCTCGGTGAGCGACTAAGCCAGGATCAGTCCCGCACGAGACTACTTCTCTTTGTCTGTTTTCTCTCGACTCTTATTCGGCTGTTCCTCCGGGATGGCCGTTTGAACCAACGTGTTGAGGACCTCATTCAGAGGAGTATACTTCGAGGCTGTTCGCCTGTTGAGAAAGTCCGACACAAGGCTGCCGAAGGTCAGCCGCACGGCATCCTCGAAGAACACCGGGTCCTGCGTTAGTGCCTCGTTTTCCATGATCGTTTCGGCCACAGAGGACCAAATCAATTCGCCGCTTTCTGCTTCCCACAATTGCAGTGATAACCGAAGCAGGCTTGAACGGGTCTCCACGAGTCGCAGGTCCAATCCAGGGAATTTCCAACGTTCTGTCATGGTTTGCGTAAAGGCGGCCAAGCGAGGCTGGAAGATGTATCGCACTCCAAGCGCGGCGCCGATTTTCGCGAGCGGCTGGCGAATGAGGAGATGGCTTTGTTCAGCGTCCGACCGCATTCGAACATAGTCCATCCCTAGCCCTTGCATGTTGATCCTCGTGAGGGTCTCTTGTTCAGTCAGTACTTTCCAGGTCGGGGTGAGCGTCTTGAGGGTTTGGTCTAAATACTGTGACATCCCCGCCGCTGTTCCCTGGTGAAGACCCGTCGACAGTGTCGGGAGAACTGCGACTCGCATCTGATCGATCGGTGCGCGATCAAACGACGGAGCGACCGGAGTGGAATTCGTGCGAACCTGCCAGCCATACAGCGATTTGCCGCAGCCCGCCATGCACATGAACAGCAGAACAAGGCTCGCGACAGTCGATGTTCTTACATGCAGGAACCGTCTCATCTTGAATCTTTTGCCATGAAGCGCAGGTGTTCCATGAAGACCTGTCTACCGATTCGCTGCCGTGAAGACCATTGTTCCGCCATCCGTGAGATTCAGGCGCAGGCGGTTTTCCTCCACATGCCATTCCATGACCGTTGCGATATCAGCAAGGAATTGTTTGTCCAGTGACTCAGGCGGACAGGCTGCCATAGTCGACCGCGTTACAGACAACGTCAGGCTCGCACCATGCAATCGATAGTGCCCTCCGGCCTGGTTGCAGTCGGCTCGGACCTTGAGTTGTCTGTTTGGCCCGAGACTAAGGGTATAAAGTTCTGACTCCGTCGGTGTCGTCCTGGTCCCGTCAACGCGAACGGCATATTGCCATGTCCAGACAGGCCCTTCAATGGGGCTCGGAGTGTTTTCTGCAGGAGCAGTGACTTTCACCAGCCGCTTTCCCTGCAGCGCATAGTGAACCCTCTTGCGCTCGGTCGGGCAGCAGATCCCATCGCCCGGACCATGGGTGGTCAGGTCTAGCCCCACGAGCCCCTGCTCGATCTCGATCGTATTCACGCGAATGCGATCGCCGAGGCGCGCACGATCCACAACGCTCCAGCGATTCTTCTGCTGCCGCACGAGATACAAGTCGAAAAATACCCCGCTTCCACCGGGATCAGTCACGATCACGAGCGCCGCCATTGTCTGATCGCCGATCGTCCCGGCCGCCACGGAGGCGGTCAATCGGATCACAATGTCGGCAGCCGAGTCCGCCGCCGCCGGTTCCTTGTAGATGCCCCCGACGAGCGGTGCCTGGCCGCTGCGTGCCCACTCGGATGGATACGTCATGTTGCTCAGACTCTCGCGAAGTTCACCCTCCGCCCGTGCCATCGTATTTCCGAACGGTGCAGCGAAGGAGAACAAGAGCAGCGTGAGGACCACGAGGCCTCTCGTGGCGCAACACCGCCTAGTGCGTGAGTCGCGGATTGTTTTCTGCTCCATTACTTCATGCTCTCCCGCAGTTCGAGCAACACTTGATCAGCCGCATCCACCCGGATCAAGCCAGCCCGCGGATACTCAAGGTCGAGGATGATGTACACGGTGACGGCCGTCATGGCCGCAAACGTAATCATGTGGATCCAACTCCGCCGTGTGTTCCCGGCCATTTCATAGCCCGCCACAAGCGAACTGCCGAGGCCGAGTCCGAACAGCAGCACGAAAATAATCGTCGGCGGATGCGTCATCATGGATATCATTCGGGTCGTGGTGATGTCGATCATCTCGTTGAGCGCTGGAAGGAGCAACATGCAGCTGGGCGGATCGCCTTGCGCGCGACAGGCGGTGATCGCCTGAGTCCAGATCTCGCCCTGCAGTGCCGTGCCTCTGGCCCATTCCTGCTGTGCAGCCTCGACGTCGGGCAGCTTCCGGTACACTGCAAGCCGGGCGTCCAAGTATTGGCCGAAACGCTGGCGTAATGCCGATCGCGCGTCGGGAGCCAACAAGTCCAATCTGAGATAGGCTGTGCCGATTGCATTGGCTTCCTGGGCGACAAGTTTTCGGCGATCGTCGAACCGTGAGGCTGCCCCTGAGAAGGTGAACGCGATCAGCAGCCCCAACAGCGCGAAGACACCGGCTTGCATCGCGCCAGTGCCGGGGCCTATTCCCTCCGGATGCTTCGCCATCCGGCGGATGCCGAAGCGCCGACCGACTTCCTGGAATAGGAGCATGCCGAAAAACATTCCTCCGGCAAACAGTAGAGGGGTGAACGTGTTGACCATTGTCATCATTGCCTCACAAACATCGCGTCGAAGGTCAGTTGCTTCACGGACTGAACATATGTGCTAATCAGATGGTCTTGGTCAAGACCGGATGCCGGTTTGTAGGTGGAGCCAGGCGGATTGTGCCGGGCCTGTCAGTGAAACGAGTGTAGGCCATCGTGCAGAACGGAGATGCACGGCGACAATTCCCACAATCCATCGAACGAAGCTTACGAAGGACGGCGAATGGTCAGAGGGCTTTCGCGTTTTGCGCGGCTTCGATAAATCGGCGCATGCAGTCGGCCGTTCCCTTGCGAATCAAGATCCCGTCTTCGATCAGCATATTCGGTCCTTTCTGAACTGAGGAACAGTGCCAGGAGAAGAGGGTAAGCTTGCCTGACCGAACCGTATAATCCGCGTCCAGCTCGAATGTTCGGTCCTTTCCGCTTCTCCAGTCGAGATAGAAATGTGTGATGGCGCCGGATACGATGCGGTTGCCCGAATCGTTGATTGTGTACCCCGACAGGCTCAGTTCCAGCCGGAGCGCGTTTGAGAAGAATATGCCGATTTCCTGGGTGAGAAATAAATCGGTTTTGGCTGATGGGTCAGTTTCGACTTGCCGCGGGCGCACCCGATCTTGATCGGCTGCTTGATACCGGAACGGCGCGGTTCCGACCGTGCCTTGCCCTCTGAGCGGATTGCTCGGCTGATAGTCGAGAGACACCATGCGCGGGCATCCTGTCGCCGTCACGATGCAGAGCAGGAGCCCGATCGTCCACAGGCACGAGTGGCCTGAAAAGAAACGCTTCCCGGCAATGACATCAGTGATCATCGTGCAAAACTCTCGACAAATGGGGGAACGATGCGTTGCGGCTCGGGCCACTCTATCAATCCTGGCGCCAAGTATTCCATCACGCTTTGTACCCCCGGCGCGCCGCGACCTGCAGGATGCGGAGTAACCAATTGCTTGCACGATGCTCAAAAAGGCGTGGCCGAGCAAGGCCGCAGGCGAGTCGAAACCGGAGGCGTACTCGCTGGGTACGTTGAGGATTTCGGATGAACCGAGAACGTCCGCTGGCGCGCACTTTGGTCAGCGTCGGCTGCTAGAAACTCGGGAACATGTAGCGAATTCCTGCCTCCACATTCCACTCATAGGCTCCGAGAAGATCCTGCCCCCAAACTCCGATCACCCGGACGTACAAACATGCCCAATCGTCCCACCACGCTTCGACCGACTTCGAGTTCAAGAGCCATACTGCTTTTTGCGCTCCGTTCCCAATCGATCTGCCAGGCAGCCTGTGCGATGGTCCACCACCGCTCGGCCCAGAACGAATTGATTTGTGCAATGGCTTTCGAAAGATTCACGGAGTTTCTGGAAGGATCGCCGCCGACGGAGAGTTGTTGTGTGAACACCCCGATCAGGAAAGAGTCCCATTGGGGGACAAACCGGGCAGTGGCGAGAGTTGGGCCGACCGTATACTTGCCGAGGCCCAATCCGGTTTCGGAGGCGGTGGGCATGGTCGTGACCAGCGCCGACGAGCACGGCATATTCGGGCGTGTTATAGGCCCGCCACCCGAGCGTGACGGCGAGATCGCTGAAGCCTTGCGCGCTGGTGGCGCCGGGTCGATCCGGGTCGCTCCATTTCAAGAACGGCGTGTCTACGCGGAGCAAGTAGTCTCGCCGGAACGGCAGATCAACACGGGCCACGGTAGTGGAGCCTCGTGCGCCTTGCGCGAGATCGAGGTATTGGGAAGTCAGCTGCATGCGTCCGACGATCGCCGTGGGGTCGGTCCCGTACTTGGCAGCCAGTGTTCTGAGGCGCTCCGCTTCCTCTTGTTGCTCCGGCGTTACAGGCTGAGGCCCCAGCCTTCGAAGAAAGCGTCGTTTCTCCGGTGCGACCTCAGGCGCTTCCGCAGGCTCGTCCATCTCCATATGAGGAGACGCTGCCGGCCCGCTCCCGGGAGATTTCTCAGGCAGCGTCTCCTGTCCCAGCGATGTCACGGGGCATACAGTGAGCAGTGCCAGTACTCCCAGCAGCCAGGCGCGTCCCCCGGCGAGAATGTCTCGTGAGTTCCTCAATTGGCACCATCTCGCGCGGGGGAGTTTCAGCGCTCGCGCGCCGTCATGGCTCCGACTTAATCCACCAATGGAATCTGTCGCGCGAGTTCAAACTTGATCACCGCACGGATTTTGTTTTCGATTTGAATATAGCGGGCGGTTTTGGCTGCGGGCAGCACCTTGCCGACCTTCTCCGCATAGGCGCGCTTCAGCTTCACTTCTTGCTCCTCAACCGAAATCGCCTCATCGAGCAGCTTCTTTGCGGTGTCGTTTGAAACCGTGCCCTTGCCTTCGTTATACGCTTCGGCGTACGCATTGATCGTTTTGCCGAGCCGCTCATTTACTTGCTGCAGGTCTTTCTGGTAGGCGTCGTACAACGGCCAGAAGTCCTTGCCTTCCGCGTCCGTCAGCCCCATGTTGCTCGCGACCAACAGCTTCTTATCCGCCTTGATCTTCTGCATGAAAATTTCCATGTTGGTATCGGCGCTGCCCGCAGTTTGGGCGAATGCCGGCACGGCACACAAGATCATCCCCGCCATGATTACGCCTACAACTGATTTCATCAGAATCCTCCTTGGTGTGATGTGATGGTGAACATGGAACCGCTATGTACTCTTCCTCGTTGATCGAACGTGATTGTCTCGGCATCCTCCTTCTCTAGCGAATGTGATTGTGAACGATGAATGCGACTTTCTTCATCTCCTAGTGGATCGAAATAACGGTGCGCCAATGGTAATCGAACGTCCCTCACGCCTTGTCTCAGTTCTTCTGAAGCGCGGGGGATGTTTGCAGCTCCCGCATCAACCGCTGAAATTCCGGGTCATTGCGGATCAGCCGCGAAGCGGCCAGCAGAAGGCGGTCGATCTGCGGGTCATTCAGATACATCGTGGTTGGAATCTTCATGAGCGCCTGCCGTTCGTCCGGATCGGCCACTTCGCTCAAACTGGCATTGATGAAATAAATGTCGGCGTCTGGGGCAAATGGGCTGTCGGCCGGTCGCGGTGTGGTGCGAAGCTTCAGCCGTGCATTTTCCACGCCCTGGCGCACGAGTATGACCGTATCAAAGGAATATCGATTGATCGGTAGATCGATCATGGCGCCCATTGCTCTGGAGATGACCGGGATGTGATCGCTCCGGTACTCGAGCACATCGGGACTGGTTTCGGCGTTCACCGCCAACACCACGAACTTCCGAATCCCTTTCAGGTTGCCCTCCTTTAACATGTGTTCCAGTCCGCCCATGACGCTGGCTCCTTCGATCAGACCGCGCAAGGCCATGTTGTCCGAGAGGCCGCCGTCGAGCAGATGGATGTTGGGACGTTTCTCAGTATCCAAGTAAGACAGCAACTCATTCGCTCGTTGAGCGCCTGCTCTTCGAGCGACGATCGCGCCCTTCTTTTTCTCTTCCGTCAGCCATGGTGGCGCCTGATAGCCGCACTGTCCGGCATAATTCTTGAGACTGATGGGACTCAGTACGAGAGGCAGCGCCGCGGAGGACGCGGAGGCCCAGGCGATCGGCAGGCGGCTCAGATCGGAACAAATCATGTCGAATTGTGCTTGATTGAATTCGAAGCGGGAGAGGGTCGCCATGTCGGACGCGTGAATCGCAAGCCAAGGACGTTCATTGCGTTTGCTCAGATCTCCATAAGTGGCGCCCTCGAAGAGCGACTCATCCAAGATCTCGGCCATCAGATGTGCGCGACCAAAATAGGGAGACCAGAGCCTGATCCAATTACTGGGAGACTTGAGCACTCTGGCTTTGAGTTCGCTTTCCCAGTCCTTCCGCAAAAATCGCGCTTCGAAGTCATGAAAAATCTGATCGCCGCGGAGCGCATAGTACCCCGCGGTGAAGGTGCCTCCCGATAAGGCGAAGATGACATCCAGTTCGTCAAGCAGCCGCTTCTGCTTGCCTTCCCAGGTGATCTGCTGCTGGGCGAGTTCCCGCAACACCCCGAAGGCCAGCGTGGATGCCCGCGTGCCTCCACCGGAAAAGGCCGCTATAATCAGGAGACCGTCCGTATTCGCGCTATCCGGCGGCATGAGGTTGCGGAACCGGTAACCGGCGGCCGGGTCCCACTGAGTCAGCGGCTCGTTCGGGGTAGGTTTTACGTAGGAACAGCCCTGGAGGATGGCTAGAAGGACCGCCATGGCGAACAAGCCAAAGAGCTTTCTGCCCGGCATTGGAAGTCCCCCAGGCAACGCGCCCTGTATGCTACTTGGATTTTTTCGATTCATACTGTTCAGCGATGGCCACCTTGATAACCTGCCCCTCCTTGAGTTGATCCCCCACCGCAAGATTGTTCATGACCGCAATCTGTTCCTTCTTCCAGGCTGAGTTGGTACGAGCCCCCAGAGCCTCGATCGACTCTCCAGCCCTGGCCTTCACTAAACGGATACGCTTCTCCTTGATTCCGGCGCGTTCGGATGCCGACAACGGTCTGAAACTGTGGGCAACTGAATGGAATAGGGGCTGTAAGGTGTCGAACTGTTTGGTTGGAGCCATGCCGGCCACCTGATAGATGAGTCCGCCATGCGCAATCCAGGTGATGTCGAGCGTCACCTTGCCGTCCGCCTTGATTTGCGTATGAGCGGCAGGGAGATCTCCGATGGTCAGCTTTTCCGTCTTTGAAACCACATCAGACTTGGTCTTCTTCCCAACCTCGCGCGCACCGTCCATAGGATCGGTCCCTTCCGCTACGGCCCCCACGAGCACGGCCCCCTCTCCATTCGGCGCAGCCGACACAAGCCTCTGCGGAGTGTTTTCGTGCTGCCATGTTTCCGGAAACTGCAGGAGGAAATTCATGTCGGGATGCAGGAAGGTGCGTCCTTCAAAAATGCCGTTGGCGGCCCGCTGACCGTATACCATGCCGTCCAAGCGAGCGAGAAATAATTCGTGCGTTGCGCTGATCGGCGCTCGGCTTGCGCGCTTCAGTTCTTTGGCATGCTCCGCGGTCTTTTTCATTCGATCGGGTGTCGCGGGATGAGAGTCAAAAAACCCGGGTTTCCTGGGTTCCTTGCTCATGAGCTCGACTTCACGTTCGAGGCTATTCAAGAAGACAGACAAGGCGCCCGGGTCCCATCCGGCCTTCGCCGCCATCTCCTGTCCCACTCGATCCGCCTCAGTTTCCTGGCCGCGGCTGTATGGTGAAAAGAGCAGGCCTTGGGTCAGATCGCCGACTCCCTCGATGATATTCCCGGCGAGCGGAACGACCAGCCCCGCGAGCCCAGACGCGATCCCGAATACCACAGCAAAGGGGCCTTGCCTGGAAATCTTTTGTACGGTGTGCCGCGCAGCGACATGACCAATCTCATGTCCCACCACGCCGGCCAGTTCATCCTCGGAATTCACAAGGGCGAGCAGTCCTCGACTGACATAGACGTAGCCGCCGGGAATGGCGAAGGCGTTGGGCTCCGCCATATCCACGACCTGAAACTGGTGAGTCAGGTCCTGGCGGGGAGACTCTTTCGCAAGTCGCTGGCCGAGGGCATCCAGGTATGGGAGAAATTGTGCGTCCTCGATCAGGCCCATTTGCGCCTCGACCTTCTTGGCCTCTTCTGCCCCGATCTTCTTTTCCTGCTCAACCGAGACGAGCGTGACCTCTGGAAGTCCGCTGACGGGGTTCATCGAGCAGGCCGTAGCCTGCAAACCCGTCAGCAGCAGACAGGAGAGGAGCCAACGGTTCGCATGGAGCCGATACATCAGGCGATTTCTCCTATGCACGATCATACATTCTCCTCATGGACAGTGTGGATACATGGCTCGCCCAGTTGGCTGATCAAAGAGTCCATGGCTCAGATGTTCTAAGAGTCGGACATCGACTGGCATGGCGTGCTGGAGAGGTCGTGAAAGCGGCGCCACCTACCCGAGATTAGAATATACACGGCAAGACATCGGCAACAGGGCCATTCTAAAGATGGAAGGTGAATAAGTCGAGAGGGTCGTTCAGAAATTCGGCAGGTGTCATCGACACGTCACCCCGCACCGCCTTGCACCAGGCCTACCTATTTTCTCGTTGTGGACAAAGTAAAAGCGCGCCCGCCACGCCTGGAGTCATGCCTTGAGTGGATTCTCGCTTGAACATGCGAGCAAATCCGGTACGACGGGAAAGGTGGTTGCAAGACCCGCTAGAGGACCGATGACCTCGTGCCTTCCGCTGGAGCCTCACTCGCTGCGCGGTTGTCCATGTTCGATTCGATCATCTGCGATCGCATTGGAGGACGTGATGCCAGACGGATTCAGGTCCGCTTGCAAGTCGGACCTATGAACGCGTATCTTTCCCTCCATCCAAGAGCCACCAATCGACTTTCCTCAACATGCTTTGGAGGTGTGACATGAAGCGCATCCTAACGGCTGCCGTGCTGGGCGCATTCACTCTAGTCAGCACTGGTCTCGGGGAAGCAGCAGAGCTTTTCGTGTTTCCCAAGAACGCACAGACCAAGGAGCAACAGGAGCAAGACGAGTTCGCATGCTATAAATGGGCCAAGGAGCAGACAGGTTTCGACCCGAACAAGCCGGTCGAACAGGCCAGTGCGCCGGCACCAAAAGGTGGAGCTGTCTCTGGAGCTGCAAAGGGCGCAGCAGTCGGGGCCATTGGTGGCGCTATCGCTGGAGATGCTGGGAAAGGGGCGGCGATCGGCGCAGGGGTCGGTGCGGCAGGCGGAGCCCACAAAAAACGAAAAGGCGAAAAACAACAAGCGGCGGCTCAGCAGCAAGCGGCACAACAGCAGGAGGCAAGCGTGGATGGCTACCAACGAGCCTTTGGAGCCTGTATGGAAGGGAAAGGGTACACAGTAAAATAGAAGCAATAGATTTCCGGAGGGGGAGAATACGACAGAAGAGTTGCACTCGTCCGAGTAGACGGCGGGCTATTCTATATTTTCCTGCGTCTAGAGTGTTTCGACACCCTGAGAGTTTCTATCGGGCCCTTCTTCGCATGACTTGTGCTACTTCATTATCGCCGTTGCGGTGTTGCGCAGGTCGAGCGATTGAGGGTTGTAGGCACTCTGTGTGATCGCGATATCGGTCGGTCTTGCCGGTTTTCCGTAGTAGGCCTCGTTCGCCTCATCCGCCACAGCCACGAAGGCGCCATCGATTGCGATGCCGGCGAACACGCCTTTCTTTCTGGCATAGGCGACAATGTCCGCCGCGAGGCCGTGTACGGAGGCCCCTTCGCCAACCGGTCCGACTGCCATCCCTGCATTGGCACCGAGTTTGAAGTCGGAACGGTAGAACTCCTCCAGGCCTTTGAGAGTTCTTACTAGAAGAACGATCTCCGACACATCACCTCCGACTTGCAAGCCGAAGCTTGCAGACCCGATGGTATAGAACACCGGGTCGCCCCAGTTTCCGGTCTTCTCATCGCGCACCAGAAGCAGGCCGCTGCCGCCCGCACCGCCGAACACCAACGCGCCCCTGAGGAATTGCGGCACGATGAAGAGGGCTCTGGTCTCGGGTGACCATTCGCGGAGTGCTGCTTTCAGGCCGGGATCGGCGGCAAACGCCATCAGCGTCAGCCTCGCCTTCTCCACGAGCCGTTGTTGCTCGGCAACCTCGGCCGCGCTCGCCGGTATGGCTATGGGCACAGCTGTGGCACCGAGGACAATAGCCCCCATCAGCAACCGCGTGAGGAATGAATCCATCCGGTTCCGTGCCATGTGTATTCTGTGTTCCTTTCTCTGAATATCACGGAATGAATCGAGGCCGCCCGATATCTAGTGACGCGTTCATGGTAGCCCGCTGCTCATCGGTAACCGGATTGTTGATCCGACCATTGGCGAGGAGGTGCTCAAGTTCGACGACTGTGCGTAGGCGCCTGTCCGGCTCACATGAAACGAAAACCCGTACCTGGACTACTTGTTGATCTTCGTAAACTTGGATCCTTCCAGCGTAAGGTTGTACATCAGACCCTTCTGGTCTAGGACAAACCCCACGATGGGATCGTTCAGTTTCGTGCTGTCAAGCGATGTTCCCGCACCGATTGCAATGACCGCCACTGAGCCATCAACTCCGACTTTCCATCCCTCACTTTTCCGAAACCGGGTGAGGGCATCCTCAGCCAGAAACACGAGCACAATGGTTTTGGCCTGTGCACCGAACTGCAATCCGAACGATCCGGCCAGGGTATTGTAATAATCCACTGTCTTGCCGTTGATGCGCAAGGCGCCTTCGCCGTATTCGCCGCCGAAGCCGACTCCGGCTTTGATCACCTTCGGAAACACCAACAGGCCCTTGGCGCTGGCTAGAAACTGCTTGGATCCAGCCACGTCTTTTTCGAAATTCTCTAGGGCTACGTCCACGCTGACTTCAATCTCCTTGGCCGTCGCAGCAATTGCAACGTCGGTTCCCCAACAGACGATGACCATCGCAAGGCCGATTACCCACGTCCAAGATCTTCCACATTGTCGACTCAACCGGAATTCGTTTCTCATCGCGATTCATCGCTCCTTTCCCAACTGTGGGTAACAATGAAATTTTTCAACATGACCACTTTTCTCGGTCTCCTCTGGGCGGTAATAATTATGGGCGGCGCTTTTCTCGCGACAGTGTTGTATAGGGAAGACATGGTATAGAGTCCACCACTTCTGAAGCAAGACTTTTCCCTCCAGGTTGCGGCAATCCGGTTCTCAGAACGCCTGGTTCCAGGTGAGGTTCGGACAGTTCAACCCGGTGTCTTCAAGCGTACAACTAAGTGGGCCGATGATCTCGATCAATCGATCACCGAGATGGCGATGCGACACCATGAAGACTTCCACGCCCACGATCTAAAGCTGCCGGATGAATTGCATCGACTATCCATGGTTAGGGCAAAGGAGTTGGGAGAATCGACACGTTCCGCGCTAGTGCGGCGCAGGGCAAGGCGCTATCGGTTCTATGCCGGCGTGAGGGGGTGGTCTCAGGGATGCGCGAAACGGTCAAACGTGTAGGTGAATCGTTGGATGCCAGAAGTTTCCGATAATATGCCAGCGCCCATTTGTGTTCTTCAGGTCGAGTGCCTCTCCGTACCGAGCCAGCTCATGAAGACCGAACGGCTAATTCATCGGCGTCAATTCCGCGTAATAGGGATTTCCGTCTTTGCCAAAGACATGTGCGGTCAGGACTTTCTCGTTGCCGCGCAGGCAGAGCGTGAAGTCGACCATCCGTTGTCCCATCTCAGACGACAGTCGTCCGCTTTGCACGGTCACCCTTCCTGTCCCAACGAGGGAACCGTGGGCTGTCGCTCCCCCGAAACTGTAGGTCCCGTACGCATCGTGAGACGTGAGAACCACGACGATCCGTCCTGCGTCCTTCCCCGTTCGTGCGTTTATCACCAGCCCTTCCCATGTTCCTTCGACCATTTTGATTTCCGTAATAGGGACAGGGGATAGAGGTATTTGTTGCTGTGTTCCCAATACGGCGCAAGCCGCAAGCGAACTCACCAGCAACAAGAAAACCAGGAACAGGCCCCGGAATCGAACGAGATGGTTCCACATACAACCCTCCTTCAGTATCCTAGACGTACGGACCATTGAATTTCCACCCTGCCGCGATAGTTTTTTCGTAACCGCCAGAGTCCCTGTTTGCTTTCCCATGTTTTCTTGCCACGTTGTGGAGGTCGGGCTACACTTTCCCCACACCTATGGCACGGGCAAAAACATCAGAGCAGCTCCGCGCTCGCTCCAAAGTCTCTATGATTGAAGACCTCTCCCGTGGCGCAGGAGAGCTCCGGGAATTTCTTGCACAGGTGGAAGACCTGGGCCGGGAAGGCTTTCCCTATCTCGACGCGGGCAGGGCCAGAACTGAGCTGCAATTCCGTGAATGTATTCGCCGCACATTTGGTGAGAAATCCCCGGAATTCCAAGAACATCGTCATCACAAACTTCTCATGGGCAGCTCTGAGGAGACGCGGCAGAGCATCGCCCTGATTAAGTCTCTCATTGCCACACTGGAACAGAAGAAACTTGAGCTGCAAGGAGGACCGCCTCCCCAACAAGTTTCAACCACGCCGCCGACTTCACCAACGCCCAAGCCCCCACAGATGACCATCGTGCCTGCTTCGATCTCGACGGTTCAGATGACCGTGACACAAACGGGTCCGATCACCCCCCCACCGGTGGCCATAGCCGTCCCTCTAACCACAAATCTCGACATAGCCCCAGCTACCGCCGTACCCAATCCGCCTCCGCTCTCCGTAGCCCCTTCAGATTCTTCGCGAGAGCCGGAGCCTCTGAGACCACCAGCAATTCCACCTAAACCACCGCTGGTTTCACCGGTCCGGACCGCGGCAGCGATGTTGCCTACGCCTCCCAAGCCTATGGTTCGAGTCGATCCGGAGCCCCAACAGCAGTTGTCGTCAGACGTGACACATCAGCCTGCACAGCCAGATGTATCCCATGCCGCCATGCCACCACAGCGGCCGAGCCAGGAACCAACGCCCATCATGGATCCCAATTCCCTCCGCCGGCCCCCAGCAGCAGATGCCAGAGGCGTCTCCCGTCCCTCCGCATGTGCTCCCGCGTTCTTCAGTGCCGGTCGGTCCCTCCACGCATCAGGAGCCCGCACCGCAATCTCTTCAGACCGGATCGGATCCTGTCGAACTCGTGAGGGTACTGTGTCGCCGGTTTCATTCCGTCGCTCGGCAGTTGCGACTCCGTGGGGAGTATCGAGCCACGGTAAGCGTGGAAGACGAGCTTGACGTGCAGGATCTCCTGCATGCGTTGCTGCGAATCCAGTTCGACGATATCGGCACGGAGGAATGGACGCCGAGTTATGCGGAAGGAGCGTCGCGCACGACATTTTTGCTGCACGACAATCGGCTTGCGGTACTCGTCAAAAAAACGCGCAACGGTCTCACGGCCAAAGACCTCACCGAGCAGCTCCGGATCGATACCGAGCGTTATCGCACCAAGAGTCGTTGCACGTCCCTCTTGTGCTTTATTTACGACCCTGAAGGCCGCATCGGCAATCCGCGAGCCCTCGAAACCAGTCTCACCACGGTGAGTGATTCCTTGACCATCGACGTACTTGTCGCTCCGAAATGAGGCCAAACATGAAAAAGTCTAAACCTGCCGTCGCGGCGTTCCCTGTATCGTCTGAGGGCTCACTTGCATTGACACAGGAGACAGGCATCCGCTACGTTGGCGAGGATCCCGCTATTTCTGCGGTGCCTTGTACGATTCACGCTCCAGTCGATGGCGGGAGAATCATGTCGGATCGGGCCTACGTGCTCATCAATGTACAGCCGGGACGCACGAGCGATGTGGTTCGGGCTCTGTCCGGAATCAAGCAGATCAAGACGATCGACCCTTGCTGGGGCAAACCGGATATTATTGTCGTAGTAGAAGTGTCGGACCAGGACGCCCTGACCCAGTTGGTGCTGAGCCGGATACATGAGATCGACGGTGTCTTACAGACCGACACCCATCTCGTCTATCGATTGAAGGCCAGTAAAGCAAAGTGATCCGCACGCTTCGCGTGCTCAGCGCCGAGAATCATCGCGATTAACCAAGGACGCGCTCCGACTCCGCCGGCCCTGTCTCCTCCGCTACGATCACTCTCCGCTGTCGGCATCATCGCCAAGATCCAATCCAAACCGGTCTGCCATCCGATACAGCGTACGCCGATCGATGCCGAGAATCTTTGCGGCTTTGACTTTATTTCCCTTGGTTTCCTTCAGCACGCGGACGAGATGACGCTTCTCGACTTCCTCAAGCGACAAAGACCCTTCATCGATATGGCCGACCGCCCCCGCGGTTTCCTTCGCCGGTAACTCCGTCAGACGCAGCGACGCCGGCAGATCGTCTGGCGTGAGGAGGGGACCGTGACTCAATGAGACAGCCCGCTCAATGGCATTTTCCAGCTCTCGCACATTGCCGGGCCACCGGTATTGCATCAACAGCGCCATGGTCTCAGGGAGAATCCCGCGTACCGCGTGCGCCGCCCCCGCTGCGCATTTCTGCAAGAAGTGATGCACCAGCATCGGAATATCTTCCCGCCGTTCTATCAGAGACGGCAAGGTGATACGCACGACATTGAGCCGATAAAATAAGTCGTCCCGATACTTCCCTTCCTTGACGAGCTGTTCGAGATCTCGATTGGTCGCGGCGATGATGCGGACATCGACCTTCGTCGATGTCGTGCTGCCGACACGGCGGACTTCGTGATCCTGCATGACCCGCAATAATTTCACTTGCACGGCCTGGCCCATCTCACCGATTTCGTCGAGAAACAGCGTGCCCCCGTTTGCGGATTCAAACAGACCGGCTTTATTTCCCACTGCGCCGGTAAAGGCCCCCTTTTCATATCCGAACATTTCAGATTCCAGGAGGGTGTCCGGCAGTGCTCCGCAATTCACCGGAATGAACGGCTTGTCCCGACGAGGCCCATTCACATGGATCGCCCGCGCGATCAGCTCCTTGCCGGTCCCGCTTTCTCCTTGCAGGAGCACAGTGCTCTTGCTCCCGGTCACCCGCGCCACCAGCTTATACACTTCCAACATCGCGGGACTGCTTCCCACCAGCGGAGACCATTCCTCTTTGCTCTTCAGCTCTTCACGATATCGGGCATTCTCTCGGATGAGTCGGCAGTGATCGAGACTCCGCTTGACCACCAGCGTGATATCTTCCTTCTTAAACGGCTTGGCGAGATAATCGTAGGCTCCTTGCTTGATCGCTTCGATCGCACCTTCCAGGGACCCGAATGAGGTCAGCACCACGACCGCGGTGTCAGGGCTCATACGTTTAAATTCACGCAAGACCGTGAGCCCATCGACCGCGCCCATGCGAATATCCGTCAGCACCAGATCCACTCGTCCCTGACGTCCACGAGCGATAATCTCTTCTCCGCTGGCGAAGGCTTCAACGGTATAGCCCTCCTTTTTTAAGGCCTCAGCCAAAAGGTCGCGCGCGACCGCGTCGTCATCGGCTACGAGAATACTAGCTGGTTGCATCAGTGCTATCCTGTGTTGCGTGCGTCGGCTCGCGCTTCAATCCAGGTAAGGTGACGGTCACGGTTGTGCCCTGTCCAGCTTCGCTCTCGAGCACAAGACTGCCTCCATGGGCTAGGACCGTTTCGCGGCTCAAGAATAGCCCTAACCCGGTGCCCTTGCCAACCGCCTTCGTTGTAAAAAACGGTTCAAAGGCTTTCTGCACATCGGCCTCTGGCATGCCGCATCCTGTATCCCGCACCGCGACTGTGACGACCAGCGGTGACATCGCGTCAGCCGTCAAGCGGCCACGGTCGAGTTCTTCGGACGATGCCGCATGGGCTCCTACTGATACGCTCACCGTTCCCTGCGCCGGAGTCGCGGCTAAAGCATTGGCGAATACGTTGACCAGTACTTGATGCATCTTTTCCGCATCGGCCCAGATGAGCGGGAGATTGTCGGGAATCTCAACCGTCAGGGCGATCTCTTTCGCATGGAAGGCCGGTTCCATGAGTATGGTCGCTGGGCTGATCACCATTTCTACGGGCAACCATGTCGGTTCCGGCTGGCGCTGTCTGGTTGAGGACAGCAAATCCTGAATGATCCGAACCACCCGTGTGAGCTGCTCATCGATCACGGTCACCCGCTTTTTCATCTCGGGCGTGACGCCAGGCTCTTCAGCCAGCGCCTGCACATGCCAGGCAATAGAGTGCAGCGGCGTTCCGATCTCATGCGCGACGGACGCCACCAGTTGCCCCACCGCAGCCAAGCGTTCCGAACGATTCAGCTGGTCTTTGGCATCGACCAGTTGCGTATTGGCCTTCAGGAGATTTTCCGTCTCCCGGGCGAGAGCGGCACGCGCCGCCGCCTCTCTCGTCTTGCGCTCTTCCCACGTCATGCCGATATAGGCCACAATCAGAAGTATTCCTGCCACCACACTGCGATTGATCACCGCCGACTGCAATCGCCCCGGCTTGGTCGGTTGCATGAGCCCCATATAGGTCGCCACGATGCAGGCCAAGACCGTCGCAATCATCAGGCTGCGGCTGCGCACGGTTGCGACCAATAGAATCGGCAACACAAACCCATATGCGGCGACCACGTTCGCCGGGGCGGCCATTTCAAGCGCGACGATCGCCAGGAACACCGCCCCTGCGACCGCCAACACGATGCGATTTTGCTTCAACATGGAAATGGGAGATACATAGACTGCCGATGAACCATGGTACGGTTGCTTAGAGAGCTGAGAAAAATAGGTATTGTGCCACAGTTGCCGGATGCTCAAAAAGGCCGTTCAGCGAGGCCGCAGGCGAATCGAAACCAGAGGCGTACCCTCAGGGGTACGTTGAGGATTTCGATGAGTCGAGAACGAAGCTGGCGGCCTTTTTCAGCATCCGGATAAAGGGTCTTTACTCTAGCGGACGGGTGGAACGCAAGACAGCTCCAAGCTGCCGGAGTCGTTCATCACAGAACATCTCATCCACACGAACTGCATACTTACGGGTCCAGTTCGGATGGCTGTCGATTGTCCCAGGAAGATTGGTTTGCGAAAGTTCTCCCAAGCCGTCTTCAAGATTTGCCAGCACGATACAGGACGGCGTGCGAGCCAGGTAGAGATGAATCGCTTGGCAGAGTTCCGTCGTCATGGCGGGGATGGTGGCCAGGTCTTCAGTCACGCCGGTCGGCAGGAGGTTTTCTCTCTTAAGAGCACTCAGGATGTTTACCTTGTCGCGATGTCGCTCCTCCCAGGCCCGATGGCGCGCTGCGTCATCGGGAAAGGCGCCCAATCCTGACCGTACATGCAAGTCCTCGCCGGACCAAAATCCAGCGAGGGTGGGTAAGTCGTGCGTCGTGGCCACAGCCAAGGATCGCACAGGGTAGTCGCCAGGCGGCTTCATGGCGCCGTCGGCGCCACGCTCGAAGTAGAATACTCGATAGGACAGCACTCTCGCCTGCGCCAACTGCTCCCTGATCCAATCGGGGACCGTGCCGAGGTCTTCTCCTATTACCAAGGTTTTAGACCGGGTACTCTCCAGCGCCACGATCGCCAATAAGTCTTCGAAAGGGTATCGCACATACGTGCCCTCGGACGCGGGTCTTCCACGCGGAATCCAAAAGAGACGGAAGAATGCCATGACATGATCCAGTCGGATGGCCCCGCCGGATCGGAAATTATTACGCAAGAGTTGGATCATCAATTCATAGCCGCTGGCGCGCAACGCGTGAGGGTTGATCGGAGGCAAGCCCCAATTCTGTCCCTCCGGCGCAAACGCGTCGGGCGGGGCGCCGGAGTCGGCTCCGAGCGCCAGTATCGATTGATAGATCCAGGCCTCGGCCCCATTCCGATCGGCGCCAAGAGCCACGTCGTGATACAGCCCGATCGGCATGGCCAGGCGTTCGGCCGCCCGTCGGATCTCGTTCAGTTGTCCGCTCGCCACCCACTGAACGTATTGAAAGAAGCGAACGCGCTTCGAGTGTCGTTTCGCATATTCACGAACCGGTTGGCCGGGCGTCAGAAATTGTTTGGGCCAATCGTGCCAGGTGGCGGACTTGGATTGAATCAGCCAGCGTTCCTCCTCCAATGTCTGGAAGGTGGCATACACCTCGAGCAGGGAGCCTTCAGCCTGGATAAACCGTTCGAAGAGCCAGGCGCGCGCCGTCTTCGGTTGGAGATTCGGCTCCTCTCCGCTGTAGGCTTCTGCGAGGAATGTGCGGTAGGTCAAATCGAGCATGGCGCGCTTGGCGGTTGCAATGGCATCATAGTCCACCTGCGGGCTTACTCGCAGCGCCTGGAGCTTGGCTTGAAATTCTGGGGCATGAAACAGGTGCTGCGCCTTCTCCGACGAATGAAACTCCGGCAGCCGCTCGAGATCGATATAGAGTTCATTGAGATACAGTCGGTTGTACGGCGCATAGGGGCTGATGTGATACGGCGCGGTATTCCGCAGTGCGTGCAGCGGATTGAGCCCGATGACTCCGGCGCCGAGTTCCTTCCCGGCCCACTCCACAATCCGGCCGAGATCGGTAAAGTCGCCGCATCCCCAATTACGATTGGAGGACAACGAATAGAGCTGCAACGCCAATCCCCACAGCCGTTGGTGTGCCTCGAGCGACGGCGGGGCATAGCACTGACGTGGCGCCACGATGACACGCATCGACCCCACACTCCCCCCAACCAAGCCCTTGGCCTGTACGGTCAAATTGTAGTACCCGAGCGAGAGACCCTGCGGAGCCGGGATTTCGATACGCACATGCCGTTGACCCTTGAGAAATCGAACCTCTGCAGCAGAGAGCCCAGGTCCTGCCTGCCCCTCCTGCGCCACGGCGTTCGCCTCGTCGTGGATCTGCCACTCCATTTCGACGGACTTTTCTTGTCCCTCATCGAGCCTCAGGTAACAGGACAGGGGCGCTCCTGTTTCACCGTCACACAGAACTCGCACGGGGTCGCAAGGGCGTAGCCACGGCGCCTCCTCCCATTCTTGCAGTGCCTGTGTCAGTGATGCGGCCGAATCGGCTGCAAAGCCCATGGCAGTCAAAATGGCGCGTCGGGTGTCGTCGGAAGTGAGATGAATAGTACCTGCGATATCGTAATAGTCAGCCGCGATACCGGCACGTTCAGCGAGTTCGGCAAGAAGAGTGTGCTCCGTCTGGTCCTGCATGAAGGCAGTCTGCGTGAAGCCCGCTGGCATGTCAAGCTATCCTATTGTTCTTAAAGATGAATTCTGTATAATTCCCTTACTCATGTTCACCGACCTTCGCGACGTTCGATTTGGCACGAGCTCCTGGGCCTATGAAGGCTGGCAGGGGTTGGTTTACCACCGGACCTATCCGAAGAACCGATTCAGCCAAGACACGCTGACAGAATACGTTACCTACGAGAAAGCCGGCATTCCGCTATTTCGCACCGTCGGTATCGACCATTCCTTCTATCGCCCGGCAAGCACCACGCAACTCGCGCACTATGCGAGTCAAGTCCCAGAAGATTTCCGCTTCTGTTCCAAGGTCTGGGAAGACATCACTATCCCGGCTTATGCACATCTTCCCCGCTATGGAGCCAAAGCAGGAAAACCCAACCCACGATTTCTTGATACCGGCGCGTTTCGGGACTTGGTCTGGGCGCCGGCACAAGAGAGCTTGGGATCGAAACTTGGTCCATTCATTTTTGAATTTCAGCGCTGGGGCATGGAGCCTGCCGCCTTTCTTGGCGCGTTGGATCGATTTCTCGGCACATTGCCGCCCGGACCACAGTACGCAACAGAAGTCCGCAATCCCGCGATTCTTGGATCGCGTTACCTGAACATCCTTCGCACACACCACGTCTCCCACGTGTACAATCATTGGACGGCCATGCCGCCACTTTCCGAGCAACATCGCCTGCTCGAACAGGCATTTACTGCCCCCCATGTCGTAATCCGGCTCCTCACGCCGCTGGGGCTCGCCCATGAGAAAGCGGTCGAACGATACGCACCCTACAATCGGATCATTGCCGCACAACCTCGCATGAGACAAGACACGACGGCGTTGGTCCAGCAGGCTGTGACTCAGGGAAAAAGCGCGTACGTGCTCGTGAATAATCGAGCCGAGGGCTGTTCCCCGCTGACGATCCAAGCCTTGGTGGCTGGACTCTAGCCGCTGTGGGAAAACCATGCCGGCCAGCGAAATTTCAATGAGCTTAAACAGACTGAATACGGACGCACCTGGTTGATCCACCGACTTTCGTGACCTCATACGTTGGCGCCGCGTGGCAGGCGGGCTGCTTGTGTGGGTTCATTGACTCCCTCATTTCATTTTGTTAGCCTCAAATCCCACCGCGATGCTGCCGATAGAGAAGGCGAGAAGATTCCAGCAGCATTATTTGTATCCAAATCCCGAAGGGAGTTCCGATGGCTAGCTCAACCACCCAGCCCGAATTGCTTGCTGAACTACAGAACAAGGCCACACAGCTCCGGATCGGGAGCGTTCGTGCAACGAGTGAAGCCGGGAGCGGGCATCCCTCCAGCTGCTGCTCCGCCGCGGACATCGTCGCCGCCCTTTTCTTTTCCGTCATGCGCTATGACCCCAAGAATCCGAAAGCTCCCAATAGCGATCGGTTCGTGCTGTCAAAAGGCCATGCCGCCCCACTGCTGTATGCCGCCTGGGCGGAAGCAGGTCTCTTTCCGAAAAGCGATCTCTTGAAATTGCGCACGTTGACCTCAGATCTGGAAGGGCACCCGACCCCTCGCTTGTCGTTTGTCGATATGGCAACGGGTTCATTGGGGCAAGGCCTTCCGGTCGGCATCGGCATCGCCCTGAATGCAAAATTCGTCGACAAACTGGATCACCGAACTTACGTCTTGATGGGCGATGGAGAATCCGTCGAGGGGTCGGTATGGGAAGCGGCTGAAGTCGCGCGCCATCATGGTTTGGATAACCTCTGCGCCATTGTCGATGTCAATCGACTGGGTCAAAGCGACCCCACCATGCTGCAACACGACATGGAGGCGTATCGCTCCCGGTGGGCCGGTTTTGGCTGGCAGGCGTTGGTGGTTGACGGGCACGATCTTTCAGCTGTGCTCGCGGCATTCGATACCGCTGCCGCCACCAAAGGCAGACCGACGGTTCTCCTCGCCAAAACGTTCAAGGGCAAGGGGATCTCCTTCATGGAGAATCATCCAGGCTGGCATGGGAAGGCGACTGCGAAAGGCGAGGAAACCCAGAAGGCGATCGATGAGTTGACCAAGCAGTTGAAGCCGGGCAGCACCGCCATTTCAGTGAAGAAACCCGCGACGCCGGTTCAGGGGGCTTCATCGATCAATCCTCTCCCACCGTCGCCCTACAAAGTGGGCGACGCTGTCGCGACGCGCGAAGCGTTCGGCGTTGCCCTGGAGGCGCTTGGCGCAGTGAACCCACTGGTTGTGGGACTCGATGCGGACGTCAAGAATTCGACCTATACCGATAAGTTCGGCAAGAAATTTCCTAACCGATTTTTCGAAAACTTCATCGCCGAGCAAAACATGGTCGGCGCAGCAGCTGGCCTTGCGGCTTGCGGTAAAGTCCCGTTTGCGGCGACGTTTGCCTGTTTCCTCGCCAGGGCATATGACTTCATCCGTATGGCCGCGATCAGTGGTTCGAATATCAAGCTTGTCGGTACACACGTCGGCGTCAGCATCGGGGAAGATGGTCCCTCGCAAATGGGCTTGGAAGATATCGCGATGATGGCTGCACAACCAGGCGTGACCGTGTTGTATCCGTCCGATGCGACCTGCACGTATCGGCTGGTCGAAATGGCTGCCGCACACAAGGGAATGGTCTACATTCGGGCCGGCCGCCCAAAGTCTCCGGTGTTGTATGGGCCGGACGAAACGTTCCAGATCGGCGGATCGAAGGTCATTCGACAAAGCGCGTCGGATGTCCTCACGATCGTCGCAGCTGGCGTCACGCTCTTCGAAGCTTTAAAAGCCTACGAGACTTTGAAAGCTGCCGGCGTCTCTGTGCGAATCGTCGACCTCTACAGCATCGTCCCCATCGATCGCACCACTCTACTTGACAGTGCGAGGGCCACGCAGGGGCGCATCCTCACCGTTGAGGACCATTACGCGCACGGTGGTCTAGGTGACGCAGTGCTCAGCGCGGTTGGACCAGAAGGGATCAAAGTGCATAAGCTTGCAGTTCGCACGATTCCACACAGCGGGAAGCCGGACGAACTCATCGACCACTTCGGCATCGGAGCGCGATCGATTGTCGAAGCAGCTAAGCAAATTACAAAGTAAACCCTCCCGCACCGCCCTTCCTCATGGGGGGCGGTATTCCATGCTTGAACATTCTGGCAGGACCGGCACACCAACGTCTGCTTCAGGAACTGACCGAGGCCCGCTACGCCAGTGGCTGTTCGTGAAGAAACATCAGTCCGGCGATGATCCTGCATCGCGTGCGAAACTGGTCGGATTTCAATCGCCCACTTATGGTGCGTCTTTTCGAGTCTGGGGGACAGGGGCTGCCGTGATGCAGGACTGCATAATTTCAGCGCGGCATTGCCATGACGTGGCCGCTGTATTGAGATGACGAACCAGTTCTTCCGGCACGATCATGCCGACGGTGATATCTACCAAGACGTGATCGGGTATGCGATGAAAATGCGCG
The DNA here is from genome assembly GCA_963801725.1 of uncultured Nitrospiraceae bacterium. GTDB lineage: Bacteria > Nitrospirota > Nitrospiria > Nitrospirales > Nitrospiraceae > Palsa-1315. Next base: position 1,518,197 of record CAWDFX010000002.1, read on the forward strand.
GCGTTCACACCCTGCAAGGTGAGCAACGCCCTGCTTAGCTCGTTCTCATGGCTGTCGCAACCAGGTCCTGTCAGCGCGACGGGAACTCTCTCCATGGCAGCCTGGCTGGCTCTGGCCGGCTGAAATACCCCAAGACCCACGGTGAGCGCCATCGCCAGCATCAGACAGTTGTGCCTGAGCGTGGCCTTGCTGTCTCCATGAGGCTGTGGGCGAGTTGCGGGTACGTTCTTCACAAAGGGCGTCTGCGTCCGGTTTGCGTATCTGCGATGAGCTGTTCGCGTCATCGGAATACCTGTCAGCAGGGACTCGATCTGAAGCCCTTGGATAGGTTCATCGATTTGTTTTAAGATCTCATGGTAGACGGTAATGCGAGTTGTCGGACCCTGCGAAGCTCCGGTTCGGCTGGGTTGCAGTGTTCCTCTCTTGGACGCGTTCATGGGCAGGCGGCGAGGATCTCACCGCCTGCCCGTTGCCCTTTACGGCACTTCGACGATGTCGGACTTCATAGGACCCAGCACGGAAAGGAGTTCGTTCTTTTCTCTGGCTGGCACGTTGAACGTATCCAATGCCTTGACGAGGTCTTCAACCAGGGCATTGAAGGCAGCCGTCGTGATTTTCATGCCGGCATGCGTTGTTTTCATGTCTCGCCCCTCATAGGTGCAGGGGCCGCCGCTGGCTTGGCAGACCTGGTCGACCAGTTGTTTTTTCAGTTTCGGCAGATCGGCGTTGGCAAAATACCCGTTGATGCGCTTGTCTTGGCCTACGATGCTAACGAACTTGCCGACGACGGCCGTGATAGGGCCTGTTCCACCGAGCCGTTCATAGAGTGAGGGCAACGGAGCATCGGCTGCCCACACCGGCGCTGAGATCAACAGCAAGGCGACGGTCAGCATAGTCTTGATGGCGCGAGAAAGTTGTTTCATGAAAGGCGCTCCTTTTTTGAGAGGTATATGAGGGCTTCCTTCAAATGTACACTTCTATCATATTTCTGGTCGTTTAGGGGTTCCAGGGCGTCAGTGGCATCAGCGGAGCATCCTTGGCTACCGGTGTAATCGTCAGGGCGGCAATGGCTCCACGAAGGGCTGAAGTGAGCGAATGCGTCACAATCGGGTAGACCCCGGGTGATTCGGAGACCAAGTCGAATGTGGCGGCGCTTCCTGGTCCCACAACATAGGTTTGCACCCCTGTGAGTTTATTGGAAGGGTTCCCGCTCTCGTAGACGTTGTCCCAAATCTCGCCGATCGGGTGGAGCGAGGAAAACTCGTTGGGACCCGCGTTCACAAAATAGATCCGGACACGCTCATTCGGTTTCGCCTCCAGCGCTTCCGCGCCGATGAAGAAGGGATGATACTTCCAAATTCCTCCGTTGAAGATCGTATAGTCGAACTTCCGGGCGAACATGGCCTCGACATCGTCGGGGTTACTCCAGAGCTCTGATTGGACCAACAGAAACTCCCGGTCTGCTTTCGGCCAGACCTTCGGATTCTTGGGATCGACGATAATCGCGCCGAACATGCCGCGCGCGATGTGCTGGATCATGGGCGCTGCTCCGCAATGATAGAAAAACACGCCGGGCTTCTTCGCCACAAAGGTGATAGGAAATGGTTTCTCCCGGATTGATGGCCCGATAGTTCTTCAGGAAATCGATTTCCGCCGCATGGAAGTCCATGGAGTGTTGATAAACATTGGTCTTGGGATTCTCCAGCGTGAAGTTGACAGTGTCACCTTCCGTGACCCGCACGGCCGGCCCCGGCATCTGGCCGTTGAACGTCCAGGCCCTATATTTCTTTCCCGTTCCTTCCGTCACGATTTCTACTTCGAGGGCAGTCATCTTGACGTCATGGGTCTTCGCAGATGCCTCGGAGGGCAATCCCATCAATCCGGCCATCGCAAGGACCATGGCCCCTGCGATGGCCATCAGTTGAGGTGATTGTCTTTTCATCATGGTTGAACTCCTCTCTGAAATGGTTGAGCGAACCTCTCCAGCCAAATGTACAACTGGTCTTTTCTATGTGAGGGGTCTCACAGGCATTTCGTCTGTGTGTGAGGAAAAGAATAGCAGAGCCAAATTTTGCAATATGTATCGTAGTGTCCGGTTAAGAGTCAAGCACTTTGACCCAAAACCAGAAAAGTAGGCCAGCGGAATCTTGCCCACAGCCTACGTGCGGTGTTGGGTCCGCACCGTCAGCCCTTCGTCCGTATACAGCCGATAAATCCGTTTGGCGTTCACCTGCCACCCTTCCCGTCTCAGCAACACCGTGAGTCGCCGATACCCGAAGCGTACTCGGCTCGCCGCCAACTCTCGCAACCGCATGCGCAACGCCTCCTGCGGATCACGGCGACTCCGATACTGTAAGGAGGCTCGCGCCATCGGTAACAGCCTCGAGACCCGGCGCTCACTGACCTGATAGGTCGTTTGCGCCTAGCGTGCCAGCACACGCCAGTCCCGAGGCCGTACAGCTTTTTTCGCACGATCTCCTGCAGCATATGGCGATCGAGCGAGAGATCTGCCACCAAGCGTTTCAACTTGGCATTCTCCTCACGGAGCTGCCGCAGTTCGCGCCGTTCACTGAGGCCCAGCCCCGCATACTTGCGTTTGGCTCCGGGAGGTAACGATAAGGGCTAGAAATCATTCGATGATGAAGAATTCTTCACGATCCGTTCACGATCTGCTCATCTGAGGCTGTTACATCGTAGGCAAACGACAGGCCCCCGAATTTTATCTCGGGAATATTGAGCAACAGGGTCTGAACATCGACTTGAACAAGCTTTGATGAACACGGGTCTGTACAGCTGGTTCCATTTTGCCAGCAACCAGACGAATGCGGCGAGTAACGTTGACATGATCGGGGCGCTGCGAAATTACAGAGCGTCTTATTCACGATTCCAACCCAACCATGCGTACATGTTATGAATGTCGTACGGACCGAGTCGTCTCCAGGGCTACACTCCCTCCTAGCCTCAAGAATTTCCATTGTGTTATAAAAAGCGGACACGACATATGTTGTCTGCAGGGGGCAAAGGCTGGCATTGACAGATTTTTCTGGGGCCTGTATAAGGGCGCCGATCAGATAGGGGAACAACGGCGTTTCCCATCAGCCTCAAGTCATAAATTGATGCGTGGACAATGGCGTCCTCCAGCCCAAGCGGGCTAGAGGATTTTTTTTGCTCGCATTCGAATCGGCTGAATCACAATGGCGCAGGTGAACTGAGCGATGGGAAAATCTGAGAATAGCCAGACGTGGGCGATTGGACGGGGAGGGGATTCAGATTGTTATACTGGCGTTGGTTCGACGATGTTGTTGTGGCGAGAGGCTTGCAGGGGGATGCAAGTAGACAAGTAGGCTGATCTCCGTCTTTCGGTATGTATGATAGAGGCAACCTCGGGAATTGTTTAAGGAGGTGTGACGTGAAGAAGCTGATTGGAAGTATTGTCGTATTGACAATGGCGACGATTCTGAGTTCTCTGGCTTGGGCACAAGACGGGAAACCACCGGCCCCGCAAGTCAAAACGCGATCTGTGGCGCCTCCTCATGACGCCCCCCACTGGAGCTACGAAGGCAAGGATGGCCCTCGATTTTGGGGTAAGCTCGACCCGGATTTTTCGCTTTGTAAAGACGGCCATAAACAGTCGCCTATCGATATCGGGAAAACCACTCAAGCATCACTTCAGAAACTCGGAGCAGACTTCAGTCCCGCGAAGCTGCAGATCGCGCATCACGAGCATATCGCCGACGAGATCAACAATGGCCACACCATCCAGGTCAACTATTCGGAAGGCGATACCCTTACCATTGGAGAAGACAGCTTCGAGCTTATCCAATTCCACTTCCATAGTCCGAGCGAGCACACTGTCAAGGGCAAGCATTACCCGATGGAGATGCATTTCGTGCACAAGTCTGCCTCAGGTGCCCTGGCGGTCGTCGGCGTATTCATCGAGAAAGGGGCACACAATGTGGCCTTCGACCCTATCTGGTCGAACCTTCCAACGAAAAAGGGAGTCGAGTCACATTTTGAACATGTCCAGGTGAATGTTGATGATCTTTTGCCGCACAATACTGAGAGCTACCGTTATGATGGTTCTCTGACAACTCCCCCTTGTTCGGAGGGGGTGAGGTGGATCGTGATGAAGTCTCCTATCCAGCTCTCTGGGGAGCAAATCGGGAAGTTCACGGCGCTCGTCAAGGGGAATAATCGGCCTGTGCAGCCCTTACATCACCGTGTGACTGTGACCGATGCGGTTACAGAAGAAGTGATGGCGAGATGACGGCCTGAATGGTGGCCACTGGACGAGGTAGATGGAATAATGTGTCAGCAATCGCGGTGTCCGTTCGGTAGGGACCAGTGTGATTTCCCACTTGTTTGACATGTGTGCATAACACACATGTCAAACAAGAGTAGGGCGATGAACTCAGAAATGCGCCGCCGGCCTCTCTGCCCTCAGCACAGCTCTATCGGCAAACAGGCTATAGAAGCCTGGTGTGTTGACGGGGCATGATCTTGCACCCCCCATTTGGAAGTGTGTTGGACGCTTGCCTAAGCGGGAGAATCCCGCATCGAGTGTTACACGCGAAGAGTGAGGACACGCTGTTTGGGGATGAGTTGAATCCAACTACGATCTTAGCAGGAGCGATTCCAGGTTGTTTTCTATCAGATAGACTTGGCGATCCGGCGACATATCAAAGTAGGATCCTCGACTGTAATAAAGTGACAGGATGTCTACGAGCACATATCTTTCACCTATGAACTCAACCAAAGTACATTCGATTCTCGATTTTTCTGTCGTCCGATCTCTATTCGTGTCTGAACACGGTATGTTCCTCGACTAACGACTGATCTTGCCGGACAATCGCCCCGTGCCCGTCACTTGCTCCGGTTCCGCTAGTCTTCTTTGATTGCAAACACATTGATTCCTCCAAAACTTCGGCGGGTGGTCGCCGTTATGTCGGCGATCATGCGAAAATCCCCCTGTGGCCAACTGATACTGTCGGATCATGTGCTTGTGAAGTGGCTCTGGGGTAGCATAAACCCCATAGATAGAAGCGGTGGAGAGTAAGTATTATGAGTAACTTCAGCGAAGGATAAAATATCGCTCAAATAGAACTAAACGAATAGTCCTGGCAGGAGTTGTTCAATTCCGTGCGAACGGTAATCTCTTAGCCGTGGATTCTTAGTATTCGATCGATAGGTCCATTCTATCTATCTTCTCGTTCCATAAAAAAAGCCGATCCGCCAACCCGTCTCACGACGGGGGCGGATCGGCATCACGCTTGGACGTGCTTAAACCCTTAGCTTCCTACGGCCCTCGTAAAGACTGGGATGATGTTACCAGCTATACTGTTGATATGACGATTTCCGGCTTCGTCCCAAGCCATCACGAGCCCTCCGAAGCGCTGGTCAGGATCGTGGACCAGATCCATCAACCTCTGCACTTCCCAGAGCGAATCACGTGAGTCGAGCTTGACTTCTCTGCTTTCGCCTGGGTTGATGGGAGACTCATCCTCTATATGCAAGCCGTCTAGGGCCATGATCTCCGGTGGATAGGTCGGGTCCATATTGTTCGCCACCCCCACCTTGTTAAGGAACCTGATTCCTGCCGTCGTGAATTCTCCGATCCTAAGAGGCTGCTCTCCGCTGTTGGTGACCTGTAGGGTCATGCGAAGGGCGCGACCAGGAACGTCGTAATCTGCGGTGAGAACCTTGATCGTGAGGTCTGACTTCAAATGAGTCGCCTTGATCTTTGGCTCACCCGCTTGGAGCGGGATAGTATAAGGGTACTGAGAATCTGTCACGAAGAAACCAATTGCGATTAAGACAAAGCACACCCCTAACATACCAAAGGCCACTACACGGTCGACCGGATCGTTTAGGAGCGCATCTCCTCCCTCTTGCGCCAGCACGCGGGCGCGAATGAGGAACATCGGTCTGATTGAGAACCAGGCAATCCAGAGAAACCCGAGACTACCCCATAGGGCATGCCAGAAGAGCCCGGCCGCCAGGCCTGCGGTCTCCGTATCGATGGTTCCACCAACCAGCAACTTCACCGGGTTGGTAAAGTCCTTATAGTTGCCTGTGATATCCATCCAGCCCCCAGGTCCGGCGATAGGGCCGGCCCCATTGACTGCCAACATCGGGTGGATGTGGTGATGTCCAGGTAACCGGCCTCTCAGCTTGATCACATACTCGTAGTCCCCACCGAGCTCCATTGGGCCAGAGGTGACCATCGGAATTCCGTTCACTTTCGAGCTGAGACGTGTAAACACCGAACTTGGGCTGCCTACGTTTATGAACGTACGCTTGGGCGCAACAACGGCCCTTGGCCAGTCTTCGGATATGTGGATCTTGCCAGACAGCATCGCTTCATCGTTGACGGCGGTCTTCTGCGGATTCCATCTTGTGTCATACCATTGAGCGGTACGCATCCGCAGGAACGGTTCCTGAGACCGCTCCCCGTGGGCGGCGGCGGGAGAGGCAAAGAACACCAGGGGGAGCCCCAGTGTCGCCATCCCGAGGGAGCCGATCACGCACAATTTAATTATGTTTTTGGCGTTCATGATTTCCCTTCTGCTAATGTGGCTCCGGCCCCCATAGGTGCTCCTGCCAATTTAGGCGCAATCCCGTCCGGCGTACCATGCCTTTGTGCAAACTCATCGCTGCCGACAACCATGATATCGTTCTTCCGTGACATTGCGCCGCGTTTGCCCTTGACCCAAAAGAACGATTGACCAACGAAGTGGCCGATTTGCCACCAAATGGTGAAGACCAACATAGAAACGAAGGCCGAGAAAAACGCCGAGATCCAGACGGTGTGTCCACCGAACGTACGCAGCGATCCCACCTCAATGATTCGGATATACTCAGGTGTCCCAGTACGGACATAAGTGAATCCCATGTAATCGGCCAGCGACATGAGCTGACCATCCACAACCAACGGTTGGTGGCTGTATCCGAATAGAGCGTATTGTGTTGGATTAAACATCATTGCGAATGCCCACACCCCGAATATCGCGGTGAGCATCCAGCTCCGAGTCAGCAACAGGGTGCAATCAAGGATCAGCGCGCTGCTGACCATGGTGGCGGGCATGACGAAGTTCATCGGAAAGTTGGCCCACCAGTACCAAGCAAATACAATCGTGATCCACTTCCCGACGAGGAGCCCCGTGATGCTCAATGTTGCACCAAACGGTTGCCGGTAGAACGTCCAGAAGTAGTACATGATCGCCCCAGGATACATGACCTCGACAATTGGTGTCACCGTCACCCAAAACTGCCGGTCCTTCCAATCGACCCAGAAATCCCAGTCTCCTGCAAGCAGGTCGAAGTGCATATGAAAGGTTGCGAATACCCCTAAATATGCAATCGGAATGAAATACACCGCATCTATCATTCTTGACAGCTTGACGCCTTCCGGCGGAAGCTTGCTGGCTTTGATAATTTCTGCGGTTCTAAACAGTGCCATTTGTCCCCTCCTCACTCGTTCTGAACATCAGTCTCCTCCCCATAGTTCAACTAGCCTCCCGACTTAGTACGGGATCACATGCAAACAGTCCTTGCTCTCGTTGTTCCAGACCACATCACACAGGTTGGACATGCGCGCCACGATCTGCGCCGCCACGCCCCCCGTGCCGCCGAACAACCCGCACCAGCCCAACGTCACAAAGCCCCAGTGCAACGGCGCGGCAAAGAGCTCATCGACGAACCAGAACGCATGCCCCCACTCATTGAGGCCCACGTTCGGCAGAATCATCATCGGCCCCACGATCGCTCCCACCAACGGGAACGAGACCGCCTTGCTGAACTGCGGCAGCCGGGTCATGGCATACAGGTAACTCGCGACGCCACAGGTGATGTACAACGGGAAGGTGAAGTAGAACGCGATAATATGGCTGGCGGTGAAGCTCGTATCGCGGATGATCACTTGATGCCACGACGCATCCTGCTCCAGCGTATAACTGCCGGCCCAGTACACGCCGAACACATAAATCGCGAGCCACATCATCCAGTAAAAGTACCGCTTGAGTTCCGTCTTGGGATCGACGTTGGCGATGTTCCGATCCCGCGTGCTCCAAATCCATCCCAGGGTCGCGGCCGAGAAGATGATGTTGGAAATCACGTTAAAGCGCCACAGGCCCATCCAGACGTTTTCGAACTCCGGCGTCATCGAGTCCAACCCGTGGGAGTACCCAAAGACGCGCTGAAACACGACCTCGGCGCCCACCGCCGCCAACATTGCAAACCAGCCGATCTTGAGAGGCCTGGAATCGTACCAGAGCGACATGTCGTACCCCCGGTCGCTACCCCCCCATGTTGTTGAACTCGCCATACACGGACCTCCTTTTTATGTGATTGAGACCCACCGCGTATTCCAGAGAAAAATTCTCCGGGGAACCATCACTACTACTGGTTGCTGCCGTTTATCTGCGTGGCGGGAGATTAGCGGATACGGTTTCTTGATGTCAAGTAGAATATCCAAGGTGGAAGCCTACATCCTGCTTGCAAAATGCGTGCAAAGGACTATGCACTTAACTCCAGTTTCGTCACCTAAATTAAGAGGTGCCCGCAACCAGTCTGGAGTAGGGGGCAGGCTCAATTGATACAGCTTGCGCGACAAGTCCGTAGAACAGTTTCCAACGGTATCTGGACGTTCGACGGTTGAATCTAAACGTGAATTCCTCGAGATAGGTATCCAGCTGCTCGCGGGACAGTGCACCTTGATGGGTACCCATCAACCAGCGTCTCAACAAGGAGGCGACCCGGTGTACGCGGGGTAGCAAGGCAGACGACTGTTTTGCCGTTGGCATTGATCAATCGCGGTCGGTGCTTGAAACCCTCCTGTTTCAACCCTGCATAGCCTTTCCATCCATCCGTGATGACTATGGAGCCTGGTTCAACCACGTGTTTTACGAAGGTGACGAGCTGACTCGGAGAGGCGGCGGGAATCCGACGCAGACGGATGCGCCCAATCCCTTTCCCATCAATCTGCGCGGCGATCGCCACCAGGGCCTTGCTCTCTAGGTGCCAGCGGCCTCCTCCCGCCTCGACGTTCCCCATATGCATTTCGTCCACTTCAACTTCGCCTCCCAGTCTGTCCCAATCCGGCAGTACCATTGCTCGCCGCAATTTTTGTAGCCACAACCAGGCAGTTCTATAACTGCCAAAGCCCAGCAGGCGCTGTAGTCCTAAGGCGCTGAGCTGGTGTTTCTGTCCGGTCATCCACCACATGGCTCGGAACCAGTCCTGCAAAGGAAGGCGGGTTCGATGGAAGATCGTTCCCGCTGTGACCGAGGCTTGGTATCCGCATCGGCGGCACATCAAGAGGCATCGTGTGGTTGTCCAACTGCCGTTGGTCGTGCACTGTGGGCAACAGAACCCAGTCGGCCAACGCAACCGAGCTAGGTAGGCACGGCACGCACCTTCTGTGGCGAAGCGCTGCTCGAACTCGGCGAGGGTCCGCATTATATAGTCCTCCACGGTGTGACCCCGCTAGGCCTGGGGTATACTGGAGTCAAGTGCATAGTCCGTTGTGTGCAAAAAATATACAAGAAGGTGTTGTAATGTCAAGCACGCAGGAACACCTAAGATTGCCACGCGGCATCTGTGCCAACAAAGGCTGACGATCGCCGAGCTTCCTGATCCTGTGTCCCGTCAGGGGCTCACCCGCGCTCATGCAACTGTTTGGGGTTGTTTAGAATGAAGGTCCCGACTAGCCTGTGGGGTATTCGGGCAAAGAAAGTATAGGGCGCAACGACCTTGCTACTACAGGGTTTTGAGGAGCAGAGTATTTCTAACTGTCATATTCGAATTGTCGAGAAACCATAGCCGCCATATCCTCTTCTCCTTAAAGTTCTCCTTAAAAAGTAATCAGTGAGACGTGCCCCGGTCTGCGCCAGACCCATTTTCTTCCATATGGGAACTCAGTGCACGTGATCGTCTGGAGGCGGACGAATTTCATCTTCCCTGTTAAGTTGACCGATCTCCCGCATCAATGCGCCGATGTCCGTCCATCCCGCTCCATCCACCTCAGGGATCCAGCGCGCCCGCAGATAGCCATAGCGGTCTATCAGGAACTCCATGTGTTTGGGCGCTGTTCCCTCACCGGCCAGATCAGGATTGCTGAGGGTTCTACGGAACAATGCGTAGCTTTTCGCAATTTCCGGCCCACCCTGCGTTGCCACGGGGAAAGGCATGTTTGCCAAGACTGACTCCAGATCCTGCTGTTTGCTGTCATTCACTGGGACCGCCAGCACCACCGTATTGCTGCCACTTAGTGTGGCGTATGCCAGCCGCAACTGATCGAGCCTCGTGCGTGACTCTGGCCACGAAAACAGCACCAACAGCACTATTTTGTGTTGGCGGAAATCCTTCAACGTGCCGCTTGCGCCGTCGTGCGCGGAATAGGAGAAGTTTTGCGGGGCCATATAGGGCTGATTGGGGGCGACAAAGGGGTTGATGAGGCGCGCCTGATAGCCGCGGGACGTGGCATGGAGAAAGTTCACGACATCCCAGCGATCCTCTTCTGTAAGTTTGTCAGCAAATGCCGGCATACCTGTATCGGGAATACCATAAGTCAGCCAGTGGAAAAAATCGCCTGCGGTGTGCTTGAGAGTGTGCGGCTCCGTGAGCAGATCCACCGGTGGCTTCTTGAAGGTCTTGGCCAGAACGCCATTGCCCTTGGCTTGAGGGCCGTGGCAAGGCACGCAGTTCGCGGCGAAGTGGGTCGCACCGTTGGCAACAGAAATGGCATCGAACGGGACCGGCGTCTTACGGTAGGTTTCAGGATAGGCCTGAATAGCAATGGGAGGCAGCGCCACGGCCAGCGCACAGGCAGCCAGTGCGATCGGGATGGTTATGCGCCATTTTGTTTTCCAGCGTTTGGTTCGACCTAGTATGATCGCCCCACCTGCCAGCACAAGCAGTGCGATTCCGATTCCCCCTCCAATCATCGCTCCCGGCTCGCCCCAGGTGGCGTCGATGGAGAAGCGGAATGGATAGGGCCAGTCTTCAATGACGGCATGCTTTGCCGGCACGGCGTTGGCCAGCACTGTTGCCACCAACACCAGCGTCAACGCGATCGCGAATTCGACGGATACCCATTTTCGAAGGCCTCGGCCACCGGCTGCAGCTACATTAGGGTTCTGATCAAGCGACGGCACCCAGAGGAGGCGAGCGCATGCGCCGATCACAAGAATCGGTGCGAGCAACGAGACCTTTGTATTCAGTAGCCAGCCGTAGCTCGTCGCAACTAATGCAGCGTAGCTCGTGTCCACCATCTGATCCGCAACGAGGATGCCGGTGGCAACGACAGCGACCATCACCGGCAACGCTATTGCCGAGAAACGCTTCAGGGTCTGGATATCGGACCGATCCACTTCATCGTGTGAGCCCTTCCTACTAGTGGCGAATATGACCGTGAGAATGGCTGGCAACCCTCCGAACCAGACACTTGCGAGAATGATGTGCAGCGTGTAGGGCAGGACCGATGCCACGGATAGCTCTCCGGCTGCGGAATGGCTTGCGAGCGATCCCACTGCCAGCGTGAGCGCGGCGAAGGTCGCGCACAACACATACCGCCAATGCGCCGAAGGGGAGAATCGAATGTAGAGGGCTACGCCGAGGACGATAAGCGCAAGGGCTGCGCGCGCCATCCAGATGAGTCCTATGCGGGTTTTCTGTAAGAATTCTAGCCAGGCCCCCGGGTGCCAAGCATTTTCGGCTAACCCCGTGGCCTGCGCCGTAGTCGTGGCCAGCAAGCCCACCAACCCTAGCAAAAGCGCGACTGAAAGCCACGGTAACGCCTGTCCCAGGCGGGCTGGCCATGGGGCGTCGGATGCGGTTCTGGCGCGCACGGCAATCGCGAGAAAGACGCAGCCGCCGATCAGGATCATGTTGGACGCAAGCTGCAGCCAGCGGAACAGCGCGCCGATGACCTCGATCATTTCTTTTGCACTTTATCCTTTACCGTGAAGTCGAAGGAAGACTCCACCACGTGACCGTCTACCGACAGCACCCGAAATTTCACGGAATACTTCCCAGGCGCCAATTCCGGTAATGGCAGGATGATGGATTTTCGATCATCCGGAGCAAGTTGAGGATGGATCTCGGTTACAGGATGCTTTTCGGCGTCGAGCACGACAAGGGACGCGTAGTCGCCTTCGATTTCTTCGTTGAACCAGAGTCGTACCTGCGCCGGCGCTTTGGCGAGGAGAGCCCGGCGCGGCGGCTCTGCCTTGACCAGCATTGAATGAGCTAACGCCGGAGCGGCATATACGCACATAGCCATGGCCATCACTGCGCCTACCATGACGCGCTTGGGCGCATGAACGACCCATGATCCCATTAGATACCCTCCTCATTCCTTACTGTTTCACTCGCTCGCAGCAGCCGGCCATTTGGCCGGCTTGTTTCGGCGCACTACTCTCCGGCGACGGATGACCGGCCGCCTACGAAACGGTACTAACCGAGGGTTTGCGGCGACTGCGTAGGAAAAAGAAGATCGCCGCTCCACCGGCAATCGCTGCGAGCGGGACTATGACCATGATGTAGTGCATGAAGTGCGAAACCACTCCCGATTCTCCTACCGAGATCGGGAATCGCGCTACATGTTCCTGCGTGCCCCCAACGGTGACTACACCGATGAATTTGCCGGGCTGGTTGAAGTTATATTCGAAATTGATGAAACCTCCGGGGTAGACTTTGGGCGGCAGGTGAACGATCGTGATGGCCTGAAGGTCCTGCTCCGAACCCGTATCTTTGACGACCCGGACCTCGACGGGCAACGAACGGAGTTCCCCTTCGATATAATCGAGCACCAACACCGTACGGCCGGTCGACGGAACATCCCCGCAGAGCTCTCTTTGGGCTGAGGTGTCAGGCTGATATTCGGTAAGGTGCATGCCGTAGGGTCCAAGCTTGAGTATGCAGAAGTTCTTGTCCAGCTCATGAAAGTGTTGGGCCTCTGCGGAGAGTGGAACTCCGATCGCCAGCATCAAAAAGCACACAACCGCGGGTTTCAGAAATCGCAAAGACATCGTCAGTATCCTCATCGTTAGGCGTCTCAATTTCCTCGTTGAACCAGAGTCACACTGCGCCGGCGTGTTGGATCGGCTAGCCGGATGCCTATGAAACGGTACTGCCAGAAGTTTTGCCACGCCCGCGCAGAGCAAAGAAGAGCACCCCAATAACAGCGACCCCTGCGAATGCAATCAAGAAGTATGAGGGTGGCAACGGAATTTTCGTCTCCCCTACCGAGAATGGAAATCGTGATACATGTATTTGCTTGTCGCCTACGGTGACCAGGCCGACGAATTTACCGGGCTGGTCGAAATTGTATTCGAAATTGACCGTGCCGTTGGGATAGACCTTGGGCGGCAGGTGAAGGACTGTGATGGCCTGAAGGTCTTGCTCCGAGCCCGTATCCTTGATGACCCGAACCTCGGTGGGCAACGGGCGAAGAGCATCTTCCATGTAGTCGAGTACCACGACCGTGCGACCAGTTGCCGGAATATCCTCGCAGAATTCCTTGTTGCGCGTGTTGTCAGGCTGATAGCCGGTGAAGTGCATGTTGTACGGGCCGATCGTGAGTCGGCACATGTCCTCTGCCAGTGCCAGTCCTCCGTGAGCCTGGGCCTGTGTGGAGAATGTAACTCCGATCGCCAGCATCAAGAAGCACGCGCTAGCAGATTTCAGCAATTGCGCAGCCATTGTCAGGACCCTCCCTCTCGAATGTTGAACCATGTGCTCACAGGCCGGAACACCTAGTTTCCCGTCCGGCGGACTGCCCACCAATTCCGCACCCACTTCGATCGTACGAGCTTGTACACGAGCCACGCCGCGAGCAGCACGCCGAACAATGGGATGCCCACGGAGCGCAGCAGCTTCTGATAATCGGTCATGTGTACCCGCAAGAGATACTGCGGGCGCCGCATCAGATTCTGCTTCTCTGCCGCAATGGTGACCGTATACAGACCCTCGTCCAGCCGGACTTCTCCCCGGAGCACTCCGTCCGGGTGGGTGCTCGGACGAATATCGGCTACAATCTGATCTTCTGCCTCATTGCCCCCGTTTCCCTTCACGACTCGCATCCCGACCGGCTCGTTGCGTAGCGACGGGTCCACGAGGTCTACGACGAGAAAGGTGTCGCCTTCTTTGGGAATGTCTGTGCAGTATTGATCTTTCAACTCGTATTGCGGCTGATAGGCGCTGAAGTGCACCACGCGTTCACCGACTCTGCGCAAACACGGATCGTCTTCTCCACTGGTTGCCCCATGTGCGGCAGCTAGGCTGGGCAGGTATAGTGCAGCACCAAGAAGCACGAGCACGATTGCGCCTGTCCGTGTCACCTGTCTCTTCATAGGTCGAACTCTCCTGTGTGGGACTCTGCGCGGAGGCGCAGCTCATTCCGCCCACCGTGACGGCGTTCCATGCGGCTCAGCGATCCCAGTGCATAGTTGCGCGACTGGCCACATATCGTATCAAGTGGTATTACCATGATGCCATTAAAGCAGGGCAAGATTCTAGCCCCCCTCGCGAGGTATGCAAAAACCTCGAAATTGTTTTTCTGTTGGGTTCGACCGGAGCACCGGCTGTCCGATTTGAACCATCTTCGATTGAAGGCATAAATAAGGGCAGGCACTGCGCACCTATTTCTCGAAGCTTTCCCGCGTGGATATCCGGAGCCAAGAACCGGGCATTGTTTTCCCATCCGTAAGGTTGGTAGGGGAATGCCGTGATAGAAAACAGTGGTGGAGTTTAGATGATACACAAACCACACGATTCCTCGATAATGGGTACATGTTACATGCATCTACGTACCAAGAGAAGGGCTGCTAGGGGCACGCCTTTCCGCCGTTGCATTCGCGACCAACGGCTTTCCTCTTGCTTGTGTGGCAGGATTTGGTTGCTGGTGGGGGATCTGGTCTTGTTCCTCTTGGATGTGATGGCCCAGCGGAGAGTACAACGAATGAATTTCTGGTGCCGAGAGTTCGATCAGTGGGTTTGAGCAACAGGCTTGGAGGTACGGTCATATCGTACCCGCGCAATCCATCTTTGACTTGCCGATGTCTGATGGGCGACAATTGCAAATCCATTGTGCGTTCCCTTTTCATGAGGCCGCAAATTGCCGCATGGTGACGTCGACTTTGCGGAGGGAATACCGATTCAGATACGGGTGTCTTGTATGAGACGCCAGACGGTATCGAGAAGGCGTTCGCGAACAGCAAGACCTTTAAAAGCTCAACGCTGCGGCAATTCTTATTCTTCAGTTCCCGTGGGATTTCTCGAAATATGTTCCAAATCGTCGCACTGAGCGGCAGCCGGGGAGAGCGGTTGCTGTTTTCCGATATCAGCGTGACGGTCACGCCAGGAACTCTGTTGGCTGTGGTCGGTGAGAACGGCAGCGGGAAAACCAGCTTCCTTCGCATGCTGTGCGGGTTGTTGTCGCCTGATAACGGCACGATTCTTTGGCAGGGGAAAGACATTCGCCAGCTTAAGGAACTCTATCGTGCCCAGTTTACTTACGTGGGGCATCTCAACGGAATCAAGGATGAGCTGACTCCAGTTGAAAACCTTACGGTCTCTGCCTGCCTGGCGGGCGATGAAAGTGCGAGTGGAGTTGTGCAGAAGGCGTTGGAGGCAGTCGGTCTTGGGCGACCGATCCATCGTCTGCCGACGCGCGTACTCTCGCAAGGACAAAAGCGCCGCGTGGCTCTGGCGCGTCTCTGGCTTTCCACTCGTCCGTTATGGCTCTTGGATGAACCATTTGCATCACTCGATGTTACAGCCACAAGTTACTTGACCCGGCACCTTCAGTCCCACCTGAGTCATGGTGGCATGGTGGTCGTCGCCACGCACCAGGAGATCGATCTTCCATCTGATTGCATTCAGCACCTGAGGCTGACTCGATGAGTCAGCCCAGTCTGAGTGAGGCATTACACGGCGTTGTCCGACGGGACCTCCTGTTGGCTATGCGGCACCGCTCGGATGTGGCGATGTCGGTGTTCTTTGTCGTCATCGTCGCGAGCCTCTTTCCGTTGGGGGTTGGGCCGGAGCCGGCGGTTCTGAGGATGATCGCCTCCGGTGTGCTCTGGGTTACGGCCTTGCTTGCGTGTCTGTTGTCGTTGGGGCGCTTGTTCACTGCGGATTATCTTGATGGTGTGTTAGAACAGACGCTCTTGATCCCTCAACCGCTGGCTGTCTTGGTCGTTGGCAAGGTGTTCTCGCACTGGGTCATCTCTGGCTTGCCAGTGGTTCTGCTCTCGCCTCTCCTCGGCCTGCAATTCGGCTTGAGTGGAGAGTCGCTCTGGGTGTTGACGTTATCGCTCTTGCTTGGTACGCCGACGTTGAGTATGATTGGAGCCATTGGAGCTGCATTAACTCTTGGATTGCGTGGGAGTGGCTTGCTGGTTGCCCTCCTGGTGCTTCCACTTTTTATTCCGGTGCTGATCTTTGGGGCCGGCGCCGTTACGAATAGTTTGGCCGGAATCGGAAGCGAAGCGAATCTGTCGCTGCTTGGAGCCTGCTTCCTGTTCTCGCTCACATTTGCGCCATGGGCCACGGCTGTTGCATTGCGCATTGCATTGGAATAAGACATCGTTATGAGCGCCACAGGCATTAACTGGTTTAAATATTCATCACCACAGGCCTTTCACCCGTTAGCCGGGCGGATGATTCCGTGGTTTGCTGCCGCTGCTGCGGGATTGATCGTGGTCGGGCTGTACGTGGGGTTTTTCGTCGCGCCGACCGATGCGACGCAAGGCGATGCCTACCGCATTATCTTTGTTCATGTACCGGCTGCCTGGATGTCCATGTTTCTCTACGTCATCATGGCGATCTGGGCAGGTCTTGGATTAGGGCTCAATGCGCGTCCTTCTTTTATGATGGCGCAGGCCATCGCTCCCACCGGAGCGATGTTTACGTTCCTCGCCCTGTTCACCGGATCGATGTGGGGCAAACCGACCTGGGGGGCATGGTGGGTGTGGGATGCCCGGCTGACGTCGGAACTGATTTTGTTGTTTCAATACATCGGGATCATCTTGTTGCGCTCGTCGATCGACGACCTGCGTCGCGCCGATCGTGCCAGTGCCGTCTTGGCGCTCGTGGGGGTGGTCAATGTTCCAATCATCTATTTTTCTGTGAAGTGGTGGAACACGCTGCATCAAGGGGCTTCTGTCAGCATCACCGCGGCGCCGACAATGGCGGGCACCATGGTGACGGCGATGTTGGTGATGATGGTCGGCTTCTGGATGTACAGCATCGCGGTGACGCTAGCCCGCGTGCGCTGTGTGATTGTTGAGCGAGAGCGACAGCCGTCGTGGGGCAAGTCTGGCCTCGTTACCGGATGTCGCGGAGGCGCGCTGATGCAGTGGGGGAGTCTGGCGGAGTTTTTCGCGATGGGTGGGTACGGCCTCTATGTGTGGGCCTCGTTCGGCGCCACGGCTCTGTGCATGAGTGGGGAGGTCCTCGCGGTATGGCGGCGGTCTGCAGCAGCGGCTGAGAGCCACGATGAGTTGTAGGAGGAAGCGAAGACGATGAAGCCTCGACAGAAACGGTTTGTCCTTATCGGCCTAGGATTGGTCGCATTGGCGGTGGCGGCAGCGTTAGTGCTGAATGCATTTCAAAGCAACCTGGTGTTCTTTTATACGCCGACGCAAGCCGCCAATGGGGATGTGCCCCAAGGGCGAAGCTTCCGTATCGGCGGAATGGTGGAAGCCGGCAGTCTCACGCGCGAAGGCGATGGGTTAACCGTACATTTTGTCGTGACCGATATGGCAAAGCGGGTGCCCGTGACGTTCAAAGGAATTCTACCGGACCTCTTCAAGGAGGGCAAAGGCGTTGTGGCTCAGGGGCAACTCGGAGCCAATGGAGCCTTTCTCGCGAGTGAAGTGCTGGCGAAGCACGATGAAAACTATATGCCACCGGAAGCCGCGGATGCGCTCGCCAAAGCCAAGACGGTAGGGGCGCAGAGCAGCGGCACCCTGGTCGTCAATCCACGCTAGGAGCCGACATGATTCCAGAAATTGGTCATTATGCCTTAATTCTCGCGCTCTGCGTGGCGGTCGTACAGGGGAGTCCTGCCTATCTATGGCGCGGCTGTGGGAAATTCCTCGCTGATGGCCGTTGCAAAGCCGGCGGCGCGCGCGCAATTCCTGCTGGTTCTACTGGCCTTTTGCTGCCTAGGGTATGCCTTTGCTGAGAAAGACTTCTCCGTGCTGTATGTTGCAGCCACGTCGAACTCTCAGCTCCCATTGCATTATCGTCTTGCCGCTATCTGGGGTGCGCACGAGGGTTCGTTACTGCTCTGGATGTTCATCCTCAGCATCTGGATGGTCGCCGTCTCTTTCTTCTCCACCCATCTGCCGGAGGCGATGCGCGCGCGCATTTTGGGTGTGATGGGTCTCGTCAGCGTGGGATTTCTTCTGTTCATGTTGACGGTCTCGAATCCGTTCGAGCGGTTGATTCCTGCCGCGCTTGATGGGCGCGATCTGAATCCGCTGTTGCAAGACCCCGGTATGGTGATCCACCCGCCGATGCTCTATATGGGGTACGTGGGATTCTCCGTCGCGTTTTCCTTTGCGATCGCCGCGCTCTTGGGAGGCACGTTGGATGCGGCCTGGGCGCGTTGGTCACGTCCGTGGACCACTGTTGCCTGGTGTTTTATGACCGTGGGGGTTGCGATGGGGAGCGGGTGGGCCTATTACGAGCTGGGTGGGGTGGTTGGTGGTTCTGGGACCCGGTCGAAAACGCCTCCTTCATGCCATGGCTGGCCGGCACCGCGTTGATGCACTCGCTGGCGGTGACCGATAAACGGGGCGGCTTCAAAGCCTGGAGCGTGTTGCTCGCCATTATGGCCTTCTCGCTCAGTCTGCTCGGAACCTTCTTAGTCCGTTCCGGCGTGTTGACTTCAGTGCATGCGTTTGCCACCGACCCGAAGCGTGGCTTATTCATTCTCGTGTTCCTGGCCGTGGTGATCGGCGGCTCGTTGGTCTTGTACGCCTGGCGGGCGCCTCGCGTCGGCCTGGGCGGGGGCTTTGCTATGATCTCGCGCGAAGGGATGTTGCTGGCGAACAATGTGTTGTTGGTGGCGGCATTGGGCTCGGTGCTCCTGGGCACGCTGTATCCCTTGTTCTTGGACGCGCTGGATCTTGGAAAAATCTCGGTCGGCCCGCCGTACTTCGACACGGTCTTTCTCCCCCTGATGACCCCCGCAATCTTTTTGATGGGGATCGGGCCGCTGGCCCAATGGAAGCAGGCAAGCCTGCCGGCCTTGGCCATCCGCCTGCGCTGGGCATTCGGCGTCAGCCTGGTGACCGCCGTGGCGGTGCCGTGGCTCATGGGCCAATGGACGCCGCTGATCAGTCTGGGGCTCCTGCTGGCCTTCTGGATTCTGGCGACGATCGTGGTGGATCTGCGGGAGCGGCTGCTCCAGGCCGAAGGGGTGGCAGCATTGGGGGCCGCGTGGCCATGCTGCCTCGTGCCTATTGGGGCATGGTCTTGGCCCACTGCGGTGTGGCCCTATTCATTGTCGGTGTGACCATGGTGAAGGGCTTCGAAGTGGAGCAAGATGTACGGATGAACGTCGGTGAGACGGCCACGCTCGGCGGCTACACGTTCCGCTTTGACGGGACAGAACAGGTCAATGGCCCGAACTATGTTGCGGCGCGGGGGACGTTTCATGTGAGCCAGGATGGCCGTGAGGTGACGGTGATGTATCCCGAAAAGCGCCGCTACTTCGTGCAGAACCAGACGATGACCGAAGCGGCAATTTCACCGGGGTTGCTGCGCGATCTGTACGTGTCGTTGGGCGAGCCGCTTGAGGGCGGAGCCTGGAGCGTGCGGCTCTATCACAAACCCTTCATCGATTGGATCTGGGGGGGCTGTTTGGTCATGGCTTCGGGCGGCGTCCTGGCCGTCAGCGATCGGCGCTATCGGCTGGCGTGGCGGCGGAAAGAGGCTGCGGTGCCGGCCACGACCCAGATGGCGCGCCCGACCGTCTCATGAACCGGTTTCTCATCCCGTTCGGGCTCTTCATTGTCGTGGTCGGTTTTCTGGCCGTCGGGCTCACGCTCAACCCGCGTGAATTGCCGTCTCCGTTGGTCGGGAAGGCGGCGCCTGAGTTTTCACTGCCGCAGCTCCATGATCCAGGGAAAGTCATTTCGTCGAATGACCTGAAGGGCCAGGTCTGGTTGCTCAACTTCTGGGCGTCGTGGTGCGGGGGCTGTAAAGACGAGCATCCGGTGCTCGTCCATCTTGCACAATCAGGGGAGGTGCCCATCTATGGCATGGATTATAAGGATCAACGGAACGAGGCCCTGGGGTGGTTGAAGGAATGGGGCAATCCCTATCAGATCGTTGCCGTGGATGAGCCAGGGCGAGTCGGTATTAATTATGGTGTCTACGGTGTGCCGGAAACCTATGTGATCGATAAGCAGGGCGTCATCCGCTACAAGCAAATCGGCCCGCTACGCGAGGATATCTTGGAAACAAAGATTTTTCCCCTGGTCAGGGAGCTTGCAGAACCAATGAGATGGCTCTGGGTGCTCATGCTGCTCTTTCCCAAGTCTTGCGACGGCGTACGAGGCCCCGCCGCTCGCTGCGAACCCGCAGGCTGAGGCGCGATTGAAAGCGCTCGCCGTCGAGCTGCGCTGCCTGGTCTGTCAGAATCAGACGTTGGCCGATTCGAACGCGCCGTTGGCCGAAGATTTGCGCCGAGAAGTGCGGGAGATGATCGCCAAAGATATGAGCGACCGAGGAGATCATCGACTTTCTCGTCTCGCGATATGGGGACTTTGTGTTATACCGACCGCCCTGGAAGCTCACGACCACGTTGCTCTGGGTGGGGCCGTTCCTCTTGCTGGGAGCTGGCGCAACAGGATTGGTGTTTGCGCTGCGCGGAGACAGAAGAAGATGACCGATGTGACGTTGTCGGAAGCCGAGCACAATCGTGTGACGCAACTACTTTCCGAAGGAGCTCGTCGTCCTTGACCATCATATTCTGGTGTATCGTCATCGGGCATGACTCTTCTCATCCTCGGTCTTCTGTTGTGGCCGCTGCTGAGGCGTACAGACAAGGTTGTAACGGGAGAGCAGGAGAAGACATTGTCTATTTTCCGACAGCAATTTGCAGAACTCGAGCAGGACCGGGCAAACGGTGTGCTCACGGACGAATTGTATCAGCAGGCACGACGTGAGCTCGAACGCCGTCTGCTGGAAGAAACGGGCACGACTGAGACGACGCCTACAAAGGCACCACGTCAGATAAGTAGCAGGCCGGTGGCTTTTGCACTTGCCATCATCGTTCCGACTGTCAGCGGGCTGCTCTATTGGGAACTTGGGAATCCGCTCGCCATGACGCAGCCAACCGCTGGCTCGTTGTCTGCGCAAGGGGGGCCAGAAGATGCGCATTCGTCCGCTGACGCGACTGGAAGGATTGATCGAGCGACTCAAGCAGAAAATGGAGCAGAATCCGAATGATGGCGAGGGATGGGCGTTGCTCGCGCGTTCGTACGTGGGAATGGGGCGTTACGCCGAGGCCGCTTCGATCATATGAGAGATGCCGTGACACTGATTCCTGATGATGCCCAGTTACTTGCCGATTATGCCGATACCTTGGGTGTCCTCCATGGCCGCAAGTTGGAGGGGAAGCCCGAGGTCTTGATTCAACAGGCGCTGAAGATCGATCCACTCAATGTGAAGGCACTGATGCTGGCAGGGACTGTGGCGTTCCATCGAAAAAACTTTGCGCGTGCAGCGAAGGACTGGGAGCAAGCTCGTGCAAACCTTCCTGCGGACGTAGATCCGGAGATGACACAGCAACTGACGGCCGCTATCGAAGAGGCCCGGAGCCAACTCGGTGGTGGCCAAAGCATGATGTCTGGGCTTACGGAACCTGCGGCGCCGGCTCAGCCAGCCGGGCAGCCGCGCGTAATCAAGGGCACGGTGGCGATGGCGCCGAGCTTGGCCGGCAAGGGATCACCGACGGATACATTGTTTGTGTTTGCACGCGAAATGAATGGCCCACCCATGCCGGTGTCGATCGTGCGGGCGTCGAGAAAAGATTTGCCCTTCACGTTTCAGCTCGATGACTCGACCAGCCCGATGCCGTCCAGAAAACTCTCCAGCGCAGGACCGGTGGTGATTGTGGCTCGTCTGTCAAAGTCCGGCCAGGCCATGCCACAAGACGGAGATTTGGAGGGGACGAGCCAGCCGATACAGTCTGGAGTGGATGGGATCACCGTCGTCATCGATCGTGAAAGACCATATGCGGAATCGGCAGCGCCAGCTCCAGCCAGCCGGGCAACCGGACAGCCACGTACGATCAGAGGCACGGTGACTGTGGCGCCGAGCCTCGCCGGCAAAGCATCCGCGACAGATACATTGTTTGTCTTTGCCCGCGAGATGAGTGGGCCACCGATGCCGGTGGCGATCGTGCGGGCGTCGAGAAAAGATTTACCCTTCACGTTCCAACTCGATGACTCGACCAGCCCGATGCCCTCCAGAAAACTTTCCAGCGCAGGCCCTGTGGTGATTGTCGCCCGTCTCTCGAAGTCTGGCCAGGCCATGCCCCAGAGTGGAGATCTAGAGGGGACGAGTCAGCCGATACAATCAGGGGTGGATGGGATCACCGTCGTCATCGATCGTGAAAGACCGTAACGCCGAGAAGCCCACAGGCCGCTCTCTTCCATTGCCTCGCATGCTGCAATAACTCCTGCCGCTGATCCGTCACGTATCGTTAGGGCGCTCTGTTTATTGCAGTAAGCCACCAGATTTATTGCACAAGCCCACTTGACATATTCCGATGTATGCTGAGATATATGCGCGCTGTTCGCTAATCGATAAGTTTACTCAAGAGCGTAGTGATGTGTTTTCACAAACGGGGAGTATGCACATGGTCAACAAATTTTGGCTGAGGTGTGGTCTGCTGGTCTGCGGCGTGCTGCTTATTTCAATGGGAACTGGATATGCGGAACCGGCAGCGCCGGCCAAGTCGTCTGGACAGTCGCTTGCGATCAGCGGCAAGGTCAGTATTGCGCCGAGCCTTGCCGGCAAGGGGTCCGCAACGGACACGTTATTTGTGTTTGCCCGTGAGACGAATGGCCCACCGATGCCGGTGGCGATCATGCGGGCGACGAAGAAAGACTTGCCCTTTACGTTCCGGCTCGATGACTCGAACAGCATGATGCCGTCCAGAACACTCTCCGACGTCGCAATGGTGGTGATTGTGGCTCGTCTGTCGAAGTCCGGCCAGGCTATGCCGCAAAGTGGAGACTTAGAGGGGATGAGTCAACCAGTGAAGCCTGGAGCAGATGGGGTCACCGTCGTCATCGATCGCGAAAGACCGTAGTGTCAGGAGGGTCAGGGTGACGTTCTCTTTTATTATGCTGATCACTCTTTTCGACAGCCTCAAGATGCACTTTTGAAGGCATTTATACTTGCAATGTTCAGAACTATGAATTTATTTTTTACGAATCAAACACAGTCCTAAATCTCTTGACATCTGAGATATCTCAGAGATATAAATGCGCCTCACGTGAAGGATTAATGTACCCTAATATGAACACAATTAGAGCGCAAGACCAGACACATTTCTCTCGACCATTAATGAGTAGCGGTGCACACACTTATTAGGAAGGAGCATTGCGAGTTATGAGGTCCAAACTTTGGGTGAGGTGTGTTCTAGTCCTCAGCGGGGCATCATGCTTGCTGGGACAGCTCAGGCAGACTTCCCCAGCGTCCCCAAGGAAACCTACGAGGCGCTGAAACTCGATCGGTCGGCCAGCCCCAAGGAGTTGCATGAGGCGTTGACGAAGCGCTTCGTGGATCCAGGCAGAGGCGCGGGGAAAGGGCAGTACGGCCAGTATTGGGAGCCGATCCCAATGAGCAAGTATTTCGATCCAATGTCGTTCTACAAGCCCCCGACATCGGTCAAGGAAATCGCGACACGCGAGCAGTGCGTGAAATGCCACACCGATGAGTCGCCTGGCTGGGTGGCCATGTGGAAAAGAAGTACGCACGCCAATCTTGACAAGATTCGCAAGCTTACCCCAAATGACGACACTTTCTATAAGAAAGCGAAGCTGGAGGCCGTCGAGGAGAACCTGCGCTCGATTGGTAAGCTCGGTGCAACAGAGAACTTGAAGGAAGTCGGCTGCATCGATTGCCACGTGGATATCACTTACCAAGAATAAGGCTGATCACCGGGTCGACCTGAAAATGCCCACTGCCGATGTGTGCGGCAACTGCCATCTACAAGAATATGCCGAGCGCGAGTCCGAGCGCGACACGATCTTATGGCCGAAGAACCAGTGGCCGAGGGGCCGCCCGTCGCACGCGCTGGATTACAGGGCCAACGTCGAGACGGACATCTACGCCGGAATGTCGCAGCGCGAGATCGCTGACGGCTGCACAATGTGCCACACCAACCAGAACAAGTGCGATAATTGCCATACCAGGCACGAATTCTCGGTGGCCAACTCCCGCAAGCCTGAAGCCTGCGGCACCTGCCACAGCGGCGCCGATCACAACAACTGGGAAGCCTACAACGGGTCGCAGCATGGGCTGGGGTACCAGGCCTCTAAAAATCAATGGAATTGGAATGTACAGCTCAAGGATGCAGTTGCCAAGGGCGGGCAGCGCTTCCCTACCTGCCAGAGCTGTCATATGGAGTACCAGGGCAAATTCAGCCACAACACGGTGCGTAAGGTTCGCTGGGCGAACTATCCCTTCGTGCCTGGCATTAGAGAACCTGTATTTGGCGAATGGGGCCAGAAGCGCCTGGATGCGTGGGTCAAGACCTGCACAACGTGCCACTCCGAGACCTTCGCGCGCGCATGGTTGGAGTTTATGGACAACGGCACCTCTGAGGGACTCGATAAATACGATGAGGCGCACAACGTCGTCCGTAAGCAGTATGACGCTAGACTCCTAACCGGTCAGAGGAACAACCGGCCTGCCCCTCCAGCGCCGGCTAAGGCCCAGTTCGACCAGTTTTGGCAGATCTACTGGTCGAAGGGTAACAGCCCTACAGCGATCGAGCTCAAGCTGTTCGAAATGGCTGAGGACCATCTGGTGCAACTGCACGTCAGTCTCGCGCACCAATATCCAGGGTTCACCTACACTGTCGGCTGGGCAGCGATGAACCGGGCTTATGTCGAAATCATGGACGAGGACACCAAGCTTAAGGATAAGCTGATGCTGATGGAACGGGTGGCCAAACTCGAGCAGAGCAAGACCAGTAGCCTGCTGGATTTCGATAGCACGGACGGGAAGCTTACGCTCGGCAGCGTGGGCGGCGGATTGTTGCTGACCGGCACCCTCGCGCTCGCCGGATGGAGCAGACGCAAGAAGAACCAGCGGTGACAACGGGCGCAGCGCAAACGATGGAAGCAGCGCTGACGCGACCAAGTAGTAGAGTCCTCCCGTCGCTAGGAATAGTCCTAGTGGCGGGAGGACTTCTTATGCTTGGTTGGTTTGCATTTATGTGGCTCAGTCCAGGCCCAGCGCCGTATCACTACCGCTTAGTGGAAGAGGGCGGTATTGATAAGTTCAGCAAGCTCGGACTAGATGCTTGGCCTGACCTTGGCATCAGCAAGCAAGAGATTCGAGTAGAGGGTGTGGACGAACCGGTAGCTGTAGGCTATCTTGCCCGCCGCGGAAATTCAAAGCCCGTTATGCTCGCCTGGGAAAATTACACCGGCGATCCATTGGTTTTCGTCGACAGTAAGCTCTCCGAGCTGACCCTGTTGGCACCAGCGATTGCGAAGCATGTGCCGAAAGACGCCGCCATTTTTGCCTGGTGGGACACCTCGCGTCAGATTCAGCTCTTGACGGGGTTAGAGACGGTGTTCACCTCCCATCTCAGTGGACCTCTTATCACGCCGTTGTTCTGGCGACCGCGAATCGAGGCGATCGAGAAATACGAACGCGAGTTCTGGGGCTCTACGGCAAGCGCAGAAGAGAGAGGGAAATTCCAACGCTTTGCTGACGCCCTGTCGGCAGAGTCGACAGAGGGTGCAGCGATGCTGCGTGAACTGACTGGCGGGCGCGAAGCCTATGTCGTGGTTCACGTCTCGGACCTCTACAAACTCGGGCAGATGCGCCCCGATCGCATCGGTGTCGCCTACAAGGACTTCCCCTTGAAGGGTGGGGATGTGCATGGTCTAAGCGCGATGGTGAAGCGTTGGCAAATGGACAACAACTACACCTCTCAAACGGTGTATGGACTCTCGGAGAGTTTAGTGCGCGCCTACTACCTCACCGATGCAAAGAGCGATAATACGCTGCTCGCACAGATGCTGCCCATGACGACCTCGCAGCCTCTCGAATTCAAAGCCGTCCAGCTGGTCCATAAACAGGGAGGCTATTGGGTGTATAAGATTCTGTCTGCGCAGCCATCGAATATCTGATTCTTTGAGTGGCCGAAGTGGAAGGACCGGTATTGAAAAACTTGCACACTCTCGATAGAGTAACGCATAGTCGATTTTTCAAGCACGACCACGCATAGTTTTCTAGATAGAAAGGAGACACACCAGTGAAGCATCTCATGACACTCACACTTGCCGCTACGGCGTTGTTTGCTGTCTTAGTCGGAACCGCTGCCGCCGAAACTCCATTTGAGGGACGGAAGAAATGCAGTAATTGTCATAAGAGCGAAGCCGACTCATGGCTCAAGACCGCCCATGCCAAAGCTGTCGACTCGCTCAAAGCCGACAGAAATAAGGAAAAGAATGCGGCAATGGTCAAAGCAAAACTTGACCCTAAGAAGGACTTTACCAAGGACAAGGATTGCATCGGCTGTCATGTGACTGGATTCGGGGTAGAAGGTGGGTATGACATTTCAGAGCCGGACAAGTTCTTGATCGGTGTAGGCTGCGAGTCCTGCCATGGTGCCGGCCCAGACTATCGCAAGATCCACCGCAAGGCAGGTGAGGCCTTTGAAAAGTCGAAAAAGGTCACGCCGCGCGAGTCCCTTGCGGAAGCCGGACAAGAGTTTGAGTTCATTGAGAAGTGCAGCGCCTGCCACCTGAACTACGAGGGTTCGGGGTGGAAGGGAGTGAAGAAACCCTACACCCCATTCACTCCCAAGGTGGACAAGAAGTATGCGTTCGACTTTGAGAAGTCTGGTGCGTAACAACAAGGCTATGCATGAACACTTCAAGCTAGCGGGCACGTTTGAAGGTCCTCCTACCCCGAAGTTTCATGAGGAGTTCCAAAAGGATGCCAAGCCGGCCGAGATCGGCAAGGAGGAGTAATGGCAGGGCGGTGGTCTGGTGGTGCCATACTCCTTGGGGCAGTTCTAGCGGTCGGATCGATCGTCGTCGTATTCGGTGGCGAGGCTGCTATATCCAGGACCGAGTTCTGTGTAAGCTGCCATTCAGAGACCTATCCGTATGAGGAACTGAAAAAGTCCTCACACTGGGGAGCGCTCGGCGCGGATCCCGGCTGCAAGGACTGTCATGTTCCGCAGGGCTTGGCAAACTTCCATCTGGCGGTATGGACGCACGTGGTGGATGGAGTGCCATTCCTGATCGATGAGTTCACCGTCGACTACTCTACGATCGAAAAGTTCAACGAGCGACGGCCGGAGGCAGCCTACAGGGCGCGCATGAAGCTGAAGGGTTGGGACAGCATGACGTGCCGGGCCTGCCACAAGAATACGAAGCCCCCAGGGGCGTCGGCGAAGGCAGCGCACCAGAAGATGCAAACAGAGGGGGCAACCTGTATCGATTGCCATCAAAACCTGGTTCATAAGAAAGTGCCGGAGCATGATCTCAATGCCAGTTTGGCGCAGGGAAAGATGGTGTTGAAGGAAAAGGCCAAAGACGAGTAGTAATTCACCGCAAGGCAATTCTTTTCAAACAAGTTCCCTCGGCTGTATCATGATTGGCGGGAGGCTGCATACAACAGCGGTTCTCCCGCCATCTTTTTTTGCAAACAGCCCGGTATTTTCTGTAAGACATGTGGCTCGTTCTTGATGATTGATCTTGAATGGGACCCTTGTACGCATAAGGCCACCGTAGTCGAGTAACCCATGATTTCGACTGATCACAGTCGAGTTGACGTGAGGCCGGCTACAGGTTAGATTTCGACCACAGGAGAATCTGCCGTCACTTCCATCGAAGGTACTCTGTGACAAGCACTGTGCTTTTTGCTTTCTCCAGGGGTCGAACATTGAACAGCAATGACAGCTTCATGAAGGTTTGAGATTCAATGAGTTCGAGTTTGTTGCGCCATTTCCCAGCTATCGATGCCACGTCTGCGCATAGCAAGCGAGATTACATCATCGCGGCGGTTACGTTTGCCTCTGTAGCGATCTGTATGGCGTTTGAAATAAGCGGGAGTGTGTGGAAGCAGTATGCCCTAGGGTGTATCGCGTTCATATGTCTGATGGGGTTTTTGCGTGGTGAGACAAGAGAGGTGAGATTGCAGGTCGCCGTGGCTGTCGCGTTTACGACAATCGGCGAATACATAGCTTCTGTTTGTATGGGCGGCTACACCTATCGATATGAGAACGTACCGGCCTATGTGCCGCTCGGTCACGGCATGGTGTATTTGACCTCTATTGCGCTAGCGCGTTCCGGGTTGTTTATCAAATATGCCAGAGCCATCGCCACAACTGTGATCGTGGTGTGCGGAGCATGGTCGATATGGGGAATCAGCGGGATTCCAGAGCAGGGGGATATAGGGGGGGCAGTGCTCTTCTCTGTGTTTTTGATCTGTCTGTTTAGAGGTCGCTCGCCGTTGGTGTACCTCGCGGCATTCTTTATTACGACTTGGCTGGAGATACTCGGCACAGCAGCCGGAGCCTGGAAGTGGGCGTTAGTAGACCCTGTGTTTGGTTTGGCCCAGGGAAACCCTCCAAGTGGGGTTGCTGTCTGGTATTGCCTTGTTGATGCGGTGGCCCTCACGGGAGGGCCTCTATTATCGCGCGGTCTGAAGAATGTCAGTGGATGGCTTACATCCAGGGGCTATTATCCCGAACGAGTGGGAAGACTGTCAGATCTTTTAGGTTTCCGAGGCCATGTACGTGAGGATATTCAAATGCAGATACACCGCACCTCGCAGGCCATCAGTACATCGTTGAAGAACCCCGATCTTGCCGTCGAGCCTCTCGACAAAACCTAATTCCACGCCACACCTAGCGGCACGTAACATCCTGCTTGATGGTTGGGTTGCTCGACGGAGAGCGGTGCCCAACGGACGGCAGCGACGCTCCCTCCCCTTATCTGATGTTTGTAACGGGTCAGGCGTAGAAAGCGTTTAGCCGTGACAGGGTGAACGCTAATCCATGATTCCCCCTGGAACGAGCAGGGGGGGCTTGCGCCCCCCCCAAATCACCCCAATGACCTAAGACTCACTTCTAAGTCTACTTCGCGTCGTCGCGCACACACCAGACAAAGTTCGTGTTGGTCTTAAAATCGTTGCCCACGAGGCCATAGTCGAAGTTTACGTCCCACGCGCTCATCGTATAGTCTTCGTGCTCCGTCGACGTCCAATAGCCAAAAAACTCGATGTTGGAAAAGGGATGGCCAGTCGGGAGGGCGGGTGGAGGATATATCGTGTGATCCGCCAGGGTCGCCAACTCTTTGACTGCGGGCAAGCGCCAGCCCTTTTTGCCACCGACGGTCTTTTTCGCACAGATACCGGCGGCATTTTTCCAAACCGTCCTCGCTCTCGCCGGTATTGTCTCCCACACCAGCCCCGTCTCATTGTCCAGCACCGCCTCATTGTTAAAGGCTTCCAGCACGACAAACCGAGACGCGCCCTGCTGACCCGTCGGTGCGTCAGCCGCTTCGGCAGGCGTGGCTCCTGAGCCCAAACCAGCCAGCGCCAGGCATCCGACAGCCAGCCCCACAGCTCCGATGCGGCTCACCCACTTGCTGCTTCTTCTGCTTTTCATGTCGACCCTCCCCGTCTAATGTTACTCTGGTGCGACCCTTGCGACCGTGATGCCATGAGCACCACTGCTATTGAGGCCGCTGTGTCTTGCCATCATCCTGATCATCTCCCCGCAGATTACTACAGCCCTTTGAAGAGGCTAGGATTGGTTGGACCATCTATCTTGAGCAGGCCAAGGGCGCCTTTCTCGATGCGGAAGATCGAGTGGTCAACCGAAACAAACGTGCCGGGCATTTCACCTTTAAATTCTCCTATGGTAGCTTCACCTGGCGGCACCAGAGTGCTTTGGATACTCTCAAATGGCGCTTTTGACACGTCACCTCCTGGCCACACCCGGTCTAACATCTCGCCGATGACATGCCACGAAGAGTCAAAGTTGATTCCTGCATTGCCAAAGAACCATCGATCGGTCTCTCCCACTTTAGATCGTAGTGGAATTTTGACCAGCGCGGTCATATGGCCGTTATGCACTACATAGGAAGCGTCCGCGTCTACCACCTTTTGATTCGAAAAAACCAGGGTATCATTCTTCTTGCCATCTTTCATGTAAAATTCGCTCTGCACGACCTGGAATTCTTTTTCAACAGGCTTAAGCCCACCAACCGGCTCAACTAAGATCAAGCCGTACATGCCACTCGCAAGGTGTTGTATATCGGCTGGCGCTGCAGTGGAGGAGCGATAGACAAAGAGGCCTTGCTTGGTGGCCTTAAACTGCATCTGGGCTTCCTTCCCGGGCTCCGCATTGACCAGGGCGGCTCCGCCGGCCGCTTGGAAGTCAAGATTGTGACTGCGCTTGCTGTCCTTCTTGTTCTTCAAATGGACTTCAACCGTATCGCCCACCATGACACGGATCATGGGCCCTGGCACGGTTCCATTAAGACCCCAGAACTCATAATTGTTATCGTCGCTAATCGGACCGACCCACTCGGACGCTTCCAGGTTTACCACGACGGTGGCGGGCTGGGTTCGTGTGATGGGAGGGGGAACATTGGGTGCTTTCGCCAGTTGGGCTTGGATGGTCTCCGCCGACACCACGCCTGCATTGATGGCAAGACACGGAGCCATGACCAATGCGCTGATCAATCCGGCATGACGCACGCTAGGCAAAAAACTCTTGGACATGACGCCTCCTTTAATTTTGGATTACTCTGTGACGGCCATCATCCTGATCACCTGCCTGCAGAGTACTTAAGGCCTTTGTAGATGGCCTAGTTGGCGGATCCTCTAGGCTACCTTCAGTCTACCTTCAGCATGCCAAGGGCGCCTTTGTCCTTTCGATCCTTCACTGGGTCAACGAAAGTGTAGGTGCCCGCCTTGACTTTAAACTCTACCATGACAGCGCCACCTGCAGGAATCCTGGTAACCTTGACATTCTCCGCCGGTGGTGAGGTCAAAGAACCCTCGGTGTACACCCTGTCGAACGTCTGTTCGAGGATCTGCAAAGAGTCGACAAAGTTGGGTCCTGCGTTGGTTAAGAAAATCCGAACTGTGTCTCCGGCCTTGGCTCGAAGAGGATTTTTGACCAGCGAGCTCGCATTGCCGTTATATACAACATGGGAGGGGCGCTCGTCTAACCCATTTTCGAATGAAAACTCCAAGGTCTCGCCCTTCTCGCCATCTTTCGTGTAAAACTCGCTTTGCATGATCTGGAATTCTTTGTCGACAGGCTTCAGCCCACCCACTGGCTCAACTACGATCGTGCCGTACATGCCATTCGCAATGTGCTCGGGAATGGATGGCGATGCGGTGGCGCAGTGATACAAAAAGATGCCAGGAATGATCATCTTAAACTTTCCCCCGCTCTCCTGCCCTGGCTCGCTATTGAGCAGGCTAGCCCCGCCGCCTGGTCCCGTGATTGCGTGGAAGTCAATATTGTGAGCTTCCTTGCTGTCTTTATGGTTCTTCAAACGGATTTCAACCGTATCGCCCACCATGACGCGGATCATGGGCCCTGGCACGTTCTTATTAAAACCCCAGAACTCATAATTGTTATCGTCGCTCAGCGGACCAACCCACTCGTTCGCTTCCAGGTTGACCACGACGGTGGCGGGCTGGGTTCGTGTGATGGGAGGGGGAACATTGGGTGCGATCCCCAGTTGGGCTTTGATGGTCTCCGCCGACACCACGCCTGCGTTGATGGCAAGACACGGAGCCATGACCAATGCGCTGATCAATCCGGCATGACGCACGCTACGCGAAAAACTCTTGGACATGACGCCTCCTTTGATTTTGACTGCCCTGACGATTTCTTCTCTCATACGACGTGGGACGACCCGAATGGTTTCAGCCCCGGTTCAGGGCAGTGTCATTACCCGCCTGCTTAAGGTTTGTAACACGAGTGGTCGTGCGGCTTGCCCCCGTTCGAGAACATGTTCTCAAACGCCATCACATGCCAGATCTGCTCCTCCGTCAGGCTGTTCCTAAAACCTTTCATTTTCGTCTTCGGGATACCTTCCGATACCCGCCAGAACCAGAAACTGTCGGACCAACGGCAGATATTTTTAGGATCACGCATATCCCGCGCACCCTTTTTTACTGGTTGACCATCCTTGCCATGGCAGCTGCTACAGTTGACCTGCGGATTAATCTCGCCCTTGTAAATCAGCTCTCCATCTTCGATAGCCTTAGGATCCGTCCACCCTCCAGCCGGCATTTTTTTGTCTGCATACTCGGCTGGAACCGGGGGCAAAGGGGGCTCATCTTCAGCGAAGGCCATGCCTCCTAAAAGAACCAAGACAGATGCCATTATTCCGACCGATATTCCGATCGTCCTCGTCGTCATTCGCACATCCTTTCGTGAATGGTGAGTGTCGTCCCTCATAATGATGTCTTGCCTCATCAGTCTCAGCATAGATAATTATTCGTATCACTCATGCTCGCAGGCCAAGGCCCTGATAGAGTGTTCTCGGATTGTGTCATGGATGTTGGGCATAATTCGTGTCACACACATACACGTACAATATATTACCTGACAAGACTGCCAGTGAAAAGAGGGCAATCATGAAGGCAAATACGAGCCCTTCCTAGCCAAAGTCGCCAACACAATGCCTAACGTGTACTCCATTTGTCAAGACACAAAACGCTGTGGCTCGTTCTTGATCGTCTGATCGTAAATGGGTATCCTCGCGCGCGTAAAGTTGCCGTAGATGAGTGACCCATGGTTTCGATAGATTCCAGTCGAATTGACGTGAGCGCCGTCTATTGGCGCGGTCTGGACTAATTATTAAATATGCCAGGGTAATTGCCACAACAGTGATCGTGGTGTGCGGCGCATGGTCGATTTGGGGGATCAGTGGGTTCCCGGAACAGGGTGATGTAGGAGGGGCGGTACTATTTTCTGCGTTTTTGATTTGGCTGTTCAGAGGTCGCTCGCCATTGGTGTATCTCGCGGCCTTTTTTATTACGACATGGCTGGAGATACTTGGCACAGCGGCAGGAGCCTGGAGATGGGCGGATGTAGACCCTGTTTTTGGATTGGCTCAGGGAAACCCGCCAAGCGGTGTTGCTGTCTGGTATTGCCTGGTCAATGCAGTCGCTCTCAGTGGAGGTCCGCTATTATAGATTGGCTTGAAAAATGTCAGTGAGTGGTATAACTCCGGAGTTGTTTTCCCCAGACCAGTGGAGAAAGTTTCAGCCCTTTAGGTTTCCGGGGTCATGAGCGGGAAGATTTCCAGGCGCAGATACTCCTGACCTCGCAGGCGATAAGCACGTCGTTGAAGAGTTCAGAACTGGCTGTTGAGCCCATCGACAAATCCTAATTCCAGTCTTAACGGCCCAACAATCCTTTGAGCAGGTCTCTGCTCTGTTTCTTTAAGTCCTCTGGTTTCGTCGTCCCTTTCAGCAGTCCATCGATCGCTTCCTCAGCTTTTTTCTGCGCCTGCTCCTGAAATTTCCCTGTGAAGCCCTTCATATCTAACCCATACGATGGCGCCTGTGCTGTTCCGGTAATCACCAGCGGAAGGCTTAAGCGGTTTTCTTTCATCGCGAGCTTTGAGGCAGGCGATGATCGTGCGATTTTTTGGCTTAAGTCCTCCGACAAATTGAGGTTCACGGTGAGGTTCAGCGTCTGATTGAATCCGATGGTGCCTCCTCCTGTGGCCTGGAAGTCGTGGCTATCCATCAAGAGCCGCTGGACATAGATAGTCCCTTGCTTGATGGCGAGATCGGTCTCGATCGTGGAAAACGCAGTTGCATTGACGTTATCAAGCGAGATGCCGGCGACTTTGAGAATGGAGATAGCTTCCTGAAGCAGATTCACGCCTTCGATCTTGCCGTCTTTCACTGCCACATGCCCCGTGCCTTCTAAGGATTTCGTGAGGTCCGGCATGGACAACCCACGGCCTTGCACGCTGAGGTCGGCTCCTGCCGTTCCACTGATCGATACCTGGGTGTTTGCCAGGGCGGCAAGTGTTGGACCAAGTTGTATTCCTTGAATCGTGCCCTTACCAGTAAAGGGTAGTGGTTCGAGGCCTGAGGTGGCCTTCCCCTGTGCCGTGACTTGTCCGTCAAAGACTTGAAAGGAGACATTCTGTAACAGCACATCCTGGCCTTGTACTTCAGCTGCAATCTGGAGATTTTTCACCTCGACGGGCTTCCGTAATGGTACGGCGAACGGCAGGTCAGCCGTATTGATGACCGACGCGCTGATGTTCAGGCTGGCATTTTGCCCGATCGTTTTCCCGGTGATGGAGAAGTTGGTTTTTCCCAAAGCAAGCTGAAAATTAATTGCATCAATGTCCGTGGATTCTCTTAATGGTCCAAAGGTACCGTCAAGTCTGACCGGAAGAATAAACGGTTGGACGAGCATCCCGACGTGGAGGCTCGGGGATTGGCCTAGCCCAACGGATTGGAGGAGGATCTCCATATCCTGCAAAACATATTCTGTCGGCTCGGGAGCAGAGAGATCTCGATAGGTGAGCTTCCCGCCTGTGATGGAGACTCGATCCACGGCCAGCAGTGCGAGGATTTTGAGAGGACCTTCGGTCGATGGAATAGGGGCCCGCGAAGGAGTGTGAGGCAGTGTAACGCCCGTACGACCGATGGTCGAGACGTTCAGAACGCCGCTCTTGTTCTTGATGACGGTGATAATTGGATTACGGAGCGTGATATCTTCTACCTCTACCTTGCCGCCAAGCAACGGCATGAGTTTGACCCCGATGTCCAGCGACGTGAGAGAGGTAAAGGAGCTTAAGCCGAATGCCGGGTCGTCCAGCACCACAAACCCATCCACTCGGGCGCCGATCCTCGGCCAGATAGTCAGACGGATGCCCTGCAGCTGAACTTTTCGATTGAGGACGTCTTCGATGAGCGGCTTGTATTGGTCTTGATACTTGTTGAGGTCGATCAGAAAGGGAAGCGCAAGGATTCCTCCGACGACCAGGACTACAACAAGAAGCACACCTATGACGATTTTCATCAGCATACCTCCATACGGGCTTTTGTCAGTATATAGGAAAGGGCTCGACCACGGTCAATATGAGTCTGTTAATCTCTCGAAAACGAAGGGAGATAGGGGACTAATCCGGTGTCTTGTGGGGTTGGTCGCTTGGGCATAGCGTCGAGTCCAGATCCGTCACCGCTATGAACTGCGCAAGCAAGTCAGTAAAGGCGAAGGGTGTCTGGTGACTCAGAGAGATGAGGGGTGCCGTGAGTTCGTAGTCAAACAACGGGTGCTCGCTCCGATGCAGCCAATCAGCGCGGAGCAGTACGAGAGAGGATCGGCCAGGATGGGACGCTGCAGCTTCGATCACCGCCACCGTGTGATCGATCCCAGCAGCTGCGCACGGACGGGGTTGCGCAAGAACATCGCGCAGCACGGTGAGCAGGTGTTGCACTTGGAGTTAGAACTCAAGGGTTAAAAGGATCCGTACAGACGGATCGACCGTAACACTGTTGGTCAAGTCATCAGGGGCGCCATCCATGCGCACCCGATGACGCGGGTAGTGGTCAGCATTGCGGATGGCATCATCGATCGGTCGTCTGGACGAAAGGGGCGGGGTTTTGTCGATCGGTCGTCTGGACGAAAGGGGCGGGGCTTTCTCGATCGGTCTGGACAGGAGCAGGAGGCGTGACGGTCGATACCTCGTTTGAGCAGGCGCTTTCGAGACCGTTATAAGCACTGACAGAAAAGTAGTAGCGGGTATCAGGGTCAAGGTTCGTCAGCGTGACTGGCGGGGATTCAACATACGAGGAACTTTCGTATGAGCAGCTTCCCGATTGACCTGGTGATTGTCGGCCATAATAGACGAAATAGCCATCGATTGAGGGGTCTTGAACTGGATGCCATGCAAGAGACGCGATAGCTCCTACCGGTGCTACCGATACTTCCCCTCCTCCTTCTCCTCCTCCGCATCCGGGCAGAAAAGGCATGATCGAAAGAAGAATGCCCGTCACGATGGCGGGAAGACATAGCGGCATGCGAGTGGTCTTTGTGACTCCCGTCCGCGGTAAGAACCGTTGTTGCTTGGTCACATCGCTCATGTGCTGCTCCAGAGGAGTAGGAATCGCTGCTTTGATTTAGGTTTGGTCTACTTCGTGCGTGGTGCTGGGCAAGAAGAAGAGCACGATGGAGGTGGAGCAAAGCGTGTGCCACAGTTGCTCGTTGCCGCCATTCGATTAACCCATATAATTAACTAATTGCGTGGATGCGTTGACGTATTGGGATGGACAACTTGAAGGGGAAACCATACAGACACTGTCCCATTCGAACAGCGTAGCCTCATCCCTTCTCTGCTCGTCCAGCTTGTGTTATTCATGAGCGCGTCTGCCGTAATCGTCGATCCATTGCTACAACGAGCCTTCATTAAGCGGGCTCGCAGCAGGCCCAGCAATTTCGCGGCAACCGTCATAAATTATGCGGGCTAGGTTATGGGTCCTATCAATGGGCATGAAGATCGGATCGTGGCTGTGCTATGGACGGGTATGGTTCAGACAATGGAAGAAGGAAGGGGTCAGAATCACAAGTCAACCGACGTGGGTGCAGAGTTTGTAGGGAAGAGAGAGGCGGTGGGACTGTTGTGCACTTGAGTCTGCGAGCTGATGGTCAGACCGAGAGGTTTTGCATGACTAGCGGGCATCTTTTCCGGGATGGTCTTCTTCTCCCTCTTCACGGGACGGTTCTGTCCCGAAAAAATCGAAACAATAAGTAGGCATTGACGATCATCATGATCGTGAGGATGCTGTACGTGGTGACCGTGCTGGCCAGGTTTAGTTCGATGAGTACCCTGGACAATCCAAACGCGACGATCAAGGCGTCGAAGGCCATGCAGATCCGCCTGAAGGTTTCAGGATCCATCCAACGAATGAGAAAGCTCCCGAGGGGAATTCCCAACAGGACACTCGGAACGATATAGGGAATAATCTCCATGCTGCCGGCGTTATAGAGTCCAATGAAGTAGTAGGCGATTCCCGTCAAGACCGCTTCTCCCACCCGAATGACCCCTAGCGCGGCCCGGAAATCCTGCTTGGCATATCCTTGATTATTGAAAAGGAGGGCAAGGGGAGGCCCCGAAATGGTGGTGACGGAATACAGGGTTCCGATCCCCACTCCGAAGGGGATCGCAATGGCTTTTTCGGCTTTGATCGGTTTTCTGATACCGGCAGCCTGGAGCAGAATCAACGGCAACAGCATGACGTAGGTCACAAACTTGACCCACGACGGATGAACAAGGGAGAGAATATAGCTGCCGATTGCGACACCGATCAGAAGGCCGACCAGAATGGGCGCCACGCGCCACCAAATATTCGGGATGCTCTTGCGGTTGATGAAGAGCACGTATCCATTGATCACCAATTCCACGAGCACTAACGCCGGATTCAGAATACGATTGGTGTAAAAGAGCAGCGCGACTGGAACCGTAATCGATGAAAAGCCGTACCCCAAGGCGCCGTTGACAGTGGCCGCCACGAACGTGATCAGCACGAGCACGACTTGATCCACGATTATCCTTTGCGATGCCCGGAGACGAAGTCGTCGAGCGTGTAGTGGTCCAGGATGCCGGCAATGGCATCACGCACCGAACCCATCACATGCTGCACCGGACATTGGGCGTGTTCGGCATAGGGGCAGTCCCGACATTTCTGATAGGCCGTCTTGCTCACACATCCGATGGGAGCGAGGGGGCCATCCAAAATGCGAATCACTTGGCCGAGGGTAATCTCTCCCGGAGATTTAATGAGTGCATAGCCACCTTTCATCCCTCGGCGACTTGAGAGGATGCCTGCCCGTTTCAGTGCCAAGAGGATCTGTTCGAGAAATTCGATTGGGATATGCTGGCGGGTCGCGATCTGGTGCCGCTGCAGAGTCGTCTTGCCATGCACGAGGGTGAGCTCGAGCAGTGCGCGAAGTCCGTATTCGCTTTTTTTCGAAAGCTTCATAAGAGGGTCGATCTATTTCCGAGTGAGTTAGTCAAGAATTGCAACATAGAGCACAGCGCCGCTTCCGTCAAGAGCCGATCCAAGGAATTTTAGTGGAGTAACTCAAGGACTCCGATTCCCAACATCCCTTCATTCTAGAGAGCCCGCGTGCTGCAACTCCTTGATCATAGAGGGGTTGTGCCTTGACAGGCCTTGCGAATTCCTGTTATTTTCTTCCCTCATTTCACCGCGGCTACCTCGAGAATTCAGACCTCCGTAACAACACTGGACTGTTCGTGACCTTCCAGGATCTCATTCTCACATTGCATCACTACTGGGCCGAGCAAGGCTGCGTCATTCATCAGCCCTATGATCTGGAAATGGGGGCAGGCACCTTTCATCCAGCTACATTCCTCAGGTCCCTTGGTCCTGAGCCCTGGCGAGCCGCCTATCCACAACCATGCCGGCGTCCCACGGATGGACGATACGGCGAGAACCCGAACCGTCTGCAGCACTACTATCAGTATCAGGTCGTGCTGAAGCCGGCGCCGGATAACATTCAAGCATTGTATTTGGAGAGTCTGGCTCAACTAGGGATTAACCCGAAGCAGCACGACATCCGGTTCATTCAGGACGACTGGGAGTCTCCCACGCTGGGCGCCTGGGGCCTGGGCTGGGAGGTGCGTCTCGACGGAATGGAAATCACACAGTTCACGTACTTCCAGGAGATCGGCGGGATCGAGCTCAATCCCATCACTGTCGAAATCACATACGGGACTGAACGCATCGCGATGTATCTGCAACAGGTGAATAACGTCTTTGACCTCGCTTGGAACGAGTCGGTCACGTACGGAGATATTCACCACGAAACCGAAATCCAATTCTCCACGTATAACTTCGAAGAAGGAGACGTGGCGATGCTCATGGCCACGTTTCAATCATTCGAAGGGGAATGCAAGCGGTTATTGGCAACTCGTGACAAGCGGTTGACCCTACCGGCCTACGAATTCTGTATCAAATCATCGCACCTCTTCAATCTGCTCGATGCTCGCGGGGCGATCAGCGTGGCAGAGCGCACGGGGTATATCGCGAGGGTCCGCGCCCTTGCTCGTCAATGTGCCGAACGCTATATCGAAGAGCGGGCGGCGATGGGGCATCCGCTGCTCAATCGCGGAATAGGGCATGGTGGGACAAAGGTATCCGGTCCGCGTTCCAAAGCTGTGGTCCGACGCTCATAGAGAGCCGCAGAAGGATCCATGCCAAAAACCCA
Source organism: uncultured Nitrospiraceae bacterium (assembly GCA_963801725.1). Lineage (GTDB taxonomy): Bacteria > Nitrospirota > Nitrospiria > Nitrospirales > Nitrospiraceae > Palsa-1315. The sequence goes on from CAWDFX010000002.1 coordinate 1,557,714, forward strand.
CAAATCTCGTCGGCCTGTTCCCTCTGTGAAGAAGGGCAAACGCCCCTCCTCAGTCACCGCATCCGAGTTGTTGCTCGAGATCGGCGTCGAGGAACTTCCCTACCAGTTCATCGCTCCCGCCCTGGCTGCCCTCAAAGAGTCGGCTGAGCAGCTGTTCAAGGACCAACGTCTCGCGTTTCAATCCGCCCGCACAATGGGAACCCCCAGGCGATTGACTTTGGTGGTCGAGGGTGTCGCGCCCCAGCAAACCTCTATGGTCAAGGAAACGATGGGGCCTTCCAAATCGGTGGCGTTCGATCCTGCTGGCCAGCCGACCAGAGCGGCCACGGGATTTGCTGCAGGGCAAGGAGTCACTGTCCAAGACCTGCAGATTCGCCGGACTCCGAAGGGGGAGTATCTCTTTGCAGTGAAGCAGGAGCAGGGGCGGCCCGCCAACGTGGTCCTGAAAGAGTTCCTCCCGCAGTTGATCGCGAAACTCTCGTTTCCAAAGGCCATGAAGTGGAATAGCACCGGAGCGCGGTTCGCTCGACCGGTGCGGTGGCTGCTGGCGCTGTACGGAGGGGCCACGCTTCCCATAGAAACTGCGGGGATTACCGCCGGTAACCGGACGGAAGGCCATCGCGTGTTAGGAAGTGCGAAAGGGATTGTGGTTCGAGATGCCGACTCCTATCTGAAGGGGCTTGAACATCAAGGGGTCATTCCAAACCCGGAACGTCGCCGCCACATGATCGAAACTCAAGTTGCGACGATTTGCAAGGAAACCGGTTTCCGTCTGAACATCGATGCAGACCTCTTCGATCAGGCGGTTTACACCACCGAATGTCCCAACGCCATCATCGGCTCGTTCAAAGAAACCTATCTCGAGGTGCCGGAAGAGATTCTCATCACGTCGATGAAAGAGCATCAGGGTTTTTTCTCGTTGATCAACAAAGAGACGGGAAAGCTTGTTCCTCATTTCATCGCGGTGACGAACAATCGAGCCAAAGATATGGGATTGATTCGTGAAGGCAACGAGCGGGTCCTGGCTGCGCGTCTGGCCGATGCGAAGTTCTTTTTCGATGAGGACCGAAAGGTCAAGTTGGAGGAGCGGGCTAAGAGGTTGAGTGGGGTGACGTTTCATCAGAAGCTTGGCACCATGGCGCAAAAACAGGAACGGGTGGCCAAGCTGGCGGTGACACTCGCGCAAATAGCAGGGCTCAAAGACATTATGGTGAATGCTTGTCGGCGTGCGGGTGAACTCTGTAAAGCCGATTTATTGACCGGCATCGTCGGGGAGTTTCCTGCCCTGCAGGGTGTGATGGGAGGCTATTACGCCCGGTTTGATGGGGAGGAGCCTGATGTAGCCGTCGGCATCGGGCAGCATTATCAGCCGCATTCCATGGAAGGTCCGATACCCGATAGCCTGACGCCGCAAGTCCTATCTGTTGCAGATCGCCTGGACAGCCTCGCGGCGTTTTTCCATGTCGGAATCGTTCCAACTGGCTCTGAAGATCCTTTCGCATTGCGGCGCCATGCAACTGCGATTGTCCGGATTCTTCTAGAAGGTTCGACTCGGGTTAATCTTGGACATGCGGTTCGAGAGGCTCGCTCTATTGTGGTGGCAACCGGGATCAAGGCGGCTCCGATTCAAGGAGATGCGCAAAATCGAGTGGTCGATTTTCTGTTCGAGCGAGTTCGCTACTACGTGAAGACAGTGCATGCGCTGCGCGATGATGTGATCAATGCGGTCTTGACCGTCTCGGATCGACAGTCAGTTGAACTGCGAGATCTTGTGGCCAAGATGAAGGCGCTTGAATCCGTGACCACGAAACCGGAATTCGATCCATTGATCGTCGGCTTCAAACGTGCACATCGGCTTGTCGAGAAAGAGCAGTGGGATCGCAAGCCGGTCGACCAGGCGCGGTTCGAACACCCTACGGAGTCAGGGCTGTACCAGGCCATTGCGGAAGAACGGGAGAAGATGATGTCTGCGATGACCCATGGGGAGTATGGCCAGGCCTTGGACGCGTTGGTGCGACTAAAGCCCGCCATCGATGCGTTCTTCACAGCGGTCATGGTGAATGCGGCGGATCCGGACGTCCGAAGCAACCGGTTGTCGTTGCTCCAGGAAGTGGATGACTTCTTCAACTCATTCGCGGACTTTTCGCAGATTGTGGTACAAGGGAGTTAGACAGGATATGTAGCCATGGCACAACATCCCCCCATGGATGTTAAGACCACAGTGACCGGTGATGCTGAGGCACGCAAGGCGCTGGTTCGACGATTCGCCAGGCTGGTGTCTCTTGCTTTGATGATTATCTGCAACGCGATCGTACTGGTCGGATTATGGGCCAGCGGGATCAACCTCGATGAACTGGTGGCGACCCCCGATGTATTCAACTCCAAACACGATATTTGTCTCCGGCTCGCCTGGCAGCCCGTCGCGGGAACGACCGAGCCAGTACGCATCTGCTCGGAGTGGATCAATCTATCCGATCCGTCCGGCAAGACTCATCAGCTGCAACAGGAGATCAAGTTTCGGCAAGGGCCGGACGGCGGGCAGTATTATGTTGATCAGGGGGAGCATGCCGACTATCGGTTGCTCATCTTGGTGCTGGTTGTCGTGGCAATCATTGCATTAGGGTTGGTGGCGAAATGGTATTTGGTCAGCCGGTATCGGCTGCGTCTCGAATCCTGCCGCCGGCCATGGGGCGTCACTGGTCCATTGAATTGAACTGAAGTCAACGCGAAGGAGAGGGCAGCGTGGCAAAAAAATATGTGTACTACTTCGGTGACGGCTCGGCCGAAGGGACCTCCAACATGAAAGAGCTTCTCGGCGGGAAAGGCGCCGGACTTGCCGAAATGACGAATCTCGGCATCTCCGTTCCGCCCGGCTTCACTATTTCCACCGAGGCCTGCGTTGAATATTACAAGAATGGGAAACAGTATCCTCCCGGCATGTGGGATGCGGCGTTGAAATCGCTCAAGCGGGTCGAGCGGTCGATGGGTATGGGGTTCGGCGATCCTGAGCGGCCGCTGCTGGTCTCGGTCCGGTCCGGCGCTCGGGCCTCCATGCCGGGCATGATGGACACGGTGCTGAATGTCGGTCTGACGACCAAGACCGTCGAAGGGCTGGCGGCGAAAACACGCAACGATCGGTTCGCCCAGGACAGCTATCGGCGCTTTGTGTCCATGTACGGCAGCATCGTCATGGGTGTGCCGCGCGAACATTTCGAAGCGATCCTCAAGCACAAGAAGGCCGAGGTGAGCGTGACGCACGAGACCCATCTCGATGCGCGGCATCTCAGGGAATTGGTGTCCAGCTTCAAGGCGCTCATCAAAGAGGAGACGAAGAAAGAGTTCCCCGATGAGCCGCTCGAACAGCTTCGCTTAGCCGTCAACGCCGTCTTTTCCTCCTGGTTCGGGGCACGAGCCGTCACCTATCGGCGCCTCTATGGGATTCCCGACTCCTGGGGCACGGCCATCAATGTGGTGGCGATGGTATTCGGCAACATGGGGGAGACAAGCGGCACCGGTGTGGCGTTCACGCGCGATCCGGCCACCGGCGACAAGAACTTTTTCGGTGAATGCTTGATGAATGCCCAAGGCGAAGATGTTGTAGCCGGCATCAGAACGCCGCTTCCGGTGAGTGCGCTCGCGAAGAATGTGCCGGAGGCCTATAAGGAACTGGAGCACACCTACAAGAAGCTCGAAAGACATTACCGGGACATGCTCGATCTGGAATTCACGATTCAAGAGGGCAAGCTCTACATGCTGCAAACCCGGGTCGGCAAACGGACTGGCATCGCTGCCGTGAAGATCGCGGTCGATATGGTGAGAGAAGGTCTCATCTCGAAGCGGGAAGCGGTACAGCGGATCGGGCCGGAACAACTGTCGCAATATCTCTACCCGATTTTCGATACGAATGAAGAGTCGAAGTCCAATCCGTTGGGGAAAGGGCTTCCAGCCGGTCCTGGCGCGGCAGCTGGGAAAATCGCCCTCACGCCCGATCGTGCCGTGACGATGAAAGCGGCTGGAACCCGCGTGGTGTTGGTCAGGCAGGAAACCAGCCCGGACGACATTCACGGGATGAACGCTGCGGCAGGATTCTTGACGGCGCGGGGAGGGATGACATCACACGCAGCGGTGGTTGCCCGGCAAATGGGCAAGGTCTGCGTAGCCGGCTGTGAGTCGGTGGAAGTCCTGGACGCCCAGTCGGTTCGCATCGGAGCCAAAGTGTTCCGCGAGGGGGACTATCTTTCCATCAACGGTTCGACCGGCAATGTATACGAGGGGGACCTGCCTGTCGTCGAATCTGAGATCATTCAAGTCATTCAGGGCAAGTTGGATGCGAAGAAATCGGACAAGTACCAGCGCTTCGCGATGATTCTGTCATGGGCCGACCGCGTGCGGACGCTTCGCGTCCGCGCCAATGCGGATGTGCCGGATCAAGCGAAAATCGCGCGCGGCTTCGGCGCGGAAGGGATCGGCCTCTGTCGGACCGAGCACATGTTCTTTGCCGAGGATCGCATCCCGATTATGCAGAAGATGATCTTGGCGCGGACGAAAGAAGAGCGGGAAAAATTTCTCGATCAGCTCCTGCCGCTGCAAAAAAAGGATTTCATCGGGCTTTATCGCGAGATGGCGGGCTATCCGGTCACCATTCGTCTGCTCGATCCACCGTTGCACGAATTTCTGCCGAAGCGTGAAGAGTTGATGGTGGAGATTGCGCAGCTGGAACTGACCGGGCGTGACGGAGCCAGGCTCGAAGAAAAGCGTCGATTGCTGGCCCGAGTCGAGGAACTCCACGAGTTCAATCCTATGCTTGGGTTACGCGGCTGCCGGCTCGGGATTACGATGCCGGAGATTACCCGCATGCAGGCCCGAGCCATTATGGAGGCCGCGTGCGAACTGGCAAAGGAAGGGAAGAAGATCGTCCCGGAGATTATGATTCCGCTGGTGGGGATGGTCTCGGAAATGAAGGCGCAGAAAGATTTGATCCGCGAGGCGGCGCAGGAGACGATGAAGCGGTACAACGTGAAGCTGTCCTACCTCGTCGGCACGATGATCGAACTGCCGCGGGCTGCCGTGACGGCCGATCGCATTGCGACAGAAGCGGAGTTCTTCTCATTCGGGACAAACGATCTCACTCAGACGACGTTCGGTTTTTCACGCGACGATGCGGCGAAGTTCATCGATTTTTATCGAACCGCCAGCATTATGGAAGCGGATCCCTTCGCAGTGCTCGATCGAGAAGGGGTGGGAGCCTTAATGAAGCAGGCCATCGACGGAGGCCGGAAGACCCGACCGGGGATCAAGCTCGGCATCTGCGGTGAGCACGGCGGCGATCCCAGTTCTGTGGAGTTCTGTCATGAACTTGGATTGGACTACGTGAGTTGTTCGCCCTATCGTGTTCCCATTGCACGGCTTGCAGCGGCCCATGGGGCCTTGGCCGAAGCCGGATCGCAGCGGTTCCCTCCCCACGCGCAAGGTGTCAGGGTCTCGTGCGAAGGCGAAGAAGGCAACGATGAAGACCACGAAGACGAAGTCGGCTCAGCGGCCTCGCAGCCGATCGCGCAGTACGCGCAAGGCACGGTGACTGCCGCCACACCGCACCGCCACTTCATGACCCTGGCGCTCCGTCTCGCGGCGAAGGGCCAGGGCAAGACCAGCCCAAATCCCATGGTCGGCGCCCTCGTGGTCAAGAACGGCCGTATCGTGGGGCGCGGATCTCATCAGGGTCCCGGTCAACCTCACGCAGAAATTCTTGCGCTCAACCAAGCAGGGCCACGTGCTCGTGGCGCGACGCTGTACGTCACGCTCGAGCCCTGTTGCCACCTCCACAAAGCGAACCCCACCCTGTGTGCCGGCAGTGCGTTCAATCCGGTGTGCGCCAGGTGGTGGTGGCGATGACTGACCCAAATCCCATGGTCAAAGGACGAGGGATCGCGGCCTTACGTCGGGCCGGGATCACGGTGACGACGGGTATGGCACAAGAGGAAGCGGTGCAGTTGAATCGCGCGTACGTCCACTGGGTGACGACTGGCCGTCCCTATGTGATCCTGAAAGCCGGGATGACATTGGATGGAAAGGTAGCGACGGCAAAGGGGGAGTCTCGATGGATTACAGGTCCGCGCGCGCGACAAGATGCGCATCGACTCCGGAGCCAGGTGGATGCCGTGATCGTCGGGGTCGGCACCGTGCTCAGGGATAATCCCACGCTGACGGCGCGACTCTCCGCTCGCCCACTCAAGCTGGCATCCCGGCAACCGTTGCGTGTCGTGCTCGATAGCCGACTGAGGACGCCACCGACAGCAACGGTCTGTGCCAAGCAGGACCGAGCGAAAACGTTGATCGTGACCACGAGTCGTGCATCCCGAGCACGCCGCCGCCCATTTGAACGGGCAGGGGTGGAGGTCCTGTCCCTTTCGACGAAGAACGGGCGTGTCTCGCTCCCGGCGCTGATGACGATGCTGGGCAAGCGCGGGATCACCTCCGTGCTCATCGAGGGAGGTAGTACCGTCAATGCTGCGGCGCTACGGGAAAAATTGGTCAATCATGTCCTGCTCTATCTCGCGCCCACTCTTATGGGAGGGCAGGATGCCAAGGCTATGATCGGCGACCGTAGCCCGAAGCGCTTGGCCCAAGCCCTGCCATTACGTCACCTCACGGTCCGCCGCATCGGGACAGATCTGGTCGTGGAAGGAGATCTGTGACGCGCAAGCTTCTCTCAGGCGCTCTGGTTGTGATTCTTGCGGGTTTTGCCGACCATGAATTGGAAGCAGGTGCTGGCGCTCCCTCTGCTGAGATGAAGACGCAGGTCTTCCGCTACCTGGACAGTACGGATGCAGACGAAGCAGCTCGTACGCTTCAGAGCATACTCTCCGATCCACAGCCACAATCGATCAGACAATAGGGATCATTCAAACCGGGCGGGACTATGCCCTGCAGCCGATCGGAATCATTCCCGATGAGGAAATCGATGTGCAGGGGGAAGCCTACGATTTGGCACTTTCCGTTCCCCTGACCTATCAGGTGACGAAGGGCTATGGATTGGTTGTGTGCCTGCATGGGGCGGGGTTTACCGGTCAGGCCTACCTGGAACGCTGGCAGACTCGATTGGGGGAGGATTATGTCTTGGCCTGTCCAACCGCTCCGATGGGCGCCTGGTTTACGAGAGACGCGGAGGAGCTGGTGCTGGCAACGATTCGTTCCGTGCAACGGCGCTATCACATCGATCCTGACCGGATCTTTCTCACCGGTATGTCCAATGGCGGGATCGGCGCCTGGGTCATCGGCATGCACGATGCGCCCCTGTTTGCCGGCATTGCCCCCATGGCCGGTGGCCTCGATCACGTGCTGATGCCGTTTCTGGCCAACCTCCGTTCCACACCGATCTATATTATTCACGGAGCCAAAGATCAGGTGATGCCGGTGGAACTCAGCCGCACGATTACGAAGGAATTGACCAGGCTGGGCTATCCCTTTGTCTATCGAGAACATGATCGCGAGCATCCCATGGCGGGCGGGCACTACTTCCCGAGGGAGGAATTACCTGAGCTGATGACCTGGCTCAACGCCCAACGGCGCAATCCCTTGCCGACGAGCGTGACGGTGGTGCGTGAGGCAAGTCATTTTCAACCGTTTGGATGGGTGCGCATCGACGCGACCGATGCCATCGCCGCGTTCTCAGAAGATTTGGTCAGCAAGCGAGACGATCTCATCAAGCGTCAAGTATATGCGAGACTGGATGCCTCGATCGTGGCGCCCAATCGCATTGAAGTCAGGGCCGACCGAGTCCAACGCTATAGTCTCTTCCTGAACGAACAGCTCGTCGATTCCTCCAAACCGCTCGTCGTGCTCACCAATGGGCAGGTGTCCTTCGACGGCCCCGTGACGCCGTCGCTTGAGACGTTGTTGCGGCAGGCGCGTCTGCGACAAGATTCACAGCAACTCTTTCCCATCCATCTCGCCATCCAGGTTCGGAAGCAGCCGTCATGATCTCCGGGTGGTTGTGCTTGCGGAGCGCCTGCAGGCTGTCGTTGCTCGTCGTGGTCTGGCTGGCGACGACTATCCACTCGAGCCAGGCTCAGGGAGAGGCGTGCCCGGTATCATCCCTCCATGCAGAGGTAAGCTTTTCGATTGAAAAAGTCGATCCCGACTGGGCCTGCCGGCTGCAAGAGATTATCGGCCACTACACCATCACGACCAAAGTCGGCCCGCTCCGAACCGGTTTGTCAGAATCGCTGTATCGCGACTTGCTGGATCGTCCGCCTCTGGCAGCGGCCTTGATTAATCGCCTGGACCTTGGATTGTATAAATCGGAGATGAGAGGCCCAGGCCGCTTCTGGGGCAACGATGGCGAGGGAACTGAGGGGATCGTGCAACTCGTCTACGAGAGCCGTACCGCTCGGATTTACTATCTCGAAGGATCGCACGAGAGTCGGTTGCTTCCGAATATCACCGGCAAGGCGGTCGTGTTTCTGAAGATGGATCAGGTGAAGGATGCCGACGGAATGGAAGCGATGGACAGTACCATGGTCTCCTACGCGAGGCTGGACAATCGCCTCCTCTCAGGAGTGGTCACCTTGCTGCGTCCGTTTATCGGGGGGACTGTGAAGCGAAAGTTGAGCTAAAGGGGTGGAGACCGTCAATCGATTGAGTATCCTTATGCGGCAACATCCCGACCGTGTGCTGTTTGAAGCGATGGACCCGCCTGCCTTACCGGATGAAGATGTAGCGTTTGTGAAGCAGGCGCTGGAGAGTATGCCGCATCCCAGTGGCGCGACCACATCCAGGACGACTTCACCATGACGGCGTCACGCAGCTTTACATTGCTCTGCACCGTCGGCGTGTTCTGCTTTATCAGCTACAACATGGTCCGGATGCCGGTGTTGGCGCTGTTTGCAGAATCTCTGGGGGCCGGTCCCGAGCGGATCGGGCTCATCGTCTCGGTGTCCACTCTGACCGGGGTGTTTCTCAAACTGCCGTCCGGTGCGCTGTCCGACATCTACGGTCGCCGGTTCCTGCTTCAGATCGGGGTGGTGGCGTTCGGGCTTCCGCCGTTTCTGTACCCCTGGGTGACGGATCTTGATGTACTGACCGCCTTGCGCTTCTTCCATGGGCTGGCCACCGCCATCTTCGCGCCGAGTGCGCTGGCGACCGTGGCCGATCTCTACCGAGAACGGCGAGGCGCTGCGCTGGGCACCTACACGGCCTCGACGCAATCCGGTGCGTTGCTTGGGCCGTTCATCGGCGGCTATCTGATCTACGCGTCGGGATTCTCCGCCACCTTCGTCACGGCCGGTATTTTCGGCTGCATCGCCATTGCCATTTTCTATAGCCTGCATCTCACACCGCCTCCCCCGCGTGTTCAGGAGAAGGGAATGGCCCCGCTGATGGCGGAGATGTGGAAGGGCTTTCGGGTGGTCGCCAAGAATCGCAAGGTCCTCATTACCAGCTCGACCGACGCAGCCAAGATGATTGCGAACGGGGCCTTGATGGCCTTCCTTCCGCTCTATGGTGTCTCGGCGGGATTGAACCCAGGAGAAGTCGGGCTGTTGTTTACGGTCCAGGCCCTGACGTCGCTCGTCTCCAAGCCGATTATGGGCCGGGTGTCTGATAGCATTGGGCGTCAGCCGCTCATCATCATCGGCCTCGTCATCTGCGCGGCGACGTTTGTCTGTATTCCACAGGTATCGATGTTCTGGTTGTTATTGCTCCTCTCGGCGGGCTTCGGATTCGGCGAAGCCGTCGTCTCCTCCTCGTCGTCCGCGCTGGTCGCGGACAGTTCCGAGTTCAAGACGCTCGGGGCGGGGATGGGTATGCAAGGAACGATCGGAGATATCGGCCATGCCGCCGGGCCGCTTCTAGCAGGGATACTGATTGCGCGCTTGGACTATGCCAACGCCTTTGCCATCATCGCCGGTCTGCAACTCGTCGCGGCGGCAGTATTCTGGATGACAATGAGAAGATGACTCACGCGAGACGGGCGAGACTGGCGGGAAAAGCGCGACGGGTAGAGACGCATTTCCGTGACGAACCGTCATGAATAATGCGGGCTGGTGCTATATAATGGGGCGATGATGAACGCCATCGCGACAGAGAATATCGTCATTGGCACACTGGCCGGCATCGGTGTGATCGTGTTGGTTGTGATGGTTGTTTTCGTCGTGAAACGGATTATGCGGGAAGAGTAATGTTTACAGGCATTGTCGAAGAACTGGGCGCCATCGTCTCAATTGACAAGACTCTCGCTGGTACGCGGATGACGATTCTGGCCTCAGCCGTGATGGACGACCTCAAGATCGGGAATAGTATCAGCGTCAACGGCACCTGTCTGACCGTGGCGAACAAGACCGACCACAATTTTTCTGTGGAGATCTCTCCCGAAACGCTGTCCGTGACCACCCTCGGGCAGCTTGCTGCAGGCGCGCCGCTGAATCTAGAGCGGGCGATGAAGCTCAACGAACGGATCGGGGGGCATCTCGTGGCCGGTCATGTGGACGGCATCGGCACGGTTCGCAACCGCCAACAGGATGGGAACGCCATCCTGTTCACGATCGAAGCTCCGCCGGAGATTCTGCGACACTGTATCGTGAAAGGATCCATCACCGTTGACGGCATCAGTCTGACGATTAATCACGTGACAGATCGTGGATTCTCCGTCTCGATTATTCCGCACACAGCGAAGGTCACCACACTGGGTCTCAAGCAAGTCGGCGATCAGATCAATCTTGAGTCGGACCTGATCGGAAAATATGTCGAAAGGCTGCTGCAGGAACGAGGACAGATTCCCGCCAAACCCGCCCCGGTCATTGACAAAGACTTTCTCCAAAAACGCGGCCTCCTTTAGCAGAATGCTGAAAAAGTCCGCCAGCTTCGTTCTCAGCTCATCGAAATCCTCAACGTACCCGAGAGGGTACGCCTCCGGCTTCGACTCGCCTGCGGCCTTGCTGACGGCATTTTTGAGCATTCTGCGCGGTATTCTTTATTTGTCCCAGAAATGCGCGCCAGTAAAATCCTGCTGAGCTGAGATGGTTCAGAATGGCAGATAAACCCGCTTCGCCCAAACGTCTCACCGTGGATCGGCTGTTCTCGAAGCTTGGCATTGCTTCCCGTGGGACAAGCCAGGAGTGGATCAGTGCAGGGCGAGTCCGCGTTAATGGGCGAGTCGTGCGCGATCCGGCCACGTGGGTCTTGTGGCCGAAAGATTCTGTCTCGATCGACGACCAACCGATTCAAGACTCGGTCAAACGATTTGTCCTCTTTCATAAACCCAAAGGGGTTATCACGACGCACAGTGACGAGAAGGGCCGTAAGACGATCTTCGATGTGCTGCCCGTGGACTTGGGGTATATGCATGCCGTCGGCAGACTCGATCAGGCGACCAGTGGCCTCCTCCTGCTCACGAACGACTCGGCACTATCGAGCTATCTTACCGATCCGGCAAATAAAGTGATGAGGACCTACCTGGTCTCCGTGCGAGGAGCATTCACCGAGTCCCAAGCCACTGAGGCCGTAGCCGGAGTGGTCGATGCTGGCGAGCGTCTCCAGTGCCATACTGTGAAGATTCAAAAGAGTTCCGGCCGCGAATCACATCTGGAAGTAGTCTTGATCCAGGGGAAAAATCGTGAAATCCGAAGACTGTTCAAGGCGCTGGGGCATGAAGTCATCAGGCTGAGGCGGATTCAATACGGTCCCTTCACGCTGGAAGATCTCCCGTCCGGCGCTTGGCGCGAGATCCCAATCGAAGACGTAGGAAGATCGCTTCGACTGTCACTGACTCGTCTATCTGGTTTCATCCGGTTTGTTTAGTTTGTCTCGTTTATTTGAGTTGAACCAGAGTAACCAGATAAATCAGAGAAACTAGCCCGGTCATTCCTTAATTCCAGGAGCAACGGAATGCGAGTGTATTGGAAATGGGTGATTAAATCGCTCCCAAGTTTGGTGCTTGGGGTGCTGATGTTGCTTTCGACCGTTACCCCTCGGCAAGCCCGCTCCAATGTAGAAGCCTGGTTCAACTATTTCGGCATTGAGGATGTACCACCATGGTTAGCGGATAAGTCCACAGATACATGGATATTTTGGATGGCGTTTGTGGGCTTCTGTGCCTGGGCTATTCACTTGTATGTGCGAACAAATGTAAGAGATGGCAAACTGTCCATTATCATTCGTGAAGGAGAACCCTGGGTGCAGGTGAATCCAAGCGTAGATCGGTCGCAGGCAGCGCCCATCAGCGGATCGCTGTACACCTATCGTATCGCATTGGTCAACAGCGATGATTCGACCGTGAGGAATGTAGAAGTGAAACTGAATTCCTTGGAAAAGAAGCCGGAGAACTTCCATGCCATTGGCAGTCATCTTAAGCTGAGAAATGACCACGCCGGGGCAACGAACTGTAACGTGTATCCCACCAAAGATCCGCAATTCATGGATGCCATGTTTGTCGATGTATTCAGTTTCTTCTTAGGCGCTGGAGGATATTCATCCCTGAGCATCTCTTCGTTGCCGGAGGATATGAATCGGCATATTCCAGTAGACACATATGATGTGAAAATCATCGCGACAAGTGAAAGTGGCGAAATGGCCGTAGCTGACATGGCGTTCATTCCACGCCCTGATCAAATCCCGGAGTTCAGATTACTCAAGATGCAATCATTTCCCGGACGATGAATTGTTAAGTGCCATCGGTTTGGGAGTTGATGTAGGAGAGGGGCGGGGAGGGTTGTGGGTTGATTCGCCTGAACTCTCCAAACACCCCACTGTGAAACGCGCGACTCATCGGTTGGTCTTTCTCCTGATGTTGAGGAAACCTTGGCTAGACTTGGCCTGAATGAGGCTCAGCCGGTTGGAGTAGGATATAGGATAATGGAAACAGCCTCCTAAGCCGTTTGCCGTACGTGCAATACATATTAGGAGCCTCAAGTTTTCAACAGGTTGCAGCATCCGACCGAGACACCACCCGCCTTGTGCTAGATTTGTCCTAACCCCACGACCCTTTTACAACGGTTTGAGAACTCATCGGAAAGTCTTGTAATGTCTAACGGGAAGCCACGAATTTTGATTCTGGGTGGTGGGTTCGGCGGCATGTATGCTGCGCTGGAATTCGAACGAGCGCTTGCGCGGGGCGCCGACTTGGACGTCACCCTGGTCAACCGCGACAACTATTTCCTCTTCACCCCAATGCTGCACGAAGTCGCGGCGAGCGACCTCGATATCACCAATATCGTCAGCCCGATCCGCAAGCTATTGCGGCGCGTGACGTTCTTTCATGGAGACATCGAATCTATCGACCTCGCGCATAAGCGAATCGGCTTGTCGCATGGGCACGAGGAACATTGCCATTCGCTGCCGTACGACTACCTGGTGCTGGCGCTCGGGTCGACCACGAACTTCTTCAACATCCCCGGCCTGGCCGACCGCGCACTCACGATGAAATCGCTGGATGATGCAATTTTTCTGCGCAACCGCTTGATCGCAAATCTGGAAGAGGCAGACTTTGAATGCTCTGCGCACCTCCGCGCGCCCTTACTGAATTTCGTCGTGGCCGGTGGAGGGTTCGCCGGTGTCGAAACCATCGCCGCAATGAATGACTTTCTGCGAGAGGCGGTCCGGTTCTTTCCACATCTGCGGGAAGACATGCTTCGAATCATCCTGGTCAATTCGGGGAAGATCATTTTGCCGGAACTCGGGGAGAAGCTCGGCACCTACGCGCAGCGAAAGCTCATGGAGCAACAGGTGGAAATCCATTCGAACTGTAAAGTCACCGCCGTGACGGACCGCGACGTCACGCTCAGCGATGGGACGACGGTGACGACGAATACGCTGATCTGGACCGCCGGCATCTGTCCAAACTCCCTCATGGATACACTGCCTTGCACGAAATCGCGGGGCCGGGTCCTCGTCAACGAGTACCTGGAAGTTCCCGAGTGGCCTGGCGTCTGGGCCTTTGGCGACTGTGCGCTCGTACCGGACCGCAGAACCGGGGAATCCCACCCCCCGACGGCGCAACACGCGTTACGCGAAGGGAAGCTGGCGGCTCAGAATATCCTGGCCACCGTTCGAGGCGACGAGATGAAGCCGTTCCTGTACTCGACGATCGGGCTACTGGCTCCCATCGGGAAACGGACTGGCGTCGCCAACATACTCGGCGTGAACTTTTCAGGCTTCATTGCCTGGTGGCTGTGGCGGACGATTTACTTGCTGAAACTGCCCCGATTTGAAAAGAAAGTCCTCGTGGCCTTGGACTGGACGCTCGATTTGCTCTTTTCGAAGGATCTTGTCCAGTTCAGGACCACTCGCCCCCCCATCCTGTCGCCGGCGGAAGAAGAATTGGACAAGCAATCCAGTCCGGTCTTGGTCGGCGCCGGCATCGACCACGTGAAATGAATACTAGAACCGTAGTACGTGTCTTTGGCTGACTGCTTTACGACCACAACTATTTCTCGCTCAAATCCTGCTAGACTCACCACGTTGACAGAGTTTTCACAACGATTCTTCGCTGTCCTCTATCTGCCTAGTTGTTCTGCGCGCAGTGTTCAAAAACCTTCTCATGATCGAAAGCAGAGAAGTCGATTTTTCCAGGGCTTTGACGTATCCTTCTGCCTGTTCCAAAAACAAATGAATTCTGACTTTGTCCAATTTTCGGCCACCAGTTGAAGTGGTCTGCAAGGGACCTTTGCTACACACTGATACGTCGATGAACTTCACCAGCCCTCTTGGAAGTCTATACGCGACTGCATTATATCCGTTGCCCTTGGTGATACCTTAATCAAAGATCATGACCAAATCTGCTGTCTCGCCTGTCTATGCTTCGAAGATCAGCCTAGCTCTTCAATCTGCTCGTGCGTGCGCACTGAGGGAGGAGGATCACTATCAGAGGAACCGCCTGCTAGCTAAAATAGTGGGGATCCAGGTGCGAGTCGGTGATTGGGATGGTGCGAATCGGGAAGTCATGAGCGAAGTAGCCAGGAAGGACGACGATCTCAAAGCTTCGATGTTTGCGGAGATGGCCTCAGCACAGGTATCCCTTGGTGATTTCTCTGGAGCCCTCAGCACGATTCGGCAGGCGATTGGGTTGGGATTTGATGGCTTCGCATTCTTCTTAACGCTCTGTCGATTAGCCGGGATGGAGGGGAGGATCGCTGATGAAATGACAGCGAAGGAGGCTCTCGATCTCGTGGAACGAACGACTGCTGAGCAGCAGACTAAAACGAAGATGCGAGGTACTTCGCTCATGTGCCTGACCTGGCTTGCTCATATTCAGGCCATAGGGGGAAGGAGGGAGAACGCGGATTATACACTCCAGTCGGCCATCGACCTGGTTTCGTCAGACGCGTTCGACGTTCTACAGCGTCCGCAAGTGATCGATGGCGGATACGCCGATATTGTCGCCGTCCAAGCACGCATTGGTGACATTCCGGGAGCCTTGAAAACTCTGGAGAGGATGAGCGACCGAGGACGCATCGAGAACGGTATGCCCAGGATTGCCGTTGAACTCGCCGACGGCGGGGATTTTGCGGGAGCATTCGCATTCGCGGCACGGATCGATGAGGCTGAACCAAAGATCGACGCCCTGCTTGGAATCGCACACATGCAGGCTCGACATGGTGACAGCACGGGGGCAAAGAATACGCTCGCTCGTATTAAATCCTCGCACAGAAGAGAGGGAGGCAAAAATGCGGAGGGGTGGATTTACATGGCGCTGGCAAAGGCTGAGGTCCAACGAGGCGATCGGGACAGTGCGCCACGTGCCCTTGCTGAGCTCTTGCATATCGTGGATGAAGCTCAGCTGGACCCCTGGCTGACGAGAGAAGTCTATACTAGAGTGGGCGAAGCGTATGCTGCTCTAGGCATGGTGGAGGAGGCTCTGCGAATATTTGAGCGCGTAACCTGTGACAGAGACGAGTTAGCTAGCAGCGACTCCCTTGCTAGGATGATTACCAAGGCGCACACGGTCGCAGGAAATGTGGAGGTTGCCGAGGCGTGGGTTCAGACCCTGCAAATTGCGTCTGAGCAGTACGGTGCCTGGTTAGGAATTGTGGAAGGAATAACCTCCCTCTCAATAGATGGCTAAGACGGGAGCTAATACGCTTTGGTCACAATCTGTTGTTTTTGACCCATAGGGATTCACGTCTTGAACGTGAAGGAAATCACAAGGATATCCGGTAGAGATTTCCCAAGCTTTTTGGACCCCTGAGGTACCCCCCTCCCCCAACACTCCGCTGTCAGCTGAATCAATAGGAGAGAGCGCGCGAGTTCATTCTGTCTGGCTCTGGAGAACCTTTCTCCAGACAGCCGTAGCGTGTTCAAACTTCCGTTTCGTTTGACCGAAACCTATCATTCCGCATACCCTTCAGAAGGACACCTATTGGGTATACATTCGAGTCAAGACACCAAAAGGTGCAATACACACATTGCCATGAGCGTAGCCATCAAAATCATGATTTCTGATCCACCGACATCCGAGGTCATCCATCGTTTTCGCAATTTTGGAGAGGATATTTTCCGTTTGTCGAAAGATACCTGCTTGGTGAATATTGAGGAGATCTGACAGAGCTACCGACAGTTTCGTGGTTCGAGATATTCACAGGCGCGACCTTGGCCTAGTCACTCAGACGATCAAGCAAGAATTGAAGAAGCATCACTTCGATGGTTCAGCGAGTCTGGTGAGATTGTGAAGCGCGGCGATTCATCTCAAAACAATAATTGGGGTGGAAAAGGATCAAAGGCGATGATTCAGGCGGGTGGCCATCAATGAGACGTTCCCTTCCCTACTTGGGTGGCCTTGCGGTCGGAGCGCTGATCTTCGGTATCGGGGGGGTCTTCTATGGGTATAATTTGGCGCACACCGGTGAGCCCTCTGTGATCGTGCGCAATCTTACTCATTCACCCATTTCCCAGGTTCGTATCGAGACTGATGTCGGCGAAACGTACACCCTTGATAGCATTCCTCCAGCTGAGTTTCGTCGAACTAAGGTTTCGGGAAGAGACAAGGCTCTCTGGGTCGTTGCCACCTTATCTGACGGCGAGACGAAAAAGAGTGAACAGATCTATGTGACATCTCAGGGAACAGTGTTTGTCGCAATTTCTGGGAATGAGATCAGCATCGATTATGCCCTTTGACGGCTAACACGGTGCTGAACTCGGACGCGCAAGGAGCGCGCGCCGGTTAGCTTGGGCGTTAGGCTACATCCCAGACCCAGACTTCTCTGTGCCTGCGCGAATCTAGTTTCAATCCAATCGAAGACCTCTGCAATTGTGCTCATTTTGTGCTCAACTCCACCTCACTCCAACTCATTCCAGGCCTACTCCAGCCAAAGTCGATTTTTTCTTAGCTCTTGGCTAGACTTGGCCTGAATGAGCCTGAGTGAGGCTGGAGTAGGGTGGTGACAACGCTTTCCTAAACCGCTGGTCCTACGCCACAGACCTGTCCCTCAACCAGCCGACTTGAGATCAACGGACGGCTAGACCTGGCACGCTATATCTTCGAGGGGTGAAGACGGAAATTCTGACAGGTTTTGTGGACAGCCCAACGGCAGTTCCGGAAACAATGATTGTTCAGTCTCAATCGAGAAGCTATCGAGGGAAAGGGTCGAGAGGGGAAGATCTAACAGGATGCTCAAAAGGTCCGTTCAGCAAGGCCGCAGCGAGTGAAGACCGGAGGCGTACCCTCTGGGGTACGTTGAGGATCTGAACGATGCGAGAACGAAGCTGGCGGGCCTTTTCAGCATCCTGTCTATTGGATGCCTGCCTGACGTTGTAACCACCGCACATACTTCACGATCTGATCGACGTCGTCCGGTTTTACGGCGTCGATCTTCGGCATGTTGCCAAATTGCCAATGGTGCGCCTGGACGCCGTTGGCCGCCGCCCGTTGGAAGGCTTGATCCCCGTGATGGTTCGGTTCGTAGACCTTGTGCACTAACGGAGGTCCGTGGTCGGTTCCTGCCGCTTGTTTCCCATGACAGGCCGCACAATTCGCATTGAAAGTGGTTTCGCCTGTTTGAAACTCAGCTGGCACAGCGCTGTTCATGGCCGTTTGTGTGGGTTGTGTAGGTTGTGTGGAGTCGCAGGCCGCTAGGAGGCCCAGCCCCAGCAAACACACTCCGATCTGAAATCTTTTCGTCATCGTGATTTTCATAGAGTCAGTATCGCTGGTCCGGGCTACTCGTGAATCGTGAGCGAGATTACAACTTCCAACCAGTCTCGCTTTTCTCGCACGTCTCGCGGGTCACGCTTTATATCGCATATGGGATGGGATCCACAACCCCAGCCTTCACAAATCCCTCCCGCCGGATCACGCAACTATCGCATCGCCCACAAGCCAGTTCTCCCACCGGATCGTAACAGCTATGGGTCAAATGAAACGGGACATGCAGGTCGATCCCTTGCCTGATGATTTCCGCTTTCGACAGCATGAGCAAGGGGGCTTTGACCTGGAGAGAGGTCCCTTCCGTGCCGGCCTTCGTGCCTTCCTTCACTGCCGCCTCAAATGCGCGAATGAATTCAGGCCGGCAGTCCGGATAGCCGGAATAGTCAAGCACGTTCGCACCAAAATAGAGGAGAGATGCCCCCACGACCTCCGCATGCGCGGCCGCAATCGAAAGAAAGATGAGATTGCGCCCTGGCACGTAGGTGACGGGAATGGTCCGGCTACGCTCGTTGCCCCCTCGATCCTTAGGCACTGCCGGCGGGCCGGTGAGCGCCGACCCGCCGATGGCGCGCAGATCCAGATTCACCACCACATGATTCGCCACGCCTAAGGCGGCTGCGACCTGCCGAGCCCGTTCGACCTCCACTGCATGCCGTTGTCCGTAGGCTATGGTGAGGAAGAAGAGATCGTGACCTTCTTGCTTGGCAATCGCTGCCGTGACGGTGGAATCCAGTCCTCCACTGGCCAAGACGACTGCTCGATGACTCGTTGGCTTCATTACACCCACTCCCACACGCGGGTAGGATATCAAGCGCGCTCACAGAACACGAGCCTTGGCAAACGATGATTGAGGGATGCAGACTACGTGAGGCAGGGATAAGGTCGATCTGCGCGGGAAAACAGCTAGTCGCGATCTTCTTCTCGCTCGATTTTTTCCAGCAGCTCTTCTTTTGACTGACACTCGACGCAGAGCTTCGCGAACGGGACGGCTTCCAGTCTCCGCTCACTGATCTCTACACCACACTCCGCGCAGATACCATAGGTGCCTTCGTTGAGTCTCGTCAACGCTTCATCGATGGCTTGCCGACGTCGATTGCGCATCTCCATCAAGGAAATGCCCAGCTCGCGATCGAGATCCATGAGGGCTTGATCGCCGACGTCGCGTGCAGATTCAAGCCGCCGCTGTTTATCTTCGATGAGGGATTGACCCAGACTCCCTTCAATCTCTTTGATAATTTCCTGGCGCTTCCGCATCAACATCTGATGGAGGACTTGGCGCCGGCGTTCCCGATCTTCGCGTTCTTTCGCCGTTTCTTTCGGTTTGGCAGCCAGAGGAGAGACGGTCATGCTGATAGGTTTTTCAGGGACGACAACAGGAGAGCGCTTTGGCTTGCTCGCTGGTTTCTCGATCTTCGCCCGCATCTTGGCCTTCGGTGCCGGTTTCTTCTTGGCGGGGGCTTTTGTTGCCATGGCGGGTCGTACTCCTGGGGTGAAGGTCAAATAGCCGAAAAAGTTCGGCATTCATAGCACGACGCTTCGCGCCAGTTGACGGAAGAGGTTGATGGGGACCTACGGATAGAGGATTGTCGAATGGATAGGGTGAGCCGACCAGTTTCTCTCGACCTTTAAGGCCTCTGGAGCTCAACGAGAAAATCGAGCCCGACGATCTCGCCTCCCAATTGCCGAACGAGAGACACCGTCGCGGCTGCCGTGCCTCCTGTGGCCAGCAAGTCGTCCACGATCAGGACTCGTTCTCCGACACCAATCGCGTCGCGGTGGATGGCAAGGGAGTTTGAACCGTACTCGAGGCTGTACTTGACCTCAAAGTTGTCGGCGGGCAGCTTACCGGGCTTCCGGACTGGAACGAACCCGGCGTGTAACCGGTTCGCCAGTATCCCGCCGAAAATGAACCCGCGCGACTCGATGCCGATGACTTTAGCAACCTGTTGCCGCTGATAGTACGAGGTCAATTCATCGGCAATCAACGCCAGGGCGTGGGCATCTTTGAGCAGGGTGGTGATATCGTAGAAGAGAATACCGGGCTTGGGGAAATCGGGGACTTCGCGAATGAGGGCACGATAGTTGACGGGGGGCATAGATCAGAGCAAGTCGGCTTGTGTCATGGTTCTGCGCTCAATGGTATGGCGCAAACGCGCCAACGCGGCCATTTCAATCTGCCGGACTCGCTCACGGGTCAACCCCATCTGCCGGCCGATTTCTTCCAACGTCTTGGCCTCGCTCCCATCAAGCCCAAAGCGCGACATAATAACAGTTTGCTCCTTCTCCGGCAACTCCTGCACCCACTCCATCATCTCTGCTCGACGCATCACCCCCTCGGCAGTATCGGCAGGCGAGACACACGAGGGATCCTCAATCACATCACGTAAGAACGTATCCCCGCCCTCACTGATCGGACTGTCCAACGAACAGGTCGTGCGGACCACTTGTCTGAGATCCAACACCGTTTCGTCCGTCGTCTTCATCCGTGCCGCGACTTCCGACGCAGTCGGTTCACGTCCAAGTTCCTGAACGAGCTGCTCCGTCTTGGCGAGATAACGATTCAGACGCTCCACCACATGCACCGGTAACCGCACGAGCTTTGCCTGATTGATGATGGCTCGTTCGATGTACTGCCGGATCCACCAGGACGCATACGTACTGAAGCGAAACCCGCGCTTATAGTTGAATTTTTCAACGGCCTTGATCAGCCCAAGATTGCCTTCTTCAATGACGTCGGAGAAGGGGAACCCACGATGCATATACCGCTTGCCGATACTGATTACCAGGCGGAGATTCGATTCGATCATCTCCTGGCGTGCCTGCTCGTCCCCTGCCATGACCCGCTTGCCCAGCTGCTGTTCTTGCTTGAACGTCAGCAAGGTCGAGCGCCGGATCTCGCGCAAATAGCATTTGAGGGTATCTAATCCTTCGGAGCGGTTACTCGATTTTTCCTCGCCGACGGATACCTCGGTCACACCCGACGACGCGGCAGTGTCCTCGTCGTCATGGTCGACGGCGTGTCGACGCGCTTCGCCCAGCTCGTGTAACTCCTCGCCTCCTCGCGCCATACGTTCCGTCGCTCCTAACGGGTTGTCTCAGTACCACACTCGAAAATCTGAAAATCGCCCTGTCGCCGGACTCCACTCCACTTCTACGGCTGCCACTCGCGCTGCCGGCGGCCCGGTCTTTACGTCTTCGATCAGGATCAGAATCTGGTCTTTGGGGCCTTCAACTTCAAGTTCGACTCGGCCATCATCGAGATTCCTGACGCCGCCGCAGAGTCCTCGTTGTGATGCGACGCGCGCCGCAAACGCTCGATACCCGACTCCTTGGACCTTTCCCTTTACAAAAAGTCTCGCGCGGAGAGCGGCCGATTCAAGAGGTTCGGTCATCGAAGGGATACTCTCACACCTCCGCAGAAGCGTCACGCGTTTTGCGATTCCGCGCGGGTAGGTTTCGTTCAACGGTTCTGAAACGGAAAAAAAGAAAACGCTGGAGGAGTTTCGATGCGCGCCGGCCGACGGAACTATATACGAAAAGGTTCAGGGTTGAGCAAGGTAGGCTTGGTATTGGAAGAGAAGACTTTGAGGGGTTTATCCCGTCGCCTCAGTAGAAGAAATAGGCTCCGGGTCGAGCAAGCTCTGTGTGGTATTGGAAGAGAAGACTTAGAGGGGTTTATCCGCTGGCCATCGAAACGATACATCGATAAAGAAGCCAGCGGCACGAGCGAACTTGGATGCCGGGTCTACTGGAGGGGTTTATCCCGTCGCCTCAATAGAAGAAGAGGCTCCGGGTCGAGCGAGCTCTGTATGGTCGGGGCGAGAGGATTCGAACCTCCGACCCCTGCGTCCCGAACGCAGTGCGCTACCGGGCTGCGCTACGCCCCGACAAAATCAACAGAACTGCAAAGCGAGTAGGGATTGTCTTACATCAAGGGGTCGAAACGCAAGCCAAGGGCATCAGCCACCTCTCGGCAGGTAATCTTTCCGCCGGAGAGGTTCACCCCTTTCGCCAGTCCAGCGTCTGCCCGTACGGACTCTTCCACTCCCTGCGAGGCCAGACGCAGAAGATATGGAAGCGTGGCATTCGTCAATGCGGCTGTCGACGTATGCGGAACAATTCCTGGCATATTGGACACACAATAATGGAGCACCCCATCCAGCACATAGACCGGGTCTGAATGGGTGGTGGGTTTTGTGGTCTCGAAGCAGCCGCCTTGATCGACCGCGACATCCACCACCACGGCTCCCGGCTTCATTCGAGCGACCACTCCACGCGAGACCAATTTGGGCGCTCGAGCCCCAGGGACGAGGACCGCCCCGATAACAAGATCTGCAGCCATCACTGACTCGTCAATCGCAGCTTGCGTGGAGGCACGCGTCACAATTCGACCACGATACAATTCGTCGAGTACCCGGAGCCGTTCAAGGTCGAGATTGATCACCGTCACCTGAGCCCCCATTCCGACAGCGATTCGAGTCGCCTCGCTACCCACCACTCCAGCCCCAAGCACCACGACTTTCCCCGGCTCCACACCAGGCACACCGGCCAAGAGAAGCCCGCGCCCTCCTTGCGTCTTTTCCAGATAGTGTGCGCCGATCTGCACCGATATCCGCCCCGCGATTTCGCTCATCGGTTTGAGCATAGGCCGCGTGCCGTCTTTCGCCTCGATTGTCTCGTAGGCAATCGCCGTGATCGTGGTATTTAGGAGGGCTTTCGTGACCTCTGGCAACACGGCCAAATGCAGATAGGTAAAGAGGGTCTGACCTGGACGGAAGAAGCGGCACTCGGAGAGCATCGGTTCCTTGACCTTCACAATGAGCGTCGCCTGCTGAAACAACTGCTCTTTCGATTCTGCCATGGTTGCGCCGGCACTCTTGTAGTCCTCATCTGAGAATCCGCTGCCGACTCCGGCCGATCGTTCGATCCACACGTGGTGTCCGGCCTGAGTCAAGGCTCGTACCCCATCGGGTGTGACACTGACACGATACTCATGGTCCTTGATCTCTTTCGGCACCCCGATGATCATGGCCATTCCCTCCTCGTACAATCCATCCGAGTAACTCTCGATTCATTCTATATATAATAGTTGTGAAAATGCACGAGCTGACTCTTGGGCACATCCCGCCAAGTGGACAGTACGCGCGGGCCTGGTGTAAGATTCGCCCGCTCATTCAATCGTGATTGACAGAGGGAGGCTCTATGGATTCCGCGGCTGGGTCCTGCAATGCCTGCGGCGCCACCGGCGCTGCGCTCATCAAGTTATCGCTCGGGAAGGACTTTTTCGGCCGGACCTACGACCGACTGTCCCCCTCGACCGATCAAAGTCCGAAATGGTACTGCGAAAGCTGTTCGATGCAGAAAAATCTCCAACGAGACTTCAGAGATATCACCGCCGAAATCGACAAGCTCGGAGCCGGGCAGGCCTCTCACCTGTCGACGTCCGATGAATTCCAGCGTGCAGGGTTGCGCCTGAGAGAAATCGTCGCCTTGCTCGATGCCACTGAGAAACGCTCACCTCTGCTCGAGAGCGGCGAGGTCACACGGTTACTCGAACGACTCAATACCATCAGCATCCCAGTGTAGACCCCCATCGATCATGTCTGGTTTCAAACGCCACATTTTCGTCTGTACGAATCAACGGAGCCCCGACGATCCCCGTGGGAGCTGCTCCAAGCTCGGATCGGAAGCGCTCCACGCGCACTTTAAGCAAGAAGCGAAGCGGTTGGACTTGAAGGACGTCGTTCGCGCGAATAAAGCCGGGTGCCTCGATCATTGCGCGGAAGGGCCAAGCGTCGTGATTTATCCCGAAGGTGTGTGGTATCAAGTCAAATCCGAAGCCGACGTGACGGAAATCATGGAGCGCCACGTCATTAAAGGCGAGGTCGTGACTCGTCTCGTCATGCCCGATCACCCAGCTCCCACGACCGTCCCTCCGCTCAAATCGTAGCGTCGCATCACAAGGATCGTTATGGCTGTTGAAGAGAAGTGGAAAGCCAACCTGGAAAAGGTGGCCTTCATGAAGCAGTTTCCGGGGTTACTCGGCAACTGGGAAGCCTTGACGGGAAAAACTATCAAGGCCGTCATCCCGCTCAAGGGCAAACAGGGAACTGCAGTGCTGGTGTGCACCGATGGCACCTTTACCATCCTGCCCGCCATGGCGTCGGAGCCCTACGAGTTGGGCGAGGCCTTGGCCGTGGCCCGGGCGCTCCTTGAGCCGGCGCATCAGGCCGCCTATGTGGAGTATGATCGACTGGTCAAGAAGGACAAAGACGCCCTCAAGTCGGCGAGGGTCGAAAAGATTCTTGGAGCGATTCATAACAACTTGGAGCAGCATCCAGAACTGAAAGATCGGTTGAAAGAACTCGTGAAGGAGTGGAAGTGAGCAGCCTTCCCGATAGAAATATGTTCGAGATCTTTTCCCAAGGTCTCTTTGAAGGAGTCAAACCTATGATGGTCATACGCGATCACCTCATCCGCCATCCCGACCGCTGCACGCATCAAGCCATCTGTGTTCCGATCTGCCCGACCGGCGCCTGGCTCTCGACTCCTCCCTACAAGTTCGATTCTTCCCGTTGTCTGGAAAGCTGCCGACTCTGCCTGGATGCTTGTCCCTCGCAGGCGATTTTCGCCGTGTTCAAGAAGGGGGAGAAGTTGCTGGAGCCGCAAAAAAAGACGGGGTAGCCTGGCCGTCCCCTTTGCTCGCGCAACGCGCGGCCTCAGAAGGCCCTCGTTGGACGCGCGCAGTCGGGGATCAGCCAGCCCACCCCTTAGAGAACCGAAGAGAAAAACTCAGTCAGTTCCAGCTTTCCTTCCCCACAAAGTAGGCTTGCGAATTTCGCTCTTCCGGCGGAAGTCCGCGCCAAGGCTCTGACACACCCCTAGTCGAGAGATGGGGATCGTATCAACATCGTGGGGCTGAGGAACGGCGCACGGTCTCGACAACACAATAATGAATGCGTTGCGCCTAAATAGACAGCGAATCTCCTTCTCATTCCCAACAGGCTCCTATAAGACGCTACTCTTTGCATGCCGTCGCCCGTTTCTCCTTACAGCTTTTGTGATGTGTATGGCGCGATGGAGTGTACCTCACAGTGCCTCCGTTCCAGCCCAGGCAGCGCAGAAATTGGGAAGAATAAAGAAGGATCAGCTTGCGCTCGGCAACCACGGTTGCCACCGCCGCCGATCCGTTTCCCTTCGATGTGAGAGTCTGTAAGACGACAGGGCGTTGCGGGCAGCAGATAAAATCTGCTGCCCGCAGTCTTGGCTATGGCGCCAGTGTAAAATCCTGGCCCAGATTATCACCAGCAGAAATATTGACGATTGACGGTGCTGGAGCTTGAGTTGCGTAGGCCGCAGTGGGGGTCTGCGCGGAACCGTGGATGGAATACGCACCGGCATTCGCTGCTTGCCCGGTAGCATCCGGCGTGATCGGCAAGGTCCCATACGATGCCAGTGACGGCGCCACAGTGGGAAGCACCAATCCATACCCAAAATCGCCGACTGGAACCGCACCGTCATTGACCGTTGCGACTTGCGATCTCACAGTGACAGTTGGCCCACCGGAAAGGGCCTGTTTCGCAGCAACGGTAACGGTAGCGTCGTCACGATCGTCAACAGCAGGCAGAGGAGGCGGGTTTGTCAACGTCACGGCGTCGCCAATCGTGTGAAATGTGGAGAGCTGCAACTGGAACGGCTGGGCCTGAGTGCTTATGGTGGTGATGCTCGTGCTGCTTGGAACCGGCACTCCTGTAATGACCGCTGTCGCACAGCAGGTATCCGTCGGGCTGTTTCTTGCTGTGATCACCACGTCGTGTACCCCTGGCGTGAGACGGGCGAGGAAAAACTTCCCTCTCAAAGCTGGATCGTTGCTCGTCGCGTTCGGCACGGTCGCACGAACGATTTCGCCATTCACCTGTGCTGACACGACCACGTTGCTGCCGAGCAGGGCCGTATCGACGAAGCCCTCGATGCCGTTCAGGACATAGGGGATGACCTTGATCACAGGCTTCAGTTTGTATCTGCCGTTCCCCGTTCTCACAATGGATTTGCAGGCATCGAAGTCCAGCAGCAGATCGACGCGTTGCCCGGAACCCACGGTGAACTGGTGGATCAATTTAATGCCGCTTTGTACGGCACTGGGCGTATCGAGCGGAATTTCACTGGATGGTGGTTGCCCTGATAGGACAACCGAATTGGCAAAGGGTGGACCGCCATTGTTCGGAACTAAGACTAGGCGCAGTTGCGTGTAATGGCCCGCCGCCAGCGCTGTCTCACCAAGGCTTTCGAGCGCGAGATTGGGTTGCGTCGGATCGTTGAGGTTGAGCAGGTTGATCTTTCTCGGCGGGTTGAGGGTGATATCGCTCCATCCGGCGGCATTTACGTCATCCGTATTGCTTGAATGGACACGCACTCTGCTGACCGTCACATTCACCTGGTCGAAGCCGCAGGCTGGTGCATCGGTCAGCGAAACGCCCAGCGTGCCGGGTTGTGCAGTAGCCCCCCCTCCACCGTCACCGCCGCCGCTGCATCCGGCTACAAAAGCAGTCAGCAGCAATCCCATAAACCATGTGAGTGGTTTCGAATTAGTATGGAATGTGTTCATTCTTCACCACCTAATTATCTCTTGGTTTGAACATAGTTGCCGGGATTCGTATCCGGGCCATCTCACAGCAATACAATCTGGATTCGGGTAGCGGGTCAGTTTGATTTCAGCTATGCCCCCCACGTAAATTTCAATATAGATTCTGTACCTCATGCACCCAGTTGAAAGATGCTCACCTTTGACCACTCTCTGGTTTGGTGGGAAATCCTAACGCCGCAATTTAAACCCGACCCACTGCCCGGATGCCACATCATCGAGCGCTATCTCAATCCCTGTCGCACCGTCGTGCTCAACTGGGTGGGCCGCTCGCAAAAAGCATGCTATTTCCCTACAGTTCTGGAAAACAATCTGTACATAAGTAGGGGGAGGTGCCGAGGTAACAACTTATTTCAGTAGAGTCACAGTGTTCGGTTTGCAAAGTGGGGATCAACTCAGGCGTCTCAAGTGTTTGCTCCATGCCCCGATCCACCCCCATTCCAATTTGTATAAGTAACAATCTGTCTGGATTTTCATACAACTTTACAGCGATATCTTCGATCTCTATTCGTCCCGCCTCGTTTCACTTTCGAGCTGGTATTGGAATGAGTGTGGTGCTATGGCGTGGCTATGATCCTGATGGTGGGGCGAGGACGTGGGAGAGGAATTGTCCTGTATGAGAGCCAGCTATCTTCGCCACCTGTTCAGGTCGTCCTTCTGCCACGATGTGTCCGCCTGCTGCGCCGCCTTCCGGCCCTAGGTCGATAATCCAATCCGCTGACTTGATGACGTCGAGGTTGTGTTCCACCACCACCACGGTATTGCCGCTGTTCACCAGCTTCTGCAGCATGGCCAGGAGTTTTTTGATGTCTTCGACATGTAGCCCGGTGGTCGGCTCGTCCATGATGTAGAGCACGTTCTTCGCGGATGAGTCCTTCAGTTCGGCGGCGATTTTCAACCGTTGGGCCTCGCCACCTGAGAGTGTGGTCGCGGATTGGCCGAGGCGGAGATAGCCGAGCCCGATGGTCGAGAGGAGGTGGAGCTTTTCGGTGAGCTTGGGCGAGCCGCTAAAAAATCCCAGCGCCTCTTCAGCCGTCATCTGCAACACATCATGGATCGTTTTCCCGCGATAGCGTATGGAGAGGACGTCCGGCTTGAATCGCTTCCCGTCGCAGGCTTCGCACGTGGCATAGATATCTTCAAAGAAATACATCTCCAGCTTTTCGACGCCGCTCCCTTCGCATCGGTCGCACCGGCCCCCGGTGGTATTGAAGGAGAAATGGCCCGGCGTGAGCCCGCGCCGGAGCGCATCGCGCTCGGAGGCGAAGAGAGCGCGAACCTCATCGAACGCTTTCAGGTAGGTGATCGGATTTGAGCGTGGCGTTCGGCCGATCGGTTCCTGATCGATGAGCTTGATGCCGGTGAGATGTTCGATCCCCTTAATTGCGCGAAATTTGCCCATCGGCAGTGACGCGATACGAAAGGCGCGGGCGACGGCCCGGTAGAGCGTGTCTTCGACCAAGGTGCTCTTGCCGGAGCCCGAGACGCCGGTAATACAGATCAACATGCCGAGTGGAAGACGGACGAACAGATCTTTGAGGTTGTTTTCGCAGGCGCCTGCGATGACAAGCAGTTTTCCGTTTCCTCTTCGCCGAGACCTGGGCGTCGCAATATTGTCTTCGCCGCGCAGGTAGCGCGCCGTGATCGACCGCCGGTCCGCAATGAATTCCTGTTGTGGCGCGGCACAGATCACCTCACCGCCTTTCTCTCCAGACAAAGGCCCCAGCTCGACAAGATAGTCGGCTGCCTGCATCATCTGGCGGTCGTGTTCGACGACGACCACGGTGTTGCCCTGGACTGCCAGCTCTCGAAGAATGCCGGCGAGGGTTGCGGTGTCACGCGGGTGGAGACCGATGGTCGGCTCGTCGAGGACGTAGAGCGTGCCGACCAGGCGGGCGCCGAGTTGGTTGGCCAAGGCTGCTCGCTGGGCCTCTCCTCCCGAGAGCGTGCGGGTCTGGCGGGAGAGTGTCAAATAGCTGAGGCCCACGCGGAGGAGAAAGCCAAGCTTGGCCGTCAGTTGTCGAAGAATGTCGCGGGCGACCTGCTCTTCGTAGGGAGAGAGGGTGAGGGCTGTGATCCAGGCGGCAGTCTGTTCGATCGTGAGCGCTGACAGCTCATGAATATCTTTACCCGCGATCTTCACATAGCGGGCGTCCGGTCGGAGACGGGACCCGTCACAGCTCGGGCAGGGGATCGGCGTCCGGTAGCGGCTGAGCATCACGCGCACGTGCAATTTGTAGCGCTTCCCTTCCAAGTATTCGAAAAATTGCTGCACGCCCTCCATCTTGCCTTCTCCATTCCAGAGCATCTGCTGGATAGGTCTGGGGCAGGTCTTTGTAGGGGAGGGCGAGATCGATCCCGCGCCGTTTCATGGAGAGCAACATTTGTTTCTGCCACCAATCGCCGCTGGGTTTGCTCCAGGGTTCAACCGCGCCCTGGGCGAGCGACTTGCTGTGGTCGGGAATGACGAGGTCGGGATCGTAACGGAGAATATTGCCGAACCCCTTGCACTCTGGACAGGCGCCGAGCGGATGGTTGAAGGAAAAGAGGACCGGGCGAATCGGTTCGAAGATTCTGCCACATTGTTGGCAGCGAAAATTCGTGCTGTAGGTACGGGGGGCCTGGTCGATGACCTCCACGCGGCACAGGCCCTCGCCTTCGAGAAACGCGGTTTCGATCGCCTCGACGAGGCGGGATCGATTGTCTTCCCGGATCACCAGCCGATCGAGAATCACATGCAGATGGTCCGGCCTGGATTTGGGAAGGGTTTGGATCTCATGGAGATCGAGAATTTCTTCACCGCACTGCACTCTGGTGAACCCGCGCAGCAACAGTGATTGGAGAAAGGCCTGGTCCTGTTTCGGCGGTGGCGCTGTGACAGGGAAGAGGATCATCGCTCGGGCGTCGCCGCAATGGTCCAGGAGGTCGTCGACGACGCTGCCAGGGTGAAAACTGCGCGCATCGATGGCGCAATCGGGGCAGACCGGATGGCCTACCTTGGCGAACAGGAGCCGCAGGAGGTCGGCAATCTCGGTCGTGGTCCCGACCGTCGAACGGGCGGTGCGAATGGGGTTCTTCTGTTCGATCGCAATGGCGGGGCGGACGTTGATCAGCCGGTCGACATCGGGCCGGTTGACCTTGTCGAGAAACATGCGGGCATAGGTGGAGAGCGATTCCACATAACGCCATTGGCCTTCGGCGAACAGGGTGTCGAATGCCAGAGAGGATTTCCCCGATCCTGATACGCCGGTGATGGCTGTGACCTGGTTGTGCGGGATACGGAGCGAGATGTTCTTCAGATTATTCTGTCGCGCGCCCTGGACGATGAGGTCAGCAGACTGGTTCTGCGGTAGAGGGGTGGGTTCCACGGGGTAGGCTCCAAGCGACATAAATGCATGATCGTAGCGCGGACCATCCATGAATATCTACTCTGGTATTTGATATTATCCCCGGTAGGTTGGGGTGTCGCCCAGATTTCTCGGGACCGAAGGGATTCGGTGAAAGGCTTGGCGATTCTTCCTAATGGTGAGAGGATGGGGGCGCTCAGCGGGAGGAGATCATGATTCTATCGACAACACCGAGTCTCGACGGAAAGAAAGCGGTCAAGTATTTGGGATTGGTTTCCGGGGATGCCATCCTCGGCGCGAATATCTTTCGGGATTTCTTCGCGTCGGTTCGTGATATCGTGGGTGGCCGATCGGCGGCGTATGAAGCCGAGCTGCGTAAGGCCAAAGATATTGCGCTCGGCGAAATGCGCGAGCAGGCTCGTCATTTGGGCGCCAATGCCATTGTCGGCATCGATATCGACTATGAAACGATCGGCGCCAATGCCAGCATGTTGATGGTCAGCGCCAGCGGCACAGCGGTTGTCGTGGAACCGGAGTAGATCATGCAGCGCCTGCCTCAGGCAGAGTATCTCGGGCTCGGGCGCCAGTTGGCCCATTTGCTGGGCGCCTGCCTTGAAGGAGCGTCGGGCGATGGGTTACGAGAGCTGGCCCGGGCTTACGATCCTTCCGCGAACGAAGCCCGTATCAGCGCCGAGGTGTTCCTCTTTCACAAATATCTGCTCATGCAATCATGCGTCGGCGTGTTCCCTGAATCGGAGGTCGACCACATTGTCGGGGGACTGTTCGCGGCGCTCAATGAACGGGCCAGCGGGTTGGAACTCAGTCCCGAGCGGCAGAAGGCGATGGAACAGATGTGGCAGCTGCGGGCTGCGCAATTCGACCAGCCCTTTTCGCGGGATCGAGTCCAATTTCTTGATGAAGGGTCAGGTCCCATCCACTGGAAACAGACGATCGTCCGGTTCTGTCAGAACGTGCGTGAGATCGAAAACCCTCCCAACATTTGGGCCGGTGCCGATGGCCCGTCTCAAGCCGCGAGCCGCTCTGTCACCGCAGCACTCGATCAGATGGTGTCGACCCTCGGCGAAATGAACCGGCTTCATTTCAGCTAAGCGGCCCGATCATTTGGTAGAGCGAGCGCCAGCCAAAGACCTATCTCGACGCTACCTTCACGACCCCCACACAGCCCAGATACAGCACGAGCGAGCCGATCATGGAGGGCCAGAAGCCGAATCGGGGGACGGCCGCGATCATGGACACGACGTAGACCGTCCAGGGCGGGACGAACCACAGCAAGTTTTTTGCGTAACTGACGATTGCATCATTGCCGCCGTTCAGATAGATCAGCACGAACGTGGCGCCGGTAATGGCGGGGAAGGTACTGGCAAAGGCGGCAAGAAACGATTTTCCTTGCGACCCAAGGTAGGTGGAGACGCTCACAATCGTTCCGCCCAGCAGAAAGTACACGGTATATTTCACGAAGTCGCTCACGTTGCCTCCTCCTCAGGTTCATTGAAACGCTTCCATCGCCTTGCCCTGCCCTGCCTTGTATATCGTGGTGGGAAATGAAACACAACGAGGTCACGCACTTGAGCTTTGCGAGTCAGGAGTCCTGCTGCCTCGATATCAGATGGTAGGGTCTGTGACAGGTTCTCATCCAATCGCCGCTCTCACTGCGCTGTACATCGCGATGACTTCGACCGCGTGCGCGACGATCGTGATGTAGAGATTACGTGTGCGTAGCCAGATGATTCCCCAAATGAGCCCGTCCCACAGGGCGATCCAGTGGAGATGTTGAAACGTATTGACCATGAAGGGGTCGAACGCGAATGTCAGCGCGCAAGTGACGAGGGCGAGGGGCGAGTGGCGTTGGGCCAAGCCTGATTTCCATAGCCTCGATTCAAGTGCGGCCAGCCGTCCGAGGAGAAATCCACGGAAATTCAGTTCCACAAGGATGGCGATGCCGCAGATGAACCAGGGGACCATGACCAAGAGGGGCAGCCGACCATGCGGCGTGGTCTTGAGGAAACTGATGTCATAGCCCAAATGTGGATAGACTGAGAGAATTACGAACGTATTCAGACAGCCGAGAACCAGGCCTATCAAGAGTCCCCAGCGTAGACCATCTCGGATTTTTCCGTTCTCCAGCCCAAGCCGAGATACGATGTCGCGGTTGCGCGCGGCCCAAAAACCCAAGGCGAGATAAGCGCCAATCTGTGGCGCGAACTGAACCAGCGTCTGTTCTTGGAGCGAGGGGGGGAGCGCGTAGTAGCCGAGCGTCGCGGCGACGGGGAGCAGCGCCTGGGCCGCTCCCCATTCTTTGGCCTGAGTCGGTGTCGCGCGCAGACCGGGCTCAGGCGCTGTCATACAGAATGTCAGTTCAGTTGAAGATTATAGCGGTCGAGTGTGGTGGCTTTGTGCCGCGCGAGGTTGGAGAGCGATTTGTTGTAGTCCACCGTGGCGCGCAATTCATTCCCTTGCGCCGTCGCGAGATCTCGTTGGAAGTCGAGCACAAAGCGTGTGGTGCTGAGCCCCACTTTCAGGCGCTCTTGCTCCGCCTGCAACTGTTTCTCCGCCATGATTCTGGCCGACCGAGTCGTTTCGATTCGCTTAAAATCCGTTTGGACGCGCCGAACCGCTTCGCGCACACCCACAATAATCTGCTGCCGCACACTCACGAACGAGGCTTCGGCGTTCTTTTCCTCCAGCTGCCGCTTGCTATAGGTGCTCCAGGCCGAGCGGTTTCCGAGCGGGTAGCTTAAGACCAACCCGGCTCCGTAATTATAGAAATCGCCGCTGAAGTTATTCTTAGCCGCGTCACTGTAGTCCTTTCCCAGCCCCGCAAGTCCCATGGTGCCTTGAAGCGACAGAGTCGGAAGGAGTTGATTCTTAGCAAATTGTGTATTGAGATCGCTCGACTCCATGTTCTTCTTCGCTTGGACGATTTCGGGCCTCTGCTCCATGGCCGTGTCGATGGCTTCCTGCAGACTGATGGGTTCGAGGACCACCACTGGCTGATCGAGCGGAGTCAATCGCACGTCCTGACGCAGATCCTCTTCCGCAGGATTGAGCAGTCGGCGTAGCTGATCTTCCTGGTCTCGAATCGTTTTATCCGCGACCAGGACTTGTTCGACCCGCGACGCGACGGCTGCTTCGGCTTGCAAGACATCGACAATCGACATGATGCCGGCCTTCGCCTTCGCGCGGTTGCTGGCCAAGAGTTCCTGCGCCGCTTTCATGGCGGCCTCTGCCACTTTCAGATTTTCATTGGTGAAGACGACTTCCCAATAGGTTTGTTCCACCGTTGCCAGGACGGTGAGGACACGATCGCGAAAGACATGCTCTTCCACAGTGGCGTTATTCTGCGCGACGCGGATGAAGGTCTTGTTGAGGTCGATCCCGGCGTTGCGGAGGAGCGGTTGCGTGAGGGTCAGCGCGAGACCGCCTGTATAGGAAGGGTTGAACAAGAATCCCGTGGCCAGATTCTGGTTTACATTTGTGCGCGCGGGGCTATAGTTCAGATCGACGTTGCCGCCAGTAATCAGGTTTGTCGTGGCATCAAACGTGATGGATTGGTTTTTTTGGTCAAAAGTGGTAATCCCAGTTAAGTTGTTCCCGGTTGCGCCGAATACCGGCCGATTAAGCGGATTCACAGTTCGGTTGAATTGGCCGTTCACGCTCAGAGTCGGGTCGAACTTAGCTTGTTCGATGGTGATATCGGCCTGCCGACTTTCCTTCGTCTGACGGCTGATACTGATGTCCAGATTATGCTTCAGTGCTCGAAGCGCCGCGTCGGCGAGGGAGATGGTTTCCCGTCTTTCCGTGGGGGGCGCCTTGTCGATCTCCAGTCCCCAGCTAAGTCCAGGTGACAGGACCAGACTGACTCCGACGGCATAGCCAAATGTGCGCCACCATCCACATGCTGCAAGATTCTGCTTCATAACGCCCCCTTTGATCGACAAGGAATCTTTCTCCATACTATAATGGTGTCGGACGGACCTGTCATGGACTAACTGCTATGCGATTCCAAAGGCATCGGGTCGAGGAAATTCTTCTACCGGTCTCAGCGTTTCCGGCAGCGCTGGCTGTGCTGGGCATGCTCCTGTTTGCGCTCCCGTCGATGACCTCGCAAGCTTGGGGTCAGTCGACGATTTCCAGCGTTCGCTCATTCGATGGTGGGGTCGCGCCGTTGTTCAAGCTGCCCGGCCTAGGGAGTCTCTATCTCGACAATCAAGGCACGCAGGGAAATCTGTACAACCCCGGGAACAATTTCCAATCGTACAGCTTTCGGAATCCCACGACCGGTCAAGCATGGAGCGGAGCAGTGAGCACGCTCGGGCCGCAACTCACGATCGGACTCATCCAAGGCGCCAACCAGGTCGGCTCACCAATCGTTCTTCCCGGTCCTCCACGCCAAACTGCGCCGTTGCCATCGATTCAATCGACAATTCTCGACGACATCCCCTGACAGGATGCTGAAGGCCAGCGCACTCACCGTGGCGCGTGCGAAAGGCGCGGCGTGTTCTGATTGAACTCCCACCTAGTCTCGCTCGTCCCGTCAGTCTCGCGTGTCTCGCTTCGATCATCCCTCGCGGCGTCCCATTGTATCCTCTGACATGCCGGTTGTCGATTTCCAGATCATGCGGAATGGTTTTTCAGTATCAGGCTAAGGGGCATTCGCCAGTTGCCAGGTGAGAGCAAGGACATACCGGGCCACGCTCTGTAAAATTTCAGGATTGATTGTGTCGGCGCTATCAGTGGGCTGATGAAAGTGTGGATGGATGCCGCCGCTGACGACGGTGACAGTCGGGACACCCGCCTCTTTGAAGGGCACGTGATCGCCGCCGGGGAAAAATCCGTACACGTCGAGCTTGTCGGCTGAGCCCTGCTGTCTGCCCCGCTTCGAGCGCGACACTCTTCTCAAAGCCCGTTACACCGATCGTCAGCCGTCCATTTCCGATTCCCGCATGGTCGATGTTGATCATGGCTTTGGTCGAGCTGATCGGCACGACTGGTCGTTGGAGGTAGAGCCGAGATCCGACGAGTCCCTGTTCCTCTCCGCTAAACGAGACGAACAAGATCGGTTCGTTGAAGCGGTGCGCCTGTCTGAGCCAGCACTCGGGCGACTTCCAATATTATGGCCGTACCGGAGGCGTTATCGTCTGCGCCGGGAAATAGCAAGCCGGCCTGTCGTCCGAAGTGGTCACGATGTGCGCCGATCACGAGGACTTCCTGGCTCTTCTGCGGATCGCTCCCAGGCAGGAAGGCCAGGACATTCATGAGGAAGCCGTCCTCTGGACGAGCTTGCCAATCGAGAGAGCCATAGCGGCCGGTGCTGATCGATTGTACGGCAGGGGAGTGGTTCAGCTGTCTCTTGTAAGTCATGCAGCCGACTCGGTTGTGTATGATCGGGATCGGCGAGGATCTGTCTCGGCCAGAGTGCGTGCTGATCCAGGCACCTGGGAGGGTTTCTGATTAGGGAGGAGAGCCCATAAAAGGCGCCGGGCTTTCCCGTGACGCCGCGGCGCGCTTCATAGGGGCTGAGCACCGGCCCTGTGGCAGTGAGATAACCGAGAGCGCCTTTCTGGCGTGCGAAGCGCACCTTGTCTGCGTGGCTGACGGTTCCCTTGTAGTGAGCGGGTGTGCCACGGAGGAACAGCACAATGGCGTTGGTGGTATCGACTCCGGCGTAGTCGTCGATGCCCTGTACCGCGTCTACGATACCGTAGCCGACAAACACGATCGGACCACGAACGTCAGCGGAGGGCGAATCAAGGATCGGGAGATAGTCTGCTCCCAAGTTGTTGAGTGAGCGAGTCGCTGGCTGTTGCAATCCGGAGTAACGGGTCTGGTGCAATGTTCGGCACCGTGACCGCGGTGGTCATGAATCCGCTCGCATATCCACTGGCCCGTCGCATGGGACTGGCTGGATTAAGGCGACCGCTGCACTAATGAGAGACCCGAAGCAAGAAATCGATCAGTGACCCATTTCGCTGAGCTCAGCGTCGTCCGCTGTATCCTGTTTGACGGCCGTTGAATGCAGGACTGCTGAGCGTCGTCACGTCGGCGAGCATGCGTTCGCTCGACAGGCCATCGAGCGCTCGAAGCCATGCACGCTGGTCTTCCTCCGATTGCGCGAAGCCTTGGCGCCCCAGGGGGAGCAGAATGAGGATGATTCCCAGGAGAGTGATCGACAACAAGGGAGGGAGAGCCGCCGCGTGGCGAACCGTTCATGCCGTGAGCCTTTCGAGGTAGCGCAGAACTATACCATAGACTGACGGTCCATTGCAGAGCGGCTCCAGGCCAAGGTAGTATGCCAAATTGTGAGGATGAAGAAGTCGATGACAGATCCAACTCACCCAAGTAGACCGTGTCTCCGAACCGGTTGATCACAGAAGCCAGCCCGTATCTTCGGCAGCATGCGGAGAATCCGGTGGAGTGGTATCCCTGGGGCGAGGAAGCCTTGTCGCGGGCAAAGGCAGAGGACAAGCCGATTTTGTTGTCGATCGGGTACTCGGCCTGCCACTGGTGCCATGTCATGGCACATGAATGTTTTGAAAATGTCGAGATTGCCGGGCTCATGAACCGGGACTTCATTAACGTGAAGGTCGATCGAGAAGAGCGGCCTGATCTTGACGATATCTACCAAAAGTCCGCGCAGGTATTTCTAGGACGAGGGGGCGGGTGGCCCTTGACGATGTTTCTGACGCCTGACCAAGAGCCGTTCTACGGGGGGACGTATTTCCCGCCGGCGCCCCGCTACAACCTGCCGGGATTTCCCGATGTCATGCGCGGTGTCGTCGAGGCCTATCGGAACCATCGAGACGATGTCCGCAAGAATGTGGAGAAGGTGAAAGCCGGATTGTTGCGAGTCGGAACGCCGCAGCCGTCGGACGATCCCTTGACGGATCGTCTGCTCGACGAAGCGGCGAAGAACCTAGGACAGTTTTTCGACCCGGTGCATGGCGGGTTCGGTGAGGGACCAAAATTTCCGACGGTTCCCCCGCTCAGCCTGTTGCTGCGTCAAACGGCTCGGACACAGGATGTCTCCCATCAAGAACAGGTATTCTTACAGCTGAAAACCATGGCGGCTGGAGGAGTCTACGATCATCTCGGCGGCGGGTTCCATCGCTATTCAGTGGATGGCCAGTGGCTGGTTCCCCATTTCGAGAAGATGCTCTACGACAACGCGCAGCTGGTTCGGATTTATCTCGATGGATGGCGTCTCACCAAAGAGAACCGATTTCGTGAAGTCGTGGAAGAGACCTTAGAGTACGTTCGTCGTGAACTCACACATCCGGACGGCGCGTTCTTTGCTGCACAGGATGCCGACAGTGAGGGGCATGAGGGAAGCTATTTCGTCTGGGAGCCAGGAGAGATTGTGGCGGTGTTGGGGGCCGAAACGGCTGAGGAGTTCTGCCGGTTCTATGGAGTGACGGAGAGCGGCAATTTTGAAGGCAGGAATGTGTTGAATCGGCTCGGTGGGATTCAACTCGATCCCGACGCGCAAGCGGAGGCAGCGTCCTTGCTGCGGCCTGCCAGGATACAGTTGCTTGCTGCACGCGAGCAGCGGATGAAGCTGCAGCGGGACGACAATATTCTCACGAGCTGGAATGGGATGATGGTGTCCGCCTATCTCGATGCCTATCACGCATTCGGGGTGCCCGCGTATCTGGCGGTTGCGGAACAGGCCCTCACATTCCTGCTGGACTATGCGGCTGAGAACGGGCGAGTGTATCGTACGGTCAGGGAGGGGAAGGGGCGTTTGAACGGCTATCTGGAGGATGCCGCCTGTCTCGCCGCCGCGTTGCTGGACGCGTTTGAGGCGACGTCGCATCGATGGTACCTGGATCAAGCCCGCGAGGTGACGGATCATTTGTTAGAGCGATATTGGGATGAGGCGGAGGGTGGGTGTTTTTACACGAGCCGAGACCATGAAGTCCTCCTCCATCGCATGAAGTCCGGGACCGATAGTGCGATTCCATCCGGTAATGCCACCGTCGCCTTGGTCTTGTTGAGGCTGTTCTCTTTCACGAGGGAGCAGAGGTATCATGACCGGGTCGAGCAGCTGTTCCGGGTGTTTCGGAGTACGATGGAGCATAACGCGTATGGATCATCGGCCATGCTCTGCGCGCTGGATTGGTACCTGACGACGCCCCAAGAGATTGTTGTGGTCGGGACTCGTGGCGATGCGATGACCGAATCGTTGCTCGCAACAGTCCATCGACGCTATCTGCCGAATCGTACGGTGCAGATGGTCGAAGCCTCTCGTCGTGCCGGGGAATCCGACTTGGCGCTTGCAGCAGGGAAGACAAGTGTGAACGGGCAGCCAACGGCATATGTCTGCCAACGCCAGACTTGTTCAGCTCCGGTGACGGAAAGCCATCAATTGGATCAGTTATTGTAGGGAGAGTGCTATGGGCGTGGGCGACTCAGGCAAAGGATTGTACGATCACCTCTACCGCCGATTCTTCGAGAGTCGCGAGTCGCAGCAGGGCTATGATTTTCAGCAGGCGCCCAGTGGAAGCGCTCCAACACCCGGTGTCACGTTTCGGGATCGTCTTCGATGGTGGACCTGGGGTCGGTGGCGACGCCGAGACACGATCATGGCCGCCCGCGACCGGTTCCAGCAGGACATTCTCGATCTCAAGAAGCAGCCACCGAAGTAAGAAGAAATTGAGAGGATCGACGCGAGTGAACGTGGCTAACCCGCATTATTCATGAATACTTCTGCTGCAAACGCCGATCCGCTGCTACGACGTGCCTTCGGCCGGCGGGCTCGCCCCTCAGACCCTCAACGTACTGCACGAGTACGCCTCAGGTCTTCCGGGCTCCGCGCGCCGGTCTCGCGACGCGGCTCAGCGATTTCGCGACGAACCGTCATGAATAATGCGGGCTAAGCGTGAAACCCAAGTATATAGGCAGGGTCTTTTTCGTTCTTGCATTGGCCGTGATGGCCGGTGAGTGGAACTTCTGTATCGAGCGGTCCCACGCTATTCAGGCAGAGAGCCGGACGGAAAAAGAAGCCAACTTGAAAGGTCAGGCTCAAGGGGGGCTGTTTAATCGGTGGACTTTCGACCAACAGAAGTCTAGTGAGGCTCCTGCCGGTTTCTCAATGCTGGAATTTGGCGAGGGGCCGGCTGCGGACTGGATGATTAAGACGGATACCGATGCCCCTTCGGCGCCCAACATTCTGGCCGTGAATTCATCATGCCAGGCCGTGACCTGTTATCGCTTGATCGTCGCCGACGGGCTTCAGTATGAATATCCAGATGTGTCGGTCAGGATGCGATTTCCTGTCGACGTTGCGACGGGAGAGGGCGGAGTAGTATTTGGAGTGAAGGATGCCACGCATTTCTACGCGGTAGTGGTCAATCTTTCGACGAAGACGTTGGAAGTGAGCCGGGTGGTGGATGGAAAGGAGACGCGACTCGGGCAATCGTTAATCACACCCAAGGCGGCTCCCTGGCACATGCTGCGAATCCAACGGAACACCATTGTCAGCAAGGACTTTATCGAAACATTCTTTGACGGACAGCTTGCCGTGACAGTTGAAGATCAGTCTCTGGCGATCGGTCAAGTCGGGCTTCTGATTAGGGGAAAGACATCGCTGGATTTCGATAGTTTGCATGCCATTCCGCTTTTTTCTCAGCGCCCGCTTTCTGCCCCCGCGGCCTATTAGATAGACGCATGGCATCGCGCATGATTGTATCGTTGCTTGCATTTGAAGGGGTAGAGGAGTAGAGTACGCCTCGTGTATCATCGCGAAAGGCCTGGTGGTGATACCACGGAGAGAGACAAGGCCTAAGTCAGATGTTGTTTTGGTTCTGCACGGGAATTTGATCGGAAGCCAGCCTTGAGCCGCCATGGTGTTTGCATCTTCGGCCCATCCCTTCCTCACTTTGTTCTCGAGTCCAAGACAACACATATTCTCAAAGGAGGAGCCCAATGGGTTCGAAGATCTATGTCGGTGGTTTGCCGTACTCCACAACTGAGCAGCAGCTGAGCGATTTGTTTGCTGTTCATGGAGCGGTGACATCATCCAGGATTATCACAGATAAGTTTACCGGCCAATCCCGCGGGTTTGGGTTCGTGGAGATGTCCTCGGATTCAGAAGCGCAGGCGGCAATCACCGCGTTGAACGGCACTGAGTTAGGCGGTCGCACGTTGACCGTCAACGAAGCGCGCCCCCAGGAGCCACGAACTGGTGGTGGTGGAGGCGGCGGCCGAGGCGGCCGTGGTGGTGGCGATCGGTACTAAGCCGTAACGAGTGTGTTACACGTCGGGGCTGCCTATCCGGCAGCCCCGCTATTTCCTTCCTAGAATTGCCCATCAACTCGATGCGTTTCTCGGCCCTCTGACCGGGCCGGATCATGCGCAGTCCCAGGAAGTGTGCCCCATACAAGGAGTCTTATGTCTACGTTTGTTGAGATGAATTTGCCCCAGTCCCTTGTCCAGCGCCTGACACAGGCGGGCTTGACGACACCTACGCCGGTGCAACAGGCGGCCATTCCAGTGGCGCTGAAAGGCCGGGACCTTATGGCGCAAGCCAAGACCGGGAGCGGGAAAACGCTGGCGTTTTTATTGCCGATTATCGATCAGGTTATGCGAGGAGAGGCCTCTGCGCCCGCGCCTGGTCCCTATGCCAAGTCCGGACCACGGCAGGCTTCCGGACCGAAGTTTTTGGTATTGGCGCCCACACGGGAATTGGCGCTTCAGATTGAAATGGAGCTACGCAAGTATGCTCCGATGTCCGTGACATCCTTGTCAGTGTACGGCGGGACGCCGATTGAGCGTCACTACCGTGCATTGCAACGACCGCCGTTGGTGGTGGTCGGTACGCCAGGACGGTTGCTCGACTTGGCCGGCTCCGGCCACTTGAAGTTGGGCGGCGTGACGTTTCTTGTGATGGATGAGGCCGATCAGATGTTGGATCGTGGGTTCCTGCGGGACATTCAACGGATTATTCGTCTTCTCCCGGCTGAGCGGCAGACGGTGCTGTTCTCCGCGACGTTTTCGGGGGACATTCAGACGCTTGCGCAGACCATGCAGCGCGATCCCGTCCGCATCTCTGTCGACCCTGGGATCAGCACCCCAACCACGATCGTGCATGCCTACTATGTTGTACCGGGGGATCACGCGCGTACGCAACTTGTCCATACGTTGCTGCAGACCGTCACGGGTAATGAACGGTCGATGGTGTTCTGTGATCAAAAGTATAAGGTGCGGCGTTTGGCGGCCCATTTGGGTGGAGAACCGGCTTCGGTCGGTGCGTTGACCGGCAATCACAGCCAAGCGCAGCGGGAACGAACGCTCGGCGCCTTTCGGGCCGGCCGGCTCCGTTCGCTCGTGGCGACTGATGTGGCAGCCAGAGGCCTCGACATTCAGGATGTGGCCCAGGTGATTCACTATGAGTTGCCGACCAATCCGAACTCGTACGTCCATCGGACAGGGCGAACAGGTCGAGCAGAGAAGGAAGGGGCGACGTATTTGATTCTCTCTCAGTCCGAAGAGCGAGAGTATCTTCGAATGGTGAGACAATTAAGAATTGAGACGAAGAAACTCGCGCTTCCCGTGTTTGTGGCTCTCCCGTCTCCAGCCCCTATAACGGTCAGTGAACAGCAGCCTCCTCGCCACCGGCCCCGCCGAAGTGCTGAGCCATCGGGCCGGCGATTCCGCGAGGGTGAGAATCGGGGATCAGCTCATAGGCCGGGAGCCTCGGTCAGCGGGTCCAGGCATTCACGATATTAGGCCGCGTAATTCATGCGAGACTCGCGAGACTTGCGAGAAAAGCGGGACGGGTGAGAAAGATGACGGTTCGAGGTTCGAAGTTCGAGGTTTCTTGAACCTCGAACCGAGAACTTCGAACTTCCTGTCTCGCCTGTTGCGCGCGGTGCTGTTTCCGATGGTAAGATAACTTCCCATGCCGCCGTTTCAACTCGAAGCCCCATTCAAGCCCTGCGGAGATCAAGGCCAGGCCATCGATAAGTTAGTGGCCGGGATTGGAGCCGGCCGGAAGCACCAAGCGCTGCTTGGTGTGACCGGATCCGGCAAGACCTTTACCATGGCTAATGTGGTCGCGCAGGTGCAGAAGCCCACCTTGGTGTTGGTCCATAACAAGACACTGGCCGGTCAGCTCTATCAAGAATTCAAGCAGTTTTTCCCCCACAACGCGGTGGAGTATTTCGTCAGCTACTACGATTACTACCAGCCGGAAGCCTATATTCCCCAAAGCAACACGTACATTGCCAAGGACGCTTCGGTCAACGACGCGATCGACCAGATGCGACATGCGGCGACCTCCGCGTTGCTCCAACGGAACGACGTGCTGATCGTCTCGTCGGTCTCCTGCATCTATGGCCTGGGGTCGCCTGAGGTCTATCACGAGATGGTGGTCTTCCTCGAAGAAGGCATGGAGGTTCGGCGGGAGAAGATTCTGGCGAAACTGGTCGAGATTCAATATGCCCGCGACGACATAGACTTTCACCGTGGAACCTTTCGTGCCCGAGGTGACGTCATTGAAATTTTTCCGGCTTCGAACGATGCGGTGTCCGTGCGGATTGAATTGTTCGGTGACGTGGTCGACGCGATTCACGAAATCGATCCGCTCACGGGGAAGTCGCTCAGGAAACTTCCGAGAGTGGCAGTCTTTCCGAACACGCACTATCTCATTGCGCCGGATCGGTATGAGCGGGCGATTACGGGCATCGAAGAAGAATTGGACGAACGCATCGCCTATTTCAAGAAACAGAATCAGCTCGTGGAAGCACAGCGGATCGCGCAGCGCACCAAGTTCGACCTCGAAATGATTCGGGCGATGGGGTATTGCCATGGCATCGAAAACTATTCGCGGCATCTTAGTGGCCGCGCGCCTGGTGAGCAGCCTCCGACGCTCATCGACTATTTCCCCAAAGACTTTTTGCTGATCGTCGACGAGTCTCATGCG
Source organism: uncultured Nitrospiraceae bacterium (assembly GCA_963801725.1). Lineage (GTDB taxonomy): Bacteria > Nitrospirota > Nitrospiria > Nitrospirales > Nitrospiraceae > Palsa-1315. Next base: position 1,600,781 of record CAWDFX010000002.1, read on the forward strand.
ACGATTCCCCAGGTGGGCGGGATGTCCGAGGGCGACTATTCGCGAAAGCGCACATTGGTCGAGTACGGATTCCGGTTGCCCTCGGCAATCGATAACCGGCCGCTGACGTTCGCCGAATTTGAGCGCTGTCTCACGCAGGCGGTGTATGTCTCCGCAACGCCAGGCCCCTATGAGCTTGGGCATGCGACTGGAGAGGTGGTCGAGCAGATCCTTCGCCCGACCGGTTTGATGGATCCAGTCATCGATGTGCGGCCAGCCAAAGGACAGGTGGATCATCTCCTCGGCGAAGTGCGAACTGAAACGGCACACGGGGGGCGGGTGCTGATCACCACCTTGACCAAGCGCATGGCGGAGGATTTGAGCGAGTACTACCACGATCTTGGTATCAAGGTGCGGTATCTGCATTCTGACATCAAGACGTTGGAGCGGGCTGAGATCATACGCGATCTTCGGCGCGGAATATTCGACGTATTGGTGGGGATCAATCTCCTGCGCGAAGGGTTGGATCTCCCCGAGGTCACCTTGGTGGCGATTCTCGATGCGGACAAGGAAGGGTATCTTCGGTCCTATCGGGCATTGATCCAGACGGCTGGGCGGGCAGCAAGGAACGTGCGGGGCCACGTGATTTTCTATGGAGACACCGTCACCGATTCCATGCAAATGGCGCTCGCCGAAACCAGTCGTCGGCGCACGATTCAGGCCGACTATAATGTCCGACATGGGATCGTGCCCACGAGCATCAAGAAGGATGTGCTGGCGCTCGAATATGCCACGGTAGATATGGATGCTGTGCAACTGGATTTGGCCGCTGAGTCGCCGGCTGTCTATGGAGCAGAGGAGGCGACCGAGCAGATCATCAAACGGCTGGAAACGGAAATGAAAGCCGCCGCCAAGACCTTGGAGTTTGAACGAGCCGCAGCGCTACGAAACCGGATCCGAGCGCTGAAGCTGAAGGAGTTGGAGTTGAAGCCGGAAGTTTAACCTGGTCTGTCTGGTTCATCTGGTTAGTCTCGTTTAACCAAACAAACCAAATAACGGTCTTCGGATGCTGGAGGGCTTTTTCAGCATCCTGCCAGAGGGCTGCTACACGTTTTTGTACAGATAGATGCCAAGAAACATTCCGACGAGACTGAGCAGGTTGATTTTGAGTTCAAAGCCTAGGGTGAGCTTGAGGAGGACCAGGTCGATGGTGAGCGGTGGGTTGATGCCAGGGGTAAAATTGGTGGCGAAGATTGTTTGAATTGTGCCATGTGGGGCCATGACCCGGAGGATTTCTCCCAATACTCCGCCCAATAGTCCACCGATGAGCACGAAAATGAGCAGAACCCAGTATGATTTTCTCACGGCAACCGCCTCAGAACTCTCATAACTCTCTGTGTAGTCTTACGGAAACCATGGCAGGACTATTTGGACCATAGCGAAAGGCCTAGGACATGTCAATAAAATGTACGTCTCCCTTTCCCTTGACTTCATCTTGCCTCGTCCTTTAGACTCCCCGATGCTCTTTTGCTAGAATTTTCGAGGCGATCGGAGATCTGAGGGTAAGGCTTCGATTGCCTTTTTCTTTGTGACGCTATGCTGGATTCTCTCAGCGAAAAATTCGAGAAGATTTTAAAAAAGCTGCGTGGTTCTGGGGTCCTCACTGAACAGAATATCGCAGAAGCCTTGAAAGAGGTTCGTCTCGCGCTGCTCGAAGCCGACGTCAACTTCAAGATCGTCAAGGATTTTATCGAGCGGGTTCGTGCGAAGGCCGTTGGGCAGGAAGTCCTCCAGAGTTTGACCCCCGGCCACCAGGTCGTCAAGGTGGTGTGGGACGAGCTTCGGGAGATGATGGGGCGCGAGAAAGCCGGTCTGGCCCTGGCTTCGAATCCTCCGACTGTCGTCATGATGGTGGGGCTCCAAGGCGCTGGAAAGACGACGACCTGTGGCAAGCTCGGGCGGTACTTCAAGGCACAAGGGAAACGGGTCCTTCTGGTCGCGGCAGATCCTCGCCGCCCGGCAGCCGGTGATCAGTTGGCGAGTCTGGGGCGCGATCTTGCGATCGACGTGTATCGAGCCGACCAGGCGCAAGCGGTTCAGGCCGATGTCGTCCGCATTTGCCAGACTGGTGCGGAACGGGGGCGAGACCAGGGGTACGATCTCGTCGTGCTGGATACCGGCGGGCGTCTCCACATCGACGATGAGTTGATGGGAGAGCTGGTCGCGGTGAAAGCGGCTGTGCAGCCACAAGAAACACTCTTGGTGGCAGACGCTATGACGGGCCAAGACGCGGTCACGATGGCGAGCCAGTTCGATGAACGCATCGGACTGACCGGCATCATCCTGACCAAGGTTGAGGGCGATGCTCGGGGCGGGGCGATCCTGTCTATCCGGGCGGTGACGGGCAAGCCGATCAAGTTTTTGGGTGTGGGCGAGAAGCTCGATGCGCTGGAGCTGTTTCATCCCGATCGGATGGCCTCCCGTATCCTCGGAATGGGCGACGTGCTCTCGCTGATCGAAAAGGCTCAAGAGACCTTTTCACGCGAGCAGGCAGAGGAGACGCAAAAGCGGCTGACAGGCAACACACTCACGCTGGAGGATTTCCGCGCTCAGCTGGGGCAGGTCAATCGCCTGGGTTCGATGGACCAAATTTTAGGCATGTTGCCTGGCGGTCAGAAGCTCAAGGGGGCGATGGAAGGGCAGATGCCGGAACGAGAGATGAAACGAGTGTTGGCGATGATCGATTCGATGACCGTACGCGAGCGGCGCGATCATACGCTCATCAACGGGAGCAGGAAAAAGCGGATTGCCCGAGGCAGTGGGACGAAGGTGGAAGAGGTGAATCGGCTGATCAAGCAGTTTCTATCGGCAAGAAAAATCGCCAAGGTTATGGCAGGGTCGGGTGGGCGTCGGCAGCTTGCGCAGATGATGCGCTCCAGATAAGAGGAGAGAATCACCATCATGGGTATGTGCACAGGAGGAGGAATCCAGTGGCTGTTCATTTGAGATTGACGAGGACCGGACGACACAAACGACCGCTCTACCGCGTTGTGGCAGCGGACTCTCGGAAGCCGCGCGACGGGCGGTTCCTGGAAATTCTCGGGATTTTCGATCCCTTGAAAGAGGCGGGTCTGCCGGAGCTGAAGCAGGAACGGGTGTTGAGCTGGTTGCGTCAGGGAGCTCAGCCGACCGTCACCGTCAAGACATTGCTCCGCCGCAGCGGCGTGTGGAAGCAGTTCGAATCGGAGAAGGCGGCGAAAAAGAAGGGCACCTAGGACGTGACGACTGCTCAAGCAGATCTTGTCACAATCGGTAAGATCGAACGCCACTTTGGCGTGCGAGGCGAATTCAAAGTGCGATCGTTGAGCGATGTGCCTGGCCGGTTGGACAATCTGAAGCAGGTGCAGGTGTTAGCGCCCACAGGAGAGATGGTCGAGAAGACCGTGGCACATGTACGCCGCGCCGGTTCGACCTACATCATGGGGCTTGTCGGTGTCACGACGCCGGAAGAAGCCGCGACGTTGCGCGGGGGATTGCTCCAAGTGCCCCGTGCCCCCGCTGCGGTGTTGGCGGCGGATGTGTACTTTGAGTGCGATCTGATCGGGCTGGCGGTCGAGACCGAGCAGGGCGACGAGGTCGGCGTGCTGGAGGCGATTCTGGAAATACCGGATAATCGAATCTTCGTCGTCCGCAAGGGGACGAAAGAAATTCTCATTCCGGCTGCAAAGAGTTTTGTGACTTCGGTGGATCTCCAGCGCCGCCGGATGGTGGTTCGCGGGATCGACGACTTGTTTGAGGAGCGCCATGCGGTGTGACATCCTGACGCTGTTTCCCGACATGGTGGCGCCGGTGCTCGGTCAGAGCATTCTGAAACGAGCGCAGGAAAAAGGCCTGCTGCACGTTCACGTGCGAAACTTGCGTGACTACATGCTCGACCGCCACAAGGTAGCGGACGACGTGCCCTATGGCGGAGGGGCCGGGATGGTGATGAAGGCCGAGCCTATCTTGCATGCGGTGGAAGAGATTCAACATGACTATGCACAGGCCGGTGAACAGATTCGGTTGCTGTTTCCCTCTCCGCAGGGTCGTCCGTTCACGCAGGCCTACGCGAAAAATCTGGCGGACGACCCTCGTCGGCTCGTCATTCTCTGTGGCCACTACGAAGGGGTCGACGAACGAGTGCGGCTGGCTTTGCATCCGGAAGAAATTTCCGTCGGAGATTATGTGTTGACCGGAGGCGAATTGCCGGCGCTGGTGCTCATCGATGCCGCGGCCCGTTTGGTTCCCGGCGTATTGGGTGATCCAGAGTCGATCGTGGAAGAATCATTCACGGATGCCATGCTCGAATATCCGCATTATACAAGGCCGGCGGAGGTCCGAGGGATGCCTGTGCCGGAGGTGTTGCTTTCAGGGCACCACGAGGCCATTCGTCTGTGGCGTCGGAAGGAAGCTCTGCGAAGCACCTATCAGAGACGGCCGGATCTTTTGCAGGATCGGGTCTTAAGTCTCGAAGATCAACAATTGCTAGACGAACTTACTCGTGAAGGCGTCTCGGGGACGCCTGTTCGATGTGGGGAGGAGGGGGTAGTCTCATGAATCGGTTGGAACGGATACAGCAGTCCTTCAGGAAGAAGTCGACGCCCGGTTTTGAAATCGGAGATACCGTCCGCGTGCATGTGAAAGTCGTCGAAGGGGAAAAAGAGCGTATTCAGGTGTTCGAAGGAGCGGTGATCGCTCGGAAAGGGCTCCTGAACACGGAGACCTTCACGGTGCGCAAAGTCTCCTACGGCGTCGGTGTGGAACGAATCTTCCCTCTCCATTCGCCGATCGTCACGCGTGTCGAAGTTATGCGCCAGGGCAAGGTGCGCCGGGCCAAGCTGTACTATCTTCGAGGGAAGAAGGGAAAGTTTGCCAAGGTCGAAGATCGGGAATTTGTCGCGAGCGTAAAGGGGCAATCCGGGGCCGCCCGCAAGGCCGAACCAAGTGAAGAACCGGTCGGAGCCGGCCCGGCCTCAAAATTCTAGTCTCATTCCCTGGTTCCATCGACGACGAGTGTCGCGTGCCCTTTCAACAGTCGCATCGCGGGGCCGCATCGTGGGACCTACCGACGAATTTGAATTAGAAGCCAGGCGGCGCGGCTGTCGCCGCATCGCCGGCCTGGATGAAGCCGGACGGGGCCCTCTCGCGGGCCCTGTCGTCGCGGCGGCGGTGATCCTACCTTCTCGTTGCCGCTTGGTTGGCGTGAACGATTCCAAACAAGTCTCCGAATCCGAGCGGGCGCGGCTCTACGACGTGATCGTCGCGCGGGCGCGTGGTATTGGAGTGGGAATTGCGACAGAGCAGGAGATCGACCGCCTCAATATTTTAGAAGCGACTCGCCTGGCCATGCGTCGCGCACTGGCATCGTTGACTCCTCCGGCGGACTGCCTCTTGATCGATGCCGTCACAGTGCCGGATCTCGCCATTCCCTCCCGCTCTATCATTAAGGGTGATATGTTGTCGATGTCGATTGCCGCCGCGTCGATTGTGGCCAAAGTCACGCGTGATCGCATGATGGAGGTGTATCATCTGACCTACCCCGATTATAATTTTCTTTCCCATAAAGGGTATGGGACGGAAGAGCATTTGCAACGGCTCGTTCAGCATGGTCCCTGCGCGATCCATCGGCGCACGTTCGCTCCAGTTGCGCAACTCTTGAGTGGAAGCCGCGCCAGGTGGCCCCTCTCGCGTACAGGCCTGGGCGAATTTTCACGGATGAATCAGTGACCATCCTTGATCCCCGGAGGGTTTTTGGTCAAGCTGGGGAATCGGCGGCCGAGAAGTATCTGCGGCGCAAGGGGTATCGGATCGTGGCACGCAATCTGCGTTCGTCGGTCGGGGAGTTGGACTTAGTGGCCGAAGACGGTCAGGTGCTGGTCTTTGTCGAGGTGAAGGCGCGTCGAACCGACGCGTTCGGCGGAGCGGTCCATGCCGTTCACCAACGGAAGCAGGAGAAGTTGATTCAGTTAGCGGCGCAATATTTGGCCCGCCAGCACATCAAAGATCGGCTGTGCCGATTCGATGTGGTCTTGCTGCAAGGCACGGACGCCGTCGCCCCGCAGATCGAGCATATTCAGAATGCCTTCGAAGTCTCCGGAGACGATCTCCGTTGGTAGGGCTAGGAGCCTGTCCGAGTAATCCTTCGTGGCGAGGCGAAGGAGGTGCGGGCAGATGAGCGGCGCGGGCTTGAAAATACCGGAGGCGTATTCACTGGAATACGTTGAGGATTTTTTCGGACCGAGAACAATGCAGATGTCGGCAGATCGTTCGCCGCAGTAGAATGGCATTACTCGAACAGGCTCCTAAGATGATTCAATTGATCCACGTGTCGAAACAGTACGATCAGCGGCCGGCGCTCTCAGACGTCAGTCTCGAGATCGGCAAGGGAGAATTTGTCCTACTCATGGGGCCCAGCGGCGCAGGCAAGTCGACGCTGTTGCGGATGCTTATCGGGGCTGAACGGCCCGACGAGGGGCAGATCTTCGTTCATCAAAAAAATGTGACGACGCTCAGGACATCTGATATTCCTTATCTGCGCCGCAAGGTGGGAACGGTGTTTCAAGACTTTCGGCTGTTGCCGAAGAAGTCCGTCTTCGACAATGTCGCGCTGCCCTTGCTGGTGCAAGGAATTTCTTCTGCCGACATTCGCCGGAAAGTCACGGAAGCGTTACGGGCGGTCGGTGTCGAACACAAGCGAGATCAGCTTCCGGCGGGTCTCTCGACGGGAGAACAACAGAGAGTCTGCATTGCGCGCGCAATTGTCAACGGTCCGGTCGTCTTGTTGGCGGATGAACCGACCGGAAATTTGGACCCTGCCCTGACGTCCGAGATCATCGAACTGTTTAAACTCATTAACGCGCGAGGGACAACCGTCGTGGTGGCGACGCATGATCCTTTGGTCATGGGGCAGGTCAATCGGCGGGTGCTCACATTATCACAGGGCCGCTTGTTGCCGGAACAGAGGGTGCTGGAGTGAGGACGCTCTCGTATCTTCTCAGAGAGTCCTGGGTCAATATGCGAACCAACCGGACAACGACGATGGTGGCCATCTTGACCACGGCGTTTACGTTGGCCTGTGTCGGCATTTTCTTGCTGCTCTATGTCAATCTGCGGGCGGCTGCCGGATGGCTTCAGGACGATGTCAAGATCATGGTGTATCTTGATGAACAGCTCACCTCCGACTCGATCGCTGAAGTAGAACAGCAGTTGCGGGGTGATCGTGCGGTCGCCTCACTGCTGTTTATCTCGAAAGAGCAGGCGTTGGGAGAGTTTAAAGCGCAATTTCCTTCGGAGTCTCACTTGCTTGAGGGGTTAGGCCAGAATCCCTTACCGGCTTCCTTCGTCGTGGCGCTCAGCCCGTCGTTCCGTTCGCCGGACGCGGTCAAGCGATGGGCGGAACGGGTCAGGCAGGTCGCCGGTGTCTCCAAGGTTGACTACAATCAAGATTGGATCGACGCTCTTGCGACAGTGATTCGATCGATTGAGTTGGTTGCCATCGGCATCGGTGTCATTCTCTCGGCGGCTGCCGTGACCATTATCGCCAATACGATTCGCCTCACGCTGTTCGCCCGACGGGACGAGATTGCCATTTTGCGCCTCATCGGGGCCACGACCAGTTTTATCCGCATCCCCTATCTGTTGGAGGGCGCAGTGCTTGGCGCCTTGGGCAGCGCACTCTCGCTGGTCATGCTCAAGTTCATGTACGAATTATTTCGGCAGCAAGTGCGGACGACGGGACGATTTGCGGGACTCGACAACCTCATCGCATTCTTTCCCCTATCGGTATGTTGTGCCTTGATTGCGGTAGGGATGGGGCTTGGGTTTGCGGGCAGCTTCGTGTCGATACGGCGTTTCGGCGAGGCCAAGGCATGAGGTGTTGGCCGGGGCTCAGAGCCGGGGTCATCATCTGGGGGTTACTGGGTGTATCCTGGCCGACGGTTGCGGTTGCCGATCCGATTACCGATAAGATCGAGAAAGAACGCAAGGCTCTCGACCAACTCAAAGGCCAGATCGAAGAGACGCGCAAACAAGCTGATGAGGCAGGAAAAAAACGAGAGTCTATCTTGCAGGGGATTCAGACGCTCGACGAACGCGTGTTGCACTATCGGCAAGCGCATCAGGAGATTAGCCGAAAGTTGCGGAAGAAAGATCAAGAGATCGAAGCCATCAATATGCAATTATCCGGTTTACGTGTGAGTGTACGAGAACGTCAGGACGCTATTCTGGCTCGATTGCGGGTTCAGTACATGGAAGGGCGTTTTGGGTATTGGAAAACGTTGCTTGCCTCTGACACGTATGGCGATTTCCAGCGCCGGCTCCAATATCTTTCGGCCGTATCCGAACGGGATTATGGCCTCATGGGTACGTTCCGAGCCGATATGACCCGTATGGAGCAAGCGGAACGACAGCGGGAAGAAGCGCGGATCGGAATGCTGTCGTACAAGCAGAGTACCGAGAAGCAGCTGGCGGAGATGAAATCGGTCAAAAAAGAAAAGAAGGTCTATCTCGCCAAGATCACGCATGAAAAAGAGTCGTACGAACATGCCCTCCAAGAATTAGAGCGATCCGCGTCACGTATCGACAGTCTGTTGCGTGAATTGGAACAGCGCCGTCGTGCCGCCACAGTCCGGCCTCCGACAGGAGGGGTCGCTCCTCGTGGGGTGAAGGGCGCACTGCCGTGGCCGGCTGATGGGAGCGTCGTCTCTTTCTTCGGCCGTCAGAAACATCCGACTTTCAATACGTATGTGCAGCGCAGAGGCATCGAAATCAAGACGGCCGAGGGGAGCGCCATTCACGCGGTCATGCCTGGATCCGTCGTCTATGCAGACTGGTTGAAAGGCTACGGACTCGTTATAATCCTTGATCATGCGAATGGGTTCTTTTCGCTGTATGCCCATGCCTCAAAGATATTGGCGACAGTGGGAGCGCAGGTGGGAGCCGGGCAAGCCATCGGCGAAGCAGGCGACACAGGCATGACGGGTGAAAATACTCTATACTTTGAGTTGCGCCAGGGGGCGGAGCCGCTTGATCCTCTCCAATGGTTGGCGAGGCGGTAGAGAATGGGAAGAGGAAAGGACACAATATGATGGAACAGAATCCTCGACGACGATTCTGGATATTGACCCCGATGGTGATGGTCGCGCTGGTCGTGGGTGTGCTGCTTGGCAAAGGGTGGGAGCGGACCGGGCATGCCACGGAAACCTACGAAGAGTTGAAGACGTTCTCCGAGGTGTTGACCCAGGTTCAGAAGAGTTACGTCGACGAAACAAAGGTGAAGGATCTCGTTCAGGGAGCCATACGCGGAATGCTCTCGACCCTCGATCCACATTCAGCGTACATGACGCCCGACATGTTTAAGGAAATGCAGGTTGAAACGAAGGGTGAGTTTGGGGGCGTGGGCATTCAGATCGGCGTGAAGGAGAATCGATTGGCGGTGATTGCTCCCATCGAGGGCACGCCGGCCTATCGAGCTGGAGTCAAAGCCGGTGATTTCATTACCAAGGTGAATGACGAGACGACCAAGGATCTCACGTTGATGGATGCGGTCCAGAAGATGCGCGGCCCCAAGGGCTCGAAGGTCAATTTGACGATTCAGCGAGAGGGGACCCCCGAGCCGCTTCAATTTACGCTGGTTCGCGATACGATTAAAATCGAGAGCGTGAAGTCGAAGGTATTGGACAATATCGGGTACGTTCGGCTGACGCAATTTCAAGAATCGACGGGACGGGATTTAAGCAAAGTGCTTAAACAGTTCAAAGAGCAGAAGCTTCAGTCGACGATCCTCGATCTCCGCAACAATCCCGGCGGACTGTTGACCGCGTCCGTTGAGGTCTCCGAGCAGTTTCTCCCCGGCGGCAAGCTAATCGTTTACACGAAAGGACGTGAAAGCAAAAAGGACGAGTGGATCGCGAAGGGGAAAGATCAGATGGATGACTCGCCTATGATTATTCTGATCAATGAAGGATCGGCCAGCGCGTCGGAAATCGTGGCCGGGGCATTGCAAGACTACGGGCGGGCGGTGATCGTCGGCACGACCTCGTTCGGCAAAGGATCGGTGCAAACGATTCTCCCGCTGGGGGATGGGTCCGGGCTCCGCCTCACGACAGCGAAGTACTACACGCCGAAAGGGCGCTCGATCCAATCAACAGGTATCACGCCTGATATCGTTGTGAAATCCCAGCCACCGATCACTGTTGCCAAGGCCGGTGAGACGAAGCCAGGTGAAAAGGAAGGGGAGCTGAAGCAGGCCAAGCCCGCGGTCGTGCCGGGGAAAGATCAACCGGCTCAGAACGGCAAAGGACAGGAAGAAGGCACTCCGAAGAACGGCGCCACGCCTCAGCAGCCTCCCGTCGAGACCTCTGGTGATCCTTCGCTCGAGCAGGACGTACAACTCCAAAAGGCGGTCGAGATGCTGAAGACCTGGAAGATCTTCAAGGAGCTTCCTCGCGCTTCCTAATGGAGGGCGGCTGTTGTGAGGCGGCGATCGCCTCCAGCAGCCGTTCTTCCGATCCTGCGAATCCCGGTACGGTGCGCAGCATGTGCGATCGCACCAGCTGCTCCAGATCAGTCAATGTGGTGATGGAGAGGCGGGTGTAGAGGTATGCCACAAGCGATTCAGACAGTCCCGGGAGCTGAGCCCAGGCTTTCACTGCTTCTGGGAGAGGCGTTCTCAAGTCTTCATAGGCCTGAATCCTTCCAGTTCTGAGAAATTCTTCAATTTTATCCGCCAGGTCCCTGCCGACTCCATTAATATCTTCAAGCGCGTGCCGAGAGGCAACGTCTGCAATGTCTTCTTCCAAGGATTCGATGTTCTCCGCTGCCTTCCGATAGGCCCTGACTCGATAGGGGTTCGCTCGCTGGGCAGATAATCGCTCCGCGATCGATCGAAAGATGGTGGCGACTTGCTGATTGTATTGAGGGGTAGACATCATAGGCCGTGGTGGCGTTATTCTGACGTGGTCATGGATTCAGAGGCAAGGGGATAGGCCGGGGCTTATTGACAACCAGATTTCTGGTCCCCTAGGATGATGAACGATGGCGGAGGCGATTCAGATTCAGGTGAACGGAGACCAGCGGGGCTGTCAGGCCGGTGCCACCGTGGGGGATTTGCTGCGAGAACTCGCCATCAAGACCGAGCGTGTGGCGGTGGAGCTGAATTTGGAAATCCTGGACCGCAAGGAGTTCGATCACCGAAGTCTGAAGCAAGGGGATCGAGTGGAGATCTTGAGCTTCATCGGCGGGGGTGCGCCAGTGGATATTCAGGGCACAAGGAAGGATTCCGTCCATGCAGAATGATCGGTTGATTATTGCCGGTCGTGAGTTTACCTCTCGGCTGTTTGTTGGAACCGGAAAGTATAAGGACTTTGCCGAAACCAAGAAAGCCATTGAGGCGTCGGGAGCCGATGTGGTGACCGTGGCTGTGCGGCGCGTCAATATCACCGATCGCTCCAAAGAGAACCTGCTCGATTATCTCGATCCGAAGAAGTACACCATTCTTCCCAACACAGCCGGTTGTTACAACGTGGAAGATGCCCTGCGCTATTCCCGCTTGGCCAGGGCCGCCGGCGTATCCGATTTGATCAAACTGGAAGTGCTCGGTGACGAGCGGACCCTCTTCCCCGATACGGCTGGATTGATCGAAGCGGCGAAGATTCTCGTCAAAGAAGGATTTATCGTATTGCCGTATACGAATGACGATCCCATCGTAGCTCAGAAGCTTGTCGACGTCGGATGTCCCGCCGTCATGCCGTTAGCGGCGCCGATCGGATCTGGACTCGGCATCCGTAATCCCTATAACTTGAAAATCATCATGGAAATGGTCAAGGTGCCGATCATTGTCGATGCCGGTGTCGGAACCGCGTCCGATGCCGCCCTTGCGATGGAATTAGGGGCGGACGGAGTACTCATGAACACGGCCATTGCAGGAGCTAAAGATCCCATTGCCATGGCCGAGGCGATGAAATATGCGGTGCTTGCAGGCCGGTTAGCGTACAAGGCCGGACGAATCCCACGAAAATTGTATGCGACCGCGAGTAGTCCCATCGAAGGGATGCTCTAGCAGGATGCTGAAAACGTCCGCCAGCTTCGTTCTCGCGTCGCTCAGAGGCTCAACGTACCGAAGCGTACGCCTCGCCTCTTCGCTAGCTGCGGCCTTGCTGGACGACCGTTTTGAGCATCCTGCTATGCACTCCTGATTCATTGCTCCGCTGATGCAACTCTCCAGCCGTCTTCTTGTCGTCACAGATCGCCATCAGACGCACGGGCGTCCGTTGGTTCCTCTTCTTCAGCGGGTACTCACAGCCGGGATATCGATGGTCCAACTCCGTGAACGCGATCTCTCTGCTAGAGAACTCGTGACACTTGCCCGTGAGGTGCATACCCTGACGGCTTCGCAGGGTTCTCAACTCCTGATCAACGATCGGATCGATGTCGCATTGACGCTGGAAGGAGTCGGCGTGCATTTGCGCAGCAATAGTTTGCCTGTGTCGGTTGCACGGCAGATGGTGGGGGCACAGCGCCTGCTGGGCATTTCCGTGCATTCGGTAGAAGAGGGGGTGTCAGCACAGTCGCAGGGGGCAGATTACATCGTGCTTGGCCCGATCTACGAGACGCCGACTAAACAGATGTTCGGTCCACCGATCGGCATTCGCACGCTCGAGAAAGCGTGCAGGCTGGTCCGCATTCCGATTTTCGGGATCGGCGGAGTGACGGCGGCGCGCGCGCGCGAGATGCGGCATGCCGGGGCATTCGGTGCAGCGGTGATCACGGCGATTCTTGGTGCGACCGATGTGGAGTCGGCGGCTCGTGAGTTACTCGATGCTGTGACGCTCGTGAAGTAGTGTGCGTCACGCACGACCATCACGATGTAGGATGCCGTCGTCCGGTTGACCACCCTGGGAACGGGTGATAGAATCCGCGCAGACAAGGACTTCTCGATTCAGCCAAGGGTTTTGCTTTTGTCGAGTAGCGCCATGGACGGCAAGCAAGAAAGTCCGAGTCGATTCCGGTCTCTCCGAGATTCCGTCACGCACCTGACGAAGCGGTTGACTGAGGGAGAAGCGGCCGTGGCACCACGCAACGACGAACATGTCCGCGAAGTTGAAAAGCTTCGTGTGCAGATTCAGTCAATGGAAGAAGAAATCCGCCGGCTGTACCAGTCCCGCTACCAGCTCGACCAAGCCACCAAACAGAATGAAAAGCTCGTCGCCACTCTCCAGGAAGCGAAGGGCCAGATCGAATCGTTGCGTGCTGAAGTTGAGAAACTGACCGCGCCTCCCTCGGCCTACGCCATCTTTTCCAGTCTCAATTCAGACGGAACCGGAAATGTCTATGTTTCCGGCCGGAAAATGAAAGTCAGCGTGCACCCGTCGATCAATGGGAAGGCGATGCGCAAGGGACAGGAAGTGGTGTTGAACGAGGCGTTGAACGTCATTGAAGTCAAAGGTTTCGATACTCAAGGTGAAGTTGTACGGCTCAAAGATGTGCTGGAAGGCAACCGTGCTCTGGTGACGCTGCATTTCGATGAAGAAAAGGTTGCTGAACTCGGCGACCCGTTGCTGGCCGAACGATTGAGCGTCGGTGACCACCTGCTCTACGATCCTCGCTCCGGCTATGTCGTCGAGAAGCTGCCGAGGTCCGAGGCGGAAGAGTTGGTCTTGGAGGAAGTACCCGATGTCGACTATGAGCACATCGGCGGGTTACAGCATGAGTTGGAGCAAGTCCGCGATGCAGTCGAGTTGCCGTTTCTTCATCCGACTCTGTTTTCAGAGTACAAGCTGAGCGCCCCCAAAGGAGTCTTGCTCTATGGGCCGCCGGGCTGCGGGAAAACCTTGATCGCCAAAGCTGTCGCGAATTCGATCGCCAAGAAGCTCGGGCATCTCACCGGCAAAGAAGTGCGGAGTTATTTCTTGCACGTGAAGGGGCCGGAGTTGCTCAATAAATATGTCGGTGAGTCCGAACGCCAAGTCCGCGAAGTTTTCAAAAAAGCGAAAGAGCGGGCTGAGGACGGTAATCCTGTCATCGTGTTCTTCGACGAAATGGATGCGCTCTTCAGAACGCGTGGCACCGGCATCTCCTCCGATATCGAATCGACGATCGTCCCGCAGTTTCTCTCGGAAATCGACGGCATGGAGCGGCTCCGCAATGTGATTGTCATCGGAGCCAGTAATCGCCAGGATCTCATCGATCCGGCTGTACTCCGCGCCGGACGGTTGGATGTGAAGGTCAAGGTGGGTCGCCCCGATGCGGTGGCGGCCAAAGATATTTTCTCGAAATATCTGAGCATCGACCTGCCGTTTGCCGAGGAAGATTTGAAACGTCATGGTGGAGACGCCAAGGCATTAGTCGAGCAGATGATCGATCTCACGGTCGGGGCGATGTATGCCTCTTCGGAGGAAAATAAGTTCATCGAAGTGACCTACGCAAACGGTGAAAAAGAAGTGCTCTACTTCAAGGATTTCGCGAGCGGTGCGCTGATCGAAGGGATCGTGTCGCGCGCGAAGAAGTTTGCCGTCAAGCGGGCGATTGCGAAGGAAGGCCGTGGCCTTCGGTCCGAGGACTTGATCCGCGCCATTCGGGAGGAATTTAAGGAGCACGAGGACCTGCCCAATACGACCAATCCTGACGATTGGGCGAAGATCTCTGGGAAAAAAGGCGAAAAGATCGTGCATCTTCGGACCATCAGCGGAGGCCCTGGCGATTCGCGTCAGATCGAAACGATCACGACAGGACACTATCTCTAGCAGGCTACGGAAAAACCCTGTGGGCAGGCCAGGACGTTACAGGTCTGCACGTGTGGCACAAGAGGAGAAGTTCACGCAGGATGCTCAAAATGGCCGTCCAGCAAGGCCGCAGCGAGCGAAGAGGCGAGGCGTACGTTTCGGTACGTTGAGCCTCTGAGCGAAGTGAGAACGCCGCTGGCGGACTTTTTCAGCATCCTGCTAAGACGTCATACCTATGCAGGAACCTACCTCCCCGCCGACCTCCCGCGTACTGGGAACAGAAACAGAATTCGGCATTGCGTCACGCGATCCTGCCGCCGCCGACCCTGTCTCCAATTCCATCGCCGTCATCGGGCACTATCCGGGCTTGCCGGCTCCTCAGGCCGTCTGGGACTATGAAAATGAGAACCCGCTGCTCGATGCGCGTGGCTTCGAGGTCGAAGGAGAGCGGGAGCGACCCAACCCCGAGTACAATCGTCAACTGAATAAGGTATTGGCTAATGGGGGACGCCTCTACGTCGATGGCGCCCATCCGGAATACTCCACGCCTGAGTGCACCAACCCGCGAGAAATCGTGGCCTTCGAACGAGCCGGTGAGCGAATCCTTGCCCAGTGTCTCGAGCAGATGACGCGAGCCACTGGACGAGACTACTGCGTGCTGTACAAGAACAACTCGGACGGCAAGGGGAACAGCTACGGCTATCACGAAAGTTACCTCATGTCTCGCGCGATTCCTTTCGAGCGCATCGTGAAGGTCTTGGCGCCGTTCTTTGTGACGCGGCCCATTTTCGCAGGGGCCGGAAAGGTCGGCGCAGAGAATCAGACCAGCCCGACGGATTATCAAATCTCGCAGCGCGCGGACTTCTTCGAGTGCCTCGTCGATCTCAACACGATGGTCAGGCGCCCCATCATCAATTCACGCGATGAGCCGCATGCGGAGTACAGCAAGTATCGGCGGCTGCACGTGATAGTCGGAGATGCCAACATGGCGGAGCTCTCGACCTACCTCAAGGTCGGCACATTGGCCATTGTCTTGGATCTTCTCGACGCCGAGGCCGATCTTCCGCAGTTCGAGTTAGACGATCCGGTTCGAAGCATTAAGCAGGTGTCGCGCGATCTCGGCATGAAAGAGACGCTCAAACTGACCGAGGGGCGTTCGACGACAGCAGTGGCGATACAACGAGCCTATTTGAAGGCCGCCATGGGATACTATGCCTGTCGCGATCTCTCCCAAGTCACGAAAGATATTCTTGTGCGCTGGGAGGACGTGCTGGATAAGTTGGAACAAGATCCCAGGCTCTTGGCGCGTGAGTTGGACTGGGTCGCGAAGCGCCAGATGATGGAATCCTATATGGAGCGGAAAGGCTGTGGGTGGGATGACCCTCGCGTACGGCTGATGGATCTGCAGTATCATGACGTCCGTCCTGACAAGGGCCTCTACTTTACACTCGAACGCAGCCACCTGATCGAGCGAATCGTGCAGGATGTCGAAATCGCGCGAGCGGAGTTCACCCCGCCGTCGGGAACGCGCGCCTATTTCCGCGGACGATGTGTCAGCAAGTTTGCGAAATCGCTCTATGGAGTGAGCTGGACCTCGGTCCTCTTCGATGTCGGCAATAATCAGGTGAAACGAGTGCCCTTGATGGATCCGCTTCGAGGCACGGCCTCGCTGACAAGCGACCTCCTCGATCAGGTCGACACCGTCGACGCATTGTTGGCGAAGCTCCAGGCCTGATACATACAGACCCTCGCGATTGACATTATGAAATTGCCATTTCTTCCCAACCATGACGACCCGAGCTTCTTCGACTTTTTGACCGAGCACCATCCCACGCTGACTCCGACAGGCCGCAGCGGATTCCTGCAGGCCCAGGCCCAAGCCGCGGTCGAGCCGATGCGCGGGGCCGGCTCGATGAGCGTTCCCCATGCCACCACCGTACTGGCGATCAAGTATCAACAGGGTGTGGTGATTGCTGGAGATCGTCGAGCAACGGAAGGATTTCAGATCGCGGAGCGCCGGATCGAGAAGGTGTTCAAGATTGACGAGTATTCCGCGATGGCGATCGCCGGCGCCGCCGGCCCCTGCATCGAAATGGCCAAGCTGTTCCAAGTCGAGCTGGAACATTACGAAAAGTTAGAGGGTGTGCAACTGTCTTGCGAGGGGAAGGCCAACAAGCTCGGGCAGATGGTCAAGGCCAATCTGCCGATGGTGTTTCAAGGGCTGGTCGTCATGCCGCTCTATGTCGGCTATGACATGAAGCGCGCAGAAGGCCGCATCTTCAAGTACGATCTCGCAGGCGGCCGGTATGAAGAGTCGGATTACCATGCCATAGGGTCGGGCGGGAAAGATGCGCGCAATACAATGCGGGAGCATTTCCTCAAAGGCTTGGCTGAGCCGGACGCGCTGAAGTTGGCTCTGCTGGCTCTCTATAATGCGGCAGACGATGACGTCGGCACCGGGGGGCCGGATCTCGTACGGGGCATTTACCCCACCGCGAAGATCGTCAACTCGGCCGGCATCACTGATGTCTCCGACCAGCAGATCCGTGGCATCTATGATGGGTTGATTGCGACACGTCGTTCCAAGGAGAACTAAGCATGCCGATGCCCTATTACGTCTCGCCCGAGCAGATGATGCAGGACAAGGCGGAGTATGCCAAGAAAGGCATCGCTAAAGGCCGCTCCATCATTGCCATTGAATATGTGAACGGGATACTGCTCGTTGCGGAGAACCCCAGCGCCTCGCTGTATAAAATATCCGAGATCTACGACAGCATCGCCTTCGCGGGGGCCGGCAAGTACAGCGAGTTTGAAAATCTCAGGAAGGCCGGCATTAGGCACGCGGATCTCAAAGGATTTATGTACAGCCGTGAAGATGTCACGGCGCGGTCTCTGGCGAACGGCTACTCTCAAAGTCTTGGTACCATTTTCAGCCAGGAGTTGAAGCCGCTGGAGGTGGAAATCTTGGTGGTGCAAGTCGGCCACAATGGCCAGCCCAACGAGATGTATCGTATTTCTTTCGACGGCAGCATCATCGACGAGCGTACCTTTGCGGTCATCGGAGGCAAGTCCGAGGCCGTGCAAGCCCTGCTCAAAGAGAAAGGGCTCACGCAGCCGCCGGAACTCAAGGCTGCGCTCACCATTTGTCTCGCCGCACTCGAACAGATCGGGAACCAGAAGCTTTCCCTGGAGAGCTTGGAAGTCGCAATCCTGGATCGCACCCGAGACGGCAGAAAGTTCCGTCGACTGGCGCCCGCCGATACCAAGCAACTCCTCTCTTCTTAGCAAGCTGCTGAAAAAGCCCGCCAGCTTCGTTCTCGGCTCATCGAAATCCTCAACGTACCCCCGAGGGTACGCCTCCGGTTTCAACTCGCCTTCGGCCTTGCTGACGGCCTTTTTGAGCAGCTTGCGGGAGTGTTAGTCTCTCCTACCACACGTGCGACTCCGAAATTCTATCGTACCCACTAGTTTCTCCGCAGCCAGCAGTGTCTCTTCTTCGGCGGATCATGTCCTTCTGTTGAAGAAGGCGGAGCCGGCTGCTATTCTGGTCATACGACGCATGTTGCAACCCAGTCCACTGAAACGACGGATCTTCGGTCTGGAGAATGAGTACGGTCTCATTTTTTCTCCAAACGGACGGGTCTATCTGCCGATGGAGAAGGTGCTGGGGTACATTTTTGAAGGTCTCATTCCGAACAGCTGGCCTTCCAATGCGTTCCTGGTGAACGGCGCCCGGTTTTATCAAGACACCGGCTGCCATCCTGAGTATTCCACCCCCGAGTGCGACAACATTCTCGATCTCGTCATCCACGATAAAGCCGGCGAGCGACTGCTTGAAGCCTGTCTGCCGGCGGCTGAAGAACGATTGCGGGAAGAAGGTCTGTCCGGGGAGATCTACATTTTCAAGAACAATACGGATTCGCTCGGCAATACCTACGGGTGCCATGAAAACTTTTTGATGCGACGCGACGTCGATTTTTGGAAGGTCACGGAGCAACTCATTCCTTTCTTCGTTACGCGGCAGATCTATAGCGGAGCGGGTAAAGTTCTCAAGGTATCGGGTAAACCGCAGTATTTCATCTCGCAACGGGCACAGCACATTCACGAGAAGACCTCCTCTTCGACGACCTCCTCGCGCAGCATCATCAATACCAGGGACGAACCGCACTCCGACGCCGAACGCTATCGGCGCCTCCATATCATCGTCGGGGATTCGAATATGTCGGAATTCGTGACGTATTTGAAAGTTGGCACGGCGACGTTGGTGCTGTCCATGATCGAGGAAGGGTACGCAGTCCAAGGGATGGAGTTCGAGGATCCCGTGAAAGCCATTCGAGAGGTGTCGCGCGATCCCACGTTGAAGCGCAAGATCAAGCTGGACGATGGTCGTCAGATGACGGCGGTCGAAGTTCAGCGGGTCTATCTGGATCGAGCGCAGGAATATTTGGCCCAGCAGGAGCACGATCCGATCCTCGACGATGTGTGGGAGCGATGGGCCATGGTGTTGGATAAGCTTGAAGAAGACCCGATGCAGCTCGTGCGCGAAATCGATTGGGTGACCAAGCGCCATCTGATCCAGTCCTACATCGACAAGAAGGGATGCGGCTGGGATGATCCACGGGTGTTCCTGCTCGACCTCCAATTTCATGACGTCAAACGGACACGCGGGTTGTACTATTTGATGGAGTCGCGTGGGTTGATCGAGCGGGTGGTGGAGGAGGAAGCGGTTCAACGGGCCATGTCGACTCCTCCTCAGACGACGAGGGCGAAGGTGCGCGGCGATTTCATCCGGTTTGCCCGCGCGAAGAATCGGTCGTACACGGTCGACTGGACCTATTTGAAACTCAATGGCTACTGGGAAGAAACGATTCTCTGTATGGACCCCTTCAGCGCCGTGAATCGGCGCGTGGATGAGTTGCTCTCACAGGTGGCTGGGTTACGGTTCTACCGATGATGACTGCGCTCAAACAATCGCATATGCGGATCTCACGTCTGGATCGAACGCTGATTACGGCCGTCGTGTTGCTGTCCAGCGTCTTTCCCGTCGAGTTGTTTTCCAATACGCCTCCTGCGTCGAAGGGCGTCGATGGGCAATACAGCGGTAAGCAGGGGCAGGTCCTGGTGGTCAAGGTGAAGGGCGAAGAGCAGGCGACGGAGGTGAAGGGGACGTTTCTGAAGCGGACCATTCCATTTTTCCGTGAGTTCAGACCCGGAGAGCCGTCAGGCTATATCGGGCTGCTCGGAATCGACATGCAGGACGAACCAGGGACCTATGAACTTGCTGTAGAAGTGAAGCATGGCGAACAGGCGAAGCAGTTGAGCTTCAATGTCCTGGTAGCCAAGGAGAAGTTTGCCGTCGAACATCTGACGCTGCCGAAAGACAAAGTTGATCTGGATGAAAAGGCCGCAGCACGTTGGAAAGCTGAGCAGGAGCAAGTCAAGCAGGCTCTCGCCGAGAACTCGCGTCTGAAGTTATGGCGCAGTAATTTCGTGGAGCCGGTGAACGGCAAGCGCACCGGCATTTTCGGCAGCGTGCGAATTATGAACGGCCAACCGCGCAATCCGCACAATGGAGAGGATATCGGCGCGCCGCTGGGGGCCGATGTCGCTGCCACAAACGACGGGATTGTTCGCATCACCGTCGATCATATTTTCTCCGGTAAAGGCATCTTCGTCGACCATGGCTTGGGGTTCTATACGATGTATTTTCATTTGTCTGAAGTCTTGGTCAAAGACGGAGACTTGATCACTGCGGGGCAAATTATCGGCAAGGTGGGAGCGACCGGCCGCGCCACCGGCCCGCATCTCCATTGGGGCGTCAAACTCAACGGCGCCCGTGTGAACCCCTATTCGCTGCTCGATTTACCGTTCAAGAATGGTGGCACGCCTCCTACTACTGCGACGGTTCCCACCCCTGAAACCACGCTGACTCCATAAGCTGTTCCAGTCAAAGAATAGTCAAAGAACACGAGTGTGCCCGGTTCAACCGCTCTCGTGACCTCCGTATGACCCTTCCGGTCGCCTCGGAGCGAAATACATCCGGAGTTCATTCGTCCACGGTCTTCGACTGTGGCGCCTTAGTCCGGACTATTCTCTGTCAGGATCATATAGATGGATGATAAATACTGCGCGCTTGTTCGCACAGTAGCATATATGCTATGTTTTTAAACGAGGGAAAATGGCAGATCCATCGAGCAAGCTGCCGTCAAGTCGTTTAGTCTATGACGGTGTGGTATTCCGAATCGAGTTCTACGTCGCTCCGGGCGGGGTTGCGCCGGCAGAAGTTCGCTGCGCTGTTTTCGCGCATGGGAGACACAGGGAAGATTTGGAATGAACGCAAGTTCAAGCATTTGACCGAAACGGACCAGATCTTTGAGTTCAAAGTCGAGGCCGATCGAATCCTGTGCTTTTTCTTCATCGGTCGGCGCCTGATCTTGACGCATGGATTCAGGAAGGCCGGCGACAAAACTCCCAAACGAGAAATCGACCGAGCCGAAGGCTGCAAGAAAGATTTTGAAAGGAGAGTGAAGCATGAAAGCTAAAGCTGTGCGAGCGGGCAAGGGGTGGCTAGATAGAAAACTAGCGGATCCAAAATTCCGCAAAGGGTTTGAAGAGGAAGTACAGAAGTTGGCGATCGGCGAGCAGCTCTCTCGGCTGCGCCAAGAAGCGGGACTCACTCAGGCGCAAGTCGCGCAGCGAGCGAAGACCACGGCCTCTGCCATCAGCCGTTACGAAAACGCGGAGTATGATCGCTACGAACTCCGCACGCTTCAGAGAATCGTCCTTGCTTGCGGGGGGCGACTCGATATTGTCCTGGAGCCTGGGCCAAACACTCACCGGGCCGCGTAGGCTAAGTCGCTGCGCGCGGCGAGTTGAGTATTGTGTATGGGGCTAGCGCTTCGTGCGAAGATTGGCTGTGAGATCCTCATAGACAGATTGGCGATGGCCGACAGCGATGAGGCGAATGACGTGCGCCTTGCGGTCAATCGCGTAGACGATTCGGAAGCGGCGGACGCGGTATATCCACAAGCCGTCGAGTTCGCGCATCAGCGGCTCCCCACATTCCGGGCCGGCCGCAATGTTACGAACAGCAGCCTTGATGGAACGTCTCAGGTCAGGATGGAGAGAACGGATCACCTCACCCACATGCGGAGGGATATCGGGACGGAAGGGATTCACGCAGTGCGGCGCTTTTTGGCGGGGGTGAATGGCTCACCGAACACATCCTCAAACGAAAGGCCCTTCTTCCCGGCCTTATAGAATGCTTGGCTCCGGCTAATCTGTTTCATCAGGACAGGATCGCTCAATACATCCAATGTCTCTTTCAGGCGTGCATACTCATCGACGTTGATCAGAATCGCAGCCGGACGGCCGTTCTTCGTGACTACAATCTCCTCCTCGCGCTCCTGCACACCCGCGACCAACTCAGGCAACCGCGTCTTCACCTCTGATAGGGATAATGTTTTCGCCATAGCCAACGCCGCAATCCATCATGACCACAATTCTGGTCATGAGAATACCCCATCGGGTGGAAGGCCGTCAATCGTGAGAAGGAAACGGCCCTTGCGCGCCGCAAAACGGGGATAGCCTGAATTACATCACGCCTAGCAAATAGAGAAGATCCCCGGCCTCCCAGAGCAACCCTCCCTGTCCCAACGCGAATACAGCCGTGTTCTCCGCGCGAGTGGGGATGAACCGCGGAGGGCTGTCAGGCCGGGATGCTGGATGATGTGTTCCCCGCGCGAGTGGGGGTGGTAGCGGCCGCTCGAAAGAGCGGGCGAGGATTGAAACTCCTCGCCTGAGTGATGGAGAGCCAGGCTCGTCGCGTAGCGCCTGCTTGAAGGAGGTAGACCTACTTGCCACCCCCAACCATCCCATTGAGCAGATCCGGCAGGCTGTCGGCGTTGGGGTGGTTCTTCATCGCTTCGCCGATATCGTCGAGCAGAGGGCCGGCTTCGGGGTTTAGCGTTCTCAACGTCTGTTCGAGTGTGCCCGACTTCAGTTCTTCCTGGATCTGTGCTTGAGTCAGCTTGCCCTCCTTCAAATTTTGTTGCATGATTTTTCCCAACACCTCAACCTTCTTCATCGTTTCAGGCGGCAGCTCGCTATAGAGCTTGAGAATCTCGGCTTGGCTCTGTCCGTCGACCGGCATTTGCGCCTGGACAGCGCTGACGGATGCGACACAGATCCCCACAAATAGGAGTCTGACGAATGTCAGCATGATCATCCTCCGTGCAGATCGCAATGTCATTGGCGCGATCTCAGACTAGTACAACATGGCGAGACTGTCAGCAAAAAGCGTGAATCGTTATTCGTGAAACGTGAATCGACGATTAACCATTAACGATTAACGTCTTTGGGTGACTAGTCGTTCGATTCGATGCTCGACGGGGTTTTGTTGAGTACGGTGGCGGTGGCGCGTGAGAGGGCTTCGTCGTTTGCGTGGTCATGGGTATAGACGCGGAATTGGACCAAGCGGGTCGGCAGTAGGTCGAGAAATTCTTCTAAAGGGTCGGTCGAGATGGCTTTCGTGCCGGGGTCGTAGACGTAAAGGGAATTGCCGCGCCGGTCTTTTGGGTCTGGCCGTGGGTCGAGCGGCGCCATGTCGACACGGAACTCCACTTTTTGGAGCCGCGCAGGCAATTCTTTTTTGATCTGTTCTTCGAAGTGCGCGTGGCTGGGAAAGTCCATGCCGCGTTCTTGGCCCTTTTCTTTGAGCACGGCGCTGTAGGCCATTTTCCACTTGACGTCGCGGACGAGAATCCGCTGCCATTCTGCACCCAGGCGCCGCTCGGTAGCATGGCGAGAGGTCTTCCATCCCCGTACCTGCTCGAGCAAGGACCAGTCGGTCAGCGTCAGGTATTCGTCCATTTTCTTGCGAGGATCGTGGGGAAACAGGAGCTTCATCGTGTCGCCGAAGATGTCACGGAGGTGGATGTCGATCGCGCGCGTAGTTCGGTGATAGTAGACGTTGGAATAGAGATACATGCGGGTATTGAGGAACATCTGCAGCGCCGGAAGGCCCGTCTTGTGGATCGTAAACCCTTTGTCCGTGATGATCGTGTAGTGAATGAGTCTGGAGAGATCGACCGGGCCGACCGCCACGCCGCACATATAGGAATCGCGCAGGACATAGTCGAGGTTATCCGCGGTATAGCTGCCGGAAATAACCGGCTGGAGCATGTTGAGCCATCGCGGAATGCGGGAGTTGTCTTTGCCCTTTTCCTTGAGAATCACATGCGCGATCTGATCGGGGTTGAGTTCCTCGCCTTTGGCAAAGGGGCCGGACGGGCTACGCCGGATCTTCCGGATGATCGGACCAAGATGGTCGCGGATGATGATCTGTCCGAGTTTCTCGTGACTGGCATGGAACGCGTGCAAGTAGTTGTCGTCGAAGAAATGGCAAAAGGGGCCGTGGCCGATGTCGTGGACAAGCGCCGTGACGCGGAGAAATTCTTCGACATAGTTCGCCGATGGGACCTCCTTGACCGCTTTCTTGAGAAACGGATAGAGATGCCGCGCAAAGCGGCCTGCCACATGCATGGTGCCGAGCGAGTGGACGAAGCGGGTATGTTCTGCCGAGGGGTACACCCACCGGGCGCTTTGGAGCTGATAGATGTACCGGAGCCGCTGGACCCAGGGAGAGTCGATCAGGTCCTTTTCCGTCCGTTCTTGTTGGTCCGCAGTCGAGAAGGGCACGGTGAAGGAGACATATTGATGGATCGGGTCGGCGATCAGCGCCGACCCATCATAGGGAGCATTGGGTTGATGGCCGAATTGAGACATGGCGAGAGATGATTCTAGCGTACATCTTGAGGGGGCGGCAATGGCTCTGTCGTAGCGAGTGGATGAGATTCCCGATATTTGGCCACGAAAAAGTAGGTGAGTGGATAGGCGAGTACCGAGCCGAGAATACTCAAGACAAATCCGCCAAGGAAAAAAGGTATGGGCGTAGGGCATGACCTGCGCGTAGATCGCGCTGAAACTTACATCCTGCCAGTCGAAGGAGGGGCTATCCGATCGTCCAAGCAAGAGCGCGCCGACCCAGTAGGTAGCGCCGAGGATAGGGACCAGGGTCCATGGATTATTGAGAAAGGCGCCTGCCATGAGCGCGAGTAGATTGAGCCTCAGAGCCCAGGAGCAGATGAACACTATGACGGTGTGCAATCCGTAGAGCGGAGAAAATCCTATGAAGACGCCGATGGCGAAGGCCAGCGCCGTTCTCTGCGGCGATTCCTGGAGATGGAGAACCTGTTTCAACAGTGCGCGAAATGAAGGGATCTTAGCCATGAATAGTATGGATACAACCGGTTACGTGAAATGCTCGTAACTGGTAATTGCCAATCGATGACGTGTGCTGTGAGGGGTCAGGGCCTGCATTCCGAAACGATAGTTGCGGATTGTCCCGATGCAGGTTATGGAAAATCCTTGCTCGATGGCTGACTGTTCGAGTCGCCGGCGCTGCCGTGGTGAGACGGTAAAAAGCAATTCATAGTCTTCACCGCCAGTCAACGCGAGATCCACTGGGTCGAGCTTTCGAGAGGCTGCATAGGCGCGGCAGGCTGTCGATAACGGAAGCGCGCTCAGATCCAACTCCACTCCGACATGACTTTCCTCGCAGATGTGACGGAGGTCGCCGGAGAGGCCGTCTGAAATATCGATCGCGGACGTGGCAAAACGATGGGTGCTGAGCCACCGGCCTTCCGCAACACGCGCGGTTGGACGCAGGTGCCGCCCGATTAGAAATTGCCGGTGCCCGGTCGAGAATGCTGCCGTGCGTGGGTGGTGGTTTGCACGAGGCGGCGGTTCGTTCAAGAGTTGTAGGCCGGCCAATGCGTCACCGATTGTGCCGGTGACGTAGAGGGAATCTCCGATTCGTGCGCCGCTCCGAAAGAGGGCCTTGCGCGGAGGGACCATTCCGATCAACGTCAGACTGAGAAACCATCCGCTGCGCGAAGCCGACGTGTCTCCGCCGATGAGCCGTACGTGATGCGGCCGGCACGCGGCCATCATCCCTCGGTACAGTTGAAGTACGTGTTGTCTGGAGCCGGTGCGGGGGATGGCCAAGGACACGAGCAGATACTGAGGGGCGCCTCCCATCGCTGCGATGTCGCTGAGATTCGCGGCTGCGGCGCGAAATCCGATATCGGCCATCGCGGCGGTTCGAAGGTTGAAGTGGACGCCTTCCGTTAAGAGGTCGGTCGTCAGCACCGTCCATTGGCCTGCCCGTGACGTGATGACGGCGGCATCGTCACCGATCCCTTGAATGACCGAGGGAGTGCGGCGGCTGTACCGTCGGTGGAGCGCGTGAATGAGATCGAACTCGTGAATCGTAGCGCGGGCCTTCGGACGGACCGTGGACGCCATGTTAGTGCAGGTGTGTGGGCGGCATGGCCGTGGTAGCCGCATGTGCCGGCAGCGAGCGAGCGGCCCGCCCTGTCTTCGCGCGCGTGGCCTGTTTTTTTGAATGTGGCTGCGGCTGGTGGGATTTCCCAGTTGGGCGTGCGGATCTTGAATCCCGCCGGAGCGCCACCTTCATCACGTCATCCATCGTGTCGGCAAAGACAAGGTGGATGCCCTTTAAAATGTGTTTGGGAATCTCGTCGAGATCCTTCTTGTTGCGTTTCGGAAGGATCACAGTCGTGAGTTTGGCTCGTTTAGCCGCCAGAATTTTTTCCTTCAATCCTCCGATGGGGAGGATTCGGCCTCGGAGGGTGATCTCGCCTGTCATCGCCAGGTCGCGGCGTACCGGGATTTGCGACAATGTCGAGGCAATGGCAATGGCCATGGTAATGCCCGCCGACGGCCCGTCCTTCGGAATCGCTCCGGCTGGCACATGGATATGGAGGTCCTGAGTGGTGAACACATCGGGATTGATGCCGAGGGTGCGTTCGCGCGACCGAACATAGCTCAAGGCGGCCTGCGCCGACTCCTTCATCACGTCGCCCAGCTGGCCGGTGAGAGTCAACTGCCCCTTGCCCTTCATCGCGGTGGCTTCGATGTAGAGCACATCGCCGCCGGATTCCGTCCAGGCTAATCCCGTGGCGACGCCGATCTCGTCCATTTTCAATTCTTCTTCGGGCACGAACTTCGGGACGCCGAGATATTTGTGCAGGTTGGCGGGGTCGATGGGGAATCCCACGCCTTTGCCTTCCGCGACTTTTTTCGCCACCTTGCGCATGACGTTGGCGATCTCCCGTTCGAGGTTTCTGACACCGGCTTCGCGTGTATAGTTGGCGATGATTTGTCGCACGGCGGGCTCGGCGATGCGGACATGTTTCTCAGTGATACCGTGTTCGTTAAGTTGCCGGGGGATCAGGTACTTCTGGGCGATGCCCAATTTTTCTTCTTCGGTATAGCCGGGGATTCCGATCACTTCCATCCGGTCGCGCAAAGCGGGCAAAATGGGATCGATCAAATTCGCCGTCGCAATGAACATCACCCCGGTGAGATCGAAGGGCACGCCCAAGTAGTGATCCGTAAACGAGTTGTTCTGTTCCGGGTCGAGCACTTCGAGCAGGGCGGCGGAGGGATCGCCGCGAAAATCCATCCCGACCTTGTCCACTTCGTCCAGCATGAAGACCGGGTTGTTGGTGCCGGCTTGTTTCATGCCTTGAATGATGCGGCCGGGGAGCGCGCCGACGTAGGTGCGTCGATGCCCGCGGATCTCGGCTTCGTCACGGACGCCGCCGAGACTGATGCGGACAAATTCGCGGCCGAGGGCGCGGGCGATCGACTTCCCGAGCGAGGTCTTCCCGACGCCCGGGGGGCCGACGAAACAGAGAATCGGACCTTTCATTTTGTCTTTGAGCTTCCGCACGGCGAGATACTCAAGGATCCGTTCCTTCACCTTTTCAAGATCGTAGTGATCCTCGTTAAGCACTTTGGCAGCAGCTTTGAGGTCGAGGTTGTCCGTGGACTTCTTGGACCAGGGCAATTCCACGATCCACTCGAGATAGGTCCTGACGGTCGCGGACTCGGCGGTATCCGGGTGCATTTTCTCGAGGCGTTTGAGCTGTTTTTCGGTTTCTTTCAGCACCTTTTCCGGCATCTTCAGTTCGACGATCCGTTTACGAAACTCGGTAATTTCTTCTGCGCGTTCGTCGAGCTCGCCCAGCTCTTTTTGAATCGCTTTGAGTTGCTCGCGCAGGAAGTATTCGCGCTGAGTCTTGTCCATCTCCCCCTTGGCTTGCGCTTGAATTTTCTGTTGCATGGAGAGGACTTCGATCTCCTTGCCGAGGATCTCGCTGACGTGCCGGAGTCGCTTGATCGGATCGATGACCTCCAGGACTGCCTGGGTGACTTCGACCTTGAGGCCAAGATTGGATGCCACCATGTCGGCAAGCCGGCCGGGGTCTTCAAGGTTCTCGATGACGATCATCACGTCCGGGATCAAGACTTTACCGAGACTCACAATCCGTTC
Organism: uncultured Nitrospiraceae bacterium; assembly: GCA_963801725.1. Classification (GTDB taxonomy): domain Bacteria; phylum Nitrospirota; class Nitrospiria; order Nitrospirales; family Nitrospiraceae; genus Palsa-1315. The sequence continues at coordinate 1,628,942 of CAWDFX010000002.1, forward strand.
GATCTGTTCCTTGACCGTCCGCATAGCGGCTTCAGTTTCAAGGGCGGCACTTGCCGATTTGTGTTCGGTCAGCTTGTCGATACGCACGGAATAATAGGGCTCCATCTGAATGTAGCCTGCAATCTTGGCTTTCGAGAGCCCCTGCACGAGGATTTTGATGCGCTCATCGGGTAGTTTCAGCATCCGCATGATGATGCCGACCGTGCCGATGGTATGGATATCTTCCGGTGAGGGATTCTCGACGTCCAAAGCCTTTTGCGTCGACAGGAAGATCATTCGATTGCCGGCCAACGCGGCTTCGATCGCTTTGATCGACATCTCTCGCCCGACAAACAAGGGGAGGACCATGTAGGGGAAGACGACGATGTCTCGAACCGGCAACAGTGGAAGTTGGTCGGGGATTTCAACGTTCTGGGGCGGCTGCAAGTCTTGTTCGATCGAGTCGCTCATCGGTGTGGTCTCAGGGTTGTGCGTTCAGTAGTGTATGAGATTAGAAGGTTGTGCCTTCGTTTGAGCGTCGGGACTAGGATTTTCGTGACCGTGCCATGCGGCGTTCGCCGGAAGGCCGTATCCGATTCCGCAGATAGTCGCCGAACTCCGGTCCCAGGGCAGGATTTTTGAGTGCGAACTCAACGGTCGCAATGAGAAATCCCAGCTTGTCCCCGGCATCGTATCGCTGCCCCTGTATCTCCAACGCATACATCGGGGACTTCTTTGCCAGCTCCCGCAGTGCGTCGGTCAATTGAATCTCGCCGTTCTTTCCGGGTTGGGTCTTTCGCAGAATGGAGAAAATCTCCGGCGGTAGGACGTAGCGACCGATCACTGCGAGATTGGATGGAGCCTCGGCCGGGGCCGGTTTCTCGACGAGGCCTTCAACTCGATGCAACCCCGCTGAGATCGTTCGAGGCGACACGATTCCATAGCGGTTGACATCGTGGTGGGGCACCTCTTGCACGCCGAGGGCTGCACCGTGCCGTTTCTTATAGACATGAATGAGTTGTGCGAGGCCGGGAACCGGCGCATCGATGATTTCGTCGCCGAGAATGACCGCAAAAGGTTCGTCACCGATCAGCCGTTGGGCGCAGAGGACCGCATGACCGAGTCCGAGTGCCACCGACTGACGGACGTAGCAGAAATTTGCGAGCGTAGAGATGTGCCGCATCTGGCTCAGGAGCTGTGCCTTGCCGTTGTCCTTGAGATTTTCTTCCAATTCGACGGATCGGTCGAAGTGGTCTTCGATCGCGCGTTTGCCCCGCCCGGTGATGATGATAATGTCTTCGATTCCTGAGGCAACTGCTTCTTCTACCGCGTATTGAATCAACGGTTTGTCGACGAGCGGCAACATTTCTTTGGGAGACGCTTTTGTCGCGGGGAGGAAGCGAGTACCGAGTCCTGCAGCGGGAATCACGGCTTTGCGCACTTCGAAGCGTGACATGTTTCGATACTATGTGATGGGGTAGGCGATGTCAAGGAATGCGGGAGCTTAGCTCGCATTGTTCATGAAAGTTCCTGCCGCAATCGTGGATACGCCGCTCTTGCGCGTGAAGCGCAGGACGGAATGATTGTGTCTGACCGTCGCGTGAGATACGAGATACGCTTCACGAGGAACGCGGCTTTGCGACGAACCGTCTCGTGAATCATACACGGAGAGCGGCGTGAGACGATCTCGCACCCGGGCCGTCATCCACATGGTCTCTGACAGGTCTGCCACACGTACGGATCCCTTGCTCAAGCGAGACGGGTGAGACCTTTCATGAATGGCGCGACACGCAGGAGGAAGGAATTCGCACGTTACGCAAGTCGTATCCCTTGCGCTGAACGTTCCGCCCCGCCGGCTCGAGGGTCCTGCGCGAATAATAATGTGGGTTATCAGCTTTACATTCAAATACTTGCCCAATATAATTCAGAAGTTTTGCACGCATGCCGCCGTGAGAGATTGTGTGCGCTGACCGCCTGGGCTTCTCACGCCAGCAATCTCTGCCGCTGTCATCACACGCGTCTCAAATACGTCGTGTGTGCTTGAGCCAGAGGTGCGGGTATACGGTCACAGCCAAAGTTAGAGTTACCCATGATGCCGGTATTATCTTCCTCTTCTTATGGAACTCAGATCCGGTGAGGGGAACATGCGGTTTGACCAGGTCTCGTTGGTTCTTCGTCGTGGCGCTCATCATCATGGCTTGCGGCATGCTGCCGGTGCTTGTGGTCGCTGCTGAGCAGGCCGGAGTCAAAGTTACGGCGATTGAGATTCGGGGGAACAAGCGGATCGAGTTACCGACGATTGTCGGCCGATTGACGTTGAAGCCCGGCGATCCCTACACCCCCGAGAATGTCCGTGGACAAATCAAGATCCTCTACGAAACCGGATTCTTTGAAGAGGTGCAAGTGGAGACGGAGTCGGGAGCGAGTGGGGTGGTCCTGGCCTTTCTGGTTCGCGAGAAACCGTTCATCACCGAGATTGTGTTCGATGGAAACAGCGCGCTGAGCGACGATAAGCTCAAAGAGAAGATCACAATCAAGAGCCAAGCGTTTCTCGATCAGCCGCAGGCCAAGGAGAGTGCAGAGAAGATTCGCATGGCCTATCAATCGGACGGCTACTTCAATTGCCGGGTGACCCCCATCGTGCAGACCTTGGACGAGGATCGGAAGCGCTTGACATTTTTTGTGAAAGAAGGAGAGAAGGCGCGTGTCAAAACGGTCAATTTTGACGGCCTGCACGCGGCGACGAAGGACGAGATGTTCAAGGTGATGTCGACGCGGGAATGGATTCCCTGGTACGGTCTGTTCACCCAGCTGAAGTTGCCGTCGCTTGTCTCGGATGCCGGCGTCCTGAAGCGGGACGAAATGGGCAACGACGTCGAGCGGATCAAAGAGGTTTTGCTCAACAAAGGCTATCTCAACGTCCGGGTCGGATTGCCGTCGGTTGAGCTCAGCGACGAGAAGACATGGTTCGTCGTGACGTACACGGTGACGGAAGGGGAGCCGTTCACGATCGGCGAGATCGGATTCCGTGGGAATACGGTGTTCGAAGATCCGGAGCTTCGACAGGGGCTCAAGATGAAGGAGGGGGAAATTTTTCAGCGCCAGAAACTGCGCGACGAGATTACGCGCTTGACGGATCTCTATGGGAGCAGAGGGTATTCGTTTGCGGATGTTTCGCCCAATGTGAATCCGAACATGACGGACCGGACCGCAGCCATCATCCTGACCATCAAGGAAGGGGAGATGATGCGGATCCGTCAGATCAACATCAGTGGGAACGAGAAGACCAAAGACAATGTGATTCGTCGTGAAATCCGTGTCGACGAACAGGATGTCATCGATACCCCCGCGTTGAAGCGGAGCTTTCAGCGTCTCAATAACTTGAATTTTTTCGAGACGGTGGAAATCCTTCCGGCGCAGGTGGCTGTGGATAAGGTCGATCTCAACGTTCGTGTGAAAGAGAAACCGACCGGCCAGTTCAGCGTCGGCGGCGGATTCAGCACATTGGACCAGTTGGTCGCAATCGCCGATATTACGGAAGGAAACCTCGGTGGGAACGGTTGGATGGGACGAATTCGCGGTCAGTTGGGCCAGCAGCGGCAAATAGGGTTGATCACGTTTCGGAACCCCGCGTTGAATGACTCCTTGACCTCAATGCAGCTGGATATTTACAAAAGCGCCACGAACTACGTCACCTACTTTGAGAATAAAACCGGGGCCAGCGCAACGTTCGGCCGATGGTTCTCCGAGTATCTATCGGGGAGCATCGGTCCGTATGCGGAGGATATCGAGTACAGCAATCCGACAGCCAGTGCGCCGGCCCTCATTACCTCGCAAATCGGGCATCAGTCGACTACGGGGTTTCGGGCCTCGCTGACCCGCGACACACGAGATTACTTCATGGATCCTCGCACCGGTTGGCGAACTTCGGTCGCGGTTAGTTGGGGCACGCCGTACCTGGGGGGCACCAACGATTTCTATAAATACACGCTCGACGTCAACAAGTATACCCCGCTCCCGTTCGATACGCGGATCTCGATCCGTGCGCGCTACGGTGTTGTGGAACTCCTCAATGCCGAGCCAGGGAAACCGGTTCCACTTACCGAACTGTACTTCGTCGGAGGCATCAATACCGTGCGCGGGTTTGTCTTCGGCAAAGCGGGTCCCGTAACAACTGATAACAAGCTCCTCGGCGCGGCAAGTGAACTGATCTTCAACTTCGATTTTATTTTTCCGATTTCAACTGAGGCAAAACTCAATGGCGTGATTTTCTTCGACTATGGGAAGGGGTTTGCCGAAGATAGGGTGTCATTTCCTTTGCGGCCGGCGGCGGGCTTGGAGGGACGATGGGTTTCACCCTTTGGCCCCCTCCGTGCCGCGTATGGGATCAATCTGGATCGCAACCCAGGAGAAAAATCAGGGGTCTTTGAGTTTACGATCGGTACGATATTCTAACGGGCCGAATCTTTGACCACGAGTGAGAGGTAACGGTGTGATGCAGATCGATGTCGTTATGCGGAAGGTGTTCTGTGCAGGATGGCTGTTGGTGGCGCTCTTCGTGGTCTCCGGCTGTGCGGCCGGGGGACCCAAAGTCGAGGGGAAGATCGGAGTCGTCGATCCGGCCCGTGTTCTGAACGAGACGAATCACGGCAAGAAGGCCAAGGAATCCTTGAGCGCATTCTCCAAGAATCGCCAAGCGGTCATCGAGATGGACGAGAAAGAGCTTCGCCGCATGGAAGAAGATTTTGGGAGGCAAGCCAGTGTGCTGAGCCCGACAGCGAAAAAGGAGCGCGAAGATCAGTTTCGACGTCGGGTCGCGGAGTATCAACAGAAAGCAGGCGAGATGAACCGGGAGGTTCAGGAAAAACAGAAGGACGTGCTCGAAGGATTCCGCGAGAAGGTGGGACTCATCGTGGGGAAAGTATCGAAGCGCCTCGGATTAGCGGTCGTCATCGATAAGGGGAAAGGCGGCCCCACCTTATATAGCGATGAGGGGCTCGATATTACCGGCCAGGTCATCGAAGAATTTAATCGTGAATATCCGTAGGCGAGACGCGCGAGACATGCGAGAAAGGCGCGAAGTGGACAAGATCGGGTCTCCTTCTCAGTTGGCTCGTCTCGCTTGTCCCGCCAGTCTCGCACGTCTCGCGTCACGGTGCATGACGCGTGGAGAAGGGAATTTTTACCACCCTGCTGATGCATGTGTGGGATATGGTGATTGTGAAGCGCAGAGGAGGATTCAATGGAACGAGCGGGAGTGATTAGCTTGATCGGTGCAACGGCAGTGTGGCTGGCGATGGTGTCGCCGGTGTTGTCGGATGACACCGGCAAGGTTGCAGTGATGAACCAGCAAATGGTGGTGGAGCAGTCGAAGGCCGGCAAGCGGGCCCTGGAAGAGCTCAAAGCCTACTCCATGACCAGGCAAAAGATTATCAATGCCGACGATCAAGAACTGAAAGAGTTGCAACAGGCGATGGGAGACGCAAAGTTGACCGACAGCGCGAAGCAAGAGAAGCAAGGTCAATTCCAGGCCAAGTTGGAGGCCTATCAACGCCGCCTGGCCGACTTCAATCGCGAAATTCAGCAGAAGCAGCGTGAAATGGTGGCGGAATACATGAAAAAAGTGCAAGCGGCCGCGCAAGTTGTGGGAGAAAAAAACGGGTATGTCGCGATCATCGACAAGGGGAGCGAGGCGGCAATGAAGATCGTGCTCTACCATCAGCCTGCGCTGGATTTGACTGATCAAGTGGTAAAGGAGTTCGATCGGCAGAATAAATAGAGGGGGATGGAGCCTGATGATCTTCTTTGCTCGCGCAACGCGCGGCCTCAGAAGGCCCTCGTTGGACGCGCGCAGTAGAAGCTCAATCAGGCCCCATCCATGGAGAGGTGAGGAGAAAGGTTGGAAGAAGCATTCTTCGTGTCGCCTCAACTTGAACAGGCCAATTGAAGTCTTGCCTATGAGGAGGTTCCGCCGATGTCCGTCATGGAACAAGCCGAAATTCAGGCCCTTTTGCCTCACCGGTATCCCTTTCTCCTGGTCGATCGCGTGCAGGAGCTGGATCCTGACCGGCGGATCGTAGGAATCAAGAACGTGACGATCAATGAGCCCTTCTTTCAAGGGCATTTCCCCGGACGTCCGGTCATGCCGGGGGTGCTGATTCTCGAAGCCATGTCTCAAGTCGGTGCGATTCTGGCGTTGAAGTCGCTGGGGCACGCGACGCGTCCGGTGGTCTATCTGACCGGCGTCGATGGCGCGAAGTTTCGAAAACCGGTTGTGCCTGGCGATCGGTTGCGGTTTGAAATCAGTGTGACCAAGAAGCGGGCGCCGTTTTGGAAGATGCAGGGTAAAGCGTTTGTCGAGGAAGAACTCGTCTGTGAAGCCGGCGTCACCGCCATGGTGACCGAGGAGAAAGCCGCGACGTGAATCGTTATACGTGAATTGTAGAGGAATAAGGTTCGGCCGATTGGCGATTCACGAATAACGATTGACGATTAACGTGAACGGGAGGTTACGAGTGCAGATTCATTCAACAGCGATTGTTCATCCCAAGGCAACCCTTGCCGATGATGTCGAGATCGGGCCGTTCTGCTTGATCGGTGAGCATGTCACGATCGGCAAGGGGACCAGATTGCTGTCTCATGTGACGGTCGACGGATGGACGGAGATCGGCGAGCGGAATGAGGTGTATTCCTTTGTCTCGATAGGCGGACCGCCTCAGCATCTCGGATATAAGGGGGAACCGACCAAGGTCATCATCGGCCATGACAATATCCTTCGCGAGTATGTGACGGTCAACCGCGCGACGGCACAAGGCGGTGGGGTGACATCGCTCGGGTCAAAGAATTTTCTGATGGCCTATGTCCATGTGGCGCATGATTGCCGGCTCGGCAGCCATCTCATCTTGGCCAATGCCGCCAGTTTAGCCGGCCACATCGTGATCGGCGACCATGCCATCATCGGGGGACTGACCGGCATCCATCAACATGTGCGGATCGGGTCGTACTCCATGGTCGGTGGTTGTTGCGCTCTTGGGCAGGACCTCCCGCCGTTCATGCGGGCTGCAGGCGGTTATCGCGCGCGGATGTATGGCCTCAACTCGGTGGGGTTGCGCCGACAGGGGTTTTCAACCGATCGGATTTCGGTGCTGAAACGAGCCTACGACATGCTCTTCCGGTCGGGGCACCGAACCGCTGAAGCGGCCAAGCTTGCCAAGGCCGAGTTCGGAGATCAACCCGATGTCATGACGGTCCTGGGGTTTCTGGAAGGGACAAAGCGGGGCATCTGCCGGTCGGTCGGCAAAGATCAAGAGGATGAGGAGTAAGCACCATGGCATCACTGCCTCATGTCGCCAATGGTGAGCGAATCGGACTCATTGCCGGCAATGGCCGGTTCCCGATCATCTTTGCGGACAACGCAAGGAAGCTCGGCTATCACGTGTCGGCGGTGGCGCATGAAGGCGAGACGGAACCGGAGTTGGCCGGCCATGTGGATCGGATTCATTGGATCAAGATCGGCCAGCTCAGCAAACTGATCAAAGCATTCAAGGAAGACAAGGTTCACCAGGCCGTGATGTTGGGCGGGATCAAGAAGACTCATATGTTCACCACCCTGCGACCGGATTTCCGCACCTTGGCGTTGGCGACACGTGTGGCACTCCGGAAAGACGACGACATTTTGCGCGAGTTTGCGAAGGAGCTTGAAGGAGAAGGGATTGCCATCTGTGAGTCGACCTTTGGACTTGAGGGAATCCTTGCAGAAGAAGGGACGTTGACCGCGCGAGCCCCATCGGAGAAAGAGTGGGAGGACATCCGCTACGGGTGGGAAGTGGCGCATGACATCGGGCGTCTCGATATCGGACAGTGTGTCGTGATCAAAGATCGTGTGGTCGTGGCCGTCGAGGCGGTCGAGGGCACCGACGGAGCGATCAAGCGCGGCGGCGATTTGGCCAAGGAGGGCGCGGTGGTGGTCAAGCGATCGAAGCCGCAGCAGGACATGCGGTTCGATCTCCCGGCCGTAGGGCCTCGGACCATCGAGGTGATGGCATCGGTCAAGGCCTCCGTGTTGGCAATTGAGGCCGGACGCACGATCCTATTGGATCGCGAGATCGTGTTGGAGAAGGCCAAGTCCGCCCGGATTGCCATCGTCGGGATTACGAAACTCGATCCGAGTAGGAAATAAACTTTGAATGTGACACCGATTAGGGCAGGAGTCATCGGCGTCGGACATCTCGGTCAACACCATGCGCGGCTCTATGCCTCCTTGCCCGGGGCGCAGCTCATCGGCGTGACGGATCAGTCGGTCGAACGTGCCCAGACGGTCGCAGACCGGCATAAGGCGCGCGTCTTTCGTACGGCCGATGAATTGTTGCCGCACGTCGATGTTGTCAGTGTGGCGGTTCCCACGTCAGGCCACTATGCCGTTGTAAAAGCCTGTCTGCAGGCGGGCAAACATGTCTTGGTCGAAAAGCCGATTGCCGCCACGCCTAGGGAGGCGCAGGAGTTGGTGCATCTGGCCAAGCAGCGGGGCTGTTGTGTACAGGTCGGTCACAGCGAACGATTCAATCCGGTGATGGCGCTGATGCGTCCCCATATCGGGCGACCTGTGTTCATAGAAGGTCACCGTCTCAGTAGTTTCAGTGAACGGGGGACGGACGTAGATGTGGTGTTGGACCTGATGATTCACGATCTGGATCTCGTGCTCTCTTTGAATCCCGGTCCTGTTGAAGAGGTGCGCGCTGCAGGGGTGGCGGTGTTGTCTTCTTCGATCGATATCGCCAACGCCCGTATCCAGTTCCAGAGCGGCTGCGTGGCCAACCTGACTTCCAGCCGTGTGTCGACGACAAAGATGCGCCGGCTGCGCCTCTTCCAGCGAAACAATTATCTGTCGATTGATTTCCAGGCCAGGCAAGGGATGATCTCGCGACGGAATGCCACAGCAGGTGAGCGACCGACCATCGAAGTTGAGCAGTTCCAGGGCGGAGACGAAGAACCGTTGAAGCTCCAACTGGCATCGTTCCTTCACGCCGTCGGCACTGGTACGAGGCCGGTGGTATCGGGGGAGGACGGCGCGGCGGCAGTAGAGGTGGCGCATCAGGTCTTGCAGGCCATTGCGGTCTTTGCCGCTCGCCATGAAGAAGGGGACAGCCGGGATACGGGGGTAGCGGGGTAATGGGATAGATGGGGTAGGGGATAAAAATGGATAGGTTCTTACTCCTCTACCTCTGTTACCCCGCTGCCCCCTTGCCCCGTTCCCAATACCCCCATACCCCCTTCTTAGAATGAGGATTTTGATCGTCACAGGCGAAGCCTCGGGTGATCTCCACGGGGCTCATTTAGCCAAAGCGATCATGGCGCTCGATCCCGACGGCCCAGTTGGTCGGCATTGGTGGGCCTGGGATGCGGGCCGCGGGTGTGACCCTTGTGCCGGGTGTCCCGCAGCTGGACGTGATGGGATTGATCGGACTGTCGGCTATCCCGGCCGTGGTCCGGCGCGTGCTCGCCATCCGGCGGGTGCTGAAGGCAGAGGCCTGGGATCTTGTCGTGCTGATCGATAATCCTGGGCTCAACTTTCATTTTGCCCGAGTTGCCAAAGCCGCCGGCCGGCGCGTGCTCTACTATATTGCCCCACAAGTGTGGGCCTGGCGGCCGGGACGTATGAAGTGGATTCAACGCCGGGTCGATCATGTCGTCGTCATCCTCCCATTCGAGCCGGAACTCTATCACCGGGCAGGAGTTCGCTGCACATTTGTCGGCCATCCACTCCTTGATGAGGTCGCGCCGCAATATGATCGTGCGAAGCTTCGCAAAGAACTCGGCATGGACGAGTCCGCCCGCGTCGTCGGATTGTTGCCGGGCAGTCGAGCAAGCGAAGTCGAAATGCTGTTGCCGGTGCTCCTCAAGGCGGCTGCTCAGCTGGCCGTCGCCGAACCGGGAACGCAGTTTATCCTGGCACAGGCTTCCTCAATTGACGATAATCTGATCCAGACCCTGCTCCAGCACAGTCCTGTGCCGGTTCGGGTGGTGCACGATCGAGCGAGTGAGGTGATGGCCCTATCCGATGTGCTGCTCATTGCGTCGGGGACCGCGACCTTACAGGCGGCGGTGGTGGGAACTCCGATGGTGCTGCTCTACAAGACGTCGCCGGTGACGTACCGGCTGGCGAGGTGGCTCATCAATGTGAAGTGGATCGGGCTCGTGAATTTGGTGGCCGGCCGATCGGTCGTGCCGGAACTGATTCAGGAGGAGGCGACGGCCGAGCGGCTGTGTCAGGAAGTCCTGCACCTTTTGCGCGATCCGTCGGCGTATAATGATATGAAGGAAGGGCTGCGACAGGTTCGGCAATTGTTGGGGGAACCGGGCGCCTCCAGCCGGGCTGCGCAGGTGGCATTGTCTGAATGTCGACTCTAGATCGCTTGCTACGATTATTTCGCTACCTGAAATCCTACCGGGTTCGGTTGGGTGCGGCGTTCGCGTGCTCGGGGATGGTGGCCGCCCTCTCCGGCGCGTATGCCTGGCTCGTCAAGCCGGTTCTCGACGAGATTTTCATCAACAAGAACGAAAGCCTCCTCGTCATTCTTCCGCTCGCGCTCTTCGTCGTGGCGGTGCTCAAGAGCATCTTCCACTACGGGCAAAACTATCTCATGAACTATGTCGGGAATCATGTGGTCACCGATATTCGACAGGAGTTGTTCGGGAAACTTATTCGGCTGCCTGTTCCCTATCACGATGTGAATACGTCGGGGCGGCTGGTGTCCCGTGTGGTGAACGACGTCACGTTGATGGCCAACGCGGTGTCGGGAGTGTTGAAGGATATCTTTCAGCAGGGACTCACGTTCCTGGCCATGATGGGCGTGATCTTCTATCAGGAGTGGCGGCTGGCCGGTCTCTCGGTGATTGTCATTCCCTTGGCGGTGTTCACGATCGTCCGGATGGGGAAGCGGTTGCGGACGTTGGCGGCAAGCGGCCAGGAGCGGATGGGAGACATGGCCTCCACGCTTCAGGAAACGTTATCCGGGATTCGCGCGGTGAAGGCCTATGGACGTGAAGATTCGGAGCAGGCGCGATTTCAACGGAGCAACCGCTCCTTCCTCAGCACGACGATGAAAGCGATCCAGGTCTCCTCCCTCGGTTCGTCGCATTTGGAAGTGATCGGTGTCGTGGGAGTCGCGGCGATTATTTGGTATGGCGGCTTTCTCGTGATCAACGGCTCGATGACACCGGGAGCGTTTTTCTCATTTCTGACCGCGATGTTCATGGCCTATGCGCCGATTCGGAAACTGTCTGGCGCCAATAATCAGATTCAACAGGCGCTGGCCGCCGCGGAGCGGGTCTTTGCCGTGTTGGACCTCAAGACCGAGCAGGATGCGGACCGGGGCCGGTTGGAGTTGCCGCAGATTGCGCAGTCAGTGATGTTCGACGACGTGACATTTCATTATGAAAGCCAGGCTGTGCCGGCGCTCAACGACATCAACCTGACGATTCGCGCCGGGGAAATGGTCGCCCTCGTGGGCAGCAGCGGCAGCGGAAAAACGACGCTGGTCAATCTGATTCCGCGCTTTTACGAGCCGACGGCCGGCCGTATCCTCATCGATGGGGTCGATATTCAGTCATACACCCTCCACTCGCTCCGATCGCGGATCGGCATGGTGTCGCAAGATGTGGTCTTGTTCGACGACAGTATTCGCAACAACATCGCGTTCGGGCGGGAAGACGCGACCGACGATGACATCGTTCGGGCAGCGCGATTGGCCTATGCCCACGATTTTGTCGAACGCCTTCCTGACGGATACCAGACGATCATCGGAGAGAAAGGGGTGAAACTCTCCGGCGGGGAACGGCAGCGCTTGGCAATTGCCCGCGCGATTTTGCGCGACCCTCCCTTGCTCATCCTCGATGAAGCGACGTCGGCCTTGGACACCGAATCCGAACGGGTCGTCCAGCTGGCTCTCGCCAATTTGATGAAGAATCGAACGACCGTCGTCATCGCTCATCGGTTGTCCACGATTCAGCAGGCCAATCGGATCATGGTGCTGGCCCGAGGCTCAATCGTCGAAGTGGGGACGCATGAGGAACTGCTTCGCCGCGGGGGGCAGTACCAGCGGCTCCATGCGATGCAGTTTCAGGATGTTTCCGATGCATAACCCCGCCATGAAGCGGGTCGAGACAGTGGGTGAAGCTCTCTGTGCTTCCTCCGATCGGAGCTGCGGTGATTCGAGGACTGGGGCGGTCGATGCGGATGGATTCACAGGGCCACGAGCAGATGGACGAGTTGTATCGTCAGGGACGGAACATCATCCTCGCGTTTTGGCACGCGCAGCAACTCATGGTTCCCTTAGGCTATCGTGGAACAAGGGGCAATGTGTTGATCAGCCAACATCAGGATGGTGAGATCATCGCGCGTGTCATCGCTCGATTCGGGCATGGAGCGGTTCGTGGCTCGAGTACCAGGGGTGGGGCGCTCGCCTTGCGCGAGCTGATCCGTCTTGGGCGATCCGGGACCGATCTTGTGGTGACTCCCGATGGACCAAAAGGGCCTCGGCAGGTTGCGAAACTCGGGGTCGTTCAGCTGGCGAAAGCGACCGGGCTTCCGATTGTGCCGCTGGCCTTTGGGTGCTCAAAAAAAAACTCTTCGCGAGCTGGGATCGATTCATGGTCCCGTACCCATGGTCACGAGGGCTCTATCTGTGGGGAGCCCCCATCTGGGTTCCGCGAGATGCTGATGAACAGGTGTTGAAGGCGGCATGCTCGGAGCTTGAGACCGTCCTGAATCGGTTAACGGAGCAGGCGGATGGGGCTTGGAATACCTAGCCATCAGCGGTCATCTCTCAGCATTCAGCTCTGCAAGAAGAGTATGCTGACTGCTGATGGCTGACCGCTGACAGCTTATATGTGGCGTCTCTTCTACAACATCGTGTTGCTGCTCGTGTCGCCGCTCTTCGTCGGAGTCTTGCTGGCCAAGCCACGGTGCCGTCCTGGATTCCTTCAACGGCTGGGTGTATTTAAACAGGACCAGCCGCATCAACAGGACCAACCGGTCATCTGGATTCACGCCGTCTCTCTCGGCGAAGTGGTGGCTGTGACACCACTCGTCAACGAACTGCATCGCCGTCATCCTGCGCATCGCCTGGTGGTCTCAACGGTGACCGAGACAGGGCGGGAAGCCGTGGAACAGCGGTTGGCCGGCGTGGCAGAGCACTGTTATGCGCCGCTCGATTTCCCCTGGGTCGTCACCCGGTTTATCGATCGGCTGCAACCCCGTCTCTATCTCTTCGTCGAGACCGAACTCTGGCCGAATCTCTTGTGGCACCTGCGCCGCCGCGGAGTCCCGACCGTTCTCGTGAACGGCCGGCTTTCGAGCAAGTCTTTTGCGCGGCAGCAGTGGGCGCCGGTGCGAGCATTCTATCGGATGACGTTACAGACGCTCAGCCTCTGCCTGATGCAGTCGGACCGGGATGTCGACCGCATTGTTGCGCTGGGGGCAGAGGTCTCGCGAGTCAGACGGACAGGGAACATCAAGTTCGACCAGCCGGCACCGGCGGTTGCGGAGGGTGGAACGACCAGGGCTCATCTTGGAATTCAGGATACGGAACAGCTCTTTGTAGCAGGCAGTACCCATGCCGGTGAAGAAGAGACCCTTGTGGAATGCTATCGGGCGCTCGTGGCCCGTTGCCCCTCAGCGGTCTTACTGCTGGCTCCTCGGCACATTGAACGGGCGGAATCGGTGGAGATGATGGTTCGGATGCGCGGGTTCGCCGTGCAGCGACGCAGTACCATCGGGCGGGCTGGTGTGGTGCGGCCTACCGGCCCTCGTGTGGTCGTGCTCGATTCTCGGGGCGAATTGGCGGGGATCTACCGGGAAGCGGTGGTCGCGTTCGTTGGAGGCACACTCGTTCCGATCGGTGGACATAATTTGCTGGAGCCGGCTCAGTGGGCGAAGCCGGTATTGTTCGGTCGCTACACCGATCACTGTGCGGAGATTGCGGATCTTTTGATCCAGGCAGGAGGGGGCTGTCGGGTTCTCCATGCGGAAGACCTCACGGGACAAGTCATGGCCCTCTTTACCGATGACAAAGAACGGGAGCGGATGGGCCGGTTGGCTCGTCAGGTGGTCGAACAGAATCAGGGAGCCGTGCAACGGACGCTGGAGGCCATCGATGGGTTCCTGACGCCGCAGCAAGGCGCCAGTGGGTCTCCTCTTGCAGGACGGTCGCGCCCTCTCATGGCTGGGCGATCATAACAAGGTGTTGAACCCTGGGACAAAGGTCAAACGGTGGCTGATGTGGGCCGCAATCCCCTATGGGGTGGTTGCGCGGCTTCGTGCATTCCTGTACTACTGGGGCTGGTTCGCTCAATGCCGATTACCGGTCCCTGTGCTGAGTGTCGGGAATCTTACGCTGGGTGGGACAGGGAAAACACCGCTTGTCATTATGCTGACCGATTGGCTCCTTGCACAGGGGAAACGGGTGGCGATTCTCAGTCGAGGCTATCGACGGACAAGCACGACCCAATATCTGTTGGTATCGAATGGTGAGCGGCTGCTGGTCGGCCCGAACGAGGCAGGCGATGAGCCGTTCATGATGGCGCAGCGTTGTCCCAAGGCGATCGTGGCGGTCGGCGCTGATCGCTATGAGCTCGGTGACTGGATCTTGAATCGATTTCCGATCGATTGTCTGGTGCTCGACGATGGATTTCAGCATCTGGGGCTCTATCGTGATGTGAATCTCTTGCTGGTCGATGCCACGGATGCGGAGGGACTTGCAGCCATGGCCCCGGCCGGTCGGCTCCGTGAACCGCTTCGGGCGGCGGCGCGCGCGACCGCGATCGTCGTGACGAGAGCGGACGTGCCGGCTCAGGTGACAGAGGTCTGTCGCAGGCTGAAGGTCACGCTTGGTTTTATTCCGGACCCGATCCAGGCGGTCTTTCGTCCAGAGAGTCTTGTGTCGGTGATGACCGGAGCGTCGCAGCCGCTTTCCTGGTCCAAAGGAAAGACCGCGCTGCTGTGCAGCGGCGTGGGTCATGCCGGATCGTTTCGTTCCCTCGTCGAACGGCTAGGGATCAAGATATTGGACGAAGTGGTCCATCCCGATCACCATACCTATACCAGCCAGGATGTCGAGGGCTTGAGTGCCAGAGCGGCTGAACTTCGTGTTGAGCTGGTGGTGACGACGGAGAAAGATGCCTGCAAGTTGGCCCCGCTGCTCCAACCCACCGATAGCTGGTGGGCAGTCCGGCTGACCACGGATGTGATTGCGGGAGAAGATCGGTTGCGCCGGTTGGTGCTTGGGATGGGAGATAGGCTGAAGGCGATGAAGGCTGAAGGGCGGAGTGCTGTGAATAAGGAAACCATCAAAAGAATTCTTGTGCGTGGACCCAACTGGCTTGGCGATGCCGTGATGTGCGAGCCTACACTCCGTGGATTGCGGAGTCTGTTTCCCGAGGCTCAGATTGCGCTGTTGGTCAAGCCGTATGTGGCCGAAGTGTTCGTGGGACATCCGGCATTGACGCGCGTGCTGACTTACGACTCGAAGGGGCGTCATGCGGGGCTCACCGGTAAGTGGGCGCTGGCCTGTCAGTTGCGACGGCAAGGCTTCGATCTGGCGGTCTTGTTTCAAAATGCCTTCGAGGCGGCCCTCCTGAGTTTCCTGGCCGGTGTGCCTCGGCGTTGTGGATATGCGATAGACGGACGAGGCCTGCTGTTATCCGATCCCATCGCTTTACCGGATCGCCGCTCGCCTCCCCACCTCGTCCGTTACTATTGGGATATCTTAAAGCCGCTGGGCCTCACGGGTGATCCCGCCGCACCGCGCCTCGTCGTCTTTCCTGAGGAGGAACAGGCGATGGAGGAACGCTTCGTCAAGGGCGGCCTGCCCGCTTCCGATCTCGTTGTGGGGATCAATCCGGGCTCCACCGGCGGCAGGGCGAAACGCTGGCTGCCCGAACGATTTGCCGAGGCCGCCGACCGACTCTGTCGTACGATTCGCGAGTCCAGGGGACAACAAGTCAGCGTCGTCATTGTGGGAGGCAAGGAGGAAGAGCAACTGGGCCAGGAAATTGCCGCGCGTCTGTCGTCCCGATCCCTGGTCTTGTCCGGAGCCACGACGATCCGGGAACTGATGGCAGCATTGAAGCGATGCGAAGTACTTCTGACGAATGATAGCGGTCCCATGCACGTTGCGAATGCGTTGCAGGTGCCGGTCGTCTCGATCTTCGGGTCGACCGATTGGCGCAAAACAGCGCCGTTTGGGAACCCCGATGGCCTTGTGCGGCAGCCGGTCGATTGCGCTCCCTGCATGTTGTTGGAATGTCCCATCGATCATCGGTGCATGACACGGGTCACGGTTGATCAGGTGTATGAGGCGGCGACGAAACAGTTGACCTCGTCAGGTCAGTAAGGTCTGAGGGTCTAGGGGAAACCCCGATCGTCCGACCTCACGACCTCACGACCTTACGACCTAGGAGCCCTCGACGGTGTCACCGTGTTTCTGGATCGAGATGGAACATTGAATTACGATCCAGGCTATCTGAAAATTGCCGCTGATCTGAAGTTGTTGGCTGGGGTCGGGCCGGCCCTGGCGCGGTTGAAAAAGGCCGGAGCAAAACTCGTCGTCGTGACCAACCAATCCGGTGTCGGCCGCGGGCTGATGACCCTCAAGGATCTGGAAGCGGTCCATGCCCGGTTGCAAGGTTTGTTGGAACAGGAGGACGCGGCGCTGGATGCGATCTATTTCTGCCCGCATCATCCTGACGATGGATGCCGCTGTCGCAAACCGAATGTCGGAATGGTGGAACGAGCCGTGTCGGAGTTGCAACTGGATCTCCGGCGTTCCTATTTGATCGGCGATCATGCGCGCGACATACAATTGGCACACAGGGTGGGGGCCAGGGCGATTCTCCTCACACCAGCGCCGCTGGACGCGCAGATGTTGGATAGGCTCAAGGTTGAAGAGGCCATGCCGGATGCCCTGGCGAAGTCTATGGTTGAGGCAGTGGACTGGCTTTTCACCGATGCGGTGAAAAGCGCGAACGGGCGCGACGAGCGGGAAAGTCGAGAGAGGCAAGAGTCCTGAAACTCGCGGATCTTGCGCGGCACACCTGTCTCGCATTTCCCGCTAGTCTCGCGTGGCATAGATGATGGAAGACTATCGCCACATCTTGCTGATCAAGCCGAGTTCATTGGGCGACATTGTGCATGCGATGCCGACCTGTGCGGCCATTCACCGGGCCTATCCCACGGCTCAACTCACCTGGCTGGTCAAGCGCGAATGGGCCGGCCTTGTCGAGCGCATCGACGGGGTGGATCGGGTGTGGCCGGTGGAATCGACGCTCAAGGGATGGCTCTCCGAGGTGTCCCCTCTTCGTGCTGCAGGTTTCGATCTCGCCGTGGATCTTCAAGGTCTCTTTCGGAGCGCAGCCATTGGGTGGCTTAGCGGGTCTCCCTTGCTTGTGGGATTTGCCAATGGGCGAGAAGGGAGTCCCTGGTTCTATTCGAGGCGCGTGCCGGTTCCACAAGTAGAGATGCACGCGGTCGATCGCTACCTGCTTGTGGCCAAGGCTGTGGGGGCAGCGGAGTCCGGTGCGCCGGAGTTCCGTTTCCGTATCCCGCACGCCGATTATGAGGAGGTCGATCGCCTGTTGAGCCGATCCGGCGTAAGGTCTGGAACGAGGTGGGTGGCGATGAATGTCTCTGCCCGATGGCCGACCAAGCGGTGGCCGGCTGCGGCGTTTGCCGAAGTCGCAGATCGGCTGCAGCAAGAAGGCTATGGCGCGGTGGTGATGATCGGCGGCCCTGACGAACGAGCGGATGTCGCCGCAGTGAGCGGGATGATGAAGACCCCGGCCGTCGATCTGGCCGGAGCCACGACAGTGGGGTTACTGCCGGCGCTCCTGAGCAAGGCGTCGCTGCTGATTACGAACGATTCAGGTCCGATGCATGTTGCGGCGGCGGTCGGCACACCGGTGGTGGCGCTGTTCGGGCCGACGAGTGTGGTTCGGACTGGTCCCTACGGGGCTGGC
The DNA here is from genome assembly GCA_963801725.1 of uncultured Nitrospiraceae bacterium. Taxonomy (GTDB): domain Bacteria; phylum Nitrospirota; class Nitrospiria; order Nitrospirales; family Nitrospiraceae; genus Palsa-1315. Next base: position 1,646,933 of record CAWDFX010000002.1, read on the forward strand.
CATCGCGTACTGGTCACCGGGATTTCCTGTCGTCCCTGTCTGAGTCGGACCTGTAAGAACCCGGTTCAGTTGGAATGTCTCACGCGTATCAGTCATGAGCAGGTTTTTGCTGCGGCGCGAGACCAGCTGGCAGTCCATTCCGTGCATGAACACCCATGAAAATATTCATTTCTGAGTCCAGTACAGCCGTCGGCGGGCAGGAGCTTGCGGTGCTGCTCTATGCCGAGGGATTGATCAAGCGAGGACATGATCTCCAATTGATCCTTGAACCGGGAAGTCCCATCTGTGCGATGGCCTTAGCGAAGGGGTTGCCGGTTCGCCAGGTCCGGATGAAGCGGTCGCAATATCCGTCCGCCATCCGTACATTCAGGCGCATGCTCGTGTCGGAGCAGCCGGCAATTCTTCAAGTCAACAGCTCGCGGGACAGTTGGATTGGAAGCATCGCCGCCAAGCTCGTGAGCGTGAGACCCAAACTCATTCGTATCCGCCACATCTCCACCCCGCTGAACAAGAATCTGACGACGCGCCTCCTCTATCGCTGGTTGGTCGACATGGTAGTCGTGACGGGAGGAGAGCGGACCAGGCGGGGGCTCATCGATCGAGACGGGCTGGCCGCTGATCGGGTCGCCGCCTTTCCGATCGGGCTCGATGTGGCGTACTTTCATCCTGCCCCGGCCGATCCCGACCTCCGGCTGGAGTTGGGTCTGCCCAGTAAGCAGCTTCTGGTCGGTTTGATTTCGTACCTGCGAACGTACAAAGGGCATGAGTATTTTATTGAAGCAGCCAGACAGATTGTGGCAAAGCGCGACGATGTGACGTTCATCATTGTGGGGGAAGGTCCGGAAGAGCAGTCGATCCGCAGGCGTATTGAGCAGCTCGGCTTGACCTCACGAATCAGGATGCTGGGTTTCCGCGACGATCTGTTGAACGTGTTTCGCTCGCTGGACGTCTTTGGCATCCCCTCAGTGGAAGGGGATACCATTCCCCAAGTGCTCATGCAGGCGTTGGCGATGGGATTACCGGTCGTTTCCACCACGGTCGGTTCGATCCCTGACGTCGTCATCGAAGGGGAGACCGGGTTTGTGGTTCCTCCGCGCGATGCACCGGCGCTCGCCGATCGAACGCAGATCTTACTGGCCGACGCTTCGCTTCGAGCCCGTATGGGAGCGAAGGGGAGGGCATTGGTCGAGCAATCGTATTCGATCGACAAGATGCTGGACCGGATGGAAACAGTGTATCGCGGGCTGGCGCCTGCCCGGCAGTCCTAGCCCGCATTAGTCATGACGGTTCGTCGCGAAATCGCTGAGCCGCGTCGTGAGACCAGCGCGCGGAGCCCTGAAGACCCGATGCGTACTCGTGCAGTACGTGGAGGGTCTGAGGGGCGAGCCCGCTGGCCGTAGGCTTGTCGCAGCAGCGGATCGGCGATTGCAGCAGAAGTGTTCATGAATAATGTGGGCTAGCATGACGAAGCTTTCGGTCTATGTCATCGCCTACAACGACGAGCCCAATATGCGGGCCTGTCTTGAGTCTGTGGCAGGCTGGGGCGATGAGTTGATCGTGGTGGATTCCCACAGTACGGATCAGACGGCCGCCATCGCCCGCGAGTTTACCGAGAAGGTCTACCAGGTAGATTTTCGCGGATTTGGGAAGTTGCGCAACGAGGCGGTCGCACTCACGACCCATGACTGGGTCTTTAGTCTGGATAGCGATGAGAGGATGACGCCCGAGTTGCGGGAAGAGATTCGACTGTTGCTCGACCGGGGACCGGAGGCGGATGCCTACTTCGTTCCGAGAAAGAACTATTTTTTAGGCCGGTGGATCGAACATTGCGGCTGGTATCCCGATTATCGGCAGCCGCAGTTGTTTCGAAAGGGACGGTTTCGTTATCGAGATGAAATCGTCCATGAAAGTTTCGATTGCGATGGGCCGGTCGGGTATCTCAAGAGTCCCGTGCTGCAGTATCCCTTTCGGGACATCGATCACTACGTCGATGAAGCAGGATCGCTACTCGGATTTGATGGCCGGTCGCATGGCGGAGCAGGGCCGGCGGTTCTCCTCCCATCAACTGATCACCCATCCACTCGCGACGTTTCTGAAGATGTATGTGCAGCGGGCCGGCTTCCTCGACGCCATGCCCGGCTTGATTCTTTCAGGACTCTATGCCTATTACACCTTCATCAAGTACGCGAAATTCTGGGAGATCTCGAAGGACAAAGGGTCTGTCTAGTCTGTCTGGTCTGTCTGGTCAAAGAGGTCTGTCCGGTCGTAAGCTCGTTGAGACTCAGACAGACCAGACAGACGAGATCAGACCAAATAGACACGAACTATGAAAGTCAGCGGATTTACATTCGTGCGGAACGTGGTGAAGTACGACTATCCGGTCGTGGAGTCGATCCGCTCCATTTTGCCGGTGGTCGATGAGTTCATCGTGAACGTCGGGCGGTGCGACGACGGCACGCTTGAGCTGATTCGGTCGATCGGCGATCCGAAGATCAGAATCGTGGAGTCGGTCTGGGACGAGACGCTGCGAAAAGACGGACTGATCTACGCCCAACAGACCAACATTGCGTTGTCACACTGTACCGGCGATTGGGCGTTCTACATTCAAGCCGACGAGGTCGTGCACGAAGACGATTTGCCGGTCATCCAGGAGGCGATGCGCCGCCATCTCGGCAATCCCGAGGTGAAAGGGCTCTTGTTCCGGTATCTGCATTTTATCGCGGACTATTGGTCGACGAATCCCTGGTTCTATCACAAAGCCGTGCGGATCATTCGAAACAATGGCGAAGTCGAGTCCTGCGGCGATGCCGTCGGATTCCATCTCAAGGCGACGCAGCAGTATCTCCAGAGCGGACCGAAGGAATGGATTGCTCCATCGAACGGGCGAGTCTTTCACTATGGGTGGGTGAAGGACCCTAAAACGATGGTGGAGAAAAAACGGGAGCAAGTGACGGTCTATCATGGATATCATGGAGGCCATGTTCCTGCCGCAGAGGCGAAACAACTCGCTCATGACAGCTTTCAGTTTGAGGATTATGCCGTGTTGAAAGAGTTCGGTGGATCGCACCCGCTCGTCATGCAGGCACGCCTTGGGTCGGCCAAGCGCTGGGCGACACGGCGGAATCGGTGGCTCAACTGGAACTTCTACCGGGAAGTCCTTCGCCGAGGATTTCGTGGGTAAGAGGCGGACTGCTGCTGAGAGTTTCCCGTTGTAGCGGAGGTGTGATCGGTGACTGAGTCAGTCAACAGGCCGACACTGGCGTGCGTGGTCATCACAAAGAATGAGGAACGGAATATTACCGATTGTCTGGCGTCGGTTCGATGGGCGGATGACATGATCGTGATCGATGCAGAGAGCAATGACAAGACGGTCGAGCTAGCCGCGCGCCTGCGGGGCCAAGGTCACCGTGCGTCCCTGGCCCGGTTTCGGTCTGCAGAAAAATTTCGGGATGGCACAGGCGTCGTCCGACTGGATTCTGATCCTCGATGCCGACGAACGAGTGACTGACGAGCTTCGTGAAGAAGTGAAGACCTGCATCGAGGGATGGAGACCGGGCGCTCCCGTGGCCTATCGAATTCCCAGGAAGAATTTTTTTTACGGAGCGTGGGTGCGAGGCGGCTCTGTCTACCCCGATTATCAAGCACGCCTTTTTCGGCGGGGGATCGCGCAGTACAATGATGTTGCCGTGCATGAAAATCTCATCGTCGATGGAGAGATTGGTACGCTGGCCGGACACCTTGATCATTACACGGAGCGGCGCATTCAGGATCACTTCAAGAAGTTCGGTCTCTATACTACGCTGGCGGCACAGGAGAAGGCCAAGACGACTCAGACGGTTGGGTGGACTCACCTGCTTTTCCGTCCTTTGGTGATCTTGCTCAAAACCTATGTTGTGAAACAAGGGTTTCGCGATGGAGCGCGCGGACTCATTGTCTGTGTATTCGCCAGCATGTACACATTTGTGAAATATGCCAAGCTGTGGGATACGACCAGGCGGGCGGCTTCTCACCCGGATGCCAAGTAGTGGGCACGCGAATTCTGTACGTGCATGGGATGGAAGCGATCGGCGGGGCGGAGCGCGATCTGATCGCACTATTAAAGACCCTTGATCGTCACAAGTGGGAGCCGCATGTGGCCTGTCCAGGAGCAGGCCCGTTCACAGAGCAGCTTCACGCGACCGGGGTTCCCACTCATGCGTTGACCCTCTCACCATGGAGAAAACTCCGCGCAGTGTTTCAGCGCAGACCGGCGATCGAGCGTCTGGAAGCCCTCGTGAATCGACTCGATCCAGACCTGGTACATGTGAACGACATTTGGTGGGTGCCCCACACCGTGCGGGCGATCGCACGCCGCACGTCCAATCCCGTGCCGATCATGGCCTATGTGAGACAGGAAATCGAACCGCCCAAGGTGCGACGGTATGAGCTTGATCGGGTAGAGGCTGTCATTGCGGTCTCTCGGCAGATTGAACAGTCGTTGATTGCCGGCGGAGTGTCGGCGAAAAATGTCCGGACTGTCTACAGCGGCATCGAGCTTTCCGGGAGACAGCTCACTCATGACGACCAGGCGATTCGCCGGATGATCAGGCTTCCGGACGAAGCCGTCTTATTGGGCACGGTCGCCAATTTATTTCCACGAAAAGGCTATGAGGTGATGCTTCGGGCTCTTCCGGCCATCGTCCGTGCGGTCCCCACGGTGCATTATGTGATCGTGGGCAGTGACGATCACGGCTATGCCGATCGATTAACGCGGCTCGCTCACGAGCTGAAGATAGCCGATCACGTGCATATTGTCGGCTTTCAGGACCCGGTTCAGCCGTTCTTGTCCGCACTCGATCTCTATGTGCACCCGGCACTCATGGAGGGGTTCGGGATTGCGGTGGTCGAAGCGATGGCGGCGGGAAAGGCCGTAGTGGCGACCACAACAGGGGGCCTTCCCGAAGTCGTGGCGCAGGAAGAAACCGGTTTGCTCGTTCCTCCTGGCGATGTCGAATCATTGGCCGCAACCGTGGTGTCCCTCCTGCAGGACCGAGTCCGGCGAGAACAGATGGGCCGTAAAGGATGCGCGCGCGCGCACGAGCGCTTCAGTCTCGATGCCTCCGTCGCGCGCATGGAACAGGTGTATGGCGAGGTGTTGGGAGCACAGAAGGGACGGGCATGAGAATCGGCTTCGACGCCAATCCAATGGGAGACGATATGGGCGGGGTGGGCTGGCATAGCTATCATCTGCTCCGTACGATGCTGGCGCAGAAAGAGGGAATCGATTTTGTGGCCTATGTGAGACCGGGCGTTGACCCGCCTAAATCTGCGGAGGCCTGGCCAGGCGTTGGAACATCTTAAGTGGGTGAACTCAAGCCGATGGGCGATGGGGAAGCGGGGTGCATCCGATCGGTTGGATCTCTACCACGGGACCAACTTCAAAATGCAAACCGTCGGACGCTACGGCGGACTCGTGACCATTCACGATCTGTGGCTGGATCGCCATCCTGAATACTCGAAGAAGATGTTGGGCCAATGGTCGTCGTCGTTCAAGACGAGACAGACCGCGCTACGAGCGAGAAAGGTCATCACGGTGTCCGAGTTTTCGGCGAGAGAATTGATGGAGCTGTATGGCTTGAAGCGCGAGCACATCGTGGTCATTCCGAATGGAGTATCGGAGGATTTCGTGCCGCGTCGGGACGATCACGCGATGGCGGAGTTGCGGAAACGGATCGGTCTGAAGACCGAGCATTTTGTCTTATTTATTGGAGGAGCAGACCCGCGCAAGAATCACCAGATATTTCTTGAAGCGGCGGAGATGGTGCGGAAGAAACTGGGGTCGAGAACGCTGGTCCTTGTCGGCTCGCCCGTCCATCCGTTCGGGAACTATGAGGAGACGGCTCGAAGGCGCAGCTTGACGGAAAAGGTACTCTGCCCGGGACGGTTGTCCACGAACGATTTGCAGTTGCTGTATTCCTCCACCGACCTGTTCGTCTTCCCCTCGTTGTACGAAGGGTTTGGAATACCCGTGTTGGAAGCGATGGCCTGTGGGGCGCCCGTACTCACGTCCAATTCGACCGCGTTGGTCGAAGTGGCGGGGGATGCGGCGGTGTTGGCAGATCCGCAAGACGCGCGGGCTCTTGGAGAGGCCATGATCCGTGCGCTCGAGGATGAGTCGCTTCGAGCCGCTTTGAAAGTCAAAGGACTTGATCGCGCGAGGCAGTTCTCCTGGGAGCAGGCCGCGACGAAGACCCTCGCGCTGTACCGGGAATTGTGTGGCTAGATGACAGTCAGAAAGTCGTAAGGTCTGAAAGTCTGCAAGTCGTGACAGGGTTAGGCCTCAGTCAGAAAGTCGAATGTCATCAAGTCTAAAGTCTCGGTGTGAGAGGGACCTTAGACGTTACGATTTGAGAGACTTTCGACGATTCTTATGATGCGTAACGTCCTCATCATCAAACTCCGCTACATCGGTGACGTCTTGCTGGCGACGCTGACCGCGCGCGCGATCAAATCTGCGCGACCGGATGTTCGGGTCACGATGCTGGTGACTCGCGGGACGGAAGACGTGTTGCTCGGGAACCCGGACATAGACGAGGTCCTGATTCTCGACAAAGATTCTCTGGCAGCACAATGGCAGCTCATCACCGGGCTGCGGCGCCGGCGATTCGATGCCGTGCTCGATTTGACGGATGGAGACCGGGCTGCGTTTCTGAGCTGGATCAGCGGGGCGCCGGTTCGAATTGGATTCAACGATGGTCATCGTTGGCAAGGGCGGTTCTATACGCAGGTGGTCCGGTTTGAGCGAGACGTGCAACACAGGATCGATCGGGATCTGGAAGCACTCAAGCTTGTGAACATCCAACCCGGCTCACAGGATCCTCACGTGTGGCTAACGCCGGAAGAAGAGCAGAGCGCGGATCAACTGCTGGAACAACTCGGCGTCCAACGGTCGCGACCGATTGTGATCCTGCAGCCCGGCGCCCGGTACTGGTTCAAAGCCTGGCCTCCGGAGCGGTTTGCAGAATTGGCTGATCGTCTCGCGTCCCAGTATGGGTGTCAGGTATTGATCGGAGGCAGCCGCCAGGAAAACGATCTCGCGCAAGAGATTCGGCAGCTGGCGAAGAGTCGCCCCATTGTCATGGCAGGCCGTACAACGGTTAGACAATTCGCGTCGATTGCTAAAAGGTCAGCGCTCTTCGTAGGAAACGATAGTGGCGCGATGCACATTGCCTCCGCAGTCGGCACTCCTGTGGTGGCCTTGTTCGGCCCATCGAACCCTCGCGAGTGGCGTCCTCGTGGAGGTCCTGTGGAGATACTCTATAAGGATTTCGATTGCCGCAGGTATTGTGCTCCAACGTGCACAAGAGGCGAGGAGAATTGCATGAAGTTGATTGTGGTTGACGAGGTGTTTGCTGCAGCTCAGCGTCTGCTCCTCGCCGGGAAGCCAGGCATTAAGGCTACCTGAAACACTTTAGATTCTTAGACCCTTGACTCGGCGTCGTGTTCAGCGTCAGTTCCGCTGCGATTGTGAACGGGTCACCTGTGGCGAACGATCCGCCACCAGCCTGTGTCGTGTTCGGCTCAAACACACTACAACATCTTTATTCCAGTGAATATACTTCCGGTTGTTTCGTACCTGTGACCTCGCACTCGGCTGCATCTCTTTCGCCTCTCACAGACGGGTACTGCCGGGCGACGTATTTTTTCCTTGACAGAAGCGGTTTATGTGTTCATGTTGTGAACAGGCTAACAATTTATCCGTATAATTCATGGATTTACAAGGTCAACGAGACCTTCTGCTCCTGAGCGAGCTCGATCGAGATGGCGGAGCCACTCAGCGCACACTTGCCACCAAACTTGGTGTCGCACTCGGACTGACCAATCTCTATCTCAAGCGTCTGGCCCGCAAGGGCTACATCAAGATCACGACGATCCCGCGTAATCGCATCAGGTATCTGCTGACGCCACAGGGTTTCACGGAAAAGTCACGCTTGACCTATCTCTACATGCAGTACTCCCTCTCCTACTACCGTGACATGCGTACTCGGCTCAAAGAGATGATGTCCACGTTCGATGCCTCTGATGGCCACCGGGTTGTGATCTATGGGACGACTGAGTTAGCCGAATTGGCCTATCTGTCTCTTCGAGAGATGAATATCGACTGTGTGGGATTTATCGATGGAAGCGTGCGTCGAGTCGTTTCTTTCTTGTCCGGTGTTCTTCAGCCGACAGGATCAGCCGATGGCAGTTTGATCGGGTATTGATCACCGATCTCGAGCATGCGGCAGCCTGTGAAGAACAGTTGGTCCGATCGGGAGTGCCACGGGAAAAGGTGCTGAGACTCGGCCTGCCCGAATAAGGCCCGACGCTTCGACGCGTGATAGCAGACTCGGTGTCGTGCGTGCGATGTGGATCTGTAAGTGAAAGGGCGGAGCTGCGTCAAAACCGTTTATTTGGTCGAAGAGGCTTGTTTGGTTTGTCTGGTTGGAAGCGACGAAGTGACGAATAACCAACGAGACAATGATATCAACAAGACCAAACCGATTTGGCATGAAGTTAACTCGTTTTGAAGATCTCGATTGTTGGAAGGAGGCTCGACAGCTGACGCGGCAAGGTATACGAAGCCATCGAAAGAACTCTGCATGGAAAAGGATGTCGCGCCTCTGTAGCCAGACTTCAAGAGCGCTGCAGGTTTCGGTGATGGCCAATATTGCGGAAGGGTTTGTACGCGAGTCGAACAAGGAGTTTGTGCAGTTTCTGTTCATAGCCATGTCGATCATCGGGCGAAGCTACGAAGCTCATCTGTATATCGCAGTGGACCAGAATATATCGACCAAGGACGCATTCGAGTCGATCTACGCACAGGCCGACAAAACGGGTCGAATCATCTCAGAACTCAACGAAGTACCTGCGCACTCAATCAAACCGCCAATCAACCAGATGAACCCGCGCGTCGCCAGGATGGCCCATGAACGAGTTCATGGCCACCCCGTTGGTACGCCCTTCGGACGCGGTCGCGTCACGAAAAGGTCGTGCGCGAACAGCTTGCCAATCAAGGCATTGAGCCGTTATTGCCGACGGTGAAGCGTCTGAGTCAATGGAAGGATCGAAAGAAAGAAATAGAAGTTCCCCTCTTCTCAGGGTACTGTTTCGTCCGCTTTGCATCGGAGCAAAAGCTGCCGGTGCTCAAGACGATCGGCGTGGTCGATATCGTCGGCGCCAGTCATTCCCCTGAGCCGATCCCGGACGAGGAGATCGCGGCGATCAAGACCCTGATGACGAGTGTGCTGCCCTACGACCCGCATCCGTATCTGCACGAAGGCATGCACGTGGAAGTGATCCGTGGTCCGCTGCAAGGAGTGCGGGGGATTCTCTTGCGCAAAGAAAAGCGTCACCGCTTGGTGCTGGGTGTTCGCCTCATTCAGCAAGCCGCAGCGGTGGAGATCGATGTCGCGGATGTTGTACCTGTCTAATTCGCCTGTTCGGTCTCTTGGGATTATTAGGTTGAACTAGGCTGACCAGATGAGCAAGCCAAACCGGATAGATCAGACCAATCAAGGGAACCAGGTCAGCCCATCCCACCAGTCTCGCTCGACAGTGCTGCGGAGTCTTGCTACGAAAGACCCGCTCGCTGCACCCCCGCAGTCTTCCCAGTCGTCGTCTCTCGGCCAGAGAGCCATGCTGAAGAAGCAGGCCATTCGGGAACGATTTGACCGGTTGGCATCAGAGCGAGAATTTTGGCAGCAGCGGGCGTCCTACTATTACAACGATCAGCGCCGGTATTTGAGATTTTTAGTGCCGGAGGGTTTGAGAGTGTTAGAAATCGGATGCGGGTTGGGTGATCAGCTCGCGGCGCTCAAGCCACGGAGGGGAGTCGGTATCGATCTCAGCGAGGCCATGGTCAAGGAAGCCTCCAAGCGCCATCCAGACTTGGAGTTTCTGGTCGGAGATGGAGAAGCCTTGGCGATCGATGAGGCGTTCGATGTCATCTTGCTTGTCGATCTCGTCGGACATGTGCTTGACGTCGAAGCTACGCTGAAGCAGCTTCGCCGCTGTTGCACACCCACAACCCGCGTCGTCATCGCCTACTATAGTTTTCTGTGGGAGCCCTTCTTGAGATTCTTGGAGCAGGTGGGCCTGAAAATGCCGCAAGATGAGCAAAGCTGGCTTTCGCCCGCAGATATCAGGAACCTGATCCGGCTGGCCGATTATGAAGTCGTCAAGGCGGAAAGGCGTTTGCTGATGCCCATGGGCATCCCTATCCTTTCGACCATTGCGAATCGACTATTCGCCTATCTGCCCGGACTGAATCCTCTGTGTCTTTCTCACTACGTGGTGGCCCGGATGCGAGCCGCGCCTACGGATGAACTGCAGACAGTGAGCATCGTGATTCCCTGCCGCAATGAGAAGGGAAACATCGAGGCGGCCATGGCGCGTCTTCCATCCTTTGGCCGTCACCAAGAGGTCATTTTTGTCGATGGCCATTCGACCGATGGAACTCCCGATGAGATTCAACGCGTGATGGCGCAATACCACGAGAAGGACATCACATTTCTCGTGCAAGACGGAACAGGCAAGGGTGACGCCGTGCGCAAAGGCTTTGCTCATGCCACGGGAGACATTCTCATGATTCTCGACGCGGATCTCACCGTGCCCCCAGAAGATCTCCCGAAGTTCTACGAGGCGATTGCAAGCGGTAAGGGAGAGTTCATCAACGGGAGCCGGCTGGTCTATCCGATGGAACACGAGGCGATGCGCTATCTGAATCTCTTGGGGAATAAGTTTTTCAGTATGATGTTTTCTTGGCTGCTTGGCGAACGGATCAAGGACACACTCTGCGGGACGAAAGTCTTGTTCCGAAGAGACTACGAACGCATTGCCGAGAATCGATCCTATTTCGGCGAGTTTGACCCATTCGGAGATTTCGACCTGCTGTTCGGGGCGTCCAAACTCAATCTCAAGATTCTCGAAGTGCCCATTCGATATCAGGAACGGACATACGGCGCCACCAATATCCATCGCTTTACGCACGGCTGGCTCCTGCTGAAGATGACCGTGTATGGGTTCTTCCGGCTGAAGGCCGTGTGATGTCGGATGAGATCCTACGGCGGCATCAGCTCGTGTGGCAGAAGAAACCCATCCTCCGGTTGCTCTACAAAGAGTGGTATCAGGAAATTGCCGAATGGCTTCAGCCGGGGCGGACGCTCGAAGTCGGTGGCGGGACGGGAAATCTCAAGGAGTTTGCGCCGTCCGTGGTGTGTACGGATATCGTCAAGTTGCCGTGGCTGGACGCCGTCGTGGACGCGCAGCAGCTGCCATTTGCCAAGAGCAGTCTTGCGAACATTGTCTTATTCGATGCCCTTCACCATCTTGAGAACGTTCGGTATTTCTTCGATGAAGCGCTCCGCGTCCTGCAGCCTGGAGGCCGCGTCATCATCATGGACCCCTACATCTCGGTCAGCTCCTGGCCTGTCTATCGTTTCTTGCATCCTGAACCGGTAGATTTCGACCAAGATCCTCTCGCTCTGAGCCCAATGCAACCTGGACGAAAACCATTTGACGCGAACCAGGCAATCTCGACGATTCTATTTGAACGATCGAGCCGGCGTTTTCATGATGTGTATCCGAACTTAAGAAAACTCCGGCACCATCGACTGGCTTTTTTCGCGTATCCGCTCAGCGGCGGATTCGAGCGCCCTGCTTTCATACCGACATGGATGGTGCGTCCTGTCCTCGCTCTTGAACGTGCGCTGGACATCATGAGTCGATACCTTGCCTTTCGCATTCTCGTCGTATTGGAAAAGGGATCTTCGTGAGGGATCATACAGAGAAGAACAAACGGCTTGCCACCCACCAATACAGGGCATCAACAGCTTGTCTTTGTGTGAAGACAAGCCATGCGGGTCTTCATCACTGGGGTGAACGGTCACAGCCTGGCTATGATCCCCAGCGCTCTCTTGCTGCACACGGTTTCTTGAAAACCTCCTTTATTCTCGATCAAATCTGATTCTTTCAAATGCGCTTCAGTCTTTTCGCGGAACTGCAAAATCGTAAGAATCTTCGCGCCATTGCTGGCAATAGCGCGTGGTTGTTTGGCGACAAAATCGTACGCGCCGGCCTAGGGGTCACTGTTGGTGCACTCGTCGCACGGCATCTTGGACCTGACTCATTTGGTGTTCTAAGTGTGGTATTCACATATGTCGCCTTGTTTGCCTCTGTTGCGGCGTTCGGTGTGGAGGGGGTGGTTATTCGAGATCTTGTAAGTGCGAGGCCCAGTAAGAAAGACATCCTGGGAACAGCGTTCATCGTTAAATGTTGCTGTGGAGTTATAGTCTTTCTTCTTGGGAACTCTTTAATCAGTTCAATTGGGTTTGCCGACGACCGCTTATGGATAATGGTTGCTATAGCATCATGTGCGTTGTTTTTTCAGGCTGCGGATGTCATAGACTATGAATTTCAAAGTCAGCTTAGCGCTCGGTCGATCGTAACGGCGCGGTCTTCGGCTTTCGTGTTTGTATCCGGAATCAAAGTACTCCTTGTACTCTTAGGTGCACCGCTGATTCTTTTTGCAGCCACTCCAGGAATAGAAGCTGCTATGGCTGCAGCATTGCTCATTCTAATGTATCTAAGAAATGGTGGAGATCTGCACGAATGGCGTTTTGAACGTACACGCGCGATCGGACTTGTCAAAACTGCTCTGCCCATAGCCATCTCAGGTTTCTTTGTGGTTGCCATCATGCAGATTGACAAACTTATGTTGAGCAATATTAGTGGCTCCCAGGCAGTTGGAATCTACTCGGCGGCATCATTGCTTTCCACCGCGTGGTATATGGTGCCTGTTATCGTGGGGGCTTCAGTTTCTCCTAGTCTGACTAGACTTTACGCGATTAGCCCTGTTGACTATGCCAGTAGATTGCAGGACGTATTCTCAGGAGTAACTTTTGTGGCTCTTAGTGTTGGTGCATGTACGGTCTTACTGTCGGAGCCACTGATCAGTGTAATTTTCGGTGAAGCCTATTCAGCTGCCGCGTTCGTACTTACTATTCATGTATGGGCCGGTCTGTTCATCGCTCACGTGACTATTCGATCAAGAGCGTTGTTGATAGAGGGGAAAACGAAATGCGTGCTGGTATTTTCAGGGCTAACGCTTCTTTCCAATATCTTTATTAATTTCATTTTGATCAATCGCTACGCGGAGGCCGGCGCTGCTTGAGTTTTTGATCTTATGGGGATTGTGCGCACTGTTGTTCCCGCTGGGCTCTCAATCAGTCGCGAGGATTTACTGTAATGTTACTAAAATCATTTGCGAATTTTAATTGGTATGTGATTGGGAACCAGATGACAGAAGGAATGCGTATCTCGCCCGCCGAAGTGAGCTTCTCCATATGTCCCTCGTAGACGAGGGGCGAGTGTTTCGATGGAATGGAGATTATTCAGAGCTATTCGGGTAGAGCATGTCAAAGCTGTGAACGATCGTTCAGCTCAGGGTTGATCGATGCCTGGTAAGAGACAGGAGTATTTGTTCATTTCACTGAATGACCGACTACAAGTTGGACGGATTTGATCTCGTGATTGAGCACCAGATTGTTGAGGTCGTGTCGTATCCACGGGAGTGGAGTTTCTCGATGCTCAAGGAGGCAGCTCTGCTAATTCTCCGTGTCAATGAGGTAGCAGGTGAATTCGGGTATGCAAACTAATGATTGCCAGGCTTACAATGTACTCTTTTCCGTTGGGGAGATGCCGGTATAAATTGCACACCCGGGAAGCTTCATTCCCCTTCAGCGGAAAGCGTCGATGTTGGCGTTAGATGAATTTCTTCGGGACCTGACTATTACCCGATTAAGATTTGGTCTTCTGTTGGAGTTTGCACCTTCGGGCATGAAGGGCAGTCCAAAGACCTGGGTTGTTGCTTGATACAGAAGATTACTTAAGATGTCGCTGGCCTATCTTCAGGTGGGTGATCCCCGTGAATCCTATTGGAAAGATCGTGTCTAAAGTTTACAAGATTTGCTCAATGACCGATGAGGCCTTTAGTGATATGAGAAGGCTGTAGATTCAGCTTGGAGGTGTCATTCTTGCCGGGAGGTGCAGGAGTCTCAAAGGATCTCTTGCCTCAATTGAAGGTCTACGAGAGTATTCAAAAGGTTAATCGTCGAGCTGAAAGAAAACGCTATGGTCGGACTATCACCATTCCTTCACATAGTAGCAAAATGGTGGGATTAGGCTGTCACCTCGTTTTCAATACATCGCTGATCTTTTGATGTCTTTAGGGGTGTCGTCCATCTTAGAGATCGCAGGGAATCAGGGAGTTCTGTCCCGCACAGTGAAGGGAATGAACTCCTTGCAGCCTAGTTGTCACTTGTACAGATACAGACGAGTCGGCTCTTGACAAGGGATTTTGCGCGTAGTAAAGGCGAGGGATTGGGGACAAATTGGGCTGTCTTAAACCCTTTAGTTACTGAACTTGCCACGGTCGAGGATAGTCCAGCTGTCCGCTTTCAGGCTGATGCTGTAGTTGTCCTTGCTTTAACCCACCACGTGGTATTGTCCAATGGGTTTCGGCTTGAATGGGTCTTACGTCAGTTGTCTCAATTTTGCCGCAACTACATACTGATCGAGTTCCTGCCGTTGGGACTCTACGCCGGTCCGAATTCCCCACCGACTCCGGGCATGGTACACACGAGAATCGTTCAGAAAGAATTTGAGGCACGATTTCATCTGATAAGCTGGACGCAATTGGAAAGAGAATCGATGCTGATTCGTTGGCACCAAAAAGGAAAGCCTTCATTAACGGCACTTGGAGGATGTGAGCGTGAGTGCTTTGTTCATTCTGATGTCTCCCCCAGAGAACGAAGGCGATTCAAAACTAGAGCAAGATGGCGGATTCGACGGTCCTTGATAAAGGAGCGTCCCCATGAAGCGGTCGAAATCCCGGGAAAGCAGATTGTCTATGCCAATATGGCAGGCCGAGTACCTCCCCTCCTCGGCGATCTCTTTTGGCAGTTCGGGGTGAGTGACTCCACCTTCTGTGCCTGGAAGAGGAGGCGCAAGCTTTTCTCGAAGCATGGTGGGTGGATGAATCACCGCCCCGCCCTCAATGCTCACTCGGTCATCTGACTCCGAATTATTTCAGGGTGACCTAACCGTCGAAGAAGCCGTCAATTCTTGTTACCAACTGCCGCGGAACGGAGGCAATGTCGGAAGCCAGAATTTCTCCTTCAGAAGTGTCTCCTTGACAAAGGGGGCTTACGGGTATTGCATCGATCACACACCGGCAAAGAAGTTGTTTCAATCAGGTCCGCAGGTGACTGCATGGAATTGTGGAGAAAGCTCAAGAGGGAAATTAATCGGTTGTTCTACCTTCGCTCCGGCCGCCGGCCATGGTCCCGCGGATACGGCGAGTATCGGCAAAGTGAAATAGAACGGATCTTGGATCATGGCCTGTTCCGTACGGATCGATTACCTCAAGGGTATGGCCTACGGCTTGACGAACGTGTGATTGAGTATCCCTGGCTTTTGGACCGCCTTCCTCTTGATAAAGGATTGTTGTTGGATGCGGGATCCGTCCTGAATCATCGGTTCCTTCTTGAGCGCACTCCGCTCAGAAATAAGCGGATGTTTATATCGAACCTTGCTCCGGAGCCCCTGTCATTCACTGGCCTGAGCGTATCTTATGTGTACGAAGATCTTCGGGCGAGCTGCTTTAGAAACGACTATTTTGACCGGATAGTCAGCCTCTCAACGTTGGAACATATAGGTAGTGGCACAACACATTCCTATACACCCCGGATGAGTCCAAGCGGGAAAATGCGCCTTCTTCGTGACTCTGCATGCCGATACGGGAACTCAGGCGTATCCTTAAGGATGGGGGACATTTGTAGGCTACATCAGCGTTCCATTCGGGGAAGCAAAGAACTACGGATGGTTTCAAATATTTGATGCTCCAATGTCTTTATACACTGATCAAGGAGTTTGCGCCTGTATCTGATGAAGAGGTCACTTTAGGTATTTGCCTGATGGATGGCGCGCGTCGAGTTGCTGAACAATCCGCGGGGGCTACATATTTGACATTCACAAGACCAAGACATACGATCCTGACTATGCGGCAGCATCGCGAGCGGTAGTTTGCCTCGATCTTATCAAGTAATGTTGTCCAAGTTTCGTACCTTTTGGCGGAAGAAAACGGGCGGCATCATGCGAGGCCGGGTGGTGTTATATCCAGAGGCAACAATAGTGAACATGCGCCGGGCCGAGTGCATACGGATAGGTGCATTCACTCATGTTCGAGGCGAACTCCTTACGTTTGCTCATGGGGGGGAAATTCGTATAGGAAAGCTAATCTGCTATATTGGGGAGCATTGCAAACTTTGGTCGGCGGTCATATTCATGTTGGCGATCGTGTGCTGATTGCTCATGCCGTAACGATTCTAGACAATCTTACACATCCTCTATCTGCTTCTGCACGGCACAATCATTATCGTCATATCATGACTAATGGCCATCCCAAGGCAATCAATCTTGACGAGCAGCCGGTAGAAATAGGAGATGACGTCTGGATTGGCTGTATGTCTGTCATTCTTCGTGGGGTGACCATTGGCCAAGGGGCCATCAT
Source organism: uncultured Nitrospiraceae bacterium (assembly GCA_963801725.1). Taxonomy (GTDB): domain Bacteria; phylum Nitrospirota; class Nitrospiria; order Nitrospirales; family Nitrospiraceae; genus Palsa-1315. Next base: position 1,663,524 of record CAWDFX010000002.1, read on the forward strand.
TGGAGCGGGAAGTGTAGTGACAAGCTCTATTCCACCGTGGACCGTCATCGCAGGGAATCCGGCAAGGATTATACGTGAGCTTACCCCAGCAGAACGCGCCTAGGCTGGGATCATGGAAGAGGCTGTTCTGTGGCTTCGCACTCAACCCGATCAACAGCAACTAGTGCGGGCCTGCTTTTACGACGATCCTCTGCTAGATGCAGCGGCACGCTATTATGCAAGTACCGAGTGGATCGCGGTGCGAGGGTTGTTGAAGGGCAATCGAGGCATGGCTCTCGATCTGGGAGCGGGACGAGGCATTTCTTCCTATGCTCTTGCGCGAGATGGTTGGAAGGTGAGCGCGCTGGAGCCCGATCCGAGTGAGGTTGTGGGCGCAGGCGCGATCCGCTCGCTGGCACGCGATGCAAAATTGGATATCGGGGTTGAGCAGAACTGGGGCGAGTCGCTTCCGTATCCCAATGCCGCATTTGATCTCGTGTATGGACGCCAGGTGTTGCATCATGCGCGTGATCTCCATCAGCTGTGCCGCGAAGCAGCGCGGGTGCTGAAACCAGGCGGCACATTCGTCGCGACGCGCGAGCATGTGATTTCCAGAGCGGAGATCTTTCGGATTTTTTGGCGTCGCATCCTTTACACAAGGTGTACGGCGGAGAGACATTGCCTACCTGTCAACGACTATTTGAATGCGTTATACACGGCAGCGGGATCGTTCTGGTCCAAGCATTGAATCCCTACCAATTCGAACATCAATTTATATCCTGAAACGGTCAACGATGTGAAACGAAGAATAGCCGGTCGGTTGCATGTGCCGGCAGGTCTGATTCTTGATTTCTCCCTCGTCGCGTTGGGGGCGATGAGCCGAGTGCCGGGGCGTCTGTACACGTTTGTCGGTCTGGCGCATGGATAAGACCGCATTAGTCACGGGCGGCGGACTGGGTTTTTGGCCGCCATGTGGTGGCAATGGCGAGAGACGACTGGCGTGTGATCGGCAGGGACATGGATCCTGGACCCGCGACGAATGGGATGATTGGCGAATTGCAGAATGGCATGGCGGTGGCTACGTCACGCTTGAGACCTTAATCACCTATGCGGTAGCGAGCCGGATCTGATCATCCATTGTGTGCTGGGAGTGGATCAGTAGGGTGTCCCACGACGCATCCGTACCAAGATTTCCAGCGCACGGTTGCCACGACTCTGGCCGTTCTCGAGTATGCGCGGTTCTATGCGCCGCGGACACGTATTGCCTATCCGTCCAGCGCAGGCGTGTACGGAACGGTTCAAAAGCTCCCGATCACTGAAACTGATCCGCTGACACCTAGTTCGCTCTATGGTGTGCACAAACGTATGGCTGAGGAATTGTGTGCCGGCTATGCGAAACATTTCGGCATCCATGTGGCCTTGGTACGGCTGTTCTCAGTCTACGGTGCCGCCGGATCACTGCGCAAGCAATTGCTCTGGACGCATCGCGAAAAATCTTCGACGGCAAAATGTGTTTTTTGGAACAGGCGAAGAAATTCGCGACTGGCTGCATGTAGAAGATGCCGCCTCTTTATTGATGACTGCCGCAGACCGTTCATCGACAGACACGCCGACCGGGTCGCGGTTCTGGTGTCGGTGAATCAGTGTGCGGCAGATCTTGATGGAACTGTTTGCCTGTTTTGGGAAGCACAGGTCTGCCGGTATTTTCCGGCGCATCTCGTAGCGGCGATCCGTCCGGATATGTTGCCGATATCTCGCTGGCCGAAGGATGGGGGTGGCGACCGACAGTGAGTCGTCAGGAGGGGTGTCGAATATGCGGAACGGTTTAAGAGTGTAGGGCAGTGACACGGGTCTACTTTGTGGCGTATTTCGACGGTGGGTGTTGGGCGGCATCAGCTGATTTTCGTATCTCCTGAATGCGTTGTATGCGCCGCCGGACTGAAAAGTGGAACCGGTCATTTTCACGGGGTTTCGAACTCAGAAACGAGTATTTCGAAGGCTTACCTGATATGACTGTCGTGCGCAGTCGGTTATTCGATCGAGGCACTCTGCCTTGGGCGACACGCAAGTTATGGGTGGCACGTTCTCCCGCGACTGGTTTCTGGAGCGTCTACTCAAGTCTCACCGTATCGCTGTGCTGTCACATTCAGCTGGCTGGCAAGGTAGGCATCGATTCCCGCCATCGGATGGATTCCTGATTTTCAACGACGTCTATTTGCCGGATTGTTTTCGATCCGACGGAAATCAGGTTGCGCAATCGCGAGTTTCACCGGATATGCCGATTGTGCTCGGCCGTCATCGTGAGCAGTTATGCGGCCCAATCCGATTTGTTTCAGTTTGAACCCAGCTGCCGTTCTAAATCGCATGTCTTGCAGTTTGTAGCAGGGCCAGTCAAAGATGAAGCATCACTACCTTCTAGTCGGGAACTCGCGGACAAATATCGGTATTCCGGCCGGTATTTTTTCCTGCTTCCCAATCAATTTTGGAAACACAAAAACCATGGTGTGGTGCTTGAGGCGGTTAGGCCTCCTAGTACGTGACAAGAAACACGTGCTGGTGATCGCGATCCTGAACCCCGACGGATTACCGGCATCGCATGATTTTGAATCGTTGATGAAGCGTATCCGAGAGCTGGGCGTGGAGGTGAACTTCCGCGACATTGGCCTTGTCCCTTCGTCCGATCTTGCGCGGCTGATGCTTGATGCGGTCGCTGTCATTAACCCGTCGCACTTCGAGGGGTGGAGTACATCGGTGGAAGAGGCGAGATCGTTAGGGCAGCGAGTCATCTTGTCCGATATCCTCGTGCATCGTGAACAAAATCCTTCCTATGGAAAGTATTTTCCTCCGGACGATGCCAAGATGCTCGCAGACATCCTGTGGTCGGTGTGGAACGAACCGTGTCCTGATTCTAAGGACAGGATGGCAGATGCGAGTCGTGCCATCGGTCAGCGTCGGATCGAGTTTGCGCGGCGATACCAGGACATTGTGTTAGGCGTGGCCCGCAATCATTCATGATGGGCCTGAGGACCCAGTCATTTGGATAGAAACCCTCTCATCTCTGTGATAACAGCCTGTTACAACGCTGAACATTTCATTGAGCAATGTGTGCAGAGCGTCATCAATCAAGACCTAAAAGGGATCGATTACGTGGTGATTGACGGCGGATCAACCGATGGCACTGCTGCGATCATTAAACGTTACGCAGGCCAGATTTCATACTGGCATTCCAAGCCTGATCGTGGAATCGGGCACGCCTTCAATCTTGGAGTAGAACACAGCCGAGGGAAGTGGCTCTTATTCTTGAATGCTGACGACTACTTTTGTCGAACCGACGCATTGCGCGTCTTGGCAAATCATGCCACAGAATCGAGCGCAGACGTGATTTACGGGCAAGTTCAGCCGGTATCTCGAGAGTCGAGTCCTCGATTAGTTCGTAAAGCGGTGGGATGGCCGTTCTCTCCCTGGGCATTCCTGTTGAGAGATCTCATCCCTCACCCTGCCGCGCTCACGTCTCGTGCATATTTCGAACGAGTTGGACCATTCCGCGAAGACCTGAAAATCGTGCTTGATTACGAGCATTATCTCCGCTCGTACAGAACACTGAAGACAGTGTTTCTTTCGGAAGTTTTGACTCATATGAGGGCTGGAGGAATAAGTAATGATAAGGCCCTCTGCCTTGAGGAAATGCTCCAAGTGCAGAAGCTCAACGGAGTGCTCCCGCCTATTGCGCAGACACTACTCGGGGCGTTCGTTCGCTCCAAGGCGGTCACCGGTAGAGTCGTGAGGACGTTACCTTGGCCACGCGGGACAACCGCATTCCGAGACAATTAACCACAATCCTGTCGACGCTCCCGCATCAATCTTCCCCTTTCGAAGATGACAAAAAGTGACTCACGTTCAACGCCTGATTCCCGGGATGTGGTGCTCCGGCGGTATCTGAACGACGACTATGTTGGGCATAATCCGTCCTGGGATCGAGAAGATTCGCCGTGGAAGGCAGATTTGGTTCGGCGTGCGCTGGAACGACGAGGATTGAGACCTGGAAGCATTGTGGAGGTTGGCTGTGGTGCGGGACAGGTGCTTGCGGCATTGCGGGAAAGCTTCCCGGAGACGTCTCTTCATGGGTTTGATATTTCGCCGGCGGCTGCGCAGTTTTGGTCGGAGAGTTCGACGAAGGGAATCCAGTTCACTCTGGGAGATTTTTTGTCGACTCATGAACAGTTCTACGACGTCGTGCTGTTGCTGGATGTCGTTGAACACCTCTCGAACCCGTTCGAGTTTCTCGTGCAAGTTCGCCCACGCGGGCGCCACTTCGTGTTTCACTTTCCGTTGGACTTGTCGGCTCTGAGTGTGCTTCGTGAGAAGCCTCTCCTGTATGTCCGGGGGAAAGTCGGGCACCTGCATTACTTCACAAAGTCACTCGCGCTCGCGCTTCTTGATGAATGCGGTTACGAGGTTCTTGATGCTCGTTTCACTGGGGCCGCGTTCAATGCTCCTCAGCGGTCTCTGAAGAGCCGTCTGATGGGAGTGTTTAGGCGCCTCACATATGCATTTCATCGCGATGTTGCCGTGCGATTGCTCGGAGGAGAAACGCTGATAGTGCTGGCACGCCCTCGAGACCTATTGTGAGTCTGATTATCCATGCCCCAAATATACATCGAGGAGGCGGGAGAACACTCTTGCTGCCACTGTTGGAAGCAGCTCGGAAGCAACCTTCACTGACGGCTCTACTCGATCAGCGGTTAGAAATCCCGGCGGAACTGAATCGGGCTCTCACGATTACTCGGATCGTTCCTACAATTTGGGGACGCCTTGCGGGAGAATGGACATTACGCCGATTGGCACAGGCTCCAGATACGATTCTCTGTTTTGGAAATCTACCACCGCTGTTTCGGATAAAAGGCCGTTGCCTCGTGTTCTTACAGAACAGGTATCTTGTGGAAGAGCGCAATCTCGAGGGTTTCTCGCTGAAGGTCAAGGTGCGTCTGATGGCTGAACGTTTGTGGCTGCGCCTTTTCAATGAGCATGCTGAGACGTTCATAGTGCAGACGAGATCCATGCAGCAGGCTGCGACGCAGACCTTGGGGCGGCCCGTCGAAATAATGGCGCTCTTTCCAGATTTCTCCGGATATCAGACACAAAGGAGCGAGAAGGATCGCGGCCAAACGACTCAGTACGAGTTTCTGTATGTCGCAACCGGAGAACCGCACAAGAATCATGTGAGTCTTCTGGAAGCATGGAAACTTCTCGCCTCCGAGGGACTCTATCCTTCTCTCTGCATGACGATCTCAGAGCTCGACTATCCCGATCTTTTCCGGATCGTTGAGCAGACAAAGCTCGACCACAAGCTAAATATCTACAACGTGCCGGCTCGTTCGTCGTCTGACGTGCAACGGCTTTATAATCATTCACGAGCCCTGGTCTATCCCTCGATGATGGAATCTTTTGGCCTTCCGTTGCTCGAAGCCAGGCAAGCCGGCTTGCCGATCCTCGCGGCTGAGCTTGATTATGTTCGAGACCTCATTGATCCTGAGGAGGTGTTCGATCCTCGATCACCGCAGTCGATTGCTCGCGCCATCAAACGATTTCTTCAGATTCCCGAGACGCCACTTACGATTCTAACGAGTGATGCGTTCGTAAGTCGTCTGTTTACAGTCTAACGATTTTATGCACGTGCTTATTGTTACTCAGTACTTTTGGCCTGAAAACTTTAGAATTAATGATGTGGCCCTCGGTTTGACGGAAAAGGGCCATGAGGTGACTGTCCTAACGGGACAACCGAATTATCCGGACGGCCGGTTCTTCTCAGGCTACGGATTTTGGTCGAAAATGGAGGAAGCGTATCAGGGGGTTCGGGTCTTACGCGTCCCTCTCATTCCTCGGGGAAATGGAGGGGCTTTTCGACTCTTGCTGAACTTCTGTTCTTTTGCTCTCTCCGCAAGTGTGTTGGGAGCCTGGAGGTGTCGCGCCTCCTACGACGTGATTCTGGTCTATGAGCCTTCTCCGGTCACAGTGGGGATTCCCGCGATCATATTGAAAACACTCAAGGGAGCGCCGATTCTCTTCTGGGTCCAGGATCTCTGGCCGGAGAGTCTGTCGGCAACAGGCACGACGGAGTCGAAATGGATTTTGAGTGCAGTGGAGTTTCTTGTGCGGCGGATCTATGGTCAATGTGACAGAATCCTTGTGCAGTCGGAAGCGTTTCGAGCCCCCATCGAACGGCTTGGTGTGAAGCACGAAAATATTATGTACCTCCCTAATAGCGCCGAGCCGTTCTACCAACCGCTTTCGCTCGGTCCGGAGTCGCCCGAGCATATTCAGATGCCGAAAGGCTTTCGTGTGGTTTTTGGAGGAAACATCGGCAAGGCGCAAAGCTTCGACACGATTCTTGATGCGGCGGAGTTGCTCAAGGATCAGCCGAACATCCAATGGATTGTCCTGGGCGATGGTCGAATGTTTTCCTGGGTTCACGATGAAGTGAGGAAGCGCGGATTGGGCGAAACCGTTCATTTGCTGGGGCGATTCCAGCCGGAAGTCATGCCGCGATATTTTGCCCTTGCCGATGTATTGCTGGCGACGCTTCGGAATCAGCCAATTTTTTCCTTGACCATTCCATCCAAAGTACAATCCTATCTCGCTTGTGGCAAGCCGATCGTTGCGGCCTTGGGCGGGGAGGGCGCACGAGTTGTCCAAGAGGCGGGAGCTGGTCTGACTCCGACCCCGGAAGATGCAAGGGAGGTGGCTGATGCTGTTCTCACGATGTATCGAATGCCGGATGATGCGCGCCGTACAATGGGGATCAGAGGCCGCAGCTACTTTGAAGCACATTTCGAACGAGCCGTGTTGCTCGACCAACTCAATAATTTGATTACCGAAGTGAAGCAGGAAACAGTCGCATGCGCATCTTGATTCTCGGGGGAGACGGAATGTTAGGTCATCAGCTCCTTCGGCATTTCAAGGAACGGCATGATGTCCGTGTCACCCTGCGGCTCGGTCGTGAAGCCTACGAAACCTGTCGGCTGTTCGAGCAAGGTTCGGTCTTATACGGAATTGACGCGAGGCAGATGGACGTCTTGTCACAGATCATCGAAGATTTCCGCCCGGAGGCGGTGGTGAATGCCATTGGCATCGTCAAGCAACGGTCGAAAGCGAAAGAAGTCATTCCGAGTCTTGAAATCAATTCCTTGTTGCCGCACCGTTTGGTTCTTCTGTGTCGAATAGTTGGGGCACGGCTGGTTCACTTCAGTACCGACTGTGTCTTTTCAGGACGAAAGGGGGGCTATTGTGAATCGGACTATTCCGATGCGGACGATCTGTATGGCCGAACGAAGTTTCTGGGAGAAGTGTCCGATCTGCATTGTCTTACTCTTCGCACGTCAATGATCGGTCCGGAGCTTTCACGGAAAACAGGACTGTTGGAGTGGTTTCTTGGTCAACGGGGGCAAACTGTGAAGGGGTTCACCAAGGCCATCTTCTCAGGGTTTCCTACCGTCGAACTTGCGCGTATTGTGGAACGAGTTCTGGTGGAAGCTCCGACGCTCCATGGTGTCTACCATGTGGCTGCTCGGCCGATCAGCAAATACGATCTCTTGACACTCATTCGGGATCGACTTCGTTTACCGATCACGATCGAACGGGACTCGACGTTCGAGTGTGACCGAAGTCTCGATGCATCCCGCTTCCATCGGGATACAGAGTACTCGCCTCCTACGTGGGAGGCGATGATCGATGACATGGCTCATCACATGACAGAAAGGGTCCCATGATTTGCAAGGACAAGACCATTCTCGTCACAGGCGGCACTGGTTCTATGGGCAAGAAGCTGGTTCATCGATTGCTGGCAGGAGAGCGGGGGATTCCTAAGAAGGTGATCGTGTTGTCCCGCGATGAGGCCAAGCAGCATGAGATGAGAATGTCCTATCTCAATCGGCGCGTGACCACGGATGAGGTCATCTTCAATAATTTTGTCAATGTTCTGGAGTTTCGAATCGGTGATGTCCGTAGTTACGAGGATGTCTGTTCTGCCATCAAGGGCGCGGACATTGTCGTCAATGCGGCAGCGCTCAAGCAGGTTCCAACGTGCGAATACTTTCCGCTACAGGCTGTCTTAACCAATTGTATGGGCGCCTCCAATATTGTCCGCGCCATAGAGGAGCAGGGGTATCCGGTTGATACCGTCGTGGGAATCAGTACCGACAAAGCGTGCAAGCCGGTGAATGTCATGGGCATGACCAAAGCGGTACAGGAACGAATCTTCGTCGTGGCGAATATCTTGAATCCGAAAACCCGATTCGTCTGCGTCCGTTACGGGAATGTCCTTGCCTCTCGAGGGTCGGTCATCCCGCTGTTCCACGATCAGATCAGGAGCGGAGGGCCCGTGACGATTACGTCACCGGAGATGACGAGGTTTCTCCTCAGTTTGGATGATGCCGTGGATACGGTCTTTGCCGCGGTGCAAGAAGCGAGACGCGGAGAAACCTATATCCCAAAAGCTCCGTCGGCGACGGTCATCAACCTTGGACGAGCGTTGATCGGGGAACGGGATATTTCCATCAAGACAGTCGGAATTCGGCCGGGTGAGAAAATGCATGAGATTTTGATCTCCGAAGAAGAAATGCATCACTGTGTCCGTCGTGGACGGTATTATGCAATCCAACCAATGCTTCCGGAATTGAGGTCCTCTGCGCCGCAGGAGCCGAATGCACTGGAGAGAGAGTACAGTTCCGGCGATGACGTTCTCGATTTGACCGGCACGGCCGAACTTCTCAAGAAACACCATCTCATGGTCGACGATACCGATCTGGGGGAGCGACCTGAGCTCTTGCGTTAGCTGGATTCGCAGAATCATGAAGGAAGGAGCCGAGCTATGACTCCGATGAAGGTCATGACCATCGTCGGGACTCGTCCCGAGGTGATCAAGTTGTGTCGCGTCATCCGGACGCTCGACGCACATGTCCGGCACGTCTTGATCCATACCGGGCAGAATCATGACTATGAATTGAATCAGGTCTTTTTTGAACAGCTCGAAGTAAGAAAACCCGACCATTTTCTTGATGTCGTGGCCGACAATCTGGGCGGGACGTTGGGCAATATCCTTGCCCGGGCGTATGACGTGATGGTGCTGGAGCGGCCTGATGCGCTTCTATTCCTGGGGGATACGAATAGTTGCCTCGCTGCGATCGTTGCGAAGCGATTAAAGATTCCAATCTTCCATATGGAGGCGGGTAACCGCTGTTTCGATCAACGAGTCCCTGAAGAAATCAATCGGAAGATCGTCGATCATGTCAGCGACATCAACTTGACTTATAGTGACCATGCGCGGGACTATCTGCTGCGAGAAGGGTTGTCGCCGGAACGGGTGATCAAGACCGGCAGTCCGATGCAGGAGGTGCTTTCCCATTACAAGTCAAAGATTGATCAATCGGATGTGCTGAACCGGTTGGGCCTGCAACCCGATGACTATTTTGTAGTGAGCGCCCATCGGGAAGAAAACGTTGATTCGTCTGCCCAATTCAACAAGCTCGTCGATCTCCTTACAAGTGTCTCCGACACCTATCAAAAGCGCCTGGTTGTTTCGACCCATCCAAGGACTCGGGCACGCATTGAGGCAGCGGGTGTTCGCTTGCCCCGGTTGGTGGAGCTCCATAAACCGTTCGGCTTCTTTGATTATATATGTTTGCAGCGCAAGGCAAGGGCTGTGATATCTGATAGCGGAACAATTACAGAAGAATCTTCCATCCTTAATTTCCCCGCCATTAATATCCGAGAAGCGCACGAGCGACCGGAAGGGATGGAGGAGGGAGCGGTAATGATGACGGGCCTTGAACGAGAACGGGTTCTTCAAGCCTTAGCTATTCTTGAACAGCAACCGCGAGGCGATCAACGTGGGTTACGGATCGTGGGTGATTACGATGTGTCTAATGTGTCCGAGAAGATTGTCCGTATTATTCTGAGTTATACGGATTACGTGAATCGCCTCGTTTGGCACAAGTGACGTGGTATGTAGTACGCCGTGCGCGATCGAATTTTGGTAACGGGAGCAAACGGATTCGTGGGTGCCGCCCTCTGTCGTCGATTTCAAGAGGCCGGGGCCCTGGTAAGAGGGACGGTTCGGGAACAGGCGAAACTGCAGCAGTGTGGAGCTTCACAATCGAATGACCTCGAGTTGGTGGTTCTGCACGATCGATCGAATGAAGACGAGATACGACACGCACTGCAAGGTATCCGCGTGGTTGTTCACCTGGCAGCGCGTGTCCATGTGATGACCGACCAGGCGTCCGACCCGCTTCAAGAGTTTCGACGAGTGAATGTGGCGTGGACAAATCAGTTGGCCCGATCGGCAGCGTTGCAAGGCGTTCGTCGATTCGTCTATTTGAGTTCCATCAAAGTGAACGGTGAGCAGACTGCGATTCCCTTTACGGAGCAGGATATTCCGAAGCCTCAAGATCCGTATGGGGTTTCGAAGTGGGAAGCTGAACAAGCGCTTGCTCAAATCTCGACCCGGATGGAGATGGAAACGGTGGTTGTTCGATCACCGCTTGTGTACGGTCCAGGGGTAAGAGGGAACTTTCTGCAACTTCTACGTATCCTTCGTCGTGGTATGCCGCTTCCACTGGCCAGCATCCGGAATTACCGAAGCCTGATCTATCTCGGAAATCTCGTCGATGCTCTATGTCGATGCGCTCAAGACACACGAGCAGCGGGTCGAACCTTCTTAGTCCGCGATGGCGAGGATCTCTCAACACCCGAATTGATCGGACGTCTCGGCGCTGCGATGGGAACGAAAGCGTGCCTGTGGTCATGTCCCATTCCGGTTCTCTATTGGATGGGACAAGTCGCCGGGAGACGAGGGATGATCGATCGGCTTGTCGGAACGCTACAGGTTAATTCGTCAAAAATCCAAACAGAGCTGGGCTGGCATCCGCCTTTTACCGTAGACGCCGGGCTCTCAGACACTGCTGCCTGGTTCCGTGCCCGAACAACTAGTCGGGTGGTGGCCTCATGAGGCATAGTGTTCTTCAGGAATTATGATCGTGCGTGATCTGATTTGATCGCAGCGTATCGCGCAAGCCGTGCATGATGGTTACTCTTCCCGCAATCATTTCCCTGGTGTTTGCCTGGTGGCTCACAGGCCGTTTGTGCTCGCCGAGATCTTTTCTTCGGATACTCGATCATCCCAACGAGCGATCATTACATCGCACACCGACCCCACGGACCGGAGGGTTGGCCATTATTGCGAGTGTTGTGATCAGTCTCGTTGTCGCCGCCTGTGTTGTAGCACTTTCGCGGCCCTCGGAGGCTTTTCTGCCGAAGGGGCTGGCATCGGGGAGCCTCTGGATTATTGGTTCAATGCTGCTTGTGTTCGTCGTGTCCTTTACTGACGATAGGATCGGTCTTCCTGCGAGTCTTCGTTTCGCCATTCAGACAACAGCGGCTCTTATCGTTGTGGGCGGTGTGGGACTGACGTTTTCTTCCATTCCGATTCCGGGGGTTCAGACCATCCCGCTTGGATGGATGGCAGGCCCAGTGAGCGCCATATTCCTGCTCTGGATGGCTAACCTTTACAACTTCATGGATGGCATGGATGGTCTCGCGGGCGGAATGACTGTCCTCGGCTTCGGATTTCTGGCTTATTTCGGATGGAAGGCTGGGGCTCCGGCCATGTTCCTGATCGCCTCATTGGTCGCAATGAGTGCACTGGGATTTCTCCTCCATAATTTCCCGCCGGCTCGTATCTTCATGGGCGATGCCGGCAGTATCACGGTCGGCTTTCTGGGTGGCACGTTGATCCTCTTAGGGGTTCGCGATGGGATCTTTGATCCTTGGGTTCCGATCATCCTCTTTTCTCCATTTATTTTGGATGCGACGGTGACGTTGATGCGACGAGTGCTCCGCTTTGAGAAGATCTGGGAAGCTCATCGTGAACATTATTACCAACGGCTGGTCCTCAGCGGGTGGGGCCACCGACGGGCGGTTTTGGCAGAATATGGGGTGATGGCTCTGTGCGGAGGCCTTGCGCTGCTCTATCAGGATGCATCGGAGGAGTGGCGACTTGTCATCCTGGGGTTCTGGGGGGTGCTGTTTCTCTCCCTTGCCCTTGCAGTGAAGGGAGTCGAGCAACGGGTACAGCCAGTCGGTTCTTGAAAGGATAGCGGTGCCAACGACTTCATCAATTGCCATGCCGTCATCCGAGCGGGTGCCCTATCTCGATACCATCATCCGCGTGGTCTTGGCTGTCTTTATTGCGGTGCTCCCTTTCAAGCCGTTGTTGATTATAGAACGAAACGGTTTTCTTCTCCTGCTTGGGTTGCTGTTGGTGTGGTGTATTGTCAATCGCGGTCTGTTCTATTCCCAGACACCGTACGATAAGCTTTTGCTGGCCTTTGTGGTTTGGGTCGGACTGACGATCCCATTTTCCGTGTCGCCGTCCTATAGTGTGAAGGAGTATGGCAAATTACTTCAGCAGATGGTGGTGTTCTACGCGGTGATTTATTTCTTCAGGGGGTTACTCTGTCGACAAGTGCTCTTGGGGCTGGTCGGGATCATGGCATTTCTTGTCGCCGGCTATGGACTCTCACAGTTCAACCTTGAAAATCCTCAAGCGGTGGTCTCGTTTCTTTCTGCTGAGGTGTGGCTGACCACGTTTCTGGTCATGGTCATTCCTTTTGGATTGGCTGTGGCATTAGGAGAGGGGCCTCACACCATACGCGCTGGCAGTGCGTTTATCGTCGGAATGATGACAGTCTGCTTGATTTCCACTCAGTCGCGCGCGGGCTTGGTTGCCCTTGTTGGGGAGCTTTGGGTCATTGTCTGGTTCATTCGTTCAACCTCCGCCAAGGTTGTCGCCGCGCTTGCCACGGTATTTGCGATCGCTGTTGTCGTGATAGTCTTCAATGCAGAATTCCACCCCTATCGCAGGAGCAGACTGCCGATATCACGACCTCGATTCCTGTCAAAAAGGGCGTTGCTCTCCGTGATTCATCGCTTCGATATTTGGTGGTTTACCCTGTCTGAGATTGCCAAACACTGGTTGGTTGGGATCGGATACGGGAGCCATAGTTATCTTCTGCTCTATGGCCAGGACCAAGAAGTTGTCATGCCTGGACATCTGGCCATCACGCAGTCCAGGGACACATAATATCTTTCTCTATCTGGCACTCCATGTCGGGATTCCGGGCATGTTGCTCTTTGGGTGGTTCTTTGTTCGGGTCGTTCGGAGGACTTCTGAAGAATACCGTCAGGCTCACGATTGGCTGTCGAAGAGCCGTACTCGTGGGATCAGTTGTCAGCGTCATAGGGTTGATTCTACGTCTCCAGTTCGATCAAATGCTGGTCGGATCTTTGGCAATGCTGTTTTGGGTGCTTGCTGGCGATGGCGGTCTTGAGTTACCCGTCATATAATCGGGTCGCTGAGGAGATTCGAGTTCAAAGGTCTCGAAGCTGCGACGAAAATCATCATGAGAACAGCCGTGATCTCACTGTTTCATCGTCTTGTCGGCCGCTATGGACAATTCGTGCTTCGGTACAGGTCTGTCCTTGTCATCTGCACACAGCTCGGACTTATTGCGGCGGCGAATGTGACGGCCTTTGCTCTTCGATTCGAAGGGGATATTCCCCCCGATTATGCACGATTGTTCTCTGGGGCCTTCCCATCGTATTGGCGATCTATGGTGTCGGCCTTGCTCGCATTTGGCATTCAGCGCGGGCTTCTGGCGTTATGTCGGCCTCCATGATTTAGGCCGTATCCTCTGGGCCTCCGTCATCGGTTCCGCGGTGTTATACGGTGTGGTACATGGTCTCCTCGGATGGATCGCCTATCCCCGCTCGGTCATTATTCTCACGGGTGTGCTGAGCGGACTGTTTCTCGCGGGTATCCGGTTGTTGGTTCGCTGGTTCCGCGAATGGCTTCACGTGCTGAGCCCTACGGCTCGCAGAGTGTTGGTGGTCGGAGCGGGCAATGCCGGGGAGTTGCTCATTAGGGACATGCTGAGCACCGCAGGCTCTGACTACCGTCCGGTCGGATTGGTGGACGACGACCCGATTAAGCGGAAGATGAAAATTCACGGGGTTCCCGTCGTGGGAACGATCGCGGATATCCCGGGTCTCGCTCGAGGCCTCGTCGCACACGAGATCATTGTGGCGATTCCTTCGGCATCAACGTCATTGAAGCAGCGAATCCTTGCCGCGTCGGAGGGGTGCAAGGTTCCCATCAAGACCTTGCCGAGCGTGAAACAGTTGCTGGCAAATCCGGAGGCGTTGAGACAGGTCAGACCGATGAGCCTGGAGGATCTTCTGCAGCGAGAACCTATTCAGATGGATCGGCAGGAGTTGCATCCGTTGCTCGAAGGGAAACGAGTGCTCGTGACCGGCGCCGGGGGATCGATCGGGTCGGAGCTCTGCCGGCAGATTGCTCAATACAATCCGGCCACGCTGATCCTCTTTGAGCGCTATGAGAATGGACTGTATGCGTTGGATCTTGAGTTAAGGAAGCAGTTTCCGAACGTGACGATCGTTCCGGCGGTGGGAGATGTCACCGTACACGACCGAGTGAGTCGAGGTGTTGCAGCAGACGGATCCTGACCTTGTGTTTCATGCCGCTGCGCACAAGCATGTGCCGCTCATGGAGCTGAATCCGAAGGAAGCCGTTCGCAATAACATTCTTGGGACAAAAGTAGTGGCGGAGGCATCGCTGGCGAGCGGTGTCGATCGGTTTGTTCTCATCTCCACAGATAAGGCGGTGAATCCTACGAGTGTCATGGGCGCCACGAAACGGATCGCTGAAGATCTGATGCAGAGCCTGAATCATAGCGAACGGACGAAGTTTACGGTGGTCCGATTCGGAAATGTACTGGGCAGTAACGGCAGTGTGGTCCCTCTGTTCGCGGAGCAGATTCGAAAGGGAGGTCCGGTCACGGTGACCCATCCTGAGATCAAACGGTTCTTCATGACGATTCCGGAGGCGGTGCAATTGGTATTGCAGGCCAGTCTCTTGGGGCAGGGAGGCGAGGTGTTCGTGCTGGATATGGGAGAGCAGGTCAAAGTCGTCGATCTGGCTAGGAATATGATTGTCCTGTCCGGCCTTGTGCCGGATCAGGACATTCAGATTGTGTACAGCGGCTTGCGTCCAGGAGAAAAACTGTTCGAGGAACTCTTTGAAGAGACGGAACAAGTCGAACCTACCTCGCACGCAAAGATCCGGCGCGCCGTCAATGCTACACCGGTTCAGTCGGATCGCCTCGATCAAGCGATCGCTCTTCTTGAGGCTGCCGTGAGTCATGGCGATGAGGACGAACTGATTCGCCGACTCCATGAGGCTGTCCCAACCTATACACCGATGTCCTCCCGCAGCATTGAGCACATTCATTGAGCGAAATCGTGCGCTCCCCCTCCGTACCCGCCTGATTCTCAGAATTGCTTTTGAATTGTACGTATAAACTATCAGTGTAGAATCCATCTCGATCACAAGCCAGACATCACACTTCTGTTTCGAGAGGAGCGTTTAGGGGATGAGAGGCACTTGCCAATCAGCTAGTGGCGCAAACCGGCGCGCATAAACTATAAGACTCATGTTGCGATGCCCCCCGAACCCAAATAAGTCCTAGGATGCGAATCCTCGTAACTGGAGGAGCCGGCTTTATCGGGTCACATCTTGTACGTCGCCTGGTTGTTCAGAGCGGCCATGAGGTGGTGAATCTCGATGCGCTGAAATACTCCGGCAATCCTGCAAGTCTCAAGGCGATGGAGACGCATGCCCGGCATACATTTGTGCATGGGGATATTGGAGATCAGCCCTTAGTCGAGCGTCTCATTCGCGAGCATCGGATTGAAGGGGTGATCAATGCTGCGGCGGAGACTCACGTTGATCGTTCGATTCTTGACCCTGGAGCCTTTGCACGGACCGATGTGGTGGGAACCGGGGTGTTGCTTGAAGAGGCCCGTCGTGCCGGCCTGCAGCGATTCCTGCAAGTCAGCACAGACGAAGTCTATGGCAGCGTCGAGACCGGAATGTCGATTGAGAGCGACTGTCTGGCTCCGCGGAGTCCCTATTCTGCCAGCAAAGCCGGTGGAGACCTCTTGGCTCTCAGCTATTGGACGACCTATCGATTTCCGGTCATGGTGACCCGAGGGAGCAATACCTATGGTTCGAATCAATATCCGGAGAAATTTATTCCTCTGTTCGTCACGAATGCGATCGATAACCAGCCGCTCCCGCTGTATGGGGACGGACGTCAGCGCCGCGATTGGCTCTCGGTGCAGGACCATTGCTCGGCGATCGAGCTGGTATTCCTCCGAGGTGAACCGGGCCAGATCTACAACGTCGGCGGGGGCAATGAACGGGAGAATATTGCCGTGGCCGAACAGATAGTCGAACATCTTGGCAAATCTCGCGACCTCATTCGATTGGTGCAGGATCGTCCAGGACACGACCGACGTTACGCGGTGGATTGCAACAAGTTGCGCCGGTTGGGGTGGAGTCCTACCGTGGCTTTCGAAGAGGGACTTCGTGCGACTATACAATGGTATCAGGAGCATGAGGACTGGTGGCGTTCCATTAAGTCCGGAGAGTTTCTCCAGTACTATGAGCAGATGTATGGGAAGCGACTCAAGGAAGGTTCGAAGTTCGAAGTTCGAGGTTGAATTGCTTGTGAACCTCGAACACCGAATCTCGAACCAGGAAGCTTTAAATCTTGTTAACGTCGAACATCGAACCGTGAACTTCGAACACACATGCGAATTCTGATCACGGGCGCGAAGGGGCAGCTCGGCCATGCGCTACAGCATGCTCTCTCGGGGGAAGACCTCATTCTGAAAGATCTTCCGGAGTTTGATCTCACGCAATTCGACAGTGAATCCCAGATCCTGGCCGCCCGCCCCGCCGCGATTGTACATGCCGGTGCCTATAACAAAGTCGACGAGGCTGAGCGAGAGCCCGATCGTGCACACGCGGTCAATGCTCATGGTACCGCTGTTGTAGCCCGCGCTGCAGCAATCCTCAAGGCCAGACTGATTTATCTCTCGACGGATTATGTCTTCGATGGAGGTCAAACAACTCCCTATCGTGAAGAAGACGTGCCCCGTCCGATTAATGTGTATGGGAAATCCAAACGAGCGGGAGAAATCGCTGCATTGACAGGCTGTCCCGATACATTGGTGGTTCGAACGGCGTGGCTGTATGGGCATGCGGGGAAACAACTTCGTGAAGACGATCATGAGGCTGGCGCATGAGAAGCCCTACCTCGAAGTGGTGGGGGATCAACGAGGCTGTCCGACCAATGCGGACGATCTGGCTCTGGCCTTGAAAGATCTACTCGCGAGCGACCTGCGAGGCATCTGTCACGTGACGAATACCGGGGACTGCACCTGGCATGAGTTCGCAGAGGCCATTGTCAGCTGTATGGATCTCTCTACCCAGGTTCGTCCCATTACGACCGCTCAAGCGGGACGTCTCGCGAGGCGTCCCGCGTATTCGGTCCTTGGACATGGCCAACTGGATATGGTGCGAACACCGTTGCCTCATTGGAAGGATGCACTCGCTAGGTTCATGAACACGCTTCCGCCTCGGTCGATTGCAGCACGTTAACGGAAGCAGGTATCTCTTCTCCCCCATCGGATTATTCCCCGTTTCACTTTTTGGTTTGCCCAAGCTGGGCGGAATGAATAATATGACAAGACATCATAGTCGGGAGCAAACACAACATGACCCTACGAAGGATCATCTAAAAAGGCATCGCGGTCCGTCAGCGCGCTGCGCAAGGCACTGAGTCACATCCGTCTGTTTGCCACCGATGTCGACGGCGTCTTGACCGACGCAGGAATGTACTATTCGGAATCCGGCGACGAGTGGAAGAAGTTCAACACGCGCGATGGCATGGGGATCAAGCTGTTGCAGCGGGCCGGGATCATCACCGCTATCGTGACGCAGGAGCGGACGAAGCTGGTGGCGCGGCGCGCCGAGAAGCTCGCGATTCCTGAATTGCACCAAGGAGTGATGGATAAGTTGTCGTGTGTTCGTGACATGGTCGCCCGCCATGGTCTCACGCTCAGCCAGGTCGCCTATATCGGGGACGATATCAATGATCTTGAGGCGCTGAAGGCGGTGGGATTTTCCGCCGCACCGGCCGATGGGATGCCCAAAGTTGCGGCGGCGGTCGACTATATCTGTCAGAAGAAGGGCGGAGAAGGGGCGGTCCGGGAAATCGTTGAGATGATACTGGATGCGCAACAGCGTGGACAACGTTAATCGTCAATCGTTCAACGTAATACGAGCAAGTGGATTACATTTATGGCAATTCGCGATTCACGCATCACAAATGACGATCTGAACGCTCATCTGTATCCCGTGATCATGGCCGGCGGTAGCGGTACGAGATTTTGGCCGCTCAGCCGACAGTTGTTTCCCAAACAACTGTTGCGAATTATGGGAGAAGAAACATTGATTCAGCAGACCATGCGTCGGGTGATCTGTGCTTCGGCTCCGAACCGGGTGATCATCTCGACGAATCCAGTCCAAGCAGAGTCCATTCGCGTCCAACTGAGTGAATGGAAAGATGCGCTCACGGATAATTTTGTACTTGAACCAGAAGGGCGCAATACTGCTCCGGCTATTGCTTTGGTGGCGTTAGAACTCATCCGTCGGGACCCGGAGGCCGTGATGTTGGTCGTTCCAGCCGATCATATCGTCAAAGGTCAACGGGCGTTCGATATGGCGGTGTCGTTGGCGACGACGTTGGCGAAGCGGGACTATTTGGTGACGTTTGGCATCAAGCCGATCCGTCCTGAGACCGGCTACGGGTACATCAGGCCCAACCGGAACGTGACGTTGGGAAAACAGGGGATGCTCAAAGGACATCCGGTCAGCCGATTCGTTGAAAAACCCAATGCGGCCAAAGCTGCGCAATATCTCAAGGCTGGGGACTACTACTGGAACAGCGGCATGTTTATTTGGCGGGCCGCGACCATCATCGAGGAAATTCGACGCCATCAACCTACCCTCTTTCGTGGAATCGGCCGGATCGGTCAATTAATCCAGACAGGGGCGACGAGGCAGGCCATCGACGATGCGTACCGGGCATTGACGCCGGTTTCGATTGATACGGGTGTCATGGAGCGATCGAAGAAGGCCGCGATTGTGCCGGTGTCTTTTCAATGGTCTGATGTCGGGAGTTGGGGAAGTCTGGATGAAGTGGCGCGGAAGGATAAGGCCGGCAATGTGGCGGTCGGTCGCGTCGTCGACTTCGATAGCCGCCGATCGATCGTGTATGGAGATCGCCGTCTTGTGGCCACGATCGGCCTCACCGATATGGTAGTGGTCGATACGCCGGATGCCACGTTAGTCTGCCCAAAATCCCGCGCGCAAGATGTCAAGAAGATGGTCGAAATTCTGAAACAGCAGAACGCGCCCGAATATCTTGAGCACATGACCGTGCATCGGCCTTGGGGGTCCTATACGATCTTGGAAGAAGGACGTGGATATAAAGTCAAGCGCGTGACGGTAAAGCCGGGGGGGCGGCTCTCGCTACAGATGCACCATCAACGGAGCGAACACTGGGTCGTGATCACCGGAACGGCGCGAGTGACGAGGGGCGACGCAGTTTTCGATCTGAAGATCGGTCATAGTACAGAAATTCCTGTCGAAACCAGACATAGGTTAGAAAATCCCGGTCAAGAGACTCTGCACATCATTGAGGTGCAAAACGGGCCCTATCTTGGCGAAGACGATATCGTCCGATTTCAGGATGACTATGGGAGAGGCGTAAAACCGTGAAGCGTCGTTCGTGAAGCGTATTTCGTTCCGGAGTCGGACGCGTCATGTTTCGCGCCTACGTCCAGCGCTTCACGCTTCACGAGATACGCTTCACGAGTAACGAGGACTATGGGACTTTTTCGTGAATATGATCTGCGCGGTATCGTGGGCCAAGAGCTTACCGATTCAATTGCGGAGCAGGTCGGTCGAGCCTATTGCACCTGTGTAAAGGGCCGTGGGGTCAAGACGATCTCAGTCGGCCGGGATGGTCGACTGAGCTCGCCGGGACTTCACAAGGCGCTTGTCCGAGGGCTGCTCGCCGGCGGACTGAACGTGATAGACATTGGAGTTTGCCCCTCGCCATTGGTGTATTTCTCACTGTTTCACCTGCCGGTGGACGGCGGCATTATGATTACCGGAAGTCATAATGCGGCTGAATACAATGGGTTCAAGGTCTGCATCGGAAAAGATACGATTCATGGAGAGGAGATCCAAACGCTTCGAGCGGTGATGGAAGCCGGCTCTTATGTGTCGGGGTCTGGACAGTTATCGGAGCATCCTATCATTCCTGACTATTTGGCTTATATCAAGAAGAGCTTCAGCCACATCGATGCCAAGCGCCTCCATGTGGTCATCGACTGTGGAAATGGTGTGGCAGCCTTGGTCGCGAAACAGGCCTTGGAATATTTAGGCTGTACCGTTACGGGACTTTACTGTGATCTCGACGGGCGATTTCCGAACCATCATCCCGATCCTACGGTCCTGGAGAACCTCGACGATCTGATCCAGGCGGTCAAACAGCACAAAGCCGATGTCGGGATCGGTTACGATGGAGATGCCGATCGTATTGGGACCATCGATGAGCAGGGAAATGTGTTGTGGGGCGATCGCCTGATGGTGGTATACGCGCGCGATATTCTTGCCGCAAAGCCGGGGAGTACCATCATCTCGGAGGTCAAGTCCTCGCAGAGCCTCTATGACGACATTGCCAAACGGGGGGGCCGGCCGATTATGTGGAAAACCGGCCATTCTCTGATTAAGGCGAAGATGAAGAGCGAGCATGCCGTGTTGGCCGGGGAAATGTCTGGTCATATGTTCTTCGCCGATCGGTATTTCGGGTATGACGATGCAATTTATGCTTCGTGCCGGCTGGTGGAGATCCTGGCCAAGACCACTCATCCACTCTCCGCATTGGTAGCGGATCTTCCGAAGACGTCCGTCACCCCGGAGATTCGGGTAGATGTGTCGGACGACGCCATCAAGTTCGAGTTGGCCAAGCTGGTGCAGGAACGGTTGGCAGCCTGTATGAAGACCCGAGAAGAGCTTGGTCCGGCCAAGCTGGTGGTCCGCAATGTCGTTACTATCGATGGGGTGCGCGCGACCTTCGATGATGGCTGGGGTCTGATCCGCGCCTCGAACACCCAGCCGGCTCTCGTGTTACGTTTTGAAGCCGCGTCCCCCGAGCGATTGGCCACCATCCGTGCAGTCATCGAGGACGAGCTGACTGCAGCCAAACGCGCCCTTGGCTGTTAGCACGCGCGACGCGCGAGGCATGCGAGAGAGGCGCGACGTAAGCAGATTCGATTCCCACCTCGTCTTGCCCGTCCCGCGGCTTTCGCTCGCCCATAGGCTCAGGTAGAGCTTGAGACAATAGTGTCACTCTTCGTTCAACCTTCACCTCACCATCAGCCTACCGTACATGGCTTCTCAGCAGCTTCTTCGTCATCATCAGCAAGGCCATCTACGGCCACGTGCTCTTTTTTCTTACAGGTGGTTCGTACTCGCTTGCCTAACCCTGGGCGTCATGACCGGAGTGGTCTCGTGGGCTGAGGCCGGCGACCCTTCTTCAGCGCGATCCATCCAAGTCGGGGAAGAGTTCACCTACGATATTACTTGGCTGAGTATCACAGCCGGCACAGCCGTGATGGCTGTCGGTGCTACCGGCACGGATGGGAACCGGCCGTTGGCGAAATTAGTCACGACGGCGCAGTCGAGACCCGCCATCACCAAATTTTTCCCTGTAGATAACCGAGTCGAGTCGATCGTGGATCCCACCACACTGCTTCCGGAGCACTTGAACTTCAGGCGGCGGGAGGGGAAGAAAAAAGAAGATATCGAGTACATATTTGATCAGAAAAGGGGGAAGGTCACAGCTGTAAAAAATGGGACGACTGAAATACAGGAAATCTCGCCTGGCACCCAAGACGTCATTTCCTGTCTCTATTATGCTCGGAGTACATTGGCGCTACAGCCGGGGTCGACTCTGACGATGAACGTGTTTCATGATAGAAAAAACCGTAAGATAGACGTGTTGGTTGAAGAGATCGAAACCGTCAGTGGTCCGTGGGGGGAGGTTGAAACGGCTCGCGTGTTAGTCGTGATGCCGTTTCAAGGTCTTTTCCTCAACAAGGGTAATATCCGGGTGTGGTTTACCAACGATGATCGACGCATTCCGGTTCGAATGAAGGCCAAAGTCGTCATCGGGTCGATCGTGGCCGACCTCGTCAGCGAATTGCCCGCACCTTCGCTGACCCAATGAGCGAACCATCCGTTCGTTGCCCACCCGGTTCAAAACGGCTATACTTGCCGCTATTATGGGACAGTTTCCTCTTACTTTAAGCAGATTTATCGCCCAGAATCAGGGGACCCACCCGGGAGTCACTGGGGAATTTGCCAGCCTTCTGGCCCAGATCGGCCTGGTTGGGAAACTCATTGCGCAGGATCTCAGACGTGCGGGGCTCATCAATATCCTGGGAACGACCGGCGAGATCAATGTGCAGGGGGAGACGGTCAAGAAACTGGATGAGATTGCGAACAAGACTTTCCTGAACGTGTTTCGCCATAGTGGGCTTGTGTGCGCACTGGCGTCAGAAGAGATGGAAAAGCCGGTCCTGCTTCCGGAAAATTGGCCGCAGGCCAGGTACATGTTGCTTTTCGACCCTCTCGATGGCTCATCAAATACGGACTGCAACATGCCGCTCGGCGCGATTTTTTCCGTTGTGAAGTCCGAGCGCCACGACCGGATGCCGACTGAGGATGACCTGGTCCGCAAAGGAACAGAGCAAGTCGCCGCCGGCTATCTACTCTACGGGTCAAGCACTATGCTGGTCTATACGGTAGGGCAAGGAGTCCACGGGTTTACATTGGAGCCCGGCATCGGCGAGTATCTCCTGTCTCACGAGCAGATCAGGATTCCTGCTCGCGGCAAGGTGTACGGCGTGAATGAAGGCAACTATCATAAATGGACGACGGGTACGAAGAAGTATGTGGATGACTTAAAGGTTACGGATAAAGCCACGGGGCGGCCCTATAGTGTACGCTATTCAGGTTGTCTGGTGGCCGATGTACACCGGATGCTCCTTGGGGGAGGCATCTATCTGTATCCCGGTGAGTTGGACAAACCGGAGGGCAAGCTTCGGCTGCTGTACGAAGCCAATCCGTTGGCATGGGTTGTGGAACAGGCAGGCGGAAGAGCCAGCACAGGGACGATGCGTATCCTCGATGTCGAAGCCAAGCAAGTTCATCAGCGGGTGCCGTTACTCATCGGCAGTGCGGACGACGTGCGCGACGCAGAGGAGTTCATCCAAGGCAAACGAATGTAATCTCAGGTAGACAGGCTGAAGGCCGAAGTTCCGAACACTTCAGCCTGAATACCTAAGTTGGCACTAACGCTTCACGTATCACGAATTCACCGGAGGAGAGACATGGCTGATCGAGTTCAAGAGATCCTGAGCTGGTACAGCAGCGACAATGCAGGAACACGAACGAATATCGCCCGTTTGTTGCGTCATGGAAAATTGGCGGGGACGGGTAAGTTGGTGATTCTGCCCGTGGATCAAGGGTTCGAGCATGGTCCGGCCCGGAGCTTTGCCTCCAATCCAGGGGGGTACAGTCCTCTCTATCATTTTCAACTGGCCATCGATGCCGGCTGCAACGCCTATGCGGCGCCGCTGGGATTTCTGGAGGCTGGTGCGAGTCAGTATGCCGGGCAAATCCCGCTCATCCTGAAGCTCAATAACCACGATACGTTACACGACGAAAAAGATCCGTTGCCTTCCGTGACGGGCAGCGTGAAGGATGCGCTCCGGCTCGGTTGTTCGGCGGTTGGATTCACGATCTATCCAGGGTCATCACACTGCCAGACCATGTATGAACAGCTTCGCGCGATTGCAGAGGAGGCCAAGGCCTCCGGTTTAGCGGTCGTTGTCTGGTCGTACCCGCGCGGATCGGTACTCAGTAAGGAAGGGGAGACGGCGATCGATGTGGTGGCGTATGCAGCGCAGATTGCGGCTCAGCTCGGTGCCCACGTCATCAAGGTCAAGCTCCCCACGGCGCACCTTGAACAGGTTGCGGCGAAGAAGGTGTACGAATCGGCGAAGATTCCGATCGCCACGCTGGCGGAGCGGGTCAAGCATGTGGTGCAGAGTTCGTTCGATGGACGACGGATCGTCATTTTCTCTGGAGGGGCCAAGAGCGAGGACCAGCATGTGTTTGAGGAGGCGCGCGCCATTCGTGACGGCGGCGGGTTTGGCTCGATCATTGGGCGGAACTCATTCCAGCGGCCGAAAGCGGACGCGATGAAGTTCCTTCACACCATTATGGGGATTTATTCCGGTGAGATGCAGTGATATGCCGATTGTGTGTACGTCGTTCAGGCCACGAGAGATGAAACGCAAGGATCACCTATGAAACTCGTTCGCGCGGGGCTGATTCCGGTTGTCTTGGTCACCGGAGGGATCATCATTGGGATTGTGGTGGCTTCCAAGATGGATTGGCTGTCGCCCGGCACGGCCGGGCCTGAGCCTGTTCCCAGCCCAATCGTTCGTCCCGTGGCGACCGCGCCACAGCCGCCGATGGCAGGGGGGAGCGGGAAAAACTTTGTTGAGATCGCCAAGTCGGTGAAGCCGGCGGTCGTCAATATTGCGGCAACGCGAAGTGGAAAATCCGGAGAAGGTCCGCACGGCTCGCCGCTGGATGACCCATTTTTTCGCAAGTTCTTCGGCGATGAATTGTTTAAGCGTGATGCTCCTCAGCGGGAGCCAAGAGAGCGGGGCCAGGGGTCCGGGGTCATTGTGGAAGCCAATGGGTTGATCATCACCAATAACCATGTGGTGAGCAAGGCCGACGAGATTCGGGTCTTTTTGTCGGACAAGCGGGAGTTTAAGGGCAAGCTGATCGGAACCGATACGAAGACGGATATCGCGATTGTGAAAATAGAAGCGACAGGGCTCCCAACCGTTCCTTGGGCCGATTCCGATCTGCTGGAGGTCGGGGAATATGTGTTGGCTGTGGGAAGTCCGTTTGGGCTGACCCAGACTGTGACGATGGGGATCGTCAGCGCAGTCGGACGAGCCAGTATGGGCATTGCCGAGTACGAAGACTTCATCCAAACCGATGCGGCGATAAATCCTGGCAATTCCGGAGGCGCGTTAGTCAATGTGCGCGGCGAATTAGTCGGGATCAATACGGCGATCTTCAGTCAAAGCGGCGGCAACATGGGGATTGGGTTTGCGGTGCCCAGCAACCTGTCCCGCACCGTCATGGATCAGTTGGTACGGACGGGGAAGGTCGTCCGTGGCTGGCTCGGTGTCGCGATTCAAGATTTGTCGGCTGAATTGGCCACACAGTTCGGGATTACCGACACGAAGGGCGTGCTCGTCAGTGATGTCATGGAGGATAGTCCTGCGAAAAAGGCGGGATTTGAGCGCGCAGATGTCATTATCGAATATGACGGCAAGTCGATGGATTCGCCGACACATTTGAGGAATGCCGTCGCACAGACTCCGATCGGAAAGAAGGTCTCGGTCAAGCTGATCCGAGATAAGAAGCCCAAGACGATCGAGGTCACAATTGTGGAACAGCCGAAATCGTTAGGACAGCCCAGCGCCGAGGAGAGTAGGGAGTCTGCGGTGCCGACGGGGATACTCTCAGATCTTGATGTCCGCGAGATAACCGAAGAACTGGCTTCTCGGTACGGATTGAAGGCCGCCGATCGTGGCGTGGTCGTGATCAGGGTCAAGCCCGGAAGCACGGCGGAGGAAATGGGCGTACGCGAAGGCGATCTTATACTCGAAGTCAATCGCAAAGCGGTGGGCTCGCTGAAGGCCTATGAACAAGCCGCTTCCGGCCTTGCCAAGGATCAAGCGGTCCTCTTGTTGCTCAAGCGGAAGGGCCAAGCGATCTATCTCACGCTGCGGCCGTAGCGCGTGAAGCGAGGCGCGCAAGATGTGCGCGACTCGCGAAGATGAAATGTTCGACCCGTCCCGCTTGTCTCGCGCGAATAATGCAGGCTAACAGGCAACTTTGTCTATGACCACGACTCGCTCGCCTCGGGTCGGACCGATTCCTCGTCAGGTTCCTTTGGTGGTGGCGCTCGTGCCGGCTGCCGGCCGAGGGCTGCGGATGGGCGGCTCGGTCCCCAAGCAATTTCTTTCGCTGGGTGGTAAGCCGCTCATTATTCAATCGTTGCGGATGTTGCAAGCCGCTCCCGTGGTCGACCGGATTATTCTTGCTGTTCCGCTTGCCGACGTCGAATACTGTGAACGCGAGATCGTCTCGCGGCATGGATTTACCAAAGTGACAAAGGTCGTGGTTGGTGGCGCAGAGCGCCAGGATTCGGTGCGCTGCGCGCTCGATCAGGTTTCTTCAGACACGGAGATTGTGCTCATACACGATGCGGTCCGGCCGTTTGTCACGCTTCGGATGATCGACGAGGTGGTGGCTGCAGCGAGAAAAGAGGGAGCGGCGATCATTGCGCTTCCGATGCGAGATACCGTGAAGCAGGTACGGGCAGATGGGGTGATTGAGCGAACGGTCGATCGTATCCCCTTGTGGCTCGCGCAAACTCCACAGGCCTTTCGACGGGACTGGATTGAGACTGCTCACAGAAAAGCGCAGGCCGAAGGAGTGCGGGCCACCGATGACGCGTTTCTGGTGGAATGGCTAGGGCATTCGGTCGCGGTGGTTGAGGGAAGTGGGGAGAATATCAAAGTGACGAGGCCTGAAGACCTGGTGATCGGCGAGGCAATTTTGGCATCGCGGATGACGAGAAGTGGGACGCGCGAGAAACGCGTGAAAAGCGGGACTGGCGCGTCTCGCTCTTTGCGCCCATCCAGAAAATTTCGCTGAGATGATATAGAGGAGAGCCTATGACGATGCGAGTGGGCTGCGGCTACGATATCCATCCGTTAGGGCCGGGACGAAAGCTGATTCTCGGCGGGATTGAGGTCCCCCACAGCAAGGGTTTGTTGGGACACACCGATTCCGATGCTTTGGTCCATGCCCTCTGCGATGCGCTGCTCGGTGCGATGGGTGAAGGAGACTTGGGTCGACACTATCCCAGCTCCGATCAGCGGTTTAAAGATATTTCGAGCCTGAAATTACTGGAGGATGTCGTCGGGAAGATGCGGGGGAAGGGGTATCGCATCGTGAATGTCGACACGATCATTATCGCGCAGGCGCCTCGGCTCAGTTCGCACTTGGCAGCCATGCAGAAGCAGATGGCGCAGGTGCTCGGTGTCGATCCCGACCTCGTCAACGTGAAGGTCAAGAGTGGTGAGGGGATCGGCATGATCGGCCGGGAGGAAGGGATCGCCGCCGAAGCGGTTTGTTTGATCGAGAAAGATAACTAGCAAGGTAGATAGGCTGAAGGGGTTCAGGCTGAAGTGTTCGGCCTGAATACCTAAAGACAAACGACCTGTAGCCCATATGCTCAAAGCAATCAAACAAGATCTCCGTGCGGTCTTCGACCGAGACCCGGCAGCGACCAGCTGGCTTGAAGTCGTGTTGACCTATGCCGGCTTTCACGCCCTGCTGGCCTACCGTGTATCTCATTGGTTGAAGTACTACAACGTGCCGTTCGTTCCTCGGGCTATTTCCCAGGTAGCCCGTATACTCACGGGAATTGAAATTCATCCTTCGGCGAAGATCGGCACTGGGTTCTTCATCGACCATGGCATGGGGGTGGTGATCGGTGAGACGGCAGAGATCGGAGATTACGTGACCCTCTTCCAGGGTGTGACGCTTGGAGGGACAGGAAAGGAACGAGGGAAGCGCCACCCCACGCTTGGCAATCACGTCGTCGTCGGGGCCGGCGCCAAGATTCTCGGCGGGATTACGATCGGCGACAATGTAAAGATCGGCGCCAATTCGGTCGTGCTCAAGAATGTCGCCGCTAACTCCACCGTCATTGGAGTGCCGGCCCGAGTCATTAAAACTCAAGGCGAGCGACTACCCGACGCCACCATGGACCACAGCAACCTGCCGGACCCCGTCAGTGACCGGCTCTTGGCACTTGAGCAGGAATTGATCGAGGTGCGCAAGAAGCTGGAGAATCAAGACAATCCCCGCTTGCTCTGATCTCGATCTGCTGCAGAGCTTGCATAGCGAAATAATGGTATGTGGCTATGTGCCCACGGCCCTTCCAGGCCGTGGGCGAGGATGTTAGTTCGAGAGACAGGTTCGCATGAACTTCTTGCGTTCGTCGCCTCTGAGGTTCTGGTCGGCTGCTCCTTCGTTACAGGTTTTCATCTTGTTCCGCTGAGTCCCGCCGGTTCTCGCCGTCTTCTTTGCAAGGCATTCTTTCATGAATGCCTTCCGCTCACCTTCCTTCCCTTCCCCCAATCCTTTGTCGTCAGCTTGGGCATTGCAGACTGTTATCTTGCTCTGCTTGGCGGGTGCCGCGATAGCGAATGATGCCATGCACAGGCCAGACATGAAGAGGGATATCATCACAATGCCAACGGCTTTCGTCATACGCGTCTCCTTTATGGTAAGAGGGGAAATAATATACATAGTATACACAATAATGTGATATGTGTCCCTAACTATTTTACAGTCTCGGGTTCATCGCTCGGTCTGTTCGATTGAATTGGTTGTATTGCGCCGCCAGATGAAGCAGAAGGGGCTGGAGTGACTATACGATTGATGCCGACTATCGAGTCGCTGCACTGCCAAGTATAGCCTAACGGCAGAATGCTAATCGTAATCAACGCGCATGAGACAGAGTCCTTGAGGTGGTGCAGTCTGCCCTGCTGCAGACCGATTCCGAGCCCGCAGGACATCCGCGAGGCTGTCGGGAGCCCGTTTGCCCATTCCTACTTCGACCACCGTTCCCACTATTGCACGGACCATATGTTTCAGAAACCGGTCGGCGTACGCCTCGATGAGAATTTGGTCGTCGTGACGGATGACAGCGAGTTGCTGCAGATGGCAGATGGGATTGTTGTTATCCGTGAGGCTTCCCTCGAAGGAGGAAAAGTCCTGTGTTCCGATTAGTGCCACGGCGGCCTGTTGCATGGCAAATTCATTCAGCGGTTTGTAGATGTGCCAGACGAACGCGCGATCGATGGCGGGGCGGGCCGGATGATAGAGGATCCGATAGGTATAGAGCTTACCTCGTGCATCATATTGAGCATGAAAGTGGTCGTCCATGAGGGCTGAGGAGCGAACGGCAATGTCTTTCGGCAGCACGGCATTAAGCGCTCGCGTCCAATTTGACGCGGGCCAATCACAATCCGTACGAAAACTCGCCACTTGTCCACGCGC
This sequence comes from uncultured Nitrospiraceae bacterium, assembly GCA_963801725.1. Lineage (GTDB taxonomy): Bacteria > Nitrospirota > Nitrospiria > Nitrospirales > Nitrospiraceae > Palsa-1315. The sequence goes on from CAWDFX010000002.1 coordinate 1,692,793, forward strand.
GTGCACGCCGGAGTCCGTTCGGCCTGCGCCGATGACTGATACTGTGGCTTGGCTGACTTGCTGGATGGCTCGTTCGATCGCTTCTTGAATCGTGAGGTGATTGGGTTGGCGTTGCCACCCTGCGTAGCAGGTCCCGTCGTATTCAAGGACTAACTTGACCGTAGGCATCGACGTGAGTGGTACAACGGTGCATAGGTCATCGCGTGACGGGTTTCGCTGAGGTGAGGAAGGACGTAATGCCCTCCATGAGTGCTTCTGCCACGCGTGTGGTGAAGCGAGTGGTTCGGAGCAGATCTTCTTCAGTAGAGTTCGAGATATAGGCGATTTCAGCCAGGATGCTGGGCATGCTGGTGAAGCGGAGCACATAGAAGGGCGCAGTCTTCACCCCATGGTCCACCAGAGCATATTGGCCGTTCAGATTGGAGACCATAGCTTCTTTGGCGGTCCAAGCAAGTTCGAGAGATGCTTCGATCTTCTTTGCGGTCAGGAGGTCGGCGACGAGATATTCCCATCCTACGCCGGTGCTGTTGAGCGGGGTGCCATTTTCACGAGCCGCCACTTCCAGCGCCCGTTGATCCTTGGCCTCTCCGAAGTGGTAGATTTCAATCCCTTTCACGGAGCGTTGGGGATGTGAATTCACATGGATCGACACGAACAGATCCGCTTCCTGTCCATTGGCAAACTTCGCCCGGTCTTCCAACTCGACGAACTCATCCCGTTCACGTGTCATGAGCACACGGACTCCCCTCTGCTGGCTCAAGAGTTCTCGCAGCTTCAATGCCACCTTCAGCGTAATGTCTTTTTCTTCCGTCCCCTGGTGCCCACGCGCGCCAGGATCTCTCCCTCCGTGTCCTGGATCGATCACGATGGTCGTAAAGGATTTGGTTCGCGGCTGAAACGGCTGCTGGGGAGTGGGGAGTGGCGGCGCCAAATCCGGCAATGATTCAGTGCGCGGAATCGTCCGGGAATCATTGGGAGGTACAATATCAATGACAAGCCGTGGAGGGTTCGCCAGCGTGAGCAATTTATAGCTTTTAAATGAACCCGCCGGCAGCGAAACGTGCACAGATCGTTCAGACGGCTGGGTAATGATAAACGGTTTGGCAATCTTACCCTCGGCAAGTTTCGTCCTGGCGGATGAACTTAAAATCGTGTTGGGAATCTCGATGGTTATCCCCTCGGCTTGGAGTAAGGGATGTGTGTTGGGGTGGGCCTTTGTGTTGAGATCGAGAACGAGCCTCGCTGCGTTGGGTGAGTTGGCCGTCCGGAAATTTTGAATCGTTGTCAGGCCGAGGCCTGGGGGCGTGAGTCGTATATTAGAGGTGCGAGGCCGTTTGGATTTGGCAAAAGGCTCCTGACCTGACGCGGTCGTTGCTGCAATTGTTTGAGCCGCGCACAATGATTCGAGGGCATGGCCAGGAAGGTCGAAGAAACCGACCAGGAAGGCGAGCGGAAGGATGCGCCACAAGGCTGATCGCATGGGGTGTTCAGGGTGTTGACAGAACTGAGTGTATTTCTCAGATGTTAGCACAGTTGTCAAGAGGATTGGCCGTATGGACGCGCGGTGAAACCGATTGACACCGAGCAGTGTGAGCGATAGGTTCTTTCGCAGGATGCTGAAAAAGTCCGCCAGCTTCGTGCTCGCGTCGCTCAGAGGCTCAACATTGGGGAAGAGTTTTCGGATATCGGAAACACTGAGGGGATCTTCCGTTCGCCAGGATCCATTTCAGGGGCGAACGGCCCACACGAAGTGCGGTACGTACCTCCTCGCCTCTTCTCTCGCTGCGGCCTTGCTTCGGGCAAGGCGCGTCTCGTCGCGCCAGGGTTGGGCGGGTGAGAAGTCTAGACTTTTTGAGCATCCTGCGCGGCACACTCTTGTTGTCTCGGACATGCGGGCCAGTGAAGGTCTCGCATGCTGTAAGAGTTTTCCTGCAGCCTGCTAGTCATGGCACTGCATTTAATTGTCGATGGATACAATCTCTTGGCGCTGACGGGTCGGATCGGTGCAGGGACGAGTTTGCATTCTGAGGTGGCGCGCGAGTCTTTCTTGCGCGACCTGGCGGCATATCGTCAACGAAAATCCCATGCGATCACGGTGGTCTTTGACGGGTGGCAGCAGGGCTGGGGTACGGAGCAGCGGGAGCATCGGCTCGGTCTTGAGATTATCTTCTCTCGACGGGGAGAAAAAGCCGATCAGGTGATTCAACGTCTGGCCGCCGAATTCGGATCCGCCTGCGCAGTGGTGAGTTCTGATCGTGAGATTATCAACGTTGCGACGGCGCAGGGGGCTTTCGTGATGAAGGCCCAGGAGTTTATCGGGAAGCTGCAGGGGCCGTCGAGTGTGACTCACGCCACTCTCCACAAAGAGCTGGACACTGGGGAGGATCTTCGTCCGAAGCGAGGTCCGGAGAAGCGCGGGAATCCGAGGAAGTTGCCCAAAGCGCTACGACAGCGCAACCGGCAACTCAAGCGATTTTGAACAGGCGTTTCGCGTTTTCGGTCGTGATTCGTCCGATGGTGTCGACCGACATGCCTGGCGTATCGGCATGAAGCTCCGCCAGCTTGTGTGCGACGAAGGACACGTAGGCTGGTTCGTTTCGTCTGCCTCGATGAGGGATGGGTGTCAGGTATGGGCAATCGGTTTCGATCAGGAGGCGGTCCAACGGAGCGGTCTTTGCAATGTCTCGGAGCATCGTCGCGTTCTGAAACGTGAGAATTCCGGAGAACGAGAGATAGAACCCTAAGTCCAGTGCATCCTTCGCCAGCCAGGCATCTCCTGAGAAGCAGTGAAACACCCCGCCGATTTCTGACGCGCGCTCCTCTTTCAAAATTGCAATTGTATCCTCTTGAGCCTCCCGCGTGTGAATGATCACCGGGAGCCCTAGCTCGCGCGCGAGCTGGATCTGTTCACGGAATCGCTCGCGCTGCTCCTTCGGTGACGAATGATTATAGTGGTAGTCCAGGCCGATCTCGCCGTACGCGACCACCTTTTTGTTCTGTGCCAGCCGGCGGAATTCGCCGTACCAGCTATCGAGGATATGTTTCACTTCATGCGGATGGACGCCAATGGAGGCATAGACGAACGGGTGTTGCTCCGCCAGAGCGATCGCAGCCTGACTGGTTGCCAGGTCGCAACCGATGGTGAGGAAGGCTTCGACACCGGCTTCACGGGCGCGCGTAATCATCGCCTCGCGATCCTCATTGTAACGGGCATCGTCCAGATGGGTGTGCGTGTCGAAGAGCATGTTGATCTATCTGGTTGACCTAGTTCGTCTGGTTTGTCTGGTTTAACGAATCTAACCAGATAAACCAGACAACCGTTTAGACGGGCTTGGTCACGATCAATTCGGCGAGTTCTCCGAGCAGTGCTTCGGTTTCTTCCCAGCCGAGACAGGCATCGGTGATGGAGACACCGTGGGCCAACGCTTTTCCCTGCTGCCAGGTCTGTTTGCCAGGATTGAGATTGCTTTCGAGCATCAGCCCCACGATGGATTGGCGGCCGTCACGGAATTGCTTGAGCACATCCCGTGCGACGAAACCTTGGCGCCGATGATCTTTACCGGAGTTGTCATGTGAACAGTCGATCATGATGGGACGAACGATGCCCTCGCTCGCGATAATGGCTTCCGCGCGTGCCACGTGTTCGGTTTCATAGTTGGTTTTCCCGCCACCGCCTCGCAGCACGATATGGCGATCGGGGTTACCCATGGTCTTGATGATGGAGGTGAGCCCGTCGGCATTGATGCCCAGAAAATGGTGAGGCTGCTTCGCGGCGACCATGGCATTCCAGGCCACTTCAAGATTGCCCTCTGTGCCGTTCTTGAAGCCGACCGGCATAGACAGCCCGCTGGCCATTTCCCGGTGCGGTTGGCTTTCGCTGGTGCGGGCCCCTATGGCGACCCAACTCCAGAGATCGGCGATGTATTGGGGAGACACCGGGTCCAAGGCTTCAGCCGCGCAGGGGACTCCGCGCTTATTGATGTTAAGGAGAATCGTTCTCGCGAGTTCCATTCCGGTTGCGATGTCGCACGTACCGTCCAAATGTGGATCGTTGATGAGCCCCTTCCACCCAACCGTGGTGCGGGGTTTTTCAAAGTACGTGCGCATGACGATCAGTAACTGGTCGTGCAGCGCATCGGCTACTGGTTTCAATCGGTCGGCATACTCGTAGGCGGCTTCAGGGTCATGGATCGAACAGGGGCCGACGATCACCAGCAAGCGTTCACGGTCTTGGCCATGTAGAATGCGGCGAATGGCATCTCTGGTTTCAACGACGAGCGCGGCGGCTTGGTCGGTAATCGGCAGTGTTGACTTGATCGTTCGCGGCGAGGGCAGCGGCTTGATTTCGATGATGTGCTGGTTATCGAGTGGTCGCTGCATGGTTGTCCCGTTTCACTTGGGAGTCGCCTGTTTATAGTGTAGCTTGAAGGGGCGATGCGTGCTCGGACGCGCAAAATATAGCGGATATTCAAGGAAATATCCACTAGAGGGGGCGCCTACGCCTGGAAAATGCTTGAGTAACCTCAGTAAATCCATTGTTTGACAAGTTGTAAACGCCTATGGTACTTAGCTCGCCCTCAATGACTCTACGCACTTCCATACGACATCGGTCCTGCTTTCTTCAGGGCGCTGTGGCAATCGGCCTTGTCTTGCTATTGCTCGCCATTGCGCCGTTTGCTGTGGCGCAGGATGTCCATCACGAGTTGGCGGCTGCCGACCACGATGGGCATGAACACTCCGACACCGATCTCTGCCAGTGGGTAAAGCATCACACGGCTGGATCTCTCGATGTCGGCGCTCCTCTCCTCATAGCACAGAAATTTGTCGATCTGCTGGAACTTCCAGCGGACTCCGTTCTGCTTTCCTTCGAACTATCCACGCCTGGCCCTTCTCGCGCTCCCCCCTGCAGCTAGTCACGTCATTTCGATTCTCGCCCTTCTGGCACGGTCGTCGTCGGACTACCTGCCGGCAGGCCGTGGCGTCTTTTCAGGACGTGATTGTTGGGGGACTTCATGCGACCTACTCTATGGAGCCATGTCATTGTTTGTTCGGTATGTTTCTGTGTCTGTCTGAGTATTCTTCCTCAGGGTCTTGCCATTGCGGACGAGCTCAATCTCATTACCGGCTCGGTCCAAAATCAGGATCTTCGTCGGGCGGGGCAGGTGATCGTCGAGGTGAAGGATCAGGAAGGGACATTGGTGGCGACTGGAGTGTCGAACGATGCCGGTGAGTTCAGCATTCCCGTCCCTGCCGAGGGAACCTATTCCGTCAGCGCCCTACAAGATACGTATCGGAGCGAATATATCGTGCTGAAGATTGGGACCGAGGCGCCCCATCCCATCACCTTGACCTTGTCCAATACCAGAGAGATTGCGCTGGAAGTGCGATCGCCTCTCGCGCCGATTCACTACAAGGCGTCGAGCGAAACCTATTCGGTGAGCCGAAAAGACATCGAAGAATTGCCGCGCGGAAACAATGTTGAGTTACAGGACGTCCTCCTCACGATTCCGGGTGTCGTCTATGGAGCGCTCAAGCAGGTGCATATTCGTCAGGATCATGCGAACCTCCAGTTCCGAATCGACGGTGTACCGATTCCGGATACCGTATCGTCCACCTTTTCCGATGTGATCTCGCCGAGGGCGTGGGAGCGCGCGGATATCATCCTCGGCGGTATGGAAGCGCAGTATGGAAACAAGGCAGCCGCAGTGTTGGACATCACGACCAAGAGTGGTACCAAGCCGGGGTTCGGGTCCGCCCAAATGTTCGGCGGGTCAAACAATACGATCAATCCGTCGCTCGAATATGGGGGCACGATCGGCGAGAAATTCCGCTTCTACATCCTGAACAGTTATACGTCAACGAATCGCGGCATCGAACCGCCGACACTCGGGCATTCAATTTTTCATGGGCAAAGCGAGAGAAATCAGACGTTCATTCGCGGCGACTATCAGCACGACAATTCGAATAACTTCTCGTGGGTATTCTTGAATTCCGTGGCGAAATATCAAATCCCCACGTCTCCGAACGAAGAAGTCGATCCCAGTGGGGTGATGCTGCCGCTCCTCCAGGGAAGCCAGCCGGGATTCACGCCGGTCGCGTCTCAGGCCATCGACGAAAATCAAAAGGAGAATAATCAATACGGGCACATGGTCTGGCGGCACGATGTGAATAGCGCCAACTTTTTCAGCCTGTCCGGGTATGTTCGCCATACACGGGCCACGTTCACGACGGATCCATTGAACGTGCTCGCCTACACCGTTGATCCAACTGAGCCGTTCTCTGCTGCCGACCAGGATCGGAGTGCCTATTCCGGTGGCCTTCGATTCGATCACACCTATATCCCGAATAAAGAGCATGTGATCAAGACCGGATTCCAAGTCGATCGGACACAGACAGTGAACAAGACGAGACTGTTCACATTCGCGGATGATGGGGCGGGCAATCCGACGGGGAATCTGTTGAGTCTGGATGCGGATAATCGGCTGATCGGATGGCGCCAGGAATTCTGGATTCAAGATCAGTGGAGCCCGAACGATCACTGGACGTTCAACCTTGGCGTGCGGGCCGATGTGGTGCAGTATCAGCGCAATGAGGGGCAGGTCAGCCCGCGAGTCGGGATCACCTACAAGGCCGATCAGTCGAATGTGTTCCACGTTTTTTACGGGCGACAGTTTACGCCGCCGAATCTTGAAGCCATTTCTTTTGCCAAGCTCAATACCGCCGGAACAAAGGCGGCGCCGGAAGATACGACGAATAATACGGCTCGAGCTGAACGGGCACATTACTTCGAGGTCGGTAGTTACCACGCCCTTTCACGCTGGGCGACCATACAGCTGACCGGCTACTACAAACTCGCCAACTATCTGTCCGATGCGGGGCAGTTCGGGACAACGCCCTTGTTGAATTATTTTGCATTTGAACGGGGATGGACTAGGGGCATCGATGGAGCGTTGAAACTTCAGATCATGGACAACTTGACGGCGCGAGGGAATGTGGCCTGGGGGCAGTGTAAGGGTTACGGGCTTCAATCCGGCCACACCCTGCTGGAAGCGTCCGAAATCGCCGATATCAACTCAAACGGCGGGGTGCATTGCGATCACCAGCAGACCTTGACGAGTTCCGCAGTGGTTGCCTATCGCTTTTTGGAACGGACGACTCTCACGGGTCAGATGTTGTTTGCGTCTGGGTTGCGCACGGCGGAAGAGGGAGGTAAGACGAACTCCACTCATAGTCCCTCATATACGACCTATAGTATGTCCCTTACGCACGTCATCCCTTTACCGTGGGACAGTCAGAAGCTTCTATTGGGGTTTGATGTGGTGAACATGCTAGACGAGCAGTACTTCATCAACCAAGGCGAGGGGAGTATTGGTCTGGGTGTCTCGCATGCGGGTATGCCGAGATCGTTTTTTTTCCGAGGCCAGTGGTTCTTTTAGCCAAATGCTGAAACGAGACATCAACTGCGTTCTCGTCTCGCACGAATCCTCAACGTAGCCAAGAGGCTATGCCTCCGGTGTCGCTGTTGCCTGCGGCCTTGCCTGGGACAAGGCGCGTCTTGGCGCGCCAGGGTTGGGGGGTGAGAAGGGTGCCCGTTTGAGCATTCTGCAGTCGATAGGGTAGGATGCACACGCTATGAGACCATTTCTCGCGATGTCTTTTGCAGTGGTTTTGGCTTGGCCGGCCTCCGCGTATGCGGTGGCTGGTGACGCGGCTACACATGAGGACGATCATCGGGAAGACGTGCTGGAGTTACCCGAGGTCCATGTCCATGGTCTGCCGCTCAACAAGGATCAACAGCTTGGACCGGTTCCCAAAGCCACACCCTGGCCGGCTATTCCAGCTGCCTTAGACGGCAAAGAACTCGACGATTGGATGAAAGCGCGTATGTTGGTCTCCAAAGATGCGACGGTGACGGTAGTGGTTTTGGAGCCGGCCAAGCATCGTGAACTCACCATCGCCGGTATGGCTGCGTTGAACAAATGGACCTTCGATCCCCAGATGAAAGGCGATGAGCCAATCGATGGGGAACTCACAGTGCGCATCCATTTCCGCACGCGCTGATACCGCAAAGAGCGGAAGGCTGAAGGCGTATAGCTGATAGTACGGACAAGAATCCGGATAACCAGACAAACCAGATAAACCAGATGAGTTGGGATGAATCACTCTTTCGCGCCGTCAATGGTCTCGCCGGCCGTGCATCGATCATTGATCAATTTTTCCTTATTGTCGGAAATCGCAGCACCTTCTATATTCCGCTGGCGCTTGCCATCATCTATTGGATCTGGAGCAATCGACGTGAAGCATTCCTCGGCGGGGCTTTCTTAGGCGGAGTCATCGGTCTCGTGGATCTACTGAGCGGGCAACTCAAGTGGGTGGTGGAACGTGTCCGACCCTGCCGAGCGCTGAGTAATATCGTAGCGGTAGAGCCTGGAGGCTGTGGAGGGTTGTTCAGTTTTCCTTCCAGCCATGCCATGAATACTGCGACTGCGGCAGCCTTTCTCCAGGTACTTTATCCGCGTTCCGGTTGGATCAGTTGGCCACTTGTCGGGCTCATCGGGTTTTCCAGGGTCTACGTCGGAGCCCACTATGTCACGGACGTGCTGGGCGGTTGGATGATCGGAGGCTTGTTCGGAGCCGGTGCCGCATGGCTCCTTCTGCGGTTTTCCGGTGTTCGCGCATCACGTGAACATCCCGCTGTCTAACTCTGTGCGCCCCCCTGGTTTTCAAGACAGCGTAACAACTCTGCTTGGCAGCGCTCCTGGTCGTAGCCTCGTCCGATCAGCACGATGGCGTGGCTTGGTTCGTCGAGCAACGTGATCGGCGCAATCGTTGAGTTGCCAGGCAGGGCATATTGAAACTCTTGGAGTTCCGGTCCCTTGGCGAAACGGAAGAAGCCTTTCGCACGTTCGAGTTCAGGGGGCAGAGTCTTCATCCAGCGCAGGAATCGTTCAACGTTCAACGGGCCTGGCAGCCGAACCGTCGTGACGATGGGATGATACGATGCCCGCTTGTTCGTCGTGGGTGGTCGAGACACTCCGAATTCCACATTCACCGTCACGGTTGGCGTGATACGGCTGATTGGTTCGAGCAGCAAGGAGGGATCGACTCGGGCATGGCTGGTTTCCCAGATCCGCGCATAGGGATTCTGCTCGACGATCGTCGCGGTAAATTGTTCCCAGTGGCCGGCGACATAGAGATCTTTCTTGTTGAGAATCAACTCGTCGGCGCAGCGGATCGCCTGTGCGGTCACGAAGCCACCCATACTTTCCCGGTCGATGGGGATCGGTTGCAGGAGGGCGATGACTTTTTCTAAATGTGTAAGCCGCGCGGTGTAGAGATCGGTAGCGCCATCGATCACTTCGGCTGGATCGGCCATGCCCGAGCATTCCAGGATGATCACATCCGACTCATAATCCCTCACTAGTTGGGCGATTCCCCAGGACAAGTCTTCCTTCGTGTCGCAACAGACGCAGCCGCCGGCGAGGTTCATCACTTGTTGGGCGATGGTGCCCGCGCGCGGGCCGTCGATACTCACTTCACCGGCTTCGTTCATCAACACGCCGGCCCGCTTGCCCTGGCTCTTCCAATGTTCAAGGAGCCGCATCAGGAGCGTCGTTTTTCCTGCGCCCAGGGAGCCGCAGAGGACATAAAATGGGATCGGGGTTGAGGTCATTGTCTCAAGCCGCATTCCTAAGCGAGATGGGCGAGACTGGCGGGAAAAGCGCGGCTAGAAGTTCGGGTTCGACGTTCCGGAAACCTCGAACTTTGGACTCTGCCCCGTCTCGCTCGCCCCGCTTTTCTCGCACGTCTCGCGCGTTTAATGGTGCACATGTAAGAGCCCCTCATCCTGGTGCTGCTTTGCCAGCGTGGTGAGATCGCAGTGGATTTCGTCGGGGTGGCAACAGTCGGTTCCCATTTGAATCGTCATATGCTTGATGCCGAAATCTGTGCTGACCCGTGCGCGGATGGTATGCAGAAGGTCATTGGTCATTGCCGAATCGTCTCCATCGACGAGGATATGACAGGTCATCATAATCAACCGGGGTTCGACCGCCCAGATATGGAGGTCGTGGACGTTTTTTACGCCGGGGATCGCCTCGATGGTCGCAGCCACATGTGAGGCGCTGATCTTCGGCGGGGTCGATTCCAACAAGACGTCAAGCGATTCCTTAAACAGCGGCCAGGCCCCTTTGGCAATGACCGCGACGACAAGCAAGCTGACCAGAGGATCGAGGATGGTCCATCCGGTGAGTAAGATGGCTCCGCCGCTGATCACGACGCCCAGGGACACCCAGGCATCACCGAGCATGTGCCAAAAAGCGCTGCGGATATTGAGATCATCCTTGGCTCCGTGCTGCAAGAGGAGCGCGATACTCAGATTGGCGGCGAAACTCAGCGCGGCAACCGCCATGACCCAGCCGCCGTCCACCGGAATGGGTTGCAGCAGCCGCTTGATGGCAACGAGTGCGATACCGAGGGCCGTGAGCAACAGGATGAACGCATTCAAGAACGCCGCAATAATGCCGGCTCGGTGATACCCAAATGTTCTGGCTTCTGTGGCAGGCCTGGCCGTAAGAATATGGGCATAGAGGGCAAGAAAGAGCGCGCCTTGGTCGACGAAGTTATGGCCCGCATCGCTCATGAGTCCGATGCTATCGAGGATCCATCCGCCGATGAACTCAGCGACGATGATCGCCGCGTTCAGTGCCAGGGCGAGGTATAGTCGGGAGCGGAGATGTTCGTATGAGGCTGGGGTAGACATTACTTATAGTGTCGCACGGCCCTCGCATCTCGGCAAGCCTTCAGAGTGGATGGAGAGCATGACCCAGAGAGGCATGGTTCTCTTCTCCTGAGCCATCGTCAAGGTTTTTGGGGCGGCAACCGTTCGCCGAGCACGGGATATTTCGCCGTCCCCACACCAGCGTTTCCGTTAGAGGGGTCAGCGGCTACGACGCGAATGGTGATTCCGTCCGGAGCGTTGTCCGGCAGGGGAACGAAGAACGGAGCTTCGAAGCGCACTCGGTCGTTGTTGTAAAACAACTGGAGTCGTTCGAGAACCCGCTCTCCAATCATCAGTTCACCGTAGATGTGGATCTTCCGGGAGTCCCAGTCCCCATGTGGGCGAACCAGCGCCCCGGACAATGTTCGAACTGAAGCGCGCAGGATCACATCGTCTTTTGCGAACAAGGGCTCACCGGATTGTGGGTGTTCGATCTGGACGATGTACCCGTAGAGATGAAGGACAATTCCGTCGTTGGTCGTGTCCTGCCCGGGAACGAGCCATACCGTCGTCGAGGCACGCTGGGACGACGCAGGGTAGGCGAGCGGTCCTTCGGCGGTCACTTCAACCAGCGTGGGATGGAGCAAGTCGAATGTCGCGGTAAAGGCCGCGGCAGGCCGGGAGCTATAATGCGGCTCCTCCATGAGACGCGGCGTCCGCATGATTTGATTTTGGTCGCCGGCTTCGCCCTGCTGAATGCCGGTGGCAAGGACGTGTCCGGTGGCCACGTCGGTGATTGTGACGCGGGCGCCTCCGACCTCTCGCCCGAGGACCATCGCGCCGTGGGCCACGACGCGGACTAAGATGGTCGTCGGCTTTGGATCGTTCAGGCGGAGACCGGAAGGGGAGACACCTTCAGCCGAGATCGCAAGGCAGGGAAGGAACGTCAGCACGGCACCGCAGAGAAGCAGCAGCCGTGCTGTGGCAACCGCCAGATTCATTTCACTTTGGTCCCAGGGTCAACCTCTTCGAGGATGGTGGCCAGACCACGGACTTCGCTGTCCCCTGCGGCCAGGACCATGCCTTGCGATTCGATGCCCATGAGTTTCGCAGGCTTGAGGTTGGCGACAATGATGATCGTTTTGCCGATCAAGTGCTTCCGGTGTGTATTTCTTGCCGATACCGGCGACGATCTGTCGTGGCTCCGTCCCCTCTCCAAGACTGACTTGCAACTTGAGCAACTTCTCCGACTTCGGGACACGTTCGGCAGTCAGAACCTTCGCGGTCTTGAGCTGAATCTTCATGAACTCGTCGATGGTGATCTGCGGCGGCGCTACGGGTGCCGGCGCCGCAGGGGGTGATGTCTGCGGTGCGGCAGTGGTTGGCGCTGGTATCGCTGTCGTAGGTTGCGAGGGAGTTATTGCGTCGCTCACGGTCTTGGCTCCTTGTGGTTTTGATTCAATACGGGGGAACAACGACGTTCCTTTGCGGATGGTCGTGCCTGGTGCAAGGCTTCCCCACTCTACGCGGTGTTTTAGAATCGGAGAGCTGAAATCTATTGAGAGACCGAGCTGGTGGCTAATAGTCTGCGCACTCGTCGGCGTGAACGCGTATGTTGCGAGGCTTAAGCACCGCAATGTTTCGGCCATGTGATAGAGGACAGTTCTAAGCTGATCTGCGTCACTCTCATTTTTGGCAAGGGTCCAGGGGGCGGTTTTATCGACATACTGGTTGGCAATCTGAACAACTTGCCAAATCGCTTCAAGCGCTCTACTGAACTCTAGTTGTTCAATATGGCGTGGTAACACCTCATTGAGGAGGGCAACTGTCGCTTGTTGCAGGTCTCGCTCTGCCGCCCTGATTTTCTCTGGAACAGGCACTTGTCCTGCTTGAGTGCGTTCGATAAGAGTCAGTGTACGACTGAGAAGATTTCCCAGTCCGTTGGCTAGGTCACTATTGATGCGCGTGATCATTGCTTCTTGGGAGAAATCACCATCCTGCCCAAACGGAACTTCCCGTAGCAGGAAATAGCGAAACGCATCAGCTCCGAATTCATCGACCATCCTGTTGGGATCGACGACGTTGCCGCGACTCTTCGACATTTTCTCTCCATCGACGGTCCACCATCCGTGGGCGAAGATGGTCTCTGGCAAGGGCAGGTTCAGTGCCATTAGCATCGTGGACCAATACACGGCATGGGTGGTGAGAATGTCCTTGCCGACGAGATGGACATTCGCTGGCCAGAACTGATCGAACGCCGGTTTTTTCGGCAGGTATTCCAAGGCAGAGACATAATTCACGAGCGCGTCGAACCAGACGTAGGTGACGTAGTCCTTATCGAACGGGAGTTCGATTCCCCACGAGAGACGCGATTTCGGTCGTGAGATCGAGAGGTCGCCGAGCTTCTGAGTCTGGTCAGGAAGCCGAGGACTTCATTGCGGCGCGATTCAGGGCGGATGAAATTCGGATGCTGCTTGATGTGGTCGATCAGGCGATCCTGATACTGACCCATCTTGAAAAAGTAATTGTGCTCGCTGAGCTTTTCAACAGGGCGTTTACAATCCGGACAGAGGCCGTCTGCAACATCTTTCTCAGTCCAGAATCGTTCATCAAACGTACAGTACCAACCCGTATACGAGTCCTTGTAAATCAGATTTTTATCATAGAGTTCTTGAAGGTATCGTTGAACAACAGATTTGTGCGGAGGATCTGTCGTTCTGATGAAGGCATTGTTCGAAATGTTCAACCGTTTCCAGAGGTCCTGAAACTGGGGTGCCAGCTTGTCGCAATGCGTTTGCGGGTCGATGCCGGCTTTGGCTGCGGCTTGCTGAACTTTTTGTCCATGCTCATCGAGCCCGGTGAGAAAGAACACGTCGCGTCCTCGCAGGCGCCAGTAGCGAGCAAGGACATCGGCAGCCACGGTGGTATAGGCGTGTCCGATATGCGGCACGTCGTTCACGTAATAGATCGGCGTCGTGATGTAAAAGCTGTTGGGATTGCTCATGTGGCTTCAGAAAAGATACCAGTTAATAATCGGGGAAAGCTAGGCGGGCAATGGGATGGACGATGGAGTGACCGCATCGCGCAGGCGGAGCAAGATCATTTCCAATGCCATGTGGAGATTGAGATGACGCGTGGCTCGCTGCTCAGTCATCTCAATCTCACGGAGCAGGTCCAACAGCGAATCGGTGTTGGCCTGTTTCGCATAGGCTTCCAGTGTCGCGAGATCATCAAGATAGAGCAACTGGTCACGATCCCCTCCGACTTGAATCAAGACAAGATCGCGGATCCACCGAGCCAGCCAGGCGAGCATGTCCTGTGCACGGTCGGCTTTTGCGATCGCTTCCGCCGAGGACAGGATGGATCCGATCGATTGCAAGGATTGGGGACAGACCAGGTCCACGAGTTCCTGTTGACGCGCGCGAGTGTCCTGCACATCGGCGGTGAGGGCTTCCCCGATACGGCCTTCGCTGATGATGGCAAGGAATCGCGCGTCTTCGGGAGGGATTTCGCGTGTCAGGATGAGCGCGGCCTCCACCTGTGTGCGAGCCGGTGTCGTAAAGCGAAGCGCCTGACAGCGTGAGCGGATGGTCGCAGGGAGGGCCGCGGGGCGACTGGAGATGACGAGGAAGAGGCTGTGGGCTGGTGGCTCTTCCAATGTTTTTAACAGCGCGTTGGCCGCGCCGATCGTCATGCGGTCGGCGTCGTCGATCAGACAGATTTTTCGCTCACCGATGAGCGGACGGTACATGATCTGGTGTTCGATCTCGCGAATTTGCTCAATCTTAATTTGCTGGGTGGCCTGTTCCGGGTCCGGCTCGATGACGAAAAAGTCGGGATGCGTGCGGGCTTCGATCTGTCGGCAGGACCGGCATGTCCCACAAGAGTCGAGACCTTCCGCCTCGGGAGGCTGTTCGCAGCTAAGTGCCTGCGCGAGGCGAATCGCTGTCAAACGTTTCCCAATCGCCTCCTCGCCATGGAACAGATAGGCGTGCGCGAGGCGTTCATGGGTGACGGCGGATTGTAAGAGTGCGATGGATTGTTGATGGCCGATACAGTCGTGAAATGGCATGCTAGCCCGCATTATTCATGATGGTTCGTCGCGAAATCGCGCAGTCGCGTTGCGAGACGGGTATGCGGAGCCGCGAGGCCCCGAGGCGTACTTGAACAGTACGTCGAGGGAGCGAGCGGCGAGCCTGCCCGCCGAAGGCTCGTCGCAGCAGCGAATCCGCGATTGTAGTAGAAGCACTCATGGATAATTCGGGCTAGCTCCGGCGGCGTAGTAGAGGGCGCTTCTGTCGAGCCATCCAGGCTATCACGATTTTAGTGAGCTCGTCCCGGACTTCTTGCGCGGGCCGATTCGCATTCACGATCGTCATGCGGGTGGGCTCTTCAGCGGCAAGCGCCAGAAATCCTCGGCGTACCTTTCGATGAAAACGTTCTGCCTCACGGTCCAACCGATTCTGTTGCCCACGATCGACTTGCCGCCTGGCCAGCCCCACTGAGGCCGGGAGATCGAGTACGAGAGTGAGATCCGGCGTCAGTCCGCCGGTTGCGACCTCGTTGGCCGCCCGCAACCATTGAAGATCAAGGCCGCGCCCGAATCCCTGATAGGCAAACGTGGAATCGGAAAATCGGTCGCATAAGACCACGGTGCCGCAGCGCAGTGCCGGCCTGATGAGATGCGTGACGTGCTGACATCTCGCAGCAAGGATCAACAGGGCTTCGGCCTGAGGTGTGACTGGTTCGTGCGATGACGTGGTGAGGAGGATGTGGCGGATCGCTTCTGCGGTAGCAGTGCCGCCTGGTTCTCTGGTGTGGAGTACGCGGTACCCCGTCTGAGTGAGCACCTCCGCGAGGTAGCGAATCTGGGTGCTTTTCCCGCTGCCTTCGACCCCCTCCAGGGTAATAAACCGGCCGCGAGTCTGTGGCTTCTTCCTCCCCATCACGTGGCGCCCTCATCGGTGAAGAAAACGGGCGGGATGGTATTCCAAGTTGTTGAAAATAGCAAGAAAAGGCTTGCGAGGCTCTCGGAATTCTCTGTATGATGACCCTCTACGTCTGTCAGCTCATACATATGCTGAAAACCTCGCTAAAACGCTACTTTCTGACGGGCTTGCTCGTCATTATCCCTATCTGGGGAACCGTCCTCATTTTGAAGGCCATTTTCGTAGGGGTAGAGGGGATTCTTGGGGATCTCCTGGTTCGGTTGGTGCCAAGTCATTACGTGCCGGGGCTGGGAATTCTCGCGTTGATCGTTTTAGTCTTTGTGACAGGCCTGTTTGCCACCAATTTTATGGGCCGGCAAATTGTAAAGTGGTGGGAAGACTTACTGAACCGTGTGCCGCTTGTGCGAGGGATCTACTCGACGTTGAAATCCATGATCGATGTTTTGTCGTTGTCTGAGCAGGCCTCGTATAATCGCGTGGTGATGATTCAGTTTCCCAAGAATGGCCACTATTGTATTGCCTTTGTGACGGGCGTAACCAAAGGGGAAATGCAGGATCTCTCGCAGGAGCCGCTGATCCACGTGTATGTGCCGACGTCCCCGAATCCGACGTCGGGATATTTTCTGTTGGTGCCGGAACATGAAGTCACGTCCGTCGATATCAGCGTAGAAGAGGCGATGAAACTCATTGTCTCAGGCGGGCTCTGCTCGCCATCCACGTCCCTGGCATCCTCCGTGGCAACCGCGACGAAGTGGGGCGCGATCAAACAGCCTGAAACGGGGGTGCCGATCGGATGAGGCGTCCACGAGCCACTGAAGTCTCGACGGTGAAAAAGCTGGTCAGTCACGACCGGCAGGGAAAGATCGCCGGCCTTGCAGTGGTCGTGATGGCCGCTGGGCTGGGGAAGCGCATGCGCTCGAAACAGGCAAAGGTACTCCATCCAGTGGCCGGCCAGGCGATGGTGCTCTATTCGGTCGGGCTCGGGTTGCGCGTCGCCGGGGATCGTGTGGCTGTCGTGGTGGGGCATCAGGCCGATCTGGTTCGCCAAGTGATCGGCCGTGCAACGTCAGGAAGGAGCAGCGACTCTCCGGTTGCGATTGTCGAACAGCGGGAGCAATTGGGCACAGGCCATGCGGTCTTGCAGAGCCGCCCGGTATTCGCGGTGGGTAAGCGGGGCGCCCCATCCAGATATCTCATTCTGAACGGCGATACGCCGCTACTTCAGGAAAAGACCGTGCGCGAACTTCTTCGTGTCCACGAGGCGGAACGTGCAACCGTGACCGTTCTGACCGCAGTACTCGCAGACGCAAGCGGATACGGACGGGTCGTGCGTGCGCACTCAGCCGAGCGGGGCGTCTCCCGCATCGTCGAGGATCGTGACGCCAATGCGGAAGAGCAAGCGATCCGTGAAGTCAACGCGGGCACCTATGTGGTTGACGGCGAGTTCCTCTTCAGCGCCTTGGAAAAGCTCGAACCCAGCAACGCACAGGGAGAGTATTATTTGACGGACATCATCCATCTCGCGGAACATTCCGGACGTCGTGTGGCCGCTGTCGTGCTTGGCAATCCCGACGAAGGACTTGGTGTGAATACGCGCCGACAGCTTGCTGAAGCCGAACAGGTGGTACGGCAGCAGATTCGGAACCGCTGGCTGGATGCCGGGGTGACGATGATCGATCCGGCCTCAACCTGGATTGATGCGGCGGTCACGATCGGGAAAGACACGGTACTGTATCCCAACGTGACGCTCGAAGGAACAACGGTCATCGGGGAGGATTGTGTACTGCGTTCGTCTACACGACTGACGGATTGCACCGTCGGCAATGGCGTTGAAATTCTCGATCACTGCGTATTTGCCGATTCTCACATCGAGGACGACGCACATCTGGGCCCGTTCGTCCATCTGCGTCCTGGTGTGGTGGTGCGGAAGAGGGCCAAGGTCGGGAACTTTGTCGAGATGAAAAAAACCGACCTGGGCGAAGGATCGAAGGCGAATCATCTGAGTTATCTGGGGGACACCACGATTGGGAAAGGTGTCAACATCGGCGCCGGCACGATCACCTGTAATTACGACGGTGTGCGGAAGTATCAGACAGTGATCGGGGATGGGGTCTTTCTCGGCAGCGACACGCAGTTGATTGCACCGGTGACGGTGGGGGCGCGAGCCATCATCGCAGCCGGCACCACGGTCACGAAGGATGTGCCGGCGGATGCCTTGGTGATTGGGCGAGTGCCTCAAGTGAATCGTGCAGGATGGGCTGCGCGCCGGCGCGCACTGCAAGTCGACGTAGATCGTGAAACGAAATCTACTCGCCACTCGCCTCACGGCCCCCGCCTCACGAAGGAACGACCGGTGGAGTCAAAGGGTAGGCCAGTCAAGAAACATAGTAGGAGTTAAGTATGTGCGGAATTGTCGGATACGTGGGCGATCAGGAGACGGTGCCGATTCTGATCGGCGGCCTTGCCAAGCTGGAATATCGCGGCTACGACTCAGCCGGAGTTGCGGTGCTGCAAGGCGACAAAATCGAAATTCGGCGCACGGTCGGCAAACTCGCCAATCTTCAGAAATCGCTCAAGGAGAAAGAACTCAAGGGTACTGTGGGAATTGGCCACACGCGATGGGCGACGCACGGGAAGCCCTCGGAGCAAAACGCCCACCCGCACCGCTCGAAAGGCTGCGTGCTCGTGCACAACGGCATCATCGAAAATTATCAGCCGTTGAAACAGCAATTGGAGAAAGAGGGCTACAAGTTTCATTCGGAAACAGATACGGAAGTCGTAGCGCATCTGATCGATCAATATCTCCAGCGAAGGCATGAAGCTGGTCGAGGCGGTACGGGCCGCCACGAAGGATGTGCGCGGGAGTTATGCGCTCGCCGTCATTTCGGAACGGGAACCGGGGACCATGATCGCGGCGCGCTCCGGATGTCCGCTGGTCGTGGGCACGACCGCGAAGGCGTCCTTTGTCGCGTCGGACGTCATGGCCATGCTCGCCCATACCCGTGACGTGATCTATCTTGAAGAGGGCGATGTGGCGGTCGTGACCGCGACCGACATCCATTTCACCGATATCGAGGGCCAGCCTGTTAAACGGAAACTCACGAAGATTACCTGGGATGCCTCCGCGGCGGAAAAGAGCGGATTCCCACATTTCATGCTGAAGGAGATTCACGAACAGCCGCAGACGATTCTCGACACGATGCGCGGGCGCTACTCCTACGATACCGGCGAAGCGGATCTGCCGGATATCGGATTGACGCCGAAAGAGTTTGCTGCCGTCGGACGGATCTGGATCGTGGCCTGTGGCACCTCATGGCACGCGGGGCTGGTGGGGAAGTATTTGTTGGAGGAGATGGTCCGTACACCGGTGCAGGTCGATATCGGCAGCGAATTCCGCTACCGCGATCCGCTCGTCGAGAAGGACGATCTCTTTATCACGATTTCGCAGTCCGGCGAGACGGCTGACACGCTGGCCGCCGCGCGCGAAGCGAAGGAAAAAGGGGCGCGTGTCGTCTCGATCGTGAACGTGGTGGGCAGTACCCTGGCCCGTGAATCGGATGGCGTGCTCTACACGCATTGTGGGCCTGAAATCGGCGTGGCCTCGACCAAAGCCTTCACGGCGCAGCTCACGGCGCTATACATGCTGGCGTTGCATTTGGGCCGCGTGCGCGGAACCTTGTCTGTCGCGGACGGCAAAGCCTGGCTCGATCGCCTCGTCCGGCTTCCGGTCTTGGTCGAGGGGGTGCTCGGTCGCGAGGCGGAGATTGTCGCAATTGCCAAGCGGTATTACAAGAAGCGGAACTTCTTGTTTCTCGGTCGCGGCATCAACTATCCGATTGCGCTCGAAGGCGCATTGAAGCTGAAAGAGGTGTCCTATATCCATGCCGAAGGTTATGCCGCGGGAGAGATGAAACACGGCCCGATCGCGCTGATCGATAGGGACATGCCGGTGGTCGTGTTGGCGCCGAAGGACCGGTTATACGAAAAGACCGTGAGCAACCTGATGGAAGTGAAAGCCCGGCACGCGCCGGTCATTGCTTTCGTCGCGGAAGGCGAGCGGGAATTGGGGAAGATCGCCGATGCGGTGTTCACGATTCCTGACACGCACCCGTTGCTCTCGCCGATTTTGTTTACGATTCCACTGCAGCTCCTGGCGTATCATATCGCAGTGCTGCGGGGCGCAGATGTGGATCAGCCGAGAAACTTGGCCAAGAGCGTGACAGTGGAGTAACAGGATGTTGAAAATGGCTTCCAGCAGCGTTCTCGGTCGTCCGTCTCCCTGCGACGTACCAGCCGGGGACAGAGCTGTCTTGGCAGCTCGGGGTGGGTGGGTGAGAAACATACGCCTCAGTCGCCGGACTCCCTGCGGCCTTGCCGGAAGACCATTTTGAACATCCTTAAAGAGGGGAAGGGAAGAACAGAGTGGAAATTACGAAACAGGAAGTTGAGAAGGTTGCGAAGTTGGCTCGGTTGGAGTTGACGGAGAGTGAGCAGATGGCGTTCGCGAAACAGTTGAGCCAGATTCTCACGCATGTGGAGACCTTGAAACAGTACGACACTACTGGCGTCGAACCGACGGCGACGGTGCTGGGGCAAGTCAATGTGTTTCGCCCCGACGACGTGCGACCATCTCTGTCCGTCGAGCATGCGGTGGCGAATGCGCCGGAGTCGGCTGACGGGTTCTTTGTGGTTCCAAAAATTATTGAAGATCGACAACCCCTTTAAACGAGGTTCGAATGTTCAGGCAAATGTTGCGGTCGAAAATTCATCGGGCCACGGTGACGGAATCCTGCCTTGACTACGAAGGCAGTCTGACGATCGACGAGGATCTGATGGAGGCAGCGGGGATTTTGCCCTATGAGGCGATTGTCTGTTCCAATCTGAATAACGGCGAGCGGTTCATGACCTATGCGATGGCGGGCAAACGCGGCGCGGGTGAGATCATTCTCAACGGGCCGACGGCGCGAAAAGGCGCGGTCCGCGATCAGATTATCATTTTCTGCTACGAATATTACTCAGATGAGGAAATCAAGCGGCATGCTCCCAAGATCATCCAAGTCGACGGGAAGAACAGGATTGTTGCCGGAAAGACGAAACGCTGATGTCGCTTCACAAGCTCTCGCTCTACGAGCTCCATGAAAAATTCACGGCCGGCGAAGTCACAGCCGTAGAGATCGTGCGTGCCTATGGATTGCGGATCGGCCAAGTTGAGTCCAAAGTGAAGGCCTACATCACGCAGGCCAAAGACGCGGCGGTTGCGCAAGCCGGCGCGCTCGATGCTTCCTTGAAAGGGTGGCGCAAGACGTCGCCGATGATGGGCATGCCGCTGGCGATTAAAGACAATATCTGTACCGAGGGGGTGCTCACGACTTGCGCGTCTCGTATGCTCGGGAACTTCGTTCCGCCATACGATGCGACCGTGATTGCCAAGCTGCGTGCGCAGGGGTATGTGCTCCTCGGGAAGACCAACCTCGATGAATTTGCGATGGGTTCATCAACTGAAAATTCAGCCGTCGGCCCCAGCCGCAATCCCTGGAATGTGCAGTGTGTGCCGGGCGGATCCAGCGGAGGATCGGCAGCGGCCGTAGCGGCCGACGAATGTGCCGCGGCGTTGGGGTCTGATACCGGTGGGTCGATCCGTCAGCCCGCGGCGTTCTGTGGGGTGGTGGGTCTCAAGCCGACCTATGGGCGGGTCTCTCGGTACGGGTTGATTGCCTTTGCCTCTTCGCTCGATCAAATCGGACCAATTACAAAAGATGTGAGAGATGCCGCATTTCTCCTTGGAGCCATTGCCGGCCACGATCCGTTGGATTCGACGTCGGCCGATATTCCGGTGCCGGACTATCTGAAGGCGCTCAAGAAGAAAGATCTCAAAAAGCTGAAGGTCGGTGTGCCGGTCGAGTTTTTTGCGGAGGGGCTGGATCCGGAAGTGGAGCAGGCTGTGCGGGCGGCGATTCAGGAACTGAAAGCGCTCGGTGGGGAGGTCAAGGAAATTCAGTTGCCGAGGACAGACGCGGCGGTCGCTATCTACTATGTGATCGCTACGGCCGAGGCCAGCTCGAATCTAGCCCGGTATGACGGGGTGAAGTTCGGGCTTCGTGCCAAAGAGACCAAAGATTTGCTCTCGCTGTATATGAAGACGCGGCAGGAAGGGTTTGGGCCGGAAGTGAAACGCCGGATTATGCTGGGGACCTATGTTCTCAGCGCTGGGTATTACGACGCCTATTATGGCAAGGCGCAGGCGGTGCGAACCTTGATTCGCCAAGACTTCGAGGCGGCGTTTCAGGATGTCGATCTTATCGTGACGCCCGTGACACCCACGCCGGCATTCAAGTTTGGGGCGAAGGGCGACGACCCGCTCCAGATGTATTTGTCGGACATTTTCACCATTTCGGCGAACCTCGCCGGTGTGCCGGCGATTTCGATACCCTGTGGACTCAGCCGGGACGGACTTCCCATCGGGTTGCAGTTGATCGGTCGTCCGTTCGAAGAGGAGACGCTCTTGCGAGCTGCCTATGCCTATGAACAGAGTACCCAATGGCGGGCGAAGAAGCCGAGTGATTCGGTGAGGAGGTAAAGGCTGAGGTGTAAGAGAGGCTGACGTCAGAGCACGTTCGGAGGTTTTATGACCATCATCGAAATAGCTGTGATTCTTGTGGCTGTCGCGTTTGCGCTGCTGGTGGGCTATCTCGTGCCCGTGCTGATTCAGGTTCGAAAGACCGTCGCGGAGTCCGAACAGCTTCTGGCTAAAATGAACACCGACCTGCCGCCGCTGATCGGTGAACTTCGAGCGGTGAGTCACAACGTGAACAGTCTGACCGAGCAAGCCCGCATCGGAGTCGAGCATGCGACCGTTCTCTTGCATGCAGTCGGAGAAGTAGGGGAATCGGTACAGCATGTCCACGAAGTCGTGAAAGGTTCGAGCGGATCGATGTTGACCAATAT
This sequence comes from uncultured Nitrospiraceae bacterium, assembly GCA_963801725.1. Taxonomy (GTDB): domain Bacteria; phylum Nitrospirota; class Nitrospiria; order Nitrospirales; family Nitrospiraceae; genus Palsa-1315. The sequence goes on from CAWDFX010000002.1 coordinate 1,715,407, forward strand.
GGCGAGTATGGTAGCCGGAGTTAAAGCCGCAACGAAAGTCATGAAGGAACGGTTTCGAGAAGAAGGAGGGAATCACAATGGCGGATGATCGAGGTTCCTCAGCAGCAGGGGTCTTACTTGCATTCTTGAGCGGCGCGGCGCTGGGCGCGGTGGCGGCATTGTTGCTGACTCCACAGACGGGACGCGAGTCGCGCGAACAGTTGCGTGGCTATGCCCGTCGCGCAGAAGGCAATCTGCGGGATCTGGCAGGCTGCGCAGGCCAAACGTTCGAAGAGGTCGTGGAGGAGGGGAAGGAATTTGTGGACTCGAAGAAGGCGGTCCTGCGCGAGGCGTTTGACGCCGGTCGTGAGGCGATGCAACGCGAGCGTGATCGGTTGCGTGGAGAGGACCGCGGCTAATCGATGATTTACGAAGTCGTCATTGGAGTGGAAGTGCATGCGCAGCTGCGGACGAAGTCCAAGCTGTTTTGCGGCTGCGGGACGATGTTCGGGCTCACGGCCAATAGCCAGACCTGTCCGTTGTGTTTGGGGCTGCCCGGCACGTTGCCGGTGCTGAATCAGGCGGCGGTGGAGATGGCGGTGCGTGCGGGGCTGGCACTCAATTGCACGATTGCGGAGAACAATCTCTTTGCCCGCAAGAACTACTTCTATCCGGATCTGCCCAAGGGCTATCAGATTTCGCAATACGAGGCGCCGATCTGTGAGCATGGCTGGATTGAGATTGCGGCGAGTGACGGCAAAAAGCGCGTCCGTATCCGTCGCGCCCACCTGGAAGAAGATGCGGGGAAGAGTGTCCACGTCGCCGGTACCAACGGGAGCCGCGTCGATTTGAATCGGGCGGGAACCCCGCTGCTGGAAATCGTGACGGAGCCGGACCTGCGGTCGGCCGATGAAGTCGTGGCCTATTTAAAGGGCCTCCGCGATGTGCTCATGTATCTCGAGGTTTGCGACGGCAATATGGATGAAGGAAGTTTTCGCTGCGAGCCGAATCTCTCGCTCCGTCCGTTGGGGCAGAAGGAGTTTGGAACAAAGGTCGAACTCAAGAACATCAATTCGTTCAAGTTCGTCAAGGATGCCGTCGAATACGAGATCAAGCGCCAGACGAAGGTATTGAACGAGGGCGGCAGAATCAATCAGGAGACCCGGCTCTGGAATCTCGATCGTGGCGAGACGGTGGTGATGCGCTCCAAAGAGGAGGCGCACGACTATCGCTACTTTCCCTGACCCCGATCTGGTGCCGCTCAAGCTGGAGAAGGAATGGATCGAGGGTTGTCGCAAGCACGTCACTGAATTGCCTGCAGCCAGATTGCAGCGATTTGTCAGCGAGTTTGCGTTGTCCGAGTACGATGCCGGGGTGCTGACAGCGTCGAAGTCGGTGGCCGACTACTTCGAATCCTGTGTGAAATTATTCAACCAACCCAAGACTGTGAGCAATTGGGTGATGGGCGAACTCACCAGGGAGTTGAATAACTCAGGGACCGATGCGAGCGCCTCCCCGGTCTCGCCTGAGCGGCTCGTCGGTCTGCTGCGGATGGTCGACAAAGGTACGGTCAGTTTGAAAGTCGCGCGCGAAATCTTTCCGGAAGTCTACAGCAGCGGGAAGACTCCGGAACAGATTGTTCAAGAAAAGGGGCTCATTCAGGTATCCGACGAAGGGGCGCTCGATACGATCATCGACGAAGTGCTCTCGAAGAATCCGACGCAGGTGGCACAGTTCAAAGATGGCAAACAGCAGGTGCTTGGATTCTTGGTCGGGCAGGTGATGAAGGCGAGCGGTGGCAAGGCGAATCCTGGGAAGGTGAATGAGTTGTTGAAAAAGAAATTGGGATGAGGCTGGGTGTCTTCTTTGCTCGCGCAGTCGAAGGCAACCCAGCTCCATCACCTAGAGGATGATTAGGAGTAGGAATTTGACTGCGGGTGGACAGGCTTCCAGGTCGACGCCACCCGCGCCGCCTGATTGTGGATTCGCGGGGGAATAGTTGATCGATGAGATTCGAAGAAGGGTTGCGCGAGGTGATTTTGAGTTTTCTCAACATGCTGTCGATCAGGCGATCATTCGCCATATTTCAGTGCGAGAGTTACGAGAGGCTATTGCTGACGGCGAAGTGATTGAGGTGTATCCAGAAGACAAGTATGGTCCCAGCTGTTTGATCCTTGGTAATGACGAGAGGAGGCGGTCCTGTTCATATCCAATGCAGTGACCCAAGCAGGCCCACAGTGAAGATTGTGACTGTCTATGAACCAGATCCTGCCATTTGGATCGAGTTTAAGGTGAGGAGGTCATAGTATGAAATGCGATGTCTGTGGATCGCCAATGAGGGAACAGGCGGTGACCTATACGATTCAAATGGATGACAAGTTGGTTGTCGTCGAACATGTACCTGCTAAGGTCTGTAGCCAATGTGGGGAACGGTTGTATAGTCCTGATACGGTGGAGCGGTTGCAGAAGACAGTATGGGAGCAACGGTCTGCCCTCTCGAGTGCTTCAGACGCCTGTGTTCGATTTTGCGACGAAGTAGAGGGGGATAACTTTCGATTTTATAGATGGAGTAACGGATGAGCGCGATTAGGGAAATCAAAGGGCGGCAGATCTTGGATTCACGGGGGAATCCGACGATCGAGGCGGAGGTCACGCTGGAGAGTGGGGCGCATGGGCGGGCGGCGGTGCCGTCTGGGGCCTCGACCGGTGAGAAGGAAGCGATCGAACTGCGCGATGGCGACAAGAAACGCTGGATGGGAAAAGGCGTCTCGAAGGCCGTGGCCAATATCAGCAAGCTGATCGCACCAGAGCTGTTAGGAAAGGAAGCGTTCGACCAAGTCGGCATCGATCAGACGATGATCGACCTGGATGGTACGAAAACGAAGGGCAAGCTCGGCGCCAACGCCATTCTCGGTGTGTCGCTGGCCGTGGCAAAGGCGGCAGCAGCGGAAACTGGCCAGCCGCTCTACCGATATCTTGGTGGAACGAATGCACGAGTGCTGCCGGTGCCGCTTATGAACATCATCAACGGCGGAGCCCATGCCGACAATCGGTTGGACTTGCAAGAGTTCATGATCATGCCGGTGGGGGCGACATGTTTCAGCGAGGCGTTCCGGATGGCGACGGAAGTGTTTCATACGCTCAAGTCGCTGTTGAAGAAAAAGGGGCTGAACACGGCGGTCGGCGACGAAGGCGGGTTTGCGCCGGACCTCCAGTCGAATGAGGAAGCGCTCAGCCTGATCATGCAGGCGATCGAGGAGGCCGGCTACAAACCAGGGCGCGATATCGCCCTTGCGTTGGACTGTGCGGCCAGCGAACTCTACGAAAAGGGCCGGTACCTCCTTGAAGCTGAAAAGAATCCTGAGCGCTCCTCCGAGGAGATGATCAGTTACTATGGGAAGCTTCTGGATCGATACCCGATTCTCTCCATCGAAGATGGCTTGAGCGAGTTGGATTGGAAGGGCTGGAAGCTGATGACGGAGAAGTTGGGCAAGCGGGTCCAATTGGTCGGAGACGATATCTTCGTGACCAATGTGGAAATCTTTGCCAAAGGGATCAAGGAAGGGATTGCGAATTCCATTCTGATCAAGCTCAATCAGATCGGCACGTTGACGGAAACGCTGGAGGCGATTGAGTTGGCGAAACGATCAGGCTACACGGCGATTATCTCGCATCGATCCGGGGAAACGGAGGATACGACGATTGCGGACGTGGCGGTCGCGACGAATAGCGGCCTCATCAAGACCGGGTCGCTGTCCCGGACGGATCGCGTGGCCAAGTACAATCAGTTGCTCCGGATCGAGGAAGAGCTGGGTTCGAGCGCAGTCTATCGGGGTCGTGAGGCGGTGCCGGGGCGATACTGACGACGAGCGAGTGACGATGATCATTAAGCAGAATCGAGGACGGCAGTGGCTCGATTGGCAGCGTCGCATGGTGACGGGCGCACACTATATCGGAGTCGCCGTGTGCCTGCTGCTGCTGATCGTCTTGGTCTTTGGCGACATGGGTCTACCGCGCTACTTCTCCATGCGCGACCAGGCCCAACAGCTGGACGTGGACCTTCATGAATTGCAACGGACGACCCGCACGCTTCGGGGGGACATCGATCGTCTGGAGCATGATCCCGCGAAAATCGAACAGTTGGCGCGAGAGCAGCTCGGCTACGTTCGCAAAGGTGAAACGGTGTATCAATTGGTTCCCTCGCCATCACAGGAGCGGCCACGTCCGTAGCACCATGAAGTTTGGCACAGTGGCGATCATCGGACGGCCGAACGTGGGCAAGTCGACATTGCTCAATCGATTGCTGGAGCAGAAGATTGCGATCGTCTCGGACAAGCCGCAAACGACGAGGACGAGAATACTGGGAGTCGTGCATGCGCCGGGTGCGCAGATTGCCTTGCTCGATACGCCGGGGTTGCACAAGCCGCAACATCTGCTCAATCGTCGGATGGTCCGCACCGCGGTGGACACGCTGGAGGAAGCGGATATCTTGTACGTGTTGATGGACACGACGAGTTTGCCTGGTCCCGGCGATCTCTTGGTCCTCGATCATGTGAAGGGGGCGGTCAGGAAGCGTCCGCGCCCGGTCATTCTCGTATTGAACAAGGTGGATTTGGTCAATAAGCTCAAGTTGCTGCCGGTGATGGAAACGTACGCCAGGTTATTCGGCTGGACGGACGTGGTGCCGGTATCGGCTGAAACCGGCGATAATGTCGATCGATTGCTGTCCGTGACCGTGGCTCGTCTTTCAGAAGGGGATGCAGCCTATGATGCAGACACCGTCACCGATCAATCCATGCGGACGTTGGCGGCCGAGATGATTCGCGAGAAGATTTTGCTTCAGACCTATGAAGAAGTGCCCTACTCGGTTGCTGTGGAGATCGACGAATTTGTCGAGGAGGGGAAGCTGGCTCGCATCAGCGCGACGGTGCTGGTCGAGCGAGAGTCTCATAAGGCGATCGTGATCGGGAAGCACGGAGAGAGACTGAAGACGGTGGGGACCGATGCGCGGCGCGATATGGAACAGATCTTCGGGATGAAAGTGTTTCTGCAGCTGTGGGTGAAAGTGCGGGAGGCGTGGCGAGAAGATGAGCATGCCCTCACGGAATTGGGATATTAGAGAGTCGTCAAGTTCATAACGTCATAATGTCGTCACGTCTAGGTCCAAGACTTGATGACGTTCGACGTTCAGATTTTTAGACCGGGTGTGACGATGCAGCCGACTGAGCCTATGACAGAATCGAATCCGGTGGATCCACGCCCTCGTCCAGGGGATAAAGATCTCCTCCGCGACACGTTGCGTGACCAGGCCGATCGAGGCCGGACCAAGTTCGACATCGTGCTGTTGTCGGTGCAACGGCTGTTGCACCGGGGTGCGATCACCAATCTTGCCAAGATGCTGGGCCGGATGCATCAAGCCGACGTGGCGCAGGTGATTATGCATCTGTCGTCCCCCAAAGAAAAACGGGAAGTCTTCGAACTGGTGCGAGGCGAGTCGAAGCGCGGCCAAGTGCTGAGCGAGCTCGACAGCGACAGTATCAATCAGGTGTTGGCGGACCTGCTGCACTCGGATATCGCCTGGCTGATCAAAGACCTCGGCCCTGACGACGCGGCCTACCTCCTGGGGGTTTTGCCGGAAGAGCGAGCCAAAGAGATTCTCTCGCTGATGCGGGCGGAGGACTCCACGGAAGTCGCCGACCTGCTGAAGTATCCGAAAGATACGGCCGGCGGCATCATGACGACGGAGTTTTTTGCGCTCCCGGAGGATGCGACGGCGCAAGACGCCATCCGACGTCTCCAGCTGGCGACGGATGCGGAAATGGTGTTCTATATTTATGTGACCGACAAGGATGAGCACTTGGTCGGAGTACTCTCTCTGCGTCAGCTGCTGACAGTCCCTCCCGCGACGCCGCTGAAAAACATCGCCACGCGCGACGTGATCAGCGTGACGGTCGACATGGACCAGGAAGAAGTCGCCCGCCAGGTGGCGAGTTACAATTTGCTCGCGATTCCGGTCATCGACAACAATAATAGATTAGTCGGCATTATCACGGTTGACGACGTTGTAGACGTGATCCGTGAAGAAGCGACTGAAGACATGCTCAAGATGGCCGGCGCGATCGAAGAGGACTCGGTGTCGAAGTCCTCCAGCGTGGCGTCGGCAAAACACCGGCTTCCGTGGCTCTTTACGAATCTCGTCGGCAGTCTGTTGTCGGGCGCGATTCTGTGGGAATTCCGGTACACGATTCAGGAAGTGGTGGCCATCGTCAGTTTTATTCCGGTCATTGCCGCCATGGGTGGAAACGTGGGCCTCCAGTCCTCGACCCTCATTATTCGAGGATTGGCGACAGGGCTGATCGAGTTGACGGATGTGCGTAGCGTGTTTTTCAGGGAAATCAAAGTCGGACTGTTGATGGGGCTCGCCTGCGGCGTGATTCTCACGATCGTCGGCTGGATTTGGCATCAAGAGTTTCTGGGCATGGTCGTGGGACTCTCGCTGATTATTGCGTTCATGGTCTCTACCAGTATGGCGACATTCATGCCCATCATGCTGAAGCGAATGAAGATAGATCCTGCCGTTGCGGCCGGTCCGTTTGTGACGACGGCCAATGACATCACGGGCATTACCATCTATCTTTCCCTGGCCACGGTGTTCATGGAATACCTTCGCTAACAGGAACCGTTAAACGTGAGATGTGAGCGAGACAAGCAAGACGTGCGCGACAGGCGTGACTCGAAGTTCGGGGTTCGAGGTTCCGAATACTTCAGCCTTCAGTCTTCAGCATACAGACGGTCTCGCTCATCTCGCCTTTCACGCCAGTCCCGCGTGTATACTCCATGCCACTGATCAAGACCGATGCCATCACATTGAAAAGCCGAAAGTGGGGCGATGCGGATCGTATCGTGACCTTCTATACGAAGAAGATGGGAAAGATTCGCGCGGTGGCGCGGGGGGCTCGTCGGATGAAGAGTCGTCTCGGCGCATCGCTCGAACCGCTCACCATCTGCCATCTAAACTTGTTCGAAAAACCAGGCGATTCGCTCTATCGAGTGTCTCAAGTTGATCTCGTGGAGCCGTTCATACGGTTTCGCGAAGACTTGACGCTGATGACTGCTGCAGCACGAATGGTGAATGTGGTAGGTGCGGTGACGCCGGACGGGGACCCGGACCCGCAGCTCTTCGAGACGCTGGAACTGGGCTTGCACACATTAGTCACGAGCCAAGATCCGTCGTTGACGGCGCTGCTGTTTCAGATTCGCTTGCTGGGTCTTATCGGGTTTCGCCCTCAGACCGATCACTGTGCCGCATGCGGCAAGGGCCGGTTGATGGGAGAGCCGCAGTTCTCGCCTCTGTCCGGCGGTCTGGTCTGTGCGGCCTGTGCTGTGCGCCAGGCGTTCCGCTGTGTGCCGCTCTCGCGAGGGAGCCTGGCATTTCTTCAACAGGCGTTGCGGTTTTCGCCTGCAGTGGTCGATCGCTTGAAGGCTGCCGGACAAGTTCGGCGTGAAGTGGAAAATGCGATTGAAGGGTACGTGACCGTTGTGGCAGGCAGACAACTGCCTGCTGTAAACTTTCTGTCGTATCCGTCGTGAGAAATTGAACGCGAGACTGGCGGGAAAGGCGAGACGAGCGAGACGCGAGGGTTCGAAGGCTGAAGCTGGGAAGGCCGAAGTTCTGAACACTTCAGCTGAACACCTGATTCGTTACGTCGTAAGAAGGAATCCGTGAACATGACAGAGACCCTGCCTGAACCGAAAGACATGGCCTGGATTGAGAAGGGTGTGCTGGGTATCGAATGGAACGACGGGCACAAGGCTGTCTATCCCGTGCGGTATCTCCGCCAGCAATGTCCCTGTGCAGCTTGCGTGGACGAGTGGTCTGGCGCACGGCGGTTGCAACCGGACGACGTGCCTCTCTTGATCATGTTGCAGGATGTGCAGCCGGTCGGACGTTACGCCCTGCAATTCTCTTGGAGCGATGGCCACGACACGGGTATTTACTCCTATGCTCTTCTTCGACGGCTCTGTCAGTGCGATGTCTGCCAGCCTGTGAAACCTGTTGAGCCAAGGAGCCGACGCCTATTGTGAGGAAAATCGCGGAGATATTCAGATCGACCCGGTGGGGCGCACAGCGATTCTGGGGCTTTGATTTTCTGAGGCGCGCTGGGTGGGCCGGTGTGTGTGTCATGGCCGCGATCGGATCGGTTCTCAGTTGCAGTGGGATGCCCACGTTGGAAGAACAAGAGCGCCATGTACGAAGCAACGAGTTGCTGCTTAATCAATTAACTCCACCCGCGTTTGTCAAGGCATGGGGGATGCCGACGTATCAGCGTACTGAGTTCATGCAGTTCTTCGGCATGAAAGACGGCGAGTTGATTCCACGGTCGAGGTTGGCGAGCGGAGAACCGCCGCGAGGGTGGGAGATCCGTATTGAGGCCGGCGATGGACTGTTTTTGGCTTACCCGGATCGCGGGTGGCTCGTAGTGTTTTTTGAAGAACGACTGGTGTATCGCGAAGCGCTGACCGAGGCGAAGCTGCACGAGTTAGGGCGCAGTTGGAAGCACGAAGAGAAGTTTCGCTCCAGGTTTGAAGTGCCGGCCGCTCCCTAGCCCGCACTATACATGAGCACTTCTGCTGCAATCGCTGATCCGCTGCTGCGCCGAGCCTTCGGCCAGCGGGCTCGCCCCTCGGACCCTCACCGTACTGCACGAGTACGCATCGGGTCCTCACGGCTCCGCGCGCTGGTCTCGCGACGCGGCTCAGCGATTTCGCGACGAACCGTCATGAATAATGCGGGCTAATGTGATGTGTCCTAAAGGCCTTCCGTGACTCAGCATCCTCTCAATCTCCTTATGGTCTCCTCCGAAGCGGTCCCCTATGCCAAGACCGGTGGGCTCGCTGATGTCGCCGGCGTGTTGCCTCTTGAGTTGGCGAAACTCGGCCATGATGTCATCCTCCTGCTCCCACGGTATCGTTCTCTGAGTGAGTCAGACCGATCCTTCCGTCCCGTCTGTCGGCTGCATGTGCTGACACCGCAGGGGCTTGTCGACACGCTGATCGAGGAAGATGTCGTCTCTATCGGCGAAAATGATCGCCGGGTGCGGGTGTGGACGATTCGGAACGAGGCCTTCTTCGATCGTCCAGGGTTGTACCAAGATCACGGTACCGACTATTCCGATAATCTTGACCGGTTTTCATTCTTCTGCCGCGCGACGATAGAGGTGATTGCCTATCTCCGAACTGTGTGCCGATGGAATACCCATATCCTCCATCTACATGATTGGCAAACAGCGTTGTGTGCGGTCTATCTCAATACCGTTGATCGAGATCGGCCGGAGGTACTGGGAGTGCGTACCGTACTGACGTTGCACAATGTGGGGTATCAAGGTCTCTTTCCCGGAGATCAATTCGAGAAAACGGGTCTGCCCCCGTCGCTATTTACTCCTGCGGGCCTTGAGTATTATGGCTCGGTGAATTTGCTCAAGGGAGGAATAGTGTTTGCTGATTCTGTAACGACGGTCAGTCCCACCTATGCGAGTGAAATCCTCACACCAGAATTCGGTTTCGGACTTGAGGGCGTGTTGCGCAACCGTGCGGACAAACCCCTGGGTATTCTGAACGGTATCGATATCGATCGATGGAATCCGGAAACCGATTCCTATCTTCCAGCCAACTACTCAGTCATGGACTGTGCAGGGAAATTGGTGTGCAAGCAGGCGCTTCAACGGGAATTTCAGTTGCCGGACACATCGGCTCCGCTTCTTGGCGCAATCGCACGTCTGACCTCGCAGAAGGGCTTAGATCTTGTAGCGGCCATTATTCCACAACTAATGGCAATGGATCTGCAGCTGGTGATGCTGGGAACTGGCGAGCCGGAACTCGAAGCCAAGTTTAAGGCCCTTCAGGCACGCTATCCGCAACGCATGGGGCTTCGTATCGGTTTCGACGAAGGACTCGCCCATCGTATCGAAGGCGGAGCAGATATGTTTGTGATGCCGTCGCGGTACGAACCCTGCGGCTTGAGCCAGCTGTACAGCCTCCGCTATGGCACCGTTCCCGTAGTGAGAAAAACCGGTGGGTTAGCAGATACGGTCCGGCCGTTAACCGCGTGGGCGCGTCAGGCAGGACAGGCCACCGGGTTTCAAGTAGAAGAGGATACGGCAGACGCGCTTCTGTCTGTATTGCGTCGAGCTGTGGCGGTATATCAGAATCGATCGATATGGGGTCAAATGGTTCAGACAGGAATGACCACAGATGTATCCTGGGCTCGTTCAGCGAAGGCCTATAGTCGGCTGTTTGTGTCGTTAGTTGGAAAGAGGCAGCCGCACGTGTCGTAACGGTTCACTAACAGTTTTGCACGGAAGAAGTACTTTGTCGGGAGAGATAGGAAGGAGAAGTGAGAACTCTAAGGAATATTGAGGGTAACCTCAATGACGTTTGTCTCGAGTTCAGAAAGCAACGCTTTCGCTTGTAGCGCATAGTAGGCATATTCAGATTGGGGTTGGTAGCTCAGGATTGTTTGGAGAAGGTCTTTGGCAACATCGAGTTTTCCTGCTTCTACCGCAGCGAAACCGGCTCGTAGGGAACAGGCTGCAGCCATCGCTTTCACGTCAACCGCAAAGCGAGCTGCAGGAGTTGACACAAACTGTTCAAGTTTGCCTGGTAGGGGAAGCACAAAACTTTCCTGAGTGAGCGAGCGATTGGCTGCTTGGGTCAGAGTCAACGCGTCTTCTCTCAGTTGATTGAGATCGGTGCTTGTTTGGCAATGGGAGTAGCTCTTCCAAAGGCTCATGAAGCTTCCGTTGTCTATAGCGGCTGCTTGTGTTGGTAGACCAAGCTGGAGTGCAGCTACTGATACCAGAACACTCATCAATATTACGCGAAGGTTCTTCATGCTACCTCGGGCTTCACTTTGTTCTAAACTTGCTTCCACTTACATCAATCAATCAGCTTCACTACTGGTGTAGTGCAATCAATAGACCAAAATAGTGCTATATAAGCAATTGATTTTAAATGGAAAATATGACCACTCAGGAGTAGCCCCTGTGTTGAAGATAGCGCACCATGGTATTTTTGACACGGATACTGTGGCAGATTATGAATTGAAGATATGAACGAGGATTCCCGTTCTTGTGGTGGAATTCGTTTTTCTCATGATGTGTTTGATGTGTTCTTTCACGGTCTGTTCAGTAATCTGAAGAGCGTTTGCGATCTCTTTGTTGGTCCATCCCTTTGCCAGGTGCTCAATGACGGATTGTTCGCGATTGGTCAATTGAAACTTTTCTCTGGCTTGATCGGTATTGAGCTGTTGTCGCCGTGCTAATTCTTCCAGTGTGACCACGAGTCTCGCGTACTGGACTCCCCCTCGATCCGGTAAACCGAATCCCCGCAACAGGATTGGTTTTTCAGGGTTACCTGCCACACGCTTGATTTCGAACTGTTCCCAGTCCTTTGCTTCGGTACGGACGTGGAGTGCCTTGATGATTTCTCCGCAGAGCTCTGTCAGTGCAGTCGGCAGGACTCCATGTGCAGACTTCAGGCTCCCTCTGCTATGTTCTGCCGCATTAATTTGTTTTGACAATTCTGAGGCGTGACGATTCATATGGAGGAGTTGCATGGAAGCTGAGAGGACGACAATCCCTGAGCCCACGCGCTGATCGGCGAGAGTATCTGTTGGGTCTACGGGGGGTGACGAATCACTCATGGATAGGCGAACGCTTTCAAAGTCGTGACAAGAACAATCCTAGACAATCCAATATGTTCTGCTAGGGTAGCATGGAGACATGAGGAACGTAGCTTTAAAGTGGAAATAGTACCTAACCCTTTTGGGGGAGTCAACACCCACCTTTGGAGAAACGAAACCTACATCGTCGGTATTGTTCCTGTTGTGCGTCCCGCCTATAGTCCACAACGTAGAAACGAAAGAGAAAAATCGGGGAGCGGGCAGGGTGACTTCTTGGGTCCCGTTCCGCATTTTGGAAGTGAAAGAGGGTATGTGACTCAAACAGACGAAACTCTGAACATCACGAGGCTGAGACAAGAATATTCCCATATATGAGGAGGCGATGTGGCACAGACAGAGTGGGAGTGGCCGATGACAGATAGTCAAAAAAGTCACAGTGAGCGGGCAGCGTTGTTAAGGCCGATACTGTATGAGATGACGACACGGGTAGAAGACCCCGCTGCGTCGACCCACAGTGGAAAAGCGCTTTCCCTGAACATCAGCACTGGAGGGATGTTAGTCTTGATGGAGCAGGCCCCGGCGATCGAGCAAGTACTGAAGGTGTATGTGCCGACACCCATCAGCGCCGCTGAAACTCCAACGTTAGCAGAAGTTCGTTGGACAAGGAAATTACCGCTCGCAAAGACCAATGGCAGTGGGGTCTACTTCGTCGGATTAAAATTCATGTTCTAGATCATTACCGACGTTGGGTACACGGCCGCTAAGACGCATGGTTTATACATTCAATATGCGAACGATTACCCAAAGGAAGTGTTCTAAAGCTGTATTCGAGAAGGGAGTAAGGCTATGAAGGCTGTGATTCTTGCCGGTGGGATGGGAACGCGTCTCTCAGAAGAAACTCAACTTCGTCCGAAACCGATGATCGAAATTGGCGGGAAACCGATCTTATGGCACATCATGAAGATATACGCCGCCCACGGCATCAAAGAATTCATCATTGCACTCGGCTACAAAGGGGAAATGATCAAGGAGTATTTCCTCAATTTCTATGCATTCAACAAAGACATCTCGGTTGATCTTGGAAGTGGAGAGACGACGATCCATAACGGTAAGCAGCACGAGGACTGGAAGGTGCACCTGGTGGATACCGGTTTGCACACCCAAACCGGGGGTCGCTTGAAACGTCTGAAGAAGTGGCTTGAAAAAGATGAGACGTTTCACTTTACGTACGGTGATGGGGTTGCAGACATCGACATCCAAACCCTCATGAAGTTCCATCATTCCCATGGGAAGCTTGCCACGCTCACCTCAGTGTTGACGCCCGCCCGATTCGGTCGTTTGGAATACGACCAAGACCTGATTACCGGGTTCAAGGAGAAGCCACATGGTGAAGAAGGCTGGATCAATGGCGGGTTCTACATGCTGCAACGGGAGGCGATTGATTACATCGCCAGCGATGAAACGATGTGGGAGCGCGAAGCAATTGAGGGGCTCACGAAGGACCACCAGCTCATGGGCTATCGCCACAACCGCTTCTGGTCCTGCATGGATACGTTGCGTGAAAAGAACTATTTGGAAGAGCTATGGCAGTCGTCCAAGGCCCCTTGGAAGATCTGGTAAGAGGCCGTGCGATCGGATTTTCTCGTCATCGGCGGTGGTGTCATCGGCCTAAATATTGCTCGAGGACTTCGACGCAAATTCCCCGACGCATCGGTGCATCTGCTTGAAAAAGAGGCCGATTGCGGCCTGCATGCAAGCGGACGGAACAGCGGTGTCCTGCATGCCGGATTCTATTACTCGCCCGATAGTCTCAAAGCCAAGTTTACTTGGCGTGGCAACCGACTCCTGACTCAATATTGTGAGGAGAAGAAGATTCCGCTGAACAAATGTGGGAAGTTGGTTGTGGCCAAAAGTCATGCTGACCATGCAGGCCTCGACGAGCTCCTTCGAAGAGGGCGTGCGAACGGGATCCCCCTTGAGGAGTTATCCGAAAAAGATGCCGAAGCGATTGAGCCTCGAGTCAAGACTTGCGAGCGCGCGTTGTTTTCGCCGGCAACCTCGACTGTCGACCCATCGCAGGTGATGCAGGCGATGAAGAAGGACGCGGTTGACGAAGGCGTACAGCTTCATTGCGGGGTTCAATACCTCGGATCATCTAAAGAGCAGGTGAAAACAAGCCAAGGCATGTACAAGGTCGGGTATGTTGTGAACGCAGCTGGACTATATGCAGACCGCATTGCTCGGGACTATGGATTCTCCGAGCACTATCGCATTCTTCCCTTCAAGGGCCTCTACCTATATTCCAGTGAGCCGGCTGGGTCGATTCACACAAACATCTATCCTGTGCCGGATTTGAAGAATCCGTTCCTGGGCGTTCACTTCACAGTGACCGCCAGCGGGAAGGCCAAGATTGGACCCACAGCCATTCCCGGGTTCTGGCGCGAGCAGTATGGGGGAATGGCGAATTTTCACTGGGGCGAATTCTTTGAAGTAGCTCTGAGAGGGGTTGGATTGCTGGCGAATTCGAATTTTGATTTCAAGACTCTTGCTGTCTCTGAACTGGCGAAGTATTCAAAGTCGAAGATGATTTCGCTCGCAGGCCAGCTGGCGAAAGATGTCAAGCCGGAACATTACCAAAACTGGGGAAAGCCCGGCATCCGGGCGCAATTGGTTGATATCAGGAAGCGCAAACTCGAAATGGATTTTGTCCTGGAAGGCGACTGTCATTCGATGCATGTACTGAATGCCGTTTCTCCAGCGTTTACGTGCGGGCTCCCGTTTTCAGAGAATGTGTGCGATCGCATTCAAGAGGTATTAAACTGAGGGGACAAGCATGAAGATCGTCATTACAGGAAACATGGGCTATGTCGGACCAATGGTGTTGCGCCGTTTGAGAGAGTCGCATCCGGAAGCAGAGCTTATCGGGTTCGACGCAGGCTATTTCGCGCATTGCCTGACGGGGCCATCCCGCTTCCCGGAAAGTCGGGCGGATATTCAATACTTCGGAGATATAAGAATGGTCTCCCCGGAACTCCTCGGAGGAGTGGATGCCATTATTCATCTTTGCGCGATTTCAAACGATCCGATGGGAGCCCTTTTTGAAGATGTGACTCTGGACATCAATCATCGAGCCACGATCGACCTTGCGACCAAGGCAAAGCAGGCTGGGGTTAAAAAGTTTGTGTTTGCGTCAAGTTGCAGTGTGTACGGATTTGCAGAAGGAGGTCCTCGTCAAGAAGGGGATGCCCTCAATCCCTTAACGGCGTATGCCAAATCGAAGGTAAATACAGAACGAGATCTTGCACTACTCGCTTCTGAAACCTTCACCGCAACGTGCCTTCGGTTCGCAACAGCCTGCGGGATGAGTGACCGTCTGCGGCTCGATCTTGTACTGAACGATTTCGTAGCCAGCGCGCTCGTGTCCAAACGGATCAACATTTTAAGTGATGGCACCCCATGGCGCCCGCTCATTCACGTTAAGGACATGGCGCAGGCAATCGATTGGGCTGTGCAGCGGGATCATCGTGACGGGGGAACCTGTTTGACCGTAAACGTGGGGAGCGATACTTGGAATTACCAGGTAAAGGATCTGGCAGCGGCGGTGGCCAAGCTGGTTCCTGATGTAGAGGTGTCCATTAACAAAGACGCGCAGCCGGACAAGCGGTCTTACCGGGTAAATTTCGACAAGTTCACCAAATTAGCGCAAGGTTTCTTGCCCGCTGTCGATCTTAATGGCGCTGTGGTGGATCTTCGAGACGGTCTCTTGGCCATGAAATTTGCGGATCCGGAGTTCCGGACAGGTGAATTCATGCGGCTGGTGACCTTGAGGCGGCTTCGTGAAAGTGGTCAGCTAACCGAGGCTCTTTTCTGGAGGGACCGGCCTGGCCGGTAAGGTAATTGGCATAGTAAGCCAGAATTTCATCAGAGCATGAGAATGACAAGGGAGAGATGCACAATATGAGTCATTCACACTGTCGGTCATGCGGGACGAGGCTGGAACATACATTCGTCGATCTCGGCATGTCTCCGTTGGCCAACTCCTATATCAAGCCTGAGCAGCTCAATCACATGGAGCCGTTCTATCCGTTACATGTATTCGTATGTGCCAAGTGTTTACTGGTTCAATTGGAGCAGTTTTCAACTCCACACGATATTTTCTCCGACTACGCATATTTCTCATCTTTTTCCGATTCGTGGCTGGCCCATGCTAAGAACTATGTCGCCATGATCACCGATAGATTCCGATTGGATCACAATTCTAAAGTGGTTGAGATTGCCAGCAATGATGGTTACCTTCTTCAGAACTTTGTGCCGCGGGGGATTCCAGTGCTCGGGATTGAGCCGGCAGCGAACGTGGCTGAGGTTGCGAAGAAGAAGGGGATCAATACCAAGGTGGCCTTTTTCGGAGAGAAAACGGCGGTCGATCTCTGCGCGGAAGGATGGTCGGCTGATCTCATAATCGGGAACAACGTGCTTGCCCATGTCCCTGACCTGAACGATTTCGTCGAAGGCCTCAAGGTGCTGTTGAAACCCACGGGGCTGATCACCATGGAATTCCCCCACCTGCTTCAACTCATGGAGCAGAATCAGTTTGATACGATTTACCACGAACATTTTTCCTATTTTTCATTCCTCGCCGTAGAACAGGTGTTTGCCAGCCACGGGATGAAACTATTCGACGTGGAAGAGCTCCCGACTCACGGAGGGTCGCTCCGAATCTATGCCTGCCACGATCAGGATGGGTCTAAGCCTATCGGGACTCGCGTCCGGGAACTGAAATCGCGGGAAGAGGCCGCAGGATTCGGTCAACTGAATCACTACCTCTCATTTAGGCCGCGGGTGGAGGCCACCAAGCAAAAACTGCTCTCGTTTCTTATCTCTGCCAGGCAGGACGGCAAGCGGGTTGTCGGCTACGGAGCGCCGGCGAAGGGCAATACTCTGCTCAATTATTGTGGCGTCCGAACGGATTTCATCGACTATACGGTTGACCGGAGCCCTCATAAGCAAGGTCATTTCCTTCCTGGAGTGCACATCCCCATTTATGCACCAGAACAGATTCGTCAGACTCGTCCAGATTATCTCCTTATACTTCCTTGGAACCTCCGGGAGGAGGTTATGCAGCAGATGAGTTGTATCCGCGAGTGGGGAGGGAAGTTCGTGGTCCCTATTCCAGAAGTAAAAGTGTATCCATGATCTTCACCGAAACCATTCTTAAAGGCGCGTTTGAGATTGAGCCGGAGCTGGTGAGAGACGAGCGGGGGATGTTTGCAAGGACCTGGTGTCAAAAAGAATTCGAGGCACAAGGGCTCAAAGTCACATGGGTTCAGAGCAATATCTCCTTGAGCAGTCGTAGAGGGACCTTGCGAGGGATGCATCTTCAAATCGCTCCACACGAAGAAGTGAAGCTTGTGCGTTGTACGAGGGGAGCGATTCATGACGTGATCGTCGATTTGCGGCCGGCATCGCCGACATATTGCCATCATGTCGGCGTGGTGCTGTCGGCTGAGAATCGTCGAATGCTCTATATTCCAGAACGGTTTGCCCACGGCTTCCTGACACTCGAAGACAATAGTGAAGTGTCCTACCACATGTCGGAGTTCTATGCCCCGGCCAGCGCGCGTGGATTCAGATGGGATGATCCAGCCTTTGGGATCCAGTGGCCTGAAACCATCATGGTCATGTCCGAAAAAGATCGGAGTTGGCCTGTGTTTCTCCCGCGTCAGGGCGTACATCCATGAATGTTGACGGTTCTATCAAGAGGCTTGGCTGCCAAGATATCGGCAAAGCCATGCATGACTTCATGGCCGAACTTTACCCGATATGCCGGAGCATTACCGGCGAAGGAGTAAGAGAAACTCTTCGAATGATTCAGAAGCGTGCCCCTGTAGAAATCCATGAAGTGCCAAGTGGAACTCCGGTATTCGATTGGACTGTGCCGATGGAATGGAGTGTGGCCGATGCCTACATCAAGAACCAGGCAGGGGAGCGGGTCGTCGACTTCAGAGCCAGCAATCTTCACGTAATGAGCTACAGTACGCCGGTCAAGAAGCGAATAATGCTGGACGAACTACGTCCGCACCTGTTTACATTGCCCGATCATCCCGAATGGATTCCCTATCGGACGTCATATTATAAGGAAAACTGGGGCTTCTGCCTAAGTCATAACCAACTGATGGCCCTGCCTGAGGGGGAGTATGAGGTCTGCATCGACTCCACATTGAAAGCTGGACACTTAACCTATGGGGAATGTGTCCTGAAGGGTGAACGCACAAACGAGATTTTGATTTCCTGCCACATATGTCACCCGTCTCTGTGCAATGACAACCTTTCCGGTATCGCGGTTGCCACGTTTCTTTCTCAGATGTTGAGCGGTCAGTCGCTGCGATATTCGTATAGGTTCCTCTTCATTCCTGGGACGATTGGGTCGATAACCTGGCTGGCCTTACACGAAGCAGAACTTGGCAACATTACGCACGGGTTTGTGGTGACGGGTATTGGAGATTCGGGTCGCTTTACGTACAAGAAGAGTCGTCAGGGGAATGCCGAGATCGATAGAGTATTCCAACACGTGCTACAGCACTCACAACAACAGCATGACATTATCGACTTCTTCCCCTATGGATACGACGAGCGACAGTATTGTTCTCCGGGTTTCAATCTCCCAATGGGATGCTTCATGCGAACCCCCCACGGGAAGTATTCTGAGTATCATACTTCTGCCGACAACCTGGATTTTGTTCGGCCTCAGCACCTCGCGGAGTCATTGACCCAGTGTCTTTCGGTGCTGCATGTGATTGAGCACAATAAAACCTATCTCAATCAAAACCCAAAGTGTGAGCCGCAGCTGGGTCGTCGTGGGCTCTATCGTGCGATCGCAGGTCAACGGGAAGGGCATCAGGGCGAGTTGGCGTTGCTGTGGGTTCTGAATCTGTCTGACGGTTCGCATACGTTGCTTGATATTGCCACGAGGTCCGGGTTGCGGTTTGCATTGATCAAGACAGCTGCGGATGCATTGCATGATTCAGGTCTATTGAGAGAGATTCCTGTGTGACTTGAAGCCTGTGGCGATATTCGAGCCTTTTCTTCATCCGTTGGGGTCAATCAACAAACGAAGGAGAACTCTGTGAAGACTGTGACGATTTTGGGTGCCGGATTGTCCGGATTATGCACATCGTTTCATGTTGGGCACAATGGATGTGAGATCTATGAAGCCAAACCCTATTTCGGTGGACATATCTATAGTGACGTTCGTGACGGCTTTACGTGGGATGATGGACCGCATGTATCCTATACGGACAATGAATACGTCAAGAGTCTGTTTGCGGACAGTGTAAAAGACCAATATGTGGAATATGAAACATATGTGAGTAACTATTATCGCGGCCACTGGATTGAACACCCTGCACAATCCTGTCTCTATCAAATCCCCGAACCGTTGCGATCCCAATGCTTAAAGAGCTTCCTGGAATCGCGCGCTCAGCTCGCAACCCTACCGAAACCTCTCAACTATCAAGACTGGTTGTACCAGGCGTTTGGTCAAGTGTTTGCTGAGACATTTCCCGCTGCCTATACCAGAAAATATTGGACAACCGACCCGATCAATTTAGGAATTGACTGGATCGGCAAACGCGTCTTCTATCCGAGCATCGAGGATGTGAGTGAAGGAGCAAAGGGTCCTCTCAACCGTCAAACATACTGGGTCAATAAATGGCGGTACCCATCCTTCGGAGGTTTCCATTCGTACGCCAAAATGTTTGCCGATGGCGCAAGGCTTCACCACAATAAGACGCTCGTGAGCATCAACTTTTCCAAGCGACAGCTGACATTTTCCGATGGGTCCACGGCAAACTATGAGCGGCTGGTCTCGACCATCCCGCTTCCTGATTTGATCAAGTGCGCAGAAGATGCACCTCAGGACATAAAAGATGCCGGTGCAATTCTAAGATGTACGAACTTCTATCTGGTAGAGGTGGCTGCCAATCACCCATCGAAGAGAAAAGAGCAATGGATGTATGTGTACGACGAGGACAAATTAAGTACTCGGATCAGTATCATGAACCATTTCTCTCCCAACAATGCCCCTGCGTCAAAGACCGGCATCTCAGTGGAAGTGTACGGGTCAGACTATCGACCACTGCCCACTGATCGAGATGAAGTGTCTCGCAGAGTACAACTGGAACTTATAGAAATGGGGTTACTCGAAGGCTTGGACGCGGTTATCTCGGTGCATGTTCGTTTTGTGCCATGGGGGAATGTAATCTACGATCACAATAGGCGGACAGCGCTTGACCGGATCAACCAATTCTTGGATCGCCATGGAGTATTCTCTGTCGGCCGCTTTGCCGAATGGGGATATCTAATGACGCACGATTGTGTGCTCCAAAGTAAGCGGGTTGGGGACCTTCTCAAAAAAGAAGCCTGAACAGTGACCTTCTCCCATTTATTACACCAGATCTGAAGAAGTGAACTCCTGGGGTGCCACCTCCCCCAGGCATCCAAGGCTGTGCCGGCGAATTCAGGGCCATTGTCGAGAATCAAGGCCCCCTCCTGTGGGGCCTGTACTGCCGCGGTGAAGGACGTCATGGTCACGAGATAAAGGAATAACGTCTGATCGCAGCGCTCGTCGAGCAAATCCGAGAGAATCGGCAGCTTCATTCCACCGAGAACGATGGCAAATCTTTCGCGTGACAAGAATCTCTCTCGAGACCTCGTAGGGCTAGTTCCTGCGGCAGGTCGAGCAAATCGAATCGCGCCGTTACCATGCAGCAAAGAGCTATACCCAATCGGTTTCCATAAAGTGGAAGGAACCGATGGCCGACGTCCCAAAGTGGTTTCGCACTACCTGCTTGAGAAAATGAGAAGTGCAGGGGTTCGGAAGGCCTACGTCATCTTGCGCCAGGGCAAGTGGGATATTCCTGCATACTGGGGCGATGGAAAGATGTTAGGTATGGATCTCGCCTATGTGGTAATTGAAGGCTCCAGTGGCCCGCCGGACACCATCGACCGCGCAAACTCCTTTATAAAGGACAAGATCGTCGCCTTTGGTTTCCCCGACATCCTGTTTCGGCCAACAGATGTGTTTGCCAAACTCCTGGCTCGGCTTGATCGTTCAGGGGGCGACGTTGTCCTAGGCCTCTTCCCGGCGCATGACACCAAGGCCATGGACATGATCAACATAGACGCACGCCTCCGCGTGCGCGCCATTCAACTGAAGCCAAGAAAGACCAGACTGAAGTACGCATGGTTGTGCGCCGTGTGGACACCTGTTTTCACTGAATTCCTGCATCAGTTCCTGCACCGGGTGAGAAGGGGGCAGAACCCCAGTCTGATCGGAAATCGCAGGATCGATTCTGCGGGAGACATTCCCGTCGGGGCTGTGTTGCGTGCGGCTGTCCAAACCAAACTCAAGGTCGAAGGAGTGACATTCCCAACCGGTCGCTATATCGATATTGGCACTCCACAAGCTCTTTCCACGGTGTCAAGAATCTCTTCGTTAAACCGCACGTCGTATTGAAGAAATGTAGGAGAACAGAAGAGAAGGAAAAGGTGGCACTACGGAAGGAAGTACAAAACAGGGCCAGCCAAAACTGGAAAAGTCTGCTAGCTTGCAGCCCTCCAAAGGCACCGAATTTCCAGCACGGCGTAGTCTAGTTTTCTGGGAAGGGTCAGGAAGGGTCAAAAGTTCCATAAAAATGAGGTCTTATAATGAGGGGAAATGCTGTAAGAGGTGGTAAATAAGCTTTTGATAAAGGTAACGCCCCTTTAGGGGTACATTTTTCTACCTAGAATTTACGTGCACACAGGTAAAAGGCATCAAAACTTATGAGCACTTAGGGGGACAACCCCCTTGTTAAGTTACCTCAACCGACTCTCATAAGGCAGGAGTACCCCAATTAGGGGGCTAGATCTTACGACAGCATTCGGACACAATCGCCCGAACAGGGAGACTAAAAATTCCTTGTGATTCACGGCGAGTAATAGGTACCCCTGTTTAGTAATCTCTAACTAAACATGGAAGTCCAAAATGGGACTGAAAGGGCGAAGCTGTGAGTGACACAAGTGATGCAGAGGTTATCGAGGCGACTTTCATGCCCTATTCCTGGTTTGCCATCCAGACACGGTCCCGACACGAAAAAGTTGTTCGAAGTCAGTTGGAAATGCGAAATGTCGAGACCTTTTTGCCGACCAAGAGGCGATTGAGTCAGTGGACGGACAGGAAGAAGGAGGTCGAAGTTCCGCTCTTTGCCGGGTACTGCTTTGCAAAGATCTCATTGGCAGACCGACTTACCGTGCTTCAATCTCAAGGCGTGGTACGGCTGATCGGTTCCGGCAAACAACCTGAACCCATTCCTGATGATGAAATTGAGTCATTAAGGAAACTCATAAGCAGTTCTTCCAATTATGTGGATTGCCCTTACTTCAAGGAAGGAATGCTTGTGGAGGTAATTCGAGGCCCTCTGCAGGGGGTCAAGGGCCGTCTGGTTCGGGAAACAAGGCGGTGCCGTCTCGTCCTGAGCATTAGTCTGATTCAGCGTGCCGTCACCATTGAAATCGATGCTGCGAGCGTCATTGCGACAGCGACCACTGAAGACAGCTGGACGTTGGCATCCAGTAGACTCTGATTCGGTTGCAAGTGTCGAAGCATTTCTTTATTGTCAAATGGCTGTAAAAGAGAAGATTGCTTTGAATAGGGGAAGGAGCATGAAACGCACCATATGTGCCCTTATAGTTGGTCTGTCCATAGGCTCAGCCGCAGGCCCCGGGCTCTGTGAGACGATTCTTGTCGGCACGGTGGCTGCAGGCAAATCGGTGACTGACGCCACGTCATCTTCAGTTCTCTCGACCTCCAATGAGAAGGCAGTGGCCCAGACGAACAAGCAGAGTGCCCCTCCAGAACAGTTGATGGAAAAACCTTCGAACGCAGTCAGCAGCGAGTATATTATCGGTGCTGAGGATGTGCTGGAAATTACTGTCTGGAGGAATGTGGATCTATCGAAAGTCGTTCAAGTGCGCCCTGATGGCAGGATCTCCATGCCGATCATTCGTGACATCATGGCTGTGGGGAAAACGCCCACCCAATTGGCTGAAGAAATGACGAATAAGCTGAGAGAGTACGTCCAAAGCCCGGTCGTCGCAGTAAGCTTGAAGGAGGTCAATAGTTCCAATATTTTCATCCTTGGTGAAGTAGCGAGGCCTGGAAGGTATCCACTCAAAACCAAAACAACATTGCTACAAGGAATTACAATCGCCGGCGGGTTCACCCCAATCGCGGCTAGAAATCAAATGGTCATCTTTAGATTTACTGAAAGCCCTACGGGCATGAAGAGATTGACGGCCAGCTATGACGATATCGTGCTCCGTGGAGGGATCACAGCAAACTTCGAGCTCAAGTCTGGCGATACGGTTGTCATTCCGAGTGAGGCAATGGTGATATTTCCAGTTCCATAAGCAGCGACAGCAAAGCGGACTCTTGTGGACCAACAGGCACAGAGTCAAGAGGATCCAATGCGTCACTTAAAAACTATCTCGGTCGGTCTCATGCTGTGTGCGATGCTAATCCAGGCTGGTTGCGCCGGGATAGTGCCGCCGAAGGAATACGAGGCTCCTACCGGCTTTCTTCTCGGTCCAGAGGACGAATTAGAGATCACAGTATGGAAGAATCTGGAGTTGTCACGAGTCACAACCATCCGGCCGGATGGACTCATTTCACTGCCGCTCATCGGAGATATTCAAGCGGCGGGCCTCACGGCTGATGCCCTCGCTCAACGGATTGCCGAGCGGCTTAAACAGTATTTTTCAACGACTCCTGCAGTGTCGGTGAGCGTCAAAACGATCAACAGTTATTCGGTGTATGTCTTGGGGGAAGTCGCGAAGCCTGGAAAGTACCAGCTCAAGTCTTACGTCACGGTGCTCCAGGCCATCTCCATGGCCGGAGGCTTTACAATCTACGCGAGTAAAAACAAGTTGCAGGTCTTGCGAGTGACCGAGAATGGTGACAACAAGCGTAAAGAGATCCGCATCCCCTTGCGGTACAGCGATCTTGTATCCGGACAAGGTGAACCAGGCAACATCGTGTTGTTCTCCGGTGATACCCTGGTGGTGCCGTAGTGACGTTGTTGCAAGGTGTTTCAGCGAGTTGACGGTCCAGGACAGGCATCCACTCAAATGAGTTCTGGTGATACTGTTGGGGTATCGTAGATGTGTCGAGATAAGGCAACAGTACGGATTTGCGATTGTAACCGTGCTTGCCTGGGGAACGTTGCTCGGGGCTGGGATCTTGCAGCCAATATTCGCACATGCTGATACAAACGTCATCCCGGCGCGTGAGGGCAGGTACACGTTATGACACCAATGTATTTTTCGCTCCACCTGAACGCCTGCCTCCAGGCACACAGCTCAACGATATTGTTTCTACTGTGGGAGCCGGTGCTCAGGTTCTTCATAAGTCGCGAGAGGTCGAAGCGAATATCATCGGAGGAGCCGACCTCAATGCGTTTGTGCACAACAATGGCTTGAACTATGTCAATGCTATGTTGGAGGGCCATGCCATCCTCGATGGCTGGGTGAATCAGTTGGTCAGAGGGGCGAAATTGCGCGTGGACGAGAGATTTCGATACACGCCAGAGACTCCGGGGTTTGTCACAGGGGAAAGCGCTGCGGCTATAGAGGATCCTTTTGTGCGTGGCATTCAGGGATTTCGCGCGAATACCTTTGCGAACACAGTATCAACCGAAGGTTCGTATCCCGTGACAAGTGCTCTTTCTTTCGAAGGCAGATACGCCTTCTCGACACGAAGGACCGGGTCGGTTCTATCAGTATGCCGCGACCGGACCCACCTTTTTTAATACCCAGATACATGCCTGGTCGGTCGGACCGCGGTATAGTCTTACGCCGACAGATAGTATCTCTCTTTCCTATCGGCAGGCCTTGATGAACCAGGACGCGGGCGGGAGAGAGCACATCGCCGACTATTGAAACCAATCTGCAAGCACTTGCGGCCGAATATAACAGGGTGATGCCGGATTGGACGATCCGTATTGGAGGCGGAGTGGCCCTTATCGACCCAGCCGGTAAAGCTTTCCCCACGGCCGTCATCAGATTTGTCATGAATCCTGAGCGCGCGACCACCGTTCAGCTTGATCTTTCGCGACAAGCCGCACCGTCGTTCTTTGTGGTGGCAGGAGCCCTAATCAGCAATGTTGGACGGGCGCAGGTTGTCCACCGATTGACGGAGCGATTCAAGCTGCAGGCGAGTGCAAGTTATGCGTTCAATCAGAGTATTCCCGAAGGGCTTGCCGAGTTCAATAATCTTACCCTCTCGACAGGGCTCAGCTATAACCTAACAAGAGAGATGGCCCTGGAATTCCTGTATATGTACAACGACTACAAGACTGAAACGACGACGGTTGACTATCAGATTTTCCGCAATATGTGGGGACTTTCGCTAACGGCGCAATGGCAATAGGCGAATGGGACACGCAATGAAATCACCTACCGATTCTTCAGTTAAATGGCTCCTGAGCGATCAGGACCCCGCAGAATCATCGATGAAACCACCCAGGCGGCAGCTGATCATCGAGTCCCGAACCGGACTCTTCGATATAGACTGGTCTGGACTCTGGGAGTACCGCGATTTGCTGTATGTTCTGGCTTGGCGGGACATCAAAGTCCGTTACAAGCAAACCGCCATCGGCGTAACCTGGGTAGTGCTGCAGCCGTTGATCGCAATGCTGCTGTTTACCGTGATATTCGGATATATGGCCAAAGTGCCATCGGATGGAGTGTGGTATCCCGTGTTTGTGTTGAGTGGACTTCTTCCGTGGATATATTTCTCTCAAGCTATCGCTCGTTCGGGGGAAAGTGTGGTGGGCAATAGCAAGTTGGTCAGCAAGATTTATTTCCCGCGGTTATTGCTTCCTCTCGCAATGATCGTGACACCGTTGGTTGACTTTGTATTGTCCATGATACTGTTGTTCGGCCTGCTTACGTATGCTGGAATTCCGATCACCTGGAAAGTAACCACACTACCGGCATTCATTCTCCTTGCGATGCTTACGGCCTTGGCGTTAAGCCTCTTTACTTCAGCCATGAATGTCAAGTATCGGGACGTAGGTCATGCCATCCCGTTTGTCATTCAGATATGGATGTTTGCGTCGCCGATCGTGTATCCAGTCAGCCTCGTACCCGAACAGTGGAGATGGCTCTATGGTCTCAACCCGATGGCGGGAGTCATTGAGGGCTTTCGGTGGGCGCTGCTGGGACGGACTGCTCCAGATCCAATAGTGATGGCGGAGAGTGTCGTCGTGTTATTTGTCGTGCTGATTGCCGGCATGGCGTATTTCAGAAAGATGGAACGGCAATTTGCGGATATTCTCTGACGCGACTCCTTCTAGCTTCGACCTGATCAATCACAAACAACCATGGGAAGTGATCGAGATGAGTGATATTGCTGTCCGAGTCGACGGACTCTCGAAACAGTACAGAATCGGCGTTCGACAGAAGCATCACAGCACGTTGCGCGACCACCTTGTCGCGAATCTGAAGTCCCTATTTGGACGTAATGGTCATAGCCCACTGTCGAGAAATCCGCTCGAATCCGTCGGACGCGCATTGGATACATTCTGGGCCCTGAAGGATGTGTCATTCGAAGTGAAAGAAGGTGAAGTTCTGGGGATCATTGGCCGCAACGGCGCGGGGAAAAGCACGTTGCTCAAGATGCTCTCACGTATCACAGAACCGACTCATGGGCGGATAGAACTCAATGGCCGCGTGTCGGCCCTCCTGGAGGTAGGGACAGGCTTTCACGGCGAACTAACCGGACGTGAGAATGTATACCTGAATGGGACGATCCTGGGGATGAAACGGGCGGAGATAGCCCGCAAGTTCGATGAGATCGTTGCGTTTGCCGAAGTGGAACAGTTCATCGATACGCCGGTTAAGCATTACTCCAGCGGAATGTATTTGCGATTGGCGTTTGCTGTGGCAGCCCATTTGGAACCGGAAATTCTGATTGTCGATGAGGTACTGGCGGTCGGGGACGCCTCCTTCCAGAAGAAGTGCTTGGGAAAGATGTCGGGCGTGGCCAAGGAAGGGCGCACAATCTT
Source organism: uncultured Nitrospiraceae bacterium (assembly GCA_963801725.1). Lineage (GTDB taxonomy): Bacteria > Nitrospirota > Nitrospiria > Nitrospirales > Nitrospiraceae > Palsa-1315. Next base: position 1,742,170 of record CAWDFX010000002.1, read on the forward strand.
CTTTGTGAGTCATAACATGCCGGCCGTCACGCGGCTGTGTGAGCGAGTGATCTGTTTGAATGAGGGTAAACTGTGTGCGGATGGACCTTCACACGAGGTGGTCAAAGCCTATCTGAGCTCGGAATTCTCGACGCATGTCCTCGCGCGAATGGCCAGATCCGCTGAAAGCGCCAAGGGGCGAAGTCGCCCGGCTACGGGCTGTGCGAGTCTGCACCGAGGACGGCCAGTGTGCCGACAATATCGATATCCGAAAACCAGTCGGAATTGAGATGGAGTACGAGGTGCTCAAGCCTGGCTACAAGTTGAGGTCGGCTTTTTCTTTGTACAACGAGGAAGGGGTGCGCCTCTTTGACTCTGTTGATCTCGATCCTGACATGGCGCGGGCGTGTCCGTCCGTGCGGGCGGTACCGAAGCACGGGCTGGATTCCTGGCAATTACCTTGCCGAGGGGACCATGTTCGTGAGTATGGGCCTGGATACCGTAGATCCGGAAATCGCGCAATTCTACCAGCGCCAGGTCGTGGCGTTCATGGTGAAGGACAGTTGTGAGGGCGACTCGGCACGCGGTGACTTCGCCGGACACCTCCCTGGCGTGGTAAGACCGCTCTTGAATTGGAAAACCGTGCTTAACCCCGAAGACATTCAGATCAGCCGGTGAGTTTTCGAATCACCCCTCTCTCCTCTCGCCCCGTTCTGTTTGGATTGTGTTCTGCGATCTTGATGATTCGAGAATCACTCTAAGAGGAGCCTATGAAGGCAGCATCGCAGCCTTTAGTGAGTGTGCTCACGCCGGTGTATAACGGCGAGAAATATCTGGCGGAGTGTATTGAAAGCGTACTGGCGCAAACCTATCAAAATTGGGAGTATTGCATCGTCAATAACTGTAGCACCGATCGAACGCTCGAAATCGCTCAAAGCTATGCGGAAAGGGATAGGCGGATCCGGGTTCATAACAACTCGGAGTTCGTCGGCTGTGATCAGAACGGGAATATTGCTTTTCGGCAGATTTCATCGGAGAGCAAGTATTGCAAGGTGGTGCATGCGGATGACTGGTTATTCCCGGAATGCATAACGCAAATGGTCGAGCTGGCCGAAGCACATCCGACCGTCGCGATTGTCGGTTCCTACGGGTTGCGCAATGAACGCGTGTCCTGGGACGGGCTGCCCTATCCGAGCACGGTAGTTCCTGGTCGAGAGCTTTGCCGGAATTACTTCCTCGGTGGTCCCTATGTGTTTGGGTCTCCGACGTCGATGTTGATTTGTGCCGATGAGGTGAGAAAGCGTCCTGCGTTCTATAACGTGGCCAATCTGCATACCGATATCGAGGCCTGTCTCGATATTCTCAGGGATCGTGACTACGGGTTTGTGCACCAGGTGTTGACATTCACGCGGGTACATGCTGAGGCGGAAAGCACGTCTTTCCACAGACGCTTTGGCACTGACTACCTCGGGTGGCTTGAACACTTGCCCAAATATGGACGGACATACCTCAGCGAGAAGGAATATGAAGTATGTATGAGGCGATGTTGGGAGCGGTATTACAAATTCTTGGCTTGTTACTGGATGTCCACCCAGAAGGTAAAGGGTTTTTGGGAGTTCCAGAGAAAAGAACTGGGCAAGTTGGGCTATTCGCTTAACTATGGGAAACTTGCCAAGGCGGTATTAGTCGAGGTCCTCGATCTAGCGCTCAATCCCCTCAACACATCAAGAAGGATAGCTAGGAAAATAGGGAGAACACGTGATGCGGGAAAAGCGTTCTAGAAACGTGCCGGTTTCCTTTGTCTAGATCCGAACCGTCCGGTTCAGTAATGAGGGGAAAGCTTATGCCAGCACATGAGGCGCTAGAGACAAAATTTTCCATGAGACTTCACGATCACGTTGTGAACAAATTACGAGGCACGTGGATTCACGAGTGTTTTCAACAATTTGCGAAGAACTAAAGTGGCGTGTGATGCGTCGATCCGAAGGCGAGCGCTTGTTGTTGCAACAGTATGATCGCGGGACCGGGAAACATCTCAACCTGTCGAATCCACAGACCTTTGGTGAGAAGCTGTACTGTAGAATGATTTCCTGGAATCGAGGCCACAATCCTATTTTTACGCAGCTTGACAGATAAGTATAGCGGCGAGAGCGTATGTGGCCAGCAAGGTGGGAGAGCAGCATTTGGTCAAACTCCTGTGGCACGGTGAAGACCCACGGCGATTCCTTTTGACAGTTTGCCGGCAGAGTACGTAATCAAGACAAATCACGCGAGCAAACAAGTTATTGTGGTCAAGGGAAAGGTCGATCGACCCGAAATAATCAGCAGATTGTCCGTCTGGTTGAAAAGCAATTATTATTGGGGGGGTCGAGAATATCAGTACTATCACATCAAGCCTCGAGTAATGATTGAAGAGTATCTAAGAAACCAGGACGGTAGCGGGCCTCTGGACTATAGATTCTGGTGTTTCGGAGGCATTCCAGAGGTTATTCAGGTCGACAATCATGCGCATGACATCAACCCGTTCTTTGACACTCAATGGAATCAGCTTGATCTGTACTACAGAGAAGGTGCATCTCGGCCTGCTATAGCAAAGCCAATGAACTTTGAGCAAATGATGTTCATAGCATCGCAGCTGTCGGCGGGTTTTGATTTCGTACGCGTTGATTTATACAACATCGATGGAAAAATATATTTTGGAGAGCTGACCTTTACGCCTACGGGGGGTACGTTAAAGTTGCGACCAGAAAGTTGGGATTTGAAGCTAGGGGAGAAATGGAAGATGTCGTCGGAGAACTGACAGTTCGAGGCATTGTCGTCCTCGCAAGCCCCAAGAGAATGTCACCAAAAATGATTCACGTGCGACAGATTCTTTGTGAGTTAACCTTTTCCAAATTCGCCCACGTCCCGTTCAATGCCGGACTACTGGCAACGATACGGGCAGCTTTTCCAAAAGAAGATCTCTCTTTTTTTGGGGCTGCTTCACATATGGAAGAGCTCAAGAAACAGGTGGGGCAGCCGTTAGCTAGTTCAATCGCTTGGAGTGAAATTCTACCCATACCTTCAGGGACAGGTTACTGTGAACGATTCTTCCGAGAACTGAGCGTCATTCGGCGTCTGTTCAGAACACTTCCTCAAGTATCAGATTCCCGTCTGCTCTTTACGTCCGCCGTTCCCTCAACTGTGCTGGCGGTGAAAGCTGCGCGATGCTTCCGATCGAAGAACATCCCAGTGCAGATGGTTCTCCATGCGATGAGTGGGGTGGTCGGTAAACGGTATAGACGTCCCATTCGCAGGCTTCAGGACATGAAGACGGCCCTGACCCTCTTAGGGAACAACGGTATCCAATACCTTGTTCTGGAGGAGTCCATACGCGACAGGGTTTTGAAGAATCTCCCACTCCTGTCGGGTAAGATCGAAGCCCTCGAACATCCTATTTCTCCCAATGAAGGCGCATCCCAGACAGTCGACTTAAGCGAGCCTATCCGTTTCGGATTTCTGGGATTCGCCATTAAGGCCAAGGGCTTCCCGCTCTTCGTGAAGCTCGCAAATGAAGTCACGGCAAAATACGGGCGGCGCACCGAATTCCATGCTATCGGTCATTTACCGAAAGATGGCACGGCAGTGGATGGAACAATGGCCCTCGCGACTAAACCGGCTGGCATGCAGATGAGTCGAGCCGACTTTATCCGGGGCGTCATGCCGCTTCACTTTATCATCCTGCCGCATGAGGAGGGACCCTATGCACATACTGCCAGCGGCGTCCTACTCGATGCCATCGCATGGGAAAAACCTGTGATCGCCAGAAAAATACCGATATTTGAGGCAATATTCGAGAAACATGGCGATATCGGATATCTGTTCAGTGATGACACAGAGTTGAAAAAAATTGTCGAGCAGTTATTGGGAGCGTGCGACAAGTCACGTTACCACCGCCAGGTGCTTAATCTTCGTAGTCTCCGTAAAGTCCAGGGCCCCGGAAACGCTGGCAGCAGCCTATCGAGAAATCTGCAGAAAGCGCAATGACGTAAGTCATCGGCAACTCTGTTGCTTTCTCAGAAAGTTGGTCAGGAAGGGATGGCATAGCAAATAATGACAACCAATGACTTGCTGGTGCGGACTCATTCGGAGAGACACACGGGCCAACCTGTCAAACGACCAAGACTTTTGTTTCTTGCTTGTTATTTTCCGCCTGTGCAGGCGATTGCTTCCGTTCGTACCGGGAACATCGCAAGGTATTTGGCGAGGTTAGGGTGGGAGGTTACGGTGGTGACCCCTGATCCCTCCGTATGGCGAAATGTGGAAGACTGCGAGAAGGTCTCGATGGAGTTGGACGCTGAAGGCATCAATCGCATCCTGACTGCCCACCGATGGCGATGTCTGGTGCCAGACCATCTGAACTGCTGGAATCAGAACCTGGGCTGGTTTGCCGGAGGAGTCTGCCGCACCATTGCACGGCACCTAGGGATTGACAGACATGTAGGTTGGATCAAAGCGGTGGAGCGAGCCTGTTCCAGTCTGAGTCCGAAGGACGTGGACGTCATTCTTGCATCCGGCTCGCCATTCGGGCTTTTAGGCTGGCAAAGCGACTGTCGGACCGGCTTGGCCGGCCCTATGTCTTGGACTATCGTGACCCCTGGACTGGAAATCCGCACGCCGGTCGCCCACCACGGCCAGCGACTATCCGGGAAGAGGCGAGTTTGCTTCAAGGTTGTGCAGCGGCTACTATCGTGTCGCCTTCCTGGGCTGCAGACTTAGATCGATGTTATGGTGTGGGGGCAAAGCTTCATGTGATTACGAACGGCTACGACTCTGGTGAGATGGCACGCCGTTAAACCATACGACTTCGGACATTGTGCCATCGTGTATACGGGAAACTTCTATCCACCGAAGCGCACCATCTCACCATTTCTGGCCGCGCTCAAGCGCCTCAAAGAGTCTCTCAACGAAAACAGTCGTAAATGGTACTTCCACTACTATGGAGTCGCAGGAAAACCACGTCCGTGAACAGGCAGATCGATTTGGTCTGAATGATCGGATTGTGCTGCACGGAAGAGTCCCGAGGCGCGAGACTTTATCGGCAGTCAAGGGCGCAAGCCTCGCAGTAGTGATCACTACAATCGATGAACAAGGCTCATCTGAAGAGTTAGGGATGGTCACGGGAAAAATATTTGAGGCGATCGGGCTCGGAACACCAGTTCTCCTGATTACCCCTAACGGCAGTGATGCAGCAGCGATAACCGCGCCCACTGGATTAGTGAAAAGTTTTACGGGAGCCGACATTCAGGGCATGGCATCGTTTCTTAAAGATGTGATTCGCGGAGAAACTCCTAGACCTAACAATGTCGAAGTTGTTTCTTGGCCGACCATTAGTAAGAGTCTTGACATGGTGTTGCGCAATGCAATTTCGAGTAATGCTTACGTCTTGACTGGAAGTGAGGGTACATTCGAGGGGTTAACGTCTTCTCCCAAAGCGACGGCAGTTGAGAACTAGAGTGAGGTGGGAACTTCGGTGGTCTCGGGCGAGAGTGTCGAACCCATGAAGCAGTCGAAATTCTCGGTAATGCAGATCGTCTATGCCCTCCGACAAGTCGAGTCAGGCACCCCGTCGGCGATCTCTGTCGGCAATACGGAGTCGCGGAGCAGACCTTCTACACTTGGAAAAGGACGTGCGGGAGAAAGTCTAGCTTGGCGAGAGGCCTCCGCCTGGAATAGCGGGACATTCCGACCGCGAGGCAAAGATTAGAACTTGGTGCGAGAAACTTTATGTGTGGAATTGTCGGCGTAATCGGAAATAGCGATAGGGCCTTCGCAATGGAGGCAGCCAAGCAGATGGCGCAGGCTCTTGCACGACGAGGGCCTGATGGTGAAGGAGTTGAGGTATGGGATCAGGCGGTTTTGTCTCACAGGCGACTTGCCATCTATGATCTCAGCGATGCCGGAAGTCAACCGATGGTTTCACCTGACCGCACTATTGGCGTCGTCTTTAATGGCGCCATATACAACTTTCTTGAATTGCGCAAAGAGCTTGAGTCAGATGGATATACCTTCAAGAGCAATACAGACACAGAAGTGTTGCTCCAAGGATATCGTAAGTGGGGAGTTGACAAGCTAGTAAGCAAACTTCAGGGGATGTTTGCTTTCGGAATCTGGGATAATAAGTTGCGCAAGCTGTATCTGGTGCGTGATCGACTGGGTGTTAAGCCTCTTGTCTTCGTCGTGCACGGCAGAGCGATTGCTTTTGCTTCAACAATTCGTGCGCTCAGGTATGCCGGATTCCTCAGTGATTTAGATGAAAGTGCGGTGAGAGAGTACTTACAGTTCGGATTTGTACCGGATGATTATTCAATATACCAGGGAGCACGTAAGGTTCCACCTGCATCAATCTTAGAGTGGAATGACGGAAATATCGAGATCCGACGGTACTGGTCTTCTCCCACTGTGACTTCATCTTCTCTGTCTTTTGGGGAATCCGTTGACCAGGCAGAACAGCAACTCTTGGAAGCAGTGAAGGTACGTTTGCATGCGGATGTCCCAATCGGAATCCTGTTGAGCGGAGGTATCGATTCTGCCTTGATCTGTTGGGCTGCGAGAGAACTCGGTCATAAGATTACAGCTTACACGATTGGGACACCGGGTGACCCATGGGACGAGACAGCGGCCGCGAGAGCGACCGCACAGACACTGGGACTCGACCACTGTGTGCTGGAGATGCGCCCGGAAGATCGATTTGACCTCGAAGATTTAACCGCGGCTTATTCCGAGCCTTTTGCCTGTGCATCAGCTCTTGGAATGCTCAAGGTCTCACAATGCCTCGCGTCATCGGCCAAGGTTCTCCTGACAGGCGATGGGGGAGATGATGTCTTTTTGGGCTATCCCCGCCATCGTCACGTCTGGGTCGCTGAAAAGCTTTCCCGAATTACTCCCCAATCAGTGCGAAATTGGTGGCGGACTAATGGATCACTCTCTCCAAGGGGGTGGCCACTTCGCCGAATGGCCACGCTCTTTGATTATGTCGCAGGAAGCCCAAGGGTCTTTGGTGGGAATGTGAACGGCTCGGACATTCGCGGTGACCGGCTGATGGACACGATTGAAATCGCAACAACAGCTTGCGCGCCTGCCGGCTGTTCATTGATCGGGCACTTTCTCAACCACGAATATAGAAACCGCTTTGTTGGGGAATATCTGACGAAAGGTCGATGGAGCGACGATGCATTACGGACTTGAAGCACGCTCCCCGTTTTTAGATCAGTACGTGTGGGAATTTGCCTCTTCGCTGCCTTTTGATCTGAGGCTCCATCATTGGCGTCTCAAAGCGATCCTGCGCGAAGTGGCCCGCCGCAGAATCAGCACACCCTTGGCCGAAGGAAAGAAACGGGGATTCGGCATCCCCGTACATCGCTGGATCATCGGACCTTGGCGTCCGCTTGTGGAAGCTTGCCTGCGGGAATCGATTTTGGAAAAGGAAGGTTGGATCCGGTCTCGATCTGCATCGGAAATGTTTGAATCTTCTTTGACGAAAGGGGAAACGCCTCTCCAGCTATGGTACTTACTTGTTCTTGAGTTATGGATGAGATTTGAACGCAGTCAAGCAGAATCAAAAGCTATATTGATCCCCTTTAAGACAAGGGCAACCTGAACTAGGTAGACTGTGACTGATCCTCACAAGAGGGGTCGGCCATGAAACGAGGCGAGTGGGATGATAAAAACCAAAGCCACATTGTACTCGATGGCCTCATGGGCAGGCCCAGTTTCCCCGCGGGATCCGTGGCCACGGGCTCCATCTAGTGACAATGGTTGTCAGCCCACCTCGGTCACCTTCCCCGAAGGGGGTCGCGAATACAGAACGGCTCATGCGGCCATCAAGGAAAAACTTCTCTGGCTCCGTGAGTGGACCAGGTCAGGTCGGACAACAACATCGCCCCAGCCAATAAGGAAGCTCGATAACGTCTTGCTTGGAGCCTTGAAGTAGGGGGAAGGCCGATCCTTAGCACTGGAGAGCAAGCAATGGTCGATCCATTTTCGACGGGTTCTGGTAGATTATTTCCCGTAGTTCGGTACTCCTACTACGCATTTATTTTCTCAATCCCGATCGAGACTCTTGACATAGGAATCGAAGGCGGAGTTTTCTCGATATCTAAGGTAATCGGAATCCTATTCATCGCTACCGCACTGTTGCAGCCGCAAGTATGCTTCAGGAATCCCCCGAGACCATTCTGGTACTTCCTCGCATACATTCTGGTCTGGGCGAGTCTGGCCACTTTCCAGCCGCCCCAACTTATGGGGCTTATTGCCATTCAGCTATTTACGCTTATTCTGATGCTAATACTATTCTGGGTCTCATATAACTTGCTGCAAGAGAAGTCTTTGGTTAAAGGTGCTTTCTTATCGATGGTTGGTTCTTGTGCATTACTAGCAAGTCTTGTGCTTATTGGTTTCGGCCAGGGTATAGCTCAGGGCCGTGTGACTGCAATGTCACACAATGCAAATATGCTTGGAGCGACATTGTCTCTGGGATTGCTAGCTTTGCTTGGGCTGGCCTATGGCAGGAACGATATGGATGGGCGAAGCAGAGCCCTCCTATGGATCTGCTCTGGAGGTATTGGAGTCGTACTTGTAGGAACCGGTTCACGGAGTGCCATGTTAGGTCTCTTAGGTGGAATCTTTTTGCTTGCTGCCAGACGCGGGAATTTTGGTCTGAAAGTTAAAGTCGGACTTATCAGCCTATTGGCGATTGCTGCTCTGGTGTGGGCCTCGTATGACAATGACGCCGTACGGATTCGGTGGGAAAGGACACTTCTGACAGGGGACCAATCTGGTCGAGAAGAAATTCACCCTCAAGCGTGGAATATGTTCATGGAGAAACCTTTCTTCGGATGGGGACCCGTCTCTAACTATGTGGAATTAGGAGCCCGGTTTGGGAAGCCAACAATGGATGCACATAGTTTGTACCTTTGGATCATGACTGAGACTGGTTTATTAGGAACTATCCCATTCTTCATCGGACTATGGATCTGTTGGCGTACAGCATGGCGAGCAACTTATGGAACAGAAGGGTCCTTCCCGATAGCGTTGCTGGGCTGCTTACTTATTGTAAGTACGGCTGGTAGTCTGCAACACCGCAAGCTGTTTTGGGTTATACTGGCGTACAGTCTTGCGGGCGAGCCGTTTCTGTCGAAACGGTGGCGGCTGGGTTATCCTGCCGGTCCCATCGAAGAGATTCCAAATCCCGGAGTATATGGCCTACACAAGCCGTAAGTTTTGTTAGTTGTACCCTCATTTGTTGCAAAAACGCTCACGGGTTATTTCTGATAAGTGATCGCTGTAAGCATTGGGAATATAGATAGTTTTATGATTTTCATAGCGGTCCGTGACGTTCAATCCTGTTACGGCACGTTTCCTGCTTTCTTATCTCATTTGGCAATGGTGAACGGGCATGGCATTCCCCTGTAGGCGATAGAGAGTAAGGAGGCATAGTACTATGGGTAAGCATTTCGGGCACTCTGGTTCGACAGTCGTAGGCAGTCTCGGCAGGATTTCCTGGTGGCCTCATCCTCGGCTTAGTAGTGTACACGGAAGATGTGGCGGCGATGACCTACTTTCTCTCTCCGACGGGGGATGATTCGAACACAGGGGTTGCTCGAACCTCCCCGTGGAAGACCTTTAACTTTGCGATCCCAAGTGTGCTGCCTGGGGATACGCTGATCCTCTTGATGGGACCTACGATGCCTCTAATAGTGGATTCCCTGTCTTGAATATCAACGGGACAGCAGCACAGCCGATCACGATCAGGCTCTGAACGAGCGAAAGGCGCATATTCACAATGAAGGCACGAGATACTCTGTGACTGGGTCCAAATGCTCCTACCTTACGGTGGAGGGCGTTCAGGCTAGCAGTGAGGATAATCCAGGTGTGACAGGCCGCAATGGTGGGGGGTTTCATTTGACCAACTGCCATCACCTGGTCTTCCAGCGTCTCTTGCTCCACCACAACAATCGATATGCCAACAGCCATCCGCTCGTCTTGATTGGTGACGGATAGTTTGGTCGAAGAGTCGGAGTTTTATTATTTCCATCGCCATGCCATTGCCATAACGTCTGGAGGACTCATCATCGTACGCCGTGTCTATTGCAATAGCCGAGGATACGGGCAGATTCCCGGCGGCAGAAATAATTCACATGGTACTGTCGGGGGCGATATATGTGTGTCGCTCTATCCTGCTAATGACAGTATTGTCGAAAATACAATCGCTGATGCCACAACCGGGGGGGTCTTCGATATCCAGGCATCCGGCCCAACCAACGCAGACAATAATCGCTTTCTCGGAAACATAGCGCTCCAAACACAATACGGCGCCGTTATCAAGGCACGAGTGGAGCCTGGCGCAACCGCTCTAGCCATGCCGAAGAATAACGTCGTTAACAACTTCGTCGCATACGGTCCGGAAGAGGTCGGCATCTTCATCCGTGGCGTCCGGGCCCAACGCTGCGATCACTGTTTGCTCCTCAATAGTTCCGAAATGCAGGGTTGATTGTCGATGTCGAGCCTGTGGCACCTGGTGATGGGGTGTATTCATTTTTTTCGGATAATTCTCTCTCCCTCTCCAATGATGGCCCGGGCTTCATGATTACCAACCAAATTCAGACATGGACCGTCAACAATGCCAATTCTTTCGGGAACCAACTGAATTATTCCCCCCAATCAAGCGCAAACTATCTCGCTATTAAATCGGTTGATTCGTTACTTGGCGCCTGCCGGGTCTGGATACCTGATAATTCACCACTGAAGAGAGCGGGAAAGAATGGCAAAGACATTGGTGCGAATATTCTCTACCGCTACCAGGACGGCGTATTGACGAATGTGCCACTCTGGAACCCGACGACAGGCGAATTTCCCCGTGGAGCGCTCGTGGCGGGACTGAATGATGTCGCGGGACAATCCCTCTTTGACGTACATAAGCGCTTGAATGTCAATACAAACGGGTGTTCGTTCCCGGCAAACTATGGAGATGGCGTTACGGATGTGCAACCACCATCCGCACCCAGAAGTCTTGCCATTTTTTAGAGCCGGCTAGTTCAGATTGTCTTCGATCTAGTTTTTGCTATCAGGCAGGCGTACCCTCACTCTTCTTCGTGCCGCGCTTTCTTTCTCCACACATTAACCTGGTTGTTCTGGCGCTTGTTCATTATTCATGCACCTTCTAGTCGTTGCGATACAGTTTCCTTCACCAGAGAACCCGCATCCAGGGAACTTCATAGGGCAGCAAGTGCTGGCTTTGGCCGAACGGGTTGAACGGATTACCGTTCTTTCGCCCGTTCCCACGATGCCGCGCTTCATGTCAAAGTTCCGCCGTTTGGCTGCCAAGGTTACGCTGCCAGAACATTATGTTCTTGGTTCCAAACCGTTGTGAAGTCCTTTTCCCAAGATATCTGAAGGCGCCGGGGAATCTACTCTTGTCATGGACGACAGCTCAATGGTGTCGAATCGTATCTAAAACTGTCGCCGAGCTTAACAAAAGCCACCCTGTCTCTATCATCCATGCCAATGCTGGAACTGTGAGCGCATGGTCTTCGATCCAGGCGGCGAGGAGATACGCGATACCCTGCGTAGTGACATACCAAGGCAGCGAAGTGCACGCGGCCTTCGCCGACCGCCAGAAGAGCTGGAAGTTATGCCGCGAATCGTTTCGGTTGGCTGACCTCAATATTTCTGTTAGTCAGTCGTTGCAGAGCATTCTTAAGGAAAAGGTGCAACCACAAGGTCGATGTGAAGTTCTTCTCCGTGGTGTTGACCAGACGAGGTTTTTCCCTTCCTGGGAAGTTACCAAGAACCCAATAGTTTTGTTCGTTGGTCGGATTTCGAAACTAAAAGGGGCGTGGGATCTGCTTACAGCCTGGGAGCAAGTTATTGTTGCTTGTCCGTTCGCTGAATTGTGGCTTGTTGGGCCAGACCATACAAACGGACGTTTCATTAGAGAGGTCCGCACGCGTGGACATCATGATACCGTAAAGATAACTGGCCCATTGCCGGCGATCGAGGTAGCGAGTCTGATGCGAAAAGCCCAAATTCTATGTTTGCCGAGTTACGGAGAGGGGACACCGAACTGCGTTATGGAAGCGCTTGCGAGCGGTCTTCCGGTTGTGGCCACTGGTGTTGGCGGCATCCCTGACATTGTCTCACATGGGATAACAGGGCTTTTAGTGGAGAAAGGCGACGTCAAGGGGTTGGCTGACGCTCTCGTTTCTCTCCTTTCCGATCCGGCCAGATGCATGCGTATGGGAACAGAAGCTCATGCGTACGCCTGTTCTCATCTCGATATCCGAGCGACTGCAGACCGACTCGTTGAACTCTATCGAGAAACCATTCGCATTCATTCACCCACTCTCGGAGCACAATCGGTTCACACGAATTGCTCGTCAACCGAAGGGAACAGTACGGAGTCAAACCCAGGAAGCTTAGGCGCACGGTGAGAATCTGTCACGTCTGTAACGGTCACACGGTCGACGATGGGCGCGTGTTCCACCGGGCCTGCTGTGAATTGGCAAAGGCGGGCTATGAGGTACATCTCCTTGCGCAGGGCAAGGGAACGAAGGCGTATGAGGAAAAAGGAGTCATTATTCACCCCTTGCCGAAATCTGAAAGCAGAAGGCAGCGGTACACACGTGCGTCTCGCGTGGCACAACTGGCGGCGGACCTCAAACCGGACCTGTTTCACGTCCATGAGCCGGATCTTCTCGGCCCTGTCATTGCCAGGGCCGGTTCCCGGCCGGTCATCTATGATGTCCATGAGATATATCTAGGTTTGCTGAGGTCTAGTGATTGGATTCCGAAGTGGGTAAGACCGCTCATTGTATTTACCTGGGACCAATGGGAGCGCCGGCTCGTGCGGCGTTGCGCTGGAGTGATACTCGCGACGAAGCTACAAGGACCCCGGTACTCTCTTCTTCACGACAACGTCCGAGTGGTCGCAAATTATCCAGACTTGGAGGGGAATAAAGAGCTGCCTGCCATCGAACGCGATGGAGTTACATGTGTCTTCGCCGGGGTGCTCAGGCCGGACCGCGGCATTTCTCAGATGCTCAGGGCTCTGGCATGTCTTAAAGAACGAGGTCTTTTGGTATCCCTCGCCTTGGCTGGTATTCCATTGTCGGACGAGTTCCTTACCTCGCTGTGGGATGAAGCCAAAGCGCTTGGTATTAAAGAACAGGTGCAGTACTACGGCATCCTCTCCAAAAGAGAAGCGCTACTCTTCCAGCATAGGGCCAGTATTGGACTGATTGCAGATCTGCCATACGATTATTTTTTGGGCGCGGTCCCAACCAAGTTAATGGAATGCATGTCGATGGGTCTTCCCGTGGTGTGCTCTGACCTTCCCCTTTACCGTGAAGTGGGAGGCGAGACTGGAGCTGCGATCATGGTTGATCCTACGAATCCGGAGCAGATCGCTGATGCGATCGAATCTCTCGTTCGAAATCCGGCTCTAGCCCGTCAGATGGGCGAGGCGGGCAAGGAGGCGGTGCGCAACCGCTTTAACTGGCAGGCAGAGTCGAAGAAGCTGTTGGACCTGTACCATGAGCTCGTAGGCGCGCCCAATGGCAACGGTGCTCGAGTCTGATATCTAATAGAATGCTCATGGGTCCCGACTTGCAGTCTACCAAATGGAGAGTTTAGCTGTGCCTGCCCATAATCCGGCGGATATCACCATTGTTGATATCGCTGAAGGAGAAATGATACAGGCTGTTTCGAGACTGCATCTCGAGGCCTTTAATGGATATTTGAATGCCCGCCTCGGCAGAGGATATGCCACCGCCTTGATCGGCTGCTTTGTTCGTGAGAAAGAAGCCATTGCGATCGCAGCCATCGATCGCGATCATCGTGTGATCGGGTATGCGATGGGAGCACCCGAAAATCTCACCCGTCTGCTTCGACAGGACATGTTCTGGGTGACGGCTCGCAGCCTGATCTTAAGGCCATGGTTGCTCTTTGATAAGCGTCTCTGGAGGGTGGGAATGGCGCGACTCAGAAAGTTTGTCTCTCCGCGTGATGTTCGATCCCTCATCCGACCTGCCGGAGCCGACCATGTCCCTGTTCGGCATTGGGGTCGCATTATCTCACCGGAAGACCGGGATCGGTATGCGATTACTGCAGGCATTCGAAGAAAAGGCGAGGAATCTCCAGATGCGATCGTTGCTCCTATGGGTCTATCAAGATAAAAGAGAGACTCGCCGGCTCTACGAGAAATGCGGGTGGCGTCCGTGCCCCACTGCTCTTGGACTAACAGGTGTAGCAAAATATGTTCGGCTCGTGGATGACCAAGGCATAAAAACATAGGGCTTCAGTACGTCGGCCAGCGGAGCCTCCAGCCTTGATCGAAGCTTCTTTTCCATAAAATCGAGTGATTAGTTTGAATCTCCCACTTCCAGCCCCGGCATCGATCTCTCTGTTCAAACAACGACTAAGCCTCGGTACCTCAGATCCTTCCGATTCAGGAGAGGAGATCCCATTGAAGGCTAGCACACCGATGATTTCTGTGGTTGTTCCGTGCCGCAATGAGAAGAATTATATTGAGTCTTGTGTGCGCTCGATCCTTGTCCAGAAGTCTCCTCTCAGTGACCTGGAGGTCCTCGTAGTGGACGGTATGTCGGAAGATGGGACTCGCGACATCCTCGCGAACATCGCGAAGGGTGATCCAAGGCTACGGGTCCTTGATAATCCTTCCCTCGCAACCCCCGCTGCACTCAACATCGGGATCCGAGCGAGCCGCGGGCAGTACGTTACCAACTTCGGAGCCCATGCAGAGTACGCGCTGAATTATCTGCAGACTTGTCTGGAACTTCTTCAGGAACATCCGGAAGTATCCTGTGCTGGCGGTCCGATCATCAGTCGAGGTAAAGGGCCCTTCGGACAGGCGGTTGCGGAAGCGATGTCTCATCCGGTCGGGGTGGGAAACGCAAAGCATCGGTTACCGTACTATGAGGGATACGCGGAAGGCGCGTGCTTCCCGATGTTTCGAAAGGAAGTCTTCAAGAAGATCGGACTGTATGATGAGAAGTTTATTTATGCTGAGGACGATGAACTCAACTATCGCCTTGCGCTGGGAGGGGACAAGGTTTTTATTTCTCCTCGCGCCCGTTGCATTTACTATGTGCGAGAGACTCCACTTCGGCTCTTTCAGCAGTATTTCCGATATGGGGCTGCGCGTGTGGCAGTGCTAAGGAAGTATCGTCGTCCCGCTTCCTTCCGTCAGATCGTCCCCCCTGCCTTCATCGGGCTCGTTCTGATCAGCCTGATCGTGGGGCTGTGGCTGCCAGGCTGGTGGCGGCTGATGGCCATTGTGATTCCTCTGCTCTACGCAGTTGTCCTTTTTGCTGTCGGCATTGGTGTGATGGTGACTCGTGGATGGTTGGTTGGGTTGCTGTTCCCCCTGGCCGCTGCGATATTGCACGTCTCCTATGCGTTGGGGTTTGCCCGCGGGATTCTCAAGGGCAACAGGAATCTTCTGGCAAAATAGTTACCCATAGCCAGGGGGTTCCAATGCGCCAGTCGAAGTTCACCGAAACGCAGATTGTGTCGATCCTAAAAGGAAGCTGATGCGGATCGTTCCGTCAATGAGATTTGGCGGAAGTAAAGAATCAGTGCCGACACCTATTACAAGGGGAAGGCCAAGTACGGTGGTTTGGAGGCGTCAGAAATCAAGGGGAGCTTACGGCAGCACCTTATACAACCGAGGATGTTGAAAGGAAGGATCTCTCTATGGTGTATCCAACGAAAAGGACTCAGAGCAATGCAGAGGCGTCTCCGTCCAGTACTCACACGATCACCCAACCATCCATAGCGGTGATTGGCTCGGGTTACTGGGGGAAGAATCTCGTACGTAATTTTTCAAACCTGGGAGCACTATCCATTGTGTGTGACAGCCACACCGAGACACTTCGCGCGCTGGCTGAACAATATCCCCAGTGCCGAACGCTCACATCGTACTCGGATGTCTTGCGGGACGAGTCTATCCATGCGGTCGCGATCGCCACGCCGGCCGAGACCCATGGACTCATGGTGAGGGAGGCCCTGCTCTCCGGAAAAGACGTGTTTGTCGAAAAGCCGCTGTGTCTCTCTGCCGAACAGGGACAATCTCTGGTCGCCCTGGCGCGAGAGCAGGGCCGCATCCTGATGGTTGGTCATTTACTCTGGTACCATCCCGCTATTCTCAAGCTAAAAGAATTGATCGATACCGGCGAACTCGGACGCATCCAATATATCTACTCCAACCGATTGAACCTCGGAAAAATTCGCCGTGAGGAAAATATTCTCTGGAGCTTTGCTCCGCACGACATCTCGGTCATTCTTGGATTGGTGGGTGAAATGCCCACATCAGTCTTGGCCCAAGGGGGAAACTACCTCCATGAACAGATTGCCGACACCACTGTGACGCTGTTGTCATTTCCGAGTGGCGTCAAGGCTCATATTTTCGTGTCGTGGCTCCATCCGTTTAAAGAACAAAAACTGATTGTAGTGGGCGATCAAAAAATGGCGGTGTTTGATGACATGGAGAAAAAGGATAAACTGCTCCTGTATCCCCACTCGATCAAATGGAAAGGCCAGGTCCCGATCGCGAACCGTGCTGAGGCACAGTCTGTCGAGGTTGGATCTGAGGAGCCTCTCCGAGAAGAGTGTGCGCATTTCTTGGATTCCATCCGTACACGTCGGCGTCCGCGGACGGATGGGGAGGAGGGCTTACGTGTACTTTCGGTCTTGCGAGAGTGTCAGCATGCACTGGAGGTTAAGGGCCGCACCACCGTTCAGCCACCTGATCTCAAAACCCGCCCGGAAATTTTTCGCACATGATTCAGCTTTTGTCGATGAAGGAGTCGAGGTGGGTGAGGGTAGCAGCATTTGGCATGTCTCTCACATTCTGAAAGGGTCCAGAATCGGGAAGTCATGCAAGATCGGACAGAATGTGGTGATTGGCCCAAATGTTACGATAGGGGACGGGGTCAAGGTTCAAAACAATGTTTCCGTCTATGAGGGCGTGACTCTCGAAGATTATGTGTTCTGTGGGCCTTCGATGGTCTTTACGAATGTCTTCAATCCTCGGAGCGAAATCCCTCGCATGGGAGAGTTAAAGCCGACACTGGTGAAAAAAGGGGCGACTCTCGGAGCCAACTGCACGATTGTTTGTGGGATTACGATCGGGCGATACGCCTTCATCGGCGCCGGAGCGGTTGTGACCAAAGACGTGCCGGATTACGCATTGGTCGTTGGGGCGCCGGCAAAGATGACAGGCTGGGTGTGTGAGTGCGGACTGAAGTTGGGTTGGACAGACGATCGCGCGAGCTGTACCTGTGGCAAACAATTTAGCAAAACGCGAACTGGCATTTCGAAGGTAGAGGAGTAGTCTGTGAAAGCCCTTAGGCGATCAAACAGTGACTGGTCTGTGGGTGAGCAAAACAGTCCGAGCGTGTCCATGTGCGGTGAACGGGCAGGGCTAAGCCAAACGATGATTCCTAAAATCGAATGGCCCGACGGAAAACAGTTTGCCTTCACGATCTTCGATGATCCGGATTTTGATACAGTCGAGAATGTGGCGACTATCTATTCGTTCCTTCGCGATTTAGGGTTTCGAACGACGAAAGCCGTCTGGCCTGTCCGGGGAAATGGTACACCAAAGATAGGTGGCGCTACCTGTGAGGACGAACAATACCTTAAATGGATTCTGAATCTGAAAGACCAGGGATTCGAGATAGCACTTCATAACGTCACCTATCATACATCGACTCGAGAAGAAACAGCGCGCGGGATTAAGACGTTCCATCGATTGTTCGGACATTATCCCTATTCAATGGCTAATCATGTAGGTTGCGACGAAGGTGTTTACTGGGGGAACGCGCGTCTTTCGGGACTTCAAAAGATAGTTTACGACGTGCTTCACTTGAGCAGATGAGAATGTTCATCCAAGGGCATGTTGAGACGAGTCCGTTCTTTTGGGGTGATCTTTGCCGGGAAAAGATAAAATATGTACGAAACTTTGTCTTATGGAGATATCAACACTTAAAAGCATGCCCCGTCATGCCCTATCGTGATCCTGCACGTCCCTACGTCAACTATTGGTTTGCTGCTTCAGAAGGGCCGAGAGTCGAATCGTTCAACGACAGAATTTGCGAGGAGAATCAAGATCGCCTGATGAGCGAAGGAGGAGCGTGCATCATGTACACACATCTCGCCGCAGGCTTTGTTGAAGGCGGTAAGATTAACAGACGATTCAAGTCTCTCATGGAACGCCTTAGCAGTATGAATGGATGGTTTGTCCCGGTACACACCCTTCTTGATTTTATCCTGCAAGTCAGAGGCGAACATACTATTACTCGAGCCGAAAGAACTGCTCTGGAAAGAAAATGGCTTAAGCATAAGATATTGCACACGAATGGGCGAAGTTAATTAAAAAGGATAACGAAGCAACGAGTGCGTTTGCGCCACGAAGATGCGGACATTGACTCAACAAGCTGAGCCTTATGACCTACGGCGTTGAACGTATCGATGTCCGAGTCGATGGTTCGACAGTGAGCCCCGACGTCCACCAACGCCATACGATCTTCCAGACACCGGCTTGGCTGGCATTTCTCTCGAAGACTCAACATGGCGAGCTTGTCGTTGCAGCATTAAAGGAGGATCGGAGAACCATCGGGTATTTTACGGGTTTAATTGTGCAAAAATTTGGCCTCCGCATACTTGGGAGCCCTTTCCCGGGATGGAGTACCGATTATATGGGGTTTGCTCTCTCTGCCAGGGCGGACCGACGCCAGGCGGTCCGGCCCTGATTGAGTTTGCTTTTCAGAAACTAGGGTGCGTTCATCTGGAGATGATGGATCGGAATCTAACGGTGCGCGATCTTGACGGACTCGGTGTCCAGCATCGAGTCTATCGCGGATTCGAAATTGACCTGACCCCTAACGAGGATGAGCTTTTCTCCAATATGACGAGCGCCTGCCGCCGCTGTATCCGAAAAGCTGAGAAAGAGGGGGTCTCGGTCGAAGAAGCGCACGACCTGGAATTTGCAGAAGAGTACTACGCTCAGCTCAAGGATGTCTTTGCGAAGCAAAGCCTGGTGCCCACATATGACATCGAACGTGTACGGCAGCTGATTCGACACATGTGCATCCCACAGGACATCTTCTCTTGCTTCGGGCTCGCGATCGCCAGGGACGTTGTATCGCCACGGGAATTTTCCCCCATATGAACGGGGTCATGTATTTCTGGGGAGGGGCAAGCTGGCGACATTCTCAATCATTACGGCCAAACGAAGCGCTCCAATGGGAGGCTATGAAGATCGGAAAGAGAAAAGGTATTCGCATCTACGATATGGGGGGTGGCGGTGAATACAAAAGAAAGTACGGAGGAAAGGAAATAGCAG
Source organism: uncultured Nitrospiraceae bacterium (assembly GCA_963801725.1). GTDB lineage: Bacteria > Nitrospirota > Nitrospiria > Nitrospirales > Nitrospiraceae > Palsa-1315. The sequence continues at coordinate 1,761,554 of CAWDFX010000002.1, forward strand.
GTACCGTGGTTTAGGAAATCCAAATATCCCTGGATCCGCTATATGCGCGATATGGCGGAGCAAAGCCACAAAGTGCGCCAACATTGCATCGGTCGAGTCGATCGCTTGCTTGTTTCGCGAACCGTCACGGGTAGGTAAGGAGACGAGTGAAATCGAAGTCGGCGAGTTGTCTTCATAAAGGAGTCCAACCATGAATGTTCCGCTGTTAGACCTGAAAGCGCATCATCAACCACTTCGCAAGGAACTGCTCGCGGCTCTTGAGCAGGTGCTTGATAAGAATAATTTTATCCTTGGCAATGAGGTTGCCGAACTTGAAGAGAAGATTGCAGCCTACAGTCAGGTACGCTTCGGAGTGGGCGTGTCCTCGGGGACCGATGCCCTACTGGCCGCCCTGATGGCGCTGGACATCAAGGCCGGTGACGAAGTAATTACGACGCCTCTGTCTTTCTTCGCCACCGTCGGGGTCATTGTGCGATTAGGAGCCAGACCGGTTTTCGTCGACATTGACCCGGTGACCTACAATCTTGATCCTTCGCGACTTGAAGCGGCTATTAGCCCCCGGACACGAGCCATCATGCCTGTGCACCTGTATGGTCAGTGCGCCGATATGGACCCGATTCTTGAGATTGCGACACGATGCGGATTGGCGGTGGTCGAAGATGCTGCGCAAGCTATCGGCTCTGAGTATCGAGAAGGCCGACGAGCAGGCAGCATGGGTGTTATCGGTTGTTTCTCATTTTTCCCGAGCAAAAATTTGGGAGGTCTGGGAGACGGCGGCATGGTCGTGACCAACGACCAGAATCTGGCGGAACGACTTCGTATTCTCCGGGTGCATGGAGCAAAGCCGAAGTACTATCACCGTGTGGTGGGAGGAAACTTCCGTCTCGATACGTTGCAGGCTGCCGTCTTGAACGTCAAGCTGGGCTATCTCGACCGATGGACTGCGCTGAGACAGCACCATGCCGAACTGTATGAGCGGCTATTCCAGGATGCGGGATTAGTTGAAAAATGCCATGTCCGACTGCCGGCAGCAGTATACAAGACAGCCGGTGTTGACCATTACCATATCTACAATCAATTCGTAATCGGAGTATCGGATCGAGATCACATACAGGCTCATCTCAAGGCCAAAGGCATCGGGACAGAGGTCTACTATCCGGTGCCTCTCCATCGGCAAGAGTGTTTTAACGGACTCGGCTATCACGAAGGCGATTTTCCTGAAGCGGAACGGGCCTCCCGTGAGTTGTTGGCACTTCCCATTTATCCTGAGTTGAACGAGGATCAACAGCACTATGTGGTTCAAGCGATGCGAGAATGGTTCGAACGGTGAGAAACACTTGCCTCATTCCTGACTCCAGGTCTCTTCAGTAACACCCCATTTATTCTTACATGCGTGCGCTGGGTCGGTGCCTCTGAGGATGCGACTCGATGTACCTCACAGCCTTTTGCAATACAGATTATTGGCGAAACGTACGAAAATTCGCGCGGAGACTTAATCGAAACAACGTGAACGAACTTGCATGGTGAGAGATCTCTGGACAGCCTGTCGCAAGCCATTTTAAAGGTGCGGACATGACGAGCCAGGAGCAACTGATCAGAGCCAGAATAGGCATCCTGGCTATGGCCGCTGAGCTCAAGAACGTGGCCAGGGCCTGTCAGCTGGCTGGGGTGAGTCGTTCCCAGTTCTACGCGATGAAGAAGGCCTATGAGACCTACGGCAAAGAGGGCTTAGCCCTGCGGGTTCGAAAGAAGCCCGCTATGCCCAATCGCACACCTGTTCCAATAGAGGACCAAATCCTATTGAGAACACATACAAATCCAACTATCAGTTACCTCCGGCTCGCTGGGTGCATGAAGTCGGACGGAATCAATGTCACACCAACAATGATCCGGTACGTCTGGCAAAGGCATGACTTATCCACGCGTTCGGCCCGTCTCCGATGGGTAAGAAGACAAAGGAGTAAAGAGCATCCTCCTGCACCTATCCCGGCCACCGCTGTACCGTCACCGGTTATCACGGCGGTTTTAGCTCAAATGGCACGGTCGGATAACCGAGAATCAAAGTGTCCAGACAATCCTAGCTAAGCGAGTTCTTGTCGGCTCCGTCTTAGTACGTAACCCTTCAGAATACGTTGACGCAAAGACGCCCACTGCGATAGAAGTTCCACCCAATGAGCATACAGGTTTGAAGCTAAAATAATTGGAAATTCCTATCAATTCTTAATTCTGGTTTTCTAACGAAAGGAGTGCTCCATGGAGATATATAGGATCGAGCAAACAAGGCGCCCGAGAGGGCTCTCGTTCGTTCGTCTCGGTGTGGTTGCGATGAGTTTGCTGCTGTGCCTGGCGGCGTTTCCGGTCGGGGCACAGGCGAGCCCGATCACGATCGATGGGATCACCGACGACTTTGTCGTCAATTATAATATTGTCACTCCGGGTGGGGATCCGCTGACAGCGACCGGCAGCTTCAATGTGACAGCCTTTTCTGCCACGGAAGCGACCATCGCCGTCACCATCAACAATACCGATAGCGTGTATGTGGTCAGTGCGGTCGGCTTTAACACCACCTCTCCGGTGACCGGCTCGTATACCATCACCGGGGCAAAGTTTGACGGCAGCATTGCGAACGATGTCAACTTTCCCGCCGTGTCTAATCCGATCGAAGTCTGTGCCTTTACCTCGAATAACTGTTCATCGAGTACGAATCCTGACGCCCTGCAACCCAACAGCAGTGATAGCTTCACGCTCAAGTTGGCCGGAGACTTCAGCCAGGGGCTCACGCTTTCCACGTTTGGGATCAAATTTGCCGGTGGACCGGAAGGGTCGTTTGAAGGAACGGGGAAGGTGCCCGTGCCGGGCACACTGCTGCTGTTTGGATTAGGCTTTATCGCGTTCGCAGGGTGGCATTTCTGCTCGCGCGGGAGGAGCCTTCCGTCTTCAACAATCTAATCATTAGGGGTTCAGAGAAGAAAGAGGAACACACATATGAAATCTCCAGTGCCAGAGAACATAGCAATGAGAGCGAAATGGATCCTGCCTGCTGTAGTAGTGTGCATTTTCCTACTCGGAACGAGCAGAATTGCGGAAGCTGCTCCCATCATATGGAATCTCACGGGCTCTGGAGGTGAAGGAACTGTCGGGAATGAGCGGACGTTTACGGCCGGTGGAATTACGGTGACGGCCAATGCGTGGAGCTATGGCACGTCGTTTCAAGAGGCACGGTTGGGACAATGGAGTACAGGGGTTGCCGTTTGCGGGGTGCCGGAGACCTGTTCGAACCCTGCTCATCAAGTGGATAACGTGGGGCAACACGAATTTGTGTTAATTCGTTTCGATGCGCCGGTCGATCCTTTAACAGTCCGCATCGACCCCTATGGTACGTATGATCGAGATGCGTCTTACTGGGTTGGAAATGTGAATTCATCGATCGACCTAACTGGCAAGGGGTATAGCGATCTGGGGAGCCTGGGATTTCTTGCCAGAAATGACAGCAATGGAACCTCGAGTTCTTCTTCTCGTGATGTTTCGATCAACAACCCTTCCTCTGTGAATGCGCTCCTTTTCGGGGCCAAGTACTTGGGAACGGGTGATGGAGCGGATCGGTTTAAGATCACCAAAGTGAGCGGCAACGCGGTGCCTGTGCCGGGGACGTTACTCATGTTTGGTGTAGGATTTGCGCTCTTTATCGGGTGGCATGTCCGTTCACTCCGTCGTTCTAGCCTACAGATAGTGTAGTCACTATAACCCACTCGCTGTGAATATAGCCGGCGAGTGGGTCTTCCGCACTTTCCAGGAATCAGCCTCACGTTTCGTGGTTTCTTCGCAATAGCGCATTGCAAGATCCTGCTTTCACGATTTCCCCGTCTACCTCGTTCGACTCGCGGACTTTCTTCCGATGCTTCCGTAAAAGGCCTGACGACGGAGGTTCTACGGTCTCCGTGGAGTAATCACCATGCCATACGCTCGCACAATTCGCTTTGCGTTCGCCGTCCTTCTGCTGGGAACTATTCTCGCGGGCTGTTCATCTCCCTCGAACGAGGAAGCCATATCGGCTTATCGCGACAAGGCTCGAGACTTTGTTGCGAAGCAGCAATTTCGTGAAGCGCTGACCGCATACGAACAAGTTGTAAAGCTCGATCCCCGAGACGATGAGGCCTATTATCAGTTGGCGCTTCTGTATCTACGTTCCGGGAAGGCTGAGGATATGGACCTGGCCCATCAAGCATTGCTGAAGGTCGTCAAGCTCAAGGGATCGCGGGTTGATGCGCACAGGCAACTAGCCTACCTCTATCTCCGTGCAGAGCAGCCCGCAAAAGCGGGACTGCATGCCGATGCGATTTTAGCGGTTGAACCCACACATCCGGATGGGTATTTGATCCGTGGGGTAAGCCTGATACGGGAGGGAAGACTTGAGAAGGGAATTGCCGAGTTGCGGAAGGCGATTGCGTCCGACCCTACACGTCAGGGCGCGTACCTGGAGCTAGCCAGAACGTATGCGCAACATGGCAATTTTCCTGAAGCAGAGAGTGTCCTGCGCAACAGTCTGCAGATCGATCCTCAGTCTGTTGAAACGCTGACGGCCTTGGGGGATGTTTTGGCAGCGGCAGGGAAAGAGTCTGAAGCGGTAAAGGAATACCGACGCGGGCTTGAGGTGGATCGGAAGAGTGGCGTGCTCTACTTCAAGCTGGCGGGGCTTAGTCAGAAACAACGCCGCTTCAGCGAAGCGGAAGGGTTGTATCGTCAGTGGACCGAGGTTCTCCCGAATGATGCACAGGCGCATGTCGCCCTCGCCCAATTCTATCGGTCAACGGGACGAATGAAGGAGGCAGAAACGTCGCATCAACGCGCCAGACAGGCTGATAGCTCCTCTCACGTTGCCCAAGAAGCATTGATCACATTTTATCTGGAGACCAACAGGTTGAAGGAGGCTGGGATCGAGATTGACGCGCTGTTGAAGCAGAACCCGACGGATACGGCTGGACGCATTCTGCAGGCACGCCTGATTCTGGAGCAGGGTGATGTGCAGAAAGCGCTGTCACTCTTGCAGGAAGTGGCTCGTCAAGCGCCGAAATTAGTCGCTGTCCATCAGTATCTCGGTATTGCGTGGGCACGGCAGCACAATTTACCTGAGGCGCTTGCTGCTCTGAAGGAAGCGCAAAGGCTCGCCCCTAATTCGAGCGATATCCGTACCAACCTTGCCCAGGTGTACTTGGCTCAAGGCTCATTCAGCCTGGCAATCGAGCAGGGGGAAGCCGCGATAGAGCTTCATCCTAAGAACGTGACCGCTCTGAGGGTACTCGCTGATGCCAATCTTTTTGCGGGGGATGCAAGGCGAGCGAATGAGGTTCTGAGAGAAATGTTGGTGCTCCTACCTGACGATCCGATTGTTCATCATCGCCTCGGTGTCGTCTCCCGCACTCAGCATCGCCCTTCTGACGCGATGGCCCACTTCGAGCAAGCGCTCGATAAGGATCCGACACTCGTAGAGGCTCTCGAGCAGATCGTGGCAGTTCTGGTATCTCAAGGTAAGGTTCCGCAGGCACGTGAGCGAGTGGGAAGACAAGTTGCCATGAACCCTCAAGATCCGAGGCTCCTCAATCTCCTGGGCAGAGTGTTAGTGCAATCCAGGAATTTCGCAGAAGCAGAAGCGATGTTTAAGAAGGCGATGGCGCTCGACGGAACTATGCTGTCAACCTATGCCAATCTCGGCGATCTCTACGCGCGGCAGGGAAAAGTGGAACAGGCGATCGGAGAGTTTGAAACGATTGTGGCGAAGAGGCCTCAGCACCTGTCGGCCTTGATGATTTTGGGCATGTTGCATGAGCAACGAAAGGACTACGCTCGAGCTATGGCCAAATACGACGAGGCTCTACGGGTTGACGCAACATTTGCTCCTGCCGCCAATAACCTCGCCTGGATCTTGATTGAGTCTGGTGGTGACAAGGAACGTGCGCTGTCCTATGCTGAAGCCGCACGGAAGGCTATGCCTGGAGATCCGTATATCGGCGATACGCTCGGATGGGTTTATTACCACAAACAAATGTATGCCAAGTCCGCAAGCTTGTTGAAGGAATCTGTCGATCGATTACCGGAGCACCCTCTCTTCCTTTATCATTACGGGATGGCACAATATGCGAATAAGAACAGCGCCGAGGCAAAAAAGTCGCTTGCCAAGTTTCTGAGTCTGAGTCCTGATAATCCATCCGCTCCGAAGGCGAAAGAAGCCCTCGCCGCATTATCCTAGATAGGCCACGGGGCATTCCGCTTTCCGTCGAGTTGATCGTCGCAAGACTGAGAATGGAGCTTCGCAAACTCTATGGACACAGGATCCGGCGAGAGTATGAGAAACGTTGCTCACAGCACAACAACGAGCGTCGTTCCAGATGCCCAGCTGTCCTTGACCGGGTGGGGTCCAATTGGGCTGGTCCTCTGTACAGCAAGCTTGTGTGTGGTTGGTCTGTTCTGGGAAACAGTCCGATCGATGGTTGACGTATGGGCTAGCTCCAGGACCTTTGCACATGGTTTTCTGGTGTTGCCCGCGATGGGTTATCTCATCTGGTGCCATCGGCACAGGTGGATGCGACTGATGCCGGCTCCGAGTGCATGGGGTGTGGCCGCTCTTATCCTTCTGGGAAGCGGATGGTTCGTCGGATATGTGACAGCTGTTGCATGGCTCCAACAGGCAGCAGTCGTTGCCATGCTCCCTGGATTGATGTGGGCAATACTGGGGAAGGAGATCGTCAAGACCCTGTCATGGCCATTGGGATTTCTTGTCTTTATGCTTCCCGTAGGGACTTCAATCGAACCATGGCTTCAAGACTTTACGCTTTGGTTCATTCAGGTTGGGCTCCAACTTGCTAATATTCCACATCTTTATCGTCCTGAAACGTATCAGATCGTTCTTACCTCTGGCGCGTGGGATGTGGCCCCGGACTGTGGAGGCTTACGATATCTGCTCCCAGGGTTGGCACTGGGATACGCCTTCGCGACCGTGATCTACGGACAGCCGACTCGTCGTCTCGTCTTTCTTGCTCTCTGTGTCGTGGTGCTGATGGTGGCCAATGGTTTCAGGGCCTACGGTGTGATCATTGGAGATCACTTCGGGATCGCCGAAGGGGCTGATCATCGTTTTTTCAGCTATACCATCTACGGGTTGACGATCCCTCTGTTGTTTTGGTTTGGACTTCGGTGGGGAGGGAACATGACGGATACTTCATTTCAGTATCGTACGACCGAGGTGCAGGGCGGCTTCAATGCTCGTAAGAGCGTCGTTATGGCTGTCGCTGCAGTAGCAGTGCTTGCTGTTGCTCCATTATCAGTTTTGTTGTGGTTTCATCGCCACTGAGGGTGGCTGTCCAGCCGCCACTCAGGTTCTGATATTCATCACGCGATCTTCTCGCCTCCTATGCCTGATCGAAGGCTTGCTCTCAGGCGCTCCGCCATCCGGGTTCACACCTCCAAATAACGGGCTCTGGCGATTCCACTGATCGAGGACCATCAGGACTCGAAACAGTTGGACCTCCGCTAGGGTATCCCGCAACAAAATCAAGACTCTACGAATTCAAGCGTCTCATCGGACCTCGCACGTGCATACGGAGCCGCAACCCTTTCAGGTCAGGTGCCTGTGGGGGCGTTCATTCTCAAGGTGCTAAAGGCGGTAATCTCTGTGCGTCGGCTTTTGAAGTATTTCGGTAAGGCCGTTTGTATACCACTCCTCGGATGTCGCTGTTAATTGTGAGCAATCGAGGTAATTGGCCCCCTCGAAAGGTGGGTTGTGCTTGCCCCTGGTTGTGATGGACTATACAGCCTATGCGATGCAAGTATTATCAATATGTGGAGGGCACCTTCTAATGGAAAGCTTTCTACCATTTCATAGAGCTGATGTGGGTGAAGAAGAGATAGCAGGTGTAGTGGACGTCCTCCGTTCCGGCTGGTTGACGACCGGACCCAAAGTGAAGGAGTTCGAGGGGGAGTTCGCCGCGATGGTCGGCACCCAACACGCTGTTGCCGTCAATTCCTGCACGGCGGCGCTTCATCTTGCTCTTGAAGCGATTGGACTGCGTGAAGGAGATGAAGTGTTAGTCCCGACCATGACTTTTGCTGCAACTGCAGAAGTCGTCCTCTACTTCAAAGCAAAACCTGTTCTTATTGATTGTGTGCAAGACACGCTGAATCTGGACACGGATCGGATTGAAGCGGCCATCACGCCAAAAACGAAGGCGATTATTCCTGCACATTTTGCCGGCCATCCCTGTAATATGCGGCAACTCCAGTCTATCGCTCGTGCTCATGGCCTGCATGTTATAGAAGATGCAGCCCACGCGTTCCCGGCGCGCTATCAAGGAAAGATGGTAGGGAGCATCGCCGACTTCACTTGCTTTTCGTTCTACGCGACGAAAAACATCACAACCGGCGAGGGAGGGATGGTTACCACTAATAATGCCGAGTGGGCCGCTCGCATGCGGATGATGAGTCTCCACGGTCTGAGCCGCGATGCCTGGAACCGATATTCTGCAGAGGGCTCATGGTATTACGAAATCCTCTCTCCTGGTTTCAAATACAATCTCACTGATATTGCTGCGGCACTGGGGCTGGCGCAACTTAAAAAGTGCGATCTGTTTTGGAAGGCACGCGAGCGGTACGCCACTCTCTATCATGAAGGCTTCCGAGATCTTCCGGAAGTTATTTGCCCGCAAGCAGCGTTCGATGTGCAACACGCGTGGCACCTTTACGTCATTCAACTGGACCTGGATCGTTTGCGTGTCACCCGCAACGAGTTTGTCCGTCTACTGCAGCAAGCCGGTATCGGTTGCAGTGTGCACTTCATACCCCTGCATCTACATCCCTATTACCGGGACATGTGGGGTTACCACCCAAACGATCTTCCTGTTTCCAATATGGTATTTCAGCGCATTCTTTCATTGCCGTTGTATTCCAAAATGACCGAAGACGACATCAATCGTGTCATTGACGTTGTGCATACCCTCGTCAAGGAAAACCGGCGATGATGAAGCGGGCATTCGATATCTGTGCAGCTATTTCAGGATTGCTCATCACTTGGCCGCTCCTCTTGATGATCTCGATTCTGATTAAGCTTGACTCGCGTGGTCCGGTGATCTTTAGTCAAGTGCGCATTGGGAAAGGGTTTTGCCCATTCAGGATGTACAAATTTCGAACGATGGTTGAGGAAGCTCCACGCCAGGGTTTACCTCTAACAGTTGGACAGGATGTCCGTGTGACGAGAGTTGGTCGAATCTTTCGGAAGTCCAAACTTGATGAATTGCCGCAGTTGGTGAACGTCATTTTAGGCCACATGAGCCTTGTAGGCCCAAGGCCAGAGGTTCCTCGTTATGTCGAGCCACTGCGTTTTGAGTTTTCCGAGATACTCACCGTCCGCCCGGGAATTACCGACCTAGCGTCGCTGAAATATATCAACGAAGCAAGTCTCCTTGCATGTTCCAGCAATCCTGAAGAGGAATATCAGAATAAAGTTCTTCCAGAAAAGCTTCACTTGGCGAAGGTGTATGTACGTCATGCATCTTTTCGGCTCGATCTCGCAATTATCATTCAAACGCTGTTGCGACTCGTTAGGTCGTCTGCTGTAGTCTGCGAACTCCCTGAGGTGAAGGCCACACCTCAAACTTCACCGGCCTCCTCTTGGGCGCACATCTCGTCATTGATCATGAAGTGGCGGAGACCCATCATCGTAGTGCTTGACATGGTGATGATACTCGCGGCGAATTACTTGGCATTTTTCTTGAGGTTTGACGGGAACTTGTCGTCAGAAGAAATCGGGATGTTCCAGCAAACTGTGCTCTGGCTACTCGGGATTCGAGGAGTGGCATTCGTCATTTTTGGACTGAATGAAGGCCGACGGAGGTATACAAGCATTTGGGATCTGCAGAACATTATCGGTGGCGTTTTAACGAGCACCATCGTGTTCTTTTGCTGGGTGCATTTCGGTTTGGGCATCAACAATTATCCCCGCTCTGTCTTTGTAATTGATGCTGTTCTACTTGTCGGGCTTCTAGCAGGGGTGAGACTGCCATCGAGAATCTTTCGTGAGAAAGTAATTTATCGAAAGAAAAAGAAGGTGCTCGTGGTCGGCGCCGGTGATTCTGGAGAACGCGTTGTGCGTGAGATGAAAACACGTTCTGAATATCGTAGCCAACCAATTGGATTTGTCGACGATCAGCTAACCCTTCTCAATCAACGCATCCACGGCGTTAGGGTCTTGGGTACTTTGGGGGATCTTCCTGAACTTGTGGAGAAGCATAAGCCAGAAGAGGTCGTGATTGCGGTGCCCAACGCTAGCCCTGCTTTCCTTAGGGATCTTGTCAGTAAATTGGAACCGTATGAAATTTCGATTAAGAGGTTGCCGGGCGTGAAGGAGTTATTGGCTGACCAAAGTACGGTGAGTCAAATTCGTAACGTATCACTTCCAGATCTGTTGCCTCGCGCGCCTGTGAGTTTGGATATTGGAGCCATAAGGCGAATGGTCCGGGGTAAAAGCGTTTTGATTACTGGTGCCGGTGGCTCCATCGGCTCCGAATTAGCTCGCCAGATCAGCTTGCTGGAACCTCATACCCTCTTGCTATATGAGCGTCATGAAAACAGTCTGTACAATATCAATAGAGAACTACAAGACAAAGGGCATTTTTTCCAAGTCACCCCGATTCTCGGGGATGTTACCGATGCCGCTCGTCTCTCTATGGTGTTGGAAGAGCATAGACCACATATCCTGTTCCATGCGGCCGCCCATAAACATGTTCCCCTTGTGGAACTCAATCCCGCCGAAGCCGTGAAGAACAACTGCATGGGTACACGCATCGTCGCTGAGGTTGCCAGCAGATGCGGCGTTGAACAGTTCGTCCATATTTCAACCGACAAGGCGGTCAACCCGTCCAGTGTTATGGGGGCGACCAAACGAGTGGCCGAACTGATAATTCAGGATATGGCGCGGACCAGTCGGACGCGATTTCTTATTGTGCGGTTTGGCAACGTACTTGGTAGTAGTGGAAGCGTTCTGCTACGCTTCCAAGAGCAAATCAACGCTGGTGGGCCGGTGACTGTTACCCATCCGGACATCCAACGATATTTCATGCTTATTCCTGAGGCGGTTCAGCTGGTGCTCCAGGCCGCGACCATTGGCGAACAAGGAGGAATCTATATTCTGGACATGGGCGAACAGATCAAGATCTTAAGTTTGGCCAAGAACCTAATTAAGTTATCAGGCTTCGTCCCTGGGAAGGACATTGCCATACAATTTGTTGGGTTGCGAGCGGGAGAAAAGCTTTATGAGGAATTAGTTGGCCAAGGCGAGGTTGCAGTGGCAGCATCGCTTGACAAGATTCTACACATTCGAGCTTCAAACTCGTTCAGTTTCGAAGCGTTTAAAGAAAAGTTAATCGCGTTGGAAACAGTAGCCTGTTTCGACGAGCCCAATACGGTCATCGAACGTCTTAAGGAGCTTATTCCAACTTTCCGTTTTTCTTCTGACTCTGAAGCATCGGTCATGCCAATTGACGCAAATGCTGTCGACAAGGTGTCTGCCAAATCTCAGCACATACTTGCTAGTTAAGGAAGGTCTGATTTACTCTCCTCGCATGATGTGCTAAGGGTAGCGCAGCACTGAACTGGAGGCGCACCCATAGCCCCAGTAGACGTTTTCCGAGGTCAGGTATCGAACAGTATCAAAAGCCCACTCGCCGGGAGTAGTGGGCAAGCTCCTATTGAATAGGTTTTGGCCCGTCGGAATAGTATTGGGCCAACCGGAGTGAACTGGAGTGAATGAATTCTGTGAATGAAACTTCCCCATCAAGTCAATCAGCGATAGCTGTGGTGCATGAGTACGCCGGAATCGCACGGCGGAACATATGGACTATCGTGGGGTGCATCAGTGTCTCCATAATACTCGCATGGAGTTACTGCGTCTTCGCGCCGAATTACTATCAGTCGGAAACACTGATTGTTGCGGAAGACCAGAAGCTGGTTGAGAAAGTCGTTCGCGAAGCAGATTATGGAAATTTCGAACGGCGTCTCTTTCTCATTCAGCGGCAGATCATGAGTCGAGACTTTTTGAGTCGGATTATTGTGGAGTTGAATCCATATCCCAAAGAACTTGAAGTGGGTGGTGAGAATGCCGCCATCCGGACGTTGAGCGGCGCGATGAAGGTCGAGAAGGTCAAGGCGGACATGGCAGGAAATATTTTAACAGTAGGGAACAATGTCGATGCATTTACGGTATCTTTCATGCATGAAAATCCGATGACCGCGATGGAAGTGACCGATCGAATCGCGAAAAAATTCATTGAAGAGAACATCAAGGAACGTGAGTTTGAAGCTGAGGGGACATTGAGGTTTCTTGACGAAGAGCTGAGGAGATTAAAGCTTGAATTGGAGAAGAAGGAGGACCAGATCAGTGTGTTCAAGAAGTTAAATGCAGGTAAGCTTCCTCAGCAAACAGATGTCAGCACTCGGGCGTTGGATAGATTGGAAAGTGAGATCAATTCAGTTAATGAGAACATTCAGCGGCATTCCGACAGGCTGGCGTCGCTGGAAAAGGCGGTAGAGGAGTATCGACAATACGGGTGGCAAAATCCGGCGTTCGGGAATGCTTCAATGGCACCAGATCCACTTTTTCATCAGCTCAAAGAATTACGGGACAAATTGGTCAAGCTAAAGGCAGAATTCAGAGACGAATACCCCGAGGTGATGCTGACAAAGGAAGCAATAAAGACAGTCGAAGAGGAATTGGCCGCATCGCATGGTCTCGAATCGATCAAGCCGAGCAATACACCAGGCGACCCGTATGTTCAGAATCTCTTGAAACTACAGAGCGATGAAAGAAGTGAAGTGAGCCTGCTCAAACAACGTTTGAATGCCTTATACGCTAGCCGGAACGATCATGTCACGCGTGTGGAGAAGTCTCCTGAAGTTGAACAGGAATTGCTGGTTCTTGAGCGTGACTATGGCAGCATGAAGGCAAACTACGCCACGCTGCTGGATAAGCGGTTGCATGCGCGAGTAACAGAAAATTTGGAAAAACAGCAGAAGAATGGGAGGTTTCGCATCCTGGATCCGGCTAGTCTCCCACGATCCCCCAGCGTACCGAATAGACCGAGGGTGTTGGTTTTTGGATTGTTGTTCGGCTGTGTTTTGGGCCTCGGGGTGGCGGTAATGCGCGAGCGACTCAGTCCCCAGTTCCGTGGGCTGGAAGACGTGGAGCTTTTGGTGGGTCCTCGAGTATTGGTGGCCATTCCAGACTTCTCATTTCTGTGGAACCTAACGAACGGACAGCGCCGTATCGCCTCGGGCCAGTTGGAAGTCGCAGAGACAAATCGACCGCAAGCGTATCTGCAGAATGGCCTTCACTACGAGAGGAGGTTTGTGGCGAAACTTTTCCCTCACACTATGGCTGCTGAACAGTATCGCGTTGCGTCTGCGAGGCTACAGCTACTTAGCGCTGACACAAAACCGAAGGTTGTGGCCGTAACGAGTTCAGTCAAAGGTGAGGGGAAAACGACAACCGTTGTTAATCTGGGCTATACTCTCGCGCGCGATTTCGGAAAACGAGTGCTTTTGCTCGATTGCGACTTCGTCTTCCCCGAATTGAAGTACTTTTCAGAAACACAGCCAGAATACGGGCTAGTTGATTGTTGCAGAAACAGCGATATTCTTATGGAGGAGGCGATGACCTCCTTTCCCGATATCCCTTGCTGGATCATGCCGGCCGGTTCGATTGGGCCTGGTTCGACCGAGTTGCTAAAGACGGGTCCCCTCGAGCGGGTTCTGTCGCTGTTGCGCGATAAGTTTGACTATATCTTGATCAATGCCCCACCGATCCTTCCCGTTGCCACGATGAATGTGCTGGAAAGACACCTTGATCTTGTCCTTCTGGTGGTCAAAGCGAATTTGACGTCGCAGCAGGACGTCAAGCAGGCGATTAACTCGCTTCGAGCATCAAATCCCATTCACGTGATCCTCAATTGCGTACCGACGCACGCGCTTCCGTACACCATGAATGAATATGCTGCCATAGAGAGTCGAAGGCCTAGTTAGTTTATATACTTTCCGTTTCCAGAGTGGTTGGGTGGAAGGTCACGACCACCAGCCGTTTCAACCGGCTGTTTTCTTCTTCTACCTGCCGGAGCCGCCGCAGTTCGCTCACGCCGAGGTGCGCGTACTTCTTTTTCCAGGCGTAGACGGTGGCCTCACTCACCCCGAACTGCCGGCACAGATCGCCGATCGGGGTGCCGGACTCGGCCTGCCGGATGACGTAGACGATCTGCTCTTCGGAAAATCTTGACCGCTTCATCGATCCACTCCTTTCGTCGAGGACCGTCGAAGCCGGTAGTCTACTCCAGTTTTCAGCTGCCGTCGTTTTCGGGGGAGACGTCAGTGGCTCCATTCATCTATACGTTGTTCTAGGCGTCTAGGCTGTCCTCACGGTCGACGAACGGACTCAGTGACGGTACAGTCCATTGCCATCCGCACAACCATTGGCCATTGGATTTGATGGAAGAGATTGAAGACTCGGCGATCCAAGGCAGTCATTTCCCAAACCTTACTTTGGTCTGATTATTACTAGAAGACACTCTTACTGACTTCATTAGATACACCGCTTTCATTGCCTGCCGTGTCGTATGCTGTAACAACAAAGAAGTAGGTTGTTCCGACTTGCAACCCCGTTGCAACATAATTGGTGACATTCCCCACGAGGGTTGTAATTGGCGCTCCATATGTGCCGGAAGAAGTTGCGCGGTATACTTTATAGCCTCCCAGATTGTTTTCCGTGTTGGCATTCCATGTCAAGGTAGCTGATGAAGATGCGGGCGCATTCACGGTCAATGTCACATTTATTGTCCGGGATGTCGCTCCACTCGCAGCAACTGTAATCGTGGTGGTGTGAGGTCCAGTTGCTAAACTAGCCGTATTGACCGTGGCGGTCAGCGTACCGGCGCCGGAGCCCGAGGGGGGGCTGAGGGTCAACCACGAGGCGGTCTCACTGGCGTTCCAGCTCAAGGTGCCACCGGTGTTACTGATGGTCACGGTCTGCGGGGCGGGGTTGGCGCCGCCCTGAGTGGCGGTAAAGGAGAGCGCTGCCTGGCTGGCGCCGATGGCGGGGGGGGCGGCTAGGGTAAAGGTGACGGGGACGGTGACCGTTGTGGCATTGGGGGCACTGAGAGTGATCATGCCGCTGTGTGTGCCAACGGTGAGGGAGCCCGTGACTACGCTGAGGGTCATGGCACCACTTCCAGTTCCCGATGCTGAACTGACCGATAACCAGGCTATACTTGGACTTGCACTCCAGCTCAAGGTCCCGCCTCCGGTATTGCTGATGCTGAGGGTTTGAGGGGCGGGGTTGGCGCCGCCCTGAGTGGCGGTAAAGGAGACTACAGTGGGACTGGCGCCGATGGCGGGATTGATTGAAGGTGGTGGTGTCGAAGGTGTTGGTGCCGAAGGGGGCGACATCAATTGAGCCAATCCCGGCATCTCCTCAGCTAATTTGCTCATCGATCGTCCACCGGCGTTTCCGTTTCCTGAGGTTGAGGAGTTACCCGTCCCTGCAGCGGCCAACGGGATCGTTCCTGTTGATGCTGTGCCAGCCGCAGTGGCTCCAGAGGTTGTTCCTGAGGTTGGTGCGACGCTCACGGTCGCAAGAGGCACCGTTGGCCTAGCACTTCCGGTAAAAGATGACGGTTCCTTGGATTGAGGTATTGTGTTGTCGTTTTGTAGTGACGGGCTCGGCATAGGCAAGGAGCTGATAGATGAAGGGCTGGATGGAGAAGGTTCGACGGATGCGAAGGGAGCGTTCTGTGGCTTTCGAATCAGTCGATGCGGCCGATAGGTCAAACTTTGCGTGTCTTTCTTCTCCAAAGATTTCGTTGGGTATAGAAGGCTGGGGTCAAGGCTCTCGATGCGACGCCCTTGATAGCCTGTTCCGCTGCTTCCTTGGTAGGCAGATCCCGTCACCTGTTGCGCGGAGGCGGAAGGAATAGACTGAAGTAGTGATACATGGGCCGTCATGAGGCCCAATGCGATCGCGCAAATTACGAGGGGACGTTGGTGTATCACTTGGCGCATGGTCTAGGTCCTCCGTATTTCAGTACCCGCCATTGCACGTATCAACTGAAGGGTATTCCATCCACATACACAAGAAGCGTAGACAATCCGAATCATGGTACGCCTTGATTCGGATGTACGCTGCTAGGGGGAGGTTGAGCAAGAGCAATGCCCTCTAGTTCTGGTCTACGATGTATCGAATCTTAATGTTCAAATTATTAAGCTAAGGCAATAGCTTGAGCTACTCAGATGCCAAGCATTCCAGGAAAGCGTTAGGTGGGGAAAGTGTATGCGGAATAGGCAGCATCCAAAGAATTGAACACATGAGACTGATCGTTCAGTATTCAATCTAATACATTGAAGTAGGGCGCTTTTTCACGATCGTTCATGGAGTTATTTTGTTGAGAGCCAGGTGAGAGTACTTAGTTTTTAAAGATAGTAGGACAATTTGTCCTCGCCATTGGCGTACGAGGATTGGAAGTCATGAATAGTCGGCACGCATTCATTCATGAAAAGGATTTGCGCTGTTAGTCAGTCGGAAAAAACTGTGGTGTCGAACTCACTCGACTTCGTTGACGGAAGCACGAGGTTCTGCCATTCTGATTGAAACCAACTCGGAGAGGATTTATGGCTCAGAAAAAAGAACACGAACGAAAGGTCGCGCTTGTTGGACTAGGTTATGTGGGGCTTCCTATCGCCGTGGCTTTCGGCAGGCGGGGTAAGGTCATCGGGTTCGATATCAACAAAGCAAAAATTGCCGAGTTGCAGAAGGGCTTTGACCGAACGGGAGAAGTGTCGGCGGCCGACCTCAAAGCCTCGCATGTCCAGTATACTTCGGAACCCACCGACCTCAAGGCCGCCGACTTCATCATCGTGGCCGTTCCAACTCCGATCAATGAAGCGCTCCAACCCGATCTCAAGGCGCTACGAATAGTCTCGGAATTGATCGGCAAGAATATGTCTCCCGGTACGATCGTTGTCTATGAGTCTACGGTGTACCCGGGAGTGACAGAGGATATCTGTCTTCCCATCCTGGAGAAGACTTCAGGCCTCAAATCGGGTATTGACTTTAAGGTTGGGTACTCACCAGAGCGAATCAATCCGGGGGACAAGGAGCATACGCTCGAGAAGATTGTTAAAGTCGTTTCGGCTCAGGATGCAGAATCGCTTGAAGTTGTCGCGAATACCTATGCGCTCGTCGTGAAGGCTGGGATTCATCGGGCTTCAAGCATTAAGGTTGCGGAAGCAGCCAAGGTGATCGAGAACACACAGCGCGATCTGAACATTGCGTTGATGAACGAGCTGGCTCTTATTTTCCATCGACTCGGAATCGATACCAAATCGGTTTTAGACGCTGCCGGCACGAAGTGGAACTTTCTGAAATTTTTTCCGGGATTAGTCGGCGGACATTGTATCGGCGTGGATCCGTATTATCTGACCGCGAAGGCTGAATCGGTCGGTTATCATCCGCAAGTGATTCTGGCTGGTCGGCGCATCAATAACGGGATGGGAAAATTCGTTGCGGAACAAACGATCAAGCTTCTCGGTCAACTTCCCCGGCAAGTCAACGATCTCAAGGTGGCAGTCTTAGGCCTCACCTTTAAGGAGAATGTGCCGGATCTACGCAACAGCAAGGTAATCGATATCATCCAAGAGTTGCGTGAGTATGGAGTTCAAGTGTTGGTGCATGATCCGGTCGCAGAACCGGAAGAGGCGGTTGCTGAATACGGAATTCACCTGCAGCAGTGGAACGATCTGAAGAACGTTGATGGGTTGGTTATCGCGGTAGCGCACCGCGTGTACGCGGAAATGGGCCTACAAGAATTACTCAAGCCTCTCCGCAGTCAGCGGGAGGGTGTGGTTATTGATGTGAAATGTTTGCTTGATCAGACGAAACTGCCCAAGACGCTCAAGTACTGGCGTTTATAGAGAGCGCCAGGCTGCCTTGTTCTTCATCCTGTGCCAGGGATTTTCTCACCTAGTCTGATACCTGAAAAGAAGGGGAAGCTGGCCTGTTCACACTGGGGGGCCTCCTGTAGCACATAGCAGACAGGGCGCCCATCTTTCACCATCTGCAGAGTTTTTGATTCTCGTTGCCCCACCTGACAGACGCTGCTATAGATTGCTTGTGGCACGAAAATTCCAAGTAGTTTCCCTGGCTCCATTTTTGGCGTTCACGGTGTTGTGTGTGACCAATGAACAGTCCAGGCAATAACCTTATGAGACATATCGCAGTGGGGATGTGGTGTGCCATCGGGGCAATGGTCTTTCTCGCCGGCTGCGCCTATTTCAATTCACCTGACGTCAAGCGGGGGGATCAACATCTCGCAGCGCGTAATTGGGAGGAAGCGAGTCTCGCTTATAAGCAAGCGCTGAAGGATGATCCCTTCAATCCCACGTTGCAGAGCAAATACACCATGGCTCGAGAACGAGCTGCGGCGTCGTATGAAGAGCGAGGACGGGTGTATCTCAAAGAACATCAACCGGATCTTGCGATAGAGCAGTTTAAGCGTGCACTCACCATCGAACCGTCCAGCTCCGAACATCAAGCGGGGTTACTTGAAGCGCTTCGCTTGAAAGATGCGCGTGGCCAGAATCGAGAAGCCGATCGTCTCGCCCAACTCGGTCGGGCTGACGAGGCCATGGAGGCCTATGCCAGAGCGGCTGAACTAGATCCCTCGTTCAAGGAACCCCTTGACAGTATTTCAAAACTCACCGAGGAGCAGCAGGCGCTGAACCGTGACGATCGGCGGAAGCAACCGGTGACACTTCGGTTTCGCAATGCCGGGCTCAAAGAAGTCTTGGAAGGGATAGGAAAAGCTGGAGGGATCAACCTCATTTTCGACAAGGATGTCAGGAATGACCCTGTGACCATTGGCATTCAGGACACGCCGTTCGAAGAGGCCTTCAATCTCATTCTCAACAGCAATAGCTTGTTCGCCCAAACCGTATCCCCGGGCGTCATGATTGTCAGCCCCAATACCAAGCAGAAGCAGGAACAGTATCAAGATCTCATGATCCGGACGTTCTATTTGTCCAACGCGAAAGCGAAGGACATGGTGGTACTGCTGAAGAGCATGCTCGACTCCAAACGGATGCATGCCAACGAACAATTGAACACGATTGTCATCCGGGACCAACCCGAAAAACTGGAGATGGCTGAAAAGATTATTTTGGCTAATGACCGCCTGGACTCCGAAGTTCTTTTTGATGTTGAGGTTCTGGAAGTCAACCGCACGGCTGATCAGACCTATGGTCTGACCTATCCCAAGCAAGTCGCAGGCGCCATCGTACCGCCGGGGTTTACGGGATTGATTGCCGGAACTCTCGCACAGCAGTTCACGCTCAACCAACTCACCAACCTTGGAGGAGATAGCTATCTCTTTAAGCTTCCGACCAACGTCCAGCTAGATTTCTTTAAACAGGTCACCGATGCCAAGACCCTTGCCGCGCCGAAAGTCCGTGTGATCAACAACAAGAAGGCGGAGATCAACATTGGTGATAAGCAGCCGATCCTGCTTTCCACAACGAACGTCTTACCGGGTCAGGCGGCAACAGGAGCAATTCCCACGACCTCGACGGTGACCTCGATCGAATTCCGCGACACCGGAGTCAAATTGACCGTTGAGCCTTCGATCCATCTGGGGAATGAACTTTCCCTGAAGATGAAGATTGAAGTCATTCGCCTCGGCGAGCAAGTGACGCTCCAAGCCAGTCCCCCCATTACCCAGTTTAAGTTCGGTAATCGCTCGGCGGAAACCATGCTCAATATCAGAGATGGTGAAACCATTGTGTTGGGAGGGCTTCTCCAGGAAGAGGATCGCAAGACCCGCACCACTATTCCCTGGATCGGCGATCTTCCTTTCATCGGCAATCTCTTGAGTTCGTTTAAGACCCAACGGGTTACCACCGAAGTCATCTTGACGATCACACCGCATATCATTCAGGGAGTCGCTCCTCCCGGGCTCACGACGCAGGTGTTCTGGTCCGGGACGGATTCAAGCTATGCCACGAGCCCGATGTTTACCCCAAAGGGAAAGAAGATTTCCATGCTGGGAAGAGGGGTTTCGGGTGCAGGGTTCTCATCTTCGAGAGGGGCAGCAAAAGAGGGAAAAGAGGGAATGGCAGGGAAGGCTGCTGTAGCATCACTGACCCCGATGGCTTCGGTAGGGTCTGTCGCCTCGATTAAGCCGGATGAGTCGGTGATCCAAACGGGAAAAGAATTTAAGCTTGCCATCAATGACGAACGTCTTCGTCCAACGGCAGAAGGCGTATTTCAGCTTCAGTATGATCCACAGGTTCTAGAGCTTAGAAAGCTCCTGAATGGTGAAGTCATCCAGCCAGACGGTGTAGGCGGGCAGACCTCCGGTAGCCTAGAGGCAGAAGCGGGAATGGTTGCCTTCAGAGTTGCACCGTCAGCGAGACAGATAGGAGGGCGGACCGTCACGGTCACCTTCTACGCGAAGGCGCCCGGTGTGTCTCCTCTGCGTGTGGCGTTGGTGGATTCCGCTGCGGAATCATCCACGGCGCCGCTTCAAGAAGGAAAAGGTATCGTGAGGGTGCGGTGAAAGAGTCAGGCGTGACCCTCTTGGAGCTCTTGGTTACGCTGACGATTGTGATGGTGCTTGCCTCTGTCGCCATGCCGCTCAGCCGCCTGTCGATGAAACGGACTCATGAAATAGAACTGCGGCAGCATTTGAGGGTCATGCGAGCTGCCATCGACACCTTCAAGCTAGAGTGGAATCGCGATGGCGACGTCTTATTGGGGCCGGCTTGTGTGAAGAACAAGCTCACGTGCAAAGACGTGACGAGTGTATACGGATATCCGAAGTCGCTGGATAGGCTGTTGGGGATCAAGCTCAGCAGTGAAGAGGCGACAATCAGGGGCACAACGACAAGACGTTATCTGAGGAGTCTACCCCTTGATCCTTTAACCGGCAAAGCGGATTGGGTATTCCGATGTTATAAAGATGCGCCGAACGCGTCGAGCTGGTGTGGGGATGACGTGTACGACGTGATGACTCAGAGTCAGGACATGGCATTAGATGGCACGAAGTATCGAGATTGGTAAGTGTAGAGCATGGGGCACACATGGTTTCACCCTGCTTGAGCTGATGATCGTCGTATCGATCATCGGCATTCTTGCCACCTTGGCAGTGCCGTCGTACCAATCGTCGGTGATGAAGGCCAAAGAGGCTGCCTTGCGTCAGGATCTCTCGACGCTTCGCGATGTGCTGGATCAGCACAAGGCAGACCAGGGAAAGTATCCTCCGTCTCTGGCGGCACTGGTAAGCGCCGGATATTTACGGGCCATCCCAAAGGACCCCTTCACCGGTGTGACGACCACATGGCAGGAGATTTCCGATCCTGCCGAAGGGGGCGTGGTCGACATCTTTTCAGGCGCCGAGTTCGTGGGGACGAACGGTACTCCGTATAATCGTTGGTAAAGATGTTCATGCACCACCGTCACCGCACAGTGCTCCAGGCTTCGGTTCATGCAACACGCACCTGTTATCCGACGATGCGAGCCGGTGTCCTCTGTGCGGTCGGCTTGGCTTCAGCCTTGTTTGCGGGATGTGGTGAACTCGAGCCGATGCGTGAGCCGGAAGTCGTCGATCTTGAGCTGACCACAGACACGTTGAAAGCGTCGATGCGCGATGCGCAACGAACCGTCGCTGAACTGCGGGCTGACCTTGAGGGGCGGCGCAGGGAACTGGCAGAAGCTCAAGTTGCACGGGCGCAGCTTGAAGGACGGGTTAGAGAAGCCGAACGGCGGGTCGTCGAAGCACGGCAGGTGATCGAATTGCAACGGGAAGAACTGGCCGCGGCTCGGACGGAGAGGGCTCATGTGTCCCGAAGCAGTCTTCAATTGCAGAGCCAGATGAGGCAGCTTCAGAAGCAGCTCTCAAGAATGGGGAAAGCGACTCCTGCTCCTGATGGACAGGCGTTTCCATTGCCATCCAGCGGTGCGATCCGTAAGGGCCAGAAGGCCATGCAGGTTCCCGCACAACGAAATCAGCCTTCAGAATTTCCGGAGACGCCTCAGATGGCGCCGACCATGGGCGCGGTGATACCGGTGCGCGCAACCCGCGCATCTTTGTCGGGAGTTGAGCAACCGATGGCTCCACCCACGCATGTTTTTGTGAAGGCTGGTGATACGCTCTGGAGCATTGCGCAGAGGTATCGCGTCCGACTAGAACAGCTGCGGACCCTCAATCAATTGACCGACAACAGAATTGAGATTGGTCAGGCCTTATGGTTACCGGATAAGCGGCCTATGTCCGGAGTGAGTATCGACAAGAGCGCATCGGCGCAGTAAGCCGACTCCTGTTATCAGCCTGACATTCATCAACATCGTATCATGCCTGTATTTGCATACAGAGTGGCCCGTCCTGACGGCTCAACCCTTGATGGGCAGATTGAGGGAGAGGAAGAACACCTCGTCCGGGCCAAACTGGAGGGCCAGGGCTTCCTCATCTTTCGGTTACAGCGCCGGGGTGCGGCTACAACCGGTTTGGGTCTGGGGTGGCACGCGTTTGGAAAGCTCCCGCTCCAGGAATTCTTGGTGTTCAATCAAGAGCTGCTCGCTCTTGTGAAAGCCGGTCTTCCCGTGTTGCGGGTGTGGGATCTCTTGATCGAGCGAGCCAACCATTCAGGGTTCCAGCAGGCCTTGCGGACGGTTCGACAAGATATTCGTGGCGGTGCGTCGGCTTCGGAGGCATTGGCAAAACACCCGATCCATTTTTCAGAATTGTATATTGCGACGATCAAAGCCGGAGAACAATCGGGGAATTTGGCGGAGGTGCTGCAGCGGTTCATTGCCTATTTAAAATTGATGATCGGGCTGCGTCAGAAGGTCTCAAAAGCGCTTGCGTATCCGGGTTTTCTCGTGCTTGTCGGGATCGCCGTCATCGGGTTTCTATTGAGTTACGTCGTGCCGACGTTCGTGTCAGTCTATGCGGAGACCTCGAAATCCCTACCGGCTGCCACGCAATTGTTACTTGACTTGGTGACGGGCGGACAAGCGTACGTGGTACCTGGAGTCGTGGGACTTGTCGCTTTTGGGCTTGCAGGTCGCGCGTACTATACGACGCCGGCTGGGCGGCTCGCCGTGGATCGGCTGTCATTGAGCCTGCCCGTCATGGGGCCGATTTTCGTGAAGCACTATACGGTTCAGCTCACGCGCACCCTCGCGACGATTCTTGCCGGGGGCATCCCGCTTGTGGACGCGTTGTCTATTGCACGGGGCGCCATCTCCAATCGGTATGTGTCGGTTGGCGTCGCGGGTGCGGTCGCGGAAATTCGCGAAGGGATGACCCTAGCCGCCGCACTGGATCGTCCAAAAGTATTTCCAAAATTGGCGGTGGAAATGCTGTCGGTCGGGGAAGAAACCGGATCGTTGCCCACGATGTTGCATGACGTGGCTGAATTCTATGAAGGAGACTTGGACCTCCGGCTCACGCAATTGACGACGTGGATTGAGCCGGTGATGCTTCTGATCATGGGTGTCCTAGTGGGCGCGATCGTCATTGTCATGTATCTGCCCGTGTTTCAAATGGCCGGGGCGGTGTAGCGAGAACGAAGCTGGCGGACTTTTTCAGCATCCTGTTAGGCTTGCATTCATGCATCGATGGGTGACTAGGAAACTATGGCACGGACTGCGACACGACCAACGTTGACAGATGTGCTTGTCCGGCAGGGGATTTTGCCGAAACAGACTCTTGACCAAGTCCTTAGCCGCTTGGGCGGTGTGACGGCAGCCTTCGGCCAGACCTTGGTGAGCGAGGGGATTCTCTCGGAGGATCAGCTGGCCCGTGCGCTGGCCGCCCAGTTTGACTTGCCATGTAATCTCCTGGCGGAATTCCGGGTCGACCAGAGGTTCTATGACTCCATGTCGGTGAAGCTCATGCAGCGGCATCCCTTTGTACCGATTACAGAGCACCAAGGTCGCCTGACCATTGCCATTCCCGATCCGCAGAATCTCCTGGCGCTGGACGAGTTAGAGCTGCTTTTGGGGCGCCCGTTGGACCTGGTGGTGAGTTCGAGAAGTGCGATTCTCGCGGCATTGGAGCACAGTGAAGGCTCCAGCCAAGCTCTTCGGGAGCTGGAGGCGGAGTATCGATCTGTGCTGGTGAAGGAGGATGAGCGGGGAGAGGAAGTCCTCACCATCGATCACACGGGAGAGGATCAAAGCCCTGCCGTCAAACTGTTGGATTCGATCCTCCTGAGCGCGTTGCAGCGCCGGGCCAGCGATATTCACATTGAAGCCGCCGATCGTGCCACGAAGGTAAAGTTGCGGGTTGATGGGATTCTCGTTCCTGCGATGGAGCCGCTCGATATCCGTCTCCATGCGCCGCTGGTCTCGCGGCTGAAAGTCATGTCGGATCTGGACATCGCCGAGCGGCGGGTACCGCAAGATGGAAGCTTTCGGATGCGGCTGGAGCGCAAGACCGTCGATTTCCGTGTTTCGATCCTCCCGAGTGTATTCGGTGAATCGGTCGTCATTCGTATTCTCGACCGCGAGGCGATCACCACGGGTGTTTCGGCATTGCGGTTGGAACGACTCGGGTTCAATGTGGAAGATCTGAAGCGTTTTCGACGCGCGATCACGCGGCCCTACGGCATGGTGTTGGTGACCGGTCCGACCGGAAGTGGAAAGACGACGACGCTGTACGCGGCGATTACGGAGATGAATATCAAGGAAGACAAACTGATCACGATCGAAGATCCGGTCGAGTATCAGCTCTCGGGAGTCGTGCAAATTCCCGTCAATGAGAAGAAGGGCCTGACTTTCGCGCGAGGCCTTCGTTCTATTTTGCGTCATGATCCTGACAAGATCATGGTCGGTGAGATCCGCGATGGAGAGACTGCGCAAATCGCCATCCAATCGTCGCTCACAGGCCACTTAGTCTTGACGACGGTGCACGCCAACAATGTGTTCGATGTTATCGGACGATTTGCTTCAATGGGGATCGATGCCTACAACTTCTTGGCTGCGCTGAACTGTGTGTTGGCGCAGCGGCTTGTTCGAATGGTGTGTCTCGCCTGTCGAGAGGCGGTCAAGCTCGACAACGTGTTGGCGGAAGAGTCCGGCCTCGACTTCGAAGAATATAAGGATATGCCGTTTTATGAAGGCAAAGGATGTCAAGCGTGCCATGGGACTGGGTATCGCGGACGAAAATGTATCACGGAATTTCTGGATCTGAACGATGAAATTAAGGAAATGATTCTTGCCGAACGCCCCTTGTCCGAGATCCGCTATCGCGCGGTGACCGGCGGGATGATTACGTTGCGGCAGTCCGCACTCAGAAAGGTGCTGGAAGGTTCCACCACCTTGCACGAGATCAATCGAGTGACCTTCAGCGAGGAAGGGTAAGTGATGTGGAGCCTTACGTCTAGTCGTCCGCGGCACTGCTTGAAAATCGGAGCGCAGTCCCTCGCCTGGGGCGAGGCCGTTCGCACCTGGCGGGGGCGTTACCGCTATCGCTGTGCTCTCTCGCCGACCCCGACCGGAGCGATCAAGCTGTCTCCAATGGATCTGAATTTGACAGATCTTCCTGCGGTAGAAAGTCGCCTTCGGTCGCTGACGGGAGTAAGTCGAGATATCCGGTTCGCAGGGCGTGTATGGCTGTCTGACGTTCCGTGTCCGATTGTGTTGTTGTTGCCGGATCTGTCAGTGCGCGCGACCGTGTTACAGCTGGAACAACTCCCGGCACAGGCGGAAGAGCAAGAGGCGCTCATTCGCTGGCGTCTGGGACAGGAGCATATGTTGCCGCTGGCCGGAGCCAAGATTGCCTGGCAGAGGTTCCCCTCTCATGGGGCGGGGGACGAGCGGTCCCATATCCTTCTTGTCGTGGCGATTCAAGAAGCCATCTTGAAGCAATACGAGTCCCTCTGTGAATCGGTCGGGTTGCTTCCGCAGGAAGTCGATATGACCAGCTTTCGTCTGTTTAATCTCTGGCTGAAAGCGGCAGGTGGCAGGAAACGGTTGGGCCGAGACTTGCTCTGGATCAGTGTATCGGACGGGGGGTTGACCTGCTTCGTCATGCAGGAAGGGCGATTAGTGTTTGTTCGGACCAAACTGTTGAGCGCCGAAGTCGCACACGGTGAAGAAGACGTTGGTGGCAACCTGGTTGCCAACGTCGTTGAGGAATGTGCCGCATCTCTGCGCGCATGCCGCGAGCATCATCCTAGCTTGAATGTGACCGAGATTGTTCTCGCCAGCGATAGCCCGTTTCCGATGCTTGAACAGGCGTTGAACAGAGACCTCAATGTGTCGGTTGAGCGACTGAATTGGGAAGCTGCCGAACGGATAGGGTGGACTCATGACGGGGGGAGTACCTCATGGGCGGCGCTGCCTGCCGTGGCGGGGGTGATGTAGCCGATGACGCCTGGACGGACATTTCTTCGTCAGTTCACCGGCGGTGCGAGTAGTTGTTGGGGCAAGCCAGGCGGGGCGAGATTTTTTCACATTGAACTGAGCAGCCGATACCGGTGGTATGTCGCGCCTACTCGTCTGGTGCTGGTTGCACTCAGCGGGATTGTCGGTATCTCCATCCTCTGGAGCGTGGCCCAGACCGTCATGACTATGCGCGACCGGCAGGATATGCAAGCACGCCTTGACCATGTTCGCATGCAGGATCATCAGCTCCTTGCAGAGGCCCAACAAGAAAATATTGATCTCTCCGGACCCTCTTCGCAGCAGTTGCCGGTAGAAGTCAGTTTAGCGAATCAGCTGCTCACGAAACGGAATTTTTCCTGGACACAGTTTCTGTCCGCTCTTGAAGCGGCAATTCCCCAGCATGTGTCGATTAAGAGTATACGCCTGGACCCGGGAAGTGCGGTGGTGCACATGACAGGGTTAGCGGTGAAGGTCGAAGATGTGACGGCATTGACGGTCACATTGCAAGACCACGCTATCTTTCGCGATCCTGTGCTGGGCCAGCATAGGGTAGGGCCGGATGGCTTGGTTGAGTTTGACTTGACGATACGTTATCGGCAACCGGGTGTGTAGAGCGACACGATGGATTTCATTCTCCAACAATTGCGAAAGCCCCATGGAATCTTGATTCCATGGCTCGCGTTGGTGTTGCTGCTCGTTGGAGTGTTGTGGGCAGTCCGCACCGTTGGGGTTGATGGAGCCGAGCAGCGTCTGGCGAAATTGGAGTTGGAGTGGGAGCAAGCCCGCCAAAAACTTATGCATCATAAGGCTGTCCAGAAAGCGCAGAAGGATCTTGCACAGGTGTGGTCGGTCTTGCCGGTTGAACGGGATTTTGCTCCCTTGGCGTTGGGCATTACTGAGGAGGCGAAACGTAATCGTGTGATCCTCCCCGCGCTCTCTTACAAGACTGAGCCTACGCCGGTGGCCAACACAAGTAAGGGGGTGCTTCAGGGTACGATGACCGGTCGTTACGAAGATCTTCGGCGGTTTCTCTATGACGTGGAGACGGCCGAGGAACTGGTCTACATCGAGGACTTGGAACTTGTGCCCTCAGACACTCAGCAGGATAAAACATTGACGTTTAACATTAAGATCGCCACGTATCTTCGTGGCGAGGCAGGTAAGGCCACAGTTCAGTAGCCGTCTAGATATGCTCACGACGAATCAAAAGAAAGTAGCGGCATTGGCCGCGCTCGGCCTACTCTGGGGTGGAATCCTTGCCAGGGAATGGCTGATCATGGAAGAGCCCGTGCGTGTGCCGTTGACGAATGTGAGCGGCGCTGCTTCCACGCCTCGGGCAACCCGTGGGGCAGTCGATGGGTTGCACGTGCAGCTCGATCTCCTCGCAGCCGCGAGGACTCAACGGGAGATGACCTTCACACCGCCACGCAATATCTTTGCACCGCCTCGGCTTGATAACTCGGAGGTTGCCCGTGCCAACCAGTCAGAGTTCGATCCTGGGACCGGGCAGGCACTGCTCCAACAGGCGGTTATTGACGGATTAGCCCAATTCCACTATCTCGGATTTGTGCGTATGGAGGATGGGTGGAAGAAAAAGGGCGAACTGGCTGTGCTCACGAAGAATGACGATCTCCATGTTGTCAGGAAGGGTGAAACGGTAGAAGATCACGTCATGGTGAAAACAATCACGGAAGAGAGTGTGACGTTGCAAGACCGTCGGACACGAGTGGAGTACACGGTCTTGCTGTCCGAAGAAGCTCCCATACAGCCATAGCAGGATGCTGAAAAAGCCCGCCAGCGTCGTTCTCGCATCGCTCAGAGACTCAACGTATGGAGACAAGCCTCTTGGATATCGGAATTACTGGAGGGGGTTTTCCGTTCGCCAAGATCCATTCAAAGGGCGAACGGCCCACACGAAGTGCGGTTTGTACCTCCTCGCCTCTTCGCTCGCTGCGGCCTTGCTGGACGGTCTTTTTGAGCATCCTGCGCGGTGTTCTCCCTTTGTGCTAGATGTGCGGGCCAGTGAAGTTCAGGCGTGATTACATAGTCTTTCCGAAGCCCACTAGCGTTTCTATGAGCATCAGACATCGGCAACGGGTCATCAATGAGCGAGGGGCGACCTACCTCATGCTCATGTTCGTGGTCGTCCTCATCGGGATTGCCACGACCGCTGCCGCGAAACAATGGAAGGTTGTCGTGCAGCGGGAGCTTGAGGCGGATCTTTTGGCCAAAGGAATTGAGATTCAGAATGCCCTCGCATTATATTCCGCAACGATCAAGGCCGGCCGTGTGATGCCGGGCGAGGTCTACCCCCAGACATTGGCTGATCTCACGAGATTACCCAAACCCTACTTGCGCAAGGTCTATCTTGATCCAGTGGGGCATGGAGAATGGGAATATCTTCGGGCGCCGACAGGCGGCATTATGGGGGTTCGAAGCAAGAGCCGCGCACGGCCATTTCGACAGAAAGATTTTCCCCTTGCAGTCCGGCATTTCGAGGGGCGCGCCACCTATTATGATTGGGTGTTTCAACACCCGAGTCCCTCATCGGGTTCGATCGTGCCGCAAGGGATTATGCCCGGTGTTGTGGCACCATCAATGCCGGGATCGCCGATCGTTCCTGGCGGAAGCGCTCTAACGCCTCAGCCGACTCAGGGGCAACCGACCCCGAATCCGTAAGTCTTCCCAGCCTTTCCGATCGATGCTGATAAATTTCATAGCATTCGCGATGCGACGAGGGTAAAAGAAGCATCATTGTATGCGTATCCTTATTACAGGTGGAGCCGGGTTTCTCGGGAGCCATCTTTCCGATGTGCTGCTGCAGGCCGGACATTCCGTGATCTGCATGGATAACCTTCTCACCGGGCGGGTGGAGAATATCGCCCATCTGCTCGGGCACGAGCGATTTTCCTTCGTTAAATACAATGTGTGTGACTATGTCCACGTCGACGGCACACTGGATGCGGTCATGCACTTCGCATCACCCGCGAGCCCGCAAGATTATCTTGAATATCCTATTGCCACGCTCAAGGTCGGCGCCTTAGGGACGCACAAAGTTCTTGGACTCGCCAAGGCGAAGGGTGCGAAGTTCCTCTTGGCCAGCACGTCGGAAGTCTATGGGGATCCGCTGGTGAACCCTCAGCCTGAGTCCTATTGGGGCAACGTCAATCCCCTTAGCCCCCGTGGCGTATACGACGAGGCTAAACGATTTGCAGAGGCCCTCACGATGGCCTACCATCGCTATCATGCGGTCGATACCAGGATCGTGCGGATCTTCAATACATTCGGGCCACGCATGCGGCCGAATGACGGCCGCGTCGTGTCGACCTTCATCGTTCAGGCGCTCCAGGGAAAACCGCTGAGTGTCTTTGGCGATGGATCTCAGACCAGGAGTTTCTGCTACGTTGACGATCTGGTCCGCGGTATCACCGGATTGCTTTTTCTGGACTCAGATAGAAATGTCGAGCAACGGACAGATCGCAAATTCCTCGTCACGCAAAATAAGGACGCCGAAGGATCCAGCATGCATGACCCCGTGAATATCGGGAATCCGCGAGAACTGACTGTCTTGGAGATCGCGAAATTGGTTTTGGCACTTACCCGTTCATCGAGCCACATCACCCATCATCCGCTGCCCGCCGATGATCCCAAAGTCAGGCGACCCGATATCAGCTGGGCGCGGACCCTCCTGAAATGGGAACCTCAAGTGCAGCTCGAAGATGCCCTCCGTCGCACCATCGAATACTTCAGAAAAGTGATCTAGCAGGATGCTGAAAAAGCCCGCCAGCTTCGTTCTCGACTCATCGAAATCCTCAATGTACCCCCGAGGGTACGCCTCCGGTTTCGATTCGCCTGCGGCCTTGCTGGACGGGCATTTTGAGCATCCTGCGACGTGTTCTCCTGTTGTCCCAGACATGCAGGCCAGTGAATTTCTGGCCTGACTACATGGTTTATCCGCAGCGTCCCAGTAGGGTGAAAAAAGTTACCAGCGTAAGAAGACCGTTGCTTGATCTGTCTCGATTATTTGGTTGAACCAGACAAACCAGATAGACCAGAACAACCAGATCAACCGTCCTGCCAGGTTTACGCAGCTATCCTACAAATGGCCGCCTTGACCGCGTTGAAACTCCCGCTGTATCCTGTCAAAACGTCATGAAGGAAGAGCGGTATGCTGTCTGACCCAAGTAACCAGGCGGAAGCGTCGGTCGAACCCATCGAATCGGTGGGCACGGAAGTCATTGCGCCCATACCGATTCCAGAATATGTCGCCGAATTGGTCACACGCGCCAAAGCCGCCGCAAGCCGACTGGCTACGCTGTCGGCTGCGGTGAAGGATCGAGCCCTTCTTGCGATGGCAGAAGCGCTGGAAGAGCAGAAGGATGCGCTGCTGGCTGCGAACGAACTGGATCTGGAGGCCTTCGGGACTGCGCCGGAGAAGAAGGCGATGGCAGATCGGTTGCGCCTCACGGACAAGAGAATCATCGAGATGGCGGCAGGCCTGCGCGAGGTGGCGGCGCTCCCTGATCCACTCGGTGACATGCCGAAGATGTGGACCAGGCCGAACGGGATGCAGGTGGGGCGTGTGCGGGTTCCGATCGGCGTCATTGGCATTATTTATGAGTCCCGTCCGAACGTCACGGCGGATTCCGCCGCGCTCTGTTTGAAATCCGGGAACGCCTGCGTGCTTCGAGGAGGCAGCGAGGCGATCCATTCGAATACCGCGATTGCGACGGTCCTCTCGGAGGCGGCAGAGAAAGCCGGTGTTCCTGCCGGGGCGATCAGTTTTGTCGCGCGACCAGACCGTGAGCTGGTTCCTCTTCTGCTGAAGCAAGATCGCTACATCGACTTGATTATCCCGCGCGGAGGCGAATCGCTCATGCGCGTGATCACCGAGCACGCGACGATCCCTGTCATCAGGCACGATGCTGGTGTCTGTCACATCTATGTCGATGCCGACGCCGATCCAGCCATGGCGGAGCGGGTCTGCTTCAACGCAAAGGTGCAGCGGCCGTCGACGTGCAATGCGATGGAGACCCTCTTCGTGCATCAGGGCATTGCGCGTCACTGGCTCGCCCCCTTCATTGAGAAGTTGACGGCGGCCAACGTTCAGGTGCGCGGCTGCCAGAAAACCTGTCAGTTGTCATCGTCGGCCACACCCGCGAGCGACGATGACTTTGGAAAAGAATTTCTCGATCTCACCATTGCGGTAAAAGTGGTGAAGAACGTCGATGAGGCGATGGAGCACATTGCCAAGTATGGCTCGCGCCATACGGAAGCCATCGTGACATCCGACTATCCTAAGGCCATGCGGTTTTTGCGCGAGGTCGATGCCGGCGCGGTGCTGGTGAACGCCTCGACCAGGTTGAACGATGGCTATCAATTCGGGCTGGGAGCAGAAATCGGGATCAGTACGTCCCGTATCCATGCCCGAGGCCCGATGGGGCTGGAAGAATTGACCTGCTTCAAGTTTATCGTGATGGGGAGCGGGCAAGTCCGCGAGTAGATGCCCTCCGATCCACGCCGTGCCGCATTGACGACCTCCGGTCACCTTCGCTTTTCAACCAATCTTCCCTTCGCAGAGGATCTCGAACGGGCGGGTGGACGTGTCGTCCGCCAGGCCACCGGGCATCTCGTGTTTTATCGCTCGGACGGTCGCCGGTTTCTGGCGACCGATCCAGAAGGAAACCCGTTGCATGAGTGTGAGTGGGGGATCGATTCCACAGGGGACGTGAACCTTCTTCCGCGCTCGGATACGTCTGGATTGGGGGCAATGGGTCGGGTTGAAGCCGGCCGGCTTGGTGAATGAAATCAGCCTCAATCTTGCCAGTAGGCCTGGCTGGCAACGGCTCACGGCGGACGATTTGCGGGCGATGGCCGCTCAGGCGCTCCGGGTTCCGCTCGAGGAAGTGCGGTTTTTCTATCGGGATGAGGATCTCCTGATCGAGCCGACCGGCAAGGCAATGATCCGCCAGAGAAAAGATGCACTCTATGTGCTCCAAGACGGAGATTTTGAACGGGCCCGCTTCATGTCTTGCATGGGAGCGATGCATTGGCCCTCGATCGACTTTCTCCCGGTCGTCGAACTCTTTAAGTCGCTATTGCCGGGAACCGGGTCTGCGGTCTTTGAGTTGATTCGCGGGCTCTACGACGATCAAAATGGGGAGGACATCGACCTCCCGGCCTTTGCGATATCGGGGTATTCCTCCCTATCCATCAGAAGCCGCGTTTCGTTTGTTTAGCAGTTTCTTTACCCCGCAGGCGCCTGATGGGAATAACCCGTTCACGCTCTTCATGAATCTTGAACGGTCCAATCGCGTCATCTGGCTGCCGGCTGGTACGCCGCCGATTCGATATTTCGATCAGCGCGCAGGAGGGTGCCTAACCCTTCAAGGCGGTGTGTTGCGCAAGGTGACGGTGGCGTCGGATTCCGCCGGGCTGTCCTACATAAGCCCGAAAGGTCTTCGGTTCGCCCCGTGCGATCGGAGTGCAGAGATCGCCGGGGCGCATGTCATCCTGAAGGATCATGATCGTGAAACGACGTTGGCTGTAGCTCTGCCGCAAGAGAATCTGGAACAGTCGGGTGAGTCTGTGGCCATGAGTCCAGTCGACTGGCGGTCGGTGTTTGTCCAGGGTGTTCCGCACATTCCGCCTGCCGACGCATACGGAGCGGTGTTGCTCTATCCGGACGACGAGTCTGAAATCGGCGAGTGCTCGGCGCAACCGTTCGTGGCGGATTACGTACAAGATATCGGCGAGCAAGATCGAGAAATCGGCATGGTCCTTTCGCGAGCCAAGCGTGTGCTCATCGAAAATGGCGATGCTGTCATTACGACCTGCATGACGTTTGATCGGCTAAGAGACTATACCGTGCTGGTACGACATCCGGCCTTCGCGCAAAAGCAGGCACAACGACTCTGGAGCATTTGCGCCGAGTTGCAGCGGTGGGATTGGCTCTCGCACATTCGATTCGTTTTGGACGACGGGCCGCACGATCGGGAAACTGCTCACTCCTATGACGTGGTCTACCATTGGGCGCCCTATGACAGTGGGGACCTACCGGCGAGTCTGGCCGAACGCATGAAGCGGATCAGCCGAAGTCTTCATGGAGGGGGCGCTGCGTTCGTCATCGGTCCGGCACAGCTCGGTCGGTATGGTGCCACTCATGGACTTCAGGTCTGCTGGGAAGAACCTGTCGAACAGCTTCCCACGTTTCAGATGCACTGCACCATCCTGCCGAAAGCAAGGCTGAGGGCAGGACTGACACTGTTCTATCTCAAAAAAGTCTAACGTGCTTGCACCGGGTGTTCCAGATCGACTACGGTTGCCGAGATGAGCGAGCCGACTCCAGAACAAGTTACCGGAGAGGAACCTGGCGACAAGATCATCGTCTATTGGGAACGGGAGTATTCGACGGCCATTGCGCCGGAGCGGTTGAAGCTCGACTTCACGCCGCATCGGCCGTTGTTGTCCGGGATGTCGCTGAGCGAGCAACGGACGGTGGCGGTCGAGGGCTACAAGGTGATCCCCGACGACTGTGGACCAGTGCGGACAGTGGGCCAGTACGGCTGGCTCATTCGGTCTCCGGCGGACTGTAAGATTCGGCGAACGGCCGATGGGGTCAAGTGGCAAGCCCCGCCGATCCTGCCGGAAGAGCGGATTCTTGGCTACAAGTCGTTTTCAGGCACCTATGTCGATTTGATCTTAAACAGCGGGTATCCCAAGCTCTGCTGCGGCATTCGGTTCTACTATCCCAAGCAGGTGGGATTGATGATGAAGGACGTGCCGAACCACTTCTATCATTATCCCGATCGGACGTTTTTTGTGTGGGAGGGGATGAAGACCCAAGAGTATAAACGCACGCCGAATATGTACGACTGGCTTCCGGACTATGATGCCTTCACCGCCAACTTCCTGTTGCAACTCACGAAGCCGACGACCATCAAGCGGGGCGACCCCATCGGCATCGTGGTGCCGGTGATGCTCCCGAAACAATTCACATTAGAAGAACTCAGGCCTGGAGGGTGATCTCTTCTCGGGGGATGGATTCCATCCCATCGTCCACACTCAAGCGAGACGGGCGAGACTGGCGGGAAGAGCGCGACTCGAAGGTCGGAGTTCGAAGTTCCGAACACTTCAGCCTTCAGCTTGAACACCTGAGTAGGCACGTTCTTCCAGCTTGACAGGATTCCTCCTGCCTCCGTAAGATACAGGAACCTTTAATGCTCATCCTGAGAGGTGAGCAAGGAGTGCGCATGGGCTTCAATCCGGCTTGTGTCGATCGGCAGACTTCAACCTTCTTATCGGATTTCGATGGGAGGGTTTTTTTATGCCCGCACCCCAGGATGCTGAAAAAGTCCGCCAGCAGCGTTCTCGCGTCGCTCCGACCATCAACGTTGAGGAGGGGATTCTCGGAGGTCAGAAGCACGGTAGGGGCTTTTCCGTTCGCCAAGAGCCATTCTACGGGCGAACGGCCCACACGAAGTGCGGTGTGTACCTCCACGGCCCTTCGCTCGCTGCGGCCTTGCTTGGGAAAAGGCGCGTCTCGGCGCGCCAGGGTTGGGCGGGTGAGAAGTCTGGCCTTTTTGAGCATCCTGCTTAATGTGGGATGGTTGGATGTGATGTGGAGAGGATAAGGCGATGATGCCGAGTGTTGACCGACAGAGCGAGCGGTTGGTGATGGACGCGGGGGACATTGCGCGCGCGGTCACCCGCATTGCCCATGAAATTCTCGAACGGAATAAGGGCGTACAGGATTTGGCGCTGGTGGGGATTCGGACCGGGGGAGTGCACTTGGCCCATCGGTTGGTGAAGCGGATCCAAGAGATTGAAGTAGCGCAAGTGCCGATAGGGGAATTAGACATCACTCTCTATCGGGATGATCTCTCATTGCGGAAGGAACAACCGATTCTCCGCAAGACGACGGTCCCGTTCGATATTTCTGACAAGATCATTGTGTTGGTCGACGACGTGCTGTTTACGGGCCGGACCATTCGCGCGGCGATGGATGGGTTGATCGATCTGGGGCGACCGGCGGAAATTCAGCTCGCTGTGTTGGTCGATCGAGGTCATCGCCAGTTGCCGATCAAGGCGACGTATATCGGGAAAAATATTCCGACGTCACGAGAAGAAAAGATCCAGGTGCTGTTGGAAGAAGAAGGCGAAGATGATCGGGTGGTGATCTCCAAGGGCTAGCAGGCTGTTGAAAAAGCCCGCCGACATCGTTCTCGTATCGCTCAGAGGCTCAACGTACGGCGCAGAGTACGCTTCACCTCTTCGCTCACTGCGGCCTTGCCGGACAGCCTTTTTGAACAGCCTGCGTGTTCATCCTGGCTAAGGAGGAGGAATGATGAGTCTCAAACGCAAAGACCTCTTGAGCCTAGCCCCTCTGTCGGTGGAGGAGATCCGGTTGATCTTGGAAACGGCTGATTCGTTCAAGGAAGTGACCGGCCGGGAAATCAAGAAGGTCCCGGCGCTTCGGGGGCGTACGGTGGTGAATCTGTTCTTTGAGCCCAGCACCAGGACACGCACGTCGTTCGAGTTGGCGGCGAAACGGCTGAGCGCGGATGTGATCAACTTCTCGCCGTCGTCGAGTAGCGTGGTCAAAGGGGAAACGGTCCTCGATACGGCGCGCAATATCGAAGCGATGCAGGCGGATATTATCGTTTTGCGTCACCCCTCGGCCGGTGCAGCCGAGGCTCTGGCTCGCGGAGTGAAGTCTTCTGTGATCAATGCAGGAGACGGGTGGCACGAACATCCGACGCAAGGTCTCTTGGATTTGTATACGATTCGCGAACGCGGATTGTCGTTCGAGGGGCTGCGGGTGGCGATCGTCGGAGATGTGGCGCATAGCCGTGTGGCGCGTTCGAACATTCATGCGCTCGTGAAGTTGGGAGCAGAGGTTCGCCTGGTGGGACCGCCGACGATGATGCCCTGTGGAGTGGAGAAGCTGGGCGTGCGCGTCTACTACAATCTCGACGAGGCGTTGCGCGGCGTGCAGGTCATCATGATGTTGCGATTGCAGCTCGAACGGCAGGGGATTGCGCTGTTTCCGACCATCCGCGAATATGCGCGGCTGTACGGATTGACGACCGAGCGGGTCGAGTCGGCCGAGCCTGGAGCCATTGTGATGCATCCGGGTCCGATCAATCGCGGGGTCGAGATCGCTCCGGAGGTGGCCGATAGTTTGTCGTCGGTGATTCTGGAGCAGGTCGCGAACGGCGTGGCCGTTCGCATGGGGATTCTCTATCTCTTGTCAGGAGCAAACTGAATGGTTATGAGGCAGGTCGCTAGGCTGAAGGGGTTCAGGGGGTAAGGGGTTCAGTTTGCGTGATCACACGCAGCTTCGGGCATTTGAGTTGGCTGATGAAGTTGTCATGTTGGTGTATCGGACAACCACGGGGTTTCCAAAAGAAGAATTGTTTGGCCTGACTCTCAAATACGGCGGGCAGCAGTCTCAGTTCCTTCTAATATCGTGGAGGGTTGTGCCCGCGATAGTGAGGCAGAGTATCTCAGATTTCTTACTATCGCCTTTGGGTCATTGAGGGAACTACACTATCAATTACGTTTGTCGAAGCGCTTGGGCTTCTTGCACAACGAGGACATATCGTTGCTTGAACCCAAGGTCGTAGAAACCGAGAAGGTGCTGAAGGGTTTGATTCGTGCTCTCCGAGATCACGTATAACCTTCAGCCTTAATCCCTGAGCCATGACACGCATTGAACTATTGAAGGAAGCAATGAACCTATGAAGCCATCGTCCAATCAGCCGATTCTTATTACAGGCGGGCACGTGATCGATCCTGGACGGCTCAATGGTGTGGCCGACGTGCTGATCGATGCGGGCCGAATCGTCGCGGTGGGGCCGCAACTCAAAGCCCCCGCCGGGGCCACGAAGATCGATGCCAAGGGCCGATTGGTGCTTCCCGGCTTTGTCGATCTCCACGTCCATTTCCGGGAACCGGGCTTCGAATACAAAGAGTCGATCCAGAGCGGCGCAGCGGCGGCGGTGGCCGGCGGTTTCACCTCGGTCTGTTGTATGCCCAATACGAATCCCGTCAATGACAACCAGGCCATCACGGAATTCATGCTCGATCGTGCGCGGGCGGCCGGGCTGGCGAATGTCTTTCCGATCGGCGCGATTACAAAAGGCTCGGAAGGGAAGGAGCTGGCGGAGATCGGAGATTTGCGGCGCGCCGGCTGTGTCGCGATCTCGGACGACGGGAAGCCGGTGATGAACAGCCTGGTCATGCGGCGAGCGATGGAGTATGCCCTGGCCTTCGACGTGCCGGTGGTCGATCATTGCGAAGATCTGCATCTCGCCGAGGGGGGCTGTATGAACGAAGGGGCCATCTCGACCGAGTTGGGGCTCCCCGGGATGCCGGCGGCGGCGGAAGATGTGATGGTGGCGCGTAATGTCGCCTTGGCGGAACTGACCGGAGCCCGGCTGCACCTGGCGCATATCAGCACAGAGGGATCGGTCCGGATGGTGCGGGAGGCCAAGTCACGCGGGCTCAAAGTCACGGCCGAAGCCTGCCCCCATCATTTTACTATCACAGAAGAAGTGGTCCGAGGCTATAATACCTACGCCAAAATGAATCCCCCGCTTCGAACGTGGAAGGATGTGCAGGCGATTAAGCAGGGTCTTCGCGACGGCACGATCGATGTCATCGCCACTGATCATGCTCCGCATGCCTCTCAGGAAAAACAGCTGGGATTTACCGAAGCGCCGTTCGGGATCGTCGGGCTGGAGACGGCGCTGCCGTTGACCTTCGCGCTGGTCGATGAAGGAGTCTTGTCGTTGGAGTCGGCAGTCGATAAGTTGAGTACGGCTCCGGCGAAGGCATTTGGATTGACCAAAGGCACGTTGGCGGTCGGGGCCGATGCTGATGTGGCGATCGTCGATCAGCAGGAACAGTGGGAGGTCGATCCGGCCAAGTTTCGCTCAAAGAGCCGAAATACTCCGTTTGCCGGATGGAAGGTCAAGGGCCTGGTGACGACGACGATCGTGGGTGGCCGGGTCGTATTCGAGACCGGCCGGGCAGAACGGTAGCTTCGTGCTGCGTATGTCCCGTTGGGGGATGGTCTGTTGCCTTACGCTTGAATGGCTGGCGTTGGGAGTATGGGTCGGCGGTGGACTAGTCCTTATCGGCGCGGTCATTCCCGCAGTCTTCAACACGTTCGGCGGACAGGATTCAGGCGGAGTATTTCTGACGCGGGTGTTTGAGGGCTATCATCGCTTCATGATCGGAGCGCTGGTCGCCCTATGGGTCGCAGGGTGGTATCGCTGGTGGAGTGGAGATCCGGTCGTATCGTTCGGTCGGGGCGAGATGGTGGTGTTGGCAGGGATGGTGGTGTTCGCGGGAATCATTATTCTATGGCTGCACCCCTCTGCTGCGGCGCTTCAAGCAGAGGCCTTCGCGGCGCAAGAGGCGGCGGCGAAGAAAGCGGCCTTGGAAGCATTGTTTCGTGTGCTGATGCCGATTCGGTGGATCTACATGGTCAACCTTGTACTGGGCATTCTCTTGATCGGAATCAAAGCGAAACGATCTCTCTCCCGAAACGGAGCACTCGCGTGAAAAAAGCGTGGTTGGCACTGGCAGACGGCACAATTTTCGAAGGCCGTGCCCTCGGATACGAAGGGGAGACGGTGGGAGAAGTTGTGTTTAACACGGCCATGACCGGGTACCAGGAAGTCTTGACCGATCCTTCGTATAAAGGGCAAATCATCACGATGACTGCTCCTCACATTGGAAACTATGGGATGACACCGGAGGATGCCGAGTCGCGGCGGATTTGGGCCGAGGGATTCATCGTGAAAGAGGCGAGCCGGCTCGACAGTAACTGGCGTAGCCGGCAGCGGGTACACGACTATTTGCATGAGGCGAAGATCGTCGGCATCGAAGGGCTGGATACGCGGGCCTTGACTCGCCACTTGCGCGACCATGGTTCACAGCAGGGCCTCATCACCCATGTTGACGGGGATTCCCGCCGGGTCGTCGAGAAGGCGCAGGCCGCTCCGAGCATCATTGGGCGCGATCTGGCGACAGCTGTGACGTGTGGACAATCCTATCGGTGGACGGAAGGATCGCGTGAGTGGGCTCCCTCGCTCGGCGACGAGCCGCGGAGCGGCGCCACCAGGCGGTGGCAGGTCGTCGCGTACGATTTCGGGATAAAAAGGAATATTCTTCGCCGGCTGGTCGATGTGGGATGCGATGTGACCGTCGTGCCGGCTTCGGCCACCGCAACGGAGGTTGAAGCGTTCCAGCCCGACGGGATATTCCTGTCGAATGGTCCGGGGGATCCGGAGGGAGTGCCCTACGCGGTCGAGGCGGTGCGGCAATTGATCGGCCGCCGGCCGATCTTCGGCATTTGTTTAGGACATCAGATTCTCGGTCTCGCGCTGGGGCTCACAACCTATAAATTGAAGTTCGGCCATCATGGGGCGAATCATCCGGTCATGGATCTCCGCACGAGACGAGTCGAGATCACGTCGCAAAACCACAATTTCGCGGTACAAGCTCTCCACCCGATCAGCGCCATTCCGGATCGACCTCCCGTGGTGGATACATCGTTCGGCCAAGTCCTGGTCACACATCTGAGTCTGAACGATCACTCGGTCGAAGGATTAGCCTGTACCGATCGTCCGGTGTTTTCAGTGCAGTATCATCCCGAGGCGTCTCCCGGACCCCATGACTCCGCCTACTTATTCACTGAGTTTATTCAGTTAATGGAGAAACAGCATGAATAGAGTGTACCCCATCCTTGTTCGGCTCTGCCTCCTGGCGGCCGTCGGTCTGCAAGCCGGTTGCGTGACGGTCAATCTCATCGAGCCGGCAGGGCCGGTGAAGGAAATGGAACTCAGCGGGACGGGCGACGGCAAAGTGTTGTTGCTCGATTTGTCGGGAGTCATCAGCTCGCAAGATAAAGAGGGCATCATTCCGCAGCCCAACATGTTGGCCACGTTCAAGGAAGAGCTGACGAGGGCTTCGAAGGACGACAAGATCAAAGCCGTCGTCGTTCGCATCAACAGTCCGGGAGGAACCGTCACCGCCTCGGACATCCTCTATCACGAGTTGCGGGAATTCAAAACCAAGAAGAAGGTGCCGGTGATTGCGTCGATGATGGATGTGGCGGCGTCAGGAGGCTACTACCTGGCCATGGCGGCGGACAGCATTTTGGTTCATCCCTCGACGGTGACAGGCAGCATCGGCGTCATCATGTTGACCGTCAACGCCAGAGGATTGCTCGAAAAAGTCGGTGTCGAGGCCAACGCCATCACATCCGGCCCGCGCAAGGACATGGGTTCGCCGTTCCGAGTCATGACACCCGAGGAGCGGGGAATCTTTCAGAGCGTGATCGACTCGTTCTATCACCGATTCCTGGCGGTCGTACAGGAGGGGCGTCCCAATCTCTCGGCTGAACAAATCAAGAAACTGGCCGATGGACGGATCTATTCCGGAGATCAGGCCAAGGCGGCAGGTCTCATCGACGAGATCGGGTATCTCGATGACGCGATCGAACTGGCCAAAAAGAAGGCGGGTCTGACGGAAGCTCGGGTCGTGACCTATGGGCGGCGGGGAGAATATCAAAACAATATCTATTCGCGCCTGTTCGGAGGAGGTTCAGGCCTCACCGGATTAGCCAATCTGGATGTGATGTCGATGGTGCGGGGTGGAACGCCGCAGTTCATGTATCTCTGGATGCCGTGACCAAAAGCGTTCATTGAGTGATGTATCGATTTGTCCCATGAAGCGATTCTCTTATGACTCAATCGTCAGACCGCACAATCAGCAAGGTCCTGGCGACGCCGATCGGACGCCGCGCGATGCTGGCGCTCGGCGCCCATGGGGCGATGAGCCTTTGCGCGGCCCTTGGGGCCGGTGCGGCCATGAGTCTGTTCGGGAGCCTGAGCGGCTGTTACCGCGCGCCGGGCACGGCACGCGATCAGGTGATTTTTTTCTCCGAAGAGAAGGAACTGGAATTTGGAGTGAGCGCATACCGTCAGGTCTTACGGTCTGCGCCGCTCAGTGACAATCCGGACGTGAATGAGTTGGTGCACCGCGTGGGGCGAAACATCGCCGAAGCCGCCAACAAGCCGGATTACCAGTGGGAGTTCGCGGTCATTCAAGACGACAAGATGGTCAATGCGTTCGCGCTCCCAGGCGGGAAGGTCGCCATCTTCACCGGGATTCTCAAGCATACGAAGGACGATGCCGGACTGGCGACGGTGATGGGTCATGAGGTTGCTCATGCGTTGCAGCGCCATGGGGTGGAGCGGATGAGCCGGAGTATCTTGGATCAAATTGCGCAATTGGGCGCGATTGGGCGCGGCGGCATCCGGCAATGCCAATGCCGGCGCCATCCAGGGCCTGTTGGGAGCCTATGGGGTCAACGTGTCGTTGCCCTTCAATCGGAAACAAGAATCGGAAGCCGACTACATCGGACTTCGATTGATGGCGCAGGCCGGCTACGATCCGCGTGAAGCCGTGCCGTTTTGGGAGCGCATGAGCGGTTGTCCGAGGCAGATGATCGGGAAGCTCTGTTTTCGGTCGCAGCAGGCGATCCCTGAATTTCTTTCCACCCATCCGTCCGATTTGACGCGTATCAATCAGATCGAAGCCTGGCTGCCCGAGGCGCTCCAGCTATTATCGTGGACCTGGGGGAGGGGCGGCGCCTCCGGCGCCCGCGCCATACCAGCCGACGATCGGGCCGATGCCACAAACTAGCTAGTTGATCCTGAAACGAGGTTTCCGTGCCAAGGCGAACAGATATCAAATCCATTTTACTGATCGGGTCCGGTCCGATCGTGATCGGTCAGGCCTGCGAGTTCGACTATTCCGGTACGCAGGCCTGCAAAGCGCTCAAGGAAGAAGGCTACCGGGTCATTCTCATCAACAGCAACCCGGCGACGATCATGACCGATCCTGAGCTGGCGGATCGGACCTATGTGGAGCCGATCACGGTCGATGTCGTCGAGAAAGTGATCGAGCGCGAACGGCCCGACGCCCTGCTTCCGACCATGGGAGGACAGACGGCGCTGAATACGACGATGGGGTTGGTCAAGCGGGGGACGCTCGAAAAATACGGCGTCAAGTTGATCGGCGCGTCCGCCGAGGCGATTCATAAGGCCGAGGATCGCGAAGCCTTCAAGCAGGCGATGCAGCGAATCGGGTTGCGAGTCCCGACCAGCGGCACGGCGCACAACCGTGAAGAAGCCATCAAAATTCTCGAACAGATCGGATTTCCGGCGATCATTCGACCGTCGTTCACCATGGGCGGGACCGGTGGAAACATCGCGTACAACCGGGAAGAGTTCGAGAAGATTGTCGAGTGGGGTCTCGCCATGAGTCCCGTCGGCCAACTCCTGATCGAAGAATCCGTGATCGGGTGGAAAGAATACGAACTTGAGGTGATGCGGGATCTCAAAGACAACGTCGTCATTGTCTGTCCGATCGAAAATCTTGACCCGATGGGGGTGCACACGGGCGACAGCATCACGGTCGCGCCGGCCATGACGCTTGTCGGACAAAGAGTACCAGCGCATGCGGGATGCCGCCGTTCGGATCATGCGTGAGATCGGCGTCGATACCGGCGGATCGAACGTCCAGTTCGGTGTGGATCCCAAGAACGGCGACATGGTGGTCATTGAAATGAACCCGCGCGTGTCGAGAAGTTCCGCACTCGCCTCGAAAGCGACGGGATTTCCCATCGCCAAGATTGCCGCGAAGCTTGCCGTGGGCTACACGTTGGATGAAATCACCAACGACATCACCGGTGTGACGAAAGCCTCATTCGAACCCACGATCGATTATGTGGTGGTGAAGATCCCTCGCTTTGCCTTCCAGAAGTTCCGAGGGGCCGATCCCACCCTCACGACGCAGATGAAATCGGTGGGCGAAGTCATGGCGATCGGGCGGACCTTTAAAGAGTCCTTGCAGAAGGCGATCCGTTCGCTGGAGCTGAACATGAACGGGCTCTCTTCGCGGGAGGGGTTGGATCGCGGCATTCCTGAAGGGTTCGATCGGCAACCAGTCGCTGGAGCGGGTACGCCAACATCTGCGGACCCCGATTGCCGAGCGACTGTGGCACGTGGCGGATGGCATGCGTCTCGGCCTGTCCAATGACGACCTGTTTGCCCTCACGAAGATCGACCCCTGGTTCCTGGAGCAGATCCGGGAGCTGATGCAATTTGAAGCTCTGCTGGTCGGCCAGGCGGGAAAGAAACCGGCTGCGCTTGAGGAGTCGCTTCTGTGGGAGGCCAAGGAACTTGGTTTTTCAGACGATCGTATCGCACAGCTCATCGGTGTCGACTGCGGCCTCGATCCGGAAGCAGCGGACCAAGGCCGGCCAGGGCAAAAGAGGGGTGACCTATAAACGGGTCGACACCTGCGCCGCAGAGTTCGAAGCCCATACCCCGTATCTCTATTCGACGTACGGAAGCGAATGTGAGGCTCGCCCGACAGACCGGAAGAAAGTGATCATCCTCGGCGGAGGGCCGAATCGTATCGGGCAGGGGATCGAATTCGACTACTGTTGTGTCCATGCGGCCATGGCGCTTCGGGAAGAAGGTATCGAATCGATCATGGTGAATTGCAATCCCGAAACCGTGAGCACAGACTACGACACCTCCGACCGGCTCTATTTTGAGCCGTTGACCGAGGAAGACGTCCTCAACATCGTGGAGCGCGAGCAGCCGTTGGGAGTCGTGTTGCAGTTCGGCGGGCAGACGCCACTCAAGCTCGCGCTGCCCTTGTCCAAGGCCGGGGTGCGAATTTTGGGCACGAGTCCTGAGGCGATCGATCGCGCGGAAGATCGAGAACGATTCCGCGACCTCTTGAATAAGCTCGGGCTCCGCCAAGCGGAGAGCGGCATGGCTCGATCCGTAGACGAGGCCATTCGGATCGCGTCGCAGATCAGCTATCCCGTCATGGTGCGGCCTTCGTATGTGTTGGGCGGGCGATCGATGCAGATCGTCTACGACGAATCCGGGCTTGCTGGAGTATATGAAGTCGGCGGTCAAGGCCTCGCCGAAACATCCCGTGCTGATCGACAAGTATCTGTCGGATGCGATTGAAGTCGATGCCGATGCCATATCAGATGGGACGCACGTCGTGGTGGCCGGGATCATGGAACATATCGAAGAAGCCGGGGTGCATTCGGGGGACTCGGCCTGTTCGTTGCCGCCCTATTCGCTCAGTCAGAGAGTGGTCGAAGAGATTCGCCGACAAATGAAGGCGCTGGCATTGGAACTCGGCGTGATCGGCCTGATGAATGCGCAATTTGCCGTGAAAGAAGAGACGATCTATGTGCTGGAGGTCAATCCTCGGGGCTCGCGCACGGTGCCGTTCGTCAGTAAAGCGATCGGTGTGCCGCTTGCCAAGCTGGCCATGAAGACCATGGTG
The DNA here is from genome assembly GCA_963801725.1 of uncultured Nitrospiraceae bacterium. Taxonomy (GTDB): domain Bacteria; phylum Nitrospirota; class Nitrospiria; order Nitrospirales; family Nitrospiraceae; genus Palsa-1315. Next base: position 1,806,420 of record CAWDFX010000002.1, read on the forward strand.
GGCAAGAGCCTTCCGGAGCTGGGGTTGATTGAAGCCCCTACTCCCACGCACTTGTCTGTGAAAGAATCCGTCTTTCCCTTTAATAAGTTCCCGGGCGTGGATGTCCTCTTGGGGCCGGAGATGAAGTCCACCGGGGAAGTGATGGGCATCGACCAGGATTTTGGATGGGCCTTCGCGAAGTCCCAAGCAGGAGCCGGTGCGCCGTTGCCGAAGGGAGGCACCGCATTCATCAGTGTGAAGGAGAGCGATCGTCCGGCGGCTCTGGAAGTCGTGCAACAGCTCCAGCGGCTGGGGTTTAACGTTCAAGCTACGAGTGGAACGGCGGCGTATTTGCGGAACCATGGGGTCCATGCGGAAACCGTGAACAAGGTCATGGAAGGCCGGCCCCATGTCGTGGACCATATCAAGAACGGGCAGGTGGCGTTGGTCGTGAACACGGTGAGCACCGCGTCGTCACATGCCGATTCATTGTCGATCCGCCGGGAGGCCTTGAATAAAGGGCTGGCCTACTATACGACCATACGGGGGGCACGAGCGGCGGTCATGGGCATTGAAGCGATTCTCAAGAAAGAACTCACCATTCGCTCGCTGCAGGAATATCACCACCACTCATAGAGGACGGCCAGATCATGCCGACACCGATTACGAGGAAGGGGCACGAGGCGCTTAAAGCAGAGCTCGATCGCCTTCGCAAAGTCGAGCGCGCCAAAAATATCGAAGCCATTGCCGAAGCTCGCGCCCATGGCGATTTGAGCGAGAATGCGGAGTACGATGCCGCCAAAGAACGCCAGGGATTCATCGAGTCGCGCATCGTGGAACTGCAGTCGAAGCTGGCCGACGCCCGCATCGTCGAAACCGCCGGACGAATCTCCGACACCATCGTGTTCGGCGCCACGGTGCTCGTGATCGAACAGGAGTCGCAGTCGAAGCGGGAGTACACGCTGGTGGGACAGGATGAAGCCGACATGAAAGTGAATCGTATCTCGATTCAATCTCCGGTCGGCAAGGCGCTGATCGGAAAACGAGTCGGCGATTTCGTCGAGGTAAAGACACCGGTCAAGATGGTCGAATACGAGGTGGTGGAGATCCGTTTCGAGGAATTGTAAGGTGCCGCACCCTCTGGGGCTCATCACGCTGTTGACCGATTTTGGCGATCGGGACTCTTTCGTGGCGAGTATGAAAGGGGTGATCCTCACCATCAATCCCCACGCCACCCTTGTCGATCTCTCTCATCACGTGCCGCCTCATTCAGTTGAAGACGCCGCCTATCTCCTGAAATCCTGCTATCGATATTTTCCGGAGGGCACGGTGCATGTGGCCGTCGTCGATCCCGGCGTCGGCAGCGCGCGGCGTCCCCTCATCGCAAAGAGCGGGCGCTACTTCTTTCTGGCTCCCGACAACGGTCTCTTGACGCATATCCTTGCCGATAACAGTGAGATGGAAGTGCGGGAGATCGAGAATAAAGCCTATCGACTGATATCACCAGGCCGCACCTTCGACGGTCGTGATCTCTTCGCCCCGGCTGCAGCGTGGCTGACCAAGCAACAGCCGTTTGCGTCCTTTGGACGGCTCATCGATGAGTGCAAGACCTTCACGATCGCGAAGCCGAAATGGGAAACCATGGCGTTGGTGGGGGAGATCGTCCACGTTGATCGATTCGGCAATCTGATTTCCAACCTGACATCCCACCACGTGCAGGAAGTTCGAGACGTCACGAAGCGACCCAACGCGCTGATCCGTATTGCCGGCCACAAAATCGATAGGCTCGTGGGCAGTTATAGCGAAGGGATGGAGGAGCAGCCGTCTGCGCTCATCAACAGCGATGGCCGGCTTGAAATCTTCGTGAAGGAAGCGTCCGCCGCCGCACCTTCTCAAGGTGGGGAAAGGGGCGCGAGTCGAAGTCTCGTGAGATCTGTACAGCGATAAAATTCACGACGCAGATGGGAGTCAGGTAGTGATTTCGATGGATGCGTGCAGGATGTCCACCATGCGTCTGAGTTCCGGAAGTGAGGTGCTGAGCGGCGGTATGAGGATCATCACGTTGCCGATCGGGCGCAGCAAGAGCCCTCGGCGGCGTGCCTCCTGGCCACGCGATGGCCCATTCGAGCTTCGAGCGGATAGGGTTTCTGTGTCTGCCTCTCCTCTACTAATTCGACGGCCGCGATGAATCCCCGCTGTCTGATATCCCCTACATGGGGCAGTTGCCGGAGTGGCCGTAGCAGTCGCGCCATCGCTTTGATCTTGGGTTGTAGCCGAGCGAGCGTCTTCTCTTTCTTGAACACCTCGATGTTCGCCAGCGCGACGGCGCAGCCGAGCGGATTGCCGGTATAGCTGTGGCCGTGGAAGAATGTGTTGAAGTCTTCGTATTTTCCGAGAAAAGCCTGGTAGATGTCGTCGGTGGTGAGTGTCGCGGCAAGCGGCATGTAGCCGCCGGTCAGGCCTTTGCTGATCGCCATCAAGTCCGGCGTGACTCCCTCATGCTGGCAGGCGAACATCTTCCCGGTGCGGCCGAAGCCAGTGGCGACTTCATCGGCGATCAAGAGGACATCGTACTTGGTGCACAGCTCCCGAATTCGCTTCAGATAGCCCGGAGGCGAGGTCAGCATTCCTGCTGCGGCTTGAATCAGCGGTTCGATGATGAAGCCGGCCAGTTCACGGTGATGGGTTTTGAGTATCCGTTCAATCGGATCGAGGCAGGCCATCTCGCACGACGGGTACGTCAGGCTGAGCGGGCAACGATAGCAATAGGGCGGATCGGCTTCGAGCGTGGGGAACAGCAGAGACTTGAATCGTGAATGGAAGAGTTCGATGTTGCCCACACTGACGGCCCCGACGGTATCGCCGTGGTAGGCCAGCTTCAGATGCAGAAACGTATGCTTGGGACCGGCGTCAGGTCGTCGCTGCTGCCAGTACTGGATCGCCATCTTGAGCGCGATTTCGACCGCTGTCGATCCATTGTCGGAATAAAATACACGCGTGAGGCCTTTGGGTGCGATTCGAATCAAGGCCCGCGCAAGCTGAATCGCCGGTGGATTGGAGACTCCGAACAGTGAGGAATGCGCGATCTTATCCAGCTGCCGCTTGATGGCACGGTCGAGCATCGGATGGCGATGGCCGTGGAGATTGACCCAGATAGACGAGGTCCCGTCGAGATACCTCTTCCCTCCCGTATCGATCAGGTAGGACCCTTTCCCACGATCGATAATGAGCGGCTCTTCCTGTTCCCATTCCCGCATTTGGGTGAACGGATGCCAGAGGTGCCGGTGGTCCCAATCAATCAGCTGCCGAACAGAAGGTTTTCGTGCCGTGCTCATGGTGGAGAAGTCGTGAAGAGCTGATAGCGTATGGTGAGAAATCAGAGAAAATCAGACGCCCTTGTCAGATGGTGCCGGCGCGGTGCGGAGCGGATTATACGAGGGCGCGATTGCTTTGACAACCTCGGGGGCGGTATCTATAATGAACCGATTTCATTGGGAAATGAGTTAGGATTTGCAAAGCCTTATACGCAATTTCTCGATTATTGCCCATATCGATCACGGCAAATCAACCCTCGCTGACCGGTTCCTGGAAGCCACGGGCGCTGTCACGGCCCGAGAATCAAAAGACCAGATTCTCGACGCGATGGACTTGGAGCGTGAACGCGGAATCACGATCAAGGCCCACGCGGTCGCGGTTCGGTATCAGGCCAAGGATGGGAAGACGTACGCCTTGCATTTGATCGATACGCCGGGTCACGTCGACTTTACCTATGAAGTCTCGCGCAGTTTGGCGGCCTGCGAAGGCGCGCTCTTGCTCGTCGATGCCACGCAGGGGGTGCAGGCTCAGACGATTGCCAATGTGAATCTGGCGATGGCCAACAACCTCACGATCATTCCGGTCATCAATAAGATCGATTTGGCGAGTGCGGATGTTGAGGGGACGAAGCATTCTATCTCGGAAATCCTGCAGCTGGATGCGAGCGATGCGTTGCCCATCAGCGCGAAAGAGGGAAAGGGTGTGCCGGAGGTGCTGGAGGCGATCATTGCGCGGATTCCTCCGCCGTCCGGCGATCCTCAGGCGCCGCTCAAGTCGCTCATCTTCGATTCCTGGTTCGACAATTATCAGGGTGTGATCGTGCTGACGAGAGTCGTGGACGGAGCCCTGCGGCCTGGGATGAAGATCAAAGTCATGTCGAACGAGCGGATGTTCGAAGTGATGGAAGTCGGCCAATTCACGCCGAAACGGACCAAAAAGACCGAGCTGTTGACCGGCGAGGTCGGGTACCTCTGCGCGAACATGAGAGAAGTCGCGGACGTCAAAATCGGCGATACGCTCACGGATGCGGTGTCGCCCACGAGCGCGCCATTCCCCGGGTATAAGGAAGTGAAGCCGCTGGTGTTTTGCGGGCTCTATCCCACCGACACGGCCCGGTACGAAGATTTGCGGGATGCGCTGGTGAAACTCCGGTTGAACGACTCCTCGTTTGTCTACGAACCGGAGACGTCCCTCGCGTTGGGATTCGGGTTTCGATGCGGTTTCCTGGGCCTGCTGCACATGGAAATCATTCAGGAGCGGCTCGAGCGCGAATATAACCTGACGCTCCTCACCACCGCGCCGACCGTCGTCTATCGCGTGCTGACGACCAAGGGCGAGGTGCTGGAGGTCAATAATCCGACGCAGCTCCCGCCTCCCAGCAGTATCGACTCGTTTGAGGAGCCGTTTATTCTGGCGTCGATCATTACTCCGGAACGATACATGGGGGCCATTCTCCAGCTGTGCCAGGAACGCCGCGGTATCCAGCAGGGCATGCAATTTCTCGATCCGACGCGGGTCATGATCAGTTATGAATTGCCGCTCAACGAAGTCATTCTCGATTTTTACGATAAGCTCAAGTCGCGCACGCAGGGCTATGCCTCGCTCGATTACGAGCTGCTCGGCTATCGCGAATCCGATCTCGTGCGGCTCGATATTCTCTTGAACGGCGAGGCGGTCGATGCCTTGTCGTTCATCACCCACAAAGACCGGTCCATTCAGCGCGGGCGTCAGCTCGCCGAGAAAATGAAGGAACTCATCCCGCGGCAGATGTACGAGATCGCCATTCAGGCGGCGATCGGGAGCAAGATCATCGCGCGCGAGACGATCGGAGCGATGAAGAAGAACGTGCTGGCGAAATGCTACGGCGGCGATATTACGCGGAAACGCAAGCTCCTCGAAAAACAGAAGGAAGGAAAGAAGCGCATGAAATCGGTCGGGAGCGTGGAAGTGCCGCAAGAGGCCTTCCTCGCCATCTTGAAAGTCGGTGAGGAATGAGCGGGGAGACGAAACGCCCCCCATCAGACGACCTCGCGACCGCGACCCCGCCGAGGCGGACGGATGCCACAGGAGCGCCGGCGGTGTTCGCCGAACCGCCGGCGGCGGCACAGCCGGGCAAGAAGTCGCTCGTTCGCGAGTATGCCGAAGCCATTATTGTGGCGATGCTCCTGGCCTTTGCGATCCGGGTGTTTGTCGTCCAGGCCTTCAAGATTCCCTCCGGCTCGATGATTCCCACGTTGTTGATCGGAGACCATATCCTGGTCAGCAAGCTGGCCTACGGCATTCAATGGCCCAGCCAGTGCAAGTTTTCAGCGGGCTTTCCTCCCGTCAATTGCTACGCCTCGCAGGCGCTCATCGAGTTCGGGAAGCCGCAGCGGGGAGACATCATCGTGTTCCGGTTTCCCGAGGACGAGGAAAAGGACTTCATCAAACGGATCGTGGGGACTCCGGGCGATACCGTCCAGCTTCGCAATAAAGCCGTGCTGGTGAACGGGGTCGTGCTCGATGATAAATCCTTCACCCAACGGATCGATCCGGGGGTCATCGACGGCACGATCAATCCGCGCGACAATTTCGGGCCGGTGACCGTGCCCGACGGCGCCTATTTCGTGATGGGTGACAATCGCGACCAAAGTCTGGACAGCCGGTTTTGGGGGTTCGTGCGCGAGGAAAAAATCCGCGGGAAGGCGTTCCGTATTTACTGGTCGTGGAGCGGGCAAGGTCAAATGACGGAGTGGGTCAGATGGGATCGATTCGGAAAAGCAATCCAATAGGTAAAGCCGCGCGGCAGGCTGCGGCAGGCTCCGAGGCTCAGGGCAACGGCGGTGCGGCGTCCCCTCAAGCGCTTCGGCAGTACATCTCGCGGTTCCCGCAAGCCTCCGTGCTGGTCATCGGCGACCTCATTCTCGACCATTATATCTGGGGCCGTGTGAGCCGTATTTCTCCGGAAGCTCCGGTGCCGGTGGTCCACGTCGATTCTGAATCGTTGAGGCTCGGCGGCGCCGCCAACGTCTTCAATAACATTCTGGCTCTGGGAGGGAAAGCGGACATCTGCGGCGTGATCGGGTCGGACGAAAGCGGACGAATGCTCCTCAAAGAGTTGGGAGGGACACGTTCCGGACGTGGAGGGGTCGTGATCGACCAGGACCGCCCGACCACCAGAAAGTCCCGCGTCATCGCACATAATCAGCAGATCGTGCGGTACGACGTGGAGCGCCGCGCGGAACTCAAGCCGGCGATGCAGCGGCGGATTCTCCGCTACGTGGAATCGCGACTACGGGAACTCTCTTGTCTCGTGGTGTCGGATTATGCCAAGGGAGTCGTGAGCGCTGCGCTGATGTCGGAACTCACCAGGCTCGCCGCACTTCGCGGAATACCCCTGATCGTCGATCCGAAAGTCGAACACTTCAGCTACTACAAGGGGGCGACGGTCATTACCCCGAACCATCATGAAGCCACGCAAGCCGCCGGGGTGCACGGCGAGGATGATCAGGCCAGCGACGAAGCCGGCGCGATCATACGACAACGGTTGGGATGCCAAGCGGTGCTCATTACGCGCGGCGAAAAAGGGATGAGTTTGTACGAGGGAGAAGGCTCTTCCTGGCACATTCCCACACAAGCCCGCCAAGTCTTCGATGTCACCGGTGCGGGCGATACGGTCGTCGGGACCTTGGCCCTCGCGTTGTCGACCGGCGCTTCGACGAGAGACGCCGCGACGTTGGCCAATTATGCCGCGGGTGTCGTCGTCGGCATGATCGGCACCGCGACTCTCTCGGCGCAGCAGCTCTCGGAGGCGCTCCACCATGACTAAGGCCGGACCATCCGTCATGGTGGTGATCCCGGCCCGGTACGGGTCGTCGCGCTTTCCGGGAAAACCCCTCGTCATGCTCGGCCGGAAGCCCATGATCCAGCATGTGTACGAACACGCGGCGGCCTGTCGAGCCGTGACGGAAGTTCATGGTCGCCACCGACGACGAGCGGATCAAACAGGCGGTGGAACGATTCGGCGGGCGTGTGGCAATGGTAGCCGGAGACTATCGGACCGGCACCGATCGAGTCGCCGGAGTCGCTCGCATGTTCGACCGAGACTATTATGTGAATCTACAAGGAGATGAGATCCCGCTGCAGCCGGATTTGCTGACGGATCTCATCGAGCCGTGCATCGAGAGCGGCGCAGAAATGGGCACACTGAAGCGCACGATCGATTCGACGGAAGATGTGCACAATCCCTCGGTGGTGAAGGTGGTCACGGACCATCTCGGCAATGCGCTGTATTTTTCACGCGCGCCGATTCCATTGGTGCGGGACGACGCCGGCCGCCGGGCAGTCGAAGGGTTGCATTACATTCATCTCGGTCTATATATGTACCGGCGCGACACCCTGCTGAAGTTTGCCTCCCTTCCCACCGGACGACTGGAGGATGCGGAGAAGCTGGAGCAGTTGCGTGCGTTGGAGCATGGCATTCCGATCAGAGTCTGGGAAACCACCCATGCCTCCTTGCGGGTGGATACGCCGCAAGATGTCGAGTCGGCGGCAGAGAAGCTTCAACCGTATGACGTTATCGAGCAGGAGTCGGGCGCGCTGAAGGCAGCCCCTTCCAGGTAAGGGCGCCATGCGTGTCAGAATTACACGATCCGACAAGATGGGGGCCACGATGAGCAAATTCATTTTTGTCACGGGCGGGGTCGTCTCTTCCTTGGGAAAAGGGCTCGCCTCGGCCTCGATCGGCAACTTGCTCGAGAGTCGAGGGTTGAAGATCACCTTCCTCAAGCTCGATCCCTACATCAACGTCGATCCCGGCACGATGAATCCCTATCAACACGGGGAAGTCTATGTGACGGACGACGGCGCGGAAACAGATCTCGATCTCGGCCACTATGAACGGTATACGTCCCTCACCCTCACCAAAGAGAACAACTACACGACCGGCAGGATCTACCATTCGGTCATCACGAAAGAGCGTCGCGGCGACTATCTCGGCGGGACAGTGCAGGTGGTGCCCCACGTCACTGACGAGATCAAGCAATGCATCATGCGTATCTCTCAGGGAATGGATGTGACGATCGTGGAGATCGGCGGCACGGTCGGCGACATCGAGAGTCTGCCCTTTCTCGAAGCGATTCGCCAGATGCCGTATGACGTGGGCCGCGAGAACGTGCTCTATGTCCATCTGACGCTGGTGCCGTATATCGGCACGGCCGGTGAACTGAAGACCAAGCCGACGCAGCACTCCGTCAATAAGCTTCGAGAGATCGGTATTCAGCCGCACATCCTTCTCTGCCGGACGGACCGGTATCTGCCGCCCGAACTCAAGGGCAAGATCGCGATGTTCTGTAACGTCGAGAAAGACGCGGTGATCACGGCCAAGGACGTCGAGACGATTTACGAAGTGCCGATCGTATTCCGGAAAGAAGGGCTGGACGAGCTGATCGTGCGCCAGCTCCAACTCAAGACCGGTCCGCCGAACCTGCGCGAATGGGACGCGATGGTTCAAAAGATCAAGTACCCCAAGCATGAAGTCTCTGTTGCGCTGGTCGGCAAGTACGCGGGCTTGAAGGAATGTTACAAGAGTCTCTCCGAATCGCTCGTCCATGGCGGCATCGACCATGAAACGCGGGTGAACGTACAGTGGATCGAATCGGAGGAGATCGAACGGCAAGGGACTGAGCGTATCCTGCGCGAGGTCGATGGCATCCTGGTTCCCGGTGGGTTCGGCGCACGCGGGATCGAAGGAAAGATCGCCGCGATTCGCTACGCCAGGGAACACCGGATTCCGTTCCTCGGTTTGTGTCTGGGCATGCAGTGCGCGACGATCGAGTTTGCGCGGAACGTCGCCGGGCTGCCTGGCGCCAACAGCGCCGAATTCGACGAAACCTCCCCCAATCCCGTCATTCATTTGATGTCGGATCAACAGTCCGTCAGCGACAAGGGCGGGACGATGCGGTTGGGATCCTATGTCTGTGTGCTCGGGGAGGGAACCCTAGCCCAAAAGATGTACGGGGTGAGCGAAGTGCGCGAGCGCCATCGGCATCGGTACGAGTTCAACAATGCATATCGAGAGCGATTGCTTGCCAAGGGGTTCGTGCTCAGCGGCCTATCGCCGGATGGCCGGCTCGTCGAGATCATCGAATTGAAGGACCATCCCTGGTTCCTCGCGACACAGTTCCATCCGGAATACAATTCGCGGCCGCACCATCCGCACCCGTTGTTTAGCGGGTTTGTGGGGGCGGCACTACGCCGCAAATGCGGCCACTAGGTTGCAAGGCTGAAACTGCCTTCCAACGGCGTTCTCGGGTCGTCGAAATCCTCAACGTAGCCCGAGAGGCTACGCCTCCGGTTTCGACTCGCCTGCGGCCTTGTTGGAAAGTCAGTTTGAGCCTCGCAACGAAAACAGATAAATTAGAAATCTATGGCGCACGAAGTTCGAGATCGGGAACTTTAAAGTTGGCGCGGGTCATCGGCAGTTTTTGATCGCCGGGCCTTGTGTCATTGAGAGCGAACAGCTTGTGCTGGACACGGCGGGCCGCATCGCTGAGATTGCCAAGTCTCTGGGTATGCCCTATATTTTCAAATCGTCGTTCGATAAAGCGAACCGGACCTCCATCAACTCGTATCGCGGACCGGGTCTCGAAAAAGGCTTGGCGGTGCTGCAACAAGTGAAAGCGCAGCTGGGGCTTCCTGTGTTGACGGACGTCCATACTGAAGAACAGGCCACCGAAGCGGGGAAGATCGTGGATGTGCTCCAGATTCCCGCATTCCTCTGCCGGCAGACGGATTTGATCATCGCAGCGGCGAAGACCGGCAAAGTGGTGAACGTGAAGAAGGGCCAGTTCCTCTCCCCCCAGGAAATGGGGAATGCGGTGAAAAAAGTGGAGGAAGCTGGAAACCAGCGGATCGTCCTGACCGAACGGGGATCGTCGTTCGGCTACAATAATCTCGTCGTCGATATGCGGTCTTTTCCGGTCCTTCGGAGTTTCGGCTACCCGGTAGTCTTCGACGCAACCCATAGCGTGCAGTTGCCGGGAGGCGGAGGAACCAAGTCGAGCGGCCAGCGTGAATTCGTCGAACCGTTGGCCTGCGCAGCAGCCGGTGTCGGAGTCGATGGCTTCTTCATGGAAGTCCACCCCAATCCCGACGAGGCCTTATCGGACGGACCGAATATGGTGCCGCTCCATCAGCTCAAAGCTTTGCTGGAACGGGTCATGCGGATATGCGACGCGTCACAACCTCGAAAGTAACCAAGCCAAAGGGCGTTCGCCCGACTGCGTTGAAGGGTGGAACCAGCCTCGACGTAGGCCGGCGTGTGTTGGGTATCGAAGCGCGTGCCGTTCAGGCCCTCGTTCAACGTCTCGATGACGGGTTCTCGGAGGCCGTGGACCTGCTCTATCACTGCAAGGGCAAAGTCGTTGTTTCGGGCATGGGCAAATCCGGGTTGATCGGGCAGAAGATCGCCGCCACGATGGCGAGTACAGGGACACCGTCGTTTTTTCTTCATCCGGCCGAAGGGCTCCACGGCGACCTCGGTATGTTGGCGCGTCGCGACGCCCTCATTGCGATTTCGAACAGCGGAGAGACGCAGGAAATCTTGCAGCTCCTGCCCTTCATGGAGCGCTTGGGTATTCCTGTCGTGGCGATCGTCGGCCGCATGAGTTCGACCTTGGCCAAGAACAGCACAGTCGCGTTGGATGTGTCCGTCGCAGAAGAGGCGTGCCCTATGGGACTCGCGCCGACGGCGAGCACGACCGCGACGCTCGCGTTGGGCGATGCTCTGGCCGTCGCGCTGCTTGAAAAGCGCGGATTTAAGGAGCAGGACTTTGCGCAATTCCATCCAGGTGGGACGCTCGGACGCCGGTTGCTGGTGAAAGTGCGGGATCTTATGCACAAGGGGCAGGAGATTCCCCAGGTGGAGGAGCCGGTCTTAGCCTCGGAGGCTATTCTTGAAATGTCGGCTAAGAAACTCGGTATGACCACGGTGGTCGATCGAGCCGGCGTCCTTCTGGGGGTGATTACCGACGGAGACCTGCGGCGGTTTGTCCAGCAGGGCGGGGATTTTTCCAAGGTCAGCGCCGGGTCCCTGGCCTCGCGCCGTCCCAAGCTGATCGGACCGGATGAGCTGGCAGCCAAAGCGGTCGAAATGATGGAGCGGTTTGCCATTACCACGCTCGTCGTCGCGGACAACGCCAAGCGAATTGTCGGGGTTGTGCATTTGCACGATCTGCTGAAACATGGCATCGTCTAACAAAACAGGACGCTGAAAATGTCCGCCAGCTTCGTTCTCGGTTCATCGAAATCCTCAACGGGGACCAGGCCGCCTCACCACTCGGCGGCGCGCACAGACGTGGTGCTCCTTATTCGTCGCACCGTGCGCCCCCGAGGGTACGCCTCCGGTTTCGACTCGCTTGCGGCCTTGTTTGGGACAAGGCGCATCTCGGTGCGCCAGGGTTGGGTGGGTGAGAAGTCTGAACATTTTGAGCATCCTGTGGGATTTTCTTTTGTGGTGTGCCACTATAGGCTTCTCCGAAACCGGATAGCGGAATGGGTTATCGATGAATCGTGTATTGGAAGCATGGAGATCGGTCGGGCAGGAGTCGCTCAACCTGCCGAACTTCATTACGCTCACCCGCATCCTCTTGATCCCTGTGTTCGTGGTGTTATTTGTCACGCCGACCGAGGATCGATCCCTCATCGCGGCGGTCGTGTTCGTCGTCGCGGCGATCACCGATTTACTGGACGGCTATCTAGCCCGCCGTAACGGCCAAGTGACCACGCTCGGGAAGCTGCTCGATCCTATCGCCGATAAGTTGCTGGTTCTCTCTGCGCTGATCCTCCTGGTCAACGTCGATCGCGTGAGCGCCTTGGTCGCAATCTTGATCATCGCGCGAGAAGTTGCGGTCACGGGCATTCGCGCGATTGCCGCAAGCGAAGGCATGGTGATCGTGGCTGAGACGTTGGGCAAGTACAAGATGGCGCTGCAAGTCGTGGCGATCGTGCTGTTGATCCTCGAGGACACGTTCTTGTCCGATCTCGGCAATCTGCATCTCGCTGGTATCGGCACGCTCTATCTATCGCTGGTGCTCGGCTATGCCTCAGGTGGTCAATATGTGTGGAGCTTCTGGAGGCAAGTCGTAGCCAAGGGACTGTAACTGGTCTGTTTGGTTTGTCTCGTTTATCTCGTTTGTCTGGTTTGTCTGGTTGGCCGGACCGTAAACTCAACCAGATGAACGAGATAAACCAAACAAACCAAATAAACCGGGTTTACTCGTTGTGCGCACCTCCCCTCAGTCTCCTGATCCATGAATGAAGAGCTTCTCTGTGCGGTAATGACGGTGCTCGGCTATCTGCTGGGGGCCGTTCCGTTCGGTATCGTGGTGTCCAAGGCGCTGGGCCAGCCCGATCCACGAACCGCCGGGAGCAAGAACGTCGGCTTTACCAACGTCCTGCGGGTGTCCGGCAAGAAGGCGGGAGTGCTCACGCTTCTTGGCGACCTGGGCAAAGGGTGGGTACTTGCCTGGGCTGCCATGCATTGGCTCACCGTTGAATCCTACATCATGGTCGTGGCGCTCGCGCCGATCCTCGGGCACATCTTCTCGCCGTTTCTAGGTTTTAAGGGAGGGAAAGGCGTAGCGACGGCCGTGGGTGTGGTGCTGGGTCTGTCTCCCTCTATCGGGCTCCTGTTGTTGTTGATCTGGCTGGGGGCCGTTGCGATCTGGCGCTATTCATCCGGCGGGGCGCTGGCCGCCTTCGCATGCTTTCCGATCGTCACAATCGTGAACGAACAGAGACAGGAGTTTTTTGTTTTCTCTTTGCTCGTCAGTACGCTGATCTGGGTCAAGCACAAGGATAATATCGTCAGGCTGTGGAAGGGGACAGAGAGTAAAATAGGGAAGAAGAAACAGGAGATAGAAGAATAGGGAGGGAACGGCCAGGTGCCCTTCTTGCTCGCAGAACGCGCACGATAGGAATGTGCTCGTCCGATGCGCGCAGTAAAGGGCAGCCTTGGCCACTCCCTAAATAGAGAAGTGTAGAGAATCGAAAGACCCTCGCTCGGGCTAATGGTACGTTCGTCCGTCCAACCAGCCAAACCACATCAACCAACTGAGCCAGCCTGCATTGTACGATTTTCGATAATCTCGTGATTTCTACGCAATAGCAGGATATTCTGGCCGCGATGAAACGATGAGTCGCAGAGGACGCAGCCCTCTGAGCGATCGCAAGCAGACCAACACAACGAGGCGAGGTATGAAAGTCCACACCACAGTAGCCGTGATGCTCTGTCTCGTGACACTCACCACGGGCGCATGTGTATCGCGAAGCACACACAACGTTGCCGTCGCCGACCTCGAAGCGACAAAAGCCGAACTCAACAGCACTCAAACCCAATCGCAGGCGCTGACCGAACAAGTCGGCGAACTCCAAGAGCACAGGCTCATCATCGCAAGGCAATTGGAGGCCGCCTCGTTGGCGTACCGGCGGGCTACGCAGCGGATGGAAGCCGAACGTCTCGCTTGGCAACGGCTGAACAAACTCAGCCGCATGGTCAGTCAGCTGGCCGCCCAGCAGAAAAGCCTGCGGGTCGCCCTTCAACGTGAAAACAAGGCGCAGCCCGGGCTTCAAGCAATGGTTGAGGAGTATAGGGCTCAAGTGGGTGAGGACGGTGGACCCGGAGCGCCGGTATCTCATCCGCTGATCAACCGCACCGACCAGCCGGTTGAGACATCCCCGCCAGCACAAGTGGTCGCGCAAGCAGATTCCGCTCCCAAACCGACAGTGATGCCCCAGGCAGCACCAGCAAATTCGCCCGGGGTAAACCCGCCGCCAGCGAACAAGCAGATCCCCGAACCAGTCGAACAGGACTGGCTATCTTGGTTCCAGGAGTGGGTGATGTCGTTCCTGCAATCGATCCTTCCTTAGCAGGAAGTGGGATGGAGCCTGATGATATTCTGTGCTCGCGCAACGCGCGGTCGCAGAAGGGTGGGAGGGGAACAGCCAGGCCATCCTTCTTGCTCGCTGAGGCCGCACGATCAGAATGTGCTCCCTCAATGCGCGCAGGGAAGGACAGCTTGGCTGCTCCCCTTAGGAAAAATTTAGACCGAGGAGGAGAGTAATGCTGACGGAAGGAAAAGAGGTGATTGTCTGGCTATCCGACGGGGGAGTACGTCTGTTCCTGGGGCTTGAACGGCCAAGCGAAGAGAGAAGTCGCTGGGCTTTCATCGGTAAAGTAGCTGACGCGGGTCTGACAGAGATCGGCCTCTGGCTGATCATTGAGCGGATCGAGGAACGCGAGACGGGGATAGAGGGGAAGGTCAAGACAATGTGGAGCGTGTCACCGCAGACTTGCCTGATTCGCCTTGATTTTATCCTCACAGCACAGGTGTTCAACACGTACCCCAAGGAAGCGATAAGATTCAAGGAGAACCCCCTAGTGGGATTGATTACTGGGGTATCTCCCGTGCTAAGCAACGCCGTCCCGGCGTGACTTTCCCGCGCCGAATCGACGAGGCAGAGGCTGAGATCGTCTTAAGATCTTCGGGCTCTATGCAGACAGACTCGGGCGGGCGGGTGAAGTTGCCGCCTGGGCTGGGCGGGTAAGAAGTCTGGACTTTTTGAGCATCCTGTAAGAGGCTCTTGCCGATCCACCAGACAGATCAAATAAACCAGCCTTGCATCCTGCGCTTATCTCTCCTCAACGTTTACTTTCACTCCTCTCTCTAACAGACTAACAATACAACAATTTACCATTCACATCTGTTGATTTTCTTGCGTGAAAACGGTATCTCCGTGCAACCTCATGGACGAACGTGCATCACGGAGAGGGAGCATGAGCACACTGGTATCTCGCGAACGAATTGAGCAGACCATCTTTCTGATCCGTGGTCATAACGTGATGCTGGATAGCGACTTGGCTCAGCTATACGGTGTAGCAGCGGGAAGATTGAACGAAGCTGTCAAACAAAATGAGGATCGATTTCCCAGCGATTTCATGTTCCAGCTGACGAAGCCGGGGTTTGAACACTTGAAATAGCAAATTGCGATATCAAGTTCGAAGTGGGGTGGCAGAAGGCACGCACCCTATGTCTTTACCGAACAGGGCGTTGCGATGCTGTCCAGCGTGTTACGAAGCAAGCGCGCGATCCGCCGAAATGAAGACTTGACCAATGTTCGCAATAATGCGAACATGACAACGGAGTAGGTGGTGCCGAGGACCCGGGTTGTTTTTTATCAGGAACCGGCAGGCTCGGCCCCAGTCCTTGAGTGGTTGGATGCCTTGCCACCCAAAGCCCAGGACAAATGTCGAGTTAAGATTGAGCGACTACAAGCCCTGGGCCACGAACTGCGGAGACCGGAAGCCGACCTCCTTCGGGACGGTATTCATGAACTCCGTATTGGACTGCAAGGAATCAATTACCGAATCCTGTATTTCTTTCACGGAAAGGTCGCCGCAGTTTTAGCCCATGGCCTGGAGAAGGAACGCGTCGTGTCCCTGTGAGAGATCGATGAGGCCGTCAGGAGAAAACAGCGATTTGAGCAGGATCCTGGAGCACATACCTACCAGGAGGACTAACGATGCCAAAGACAAAGCGCCCCACAACTGACGCGATCGAAATTCTTCACCGTCGGTACTATCAGGGCAGACCGGACAGACTTTCAGCGTTGGAAGAAGCTCGAGCCAATGACAGCGTGGCGCGGAAGCTCACCAGCTTGCGACTGCAAGTCGGCCTGACCCAACGGCAATTGGCTAGGCTGGTGGGGACCACGGCGTCTGTAATCTGCCGGCTGGAGGATGCAGACTACGAAGGGCACTCCCTCGTGATGCTTAATCGAATTGCCGAGGCCTTGAAGCAACGTGTCGAAATTCGCTTCGTACCGGTCGCGCCCCGTAAGACGCTGAAAACGGCCTGACAGGTTCTTCCTCACCCCGTGTCTTTCCTCGCCATCAATTCTTGCCCGTTTGTCACGGTGGTCATTTCATTTCTTTGGTTTGTTTTGTTCATTTTGTTGGTCCGATGAGTGAACGAGACAAACCAGATGAACGAACCCCTAGCCGCGCCAATCCCCCTCGTCTCGCCCTTCTCCCACCCGTCTTGCCGCCGGTTCACTTGAGAACGCCACTTGCGCGCAAGCCCGCCTTCTGAAAATGGTTCGGAAGCAGCATGATGCAGTTGGGGTTGAATCCTTGCGCTTTCAGCGTGTCGATGCTCCCCAGTCCTTTACCCCTCGTCAAGTCGATCACCGTGATGGATCCATCGCTCATGCCTTCCAAATTGAGCAGGCTGTTTTGAACGAACAAATACCGTTCATCGGGCGACAGGACACTATGATGGGCGCCTGGAGCGGCGGGAATGGCTTGGAGAAACCTAGGCTGTCGCGGATCGGTATTGTCGTACAGATTGACAAACCCCGGCTTGGCCGTGGTGACGTACAAGCGGTCTCCCTTCGCGTTATAGAGCATTTCCAATGGCATCCCTTGTTCCCTTGCGCCGAAGTCATCGACCTGATTGAAGGAAAATGTCTGGGTCTTCGGATCCCAGATCCCGGCCCACAACGTCGCTTCCAACATATTGGTAATGTGCACCACCGGTGGATTCGTATTCGGGGCAAACATGACTTCGACGGGGGCGGATTTGGCGGGAGACGGTTTCAATGAGACTTTGTGCGTCGACAGCACCTTCCCGGTACTGGCCTCCAACACCGTGACCGTCTCACCCGCCTCCGTCATATCCGGCTTGATGGTGCTGGTGATGAGGACCCGATCAATGCCATTGTGAATCGCAATGCCGTGCGGATACAGGATAAAGGCCGCCTCCGGTGCAGCCGCGCGGATGGTTTTGATCGGGGCATCGTTCACGGCATCGCCCATAATCACCGCGCTGGAGCCCATACAGGTGAGGTACCAGATCCGGTTATCTTCCGAGACGACCAGGTCTTCCGAAACCTGGCAGTCCGGTACAGGAATCGCGCGCAGCCGATAGGGGAAGCGTGTGAGATCAATGACGTGCAAGAGGCTCTTCCCCAAGGCCGTGATGTAGGCCTTCGTCCGGTCGCGGTTGAAGAAGATGTGGTGAGCAACGAGGTCGGACGGGAGCGGGATTTCCATCAGGATTTTCCCGAAGCCCGTAGACTCGGGATCGATATCCATGATCGCGATCCCTTCTCGTCTCACTGGCTGGTTGGGCTTACTCTCATAGTTGAGGAGTGCAAGAATTTCCGCCGACGCGAGAGACGAGCACGAGAGAAGCAGCCCCAAGGTCACGGCGAGGAGTCGAAATGGTGTCATGGCAGCCTCCTTTCTGATGGCGAATGTCAGAAAAAATACTCCATTCACAAGGTCTACGCAACAGCCACACTGGTTCATCTGGTTTTTCTGGTTCATCTGGTCTTTTTGGTTTGTCTCGTTTATTTGGTTTTTCTGGTTTGTCTTGTTGGCCGGATCGGACTCAACCAAATGAATCAGCTAAACCAAACAGACCCGTTTCGCGCGTTTCCCGCCAGTCGCGCACGTCTCGCCCTGTAGACATTCCTATGAATCGCGCGTAGATTTTCACGCCGTGGCCGCTACCCCTCCCAAACACTTCTCGATGATCCGCGAGTTTCACTTGGCCGACTTTCTCACGCTGGCCAACGCTGCGAGCGGTCTCGGGGCCGTATTGTTCAGCATGCTCTACATGAGCAGCCAGTCGCAGGCCCATTTCTTCGCCGCTACGGCCCTCACGCCGGCGGCTCTGGTCTTCGACTGGCTCGATGGCCGTGTCGCCCGATGGCGGCGCAAGCATTCGGCGCTCGGGCGCGAGTTGGATTCCCTGGCGGACATCATCTCGTTCGGGGTCGCTCCAGCGGTGCTTGGATTCGCTGCCGGTATGAGAGGAGGATGGGACTGGATCGCGCTGATGTACTTCGTCTGCTGCGGGGTCAGCCGGCTGGCCCGGTACAACGTGACCGCCGAGAGTCTCTCAGAAGGCGGGGACAAGGTGGCCTACTTCGAAGGCACCCCCATTCCCACAACTATGGTATTAACCGGCGTGCTGGCCTTTGCTGGCTGGCAGGAGCGACTGGGCGACAATCTGTACTGGGGCGCATGGACGCTTGGGCCTTGCGACCTGCACCCGTTATCCTTGCTGTTCGTCCTATCCGGAACCTTGATGGTCAGCAAAACATTACACATTCCAAAAGTGTAAGAAGGGTAGCCTGGTTGTCCTCTTTGCTCGTGGAACAGAGGAGGGGATGGAGCCTGATGATCTTCTTTGCTCGCGCAACGCGCGGCCTGAGAAGGGTGGGAGGGGAACAGCCAGACCATCCTTCTTGCTCGCTGAGGCCGCACGATCAGAATGTGCTCCCTCAATGCGCGCAGTGAAGGACAGTCTGGCTGCTCCCCTTAAGACAAAGTGAGAAGGATCAATCAGAAGGGCCTCGCACGGGCTAATGGCACGTCTCGGCGTGCCAGTGGGTGGGCGGGTGAGAAAGTCGCGCGCAGTAGAAGATCAATCAGCCCCCATCCCTGAAGAGAGAACGAGCAAGCTTGGAAGGACCATTTGGTATCACTTTTCTTCCCGGCTCATCCCATTGCCCCGCCACTCTCGCCATTCGCGCGTTTCCCGCCCGTCCCACTCGTCTCGCCGCGATCTCACTTCGCTGTTTACTTTCACTTATCCATCTAACTAATTAATAATCCAACCATTTCACAGTCGCATCTCTTGATTTTCATGAATGAAAACGGTATCTCCATGAACCTCATGAACGGACGTACATCTGACTAAGCAAGAGAGGTTGAATGTGGTCACAAACTGTGACCACAAGGAAAAACAGCGATAGAAGGGGGAGATGAGTGAGCAATCTTCCAGCGGTTGAAAAGATCGAGCGGCGCGTTCTTCTGATACGTGGCCATAAAGTGATGTTGAGCACAGACCTTGCCGATCTCTATGCAGTCGAACCGCGTGTCCTAATGCAGGCCGTGAAACGCAACAGGGAACGATTCCCTGCCGACTTTATGTTTCAACTGACGGAACAGGAATTCGACCGTTTGAAATCACAGATTGTGATTTCAAGTTGGGGCGGTCTCCGGAGAGCCTATCCCTATGCCTTTACCGAACAGGGAGTGGCCATGCTCTCCAGCGTGTTGCACAGCAAGCGTGCGATCCAAGTAAATATCGCAATTATGCGAGCGTTTGTTCAGCTTCGAGAAATGATCACTTCGAACAAGGGGCTTGCCCGACGCCTTAATGAGCTGGAGAAGAAGTACGATGGCCAGTTCCGTGTCGTCTTTGAAGCCATCCGTGAACTCATGGCGGAGCCGGAATCCAAACCACGCCGCATCGGATTTAAGACCTGAGGAAAGTAAATCAGCCCGTATTCGCCTGATCAACCAAGAGAAGTTGGAGGTGGTCGCAGATTGCGACCGCTTCACAAAGCTCAAGTGTTCGACGGCAAAGCCAGGTGCCTTTACCGACTATGACGTAGTACCGGTCAGCGTGCCTTCGTGGAGGAGTTCTGGAAGGTTTTGAGTATGACTGCCAAAAGAACGGTCCCTATTGAAAGCGTGATCGTTATGGTTCGCGGGCATCGGGTCATCCTGGCCGCCGACCTCGCTCGGATTTATGGAGTTGAGACTCGGGTACTCAACCAGGCGGTGAAGCGTAATCTCGAAAAGTTTCCAGGAGATTTCATCTTCAGGCTCACACGGGGCGAAGCTGAAACACTCTCCCGTTCAAGATCACAATCTGTGATCTTGAAGCGGGGGCAGAACATCAAATTTTTGCCCAATGTCTTTACTGAGCACGGGGCACTCATGGCGGCCAACGTGCTGAATAGCCCGCACGCTGTCCAGATGAGTGTCTTCGTTATCCGCGCCTTCGTGCGGCTACGACACGTTGTGACAACACACAAGGAGTTGGCAGCGAAGCTGGTAGAACTGGAACGTACTGTGGCAAGTCATGATGGAGATATCAGGGCACTCTTCGACGCCATCCGTCAACTCATGGAACCGCCTCCCTCGAAATCTCGCCGTATCGGGTTCAAAACCTGAGGAAAGTAAATCAGCCCGTATGCTTCTCGGAACTGCAGCCTATGCGGCGGTCAACGGGGAGATATGATTGATCTGACCTTTAATGCTCCGTGCAGCTTCCCACAGGTCTACCGCGCGTTGGGCGTTCAGCCAGAACTCTGGGCTGTTGCCAAATAACCGAGAGAGCCGCAACGCCATCTCAGGACTGACCGCACGCCGTTCCTGCAGCAACTCATTCACGGTCTGGCGAGATACCCGCAGAGATCTGGCAAAGCCGGACACGGTCAAGCCATACTCCGGCAAGAAATCCTCCCGCAGCATCACACCAGGATGAGTGGGCCGAACCTTACGCTCGCGCTTGTTGGGGATACTCATCAGAGACCTCTCATCAATGATAATCAGTTATCTCAACGTCGTACGCATCGCCGTCTTCAAATCGAAAGCACACCCGCCATTGGTCGTTGACGGAAATCGAATATTGCCCAGCCCGGTCGCGCTCCAATTTGTGAACCCGATTGCTCGGAGGAACTTTCAAATCGGTCACGCTCGTTGCGAGATCAAGATATTCCAGCCTGCGCAGGGCCCGCTCCCACATTCCTGGAGGAAACCGCTTGGATTTGCCGCTCTCGTACAGCTCCTTCGTACGCTTGTCGGCAAAGGTCTTGATCACGCCTGAAGTGTAACGAGGTACGTGACACCTGTCAATCCCGGCTCACTCTAGCCCATCTGGTTGGTCTGGTCGTTCTGTTTTATCTCGCTTATTTCGTTCGTCTGGTTTGTCTCGTTGGCCGGACCGGAAACCCAACCAGACGAACCAGACCAATCCCCTCGTCTCGCCAGTCCCGCTTGCCTCGCCCGTCTCACGCACCAGATAGACCCCGAGTCGCGCGTTTCCCGCTAGTCCCGCGAGTCTCGCGAGGCCCCAGTCCCGCTCGTCTCGCGCACTTGATTCCCCGCCGAACTCTTTGAGAACATACATGCCAGGTCATGACTCACTGCGCAACACAGCATCGGACGAGGGCAGGGCGGAACGGCCTGTGGGCGTGGTGTGCCGCCGGGCTGTTATTCTTCCTCGCCGGTTGTTGACCTCTCGATCATCTCGCTCTATCGCTATGCGGACTGGGTCATCCTCTGGCGAGCCGATCACTACCTCGATCTCACCACAGACCAACGCCACGACTTGACACAGCGGCTCACGCCGTTGCTGGCCCGGCATCGGCACGAAGCCCTTCCGCAGTACGAAACCTTTCTCGTGCAGAGCCGGCAACGACTCGAACGGGGACTCACGAACCAGGACATCGACTGGGTCTATGCCAATTACGATCGCCTGCGCGCCGACCTCTTCGACCGGGTCATCGCCGACAGCGGCGTCGTCCTCGCCTCCGTCGATTCCCGCCAGGTGCGTACTCTCGAAGCAGCCTTGCAGAAGGACAACACCAAAGCCGCGCGGCTTATGCAATCCTCTGCGCCTGAGCGGCTCAAGAAGCGGGCGGACGCCATCATCGACTGGCTCGACGAATGGCTGGGGTCTCTGTCCAAAGCCCAAGAGGCTCAGATCCGCCAATGGAGCCTCGCGCTCCCCGACAACCAACAGTTCTGGGCCACGTATCAACAAGAGCGCCAACAGGAACTGTTGGCCCTCCTCCGCCAACCGCGCACGCCCGAAATCGTCGCCCGTGAACTGAGTGCCTTGTTGGCCGTCTATCCCGAGCAGACAGGCTCCCCAGCCTATCAAGACACCGTTCGCCAGACGCGCACCGCCGTCAAAACCATGGCCCTCGCCGTCGATCAGCAAGTCACCCCCGACCAGCGCCGCCACCTAGTGGCCAAGCTCCAACGACTCATCGACCAACTGCATGACCTGCAGACCGAATAGTCTCTCGCAACTCTCCCCTGACCTGCCCCCTATAAACCAAGCCGGATCGAGAGTTAAGATTTCGACCGGCGAAAGGAGGGGGTATGGCACGCAAGCGGTATACGGCGGAAGAGATCATCGGGCAGTTACGGACCATCGAGATCGAGCTGGGCAAAGGGCTTGCGGTGGTCGAGGCTTGTCGCAAGCTGGGGATTACGGAACAGACCTACTATCGGTGGAAGAAAGAATATGGCGGGCTGCGGGTCGATCAAGCCAAACGGTTGAAGGGGCTGGAACAGGAGAATGCGCGCCTGAAGCGCTTGGTGGCCGATCTCTCGCTGGACAATAGTATCTTGAAGGAGGTGGCAGCGGGAAACTTCTAAGCCCGGCCCGACGCCGAGAAGCGGTATGCCATGCACAGGCGTCGCTCTCGGTCTCCGAACGCCGGGCGTGTCGAGTGGTGGGGCAATGCCGGGCCACTCAGCAATATGTGCCCACCCACACTGAGGGCGAGGACCGCCTGCAAACACGGATCATCGCGCTGGCCCATGAGTATGGCCGCTACGGGTACCGGCGGATCACCGCCCTGTTACACCAAGAGGGTTGGCGGGTGAATCATAAACATGTGGAGCGGATCTGGCGGCAAGAGGGGCTGAAGGTGCCGCAGAAACAACCCAAACGAGCCCGGCTCTGGTTGGCCGATGGCTCCTGTATCCGCCGGCGGGCTGAGTATCCGAACCATGTCTGGTCGTATGATTTTGTGATGGACCGCACCCAGGATGGGCGGCCGCTGAAACTGCTGACGATCGTCGATGAGTACACACGGGAGTGTCTCGCGATTGCGGTCCGACGGCGTCTCAGGTCACAGGATGTTCAGGAGGTCTTGGCTGAGCTGTTTCTGCTTCGGGGCTGCCCGACGCATATCCGATCCGATAACGGCCCAGAGTTTATTGCCCGGATGCTTCGACAGTGGTACGAACGGCTCAGCGTCGCGCCACTGTTTATCGAGCCAGGGAGTCCGTGGGAGAACGGCTATGTCGAATCCTTCAACGGAAAATTGCGTGAAAATTTAGCTTCAACGGCATCTCTTCTATACCTCCCCTGAAAGGCGGGGTGATTTCTCTGGGGAAAGCGGGAGGGTGGGCCAATGCCTTCACGCTTCGCGAACGGACCTCCCGGAGCGGTCCGCTTGGGCTTCGCCGGGTGGAAACCTTCATGGAATTGCCGGCAGCCACGGTCTTGCTACCGTGGTGCGCCCGGGGGAGGGCCGTGGGTTCGAATCTTTCGTCGAGTTCGCTTCCAGATTTGCGCCTGGCAATTTGTCGATCTCTTCCTCATTCATCCTCTTTTCACCACAGGACAATGATGGGATGCATTCTCGAAGTGAGCTGTTTTGAACAGACTTCGACTATCTCGGAAATGAGAAGATTTCTGGCAGAACCATAGAGCCAATGGAGAGGGAGACGGAGTCTTCAGTACGTTTTTTCCAGAAAATCGTACCGTTCAAGCCGCACAACCCGCAGCAGTAGAGGGACATCGGGCGCGGCCCTCCGTGACGCTCCAGTGCCTACATCGTCCGGAACAGTTCATTCGCACCACCTATTAACAATAGTAATTTGGAGGGTTACGCCATGATGAAGTACAGAACCGTTACACTCGCAGTTGTTGGGCTCTTCTTGTCCGTGTCATTCCTTGCCTCCTCCGTTGTAGCCGCCGAGAAGGATGGCGTCATGATGAAGAATGGCAAGATGACGATGATGCAGGACGGGAAGGAAGTTACCCGGATGGATCGCGAGACAACCCTGTCCGACGGTACGAGGGTCACGATGAACGGCAAGATGGTGACGAAGGGCGGGAAAGAAGTGCAGATGAAGGAGGGTCAGATGGTGATGATGGACGGGAAGATGATGGAGGGTGACAAAGACGTGAAGATGGAGAAGACGGACAAGTAGATTCCTGATTGCGAGATGAGTTAACAAGATTTGGGAGAGAAACAAGGTGTCAGGAACCATTTCCCCTAGCTCGTACGTGACGTCATGCGCCAAGTGTCGACGCGAAGAAGAATGGGGACAGGCTACTTTGTTGGGGGACTTACAGGGCCGGCCGGTCGAGCCTGAAGTTTCCAATGATCTCGGTAGTGAGCACTTCAGAGGAAGTGATCTGATGCGCGTTTCCATCCCCATCGCTGCATTGCTGGTCTTCTTCGGGGCTCGATTCCATCCACATCGGAGAACGGGATGGTTATCAAAGATACCGAGTCGGTTGATATCCACACGTCCACTGGGCCCATGCGCACGTACCTCTTTCGTCCGGCGAGCTGAGGGGCGGTATCCGGGTCTGCTGCTGTTTTCGGAGATCTTTCAGGTGACGGGGCCCATCGGGCGAGCATTTCCAATGGCATGAGTTCGATGCCAAGCTGCTCGTTCTCTCTTCAGGGATGGGGGCTAATGATCTTCTACTGCGCGCGTCCAACGAGGCTACAAATGCTCCGTCCAAGCTCGCTCGTATTTCTCTTCAAAGGGTGGCCTGGTTGATCCTCAACTGCGCGTGTCGAACGAGGCACATTCGAGTCGTGCGCGTTCACGCGAGCAAAGAGGACGACCAGGCTGCCCATCCTCCGCCTTGCGGTTTCCTCAGTCCTCCTCCTAGAATGAGTTACCCTGCGAGGTTCCCATGCCCTTCTCGATTCGCCCATTCCGTCGCTTCTCTGTGCAATGCGACGTGACGTACGACGTTGGTTCATGCATCGAGGCAACGATGACGGACATTGGAAATGACCGCGTCTGACAGCCATGATCACGAGCCGGAATGGGCCTCGTGGTCCGACGAGCAGCTCTTGAACCTCCCGATGAGCCAACTCGGCGTCACCCTCGACGGGGCTTTCCTGTCCGCTCAGATCCAGCAACTCTATGCCGAACTCGACGCCCGCCAGCTCCTTTTCCGTCCCCACTGTTGGCTGTCCAACGAATGGTTTACACCGGATGGGGTGCCGGGGATTGCCGTGCCGTTTTATCTGGCCCATCCGCGCCTCGCGAAACTGGAACTGGACCAGATGCTGGAGGTCGAGGGCGGGACCCCGGACTGGTGCATGCGCATTTTGCGGCATGAGGCCGGCCACGCCATAGAAAATGCCTATCGTCTCCGCCGGCTCCGCCGTCGGCAACAGGTCTTTGGGCGCTCGTCCGAGCCCTATCCCAAATATTACCGCCCCCGGCCTTATAGTCGGAGCTTCGTGCGGCATCTCGATGTGTGGTATGCGCAAAGCCATCCGGATGAGGACTTTGCGGAGACCTTCGCGGTCTGG
This sequence comes from uncultured Nitrospiraceae bacterium, assembly GCA_963801725.1. GTDB lineage: Bacteria > Nitrospirota > Nitrospiria > Nitrospirales > Nitrospiraceae > Palsa-1315. Next base: position 1,831,866 of record CAWDFX010000002.1, read on the forward strand.
CTCACGCCCGATTCGACCTGGGCCGACCGCTACAAGGGATGGCCTGTACTCAAGAAGCTGGAGTATGTCGAGGGGCTGATGAAGGGGCTGGCGGCGGTGCCGCCCAAGGTGGTCACGCAGGAGGAGGTCGATCCGCTGCCCGACCTGAAGAAGACCCTGCGCGAGCACTATGAGCGCAAGCGCAAGCACTATGGGATTGAACGACGGTCCTTTTATGATCCGGACTTGAAGCGCCTGTTTTCCGATGCCCCGGCCCATGCCGCGCACATGAGCGCTGCCACCTTCTTGAACCGCTTCCGCAAAGAGGTGCGCCGCAAGGTCGCCGCCTGGACCGGCGAATATCAATATACGATCGACCAGGTCCTGGAGGACATGATTCAGCGCTGCCGCCAGCTCCACTTGCACTTGCCGCTCGCGGAAGAGCAGGCCAAGTTGGATTTCACGATTTTGCTGACCGTCCACACGATGACCTACTTGCGCAGCGGGCGGCATCAGGTGGCGCTATGAAACGGCTCCGCATCCTCGTCTTGATGCACGAAGATCTGGTGCCGCCGGATGCGCCCACGGCCGGGCAGGACGTGACCAGCGCCGAGTGGAAGACGGAATACGATGTGGTCTCCACGCTCCGCAAGCTCGGGCATGACGTCAAGCCGCTGGGGGTCAAGAGCGATCTTGGGGTCTTGCGCTCGGCCATCGAGGATTGGAAACCGCACATCGCCTTCAATCTACTCGAAGAGTTCGACGGGATGGCGGTGTACGACCAGAACGTCGTGTCGTATCTGGAACTGCTGCACGTGCCCTATACCGGCTGTAACCCGCGGGGGTTGATGCTGGCGCGTGACAAAGTCCTGTCGAAGAAGCTGTTCTCGTTCCATCGCATCCCGTTCCCGGATTTCATGGTGGTGCCCCAGGGGCGGAGGGTCAAGCGGCCCAAGTGGCTGCCCTTTCCCCTCATTGTCAAATCGGTGACCGAAGAGGCGTCGCTCGGGATCTCGCAGGCGTCCATTGTGCAGGATGACGACAAACTCAAGGAGCGAGTCGAATTCATCCACACGAGCGTCGGGACCGGCGCCCTCATCGAGCAGTACATCGAAGGGCGCGAGCTGTACGTCGGGGTGATGGGCAATGGGCAGCTTCACGTCTTGCCGGTCTGGGAGTTGATCATGGACCAGCTGCCGGAGGACGCCCGCCGGATTGCGACCGAACGAGTCAAATGGAGTCGGACGTATCAAGCCAAATATGGGATTCGGTCCGGCGAAGCCAAGAATCTGCCGGACGGGAAAGCCAAGGAGATTCAGCATCTCGCGAAGCGGGTCTATCGCGCCCTCGGCCTGAGCGGCTATGCCCGCATCGACGTGCGCATGGACGCGGAGGGACATGTGTACGTGCTGGAAGCCAATCCGAATCCACAAATCGCGCACGCCGAAGATTTTTCGGATTCGGCAGAGAAAGCCGGCTATACCTATCAAAAGTTGTTGCAAGAGCTACTGCGCATCGGACTTCGCAGGCAGCCGGCCAACCCGACTCCAAAGAAACCGGCACCGTCGCTCACGTAACGCTATAGGGTGGGTGGCTTCTCAATGTGTGAGGGGTAGCGTACCTGTCGTGGAACACTCTTTCACCTGTCCATTTTGCGGCGAAGAGATCTCGATGGTTCTGGACCTCTCGGTGCACCGTCACAGCTACGTCGAAGACTGTGAGGTCTGCTGCAACCCTCTCGAAATCAGCTACACCGTCGAAGACGATGCCCTGGATCAGTTCGAGGCCAAGTGTCTCGAGAGCTGATTCAGGACACCCCTCGTCTTCTCACGCATTGCTCACATAGGGGAGTGGCCGAGGCTGCCTCTATGATTCCTGAAGGCTACGGCAATGGAATCACGGCAAGGCGGTGGTTCCCTCCGTCGCCGACCCAGATGTACTGTTGATCGAAGATCAACCCCTTGGTCGTCGTTACGGAGTCGGCTGCCGGCGGCGTCACGTTGGTTGCGGTGACGAAGTCCGGTTGGCCGAGTTGCCTGGAGGCCGACTGGTTGGTGATGACCGGAAGATCAAAAAACATCGTGCGGTTATTGGTATGGTCGCTGACGGCCAGCAGATTGCCTTTCGCGGCCAGCGCGTTGGGGAACGCGAGGGATGAGTCGGACGGCGTTGCGCCATTTCCTTTGTTTTGCAGACACGAGATGAAATCGGCTTGTCCCAGGACTGCGTTGGGGGTGGCTCCGGTCGCGGCGGGAATGGTGTCAAATTTCAAGACGCGTTGATTGCCGCCGTCGGCGATAAAGAACGTATCGCCATGACGCAGAATTTCATAGGGACTGTTCAGCTTCCCCGCCGTGCATCCAGACGTACCGGTGACCATGTCCGGCTGGCCGATCACGTAGGAGGCTACGGGATTGGTGGCAGTGGGAATGGGGTCGAATACCAGGATGCGATGGTTCCCTTGTTCGACTACGAATAACTTGTCTGCCATGCAGTAGGCGGCATAGGGACGATTCAACCCGGTCGCCGTCGTGGCTGGCGGTGTTCGTCAAAAAGTCGGGTTGGCCGATCACGAAATCCGCTGCCGTGCCGTTGGCGGTCGGAACTTGGTTGTAGACCAGCACCCGGTTATTGTTCCGGTCGGAGACCAACATCTTGCCGTTGGAACAGACAGACATGTGCACGTTTTCATTGAATCCCGCGGCTGAGGTTCCCACGCCGGCATTCGCGGTTCCGGAGAGAAAATCAGCTTGGCCGACTACGACGTCTGGGAGCGCCGTGGCATCTTGCGGAATCGTATTAAAAATCAGCACACGGTGATTCAAGCGATCGTTGACGAACAGTTTCACCCGATTGCTGTCATTGGGATCGACATAGGCGCCCAGGGAGTAGATATTGTTCACCCCGTTTGACTTGACTGCGCCTCCATCTCTATTGATCAATCTGGATATTGAATCGTTTTGAAACAAGACAAATGGCGCTGCGATCGTGGTATTCAGTACCACGCCCGAGCCGCCAAAATCGTTCGCGGAGGCCGGGTTGGCACTAGCCACGCTCGCAGCTGGTCCTGGTTCTCCACCGTTATCGGAGCCGCACCCGGCGACGAGTACAAGGATCGCCAGTCCAGCAAGGGATTGTTTTGACATAGATGAATTGATCATGGTGTTTCTCCTCCCACTCCCTTCATCACTCCTGCCTCACTGGTAAAAGTCTATCGAAGCAGCTGGAATGCGCATGCCCAGGAGTGGTTACCCCCAAAGGGGGGCGGGGTGGCACGGAGGAACGATTCGCTGGGACATCCCCATGCCGATACTCTTCCGCAGCATGAGAGGAATTAGGGAAGCGGGGAAAGTCAGGGAGACGAGCCCTTGACGGGGCGGGGTTCGGGGAATAGAGTAATCACCATGATACGCGCTATTGTAGTTGGGTTCTTCCTGATGTTTATGGCCGCTCCGGTGTGGGCGGCTGAGGTTGAACCGTTCAACCCGGAGGCGCCCTTCCAGCAGGGGTTGACTACGGGTCTGCTCCGTTCGCTTCTCAATCAAGCATTCGATCAACTTGAAGACCACATCGAAATCTTGGGAAAGCTCGATCCCGATGACGTGAAAGGAGATCGAAAGGGACAGTGGCAGTTCAAGTTCTATCCGGAGGGCAAGTCCAAATCAAACGAGCATCTTGGTGCAGAAGGCTCATTCCACGTCGCACCAGACGGCGGGCAGCAGGATTGGCATTTCAAATTCACGCTGCCGAAAGATCGGAAGCACGCCCCGCTCCAGTTTCAGGAACCGCTGTAACTCCTCTCCCGTTTTGCTTCTTCCACACATCCATTCCCTAGCCGCGTCCCGTGGAGTCACACGGAACACGATTCATCACCGACTCCCTTCACAACGCACGACCTTTCGCTAAAATATATTGTTCCAAAGGCACCGATACTATGTTACCTGATACTCTGCGTTGACCTTTGTTCTGCAGGACTTGGGCGGATTGCCATGATTGCCACGTTATTGGCCGGATATGTCTTGGCGCTCTCGGGAGCGGAAACCATCGAATGGTTTGATCGGCACCAACGCGACGCACGGCTCACGCCCGCGCACACATATGGTGGTGGATAATCGTGGATTGCCTCACTCAATTGCCTGCCTCAATACGTGACTCCGATTGTACCGAGACGTTACAGGTTTTTGGTGTAGTGCTCGTTGTCGGCTTTTTTGTATTCAAGTGGTTGTACCGTAAGTGGACGGAGAAGCATTCCTATGCCGTGTACTTCGGCGAGGGCGATGACCTGGTGAATGTGGGCGCCGATTGTAAAACAATTGAAATAGGAGAGCAGGTGTTAGAGGTGATGATCCGGGCAAAGCGAACAGTCGAAGTCGAATCTGCCAACCTGCGCTTTACTGTCGATACCACGCATGGACAAAGCTCACGTTCAGACGTTGAGAAATCAGGCATCGCGATCGTAGAAGCGAAAGATCTTGATATTCACGCTCCTCAATTTTCCTACAAGCATGATAAGGCCGGGGGATATGATCTGACATATTCGCCTGCCTATAGACGAGTCGCGGGAGATTTTCTGCGTATAAGGATACGAGTAAAAGTTAAGCAAGAATGGGAAGGCTATTTACGCTTCTGTGAGAGCAAGGCATATTATTATCACCCGTTTCGGGTTGTGAAGAAGTCCACAATCAAAAGCCCGAACTAAAGACGCATTTTCCCTTCTGCACCAGAGGAAGAGAAAGGGAACAGGCAATTTTGTTGCGGCTCTTACGGGGCCGACTGCGAGCAAGAGGAAATGGGGGGCGAGACGTTAAAAAAACTTCCAGGCTCGTTTTCCTGGAACTATGCGAGTTGAAACACAACTCCTCTACCGGAACACAGCGCAAAGCGACATGTCTACTGAGGCTCACCAGGCTACAGGCTGATTCACATTCAGCGGGCTCACGTGACCATGACATACAACATCATCAACCCGAGCCCGACGATGGCGACTAACACGACCCACTTGAGCGATTTCTTGACTTCGGCTTCCATGTCCTGTCTAGACTTATCAAAGATATCCGTAAGGCACCTCCTAGTCTATGGTGCGGGAGCGGGCTCCCTCAATTCAGTAAACCACGTTGAGGAACCGCTGTAAACCCTCTCCTGTTTTGTTTCTTCCACACGTCCATTCCCTAGCGACGTCCTGTGCAGTAAGCGATCGGACCGAGGCAAGATGCCTATTCGACAATCAATGTGCCGGTCATGTTCGCGTGACCTTTGCGCCGGCAGATATACAGGTAGGTTCCTGCTGGAGGAGCCATGACGACTTGCAGAGACTGCCCCGGTCTGATCAGAATGCCGGGGGTACCGGCTGATTCGGAAGTGTCTTTCGGCAGTGAGGTCTTGGCGGCGTACATCAGGATGGGGCTGTCGAACTCGTGCACTTCCCGGCCGGCGTTGTACACGGAGAGGGTGAGTGGAGCCGACGCTCGCACCCGTACAAGGTCCGGCGTAAATCGGAAGTCTTCCGCATTGATCGACACGGTTTGCATCGATCCGTCGCACGCCAGGAGGGCGGCAACGACGAGGCCGAGGACAGAGATCCTACCGTTCACCGGCAGGACCAAACTGAATTGATTCGGACTCACACGCCGACGTCGAATCAAGATTGCCACATCTCTTCACATGGTTGTCGCAGTCTTCCAATGACTGTCCGAAACGGGTCTGGATCTCTTGTTGGCGAAGTATATACCGCCTCCTGCTCAGCTTTCTCGGCGCTGTACAGTCGGTGATTCGCGTGCGTCGTTCTTCAGGTGGGGAAGGCTGAGTGTGCTAGTGTTCCGCCTCCCGGAGGATCATCATGTAGATTGTCTTCTTCTTTCTGCTTCTGCTGCTCTTTTCCTTCACACCGGCGCTTCCAAAAATGTTGATGCCAATGTATCCTGCCGAAGTAGCATAACTTACTACGACTCTCGCAATGAGGTAGTTGTGACCGCCGATGATCGGTACGATGTGTCCAGCTTGCTAGAAGCACAGTATGAGCCTGGCGCGAGCGGGCTGGTGCTCAAGAATCTGCTTGGGATTACGTCGAAGGAAGGCATGGATGAGGCAGAGGCGAGAACTCTTGAACAGGCAACGGACCTATCGATCAAAGCCCACGGTGAGACGCATCGGTTTCCGGCTGCAGATCTCTGCGACTGTCACCGCATTTGGCTTGGCGACATCTATGAATGGGCCGGTCGCTATCGGCGCGTGAATGTCAGCAAAGACGGATTCCCTTTTGCCGTCGCCGCACAGGTGCCTGCCTTGATGGACCAGTTTGAACGGGATGTGTTGCGGCGCTGTACGCCCTGCATATTTGCAGACCGAGCGGCAGTTATCCGTGCGCTGGCCGAAACACATGTTGAGTTGGTGCTGATTCATCCGTTCCGTGATGGGAATGGACGTCTGGCCCGCGTGCTTTCCACGCTCATGGCCCTCCAGGCAGGACTGCCGCTGCTCGACTTTAGCCTTATGGCGGGGACTGGCAAGACCGCGTACATTGCGGCGATTCAAGCAGGTCTCGAAAAGCGCTACGTGCCGATGGAGAGCTTATTCAGAGAGATTATCGAGCGGAGCCGGGCGTCTTCTTGATCGGGCGCGTCTTTCTGGATTTGGCAAGGACTCGGGCGATGGAATCAATGGAGGCCCCGGTCTCGATGGCGGTTGAACTGGCCACGTTGGCGATCAACGCTTTCCGGTAATTTCCCGGAACCTTGAGATGGGGATTGGTTTCAATAAGCGGCTTGTTCTTCATGGTTGTTGTTCCATGCGGCGAGTCCAATTCTATACCATGACGTAGGGTCTGGCCATCTCAAAATGACCTCTTTTGATCCGCGGCGCCGCTTGTCTGAGGCTCCCGGTCTGGATGGTCCGGCTGTTCCTCTCGTTCTATCCTTTCGCCCTGCACAGCTGACGGTGTAGACTCATCTCGTTATCTTCTGCCTTCGTACCGGAGGTGCCATGCGCGCGATTCAGCGTTTCGGCAAACAGCTCCAGCGACTGCGAACCCGCCGTGGTTTGACGCAAGAGCAGCTCGCCGTGACCGCCGGCCTGTCGCGCACGTTCTTGACGCGGCTCGAGCTGGGACAGCACGACCCTTCGTTGGGCACGCTGGTGCGAGTGGCGAAGGCGCTGAGGGTGTCGGTGGCGGAGTTGCTAGGAGAGAGCGTGAGCGCGAGCCAGTGGTGGCAAGTAGGGGAGGCTCGCTTTGCGACGCGGGAGGATGCCGAAGATCATGCCCGCACCGCGGGCGAGATGTTTGTTGCACGGTATCAGAACAAGCCCGCAGGCCCGGTGAGACGGCTCGTCCCTATTCGCGAGTCGAAGTAATCTCTTGCGGCGAACGATCTGCGACCTGGATGCCGGTTTGCCTGCTTCAGCGCGACCCAAACGGATGGGCTTAATTTTTTCACTCATGTCCCCGCAGCCAACTTGAGGATGAGAATTGTGGAGTACAATACGTCCTAATGGCACCAGAATCGTGGGGCAAAATACAGAGGGTTGTGGGTGCCCGAATACAATATTACAGTTCTCATCGCACTGTCCTCTTCGTTGCGTTTGCCCTCCTGTGCAGTTGCACCTCCATGAGTGGCGTTCACACGCGGGATGCGGTGTGCTCCCTCGACAATGTCTGGGAGGCATCCTTAGACGCAGTGAAGAATCGCTCTGTCACCGTGAAGGACAAGGAACGAGGACGCATTGAGACCGCCTGGTTGGAAATCCCAATGCCTGGACGGACCAGTGGTGCCTCTCAAGATGAGCTGCAAGACAGCAAAGATCGGTCCCGGCTGATTCTCACTGTGAACCGTCTAGATGTTGAACATGTCATTCGAGACATCATTAGAGTGTTCTATGTCGAGGAGCGGCAGCGCTGGGCTTTTCAACCGGACTCTCGTCTTTTTGGTTGGGCTGAGACAGTCCCTTCCGAGGATATGTGGCGTGATGTGCGGAGCCGCCTGGATGCTGCACTAAAGGAGCACGGATGTTCACTCACGTAACGTCAATCTGCACTCCCGGATGAGCCATGTTGTGTCTTGACCAGCGTGGAGATGACTTGCGTAATTCGCTCGGCCATCTTCGGCTCGTGCGTGTCGAAGTCCACCCCGAAAGAAGCCCTCTTGACCCATTTCACGGTGGCACGATCGATCAGTAACAGTTCAGGGTCTCCCGGCACAAAAATATGCAGGGCGAGCACCATCCCGATGGAGACCTGTACATTCCCGGTAATGTAACTTCCGTTCAGCGAAAGATCTTTGATGATTCCTTCACCGGCAACCCCGTCTCCAAAGTAGCGCATCGTCGCGAATGTCTTGAGCCGTTGACCCTTTCGCATGCCAAACCCGGTCATGCTGTCTCCTCGTCGCTATCGATTACCCTTGCGCACGTTGTAGGCTCTTGACTGCTGCAATTCTACTCCGTCACTGAGAATTTGGACAGAAAATTGCCCCGTCATACTTGCTCCTGCCTGCCGACAACGCTCCCCATGCGTGCTCTCACTACTTGCATCTTTCTCACCCACCCGCCCTGGGCGCGCCAAGTCGTGCCTTGACCCATGCGAGCACGATTACATATGGTCCTTCCAAGCTTGCTCGTTCTCTCTTCAGGGATGGGGGCTGATTGATCTTCTACTGCGCGCAACTTTCTCACCCGCCCACCCACTGGCACGCCGAGACGTGCCATTAGCCCGGGCGAGGCCCTTCCGGTTTTCTCCACTTTATCCTAAGGGGAGCAGCCGGACTGTCCTTCCCTGCGCGCATTGAGGGAGCACATTCTGATCGTGCGGCCTCAGCGAGCAAGAAGGATGGTCTGGCTGCTCCGCTCCATCCCTTCTTGCTTGCGCTGTTCTCCGAATGGGGAGTAGGCTCAATCCACGAGCATGTTGTGTACGCAAGGGAAGGGATCATGGAAGTTCTCTTGATCGTTCTCGCGGTTCTTGCTGCTGGTGCGCTCTTGGTCTATTTCTTGATGTCACCCTGGGGCATGCAAGTTGTTCGCAAAAAGACTGTTTCAACCATTCTTAGCGATGTGTACGCCATGCAAAGCTCTGCGCCGCTGACACCGATCCACGAGATCTACTATTCTCTTGCGGAAGAGAGAGCCAACAAGAGCAAGTGGCTCGCCGAGTTCAATTATTTGTACAAGTTACGGGATGCCGGATGTTTCGATGAAAGAACGGCGCCACAACCTGAACAATTTGCCGAGGTCATAGCGAGTGTGGAGGAGAAGATTCGACTCCACGCGAGTGGTGTGGATACATGACGTCAAGCACACTCAGGATTAAGGAGGTCCCATGCCCATTGTAACGGCGATAGTCTTTTCCATGTTCTTGCTCACCGTGACCGGTTGCGCGTTCTCTAGCGATCCTTCCACTGCGAAGCTGGAGAATCGTAACAAAGATGCCCCCGTGAAACCCGCCAAACATGATGAGAAGAGGTCGATGAATGAGGAGAGCATGAACGCCGTGCAGTAGGCAGGAACCTCTACGGTTTCGGTTGAGTGAGTATCCTCCATTTGTCTGTGTGACAAGGAATCTTGTGTATGCAATATGTTCATCTCGGTCGGTCGGGAGTGAAAGTCAGCCGGCTCTGTCTCGGCACGATGAATTTCGGCCCGGAGACAAGCGAGACGGATAGTTTCGCCATCATGGATCGGGCGCTGGAGCTGGGCCTCAACTTTTTCGACACGGCGGACGTCTATGGCTGGAAAGTGGGGGAGGGGTGGACGGAGCAGATCGTGGGGCGTTGGTTCGCCCAGGGCGGAGGACGGCGAGAGAAAGTCGTCCTGGCGACGAAAGTGTTCGGCCGGATGGGCGAGTGGCCGAATCAGTCTCGCTTGTCGGCCCTGCACATCAAGCGGGCTTGCGAGGCGAGCCTGCGACGCCTTCAGACCGACTGCATCGATCTGTATCAGATGCATCATGTCGATCGGGAGACCCCGTGGGAGGAAATCTGGCAGGCGATGGAGCAGTTGGTCCGGGAAGGCAAGATTCTGTATGCGGGCAGCAGCAATTTCGCCGGCTGGCATCTGGCCCAGGCGCAAGAATTGGCAGCGCAGCCGCCACTTCGTCGGCCTCGTGTCGGAGCAGAGTCTCTATAATTTGAACGAGCGCACGATCGAGTTGGAAGTGATTCCAGCCTGCGAAGCCTATGGCATCGGTCTCATCCCCTGGAGTCCGCTCGCGCGCGGGCTGTTGGCCGGGGCATTGGAACCGGCGAAGGTCGGTCGACGCGCGGACGAGGATGTGAAGAAAGACATCGAGAAGTACCGTCCCAAGCTGGAAGCCTATGAGGCGCTGTGCACACAACTCGGTGAGCGCCCGGCCGATGTCGCGCTCGCCTGGCTGCTGCACCAAAAGGCCGTCACGTCGCCGATTATCGGACCGCGCACGATTGAGCAATTGAACGGCACGATGCGAGTCCTGAGTCTCACGTTGAGCCAGGACACACTGAAACGGCTCGACGGCATCTTCCCCGGCCCGGGCGGGCCTGCACCGGAAGCCTACGCCTGGTAGCAACGGCCTTATTTCCCACTAGGGGCGAAAAAGACGTTTTCATGAGCCACATGAGCCCCGCATGCGCTATGCTCCAGGTGAGGAGCAGGCGACCTGCATGGTTTGTCCCGTTCCTACCATTCCTGCGAGGTTAGCTCATGGATCTCCGCCGCCAGCAGCGCTTTCCCGTGCACTTTCAGAGCGTGGCCTTTGACCAACCACGCGGTGAATTGGTCGGTACGATTACGAACCTGTCAAAGAGCGGTTGCCGCGCGAAGACCGACATCAAGGTCTTCTCAGGTATGCAGGTCTCTCTTCGCCTCGACGTGCCCGGTGAGCCGTCACCAATCTGCATTGATCGGGCCGCGGTCCGTTGGAACCGTGGCGGCGAGGTAGGTGTGGGGTTCATCACCGTGGCGTCGCCTCACCAGGAACAATTGGACCAGCTGCTTGCACGATTGAAACAGGAGCTTCAAGGTTGAGCAGCGGTTAGACTGGAATCCGGTGTCGAGAACACTTGTAGGGTTTCTTCGCTGGTGCCAAAACGATACTTCGATAACCAAGATGATTCCAAGAACCTTCTGAGCCCTCTCAACTAATACAACCCCGGCACGCCGCTCAAGCCTCGCAACCGCTCACGATCATCAGAGCTATTTACGCAGCACTGACAGAAAGTTGGCCAAGGAAATTATCTCGCTGTCGGCATGTCGTGTGAGCGCCAAGAGATGGCGATCTCCTGAGACGACGAACTCGGCCTGTGCGGCGATGGCGCATTCTAGGATGCGATTGTCCGGTTCGTCATGAAGGAGGTGGAGAGTGGGGCGTGGGCGCAGAACCGTCGCCGTCAGAGTGATATCCTGGATCGCTTCCCTGACTTTATCTTCCGCCCAATCAAACTTTGTTTGGAGCACTCCGGCAGTTTCGGTGAGGATGGCGACTGAGGTGAATAGCTCGAACGTTCCACGAATGGCTTCGAGATAGGCTTCTTCAGCATTTCCTCCAGGAATTGCAAGAGCCGAGACGTAGATATTGGTGTCGAAGACGACGCGCACGATCAGCGGCCTTGAAACACTAACTTCTCCACGTCGGCCTCTGTCAGAGCGCCCTTTTTCCTGGCCTTCTTCACGCCATACCGTTGGAGTTCATAAAATCGTTCCTCTCGACGGCGCCGCTCATAGGCGGTGAGCATCTCCCTGAAGAGCTGGCTTTTGTTCTTCGACTCCGCTTTCGCAAGCTTCGCGAAGTTCGCCGCAAGATTCGAAGGAAGGGACACGGTAATCGGCACGCGGGTTCGTTTCATCAAGGGCCTCCTGTATGACAAAATCATACAAGGCTGCAATGCCCGAGTCAATGTCTGATGCGTCCTTTTCTCACCCACCCTTCCCTCCGATTGCTTCGCAATCGATTTCCCGGGACGTGCCAATAGCCCGGGCGAGGCCCTTCCGATTTTCCAAGCTATGTCCTAAGGGGAACAGCCAGACTGTCCTTCGCTGCGTGCATGGAACGAGGCCCTTTCAATTCTCACTTTTCTCTCTAAAGGGAGTGGCCAAGGCTGCCCTCGACTGCGCGCATCGGACGAGCACAGTTTTATCGTGCGCGTTCTGCGAGCAAGGAGGGCACCTGGCCACTCCCTCCTCATCCATCCCCATCCCTTGCGCTGTTCTACAGTAGGGGAGTAGGCTGAGGGGGATTGCCTGTTCCGCTTCGCGGAGGATCGCCATGCGCGTTATCTTCCTCCTCGTTCTGCCGCTGCTCTTTCCCCTCACCCCGGTGTTTGCCGAACCAGGCTTCAGCGAGAAGTCCGAGCGCGACTACAATATTGATTCATCGGTCCGCTCAATCAATACCGTGCCGATAATCCGCTGAATCCGATCAACACCTACAATCCGACGAATCCGGAAGAACACTTGTGGGGTTTTTCCGCTGGCGCCAATAACGATACTTCGATGATGAGCCAGCGGCCCACACAAAGTGCGGTTCGATCCAGGCAAACCCCGTGAATCCGATCAACCAGTACAACCCGAACAATCCATTCAATCCCATCAACCAATATAATCCCAGGAACCCGCTGAACCCCCTCAACGAATACAATTCCACCAGCGCCGTTCAAGCCCCTCAACCGTTCCGTGGGACCAAGTCGCTAGTGCAAGGAGGAGAAAGGGTAGCCTGGTCGATCTTCGATAGCGCGTATTTCGCGAACGCACAACAGAGGTCGGATAATTTACATGAATCGCATATGGAGGCTGATCATGTTGTCAACGATCGTACGGTGGACCGTCCGGGTAGGACTGGGAAGCGTACTTCTGCTTGCGCTTCCGTTGCTTCCCTTTGCCTTGACCAATTCCCCACCGGCTCAAGCTGCCGACCAGGAGAATCTTCTCGACATCAATACCGCCACAGCCGATCAACTCAAGGCGCTTCCAGGTATCGGCGAGGTCTATGCAGAAAAGATCATCAAGGGACGCCCGTACCAACGGAAAGACGAACTGGTACAGAAACAGATTCTCCCGCGTGCCACGTATGAGGGGATCAAGTACAAGATTATTGCAAAGCAGAAGTAGACCCGGGCTAAATTGCTTCCCAGTGCGCGCATAGTTTCTCGTTTCTTCTTACCTTCTATCTCTTTAGAAGGGCCGTCAGGGCAGCTCCCACTGCGGCCGTCGAACGAGCACGAGTATAAATGAACCCTCCAAGCTCGCTCGTATCTCTCTTCAATGGGTGGCCTGGTTGATCCTCGATTGCGCGCGTCGAACGAGGCCCTTCTGAGGGCGCGCGTTCCGCGAGCAGGAGGACGACCAGGCTGCCCATCCCTCCTTGCATCTTCGATCCCCGGCCTAATAGAATGTCATTCATTGTGAGGCACACATGTCCATCGTATTGGAGCGTCTAGCATGGAGAATTATTACTCCATTCTGGAAATTTCCGAATCGGCGACCCCCGGAGAGATAACCCAAGCCTACCGACTCTTATTACAAGTCTGGCATCCCGATCGCTTTCATCATAACCCCACGCTTCTGGCGAAGGCCGAGGAGAAGAGCAGGGACATTAATGTTGCGTTCGAGACGCTCCGCGACCCTGAATTGAAACAACGCTACGATGATGGGCTACGTGCCCGCAGTGCACGGCAAGGGCAGCCCAAGCCTAAACCGCCCGAAGTTCGCATTACTCGATGTCCCGATTTACGATGCAATTCGGTACTCCGGGTCGACGCGAGGAATGTTGTCATCGTGACGTGCCCCACCTGCCGGACCACGTTTCGCTACGATCCCGAGCGAGATGAGAAATGGGACATTAAACCTCCGGAAAAAGATGATGAGTTTTTTACCCCTGCGCGAGTGGCGATGTTGGCCATCGCCGTACTTTTTGCCGTCATCCTCATATTTACGACTACAAAAAAATCCAAAGTGATCATTTCCAACAAACCGGCTCACGCGGATGAACATGCGGCGCTTTCGGGGAAGGCTCTATTCGCGGTTGAACCGGAGGAACACGATCACCCTGCTGTGGTGCTAGGGGATGAGGTGTCCCATACACATACTCCGAAGCACGAACAGGCGACACCTCCGAGGAATGCGCCAACGGCAGGAACCCAACAGCAACACCTCAATGGTCTTGATGTGATGCAGCGACAGATGGTGCAGGCCGCTAGACATGCGCCTGGTGCTTCGGCGGACATAGTCTCAGAGGTAGACCTGCAGCAACTGAAGAAATTGGCCGCTCAGGGCAGCGCGTCGGCACAGACCAAGCTCGGTCAGCTCTATGAAAGCGGGCGGAGGGGCGTGCCGCAGGACTATGTGGTGGCACGGAAATGGTACGAGTTTGCTGCCGCCCAGGGCCATGCATGGGCGCAGAGCCAGCTCGGGCAGTTGTATGCCGACGGGCGGGGTGTGCCGCAGGATTTTACGAAGGCTCGGCAGTGGTGGGAGCAAGCGGCAACCCAAGGTGTTGCGCAGGCGCAGTACAATCTCGGGCAGTTACATGCCAATGGGAAGGGTGTGCCACAGGATTATAAGACGGCACGGAGCTGGCACGAGAAAGCCGCTGCTCAGGGCAACGCATGGGCGCAGGCCCAGCTCGGGCAGCTGTATGCCAACGGGTGGGGCGGACCGCAGGATTATGCGGCGGCACGGGGATGGTACGAGAGAGCCGCCGCCCAAGGCAACGCGTGGGCGCAGGCTCAGCTGGCGTTGTTGTAGTTCATCGGCGAGACTGGCGCGACGAGCGGGACTGGCGAGAAACGAGTTTGGTTGGGTTATCTCCTTGATGTCAATCGTCTGATTGATTCCCCCTCAACCCTAGTTGATCCTCGATACCGCGCGTCCAAGGCCCACGATTATCAATGGTCCTTCCAAGCTTGCTCGTATCTCCTTTTAGGGATGGGGGCTGATTGATCTTCTACTGCGCGCGTCCAACGAGGGCCTTCTCAGGCCGCGCGTTGCGCGAGCACAGAAGATCATCAGGCTCCATCCCTCTTCACCGTTTCCACTTGATGCTGCACCCGACACTGGCCCGTTGGTTGCTATCGACGGGCTTCCCTGCAAGCACTGCATCGATCGCGGCGCGTAGGTCGCGGCCAGTGACGGGCTTGTTGCTGCCCGGGCGGCTGTCGTCGAGCTGACCACGGTAGACTAGCCTCCGTTCACCATTGAAGAGATAGAAGTCCGGGGTGCAGGCTGCCCGATAGGCCTTCGCGACATCTTGGGTTTCGTCGAAACAGAAGGGAAAGGTGAAGCCGAGGCGCTCGGCCATCTCCTTCAGACGCGGTGGGGCGTCATCCGGATAGTTCACCGGATCGTTGCTGCTGATGCCGAGGATGCCAAGCCCTGTACCTGCATAGTCCTGCCCGATCTTCGCAATCTCCTGCTCGACGTGCACTACATAGGGGCAGTGCCGGCACATGAACATGACCAGCAATGCGGTCTTGTCGATGAAGGAGTTGAGCGAGTAGCTCTGACCGCTCACGACATCGCGCAACGAAAATTGGGGAGCAGGTGTTCCGAGCGAAAGCATGACGGATTCCATGGCCATGGCGCCTCCTTGTCGATTGCTTCTCGTGACGATCTGGAAAGATGCTCCACTGTGATCGCTTCGTCAAGAGGCGTGCCGTCGTTCATTGTCTCCTCAATCACCTGCTATAAAATCCATTTCCCACTATGCTAGGCTCGTGCCGCATTGCACCAGATCAGGAGAGGGCGTCGCTGTGAAACAGGGCTATCGGTTGATTATTGTCGACAAGGCCGGCGTGTTGGTTTCCGAATTCCAACTGACGGAAAACGCTCTGGCTCAGCCGGAGGCTTTTGTCGGGGCGCTTAAACAGTCGATCGAGGATATTGAAGAGGAAGAGTCCTGATATCAACAGACCGTTGATCTGGTTCATCTGGTTTCTTTGGTTTGTCTCGTTGCTTTCGTTCGTCCGGTCGGGAACCAGATAAACCAGACGAACCAGATGAACCAGATAAACCAGACTTGTAGGCTGTCCATTTTCACAAAGAATAACCAGAGTGTTTTTCCATGGCGACGATTTTGATCATCGATGACGAGGAAACCATCCGTGCGCTCCTCTGCTCCGCTCTTGGAGCGGCAGGATATGACGTCACGGAAGCTGTCAACGGTCGCAAGGGGCTTGAGTTGTACCGCAAGAGGCCGACGGATTTGGTCATTACAGACATTGTCATGCCTGAGATGAATGGGTTGGATCTGCTCCTGGAGCTGACGCGTGAATTCCTCCGCGCCAAGGTGATCGCGATCTCAGGAGCTGGAGACTCAACGCATGCCTTGAGTGTCGCGAAACTCCTCGGAGCACGGCAGACCTTCCAGAAGCCCTTTAGTATGCCGGATTTATTGAGTGCTGTGCGTTACGAGTTGGAGCATTAGCAAGATGCTGAAAGAGTCGGCCAGCGACTCTGATTTGTTTGGTTTATCTCGTTTGTTTGGTTCATCTGGTTTATCTGGTTCACCGACCGGGCGAACGAAACGAACCAAACAAACCAGACAAACGAAATAGACGAGACAAACCAGACAGACCAGATCAACCACTCTCGCCAGGCGCGTGGTCGATTAGTGGCCATTTATTAGAGATAGATGCCTGCTAACATGCCTATCGCGTTGACTATTCCAGCTTGAATTAGATTGCTTGACTCCCGTACTCATTGCGCCCAAGGTGATGGTGCGAGGTGTGAAGCTCGCTGACTGTCCCATCTCTTGCGCTTCCTGATCCTTCCGGGCGTGACCGATTCTCCAGTCTCCTCCGTTTCGATGTCAGAGTTTCTCTGAACGGCTGTATGCCTTGTGTCATGGTCTGCTGATGGAAGCGGCCAGGACTCCGGCCATGCTCCAGAGGACTATTCGACTCACGCTCGCATTCCATAGAAAGGAGTGAGCCATGCTCTACTACGCACTGGTGTTTCTGGTGGTCGGTGTGATTGCCGGCGCCCTGAATCTTGCCGGGGTGTCCGCGGTTGCGGTCCAGATTTCCTGGGTTTGTTCTTGGTCGGGATCGTGTTGGTCGCGATCCATGTCATCACAGGGCGCTCCGCTCGGGTTGCGTGACTGGTGGACTGTCGGGATGTCCGACAGTGTCCCGGCGTGATGATCTGACGCCACTGTGAAGCTGATGTATCGGATTTTCACATAGGAGGATGATGCGATGAATGCTGAACAACTCAAGGGGAAATGGACCCATTTCAAAGGCGATTTGAAACAGAAGTGGGGCAAGTTTACCGATGATGATTTGAAGCAGATCGAAGGGAACTACGAGAAATTTGTCGGCAAAGTTCAAGAACGGTATGCCGGGAAAAAGGTCGAGCTGATGAAGTGGGCGGACGCGTGGCATGAGAAGCCGGCCGCGCCGAAAGCCGTGGAGAAGAAGCCCCGCTGAATGGATGCAACTCATGAAAGTCGTTTGACGACACATTTTTACATTTCGGTTAAGGAGAAGACCATGAACACACGCTATATACTGACACTCTGCACGGCTTTGGTTTTCGGTGGAGCACTCATCACCGGATCGGCGCACGCGGTCAGCAAGGCCGACGAGAAGACGCCGATCAATGACACATGGATGACGGCGAAGACCAAGATTGCGCTGTTTGCCGATCCCCGGATTAAGGGGAGCGAGATCACTGTCGAGACTTCACAGGGTATGGTGATGATCCGTGGCAAGGTTGATTCCGACGCAGCCAAGCAGGCGGCGGAAGGGATCGCCAAAGGGATCGACGGCGTCAAGACGGTGAAGAACGATCTCCAAGTCGTCGCCCCTGCCAAACGCGAGGCGATCGATGACAAGGATGACGCGATTACGACCGGGTCAATGCGCAGATCGCGAAAGACTCCTCTCTGAAGGATGCGGGTATCCATGCCCAGACCAATGCGGGCGTGGTTTCGCTGAGCGGCGAGGTTTCGAGCCTGATGACCAGTGCCCAAGCATCTTGGACCACCTGGCAGGTCCCCGGCGTGAAGTCGGTGAAGAACGATCTGACGGTGAAGGAAAAAGCCTAAGACCTTACTCCCAAGACACTCAGCTTTACGTCCGTCGATATCCGATCATCGTGGTGTCGACGGACGACAAGGTGCGGTCAAAATGATTACCTTCGTCACCATCATGTTTTTGGTTCCGCTGGGGCTCGTGGCTCTCTACCTCTATGTGTCCGGCGTGTTCACAAAGAGGGCTCCGACCTTGTGAGCGCTAGGCGCCGCATCTTGCCTGTCTTTTCAGCATCTTGCTAGTCGTGAAGGACGATACTGAGGAGGGAACTGTGTACGTGGACGCCACCATTATAGTCCAAGAAGCCCAGTTTCCTGAACTTGTTCATGAAGAAACTCACCCGTGACCGTGTGGTGCCAATCATCTCGGCCAGCACTTCCTGACTGATCTTCGGAATGATCACCTCCGACTTGCCTTCCTTCCCGAAATGGGCCATTAAGAGCAGCACCCGCGCCAGCCGCTTCTCGCTGGAGTTAAAGAGTTGATCCACCAGGTCCTCTTGGATGCGAATGTTGCGAGCCAGGAGATAGGCGAGGAACTGCTCGGAGAAAGCGGGCTCGTTGTGGAGAGCCTCGTTCATCGCCCGTTTGTCAATGCGTACGAGAGTGGAAGTTTTCCAGGGAGGTTGCGGTGGTCATGTACACCAGCTGTCCGGCGAGGCATCCTTCTCCCAAAAAGTTACCACGATCGAGAATCGCGATCACGGCTTCCTTGCCTTCTTGGGACACGGTCGAGAGCTTGATCTGGCCTTCACGGATATAGAAGACCGCGTGAGCCGCATCTCCTTGCGAAAAGACAATCTGCTTCTTGGGGAACGTCAGCGTAGCTTTTCCATCGCTGACTTTTTCGAGAAAGGTCTTGGGATTGAATCGTGGGGGTTGCTTGCGCGCCATCGGTAGACCTCCGCTCAAATGCGGAGTTGAACCTCCAGAAAGGACCAACCTAACCAGAGCACATAATTCTAAAAACAATGGTTGGGGTTGTCAATCAGGAGGCGACCACGCGGACATTTCTCGAGGAAGAGTGTCTGTGCTGAGCGAGCCCCACGTTCTCATCTCACGGACCCTTTATTTCTTCTGTGGGAGGACGTCAGTTTTATTATGACTCTTGGCCCGTTCAATCTCGCACGCAGCTGTTCTCGCAGACTTTCGCATTTGTCTTGCTGCCTCTCCGCACAAGATTTCTTATCCTCTTGGCTAATGGCATTACCGAGGCATTGCTTCAGCTGTACCTGAGCTGCCTTGAGACAGTCTACGCAAGGGTTTTGTGCATAGACAGGAGCGCCAAACAACAGTGATCGAGAACAACGCGAACGCGAGTCTGACGTTCATAACAATACCTCCTGTGAGAAGTGCCGAGGACAGATTCACCGCATGCCGATGAATTCCGCGCAATGGTTCATTGAAATATCGATGAACGTGCTCCCGGGTGTCAGCCACGATCAGCCAACTTGATGGCAGCTTGGATTTCGGCGAGGGCGTTCAATTCTTGTGTCATGTCTCAGGTTTTGAGATTGTGCGAGATCCCGGGCACAGAACTGTAGAAGGGGGATCAGCATGCGGCACTCATCCCGCAGATGTTGATCGAAGGTGAATCGCCGCAGGTTGGGCTCGACCATCTGACGGGCTTCGTGTCCATACTGGGGATCGGCATGATCGAGCCGGCGCAAGTGTCTCCACTTCCTGCTCCAACGCGGCCTCCAGTTTTTTGATCAGTGCCAGAAGGAAGTCCAATCGTAGGCGGCCGTCAGTCCATTGGGTGGAGATGTGCGCATCGAGAGACGAATCAGGCACGACAGCCCTGCGGATCGTGTCGCCTGTGACACGATCCCGTTTCAACCACTCACGTGCGACCCTCAATACATAATAGCTCACAGCGCTGGCGGCGACAGCACCCACCAACAGAAAGAGAACGGAGGTCATGTCCAGATCTAACATAATGGTTGTCTCGTGACCGCGGCAGTGCGCTCATGAGTGTATCCGGTCAAATTCCTGCGAACAGAACAATTTCGACGCGTCGATTCATTTGCCGCCCTTCTTCAGTCTCATTGGTCGCGATCGGGCGGATGTCCCCATACCATTCAACGATAAAGCTCTGTGAATCCACTCCGTCCCCCTTCAGCACACCTACCGTTTGAGTCGCACGTGCTTTGGATAAGGCCAACTTCTCGAAATACTGGTTGGAACCATCAGAGGCCGAGGCCTTGTCAGCGTGCCCAGCCACTCGGATTTCCTTGAAAGAGGACGTCTTGAAGAGGACTCCCATCTGTTTCAGCACCTCGATACCATCCGGTTTGAGTCTCACGACTCCCGGCGTCGAAGAGCAGTCGTTCAGCAATCACGACGGTGAGATGATCGTTGGTCCGTTGCATCCTGACGTCACCATCGCGCAATGCTGTTCGAAGCACCCGCTCCAACTCATTCTGCATCTGGCTCAGCCGTTGCTCGGCACTGTCTGCACAACCGATCACCAGAGCCAGGCTCATCAGGACACTTGCAAGGAATGTTACGGTCTGCACGGTTTCTCCCACCCAGTTCTCATGCGTGTCACCGAATCGATCCTGCACCGGCACATCCATGGCGAACACCGAGCATATTCCGCCACAATACCCTGGCATGAAGGCTGACCCCATGATGTGACGCATGGCCCGCGAAAAGATCGTCGCCTTGCTACGCTTTTCTGAATCCCATGATCAGCAATCCAATGCCGCCGGCTAGCGCCAATCCCCCCACAAGGGGCGTCAGCGGAATGGTCTGCTTTGTGTCGACCGTGGCTTGGAGAGGGCCGAGATCGATCACCTTGTCACGGGTCGTATAGGTGATGCCTTGATAGGCAAACGCCATGACGCCGAGCACGATGAGTGCGATACCGAGAATCGTTGCTGCTTTCATGATCATGTCCTTTCGCGTGAGGCCACACAGCCTGCTTCTTTCGCGCGACGCCAGTCCAGACTTACCGAACAGGATCGCTGCGCGAGGGTTCGAAGAGTCGTCATCAGTCACTCAGCGCGCCGGCCGGCCGAGGCGACCGGTCAGAGCCAGGATGACCAGAAGAAGAGGCGTTCGCCCCGCGGCCTATCATCCGTGACGTTGCACTCCGCCGTCAGGCCGTCTTCTCGCCAGACAGCCGCTCACGCTCCCGATGCATGGCGGTGCGCCCGGCCTCGACCGCCTCGGCCAAGACCATCTTTTTCTCCTGGACGAACTCGTGTCCCTTGTCCACCGCCTGGTCCATGAGATCGGTGGCCTTTTCGGCCAGCTCATGGACATGTTCTTCGGCTCGCCGCGCATACCCGCGCACCTGCTCGCGTGATTCACGACCCGACTGCGGCGCCAGCAACAGCGCCACCGCGGCGCCCGCCAACCCTCCGGTCAGAAATGCCAATCCCACCGCTCCCAGTGAACACCCTCTGTCATTTGCCATTGATCGTCCCTCCTTCTCGCTGAATGTGTGTTTTGACGACGCCCGTCGTGGCCCTGAACCCCGCCACTATGCTGGCCAGGTTGACCAGGAACGATCGGCTCGTACCCTGCACCGTCTCATGGACCCGTTGCACGGTGTCGCCCAGTGTCCCCGCTGCATGCAGCAGCACCGCCGCATGCTCGACCCCACCACGCGCATGCTCGACGAGCATGTTCAGATTCTCCGTCGTCGCCCGCATCTCTTTGAGCAACAACGGCAGCTCGGCGTTCATGCGGACCAATAGGTATTCCGATTCCGCCACCGGTTTCCTGAGTTGTATCAACAGCGGAACCAGCAAGCCGACCAGCACCGCCAACGCTCCTGCCCCCACACAGAGGGCGATCTCGACAATCATAAGACTCCTCTCCCTCTATCAGTCTCCCGCTAGACCAGCAGGCCCTCCAGCCTCGTCTTATCGAAACACACCGAAGAACCAGAGCACGACGAGCAATGTGAACGGCACGCCCAGCAACCAGAGAATGAACGCTTTTCCCATGGTATGACCTTCTTTCCCGCCCGATTAACGGCCCGAGCGATGAGCCTGCGATTCTGGATCCAGTTCCTTCAGGAGGCTGGCCAGATCCTCTGCATGCTCTTCTTCTTGCGCAAGAATCCCCTCCAAGACTTTCCGCGTCGTGGGATCATCCGTGCCGACATAGGTGATCATTTCCCGATAGCTGTCGATCGCAATCCGTTCGGCAATCAGGTCTTCCGTGATCATCTCCACCAAGGACGCGCCTTCGACATATTCCGAGTGGCTCCGGCTCAGCAGCCCTTCCGGGGACAGATTCGGCTCTCCCCCCAGTTGGACAATGCGTTCGGCCAATTGATCGGCATGGACTTGCTCCTCGGTGGCATGCTGGAGAAACTCGCCCTTCACGCTGAGGGAACTGAGCCCGGTGGCCATGAAGTAATGGCGCTTATAGCGCAGGACGCACACGATTTCTGTGGCGAGGGCTTCATTGAGCAGCGTGATGCACCGTCTCCGCTTTGGCCTTGTATCCCGCGGTCATGGCGCCGTCCTCAATCCCTTGTCGTGCCCGAGCCCTGAGCGTCTTCACATCGGTCAGACCGATGGCTTCTTTCATGATGCCCTCCTGTCGGGACGTGCGTGGCGCTGTTGTTTTCGATGGCACGGATATCGATGTGGCTGCTTTCACGATGTCCTCCAGTCGGGGAGTGCCCCGGTTTCTATTGTGTTGATCACGAGTCGCCCCAGGCGTTCGTCTCATCCTCAGGCTGCTTTCACCAAAGCCGGCGCGCCGAGCTGTAGCCGCTTCTCCACGGCCTTCCACGCGATGTTGGCGAAGAACGCCTCGATGTAGGCCGCGCGCTCTGCAGGTTTGTAATCGAGCAGATACGCGTGTTCCCACACATCCATGACGAGGAGCGGAATGAACCCCGCCACATGCCCATGTTCATGAAGACTGATCCAGTGGTTGGAAAGACGGCGGCTCGCTGGGATTCAGGGAGCACACAGCCCAACCCACGCCGCGCATCTTCCCCACGCTGGAAAAATCCAATTTCCACATGTCGTAGCTGCCGAAACTGTCTTCGGCCGCTTTCACAAACGCCGAGCCTCGATCGGGCTTCGTGGTTCCGCCATTCTGCAGATTCTCAAAGTAATATTCGTGCAAGACCATCCCGTTGTATTCAAACCCTAAGCGGCGTGTCAGCTCCGAATAGGCCGGCATTTCCTCATGATCAATCCGTCCATCTTTGAGCATCTCGCCAATCTGGGTCGTGAGCTGGTTCGTGGCCTGCACATATCCCTCATAGAGCTTGAGATGCATCTCAAGCGTGCGGTCCGAAATCCCGACCAACCCGTGTAAGTCGAATGGCTTGACGTCGTAGGAATCTCCCATTTTCATATGCCACCTCCTGTGTTCCTTTGCTGGTTCACACGATCACCGCCATCGCTGTCGGTGCCTCTCTTCTATGACAGTTAGAGCACGCGGAGAAAGGCCACCAGGTCCTGTTTCTCTTCCGCCGTCAACTGGGTCCCTAACACGAGGTTGAAGAACTCCACGGTATCCTCTAACGTCAGCAACCGCCCATCGTGCAAGTAGGGCGGCGAATCCTTGATGCCCCGCAAAGGAAACGTCTTGATGGGGCCATCGGCGCTCGCCATGCGTCCATTGATCATCCGCGGCGTGTAAAAGCGTTCGACGTTCAGATTGTGCATGGAATTGTCTGTGTAATACGGCGCGCTGATGGCACCCCGCGCAGGTCGCTTTGCCGAAGAACAGGTCTTGTCCGCGCCGTTCCGCCGCCGTGGCCTGTTTTGTGGTTCACCTTGCCGTCAAGGCCCAGCTTGGGGGCCGGCGGAAAGTCCAGGAGTTCCTGGAACTCGGCCATGAAGTGCACCTGGCTTCCCCGGTCGAGAATGTTGGCCCCTTTTTTGTCCCGATCACATGATCGCCGTCGAAGTAGGCGCCCCGCTGCTCAAACTCCGTGAAGTCCTCAACGTTCTTGAGCGCCCGCTGCGAGCCGAACAGCCGCTGGATGTTCACGCCGCGCAACGTGGGGGTATCAATGCGATGACGGAACTCCTGCGGGCGGACATCTCCGGCCAAGTGGGTACTGGCGTTCGTGTGGCCGTTCGCATGACAGTCGAAGCAGGTGACGCCACGGCTGGGACGCAGGGTGCGACGGTCTTCGGTCTGGTTGAACTGCTGCTGCGGGAACGTCGTGACGAGCAGCCGCACGCCCTCGAGCTGTTTCGGATTCAGAATCCCGTTGAAGAATTCATAATAGTTGTCGAGGGTCACCAATTTGCCCTGGGATACGTCGCCGAGATCGGGCCGTGTCGTCAGATAGATGGGGGGCGGGAACTCTGGTAAAAAATGGGTCGGCAGATCGAAGTCCAGATCGAAGCGCGTGAGATCACGGCCCTCCTGTTTCTGAATCTCCTCGATCTGGAACGTGGGGAACACCATCCCGCCTTCCGGGTGGTTGGGATGCGGAAGCGGAAAGAATCCAGCCGGAAACGAATCCTTCTCCCGGATCTCTTCGGGGCTCATGGCCTGAAGTTTTTCCCAGGTCATTCCCTGCGGAAGTGTGACGCGTATCCCTTCCTGGATCAGGCTTACCGCGGGACATCGTGACTCTCTTTGGCCGGGCGGTTGGCGAGGTCGTACCGCTCCTTGAGCAACTCCATCTGCCGCTTCATGACCTCAGGCTTGGCGGCGTTCATGCGAGCGATGACGACGGCCACGTCCTCCTTGAGATCAACGGGCGCATAGCTCGTCCCCTTCTGTGGTACTGCTTGTGCGTTCGGTGTCTTCTCTGTGGCCTTGCCCGACACGGTCACCGGTGCCGCAATGAGTGTGGCTCCGACGACCAGCAGCGGCACAGAGTGTGATGACATAGTGTGTCTTCATGATCCCCCTTCTCGGCCGTTTACGGCCTCAACATGTGACGTCTATGCCCAAGCTAACAGTTCCATCGTGTGTAGCCTGGTCACAATTGCTCAGATGCTCAGAATCCTTTTCCGAAATTCCAGCCGTCTAGTCAGTTCGGAATAGGCCGGAATTTTTTCATGATCCTCCGCGACATCGTGCCCGGTGACCCGGGCGGCGCCTGCGAGGTGTGGATTGATCTGCCTGCCTGCGCAAGCGCAAGGCAAAGGGCAGGGGCAACGGGGCGCCATGAGATGGAGGGTTGGTTCAGAGGCATGATCGTGCTTTTCCGCATGCCTTAGGCCTTCTCCTTCACGGTGAGATCGTTCTTCACGGATTTCACGCCGGGGACTTGCCGGGTCGTCCAGGACGCTTGGGCACTGGTCGCGATGTCCGGAACCTCACCGGTCAGCGAGACGACCCCTGCATTGGTATGAACATTGATATCGGCATCCTTGAGACGTGAGTCCTTCATCAGAGTCGCATCCTTCGCGATGTGCTCTTTGACGCGTGCCGTAATGGCCTCATCCTTCTCCTCCTCCGCCTCGCGCGCTGAAGGGGGGACCACCTCGAGATCGTTCTTCACCGTCTTGACGCCATCGAGCCCTGCGGTGATCCCCTCTGCCGCACGCTTCGCCGCGTCGGAATCGACCTTCCCTCGAAGCATCACCTGGCCCTCTGTGGTCTCGACTTCGATCTGTCTCCCTTTGACCCGGGAATCGGCAGCGAGGGCGATCTTGGTTTTCGCCGTCAGCCACGAATCGTTCATCAGTGTCTTTTCCTTGGATATGTCAACGGCGGTGGCCGGCACTGCGATGAGTACCGCCCCGACAACCAGAGCGGCGCAGAGCGTGACTAAATAGTGTGTCTTCATGATCGTCTCCTTAAGTGAAATATGACCATACTCGGTACATCCATATCTTCTTGATGACTTCCCCTCTGCGCGTCTTTTCCTTCTTTGCTTCCGGTAGAGACCGCTGCTGCCACTGGTCCGCCCATTTCATGAGTTCGTCCTTGTTCCCGCCGTATCGCTCCCGGACCAAGGCGGCACAGTTACGACCGTACCGTTCCTGAAGCATGCCGATAATCTTGTCGTAGCTCCGTTCGTTTTCCTGCAAGTCATTCCCCATGAACTTGCCCCATTGCTGTTTCAGCTTGCCCTTGAACTGCGTCCATGTCCCTTTGAGTTGATCCGCATTCATGGTTTCCGCTTCCTGTGTGAGATGGCCCTCTCTCATTGTTCGTATCGATCGGGTCGGATCGTCCATAATCTTCCCCCGCTTGTCAGTATGGCGAGAAGCCCGGCAACGATGTGGTCAGAATTGCTCAGCTTGGGAGAATTAATGAAGGATGAGCCCCTGGGCGAGCGGTGTCGTATCTAGCAGTTCTATTTCATCGAAGAGAACCCGTCCGACATTGCATCCAGGCTGTGATTTGGTCACTGCCGAGTCACAATCGAGGTCAAGACGTCCCCTCTCGTCTCGTTCCTGGCCTGGGACTCGACCCCCCAAAGTAAATAAATTTCCGCGGCTGGTCATAATTGCTCAGATTGCAAGACACCGAAGAGCGTAACGTCCCATGTATGCGTGTTGTATATCTAACCGAGGAGGCTCCCATGGTATCTATTTCAAAAGTCGTCGGTGTCCTGTCGTGTAGTTTTTTCCTATGCCTGGGGCTGTCCAATGTCGCCTCGTCTGCAGACCAGCTCAATACTGACCAATCTGATACGAGCATACTTACCGTGTCGGATAAAAAAGACTTTGAAGCCGGCACGACGGTCAAGGGCGAAGTGTTGCGCGTCGATGGTGCGTACTATGTCGTCAGAGAGGAGAATGGAAAAGAGGTGCGCATGCATGTTGATGCTACAACTGAAAAGAGATCATCAGCGCTGATTAAACCGGGAGATCATGTTATTGCGAAAGTGAATGCTGAGGGTCACGCAAGTTCGTTTCTAACAGACCAACCTATAGCCCGCTGACTCTTCTCTCGAATCAGCAAGAGAGCTCGATAGGGTAATTTTCATAGTGAGAGTCGGCAGGATGGCTCCGCATTGGACCATCTGCCGACTCCGACGAGGCGCCGTTCTGATATCCACAAGTCAGAGGCCATCGCTGCCGGTGTGCTGGAGAGGTTCAAACAGCGGGAGTGGTAGTTTCAGTGGCGCGAACGATGCGCCTCGCAGGTGCGAGCCGGTCATTCAATCAATGCAGAGGCTAGGATACGAACACGACCACGTACAGCATAAATTGTTCTCTCCAGACCTTTGGACTATCCGCGTCATGAAGTAAACGTGAAGCGATGGAATTGGGGGACTAGCTGAGATCGCCTGGCTAAATTCCCACTCACCTGCTTGTCTCGTCCTGGCCTAGAGACTCGTCGCCCAAAGGCAAGGAAATTTTCGCGGCTGGTCAAAATTGCTCAGATTGCAAGACACCGAAGAGCGTACCGTTCCATGTATGCGTGTTGTACATCTAACCGAGGAGGCTCCCATGGTATCTATTTCAAAAGTCGTCGGTGTCCTGTCGTGTGGTTTCTTGCTGTGCCTCGGGCTGTCCAATGCGGCGCAGGCAGAGCATACGCCTGCGCCCTCAGATGTGATGAAAACTGACTCCGTCACTGATCGGCAAGGTTTTCAATCTGATGATGACAAGCAAAAGAACGTGGACAATGAGAAGGGAAGTAATAGCGCGAAAGGCGCCAAGACGATCAAGGGCGAACTGTCCCGCGTCGAAGATGGGAACTATTTCGTCAAGGTGAAGGACGGCAAGGAAGTCCGTTTGCATACGGATAAAACGACCCAGATGACGGGAGAAATCAAGAAGGGTGATCGTATTGAGGCGCAGGTGAACAAAAAGAATCACGCCCTGTCAATTCGCTCCACCCAATGAGCGGATGCCGGTCACGGAAATGAAACCAGTCGCGATTCGCTCGGCCAAGGGCAGATGCGGCAGAAGTCATTGTCTCTGCGAACGCCTGCAGGGCGCTACGTCATATGGGTAGCGCTTGCCGATTTTTCGAGCAACGGATCACAAAAAAATCTCTATTCTCCCATGACAAGACAAGGAGAGTGGAGTACACATGATCGGTCACACGAAAGCTCCTGACCGCGTATGGTCGATCGTCTTGAAGGGGAGTCAGGGGTATGCCCCTCCGTCCTTTTCGTCTGCGCGTTGCTCACAGCCGCTTGCGCCAAGCCGGCGGTTGATCGAGCTATTCCCACGGATTCCCTTTCTCCATCGATGGCATGTCAGGCCGTAGATTGCCATGTCCTCGCCGGTGAGTGGGAATATGTTGACGGCGCCGCCGTTCGGCTGACACTCGACGAGCAGGGCAATGGTCATTACGATTGGAAGGACGGGCAATTCGAGACACGCTCGCTCATCGGTCATACCTGGCAGGGCATGTGGTTTCAGAAGGAGAATGACCGAGAGGGTGGATTTACAGTCGAGTTTTCGCCGGATTTTTCAGAAGGGGAGGGACGCTGGTGGGTTACCCGCATCGGAGCCGACCATGCAGCCACGCAAAAGGGCGGAACGTTTCATCTCTCCAGGAAGACTGCCAGTATGAACCACAGCGATACTCCACCTGCACCGTGAGAGGCTTCTCTACGCCATGACGACGTTCAGCGTAGCGCTGAACCTGGACCACCATACCGGTCAGGTTTGACCGACAGTGACCAACGGGGTAAGCACAGACCGTGCTCACCCCGATGATTCTCCGACAAACGGCTAATTCGCGCAGGTAATCTTCATCGATTCTATGTCGTTGGACATGTCCAGTTTGGACAGGTCAGGAATTCGCTGCCCCGAAGCGAAGGCGATCTCCGTACCTTTGAAGTCCTTATCCTGATACGCGAGCACCATCGCGCCTGATCCGACAATGATACTTTGGATATCATTGTTCCAATCCCTACCATTGAGATTCTTCAGAGACGCGAATTCTTTGGGGCCATCAACTTTGACATGGGGGTCATCGGCATCGTATTTGGTGTCATCGAACACCTCAATCCAACAATTCTTATCGACCATCTTGACCTCCATGTCCGCTGCCTAGAACAGACAGTGCTCCGATGGCGATCAATCCACACACGATGAACAATTTGAACAACATGGTTGCCTCCTGTGGAATAGAAATAACATGTAAATAAGAGATAGACACTGCATCTCGCCAAGGCTCTGTATTTGAGAGTGCCGATTCCCTTGGTCTTACTCCAATCGTTGGCTATCAGCCCGGAGTTCTTCCCTCTTGCTGATCAGCGTTGCCAACAGCTTTTCTGCTGTCCGCAGGTCACGCGCGAACAGGAGATGAATAGTTGCTTTGCGCGCGCGTCCTAAACTCGTCTTGCTTCCCGGCTGGAACTTTCAACAAGACTGCCAATGACGTAAGATATTCTCCGTTCCCACGCGCGATGTCCTGCTCCAGATTCTCAAACGCGACAGCGGTAAACAGACGCGCTTTTTGGCTTTCGCGTATGACGCCGTCGGCATTGAGCCATTCCCCCGGGCTCGTGCTCGATGTGAACTTTGCGAATGTGTCGACCGTGGCCTTGGACGTGTTACAGGCGGAAACAACGAACCCTGTGCTTGCGAGAACCATCAAGATTGCTCAGGTGGTAAGAATTCATCCGGTGCCAATTTGGCGCTGCCTCCGCAGAGCATCATTGACAATAAGAGTACCTTCATGCAGGACGATGATGAAAAGGGAACTGTGCCCGCGCCATTCATGGTCGTAGTCCATAAAGACCGGTTTTCTAGATTTCTTTCAGAAAGAAACTGACGCGCGATTGCGTGGTGCCGACCAAGGCTGGCGTGTCCTGATCAATCTTTGGAGTGATCAACTTCGGCATGCCGTCTTTTCACCGTCAGCCGGAAATAGACAGCATGCTCCTGTGGATCGCCCGGGCAGTGATTCGATAGGATTCCAGTAACAGGCGGCCGCGTATTTTCCGCATCAATTTTTCCAACCTGAGCAATTGTGAACAGACTGCCGTCCGGCTTCTCGGTATGCTGACGTTCACACCCGCAATCTGCCTGAGACCGGGAGGTGGCATCATGACCTGTCGAGTGGCTCGGTTGTCCCAAGACCTTCTCCGTATAGATCTGGCCTTCTGCTGTGAGTGTGGTTCAGCGGATCTGGAGGTGTGCTACACCTCGAAGGCCCTGGGGCCGCACCTCTGCCAGACCTGTGCTCAGTCCATGGTCGAGTGCGGAGCGTGGAAGGAACCCCAGACACGATCGCCGATGAGGGAGCAGTCTGTCGCCTGAGTCGACGCCGCGCTCCCACATGAGGCTCAGCTAATGAGTGAAGAAAAGGAGAATCTATGCTCTGTCATCGCTGCAGGGGATTGCTCGTTCACGAAATCTTTGGCGACCTGAGAGAGGAAGCAGGCTGCATGAGCCCGGCAATTCGATGCATCAATTGTGGATATATCGAGGACTCCGTGGTTCGTGCCAATCGCCTCCACCCGCCTGCAGCAAAACGGGTGGCGCTTCGAGGGATGGTCATGAAGGGAAGAGTTGTATTTAATACGCTCTCTGAAAGCTCTCGCTCCGTATAAGCGGACGTCTTTGCGGTGGTTGTGTCCCCGCGTCGATGTACTCGATCAGGTAAGGGCGTGTGACCTTCGAAAATATTCCTATAATTTTTCTGAAAGTGAGCAATTTTGACCAGACAACCGGTGATCCCACAGGCACAATGTAATTGTGTTTAATGACCTAATTTCTCCCCAGGAGGGAGGAGGAGGGATGTGTCATGGGTACCCGTATTCATGTCAGCGGGCTGTCCTACTTTTGCACCGATGCCACGCTCCGTCAGGCCTTCACCCCATTTGGAGTGGTGGTGATTGCTCAAGTTCTGAGGGATGAGTGGGGTCATGCTCTCGGTATCGGGGTTGTTCATATGGCCCGTTCCGAGGACGTCGACCGGGTCTTCAATGAGCACCAGCGTTTAGAAGTATCAGGCTCGCGTGTGGATCTCTGGGAACCCGCGGAGCCGGAGGACACCCAAGCTGAACGGATAGTGGTCTACGATCTGCGAGAAAGGCCAGCCGCACAGAGAGGTCAAGACAAGAGACAGAAGAAAAGCCAGACGTCGCTCAAGCCTTTGACGATGCCCAGGCCTCGTCTCCTCGTCGAGCAGCGAGTGCCCTCTTCCCGGACAGCCAAACACTAATGTCCGTACAGCGGTCTCCGGGAGTTCTCTCCACGTTCGAGATACAGGTCTCCCGGAATTTGGCCCACATTCTCGCAACCGCGCCCGCCGTCCTCCGATTGGCCGGCTACATTCCTTCTCGCAGATCTTTGTGCAGAGTCAACTTCACGCGGCCGGCCTCATCAATTCTTGCAATCTGATAACTTTTGACCAGACCAGTACCGATCTTCTAGGCACTGTGTAACGAACCCACCGCGGGGCAGTGCCTCGCCCTCTGTCTGAAACCGGAAGAGTGTATTTCCAGGATTGTATCGCTATGGACAGTATCGCCGTGAACCCTGCCGCAGACGTGAATCCTGAGCCGCAAAGTATACAGGCCGGTTCAGCAGGAGTAGGCGCTTCCGCAGAGAGCACGTCGCTGCAAGACCCTGCTCATCTTACCGACCCCGTATCGATAGATGTGCGAGGGCTGGCATTAGCCATTGTGACGACGGTCGTAGTGGTATTTGCATTGCAGTGGGCAGAGAAGTTTTTCATACCCCTCCTGCTCGGAATCATTATTGCCTACACCCTCAATCCGCTCGTGGTGTGGCTGGAGCGGATGAGGATCCCTCGGGTAGTGGGGACCAGTCTGGTGATGCTGGCCGTCATAGGCGGAAGCGCATTTGTGACGATCTCCTTACGCGGCCAGATACAGACTATCCTCGATCAGTTGCCTGTAGCAGCCGGCAAATTGTCTATCGCGCTCCGCAGTATGCGGGAGGGGCAGCCCAACACGATGCAGAATGTCCAAGCCGCCGCGCGCGAGATCGATAAGGCAACCAGTCAGGCGGCGGATATCCAATCGATACCCAAGCAGCCTGCGACCCACATCGTCATCGACCAGCCCACGTTCAAGCTGGGCGACTTCTTGATGGCAGGTTCCATGGGAATGTTCGGATTCATCAGCCAAGCGGCCACGGTGTTTATTTTGGTCTTCTTTCTGTTACTGGCCGGCGATACGTTCAAACGGAAGCTGGTGCGTTTGACCGGCCCATCGCTGTCGGAGAAGAAAATCACGGTGCAGATCTTGGACGCGATCGACGTATCGGTCCAGCGCTATATGTTCACGCTGTTGGTGGCCAACGTGCTCCTGGCGCTCCTGACCTGGACCGCGTTCCACTGGATTGGTCTGGACAATGCCGGTGGATGGGCGATCGCGGCAGGGGTCCTTCACGTCATTCCGTACTTGGGGCCCGCGCTGATCGCGGTCGCGACGGGAATGGCCGGCTTCATGCAATTTGACTCGTTCTGGATGGCGCTGATGGTGTCGGGCAGTTCGCTGGCGATCGCCACGTTCGTGGGCATATTCGTCGTGACCTGGATGACCGGGAAAATCTCGAAGATGAATCCAGTGGCGGTATTTGTCTCGTTGCTCTTCTGGGGATGGCTCTGGGGGGTATGGGGCCTGCTGCTCGCGATTCCCA
This sequence comes from uncultured Nitrospiraceae bacterium, assembly GCA_963801725.1. Classification (GTDB taxonomy): domain Bacteria; phylum Nitrospirota; class Nitrospiria; order Nitrospirales; family Nitrospiraceae; genus Palsa-1315. The sequence goes on from CAWDFX010000002.1 coordinate 1,864,314, forward strand.
TCATTGGCATCGTGAAGGTGGTCTCCCAGCATATAAAAGAACTCCAGCCCTTGGCGGAGTTACTGAAAGAATGAAGGTGTCCATCCATACGATGTCGTGCCGTCTGTGCACTGTGGGCCGTCGCGGGATGTGTATCGGCCTCGCGGCCCTCATGGCGCTCGCCGCACTCGCGTACTCATCTGCAGATGCCGCTTCGATCGCGGTACGGTTTCCAGAGGGAGTGACCCATGGCTTTCTTTTCGTGCGATCGCTCGCCGGGGAGATCATCGGCCAGGGTGAGATGACCCAAGTGGTCAAAGAAGGAGATCTGGTCGAAAGCCAGTTGGTGTTCCGTTTCAGAGACGGTTCGCTGCACGATGAAAAAGTGGCCTTCTCGCAACAGCGGGTGTTCACACTGATCCGCTATCGCTTGGTCCAACGCGGTCCGTCATTTCCGGACCAGCTCGATGTCTTGATCGACCGTGGCACCGCGCAATACACGCTGCGCTCACAAGCGGGAGCGCAGGGGAAAGAGGAGGTGCTGAGCGGACAGGTCGATCTGCCCAAGGATGTCTACAATGGCATGCTCATCACCGTGTCGAAGAACCTTCAGAAGGGCGTCGATGAAACGGTGAGTGTGCTCGCATTCACCCCGGCCCCCCAAGTCGTCAACGTGCAGTTGCGTGCCATAGATGAGCGACCCATCCAAATCGGAGACCTGTCGAGTAAGGCAATGCAGTACACCTTTACTCCTCAGATCGGCATGATTCAGGAGTGGCTTGGCAAGGTTGCCGGCAAGCTCCCGACCCAGTTCCACTATACCTGTTGGATCCTGGTCGATGAGGCGCCGAGTTTCGTGCAATTCGAAGGGCCGTTGCAACTGATGGCGCCGATCGTGCGAATCGGACTTGTAAGCCCCCGCTTGCCCGCAATGCCCGAAGACGAGAAGATTTCGTCAAGATAGCATCGGTTCGATTGTTTTCGAATAGGTTCAGGAAGCCGGAATCTATCGACTATCACAGCCACATCCACGTGCACGCTCCCTCCTCACGATCGTCCGCCACGACTAGTTCCCCATTCATGATGAGCCCTCGTTGATTTCGAGCCGGGCGAGCATACATGTGTCTGCGGATGAATTTTTCGAATCTGAGCTGTATTGAACAGACCGCAGTCTGTCTAGCTGGATAGATGTAACCTGAATCTACACACGAATTGGCGTGTGTCCAAAGGAGGAAATCATGAGATATTCTGCTATGGCGATGCTCGTGCTTGTCATGGGAGTTGGCGCCGGCTGTTCTATAACCGACACTGCTGCAGATTTGCGCGGCATAAAAGGAATGGATGGCGACAAGCTGACCCACATCAACACGAGGAACTACGCGATTAACCTGTTCATGGCCAAACCGATCTGGGGAGACGCCTCATTGAACGCTACAGTCCAGAGTTTCGCCGATGAGGCCAAGAAACACGGTGCAACGAAGGTTCGGATCGTGCAATCGGACGAGTCGGTCATGTGGTATTTCCCTCCTCTCCTGGGATTCATTTTCACTCCAGTGTATTCCAGCGTAGCGGGAGATGCGCTGCTTCCGTAGCATAGAGTCATACCGATCGAGCCGTGGTTTCCCGGCTATCTCAGATGGGGCCAAAGACCCGTTAGGCAGGTCGTTCTCTATGGGGAAGCGGCAAAGTCGCCTCTACTGATGCTGAGAAGAACGCAGAGGGGTTCTTTTCAGTGGCGACCAAGGTCAAGAATGACGCGGTGAACTCGGCGCGTGGTTGTAGGAGTGCCCACGAAGGGAGATCGACAGCGTGAGCCAAGCGATGTCAAACCAGTGGGTCGTGGAGCCGGAGGCTTGGCCTCCGGTGAGGTCCGCGCAACTCAACTCAATCTCCACTATCCATGCGCTCCGTGTCGCGTATATGGAGACGGATCGGTTAGATACCTTTCTGAAATCCTCGTCATCTACAGTCCTGGGTATCGTCTGCCATGAGCGGACCCCCGAGCGACCCAATGGTTTAGGTGGCTGTCCCGTTGTCTGCCTCGATATCCCGCAATTCAACGGGCCTTCATTGGCTGAAGTGTGGACGAGTACCCTGCCGCTCACCTATCACCAGGCCGATGGAGTCCGCTGCGCAATGAACGATGAGGTGCTCTTTGGCGCGTTGCAGTTGGAAGAAAGCCCGGGCACGCTGCTGGACACCGTGACCTACACCGCCTATCGACGCCTGCTTGACCAGGTTCGTGCTCTAGGCTACCCGCATCTATTGCGGGTGTGGAATTACTTCCCTCATATCAATCTTAGGTCCGACGGATTGGAACGGTACCAGCAATTTTGCGCCGGACGGCACCAGGCCCTAGCGGAGGGACTGGCCGGCTTCCCTGGAACCCTGCCGGCGGGGACTGCCATCGGGACCATGTCCGGCCCGCTGAAAATCCATTTCCTTGCGGCTAGGCAGCCTGGAACACACGTCGAGAATCCACGGCAGGTGAGCGCGTACGAGTATCCTCGTATCTATGGTCCGCGTAGCCCGTCATTCGCAAGAGCCTCCCTGCGGCCCTCCATCTCCGGGTCCCACCTGCTCATCGCCGGTACGGCGAGCGTGGTCGGTCATGTGAGCGTACACATCGGCGATCCGCATCAACAGACCCTGGAAATCATGCATAACCTTAATGCGCTGCTCACACATACGGAGCAGCTCCACGGGATTACTCGCGGACAGTGGTATGGGCAGGCCCTCTTCAAGATTTATATTCGATACCAGGAACACTTCGCCCTGATCCGCGACATCCTCAAGGAGCAGCTGCCTGCCCATACTCAGGTTCTGTACCTTCAAGGAGAGATGTGCCGAAGCGAGTTATTGTTGGAGGTCGAGGGCATCCTGGCTCAAGAAAGGATAACTGTCGTGAACCAAACAGTGTCGCCGGCCCGGGTTCGTCTCCGGCAACCTGTGGTATCCCAGCATGAGCCGGATAGTTTCAGGAGAGCATAGTTTCGGTCGGGACGGGATTGCGGGGATCGCGGTCCCCAGCTTCGCCGTTGCCATGCAGGCAGGAGGCGCGGAGGACACGACGCGCCTGACCGTTGAAGCCAACCGATGCTTCTACGATGCGCTCTGGTCGACGAGTTATGTGGTTCTGCCGCAGCGCTTCAACACATGGTCATTCCTCTCCGCGCTCGCTGCCTCGGCCCCGGCACGACTCGAGATCGGCCCGGGCCTTCGTCCGAGACTCCCGATTGCCGATACATCCTTCGTCGACATCAGCCGGCCGGCGCTCTCCTGCCTGAAGGCCCGCGGTGGTCTCGCGAGTCTCGGCGAAATTACCGCGCTACCATTCCCCGACTACAGCTTTGACCTTGTCTGCGCCTTCGACATTGTCGAGCACATCGAGAACGATCGTCAGTCCTTCCGCGAGCTTAGCCGGGTTGCGAAGGACGATGCGACGGTCATCTTCTCGGTGCCTCTGCATCCAGCGCGCTGGAGCGCCTTCGATACCCTCGTAGGGCACGTTCGACGCTACGACCTCGATGATCTCCTGGCCATCCTTCGAGAGCATTTCTTTGTGCTTGAGCGGAGCGCGGGATTCGGCATGCAGCCCCGGAGCGGTTGGCTTCTCGACTTCGCCGTGTGGGGCCTGGTTCACCATCGGGCACAGGCGATGCGCTGGTACAACGGGCTCTTTCTCCCACTCGGACTGTTCATGCAGCGGCGTCTCGCCTGGGTGTCTAGCCTGATCGACGTTGCGGACGTGGACGAGCTTCTGCTCGTCTGCCGACGTGGTCGCCGGCACACATGCGAGATCACGGCTGAGGGCATCAAGAAAGAATCCAAGGAGTCCAGGGGATAGAAGAAGGAGATCGTATAGAAACATGCGCCCTGAGCTGAATAAGATGCAAACCAACATCGATAGATTGAAACCGGAACTGGAAAAGCACAATACGCCGTGGGCTTCGGCACAAGATCCTTCTGAACAGTCGGATGGATCGCTATGCCGTGACCACATGCGTTCACAGGTTCACATGCCATGGCACTTCACCATTGATGTGGACTGGGTCCCCGGATCCGAGGTTGGGCTGGCAGGCTTGCTGGATTTCTGTGATCGATGGAAACTCAAGGCGACGATATTTGTTACCGGGCGGTTTGCGGAAGCCCATCCGGATCTGATCAGAGATTGTCGGCGGCGAGGGCACGAACTCGGCACACATGGTTGGGAACACGGTAGCCTCGAGAAAGATGAGGATTTCAGGTCAGCCTCTTATGATCAGCAGCAAGCATGGATTCGATTGGCGACGGATGCCGTGGAGAAAGCCTCAGGCGTTCGACCCGTCGTCTTCCGCGCACCGAGTTTGTGGATCGGCGAAACGACATTACGCGTGCTCGAAGATGAGGGATACCGCTACGATTCATCTGTGCCGGCGCGGCGATTTGATTGTGGCTTCGGCCGGGTGCATTACCTAAAATACTTTCGTGCTCCGAGTGAGCCGTACCGCCTTTCGTCTTACCGCCTGAGCCTGCCGGGATACAGCTCGATCATCGAAATGCCCCCGTCAGCGTTCCTTCTCCCCGTCAATATGGCGACGCTCAGAGTGCTCGGTCTGCCGGTGATGAAGTGGATGGTCCGCCGGATCTTTCGGCCTGCTTCGCGGCTGGTGTTCTATTGCCACCCGCATGAATTCGTGCATGCCCATCGGCAATCCTTCCCGCGCAATATGTCCAAATGGAATATGCAGGGCATGACACCGGAGAATTTCTCCGTCCTGGACCGATTTGTCGAACACATGTTGCTGGAAGGATATTCACCCACCTTGTTTGCAGACTCGTTTAGTCAGCGGTTGCCTCATAGCATGAAGCACACGCCAATGCGCGCTGTCCGCCCGATGTGACCGAGGATGCTCATGCACGCGAGAAGAATCTTGCCGGCAGCCACCGTGAGATAGTCACAGACCTCCACCGCAGATCTTCAATACATCCGCATATTGTGAGCGATTCTGACCAGTATGAATCCGATCCGAGTGGCATGCTGTAGTCATCATCCGCGGTCGTTTACAGGAACGTGTTCACGCACTGATCCGCCAGAACTCGTTCGATATACCAAAGGGTAAGAAAGGGATTTCACATGTTGTACTATGCGTTGATGTTCTTGCTGCTCGGCGTTGTGGCGGCTGCTCTGGGTCTGTCAGGAATCGCTGCGGTCGCGACGCAGATTTCCTGGATCTTATTCGTGGTGGGAGTCGTGCTCTTGATCATTCACCTAGTGATGGGGCGTACGTCTCGAGCGACCTAGCAGGAAGTGAAAAACCATTTCGGCACGGCAGCAAATCGAGGGCCTCTACGTCCGGGATAAGAGTCCTTCTGCCGGGTAGTCGAACGAGGCAGGCGAGACGCTCGGAATCCAGGTGTGTTCCTGTTCAGATGCCTGCGGCGTCCCCGACGCGATGCTCTGTAAGGACCGCAATGTTCCTGGCCGTATCTCAACCTGCAGCGAGAGCACTGCCTCTGTCACGTAAAGGAGATTGTGTAACGATGGTCACTCTTGGCACACCAGATTCTGTGCGTGCCAACCGGTTCTTCATGTGGAGCATTGTAATGCGCGCGACGAGTGGAGTGGCCCTCGTGCTCTGTCTTGTCTTGGGGATCATTTCGGCAACCATCGCGGCTGATGATTCCTACATTGCCGGGTATGCCGCCGCGGTGCTCGAGCACGAATTCAATGTGCCTGGAGCCATCTTACAGGTGCAGGAGGGCGTGGTGCTGGTGACCGCCGAATCGCTCGGCAAGGTCGACCGGCAAAAAGTTATCGCGGCGCTGGAGAAAATCCCCGGTGTCGTGCGCGCGGAAGTCCGGGAGGGCCCGCCGCATTCCGCAGTGCCGGCGAGTCCTCCAGAGGCGGCCCTCCAGCAAGAGGTTCCCAAGGCCGAGTCAAAATTCCTGCCCCGCGGGCTCCTCGTGGCGCCGTTCCATGCCGACCCGCGATGGCCGCATTTCTCCATGGCGTCTCGTCACCTGTCATTGGGCCAGGAGCCGCAACATACGGGGTCGGCCAATTTTGGGGAAACCTTTGCCCTCTATCGGAACGCGGCGCCATTGGAGGGCCAATGGGAAATCGCCCTTCAGGCCGGCGTGTTCAGTATCTTCAACATGAATGCCGCATCGACGGACCTCGTCAACGCCGACTATACGGTCGGGTTGCTCACCAGCTATCGGACTGGGCCATTTTCCGGATTCCTCCGCTTCCATCACCAGAGTTCACACCTGGGGGATGAGTTTATTCTCAACAGTCAGACGCCGATCAATCGCATCAATGTGAGCTTCGAAGAGGTGGATCTGAAAATCGCCTATGAGCTGGCCTCATGGTTCCGGATTTACGGCGGTGGGGGCATGCTGGTGGGGCGCGATCCGAAAGATATGCCACGCGGCACGAGCCAAGTGGGAGTGGAACTCACCAGTCCGTGGACCGTGTGGGACGGCAAGGTGCGTCCGGTGGCGTACACCGATGTGCAGGCCAATGCGCGCAGTAACTGGCGGGTCGGAAGTGCCGTCATGGCGGGCCTGCAATTTGAGAGTGCGAGGATCGGAGATCGCAAAGTGCAACTGCTGGCGGAGTATTTCGCCGGCCCCTCGCCCAACGGACAATTCTTTCTGCAAAACACCGAATGGTTCGGCGTCGGCGTCCATCTCTATTACTGATCCACTCCCATGTCCGCTTTGTCGTCTTCGTCATGCCGACTTCGCATGCCGTCCTCAGGACGAGCGTACCGGGCTGAAGTGGGTGATGGCTGTCTCGATCGGAACATCAACTGCATATTCTGTTTACCGGAGCGCCCCTTCGTGCTCCTCAGCCTGGCTTCGTGTCCCGCAACTCAGAGGCGCGGGTTGTGTCAATCGAGCCGGCGCGATCTCCTCAACCGCGTGAGACTCGCTCGGCACGTATGAAGTCTGACCAAAGAGCGAGCGGTACAGTCCGATCGGGTACATGCCCCTGGACAGGAGTTTCCACCCCACCATACAGGTGATGCGGGCGATATCGAGCACCGGCCGAAAATAACTCGGTCGCGCTCCAGGACGGAGCAAGGCTTCAATGGGAACCGCCAGGCTTCGATGTCCTGCACGCGTGGCTTCGATCAGAATTTCGCTTTCGAAGACGAAACTCCTGGCTGTTCCATGTTTGATTTTCACACAACTCAACAGCGATGTGGGGTAGACACGAAAGCCCGACTGACTATCTGCAAATGAACAGCCTGCGGCCCAGGAGACCCAGAAATCAGCCACACGGTTTGCGGCATAACGCCAGAAGGCCGCGCGGCGCTGATCTCGACGGCGTGCGCCGATGATCACATGATCAGGATAGAAGGCCGCCTCAGCGAGCAATCTTGGAATGTCTTCCGCCGCATGTTGGCCATCACCGTCCAGAGTCACGACTCCAGAGGCTCCGGCAGCCAACGCCTGCTGGAAGCCACGCCACAGGCTGGCGGCCTTTCCACAGTTCGTGTGATTTCGCAATACTGCCACGGGCAAACCTATCAGGGCTTCTGCCGTGCCGTCGGTAGACCCATCGTCCACGACGATGACGTTCTCATTCTGTCGGATCGCCCGAGATGCGACATCCCTGATCGTGGCCGCCTCGTTATAGGCGGGGATCACAACCCAGTATGTGGCCATGACGTTAGCCTCTGAATGTGTACGGGCGTTCATACCATCCCTCCGTTGAGACCGATCACTTGGCCGGAGATATAGTCGGCCTTCTCGGAGGCCAGGAATCCGACCAGGTAGGCAACCTCTTGAGGCGTGCCGGCTCGCTTCATCGGCACGAGGGCCTCGATCTTTCCCGGTTTGCAACCCTCCTCGACCATCCGCGATTCGATAAAGCCCAGCGCAACCACATTGACGGTCACACCCCGTGAGGCGATCTCCAGTGCCAGTGATTTGGAGGCGCCGTGGAGCCCAGCTTTGGCTGCTGCGTAGTTCGTCTGGCCTCGGTTGCCAAGCAGGGCTGAGACCGACGAAATCGTGATGATCCGTCCCCACCGTGTGCCGATCATCGGAAGGAGCAACGGCTGAGTCACATTGAAAAATCCTCCCAGCGAGACCGCGATGACATGGCTCCATTGGTCCGCCCGCATGCCTGCCATCGGGGCATCGTCGTAGACGCCGGCATTGTTTACGAGGACCTGGATCGGACCGCCTTCCAGAATCTGCGACAGGGCGCGTTGGGTAGCCTGAGTATCGCTGACATCGAAGAAGGCCACGCTGGCCGATCCGCCTGCTTCGATGATCTGATTGACCACCTTTTCCGCCCCGCCGCGATTGCGATGTGCATGGACGATAACGTGCAGGTGCTCCTGCGCCAGTTGTCGGCTGATCGTGGCGCCGATTTGACCGCTGCCGCCTGTGACCAAGGCTCGCTTCATGATTGGTGGTCGAGGTACTTCAAGAATATGGATGCCCGCCCGTCCAGAAACTCTTCTCGCCCAACCGACACTCGAAACGCATAGATGAAGCAATTCACCTCGCCGACTAATCGAGTCGCCTGAACCGTCAAGGCTTCCTTCACGTCGTCCAGACGAATGGCCCGAAGCGTCAGATTCTTGACGGCTCCCAGGTATCCCACGGTGAGTCGACGCTCTTTACCTTGCTCCAGAAGTCCGACATGCACCGCCATCGCCTGCGCCGCATACTCCAGTCCGCAGATCGCTTCCAATCGGTTGTCTCGCCGAAGGGGATTCGCCACGTCACGATGTGACACGGTCGTACACAGAATGCTGGTCTCATCCCACTGCTCTACAGTATCCAGCAGGCACATCGTGCCGTGATGGGGAATCAATTGACGAAGCGCAGCTTTGCCAATCCTCAGCATGGCCGCACCCGGATCAGCACGTGTTGGTCTTCTAGATATTCAAGACGGACTAGTGTGCCGCGCTGCCTTGCGATGGCGGCCAGAAGCGGTAACGACCGCGCGGCTTGATTCCCGCTCCGAAGAGCTTCCAGTCCGGCATCCTCCATGTTCGTCGCGTCCTGAGAGAGATCGGTGGAAAGAGTGAGATCGAACTGAGCGAGGTTGCGCGGCGCAGGAGTTCGCGTCAGCAACAGAGCGGCTGCGAATCCTCCTCGCAGGGGCCGCGCAGCATAGAGAGGAGGGGGCGGCGGAAGATCATAGGCCACCAGGAGTACAGATCTCTCCTCGATCTGTGCATAGGCGGCCGCCTCCAGCAAGGCGGCACAGAAGGAAGAATCATAACAAGCCAGCACGGTTGACGATTGCTGTGAGCCCGTGGCGATGCCCCAGTAGCCGGACGCGGCATTATGGACGGAATGGTGGAATAACGTGGGCGAAATCGTTCGTCGCGGCGCGGCGAGAGCCGTGCAGAGGCGGTCCAGGACACCGGTCTCACCGTCGGATGATGCGAAGACGGTCGCGACCTCGCGCGCGTCGGCCTCTGCCTGCTGCATGGCCTCCTGAGCCACATGGAGAGCCCAGCGCACACTCTCGCTGCTGCGCCTCCGTTCGTTCGGCGGAAGTAGGCTCGCACTCGGATCCGTCGGGGTGGCGTCACATGAAGGGCTCTTGCCTGTCAGCACGGCCCGGCTTTCCGCCCAACCTGCGAGCCCCGGTCCCAACGTGCCGATCCCGTTTACATACAAGGTCATCAGACTGTCCCGAAAATCAGACTGCAGTTATTGCCGCCAAACCCAAAGCTGTTGCTCAACACCCGCCGAACCGGCTGTTCTCGATTGTCCAGCATCACGTGACTGCTCAAGTTGGGATCAATGCGAGTCGTGTTCAGTGTCCCGGGAATAAAACCGCGCGTGAGACTCATCGCGGCAATTACCGCCCCCGTGACTCCCGCTGCTCCCAATGTGTGCCCCGTCCATCCTTTGGTCGAGCTGCAGGGGGTCGAGGGGCCAAACACCGAGTGAACGGCGGTATCTTCAATGCTGTCGTTCGACTTGGTCGCGGTGCCGTGCAGATGAATGTAGTCGATGTCTCCGGGGGTGAGCGCACTCCGTAGCAAAGCCGCTTGCATCGCTTTGATCGCTCCGGTCCCTTCCGGATGGGGATGCGACATGTGATACCCGTCGCAACTTTCCCCGTAGCCCAATAACGCCACTGCTCCAGGCCGACCTGCCTGCTTGGATTTTTCCAGTAGCGCAAAGCCGGCCGATTCGCCCAACGTCAGTCCGTTGCGATGCTCATCGCATGGACGGCAGGGACCGCTCGACATCAGCTCCAACGATGCGAATCCATACAGGATCGTCAGACAGAGGCTATCCACACCGCCGACCACCGCCGCATCGCAGAATCCCGCTTCGATGAAGCGTGCCGCCGTTGCAAATGCCTTCGCGCTGGACGAGCAGGCCGTGGAGATGACCATCGCCGGCCCCCGCAGACCAAGATATGTGCGCACGAAATGCGCGGACGAAAACATGTTATGGGTATATCGATGGGACGTCAGGTACGCCGACGGCAGGGCGCCGGTGGCAGGGTGACGGCGGCTATACGCATGTTCCGTCTCCAGGATGCCCGAGGTGCTCGAACCGAGGATCACCGCCACGCGGTGGGCGCCGTAGCGCTCTCGGGCTTCTATGGCGGCTTGGATGAATCCATCCTGCTGAAGTCCGAGGAGCGCGAGCCGATTATTCCGGCAGTCGAACCGCTCCAATTCCGCTGAGGTCGAACCACCGCCGACGAACACGTCTTCCACATCATCGACCCGGCCGATGTAGGTGGTGATTCCCACATCTTCGAAGTCGCAGAGCCGCAACCCGGAACGCCGATTCCGCAATGCCTGATAGGTCTCGGTGAGGCCTTTCCCCAGCGCTGAGACGACCGTATAGTGGGTGAGGATGAGCGGGGCCATCGATCTTGCCCCAACGTGTCGATGTTGTGGAACTGCGTGCCGGCGGGATCGTAGGGCATCATCGACGGCGATTCGAGGCGTCTCGATACGTACATCTCCTCTAAGTGTTCGTGAACCAAAGCTTGTGGCATGACAGGCGCTCCTCCGCGCTGGCGATCAAGCCCGCCGGGGAGAAAATTATCAGGTTACGGGGAGACCGACTGTGCAAAACTGCTCAGTCGGGGGAAGTCGCGGCGAGAAGTAGGTGATTTCTTAGGCGATTCAGCGAGGAGCGCGGCAAAGAACAGACAGGCCAGCGATCCCAAGGCCGTGGTCAACCCGATGGCCCGGAGCACGGGGATTTGCGAGAGGGCCAACACTCCGAATACCAAGATCGTCGTCGTGCTGCATACGACCAGGCCATAGACGGTGCGTCCTCGCTCCGCCTGTGTGCCATCTCTCCGGTTGAAGAACAACGCATAGTCCAACCCGAGACCGATGACTAACAGAAATGACGCGATATGGAACAGCGAAAACCGTTCACCTAGCGCGTGCAGTAGGGCAGCCACCACCACGATGGCGCTCCCGATCGGAAGCATCACACGCAGGACGGTGACGGGAGCGCGGAGCCCGGCAAGCAGCACGAGACCGATGGCCAGGACCCCCCATCCCAAGAGTCGTAGCGTTTCATTCCGGTACAGGCTGACCATTCGGTTCGATTCTTCCTTCAGATCCAAATAGGTAATGTGTTGTGTGCCCAACGGCGTCAGAAGCTCCCGGAACTTCTGTCTGTCGGAGACGCCACGTAACGGCACGACCGCAGCCCAGCGTCCCTCATGCATAAACAGCAGCGAGTCCAGTTTGATCCCCAGCGCCGTCCCGCGGAACATCTGGATGTCGACCGGCTCCTGCGTCCTGGCCTTCCCGGCCGCGTCCAGGAAGGGCTGAAACAGGCCGGGCTTGAACGGTAAACCCTTCAGGCGGACGTGAGATTCCGCTCCAAGGTTTCGCGATCAGGCACCGATGCCTGGCGCGCCTGTTGCGTCTTGCGACTGGGCAGATAGCGAGCGGCGAGATCGTATCCTGCCAGTTCCCCTTTTCTCACGAGTGGGTCCAACACCAGCGCCAACGCTTCACTTCGTTGGAGGGCTTCTTCTTCGCTCGAGCCCTCCACCACGATGAGGTCCCGGACATCCGGCACCCCGAGTTCATGACGAAGGACTTGATCCCGCTCTTTCTGTTCGGCGGAGATCGGGCTCAGATTGGCAATGTCCTGCTCCCATAGTGGCGTATCTGACCAGATGAAGGAGCCGATGGCTATGACCACAAGCAGCGGGACGACGAGTCGCGCCCTTATCAGCGCATCGACCCACTGTGCGACATGCAGCCCTTCGCGTTTGGTGTGAAATGCTATGGGAACGATGTGGGGAAGAACCCAACGGGTCACGCATGCGGCTGTGAATAAGCCGACCATCGCAAACAGTCCCAGTTGCGACAGGCCGGGAAATCCGCTCAGGAGTAATGCAGAGAAGCCAAGAGCCGTTGCCACGACTCCGAGGCGCATCGTCGGCCAGATCTCTTTCATCACGGCCGGCGCCCGGCTCTCCCTGGTGAGATGGCTGAACAGATGGATAGGATAATCGTCCACGACGCCGAGCAACGTAATTCCAAACGCCAAGGTCATGCCGTGAATGGATCCGAACACAAGACTCACGGCGACGATCCCGGCCAGGATCGCGCTCGTCAAGGGAAGGAGAGTGAGAACCAGAACAGAAACGGATCCATAGCTCGCGAAGAGCAACGTGGTGACCAGCAATGTCGCGCACAAGGACAACCACCACACATCATCTTGGATGGTCTGCCGCATCTCAACGGCAATGACGCTGGGTCCCGTCATGACCAACCGAACGGGAGTTGCACCAGCGGACGTTCCGGCGGCCGATCTGAAGGCCTCTCTCATGTGCCCTTGCAGTTGCTCCTGGGATTCCATGTCAAAACCGGCCGCATGCGTCTCCGCCACGAGCAATGCGCGCCGCAGGTCCGACGAGAACCACACTCCGTGATATCTCGCCGGAGCCGTCCAGGTCATCCAGGTTTGAAGGATCGTCATGAACTCGCCGGAGGGATCGCCCGGAATCAGTTCCTTGACCATCGGTGACAGTGGAGAGGTGAGGTCGCTGAGCCTCAGCTCAAGGGAGTCGCGGAGATGATCTCGACTGAACGTGGACTCCTGCACGCCTGGACTGAGCACGTACCGGTTCTGAAAGAGGCGTTCGCGCTCCTCCGTTGTCCAGGCTTGCTCCCCATTGCCGACATACTGAAACGCACCACTGTTGCGCATCCAGGTCGCCAACTGTGTGCTGGCTCCTGCCAGGAGGTCGGCATCCTCTCCCTCCAGAGCGATAAGAATGAGCCGCCCGCCCGCGCCTGTTCGCAGTTCAGTGAGCAGCAGGCGTTCTGTGGGTGTGGCACCTTCCGGCAATAGGCGGGAGAGTTCGGTCTCCACATGTGCACGCGTGGCCACGAACCACGCCGTGAGCCCCAGGACCATGCACCAGATCAACAGTGTGACCCAGGATCTTCTGGTCACGGTGCGCCCGTTGTGATCACCATGACAGACCGATCTCCGCCCGGGGCTAGGATCTCAATGCTACCGAGGTCTTCCCTTTCTCCGGAGAATCGAATGGACTCCACCAGTTCCTGCACGGCTTTGTCCAGCGGACGCAGCATCAAGACCCATCGTCGTGGCTCACCCTCCAGCGTCACGCTATAGAAACGCTTCAGGGTGATGACATCATTGGCGAGCGTTGACCGAAAGGCCTCGATGAATGCCCGCAGCGCAGGATAGTCGTGCAATGAAAGGGTCCTGCTCGTGCCCTTTGTCTTGCTTTCGAACATGACCGTATCGCCTTCAACGATGTAGCGCTCGTCATGAGGAGCGGTGATGTGTTTCTCGAGTCCCGCCGGAGGAGTGAAACGCAAGATGCCTCGGGTCTTCAACGGTTGGGTGAGAAGATTCGAAAATGCAGTTTCTTCAAACCGAACTTCCGCCTGCCGGTTCTTGGCCAGGCTCCCAATGAGTTGTTCTACATTCCAGCCAGGTGATTCTGCCGCTCGCTCAGACTGGGGCGACGATTGCGCCAGGGATATCGGCGCAAGACCCGGCAAGAACAACCAGATGAGGAGCAGGGCCGGCAGTCTCAACGGCCAGCTATCGTTGCTCTTCCCAAAAGTCATAAAAATTGAACCAGTTGTCGGCCGCCAAGCGGCAGTGATGTTCCAGGCGGTCGGCGTAGCGCTGGGTCCATTGCTGAACCTCCTGGTCTCGATGCTGCCGGTCGATCGCGATCTCTTCTGCGAACAACTCGAATTGGATCTCGTAGCGGTTGCCTCCGCGGTAGAGGCCGAAGAAGAGAATGACCGGCACCTTTAAGACGCTCGCAAGCCACATGGTTCCGGCAGGGAATCGTGCAAGCTTGCCGAAAAACTTACAGTCCGTCGCCTGATTCTGATTCACCAGCCGATCCGCGAGAATGCCCACCACCCCTCCGCGGTCCAGACATTCCTTGACTTGCAACATCGTGTTCGGCGAGCCGGTCTGTATGACCGAATCGGCAACTTCTGGATTCAAGTCACGGAAGAGGTCTCGGATCATCGGTGTATGCTGCTCGTGCATGAGGACTTTGATTTCGACATCCCGCTGGCTCAGCCCGATGGCGCGCACGATCTCGAAGCTCCCCAGATGCGAACCGAGCAGGATACATCCTTGGCCACGAGCCAAGCGGTCCTTGAGTACGTCGAGTCCCCGTATATCGATGTCGAAGTGGCCGGCTTGGCCGGTGAGAAGATAGACGCGATCAAGGAGTGTCGACGCGAAACAATGAAACTGTCTATACAAGTCACGCCAACCGATCGGGCGTCCCAGCGCTCGGATCAAGTAGGGTTGGATGGCACGGCTTGCGTGCCGTGAAAATAATACATAGTACACACAGATCGGATAGAGCAAGGCGCGCGCGGCCGGACGTCCGACGGATACCGCCATCCAGATCATGAATCGTCCCGCGATTCGACTGCCGCGTTCGCGTTGTCGCAACCACCCCACGCTCACGAATCACCAGGGGAATCATCGGCGATGATGCGGTATTGCAGGCAGCCGCTCGCAATGAGTCGAGGTCCGGTTGTGCAGGTGAACTCCATTGTGCCATCACCTTGCCGGTCTATCCTGATCGTGAGAGGCTCCCCGGGGTTCAGCGGCGACAGGAACTTCGCCGACGGCATGCCGACAAACTCGATGTGCTCCTTGGCCATCTCGCGGATGGCCTTCATGATTTCTCCCAGCATCACCACGCCGGGGACCACGGGATGGCCGGGAAAATGCCCGGCCAGCGATGGATGGTCCGCACCGATTGTGACAATCCGCTCAGACTCCATGCCGCTCCTCTTTCTGAAGGTCTTGCATCAATCCGAGCAAGGCGTCTCCGTGAGTTTGCCCGTCTCGTTACGGGGAAGGTGGGGAACCAGGTGAAGCGGTCGGGGGAGAAACACAGGATCAATGACTGTTCGAAGCGCCGACAGAATGTGCTCGGCAGCCTTTCCAGGCGCAACAACGAAGGCGATCAGACGTGTGACTGAGGTTCCCGTGTCGTCCGGGAGGAAGAACACTCCATCCTGCACTCCTTCGATCTCGTTCAGTTTCTGGCTCAGGTCGCTTAACGAACCCCGATGCCCACCGATGTTCACCAGATCCTCGCCACGTCCATGCAACAGGAATCGATCGGGATCTTGCAGCGACACCAGATCGGGAAAGGGGATAGGCCCAAGCAAGTATGGCGCTTGCAAGGAACACCCGGCTGATTCTTGAAGCAGCGTGATACCATCCAACACGTGCCAGGCGTTCTCGGCGACGGTCCGCCTTGTCGCGACACTTCCAGCCTCCGTGAATCCGTACACCTCATAGACCGTGGTTTGGAACAAGGTCTCGGCTTGTTTCGCCAAGGAGCGAGAAAGCGGCGCGGTCGCAGAGAGAATACACTCCACGGGAGGCAGCCGCGAGCGAGCGGTGACACAAGCCCGGATGTGTAATGGTGTGGTCACAAGCATGCGCGGCGATGGTACGTCCGCCAACGCTAACTCGCACATCTTCAGGGAACAGCGGCCGTCCCACATGGAACGGCATCCCATGTTGAAGAGGGAGCATCATGGAGGCTTCGAGCCCGTACATGTGGTGGTGAGGAACTGTCGCCACTACGGTCACCTGATCGGAAGTCTTGAGACCCAGCCGGGTTCCCGTACTCCGAGCGACTGCGACTAGGGAGCCCCAGGTTTTGGAATGGGGATGAGGGTTCCCCGTACTGCCTGACGTAAAGGCCACCAAGGCTGTGTGATGAATGGGGATCTGGGGAACCTTCACCGTGTCGGTCTGACTTCCTGTACCCGTTGGGATCTGATAGGAGGGGAGTTGTTCGACGTGTTCAGTGCTATCCACTAGGCAATAGCTGTTGCCATATTCTCGAGCGATCTGGGCCAAGGCGCCCGGGGCGCGACTGGGAGGAAGCAGTGTGGTCTGTCCTCGGACCAATGCTGCGGCGAACCCGACCAAAAACCGATAGCGGTCATCAGCCAGGTTAATGACCGTAGGTTTTTCAGGAAGCAGGTCGGCGAGGGCTCCCACATCTGAAAGAAAGCGGCCATAGGTCATCGGGTGGCCGTTCTCCCAAGCCAACACTCTGTCAGCGTGGTAGGGGCCGAGCAACGCGGCGCGTGTTCATAGAGCCACCTGCTGCTATTTCGTGCGATGTTTTTCGATCGATTGACAGAGTGAACGGAGTGAGGCGAAGGTGGCGACAGTGTCTGGATCATCTGAACGTATCTGATGCCCATAGGATTGAGAGATCGCGAGAGACAGTTCGAGCGCGTCAATCGAATCAAGTCCCAGTCCGTCACCGAAGAGAGGTTCCTCCGGTTGAATCTGTGCAGGGTCAACTTTTAGAGTGAGTGTCCGTATAATGAGTTTCGCCACTTCCATTTCCAGCGGTGATACATCAGACACGGATCGGTTTCTCCCGTTCGGACCAGGCCCGTTCGCACCTTCGCGCCAAGTCCTTCTACCAACTCCCTCTGTGCCCTGTCAAGAAACGCTGAACGAGCCTTGCAAAGGGACAGCCATGGTTCGATACCGTCATGAAAACAGTGTGTCGTCGTCGAGGAAATTGCTGAATTGCCAGTTGTGGAAGCCAACATATCGTCCTCCACGACTCGGTTTCCCTTCCTAAAGCTTCGTTGATTTCGACCGGGCAAGCGTGATGTCGCCTGCCATCTGAATCCTTGAAACTGAGCAATTTTGACCAGATTGCCTTCCGTCTAATTGAATATACTTGACGGAATATTTTGCGCGAAGTGTACGAACAGGTCTGATTGAACAGATCTTTGTACTTTCCGTCCTTGTCCCTCACACCAATTGGGCCCAGTGCTCACGAGAGAAGCGCTGGCCGTGGGAGTCACACCGATGGCGACGTTTAATCCGCAGACCTTCCTCAAGCAAGTCGGCAATGGCAAAACGACGCTGAAGTCCCTAAGAAGCAGATTCTCTTTTCGCAAGGGGATTTGACGGATGCCGTGTTCTATATCCAGGCGGGCAAAGTCAAGCTGAGTGTGGTTTCGCCGCACGGTAAAGAAGCCGTCATCGTGATACTGGAGCCCGGCAGCTTTTTCGGGGAAGGGTGTCTCGCCGGGCAATTAGTGCATTTGGCCACGGCGACCACCGTCGAAGACGCCAGTATCGTCCGCATCGACAAGCAGTCGATGCTCCGAGTTGCTCCAAGACGACCGCACCTTCTCCGCGCTGTTCCTTGCCTATATGCTGGCTCGGAACGTTCGCATCCAAGAGGACTTGGTGGATCAACTCTTCAATTCCAGCGAGAAGCGGCTGGCCAGGGTCCTGCTGTTAATGGCTCATTTCGGGAAGGAAGGTAAACCGGAACAGGTCATTCCGAAGATCAGCCAGGAAACACTCGCCGAGATGATCGGGACCACGCGCTCTCGCGTCAGTTTCTTCATGAATAGGTTCAAAAAGATGGGCTTGATTCACTACAATAGCGGGTTACACGTCCACAGCTCCCTCCTCAATATCGTCCTCCACGACTAGGTTCCCTTCTTCCGGCTGAATCTTCGCGCAGGGACAAGCGCCCTGTGGTCTGCCACATAATATTTTCCAAACTGAGCAATTGTGGGCATGCAACACGCGGTCTTCTTGTCATACTGCAGCGAACCTTTAAAGGAGACGACCATGACAAAACAAGAAGCCGACCATCGCAAGAAAGCTGAGGAGCATGATGAACAGGCCGCTCATCAGCATAAGCAGACTCGACGGGCTCTGAGGCGAACGAACGGGAAAAGGGACGCATCATGCCCACCGCGCGCATGGCCACAGTCTACAGGCGATCAATCATGGGACTGACGCGGAAAAGTCCGATGTCGCACACCATGGGAATAAGGAGCGGAGCCATGAAAAACGGAGCGTATGGCTATCG
Source organism: uncultured Nitrospiraceae bacterium (assembly GCA_963801725.1). Taxonomy (GTDB): domain Bacteria; phylum Nitrospirota; class Nitrospiria; order Nitrospirales; family Nitrospiraceae; genus Palsa-1315. The sequence goes on from CAWDFX010000002.1 coordinate 1,882,657, forward strand.
TGACATCCGGTTCGCTCGGATCACTCAGGAAGCCTCGTCCGCTTCGAGGAACGAGACGCCACTGCTCCCTGTCTGTTGTCTCTGCCGACTCATTCGAGACGAGATCGGAGCTTCGTCTGATCGTGCGCGTTGGGTCACGCAGCGAACCTATCGAAAGACACATGGCGTCAATCCGGCCAGTTGTCTTCAGACTCACACCTACTGTCCGGGGTGTTTCACGCAGGTGATGGAGACAATCAGGGCAGCCCAGGTCATGACGACACTGGCGGTCGCCTAGCGAGAGGATAGGTGCCGTTCTGATTCTTGTGGTTCACGGTCCGGCGCTCCTGGCAACCCTGTATCGTCATCCGATCTGGAGGGACTTGCATGGCTAGAGTCGAATCACTCATATGTGCCCGTGATCTTCGAGACCCATCGAACGCCTTAATCAGAGCGAGTACCAAGCCTAGCCAAGAGATTCGAGTGCTCGTACGTCCCGAAGACGATGCCACCGCGAAACTGATGGAAGCTGTAGGTACCCTCAGCAATGACGGGAAGTCGTTCTCTGTCGTGGTCACAAGAGAGGACGGGCGCAGCAGCCCCACGACGTGTGCTACAGGGGTTTCGTGAAGGTGCTTCTCGGGCATCGACTTAAGTCGAACGTTCTACAGGCGTGAGACTTCGCCATGCAGGGTGCCAGACGCAAGGGCCTCTGCACGAAGCGAGACATCTGCGACATCATCACCGAGTTTCTCCGCAAGAATCCTCGCGCAATTGTTCCTGAAACGGCTTTCCCTGAGCCGTACATAAGACACGAGCCGCCTAGATTACCCCAAGCCCCTGCCGCTTGAATGATTCGCCGATATTCCCTTTCTGAGCAATTTTGATCAGATACCCAAGAAGCGATCGCGTATCATCCTGACATGCTCCACGAGTTTTTGACTGCGAATCGTACAGAGTTGATCGCGCGTTGCAGAAACAAGGTGGCGAGAAGGCTCTCGCCCACCGAGATTCCCCTCGCGCTCGATCACGGCGTCCCGCTATTCCTGCAGCAGCTCGTCGAGACCCTTCGTCACGAGCAACGAGAACCTCCCGGTGCTACTGTCGAGCCAGGGCCGTCGCCGGCTGCTACGGAGATCGGTCGCGCTGCGACCGTGCACGGCGCTGAATTGCTACGCCTCGGATACACCATCGACCAGGTCGTTCACGATTATGGGGATGTGTGCCAAGCCGTCACCGAGTTAGCCGGTGAACACAATGCGCGCATCTCCACAGACGAGTTTCGCACGCTCAACCGGTGCCTCGACAACGCGATTGCCGACGCCGTCACGTCCTTTGGGCATGCCCGCCAGGTCTTAATCGATGACCAAGCGGAAACCTTGCAACAACGCTTGTATTATTATGCGCTCGAGCATCGACGGCTCGTCGATATCGCTCTCCAGGCGTATGCCGTGATCAAGACTGGGCGGGTAGGAGCGACTGGAGCGACCGGCACATTGCTTTTTCAAACCTTAGAGGAACTGCGCTCCCTCACTGATCGGACATTGCCTGAGATTCGCCGGGCCTACGAAGTTGCGACCCCATGACCTCGAGAGCTTCATTCGAAGCGCTGCACTGCTCCATTTAGTTTCTGGACAATGTATTGAACCGCGCAAGCCATTAACTTTGCAGAGAAGCTAGCCCTCTACAATGTAAGTGGGGCGCTATTCAAACTGAGCAATTTTGACCAGACCGCCGTCCGTCTAGTTGGATATAGTTCACTCAATATTTGTGCGATCTGTACGAACAGGTCTGAATGAACAGACTCTTGCACTCTCCATCCTTGTCTCTAGTACCAATTTGGCCCAGCGCTCTCGAGAGAAGCGGGCCGTGTGAGTCACACCAATGGCGACGTTTAATCCACAGACCTTCCTCAACCAAGCCGGCAACGACAAAACGACGCTGAAGTTCCCTAAGAAGCAGATTCTCTTTTCGCAGGGGGATACGGCGGATGCCGTGTTCTATGTCCAGGTGGGCAAAGTCAAGCTGAACTGTGGTTTCACCGCAGGGCAAAGAAGCCGTCATCGCGATACTGGAGCCAGGCAGCTTTTTCGGGGAAGGGTGTCTCGCCGGGCAGCTGGTGCATTTGGCCACGGCAACTGCCGTTGACGATGCCAGTATCGTCCGCATCGGCAAACAGTCGATGCTAGGATTGCTTCAAGACGACCGCACCTTCTCGGCGCTGTTCCTTGCCTATATGCTGGATCGGAACGTTCGCATCCAAGAGGACTTGGTGGATCAACTCTTCAATTCCAGCGAGAAACGCTTGGCGCGAATTTTATTGCTCATGGCCCATTTCGGAAAAGAAGGTAAGCCGGAAGTGGTCATTCCGAAGATCAGCCAGGAAACACTCGCCGAAATGATCGGGACCACGCGCTCTCGCGTCAGTTTCTTCATGAGTAGGTTCAAAAAGATGGGCTTGATTCACTACGAGAGCGGGCTACACGTCCACAGCTCCCTCCTCAATATCGTCCTCCACGACTGACGTCCGCCGGCTCGCAACCCTCGTTCATTTCAATTCAATTTTCCCGATGTGTTTCTGGATTTTCTGGTAGGCTTCGGCTCGTCCCTCGCGAGGTTCCCACGCTGCACAGCATAGCGAATCAGGTCTTCGTGGGTGCTCAGGCCCAACTTCTTCATACAGTTGGCTCGATAGGATTCGACCTTGCGGGAACTGATCTTGAGTCGGGAAGCAATGTCTGAGCTGCTTCCCCCCTCCACGAGTAGCCGCAGTATCTCTTGCTCCCGGACGGTCAGTTTGTCCTGAGCCTCCACCGAACCAGCTTGCGCTCTTTGCAGCATTGTTCCCATAGAAGAAAATGAGCCAATGGAAGCCGCGGATATTCCCGGACTTATGTAACGCCGACCGGCGACGACTTCGCGAATGGCTTGGAAGAGTTCGGCTCCGCACGACTCTTTCAGGACATAGCCAGCCGCACCGTTATTGAGCGCGGTCAATACATACGCCTGATCTCCGTACATCGAAAGGATGATCACCTGGGTATCTAATTTCAGGTGCGAGAGTTTTTGTGCGATGGCGAGGCCATCCAGGCCGGGCATCATGAGGTCGGTGATTAACACCGTGGGCCTCCGGCGCGTGACCATGTCAACGGCCTCGATGCCGTTAGACGCTTCGCCTGCAATGACAACGTTTGGGTCCGATTCCAGTAAGGCGCGCAGCCCTTGCCTTACGACAACATGGTCGTCCGCCAGCACGACGCTCACCATGACGATTCCCTCACAGAGTCTGGGTCATCCTGCTTCTGACGATTGACGAAGCGGCTCAGGTGTCGTGATCCTCGCCGAGACCACCATCCCACACCAGCGAGAAGGGCCGCTTCATAAGCACGGCGGTCCGGATTCAGCGGGAAGGCAACGTGAACGCTGAGTAGCGGGTCAGTGTGCCTTCAGCTATGCCCCCGCACGTAAATCTCTAACTGGAATTATTACTTCACGCGACCCAATTGAAAGATGCTCAATTTTGACCACTTTTCGTTTGGTGGTAAATGCTAATGTCGCCAATTGAAACCGACCCACTGCCGGAAGTTGCCAGCCGGCGGCCCTGGCTGCCGCGGGGGTTGTCGGGTGGCCGTGACCTACTCGCTGATCTGAAGCGTCCGTTCCATGTTGCTTGCTTGGATATGGCAGCGCGTCAAATGCGTAATCTTCCCCAAGTGCGTTCGGTGACTGTCTACTAAATAAAGGAGGGCCTGCGGTGGCCACATCAACACGAAGGGCGAAACACAAAGATCCAGCAGGACAGCAAGAGCGAAGGAAAGCGATCCAGAAGGTTCCGACCGGCATTGTCGGGCTGGATGAGGTGTTACGCGGTGGCCTCCCTGCCGGACGCATGACGCTGTTCAGCGGCGGTGCCGGGAGCGGCAAAAGCCTGATGGGCTTGCAGTCCCTGCTGCACAGCGCCGGCGCCGGCGAGCCGGGCATTCTGGTGCTGTTCGAGGAACGTGCCGCCGCCGTGCGTCAAAACGCCAGGAGCCTGGGGTGGGACCTGGCGACGTTGGAGCGGAAGAACTTGCTGTTCCTGATGGATGCGCGTGTGAACCCGGAACTGGTGGTCTCCGGCGACTTCTCCGTCAAAGGGTTGTTGGCTATCCTGGATCATCAAACCAAGGCGATGGGAGCCCGGCGCATTGTGTTTGACGCAGTGGACACGCTCCTGCATTTGTACGATAGCCCCTCGCGCGAGCGCCATGAGTTATATGCGCTGCACGAATGGCTGTTGAACCGAGGATTGACCGCGATCATGACGGTCAAAACTGTCCAGAAGGAAGAGTCTCCCTCCCGGTACGCGTTTTTGGACTTCATGGCGGATTGTGTCATTCACGTCGACCAGCGCGTCACGGGTCAGATCACCACGCGCCGATTGAGAGTGGTCAAGTATCGTGGTTCGGGATATGGCCGCAATGAATATCCCTTCATCATCGGTGAGAACGGCATCAACGTCATCCCGATTACCAGCAATGTGTTGCAGCACCGTTCCCCCGGTCCCCAAGTGTCCAGCGGTCAAGCTCAGCTGGACGGCGTGCTTGGCGGCGGATACAAACGAGGGACCAGCATCCTGCTCGCGGGGAGTCCCGGCGCAGGGAAGACCACACTGGCCTGCGTATTCGCCCAGGCTGCCTGCCTGCGCGGCGAGCGAGTGCTGTATCTCAATTTCGAGGAGTCGCCGGAATCGATGGTCAGCAACATGCTGAGCCCGGGCATTGTCCTCGCGCCGCTGATCAAGACCGGAAGGTTGGTGGTCCAGTCCTACTTGCCGGAAGCGATGGGAGCGGAGGAGCACTTGTTTCATGCCCTGAATGCTCTGGATGAGCTTCACCCCCAACACGTGATCGTGGATGCGATTTCCGCATGCAATCGCATGGGCTCGGAGCAGGCGGCCTTTGAATACCTGATGCGGGTGCTGAATGCCTGTAAAGAGCGCGGGATTACCTGTTTCTATCTCAACCAGGCTATCGGCCCTGATGTCGTCGCGGAGATCAGCGGGATCGGCATTTCGTCCATCATCGATACCGTGGTCGTTCTCTGCCAACTCTCGATCGGCGGCTCGATGAAACGCCAGTTGATCGTCATGAAATCAAGAGGCTCGAAGCATTCCGATCGATTCCATGAATACCGAATCACCGATCGAGGGATCGATCTGGTGAAGGCCTAGCTCGCTCGATACCATGAGCAGATCTCTTCTCTGTCGGGATACGGGAGAAATTGAGGCGAATGATTAACGGTGGTAGGCGCGCGGGGAGGGGAGCCGCAGTGGCAGGAGGTAAGGCCTATGCCTTCCGACTCTTCGTGGCCGGCAATGGGTCGAACTCCACCCAAGCCAGGGGAAATTTGACTCGGCTATGCGAGGAGTACCTCAAGGGACGCTACCAGATCGACATCGTGGACGTGTTGAAAGACCCCGCGATCGCTCTCAAACATTCCGTATTGTTGACGCCCATGTTGATCATGCTCAAGCCCCGCCCTGGGGTTTCCGTGCTGGGCAACCTCAGCGATACGAAGAAAGTCCTTGCCACGCTCCGACTGATCGGCGACGAGCGATGAGTCATCGGAACCCACCAGCCCGAAGAATGAAGACCAGGATGGATGAGGCCGAGGCGCTCGTCCACGCGCTCAGGACCCACCAGGTGGACGCGATTGTCGGTGAGCGCCACGTCATGGTTGTTCGATTGAAGCAGGCGGAAGAGCAGCTTGAGCATTCGCGCGATGAGTTGCGGGCCCTCGCGGCAAACTTGCAGTTCCTGCGCGAGAGTGAACGGACCGCGATTGCGCGCGAGCTTCACGATGAGTTCGGCCAGACGCTGACGTGCCTGCAGTTGGGATTATCCTGGATCGCCCAAAGGGTGACGCCACAGCAACGGCCGGTGCAGGCGAAAGCCAGATCGCTCTCCGCTCTGGTCACGACCATGATCCGATCGGTGAAACGAATCGCGGTTGAGTTGCGGCCGGGCGTGTTGGACGAGCTGGGCCTGGTGAAGACCCTGCAATCGTTGGCGCGGGAATTCGAGGGACATACGGGAATCCGGTGCCGGTTTGAGACGAATCTTGTGAAGGCCAAGTTCGATCGGGTCGGAAGCGTCGCCCTGTTCCGGATCACTCAGGCAGCGCTCACGAATGTGGCCCGGCATGCTCAGGCTTCCTCAGCCACGATTGCGTTAATGAAACAGCACGATGATCTGATGTTGAGTGTGAAAGACAACGGGAAGGGAATCACCAAGAAGTCGATCCAAAACCACAATTCTCTTGGCATTATCGGCATGCGAGAACGCGCCTCGCGCTCGATGGAACGCTGACTCTCCGGGGATCAAAAGAGAAGGGGACCACATTGACGATACGAATTCCGCTGGTCCGGATTCTCTAACGGTTATACGGCGGTGTTTTTCTGCATCGACTCAAGAAGCCGGGCGTCCTTCGCGACTAGGTTCCCCTTCGTGATACCTCGTCGATTTCAAGCGGGACAAGCGTGAAATTGGCTGTCGCTGCATCCTTCAAACTGAGCAATTTTGACCAGACTGCCCTTCTGTCTTGTTGGATAGAGTTGACGCGAGGATTTTGCGCGGCTGGATTGATCGATAGCGTTTCTCGGTGTATCGCACCTCTGATAAGTCAGCTATACTGTTACGCACTCCCCCTCGTGCCGGACCACGGCGAACGAGAAATTCTGGGCTGTTGACGGCTCTGGTATGAATCTGCTGCTGAGCAGGTTTCGCCAGGATCAACTGTCCAACGGAGCGGTGCAGTCGCTGCTCATTCCCGTCTACTCGCTGACGCTCGAGCTTCTGTGTCGTATCGGACTTCGACACACACGTAAGCCCTGAGAATTCGTCTCGAACCGAGCGTTGCTCTCAGCAAGAAGTGCCGAAGAGGGCCATCCAATCCGCCATCTCGGGTGCAAACTGGTTCGCGATCCCTCGCCTCTAAGAAAGAGATCTCACACGTGAAGGTAAGCAGCAAGATCAATCTCGGAGGCTTGCTCCATTTCAGGGCAAGCTTCCCCGAAAACGACCTGGCGGAAAAGTACGCCAGTGGCGAGCCACCGTTGCGTTCGGAGCTCTTCAGCGCCGATCAAATGGAGCAACACGGCAAGATTCTGGCCGGCCTGCACCGGTTGAGCCAGGAGCAGGCTCCGGACCAGCTTCTGAGCAGGCTGGCGGAGAATGAAGACGTCCTGATCGGAGTCCGCGATCTGTTGGCAGAGGCGGTGAAGGCGAACCGCCGGATTACGCCGGCCGGCGAATGGCTGCTCGATAACTTCTATCTCATCGAAGAGCAGATTCGCATGGCCAAGAGACACTTACCCAAGGGGTACAGCCGGGAGCTGCCTCGCTTGCTGAATGGTTCATCGGTTGGGCTTCCGCGCGTGTATGACATCGCGCTCGAAACGATCTCGCACGGCGATGGACGAGTCGATCCGGGAAGCCTCAGCAGGTTTCGTCGCCGCGTATCAGACGATCACCGGTCTCACGTTAGGGGAATTATGGGCCATCCCGATCATGCTCCGCCTGGCGCTGATCGAGAATCTCCGGCGCGCGGCGACACGGATCGCCGCCCAGAGAATCGACCGCAATCGCGCCGACTACTGGGCGGATCAGATGATGGACATCGCCGAGAAGGATCCGAAGAGTCTGATTCTGGTGATCGCGGACATGGCGCGCTCGAGCCCGCCGATGGCCAGTGCGTTTGTGGCGGAGTTCGCGCGCCGGTTGCAGGGACAGAGCCCCGCGTTGGCATTGCCGCTCACCTGGATCGAGCAGCGGCTCTCCGAGTCCGGTCTGACGATTGAGCAGTCGGTCCAATCGGAAAACCAACAGCAGGCCGTCGACCAGGTCTCCATCAGCAACAGCATCGGCAGTCTCCGATTTCTCGGCGCGATGGACTGGCGCACGTTCGTTGAGACGATGAGCGTGGTCGAGCAGATGCTGCGTGAAGATCCCGCCGCAGCCTACGGCAAGATGGATTTTGCCACCCGTGATCGCTACCGTCATGCGGTGGAGAGGATGGCGAGGAGCAGCCGGCTCTCGGAATGCGAAGTGGCGCGCCACGCGATACGTCTGGCGCAGCAGGGCGCGAGCAGGAACGGCGGCGACGATCGAGAGGCCCATGTTGGTTTCTACCTGATCGACAAAGGAATACCGCAGCTCGAACGAGCAGCGGAGGTGCGCTTTTCCACTTCTGATGCGCTTCAGCGAACGAGCGGCCGGTTTCCGCTGCCTCTCTATGTCGGCACGATCGCCTTGATGACGGGGGTCTTCACCGGCGGCTTACTGGCACAGGCCTATGCCGAGGATGAGGAGGGTTGGCTACTCGCACTGGTCGGTTTCCTGTCCCTGCTCTGCACAAGTCAGCTGGCGGTTGCACTGGTGAACTGGCTTGCGACAGTGCTGGTGACGCCGCATGCGCTGCCGCGAATGGATTTCTCCAAAGGTATCCCACCGGAATCGCGCACGCTGGTCGTGGTTCCGACGATGCTGAGCAGCGTTGACAACATCGAGGAGCTGATCGAGGCGCTCGAAGTCCGGTTCCTGGCCAATCGAGACGAGCACCTCTCCTTCGGCCTGTTAACCGATTTTCGAGATGCGAACGAGGAAACACTTCCAGAAGACGAGCTTCTCTTGAAGCTGGCCCAGAAGGGGATCGAAGAGCTGAATGGAAAGTACAGAGAAACGGCTCGCGATGCGTTCTTTCTGTTTCATCGCCCGCGCCGATGGAATGCCGGGGAGCGGGTCTGGATGGGGTACGAGCGGAAACGGGGCAAGCTTGCGGATTTGAATGCGCTTGCTCAGAGGCGGCTCACGCGATCGCTTCTCACTCGTCGTCGGTGAGACGGCTGTGCTGTCGGCCGTACAGTACGTGATCACCCTCGACACGGACACACAATTGCCGCGCGATGCAGCGCGGCAGTTTGTGGGCACGATGGCGCACCCGTTGAACCGTGCGCGGTATGACGAACACACGCAGCGGGTCTGCGACGGATACGGCATTCTGCAGCCACGCGTCGCCGTGAGCCTGCCGGGCACGAACCGGTCGCGCTATGCGCGACTCAACGGGAGCGATCCCGGCATCGATCCCTATACGCGCGCCATCTCCGATGTATACCAGGACTTGTTCGGTGAAGGCTCGTTCATCGGCAAGGGGATCTATGAGGTGGATGCGTTCGAGCGCGCCCTCGCCGGGCGCTTTCCCGAGAACCGGATTCTCAGCCACGATCTTCTGGAAGGGTGTTACGCGCGGGCGGGGCTGTTGAGCGATGTGCAGTTATACGAGGAGTATCCCTCGTGCTACAGCGTCGATGTGAGCCGGCGGCACCGCTGGATCCGTGGGGATTGGCAGCTTGCGGGATGGCTTCTGCCCCGCGTTCCCGGTCCCGGAGCGCAGCGTCAGAAGAATCCGCTCTCCGGGCTGTCTCGATGGAAACTCTTCGACAACCTTCGGCGTAGTCTTGTCCCATCGGCGTTGACCCTCCTGCTGCTGCTGGGCTGGACGGTCTTGTCACCGTTCTGGTTGTGGACCTTGTCGGTGATCGGAGTCATCCTCATTCCTCCTGTACTTTCCACGATCCTGGATCTGTTTCAGAAGCCGGAGGATGTGCTGCTGAGGCAGCACTGTCGTCGCCGTGCTACGCTCGGCAGGCCGGCACGTCGTTCAGGCGGTGTTCACGGTCGTGTGCCTTCCCTACGAGGCGTTCTTCAGTCTGGATGCGGTTGTGCGCACGATCTGGCGAATGTTGATTTCGCAGACACGATTGCTCGAATGGAGTCCCTCAAGCGACCCGGATCGCGATCGCCGCACAGACCTCGTCGGCTACTGTCGGACGATGTGGATCGGGCCTGTTCTTGCCACTGCCGCCGTGATCTATCTGACGCGTCTGATCCGAGCGCATTAGTCGTGGCGATGCCCATTCTGGGTCTCTGGTTCGCTTCCCCCGCTATCGCGTGGTGGATCAGCCGGCCACTCACTCGGCGTGCAGCAAGGCTGACGACCGATCAGACCCTCTTTCTCCGGAAGCTTGCCCGAAAGACCTGGGCGTTCTTCGAACAGTTCGTCGGGCCGGACGATCATTGGCTGCCACCGGATAACTATCAGGAGCATCCCGTTGAGAGGGTCGCGCATCGCACGTCGCCGACCAATATGGGACTCGCGCTGCTCGCAAATTTGTCTGCGTACGACTTCGGCTACATCTCGGCCGGACAACTCATCGAACGCACGACGAATGCGCTCCACACGATGAAAGCATTGGAACGGCACCGGGGCCACTTCTACAACTGGTACGACACGCAGTCGCTGAAACCGCTGCTGCCGACCTATGTGTCGACGGTGGACAGCGGGAACCTCGCGGGCCATCTGCTGACATTGCGGCCAGGTCTGCTTGCCCTTCCCGATCAGAAAATTCTGGGGCTGCGATTCTTCGATGGACTTCGCGACACACTCAGTGTCCTCGAAGATGCGACAGGGGAAACCACTCCAGCTCAGCTCGCTCAATTTCAGACGTATCTGGAGTCTGACTACGAGTCCCGGCCCACTACGCTCACGGCGGCGTGGCTCTGTCTTGACCGGCTGGCGACATCCGCCGAGGAGGTGCTCGCGAGCTTGAAGGCTGCCCCCGAGGGCCCAGCGACTTGGTGGGCGCGCGCACTTGCCCGGCAATGCCGGGACGCCCTCGATGACCTCATGCTCCTCGCTCCGTGGGTATTGCTGCCCGACTCACAGAATAGGCTGAGAGAGTTCGACCATCTCGACGAGATTCTTACGTTGCGTGAATTGGCAAGACTTGACGTGACATGTCTGCCGGCAATTGAGCATCGGTTGGCCGCAGAGGCGACGCCCGGGGAGAGTACATGGGTTGGTGACCTTCAAGAACTCATTGTGAAGGCAAGCCAGCGAGCCAGAGAACGAATCGCGACCGTCGAAGGACTGGCACGTCAATCAAGTCGCTTGGCCGAGATGGAATATGATTTCCTGTTCGACAAGGGCTGTCATCTGTTGGCGATCGGCTTCAACGTCGGCGAGCGCCGGCGGGATTCGAGTTACTACGATCTGCTGGCTTCGGAAGCGAGATTGTGTTGTTTCGTGGCGATTGCACAGGGACAACTGCCGCAAGAAAGCTGGTTTGCGCTCGGGCGCCTCCTCACGACCGCCGGTGGCGGGCCGGTACTCATCTCGTGGAGCGGGTCGATGTTCGAGTACCTCATGCCGCTGTTGGTGATGCCGACATACGACAACACGCTGCTCGACCAGACCTGCAAGGCGGCGGTGGAGAGGCAGATCGAGTATGGAAGGCAGCGCGGCGTCCCGTGGGGCGTTTCGGAATCCGGCTACAACACGATCGACGTACATCTGAACTACCAATACCGCGCATTCGGCGTGCCCGGCCTGGGACTCAAACGTGGGCTTGCCGATGATGTGGTCATCGCGCCTTACGCCTCGGCGCTCGCGCTGATGGTGGCGCCCGAGGAGGCGTGCTCGAATCTGCAGCGGCTCGCAGCGGCGGGGCTCGAAGGACCGTTCGGTTTATATGAAGCGATCGACTATACGCCTTCCCGTCTCCCGCGCGGACAATCGAGTGCAGTGGTTCAGTCCTATATGGCCCATCACCAGGGCATGAGCCTGTTGTCTCTGGCCTATCTGCTCCTGGACCGTCCGATGCAGAAACGATTCGAGTCGGATCCGTTGTTCCAGGCGACCACGCTGTTGCTCCAGGAGCGGATTCCAAAGGCCACGGCATTCTACTCGCACAGCGCCGAGCTGTCAGACATCCAGACGACTGCCGGTGGATGGGAGACGCCGGTGCGCCGGTTCAACAGCCCTCACACGCCGATTCCGGAAGTGCAGTTGTTGTCGAACGGTCGATACCACGTGATGATCACGAACGCGGGGGGTGGGTACAGCCGTTGGAAGGATCTCGCCGTCACACGCTGGCGCGAAGACAGTACCTGCGACAACTGGGGCACGTTCTGTTACCTCCGCGACGTGACGAGCGGGGAGTTCTGGTCCACGGCCTATCAGCCGACGCTCAAGCAATCGAAGAATTACGAAGTCATTTTTTCTGAGGGACGGGCTGAGTTTCGCCGCCGCGAACAGAATATCGAGACGCATACCGAAATCGTGGTGTCGCCGGAAGATGACATCGAACTGCGTCGAATCCGCATCACCAACGGCTCGCGGACCAGCCGGACGATCGAGATCACGAGTTACGCGGAAGTCGTACTCGCATCGTCTGCCGCGGACGCGCTGCATCCGGCGTTCAGCAATCTCTTTGTTCAGACCGAGATCATCCGCGACCGGCACGCGATCCTCTGCACGCGCCGGCCCCGCTCCCTCGACGAGCACTCGCCGTGGATGTGTCATCTCATGGCCGTGCATGGAGCACACATCGGAACGATGTCCTACGAGACGGACCGCCTACAGTTCATTGGCCGCGGTCGCACTCCCGCTGATCCACATGCCATGAGTCATTCCGGGGCGCTCTCGGGCAGCGAAGGCTCTGTGCTCGATCCGATTGTCGCCATCCGGTGTCGAATCACGCTCGATCCGGAAGAATCGGCCACGATTGATATGGTGTCCGGCATCGGCGACACCCGCGACGTCTGCCTGGGGCTGATCGAGAAATACCACGATCGGCGCCTCGCCGATCGTGTCTTCGATTTGGCGTGGACCCATAGCCAGGTGGTCATGCGGCAGTTGAATGCCACCGAAGCCGATGCACAACTCTATGGCCGACTGGCCAACTCTGTTCTCTACGCGAATTCCTCTCTGCGGGCTGACCCCGGCGATCTGATCAAAAACCGCCGCGGGCAATCCGGGCTCTGGGGCTACGCGATTTCAGGCGACTTGCCGATCGTGCTGCTGCAGATCGGAGATCCGGCCAATATCGATCTAGTGCGCCAGCTCGTACAGGCCCACGCGTATTGGCGCTCCAAGGGGTTGGCTGTGGACCTGGTGATCTGGAACGAAGATCACGCCGGGTACCGGCAACTACTCCATGAACAAATCATGGGGCTGATTGCCGCGGGCCTCGAAGCACACGTGATGGATCGACCGGGAGGCATCTTCGTCCGTCCTATTGACCAGATATCGAACGAGGACCGCATTCTGCTCCAATCGGTCGCTCGCGCCATCCTCACCGACAGGCGGGGATCGCTGGCGGACCAGATCACCCGTCGTGGCCATGCGGACGTCACTGTGCCGCGCCTGACTCCAACCCGAACCCGCCGCGCTGAGCCCTTGCCATCCGCTGCGTTGCCGCGCACCGATCTCACCTTTTTCAACGGGCTGGGAGGATTCACGCCTGATGGCCGCGAGTATGTCATTACGACTTCGCACGGGCATGTGACGCCGGCACCGTGGGTCAATGTCCTGGCGAATCCGAACTTTGGCACCGTCGTCTCGGAGAACGGCCAGGCCTATACCTGGAGTGAGAACGCCCACGAATTCCGTCTCACTCCGTGGCACAACGACCCGGTGAGCGATGCGAGCGGAGAAGGCTTGTATCTCCGTGACGAAGAGCGGGGCCACTACTGGTCCCCCACGCCGCTGCCCAGCCGCGGGGCGACACCGTACGTCAGTCGGCACGGCTTCGGCTATAGCGTCTTTGAGCATACGGAGCGCGGCATCCGCTCAGAGCTGTGGGTGTATGTGGCGCTGGATGCACCGATGAAGTTCATGGTGCTCAAGGTACGGAACGAGTCGGGGCGATCGCGCAAGCTGTCCGCGACGGGTTACGTGGAATGGGTGCTGGGAGATCTACGGCCAAAATCGGCGATGCATGTCGTGACCGAACTGGACCCCAAGAGCGGCGCCCTTTTCGCGCGAAATCCCTATCATACGGAGTTCGCCGGCCGGACTGCCTTCTTTGACGTGGACGAGACGACTCGGACCATCAGTGGCGACCGGACTGAGTTTATTGGACGCAATGGCACGCTTCGCAGTCCGGCCGCGATGAGCCCGGGTGCGGCTGTCGGGCAAAGTGGGGGCCGGGCTCGATCCCTGCGGCGCAATCCACGTTCCATTCGAGCTGGCCGCTGGGCAAGAGCGCGAGATCATCTTCAGGCTCGGGGTTGGGCGGGACGCCGAAGATGCCCGGAATCTGGTGCGCCGCTTTCGGGGATCTGCCGCGGCGCGCAGCGCGCTCGAAATGGTCTGGCAGTACTGGAAGCACACACTTGGCGCTGTGCATGTGGAGACGCCGGACCAATCTCTCAACGTGCTGACGAACGGCTGGCTCTTGTACCAAACGCTCGCGTGCCGTCTGTGGGCGCGGAGCGGATACTATCAATCGGGGGGCGCCTTCGGTTTCCGCGATCAACTGCAAGATTCGATGGCGCTCATCCACAGCGAGCCGCAGCTTGTGCGCAAGCACCTCCTGCTCTGTGCAGCGCGGCAGTTTCAGGAAGGCGATGTCCAGCACTGGTGGCATCCCCCCGCAGGACGAGGCGTGCGTACGCGCTGTTCGGATGATTACCTCTGGCTGCCCCTGGCGACATGCCGCTACGTGCTGAGCACAGGGGACAGTGGGGTCTTGGATGAACCCATCCACTTCGTCGAGGGCCGCCCGGTCAATCAGGAGGAGGACTCGTATTACGATCTACCGGGCCGGTCTGAAAAAGGGGCCAGTGTGTATGAACACTGCGTGCGAGCCATTCTGAAGGGCCTCACACGCGGGGAGCACGGCCTCCCGCTCATCGGCTCCGGTGACTGGAACGACGGGATGGACATGGTCGGCAAACAGGGCAGAGGCGAGAGCATCTGGTTGGGATTTTTCCTGTACGACGTGCTCATGCAATTCACGAAGGTTGCACGCCTGCGTGGTGATCTGTCCTTCGCTGAACGTTGCCAGAGCGAAGCGGCGCAAATGCGCCAGAATATCGAGCAGCATGGCTGGGATGGAGAGTGGTATCGCCGTGCTTACTTTGACGATGGCTCGCCCCTTGGGTCGGCAAGTAATCCCGAATGCCAGATCGATTCGATTGCGCAAAGCTGGTCGGTGCTCTCCGGGGCGGGGGATGCCTCGCGCTCACGCATGGCTATGAACGCGCTGGATCGGCGCCTCGTTCGCCGGGACCATGCACTGATCCAACTGCTGGATCCGCCGTTCGACAAGTCAAATTTGAATCCCGGCTATATCAAAGGGTACGTTCCGGGGGTGCGAGAAAATGGAGGGCAGTATACGCATGCGGCAATCTGGACGGCGATGGCGTTCGCCGCATTGGGAGACAGACGGCGCGCGTGGGAGCTGTTGGCCATGATCAACCCGGTCAACCATGCGAGATCTCCGGAGGGGACCGCGACCTACAAGGTGGAACCGTACGTGGTCGCGGCCGATGTCTACGCGGTCTCGCCGCACACCGGCCGCGGTGGATGGACGTGGTACACGGGCTCGGCAGGCTGGATGTACCGGCTGATCGTCGAATCACTCCTCGGGTTGAGGCTGGAAGTAGACAAGCTACACGTTGCTCCGTGCCTCCCCGCGGATTGGAAGGGGTTCACGTTGCACTACCGATACCGGGAAACTCTTTACCATATCAGCGTCTTACAAATCAGCGACGGGAATGGCGAGACGAGGGTGATTGTCGATGGCGTCGAGCAGCAGCGATAAAGCAATTTCTCTTGTGGACGACCGTCAGGAGCACTCGGTTGAGGTAAGAATACAGGCCGCCGGAGTGAACGGAGAGTAACGGCCTACGCCACAATTAAAACACAGTGTGCACTGGGCTAGCGTATCTATTTGAATGAGAGCCCGTAGCTTCACTGAACCACCCGGCCCCTCGTAATACCGCTTGACCGGGCACTCCACGGCGTCTAGCATAGGGCCGTGCGGTATTGAGCCTCGCTGACTGTCCTATCCCCGCGCGTGTTGCATTCTTCCTGCGCGTTTGATTCTCCAGTCTCCGCTGCTCCTCTGCCAGAGTGTTTCCGAAGTGCTGCGATCATTGGGGTGACCACCAGGACGAGCGCGGATCGGTTCCTTGAGGACACACGAGCCTCGCGAATATGCAGCGGACTTTTCGGTGCAGGCTCTCAACTTATGAAGGAGACTTTCGATGACATCCGAAGAGCAAATTGCGAAGATGAAGAAAGCGATCACGCAGGCCATCAAGGTGATGGGCGATCGATTTGGATCGACGGAAAAAGACGTGGAGAAGGCGATTGATGAACTGAAGGCGTCCATGCAGACGACGCCAGCCGCAGCGCCGCAGCCTCCCCAGAACACAGCCGTGGCCGCTGGGGCGTAGTGGCTGCAAGCCAGATTGCATTGCCCAATATGCGAGGGGGGATAGTATGAAGAACACCACGCAAGTCTATGTGCTGACGCTGAATGCACCGTCAAGAAAAACGGTTCGACTCTGGACTGGAGCGAGCATCCATTCGTTGCGACACTGCTCCAGCAAGAAAATTGACCGTACGCTGGCGGAGATGCAGCAGCATGTGGATGATTTGCAGCGCGCCATCAGCGTGCTGGCGACGGGTGGATCGTATTCCATCAATCGTTCTCGATAGTGCGCGACAGCAGTAGGTGTCGTTGTCGGCGGAACACACTCACCAAGAAAGCGTACAGCCATCATGCCGGACGATGCCCAAGATAAGAAAGTTCATGCTGCAGCTAAGCCGACAGGCGCTCCATTACGGAAACCAGTCGATCGCGATCTCACGTGCAGCGAATCCCAGATTGAGGACATTCTCTCTGAAGGTGAGTCCAGCAGGCCAATGAGCAAGAGCGACAAGGGCCTGCATACAAAACGCCAGCCGAAGTCCTCGCGGTAAGCAGCTCGGGGTGAGCAGTTTGCTTTCTTGATCTGCCGAATCCTGAAGATTTCTTTCCCTCTTCGGTCCACAGAAGCATCATGAGAAGAGTTCCTGCCCGGCTTGTCCTGCTGTCCCCCGTGGTCATCATCGACGCGTCGCGAAACAGCCTGTGGCCCTTGGCAGAGCGGCGGAGTCTACGATATCGGTCGTACGATAAAAGAGGAGTTACATGACTGAACAAAGGACTGAAGTCAGGCCTCGTTGGCCTCTTCCGGCCCACGACTATTGGTCCACCCCATTCGCTGAGTCGTTGCTGCAGCATCTGAATCTTTGCCCTGGAACGTCCATTCTCGATATCGCCTGTGGCCACGGGATTCCGGCTTTCTACCTGGCAGAGCAGGTGGGGTCTACGGGGCAGGTCCTGGCCATCGATCTCAGCGGGCGTCAGGTTGAGAGCGCGAGAGTGATTCAAGGAGCGCAACTCCCGTGGTTGCGATTTGAATGCCTGGATATGCGTGCGCTGCCGCCGCGCTTGCCATGTTTCGATCGCATCACCGGCAATCTTTCCGTCATGTTTTTTCGTCCAAATCGTTTTGAAGCCGTTCAAGGATTGGTGGAACATCTCAAGTCAGGTGGCCAACTGGTGCTGACGTTTCCTTCGCTTGGTACGTTCGATTCACTCTGGCGTCGGATCGATCAGGAGATGGCGGTTCGTGGTCTGCTGGCGGAACGCCGTCGGCTGGAGGCCTATCTTGCCGAACGTCCGTCAGCAGCAGATGCGCGCGGATGGCTGGAGCGGCTCGATCTCGCACGCATTGTCGTAACTGAGTATCCATTGGAGGTGGCGACTGGTGCCGGTCAGGCATTTCTCCACCATCCGCTGCTCCGGGGCGGTTTTCTTGATGATGCCTATGAGTGTTTCGAGGATCAGGGGCTGGCGAATGAGGTTATGACAAGGGTCTCGGAAGATGTGGGGAGCTTCACGCCACTTGTTGCGCAACGGTGTGTGTTGTCAGGGTGGAAGCGGTAGCGCGTGAAGCGCGAGATAGGCGAGACATGCGCGACATGGAACAGAGGGACTCCCATTTCGCTCTGTCCGTTTTACCTGTGTCTTACGGTAATCCTGCAGGAGCATATAGCTATTAGGTCGCACGAGCTGGTCATTGATGCTCTGCAGAATGGATCGACGGGCCGGCACGTCAGGATTAGAACCGGTAGCCAAGTTCTAGGATGTACAGGTCCACGCCAAGGCTGGACGATCCGTACAGGCCGGCATCGGAGATGTGTTGGAGGCGAACGCCGGTATAGGCATGAGCAAATGGGTTAATGCGGACCCCCATGGTCCCGACGAATTGCACCGGCCCCCCGAAGTCTTGTTCGCCGAACTTGTGCCGGCTGAAGTATGCGACCCCGCCTCCGGCGTCGAAGCTGACCAGTTCTTTCCAGCCATTCAGCGCAAGCCCCGGCACTACCGTCATCATCAGACCGGTGTCGCCTGCTCCGTCCAGTCCCCCCGCGCTGGCGGTCAGCCTTGTCGCAAGACTCCAGGTGTCGCCACCGAGCGGCCAGGACCAGGGGAGCGAGAACACCGCCGAGACGTCAGCCATGCGGAAGGATTCTGTTTGTCTTTTCCCCAATAGAGGCGTGTCTCTACTGAGGCCGATGCGAGGACCGATGCTCAGGAGAGCGATGTCCCCTGCAAAGCTGGGCGTCCAGAATGCCGTGGGAAGCAAAAGGGTAAGGATCAGTTGCAAGAGGTATGGACGGAGGTCGTAGCGCATGGGCGGTCACTAGGCGATCAGATGGTGTGGGGCAGTTCGATGAATCCTCTTACGTCTATGCACGCCGCATGCCTGGTGCCCATCAGACCCAATGTGGCTCATATCAAGGCGGGCATCGGCGAGATCACTGCAGTTTCCGAGAGGCAGGTGGCGAGCAATCGGACTGAGATTGAGACTAGCAGCGTCGCGACTGAGCAAGTGTCGTGTGCAACAGCAAACTGAATGTGAGGGATAGGGCAGGATGTGAAGGGGCGCTTCAACCGAAGCGCCCCTTCCGCAGCTAGTTGGCGCTGTGTTAGAAGCGACCGCGTCCGCCGCGATCGCCGCCGCCACCACCGCCGCCGAAACGACCACCACCGCCGCCACCGCCGGTGCGGGGCTCTTGTGGCTTGGCTTCATTGACAGTCAGTGGACGTCCGTCCATCTGTGAGCCGTTCAACGCGGTAATCGCGGCTTTGGCTTCTTCTGGTGTGGCCATCTCGACGAAGCCGAAGCCTCGTGATTGCCCGGTGAACTTGTCCGTGATCACACGCGCAGACTCGACGGTGCCGTGCGCGGCGAAGAGGGTGGTGAGCTGTGATTCAGTTGCCGCATAGGGCAACCCGCCGACATAAAGTTTTGAACCCATGGGGGTTCCTCCTTCTGAAATTGATATTGTTTGAGACTCGAGAACGAATATACGAGGGGAAGGAACGGGCCGAAGACGCGAACAGTCGCAGCGACTTGGGTCGAGCTTCCGATCAGATTCTCGGTAACAACAATATCGGTGATGGGCCGTTCAATTTGCTGTTTCATGCGAGGCCCGCCGCGTGAAACAAAGACATCCTAGCAGAGGCTGATATGAAAAGCTATAGACCCTAGGTTCATACATTCGCGGCGCTTGCACGCAATCCTACACATCCGCATTGCCGGTGGGACCGGGGCCGGGCCAGATGAGATAGGGTGGTTTCTTCATCGTCTCAGCTGAATGCGGGTAGAGACGTTGGGCATAGCTGTACGCGTCTTCTTGCGCAATCAAGCAAGTGGCTGCGGCGAGATGGTTGGAGATGACGTGGAAGTTCCCTCGATCATCCGCTGCGATGGTCGCCGTGTAGAGGGCACAGGAAAAGCTCCCTTCTTTTGAGCAGGCAGTGCTGATCAAGAGGTGCGATCCATCAGGGAAGGTCATGATCGGGTCCAAGTTCGTACGGCTCATGCCTACTCCTTTTCCGTCACGCGTGTGATGTTATACGGCCTGGTTTGCGTAGGGGGTGACATAGAGCCTGAGGAGGTGTCCATCCCATTCAGTTCCTTCAAGGGCGACCACGGCGTTCAAGGCCTGCTCGCCGGATCCCATTTCGACGAATCCGTATCCGGCGGACTTTCCCGTATGTTTGAATCGGACTACGTACGCTCTGGCAACCAGACCGTAGGAGGTGAAGATACCGCGTAGCTCGCAGTCCGAAACCTGGTCTGGGAGTCCTCCGACATACAGAACCCGTTTCCCCATCGAGATTCCCTTCGCATGTATCAGTTGGTTCGAGCGCGCGAGGCTTCGATGTACGACACAGCCCGCATCATCGGGCCGTTGAATGCTAAAGAACCTGGAGCGGCGGGCTTAGGCTGCCACAAACCGCCGAATTTCGATTCAAGCGACATCTGATCGTCCTTCGTAGTCTACAGATCGTGCTATCAGGACCGAGTCGAATGCGGTACAAACCGGTACTGTTCAACGGTCTCATTGAAGAGACTTGTGTGCGTAGCAGGGCGGAAACTAGAGCATCGATCGCGCAGGATCTAGAGGGAGGGAAAGAAGGCGCGAGGGATAGAGTAGTGACCGGACTTCATGTGGGGCTACCATAGCACAGTTTCGCTAGGATAGCGAAGGCATCAGTCTGTCATGATATGACAATAGCGCACGACCTTGAACGCAGGAATCAGCGTTTCCCCTCGCCAGTAGCGTAGCCTTTCTTTTTCAAGAGAGTTGACGCCGGAGGGGGCTTACTGTACGATGATCCTCACATCGTTGTCGCAGTAGTCCGGCGGCGCGGCTGTATACACCATAACGGACTTCGCGATCGCATCGCGACCAGGTCCTGTCGGAGTTGATGCCTTCCTGGTTTCTCTCCCCTCGGTTCTCTGATCCCGTCTTAATGCGATCACACTGAAAGGATAGTGCATTGCATACCTCTGTTCACACGAGTTTTCATACCCTTGGTCTCTCTGAACCGCTCTTGCGGGATTTGACGGCAGCGGGCTTGCTGGTTCCCACTCCCATTCAAGCTCAGGCCATTCCACCCGCCCTTGAGGGCCGGGACGTCATCGGTTGTGCACAAACCGGTACCGGGAAAACGGCTGCGTTTGTTGTCCCCATGATCGAACGGCTCGCGGTCCTGCCGAAAGGTCAGCCGCAAGCCTTGATCCTTGCACCGACGCGAGAATTAGCGTTGCAGATTTTTGGTTCAATCGAGAAGCTTGGTCGCAGCCACCGCATTTCAGCCACGGTCATCGTCGGGGGGAGCGACATGCAGGCGCAGATCAGAGGATTGCGCCAACGGCCCGATATTCTGGTTGCCACACCGGGTCGGTTGCTGGACCACATGTGGAACGGGACGATCAATTTGGCTCCGATTAAAATTCTGGTGCTCGATGAAGCCGACCGTATGCTCGATATGGGCTTTGCTCCACAGATTAATCAGATTCTTGATGCGTTGCCGGTGGAGCGACAGACGTTACTCTTTTCCGCCACGATTCAGACGGATGTCACCCACCTGGTTCAAACGAGCCTGAACGGTGCCGTTCGTGTGATGGTGACACCTGCCTCGACGACGGCTGACGGTGTGACCCAGGCGTTGCATCATACGACCTCTCAGGAGAAGACGAAGCTGTTGGTGTCGTTGCTGGCAGCGGAACGAGGGACCGTCCTCGTATTCGCTCGGACAAAGAGCCGGGTCGATCGACTCGGTCAGACGCTTGAACAGGCTGGTCATCGCGTCGCGGTCATCCACGGAGACCGAAGTCTGCCCCAGCGCCTTCGTGCTCTCGACGGATTTAAACGAGGACAGGTCAGAATTCTCGTCGCGACGGATATCGCAGCCCGCGGGATTGACGTGGCAAATATCGGCCACGTGGTGAATTACGATTTGCCGAATTGTCCGGAGGACTATATTCATCGTATTGGACGGACAGCCCGGATGAAGATGACCGGGCGAGCCACCAGTTTCGTGACTTTCGAGGAACGTGATCAGCTGTGCGCGATCGAAACGTTGTTGGGGCATGCTGTGCCGTTGGCAGAGGGAAGCCCTCGCCCCAATGATCGTCCGCATGTGCGGGGTGGGGCTGAACGTTCCAGAGGTGATCGTCAGCGGTGGGGGCGTCCAGGCGAGGACCGAAGCCAGCATCAGCCGAGTCCTCCATCATACCGGAGGGGAGCCAGGCTTCTCAGGACGGAGTCTACCAGCTAGGGTGACGTCAGCGACGGGTATAGACTGACAGGTACAAAGGTGTGAGCGATCAGAGGGGTATCATTGTGACAAACCCAAAGGCTGACGGGCTGCACACGGGGAAGAGATGGGTGAGAATTCCTGATGGCACGAAGGTCAGGTTTCGTGAGGACGGCCGCGAAGGCATTATCGACGGATTGACGGAATTGGTCGTCGGCCCTGGCCGAAATCCGGATAGCCGGACGCAGTATCGCATCAATATCGGAGATCCTGACCGGACACTTGCGATTGAGGACGATTTGCTGGTCCTGACTGATGCGGATGGTGTCGTGCTAATGGTGAAACAAAAGGGCGAATATCGCCGTGTGGTCACCCAACAACTGCAGGCAGTCTTTGGCGCTGACCGTTTTGTGAGAGCGGCGTAAGGGCGGGAGTGAAGTGCAGTGCGGGGCTCGCACTATCCCTAATAGAGTGGCTCTTGTGGGCCCCACTGAAGCCCTGCCAAATCAGGATCTTCCCCCTCTGTGTTCTGAGGGCGAGCGGGCTTCTCGGTCTTGCGCTGTTCTCGACGGGCGTCTTTCTCACGCCGCTGAATTTGTTTCGCTTTCTCACGGTCTCGTTTTGCGATGGTCGTTTTTCCTGCTCGTCCGATGGCGCCCTCCTTTGCGTCGCGACTCGTATTGAGTCGCAGATCGCCTGCTGTTTATAGGGTCCTAGCCTCTCTACGATGATGGTTACGACGACTCCGTCGCTCTCACGGCGTCTCTTGCTGCTTGAATCGGGAGCATGGTTGGTGGTCTTGGATTCTCGTTCAGCCGTGCGGGAGCGAGTACCCTGGCCGAACCCACGGCTCGCCATGTTCGACACTTGCCGACGGATATCTTCCATTGAGGTCGTCAGGCTGGTATCAATAGGACCAGGAAGGCCAAGCACCTCCCATCGGATTTTCGGTTTCCGCGTCGCTCGTGCTCGGTTCTTTCTCGTCTTGTCGGCTCGCCACCCAGTGGATAGCTTCATACGTGCTCCTTTATAGAACTCGGCATCTCCAACGTGGGAAAACGCTCGAAGGAGATGAAGGGGTCGGATGGAACTGCCCAATTCACATCGTCCATCTTCCTGCCGGGCGTCTCAGTGCAGAAAATGATGGAACGTATGAGCAGCGTCTACTGCGAGAAATCGCGCTGAAACAATCAATGTGATGTGAACCGCGCGAAGGCTACTGCTAGCTCATTTGACGGTATAAAGTACCATGGGCCATGGCGAGAGTCAAATAGGGTATTTAGCTAATTATATACATTTTTCCGGTGGAGATGGCCCTGGGCCTGTGTTGACACGACGTTGTCGAGCGGTTGCGCGCATGTTGTGTATCGCATGTGCAGGATACACTGGTCGTCGAAAACGGAAGCCATCGAGATTCAGCGGTCATATTCATCGTATACCCGACGCTGATCGAGTCATTGACATTGATCCGAGGATCGATGAGGAATTTTCGGCCAGGTGAAGCCGATCACGCAGCCCGTGAGTGTTGCGTTTGGGCAGCGGCCGTGGAAGTTGAAGCGATATGAGGAGAGGTCGGCAATCAGACAGCTGAGACCAGAAAAGCAGGGGCGCGGTCTGCCGGAGAGTTGACACTCAAGGGCTTGGTGGATGAGTTCTTCTCCGTATGCGACGATTCAATTCGTGTGATTGTGAAATTGTATTTGTGAAAAGTGCGTTCTGCTGTACGCTGGAAACATGGTAGGGGCGCTCTATGGTACAGACCTCGCATCGATCCTCTGTTTTAAATAGATTTCGCCAACATCCTCGTGTCCGTGTCTCTGCTCCTTTTGTCTGCGCCCTATCTCATTGCCAGTCTCGTCGTTGGTTGCGGAGGCCTGGGATCGACTTAGGCCTGGTCTATGATCTTTCGATACGTGGCGCCCGAGTCAGCACGCAGGCTGAGATCAAGCCAGGGGATGAAATCACGTTGAGCCTGCGTCTTCCCAAGCAAATCAAGCCTGCCGATATCGCCGTCGCTACCGTGAAGTGGGCGAAGGATCAATTCTTTGGCCTGGCTTTCACGGAATTATCTTCTGCGGCGCAGAATCGCCTGAAAAAGTACGTGGCGGTCGTCTCAACGACTGCCGCGTAGGCCCCCGCCCATTCGCCGCCACGTCCAGCCATTCTCACGTCGTGTCGTGCTTGAAGGGGAGTGCGGCGCCGGCACCCTTCGTCTGTTCGTGTGTATGCATCGGTTTGCAACAGTGGTTGACTGTTGATCCTGCCGGACTGGGGTTGTATCCGATGTTTTATTGGATGGTGCGAAAGCTATGAGTCCGGCCTCACTGAACCTGGGAGTTCAGCTTTGGATTCGTCTCTGTTGCCGGACTAGACTACGACGAGGAAGGTCGATTCTGACGTGACTTGGGTTCTTTGAGCCGATTACTTGATGGCCACCGCTTTCACTTCTTTAAATGTCGTCTGGCCAAGCAGGACTTTCTGAACTCCATCCTGCATGAGTGAGGTCATGCCCTCTTCAAGGGCAGTGCGCAGCATCTCTTCAGTTCTCGCCTTTGTCTGAATCATGCGTTTGATTTTGTCTGATCCCAGAAGCAACTCATGGATGGCTACGCGTCCTTTATAGCCTGTGCGATTGCAGGTTTCGCATCCCTTTCCGCGGGTTAGGCGGAACGTATTGTCTTGTGGGATGCCGAGCTTGTCCCAATGTTCAGGCCCATAACCCTGGCGGATTTCCTCGTATTCTATCGCTGTTCCAACGTACTGTTCCTTGCAGTCCTTGCAAATTCGGCGTGTGAGGCGCTGGGCAAGGACTCCCAACATGGCATCGGCAAAACTGAACGGGTCGCAGCCCATATCGAGAAGCCGGGTGACGGTTTCCACCGCGCTGTTTGTGTGGAGCGTGCTCATCACGAGGTGTCCGGTCAATGAGGCTTCAATGCCGATATCAGCCGTTTCTTTGTCTCGCATTTCACCGACCATGATCACGTCTGGGTCGGCCCGAAGAAACGCGCGCATGGCAGCGGCAAACGTGAAGTCGATTTTTGGCAGAACTTGAACCTGCCGGAGCCCATATTGCGTAATTTCGACCGGGTCTTCCGCCGTCCAGATCTTCATGTCAGGGGTGTTGATGAATCCGAGGACAGAGTGGAGGGTCGTCGTTTTTCCTGAGCCGGTTGGCCCGACGCAGAGAATGATGCCGTAGGGCTTTGCGGCGATGTTCTTGATGGCGGCGAGGTTCCGGTCCGAGAACCCCATCTTGTCGAGGGGCAACGGTTCGCTGGCTGCGAGCAGACGCATGACCACATCTTCGTTATATCCGGCAGTCGGAATCGTTGCGACGCGCAATTCGATTTCTTTGTTTTCCGACAGTTTAAATTTGATCTTGCCGTCCTGGGGTTTTCGCCGTTCTGCGATGTCGAGGCTGGCCATAATCTTCAAACGCGACACGATGGCGCGCCGATAGCTTTGCGGAATCTTCATGTATTCGAAACAGTCGCCGTCGACACGAAAGCGGACAAGCGTTTCACGCTTTTCGCCATAGGGTTCGACGTGAATATCGGAGGCGCCTTGTCGGTAGGCATCGGCGATGATCTGGTTGGCTAAGCGCACGATGGCATTGTCATTTTCGTCGAGCCCGCCTCCGGCATCTTCCACCGCCGCTTCTTGGGCTTCGTTGACGAGTTCGCCGAGAATGTCGGAGACGTTTTCATCTAACTTGCGTGTGCTGCTGGCATCGCCCTGTCCTGTGGCGGAACCGAGGAACTGGGCGATGTCACGACGGAGGCTGATCGCAAAACGAATGTTCAGGCCGGGGAACGTCCGTTTAATATCCGCCACGCGGTCGAGATCGCCGGGGTCGTCCGTCAAAATCTCAATGGCGGTTCGGTCTCGCTTGAGGGGCATCCAGTGGTTTTTCTTGAGGTAGTCGACGTTCAGGTTTCTCAGGAGTTCGACATCGACAATTGTTCGATCGCTGTACTCGATGTAGGGACATTTGTAAAACAGGGCGAGCGACTTGCCGATATCAAGTTTCGGTACCTTATACCGCTCAATCAGGATGCTCTCGAAGTCCAGACATGCCTTTCCGGGACTCGGCAATCGCCTGGTCCAATTCGTTCTGAGTAATGCGGTTGTTCGTGACCAGACGATCGAACTTGGTTGGGTTTTTCTTCGAGATCTTACGGAGATTAAAGAAGGCGATGCCGAGAGCCTTTGCAATTTCCGCGACGGACTCTTCGTCTTTTCTTGTAAATCGTGGGCCGCTCTTTTTGTTGAGGAGTTGAAAGACGCCCATCAAATACTTGTTGTCCGCCACGATCGGATAGGTCAGGACCTGCTTCGTTTTGAACCCAGTCCGCTTGTCGTAGGATGTGTCGTGGACGAGCGAGGGATGGACGCCTTGCAGTTCGGCGATGTTATAGGCGTCGGCAATGCTCACTGGGCGGAGATACTTTGCGCAGAACCCGGCCAGGCTTTGCTCAGTAATGGGAATGCGGATTTCCTCGACACTGTCGATGTGGGGAATTTTGGAGAAAATTTCTTTCTTTTCCGGATCGAACGCGAAGATGGTGAGGTCTTCGGCATCGAATATGCTGAGGACTTCCTTGCGCAGATCGAGGAGAATATGGTCTAGATCGCTGGCCGCATGAATTTGGTCCGTGATGCGCTTGACGTTCTCGGCGAATGCCACTTTCTGCTGAAGTTCCTGAAGGTTTTGCGGGATGGGATTGGCTTGCATTACATGGGCTCCTGGCCACCGACTACGAAGGCCATTGCCGGATCCGTATGCTCAACGAAGAGCGTGCATGATCCACGTGACCACCGTACCTTGAAGCAGCGATTGAAGCTCAGTCTAGCTGATCATGGATGGAAGGCAAGGAAAAGGCGGTTTCAGACTGAGATGGTTATGGGCGTGACGACAGGGATGAAGTCGTTGACATGCGGTAGGGTTTTCAACCGGCTTGTGTGTGAATCAGATGGGCGGTGACTTGTGCCGGAGGCAGCTTGAGTTTGACCCCGTCCTTTCGAGTTTTGACCTCCACCACTCCTTCTGCGAGACCCTTGTCTCCGACAACGACTTGAAACGGAGCTCCCATCAGGTCAGCATCGTTGAACTTCACTCCCGCTCGTTCGTCCCGATCATCCCAGAGTACGTCGAGCCCTGCCGCCTGCAGTTCGTCGTAGAGCTGCGCGGTGACCTGGGCGGTCTGTGCTGATTGGGTGAGCGGGAGGAGATGCACATGGAACGGCGCGATCGGAAAGGGCCAGATAATGCCCTTCGCGTCGTGGTTCTGTTCGATCGCCGACGCGGCAGTGCGTCCGACGCCGATGCCGTAGCATCCCATGACGGCCAGACACTCTTTGCCATGAAGGTCGAGGAAAGAGGCCTTCATGGCTTCACTGTATTTGGTGCCGAGCATGAAGACATGTCCGACTTCGATGCCTTTGGTTGTCTTTAATGTTCCGTCTTTTCTCGGTGACGGATCTCCTTCGCAGGCGCTGCGGAGATCGGCAAACTGTTCGACGTGAAAATCACGATCCCAATTCGCATCGACATAGTGGGTATCGCTCTGATTGCCGCCGATGACGACGTTGCGCAAGGCCTTGACGGCGTGGTCGGCGATAATCCGAACGTGTTTCAGGCCAACGGGACCGGCAAATCCTACCGGCGCGCCGGTGACTTGCTCGACGACGGCGGGAGTGGCGAGTTCAAGATCGGTCACTCGCAAGAGTCGTTGAATCTTGACCACATTCGCCTCATGGTCTCCCCGGATCAACACGGCGACGGTGTCTTTTCCTGTCGAATAGAGCAGCGTTTTCACGAGGTGCGTCGGCGAGACGTTCAAGAATTTCGTGACTTCTTCGACTGTTCGGCAGCGAGGCGTCTGGACGCTGCGCAGAGGCCGCGCGGGTTCGGTGTCCACATCGGTAGGAGGAAGCACCTCGGCCTGTTCGACGTTGGCGGCGTAGGTGCCTGCATCGCTGTATACGATGGTGTTTTCGCCCGTATCGGCGAGCACCATGAACTCGTGGGATGAGCTGCCGCCGATCAGGCCGGTGTCGGCTTCCACGGCGCGAAGGTGAGGCCGCAGCGCGTGAAAATACGATAGTAGGCATCGTACATCTTCTGATAGCTGAGCCTGGCGCTCGCTTCGTCCTGATCAAAGCTGTAGGCGTCCTTCATGATGAACTCGCGTCCTCGCATGAGTCCGAAGCGAGGCCGGATTTCGTCGCGAAACTTTGTTTGAATCTGATAGAAGTTCAGCGGCATCTGTCGATAGGAACGGACTTCGCGCCTGAACAGATCGGTGATCACTTCCTCATGGGTCGGTCCCAAGCAGAACTCGCGCTCGTGACGATCCTTGAAGCGGATCAACTCCTTGCCGTAAAAATTCCATCGGCCGGTTTCCCGCCACAATTCTGCAGGAGAGGCAACGGGCATGAGCAGTTCTTGGGCTCCAGCCCGGTTCATCTCCTCACGAATGATCTGTTCGACTTTTCGAATGACCCGAAGACCGAGTGGGAGATACGTGTAGATGCCGGCCGCCACCTTGCGAATCAGACCGGCTCGGAGCATGAGCTTATGGCTGACGGTTTCCGCTTCGCCAGGATCTTCTCGCAATGTAGGGATTAAGACTTGGGATGTCCGCATGATTTTGTGAGAAAGGTCAAACAGTCATCAAGCCAGAACGTCATTGTGTCTGAGGTGGAGGTGAGCCAGGAATTGTTCTGCTGACACGACGAGGTTCGACATTTAGACTCAGTAGCTACCGCAAGAAGATTCGTTCAAGGTCGTTCCAAAACGCAAAGATCATGACGCCCACTAATAGCACGAGGCCGGCTTGTTGCGCGATTTCTCTCTGGCGTTCGCCGAGGGGTTTCCGGAGGATGCCTTCGATCAGGAAAAACAACAGATGGCCGCCGTCGAGAATGGGAATGGGGAGCAAATTGAGGACGCCCAGATTGATGCTCAGAATGGCGATGAGAAAGACCACACTTGAGGCCCCCTGCGCAGCGGCTTCTCCGGAAATATTGGCGATCGTCAGCGGGCCACCGATGTTCTTGCTGGAGATGTCCCCCACGATCATCTTGTAGAGGCCGATGACGGTCAGCTCGGTCCAGCCCCACGTGGCTCCCAAGCCGTCATAGAGCGACAGCAGAGGGGTACTGGAGCGCATAATCGAACGGCCTGGTCCTGAGATGCCGATCTTGCCGACTTCGACCGACTGGCCGTTGACCGTCGTCTTCTCAGCAGAGGGCGTCACGGTCAGCGAGACGCGATGCCCTTCGCGCAAGACCTCTACCTGTAGCTGGTGGTCGGGATTTTCTTTCACGATACCGGTCATCTGGGACCAGGTATGGATCGTCTGGCCGTCGATGGTGACCACATGGTCTCCGGCTTGAAGCCCGGCTTTTGCTGCCGGAGAACTTTGCATGACTGACGTGACGAGGGGCGGTGTTTCTTCAACACCCAGGTAGTATCCGGGCTCTTGTGCTGAGGCTTGAGGTCCGGGGGTCTTTGTGGGCGTGATCGTCAGCGTTTTGATCTGCTCGCCTCGTTTGATCTCCAGCGTCAGCGGCTGCCCGTTGCTTTTCGCCACGGCGTCGAAAAGTTCATTTTTAGTGGAGATGTCCTGCCCGTTGACACGGCTGACACGATCTCCGACTCGGATGCCTGCGGTATCGGCCGGAGAGCCGGGAACCATGGCTTCGATATCGGGGGTGAGATCCTGAAACGTGGGCACAAAAAGCGGAGCTCCGGTCGCGAGCCATCCGGCAAAAATAAAATACGCCAGAATGAAGTTAAACCCAGGTCCTGCGGCGACGATCAGGACTTTGCCCCACAATCCTTTGTGCGCAAACGACCGCGCACGATCTTCTTGTGTGGTCGCCTCGGTCTCATCTTCGCCGAACAGTTTTACATAGCCACCGAGCGGAATGGCCGAGAGGAGATATTCTGTTTCGCCCATTTTTCGGCCGAAGAGCTTTCGGTCCGAATCCAAGAGAAAACTTGAGGACCTTGACGCCGACCCAGCGAGCGGCCAAGAAATGCCCGAGTTCATGGAACGCGACTAATACGCCCAGAACGATCAGGAACCACCACGCCTTCTGCAAGAGCAACCAGACAGTATCGGGGGACCAGGTAAATGCCGTGAACACAGTATATGCTCCTTCGTATAGAGCTAGCAGGTTACGGAAAAACTATGTAGACACGCCAGAACGTCGATACACTGCACAATGGCATAACCGAAGAAATTTTCACAGGATGCTCAAAAAGGCCGTTCAGCAAGGCCGCAGCGAGCGAAGAGGCGAGGCGTACGCTTCGGTACGTTGAGCCTCTGAGCGATGCGAGAACGATGCTGGCGGACTTTTTCAACATCCTGCTAGCGTGCCAACGCCACAACCAACGATTCGGCTTTCTCTCGGCCCCAGCGATCCGCTTCCAGCGCGTCTTCCAACGTCTCGACGTCTTTGGTGGTGTGAGTTTCCATCGTGCTGTGAATGATTTCCGCAATGTCGGTGAACCGGATACCTCCGTTCAAGAATGCCTCGACTGCGATTTCGTTTGCGGCATTCATCGCGGCCGGCATCGTACCGCCGATCCGTAGGGATTCATAGCCGAGACTCAAGCAGGGGAACCGGTCGTGATCCGGCTTGCAAAACGTCAACTTCCCGATCTCCGTCAGATCCAACGAGGGCAGATCCAGCGGCATACGCCCCGGATATCTCATGGCATAGGAAATAGGTGTTCGCATATCCGGCAATCCCAATTGCGCGATCATTGAACGATCTGCATATTCTACCAGAGAATGAATGATGCTTTCCCGATGGATCATGACTTCGATCTGGGACTCCGGAATATCGAAGAGCCATCGGGCTTCAACGACTTCGAGCCCTTTGTTCATGAGGGTGGCGGAATCGATCGTGATTTTGGCGCCCATCTTCCAATTGGGATGTTGAAGTGCCCGTTCAGCGTGTCACGTCCTGAAGCTCCTCCCGGCCCAGGGTCCAGAGGGCTCCTCCGGACGCCGTCAAGATCAGTCGGCGGACATCCTCTTTGCGATGGCCTTCTAACGATTGGAAGATCGCACTGTGTTCGCTGTCGACCGGAAAGATACGAACGCCATGTCGTCGCGCTTCGTCCTGCATCAGTTTACCCGCCATGACCATCGGTTCTTTATTGGCCAAGGCGATTTGCTTTCCGCTTCGGATCGCCGCAAGGGTGGGCACGAGACCGGCTCCACCGACGATGGCGGAAATGACAAGTTCCGCTTCGGACGCAGAAGCGACCTGAATCAATCCTTCTTCCCCAGCCAAAATTTCGACAGGCAGTCCCGCACAGCGCTGTCGGAGACGGGCGGCAGCGGAGGCATCCGATAGGGCCACCAGTCGGGGTTTGAAGCGGCGGATCTGCTCTTCGAGTTTCTCATCATTGCTGCCGGCAGTCAGTCCTGCCACGCGGAACTCTTCGGGGAACCGGTCCACGATATCTAAGGTGCTGGTGCCGATGGATCCAGTCGATCCGAGGATGACGATCGTTTTCATAGGGACTCCTTCACTCAATGATGCGTAACCGGCTCACCATCGTGACATAGTAGTAGAAGACGGGGGCGGTGAACAAGAGACTGTCCAGACGGTCGAGCATGCCTCCGTGGCCCGGCAGAATCCCGCCGGAATCCTTCATGCCGACGCTGCGTTTCATGGCCGATTCGGTCAGGTCGCCCCAAAGACCCGTGATAGTCAGCAGAGTAGCCAAGATCAGACAATCGAGATTGGACAATTCAGGAAGAAACCACCAACGAGCTGCATACGCGACGAGTATGGCACCAAACCAGCCGCCGACCAAGCCCTCCACGGTTTTCTTGGGACTAATCGTGGGGGCCAGCCGATGTCGCCCGTACAGTGTGCCGACATAATAGGCGCCGGTATCGGATGCCCAGGTGACCAGCAGGAGAAAAAAGATCAGCCATTCACCCTGAGGCAGGAGTCTGGTCATTGAGAGGGCGCCGAGTGTGAGGCCTAGGTAGAGCACGCCGAACAAGGTCACGGCGCTATCCCGCAGGCTCTCTTCGAGGGAAACGCGGCTCAGCAGCGGGACAGAAATAATGCCGATCAGCGTGGCCAGGAGGGATGGAACGAGGATGTCCGGCCGGTGTGTTCCGAGAATCAGGGCGGCGAATCCGGTCAGACCGATCCCTATCAGCAAAGAATGGCTGCGGCTGCTGAAATACATGCGGTAGAACTCGAAGAGTGCGAGCCCTCCCGCCAACACCACGACAGCCGGAAAATACGAGGGGCGGGAGGTAGCGAATGACGGCATACACGAGTGGAGCGAGGACCAGAATGGTATAGATCCGACGAGGATCGAATCGGGGCGCCGCCGTGGGCACGGGCTCAGCCTGCTGTTGGCCGGTGGTTTTATATTCCTGCATGGGGAGGTTGAGCTCGGCCACTATGACGAAATGGCACTGAGGACGCGACCGAATCGACGCTCACGTCTCTGGTATTCCAGCAAGGCCAGCAAGAGTTCACGGCGACGGAAGTCGGGCCACAGCGTCGGGGTGAAATAGAGTTCGGTATAGGCGAGTTGCCAGAGGAGAAAGTTACTGATTCTCGTTTCGCCGCTGGTTCGAATTAATAAGTCGGGGTCGGGCAAGTCATGGGTGTAGAGATATTGTTGGATACGGGACTCATCCACATCGTCCGGCTGCAGCTTTCCGTCTTGCGCTTCGTGAAGGAGATCACGCACCGCGTCCACGATCTCAGCGCGGCCACCGTAGCTGAGGGCGACGGTGAGATGCAGCTTGTCGAGATGAGCTGTTTCCTGTTCGGCGGCCCGAACCCATTGGAGGGCGGAGGCCGGGAGGGAGTCGAGCCGTCCGATCGTGCGTAACCGGACACCCTGCTCAATGAGTTTGGATCGTTCCGTTGAAAGGTAGTATTCGAGCAGGCCCATGAGTGAGGAGATTTCCTGAACAGGGCGTTTCCAATTCTCCTGTGAAAACGCGTAAATTGTCAGGGCGTGGATGCCCAGTTCCAAACAGACCGTGATCATTTCCCGGACGGACTTGATCCCTTCCCGATGACCGGCAATGCGAGGGAGGCTTCGCAATTCTGCCCAGCGGCCATTGCCATCCATGATGATGGCGATGTGCTTGGGTAAGAGGTCGGGTTCAAGTTTTGTGACAAGCTCTTCTATGGATAGCTGATCCAAGGGCGACGAGTCCTTCGTGTCCATAAAAAGTGCGGTTGGTAAAGATCCCTTCGCGCAGGATCGTGCGGTAGGTGACCAAAGTCTACTGGTGAGGGTGACGAATGTCAAACAAATTTTCGTAAAAGTCCTGTAAAAGCCATGAGTTGGATGAATTGTCGTTGCGCCTGTCAAAAGCGATCGGCTATACTTCCCCGTCTATCCGCAAGCCAACCGTCGTGAGGATTTGTACACCATGGGTGAACTTGTTCAGTTGACGTCCTTTGGTCTGACCGAAGGCGAGGTGCTTGGGGCGCTCGGTCGGGTCAAAGTTCGCGATGTCGATTATGCCGATCTCTACTTTGAATCCTGTGTGTCCGAATCCGTCTCGATGGAGGAATCCCTCGTGAAGCGGGCGACGAAGAGTGTGTCGCAGGGCGTGGGTGTACGAGCGACGGCGGGAGAAAAAACCGGTTTTGCCTATTCCGATGAGCTGACGAAGAAGGATCTCGAACTCGCGGCTGATACGGCCCGCTACATTGCCAATTCACCGAGTGGGACCGAGGCGGTTCCGGTGCCCGTAGGCCAACGCCCGACACGAGATCTCTACCCAATCGAACGGGCACAAGCCGAAGTCGCCACGGCGGATCGCGTGTCCCTATTGAATGCGATCGATGCCGAAGCGCGCCGGTACGACCCGCGCATCAAGAATGTCATGGCCTCGTTTAACACGGAATATAAGGTGGTGATGGTCGCCACCTCGGACGGCACGCTGATCGGAGATGTGCAGCCGCTTTCGAGACTGCAAGTCACCTGTATCGCCGAGGAGAACGGTCAACGCCAAGCCGGCTCGTTCGGCGGTGGTGGCCGTGTCGGATTTGAGTTCTATCACGAAGGCGACCGGTATCTGAGTTATGCACGAGAAGCGGCACGTGCAGCGATTCTCAACCTGTCTGCCGTCGAAGCGCCGGCGGGTGTCATGCCGGTTGTGCTGGGCGGAGGCTGGCCGGGGATTTTGCTGCATGAAGCCATTGGCCATGGTCTGGAAGCGGACTTCAACCGGAAGAAAACTTCAGCATTCTCTCACCTTCTCGGTAAACGGGTGGCGTCGGACGTCTGTACGATCGTCGATGATGGAACGTTGCCGGGCCGGCGGGGCTCGCTCAACATGGATGATGAAGGGACTCCGACCGGTCGTACGGTGCTGATCGAGCGCGGGATTTTGCGCGGCTACATCACCGATAAACTCAATGCGCGTCTGATGGGCATTCCCGTGACCGGCAACGGACGGCGAGAAAGTTACCAAAGTGTGGTGCTGCCAAGAATGACGAATACGTTTATGTTAGCCGGAGCCTCGGACCCTGAGGAGATCATCCGCTCGGTCGATCGCGGGTTGTATGCCGTGTCGTTCGGTGGCGGGCAGGTGGATATCACCAACGGGAAGTTCGTATTTTCCGCCAGCGAAGCCTACTTGATCGAAGGGGGGAAGGTGACGAGACCGGTCAAGGGCGCGACATTGATCGGCAGCGGGCCGGAGATTCTCACCAAAGTCTCGATGGTCGGGCACGACCTCAAGCTCGACGAGGGCATTGGTACCTGTGGCAAGGAAGGGCAGTCCGTTCCGGTCGGTGTCGGTCTGCCGACGATTCGAATCGACGAAATCACCGTGGGCGGGACGCAGGGATGAATCAGCACATACAGCAGCGCGATGGGTATAGCCAGCTCGCCTTGGATCTTTTGGCCAAGGCGAAGCATAGTGGGGCGACAGAAGCGGATATCATTATCGCCGACGGCGAAACCTTTTCGGTGCAAGTCCGGTTGGGTGCCGTCGATCGTCTCACGAAAGCGCGGGAGAAGCATCTCGGCTTACGTGTGTTCGTCGGGAAACGTTCTGCCAGCACCTCCACCTCAGACTTTTCAGCGGACTCCTTGAATCGACTGGTTGCCGAGACCTGCACGCTTGGCGAAGGCTGTCGTGGAAGATCAGGTGTCCGGCTTGCCGGCGGCGGATCAGATGGCGGGAGAGAAGCCAGATTTGGATCTCTACGATCCCACCCGACTGAATACGGAACAGCAGATCGATTTGGCCAAACGGGTAGAGGCTGCCGCCATGTCTACGGACGAGCGTGTGACGAACTCTGAAGGGGGTGACTTCGACTCTTCCTCGGGGCGCGTCGTGTTGGGCAACAGTCACGGATTTCTGGGAGAGTACCAGAGTTCGAGTTTCTCGATGTCGGCATCGCCCGTCGCCACCGATCCGGAGACCGGGGCCATGCAACGCGACTCCTGGTACGCCGTGCAACGGAAATTCGCCAAGCTGGATTCTCCGGAGGCGGTGGGGCTCGAAGCGGCGCGGCGGACGGTCCGAAAGCTCGGAGCGAGGAAAGTGGCAACCCAACGAGTTCCTGTCGTCTTCGATCCCGAAACGGCTGGAAGTCTCATGGGGAATCTCTGCAGCGCGGTGTCGGGGTATTCACTCTATAAAGGTGCGTCGTTCTTGGCCGGCCAATTGGACAAACCGCTGGCCCCTGAGTATGTCACGGTCTATGACGATGGACGAGTAGTCGGAGGACTGGGCTCTCGGCCGTTCGATGGCGAAGGTCTGCCGACCAGGAAGACGACAGTGGTGGAACGAGGGGTATTGAAGAGCTACCTGCTCGATACCTATTCAGGAAGGAAGCTCGGGTTGGCCTCGACCGGCAACGCCTCGCGCAGCGTCGGCGAAAATCCGTCGGTCGGTCCCACGAATTTCTATCTCGCGCCCGGAACGAAGGCCGCGCAAGACATTATCAAGACGGTGAAGCAGGGTCTGTATGTCACGGACCTTATCGGCTTCGGCATCAACATGGTCACCGGTGATTATTCACGAGGAGCCTCCGGGTTTTGGATCGAAGGGGGCGAGTTGGCCTATCCCGTGGAAGAGATCACGATTGCGGGCAACCTGAAAGATATGTTTGCGGGAATCGAGATGATCGGCAGCGATCTCGTGTTTCGCGGGCGCATTGCCAGTCCAACTGTGAAGATTGCAGAGATGATGGTGGCGGCAGCTGATCGCTGAGGCAGATGGCATATCACGATACGCCCTTATCAGTGAGGTGACCCATGGCCGAGTCAATTAGAGAAACGCTGGTCCAGTATCCCAGCGACAAGGTGACGATGCGGGCCTATGTGGCAGCCCCGCAGACCAAGGAACGACGCCCTGCGATTATCGTGATTCAGGAATGGTGGGGACTGACCGACCACATCAAGGACGTGTCATGCCGCTTTGCCGCTGAGGGGTATGTGGCAATCGCTCCGGATCTGTACTCCCGATTGGGGAACGCCCTTACCACCGATCCTGGCGAGGCGGGCAAGTTGATGAATACGCTGCAGCAGGAGGATGGACTGAAGGATCTCAATGCCACCGTCGCCTATCTGAAGTCCGTTCCCGAAGTCGACGCCACGAGAATCGGAGTGACCGGATTCTGTATGGGCGGGTCCTATGCGCTCATGCTGCCTTGTGTGAACAAAGATATCAAAGCGGCGGCGCCGTTCTATGGTCAGGTGCCGAATCCCGATGCGCCGCTTCAACAGCTATCGGCTCCTGTCCTGTACTTCTATGGGGAGGATGACGGCTGGATTACCAAGGCGGATGTTCAGCGGCTCGCGGCAGGCTTCAAGAAATATAATAAGTCCGGCGAGATCAAAACCTATCCCGGCGCGCCTCATGCCTTTTTCCGGGATACGGATAAGACTGTGTATCGGCCGGAGGCAGCCAAAGACGCGTGGGCGCGTACGACAGGCATTTTTTAAACAGCACCTGAGACGCGTAAGAGAGACAGACGAGTATCATGCCGCTTGATGCCGAACATGGAAAGACCATGCTCCAATTGATTACGTCGCGATACGACGATCGGCATTGGCGTAAGAAGATTGAAAAGACGTTAGGTTTGCCGCAATCCGGTGTCGGGGATCCTGC
Organism: uncultured Nitrospiraceae bacterium; assembly: GCA_963801725.1. Classification (GTDB taxonomy): domain Bacteria; phylum Nitrospirota; class Nitrospiria; order Nitrospirales; family Nitrospiraceae; genus Palsa-1315. The sequence continues at coordinate 1,919,785 of CAWDFX010000002.1, forward strand.
GCAACAACAGATATTCATGTATCTGAAGATCGGGCTCAAGGCCTACAAGTCCCGTCGGGCCGATCCTGATTCCTGGATCGTCGGAGGATATGCCACGAAAGAAATCGTCGAACGAGCGAAGTTCCAGCCCCAGCTGGTCGGCCCAGACATCACGAAGGACGATGTCGGGTTTCTCGGCAGCGATCCTGGGAAAGAGATCGACGAAACCTGGTGGGACGAGATGCTTGTGTCCTGGTTCGATGTGCCGGAAGAAGAAAAGCCTGCCGAGGAAGAAGGTGGCGAGTCCGCCGATTCAGACTCCTCATCCACGATCAAAGCAAAAGCATAAGATCGCCGCCTGGGAGGATGCGTGCCGCCGCAGGACCTCCTGAATCACCCAACTACGCCTTGCTCGCTCGAAGCCTGTAAACTCGCCGAGTCTCAACAGTACAGGCTTCGCCGTTGCGACTGCAGAGCAACGGCCGCACGCTGCGGCAAGTTGTGTCCCGATTCATCCGGTCATCGGCGGCAACGATCCTCCCGAGCGACTTTGAGGAATAAACTGAACTCAGGGGACTGGCTCAGCCGTTTTCGGCTGTGCCTGTCCCGTTCCCAGACTGCCGCTCGCTGCTGCTTTCGCTCTTGCCAGCGCCCTGCTGGCTCGCCCTCACGCTCAGTCATGCTTAGCCCAGAAACTAGCTCCGTTCCGACCGATGGTCGAACGGAGCGTCGAACAGTCTGCGCCACCCGCTGGGAGCGGGCCGCGTCACTTCGCTAGCCCGCATTATTTATGACGGTTCGTGGCGAAATCCAACCTGCTCTCACAGACTCGTTCTACGATCCGAACAAATCCATCTGGGTCGGTTGTGGTGGTTCGATGTGTAGTGTGGGTGCAGCAACCGGTGTCGCTGCCGTGGGTTCGGCTGGTTTCGTGTTCCGATCAAGAAACTCTCGCAACTTCTTGAAGTCTTCCTTGAGCGGTTCGAGCATGCTGCCTTGGTGCAGGGCTGCTGCTGGATGTAGTAATGGAAAGAGGACGAAGTCTTTCAAGTAGAACGCCTGGCCGCGAACCTTGGTAATCCCCACCTTCCGTTCCAGCAACGTTTGCGTCGCCCAATTCCCTAACGTGCAGACCAGTTTCGGGTGGATCATTGCGATCTGTTGCATGAGAAACGGTTTGCACGTCTCCACTTCATCCGGTTCCGGATCGCGGTTATTCGGGGGGCGGCATTTGATGACGTTGGCGATGTAGATGTCGCTGCGTGACAATCCCGCGGATTGCAGGAGATCGTTCAAAAGTTTTCCCGCAGCCCCAACGAACGGTTCCCCTTGCTGGTCTTCATGGAAACCAGGGGCTTCCCCTACAAACATCACGGTCGCGTGCGGATTGCCCACGCCGAACACCACCTGGCTACGGCCCAGCTTGGCTAGCTTGCAGCGCTGGCAGTTGTGCAGAGACGTGCTGAGTTCGAGCAGGGACATGATTAGGAAGTGGAGCAGTTGAAAAGTTCAACGGATTTTAGGCGGGCCGACTTTTCTTGTCAATGGAAGAGAAACGTGGGAACAATAGTTGCACTCATTGCCAAGAGTGAGAGGGGTCAAGGGAGGGAAAACATGTCATTCATGAAACGGCTTGTGTTCGGGGTCTTCCTCTTCATGATGAGCGTCGGTGTGGCTTGGGCTGGTGAGCGAGGGTATCAGCTTGTTGTGGGCAGAGACAGCAAGCTCTGCGCAAAGGTGCTGGAGACTTTTCGTGAGGATGTGGATGATCGATGGTGGCTGCGATACCAGCACGAGATCTTTCGGCAGATTGTCTGGAAGCCCGTCGAGTTGAATGGACAAGGGCCAAAGGCGAGGCACTGTTCGAGTCTCAATCAAGCGACGTTTGATTTGGATAATGATGGGCAACTGGATTTGGTCATCAAGTCGACGTTCTGTATGAAGGGGAGTCCGAGCGACAGTTTCTATAAGTTTCCTGCCGATAGTGCGGTACTTGAGCAAGCCAATTGGCAAGACCTGTCCCCACTGCTGGCGACGCCTGATAAGTTCGAACGGACTGGCGGGGCCTATCCCTTGACGCAGATTCCTATTCAGGAAACAGGTGTGAGTCCTGCGACATTGACCGGGGTCTTTACAGTCCACCCCTTTATGATAGACGGGAGCGTGTACGTCAGTCTGACGGATGGGCGTGCTGAATGGACTGTGATCGCAAAGTATCTACGTGGCGAACAGTTCGAAGATCAGTGCTATCTGCGAATGGCAGGTCGGTAAAGTATTCCTCAGGATGATAAAACGGTCTCTGTATCTACCAGTCCATCCATAGCGGTTGTTTCACCGCCCACGCCTGAGTCTGCCAGTCACCGATCTGGCTTTGTACTCCCATTCCGAAAATATCGTCAAGCGACCATATCACCTCGCGATCTCTTCAACGCAACGGTTGCCGCTGACAATGGCGCTTTCGAGGTTGGGAGGCCATCCGGTATCGGTCCAACTACCAACCAGCAGCAAGTTCACAATCGGACTGCGTTGGATAGGTCGATGTAATTTGGTTCCAGGCTTGAGTGAAAGGATGGCATTAGAAACTGTTCGATGGCGGGTCGAGACAACCTTGCGTTCAGGCGTGAGGAGTCCCCATGATTTGAGTAGGTCAGGGATCGCGACATCAAGAGGTGAGTCCGGTTGCACCTGCGCGAACTGACTGTCGGTCGTGATGAGAGAGAAGTTTGTGCGATCAGGCGTGGTCGCTGTCACAAGTACCGAGTGAAAGTATGTATCGTTCAATAGGACGAGGCGAGGGGTGGCACAGGGTTGCTCGACCTGTACGTGAAGGGTTGTACTGTCGATCGATTGCAATTCCGCGAGATGTTGAAAGTAGGCATAGCGGGTCAGCCATCGTTCTGGCAGCAGGGGCGTGAGGTGATGCAGGGGCAGGGCTGCCACATACCAATCGGCTTGCAACAGTGAGCCATCCCGCAGCAGGACACCCGAGATGCGGTCTTGTTCGTAGCGGAGCTGTGCAGCTTCAGTATTGCGCAGAATGGCGGCGCCACCCTGGGTCAATGCCTTGGTGATCGGCTGTACAAAACAGGTCTGAACCGAGTCTTGCATGATAGAGATCCGACTATCCGGACGAGTACTGAGGAATAAAGGTTTCATCGATCGTACGAAGGCATCGGCGGACATGATGGAGAGATCGTTCCCGGTCAGCCATTGCGCGAGAGGATTCCAGACGACACGGCGGGTCTGTTCGCGTTGCCCGATTGAATCAAGCCACTCGTCCGCGATGCGTTGCTCCAGGTCGGCAGGCAACTGCGCATCGCCTTCCCACACCTGTTCCATCCATGATGCCAACAGCCATCGTTCTTTCCAGGGGATGCCTGCAAATCTCAGGAGGTTTGCCCACGTATGGAGAGGAGCGGGAAAGGAGGTGCGAGGGTAATGAACGAAGGAGCCGTCAGGGAGACGAAATTCCAGTGGGATGGCAATGTCTACCGGCTGCTGCGGATCGGAATGCAGTGAGTGCAGCAAGGCGTGTGTCGCGTGATGGCAGCCGAGAATGGTGAAGGGCTCAGGATCGTTCTGATGGTCTTCGCCTATGCGGGCGTTTTCAGAAGGAGGGTGGTGATCGAGGATCGTGACTCGATAGCCTCGGTGGGCGAGACGGTAGGCGGCAGTGAGACCGGCCGGGCCCCCTCCAAGAATCGCGACGGACTGGGCGCTAGTGGATGTCACGAGGATCGGGAGCGGAACCAAACTCCGGCGGCCACAGCCAGCCGACGACTCGCGGCGAGTCGGGCACGAGGGCCGAATATCCGATGCCTCGGTTCCTCAATCTTTTTTAGAATTCTGAAATACACCGCGCGCATGATCTCAGCAACAGTCAACGCTTGCTGGTCACTTGCAGGCAGGGATTCGAACGCCGCCTGCGCTTTCGCATAGTACTCATGGGCTCTCGAGGTTTCGAAATGAAACAGTTCGCGGAGTGCGTCGTTCTCCTGACGCTGGAGGATTGTCTGATCGGTGCAGCCAAATTTATCGAGATCTTCTTGGGGGAGATAGATGCGGCCTTGGGCTGCGTCGGTTCCGATGTCCCGTAGAATGTTCGTCAGTTGAAACGCGAGGCCGAGAGAGACGGCATAGTCTTGTGCCCTGGCCGATGTGGGGCCGAAGATATGGAGACAGATGAGTCCCACGACCGACGCAACACGATAGCAGTAGAGCGAGAGGTCTTGAAACGAGGCGTACCGTGACGCTGTGAGATCCATTTCGACCCCTTTGATCAGTTCTTCGAAATAGGCCTGCGGGATAGAAAGTTGTCTCACATGTTCAGCCAAACTAATGGTCACCGGAAAGGTCGGCGTGCCGCGATAGGCCGCTTCGAGTTCGGCCCGCCATCGCCGCAGTTCCTCTTGGGGGTTACTTTCTGCCGGCGGCTCGTCAACCGCATTGTCGATTTCCTTGCAGAACGCATAGACCGTGTACATCGCGGCGCGCCGCTTTTGCGGAAGAAAGAGGAAGGAATAGTAGAAATTGCTTCCGCTCTTCTTGGTGAGAGCCGTGCAGTAGGCTTGCGCGTCACTGACAGAGCGTGAAGTCATGGGTGTTGGTGAATCGGCAGTGGTCCAAGGCGACAGGCCATGGATTCATGAATCTGTTCGTGATCTGACGGGTGCAGGAGGGCCGCCAAGAGTTCGATGCCGTCGATCAATCGAGGGCCTGGCCGGCTGAAATAGGAAGAGGCGTCGACCAGGTACGTGTGCTCTGTCAATGCAGGAGAAAGGCGCCATTGACCCGGTTGCTGCATTATCTGGAACAGCTCTGTGTGCGTCCGTTCAACGGAAAAACCGCAGGGCATGATGATGAGGATGTCCGGAGCCGCGCCGAGGACCTCGTCCCACGTCACAACCCGCGAGGGGTTCCCAGGTTGTGCAAGGACATCCTGGCCGCCGGCGAGCTGAACCATTTCAGGCACCCAATGGCCTGCGACGTACAGTGGAGAGAGCCATTCGATACAGACCACACGAGGGCGATGCGAGATGCCCTGGACTCGAGTCCGGATGGCGTCTAGCCGATCACGTAATTGCGTGGCGAGACGGTGGCCCTCCCCGGATCGACCAGCGGCGTTCCCGATCCGAATGACATCGTCGATCACATCATGGACCGTACTGGGGTTCAACGTGAGGACAGTTGGTTGCCGAGGCATGGAACAAAGGGCGTCGTGTAGTTGGTCAGGCGTGACAGCGCAGACATGACAGAGATCTTGAGACACGATCAGATCGGGTTGCGCCTGTCGTAGCAAATGGTCTTTCAGGCGATAGAGTCGTTGTCCTGACGCCACAAGCTGACCGACTTGTCTGTCGATCTCGGTGCTGGCCAGTCCATGAGGAGCAATCATCGGTTCAACCATGACGGGCACGCGCTTGACCGATGGCGGGTAGTCGCACTCGTGGCTGATCCCGACCAATGCATCGCTCAAGCCGAGCAAGGCAATTACTTCGGTCGCACTGGGAAGCAGAGAGCAGATTTTCATACCACTCGGTTCTTATGCGGCCGGCCACAGGCGTTCGCGGAGTTCGCTGAGGCGAACCTGTGAGAGGCTCTTGGCGACCGCATGGGCTTCATGCAGATCTTGGACTGTGTGTGTGTTCGCCATGGCGAGGACTTTCATCCCGGCGGTTTTCGCGCTGCGAATACCCGGGATCGAGTCCTCGATCACCAGGCAGGATCCGGCGGTGATGGCCTGCTCTCGGCATTGTCGATTCAATGCGTTGAGGGCATGGAGAAAGGGTTGTGGATCGGGTTTTCCTTTCGTCACGTCTTCTGCGCTGGTGATGTGAAGAAATTCTTTTCGAAGCCCTGCCTGTTCAAGGATGACTTCGATCTCGTGGCGGAGAGCGCCGGACGCGATGGCCAAGGGGTAGGCGGCGGCGGCCTCGCGCACGAACTCGCGCACCCCGGGGAAAATGGTCAGATGATCCTTCACCGATTCTAAATAGGCATGGGATTTTCGTTGCATCAGTGGTGCGAGGGCGGCTGGGTCCGTGGGGCGCTGGTGCGCAGTGAGCGCTGCGATAAAACAGCCCCGATCATCGTACCCCAAGTAGTTGGCGTAGTAGTCGGATTCAGTCAGGCTGATGCCGACCTCTGCCAGCGTTTGACGAAAACCGGCGAAATGAAGGGGTTCGGTGTCCGCGATCACGCCATCAAAGTCAAAGATCAACGCTGTGAGTGTGGCCATGGAATCGTCTCGATACTGTGGGTTTGGCTACGGGATATAAAACGGGCGGATTATAGCACAGGGAGATCGTCTAACCTGCATTATTCATGAGCGATTCTGCTGCAATCGCCGATCCGCTGCTACGACGAGCCTTCGGCCGGCGGGCTCGCCCCTCGGACCCTCACCGAGTCTCGAAATTCTGAATCACAGAGGGGCTTTTCCGTTCGCCAAGACTCATTACAAGGGCGAACGGCCCACACGAAGTGCGGTTTGTACCTCATCGGGCCCTCACGGCTCCGCGCGCCGGTCTCGCAACGCGGCTCAGCGATTTCACGACGAACCGTCATGAATAATGCGGGTTGAACAGGCGGGAATGTGTCTGCTCGTAGGCTACCCGTGTAAGAGAAAATGCGGAGGGTCAGAACTTCAAGCGAAGACGCTTCTCCGATACCCAACCCTTTACGCCTTCGTCGGTGCGCACAAAATACATCCAGCCGCTGGGCTGGAGGTCACCATCCATGATGGTCAGTGAGGTTCCTGGTCGAACGATTGGGCCAGGCTTGCCGCTCGATGAATCTGCGAGCAACGGAATGTTTCCTCCGGGCGCGATTTCGTCTGCGGTGACGGTGACTTTTTGTCCTTCGCCGAACATCGGGCTGAGTGGAGGTGCGACTGGTGCAGCGGGTCTCGCTGTTGTTTGGGGCGGTGGAGCGATTGCTGGGGTAGCTGGAGCGACGGCAGTTGCGGGAGGAGTTGCTGGAGGCAAGGGAGCAGGGGCTTGGGTACTCGGACTGGGAGCCGCTTGTGGAGCGGGTGCCGGTAGTGTCGTGGGCGCCGGGGCCACTGGCTTCGGCCTCATGGTCACCGGTGGTGGCGTGGTGTTTTCACCAAGATAGGGGCCCAGCCATTCTGTCAACAGTTCTGGTTCCATCGAGACATAGGCAATGCCGCCGACAAGAGCCAGAAGAAGTACCCAGAGAATCGGGCTTCCTCCACCGGATTTCTTGCGTGGGTTCAGCGGGCCCCGTGCTTTCGTGGCGATTGTTTGATCCAGCTCCTCTTCTGTGAATTCCAAATCCGGTTCTGGTTGTCGGGCGAAGAGGAGGGTCCAATCAAAAGGACTCCGGACTGATGTCAGGTTTCCAACGAGCGCAGCCATCGAACACCTCCCTACTGAGCGGTCCGTTCCCACGTGGCCTATTCTGTGAAAAGACCTATCACCATCGCCGAGTGGTGTCAATTTTGTTAAGGAATTTCGCGTACGAGCGACACGCTTCAACAGGAATGCGAAGGGCTACAGGATAGAGCCGTTCAGCTTGTGCGATGTCGGTCGCGACGCGCCAGAATAGTTGTGCCGACGTTTCGACGATCGTTCCTGCAGCGTTCTTGGCCAGCGCCGCTGGAGGACGACTGTGGCATGGGCTGAAAGCCGAAGCCGTGGAGAGCGCGGCGGGCGTGAGGATGTGGTCATAGTTTTAACGGGCATCGCGCCACCATATATACCGGCAGCAGCCTGATTGATCGACGACGTGAGAGTGAGATGATGTGGCTTGCATCTTGGCGGTCCGGTTCGGCAGAATGAACTCCCTCTGATTGACGACCATGAAATCCTATCGCGAAGAGCTCTGGTTCGAGACGAAGACGCGGCGCGCGTACCTCAACATCACACCGCAGATTGAGGCGGCGGTCAAGAAGAGCGGAGTGCAAGAGGGGCTCGTGCTGGTGAATGCCATGCACATCACGGCCAGCGTCTATATTAATGACGACGAACCAGGCCTACTCAAGGACTATGACCGGTTCTTGGATGCACTCGTTCCTCAGAGCGCAACTTATCGGCACAATGAAACGGGAGAGGATAACGGCGACGCTCACATCAAGCGCCAGCTCATGGGGCGAGAAGTCGTGGTGGCGATTACCGAAGGGCGGTTGGACTTCGGTCCGTGGGAACAAATATTCTACGGAGAGTTCGACGGGCAAAGACGAAAGCGTGTGTTGGTGAAGGTGATCGGATCGTGAGCCCGACATCGTCCGAACTGTGGCGTGGATTGTGTGGAGATAAACTGTTGGAGCGCTTGCTACCACGGGAAAAGTTTGGCAACATGGGGAACAGTGCTGCGCGGTTGTGCGGTAGGAGTCTGTCGATATGTTGAGTTGGTCTCGTCCCGACCCCCTCACACGAGATCTCGTACACTTGATCAATGCTCGGCGCCACGACCATGGCGATACCGAGGCGGCGATCGATACGCTGCAAGCCTTCTTGGAGCAGGGACGGGAGTATGATCTCCTCACCGTGCTGGCGGCGTTGGACGAGGATATGGCGGAATGGCTCTTCGATCTTCTTGCAGAGGCATCCTGCTCCGTGCTGATCGATGGGCCGGCCGATGAAAAATTATCTTACGCCACGATGGCGGCCTTGGAACTTCCTCTCCAAGCCAATTTGGCTCATCCTCTGAAGTTGAAGATCGACCCGGTGGCGACAGCGGAATTGTTGCATCGACATCTCCGGCTCTCAGCCGGGACAGTGGTGCGCGTGGAGTCCCGCCTCCTGACCGATTCGACGCTGGAGCCGCTCAGCCTCCAGAGCTTGAACGATCATTTGAGCACGGTGGCGGACTCCCAGCGAGCCACCTCGATTGCCGCCCGGCTGTATCCGCCTGTCGAAAGTACCGCGTTTCTCTTCTTTGAGCTGATCGGTGTGCCGGACTCCGGGCTGCCCGACTCGCTGGAGGATCGGCATCGCCGGGCTCTCCTTGAAGGCCTCGTGGCGCAATGTCCCGAGTTGGCCCTGGCTCCCGATATGATCGAAGCACCGGTCTACGCCGCCTATGCCATGTTCGATGCGCAAAATGCCGTTCGGCTCCATCGGTTGGCGGATGAGACCGCGGCAGTCTGGCGCGATCTGGACCCGCTCGTCCGCGCACGCACGATCGTGCACCTGCATACCCAATGCGGGAACGGTGTGTACATGCCGGTCTGGACCGATCTGTTTGATCCTGAACTTCCAGAAGACCACGGCCCCGTGTGGACCTCTCCTGATGTGTGGATCTTCACGGCCGATTTGCCCATCGAATGGCCTGGAGAAATGCTGACGAATCGGCTGCTCGCCGAGGGCTGCACCAGGTTTGAAAACCACATCGTCGAAACGCCAGAGAACTAACCGGCAACTCAAGCGAGACGGGCGAGACTGGCGGGAAAAGCGCGACAGGCAGGACAGGGCTCACACGTCACGCGAGTCTCGCGCCTCGCGCTTGTCGCGCACCACTGGTAGAAACCGGACAATTCATCGATTTTTTCACCGCCGTATCCTATGCTGGGGTTAGCGATAAGGAATAACTATGGCTCAGCAGAAGTCTTCGAGCGGGATCATTGCCGGCGCACTTACCGTGCTTGGCCTTGCACTCGTGTGGGCGACGGTGGCTGCCAATTTTCCGTCGGAAGAAGAATTATCTTCGGCTGGACTGCCTTCTGAAACTCGTCAGGCGGCGCGTGCTCTGTCTGAGCCACCCACGCTGGATTTAACCATTCCCACTTCTCCTCCCCTGCCCTCAGAGGCAGCCATGCCGAGGCTGGAGGATGATCGGCCGAGCGATTTAGGTGGTGAAGCTCCTGTTGTCACGCGATTAGATCCTCGCACCCTCCAGGCTACCAAGCTGAAGTGCGAAGCGGAGATCGAACAATTGTGTCCCGATTCTCTGGACGGTTCTGTCCGCACGCGCTGTCTGAAACAGCGCGCCAAGCAACTTCCGCCGCCATGCCAAAACCAGTTGCAGGAGCAGTTTGTGAAGTGGAAGGAAGATCGAAATCGATTGATGGCAGCGTGCGCCGTGGATGTGAAACAATTCTGCAGGGCGATCAAGCCTGGGAGCGGGGAGATCCTCCAGTGCCTCCAGTCGCATGACCAGGAGGTTTCCGACCGGTGTTACCAAACCTTGCCGAAGGGCACGCTCGTTTTTAAATAGCCGAATGAGGTGTTAGCGAGAGGTGTTCTTGGTTTCTGAGTGCACAGAGAACTTCAGCGTCACGCCCGCCACCTCGATCTCGTCCCCATCCTTCAGCTCCTGTTGTCCCACAACATCCATGCCGTTGACGAGCAGGGCTTTCGCCCCCTTTGAAGGGCTGATGGAGTAGGTCTGGCCCCGTCGGGCGATCGTCGCCGCAGATTTTGGGGCAAACCAGCCGGTCAATCGAATGACGGCTCCGTCTTGAGACCCAATGACATTCACCTGTTTGGTGAGTGGGTATTCCGTTCTATCGGTTTTTCCTCCGATCACGAGGACTTTGACAGCGAGCGTCGGTCCGTCGGGTGTACGGTCCGTTCTTCTGAGCACCGTGGTGTGATCCAGATCGACAAAGGGAGCCGGCGCTGCCGCACTGGTCGCCGCATTCTCTTGAAAGACCAGCCGATGCTGGCCGATGGCGATCACGTCCGCGTCATGGAGTTGGTGGCGCGTGATCGGCCGGCCATTGATGGTGGTGCCGTTCGTGCTCATCAAGTCTTCGAGAAAAAAGACGGCCTGAACCTTTACGATCCGTGCATGATGGGCGGAAACGGCTGCATCTTCGATCGCCAGGGTATTGTCGGCCTTCCGACCGATCGTCAACGTCTCCTGAGTCAGTTCGATATGCCGGGAGCTTTGCCCGTGAAGTTTGACGAGCAGTGTGGCTTGTTGTGGCAGCGTTTCAGGCATGGTGTTCCCTCCGATGCAAGGGCCCGATGATTCGTTACGCAACGAATCGTTTTTTCAACCGTTCCCACAGTCCGGCTTGGAGTTCATCCCGCAAGGCCACAATAACCACGGTCGTATTGTCATGACCGCCGGCTTCGTTCGCCATGACAATGAGGCGGTCCGACATGGCCGGGAGGTCTTCCGATCCGCTGAGGATCTGAAGCATGTCGTGTGGATGGACGCTGCGGGTCAGTCCGTCTGAGCATAACAACAGCTTATCTCCGCTCTTGACCGGCACCTCCGCCAGTTCCACGTCGACGCTGCTCTCAACGCCGAGGGCTTTCGTGACGATGTTTCTCTGAGGGGAGCGTTCTGCCTCTTCTTCTGTGATGAACCCCTTGAGGATCTGTTCCGCGACCCATGAGTGGTCTGTGGTGAGGGCTTGGATAGCCCCGTTTCGAATGAGATAGAGCCGGCTGTCTCCGACATGAGCGATGGCGAGGACCTCTTCATGGAGCAGCACGGCAACCACGGTGGTACCCATCCCGACATAGTCAGGTCTGCTCCATGACTCGCGATGAACAGCTTCATTCGCTGCACGAATCGCGCTGGCAAGACGATTAGCCGATGCGGACACGGTGGCATCGTAAGGGCCTACCAGCGGCAAGTCCGGATGCCGGGCGGCCTCGACCAGATGCGCGTGGATTTTCTCGACGGCAAGAGCGCTGGCAATCTCGCCAGCGTTTCCGCCTCCCATGCCGTCACAGACGACATACAGTCCGAGGGCCGGATCGGCCACCAAGCGATCCTCATTATGAGACCGCGTAAGACCGGTATCGGATTTGGCGCTATGTAATCGTTCGAAGGCCAGACGACATCTCCTTCACGCCGCAAGACTGTGGAGACAGGCACGGAGCTCCTCTGCGAATTCCTCTGCGCGCCGATAGCGGTGGGGCAGTTCTTTCTGCAATGCACGGTCCACGATCTCCTGTACCATTGGCGGAAGGTCCGCCCTCAATGTCTGAATGGAGGGATGCGGATGGTGGGTGATGCTGAACAGCACGGCCGACAAGTTATCGGCGGTAAACGGCAGCTGTCCGGTGAGAAGTTCGAACAGCACGACGCCGAGTGAAAAGATGTCCGACCGACCGTCCACTTTCTTGCCGGAGATTTGTTCAGGCGACATATAGGTCGGCGTGCCCAACACAATATTCGTTTGCGTCTTGCTGCTCGATGCCATCTTCGCAATACCGAAATCCATGACTTTCACGACGCGATCTTTCGTGAGCATGATGTTCGCCGGCTTGATGTCGCGGTGAACGACGCCTTGTTGATGGGCGTAGTCCAGGGCGTCTGCGACGGTGGCCACGGTCAGGAGGACCTCGTTGACCGGCATCAAGTTGGGTTTTCGTGCCCACTGTTTCAAGGGCGTTCCCTCGATGAGTTCCATCGCGATATATCCTAAATCGTCTTCCTCTCCCGCATCATAGATGGTCACAATGTTGGGGTGAGAGAGCCGCCCTGTGGACTCTGCTTCGCGGAAAAACCGTGCCTTGAACTCTTGCAGCTTGTCGTCGTCGTCGAGCTGATCGAGTCGCATGGTCTTGATGGCCACGAAACGTTGGATCGTGGGATCTTTCCCCAAATAGACAAGTCCCATTGCGCCCCGTCCGAGTTCCTTTAACACCTTGTAGCGCCCGAGCATGCCTGGCGTGGCGCCATTGATGGCTAACGTGGCGGTTGCCCTTGTTGGTTCTGACGAAGCCGCTGTTCCTTCTTCTTGTCCTGTATCCTCATCGTCGGGAAGTGTCTGCGCCTCTTGCCGCCGTGTTTGTCTTGGGGGAACGAAGGCTTCCCGTAGCGCACGCCGGTTAAGGATCCAGGTTCCCGTAATCCAGAGACCGGAACCGACGAGCCCAATTGCATATCCCATGGCGAATCGCGATGGGCCGATCTGTTCGATCAGCGGCAGGCCCATGGCCCTAAAGGCTTTGTTGGCAAAAAGTATAACAACGAGGGTTGCGAGTGGAAGGACGAGGTGGCGAAGAAAGCCCGACCCTCGGCCGTTGTCTGGGATTTGCTGAGAGGCAACGAGGGCGAAGATCCACAGGATGACGAGTGCGAGGAGGTTCACAGCCAATCGAATCGCGTGAGGCCCACTGAGATGCATATACGGAACCGAGACAGATTGGACGAATGCCAGGCTACCCAGCAAGGGGCCGGCTAGGAGCACAGCCATAATGGTAAAGATATAGGGAACGATCCAAGTCCAGGATTTCGCCATAGGAATTTGTGAGGAGGTCCGTGAATGCTTCAAAGTGTAGCGGATGGGAGGGGAGAGTCAACGAATTGGGAGAAATGAGCAAGGGTGTACTCTCGACACCCGTGAAGCGTGAATCGTGAAACGTATCTCGCAACCCAGAAAGTATGATTGTCTGCGAACGACTAGATACGAGTTACGAACGACCAACCAAGAAGGCGGCTGTCTTGAGGGGATCGAGTAACTTCTCGGGAACTTTCAAGTCGCCCCGGCCTGTACCCACTTCGATGTCCGGCTTGGTGATCCCGTGGAAATCACTGCCACCGGTCACCAGCATGTTCAGTCGTTTAGCCAGATCGAGGTACTCCGTCGTCTGCCGCCTCGTATGCGTGCTGTAGTGGACTTCGATGCCGCCGAGACCTTCGGCTTTCAATGTCGTCAGGAGGGTGTTCAGCCCTTCTCCAGACACCTTGGCCCACGTAGGGTGCGCGAGCACAGCCACACCGCCGGCGGCTCTGATCCAGGCAATGGCATCAACCGGCTGGGGCAGTTCACGCGCCACATATGCCGGGCGCCCCTCAGCCAGATACCGGTCAAAGGCGTCTTTGGCGGACGAGACATACTTCTTGTCCATCAAGAGCCGCGCAATATGCGGCCGGCCCACCGAATCCGTGCCGGCCAGAGCCCTCACCTCTTCGTAGGTCACGTCGAGCCCCAATGAGCGCAGCCGTTCGATGATCTGTGGGTTGCGTCTATGCCGACCCTCGCGCAAGGTGGTCAACCGTCTATTCAGTTCCGAGTCTTGCCAGTCTATACAATAGCCAAGAATATGGAGCTCACTATTGCCGACGCAGGAGCTGATTTCCACACCGGGAATAATTTCAACTCCCAGCTCAGTTCCGGCTGCGATGGCTTCGGGAATGCCGGTGACAATGTCGTGGTCTGTGATGGCCAGCGCAGTGACCCCTGCCTTGTGGGCGAGCTGTAGCACTTCAGCCGGCGAGAGGCTTCCATCGGAGTGGGTCGTATGGAGATGGAGATCGAGACGACTCATGTCGACTCGTGCGGCAGGCTGCTGGGGCCTGCTTGTTGAGCGACGAGTCGCGCGGTGAAGACAGAGCCGGGTCCATGGCTCTGTCGTGTTCGCCTTCGTCGTACGACAGCACGCGGAGCGTGGAGGTGAGCCGGAGCAATTCGTTGTGCGCGAGGCAAAACTCCCATCGGCGTGGATGGTGATGCCGCAAGTAGTTGTCGATGATGAAGGTTTCGTATATTAAGACCCCGTTCGGTTTTAGTGAATCAATGAGGGCAGGGAACAGCGCGCGATGGAGATAGAAGGACACCACGATTACATCATATTCCTGCGTCGGAAACTCCGGTCGTTCCTCTGTCTTTCGTTCAAGGTCCACTGTCCGGACAGTGAGGTTCGGGAGATTTCGTTGTTTCGCCGTGGCAGCAAGCTGTGCCATGGCCTGTTCATCACGATCCATCGCATCGACCTGAAATCCGTGTGAGGCCAGATAGAGTGCATTTCGTCCGGACCCGGCCGCGACATCGAGCGCCTTGCCTTTCGGTAAGCGATGGAGTTGGAGCTGTTGTGCTAAGAATAACGATGGCGCTGGATCAGTCTGTTGCGGTTGATGGGCCATGCGGCTCCGTTCCACCTTCACGCCGACCGATCCGGTCATTTGTGAGAGTGGAGGCGCCAGCTTTCTGAGCCAGAGTGAGACTTTCGCAACAGGGAATTCCGTGAACAACATCGCAAGGACCTGTTCCGTAAATGTTTCGAGCAGCGCGCAGTCCTGAGTCTCGCCCAACTCGACGATCCGCTCAGTCACCCGGGCATAGTCCACGGTCTTATTGATCTGGTCTGCCGCTTCGGCAGCGGTTCCTTCACAGTCCAATTCTAAATCAATCGCCAGCGGTTGCGGTCTCCGCCGCTCCGCCGGCATGACCCCGCAACGCCCTTGAAATTCCAGCCGTTCAATCACTACACGATAGGCCATGCCGACATTCTCAAGGATTGGATTTCGAGCTGTCAATATATCGTTAGTGGGGTGCAGGAGGGGGAATGGGGATGTCCAAGCGGTGTTCTTGTGCGCAGAATACGCACCGCGAAACATGCTCACTCGAGAGCACTAAGAAGGGTGTTGCATCGTTCGGTGCCCGTAGGACACGCCGTCATCGGCATCCTAACCCAGCATTTTATAACGATTTGCTGCGAAATCACGGAGAGGGCGTGCGGAGAGGGACTTGTGCGACGAAGGAGCCCTGTCCCTGCCTGCCTCGCTATTTAAAATGGATGAAAACCGATCTTATTGTCTTCCCGGTCTTGCAAGCCCGTGAAGTACATGAGGACCGAGTCAAGCTTCTGCAGCAGAATGGCCCGTTCGCACCACAGGCCTTCGAGGTAGGTCACGTCATTCGTCAGGCTGTTGCACGAAGCGATAAATCGTTTGAGCGCGTCTTGCGGAACCTTGAATTCCTGCAGAGCAATGTCCATGACTTCTCAAGTTTCTCGATCGCAGCGTTGAACTCATTGACCCACCGCTCTTCGATCTGTGGGCGCTCAGGAACATTCGCCCGAATCGAAGTAATGGCAGCATAGGCCCTCAGAATTTGATCATCGTTGTTCATGCTAGCTTCCCCCACCGGCTACCCAACGTCACGCTTGAGGTGCGCGTTGCTTTAAGCGCGTCGCGTTCAAACAATTGCTGGACGTAACTGTCGCAAAGCGATTTCTAATGATGCCTCGGACCTGTAACAAGAGTTCTGGGTCAGCCGCGCCAACCTTAGGATGCGCTCCGAGCACGCGATACCCCAACTCTCTTAATTCATCGGCTGTGGCTCGCTCCAATGCTGCCACCTGATTCCGAACTGGAACATGCTCTGCAAAGGAAGTCTGCTCGGGGAAAATCGGCCCAATGGCAACCATCTCGAAAGTGCACTCCTCGTGGTTTACTCCTGCATTACGAAGCTGCCGACCGAGTGCATTACCCTTTGCGTTCGGAGAGGGGTCCAGATGTTGTCCGATTCTTTTGAACGGTGATTGTGCGCGCGGAGACGAAGTATCTCCTGTGCGTCCGACGTACACGTGGTGCGATGCGTTGCCTTTGATTTCCCAGACGTAGAGCCAAAAGCCACGCTTTAGCAACGCGCCCTCAAACTTCATGGAATGTGTGCTAAGCATTACATAAGCCCAGCTAGTAAATCTGCCGCGAACTGCCGTGCATCATAGCATGGTCGCCTGAATATGCTGGTGAGAGGCAAGTCTCACTTGACTATTCAATACTTGTTCAATATTTGATCCTGTTCAACCCACTCTCCAGCCATCAGCCGTCGTATATTCCAGTTCATACATTTATGGCAGAGATGATCGGTTTGGCTGTTGATTTTCTCATTTCGTTTCCTCGACGTGTTGAGTGGTCCCACTGCGCCCGTCGAGCGAGCACATTCTGATCGTGCGCGCTCGGGGAGCAGAGGACCACACGGGTTTTCTCAATCTTTTTTCCCCTTTTAGGGGGCGGCCTGGTTGAACCCCCAACTGCGCGCGTCCAACGAGGGTCTTCCGAGACCGCGCGTTGCGCGAGCACAGGGGGTTCACCAGGTCGCCCCTCTCGCCCTTGACGGCCCTTTCCATCGGCTCCTATAATCTCCTCACGATTTTCTTATAACTGGCTGATTTAGCTAGCCCGGATTATTCATGAATGCCGTCGCGAGGCGTTCGAGACCGAAGCCCGCCGGGGCTTCTCGCAAGTGAGGCCGACGCAGGCGTACTGGTAGTCCGTTGAGGAGGCCGATCGAGAAAAGCCCCGCCGGGCGAGAGGTTCGGACGACGTAGCAGGTATTCATGAATATTCCGGGCTAAAAATGGCAGAATTTACGCACTTCAACGAGTCGGGGCGAGCGCGGATGGTCGATGTTAGTGCCAAGAACTCGACCGAGCGGGCCGCGACGGCTCAGGCCATAGTCTTTCTCCAGCCGGAAACCCTCGAAAAAATTCAGCGGGGCAAGATTGCCAAGGGCGATGTCTTATCCGTCGCGCAGGTCGCCGGCGTGATGGGAGCCAAGAAGACCCCGGACCTCATTCCCATGTGCCATCCGATTCTCCTCACCAGCGTCGATATCTCATTTAAAGAAGAATCTCAGCCGGATCGCGAAGGCCGCTGTTCGATCACTATTTTGGCGACAGCCAAGACGACTGGACCGACTGGGGTAGAGATGGAAGCGATGACGGCGGCCTCGGTGGCGGCGCTCACAATCTACGATATGTGCAAGGCGATCTGATCGGGGGATGAGCTTCAGCGAGGTGTGCTTGCTTTCCAAGTCTGGTGGAAAGTCTGGAGCATTTACAAGACGTTAACATGTAAATATTCGTGTAGCGCGAAAGGTTTTATCGTGATCACGATCAGGCTCTTTGGGATGACGAAGTCGCTGGCGGGGAATCAAGATTCCCTGTCGTTTGCGTTGGACAATGGAAAGCAAGTGAAGGACTTGGTCGGCCTTTTGGATGCCGGGTATCCAGCGATCGGGGAGTTGATCCATAAAAAGAAGGTTCTGGTATCGGTGAATCAAGAAATCGCTCACGAAGAAACGGAAATCAAAGACGGCGACGAGATTGCGTTGTTGCCACCGTTTGCCGGTGGATCAGATATGGATCACGCGGGTGACGATGCCCAGTTTGTCCGTGTGCAGCGGGAAGATTTTTCCGTCGATGCGGAGATCAATCGAGTGCGAGGCCGGTCGAAGCGCATCGGCGGCATTTCGATTTTTCTCGGGACGGCGCGTGACCGGTCCAAGGGACGTGATGTCGATGGCATTACGTTCGAACATTACGAGGGGATGGCGCAGAAGAAGCTGCGCGAGATCCGCGAGCGAGCGCTGAAGGATTTTGACATCATCGAAGTCGTGATCCTCCACCGGTATGGCGAAATCGGCATCGGCGAAAACATCGTGTTGATTGTCGTGGGGGCTGAGCATCGGGCTGAGGCGTTCCGTGCCTGCAAGTGGGCGATCGATGAATTGAAACAAATCACGCCGATCTGGAAGCTCGAACATACGCCGGAAGGCGAGGTTTGGGTGGAGGAACATCCGTAGGGACGTGAGGCGTGAGGGGTAAGGCGTGAATTGTTGTCTGAGGCAAGGGGGAAGCTGTTGAACCCTACAGTAGCCAGTGATTCTGTGGTGCCAGTCGGCGATACCTTCGGCAGGCCGCTTCGTAGCTTGCGGTTGTCCGTGACGGATCGATGCAACCTACGCTGCAAGTACTGTATGCCGGAGGAGGACTATGTCTGGTTGCCACGCGAGGATGTGCTGACTCATGAGGAAATGGCAGGCCTGACCGGCTATTTCACGGACCTCGGTGTGGATCGCGTGCGGTTGACCGGCGGAGAGCCGTTGCTTCGACGCAATTTGCCTCAGCTGATTCGCTTGTTGCTTCAAAACCGGCGGGTGACGGATATCGCGCTGACGACGAACGGCATTCTTCTGGCGGACCAGGCTGAGGCTCTGTATGAGGCAGGGCTGCACCGCATCACGGTCAGCCTCGATACGCTGAGACCGGAACGATTTCTTCAGCTGACCCGCCATGATGAGTTTGCGCGCGTGATAGAAGGGATTGAGTCGGTGGCTCGGGCGGGATTCACCGGCTTAAAGCTCGATACGGTGGCAATTCGGGGGTTCAATGACGATGAGTTGGTCGATCTGATCGAGTTCGGCAAGCAGGTGCAGGCAGAGGTTCGGTTTATCGAATACATGGACGTCGGCGGCGCGAACGAGTGGTCTCAGGAAAAAGTGTTCTCACAAGCTGCGATGCTTGCCCGGCTGAGCGCGCACTACGGGACGATCGAGCCGATGCCTGAACGGGGAGCTGCGCCGGCGCAGCGATTTCTGCTGCCGGATGGGACGACCTTTGGGATTATTCCTTCGACGACCACGCCGTTCTGTGCGACGTGCGACCGCAGCCGGGTGACCGCAGACGGAATGTGGTACCGCTGTCTGTACGCGACGACGGGAACGGATCTGCGCAAGGCCCTTCGCGCCGGCGCTTCGGATGATGAGATGCGGGCCTTGATCCGCACCGGCTGGGAAGGGCGCCGCGACCGGGGCGCAGAAGAGCGGAAAGCGCTTGAGCGGGACGGGTTGCGTGTCGGAGGGTTTATCGGTATCGAGAAGCTTCGCGAAGACCCACGTCTCGAAATGCACGCGCGTGGCGGCTGACGTCTCATCGTGCGGCCTACATCTCTGCCCAGAGGCAATTTGGGATGATCGCTCATGCTGGACACTGAATTCCTGACCATTTTAGGACTCGGGTTGGTGCTGGGGCTTCGCCATGCCTTGGATACGGATCATTTGGCTGCCGTATCCACTGTGTTGGCGCAACGACCCTCGCTCTGCGCCTCCGGCATGATTGGATTCAGCTGGGGACTTGGGCATACGGCGGTGTTGATGCTGGTCGGGGCGGTGGTGTTGATCCTCCGCGTGACGATTCCTGAACCCTTTGCATTGGCGGCTGAGTTCGGTGTCGGGGCCATGCTCGTATTCCTCGGCGGGGTACTCGGGGTGCGACTGGTCCGAGAACGCTGGCATGTGCATTCGCACGAACATGACAATGAACGGCACCTGCATCTGCATAGTCATGCACTGGCCGAGGACCACGGACATATACACTGGTGGCGTGATTCCGCTCGACCGTTCTGCATCGGCATGGCCCATGGCCTGGCCGGGTCGGCGGCGTTGTTGTTGATCGTGCTGTCGTCTGCACGATCGGTGTTGGAGGGGCTCACGTATATCGCGGTATTCGGGATTGGCTCGATCATGGGGATGGTGCTGGTCGGGACAGTCGTGAGCCTTCCGGTCTTGTGGTCGCTGAACATTGGGCGTCCTGTCTTTCTCGCCGTCCAGGGATTGGCAAGTCTTGGGAGCGTTATCGTGGGACTCACGATGATGTTCCAGATTGCTCTCGGTGGTCAGCTCTTCTGACGCCACACCGTCATCTTCATCGAAGGGAAATCTACGTGCGTCATGAGGGCGGCTATGGTATTCTGCCGACCTCGCGGTATGTGAGTGAGGCGGGCGAGACTGGCGGGAAAAGCGCGACTCGCAAAGATAACACTTCCGACCCGTCCCGCTCGCGACTATAAGGAGCGCGTGATGGCCTGGTTTAAAAAGCAGAAAACGACCGAAGCCGAACCTCCAAAGCGATCCAAGCTTTCAGAGGGGATGTGGCTCAAGTGCAACCACTGCCGGGAAATCGTCTATCGCAAAGAAGTCGAGCGTAACAATAAGGTTTGCCCGAAGTGCGACTACCATTTTCCGATTTCTGTCATGGAGCGCATTGCGCTCTTGGTCGACCTCGGGACGTTTAAAGAGTGGGATGCGGAGATCGGTCCCCAGGATCCGCTGAATTTTCAGGACACGAAATCGTACAAGGATCGCGTAAAGGCGCACCAGGAAAAGACCGGCCGCAAAGATGCCATGATGATCGGCGAAGGGATGATGAACGGCCGTCGTGTGGTGCTCTGTCTGTTCGATTTCAGTTTTATGGGCGGCAGCATGGGTTCGGTCGTCGGGGAGAAGATCTGCCGGGCGATCGATCGCGCATTGGAGGCCAGGTTGCCGGTCATTTTGGTCACGACCTCCGGAGGAGCCAGGATGCAAGAAGGGATTCTCTCCCTGATGCAGATGGCCAAGACGTCGGCCGCTGTCGCCAAGCTGGGCGAGGCCAAACTCCCGTTTATTTGCCTGTTGGCCGATCCTACGTTCGGGGGCGTCACCGCCAGCGTTGCCATGTTGGGCGATGTGATTTTGGCCGAACCGAAAGCGCTGATCGGTTTTGCCGGTCCCCGCGTGATCGAGCAGACCATCAAACAGCAGTTGCCGGACCAATTTCAGCGAGCGGAATTTCTGCTGGAACACGGCATGATCGATATGATCGTGGAGCGCAAACAGTTGAAAGAGACCTTGAGCACCCTCGTCGCCCACTTTTAGCCGAGACCTGTCATGAAGAATCCCGGCTAGCCTCCTTCCTGCCTGGTTAACAATGACCTATTCCTCTGCCGTAGCCTACTTGTATCGTCTGCAAAAGCATGGCATCAAACTGGGTCTTACGACGATGACGGCGTTGATGGTGCGCCTTGGCATGCCGCAGACGAGGTATCGTACGCTGCATATCGCCGGCACGAATGGAAAGGGCTCCACCGCAGCCATGGCCGCCGCGATGTTACAGGCGGCAGGGTATCGAGTGGGGCTCTATACCTCGCCGCATCTTGTAGAGTTTCGAGAACGCATACGGGTGAACGGCGAGATGATCGCTGAATCGCGGGTGGCACAATTGACTGAACAGCTTCAGGCTCTTTGCCAACCGGATCTGTCGCCGACCTTCTTCGAATATACGACGGCAATGGCGTTTCAGCATTTTGCCGATTCAGGGGTCGATGTGGCCGTGTTGGAGGTTGGATTGGGCGGCAGATTCGATGCCACCAATGTGGTGACACCCATGGCTTGTGCGGTCACGACGATTTCTCTCGATCATCAGGAGTATTTGGGGACTACACTGTTCATCGATCGCGTTCGAGAAGGCCGGCATTATCAAGCCGGGGGTGCCGGTGGTGTTGGGGCGGCTCGAAGATGACGCATGGCGGACGATTGAACAGGTGGCAAGGGAGCGGCAGGCCCCGGTGTTTCGTCTGAATGAGGATTTTCGCACAGAGGGAGAGGGGCTCCAGCAATTTTCCTATCGCGGTCTGGGTATGGAATATGACGGACTGACTTGTGCCCTGGCGGGTCGGCACCAACTGGATAATGCCGCCTGTGCGCTGGCGTTGTTGGGAGCGGCGGCTCCTCAGGGGATTGCTGTCACGACTGAGGCGGTGCACGAGGGACTGCGTACGGTCGACTGGGCCGGACGATTGGAAGTGGTCGATCGCCGTCCGACCATCCTGCTGGATGGCGCGCATAATCCTGCTGCTGCAACGGCCTTGGCCGACTTCCTCACGCGCTCTGACCGATCTCATCCGTCCCGCCCTGTAGTCCTTGTCCTTGGGATGATGCGCGACAAGGATCATCGAGGTTTTGTCGAACCGCTCAGGGACCTTGTCGATGAGGTGGTGTTGACGCAGGCGGATCTCCCACGCTCTGCGACTGCGCAGGAACTCGGAGCTTCGCTCGAAGGTCTGCTGCCTCACCCGCATGTCGTACCGTCGCTCAGCGATGCGATGGCGCTGGCCAGACAGCTGGCGACGCCGGACGGTTTGGTCTGTGTGACGGGATCGCTCATGCTTGTGGGAGAGTGCAAGGCATGGCTCCGTGGCTGTGGGCTTTCGCCGCTTCGGGGCTGACATGGCAGGGATCGCGACGCGGCTGTGGATATGCCTGGTTGGTTGGTTGATGCTGGGGATACTGCTTCCACTCGCAGGGGGAGCTGCAGGGCCGACGACATCCTCCGAGGGCCCCCCGCTCGATATCACAGCAGAACGAATCGAGTATCTACAGGAATCAGAAATCTACGAAGCCGATGGCTCGGTGGTGGTCAAGCAGGGGACCCTGCGTCTGACGGCCGATCATATGACCATCCAGGCGTTGCCCGGCGTATTGATTGCCACGGGCCACGTCCGACTCACCGATCCCAAAGCCGATCTCGTGACCGAGCGGTTGGAACTCAACGTGAATACTGAGGCTGGGGTGGTCACGCACGGACGGGTGCATCTCAAATCCACCAATACCTCGGTGGAGGGGCGTCTCTTGCAGCGGTTTTCAGAGGACCATTATCGGGTGAAAGAGGGACGGTTTACGAACTGCGATGCCCAGAAAGGTGAGACGCCGGCCTGGCGGTTCGAGTTCAAGGATCTTGACCTGCAAGCCGGCGACAATGTGGCGTTCAAAGGTGGATGGTTCTGCGTGAACGATGTTCCGGTGATTCCGATTCCCACGATGACGTATCCGCTCTCCAGGCGACATACTGGGTTCCTTATTCCCGTTGTCGGGTGGGACAGTCGTTTTGGCATACACGTCCAAGAAAGCTTCTTATTGGGCCATCAATCCCAGCCAGGATCTGACGATCTCTCCCTTCTATTACAGCAACCTCGGGTATGGGAGCGATTTCAAATATCGCTATATCCTGGATCGGTTGTCGAGGGGGCAGTGGTTCGTCAGTGCCTTGCAGCAGACAGAGTTGCCGGAAGTGTCCGGCGTGAGCCAGACGGGACAAGAGGCGGAGGAGACTCGGGCGTCTGATCAGGGGAACCCATACACAGCAATTCACGCCGGACTTGTTCCTTCGCGTTCAAGCGAACTTGGTGACCGACCGGAATTATCTGCAACAACTGAGCAACTCGGGAGTCCAGCGGGCTCTTCCCAGCGGCGAATCGAATTTTTTTGCTGAATCAACGTTTGGCTTACGGAAACACGTACCTGCTTGGTCAATACCTGCAGCCGTTGCAATCGGGAGGAGCGGATACGTTTCAGCGGCTGCCGGAAATCGGCTACAGTCTGCCGAATCTTTCATTGTTCAATTCGCCGGTCTTGCTGGGCGGGGATACGAATTTTGTGAACTTTTATCGGGAACAGGGATTTACCCAGAATCGAATAGATGTTCTGCCGGGACTATCGACCGACGTCCTGGATCTCGGCCACATCGTGGGGCTGACTCCCCAGGTGAAGGTGCGCGAAGTGTACTACACGCGCGGGGTGGACAGTTCTGAAAGCCAGCATCGCGAGACGTTTTGGGCGGCGCTTGATGCAACGTCCAAGCTGAGCCGCCGCTTCAGGACGAGCGAGGGCAATACCTTGCTGCATACCATTGAGCCCAGCGTCATCTATGAATATGTCCCGTCGACGAATCAGTCGCAATTGACTCAGATCGATCAGGTGGACAATCTGCCGAAGAAAAACCTGATGACCTATATGCTCCGCAACCGGTTGTTGGAGCAAGATGGCAACAGCAGTTTCAATTGGTTGGATTTCACGATGGCCCAAAGTTATCACGTGGGCGCCGTGCAAACGAGCGCGCGGGATTTCACACCTGGCGTCTCCCCGCCGTTCGGAACCGTGACACAACCGCTGCAGCCGGCGACGGTGCCCGTTGAGGGGAAGAAATTTTCCGATCTCTGGATGCGGGTCGTGATCGGGAATACGGCTCCGAAGTTTGGAGCGGCTCAGTCAGCGGATGCCGCAATGGGCCAAGGCGCAGGGGTTGTCCCTGGTCAGCAGCCTGCCACGAACCAGTATCTGACCATCGATGCGTTTTTCGATCCCTACCGATCGTCGCTGAGTCAGTTCAACACCAACTTCCGGGTTCAGCAGTCCAACTACTGGTATCTCGAAGTGGGACAGCGTTTCACGCACGATGGTAATCGCGTACGTCGTGGAGACCTCTGGAATCCGATTTCGTTCAACGAGGTCTATGCCCCGACCGCTGAAATTCAATTTCTCACAGCGGGCAGGGGCGTTTCGCACACCCTGGGGATGGACGGTCGGCGCGAAGGGCTACTACGATGTGAAGACCGGCAAGAGTCCTGAGTACGATGTCGTCGCCCTCTATCAGAATCCCTGCAAGTGTTGGTCGCTGGGACTCTATTATCTACAGTTCCCCGATCGCCAGCAGTACAGCTTCATGTTGAGCCTGACCGGGATCGGCTGGACGGAGAGTTTCGGAACGGCAGTGGTTCGAAGTATTCTCAGCCCGCTGCTGATCGGGGAGAAGGGTCTTCCCTGGGCTGTGCCTGGAGGGCCGTATGGGACGCCACAATCGGCCTACCCCAGCCTGAGATGGGTGGCATATGGACGATGAACAGATTTTGTGCAGGCACGCGAGACGAGCAGATGAAAGTGGATGAGTTCGTCCTTGGGTATCCTCGAAGGCCCTGACAATGTCATGCGCCGGTCTGTCGGATTTGACTCCTCGAAGAGGGCTGGTATACGATGCCGTACCGGTTCCAACTGTTATTGTGTACTCAGCGAAGGAGGAATGCGACGTGGCAGGTGATGCACTGAAGGTCGAAGATGCAACGTGGGATGCAGAGGTCATCAAGGCCTCTGAACTCGTGATGGTAGATTTCTGGGCCGTCTGGTGCGGTCCTTGTCAGATGGTCGCTCCGGTCATCGAGGAATTGAGCAAAGAGTACGCAGGAAAGATGAAGGTACGGAAGCTCAATACCGATGAAAATCCCGAAGTCGCAGGCCGCTATCAGGTCATGAGTATCCCGACCATTCTGTTTTTCAAGAACGGACAGGTCGTGGAGAAACTCGTTGGAGCGCGACCGAAGCGGCAGTTCAAGGACATGATCGATTCGCTGCTGGCGCAACCAGCCGGCTCAGCCTAAGGATTGTAGTCACCTGCCGCAATGCTCGCCGAGTTGCGCATTGTCAATTTCGCGCTCATTGAGCAACTCAGTCTTCAATTCCAGTCCGGGTTTACTGTCCTGACTGGGGAGACCGGTGCCGGGAAATCTCTCCTCATTGATGCCATCGCCTTATTGGTCGGCGGACGGGCCTCGACCGACCAGATCCGTTCAGGAGAAGACGAGGCCCAGCTTGAAGCCGCCTTCCACCTCCCGGACACCCATCCACTCCTCCAACGCCTGCGGTCACAAGACATCATCGGTCGGAACGAGTCTGAGCTGATTCTTCGTCGCGTGCTCTCCCGTTCGGGTCGCCACCGGGTGTACGTCAACGGTAGCCTGTGCCCCCTGCGTGTGCTCGAAGAGCTTGGGGGCACCCTCGTCGATATCCATGGACAGCATGAGCAGCAGTCGCTGTTGGCGACTGCCAAACAATTAGATGCCCTCGATGGGTTCGGACGCCTCTATGAGCTGCGCAGGAAGTATGAGCAGGCCTACCAGGGGTGGAGGGAATTGTGCGCGCAGTTAGATGTCTTGCAGAGCGACGTCGCTGATCGAGCAAGACGTGAGTCTCTGTTGCGGTTCCAGGTCCAGGAGATCGAGCAGGCCGGTCTGTTGCCAGATGAAGAAGAGCAGCTCCGTAGCGAGCGGCAGCGGTTGGTACATGCGCACCGGCTCAGGGAATTGGCTCACGAGGCTTATGTCGAGTTGCAGGAGGATGAGCAGGCTGTTCTTACCAGGCTGGGGCGGATCGGCCGAACCCTTGCAGAGTTGGCACAGACTGATCCGACGATGGGCGATTGTGAGCAGGCTGTGACGGAATCGGCGATTCAACTCAAAGAACTTGCCGGACGGCTGCGAGACTATGCACAACAGTTAGAGGCCGATCCTGACCGACAGGCTGGTCGTGGAGGACCGACTCGACCTGATTCAACGGCTGAAGAAAAAGTATGGAGGGTCGGTCGAAGCGGTTGTCGCGACGGGCAGATTGGCGCAGGAGGAGCTTCAGTTATTGGACAATCGTGAGGAGCGAACGGCTGAGTTGACCGGGCTGCTGGACGAAGAGGCCCGTCGTCTCCACACGCTGGCGCAGCAGCTGTCGAAGAAGCGAATTGACGCGGCCAAGCGGATGACGACACTTGTGGGAGCAGAGCTGGCAGCGTTGAAGATGGAGCAGGCGATCTTTCAGGTCACGGTATCTAGCGATGAGTCGGCCGAAGGGCTTGGATCGGCTGGGCGTGATCGAGTGGAGTTCCTGCTCTCAAGCAATCCTGGTGAGCCACCGAGACCGTTGGGCCGGGTGGCGTCCGGCGGAGAACTCTCGCGTATCATGTTGGCGCTCAAGACGGTGTTGGCCGAGATGGATCAGGTTCCGGTCCTGGTATTTGATGAAATCGATACGGGAGTCGGTGGGGCAGTGGCTGCAGCCATGGGAACGAGACTGCGCAAGCTCGGATCGTTCCATCAAGTATTTTGCATCACCCATCTTCCTCAGGTCGCGTCCCAAGCGGAACATCATCTGCTGGTAGAGAAGGGACTGGAGAGTCAACGGACATCCACGTCGGTCAGAGTGCTGAAGGGGATGGGGCGGGAGGAGGAAATCGCCCGAATGTTGAGCGGTCCGACCATTACGAAAAAAGTGCGTGAAACAGCCGCGGAACTCATTGCGGGGGCAAAGGGCAAGCGGTTCGAGTGAGTGCGCAGATTTTGTTAAGAGTCTGATCGGTCGGATGGGCTAGTTGCCATCGCCATAGCAGGAAGGGATGCCTTGCATTCCTGGACGACCCGCGCGAAGAGTTCGGTCAACTTTGGTTCGAAGTGAGTGCCCGCATGCGAACGCATCTGTTGGCAGGCCTCGTCAATCGTGAGGGGTGTCCGGCCAGGAAGTTCCGCGGTCAGGTGGTCAAATGTTTGGGCTAGACAGACAATGCGGGCCAGTTGAGGAATTCCTTCTTCTTGAAGCCCAAATGGATAGCCTGAACCATCCCATCGTTCATGGTGATAGGCAATAATCTGTCCTATCTCAGCCGGAAGTGCGAGCGGTAATACGAGTTTCGCGCCCTGCTCTGGGTGGTGCCGATTACCGACAGACTCCCCGGTTACAGCGATTTCATCGTCGGCAAATTGATAAGGCTCAGGCCCGATCTTGCCGATGTCATGGAGAAACGCTCCCAGTGCCAACGATTTCTGTTCAGCGAGTGTCAGGTTGATGCGGTTGGCCAAGAGTGTGGCGTAGAAACTGACTCGGCTGCAGTGGTTGAGCAATTGGCGATCTTTAGCTTCAAGCAGGTCGGAGAGTAGAGGGAGAAGGTCCGGTATGGATTCGGAGCTGGCCACAAAGTCTAATGCCGGTTTTCCGATCGCCTGGTATCCCGTGCGCAGCTCTTTCCAGGCTTGCGCGCATTCAGTTTCTGATCCCCAGAGCCCGGTCGATGTCCCAATGAAATGTCTGAGAAAATCGAGCCGTTGTTTCTTTTCGAGTGTCTGGTTGATGAGGGAAAGCAATTCCGTGACGTTGAAGGGCTTGAGCAGGTAGCCGGCGGCGCCATGGCGTATGCCTTCCATGGCAGACTTTAAGCTGCCGTATCCGGTA
Organism: uncultured Nitrospiraceae bacterium; assembly: GCA_963801725.1. Taxonomy (GTDB): domain Bacteria; phylum Nitrospirota; class Nitrospiria; order Nitrospirales; family Nitrospiraceae; genus Palsa-1315. Next base: position 1,947,839 of record CAWDFX010000002.1, read on the forward strand.
ATGATGATGACCTCAATGTTGGCGTGGTGATGCTTGATGTCCTGGAGGAGATCGATGCCCTGACGATCAGGAAGCTTCTGATCGAGTGTGATGATGTCGATCGACTGGGAGTTCAGCACCTCAATTGCTGCACTGGCTGATTCCGCTGCCTGGATATTGAAAAAGGGGCGGAGAATGACTTGCAGCGCATCACGAGGTCCTGCCTCGTCGTCAATCACGAGCAAGGTCGGCTTCTTCTTCATGGGCTCAGAAGTGACAGATAAGCTCATAAGGATATCTCTACCGCTAATTACTTAGAAAGTAAAGCAATTCTTATTCCTTTTCAGTGAGTTAGCATTCATATCCCCATGGAATGTGGCTCGTGCATGATTGAAGCCCATATGTAGTTTTCTTGAACGAAACTCTACGTATATTATAAGTAAGTCTTTTACCAAACTGTGCAAAAAAGACGCAGAGCGGGCAGTGGTTGTGCTATTCCTGCACTACCGTCGAGGGTTCGGTGGTCGCTTCCTGATCGGGCCGGCCGATTCCCAGCGTGTCCATGCGGTACTTGAGCATCCGGCGGCTGATTCCCAGTAAATTGGCGGCATGGGTTTGGATGTAGTTCGTTCGCTTGAGGGCATCCAAGATAATTTCGCGCTCGAATTCCATCACGGCTTTTTCGAGCGACAGCCGCCCAGCAAGGGTGTCGTCGCGGAGTGAAGAGGAGCGGGTGTCGTTCTTGAGAATGTTCGGGAGATGTTCGGGAGTGATGGTATCTGATCCCTTGGACCAAATAAATGCCTGTTCGATGATGTTCTCCATTTCTCGGACATTGCCGGGCCAGGGATAGCGGGCCAGAAGATCAACGGAATCTTTGGAAAACTCTTGGGGCGGCCGGTTATCTTCTTCAATTCGTTTTGCCAAGAAATGTTTGGCGAGGAGAGGAACGTCTTCACCACGTTCCCGGAGTGGGGGTAAATAGAGCGCAATGACATTGATGCGGTAGTAGAGGTCTTCACGGAAGTGCCCTTTGCGGACGAGCTCCTCGAGATTCTTGTTCGTCGCCGCCACGATGCGCACATCTACCTTTATGGATTGCACTCCGCCGACTCTAGTGATTTCTCGTTCTTGCAACACGCGCAGCAGCTTGGCTTGCGTCATGGCGCTGAGGTCGCCGATTTCGTCGAGGAAGAGCGTGCCGGTATTGGCGAGCTCAAATTGCCCGACTCGACGAGCCGTGGCATCCGTGAACGAGCCTTTCTCATGGCCGAACAGCTCACTCTCGATGAGCGTTTCAGGAAGGGCTGCGCAGTTCAGTGCGATGAAGGGGCGCTCGCGTCTGCTGCTATTGTTATAGTGAAGCGCCTTGGCGACCAGTTCCTTCCCTGTGCCGCTCTCGCCGGTAATCAGGACGGTCGTGCGGCTATCGGCGACTTGTTCGATCTTGGTGTAGATGTCCTGCATCGACGGACTTTTGCCGATTAGGTTGTGAAAGGCGTAGCGCCGAACGACTTGCGCACGGAGTTGTTTGACCTCGCGCTGGAGTTCCTGGTCCTTGAGCGCGTGCTCGACGATCACGCGGAGTTCTTCCACATCGAAAGGTTTCGAGAGGTAGTCGGCCGCGCCGAATTTCATGGCATCGACGGCGGTTTTGACCGACTTCGTTCCTGTCAGCATGATGACTTGCGCCGTACGGTCCTCAGCGCGCAGGGTTTGGAGCACCGAAAGCCCGTCGGTGCCTGGCAGGATCACATCCAGAAGGACCAAATGGGGAGCTTCCTTGCGAAACAACTCAAGGCCTTCCCGGGCGTCTGCGGCTTGGATCGTTTCGTAGGTCGGCTCCAGTACTGCCTTCAATGAGGCTCGAACCCGGGCCTCGTCGTCGATCAACAACACTCGTTTTTTCATGCTGGTATCCATTGGTGTCGGCGGCTATGCGGGTATCGCGGGTAGGCTCACGAAAAACGTGGTGCCGACACCGACCGAACTCTTTACCCGGATATCCCCGTGATGTTCTTGAATAATCTGGTGGACAATCGTCAAGCCGAGTCCCGTTCCTTCATGTTCCCCGCTCTCGTGTTTGGTCGTAAAAAATGGGTCGAAAATGTGTTCGAGGTTTGTTTCCTGGATTCCCTCACCGTTGTCTTCAATCTCGATGTGAACCCAGTCGTGCCCTTCCGGTTTCACCAACCTGCGAGTCTGAACGCGCAAACGCCCACCTGCCTCTGCCATCGAGTCCATGGCATTGAGGAGAAGATTGAGGAGGACCTGCTTGATCTGCTGTCGGTCCAGCATGACACGAGGCAGGTCGGGCGCCAACTCTTTTTCAATCTTGATTCCATGGCTGTCTGCTTTGACATCAATGAAATACAAGCACGAGGCGACGATGTCGTTGAAGTCCTCGTCCGTCAGCTTGGGTTCCATGTATCGGGAGTAGTCGAGAATTTCCTGAATCAGCCGTTCGATCCGATACACGTCGTCGAGCACCACTTTGCTGAATTCTTGAATAAACTGGGGATCGTCTTTTCGTTCAGGGGCCAATTGGATGAAGGTTTTAATCGACGTGAGGGGGTTTCTAATTTCATGGGCGAAGCCGCCGGCGATCGTCTCAAGGGATTTCAACCGATCCGTGCGCTTCATGAGTGTGTGCGAGCGATGGAGGTCCTCGTAGAGCACGATGGTGTCCAACGCATTCGTGGCGGTTTGTGCCAGCGCGGCGAGCATAGATCTGGTCAGCGGATTTTCTCCATCCAACGGCTGTGCAGCGCCAAGCAGTGAGAAGGCGATCAGACGGCCTTTAATGAGGTGTGGCACGACGCGTGTGACCTTCATAGCCTCCATGGCTGCGCGTGCGCCGGCTTCGGAGGCAGTCTTTGGGAGGTCTACAGCCGAGTCGGCCTGCGTCATAATCCGGTTGGTTGTAACCAAGTATTGGGGCAGGGGATGGCTCACGGCCAGCGTCGGAGGCATGAGCGTGGAGGCAACCGGGCCAACCATGTTGGCGCGGCGATAGTATTCGTGCTCGCGATCCAGTAGGAACAGTGTGCCGTGGGTCGCGGCGCCTGCGCAACACAGCTCGTGGATAATACAATTCCCGAGTGTCGTCAGGTCGGTCATCGTTCCCAGTTCGGCCGAAAACCGTGTGACGATGTTTAATAGCTCGCTGGGAGAAGGCGGCAAGATGTCGGTATTGGGTGAGCGTGATGTCATAGCGAACAGGGAGCGCAGATGTACCGTGCAACGCGCCGGCAGAAATGCAAATGGAGCATGAAATGTTTATGTGTTCAAAGATGTACGGGTGGGAGTATACACGGCCAAGGTACGTTCAGCCAGCGGATTTATCTTTTTCGATCACGGCTAGGAAGACATGCCCGTTGAGCGCCGGACGGATGTGAGGTATGAGGACTCCGGCTTGCTGGAGGAGCGAGGTCAATGCGGATCGGTCGAAGGTGTGCAGCAATCCTTGCCGGATGGCCTCTCTGAGTCGCCCAAGATGGTGCAGGACGATCTGGGCTTGCGGGCTAAATTCATCCTGATTCGCTCTGTGCAGATGCTGGCGGTAGAGTACCGAGAGATCGGTGTCTGGGTGGAAGACTGTGAGGACGAGGCGCCCTTCAGGATGGAGCGTGCGGTACAGCTCTCGAATCGTGACCAGTGGAGAGGGGACGAACGGGAGTGACAGATTGCAGACGATGCGATGGAGCGAGCGGTCCTCGAAGGGAAGACCCTGCGTCCAATCCGCCTGTACCCAGTCGGTGGTCATGGGGGGATAGATTGTGAGAGTGCCAGAGAAGTCGCTGTCGAGTTCCCGGTGCAAAGCACGAAGACTCTGTCGGGCCTGCGTCAGCGAGTCTTGAGAGTCTTCCAGCCCGACCACGTGAACGGGCCGCTCCGGGCTCCATCCACGCTGCCGAGATCGATAGGCCTGATTGACCATTGTGGTTCGGAGTAAATCACCGTGGCCGACTCCTACGTCCACGAGTACGGATCCCGGTTTAAGAGGATTCAGTAGCCGGTAGAGATCGTCCAGGAGCTTCCAGTACTCGTGGAGGTTCCCGAGCTGGGACTGTTGTTGAAGGTATGCGATCCTCAGGGCTTTACGCGTGATCTGCGAGAGATTGTGGCGAAGGCGGGTGCGCTCCATCTCGATGCGCTGTTGACGGGCCAGCATGCGGCGGGTTTGTGCGTGAAATTCAGTTGGAACGGTCGGTAGGGAGACAGCCACAGCGATTTGCTCCAGGATCTGTCGGAAGGCTTGGGGATGTGGTTCGTGAAGAGGGAGACTCTGGCCAGTCAGCGGCGCTGAGGCTATCGCCAGACGGGTATGGGATCCCAGCGCGTTGAGAAACGCCTGGGGGAGGTCAGCTGGAGGTAATGGCCCGAGCGGGCTACTGGGAATTGTGAGAATGGCTGATGGAGAGCGAAGCAGGCGCAGGTCCGCAATCGTGGAGGCCAGGTCCGTGAAGTGGCCTCCAATGATATCGCCAACAAAGCGATCAACATTGAGGTTGAGCCCAAGCAGATTGGCGATGCCGCGGCGCACTCCATATCGGTGGTCGGCTACAAGATCATGCCCATGAACGGTCAGTAGCATGGCCTGAATATCGACGACCGGATTGATCAAGAGCAGCAGGTCCAGAGGGTGGGCTTGCACCGCCATCTTGAGCGCGACGCGTGCGGTCATGTCACTCGCCATGACGATAAGGGGGGCAGTCGGCCACGTATGTTGCACAAACTCCACAACTTTTAGGAGGTCGGCTTGCATGCTCCGTAATGACGTCTGCTGCAGTTCGCCGTCACTTAGCCCTATGTGGTTGGTGTGGTCATAACGCAAGACACGGAGCCGGTGATGCGCCAGGTAGCAGGCCAAGGTACTGGCATCCAACGCGGTCTGGCCATAGCCGGGAGCGATAATCACGACCGGTGTGTTTGGTGTAAGCGACTGGCGAAGATGGTCGTCGGCGATCACAATCGTCTGGCCGCGTAGGTTTCGGCATTCTCGTGGAATACTCACCACTGACGCCGGCTGTGCGGAAGAGTCCAATTCGTCTGCCGACGTGAGATGTTGTTGGACGACACGGTTTACTTCCCGCTCTGCGTATGGCGTGAGGTTCTGAAAGTGGAGGCCGACTCGAAGGGCGGGGTCGGAGTCTTGGTGACGAAATTCGCTGGGGGCTGCGAGATCCCGAGCCGACCAGACTATCCGGGAGAACAGTGCAGCGTCCGGCGCGCCGGGTTCATGGGTCCCGGGGTGTTTCTGTGTTTGCGTGACGGCGAAATGCAGTGTCGCCATACCACTCAGGAGTTCGGGGCGAGTGTTGAGGTGAAGGCAGGCGCCGTCTCGGCTGAGGTTGGTGGTGAGCGCTTCGAGCCGGTAGCTTTTCCCGGCAGGATCTGTGAGATCAAGTCGGACCGGGAGCTGCAAGGTTACCCGTACGGCCTCACGGGGGTCGTAATCTCCTTGTTCGATTGGCAGGGAGGTACTGGCAGTCTGTTCGATCTGCGACTCTGCCGCAAGCAGGACTTCAAGGGAGAAGGGCAGAGTTTGCTCCTGCGCAGCCTGGACCAGCGAGGTCAGCACGGCGCCTTCTTCTAACTTGGGAGGCTCAAACGTCACAATCAGCTGAGAGGCTGGCGTTTTGCTTTGGAGTGAGACGGAGCGCTCCTGTGCTCTACCGTGTAATTCGAGAATGCCCACCGCTGTCTTGACTACGACATAGGCGTCTTGTGGTGAGACCGTGGGGAAGTCGCCGGGAAGCGTGACGCAGGCTCCACCAAAGCTGAAGTTGGAAATGGTGCCGCTCCACGTCGCTGACCCGACGGTGATCGTGGCTGGCAGGGTCGTTGGAGTTCGGAGTGAAGCGCGCCGTTCCTGTTGTCGACCGCCGGAAACGGTTGTCGGCATAGCCGTTGTTGTCGCGCTCTTCGTTTCAGGAGCAGGTTCGGGCTGGGTGGCAGGGACGGTAGTCGGTAGCTCGATCGTCTTGGGGGCGGGAGGCGAGTCAGCCGAAAGACGGAGGATTATGCGAAAAGGACCCTGCATCGGGGCTGAGAAATCCAAGGCGCCACCTAGTTGGCGGACGAGTCGATACGACTCGATAAGATCAATAGAGGGGAGTGAAGTGGCTGGAGATGCAGGTGACCACACCGTGTCAGATTCGAGCAGCTCGACTTCGACCTCGGTAGGCGCGGCGAGGGGAAATAGGGTGGGGGCGTCTGTTGAGTTGGAGGAAGCTCCCACTGCGCGCGTGCGTACGATGAGTCGATGCGCGCGGCCGACCGTCAGCATATAGGTGTACGCGTAGGCCAAGAGCGAGTGCACGAGTTTCGCAATCTGTTCGCGATTGCCGACGAGGTGGGGAAGGTGGGGGGAAAATTGCCGTATGATGCCCGTGTCATCCATACTCGCCGGAATTATGGAGGCGAGCACGCCGTTAAGGACATCGTTGATGGTGTAGCCGAATGTGCGTTCTGCTCTTTCGTGGAGGACCTGCGTCAATTGTGCTCCGAGTTTCGTCGCTTCGGCGGCATGGCCGGCGAGCGTTTCGGCTTGGTCATCCAATCGTGCGTCACGAAGGCTGGTGAGGAGTTGCCGGGATTGTGTCAGCAGTGAGGCCAATGGATCGTGCAACTGTTGGGACAACAGCGTGGCTCGCTCAGCCAGCGCAAGCGATGCATCTCTCTGCTGGAGTTGCTCGCGAAGTTGATGAATCGTACTGTCGTGTTGCTTGGATTGGGAAAGGTCTCGGATCAACCCTACCGTGCCGAGAAACCGGCGAAGGGAGTCATAGAGTCCTCTAGCATTGATCTCCGCCGTGAGAGTCAGCGGTGTGTTGTCCTGCGGGAACTTCCGCTTCAAGGCCAATTCAAAACGGCTGGTACCACGCGCTCCGGAGCGGCGTTCGTTGAGACGGTACCGAGCCACCGATTCCTGGCCGAGCGGAACGAGCGTGGTATAGGGCAATCCGATGAGTTCATCGCGAGAGAAGCCTAAGAGTGTGGCGATGCCGGGACTGATCATGACAAAGCAGCCGCTGGGATCCAGTTCGTAGACGATGTCGCTGAGTAATTCAGTGAGCCGATGATGGCGTTCGTGCTCGTGGTCCAGGGCTACTCTCAGGTAGTACTTTTCGATGGCCTCCTTGGCACAGAACAGGAGTTCCGTGAGAAAGGCCGGAGATTGCTTCGAGAGAAAAAAGTCAACGTCGGCTTGGAGTGCTTGAATTGCAGAAGCTGAGTCGGAGCGGTCACTGTGCAAAATAATCCCTGCATAGGGTGCGCGGCGTTTGAGTTCACCGGGCAAGGAGGTATGGTTTTCGGAGAGACACTGTTCGTCGATGAGGATGAGGGTCCATTCGTGTGATGATGCCCAGGCACGCGCTTCTTCTACGGAATAGGCGACGTCTACGCGGCAGCCAGGAATGAATCCGCGCAGACTGACGGTGATGAGTTTAATGGATTCAGCGTGTTCGCTGATAATCAGGATGGTGACCGGCTCACTCTGCGGCATCAAGATATCCCTGTGCTTCCTGGGAATTCGAGCAAACCTAGTCCCAGAGCGATATCACAAGGTTTACCCTCACGTGATCTGAGACGCACGAGCCCCGCGCTTGTATGGCAAGCGACTCGGGCACGCGTCTGAGAATGAAGATGTGAATATCACAAGCGGAGTGACGAAACCCAGTCTACATGCGGTGTCATGGGCTCCTTCTTTGGTAGGGGGGAGCCGTTGCGGACTTTGACGACGAACAAAATTGAACGGAGTCGGCGGGAGTGAGGGCGTCGGCTATGCGAAAAACCGTCGCGTACCCACCGCACTGTGCGGCAGGTAACAGAGGGGTGTGTTGTCGCTACTTGGCGAGTGGCGGATTAGATGTCGCTGGACAAGCGCCAGGGGTCATATACAGCAAATAGTTTCCCATCCCATGGTGTGGCTCTTGTTTCTGCAGGGGATGGTGATGGACCATAACCATTTCATAGTCATCAGCCTTGGTCACGGGAAATCCCTGGCTATCCTTATAGACTTGGTGCGGGAGAAACTCACGGAAGGTCCCGTCCTGGGTGACGTCAGGAACCGTCCGCAGCAGCGTCTGTCTCTTGGTCTTGTTGTCCAGTCCGATCATGAGGAGTTCATCATGCCCATGCGGGTAGGCAAATTTCACACAGCCATCCATTGAGAATTTGAGAGGAGCACTGTGAGTCTGGACTCCGGCTGTAATCTCAATCCCTTCATCGGTCTGGTCTGGGCCTCGCTGGGAGAACTTGCTGAAGCACACAATATTGATTCCCACCTGATACACATCCATTTCTTTGACGGGAGCGCCCTTGGGCGCCATATACATGGTGAAGGTTGCCATCACATCTTTGGTGATCGGGGCCTTATGATAGAACGCGACGATCGACATGAGACGATCGCCTTTGGCGAGTTTGACCCCGTATCCTTCCGGGAATCGTGTCTCGGTCATTTCCAGCCCCGCTCCCGCAAAGAACAACGGTTCACCCTCGCATGAGACGCTCGGTTTGCTGTTGTTGAGCATCAAGACATGATGGAGATAGTTCTTGGGGAGGGGCTTCCCTTCCTTGGTGAAGACCGCAGTCTTGTATCCCACCATATACATATCTTTTGGAAGCTGAAAGTTATGTTTGGGCATCGACGCGGCTAGCTCTCCTTCGTGAGCGGCCGGGAGGTCGATAGGACCGAACGTGAGGGTTACGACATTGTCCTGAATCGTGACGGTCGTAGCCGTTTGGTTCTTGAGCGTCGGGACCGCATGGTGATCGTGACCCCCCGATGCAAATGCGGGCGATCCTATGCATAGAGCGAGCAGGCACGACAAAAGACGGAGCATAGGTCCTCCAAAGGATGACGGACTAAAAGAGATCGGGTCGTGGATCGGTTTCTGAAGTCTTGAAATTAGCATGTCCCGCCAAACGTAAAGTGGTCAAAATTGATCATATTTTTTCAACTAGGTGTATCCATTTATTTATGGATGAAATTTACGAGCGAGGGCATAGCTGAATCAAACTGATCCAATACGAGAGAATGCGCCGATGCGGGAGGAATGTGGGCTTCGACAGAGAATAGGTGGCAGATCGAATCATTTTGATGAAGGGGTGGGTGTGAGCCGCTTCCACAGGTATGTCCCACCGTGTTCGCGAGGGGGAATATTTTTCTGGGTGCCGTACCCGCGAGTACCACCACACGCCCTTGGCCTGGGTCCCGTCTTCTGAGAGGAGGAGTTCAAATTCTCCTTCACGGTCGTTGCCCGGTTGCTGCCAGGTACCTTGCCAGAGACGGTCGGCATACTTTGTGGTGACGAATCGTCCCCCGTGCTGGGTATAGGGGCCGTTGCCTGCTTTGTCGAGCGTGGCCTTGTAGCGTTTGTCGTCTTCCACCTCGAGAATGTCCCATTCCCCACTCAGGTCAGGGACGACCGGTTGGCCGACTGAGGCAGCGACGGTGCGTGGTGCAGCGGTTTTCATCCGATCATCGACAGGCATTGCGCCGCTGGCATTGCGGAGGGATTCATGCCACGACAAGAGGATCCAGTGGCCGTTTCGACGCTCAAGCACACCGGTTTCTCGTAACGGCAGGACGGCGCGTTGCTGGTTCGATCCCTCACCGAGCACGCGCACATAGTCCAGCTCCATCGTGTACCATCCAATATCTCCCTTCGACCACACTTTGAGTTCGGAAATGGGAAGATCGAGCGCAGCGACTTTTGCAAACTCCTCCTTGATATCGCGCTCTAGGTCAGGCCATCCCACGTATTTTCGGCCTCCGATGGTATAGCTGGTGATATCGGCGTCATGGGCCATAAGCTTGGACATGGCAGGCAAATCCTTCTCGGCATTGGCCCGCACGAGGGCTCGAACTGTCGCTTCGAGTTCGGTGTTATCCGCGGTGCCGCTCATGGCTGAGGGAATCCCGTAGACTCCTCCGATGAGCATATACACGATGAGACAAAACAGTACGGACAGACGCATGATGATTCTCCAACCTGGCTCACAAGGGAAACGGGAGGAAAGACTGTCTGGCTAGATGTTCAGGCTACAGGGCCGATAGGGTCTTGTCAATGATTAAACCTGCAGCGGCAGGCGCCATGCACGCCACGACGATCACCGTCACATTATCTTCTCCCCCTCTGCTCAGCGCCTGCTTGATCAGGTCGTGGCAGGCGTGGTGAGGATTGCCGTTCGCGCGGGAGAGGATCGATGCGATGGCTGCGTCCTCCAACATTTTTGTGAGCCCGTCGCTGCAGAGCATGATCAGATCGTGCGGGGTCACCGGCGTCGAGGTCAGCTCCGGTTTCATGTCGACGCTCATGCCGAGGCCTTTGGTCAAGATGTGACGTTCAGGATGGATGAGCGCCGCGGCCGCATCGATCTGGCCGCGCTGCACCCATTTCTCGACGAGAGTGTGATCGCGCGTCAATTGCTTGAGTTGGCCCGTTCGGTAGAGGTAGGCGCGGCTATCTCCCAGGTGGGCGATATGAGCCACTGGCATCGATGCCGGCATGATCGCCAACGCGACGAAGGTTGTGCCCATTCCTTTCAAGGACGGTTTCGCCAGAATGAGCTCATGGATTCGCCGGTTGGCACTCGTGACGAGGTCTGCCACGAACTCGGCGGCATCGCTCGGGTGTTCGCGGAGCCAAGCCGTTCGTTCCCGCGCTCGCTGTGTGGCCATGGCAACGGCGGTTTGTGCCGCGAGATCTCCTGCCGGGTGACCCCCCATCCCATCTGCTACGATCCAGACACCACAGTCATTCAGAACGGCCAGTGCATCCTGGTTCGACGTTCGAACATAACCTGTCTCGGTTCGACCGATTCCGGTCCACTGTTGGGATTGTGTCACGAAGCGACCTCAGCCGGCGTGCGGTGACGGGCCGGTGGATATCCTACAGAAGGCGGGCCGAATCGCGCGACCATCTGGTCGTAGAGCAATGCCGCGAGCGGTTCGAGATTTTTGGTATCAGCCGTGTTGTACCTCAACAACAGATCGCGTGCGGCCTCGTCTCCCGCGCACCACTGGTGCCACAGGCGAACGGCTTCCCATCCGTCGAGTCCCACCACGTCGGTCTCGCGCGCAATCTGGACTTCGTGCTCGATGTGCTTCAACCCGCCCTGCATGCCGAGCCTGCGCGCCGCGAAGCACAGATCGAAGTGCGGTTTCTTGAAATTCAACCGGGGAAATTTTGCCTGCAAGTAAGGAATGTCAAATCCGCTGCCGAAAAACGTAATGAGGAGATCTGTTTGTTCCAGCTCTGCGTGCAATCGGTCCTCCGTCAACGTTTCCCCGCGGACCAGGCTCGTCATGTGTCCGTTGCGATAGAGCCCGACCACCGTGACGTGTCCCTCGCGTGCCGACATCCCTGTCGTCTCGATGTCCAGATAGAGCGTGCGCCGGCGAAAGGTCTCGAAGAGGCGCCAGTGCTCCCGGCTCTTCAGGCACGCGCCGAAGAAGTGCGCGTCGCCTTCTTCCAGGCGCGATTGGGCGGTGGCGAGTTCGCGGTCATACCACTCTTTTCTGGCCGAGGAGATGCCGGGGAGAGTCGGAGACTGGAGGAACGCGCTCCAATCCAGTATGCCTTCCTGCCAGAGACGGCGTTCAGAACTTTGACCGATGCCTTTGAGGAGAACGAAGGATGACGCGAGCATGTGATCGCGGGATTGTAGCCTTGATTTCACCGGATAAACAAGCTAAGGTCCGCGGCCTGAGCGGGCTTTCAACTTGTGGTCGCCGGGAGGCGACGAGTGGACCGCAATGGCTGCTCTCCCCAACAAAATTCGCATCACCGTCGGCTCTGTGCAGCTCGACGCGGAACTCAAGTCGACCAAAACGGCGCAAGAAGTCTATGCCGCCTTGCCGGTTGAAAGTCCGGTCAACACATGGGGCGAAGAGTTCTATTGTAAACTGGCTGGGGTGAAAGACCATCGAGAGACCGCGACGAATCACGTCAAAGTCGGTGATGTCGCCTTCTGGGGGGCCGGGCAGGTTCTGGCCATTTTCTTCGGCCGCACGCCGATGAGCATGGGGCAGGATCCGGTTCCGGCCGATCGTGTCAATATCATCGGGCATATTCTCGGGGATGCCTCGGCGTTTCGGCGTGTGATGGATGTACCGACCATTCGGATCGATAGAATCTAGCCATGCGACTGTCGAAAGAACGCGTTCGCCACATTTCGGAGTCTCTCGCCACCCGGCTGCAGGAGGAAGGGCTGGTGGCGATCGTCGGGGATCGCAAGGCGTTCGTCGAGCAGATGGATCATGCCGTTAGTGAGGAACTGTCGATCGAAGACCGCCTGAACGCCGAAGTACGGCAGCTGTTGCACACCTACGAACAGGACATCGAGCGGGGACATGTGGATTATCAGAAGATGTTCACGATGGTGAAGAGTAAGCTGGCGCGGGAGCGGGGCATCATCTTATAGCGCGTGAAACGTGAAGCGTATCTCGTGAAGCGCTTGCGAACGACGAGATACGAAAGACGAACGACAAGCGATCCCGTATGTTGAGCGAAGACAAAATCAGCCATCTCTCACACGTCATTCTCCAGGCGGTCAAGAAAAGTCCGCTGGTGACGGTGCAGGCAGAAGAGGGGCGGGTGTTGAGAGAGATCAAGCGGGTGCTCGCATCCGAGTTGGCGCAAGAAGAAGAGATCGATCGAAAGGTCAAAACGAAGTTGGCTTCCTACTCGCGCGGGATCGTCGAGGGCAGCGCGGAGTGGGAGGTGCTCTATCGGAAAACATTCGAGGAAGAGACGCGGAAACATGCGAAGACATGAGATGCCGTTAAAACGCGGAGGCGCGATGAAATACCTGTCCATATTCGGAGCGGTCTTCATACTCGTCGGGACAGTCGCTTGTTTCAAGACCAAAGAGAAGCCGTTTGTTCCTCTGGCGCTTGAGTCCGGAGTAAAACCACACGTGGTGACGCTGACCGAACAGGGGACGCAGGCCTATCAAGCGAAGCAGTTCGACGACGCCAAGAATTACTTTTCCCAGGCCCTGGCCGCGGCTCCGCAATCGGGGCCCGCGCATTATAACTATGCCTTGGCTTTAAATGCCCTGGGCGATTCGGAACAAGCGCGCCAAGAGTTCATGGAAGCGGCCAATCTGGCTCCAGGCGACAAGGTGATCTGGGATTCGCCTGCCCTCCGTCCCTACGGCAACGTGGAGTCTCCGAAGAAAAATAAACTCATGCCACCCATGCCCGGCAGGTCTGGCATGGGTAGCGGACCACGATAATCAGAAAAGGAATACGTTCATGGCAAAGGAACTTACAGTTGGTGATAAGGCTCCCGCTCTCTCGCTTCCCGATCAATCGGGAGAGCCGGTCAGCCTGAAAGAATTTATGGGTAAGCAGGTGGTCCTTTATTTTTATCCCAAAGACGATACCCCCGGCTGTACCAAGGAATCGTGCGACTTTCGCGATGCCGGCGCGCCGATCAAGAAGGCGGGGGCCGTCATTCTCGGTGTAAGCCTGGACGGCAAAGAGTCTCACCAGAAGTTCATCAAGAAGTTCGACTTACCCTTCACGTTGTTGAGCGATGAAGAGGCGACCGTCTCGAAAGCCTACGGGTGTTATAAAGAGAAGAATATGTACGGCAGAAAGTATTGGGGTATCGAACGCAGCACCTTTGTGATCGACCAGACCGGCAAGTTGAAGGCGATCTTCCGCAAGGTCAAGGTCGACGGTCATGTAGCAGAAGTGCAAGCGGTTCTAAAAGCCTAACCTTTCTGCAGGATGCTGAAAAAGAGGGGCTGGGAGCGACCAGGTGCCCTTCTTGCTCGCTGAGGCCCCACGATGAAACGGTGATCCCTCAATGCGCGCAGTGAAGGGCAGCCTCGGCCACTCCCCTTAAGAGAGACATAGGGAATCGGAAAGCATCCCGCTTCGGCCTTGCTTGGGAAAAGGCGCGTCCCAGGGCGAAGAGTCTGTCTTGGCAGGCTCAGGGCGGGAGGGTGAAATAGCCGCCAGGGTTGGGCGGGTGAGATGCCTGGCTTTTTGAGCATCCTGCTTGGTGTGCTTCAGTTGTACTACATGTGCAGGTCATTGAATCCCACCGTGCGCAATAGTTTTTTCCACAGAGCCGGTTTCTTCACGATTCTCCTCTTCTGGACTGCATCAACTATCCTCTTCGCAGCCGACAAGACTTCCGGAACCTTGACGGTTCGCGATAGCCTTACTGCACCCAATCAGCCGGCTACCATTGAAGCGACGCTCACAGGGAAGGGCCTCCTTGCAAAGACCGGTCTGGAAGGAGAACCTATCCAGCTTCTTGTCGCCGGCAACGTCGTCGCGACAGCAAAAACCGGTGGCGACGGCCGGGCGTTCTTGTCGTATACCCCGAAGACCAAAGGGACGGTCCCAGTCACCGTGCGCGTCGGAGAGACTTCGAGATTCGTTGTGGTGGAAGCTGGCGCAAACCTGGCCGTGTGGGAGCATCGCAGTCCGATCATGGCGGTGGAAATGGTATCGCTCATGGACGAGGCTGCCGAGCAGGGGCAGACCGTGAACTCGCCCGGGAAAGAAGCGAAAGGCCCGCGCCCAATGCCTGATGCCGCAGAGGAACTCGGCAAGCTCACGCAGTTTTATTACCACATACTCTATGTGGTGGAGCAGGATCAGGATAAGGCTGGGAGGACTGTCGATCAGGTGAATGCGCAAGCCAAAGAATGGCTTAAAGCCCAGAAGTTTCCGGTTGGGCACATCATCGTGCTGCCGTCCGATCCTAAGGAGTTGGGAACGAAACTCGATGACATGCATGCGGCCGGTTGGAAGTCGCTCAAAATAGGTGTGGGACGAACAAAGGCCTTTGCCGAAGCGTTTCTGCAGCGGCGCCTTGACGCCGTGATGGTGCCCGAACCGGCTAAGGGTGAGGCGCCGCGAAAAGCGAAGGTGGCGAAAGAGTGGAAAGAAGTACGGAAGAAAATGTAGCGGGCAACCGGTTGCCCTTCTTGCTCGCGCAACGCGCGGCCTCGGAAGGCCCTCGTTGGACGCGCGCAGTAAAGGGCAAACCGGTCACCCGCTTGTCGGGATACCTTCCGCTCTGGGGTGGAGGAAGAAAGTAGAAGATGAAGAGAATTGGAAGGGCACCCACGTTGGTCTAGGTGCTCCCGGAACGCGCGCCCTAAGAAGGGCCTCGTTCGACGGCCGCACATAGGCCAACATGCGTGCCCTTCCAAGAGAGGGGAAACAAGCGGGCTTGGAGGTACCATTTAGATGGATGATGGTTCCTCGACGCGCGCAGGGAAGGACAGTCCCGCGCCCGCTTGTTTGAGAAAAATTCAATGCGATGGTGTAAGTCTGATTTGCATAAGGTGTCGTGATCAACCGCTGGACAGGTAGGACACAATTGAATGCAAAGGAGTTAACAGACATTCGACATGAAATCTTAAGGCGTGTTATACGGATAGAAAATCCGAACTCCGCATCTTATGCGAAGCAGTCTGTCTAATTGATGTTAGGTTTACAATACCCACTATGCGCGCGCCACAGTCTGAATTCGTCCGATGGATGGGACCAATCCTCGACGCACTCCGCGAGCTTGGGGGTTCCGGCAAGCCTCGCGAGCTTTGTGATCTCATCGCGGAACGTCAAGGCCTATCGGATAAGAAGTTGGAAGAAACGCTTAAGTCCGGCCAAACCCGCTACTACAACCAAGTCCATTGGGCGCGGCAGTACTTGGTTTGGGAAGGACTTCTTGATGGATCAACACGCGGCGTCTGGACCCTCACGCCTCTCGGCTATAAGACTTCCCTAGACACCGCCTCAGGACATAAGATCTTCCTGAAGTGGGTAAAGGTCCACGCATCCGCACGTAAAAAGTTGAGGAGGACCGAAGCGAAGGTGCAGTCCCGACTGAAGTGGAGGCCGTGGTTGACACTGACCACAAGTTTTTGTTGCTCGAACTCTTGAAGAAGGTCACTCCCGAAGGCTTCGAACGCATCTGCGCACGACTTCTTCGCGAATCCGGGTTCGAAAAGGTGACAGTGATTGGCGGCCCGAAAGACGACGGCATCGACGGGCTCGGAATACTGCAAGTGAATCCCTTCGTAAGTTTCAAGGTTCTATTTCAGTGCAAACGGTACAAAAACTCCGTCTCACGATCCCAGGTTGGTGACTTCCGGAACGCCATGCTCGGTCGCGCTGACAAAGGCATCATCATCACTACCGGCACATTCACCGCCAGCGCCAGGCGCGAGGCTGATCGTGACGGTGCACCGCCTGTGGAACTGGTCGACGGCGAGAAGCTAGTAGAAATGTTTGAGCGCGTGAATCTCGGTCTCAAGCAACGAGTGGTTTACGAGCTTGATCACGCTTTCTTCGCTAGCTTCCTGCCGAGTGAAACCTAAAACCCAAAAAGCTTCCAGAAGCATTTTGGGTCAGGTCTTGCATTCGTACATCTTGTCTTCGGATCGAACGATTCCTATCAGTACTCTCTCCGTTACGTTCTCAGCAGCGTGACTAGATTGTCCTTCACTGCGCGTGTCCAACGAGGGTCTTCTGAAGCCTGCGTTCCGCGAGCACGAAGGGCGGACCGATTGCCCTTATCCGCGCCTTTCCTTTAGCGATCTCTTTCCATTAAGATGGGCCTTAGATTTCCTTCTTATTGAGGCTCCTCTGAATGCGGGCGAAGACTAGTTTTTCCTGCCAAGCTTGCGGCCATCAGTCGCCACGATGGCTTGGCCGCTGTCCTGATTGCGGCGGTTGGAATACCATGAAAGAGGAACGGCAGGCGCCGACCGGCAAGGGTCGGCCTGCTGCGATGAAGATGGCGCAGGCGAAAGCTACGCCGATTGCCGAGATCGAAGTGGTCGGTGAGGACCGGCGGCTGACTCAGATCGGCGAATTCGACCGGGTGCTGGGCGGCGGAGTCATTCCCGGCTCGGTGATTTTGATTGGCGGCGATCCTGGAATTGGGAAGACCACCTTGTTACTCCAGGCGCTCCCGCGCTTGTCTTCAAAGAAAGAGCCGGTGCTGTATGTTTCTGGAGAGGAATCTCCGAGGCAGATCAAGATGCGAGGGCAGCGGCTCGGCATCGAGCATCCGAATCTATTGATTCTGGCGGAAACCTCCCTCGAACAGATTCTCAAAGCGGCGCAGGAGATCCAGCCCGCCGCAATGGTTGTCGACTCAATTCAAACGGTCTATACGGAACAGATCACGTCCGCGCCTGGGAGTATCAGCCAGGTGCAGGAAGTGGCCGGCCAATTGATGTGGTACGCGAAACGCAGCAGCGTGCCGGTCTTTATTATTGGACATGTCACTAAAGAAGGCGCGATTGCCGGACCGAGACTGTTGGAACATATCGTCGATACGGTCCTCTATTTTGAAGGAGACAAGGGGCACAGCTTTCGTATTCTCCGTGCGGTGAAGAATCGTTTCGGTTCGACTAATGAGATCGGTGTCTTCGAGATGAAAGATTCCGGGTTGGAAGAAGTGAGCAACCCCTCCGAGTTGTTCTTGGCGGAACGGTCTCAACGCACGACGGGATCGGTGGTGGTCTCCAGCCTCGAAGGAACACGGCCCATTCTGGTCGAACTGCAAGCACTGGTGTCTTCCACGAGTTATGCGATGCCGAAACGAATGGCGAATGGTGTCGAGCAGAATCGGGTTTCGCTGTTGCTCGCGGTCATGGAGAAGCGGCTGGGTATGCATCTGTCCGGACAAGACGTCTACGTGAACGTCGTCGGCGGGATGCATATCGACGAACCGGCCATCGATTTGGGTATTGTGGCGGCGGTGACATCGAGCTTGCGCGAAGTGCCGATTGAGCCGGGACTGTTGGTATTGGGTGAGGTGGGGCTTGGTGGTGAAGTGCGTGCAATCAGTCAGGCCGAGATGAGGATTCGTGAAGCGGCAAAGATGGGATTCAAACGCTGCCTGTTGCCGGAACGGAACTTGGCCAAGCTGGAGCCCATTGATGGAATTGAATTGATCGGCATACGCGAAGTAGGGGAGGCGTTGGATGTTGTTTTGGCTTAGCGCCCAGAGAAAAAGTAAAAAGATAAAGGGTGAAGCGGTTGGACCTTTCGCCTTCAGCCTTTTGGCTTTAGCCGTAGTGACGTTATCCGGTTGTGCACTGTTCGCGCCGCGAGAGGAAGTGCAGCTCAAGCAAGCGACGGCGGGAGAGCTGACGGCTCTGCTGAGTCAGCGGGAAGCGGCGATCCAGACGATGAAAGGTCTTTTCAGCGCGAAGGTGCAGGGAGGGATCATTCCTATCGCGTCGCGGGTGGAGGGTGCGCTGTACTATCGTCGTCCGAACGCCATGCGTCTGAGGGGGTTCACCGCGGTCGGCAGCGAGCTTTTCGAGTTCGTACAGGTTGAGGATCAGTTCCGGTTGCGATTGCCGACGATGGGCCGTGTCCTGTCCGGCAGTCCATCCGACATGAGTGAGATGGGTAAGCTTGCGCGGCCGTTTCAATTAAGCGTGTGGGCCATGGGTGGCGTGTTGGGGACCGGCATCATTGCGAAAAATGAGACGGTCGCGCTCAAGGAAGAAGGGGATCGTTACCGGCTGGAGGTTTTCGGTCCGTCGACCAGCGGGGCGCAGTTTGTGCGCCGGAGACTGTGGTTTGAGCGGCAGACATTGCACGTCGTTCGGGAAGATCGGCTCGCGGAGTCCGGTGCGGTGGAAGCGACCATTCAGTATGAGGATTTCCGTGCGATCGGCGATGGGCGTTTTATGAGGCCATTTAAGATCGTGTTGGAAGATGGAAAAGGGAAGGGGAGCGTGCAGGTGACGTTTCACGAGATGATTCCGAACCAACCGGTGAATGCCGTTGATCTCGGTCAGGTCTAGCAGGATGCTGAAAGAGGGGCGGGGTAGCTGGAACGATCCCAGTGCTCGCGCAACGCGCGGCCTCGGAAGGCCCTCGTTGGACGCGCGCAGTTGGGATCATTCCACCCACCCCTTATAACGGAGATAGTTAGATGCGGCCTTGCTTGGGACAAGGCGCGTCTCAGGGCGAAGAGTCTGTCTTGGCAGACTCAGGGCGGGAGGGTGAAATAACCGCCCGGGGTTGGGTGGGTGAGATGTCTGAACTGTTTGAGCATCCTGCGGGACGGTGCCAACATAGTTTTTCGGTAGACGGGCAGCAACGATGAAAGTATTGGCAGTCGAGACAGCAACGTCATGGCAGAGTGTGGCGATTCTCGATGAATCGCGCGTGCTTGCGCGTCACGACCAGGATGCGGCTGGGTCGCATGCCAAGTTGTTGCTGCCGACAATTGATCGGTTGTTTCGTGAGACGGGTCTGACCCTCAAGCAGTTGGACGGCCTCGTTGTGTCGGTTGGTCCCGGGTCATTCACCGGACTTCGTGTCGGTCTGGCGACGCTTCTCGGGTTCCGGACGATCAGTCGGCTCCCCTTGGCGGTTGTACCGACATTGGAGGGAATGGCCTGGAACCTCAGGGGAACCTCGACGCTTCTCTGTCCTATTCTCAATAGTCGGCGTGGAGAACTCTACTGGGCGCTGTTTCGTTGGACCAGCGACGGTCGATTGGAGCGGGTAACGTCAGAACAGGTGGGCACGCCCGTGATGCTGGGGAGTAGTCTCACAGGATCGGTCCTCGTATTTGGGGAAGGGTGGACGGTCGAAGCGTCGGCCATCCGTGCGGCTATTAGTCCCCCCACCACGGTCGCCGAGGCGCCGGACTCTGTCATGAAACCCTCGGCTGTCTCGATCGGGTTGGCGGGAATTGAGCGGCTTCGGCGAGGTGAGTCTGCCGGAATCGGCATCAGCCCGTTGTATGTGCAACGCACCGCTGCAGAGCTGAAGTACGAAGAGTCCGGCGGCCTGTCGCCGGTGGTTCTGCGTCAGAGACGAGTGGCGCGAAAGGCGAACGCGCGTCAGGACGTTCAAAAGGGCCGTTCAGCAAGGCCGCAGCGAGCGAGGTAGGCTGAGGCGGAGCCTCAACCTTCTTCATGTTTTCAGCATCCTGCCGGAGAGGGGGTGGTGATGGGCGAATGGGTGATCGAGCCGGCAACCGTCGAGGCTATGCCGGACATTCTACAGATCGAAGAAGCTTGCTTCTCTGCCCCCTGGACGCGCAAAATGTTGGAGGCGGAGTTGAGCGGCAATCCCTTCGCGCATTTTTTATTGGCCAAGCAGGCGCCGTCAAACAACGTTGGTTCTGTCTCGATTGTCGGGTATCTCTGTTTCTGGATCGTCTTCGAGGAAGTACGGCTGATGAACCTGGCGGTCATCGAGTCGATGCGGCACAAGGGTATCGCCAGGGCCTTGGTCACTCAGGCCCTGGAGGTGGGGCTGGCACAAGCGGCGATACGTGCCGTGCTTGAAGTGCGGGCATCAAACCATGCCGCGCATGCACTCTACCGAGGTCTTGGGTTTCGCGACGTGACGACTCGGCCAACGTACTACACCAATCCCATAGAAGATGCATTGCTGATGGAACTGGACCCGATTGTGTCGGAGTCCGGTCGATTGACACAAGAAGTTGGTCGTGAGGGAGGACGTATCAGGCCGCTGCAGTAATCTCATAGCCAGGAGGTGCGACATGCTGACAGACAGTATGATTGCGGTACGACTGCGCGAGTCCAGCGACGAATTCCGTATACTGGAAGAAGCGCACCACCGTCTGGACCTGGAGTTGATCCAATTGCAGAAGCGTCACGTGCTGACTCCTGCCGAAGAGTTGACTATGAAGGATTTGCACAAAGCGAAGTTGGTGAAGAAGGACAAGATGGCCGAGCTGATTCGTGTCTGGCGAGACCACGAGCTGCAGACCTCTCCGCCGTGATCAGCCTCGTTGTGGGGCCGGCGTCAACCTGCACCCGGGACCGGAGTCATGGCACAGATTCTCAATCCCCTTGCCTTACATATCCGGACCGTCAAGAAGCGTCTGATCATCATCGGGGCTACGATTCTGGTGGCTCTGATGGTGGCCTTTACCTTTTCCGGCGATATGGTTGCGTGGTTGAATCGTCCGTTTTCCAACCAGCTGGTGTTCTACGGACCAACGGAGGCCTTATTCGCCTCAATCAAGGTGTCCCTGCTTGCGGCGATTCTGGCGAGTCTGCCGGTCATCTTCTATCAGTGTTGGAAGCTCATTGAACCAGCGTTGCTCCCCAAGGAGCAACGCTGGGGCATTCCCCTGTGTGTGCTGGCAGGGGCGCTCTTCGCTTTCGGGTTGATCTTTTGCAATCTCGTCATTCTCCCGTTGGTCATCGACTTCTTCGTCAGCTTCGGCATGGATCACGATGTCACCCCGGAATTGAGTGTCGGCACCTACATCGACTTCAACGTCAAATTTCTCCTGATATTCGGCTGTGCGTTTGAATTGCCGCTGGTACTCACCATCCTGGCCAGGGTTGGTGTGGTCTCGGCCCAGGTGTTGGCCAAGTATCGGAAACACGCAATCCTGGCCGCATTGATCTTGTCGGCCATCGTCACGCCGGATGCGACCCTCTTTACCATGCTCTTGATGGCCGTGCCCTTGATGGTGTTGTATGAGATCGGCATTCTTGGCGCACGTATCTTTGGACGGGGAGGCCCGACCGAAGTCAATTTGCCGCTCGATCCGGATTTGCCGATTGGACCGGCCGGGCACCGTGTCCGATAGCCGCGGTAAGGGGATAAGGGGTAAAGGGATACGGGGTAGGGGACAAGGGGGCAGCGGGATAGATGAAGATTTGGGCTCGGATTGTACTTGTAGCAACGTTTGCGCTGAGTATATGGAGTGCAGGTGGGATGTTACAGGCTGCCACTCAGGCGCCTTCGCCGGTCCCGCCATCTCCGCAGCCGGCTCCCGGTCATGGAGAAAGCCAACCGCGCTACGGTTCCTTCGATCAGCAAACTACGAGCATTCAGGCGCTCACGTCTGTCGGGAACGACCTGATCTATGCCGGCTCGTTCGGCCTCGGTCTATTTCGCAGTGAGGATCGCGGGGTTAGCTGGACGAAGTCGGGCCAGGGCGTGACCGATCCGTTTATTCTGACGCTCACCACGGGGAAAGACGGCGCGATCTATGCCGGAACCTTCCGTGGCGGGGTCTTTCGTTCGCGCGATCAAGGGAAGAGCTGGCAGGCGATCAATAACGGGCTCAAGCGCCTGGAAATCAAAGCGCTTCTTGCCGTGAGTGACGGAGTGTACGCGGGCACGAGCGACGGGGTCTATCGACTCGCCGCCGACCGCTGGTCGGTGGTCACGACCGGTCTCGACGACATCCTGGTCCATGCGTTGGCCCTCTCGTCCGACGGGACGCTGTTTGCCGGAACCTCAGGAAAAGGCATCGTGCGATTTAAGGCTCAATCGACAGGCTGGGTGCGCCAGCCACATGGACTCAAAGATCATGAAGGGATGACGGAGAACTTTATTCGCGTGTTGACGATCGATTCGGAAGGTGGCATCTATGCAGGCACGTTCGATGGAGGCGTCTTTTGCAGTGCCGATGGAGGCGTAACCTGGCGGCCCATCAGCCGGGCGCTCCCGAACGATTCGATTCGCGGGATTCTCTTCAACAGCCGGGGGCTTTTTGTGGCGACGGGGCACGGTATTTTCAAAACGACTGACAAGGGACGTCAGTGGGTGCCGCTCAATAAGGGGTTGACGAGTATGGCCATCCAAGTCTTGATCGAGTCCGGCGCCGGAGTGTTCTATGCCGGTACGAGCGACGGGGCATTCCGAAGCGACGACGACGGACGGACGTGGAACCCCATCAATCAGGGTCTTGAGGGAGGGGAGGCCCCGGCCCCCTTCCGTTTTCGCTAAGCAGGGTGTGAAAAACTACTTGGCGTCCTGTGTGACTGTCGGAGCCTTTAGGTCCCAAGCCATATGAAGATAGCCCGCAGGCTGTTCAAAAAGGCCAGCCTTCTCAGCCGCCCAACCCTGGCGCGCCGAGACGCGCCTTTCCCAAACAAGGCCGCAGAAAGCGAAGAGGCGAATCGTACGTTGAGCCTCTAAGCGTTGCGAGAACGCCGCTGGTGGCCTTTTTCAATAGCCTGCTAACCAAGAAAGGATAGAGGACGATGTCAGAGCCAACAGAAAAAACACGAGCCACCATTTCCGTCAGCAGCAAGGGAACGCCGTTGGGCGAGATTGTGCTGCGATTGTTTCATGATGTGGCCCCAGGTCACGTGAAGAATTTTACGAAGTTAGCCCGGGAAGGCTTCTATAACGGCACGACGTTTCATCGGGTCATTCCTGGTTTCATGATCCAGGGCGGCGATCCCAACAGCAAGAATCCTGACCGTGCGTCGCACGGCATGGGGGGACCGGGTCATAGGGTCAAAGCGGAGTTTAACAGCAAGCCGCACAAGCGCGGGGTGCTCTCCATGGCGCGCTCGAACGACCCGGACAGCGCCGGCTCGCAGTTTTTTATCTGTGTCGCGGATGCGAACTTTCTCGATTGGCAGTACACGGCATTCGGCGAAGTGGTCAGCGGGATGGATGTGGCGGACAAGGTGGTCGGCATGAAGCGTGACGGTCGGGACAATCCCCTCGAACGAGTCGAGATGACGGTCACAGTAACCGACTAACGTGAAGCGTCGTTCGTGAAGCGTACGGAGACCGAATCTCAATGACATTGCCTGTTTCTTTATTGCGCTTCACGCTTCACGCTTCACGCGTGACGTTCCTGTGCGCCCTGTTTGTCGGCTGCGCTATTCCCATCGTGCCGTATCGCGCGGTCTATGAAGATCCGGTGAACTATGTTCGACTGGAGGCGGATGATTCCGTCCTGCCGGAGTGGCCTCCCAGCCTGCATCTGCATCCGAAGGTCATGCGTGTCGAGGATGTTTCTCGCATCCTTGGCGGTATCTCGGTCAAAGAGCACCGGATCTGGCTACAGAGATGGCTGCAGGGCGAGGCGCCGTTGGTGCCGGCATTTCGTCCTGAGGAACTGGCGCTCTTGTCTCAACAGATCGCAGAGGCCCTTGCCGAAGCCCGACAGGACGAACGCGTGACGTTTTATCTCAGTCAGCCGCAAACGTCCGTCAAGCGTATCATCACTACGGGAGGACTGTACGTCCACGACACTGAGCTGCATTTCATTTTGGGCAATTGGCAGGTTCTCTACGGCATTCCGACTTATGGGATGATCTATGATCGCCGTTATCCCATGCGACCGACGGCCGCCAAAGGATTCGACTTGTTCTTTGAGCCAGGTGAGGCGACCATCGCACGACGACATAGCCTCTGGGATACGCTGCTGGCCAACACCGATGATGAACTCGTGATCGATCTGACGAAAGTAAGCTCCAGCCCTATCGCGTCTTTGGAAGGACGCTGAAAAAATCCGCCAGAACTATGGAGCGTGGCGCGTGAAGCGCGAGACATGCGCGAAAAGCGCGACGTGGGTGGATTGGTTTCCCATTTCGTGTGTCCTGTCTATCTCGCGCGCAAAATAGGTTCTCCAGAATCTGCTCACGCAGCGCGGAATCAAGATGCAACAGGCTCCGTCCTTCCGATGAATAGGCGACCATCACGTCGGCAATTTTGTAATCGTAGTGCGCTTCCGCTAGCCTTATTTTCGCCGATGTGACGGCTATCTCCGACGGCGTGACTTTTACCACCGTGCAGAGACCGGGCTTGTAGCGCTGCTTCGCGAGGTGCCAGGACTCTTGCGCCTGCCTCGATCTGTGCCAATCAATGGAGCGGGTCAGGGTTCCGCTTGTCGTGCCCCTTGCTTGTACGCGGACGGTTTCCTCATCCTGCTGAATATCGAACGTGCAAAGTTGAAAATTCCCTGTCAAGACACAGGCTTCCGTAGATTTCATACAGGTGATTCGGTAAGATGACGTACTCGTAGAAATGATGCGGTTTATCTACCAAGGATGATTGATCCAGGGAGCAGGAGTGGTTCGAACTCGTGTCGCTGTCGCGCTGATTGCCATTCTGCTGATCGGCGGGGGCGCGGTCTTTATTTTTTCCACCTACTTGACTGGGGGTGACTACGTCAAAGATTTTTTCCTCCAGCAGCTGGAGCAGAGTCTCGGACGCAAGATCGACGTCCATCACATCAAGCTGGTCCTGTTCCCTAGTATCCGATTGGAATTGACACAGGTCGCAATTCACGATCGGAATTCCGATGACGTCCTGTTATCGGCAAAGAAATTGGATTTGGTTTTGCGGTTTCTCCCGCTGTTGCGCAAACAGGTCGTCGGGAAGCGGTTGCTCATCGAAGAGCCGACCTTCACGATTCGGCGCGATCGCAATGGGCACTGGAATCTCTTCGATCAGGTCGTTCACGGGGGCGAAGCCGATCAGGACGCCATCCAGACGATCAGCCGGATTTTCCGCATCCGTGAAGCGACATTGGTGAACGGGAAGGTGCTCATCATCGACGACGGCACGTCCAGATGGGACACGATCGATGACGTTAGAGTCGGTGGAAGCGTCGCTGGTCGTGAGAGCCGAGCGGGGACAGGCGGATCTGCGCGTCTCTGCCGGTCATGCAGGTGAGACAAGGGCCTCTCCTCCATTTCCCTGGGCGGGACAATCAGCGCCGCCCAGCGCCAGGCGTTGGCGATCGACGACTCATCCGGGTCGCCGGTCACTCTCCAATTCGATGGAACACTTGAGGCGACCACTCTCAATCTTCGGGAGTTGGCAGATTTTTTCGGGCCTCGCCCGGTTCCGGACCAACTGCAGGGCACGGTCACTGTGCGCAGTCATGTTCGGGCGGTGCCCGGTGTCGCAGGCTATGATGTGGTCTTGTCCGATTTGTCAGTCAATCTTCAACAGGTGAAGCTCACAGGCCAAGCGAGCCTCTCGGGGGTGCTGACGCCTCACCCCACGTTTGCGGTCACCTTTGCGGCATCTCCGATCCAATTGAGCCAGTTACTCACGACCGTGCCGGCCGAGTGGGTACATTCGCGATTGCCGGTGATTATTCAGGACCGGGAGATCGATGGGATGGTGGAAGTGGTCTCTGCGACCGTCACGGGATCGTCGATCGGCAGGTCAGCAGCTGTCGTTGACAGGGGAGTTTCGCGTCACGCAAGGGCAGGGCCTGATCGGGCAAAACCGTGTCCCCGCCAAGGATTTGACGGCGGTGGTATCGGTCGAAGCCGGCCGTCTCAAGGTATCGAATCTGAGCGGACTCTACGGCACGATGCACATGAGTGAGAGCAAAGCACTCGTTTCCTTCTTGGAGGCAGGACCCTGGATCGAGTGGGATATTACCGGAACTATGACTGCCGCAGATCTCGTGCAGCATCTTGCAAAGACCGTTAAATCAGAACAGCTGTCTCGTCTGTTGGCCGCTTTGCGTGACGTTGAAGGTGATGCCGTTCCCACGTTTCGCATGGTCGGGCCGCTCGATCAACCCGGTGGTGTCACCTTTGCCGGAGGGGAGATCATCCTTCGGCAAGTGAGTCTGAGCAATCCGTCCTTGCCCGAGCGCGTGACGGCGGTGCAGGGCCGATTCGTGCTGTCGGAAGGCGGGACCATGTTCGATGGTGTGACGGGACGAATGGGAGATATACACTTACAGATCAGCGGGGGCATCACGGGGGGCAACGCCAGTGCGTTTCAGGATTTCCTGATTCGAGTCAAGGGCGATGCGGGTCATATGGCCAAGCTGTTGCCCTCGCAAGCCATTCCCGCCGGGGCGGTCGATGGCTTGATCAACGGTGCCGTAGTCTTAACCGGGCCGACCCTATCACCGAGTGTACGGGGTGAGGTTGAACTGACCGAATCGGTCGTGTCGTTTCCCGGTCTGGTTGAAAAACCGATCGGCGCCGAAGCGTCGGTGGAATTTTATGGCACGATCCCTCAGGGATCCGGGGTCTTACTCGACAGGATTGAGCTCGATCGTGC
Source organism: uncultured Nitrospiraceae bacterium (assembly GCA_963801725.1). Classification (GTDB taxonomy): domain Bacteria; phylum Nitrospirota; class Nitrospiria; order Nitrospirales; family Nitrospiraceae; genus Palsa-1315. Next base: position 1,974,615 of record CAWDFX010000002.1, read on the forward strand.
CGCCGCTCCGTTTGCCGGTGAAAGGTAAGATCCAATTAGGTGAACGATTCTCCATTGATGCGGCGCTTTCGACCGGCACATTGTCATTGTCTCGCGTGCCGGAATGGATTGCGAAGGGAGGGTTTGAGGCGGGGAATATCGAATTGTCGCTCGATATGAAGGGCAAGGGTCCCGATTGGAAAGCCTGGAAGACCACCGGATGGCTCGCGTTGACCAATGGCCTGATGAACGTCAAGGGTTCCGAGGGACCGATCGAGGACTTGTATCTGCGGGTCCACTTCGTGAAGAACGGCGCGGAGATCAAGCGGTTGTCGTTTCGCCTGCTTGACAGTGACGTCTCGCTGGAAGGGACGATCCGCAACTGGGCAGCGAAACCCACGATTACCGCGAAGATCGAGTCCAATCAGATGGATCTCGATCTCCTCGTCCCAAAAGGCGAACGGTCGCCGATCCGAGAATTTCTTGAAACCCTCGCAGCTACCAGCAAGGTTCAGGCAACTGCGTCGATGGCGCGCGGCCATTACAAACATCTCAAATTTGGGAGTCTCTCCGCCCGGATCATGATTCAAGACGGCATGCTTGATTTGGATCGTGTGTCCGGCCAATCGACCAATGGAGAAGTCGCCGGCCGCATTGTGGTGCAGCTGCCGCCCAAGCAGCCGGCCGACGCGGAACTCTCGGTTCGGGCGACGGGCTTGTTGGTGGAAGATGTGTTGAAATTCTTTGGTCCGAAAGCGGGAGCTGATTACGGGTGAAGCTCGAGTGACGGGGACGATCCGCGGCCATGGAAAGAACCCGCATGGGCTGTATCCCACGTTGGACGGCAAGATGGAGGTGTTGCTTGAAGATGGTCGCATCTTCAAATCCCCGGAACGGGCGGTCTGGAAAATCATCAGTATTCTGAATCTGCCGGCGGTGCTGCAGGGGAAGGTGGATTTGGAGAAAGATGGGTTACCCTATAACAAGATTTCAGCGACAGTGGTCGCGCGGAACGGGCTCTTTGAAACCGAGAATCTGATCATCGATAGCCCGATCGTCAAGATCACCGCAGCCGGCAACTATGATCTGCCGACGGATCAAATCGATATGGTCTGGGCCGTCAGTCCATTCGGGTCGTACGCGCAATTCCTGAAAACGATTCCACTCTTCGGGCGGCTCTTTGCCGGTGATCGCAAAGGCCTTGCCACGGCATTATTCTCTGTGAAAGGGTCAATCGAGGATCCGGAGGTGACGTACCTGCCGATGAAGTCGTTCGCCAGCGGCATGACGGGTCTGGCGCAACTGGCCTTCGATATTTTGAAGAATACGGTCATGTTGCCGATCGATCTGATGACGCCTGATGAGGAGAAAGGTTCCGTCAAGGACACCATCTCCACGCCTGAGCCGGCCCCCACCGTCCCTTGACCGACCTCCCCCCCCGTGCTAGATTCCGACCAGCATTCACTATGGCGTCATCCACTCAGCACACTCAACGTGCCACCGTCTTCATCGCTGCCAGCGAGACCGATTCCAATCTCTACTACGCCACGAAGTTTATAGCGCCGGACCCCTTTATCTATTTGGAAATTAAGGGTGAACGAATTCTGGTCATGAGCGATCTGGAAATGGATCGGGCGAAGAGCCAATCGTCCGTCGATCGGGTGCTCTCGTATTCGGAGGTAGAGGGGCGTGCCAAGACGCAAGGCATTGCTGAGCCTGGCACAGTCGAAGTAGTCCATATTCTTTTGAGAGAAGCCGGCATTACGCAGATCCTGGTCCCGGCAAACTTTCCGTTCGGCCACGCCCTGAAGTTTCAGTCATTGGGGTATCAGCTGTATCCGAAAAAGGACCCGTTCTACGAGCAGCGTGTGGTGAAGACCGCCGAGGAAGTCCGCTATATCGAAGCCGCCCAGCGCGCAACCGAACGGGCAGTTGCGGCCGCCCACGACATGCTGCGTCAGGCCTCGATCGATAAGGATCAACTGTGGTTTGATGGGATACCGTTGACGTCGGAGCGAGTCAAGAAGCTGATCAATGTGGCATTGATGGAGAGCGATTGTGTTGCCCAGCATACCATTGTCGCCGGGGGAGAGCAGGCCTGCGACCCCCACAACGAAGGTAGCGGACCATTGCCGGCCCATCGCAGCATTATCTTCGACGTGTTTCCTCGTTCGGCCACCAACCGGTATTTCGCCGACATGTCCAGAACCGTGGTGCGGGGGACTCCGAGCCCCGAGCTGAAGCGGCTCTACCAGACGGTCTTGGCTGCGCAGGAAGAGGCCATTTCAAAAGTCAAAGACGGGGCGGACGGAAAGAGGATTCATCAAGGGATCTTGGCCAGATTTGAGAAAGCAGGGTACCGGACGGGTCTGGTGAATGGGCGCATGCAGGGCTACTTTCACGGCACCGGCCATGGGGTCGGACTCGATATCCATGAGATGCCGCGCATCAGCCGTACCGGGTCATTGCTCCAAGAAGGCCACGTCGTCACGGTCGAGCCCGGTCTCTACTATCCTGGTCTCGGCGCCGTGCGCATCGAAGACATGGTGCTCGTCACGAAAGACGGGTGCCGCAATCTGACGAACTCTCCCAAGACGTTCGAGTTGGACTGACCGAAGTGCTGAGACTTGAGTGCTGAGTTCCTAACAGTCCTTTCATCGAGACTCAGTCCTCAACACTCATAATTCAGCACTAGCCTATGCGTCTCACTTTCACGATTCAACGATTCAATCCCGAAGTCGATTCCACACCCCATCCTCAAGAGATCCGGCTCGATGTCGGCCGTGGAATGACCGTCCTCGACGCGCTCATTCGTATCAAACAAGAATGCGATGGGAGCCTGGCACTTCGCTATTCCTGCCGATCTGCAATTTGCGGCTCCTGCGCGATGACAATCAACGGCAGCGAGAAACTGGCCTGCCGCACCTCCCTCCGCAAAGAACTTGAACGGCACGGGCACATCACGGTTGCGCCGCTCCGTCACTTGCCGGTGATCAAGGACTTGGTTGTGGATATGGCGTCGTTCTGGGAGAAGATCAGCGACGTGCACCCCTGGTTGGTATCGGCGGTTCGGCCTACGCGTGCAGGCGTGACTGCTCAGGTGCAAGTGCGAAACCATGGCAATCCACAGTTCCACAATGTGGATGCCTGCATCATGTGCGGCGCCTGTGTCGCCGCTTGTACCGTGCATGAAGTGTCGAAGGGATTTGCCGGCCCTGCAGCCTTGGCGAAGGCCGATCGTTTCCTCTCCGACCCGCGAGAATCCCCTTCGGCAACGCGAGCGAGACTCTCGGCGCTTCAAGGCGAGCATGGGATCTGGGATTGCACACGCTGTAACTTCTGCGTGGAGGTCTGTCCGAAAGACGTCAAGCCGATGGAAGCGATCATCCGGTTGCGGCGGGCCTCGCTCGATTATGGGTTAACGAAGACCGGCGGCGCGCGTCACATTCTCGGCTTTACTGATTTAGTCCAACAGCAAGGGCGGTTGAACGAGGCGATCATGCCGCTGAAAGTGGTCGGGCTTGCACCGCGTGGCCTCTTGCGCATTCTGCCTCTGGGCATCAAGATGTTCCTCAGAGGAAAAATTCCCAATCCCTTCGGACATGCGCTTCCCGGGCTCAGCCAACTCCAGGCCTTTATCCGGCGAGTGCGACGTGCCATACCGCCTGGCTAACGCCGATGGCCTGGACCTTTCGATTTCTTGAAGATATTGCCTTGGCCGATATCGGCTTCGAAGCCGAAGGGGAGTCGGTTGAGGAGGTCTTTCATGGCGCGACGCAGGCTCTCATTGAAAGCATGGCGAATCCTTCCACGGTGTCGGGTGAATGGGAACACGCGATTGAACAGAACGATGTGGACCTGGAGGCGCTGTTGTTTGAGTGGTTGTCGTCAATGGTCTACTGGAAAGATGCCGCAGGGGTGGTATTTCGAGAGGCGCCGCTCACACTGACACGGGATGGCGAGGGCTGGTTGTTGCGTGCGCGTCTGATCGGCGCGCCGGTGAATCATCTGACGCAAGAACTCCACGCCGATGTAAAAGGGGTCACGAAACATCTCTATGACCTCAAGCAGACAGGCGGCTGCTGGAAGGTACGTGTGGTCCTCGATGTCTGACCCCTGCGAGACATGCAAAACGAGCGAGAAACGCGCGACGAGCGTGAGATAGGGCAGCAGTCATATACCCGTCACGCGTGTCTCGCCGGTCCCGCGAGTCGCGCCTCTTGATATGAAGCTCAACACCGACATGACGGTCAATCGGATCACGGATGAGATCTGGGAAATTCCCATCTCTGAAAAGCCCGGCATGCTGGTACCGGCCAGGATTTATGCTACCAGGGGGATTCTTCAGGCTATGGATTCCGGGGTCTTCGACCAGGTGACGAATGTCGCCTGTCTGCCCGGCATTCGCCGGTATGCGCTCTGTATGCCTGATGGACATTGGGGCTATGGATTTCCGATCGGGGGTGTCGCGGCGTTCGACGTGCAGAACGGTGTCATTTCTCCAGGCGGTGTGGGCTACGATATCAACTGCGGCATGCGGTTGATTCGAACAGATCTGACGCTGGCAGACGTGCAGCCGCATCTGGAGAAACTCATGACCGAACTCTTTCGGAAAGTACCGGCCGGCGTCGGGGCAAGCGGATTCGTTCGACTCTCGAGGGAGGAATTTCGCCGTGTGATGACACATGGGGCCAGGTGGTGTGTCGAGCGGGGGTACGGGTGGCATCGGGATCTCGGCCGTATGGAAGAAAACGGCTGCATCGAGGGGGCCGATCCGTCGATCGTGACCGATCATGCGATCCAACGAGGCATCAACCAGCTGGGGACATTGGGGTCGGGCAATCACTATCTTGAAGTCCAGGTGGTCTCGAACGAGCGGATATTCGACCCGGTCACGGCTGCGGCGCTCGGCATCACCGGCCACGAGCAGATCGTCGTCATGGTCCATTGCGGTTCGCGCGGCTTCGGCCATCAGGTGGCGAGCGACTATCTCAAAGTGTTCGAAAAAGCCATGCGTCGTTATGGCATCACCGTGAAGGATCAGCAGTTGGCCTGTGCGCCGTTTCGATCTCCCGAGGGGCAGGACTATTTTTCCGCCATGAACTGTGCCGCGAACACGGCTTTTGCCAATCGCCAAGTCATCACGCATCAGATTCGCGAAGCCTTCGCGACGGTCTTCGGTCAGTCCGCCGAGGCGTTGGGGATGGAGTTGGTGTATGACGTGGCGCATAACATCGCCAAGGTGGAACGGTATGCAGAAGGGGAGTTGATGGTGCATCGCAAAGGAGCGACCAGAGCGTTTGGGCCGGGGAGCCCGGAGCTGCCGGACGCGTTTCGGCAGACAGGCCAGCCGGTCATCTGTGGCGGCTCGATGGAGACCGGCTCGTATCTGCTCGTGGGGACAGATCGGGCGGTGCGCGACACGTTCGGGTCGACGATGCATGGGTCCGGGAGAACGATGTCCCGGGCGCAAGCGAAGCGAACGGTTCGCGGCGAGCAGCTGCAGCAGCAGATGAAACAGCGCGGTATTCTGGTCAAGGCGGTGTCGATGTCGGGCCTCGCGGAGGAGGCCGGCTTGGCGTACAAGGATATATCTGAAGTTGTGGAATCGGTCGATCGTGCGGGAATTGCGAAAAAGGTGTTGGAATTACGCCCGATCGGGAATATAAAGGGGTAGTAACATACCGATCTGCGAGGCGCGGCGATGGAGCAACGGAAGAACATCCGGTTTCCCGTCCAATTTCGTAGTTCATTTTCATCTATCGCCATGGTTGGCGGAGAGGGTAGCCTCGTCGATCTCTCCCTCAGAGGGTGTCGAATCGAAAGCCCCGCCGACGTTCAGCCAGGAGCCTCTCTGGAGCTCAGGATTGTGGCGATAGAGCAAGAGCATCCCAATTCAAATTCAGGCAGCGATTGTCCGGTGGAGCCGGGGGCAGCAATTCGGTCTTGAGTTTGAGGTGATTGCTTCGACAGAATGGGCGCACCTTCAGGACATCGTGAAGCAGATCGAGATGGAGCCCTACCAGCGAGATCAACAAGAAAAAGAAGCCGACACTTAGCAGGATGCTGAAGAAATCCGCCAGCTGCCATGGACTGTGACGCGAGACGCGTCAGGCCTGCGCGAAAGGCGCACTTCAGCTTTTGCTACGCTTCGGCGGGATGAGATGATGTTGATGAAGAATCATGTGGGGCGCTCGTGGAGTATCGTGGGAATAGGGTTGCTCTCCATACTCGTGGTCGCGGCGGCTGGAGCGTCAGAAAAGCCGGTGACGGGTGACAAGATTGTTCGGGAAACACAGGAGGCGCTGAGGGCCACCAAGGACTATACGATTCAGCAAAAAGATGCGTTTCAGCGAAGGATTCAAACAGAACTGGATGAAATGCAAGTGCATATCTCGCAGCTACGTGCACGAATGAAACATGAGTCTGGGAAAACCAGATCGGATATACAGAAGGCGATCGAGGAATTAGAAAAGAAATCGGACTTGGCCAATAAAAAGTTGCAGGACATTCATTCCGCAACAACCTCTTCCTGGGAGCAGGCGAAATCGAAAACAGCAGCTGCGATAGACGATCTTCGAGATTCACTCAACCGGACCCTGTCCCAACTTCCATAACGGTATACCAATGAAATATGCCCTCTACCCCGGCTGTGCGGCGCAAGGGGCGACACCGGAGTTGTATCAATCGACGAGAGCGATCATCGGCCGATTGGGGATCGAAGTTGTTGAACTCACAGCCGCGGCCTGTTGCGGCGCCGGGGTTGTGACGGAGGTTGACCCTGATATGGCGCTGGCGCTGAATGCCAGGACGTTTGCGCAAGCGGAGACGCTCGGACTGGATGTCATGACGATCTGCGGTACCTGCCAGGGGGTGATGAGCGCAGCCAACCGACGATTGAAGACGGAGACAGGGACCCTGGATCGCATGAATGCTCTTACTGGCGCCGGAAGGTTTGGCCTACCACGGACATGTCCAGGTCAAGCATCTATTGTGGATCGTGGTGCGAGACATTGGACTGGCTCGCCTAGGCGCCTTGGCCTCCATACCGATGCGAGACTTTCGCATCGCTCCATTTTACGGCTGTTACATCCTGCGTCCGTCGTGGGATCTGGGGTTTGACGATCCTGAGAATCCCCAATCTCTTGAGCGCGTCATCAAAGCCGTCGGTGGCGAACCGGTGGCCTATGCCGGGAGAACCAAGTGCTGTGGGTTTCCCATCATCCTCGAAAAGGAAGCCATTGCCGTGGCCATGGCAGGGATGCACATGAATGAAGCCAAGGAACAGGGGGCCGATTTCATGGTGACGCCCTGTCCCCTGTGTCATATGAGTCTGGATATTTATCAGGATCGGGCTGGTCGCGCGGTGAATACCAAACTCGACTTACCGATCTTGCATGTGCCGCAGCTCCTTGGTTTGGCGATGGGGCTTCCAGCCAAGGATCTGGGGCTCTCACATCATGTGATCTCGGTCGATTCCATTCTGGCGACGCTGGAGCGTCGTCGAGCCCAGCCACAACATTCATGAAGGAGCTGACAAATGAATGTGCTGAATATCTCGGACTATCAGCAGTTTAGTAAAGAGAAGATGAAGAAGACACAATATGTTTCAAACGCCACGATTCTTCTGCGATATCTACTGCTTTGAGCCCGGACAGGAACAGAAGGGTCATATCCACGGAGAACAGGATAAGGTCTATCTCGTGCTTGAGGGGCAAGGTACGTTTCAGGTTGGTTCAGAGAAACAAGTGCTAGGTCCAGGGCAGGCGACCATGGCGCCGGCCGGGGAAGAGCACGGCGTGAAGAATCACACAGGCCAGCGTCTCAAAGTCCTGGTGTTCGTGGCGCCAAATCCCTCCTAAGACGTCAATCTTTAATTGGCCGGAACAGACAGGTATCAGGAGTCAATCCTGACTATGCCCGACTATCTTGTCGGAACGGTCCGGCCTTCTTCTAAATCTTGGAGGTCCGCCCAGCTCGTGAGGTCGGTTCGAGAGGGATCGACGGCATCTCTGAGCTTGTTGAAGCTTTCCTGCTTCTTGGCAGTGCTGGGTCCGCGATTTAGCATCATCCGGTTCCATGCTTCCACCTCGACTGGAGGATGGGCCTTCGCCGACCGTGTAAACCATTTAGCCACTGCTTCATCTGAAGGATTGGCCTTGACGGATGCGGTGAACTGATCGGCTGTGATGCCTGCGAACTCCATGAGCCGGTCATCCATGGGGCAGGGGTAGATGTATTCCCCCTCGGTGCCGGCCAGCACGGCGCGGCACTTATCGATCATCCGCGCTAGATGGACATACCCTTCCATCTTGGATCGCATGCTGCGGGGGAATGATTCTCGAAGATCCATTGAGCTTCCGTGTGCGTAGGTTTCTTCCCCTCTCCCTTGTGGGAAAGAGGGGAGGTAGTAGGAATTGCTAAATCAACTTGTGATTCGTGAAGGTCAAGCTCTTCACGATCACCTCGCCGTTTTCATATGTAATGATGCGGCGGGTAGCCGGCAGATCCGATGATCCGACGCGCACATGGGTGTCGGTGAAGCTTTCCACGTTGTTCAGTTTTCCGTCGGTGGGTGAATAGTAGTACACGGTGTACTTCGTCGTCAGATTCTTCTGGTCTTGAGTCACCGCGCTTTCTTCTACGTTGATCGTAAAGGCGAAAGGGGGTCATGCCAGGATGTGCCATCTTGCGATTGATCTGGGTAATGCGATGGTTTTTGACGCGATAGAATGAGTTCGACCCATGAATGATCAGTTTCGTACCTAACGGGTGCCCGTCTTCTTCCATCGTTAATGAGTACTTGCCGTCCGATTCCTCGAAGGTTCTTGGGCCACGGTGCACTGCGATCATGCCGAGCTGTTCCTGTGCCCACTTCTGCACGTCGGCCTCTCCCAGCTGAACCGATACTTCACGAGGGCTTTTCACGATGACGGGTCCGCTGGTTTCCTTTCCATTCACATTCACGGTGAGGTCGGCGGTGAATCCCGTAAAGTCTTTCTGCCACCGCGCGGTTTTTTCGAAGGCGTGCCGGAGAATTTCGCGGGCTTTCGGGTCGTCGGCGACAGTCGGCTGGTTCTGCTTCTGATGCTCCATTGCGGTCTCCTTGTAAGAATAAGGTGAGTGGGATTATACCCCCATGATGAAAATGGCCTCAAGTGGTCCCTGGCCTGTGCGGGATATCTGGTGCATTGGAGAAAATTCCGCTATACTGCGCCGCGCGTTGGTGGATCGAGTATAGAAAGGACAGACATGGAACGACGGGCTGCTTCCCATACAGAAGAAGAAGAGATGAACCATCGACGCCGGCTGCTGAATGCCGCGAAGAAAGGTGATCAGAAGGCCATCGGCAAGCTCTTAGAGCTCTATCAAGTGCGGATTTACAGCGGCGATATGGTCACGAAAATGAATAAAACATCTGCGACACACAAACTGCAGGCTCAGCTCGCTGAAGGGAAACCTGTGAAGGGTGGGTCGGGAAGTCATGGGAAGAAGACGATGCCCGGGAAGCCTGTCCCAGCGAAACGCGCACCTGCGAAATCATCAGCGCGACCTGCCGTTGCTAAAGCAAAGTCAAAATCTAAGTCTAAGCCGGCCAAAGCCGTTCGAAAGAAACATAAGAAGTAGTGAGGAGTCTGTCCGAGTGATGCCGTTCTACTGCGGCAAACGATCTGCAAGCATCTGCGTCGTTCTCGGCCCGAAAAAATCCTCACCGTATTCCAGCGAATACGCCTCCGGTTTTTTCGAGCCTGCGGCCTAGCATCTGCCCACAGCTCCCTTGCCTCGTAACGAAGGATTACTCGAACAGACTCCTAGGCTGCGATCATTGTACGGCTACTCGTAGTCCTCCCCCGCCCAGTTTTGCCGCGATATCCTCCGCTTCTTCGAGTGTCCCCGCGAATACGACGGCTTCCCCATCATGGTCGATCTTCCATGCGAGCTCAAAGGCCTTCGTGGAGTTCATGCCGGGGATGTATTGGCAAAAGAGCGCGATGACTTGCTCGTAGGTGTGACACTCGCAGTTGAAGACGATCACACGCGCGTCGAACCCGGCACCCACATCGACGCTGGTGGTCTCTGTCGGAACTGGGGTTGCGAGGGGAGTTCTTGTTCCGGCCATAGTGGCGAATTCTAACAGACTTGATTGTAACTTTTAATAGCCTAACCGGGTGAGCAGGTGATTGATTCTCGGCCAATTCTCCCGGGCACAGGATTGCGCATACAGCGAGAAATGAGCGGGGGAGTCTGTGACTGGTTGAAGCTGGTGTGCCTGTGCGAGGGTTTGCGTATAGACGAGTGAGGCTGATGTTTTCACGAGGGCGAGCCCATATTCATACTGGTACCCCTCTTCAAGAGTGACGCTTCTTTTCGAGAGCATTCTCACCCGATCGAGGTCATAGGTCTGTTGCCTGAACGAATCATCCATCAGGCGCAGGAGTGCGGCAGGGCCCGGCACGAGGCTATCGCCGATACGGAGGCTGTGAGACGGTTCGAAGAGTCCACGCTGGAGACGACGGTCCCGGCGAAGCGCTGTGTGAAAGCGCGCGCGCCAAAGTGGATCATGCAGATCGCGATCGATGGCGGCTGCCACAGTAGGTAGAAGCGGTCCGCTCACATCATAGCCCTGCGCGAGGCGCCCGGACTCGATAAGATCAGGGAAGTTCATGCCCATCCGGTCTTGGAATGCTGTCATTCCCGACATGGGAGTTAATCGCAATGCCATGAAGTCGCGAAAATGGATGGAGGCAAAGCGAGTCAGGAGCCGTGCCAAGGTTTCTGGGTGGCAGAGATGAAAGGGGTAGAACAGGGCGTGGGGTGGTCGAGGTCGATTCATCGACAATGTTTCACGGTCATGCTAGGGTTTGCACGTGCGATATCTCTTCACGTCGTGGCTTGATTTCCTGCTCATCTTTGTCCCGGTGACGATCGCGCTCGAAGTTCTTCGAGCCGATCCACTGCTGGTCTTTCTGTCGGCTGGACTTGCCATTATTCCTCTGGCGGGCCTGTTGGGACGAGCCACCGAACATTTGACGAGTCATGTCGGCGCCGGCATCGGGGCGCTGCTCAATGCTTCGCTTGGTAATGCCGCGGAACTGATTATCGCGCTGGTCGCTCTGCGCGAGGGCCTTCACGATGTCGTCAAGGCCTCTCTCACCGGTTCGATCATCGGTAACATCTTACTCGTACTCGGGGTCGCCATGTTTGCAGGCGGGATGAAGTACGAGCGGCAGAAGTTTAACCAGACTGCTGCCGGAATGGGCGCCAGTCTCCTGCTCCTGGCAGCTGTGGGGCTCATCATTCCTGCGCTCTTCCACTTCACCGCCGCCGATCGAGGCGTTGCGATCGAGCGAGAACTGAGCCTCACCATATCATTCATATTATTCGCTATTTATGTCGCAAGTCTGCTGTTTACCTTGAAGACGCATCGCCATCTGTTTACCGGAGACGCCCATAATGCCTCTGACCTCGGGGAACAACCATGGACTCGTGGCGCCTCGATCACGGTCCTCACTGTAGTAGCCTGTCTCGTGGCCCTGATGAGCGAGATGTTAGTGGGTGCGATGGAGTCGGCTTCGCATCAACTTGGGCTCACCCAAGTCTTTGTCGGCGTTATTCTTGTCGCCCTTGTCGGGAATGCGGCTGAGCATTCCACCGCTGTGATGGTGGCGCTGAAAAACAAGATGGATCTCGCCTATGGTATCGCGGTTGGGTCGAGTCTGCAGATTGCGTTACTCGTTGCGCCATTGCTCGTCTTTGCCAGTTATCTCTTCGGGACGCCGTTGGATCTGATCTTCACACCGTTCGAGGTGGCTGCGGTGACGATATCGGTCCTGAGTGTGGGATTCGTGGCGATGGACGGAGAATCGAACTGGATGGAAGGCGTCATGTTGGTTGGGGTTTATCTGATGCTGGCCATCGCCTTTTTCTTTCTGCCGGCCTAGAGAACGCGGTTCGCCATTGGCGCGTTTTCAACACCGTGTAAAGCGTCGGAGTGTGCGAACCAGTTGGTTGTTCTGGTTTGTTTGGTCTTATCTCGTTTATTTGGCTTGAATCTCTGAACCAGACAAACTAGATAACGAAATAGACCAGACAAACCAAGCCTGTCTCAGACTTTATCCATGTCGATGACTTCCGTGGCGTCCCACAAATTCTTCTGCTCTGCTTCCGCTAACGCCTTCACTCGATCCTCTTCCGTTTCATCACCGAACTGAGCTGCTTGTGTCGGCACCGTCGTTTCCTTCTTAGACGGAGACGAGTCTGTCTTCGCTGGCGACGGTTGTCTTTTTCGCTTCTTGGCAGGATCCATATTAACGGGCATGGCCACTCCGCTGTGATCTGTTGTTCAGTTTCCACCCGACCCAAGGAGCAAAGTCAATCGGAGTAAGGTGGTTACGGCGAGAGAAGGTTTGTCCGGTTTTCTTGTTTATCTGGTTTCACCAAACAAACGAGACAAACAAAATAAACCAGATGAACCAGAGTCCTGCTAGTACAACTGGCCGGCGATCGTGTCTGCCGGCAGCCGACCCCGCGCCGACAGTCTGCTACGCTCACCGTGTTCTTCGATCAACTGTTGCGCGAGTAACTGTGCGGTGACTGCCGCATGCCCGTAGTTCGCGGCATGCTGATGAAGATGGTGTGAGGGAATGCCTCGAATCAGGCGTAACCCGAATATCACGGCGTCGCGGAGTTGCTCTTCCTCCGAAAGCCTGGTGCGATTTTCAATGGGGAGAAGGCTTGCCGTGAGCGATGTGTCGTAGGCCGCGAGGTCGGCGATGTTGCCGAATCGTATCCCGTTCAGATAGGACTGTGCGCTCGGGCCTAATCCAAGATATTCGCCATTGGTCCAATAGAGCAGATTGTGCCGGCAGGCATATCCCGGTTGCGCATAGTTCGACACTTCATACCGCTCATAACCGGCGTCGCTGAGTATCCCTTGCGCGGCCTCATCCATTTCAATCTGAAGACCTTCATCTGGAGCCGGACTCAGTCGGCGCTCTATGTTGGAAGCGAGCTTCGTATCCTCTTCGACCGTGAGGGCATAGCAAGACAGGTGCGTGGGTTTCACTGTAAGACAGTGGGCGAGTGTCCGCCGCCAGCCTTCCAGGCTTTGGTCTGGGAGCCCATACATCAAGTCAAGATTGATGTTGGTGAATCCGGCGGCTCTGGATCGAGTCATCGCACCGACGGTCTCATGGACAGAACCGGGTCGCCCGATTCGATCAAGGTCGCCATCTTCCATCGATTCTGCTCCGAAACTCAGACGAGTGACGCCGGCCTGAAGCAGTTGAACGAGATCCTGCTCGGATATCGTAGAGGGGTGCGCCTCAATAGTGATTTCACAGTCGGCGGCAAGGGTAAGGTGTGTGCGAATCTCAGACAGAATCGCGACCAGCTGAGTCGTGGCAAGGACTGTCGGTGTGCCGCCCCCGAAATACACGGATTGGATGGGACGGTTTGTGGTCACATGTTGCTGCGCCGACAGTCCGATCTCATGCCTGAGGGACCGGACAAAGGCTTCTGCGCGGCTCTCGCGGTGAATTTCAAGATAGAAGGAACAGAAGTCACATCGCTGCCGGCAGAAGGGGATATGGAGATAGAGGCCGAGGGGAGAGGGCGTCATGACAAGAGGTTGAATCCTTGGGGTTTGGAAAAGTCTCGTTCGAGGACGATTTCAATTTCGTCGCCGGGAGATTTCCCGCGATTGCGTATGTGCGTCTGCCACGACCGGTGCTGACGCAACGACTCGAAGAGCGCTTTAAGCAGATCCGGTTTGATTCGTGCTTCCCACTCGCGCACCCAGGCCTGATGATCTTCCTCGCCCTCATAGTCGTCGGGAAACGAGGCCTCCAAGCTGAATCGAAGGGTAAAGGTTTTTTCTTCTTGATACATACCGCGCCTCACTCGCCTCGTTACAAAGGCAATGTCGGATAGGCTCCTAGCTGATTGCGAAGTGGCCGGTCCGATCTTATAATGTCTCTCAGAATAAGGAGAACAATCCATGCCTATCTTCGAATATGTCTGCGGGGAATGCAATCATCGATTCGAGCTGTTGGTGTATGGCTCAACACAAGCCGCGTGTCCAAAGTGCAACACCACGAAATTGGAGAAGCAAATCTCTTCGTTTGGGGTTGGCGGCACGGATGGCTGGGTCCTGCCAGGCAATGGGGGAGGCGCCTGCGGAAGTTGCGGTGACCCGCGCGGCCCTGGTTCCTGCTCCACGAATTGACCATGGAATTAGGCGAGCAGACCTTGCAGCGTGCCATTGCAACCATCTCTCAGTCCGACCCGCTCACCAAGTTGCTTGAACAGGTAAAGCTTGGCCGGATGAAACCTGCTGATGCCGGACTGCGTGCCGTGATCGACTCGTGGATGGGTATCTATCAAAAGATTATTGAATCCGGTGGATTCACCAGCCAGGCTTTGCGCCGCATCGACCCTCACCCGCGTCTGGCAGTGTTGATCGAATGTGGCGTATTGACGGATGAACAGCAGGCGGTTACCGCTCTCCGTACCAGCTACGAGCGGGCCGTCGCTTCAGCAACGGAGTGACCACATTCTATGTGGGTTCTCTGGGTCATCGCTGTTCTGTTCCTGGCCATAGGATCGGTTGGAGAAGGGTGGGCTGAAGATGCCGTCGGTGCCAGACTACTCCTGACGACTGCGCCCAAAGATCTCCAGAGCATCCTGCCACCAGGCTCTCATATCCTGATCGATCCTCACTCAATTGAACAGTTTCTTGCTGCGCTGGATGGAAGCCCGCCGGACTGGGACCTGGTCTATGGCCAGGGCCATCTCGATCCTGACCATGATGAGCGGTTGTTCAGGCTGAACCGTGAACGGGATGCGAAGCGCGTAGGCAATCCTGTGTTGACCCGGCTCGTCACCTTTGTCTGGTTCGGCGAACTATCTCGGTACGATGCGGAGGCCGGTGGATTTCGCGTCGTGCTCGGTCCGAAGCTCACACCGACTCGTTGGGGCGTCGTGCGTTTCAAATACCAATACGATGATCTTCAGGGCGATCTTGTGGCAAAGGCTTCAACGAGACTGCGGGGCGCACTGGAACAGCGGTTAGCGCGAGGTGAGTCGGTTGATATTACTGTGGCCATGACCGGGCGGCTCATTCCTGAGGAATCGGTGGTATACGATTTCTCACATGATCAAGCAGGCCTCGGCGTGATTATGCCGGTCGTGAAGGTCGAACGACTCGATTACTTACTGATGAATAAGTAAAATTGTCGAAATGCACTGTCTTCTGAATACGTATTCTTTCTTGTTTGATCCCGCCACCCCGACCGGGCAGTCCTGAACAGACGTGGGTCACACCCCAGCAGCGATGCTGTAGGGTTTATCAGTCGATCCTCCGAGTGATCCCTCGTGGATGTTCCTAATATTGCGATCTTCCTGGCGATACCCGCAGAGAGCCTGCTCAAGGGCATTGGTCTTGCTCCGTCCAGCTTCAATGTCTATGTGCGAGATCATGCGACAGTTGCCAAGGAACAGGGGATCGGCAATGACTCGCGTTCACCTATCGAATCAACATGGCTATGCAATCTCGAACTGATTCCCTCGTAATCAGGAAGTCCCTTGGAGCGGCGCTCATTCTGGTGTTCGGATTACAGGGATTCGATTCTGGAGCGATCGATGTCGCATCTCTGTATGCGGCAGAGATCACGACGGCCCCCGGACATTCGCTTATAAAGTCCGATAGCTACAGTGGCAGTCGCGCAGAAGGCCTCGCCGTCATCCCAACAGTGGAACCTATTCTCAAGCTGGAGAAAGAATCTGATCGTTCGAAGGTCGGAAAGAAACCTCGGAGGTTAATCCGAAAATCATTGCCTGATGAGTCTCAATCTGAATTTCCTCAGCAAGCGGATCAAGGCCGTTCATTGAATGCGCCGATGACAGCCGATCAAGCGGCACCCGCAACCAAGGACTCAGCGGCTGGAGTGGCTAAGTCGGCAGTGGGCATGAGCCCGGGTGCCCCGCCGATGTCATCCGGAAATTCGGCCTCGAGCATATCGCCAGGGGTGCCGATGTCTTCGGCGATCGCAGGGATTGCAGCGTCATCGCCTGGTTCATCGATGGCCGCGGCTGGATCGGGTGGAACATCTTCAGGCGGGGGAAGAAGTGTGCAGAATTTAATGAAACAATTGCCTGGCTTGCAGCACATTCTCACGGCTCCAGCCCGCCACGCCAGGCCCTCCGCCCGAACCGATTGCGGCCCCTGCACTCCCGTTAGGGCCGCCGCAGTCTGGATTGCCGCCTGCTCCGTTGAATTGGCCGGCGTACCATGTCCTGAATCGATTGTCGTACGGTGGTACCCCCAATCAACTCAATACCGTGTCGCATCTGACTGCGCAAGAAGCCGCTGTCTGGGCTGTGCGGTATATGAAGGAACAACTGGAACTTGATCCTAATAGACCTTGGCCTACGAATTTGCACAGCACTGAGCCGCTCCCTGCTCCGATCGTGCTCGACGATTCAGCGCTCAGCCAGCGTCTTGCGGCGGATCGTGCGGACTGGCGTACCGAAGATGGACTTCCTGACGTCCTGGCACCGTCACTCAGTGAACTACAAGATCACGATCTGATCAGAAAGGTGTATAGCCGGAGGCAGCTCAGGGAGAAGATGGTCTATTTCTGGGACAATCACTTCAATACCAATTATCGAACGCACAACGAGGGTCAGTACGAGCTTGCAGAGAACGAAGCCTTTAGAGCCAATGCGTTCGGGAAATTCCTCGATCTGCTGATGGCCAGTGCCAAGAGCAGCGCGATGATGATTTATCTCAATACCGATGGGAACCGAAAAGAAAACCCGAACGAGAATTACGCGCGAGAATTACAAGAATTGCATACACTCGGAGTCGATGTGAACGGAAATCCAAATGGCTACTCGCAGGTTGATATCGTGGAAGCGGCTAAAGCCTTTACAGGTTGGAGGACCTTGGATGTGGCCCGGCCCGGTTTCCGATTCGTTGCCGGCCGGCATAGCCCTGGGGCGAAGCAGTTTCTGGGACAGACGGTGGCGTTCAACGGAGCGGGCTCCGGCGAGGGGGAACAGGTACTGACGATCGCTTCGCGCCATCCGGCTACTGCAGCACATCTCGCCAAGAAGTTGTGCGTCTATTTCGTCAGCGATCGGCCATCCGCAGCACTTCTGAACGAAGTCGCATCGGTCTTCACCGACTCCGGCGGCGATATCAAGAAAGTATTGATCGCGATCCTTTCCTCACAGGATTTTAACAACGTGGCGAACTATCGAGGACTGGTCAAAACGCCGTTGGAGTTTGTCGCGGGCGTGCATCGCAACCTTGGCGTGTGGTCGCCGATCGATCCCTTCAGGAATCGCCTCGTGAGAATGGGGCAGGGGCTGTATGAGAAAGCGCCACCAACGGGGTACAAAGAGGCCGCCGATGAGTGGCTCAATACGGACGTGCTTTTCAACGAAGTGAGTTTCGCTTATGAAGCGACAATTCCAGGATTCGGATCGACGATACGATATGGGTCCGATACCAGCGGCGGGCTGACGCGGCTGTGGTTACGAAGCCTCGGCCTGAGAACAGAAGAGGATGTACTGGGTTTCCTTCTGAATTTAACCTTCGATCGGCAAGTCAGTCTCACGGAGTATCAAACCTATCTCACGACGCTTCGAAGCGCCGGTGGGACCTTCAATCTTGATAACTCGAATGTGGAGACGCCGCTCGATCGAATGCTGGCGACCATATTGGCGACTCCACGCTACAAATATCAGTGAGGTGGTGATGCATGCCTGCCCAGAGTGTCGTCTAGAACAAGACGATCTATCACGTCGAGCTTTCTTGAAACGTGCGCTTGGGGTTGCAGGCGCGACACTCGTGTTGAACTTCTTTCCGGCCGAATTTCTCCGGCGCACTGCGTCGGCTGCGACCAATGCGGGAAAGACATTGGTGGTCGTGTTTCAACGAGGCGGGAACGACGGACTGAATACGATCGTGCCCTATACGGACCCGAGATATTATGTAGTGAGGCCATCGGCACTGAACGGAGCGGGCAATATCGGTATTCCCCCTCCAGGAGGCGGAGATGGCGCCGGGATCAATCTCCCGGGCACAGGGTTCGCCTTGCATCCGGCCATGCAACCGTTTCTCGATTTGTACAACAACAATAGCTTGGCGATTGTGACGCAGGCGGGGTTTGCCGGCTCCACGCAATCGCACTTCACGGACCAGGACACCATCGAGCGCGGGATTTTTCAGGCGACGGACGGGTGGCTGAATCGCTACCTGCAAGCGGTGGGCGCCGCCGGCGCGCCTGCAATTCGAGCCGCTGGAATGGGCAGCGATCTGGCTGATTCCTTGCGAGGCACTGTGGTGGTTCCTGCGGTCAGCGATCTGACCGCATTTAGTTTTGCCAGATTGAACAGCGCAAAGGTTCCGATGGAGTCGAACCTCAGAGCCCTCTATGGGCAGGATCCTGCATCGACGAGCACAAACCCTTACAGCCGGCTCGTTCATACCTTAGGACCTGATATGTTGAATCGAGTGGCATCGATCGAAGCGATCGGCCCGGCTGCTCCCCAAAACGGCGCTGTGTATCCCAATACGACGTTTGGCAGGCAGCTTCGTGATGTGGCGCACATTATCCGTTCGGGATTAGGGCTCGAAGTAGCCACCGTCGATATTGGAGGATGGGATACGCACGATGACCAGGGAGCGGGCGGTGGAGCGACCTTGGCACAAGGGGCACGATTGGCAGACCTCTCAGGAGGAATCCGGGCGTTCTATGCCGATATGGGCCTGTTGATGAGCAATGTGGTGTTATTGACCTGTACGGAATTCGGCCGCACGGTTTACCAAAACGCCAGCGGGGGGACGGATCACGGAAAAGGGTCGGTCTGGTTTGTCCTGGGAGGTGGCGTTAAGGGTGGTCTCTATCATGGCGCGGCGGGATTTCCATCGTCGCTCATCGATGCCAATCTCGACTCGGGGCGGTATATTCGCCCGACCGTCGAGTTCCGCGACCTCTTCTCTGATGTGTTAGTCAGGCATTTCGGTGTCAATGTGGGGGAGTTGGCTCATGTGTTTCCTGGTCACACTCACGTACCGGTCGGCGTGTTTGTGTGATCGAGAACTAGAACTCGTCTTTCGCGCACCGAAATCCCGTGCCGCTGGGGCGGCTGTCCATCGTGCCCCAGTCTCGATCGCTCGTGCGAAGACTGATAGCCGGCTTGAGCCAGGACCCGCCTCGCATCGCTTTGATCGCTCCGCGAGAAGGTCCCTGAGGGTCCGAGAGGGGAGCGTCTTTGTAGTAGTTCGGGTTATACCAATCCTGCACCCATTCAGCGACGTTGCCGGCCATATCATATAGTCCATAGGGACTTGCATTCTCTGGAAAGCTAGCGACCGGCATGGTGAGTACTTCTCCCCTTATGCCCTTCTCTTTTGAAATCTTCGCCCCTTCCCCGTTGATCCAGAACGCATCCCAATCCGCTCCGCTCTGAAAGTCGATGGTTCGCCCCGCCCAATAGCTGGCGCTGTTGGCCTTCTTGAAGTCCCACTCGTTTCCCCAGGGGTAGCGACGGCCGTCGGCGCCGCGCGCGGCCTTTTCCCATTCCGCCTCGGTCGGCAGACGTTTGCCAATCCAAGTGCAGTAGGCCACGGCATCTTCCCAACTGACATTGACCACAGGATGGTTGCCGATACCGGAGATCGGTGTATTGTTCTCCCACAATGTGGAAGCAGGGTTGGAGTGTGCCGGGGCACGATGTCCGGTCGCTCGAACAAATCGTGCATAGGTATCGTTCGTGACTTCGTAACGGTCGATCAAGAATGCTGCGGTGTAGACGAGGCGTTGTGGCTGTTCATCAGGAAGACCATCGCTGCCGACCGGATTCCCCATCAGGAACTCTCCGGCAGGAACCAGCGCCATGTCGTTGGAAGGAGGGGAACTCATGGCCAGTGGCGGACGGCCTATGGTCAGAGCAAGAAACAAGAATGAGAGATAGATCACCAAAGTACAATCTAGGGTTTTTTCAATCCACAGGCTTTGGCGACGGCATCGCGATACGCCTGCCAGAGCATCAGGGATTTCTTGAGGCAGCGCAGTATGGCCTGCTGTTGGGGGTGTGTCGTGGCGTAGTTCACCACCATGGCATAGGCATCATGGCGGTGGCCGGCTTCGACCAGTTGGTGCGCGCGAATCAGATCCATGCAATCGATGGGCAGGCCGTGGTATTTCACTAATGGGTGGCGTTGGACGATCGCTTCGATGTCTTCGGCGGTCTTAGGCTTGGAGGGGGCGGCGATTTCTGCGCGATCCTTCACGCTGCCTTCTACGAAGACGGTCAAGGCCGCTGCTCCGATGACCCAGTCCCGGCTATTCGAGACGCGATCCAGCCAGGCGCGATACCGTCGACTGGCCGGCAGGAGGCGCACCCTATCAAAATCACGCGCCGGCAATCCAAGGCCCGCCATCATGGTTAGGAACAATTCCGGGTGCGACTTTCCCAGCGAGAGCCCACCGGTGTCTTCTTCGTAAATGTTATCGGCGAGCATTCGGCGAACCGGGGCCGGAGGATTCTGCCCGTGAATACGCGCCAAGAACACAGGAAAGTCACGCACGTACACGCCGTATTCCTGTTGAAAATGGTGTGCAAGTTGATCGACGGTGACCGTTCCGTCGGCGAAAGCCGGCCAGGCCCAATGATGCTTCCGGTCCATAATACGCAAGAGTTCTTCTTGGAATCGGCTTTTCGTCATGGGACGTGTCATGTCTGTTGCCTTCCCGGTGAGTGGCTCGTTACAATTCGATGGCGCGGAGGTTGTTCAATGAATCAGGTGACGATTCAGAATCCAGAAGACATTCTCTCGATGCTCGCAGAGGTGTCTCTGCGAGGGTCGGGTTTTGTGACGGACTGTCTCCTCGACTATGTGTTGGAAGAAGGTTTCACAGAGCCGATCTTTCTCAATGCCAGCGGGGAAGATCCTGACGCCTATTTTAAAGGCCAATCTCCTGCCTGGGCAGTGTATCAGATCCGAGAATGGAAACGTGTATTAACCGTGTCAGGCGGCCCCGGCAAACAGCGTCGCGTACAAATTACAGAAACCCCCTAGCCAGAAGATGAGTGTAAGAGGGATGCAGAGAAAAAGCAACGAAACGACGGGGGTTCAACCGCCTGTGGCCGGCTTCAGTGTGGAGTGCGTCGCATGCCGATGATCCGACTCACTGAGCCGCAGAACATGGGTGAGCTGGCCATGATTACGAGTTTGCTGGAGGGCAGCGGCATCCCTTACATGGTTCAGAATGAACATGTGAGCAGTTTGTATCCGGGACTCCCCATTCTCAACTCGCATGTCATGGTCCACCAGTGCGATCAGCTCCGTGCCGAAGTGCTTCTCAGCCGACTGCGGTTGGCGGTGCGCGATGTCTCGTCGCAGCCGTAAGCAGACTAGTAGGCGGTGGAATTAGTTTGACACGTGAAAACTTTGATCGTTCGTACGCATGGCACAACAGGAGAACATTCTCGCAGGATGCTCAAAAAGGCC
This sequence comes from uncultured Nitrospiraceae bacterium, assembly GCA_963801725.1. Classification (GTDB taxonomy): domain Bacteria; phylum Nitrospirota; class Nitrospiria; order Nitrospirales; family Nitrospiraceae; genus Palsa-1315. The sequence continues at coordinate 1,996,120 of CAWDFX010000002.1, forward strand.
GTCCAGCAAGGCCGCAGCGAGTGAAGGGCCGAGGCGTACCCTCTGGGGTACGTTGAGGGTCTGAACGATGCGAGAACGCTGCTGGCGGGCTTTTTCAGCATCCTGCTAGCGTGGCGGTTTTGGGGTGTGTGGGTTCGATGGGGACTGGGTAGGAAGCCGTTCGCCTGAGCCTTGGAACCATCCGCCGATGAGGCTGCCTTCTTCAAAGTACAGATAGCGGTGTTTCACCACCGCCGCGCTTTCCCAATCTTCAAAAATCCATTCTTCGCGGCGGATGCCTTCCTTGGTGAAGGTCGTGTTGATCGTCTGTGGTCCTCCCCAGGCTTCTAACACCTGTTCTTTCGACATGCCGACCATGACCCGATGTTCCGCGATATGTTTTTGAAAGTCCGGGTCTTTGAGCTGTTCGATGAGTGGCCAGATCACCATCAGCAGAACAAAGAGACCAAGCCCGGCGTAGATGATGAGTCGAACCGAACGGCGGCGAATGAAGGGGACCGGTGCTTCCAGATCAGTTGGAGAGGCATTCATCGATTCATGGGTCGTCATGGTGGTGTGAGGCATGATGCAGCGCATCGTAACAACGGCCAACAAGGGGAGTCAAGCAACGGCAAAGAAAAGCATTTATGAATCAATTAGATAGGGAAGCCGCTATACTCAAAGCATGGAATGATTCTTATGAAGAAAGAACGAACATCTATTCAGCTATGGTTTCAGAAGGGACTGCTCCTTGGTATGGGGGTTGTCCTCCTTCTTGTTACGGGACTCATGATGCCTCACGTAGTGGCTGCCGAGACGATGTATTCCTATATCGATGAGCACGGCACGCCTGTTCTTGACGGACAATTACAACAATATTCCGGAGCGCTATCGGGCGAAAGTGAAAACCATCGAACAGTCCGTCCGTCAGCCGGCTCAGACTGCCCCGTTGGGGGCCATCCAGCATACGGTCACGAGTTGGGCCAAGAATATGACCGCAACAATAGGTGGCTTTGCGCCGGAGATTTCAGGGTTATCGCCCGCTCAGTCGAAAATCTTGACGACCGCGGGACTTGTTGGGTTGATCTGTGTGATTGCGATGTACATGAGTCGGAATCAGGCCATAAAATTTATTTCTCTCTGGACCTTGATCCTCACCGGGATTGTCACACCTGTCTTGATGTATACGGCGCAAGGTGGGGCGAGCGATGTCATGAAAGCCAAAGCCACCGACGCAGTGAAAAAACAGCAAGATCGCCTCCAGCAGGTTCCCTAGACTCCTTTCACCCGTCACGTCTTTCGCCAAGACGTGATCGCTAATCGGCGTATTTTGGAAGAGGAATCTTCTTCGCTGGTTTGGCTTGAAGCGTGGGTTGCTGCGCGAATTCACGCGAATAGGGATTGATGATCGGGTCATGGGTGTGTTGCTGCCGTTGTTTCACAAGGTCGACACTTTGAGTGCCGATCTCCACTCGATCAACAAGCGCTTTGGTTGTGAGTGGGTCCGGCAGGCCTTGCAAAGAGAATAGCTGAAAGGCCAGGGTCCACTCCAGTTTGTCCCTGGTTGCCTCTTTCACAATAAAACGAGCTTGTGGTGACGCAGCGCCCTTGAACAACAGTACCCAAATATTCGATCGGAATGAGGGGGCCGCGGGATCCTCTGATGGGTGAAATTCCGGAACCACTGCAGGGAATTTGAGCGAGGGGGACGGCTGGGGAGAATTCGATATCGACGAGCCGAACGAATAACGTCCGATTCTCGCTTTCATCGTTGGGATCGACGGTATAACTGAACGAATACCGGACATCGATGCCATCACGGGTAAAGGTATAGACATCCTCGCCATTTTCCGGTGACACGAGCTTCCTGAAATATTTTTCCCAATCGGTGATGGCGTAGTAGGTAAAGACGCGCAGCGCGGACTTCCGATCACGCACCGCTTGCGGCATTCCGAGTTTTTGATGTAGTTCCGTTTGTGTCAGCCCAAGGTACCCATCCTCAAAATAGGCGGCGGCGAGGACTGTAGAAGGCTGGAGCCAGATGCCGGTGGTCGAGAATAGAAGCAGCAGAGACCAGAAGATGGTATGGATGGAAAAACGCAGGAGCACAGGTTTCTCTCCAGCTGGTAGCGGCATCGTATCGGCGGCCCTTCCTCCTGTCAAGGCGAGAGGATCGGGGTTGCTTGCTGGGGCAAGAACCTGTCGGTTATGATGGCCGGACTTCCTTTATAGTCACAGCGGATTCGATCGCGGAGACAGGCGTATGAGTGCATCATTACACGCGTTACTGCAACAACGCATTCTGGTTCTCGACGGGGCGATGGGGACCATGATTCAACAGCGAAAGTTGGATGAGGCCGCGTTTCGTGGCGAGCGGTTTAAAGATTGGAAGAAGAGTCAGAAAGGGCATAACGATCTGCTGAACCTCACGCAGCCTGCCGTTATCGAGGAGATCCATCGCCAGTACTTCGAGGCCGGCGCCGACATCGTGGAGACGAATACGTTCAACTCGCAAGCCATTTCCCTCGCCGACTACGGCATGGAGTCGCTGACCTATGAGATCGCGAAAGCCGGAGGAGAATGTGCCAGGCGTGCGGCGGAGCAGATCATGGTTGCAAGGCCTGACCGGTCGTGCTTTGTGGCCGGGGCGATCGGACCTACGACGAAGACATCGTCGATTTCAACCGATGTCAATAATTCTGCGGCGCGCGGCACCACCTATGACGAACTGGTCACGGTCTACTACGAACAGGTCCGCGGCTTGGTCGACGGTGGAGTGGATCTCCTGTTGGTCGAGACCATCTTCGATACGCTCAATGCGAAAGCCGCCTTCTTTGCCATCGATAAATTTTTCGATGATCGCCACATCAGGCTCCCCCTGATGGCTTCGGTGACGTTCATTCAAGCCGGCAGCAATCGCGGGGTCACGGGCCAAACGATCGAAGCCTTCTGGAATTCCATTTCCCATGTGCCCTTGCTCAGCGTCGGCATCAATTGCGCGTTAGGTCCCAAGGAAATGCGTCCGTTGATTGAAGAGCTCTCTCGTCTGGCTCCGATCTCTGTGAGCTGCCATCCGAATGCCGGACTGCCCAATCCGTTGCTGCCGACGGGTTTTCCTGAGACACCCGAAAGCCTGGCGCCTCAATTGAGAGAATGGGCGCAGAATGGTTGGCTGAATATCGTCGGTGGCTGTTGTGGGACGACACCTGGACACATCAAATTGATTGCGGAGGCCGTGGGAGATCTTCCTCCGCGCGTTACGCCATCCATCAAGCCTCATACCAGGCTCAGTGGGCTGGAAGCGGTCACGATTCGTCCGGAGTCGAACTTTGTCAATATCGGCGAACGGACCAACGTCACAGGGTCACCGGCTTTTTCCAAACTGATTCTGGGAGGCGATTATGAAGCCGCGCTTTCGGTGGCGCGACAACAGGTCGAGGGAGGAGCCCAGATCATCGACATCAATATGGACGAGGGCATGCTCGACTCCCAGGCTGCCATGGAGAAATTCCTACGATTGGTGGCGTCGGAGCCGGATATCTGCCGTGTACCCATCATGGTGGATAGTTCGAAGTGGGATATCCTGGAGACGGGTCTGAAGGAAATCCAGGGCAAGCCTGTCGTCAATAGCATCAGTCTCAAAGAAGGTGAAGCCAAGTTTCTTCAGCAGGCCAAATTGGTTCATCGCTATGGGGCTGCCGTGGTGGTGATGGCCTTCGATGAGCGCGGCCAGGCTGACACGTATGAGCGCAAGATCGAGGTGTGTGAGCGGGCCTATCGCCTCCTCACGGAGCGCATCGGTTTCCCCGCTCAGGACATCATCTTTGACCCGAACATCCTTACAGTGGCAACCGGCATCGAGGAACACAATAATTACGCGGTGAACTTTCTCGACGCCACGCGCTGGATCAAGCAGCATCTTCCGCTGGCGAAAGTCAGCGGTGGTGTCAGCAACATTTCCTTCTCGTTCCGCGGCAACAACCGCGTGCGCGAGGCGATGCACGCGGCATTTCTCTATCACGCCATCAAGGCCGGTCTGGACATGGGGATTGTGAACGCCGGACAGCTGGCGGTGTACGAGGAGATTCCCAAGGATCTCCTGGAACTGGTTGAGGATGTGCTGTTGAACCGCCGGCCGGATGCGACCGAACGATTGGTGACCTTTGCCGAGACCGTCAAGCAACAGGGCAAAGCGGTGGTGAAAGACGATGAGTGGCGCTCGGGCACAGTCGAGGAGCGCCTCTCCCATGCGCTGGTGAAAGGTGTGACTGACTACATCGAGCAGGATATCGAGGAAGCTCGGCAGAAGTTTGCCAAACCACTGCATGTGATCGAAGGACCATTGATGGCCGGCATGAACATCGTGGGAGACTTGTTCGGGTCCGGCAAGATGTTTCTGCCTCAAGTGGTGAAGAGTGCCAGGGTCATGAAGAAAGCCGTGGCCTACCTCATGCCGTTCATGGAGGCGGAGAAGCAAAAATCAGGAGCATCGAACTCGAATGGGAAGATCCTTCTCGCGACGGTCAAAGGCGATGTGCATGACATCGGGAAGAACATCGTCGGGGTGGTCTTGGGATGTAATAATTACGAGGTGATTGATCTTGGGGTGATGGTGCCTTGTGAACAGATCCTGGCTGCCGCACGCGAACATGGGGTCGCGATCATAGGGTTGAGCGGGCTCATTACCCCCTCGCTCGACGAAATGGCACACGTGGCCCGTGAGCTGAAGCGAGAGGGTTTTGACCTGCCGTTACTCATCGGTGGTGCCACCACGAGTAAAGCCCATACGGCTGTCAAGATTGCCCCGGCGTACGACCACTCCGTGGTGCATGTGCTGGACGCTTCCAGAGCAGTGGGCGTCGTCGGCAGCCTGGTGAATGCCGACTTGCGGGCCGACTTTGCTACGAAGGTTCGCGCCGACTACGATCAGATACGCCAAACCCATCAGGACAAGGGGGCCAAATCCCTCTGGACGTTGGCGCGGGCGCGGGCCAATCGATTCCCATCCGATTGGGCTGAGATCGACATACCAGCACCGGCCTTCACCGGAATAAAGGTGGTGCCGCAGCAGCCGTTGGATCAGCTGATTCCCTATATCGACTGGTCGCCGTTCTTTCACACCTGGGAATTGCGCGGGCGCTACCCGACCATTCTGGAAGATCCCGTCGTCGGCTCGAGGGCCAAGGAGTTATACGACGATGCGTTGGCGTTGCTCCGCAAGATTGTTGAGCAACGATTGTTCACCGCCAACGGAGTCTATGGGTTTTATCCCGCCAATAGCGTGGGTGACGATATTGAGATCTATACCGATGACCGCCGTACGACGGTTCTGACGACGTTCCACACCTTGCGTCAACAATCAGAGAAGCCGCAAGACCAGAGCAGTTTTGCGTTGTCGGATTTTGTCGCGCCGAAAGAGTCGGGTCGCGCAGATTATCTTGGAGCCTTTGCCGTGACGACGGGAATAGGGGTGGATCTCTTGTGCCGAGAGTTCGAGCGCGATCACGACGACTACAATTCTATTATGGCCAAAGCGTTGGCCGATCGGTTAGCCGAAGCCTTTGCCGAGTCTCTCCATAAACAGGCGCGCGACGTCTGGGGCTATGGCAAGAGCGAGACGCTCTCTGCCGAAGACTTGATTCGTGAAAAGTATCGCGGCATTCGTCCCGCGCCAGGCTACCCTGCTTGCCCTGACCACACGGAGAAACGATTGCTCTTCGATCTCTTGTCCGCAGAACAGCATACAGGAATCACCCTGACTGAAAACTTTGCAATGTGGCCAGCTGCGGCTGTGAGCGGATTCTATTTCGCTCATCCGGAGGCCAAGTATTTTGCCGTGGGGAAGATAGGAAAGGACCAGGTGCTCGACTATCAAGCGCGAAAAGGGATGCCCCTTTCAGCCCTGGAGCGATGGTTGGGACCGAACCTGAACTATGAACCCACTGGGGGATAAGAGGTCCTACACAGGATGAGTAAGTGTCTCAAAACGAGCTCTGCTAGGAGACTCCTGCCAATACGGTACGTCTGGCGGGCCTTCCGATCGCCGAGGTCAACGCCGATTTTACCCGCCGATATCGTTCTTCTGCCCAGCGATTGACCTCCTCTGAATCAGCAAAGACCAGTTCCCAGGCTTTGGCGGCGTCCAGCATCAGTAACTGGTGAGACTGATGATCGCCGGACACATAGACAACGAGCACGGCAGATTTGCCGGTGAGGCTAATGTCCGTAAACACATGCAGCCTGGCGTCATCCGGTAAGGTGAAGTCGCGAGAGGCGGCTTCAACGAGGGGATGGTAGAGCCGCTGAAGAAATTGGGCTGTCACTTCGTACGAGTTGATTGTACTTAAGAGGCGGGGATTTGGTTTTTCTCCAAACAGATTTTCAGTCAGATAGGTTGCAGCCTCCCAGGTCGGCATGACCCCGGACGTGACCAGGGATTCGCATAGGTAGGCGATCCAATTGCGTGTCACCCCCTGTTTGCAAGCCGCCGGTGTCTTCTTTGCCATAATCGGCAATCCTTTGCACTCGTGAGATTTTGCGGGTACAGGGCCTGAGGATCTGTGCGTGGGGCTGTACCTGATGAGATGGAGAAAGTATATCGGCAGGTAGAAAAGTCGTCAATGAAATGACGAAAAGGAGGCTAGGAGCCTGCCTGACGTTGCCGTTCGTGCGAGACGCGAAGGTGGCCTCAAAGAACCGGAGGTGGAATCGCTGGACTACCGTGAGGATTTTCGGGCCCGGGAACAATCATTCCGCGTGGCAACTGGTCCGCATATTGGGCATGGATCTGCTTGATGTCATTCAGCGAGGCGAAGAACACGTCGAGGAGCTCGGGGTCGAAGTGTTCCCCCCGATGTTTGGTCATGAGTTCGACAGCATGATCGAGGGGGAAGGCGGGCTTGTAGACCCGTTGTGTCGTGAGGGCATCGAAGGCATCGGCGATTCCGGCGATCCGTCCTTCCACAGGAATCGCCTCGCCTTTCAACTTGCGTGGATACCCGTTGCCATCCCAGCGCTCATGATGAGTCCAGGCGATCGATGCCGCAACTTTGAGGATTTCCGCATCTGATCCGCTGAGGATACGATAACCGATCTCGGCATGTTGAGAGATGACGGTGAATTCTTCCGGTGTGAACTTGCCGGGCTTGAGGAGTACATGATCCGGAGTTCCGATTTTCCCGATGTCGTGCATCGGACTGGCGGTGCGGATTAACTCACACCGTTCCGATGACAACCCATACTTCCTCGCGAGCAATTCACAGTAGTGGCTCATGCGATGAATATGCTGGGCCGTGGCGCTGTCTCTGTATTCTGCGGCGATGGCGAGACGTTGAATCGTTTCCTCTCGCGAAAGACGCAGCTCCTTTTCGCTGACCTCGAGCCACTCGAGCGCTTGCTGGAGTGCCATGGTTCTGGTTCTGACGACATCTTCAAGATTCTCCCGGTGCATGCGATTTTCAAGTTCAAGCCGGCGCCGGCGGAGCGCATTGGCGACATCGATCATGACTTCATTGGACTCGAACGGTTTGACGATGTATCCAAAGGCGCCCATGTCCAGCGCAGCATTCGCCAGCATCGAGCTGTCGAGACCGGTCACCATGATTGCGGCGGTGTGGGGATGCTGACTCAGGATATTGCGGACGAGATCCATACCAGATTCACCGGGCATATTCACATCGCACAACACCAACGCAAAGGGTTGTTCCTCCAGCCGAGTCCGTGCCTCACGCGCATCGGACGCGAGAACCGTTTCATACCCATGGGTTTGAAGCATGTATCCCAGCAGCCGGCGGATCGGTTCTTCGTCGTCGACGATCAGAACGCGCGTGAGTTCAAGGAGGGCTTGCTGGGTGGATCGGTCAAGAAGCAAGGTCATGAATTGTGAGTCTACGGTATATGAAGAAGGAAACTGTTTACGCTCAGTAGGTGCTCATTTGTGTCACGGTATTCAGAAGTCTCAAGAGACTGTAAAGGCATGTGCACCTTTTGTGCCAATATATTGTGAAAAGCCGCACATTGTGGGCCTCTTACCAGATGATGTCCTCCTCGCCGAGTAGCAGTGGGATGCCGCACTGTGACTGCGTTTTCCGTATTTCAATTTGGGCGGTGGCATCCGTGCTCGATATCCAAGTGGGGGTTGGGGCTGGAGTGAGCGAACACCTGTACAGATTTAGCCGTTCACGCCGCGTACTTTTGTACAAGTTGATCGGCAGAGATGATCGAATGCGCGCCTATTTTCCCCAAGATGCACACGCTGATTTGGGACATCAGGCCGGTTTCGTTGCGCTTTCACAGGGCCTTTACTATAATGCGCAACATTCATTAACTGGAGTAACCGATGAGTAGTGCAACAGGACTATTGCGTGTCGATGGGCGACGAAAAGATCAGCTTCGCCCGGTGAAGGTGACGCGGAACTTCATTAAACATGCCGAAGGGTCTGTTCTGATTGAAATGGGTGACACCAAAGTGATTTGTACGGCCTCCATCGAGGAGAAGGTGCCTCCGTTTCTGAAGGGGAAAGGGCAGGGATGGGTAACGGCAGAGTACTCGATGCTCCCCCGTTCGACCCACGAGCGATCCCCCCGTGAAGCGGTCAAAGGGAAACAGGGTGGCAGGACGTTGGAGATTCAACGCCTTGTCGGTCGAGCTCTCCGTGCGGTGACAGATATGGGCCAGATGGGAGAACGGTCGATCTGGCTCGATTGCGACGTCATCCAGGCCGATGGAGGAACCAGAACCGCTTCTATTACAGGAGCGTTCATCGCCCTGGCCGACGCATTTACAGTCCTGAAGAAGCGAGGCCTGATTAAGAAACGTCCGTTGACGGACTATCTTGCTGCCATTAGTGTAGGAAAAGTGGGAGGGGAGATTCTCGTCGATTTGGCCTATACAGAAGACTCCATGGCCGATGTCGACATGAATGTGGTCATGACCGGACAAGGGCGCTATGTCGAAGTCCAGGGCACAGCGGAACGGACTCCCTTTGCCAAACAGGAAATGGATGAGTTCATGGCGATGGGATGGAGCGGGATTCAGACCCTCACCGCATTGCAGAAGGATTTGATCGGCGATCTGGAATAGGGTAGAGACGATGATTCGAGAATTGGTCCTCGCGACCCGCAATCGACATAAAGGAGAGGAGCTCGCAGCTCTCTTAGGCGATCTAGGCATCACGATTCGTACACTCGACGAGTTTCCTGATGCGCCGGATGTGGTCGAAGACGGAGACACCTGCGAGGCCAACGCTGTTAAGAAAGCGCGTGTCATTGCCGAGTTCACGGGCTTGCCGGCGGTCGCTGACGATACGGGGCTGGAAGTGGATGCGCTCGGTGGGCGGCCCGGTGTCTACGCGGCCCGTTACGCCGGCGAAGGTGCGACCTACGAAGACAACTGTCGAAAGCTGCTGGGGGAATTGATGGGCGTGCCTCGTGAGCAACGAACCGCTCGCTTTCTGACCGTCGCAGCGATCGCACTCCCTTCAGACGGAGTACGGGTGGTACAAGGAACGTTGGATGGAATGATTGCAGAAGAGGCGAGTGGGACGCTAGGATTCGGGTATGATCCTGTATTCTTCATTCCAGAATTAGGACAGACCTTGGCCCAGCTGTCAGCTGGTCAAAAAAACACGATCAGTCATCGCGCCAAAGCGTTCACTCAGGCGAAAGATCTGTTACGCGAAATGGAATTCGAGATGCTCGAGTCGGGGCGTAGCGCAGCCCGGTAGCGCGCCTGCTTTGGGAGCAGGATGTCGGAGGTTCAAATCCTCTCGCCCCGACCAAAGTGCAGCAGAACCAATCAAGAGTCGAGAGGATTTGAAGCCAGCGAGCGCCGACCGCTAGAAGGAAAAGGTCGCTGGAAATACAGCGACCGTCAGCGAACTGGCCGGGCCGGAGGCCAAATCCTCTCGCCCCGACCAATAAGCATATTGAGAAATTAAGATAATGAGTTTTTTATAGGGGACCCACTCGGTGTCTTAAATCGCGGGATAACCAGCCGAATAATTATTGAGCAAATATTATTGCGGGATACTCGACCTGAATCCCTCTCACCACCGGCACCTCCACCATAGCCATCCGCATTAAGCAGTTGGGTGTCCTGTTCGTGCTACGAGCGCGCCGAAGTAATCTGATCGACTAGGGATTTTCCGAATATGCAGGGTGTGGAAGGTACGGTGTCGTGAAGTTGCTTGAGAAGACGCGGTGGAAAACTGTAAGGGCACAATGGAAACATTGTAAACAAGCAGTACAAGCATCGCGGAATCTGAAGCAGAAGGCTCGGCTCCGAAAGGAACCGGGCCTTTGTTATACCAGTGCACATCGACCAGACCGTCTGCTAGGGGTTTTCCTAGGGGGCCCTGGTTCAGGTATTGGGTAGAATAAGAACAACTTCAGAAACCGCCATGGAATAATTGCTGAGAGGACGCCAGCCCCTCGTACAATCAGACCCTGGTGGAATCTGAGTGAGGCTCGATTCCGAAAGGAATCGGGCCTTCGTTTTGTTCGGCGTGCTTCACTACACGTACAGCATCCATGAGCCATATCGAGCCTGTCTAGTCTCTCTAATTCTGTATTTCCCGGAGCGTATTTCCGATACCACCAGTACCAGCCACTGTCTTGCTGACGGAGGCTCTTCCACGGAAAAAACTAGGGGACCTACTAGTTTCGCTGACTTTCCAGAGAGCCTAAGTAGATAACTATACGCTATTCATCTCAACCAGGAGGCTCTCATGGTATCCATTCCTAAAGTCGTCGGTGTCCTGTCGTGTGGGTTCTTGCTGTGTTTAGGTCTGTCGAATGTCGCGTCCTCTGCAGACACACTCAATACTGGCCAATCGGGGGGAAAGATATTAACCGTGGATGATAAAAATAGGTTTGTGCCCGGCAAGGAGGTCAAGGGCGAAATAGTGAAGGTCGATGGCGAGAACTATGTCGTCAGAGAGGCATCTGGGGCTGAGGTGCGCATGCATGTTAATTCCAGTACTGAAAAGCGATCAAGCTTACTTCCTAAAGTGGGGGAACATGTACTTGCGAAAGTAGATGCTAATGGTCACGCAGTTTCATTGTTTACGGACGCACCAGTTTCCCACTGACGCTCTCATGAATTAGCAAGAGGGCCCGCGTGTCAATGGATGCCATTTGGACATGGTATGCCAACTCACCCGCTTACTCTCTACCAGAATAGATGAAATGAGGTCAGATACCATGGACAATCTCAGTTCACCAGTGGCTGCCGTGCTTGTCTTCTTCTGGGGAATCGTATCGGTATGCATCGTGGTGATGGTGCTTCCCCGGTAACGATCCAGCGCGAGGGGTCCGGAGCCCCGCCGCCGAACATCATGACTTCCTTTATTCCTACACCCCGCTCGAATTTTTCGGGGGTTTTATTTTTCCCCGCTATCACGCCAAGATTAAAAGCCTCGCTATATCGGTGCGAGAAGTCCAGCACGAGGAATTCTCCTTTCATACCCGTGAGGAAATTTATCATGGCACTTACTATCAAGAGCGCGGAACCGTTAATCATCGACCAATGGCGGACGTGATCTCAAGAATGCGACTCATATCAGATCATCGATATGATGAAATTTCATTTTTCGTGGTTGCCAAACAACAGGCCGGACTTGCTTGTATTCAAATCCAAAGCTGACAAATGGTACGTGGTGCATGGGTGGCTCAAGGGATATGAAGACATCCAAGCGCCGTTTCGGAATCCCCCGGCCCTAGCTCCGTAACATCCCACCAGCCCCTGCACAGTCAAGGGCGAGGGCTTCCGGGGTTCGCTAAGAACATCACTGAGCCGAAGCGCATTTTCCTCCGCCCGATTGCCGTACCAACTGCACCACCCCTCTTCGCATCTGGGTAGCTCCTCGACGATCTTGTTATACGGTCGGCCCGCCTTGTCGCGCCTTCAAGTGTTTTCAGACCAAACTAGGGTCTTTCCTAGGTCCCTCGCGGCACATTTCTGTCAACATGCGGCCACCCCACGCACCTCACTTCAACCGGAGGTCTGCCGCCATGCTACCCATAGAAGCAGCGATTATTGAAAAGTTGCGAAGCGGCCCGTGCTGTTTTGACGATGTCGTCACGGGCCTTCCCAATTTCAGCTGGGGAGAAGTATTCGTCGCCGTTGACCGGATGTCGAGGGACGGACGAGTGTTCCTTCGTCAACTCGGTTACTCGTCTTATCAGATCTCCCTCGACTCGCCGTTTGCGTATTCAAGCTCAACGTCTGGCCAGATGGTGCAGACAGCTCGGAGTGTAATACCAGTACCTCAAGTGACTGCCCAATGAGTGAGAGGGGAACCGCAAGCGGAGGGAGGGACAACGAAAGCCAGTATGGTAAAAGGCCCGGCTCCGAAAGGGACCGGACCTTCGTTTTGTCTTGTAGAGAACAGAGCTGGAACCACAGGTTGCCTAGCCCCGTAACAGCTCCGAGAGTTCCTGGACCGCCACCGGTGCGTTTCCTTTCGCCCGATTGTTGACCAACACATACGCGCGCCGTCCTGCGCCGACCGACCGCCTTACCAATTACACCGCCGCTCTTCGCATCTGCGGTAACTCTTCCACGACCCCTCATGTATCCCTAGGCACCACCTAGGTTGCAAAACATTAAACCGAGCATAGCCGAGAGAATACACATTAAGGGTACCATTTCACCAATGACGGGAGACATTAGCCAGGGACATAGTATTGAGGCGCAGGTGAACGATCAGAATCACGCACTGACGATGCGCTCCACCCCCACGATTGACCGTCGAAATGAAAAGTCGGAGTCCATGCTGGCGCAGTAGTAGTTCATCATCGCATATGGAGGAAGTTACATGGCCGAAGTCGAATTACCGACATGCACCCTCGACCTTCGACACCCATCGAATTGCTGAAACGTAGCGATTGCCAGGTCTGGTGAAGCAATTCGAGTGCTCGTGCGTACCGAAGATAGTCCTGCGATGGAGCTGATAGAAGTCGTGGGTACCCTCAGCAATGGGGAAGTTGTTCACTGTCGTGTCAATAGAGAGCATGGCACGCAGCAGAGCCAGGACTTGTGCTGCCGAGATCTCTTGAAAGCACTCTCGGACATCGACTAGACCATGCTTTGTACAGTGTGAACCTCTCCCCCCTCCGACAACTCCATAGCAGATTCTGACAGTGCCCGACATTCTTGGCCTACGTCGTGGAGAATGATTGAGCCTAGTGTGGCCAGATGTCGAAATGCAACGCCGAGAGTTTACGCTTCGGTATACCAAGAATGGAGAAAGCCGAACGGTTCCTATGCCCCCGATGTCTATAGAGTGTTTACGAAGTTATGGCAAGAGCGTAGACTGGACACCCAGCGAGTGTTTCTGTATAAGGGAATGCCACGTAGGGATGTAAAAACAGCATTTGATAAAGCTTGTAAACGAGCAGGTGTCACGAATCTCCGGTTGCATGGTCCCCGACATTCGGCGAGCACCAATTTGAGGCGCGCAGGGGTGGATGCAACAACTGCTATGAAGATTGTCGGGCACAAGTCAGAGCGTATGCACAGAGGATACAATACCGTGGACCCGAAGACCTTCGCAGGGCAATTTCTCAGCTTGCTGCTTACCATGCTAACACCGTAATGACATCTGAGATGTTAGCAGCAGGGACTGAAAACATAGGTGCTTGTTTTTCCTCTTCGCGCCCGTAGCTCAGTCGGATAGAGCATCAGCCTTCTAAGCCTTACCAGTACCTCAATACAAATCCTTGTCAGCTAGATGGATGCCTCTCCTAGAGCGGCTTTGCGCTGATTTGACCATTTGGTTTTATTGAGGTGGAGTGAGGCCGATTTATGTGTTTTATGCTGTAAAATGAACGCGCCGGGAACACGTAGGGTTTCTATTCAGAAAGGTCTAAGTGACGAAGGGGAGCTTAGACATTTGACCCGCGTTTTACGAATTTTCGATAATTCAACCTCAGACAACCTCAACCCACAAGAAACTACAAAGGAGACAGCTTCTGTCATGGGGGGAGATGGGGCTGGTTTGTCCTGTCCTGGTAGCAGTGTGGTAGCAGAGGAGAATTAGTTTCTCGACGCTGCAACGAGATGAATTAAACGAACAGTCGAAGTAGTGCCATTGGCTAGCTATGTCCTCGAGCTGTCAGATTTCTCGACTTGACGAATGGCAATAGTGGGCTGCTCAAGGAAGGGCAATGAATACGCTCATGTGGGCTAGGGAGTTTTCTAGTAGGCGACTTTGATGCCCATGTATTAAATTCCACGTAGAGCACCGGGAAACGCTGGCTCCGGGATATGACATGAATCGATACGGGGTAACAGCTGGGTCTCAGACAACCGCTTAGGGGCGTTTCATAAGGCTCCTCCAATGTCTCTTGTGCGACGGCAGTTTTTGAAACTCTCGGCCGGGACATTTGCGGCCGCGGCTTTTGCCGATCATGCGCTTGCACTGCAATCTCTTCTCGAGATGGGCAATTTACTGGAGGACCTTGCGGACCGCTCAAGGAGGAACAAAGGAATAGAGGGGAGAGGTCGTCCCATGGAGATGGAAAACTTGGAGCGATTCCTCGAGCGGACGCCTGCACAGAAGAAAAAGGCGCCAGGGCTCAAGGGAGTACGAGGGCGCATCAGGTTTGAGACGGAGGACGGGGGGGCTGCCTACGTTCTTCAGATAGAAGATGAGGACGTGGAGCTAACGACTGGTGGCGACGATGCCCAGGCCGTCGTGGTTTGCGATACTAAAGCGTTGATCGCACGGTTGCTGCGTGGGGAGGCAAATCTGATCGTACAGACGTTGCAAGGTCACACCAGTGCGAGCGGTGACCTGACGTTGGTCATCAAGGCGGTCCTTGGACTCCAGGCGGGGTCCCCGTTTGCGGGCGGAGAACAGATCCCGAAAGAGGCGCCGCTATGAGCGAGACAATCAGCATTCTTGATGGGAACACGTTCGTTGTTAGCGATCGCCGCGGCGATATCGAAGCCACGCCGGACGATAATCATGGGCTGTTTCTTGACGACACACGGTTCCTTTCTCGTTGGATCCTCACAGTAGACGGCCGCAAGCCGCACATCCTTTCGACCGACAACACCCAGTATTTCCGTTCACAGTTCTACCTGACCCTCTCGACAGGGGCGATCTACGTCGATTCGGATATCTCCTTGGCGCGTCGGCGTACCGTGGGGGACGGGTTCATTGAAGAGATCCTCATCGCCAACCATGGTAAGAAACCAAAGACGCTGACACTGCGACTTGAGGTGGGGTCCGACTTCGCCGATCTCTTCGAGGTGAAAGATAGGCTCACGAAGAAGGGCACGCTGTATCGGCGGCTGGACAAGGGCCGTTTGACGCTCGGATACCGACGGGAGCGATTCGTCCGAGAAACTTGGATTACGAGTAGCGCTCCCACATCCATGCAAGAGGACTCGCTTACCTTCAGCGCCGAGGTGCCTGCGCACGGGCTGTGGAAGACCTCGCTCGAAGTTGTGGCGGTAAAAAACCCCGGGAGTCAGACGAGACCGCGGGTCAAGTACTCTCTCCAAGACGTCGAACCGCGCCCTGAACTCGGTCAGAGCCTGCAGCAGTGGATCGCGGCAGCGCCGCGACTGATCTCTTCCTGGGAGCCGCTGGGTCGGTGCTACGAGCGGAGCCTGCTCGACTTGGCCGCGCTGCGGTTTCGGACGAGAATCACCCCCGGCGCGCTTCCGGCCGCTGGCCTCCCTTGGTTCATGGCGATCTTCGGACGCGACAGCCTCATTACCAGTTTCCAGGCGCTCCCCTTCAACCCTGAGCTCTCCGCGACGACCCTGCGTCTTTTGGCTCTCTTCCAAGGCCGCGTGGATGATCCTTTCCGTGATGAGGAACCCGGCAAGATTCTCCATGAGCTGCGCCTCGGTGAGATGACGGCTTTCGAAGAGCGTCCCCATTCCCCCTACTACGGCTCTGCCGACTCCACACCACTGTTTCTCATCTTGCTAGAGGAGTACGAGCGATGGACGGGAGATCGGGAACTTGTGGCATCATTGCAACACGAGGCCCGCGCAGCCATGACGTGGATCGATCGGTATGGAGATCGCGACGGCGACGGCTACGTGGAGTACGAGCGGCGCAACAAGGAGACCGGCCTTGAAAACCAGTGCTGGAAAGATTCCTGGGACTCCATCGCGTTCGTCGATGGGCGGCTTGCGCCGTCCCCCCGCGCCACTTGCGAGATCCAGGGCTACGTGTATGACGCCAAGCGGCGGACGGCGCGGCTTGCGCGTGATGTCTGGGGCGATGCCGAGTGGGCGAAACGCCTCGAGCAAGAGGCCGCGTCATTAAAAGAGCGGTTCAACCGTGACTTCTGGATTCCCGAGCGCGGTTTCTTTGCCGTAGCGCTCGATGGCGGTAAACGGAAGGTCGACTCGCTCACGTCGAACATCGGACACCTTCTCTGGAGTGGCATCGTGGACCGTGACAAGGCCGAAAGCTGCGTGCGCCATCTCATGGGAGAGGAACTCTTTTCGGGCTGGGGCGTGCGGACGATGGGGAGAAATGAGGGCTCCTATAATCCCATCGGGTACCACGTCGGCACCGTCTGGCCACATGATACCTCGATCATCGCCTGGGGCCTGCGACGCTACGGTTACCGCGCAGAGGCGGCGCGCCTGGCGCTCGGCATTCTGGAGGCCGCCGTCTTCTTTAATTACCGCTTGCCCGAGGCGTTCGCCGGCTATCCGCGTGCGGTCACACACTTCCCCGTGGAGTACCCCACCGCCTGCAGCCCCCAGGCGTGGGCGGCTGGCGCGCCCCTGCTCCTCATCCGCGTGCTCCTTGGGCTTGATTCGGACGGAGAGCACCTCATCGTCGATCCGGCCATACCGTCGCCCATCGAGCGCCTTGAGCTCCTTGACATTCCAGGGCGATGGGGACGAATGGACGCCTTCGGTCGGGGGCGGTTCGCGGCCTGAAGCTATCTCTAGTTCCGCGCCGTCCGGTCAAACCTGCATGGACTCAAGGATTCCAAAATCCTTTGTTCGGTTCCGGTTTCTTGACACGATTCTTCAAGGGCAGATCCCCGGGATTCATCTCCAATCATCGGTCCTGAGCGTCCGGCAGTTGCTTCCGTGACGACTTCCGGCCCTCCGCCTTCTCCAAAAGAGTCACCAGAGGAGAAAGAACGGTGGTCCTCATTTCTCCCCCTCATGGCAGATGAGGCGAAACAACGAGGGATTACGCTTCCTCTCCCATTTGGTGTCAGCACCGTTTTCACCGGTCTCTTTGACAGAAAAATTGACGTGACTGACGTGCGTATCGGTGTGAATGGTGCGACCCTGCAAACGGTTAGCCGGTTTGTGAACCTTGGCTCTACGAGTAACGTGGCAAACGCCAACCTGAAGCTAGACGCATGGTTGCTGCCCTTTCTGAAAGTGTACCTCCTCTTAGGGTACGTGTACAACGAATCAACAACACGTGCCATTATTTCCGTGCCCAGGCCGGGGCCGCTTCCCGGCAATGTCGAGTCTGCGACTACTGTGAGCACGAAGCTCGAAGGCTTCGTGGGGGGTGGGGGCGTGACACTCGCCGGAGGGTACAAAGAGTTCTTTCTCGTCGTAGATGCCAACTATTCACAGACCGACATGGGATTTGATGACCGCTTCAGGGCCATCATCGCCACGGTTCGGACCGGTTATCAAGGCAAGTTGGGGGAGTTTCCACTTCAGATTTGGGTGGGGCAGGGTTACTGGAATACGACCAACACGGCCAAGGGTCATGCAGATGTGCCAGGTCTGGGTCGTATCCAGTTTGAGGCGGACCAGGGGCCAGCCCATTCCTGGATGACGGACTTCGGAACCAATTTGCAGCTGGCGAAGCAGTATCAGCTGGTTCTGGACTTCGGCACTGATTGGCATGGCGGATTTCTGGGGGTCGTTGCCCCGACATTCAGATTTTGAAGAGTAGGTTAGCAGAGCCGTGATCAAGAGGGCCAGGGTTTAGTTTCCTTGCCGCAGTTGCTGGACAATCTTAGATTGGCGCTTGGGGCTGGGTGAGTTGCTCTTTTTTACATCAGAATTGTTCAAATGTTCAATGCAAATTTTTCGATTCACGTGTTAGTTCTAGACTGGAAAGAGAATCAAGAAGAAGGGTTGACCTGCGGTTTGTTAGTTTGCTGCGGCTGACAATCACTTGAGAATGCACGATGTTGGGGAGTTCTGCTACCGCATGGCTACCGAAATGACCAAATCGTAACCAGCGTAGATCCTGAGGCCCGCTGATTAAGAGAAGCTTTTGTGTTATGCGGAAGTATTCGAAATAGCTCCAAATAGCGGTCCTCTCCTGACCACTCATGTCCAGCGATGCCAGGACACCAGTACGGACACTGGCATCCGACCCCCGTACCTCATAATTTTCCCCAATTTCAAACCCGCGTGGGAAGTCATTCGTCTGGGGCACCAATTTTTGACCAGTATGAAAAGGCGAGGTGAGCGAGTCATCTTTACACGCTTGCTCTAGGGTTTTCGATAGTACAGAACATCAAGTAGTCCGCGTAAAATATGTTTCTCGAGTGGGTAGCAATCCCAGCGTATTCAACCTAACTAGTCAGAGGCCTAGCGAATCGGTATCTTAAATGATCGCAGCTTTCGCACCTTCCTGGAAAGAGGGGTGAGGTGTGACGCAGCTCTGCCAAGAAATTCTTGCCGACACTCCCACCTGTGAGCATCTACTTTCAGGGGAGTCTCTAAGAAGCTCCTGCCAGGTTAGCCCAAGGCAACCGCATGCCTGAACATTCCTCAATAACGGTTGCCGATGCTGCCGAGCGTTTTCGCGTCATCAAGAAAATGTATTTGCAACGCGAAAGGGAGCTTGCCGCAGTACTGCGCATTTCAGAGGCGTTGTCTCAACGAATGAAATTGCAGGATTTGATCGAGCATGCGCTCCGCACGACACTAGACGTGTTGAATGCTGAAAATGGCTCGCTTCTCTTGGCTGATCCCGACAGAGAACGGCTCGTGTTCTGTCATTCCATCGGAGACAAGCCGGTGCCTCTTGGGACAGTGATCCCCTGGACGCGGGGAATCGCTGGCGCTGTCTTTCAGTCGCGCAAAGCGGAAATTGTAAGCGATGCGCAGAAAGACCCTCGGCATCTTGCCGAGATCGATTTAATGTGCGGATCGGTCACACGTGACATGATCACTATTCCACTGAAAAAGTGGGAAGGTGATCCCATTGGTGTGGTTCAGGTCATGAATAAGCGGCATGGCCAGCTCGATGAGCAGGACGTCGGAATTTTGACGATCATTTGCGCGTTATCTGCCATGGCCATCGAACAGGCCAGACTGTTTGAACTCACGAAACGCGCTGAACTGGCGCAGGAACGAACTCAGGCACTCACCCAATCCCAAGCGCGTCTTCGAGCCTTGGCGACTGAATTGAATCTCGCCGAACAACGAGAGCGCAAACGCATGGCGACGGAGCTGCATGATCATCTCGGTCAAATGTTAGTGGTCGGAAAAATAAAGCTGTCGCAAGCGAGGCAGCTGCCAGGTCTCATGCCTGGATGTCAAGGTCTTCTCAATGAGGTCGACCAGGTGCTGACACAGTCCATCACATACACCCGCACTTTGGTGGCTGACTTAGCCCCACCAGCCTTGCACGACTTTGGATTGCTTGGTGGCCTCGAATGGCTCGTCGAACAGATGCGGCATCATGGATTGGCGGTATCGCTGCAGACCTCATTGGAACAGTTGCAACTACCTGAGTATCAAGCCATTCCGTTGTTTCAGTCGATTCGAGAATTATTGACCAACGTAATGAAGCATGCGAAGTCGAACGACGTGACGGTCACGGTCTCCTTGGAGCAGCATAGTGGTACTCTGCGGATCGAAGTGCGGGACAACGGCGTTGGCTTCGACCCTGTTGCTGTGAAAAAGAATACGGAGAATGTTTCGAAATTTGGGCTCTTTAGTATTGGCGAGCGTATGCAAGCATTAGGCGGAACCTTTGAGGTGGAATCAATGCCCGGCCATGGAACGATAGCGAGGCTTACTCTTCCAGTGAACGAAACAAATGTTTGATCTGCCGCAGTATTCCGAATGAGAGCACGGTCTTCGATTTGGCGAAAAGGCAGCACAGCAGCAACCGCAAGTCGCCTATTTCGGCACCCCCGGATGTTAAAGTGACACTTCAACGTCTTGCCAAGGTTCGGACCCTTACGACGGCGACGACTGAAGCTGTTTCCCGACATGTCTTCACTTATGAGGGGAAACCTCTCCAGCGTGTGAGCCGATCTTTTAAAACTGCTCTTAAGGATGCCGGCATCTCAGACTTTCGATTCCACGACCTCCGCCACTGTGCCTCCACAAATTTACGAAGGGCAGGGGTGGACACAGCAACCGCTATGAAGATCGTTGGGCATAAGTCAGAGAAGATGTGGAAGCGATACAATGCAATTGAGGAGCGGGACTTGACGCAAGCGGCTCAAAAGGTTCACAAATACCTCCAAGAGAACACTAGAGGAACACTAGCAGAGAACATTGCTACTTACTCTGCAAATAAGTCCACATAAGTGATCGAAAAGATTGAATGCGCCCGTAGCTCAGTCGGATAGAGCATCAGCCTTCTAAGCTGAGGGTCGCTGGTTCGATTCCAGCCGGGCGCACCACAGGGTTTCCTAATTCATGCGCTGGCTGCTTCGTCCTTCCCGTCTTGCGGTCATTGCCCTAAGCGTGGTGCTTCTCTACGCGCTCGTCGGATTTTTTCTCGTTCCCTACCTCATTAAGGCCTACGCAATTCCCGCGGTTGCCGAGAAGCTCAAGCGTCCGGTACTGGTCCAAGAGGTGGAGCTGAATCCCTGACGAGTTGAAGAAACTCGAAGTCCTGGCGAAAGGGCTGGAGGAACGGCCCGGACTCAGACTCGACATTACAGGGACGGCTGATCCTGCGCTGGATAGGCAGGCGATCGGAATGCGCAAGTTGAAGGAGCAACTGATCGCTATGAGACAGCGCGAAAATGGACACACGTCGCTTAAATCTGAGGAATTGTCGAGTAAAGATGAATCGCGATTGATGACCGAACTCTATGAGAAACAGCGTGAGAAAAATGAAAAAGCCGTACCGTCCCAACCAACTGCACCTGAGCCGACGCCTCCGACACTGATGGAGATGAAGCAATGGCTGGCTGCCGCCATTCCCGTCGAGGAGCAGGAACTTCGTGTCTTGGCCCGGCAGCGTGCGGAACAGGTGCGCGACCAGTTGCTTGAAGTCGGGAAGTTGGCAGAGGAGAGAGTGTTTCTGCAAGACACTGATCCGACTGTGTCCGGGAATGAGCAGGTCAGGAGTCGGTTCACCATCGCGGCCGGATCATGAAGCAGATGATTAACCGATTGCCTATCAGACTTCTCTCGCGAGTCCCGCCTTTCTCGCACGTCTCGCATTCTTTAAGCTGAGCGACGCATCCCATCCGGATTTTCTGACTGCTCGGATACTCCGTGCGCTAATGGTGTGGTCCCATGAATCGCTCTTGCACTTCACGCAGGAAAGACAGTATCGTAGCTTGATCAGCAGCGATGTCGAATCATTAGCTTGAATGGAATAAGGGAGGCTACCATGGCTATACGACTGGGAGACGAGGCGCCGAATTTTACGGCAGAGACGACCGAAGGCACCGTCAACTTTCACGAGTGGTTGGGCGGCGGGTGGGGGATTCTCTTCTCACACCCGAAAGACTATACGCCGGTTTGCACGACCGAGTTGGGGACCGTTGCCAAGATTACGCCGGATTTCAAGAAGCGGGGCGTGAAAGTCATCGCCGTCAGCGTCGATCCATTGGATTCCCACAAGGGCTGGATTAACGACATCAATGAGACGCAAAAGACCACGATGAACTATCCGATCATCGCCGATCCTGATAAGAAGGTCGCCACCCTGTACGACATGATCCATCCGAACGCGATGGACAACATGACTGTTCGTTCAGTGTTCATCATCGGTCCGGACAAAAAGGTGAAGCTAACATTGACCTATCCAGCTTCATGTGGCCGGAACTTCGATGAACTTTTACGGGTTATCGATTCGCTTCAGTTGACCTCGAAGTTCAAGGTCGCGACGCCGGCCAATTGGAAGGATGGGGAGGATTGCATCATCACTCCGGCCGTGAACGATGCTGAAGCAAAGACGCTTTTCCCCAAGGGCTTCAAGAGCGTGAAACCCTACCTGCGCTATACCCCGCAGCCGAATAAGTAGCCGAACGGTTTGATCGACATGAGGGGCGGGAGAGGCTTAGAGCTTCTCCCGCCCTTCGTGTTTATCGCAGGATGCTGAAAAAATCCGCCAGCGTCGTTCTCGCATCGTTCAGATCCTCAACGTACCCCAAGGGTACGCCTCGGATCTTTACTCGCTGCGGCCTTGCTGGACGAACTTTTTGAGCATCCTGCTGTCGGTTTTCTCTGGCTCCAGACATAAATGTCCCAATCGGGGGGTATTGAGCCATTCGTTTTACTCCTTTGAGGTCCAGCCCAAGACAATAACCGCCATACCAAACAAGGCGATTCCGGCTCCAGTCCAGTCGAAGATGGAAAGCTTCTCGCCGTCCACGACCCGTAGCCAAACGAGGGCCGCGGCCACGTATACACCGCCATAGGCAGCATAGACTCGTCCACTGGCAGCTGGGTGGAGCGTGAGGAGCCAGACAAAGGCGGCAAGGCTGAGCGCTGCTGGAATTAAGAGCCAGATCGATCCGTCCTTGCGAAGCCAAAGGTACGGAAGAAAACAGCCGACAATTTCGGCAAGGGCAGTGAGAATGAACAGCCCTGTGGTCTGCAGCAACAACATGAGTACATTCTCCCTCTAATGGAAGGTAAGGTCTCATGATGCATAACAAGAATCAAGTTTGAAGGTCAGGGCAGGCGAGTGACTATTTATAAGACAGTGGGTTCGCCCGGGTCTAGACGAGCAGCAGGCCGGCCCGGCGAACCTTTTTCCAGGAGGTCGTACCGAGAAAGGTCTCAAACTCCTTGACGGTGCCTGGAAATGTGGTTGTCACTTCCCGGAGAAGGGGATAAGGACGCGATGGGTTGTCATGAGGTGTGGATTGTCGAATCAGCCTATCAAGCCACTGAGCCTGTTGGTCGGCGAGTGTGACGGCCTGATCGCTGCTATGCCCTGGCAGAATGAGTCGCGTCCTTTTTCCGACAGGGTCACAGACTGGTTGTCCACCGAGCCAAACGAACCGCCGTTCTGCTCGTGGGTCATCTTTCACGATTCTTTCCTTGAGCAGACGGCGTACCCACATTGAGGAGACCTGAGTTCTTGGTACGGAATGGTCGAACCACTGGCGGACATCGAGCGTGAGTCCTCGCATTTCGAGATAATTGAGCACGGACCGTCGTAGCCCTTCGCCGAGCCACTCCGGCGTCTCGCCGCATCCGTCCTCATGTAGAAAGTCATTTTCGGCGAAGCCCTGAAACGCAGGACCGAGGATGCGCAATCCATGAGCCGCCGGCTTGAGCCCGATCGGGCTATGGGCTGTGGTGGTGAAGCGATGCCAGAAGGCGGATTGAATCAGATCTGCCGCGAACAATTGCCGCACCCGTTCAAGCGAGTCCACCGTTTCCTGCACTGTTTCAGAGGGACAACCGTACATGAGATAGGCGTGAATGAGAATGCCTGCGTCTTTGAAGGCCGCCGCCACGAGTGCGGTTTGATCGACGGTAATCCCTTTCTTAATCTTCTCCAGCAGACGGTCTGATGCCGCTTCAAGACCTGCCGTCACAGCGATGCAGCCGGAGGCTGCCAGAAGGCGGCAGAGGTCCGGCGAGAAGGCTTCTTCAAAGCGGATATTTCCCCACCATGAAATCGTGATGCCTCTTTCCAATAGCCCCAAGGCGAGTGATTTCAAGGCAGCGGGAGGAGCGGCCTCATCGACAAAGTGGAACCCTCGACAGCCTGTCTCGGCAATCAATTGCTCGATTTGTTGGATGAGCCGATCGGTCGGCGTCATTTCGTAGCGGCTGATGTAGTTGAGTCCGACGTCGCAAAACGTGCATTGCTTCCAATAACAGCCGTGCGCGATGGTGAGCTTGTTCCAATGGCCTTCCGACCAGAGACGATGCATCGGGTTCGTGCTGTCCAAGATTGTGAGATAGCGATCCAATGTCAGGCCACTATAGGTCGGACAGCCGACCTCATCCATGCTGAATTCCCGATCAGACGTATCATTCGCGAAGACCACTCGATCCTTATCCCGATAAAATGTTCGGCAGAGTCGTGTGCGTACTCTGGTTCCCGCCAGATGTTCGATCAACGAAAGTAGCGGCCGTTCCCCGTCGTCGAGGGTGATGTAATCGACATAGTCGAATACACGGGGGTCCGACAGACGTCGAAGCTCTGTATTGGCATATCCGCCGCCAAGGGCAATGGCCACGTCGGGTCGTTGACTCTTGATCGAGTGGGCAATGCGAAACGCGCCATAGAGGTTTCCGGGAAAGGGAACCGTCAGGCAGACGAGCGAGGGATTACAGCGTTCGAGATGCCCCCATAAGGATTCGAGCATGAATTGATCCGTCAGTGTCGGTGGGACGGCTACCGCGTCGGCAATGGTTTCAAACGATGAGGCTGCTCGTGCGATATGTTCGGCGTAGCGGCTCAGGGCAAAATGGGGGGACACGGTCGCCTGGACCAGATCGGCCAGGTCTTCGAGATATAATGTCGCGAACCGTTTGGCGCGATCCTGTTCCGGTAAGGTATGTAATGACGCAGCGTTCCCACTCTGGCCGGAAAACCGGGGGCCTTGCGGAAGAAATCCTGGTCGGGCAAGCAGCAAGGCTAAGGAAGGATTGCGTCCCTGGAGGAACTCAATGACTGGGTCGATGGCATTCAGATAGGCCGGCTCAAACGCCAGCATCTGCCTAGCTTCTCCGGGCAATTCATGTTCGCGCTCGCGTACCTGCTCAAACAAGGCTTGGATTCCCGCTCGCTGAAACAGTCGCAGCACCATGTCTATCCCAAGGTCAGCTTGGGAGGCCTCAATTCCGCGGCCACGGAGGAACCCTGTGAGATAAGCGGTAGAGGGGTAGGGAGTATTCAACTGCGTGAGCGGAGGGATCAGGAGCAAGACAGAGGGGGTCGGCATGTGCTCACATACCATACCTCTTTGAACGAATGCCAGGTTCGCAGGGTATGACAATACTAGTGGCTGACTATTGGTATTCTTGTTGCTCGATGCGCTATTGTATGGTGAAAATTTTGGTGATCCTTAGAGCATGACCGTCAACCACACCCTCTATAGCGACTTCAACTGTCCGTTCTGTTATGCGATGCACGAACGGCTGCACGAGATGAACTTGCTCGCGCGTTGCGAGTGGCGAGGTGTGCAACATGCCTCGCATTTGCCTCGCCCAATGAAACCTTGGCAGGGTTCGTTGGGTGCTGAACTGCGCCACGAAGTGGCGGTCGTGCAGCGGTTGGCGCCAGGACTGCCCATTGCGCTCCCTTCCGGCAAACCGAATACGAGGCCGGCGATCGAGCAGGCAGTGGCGTTCCGACGTTGTGACCCGGCGCATGCGATGGCATTTGTGCGTGAGACCTATCGGGCCTTTTGGTGTGAGAGCAAGGACATCTCCGACACGGAGGTGCTCAGGCAGCTGGTCGAGCAGGTGGGGGGCTCACCAGAAAGTGTGGGGGCAATCAACGGCGAGGATCGCCGGGTGGCTCAAGAGTGGGAAACGGCCTGGCACTGCAACAGGCCAGGCCGGTGTTCCCCTCATGGTCTCGCCGGATCATTATCTCCTTGTCGGCTGCGCCCCGCTAGAAGATGTCCAGCGGTTTTTTGCTCGATCGAATTAGGCCACGTCCAGATTCATCACGTAGATCTGCAACTCCCGTCGTTGCTCTTCTTCCCGGCTCTTGAGGCTCTCGATATCTTTGCGCAGTTTCTCCAGCTCGGTCTCTTGCTGGTCCAATTTCTTGACATACCGATTATAGAGATCGGAATTCTGCGGGAGCCGCTGCATGTTCTCGCGAATTCGAGCATGCTCCGCGGTGATCTCGGCGGTGCGTTGGTCCAGGCGCGTCCTTTGCGCACGTATATCGTCCAGCGCACTGCGTAACTGCACCACGCGTTGCAACGCGTCTTTCACTTGTGGGCTCACTTCCTTCGCTCGTTGGTAATGGACGATCTGAGTCGAGACCACTATCCATCAAGAGGATCGATTCCTGAATAGGCAGTGTTTCCTTGACGCGGAGCGTCGCGCTTTTCCCTGGATCGACTGAGACGCTGAATCGATACATGTCGCGCGTCCGTTCTGTCGGCTCTTTCGGTTCGGCAAGTTTCCAGTCTGCACGATAGGGTTGCTCGATCAGTACGGTCTTGGTCTTTGCGTCGCGGTTCCGTACGAGATACGTCCGGTCTTCGACCAAACGGCGTGAGATGAGCATTGTGCCTTTCTTCAGCGAGACGGTCGCAAGTTCTTGCGTGCCGCCTTCGAGTTTGGGTTCCACTTCGGCCTTGAGATCGAGGGCGTAGCTGATCAACCGGTCTTGTCCAGGAGCGAGATCCTCGATGCGCGCATCGCCCGCATAGGTCCCGCTGTCGAACAGCGTGATCGGTCCTTGCATGAGGTGCAGTGACGACGTGTTCTTGAGCCGATATCCGTTCAGCGGATGTTTCGTATTCACGCTCTGATTATAGAGCGACACTTTCTGCCCCTGGAGCGTCTGCCCGATGATGGGCAGCAACGCGCTCGTGTGCTTGGCGAGGGTGACGGGCTGGTCGATGCGATATTCGAATAGTTCGCCCTTGTCTTCGGCCATCGCCATGGAGATCACGCCTTCTTCCAAGCGTCCCATCTCCATCTCGCGAGCGGCGGCGGCTGCCGGGGCATTAGCCCGGTCGCTGGCGAAACCTTGGGCCAGCTTGCCGAGTAAGCGTTCTTTCTTTATGTCGCTACGGGCGGGGGACGGGGAGGCCACCGCTTTGAGTTCATCCATGGCATCCCCGTACGTTTGAGGCCTGAGATTGGCATAGAGTTCAGGCTGGACAACGGGACGTGGGTTGTAGAGCGGTTGATACAGATCCATCGTGAAGGAGATAGGCCGTCCCGAGACAAGGGAGAGTTTCACGTTGCGCCAATCTTGTTGGGTCTGATTTTCCACAATGGCCCAACCTTGTAGATAAGGCGCCTTGTCTTCGTCTAAGACGAGCCGGTAGGTGGTTTTCCAGACCGGGGTTTCTGTCAGATAGGCGACACGAGCTTGGCGGCTCCCGGTGCCGTCGAACGTAATCGAGACCGTCTTTTTCTGCGCATCGTGATTCGTCGCGAGTGCGGCCAGCGCCTGGTGCAGTTCAGCATTCAACGCAGGGTTGGTCAATTTGATGCGCTGCACGTTCGCCAGCGAAAGGGAGCGGAACCCGTCTTCTGTCAGGAGCGTGATATATTCCTGCTCGATGACGCGGTGCTGCGAGCCCTCGCCGATGGACTCCGTTTTCTTCTCGACGCCCAGCAACGTGCCGGCGATGGGATTTGGCGCAGTGATTTCGACCGGCTCTCCCCGGACTTGTGTCAGGATCTGCCCCAGGGTCGGGTTGCCGTTCAGATTGATACCGAAGCTGCCAAGCGTCTTAGTCACGGGATCGTGCGAGCCGTAGGTGACGGTCGAGATTCTGCCGCCACCGAAATCTTGCACGACCAAACTTTTCAGCATGTCGTTGATCTGATTCGCCTGCATACGGAGATCAAGTTGCGTTCGGTTATTCACCGTGCCGTCATGTTGAAAATACCCCACGCCGCTGGAATAGAGCATGATCTTGGAGAGGGGAAGCGCTGTCCCTTCCTCCGCCAGAACTGGCCAGGGGAACAGCAGGAACGATGCGAGAATCAACCGTCTTACAAGGGCGTGACCGGAGCGATTCGAGCGTGCGCGCATAGAGGCCTCCATCGTATGGTGTGACACCAGGCCGGGGTGGCCAAGGTGATATGACTTACCCCTGTCATGTCGCCATGGGTGGAATCCTTTCAGCCACCGGGTGTTGAAAAAGGCCTCCAGCATTGTTATCGCATCGTTCAGATCCTCAACGGGGCCCCGGCCGCCTCACCACTCTCGGCGGCGCGCACAGACTTGGTGCTCCTTATTCGTCGCACCGTGCGCCCCAGAGGGTATGCCTCCCGGTCTTCACTCGCTGCGGCCTTGCCTGTGGAAGGGCGTGTATCGGGCGGGTGAGAATCGTGGTCGTTTTGAACACCCTACGGGCTGTTTGGTCTCTTACCCAGAATTGTTCCTCGGTTTATCTCATGATACTGTTCACTCCCATGGGCTACGCGGATGAGATCACGATCACACGAATCCTTAAGGACTGCCGCACGATAGCCGTGGTGGGATTGTCGTCGAATTCTGCGCGTCCATCCTATGGGGTGGCGAGCTATATGAAGGCGCAGGGTTATCGGGTCATCCCTGTGAATCCGAATGAGACGAACGTCCTCGGCGAGCCGGCCTATCCATCACTCGCTGCCGTGCCCGGTGCTATCGATCTTGTGAATATCTTCAGGAAGTCAGAAGACGTTCTCCCCATTGTTGCAGACGCGATTGCCCGTGGTGCCAAGGCTGTTTGGATGCAAGAAGGGGTCATCAACGAACAGGCCGCCGTTCGTGCGAGAGAATCCGGGCTACTGGTCGTCATGGATCGCTGTTGGCTCAAAGAACATACCGCTCGGTCACATCGTGGCTGACCCAGTTCCACGTCGTCCCCCGGAGTCTCCATCTCCCGATTCTCAACGAGAAGCCCTGCTGGCAACGGCCGAATTCTTGGCCAAGATTCTGGATACGACCGTCAGAATTCCTGGCACACGCATCTATTTGGGGCTCGATCCGTTGCTTGGACTGATACCAGGTATCGGTGACATGCTGGCCAATCTTATCGGGACCGTCATCCTGATATTGGCCGCGCGGCTTCAAGTGCCGCGAATCGTCGTAGCACGGATGAGTCTGAACCTCCTGATCAACGGAACCATCGGTGCGATTCCCATCCTCGGCGATCTGTTTTCGATTTGGTTTCGAAGTCACGCGAGAAACGCGGTATTGCTACGAGAGGCTGCGACGAGATCCGATAGAGGCAACCATCGAGATTGGCTGTATGTGGCCGTCATCATCGGCGGGACTGTCGTGCTTCTGCTGCTCGCCATTACTACAGTTTTGTGGATCGTGATGAAGCTCTGGGCCGCAATTGCCCTGTGAGCAGACGATAGTGTGATCAGTGGACTGACTCGGAGGACTCTCTTTCTCCTCGCCTCGTGTCCCGTGCCTCGCGCCTGACTTCTCAGCGATTTCGCGGCTAAACGGCATGAATAATGCTCTCTGTAGGATCGGGAATGCCGTGATTCGCAGCCTTTCGCGCGCACACGTTCAGGTATGGATATAAAGAGCGGCTAGGAGCCTGTCCCTCATTGTCCGTGTGACAAGGCGAAGGAGGTGCGGCTGGATGCGAGGCTGTAGATCAGGCAAAACCCCAGGTGTATTTGTAGGCATACAGCGAGGAGATTTTTGAACCGAGCGCGGCGCAATTGACTGCAGATCTCGCGCTGCGGCGAATAATCAATATCCGACAGGCTCCAAGCCCGGCACAGGTGAGATTGCAAGCCCTGACCTCACTTTGGTGCCTTGTCACGGTATGAGAAAAGCAGCCGTATGAGTATAGGGAGGAACCGGTAATGACGACCTGGAATTCATGGTTGTTTTGGCCCAATAACGTGGCCTTTTCCGTATTGGCGTTAGCCGTACTGGCGATGCTGTTTCTGTATGCAGCGCGCAAGCCGATGCATGGGATCATCCGCTCGGTCTGTGAGCTGCTGTCCCAGTCCACACGGTTCATTGCCCGCTGGCTGTTCCTGTGCGCGGATAACTTGCGGGTGCGCAATCAGTCGGTGCTGTTGGCGCATGGACAGGAAAGCGAAGCGGTCGTGATCGACCGGGAATTCGAGCGAGTGGGTAATATGATCCGCAAGGATATGCAAGAGTTCCCTGCCTTGCAGCGAAAAATGATGGAGGAAGCGACACGCATCGAAGATGATTACCATAAATGTGGAGAGGTTCCGCCGCCGCCTCCAGAGTGGGTCAGCGCGCTTAAATCAGTCGCACAGATTAAGTCGGGAGGCGATATTCCACGCAAGCTTCTGGAGGACATCAACAAATCCATCCAGAAGATACATGATCAGACTCTCTCGGAGTTTCGACGCTCCTATGAAGAGCGGCACAAGATTTTGAAAGCGATGCAGCCATCCTGGCGCTCTGTGGAAAAACTGACAGGTGAAATGGAAAAGAAGATGCTCACGCTCCAGACCAACGCAAAGCAGATCGATGGCCATATGGAAAAATTAGAGGCCATCAGGGCCAAGGACAACAAGACCGAACATGCGCTGACTGTATCCGGTTTCGTTCAGTTGGCGATCTCCACACTGGTCTTGGTGATTGCCTTGGGCGGTGCGTTTATCAACTACAAGCTGATCGCGCTGCCCATGTCGGAGATGGTCGGCGCCAGCGATTACATCAGCGACAACCTGAAGACGTCGGATGTCGCGGCGTTGGTGATCATTCTGATGGAAGCGTCGATGGGCCTGTTCCTGCTCGAATCGCTGCGCATTACGCAACTGTTTCCCAGGGTCGCCAGTATGGATGATCGTATGCGTCACCGGTTGATGCTCGCGTCGCTGACTTTTTTGATCATCCTGGCCGCGATCGAGTCCTCCCTCGCGCTGATGCGCGATATGCTGGTCGTCGACAAAGCGTCGCTGATGCGCGACCTTGCCTCTGCCGCTCCACCCGTGTCGAATGGTTTGCTGACGAGCATACCGATGATCGGACAAATGATCATGGGCTTCGTGCTTCCGTTCGCATTGGCGTTCGTGGCGATCCCGCTGGAAAATGCGATGCATTCGCTACGTACCGTCATCGGCGTGTTTCTGGTGCAGGCTATGCGCGGCCTTGGTTTTGCGCTTCGGTTTGCCGGCATGCTGTTCAAACGGTTCCCCAAAGTGCTCGAAATGGCCTATGACATACTGATTGTCATTCCGCTGATGATAGAACGCTGGGTGATAGGGATGCGTGCAGGTTCGACGGACAATACGGGCAATACAGATAATACAGACGATAAGGAACTTTCCAAACTCAGGAGAGCGGCATGAGTAAATATCTGACCCTCTTGATCCTGTCGTTCGGAATGCTACTCGTCAGCGCGTGCGGTGACAGCCGCATACACAGCCATGGCGTGTATATGCTGGTGGATACGTCCGGCACCTATGATCAGGAGATGCATAAAGCATCCAAGATCATCAATTACCTGCTGGCGACGCTGAACCCGGGAGATTCGCTTGCTGTGGCCAAGGTGGAGACGCGTAGCTTCACTGAAAAAGATATCATCGCCAAGGTCACGTTTGACACGCGACCTTCGAAGGCTACCTCGCAAAAGCGCGCATTCAAAACCAATATTGCGGCGTTTGCCAAGGGAGTCAAGGGCAGTGCCTATACCGATATCACCGGCGGCCTGATCCAGGGCGCGGAATACCTGAACGAGACCAAGGCCGGCATCAAGACCATCGTGGTGTTCTCGGATATGCAGGAAGAACTGGGCAAAGGAACGATACGCGATTTCCCGATCAAGCTTGATGGTATCCGCATCGTTGCCTTGAACGTCACCAAGCTGGGCACGGACAACGCCGACCCCCGTCGGTATCTCGACCGCCTGGCCCGCTGGGAGGCAAGCGTGCGAAAGGCCGGCGCCACCGAGTGGGTCGTGGTGAACGACCTGGAGAACAATATGGAATCCATTTTGACCACTCGCTGAACCCGCGTGGGATCTCAAAGCTAGCCCGCATTATTCGCGAAGACTCCTACTGCAACCGCCGATATGAAAATCAGAACTCATTGCGGTATTTTTTCTTCGCGCCAGGATCATACAAATGGCGATCGACCTCGCAAGCGCGGTGGCGACGCACCTGGACGCGAACGTGCTCTCCGCTCCGTCAGGCAGCATGCTGTTCCACGGTTTCTTCCTCGCAATCTCGGCTCTGAAGCCTGCACCTCATAGACTCCCCATGAAGGGGACTCTTCCTCTTTGGAACTCCAGACTGAAAGATCACGTCTCAAGGCTTCTATGCGGTTGCCTTCCTGAGGTGCGAAGCTTTATAGTTCCGGCCCATTGGGCTAGGTATCATGGCTTGTTCAATAGAATGCGGAGGCGGTTCATGAGAATGACGTTCGTGTTGGTCGCAATGTTAGGGCTCGTTGCTCACCCTGCGATGGCCGTTGCGGGTTCCCCGGAACCTTCGCCGATGGCACCGGTGCCGGCAGGGGAGTTCACGATGGGGAGTGCGACGGGCGATTCGGACGAACAACCGGAACGCAAGGTGTATGTGGATGCATTTATGATGGATAAGTACGAAGTGACGGTCGAGCAGTATGCGGCATTTTTGCAGGCGAAAGGGGTCGAGCCGCCTTCGGACTGGAAGATCATGAACCAGACCGCGCATCAGAAGCGCCCGGCCGCGAATATGGATTCGGTGGATGCGGCTCTGTACTGCAAATGGGTCGGCAAACGCCTGCCGACGGAGGCGGAGTGGGAGAAGGCGGCGCGGGGAACGGATGGGCGCATGTACCCGTGGGGCAACGACGCGCCGACGCCTCTCCATGCGAACTTTGGAAAGACGGATTGGAACAACCATGGGACCTTGGCGCCGGTAGGATCGTTCGAACAGGGCAAGAGTCCCTATGGTCTCTACGATATGGCAGGAAATGTGTGGGAATGGGTCAGCGATTTGTATGACTATAACTATTATAAGGTCAGCCCGTCGAAGAATCCGACAGGACCGTCGACGGGGGGGACTAGGGCGATCCGTGGCGGCGCGTGGAACAGCAATCCTCGGGCGATGCGCTCTTCGAATCGGAGCCTCATCTCACCGACGGACCAGGGACTGACAGGGTTTCGGTGCGCAAAGACTCCGTAGTCCGTACAACGCACAATCAATCCCTACAGAGACAGATCAGGAGTCCGTGGAACAACCACTTCATCACGACAGAATTTCGATGGCCTTCGCGTCAGATATACGCTCTAACCGTCTGGTCCATCAGGTGAGTTTCATACAATTCACGCTCACCTAGGCAGATCGAAAAGCTCGATGAATCTGTGGGTTGTTTTTCTAAGGCACGAGGCTTTATAGTGCCCGCCCATTGGGCAATGTGAGCACAGGATGTCATAGCGTTTTCAGCATAAATTCGGAGGCGGTTCATGAGAATGATACTGGTATTGGTCGCGTTGCTCTGGCTCGCTGCTCATCCGGCGATAGCCGCTCCACCCGATGATATGGTGCTCGTGCCGGCAGGGGAGTTCACGATGGGGAGTCCGGAGGGAGATCCAGACGAACAACCGGCGCATAAGGTCCTTATAGACGCTTTCTATATGGATAAATACGAAGTGACGGTGAAACAGTATGCGGCTTTTTTGCAAGAGTCAGGGGGTGATCGGCCTTCGGAATGGAAGACGATGAACAAAACCGCCAACCAGAACCGTCCGGTTATGGGTGTGGACTGGGCGGAGGCGATCAGGTATTGCAAATGGGCCGGCAAGCGTCTCCCGACGGAGGCGGAGTGGGAGAAGGCGGCCCGGGGGACGGATGGCCGCCTCTATCCCTGGGGCAACGATCCTCCGACGTCGCTCCATGCGAACCATGGGAAAAAGGAGTGGAACAACCATGAGGCGTTGGTGCCGGTGGGGAAACTGGAGGACGGCAAGAGTCCCTATGGCATCTATGACATGGCTGGGAATGTGTGGGAATGGGTCAGCGACTGGTATGACAATGACTATTACAAGAGCAGCCCGTCACAAAACCCGACCGGGCCGCCAACGGGCGGCTTCAAAGTGATCCGTGGCGGTTCTTGGAACACCAGTGCGCGAAGTCTGCGAGCCGCGGATCGGTACTTCGATCCACCGTCATTCCGGAGCCAATATGTTCCCGGGTTCCGGTGCGCGAAGAATCCGTAACCCTTGATCTTGGATTCTGAGCCGCCAGTCCGACTGCCGCGCATCTGGCCACACCTCATTCGCCTTGCCACGAGCGGCATATCGGACAGGCTTCTGCCTTTCAAACAGACTCCCACCGGTGTTGATTTGAAACGTCCTGACGGTCGCAGCGCACCGGAGTTTCTGCGGCCCGCATCTGCCGATATGCACTCGATCGATGGAATTGAACCGGTTCGGTCATCCAGCAGGCAGTCGCCGTCAATTCCATGGACAGACCTATTGACAAGATCTCGTGAAAATAGGTTTAATGGAAAAGATCAAAACAAGAACAGGAATTGCTCGGCCTGAACAGCAATTGCTCAACGGGCATACGTGTTTGTAGTGAGCATGCGAGCCGTCCGGCGGAGGATCTGGACAAAGCAGGACTGGCTTCCTGACGATCCCTCCTAATGAGAGTTGCAATGCCAAATTTTTCAGTATGAGCCATTGAGTCAGTCTTAGGTACAGGCGTGTTTACCGATTGAAATAGAGAGGAGGCTGAAGGGTATGGGTGCATCAACAAAATGGGTACGTTCAGGAATGGTAGGACTCGCATCCTGCTTGGCACTGGCCGGGACGATGCCGGCATTCGCGGCAATGTCGTCTCACGACGCGCATGTTGCAGCGGATCCCGCTGTCGATATCGCGACACCGGTGACTACACAGGCGGGTCCGATACTGATGGACAAGATGTCCAAGGCCATCGAGCAGATCGAACGGCAGGTGCAGACAAAAGGACCGTTCCAGGGTGCTGGCGCCCATGCGATGCAGCAGGGTGTACTGCTCGTCGCGGAAGACCAGGATAAAGTGAAGGTCACGCAGGGGGCTCGCTGTCCGGCTCAAGCTCCCGTCCGCGCATTTGACATCACGACAATCAATGTTGAAATCACGGTCAACCGGTTCGGAGATTTCTATCCGGGTTACATGTATGTGCTGACCGAGAATGTGGCGGGTGTGCGGGAGGAAGAGAAGAAAAACCTGGCCGCGCGGGATAGCGAAGACCCAACCTTTGCCGCCGGTGCGGTGTCGAACGGTTTGCAAGGCGATCTGATCCAACCGTTGGTCATTCGGGCGAACCAAGGAGACTGTCTCCGGATCACGTTGCGAAATGAGATTGCCGACGAACCGACCAACATGATCGTGAACGGATCGCAGATGCTCGTCGCGAAGACGGGCAAGCCGGCAACTGCCAATAACCCAGATGCATTGGTGCCGACAGGAAAGAGCGGCGAATTCGAATGGTATATCCCCATTGATCTGCAGGAAGGCGGACGCGCGTTCCACAGCCATGCGAGCAGAGAGCAATATTCCTTGGGCCTGTTGGGTTCAATCGTGGTCGAGCAGCGTGGGTCTCGACATCTGAGCCCGTTTACGGCTGAGGAAATGAAGAGCGGCTGGGAAGCCATGATCGATCGGGCGACCGGCTCGGATTTCCGCGAATTTGTCATTTTCTATCATGAGGCCGGAGACGAGACGTTCCGGTTATTGAATCGCAAAGGCGACATGTTGCCGCAACGTGATCCGCATACGGACACCTACCGGCCGGCGGCTCGCTTGCTCAACTATCGCAGCGAGCCACACGGCACGAGACTTGAGCAGCAGGAGCACCTCGTCGGGTTTGCCGATGAGTCGCAGGGCTATGGGTCTTATACGTTTGGCGATCCCGCGACTACGATCCCCCGCTCATACTTGGGGGACCCTGCTACGTTCCGAATGATCGGCGGGTCTGAGATCGTGCACTCGCACCATCTGCACGGTGGTTCGATCCGCTGGGCCAGACAGCCGGGCACCAGCAGGATCGATCCGACCTTGTCCAAGAACGGTCCCGTCAAGTTTCCACCAATCAGCGACCCTTCTGATCGGTTGGACGTACAGTCTATCGGTCCGTCGGAGATTTACGATGAAGTGACCGAAGGCGGGTCCGGTGGATTGCAGGCCTTGGCCGGTGAGTTTGTCTTTCACTGCCATATCCCGCAGCACTATGTGACGGGAATGTGGGGCTTCTGGCGCGTGTATAACACGTTGCAGGCGCCCGGGTCTCAGACAGATGTCATGAAACCTCTGGTCGAGCTGCCCGATCGCAAGGGAAAGATCAAGCTCGCAGTCAGCTCGGACAAGCTGGTGGGTACTACGGTGGATTGGTATGGCGGGAAGAAGTGGGAGATCACCAAGGATAAGACAGATTGGAAAGCCAATCCGGTCAAGGTTTCAATCAAGGATTGGGTCGAATACATGTTGCCGCCGCAAGGGTTGCCCGGCAAGACGGAAGATCAGGTGAAGCAGGCTCAGGCGCATGACGCGACGGTCGTGAATTGGAAGTGGGAGGGTGCGCTGGCACTCAACGAGCCGGAGACGCCGCACAAGTGGGCGGACTACGAGTCTCCGACTCCCATGAAACGTCCGCCAATCACGTTTGATCCGCAAACCGGGAAGCTGGCGTTCCCCTGGCTGCGTCCACATCTTGGGAAGCGGCCGCCCTTCGCGCCGAATCATGGTGGAGCACCGTGGTTAGAACCGTTCCATGTGCGCGAAGATGGAACGAAGAGTACGGAGCAGGCCAGACCGGGTGAGCAGGGACCCTGGAGTCTGTGTCCGGAAAATTCTCCGCGCAAGTTTTACACGACTCATGCCATTACGCTGCCGATCACGCTCAAGCCTGCAACGGCTCACTCCGCCGCGCTTGTCGATCCGATCGGAATGATTTTTGTCTTACATGAGGAAGAGGCCGAAGTTCGCAAGAATCCAAAAAAGCAGCTTCCGTTGGTCATTCGCGGAAACGTATACGATTGTGTCGACATTATTTACAAGAACGAAATACCGGACGATGCGCGGACGGGATGGGCGAACAAGGTCAATCTTCATCCGCATTTCTTCCAATTCGATACCAGCGCATCCGATGGTCCGACGATCGGATTTTCCTACGACATGTCGTTGCGGGCATTCACTATGCTGAAGGATCCTGAGCCCACTAAGGGGATGCCCCTGCCGGGAAACACGGTGCAGACGGCGGATTCGAAAGCCGGCGCGCGCAGCATCACGGTGGCCGATGCGTCGAAGTTTCATGTAAACATAGAACTGGGTGTAGGGATGGACGATCCGAAATACTTCGAAGTGGTACGGATCAAATCCATCGATGGAAAGACCATCACGTTCGATGCGCCGATGAAGTACGCCCATAAGAAGAACGATATTGCCAGCGTCGAATTCATCCGAGAGCGATGGTATGTCGATTCTGATTTTGGCACGGTGTACTGGCATGACCATGTTTTTGGAACTGATACCTGGGGACACGGGTTGTTCTCTGCATTCATCACCGAGCCGCCGCGCTCGACCTATCACGATCCGGTTACCGGAAAAGAAATCCGGAGCGGCCCCATTGCGGACATCCATACCTTGGAGCCGGTTTCCGCACATATCCGAGGCAGTTTCCGCGAAGTCATGATGCATATCATGGACAGCAACGCGCGGACGGCTGAATTGGTGACCACCGATAATCCGCAGGCGAAAATCGGGGCGACCACCGTCGAAGGGCCGCCTTCTCATCAGTTCCCTGAGCGGATCAATAAGTCGCCGATGTGGTTTCTGAACGGCGGCGAAGCGACGACTGGAAGCGGCTACAGCATGCGTGTGGAGCCGTTGAGTGTGCGTCTAGCCCAGAATCCTGACCCGTCGAAACTCTTTGTATCCGGCATTCATGGCGATCCGGGCACGCCGTTGTTGCGGGCCTACCTTGGCGATCCGATTCTGGTACGCGCCCTGGTCGGGTCTGCAAACGAAGTGCATACCTGGCACGTGACTGGGCATTGGTTCCCGATGGAGCGCTATGGAGTCACAGCCATGCCGCGGAGCACGATTCACTTGGCGATTGGAGAGCGTTACGATCCGGCGATTCCAGCCGCGGGTGGACCGCAGAAGCAGGCCGGCGACTATCTCTACTATAGTGGCCGCGCCTCCCACTTTGCGGAAGGCAGTTGGGGAATCTTCCGGGTTTTCGATGAACTGCAGGGGGATCTGAAGCCCTTGCCGAGCCGTGAGCAGATTCAAAAGTCTGCACCGTCCGTCTGTCCCGCAGACGCGCCGGTGAAGAACTTCAACGTCTCCGCGATCGATCAGAACATCCGGTACCACGAAGGTGCGCCGGGAACTATGGAAGTCGATCTGGAGCGGAAAATGGTCTTCGGAAACGAGCAGGGCAAGATGTACGTGCTCGACGGTGATCGCGGGCGGGTCAAGGCCGGTGAACTCAGGCCAAGCCCACTGACCTTGCACGTGAACGTCGGCGATTGTATGAAGATCAATCTGAAAAATGAGATGGCTAAGGATAGGGCCGGGTTCCACGTCGATATGATGGCATTCGATCCGAAGGATTCGTTCGGCGCCAACGTCGGTAATAATCCAGGCGACCAAACGATCGGCCCTGGGCAGAGCAAAACGTACACATATTATGCCCATCCGGAATACGGAGAACTGGCCGCCCTCATTCAAGATTGGGGGAACGTAATTGAGAATCCACGTAACGGCTTGTTTGGTTCCATTATCGTTGGTCCGAAGGGATCACGCTATCGTGACCCGATTACGGGCGACGACATTACGTTGAAGAGCAGCTGGCGTGCAGACGTGCTCGTGGATCGGACGATCCCCGGGAATGACAATCGGAAGAACTACCGTGACTTCTCGTTGATGTTCCAGGACGAGGATAGTATTTCCGGCGTGAGCTTCATGCCTTACATCCAGCAGGTAGCCGGTATCACGGCGGTAAACTACCGCTCTGAACCGACCGCCTGGCGGATAGAAAAAGGTTGTGAAGTATCGGAGATCTTCAGTTGCACCAAGGCGGGAGACACACCGTCGACGCCTCTGTTGCAGGCACATGTCGGAGATCCGGTCGCCATTCACGTGCTGGGTGCATTCAGCGAGCAGGTTCAATTGTTCACCGTCGACGGCCACGAATGGCCGCATGAGCCCTATATGGTGGGCGCGGATCAAGTCAGCACCATGGAGTTCGGCGGGTCTGAAGTCATCAACGCCTATCTTACCGGTGGAGCGGGAGGTCCGAATAAGATCACGGGCGACTACCTGTGGAAGAACCAGCGGCCGGCGTTTGCCAACGCAGGGCAATGGGGTCTCTTCAAGGTCATGCCGGTTGACGATCAACGGATTCTTCCGTTGATGCCTCAGGTTCCGCCGACCAAGAGGGCGGAGAATGATGGCGGGGCTGTTTCGCTGACGTCGACGGGAAAGTAAGCAAGACGATGGCGGCGTCTCGTTGAAGAAACGAAGGCGCCGCCATTACGAATACGGGATTGTTTATATTATCCGGCAACTACGGGGGAGCAGTCATGCTCCCCCGTCTATTTTTCTTTAATATAATGGTGAACATGACAGTGTATGTCTGTCGCATTATGTCTTCGATCTGCTGCGCGATCGTTCTGAGCCTCTTTCTGAGTGGCTCGATCGCGGCCTGGGCTTATGAAGAAACGACGGTATCGAACGGTGGCACAGTCACTGGAACCGTGCAGTTTTCCGGCGAGCTTCCGCTGCCCATGCCGTTTGATCTTCGCAGATATCCTGATCCTGTCTATTGCGGAGCATTGTCTGATGGGTCCGGGTATCGGCTGCTTCGAACAGTCGCGGTCGGAAGTCAGCAAGGATTGAAAGATGTGATCGTGACGGTCGAAGGCATTGAGAAAGGCAAACCGTTCGAGTTTACGGAAACGCAATTGGAGGCGAACGTCTGTCAATTCGTCCCATTCGTATCGGTCATGCGGGAGACTGCACCTATTGACCGTGAGAAATCTTGACCCGGTATCGCATGATTTGCAGATCTATGAACGGGATCGCGAGCACGTGTTCATCATGTTCCACCGGCCGGCGCTTACCAAGTCCGGGACAAGTGACACCATCCATTTCACGGGGAACCGACGCAGCGTCATCATGCAATGCGGCATGCATGCGTACATGCAGGGACACGGACTTGCCGTCGAGAATCCGTACTATGCGATTACCGGGTTCGAGGGCGCCTTTACGATCAAGGATCTTCCGGCCGGCACGTATCGGATCAGGGCCTGGCATCCGACCCTGGGAGAGAAAGAGCAAAGTGTAACGGTGGCCGCGAACGGCACCGCATCGTTGGGATTCAGCTTTGAGGCGAAATAGGCATGGTATTTCCTCGATACATGCTTACGATGATTATTGCGGTCTGTGCCGGTATGATGGCTGCTCACGCGGTTGCTGCCGAAGTCGTATCGGCGCCCACGGTCAGCCGTGTCGAAGTCGTGCTGGCAAGCCAATACAAGAACCAGGTGGCAGTGCTGAAGGATGAGTTTGCCCAGGCGGGGATGACGAATGTCCACTTTCAGTTTGCCAGACAGGGGCAACCTCCGCAAAACATAGGTTTGGGCCGGGAAGTTCCGGCGGACAAGGCCCGGGAAGTCATTCGGTTTGCGCTGAAATACAATTTGGGCGTAGGTATCTTGCTGCCGGAACGGCTCTTTCCGCCTCGATTTGTAACAATCGCGTCATCGAACTTCGACGATACGGTCGAGTATCCCATCGATCAGGCCACGCTCGCCCGACTCCAGGATGAAAATCTCACGACGGAAGAGTTTCACCTTCTCTATCGGGATCTGACGTCTACCCCGATAGAACCTAAGAACCGATACTAGCAGGATGCTGAAAAAGCCCGCCAGCTTGGTTCTCGCATCGTTCAGACCCTCAACGCTGAGTAGGAGTTTCTCTGAGGTTCGAAACGCTCTAGGGGCTTTTCCGTTCGCCAGGACCCATTATAAGGGCGAACGGCCCACACGAAGTGAGGTATGTACCTCCTCGGGCCTTCGCTCACTGCGGCCTTGCCTGGGACAAAGCGCGTCTCGGCGCGCCAGGGTTGGGCGGGTGAGAAGTCTGGACTTTTTGAGCATCCTACTGGGATCATCGTTGGTGATTCCATGTGTTCACCAGCCTGTGAAGAAAGAAGCGTGAGGCTGTTTCAGCCGATCAGAGGCCGGATTATGCCGGCGGTCATGCTTACCGTCCTGGCCACTCTGTGGCTTCCTGTTGTCTCGTATGAGAGCACTGCACACGCAGCAGAGCCATCCAGTGCCAGCCTGCAAGAGCAAGGCGATGGTCTCATGAAGAACGTCGAAGAGATGGTGGCGCATGGCGGAATGGGGGATGCGAAGGCCATCGTCCATCACTGCGGAGAGGCGGCGCGCTATGCCGAGACGATGATCAAGCAGCTATCAGCATCAGGTTCCCGTCGGGACGATGCCGTGGCTTCCCTCAACGAAGTGATCAGGCAGTGCCGTCGCGTCTCAGAAATTGGCATCCACGCCGATCCGGGCCAGCTGCTCAATCCCGCAACCAAAGCTCGTGCCGCTGCGCAGGAATCAGTGAAATTGCTTGGATTGACCAAGGCCAAGAATAGCTAGGCCATCCGTCACTACGGGCGTCGAACGAGACCCATCTTGTTTTCACCTTCTTCATAGGGAACAGGCAACCCGCTCTTCACTGCGTATCTCCTCCCAGTCTCTACTTCCTTTTTCAAGGGTGGGCTGGTTGATCCTCTATTGCGCGTTTCGATTAATGCTCCCTCAGAGCTTGCTCGTTCTTTCTTTCGGTGAAGGGTGGTCTGTTTGGTGTCCCACTGCGCGCATTCAACGAGGGTCTTCTCAGACCGCGCGTTGAGCGAGCACAGGAGACCAAACAGACTACCCTTCACACTCTTCACTCCTTCACCGTCATCTTCATCGTAATCGGCTTCAGACGGATTATCGAATTCGTCGCGCGCGGCGGCGACGATCTTGTCCACCACCTCCATGCCCCGAAAGACCTCACCGAAGACGGTATAGGTTCGGTCCAATCCGCTGGCGTCGGCGACACAGATATAGAACTGCGAGCCATTATCGTTGGGATCCCGCGTGCTGTTGCTCTCGCGTGGCACTTTGGCCATCGCGACAGCGCCCCGTTTATGCGGCCGATCACTGGTTTCCGGATTCAGCCAGTAACCAGGACTGCCCGACCCATGTAGGGAACGGTCTGGATTCTTGCTCAGCGGATCGCCGCCTTGAATGATGAAACCGGGAACGACGCGGTGAAAGGTTGTTCCATCATAGAATCCCATCTTGACAAGCTTGATGAAGTTCTCGACGTGACGCGGAGCGTCGTCCGGGTAGAACCGAATCTTGATCTCCCCGAACGGCGTGGTAATGGTCACGCGCGGATCGATTTTTTGAAACTGCATAGTCATACGACCAAACTAGCAAGGATAACGTTCAAGTGGCAATGGGGAACGTAAGGGGTGAGGGGTAAGGCGTGAGGGGTCGATCGAGATTCGCCTAACGCCTCACGTTTCACGCCTCACGATGAAGCCCTTTCCCTGGATCAATTTTGAGCCAGAGGACTCCGCCCAGGATAGCGACAGCTGCGGCGACACCTAACGAGACCGGCCAGCCCCACTGATGGGCCAGCCACGGCGTCAGGGTAGGGGAAATTGCCCCGCCGATATTGGCGCCGGTGTTCATGAGTCCAGACAATGTCCCTGCATGGGCTTTGGACAGGTCGGTTGTGGAGGCCCAGTACGCGCCGACCGAAAAATAGAGCCAGCCTGCGCCGAATGACAGACTGATGATCGCGAGAAAAGGAGAATCGACGATGCCACCCAGCGCGATGGCGCATCCAGCCATAACCATACCGGTCATACCAGCCACAGACCGTCCGGTGGTCAGCCCGTAGCGGGCAGCAATTCGATCGGTCACCCAGCCACCCAGGGGACAAAACACCAGCATCGCCAGAAAGGGAGCCGAGGCGTAGAATCCGCCGCGAAGCACGTCGAACTCTCGGACATTCACGAGATAGAGGTAGAACCATGACAAATAGACATAGGCGACATAGCCG
The DNA here is from genome assembly GCA_963801725.1 of uncultured Nitrospiraceae bacterium. GTDB lineage: Bacteria > Nitrospirota > Nitrospiria > Nitrospirales > Nitrospiraceae > Palsa-1315. The sequence goes on from CAWDFX010000002.1 coordinate 2,038,981, forward strand.
AGGCAACTATAGCTGATCACTAACCACCAGATGGTGGGTGTCCGGCTGAACGTTCGCCAAGGCACTGCTGTGGCGGTGGTAGCGGCAGTCGGTTCACGTTTGAGTGGTGCCTGTTCACCTGCATTCACCCAGGGGTGCTCGTGTGGATGGTTGCGCGAGAGGAGCCACCAAAGGAGTCCCATCCCGATTCCGAGCAGGCTCGCGAGATAGAACACGGTCTGCCATTTCCAGTTCACCATCACCCAGGCGGCAATGGGCGGGGTCATCGCGGAACCTAACCCGATGCCTCCGATCGCGATTCCGATGCCGAAGCCTCGCGCGTCAGCCGGGAACCAATTCGTGACGGCGCGATTGAAGGCAGGCAGCGCCACGGCTTCTCCCACTCCCAGGCAGAACCGCACAAGCATCAATGCGCCGATAATCCCGACGAAGCTCGCAAGCGGAGTGGCGGCGACGATGGCCGTCAATGCCGTACAGATTGACCACCAGAGGAGCGCGGCGGTGAGCACCACTCGAACTCCCCAGCGATCTGCCAGCCATCCTCCGGGAATTTGAAATAGGGCGTAGCCGACGACGAAGGCCGAGAAGACCCAGCCCATCTCTTGATCGGTCATCCCATAGGCCGGCATCATCTGCCGCGCGGTCACTGAGATATTGACCCGATCGATATAGGTGACAACGCTGATGAGAAACAGCAAGGCGAGGATGAGCCAGCGAATCCGTGAAGGGCGAGAAGTGAGTGTGTTCACAAAGTTGAGTCGTGCAGTCTGTCCATCGGGATTCCGGTGCTGGATTATACAGACTCCCGGCTCGCGTCACTACTAGCGGTTAGGAGAGGGGGATCAATTCAGGCCTTCCTCCTGAGAGGATACGAGCAAGCTTCGATAAAGCATCCTTGTGCGGGCTATCGCAAGTCCTTCGCGGCATAAGAAATGGCGAGAAAGATACAAGGCTACATATTCGAAAGGCCTCGCCTTGTCCGTCGCGTCCAGTCCTAATCATTTGTGATAGTCTTCCCAACTGATGACGGTACGCTCACACCATACCGGCCTGGCCGTGATTGCTGTGTTCAATGTGGTGAAGGGTCTGCTGTTACTCCTTCTCGGGTCGGGCCTCCTCAAGTTGGTGCATGCTGAGATTGCAACGCTGTTCTCGCTTCTGATCGAAGCACTTCATTTAAATGCCGACTCGCGCCTCATCCATGCCCTGGTTCTGAAAGTCGATGCGTTGCAACCCCATGGCGTATTGCTGGCGGCGCTCGTCAGTCTGGCTATGCGGGGATGCTGTTGGTGGAGGGCGTTGGGCTGTGGCTGGAGTTCACCTGGGCCGCCTATCTGACGGTGGTGTCGACGAGCCTGCTGCTTCCATTCGAACTCTACGAGGTTATAGAACAGGTGTCGATTCTTCGGGTCGGCGTGCTGCTGTTGAATTTGGTCATTGTCCTCTATCTCATCAGTCAGCTAAAGCGGCATACCTTGCAATCACGGGCGTGTCTCCCAAAAAATGACATGATCGCCTGACCAAAACAGGGCTCTGCCAGACCGTAAGGCTCTTTCCCTTCAGCGGTCCACAGCGGCCGGCGTGGCTATGGGGCGTTGACGTCAGGTATTTGATGATATTCGATGACGCGCTCTTGCACTATATGGTTTTGTGCAGGCTCAGTTTGTGCTGAAGTGCTCGTTTCTTTCCTTGTTAGCTCTTTGATCCAGTTCCCTGTGCGATCTTTTTGATAGGTGGTGACCCATCTGCTCGGTACACCTGATTGAAATGTCTCGGTCGTTATTCGGATTCGGTGCCCCGAATCGTCGTACTCGTTCACGCTTCTTCCGGTTACTGTCCCATCCGGGCTATAGCTGATGATGTCGATCAAGTGTCCGCTGGTGTCATAGGTGTGCTTGACCTCGCTGAGCAATTGCCCGTCTCTAAACTTCCCTGAGTAGATGAGACGCCCGAGGACATCGAATACATTTCGGTAGGTCTCTGTGCCGTTGATGAGGATCGTCTCTGATAAGTTTCCAGACTTGTCGTAGATTGAGAATTCAGCATGGTGAAATTCGCCATCTTGAGTGGCGGCTACGACTGCCGTTTCCCGTCCGGCCGAGTCGTGCGCATAGGCGAAAAGTTTTCGATAGATGAGCGTTCGGGCGTCATCGTAAGCGATCTCTTCTCGAAGGTTGCCATGCTGGTCATAGGTAAAGACATAGCTGAGTTGAGATGTTGAAGTGCTCTTGATAGATGGCCGCGTCGGTTAGCCTGCCTGCGAGGTCATAGGTTTCAGTCTGCAATAAACCTCGTGCCTTTGTGGTAACGGTTCGAACAGGCCCAATCAGATTATTCTTATCCCGAGCAGTCTCTGAAGAGGCGGTAGCGTCAGATGCGCAGACCAGGGTAGCGAGCAGCCCTATGGCGACAAGTCGAAGAAGCATATCTTCCCTCTGTGCCCGAAAGATATTCTAAGTCTAAATAGAGAAAATAAGAAGTGGAAATTTTGGAAGAGGCAGAGGTAGGGACCAGCTAGCTCTTTGTCGGGGCCAGGTCGTTGACCAAGTTACGGAAGGTGTCGTTCTTCATGAACCGCTGAAAGGACAAATTCTGGCGTGGATCGGGCATCTTCTCTTCTCCAGGATTCTGATTCTTGCGATGGCGGAACGCTGTCGTGAGCGACTGCATCGCATGATCGAGGTCGTTCATTTCCGCAAACGTGCAGGCCAAATTGTAGTGGAACATCGGGTAGGTGGGGTCGGCCTGTATTCCCTGTTCAAATATAGCCTTTGCCTCCTTGAGACGACCGGTCATCCCATAGGCCACGCCTAGATTGTCGAGGAGGGTGCGCCAAAGGATTCTGTCGAGTTGCGGCTCTACTTTTTCCAGTTCGAACGCTTTCTGATAGGGTGCAATAGCCTGGGCGTACTCGTACTGCCGGTAGAACAGCGTTTCCTATATTAAGCAATTCCTTGCTATTGGGTGGTGCAGGCGGCTGAAGCCGTACTATCTCTTTAGGTGGAGCCGGAGCTGGGAGGCGCACCATCTCTTTGGGCGGAGCCGGAGCTGGGGGAGGCACGATCTCTGAGGGGGGTAGTTGTAAGCGAAGGGTCTTAAGAATAGATTGAAAGAGCCGTGCATCGGCTGCAGTGTATTGTACCTTCGAAAGATGGATGTCGGCATAGACGTTGTCTTGCGCGATGCACGCATACACATTCTTTTGATCTACCCGGACTCCACGGAATTTCTGAATAGTATACTCAAGGGTCGGTATCTTGCCGGTGGTGTTCAGTGCGATGTCCTGTCCACGGGTGACAGACGAGTCATTCTGTATCAGTCTGAGCTGTTCCAGGCATCCTTGTGGAGAAGCCTTTGTCAAGACTTTTTCAAGGGTGATAGACACGTCGAGTCCTGTCTTGGGATGGGAGGCCATAAGATAGCGGCGTCCATCTGGTTTGACCTGGTCGATGTCTTTCTTGAAACCGGTTAAGTCGATTGAAAGTCCCAAGCCCTTCTCAGGCCACGTCACAAATGTCGGAGGTTCGTTGCTTCCCACAATCGCCTGTGCGGCATCAGTGGGTCCTGCCGGTACGAAGGAACAGAGGCTCAAGGTGCATATGAGCAATATCTTCATGGCATCGTCTTGTTTCCCCTGTCTCGTCATAGATTTTCCTCTAATGACACGCAGCCCTTCTTGCCCAGTCAGTGTAGGACATGACGTGGCTCCTCGAAAGAGAAATACTATTTAGGGCAAGCCTAATAGGAGGGCTAAAGGGCATCAGGTTCCCCCTCCCAAGGTAGGATACCGTTCACAACAACTGTCTCGGTACAATCTGCCGTCACGGAGGTTGTGATGGCGCCGCGTCTGTATTCTCGAACCTATCATCGGTTCCCGCTTTTCTATCCTGTCATCTTCGGTGGGGCTCCATTTGTCGGCGAGGGCATTCTGACAAATCTGTCGCTGATGGGGTGCTCCGTCATGAGTGATCGAGAGGTCCTTTGCGGCAGTGATGTGCGTGTGAGTGTGCTGCTCCCAAATCAAAGACCGGCGCTCTCAATCGAACTCGGCACGATCAAATGGGTCCAGGGCTATGAGTTCGGAGTGGAGTTTCTTCGCTTGCCATTTGAGGCACGGCAACGTCTCAACAGCACTCTACGTATTGAGCTCATTGAATTGTTGAAGACCCGTTCTGGTAGAAGCAAATCGCCAGAATTGCTCAATCGGGGAAGCTAAGTGGTAGGTCATATGCTCATGCAGGGTGCTTCAGCTCGCCGGTCACTTTTTCCTGCGTAACTCTCGCCACACAAGTCCGAAACATTTCACGTTTCAGGAGGTTTGCCATTCTTGACGCATCAGCTTTCCCATCGTAGGGTCGTGCAATGTCCGAATTGCAGTGAGAGGTATTGATGGCGTCCGCATTCTCCCACGCTATTGTCGCTCTGGCGATGGGGAAGGCCTTTCAGAACAAGGAGCTGAGTTGGCGCGAGTTGTTCTTGGGCGCGCTGTGCTCGGCTTTGCCGGATCTGGATGTGATTGGGTTTTACTTCGGCATTCAGTACGGTGATATGTGGGGCCATCGTGGGATGACGCACTCGATTGTGTTTGCGGCGCTGCTTGCCGGGAGTCTTGTGGCGTTGTGGTATCGACGCAAGCCGACGGTAGCAATGACGGGACTGTTTTTGTATTTCTTTCTCTGTACCGCTTCACATGGTGTGCTCGATGCGATGACGAATGGAGGGTTGGGCGTGGCGTTTTTCTCCCCATTCGATACGACGAGGTATTTTTTTCCCCTGCGACCGGTCCTGGTATCTCCAATCGGCGTCAGTGAATTTTTCAGCGATTACGGTGTTCGGATCTTGGCCAGCGAAGCGATCTGGATCTGGCTGCCGTCTTGTGTGGCGTTCGGGGTCCTTCGCACGGTCCAGCGGCTTTGGTCAGCCAAGTCAGTGGGATCTTCTTCTTAAGAGCCTGTCCGACATTGACCGTTCTACTGCGGCGAACGATCTGCAGCCGTCTGCGTTGTTCTCGGCTCGAAAAAATCCTCGATGTATTCCAGCGAATACACGTCCGGTTTTTCCGGGCCTGCGGTCTCGCATCCAGCCGCATCTCCTTCGCCTCGTCACGAAGGCAATGTCAGACAGGCTCCTAGCCATCGTGAGGAGCCGCTTCTCTGATGGCGTATGTCGTGTGCTTCCCACCAGTTGCCCAGGCGTCTCGTCCTCGTCGTTCGTATCTCGCTGAAAGCCCACAACGTTTGACAAGATACGCTTCACGTTTCACGAGGTACGTATTCGTTTATGCCGCGTGTGTTACGACGAGCGGGGTGGCGCAATAATTCGGAACCTGACTTCGTCGACCAGCGTATCTGCCGACGTATGCTCTCCTGCATACAGCCCACAGTGGTAGAGGCCGTCGGTCCATCCGGTTTTTGGAGGGGTCAACATGAAATAGCCGGATTGATCATTCATGGTCGTCAGGACGCGGTCCTGCGCGACGGCCCGCTGCTCGCCGGTCATGTCTGATGTTTCTAAGAAACAGCGTGTGGTGAGAGGTACCGCGTCGAATGAGGCAGACACCAGTCCAAAAACCAAATAGATTTCTGTCTGTGTGGTGAGAAAGCTATCTCCGGGGTTCAAGGGAATAAATTCATGGGCGCCGGTGGGAAAATCATCGCGCACGACTTTGCTTGCCGGGATGACAAATCGGAACCAACTGAAGTCGGCGTCTCTGCCCATGAGAGAGGCCCGCTGGTCCAGAGGTTTCTCCGGTGTAAACCGCTCGGCCGCTCTTGTGTACAGGTCTTCCTCTGAAAGGGCTGCGGGAGGCGATGAATCGCCTGAGGGGACCGGTTCCAAGGCCTCATGGGCATTCAGCGTTGCCAGTTCGGGAACATGGGGCCGCACCTTCTCGATCCATCGCGCGATTTTATGTTTATCGAGCACACGTGTTCCTGGTGGAAGTGCCACATGCCTGTTGTTTTCTTCAAATTCGACCGCTGCGTCATACAGAGTTTGAAAATGGACGAACGCGTCTTCCCACTGTTCCAATTCCACGAGACATTGGCCCATCCGGAACACCGTGTCGGCATAGTCTTCGTCGTTGGGGTCAAGGTTAGACATCTTTCCAAACACGGCCAGCGCGTCTTTGCACCGGCCAAGCTGTATGAGGGTCAACCCTAGTTGATAATTGGCTAGAGCATCATTGGGATTGAGAGCCAGCATCCTTTGATAGATTGGTTCAGCTTCCCGATATCGACCCGTGGAGAAGAGTTCCCATGCCTCTGCGCGAATCGAGGCCCATTCCTTGCGCTGGGCGCCTGTCATGTCCTTGGTCAGAACGGGGTCGAATCGCCGGCCTCGATCGATGGAATTCCCATTCACTTGCGCGAGCAGATTCTTGGCAGGGAGTTCCAGCGGAGAGCCGGAAGGCAGTTTCTGCAACACGTCGTGCACGTCACGATCCGCGCCTTCATAATCCAAGATGTCGAATTTTGCCCGAGCCAACGCTAATCGCCAACCGAGCAATTCCGGAACGAGTTCCACGGCCTTCTTATACGATTCGAGCGATTCCTCAAGCCGATCGAGTTTTCGGAGTTCTTGCGCCAGCCGCAGATGAACCAAGGGATTCTGAACATCGATCTTTGCTATTCGTCCGAGTTCGTCGATGGATTCCTCTCCCTGTCCCGACCGAGTCAACACGCTCCACTTGGCCCATCGGACATCCAACGCGGCCGGTGTTTTAGCTAGAACCATTTCATAGGCCTCAACTGCTTCTCGGGGCCCTCGGGATGTGGTGAGAATATCGGCGCGTAATTTCTGGAGCGTGAGTGCGTGAGGATATTCCAGGATTCCCTGGTCAAGAATCTCGATGGCAGGGTTGATCTCACCACTCTCCCACACCGCTTTTGCCCGTTCGGCGACTTGTTCCTCTGAATGTAACGATAGATCCTCCGCGAGTGCGAAGGGACTCAACAGGACAGTTATAACAAGCGATATGCCAAAGCGCATGACGATGGGGTCATATCTCGGTCTGGCAATGCGGTTTTGCATGGAAGATGCTGCTGGGTTACTCATGCGCGTCTGAGCGATTCTTCATGGAGGTCTAATATATCAAGAAGCCATGTGACGGTGAAATGAGTTCCCGCGATGAACTCATTTCGCGGTGGCCCCAAGGGTCGCCATCCGGCAAGGATTGAAACGATCGCTCACCTATAACGGCGAGGTACGGATGGGGTTTGATTCAGGAAGCGGAGGGGGAGGCCCCGTGAGGATGAAGGGGCCTGAGAGGCTCGATAGCCGCTCAGGCCCGTTCTGCTATCGCGTGGTGATTTGAATAGAGACCGGCACCGGATTCGACACGATATCGTGGACCGGCGAGAACTTCGTCAATTCCTTCAGTTGTTCTGCCGGCGCGTCCGTTTCGATCAGGAAGTGAACCCGGATTTCCTTGTAGCCTCGCCGGACCTCGTCGGAAAGACCCAGAAATCCTTGTAGATCGAGATCTCCTTCCAACGTAGATTCCACAGACTCAATGTGAATGCCACGCGCCGCGGCGTGATACACAAGCGAGGTGGTCAAACAGGCTGCAAGCGCGTGCAGGACATACTCCACTGGATTCGCTCCTTGATCCCTGCCGAGCAACACTGGCGGTTCATCGGCATCGAGCGCGAAAGGTTTCGTGCGGACCGTATCCTCCTGCCCTGCCCCGTAAAAACTCTGGATGGTCGACCGATTGTGCCCGCCGTCGATCCATCGGTTCTTCGCGCGGAATCGGAAGGTAGCCAGGCTCGTGTTCTGCTGCACCGCCTGGATCGTTGAGCCAAGCCGATCGACATCGACACCGTTGATGACTCCGGTCATGGTTGCCTGTGACATGATGATTTCTCCTCGTTGGTTGTGTTGGCAGTTAGAGAGTTGCCGAAACAAGAGCCGGTCGGCATTCCGGCAGAACAATTCCCAGTTCATCCTTGCCCTCGCTCAAGCGACATCCGGCAAAACACATCCCTGCAGGGCGGCATGGTCGTTCGAAAGGAGAGAAACGTGCGCGTGATCAGTTCCAACAACCATGACTGCGGTTCTCCATCAGCTAGAACCTCGATGCCGTCAGCGTCACGTCCGTGCTCGCCCATGCTCGGCGGAAGCGCGCTTCTGCTGCGGCCGCTTCGTTGTTCTTCCCCTGCGCCCGGAGCGCCTGCGCGAGCCCGAACAGGGACCAGCCGTTCTCCGGGAAGCGCCGGAGGTCTTCACGATAGACCTTCTCGGCCTCGGTATGGTGTCCCGCCTTCAACAGCCCGGCGCCGAGCGAGTGCCGAATGGGGTAGTACCACTTGGGCGGTTCGAAGTAGAGTCCTGCGTCCTCGATCTTGGCCGCCTCCCGGAAATGGTTGATGCCCGCTTCGAGGTCGCCGCGGCGGGTGGCGATCTCGCCGGACAGCGCGTGCACGGCGATCAAGAGCGCCGTCTTGCCCTCGGCACCTCCGGGCGTCGCGGCGTTGATCGCAGTCACTGTGTCGAGCGCGGCTTGCGCCTCCGCCCACTGTCCCTTAGCGGCGTACGCCACGCCACGCGCATAGTACGCCATGGCGTACGAAAAGCGGATGTCCTCCGGCGGAAGCGGTTCGGCAAGCACGTCGTCCCATTTTCCGAACGTCGCAAGCGTGAGCGCGTGGTACGGCAGCATTTCTTGTAATAACCCGACCTGGCGCGCGGCGTCGAGGTTCACCTTCGAAGTGAGTGTATTGGACGCCTCGATCGCCTGCGCACTGCGGCCCGCCATCGTGGAGGCGAAGGCGAGGAAGTGGATGTTGTGCGGGTAGTACGCGAGCGGATAGACGCCCATTGGGTGCTGCCCCTCGATGAACACCTCGTCGGTGTGGATGGCGTGTTGGTTGGCCTGGATGGCGTCGTTCCACCGACCGACGCGGATGTAGATGTGTGCGGGCATGTGGACCATGTGCCCTTCGCCCGGCATGAGCCGAGCGAGCCGCTCGGCGCAGGGCACCGCGGCCTTCGGATTCACCGCTTCGACCGCGTGGATATAGTAATGGCACGCGCCGGGATGATTGGGATTGATCGAGATGACGCCCTCAAGCCGGCGTACGATTTCCTTTGTGCCGGGGTAGGGAGTGCCGTCGGGTCTCCAGTAGTTCCATGGGCGGAGGTCCATCAGTGATTCGGCGTACAGGGTCGCGGCGTCGAGGTCTTTCGGGTAGGTGTTGGCGACCTGCCCCATCGCGCGCGAATACAACGTGTCCAACCGGGCACGATCGGCCGGTGGGTCCGCTTCGTAGCGCTGCGCGAGCGCCTCAATGTACGCGCGCTCAGGCGCCGTGGCGTGGGACTTGAGCCCCAGCGCTTTTTGCGCCGCCGCATAGGCGGCGACTCCGCTTGCCGAGTCCATTGGAGCGTTGACGTGCGGGCCATAGGCGAGTGCGATCCCCCAATAGCACATGGCGCAGGTGGGATCGAGTTCTGCGGCGCGCGTAAACGAGCGGATCGCTTCTGCATGGTTGAATCCGTAGACGAGTTGCAGGCCCTGGTCGAAGTATTCCTGTGTGGCTGGAACTCGAGTGGTTATGCGTTTGTGGTGAGAGCCGAGGTTCGTGTAGAGGGGGACCGTGTCAGAAAGGCTCGTCGGCTGGGCGGGCGCTACCGTCGACTCTGTGCCCGAGCTGGGAGGGGCGCAGGCGAGCAGAGCAGCCGCGGCGAAACCGATGATGTGGGGGAACTTCATGGCGTGTCTCCTTCCTCTCTCGGGCGCGGAATGCAATCGGTTGGACCGTCGGGTGGTGATGGTGAAGTGAGCTGTGATCAAATCGTAAATCGTTGTTATCATGCTGCTCCTTGTTGTGACTGGATGACCCAATGCCGAGTCCCTATAGCAGCATTGATGCCAGGATGGTGAAATTGAACGAGACGATGGAAATTCAGCGGCTTGGAATCAGGTGAGAGAAAATCGACAAGCACCAACATCGCGTGACTTGCGAAATCTCAGGAGAGGAATTGTGAAATCTCGTGAATGGGACGAGTGAAACTTGGAAAGGACTCTCTGTTTTAGTGGGGCTTTTGAATCTTTAACGCCTTCATGCGAGAGGACAGTGTCGAGGCGTTCATTCCCAAGAGCGCGGCCGCTCCCTTCTCGCCGGAGACTTTCCATTTGGCGGTATTGAGCGCACAGAGGATATTCGCTCGTTCAAGTTCCTGAAGTTCTTTGGCGGTCCGGATGATCCCGGACCGGGGCTCGCTTATCCGGTCGGGTGAGGATGGCGTAGCTGTCGCTTCCGGCAGAGCACGATCCAGGTTCAGCCTGCCGTCGGTGGCCGTGATCACGGCCCGCTCAATCACGTTCTGCAGCTCCCGCACGTTTCCCGGCCAACTGTAACCCTTGAGCCGGCTCGCGTAGTCGGCGGTCAACGGCGCAATGGTGCGGCCCATCTTGGAGGCGAAGCGACGGGCAAAGGCAGAGGCCAGGCGCACCACGTCGTCGCCGCGCTCGCGCAAAGGCGGCAGACGGAGAGGAAACACGTTCAACCGGTAGAAGAGATCCGGGCGGAATGTTCCTTCGCGTACGGATTTCTCCAGGTCGCGATTCGTTGCGGCCAGTACCCGCACGTTCACTTTCCTGGTGGAAGAGCTGCCGACTGGATCGAACTCGCCTTCTTGGAGTACGCGGAGCAATTTTGCTTGCAGGTCGAGCGGCAGTTCTCCGATTTCGTCGAGAAAGATGGTGCTCTTATCGGCCATGGCAAAACGGCCTTCGCGTTTCTTGGTCGCACCGGTAAAGGCTCCCGCTTCATGGCCGAACAGTTCACTCTCGATGAGCGTGGCGGGAATCGCCGCGCAATTTACGATGATCAGCTGATCCGCCTGGCGTGTACTTGCCGCGTGGATCGCGCGCGCCACCAGTTCTTTTCCGGTGCCTGTCTCGCCCAGTATCAGCACGGTCGCGTCGGTTCCTGCGACTTGAGCGATGTCGCGTAAGACCTGCCGAAGGGCCTGGCTCTCTCCGATCAAGGATTCGTCGTGATGCAGGGCCTGCAGTTCCTCTCGCAATAACTCGGTCTCAGTGGTAAGCGACTGGATCTTCTGCTCCGCTTCTACCCGGTCGAATACATTACGGAGGATCAAGGTCGTGAACTTCCGGCGATGCAACTCGAAACGCGAAAGCGTCGCTTCGGCAGGAAATGAGCCGCCACCGGGGCAACGGGCGGTAAGCCCCTCGTGAATCCAGCGGGACTGCTGACCTTCTGGACGTCCATCTAACTCGGCGATCAGGGCGACTAATCTGCCGGCATCGTCCGGGCCTACGAAGCTTCGGAAGTCTTGCCCAGTCATCTTCTCCCCTGGACAACGGAACGCTTTTTCCGTGGCAGGGTTCACGCGGGTAATGTGGAACTCATCGTCTAGTTCGATGATTGCATCCATGGCGCTGCTGAGAAGCCGTCCGACTTTTTCTTCCCGTTCCCGCACTTCTGCTTCCGCCCGCAGGCGCTGCAGTTCCGCTGCAGCCCGCGCGGCGAAGATCTGGAAGATTGCATGGACCCGCGGTTCCTCTGGTATCGGCCGGCGGTCGATCACTGCGATGTGCCCGAGAACATGCCCGTCCGTATCTTGCAGCGGTACGCCCATATAGCTGACGGCTCCGGCTACCTTCAGTTCATCATCGTGGGGATAGATCTCCAGTATGCGGTCGGGAAAATGCACCAGTTTGGCCGTGTCGATCACGCGCTCGCAGGGTGTTCCCGCGATGTCCACTTCATAATCCTTGACCCACTGGCCATCCATCCAGAAGGCGAGGGCGCGAAGTCGGCGCATTTCGGGAAAATATTCCGTCACCCAGGCTCCATGTGTGCCGAGCGCTTTGGCAAGATTCTGTACCAGCGCGCTGAAGAAGCGCTGTCCCGTTTCGGTGGCGGTCCCTTGGAGAATCGCGCGCAACGCTTCGTCGGTTTCAAAATCCTGGAGGGGTTTGGAGCCATCGACTGGTTGAGAGGTCATAGCCGGAAATTATGATACGAGGTGAGAAGCAGATTCAAGAGGGGAGTGAAGGCTCGAGTATCATGCTGTTCGACACACGATGTGACCGTGTTACACTGCGCTCCCATGTTCGACGTGATTCTCTATCAACCGGAAATTCCTCCGAACACCGGCAACATTATCCGGCTCTGTGCCAACACCGGCGCCAGGCTTCACCTCGTGAAACCTCTGGGTTTTACGCTGGAGGATAAGCAATTGTTGCGAGCGGGACTGGACTATCACGAATTTGCCACGATCACGGTCCACGAAGGCTGGGCTGATTGCGAGGAACGTTTCAAGGGGCGCCGCCTGTTTGCGGTCTCGACCAAAGGCACGCAACAATATGATTTAATCGATTATGCCACAGGCGATGTGTTTGTGTTCGGCCCGGAAAGCCGTGGGTTACCGGTTGAGATTCTGGGAAGCGTTGCCACGCAACAATGTATCCGTGTTCCCATGGTCCCTGGAAACCGAAGCCTCAATCTCTCCAACGCCGTTGCGGTGGTGATCTACGAAGCCTGGCGGCAGACCGATTTTGGAAAGAGGGCTTGACTGGACAGTTCACCGTCGCACGTTTTACGACTTACAACTTCCCATCGGCCCGCGACGCCTACACATCGTTCTCCGTGAGACAGCGCTCGAATCCCAGTTGTTCGGCAAAGTGGTAGGCATAGTGTAGGGCTGCGAGATTGGCGACTCGTTCTTCTGCTTCTTCCCGGCTATCCGAAAAAATGATCGTGATCCCAAATCGCGCCGTCAGTGCATCCAGGAAGTCCATCATGCCGTTCTTGTGATATTGGCCGAGCCGCCCGCCGCTTTTGGTGGACTGAAGCGTTCCTTCGATGACGAGAAACCGATGTGGGTAGTCCAGGAGCAGTTCGATCTCTTGCAGAAAGGGCGAGCGGTTGTCGGAGGGATTCGAGAAGATTGTGTTGAACTCTTCCACGCGCCGGCGTTCGACACAGAAAATTTCCGGCGCTTCTGCAATGGCATAATCTCCCGCCGGCAACGTCTGTCGAATAGTTCCGGCGATGCGGACGAGACTCTCAAACTTATAGGGGAGATGCTCATGGCTGTCGACGAGCATCGTAATGGCCGGTACCATGGTTTTTGGCTGGCCTTGCCGGGAGAGCATCATGAGCGATTGAGGCCCGCGAGGATCCTGGCGGGATTGTGCGGTCTGTTGAGCGCGTGGCGGGGTGGAGGCGTACGATTCAGGCGATGGGCTTGATGCAGGGGAGGGGCGTGGGGGCGGCCTGTGAGAGGTCGAGGACTGCGTCGTGGCATCGTACCGTGCGCGCGCGATGGGGTTGCTGAGAGTTTGATAGGCCTGGTTGATCAGTTGTGTCCGGACTTCCGCTTTCTGATGCAATGTCGGTGAATGATGGAAGCGATCCGGATGCCAGACCTGGATCTGTTCATGCCAGGATTTTTGTATGTCATCTTCCGTTGCGGTGGGTAAGAGTTCGAGCAGTGTATAGTAGTTGATCGTCCGTTCGTCCCGCATCGGTCTCTCCTGTTTAATAAGTGTAGCGGAGTCTTAGGATGAGATCTAGCAGAAGGTCAGTGGCGCATGTGGTTCCGGATAGATGGGCTAGATACGCGGAGGGTTTTGCAGTACACTCGCCATCAGCTTCTTACTGCCCGCAGTGCATGAACTGATTCCACGGACCAAGATCTTCAACACACCGTAACAACAAGAAAGCGCGCGTGACTCTGAGTGGCCGGTACTCGGTAGGGCGCTGCTTTCGGAAAGATCGGTAACGAACATAGATGCTCACTCCAATGACTCAGCCAGTTTCAGACGCAGCAGAATTGAAGATCATTCCACTCATCGCCAAGGAACTCGGTGTGGGACATGATCAGGTTAAGGCTGCGGTCGACCCTGCTCGACGAAGGTTCGACCGTGCCGTTTATTGCGCGCTATCGCAAAGAGGCCACCGGCAATCTGGACGATACCCACTTGCGCACGTTGGAGGAGCGCCTCCTGTATCTGCGGGAACTAGAACTTCGTCGCACGGCGATTCTGGTGTCGATCGAGGAACAGGGCAAACTAACCGATGCACTGCGCGTGAGCATCGAAGCTGCCGCGACCAAGCAAGGCGTGGAAGATCTGTATCTGCCCTACAAGCCGAAGCGCCGCACGCGAGCGCAGATTGCACGCGAGGCTGGATTAGAACCGCTGGCTCACGCTCTCCACGCCGATCCGATGCTCGACCCAGAGGAAGAAGCCGCGAAGTATCTGATCGTGAAGCCTGCCGCCGAGGGCGTTGAGGCTATCAACGTGCCGGACACAAAGTCTGCGCTTGAGGGTGCGCGGGATATCCTGGCCGAGCGCTTCGCTGAAACCGCCGAACTGCTTGCGAAATTGCGCATCCGCCTCTGGGACCAAGGTGTTGTCACGTCCACCGTGGTGAAAGGCAAGGAAACAGCTGAGGAAGAAAAGTTCCGTGATTACTATGCCTATTCAGAAACTATCCGGACTATCCCTTCGCATCGCGCGCTGGCGCTGTTTCGTGGCCGCACGCTGGGTGTGTTGAAGATTGAATTGAGCCTGGGCGAGTCGCTCGAAGCAGTCGTGCCGCATCCCTGCGTCGCGATGATCGCGGCGCATGTCGGCATCGAAAACCGGGGCCGCCGAGCGGACGCGTGGCTCATGGGGGTCTGCGATTGGACCTGGCGAGTCAAGGTACATCTACAGCTCTCGGTGGAACTGCTGGTGCAGTTGCGCGAAGCAGCGGAAGCGGAGGCGATCAAAATTTTCGGCCGCAACCTGCATGAGCTTCTGCTGGCGGCGCCTGCAGGCCCGAAGGCGGTGCTCGGCCTCGACCCCGGCATCCGCACGGGCTGCAAAGTGGCAGTGGTTGATGTGACCGGCAAGCTGCTGGAGACCACGACCATTTATCCGCTCCAGCCGCGCAACGACTGGCAGGGATCACTGGCGACGCTGGTGCGGCTGGTCGTGCAGCATGGCGTCGAACTCATCTCGATCGGCAATGGGACCGGCAGCCGGGAGACCGATAAGCTGGCCATTGAAGTGATCAAGTTAGTTGCGGCTCAGAAGCGGGACCAAAAAGTAGTCAAGGTTGTGGTCAGCGAAGCCGGCGCCTCAGTGTATTCGGCATCGGCTTTCGCCGCGGCTGAGTTTCCCGAGTTGGATGTCAGTTTGCGCGGCGCCGTGTCCATCGCCCGGCGTCTGCAAGATCCGCTGGCGGAGTTGGTGAAGATCGATCCTAAGGCCATCGGCGTCGGCCAATATCAGCACGATGTCAACCAGAAGGCGCTGGCTCGTTCGCTCGATGCGACTGTCGAGGACTGCGTCAATGCCGTGGGTGTGGACGTCAATACGGCCTCGGCGCCGCTGCTCGAACGAGTGTCGGGTCTGAATAAGGCGCTCGCGAAGAACATCGTCGAGTACCGTGATGCGAATGGCCCCTTTCCAAATCGCGCTTCGATACGCAAGGTACCACGTTTGGGCGACAAAACCTTCGAGCAGGCAGCCGGATTTCTGCGCATCAACGACGGTGACAACCCGCTGGACCGTTCTTCGGTTCACCCGGAAGCCTATCCGGTGGTCGAGCGCATTCTTGCGCGGATCAGCAAAGGCATCGTGGACGTCATGGGTCAGCCGACGGTTCTCAACGGATTATCTCCCGCCGATTTTACCGACGAGCAGTTCGGCATGCCGACGGTGCGCGACATTCTGGCTGAGTTGGAAAAACCCGGCCGCGATCCGCGCCCGGAATTCAGGACGGCTACATTTCAAGAAGGCATCGAGTCTCTGACCGATCTGCAATCAGGCATGATCCTCGAAGGCGTGGTGACGAACGTTGCGGCGTTCGGCGCCTTCGTCGATGTCGGCGTGCATCAGGACGGGCTCGTGCATGTGTCGGCGCTGGCCAACAAATTCATCAAGGACCCCTCTGAGGTCGTCAAGCCTGGCCAGATTGTGAAGGTAAAGGTCCTGGACGTGGATGTGAAGCGCCAGCGCATTTCTCTGACCATGCGCCTCGACGATGCAGCCGGCAGTGCTTCCTCTTCAGACCGCGCGCCGATTGCAGTTTCTGCCGGAGTATCACGCGAACCGCGTGACCGGCGTCCTCCAAGACCTCAGCACGTTCCGGAGCGCCAACCACAGCCAAGCGGCACGATGGCCATGGCACTGGCGCTCGCGCGCGCCAAGCAGACAAAGTAGCAATCCGGGCAGTGCACCGTCGAATCGATTTCCAACCCGCTTCGTCATCCCGCTGAGTAGACGAGCGTCACCTCCGCAATCTTATAGCCATATTGGGTTTCCGCCAGTCTCGCTTGCGCCAGCGTAATGCGAAACAGTTCGCAGTCGCCGGGGCTGTCTTCGGTCAAGAGGATGGAGGGGTGCGTCACTATTATATAGAGAGGGATATCAGCAGGAATGGTGCTGGGCTCGAAAATGAATAGTGGAGTAATATAATTGTTAGGAAGAACAGTTCGTTAGATATAGAAATGTGATTTGATTGTTGATGTGACAGAGCACAGGATGATGAAGAGTAATTCCAGAGAATCAAAAGAGCGGGTCCTGTCGCCGACCAGCCCAGCCGGCTTCGCACCCCGCCCGGTGTAGGGACCCCGCTGCAGGCGGCTGGGCGCCCAGGTCAACGCCACCCGCTGGGAAAATCTTCTCGCCCTAGAGGGGAGGGGAAGAAACGACGAATTGGGAAGGAACATTATATGCTGGCGTCCTTTATCACTTGTGCGGTTATCTACCTGTGAGCGATTGGCAGCATCTCATAAGAAAAGTAGCCTGCCCCTGTGTGTCTCTCCGAGTCGGACGAAGTATGCTGACGGATTTCCCAAGAGTCCCACTATGGCAATTGAAACGAACCGTCAAATTTTAATGACTGGTGCCGGGTTCACAAAAAACTTCGGAGGGTTTCTGGCTAGCGAGATGTGGGCGCAAATCTTTAATTCGCCTCACATAAGGTCTCACGAGAAGCTAGGGAAAATATTGCGGCGTGATTTTGATTGCGAATCTGTTTACAACCGTGTCCTAGTCGGGGACAACTCTCCGGATGAGAAATCTGCTCTGGAGACGGCCCTATTAGATGCATACAAACAACTAGACCAAAGAATCCGGAATCTACACATAAACCAGTTTGGTGGAGCAGTTGATCTAGATAAGTTAAGGATGATCCTCGATCGATTTTCCGGTTCAGGGAACGTGCGAGGGTATTTCTTTACATTGAACCAGGATTTATTTATTGAGCGCTGGCATCTCTCTGAGGATCAACTTTGGGTTCCCGGGATATCTAACCACGTGAGGAGAAAAAAAGAAGCTGCCCTAGGCGACGAAGACATAATAGCTGTTCCAACAGCGGAGAAGATGAAGAAACATCGTGAGCGAAATGATGACTGTAGGATATCAACATATGGACGATTCCAATACATCAAGCTACATGGTTCATGGAATTGGAGAACTAGTGACGGAAAAAGTGCGATGGTGATTGGGCGTGGTAAAGAAACAAGAATTATGCAGGAGCCGTTACTGAGTTGGTATCTTGAAACATTTGAATCCGTTTTATCCAAAGAAGGCAGAAAGTTATTGGTGATTGGATACGGATTCCGAGACCCTCACATAAACGAAGTTATAGCTCGATGTGTAGATAAACACGGCCTCGAACTCTACATTTTAAGCCCGCTGTCGCCAGAAACATTTGAACATCATCTCAAACTTCATGCTTTTGGATCATCAAATGATTCGTGCTCGTTAAGTGCTGTTCTTTGGAGAGGTTTGGCCGGGTATTTTCAGGGTAGCCTGAGGGACGTCTGTCCGAAAGGCCAATGGGCAAGCTTGAATGAGACAGACTTAGCGAAGCAGATAACTGAAGCGTTATTTGCCTGAACGATAAACGAGGACGGGCTACTTATTCGGAAGGCTTCAACCACGTCAGTCGTCCACCGCGACTGATTTTCGTAATGTCAGTCTGGGCTGGATGTCTGGCTTTGAGTCAGTGCGCAAGATAAAATGGCTGGCAGTCATAGCGAACTAAGGACAATGCGTTACCTCAAGATTTTCTTTAGCTTTGTTCTGGCTATTTCAGTGAGTCTGCTCACTCCTATGGATGGCGCTCGTTTGATCCAGGCAGGGGAGTCGGCCTCAGGAGAGCCTTCCGGTCAGGGCATGGATATGGATCGTCAGGATCATGCGGATGGGACTTCCGCAAGCCGGTGGATGGATGATACATGTGTATCCGTTCGAATCGGCTCCCGCAAAGATCTGGACCCACTAAGTGACAAGATCTTTTGAGATGGCTTCAACCAAATGAGTGTAACCGTATCGATCTAATGAGCCGCCTCAGCCCCCGTCTGCTATCAGCTATAAGCCTCTACGGGCTGGACATTGGCTACTGACGGGAATACCATACATTGAAATTGATTCTGCTCCGTTATTGAGGGATCGCAATGTCCGAATTGATCTTCGTGGTTGAAGAGGCACCTGAGGGCGGGTTCCTCGCGCGCGCGCTCGGGGTTTCAATCTTCACCGAAGCGGATACGCTCGCCGAATTGCCTGGTAAGGTACGTGATGCGGTTCGTTGTCACTTCGAGGAGGGGAAGGCTCCGAAGGTCGTCCGCCTTCACCACGTCCGCGAAGAAGTTATCGCCGTATGAGGCTTCCCCGCGATCTGTCGGGAAGTGATCTCGCTCAGTCTCTTCGCAAGCTCGGCTACTCCATCACTCGCCAAACCGGCAGCCATCTCCGCCTCACTGCCCACGAGCACGGCGAACATCATCTCACGGTTCCCCAACATAGCCCTCTTCGTATTGGCACGCTCTCGGCAATCCTAGCCGATGTGGCTTCGCATTTCGAGATAAGCCGTGAACAGCTGCTCGACAAACTCTTTGGGTGAGGACAAAGGGCTAGCGGGAATCCTTTCGAACCGGGCATGCGCCTGAGTTCCGTAAGCCGCCCACCGAGTCCAGTCCTCGTCGTTTGTGTCTCGCTGGAAGGTCCTCAGGCGTAACGCGATACGCGGTAGGTTTTCTAAGGCACAGGATGGCGTATCTCGAGAAGTAGTTCTTGCAGGTGCGATTCATGGATTGATTGCAGGGAGGTAAACTTGAGCCCGTAGGTATTCTCCTGTGTCCATCGGACGACGGCTGCTTCAACAATGATGGGACGGGGTTTCTTGGAAACTTGCAGGATCAGATGGTACCGTCCACTGATTTCCAGAGGAATATCGCTCTGTAGCCGGCATCCTCCGAGGGAAAGGTCGATGAGTGTCCCTTCACCTTCTGTATGTTCATCGATTTCGACCGGCTCGATAAGACGTTTGAAGGAAAGGAGCGCGCCTGAGGAAGTGAATATCCTAGGGTGCTTGCGGCGTTCGATGATTCGCCGTGTTTGTGGAGGAGGTTTGTTCATATAGGATACCGATTTGTATTCCTGGCATCATAGTAAACCCAATGAAGACAGCCAAGGAAATTGACAATTGTTTCGATGCGCCGACTGTGTCAGCCGATGAGTGCTCGTATTGTGGGCGTCGAGAACTCGTTGGATGGGGAGGCTTTCGGTCTCTGTCTTGGCGCCGGCAGGGTTGATTTCCATCGGATGCAGCCCCCAGTTTGTACGGGCCGGATGATGGAACGGAGGCGAAAGTGTATGCCTAGTTTACTGGGAAGTAAAGTGGGCAGTCGGTGGAGGATGAAGCAGTCACCGCTTGGAGATCCATCGCTCGCGTGTGACCGGGGCCGGTCACATCACGGGAAGCGGTCGGGCCGATTTTTGTAGAAGCCGCTGAATTAACTGGCCATGTTCACAATTCTTCCCCTGTGGTCGCGGGTAATCATCCGTCACAGATAGTCTCGCGCTTCTCTCCTTCAACATACTAGGCGAATCTGTTTTTGGCCTTCACGCAGCTCCTCGTTACACAGACTAAGGGCCGGGCATCCTGAATACGTGCAGTTGTTTCGGGTGCACTAAGACCACATCGTCTTGCTGAAGCTTCAACGCGCAATAGCGCTCCTTTATGTGTTCTTCCATCGGAATCGACGCATGGGACGACCTCACTCACTAGTCATGAAACATGAAAACCTGGAAACTTGGCTGGAAACTGCTTCTCCAATGCTGTCGTCAGCGCATCGGCAATTGCATAGACATGTTGCTGCATCACCTGCCACGTTTCTGCCTCGTGGGCGTAATCTTCTTCTTGCAACTCGTTGATTAGAGCCACATGATGATTCCCATGAGCAGCGAACAGACCTCGGACGGTGTCTTTCGGGAGATAGCGATTGATCTTACTGAGGAATGCAGCGATCTCATCGGTATTCGAGGTATAGCTGGCCAGGGCCGTATCCTGCTGGCTCTTATTTCCGGCAACGGTGGCATCGGAGTATGCTCTGATCGCGCCATAATGCTTGACCAGTAAGGTATTGAGCTGCTCAGTCACCGCTTCGCCATAGAACGGCGTAAACATTTTCGCAATCTGTTTTGTGTTGGCCAGTACTGCCTTCTCGGCAAAATTCATCGCCTTGCGATTGTTCGTCGTATTGTCCAAGACGACATTCCGAATCCAAAAGTTGTGTCCTGACCACAGGTCACGCATGGCGGCCTTCATGTCTGCCACACTGAGAGGATTTACGTCTGCCGCCGAGCGCCATTCATGTGCGCAACCCACTAGACTAACGACCGCGAGTACGAGAACTGCCATAACCCGATGTATCGGACTCATAAAGGCCTCCATTGATGTGCGATGAGCGGGAGGGTTGCTCCCTGCCAGCAAGGTGACTGTGTCATCTTGCCCGTTTTCTTTATGTAACAGATATGACTTCTGAGAGTACTTTGACTGTACGGTCCGCCCGAATGACTTCTTGCGGGTTGATCAGCACCGCTTCACCGACTAAGGGCCGGGCATTTTAAATACGTGCAATTGTTTGGGGTGCACGAAGACCACATCGTCTTGCTGAAGCTTCAACTCGCGATAGCGATCTTTGGTGAGTTCTACCGAAATAATCTGAGATGACTCCTTCGATACCAGCTCGATCCGCACTCGCGATCCGGCAGTGATGACAAATCTTACAGTTGCTTCGAGCTGTGTCGGTGTGGTCCGGCTTCGGCTGAGCTCCAGGTCATGGGGGCGGACAAATGTGACTTCGTGTTCGCCCGAGGCGTCCGTTACATATTCGCTCGCTCCTTCGTGCGAGGGTCGGTCTTGAGCCATGCGGCCATGAAACACGTTGACATCGCCGAGAAACTGGTAGACGAACGGTGTCGCCGGATTTTCATAGACCTCCTCCGGCGTCCCGGTCTGCTCGATATGCCCTTGGTTCAGCACCACGATGCGATCCGCGGCTTCCAAGGCTTCTTCCTGGTCATGCGTCACCAGGATGCTCGTAATGTGCAGTTCGTCATGAAGCCGCCGCAACCAGCGTCTCAGTTCCTTTCTGACTTTGGCATCCAATGCGCCAAACGGTTCATCAAGCAGGAGCAGCTTCGGTTCCACGGCCAGCGCTCTGGCCAAGGCCACGCGTTGACGTTGCCCTCCGGAAAGCTGGTTCGGATAGCGGTCGGCCATCGCCCGCATCTGGACCAAAGAAAGCAACTCATCCACCTTTTTCTGGATCTTGTCAGGAGAAGGCCGTTGCGCCTGGGGAAGCACGCTCAGCCCGAACGCAACATTCTCTGTGACGGTCATATGCCGGAACAACGCGTAATGCTGGAACACGAATCCTACGCGGCGGTCGGTGATACGCTGATCTGTCACCTCGACGCCGTGCAGGAAAATTCGTCCTTGATCGGGCCTTTCTAGTCCAGCCAGGATTCTCAGCAGGGTGGTCTTGCCGCAACCGGAGGGGCCGAGGAGCGCGATGAGTTCTCCTGCCTGTGCATGCAGGCTCACATCATTTAGGACAGTGAAGCTCCCGAATCGCTTGGTGACATGATCAACCTGAATACTCATGACGGGCTCCCTGGTTGGGTGCTCAATACAGGGTCATGCGCCGATTGTGATGAAGCGGTTTTCCGTTCGATCATCGTTTTCGCGATGAGCGTCACAATGGCTAATAAGGTGAGGAGTGAGGCCACCGCGAACGCCCCGACGGCGTTGTATTCGTTGTAGAGGATCTCGACGTGCAACGGCAGCGTATTGGTGAGCCCTCGTATATGGCCTGAGACGACAGACACTGCTCCAAATTCCCCCATCGCCCGAGCATTGCAGAGAATGACGCCGTAGAGCAGGCTCCATTTGATATTCGGGAGGGTGACGCGAGTAAATGTTTGCCATCCCGACGCGCCCAACGTGAGCGCTGCTTCTTCTTCTTCTCGTCCCTGCGATTGCATCAATGGGATCAGCTCACGCGCGATGAACGGAACGGTGACAAAGGTGGTGGCGAGCACGATACCAGGCAGGGCAAAGATGATTTTGATGTCGTGTTCGGCCAGCCAGGGGCCGACCCAGCCCTGCGCCCCGAAGAGCAACACATAAATCAATCCCGAGATGACGGGGGATACAGCCAACGGAATGTCGATAAGCGTGATGAGAATCTGCTTGCCGACGAACTCGAATTTGGCGATGGCCCAGGCTGCGGCGATGCCGAACATGAGGTTGAGCGGCACGGCCAGGGATGCGGCAATGAAGGTCAGGCGAATTGCCGCCAGAGCATCCGGGTCCGCAAATGAGGCGAAGTAGCTCGCAAGACCGTTCTTCAGCGCTTCGGTAAACACCGCCGCGAGGGGGATAAATAGGAAGAGCGTCAAGTATCCGAGAGCCGCCACAATCAGCGCCCATCGAACCAAAGCGCGTTCGCTGGTCAATGAAGCCTTCCACTCCTCGTTTCTTACTCTGGCAACGGTCTCGGTCGACATGTTCTGCTCTTTCTAACGAGCGGTGTGGCGCCTGCCGCTCCACCATTGTATGAGATTGATCATCAGAGCGAGGATAAACGACACCACGAGCATGACGACTCCCAGGGCCGTGGCTCCGGCATAGTCGTACTGTTCCAGCTTGGTCATGATCAGCAGGGGAGTGATCTCCGATTTGAGCGGCATATTGCCCGCGATGAAGATGACCGAGCCGTATTCCCCGACGGAGCGCGCGAATGCCATCGCCATGCCGGTCAGCAGGGCAGGCCATAGTTCAGGCACGATCACCGCCCTGAATGTTTGCCATCGATTGGCTCCCAGCGTGGTAGCGGCTTCCTCCACCTCCATGTCCAAATCTTGGAGTACCGGTTGAACAGTCCGCACCACGAACGGCAGTCCGATGAAGGTCAGTGCGACGAGGACACCCAGAGGTGTAAACGCGACCTTGATCCCCAGCGGTTCGAGATACTGTCCGATCCATCCATTCGATGAGTAGATGGCAGTCAAGGTGATCCCCGCGACGGCGGTCGGCAGGGCAAAGGGCAGATCCACGAGTGCGTCCACGATTGAGCGTCCGGGAAAGCGGTATCGCACAAGGACCCAGGCCACCACCGATCCGAAGAAGCCGTTGATCAAGGCCCCCAGAAACGACGCGCCGAATGTTAGCTGGTAGGAGGCGAGCGCACGTGGTTCCGTCACCGTGTGCCAGAATTGTTCCCAGGTCAGCGTGGTTGTCTTGATGACGAGACCGCTGAGAGGGATCAATACGAGGAGGCTGAAATAGAGCAGCGAAAATCCCAGCGTCAGGCCAAATCCTGGAAGGACGCTGGGCTGTTTCAAAACCAGATGCATCATTTCCTCATCGGCTTCGATTACAGAGGCCGGTTGTCATGGCTGCTGAGCGTACCGTCCATCGACTCTACTTCGCGCCTTGCAAATAGATTTGATCGAAACGTGCCGCCATCGGCAAAGTGTGTCTTGTGCGCCTTCTGCCAGTTGCCGAAGAATTCCTGCAGCGTGAACCGCTCCACCGCTGGGAACGTCGCAGCATACTTGGCGGCGACTGATGGGAGCTGCGGGCGGTAGTAGTTTTTGCCGGCAATGTCCTGGCCTTCTTCAGAGTAGAGATATTCTAGATAGGCTTGAGCGACTTGCCTGGTTCCGCGCTTGTCGACGATTTTATCGACGACGCTGACCGTCGGCTCCGCCAGGATGCTGAGCGGCGGCACGACGATTTCGAACTTGTCTTTGCCCGAGCCTTTGGTGCTCAACAGGATCTCGTTTTCCCAGTTAATCAGTACGTCCCCGATGCCTCGTTCGATGAATGTCGTCGTGGCGCCACGGGCGCCCGTGTCGAGCACCGGCACGTTCTTAAAGAGCCGCCAGACAAAATCCTGCGCCTTGGCTTCGTCGCCTCCCGATTGTTTCAGGGCATAGCCCCACGCGGCCAAGTAGTTCCAGCGGGCGACGCCGGAGGTCTTGGGGTTCGGAGTAATGACGGAGACCCCGGGTTTGACCAGGTCGCTCCAATCCTTGATGCCCTTGGGATTGCCTTTGCGGACCAGAAACGTGATCGTCGAGTTGTAAGGCGCGCTGTTGTTGGGAAGGCGTGTTTGCCAGTTTGCGGGAATCGACTTGGCTTTCTCGGAGATGGCATCGATATCGTACGCCAGCGCCAGCGTCACAACGTCGGCCTCCAGACCGTCGATCACAGCCCGTGCCTGTTTGCTTGATCCTCCGTGGGATTGCTTGATCGTGACCGTCTGGCCGGTCTTGGCCAGCCAGTGCTTGGCGAAGGCCGCATTGAATTCCTGATACAGCTCACGTGTCGGGTCATACGACACGTTCAAGAGAGAGAGGTCTTCGGCATGAACGCTGGGCGGGTTCGCCAAGGCCAGGACAACGCTCAGCGCGATCAGTGTCTTCCAGAGTGTCTTGATACTCATGATCCTTTTCTCCATGTACGGTTAGGAAAATTGTTTGATCAAAATGCGAGCTGTAATCGAGTGAGGAGATGCGCTTTCGTTTGGACGATCTTGCACGTTTGTTCCTGCTGCGTTGATCGCCGAAGTGCCAACACCGGCGCCACCATCGAATGTGGTATGCGAATAGTTCAATGCCACTCTTGTATTTTGATTCAGATACCAGTTCACACCGCCAGTCCAGGAGCGAGCTGACTTTGCACTGGTTGACAAGTCTGCGTATGCGCCGGTGAATGACGTGCCGGTCGGGTCCTTGAACGTGTCCTCATCGAGATTGATTTCGCTATACCGTGCGACCAGCTCCCAGGCGCCCCACCCTGTTCCGAAATCAAAGTCCTGTTTTGGTCTGACCCCTCTAAAGGAGGCATCTTCGCCGGTCAGGAAGTAGGAGACCGCGATTTGCCATGCATCATGACGTAAATTTTTGTTTGTATTCGGTGTGATATTCGTGTTGGAACCTGCTCCGCCTGCTGCAGGCGAACCGCCGGTGGTTAAGCTCACGTCTTGTCTCACCGCGGCATATTCGGCAATGACGCCTAAGGGGCCGCGGTAATAGTGAGCCTGAGGTGAATAGCGTAACCGTTGACCGTCGGCAACCGCCGCACTGCTGTATCGAAAGAACGTATTTTGTCCATCGGTGAGATAGCTTGGCAGACCGTTTCTTGTCGCGTCTGCCACAGACGTGTCGGTAAAGTTCAGGTTTCGCTCGCCCTGTGTATCAGTGTAGGTGGCAGCAAGGCCAAAGCCCAAACCGTTCAACACGGAATAGTCATTTTTAAACGGTGTGGCGAAGAGACGCGCGGTGACTTCTTGGCGTCCGTCAAACTCAGTGCCGGTGCTGATGTTGCCGCCGTCACTGACGCCGTTCACCAGACCAACGGCGTAATTCAATCTGTCTCCTAAAACATCACCGTGTACGGCAATGCCGAAGTCACGATTAGGTATGATTGCGTTGGTGACATAACTTCTTTCCAGGAACTTGATGTCCGCGCCACTTTGCAATCGCTCCAATCCGACAAAACTCTTAAACTTACCCGCGCGAACTTTAAAGGCCGGATGAAAGCGGGCATCAATGTAGGCATCCACCACTGAGGCGCTGCCACCGGCAAAGTCCGGGGTAAAGCGGAAATCATATTTGCCGAACAACGTGCCTTCGATGATCGGACGAACGCGACGGGCCAACCATGAGTCGGCAGCATCATGGAATCCGTTGGCATCCAGATCGCCTGCGCGTTGATCTGGTGCGGTTACGGACGTCGTTTGCCCCTTCAAAATAGAGGCGGTGATCGACTTGCAACAAGCCGCGTAGCTTGATGACGTGTTGGCCATCAGCGGATTCCAATGCAAATCCGGCATTGCCGGCCTTCACGACGGCCGTTGATTTTTTCGCGGCCTCTGCCGCTTCCTGTCCCAGTTCGTTTTTCCGTTTCAAGATCCGGATCTCCTGATCCAACTCCTCAAACCGCTGCTCGATGGACTTCTCGGGCGACCCTGGCTCCTCTGCTCGCGCCGGCGACCCGAAGCCGAGGGCTGCGCTGGTCACTGCTGCTACGCCGATGAACAACCATGACTTCCTCATCTGAGAACCTCCTTCTCGTGATGGGAACTTCCGGTTGTCCGGTCAGTGACCATTTATATTGAATGATTGAAATGTGGGGCGTTATACCTCCAGTGGTCTGGACGGCACGATCTTCTCCTTTAGTTCCAACAACAGTATTGTGTGGTCACAGTCATGTTGCTCATTTGGTAATGCGTGAAGAGTCCGTGTCGATGCGGATCTTCTCCTTGCGTTCGATCTGAACCACTTTTGAATCGTGGATGATGATTTCCACTGAGCCGTAACGGATGTCTTGAAGGGCACGAATGATCTGCTGCGTCATTTGACGGAGAGTCTCGTCTACGAGCCCGTTGGCCTGTCGAAGGGGAGTATTCATTTCTTATTCTCTTGCCGAGTCAGGAGCGCAGACTCTATATACGACTGTTCCGATCAAGAATGTGATATAGATTTATAAAATAAGTACAGTTACTTTGTCAACAATATAAATTAATAAACTAATATTCAAATAAAGTGTGTATTATGAAGCTATCAGGATCTCATTTTGTCATATAAATGAACTATCGTGAGACATAATACTTGACATATAGCAATATAACTTGCTATTCACTGGCCATGAAAACGCCAAAAAAACAGACGCAAGCGACCTCCAAGTTTTCCAATCACCTCAAATTGCTCCGTGCACAGAAAGGTTTCTCGCAGGGCGAATTGGCTGCTCGCGCCGGCATCACGCGACAGGCGGTGTCTTCAATCGAGTCGAATCTGTACTTACCGACAACGGCTGTCGCCCTTCATTTGGCCTTGGCGCTAGCTTGCCGTGTTGAAGATCTTTTCAGCATCGGGACAACCGAGGACATCGTCGAGGGGAAGTTAATCGGTCATCTCCCGCTTAGCGACGTGAAGGCTTCACCCATTCGAGTCAAAGTGTCGACGGTTGGTTCAAAGACAGTTGTGCGACCGGTAACCGGATTGGGTGAAGTCCTTTCCTTCACGGTTCCTGCTGATGGGTATGTCGTCGAGGCGCGCGGTCAGATCTCGGGTGCGACGGTGCGTGTGAAACTCTCGCGCGATCGTCAGGCAATTGAGCAAACCATCTCGGTGGCTGGCTGTGACCCGGCGATCTTTCTTGCCGGCGAGCACATGCGACGGCATAAGGACCAGTCTTCTCTGGTCGGCTGGACGATGGGAAGCATGGCGGCGCTTCGGGCGTTGCAACAAGGCGAGGTTCATGTCGCAGGGCTGCATCTCTTTGACCCGACGACAGGGGAGTCAAACCTCCCCTTCCTCCGGAGAGCGTTGAAAGGCTCGAACTATGAAGTCGTGACATTTGCGACTTGGGAAGAGGGCCTGATCGTTCGAGCCGGTAACCCCAAATCGATTCGTACGATCAGCGATGTCGTCGATCCCCACGTGACACTCGTGAATCGAGAAGAAGGGGCGGGGGCCAGGCTATTACTGGATCAGCGGTTGCGCGCGGCGGGAATCAATTATCATCAAGTAAGGGGCTATGGCACGATTGTCGCCTCACACTTCGAAGTTGCGCGCGCGGTTGCGAGCAGCCAGGCGGACGTCGGAATCGGCATTCGATCCGCTGCGCAACTCTTTGAACTCGACTTCGTCCCGCTTCAAGCCGCGCGCTACGACCTTGTCGTCCCCAAAGCCTATCTAAAGCTCCATCCGACGCTCGCCCATTTATTTGAGACCCTTGTCAGCCGTCCGTTTCGAAATGAGATCGAAGCGTTGGGTGGGTATGACACCAGCGAAACAGGAAAGCTCCATGCGTTGCGTGTCGGCTGACGGAGAGCCCGCCATGATCGGCCTGATTTCTCGGTCAACCCTACCAACTTCTCGGCCGTCACTTCTTGGCATGAGTCTTCTGGTTGATCCCGGCTACAAATATTTCACCCCATCGTCTTAATCTTTCAATGAAATACAAGGAGGAACTGATGGCCAATGGCAGATGGTGGTGCGCGTTGATGAGCCTCCTGCTCCTTTTTGTAGGAGTGGGCTCGGTGAGGGCGGTCGAGTATGGAGAGATGGTGCAGACAAACGGAAAGTGGGTGTGGCGGAGCACGGAAGATCCTGTGCTCAAACTCATGCGCGACAAGGGTGTGATCACGAACGAGAGATACAACGAAGTTTCAGCACAAAAAGGAAAAAACTGGATTGAACCCGCTGATGCAGTCCTCAATCGACGGCAAGACATCGAGTGGACCCGATATGTGAAAACCGCGATGCACTTACCAGATTGGATTGACCTGGGCTTCGAAAACCGCACCCGATTTGAATCGTACGACCATCCGTGGCGATCTAATCAAAGAATTGGGGGCGGGGGAACCGATGCCCAGTTGGCCCTCCGATCCAGAGCGCGCGTAGGATTGGGGGGCAATGGTCCGTTCCGGTTTCTCTTTGAAGGGCAGGATGCGCGGGCCTTGTCGGCCGATGAGCCGGGGGATTTCAGGAATGTCAACACGATCAACCAATTTGACATCCTGCAGCTCTTCGGGGCATTGAGCATCAACAATGTGGGGGGGAGCGGGTTGCGAACCGACTTGCATTTCGGTCGCATGACCATGGATTTCGGAATGCGTCGGTACGTCGCCCGAAACGATTTCAGAAATACCACCAATGCCTTCGATGGGGTTCATTGGCAAATCGGCGAAGGACAAACCTGGCGATTCAGGGCTTTTCTGGTGGAACCGGTGCTACGAGAACTTGTGCAACTGGATGAGCAGAGCGCAAAGAGTGTGTTCTGGGGGGCCTACGTGGAGAGTGCGCACTTTCCCTGGTTCAACGTGAATGCGTATTATTTCGGATTAAACGACCAACAACTCCAAAATAAAAATCTTCACCGTACATACAGTACGTACGGCCTTCGCCTATTCAAGGCTCCTGAGATCAACGAATTCGATTATGAATTCGAGGGGGCCGTTCAAACGGGACACTTGGGCAACGTCGAGCATTTTGCCTATAACCCAAACGTTGAAGCTGGGTATACGTTTAATCTGCCTTGGGCTCCTCGATTTTTGGCGCAGTATACCTATGCCAGCGGTACTCAAACCCCAGGAGGCGATAGCGGGACCTTCGATCCTCTGTTCGGCGCCCGTCGATTTGATTTGAATCCCACGGGAATTTGGGGACCATTTTTCCGGTCCAACATCAGTACCCCCGGGTGGAGGCTGATCCTCAAACCGGACGATAGCGTGACATTAAACGTCAAGCACCGGTTCTGGTATCTGGCGGAATCAACCGCAGTGTTTTCGGGTGGCCTCGTACAAGATCGCACTGGAGGGTCAGGAAACTATTTAGGGCATGATGTAGAACTTCGTGCGCAATGGGCGCCGCTATGGGCGATGAGGCAGAACATGGATTTTGACTTCGGGTACGTGCATTGGTTCAAGGGATCGTATTTCGACAGTCCCGCCGTCCTCGCCCAAATGCCCACCGGTGGAAACAAAGACTCGGATTATTTTTATGCTTCGGTGAGGGTTAGATTGTAGAAACACTCTGAGATCATCGATCGAATGTTTTGGAGGTCTGATTATGAAAAAGTTCTTGCTGTCCTTGGTATTGGTGGTCTTGGCTGTTGCCCCTGCTTCGGCTGAGCAGGTGTTGGTGGCAGTGGCCGCCAATTTTATTGGGCCGTTCCGAGAGGTGGCGATGGAATTTGAAAAAACGACAGGGCATACCGTTCAGACCGCCTCGGGCTCTAGCGGAAACTTCTACAGTCAGATTAAGAACGGCGCGCCATTCGATGTGTTCTTCTCCGCCGACAATGAACGGCCGAAGCTGTTGGAGGATGAAGGGTTGGGAGTCAAGGGGAACCGGTTCACCTATGCCATTGGACGTCTCGTGCTCTGGAGTCCCGATCCCAGCTTGGTGAAGGGAGAAGACACGCTACGATCCGCGAGCTTTAAACGTCTCGCCATCGCGAATCCCAAAACCGCTCCTTATGGAGTCGCAGCCATGCAGGCCATGCAGAAGCTGGGGGTATGGGAGAGCGTACAACCTCGAATTGTCATGGGGGAGAGCCTTGGACAGACCATGGGATTCATCGAGTCCGGCAATGCCGAATTGGGCTTTCTGGCCTTGTCCCAGGTCCTGGATCCAAAGATCAAGGGTACTGGAAGCCGCTGGGATGTGCCGGTCAATCTCCATGAGCCGATCCAGCAGGACGTGGTCTTGCTGGCGAAGGGAAAGGACAATCCGGCGGCGAAAGCCTTGATGGAATTCATGAGTCGTCCGCAGGCCACGGCGATTATTGAGCGGTATGGGTATGAACTGAAATAGCGGTCCCTGGTGTCCCCTGTCGAGTATAGCCTGCGTGTATCCCTTTCACTGCTTCTCCCTGGCATGAGTTGCACCACGGAGGGGTCGCTGTTGCACCGTTGACAATTGATGGGTATACTCATGGAAAATGATAAGATTTAGCTATAATAATACAAAATAGTATCATTATAATATCAAGAGCCAGGCAGCGCCGTGTTGAAGAAACCCAACCTTCGAGAGAATAAGAGTTAGGACCATGACTGAAATGGATCTTAGCGCGCTATGGGTTACCTTGCGACTGGCTGCCATGACTGTGGTGGTCCTGCTGATCGTGGGTACGCCGCTCGCTTGGTGGTTGGCTCATACCCGCTCACAATTCAGGCCGATCGTGGAGGCTGTGGTCGCGCTGCCGATTGTGCTTCCTCCCACCGTCCTTGGATTTTACATTCTCGTCGCGCTGGGTCCTTATGGACCGCTGGGTCGACTGATGAATTTCACGTTGGCGTTCACCTTCACGGGTCTCGTGATCGCCTCAGTCTTCTATTCCATGCCGTTTGTGATACAGCCGCTCCAAGGGGCCTTTGAAGCCGCCGGCAAAGCCCCGTTGGAAGCGGCCTGGTCGCTCCGCGCCTCTAGGCTGGATGCATTTCTGACGGTGATGTCTCCGATAGCCCTTCGAGGGTATATCAGTGCCGTGGTGCTCGGCTTTGCGCACACGATGGGAGAGTTTGGAGTGGTGCTCATGGTCGGGGGCTCAATTCCTGGCCAGACGAAAGTCCTGTCCACGACCATCTTTGACCATGTGGAAACGATGGAATTTGCTCAAGCGCATGCGATCTCTGCCTTTATGCTGATTTTTTCGTTTCTCGTGCTGATGGGAGTGTACGTCGCGAACCGCCGATTTCCCATACACGTCTCATGAGCCGCTTGGTTGCACGCTTTGATGTGCGCTATCCGAGCTTTCATTTAACCGTCGGCTTGGATTTGCCGACGTCGGGCATTACCGTGCTGTTTGGACCTTCAGGTTCGGGAAAGACAACATTACTGAGATGCTTAGCGGGACTTGAGCGCGCACCCGATGGTTTCATGCAGTTCGGCAACGACGTCTGGCAGGATGAAGCAAATGGGATGTGTCTGCCGCTCTACGCCCGTCCGATCGGGTACGTATTTCAGGAGCCTCGATTGTTCCCCCATTATAGTGTGCGTTCCAATCTGCTTTACGGCTACAAACGCATACCTTCGCAAGAACGCCGTATTTCGATCGAGCAAGTGGTCGCTATTCTTGGAATCGAGCATCTTCTTGAACGCCGCATCCACAAGCTATCCGGTGGTGAGCAACAACGGGTGGCGATCGGTCGAGCACTGCTCACGAGTCCCAAATTGCTGCTACTGGATGAGCCGCTTGCCTCGCTCGATATTCAGCGCAAGCAAGAGATCCTCCCGTTCATACATCGGCTGTATGAGGAACTGCGCATCCCGGTGATCTATGTCAGCCATGCGATCAGCGAAATTCTTCAGCTCGCAGATCGTGTCGTTCTCTTGAAACAGGGCAAACTAGTGGGGGCCGGCGCGCTCAACGATGTGCTCACTTCCCTGGAGTATCGGGGAAGTTTTGGCTCGCTCCGAGTCGGCGCGGTCTTAGACGCTTGTGTGGCACACCACGAACCGCAGTACGGTCTCACCCAGCTCGAATTCAAGGGGCAGTTCCTGTTTGTGCTGCTTCAGTCTGTGGCTATTGGACAATCGGTACGCGTACACATCCTTTCCAGCGATGTCAGTCTTGTCATAGGCCGGACCGAATCTCCGACCAGCGTGTTGAACATCCTTGAGGCAACGATTGTTGAGATCCGGGAAATGGATCAGTCTTCGGCAGACGTGCTATTGGACATCGGAGCGCCACTCATCGCCAGCATCACCCGAAAATCGCTTGCTAACCTCGGGTTGAAACCAGGCCAGCATGTGTATGCCCATATCAAAGCAGTAGCGCTGAATGAAGAGCTGACAGAATAGATGAGAGTGTTTCACGGTGCACGTCGCTCTGAAAAGAGGCTGGGAATCGCTTGAGCAAGAAATATCCCATGAGGCCGGTGCTTGTTACGTCGTGGCTACTGCTTGTTCCCATAATCGTGTTCGCGCAAGAGGACCACATCCATTCTCCTGCCACCGCCGATGACTGCGCGAAGCTGTCTTCCGAATTACAGACTGTTGTAGCCGCGATGGATGGACCGGGCTCGAAGATCGAAGCTTCGCCAAAGCCGGAGAGCGCCCCGGCAGTTGACCCCGGCATCCACAAACTGGAAGTAGTTCTTCGACCGCTGTCGGGAGTTTCGCTTGTGGCGAATGAGAGTTTGTCTCGACAGACTCTAAGGTCGAAGGAGTCCATGGCTGAAAAGACGAAGCCGAGCGAGAACGTGGAAAACATTTTTGGAGGCTTTGTCCGACTGACCGTTCCGAGGGATGGCATGTTCCGGATTTCCGTAGACTCATCCATCTGGATTGAAGTGATAGACGAGGAAAAATCGATCGAACGGGTCAGGATCGTTCCTCGTTTGCACTGCGGCCGGATTCACAAGAGTCTGGGGTATCCGTTGAAACAAGAGCGGTCCTATTGGCTGGAGATATCGGGTAGCAAACGTCCGGACGTGGCGGTGCTTATTACGAAAGAGCCAGAGCGTTAAAGGAGGGGGCAAGATGCCAAGACGCAGCCAAACAACGATACCGCAGGGGTCAGCTGCGGTTTTAACCGCTCGCGAGGCCGCGAAGTACCTGCGCCTTTCGCTTCCCACCTTTTACCGATATCTATGGGAAGGGAAAATTCCCAGATCCAAGATCGGGGGGCGGTACCGCTTCAAAAGGTCAGTCCTGGATAGCTGGTTGGGAAAAAAACCGGAAGGCGAGGAGGTCAGTGGCAGAAACAAATTGGTCGGCATTGTCTCGGCTATCAAGCGTGATCTGATCATGGCTCAGATCAATCTGGATGTAGGAGAAAACAAGATTACTGCGGTTATCACACGTGATGCTCTCGATGGGCTTGGCTTGCAAGTCGGGGATCGAGCGGTGGCTCTGATAAAGGCAACCGAAGTGATGGTGATCAAGGAAACGTAAACGCAGTTTCTCAACAGTGTCTCAAATTGCCGGAAATTTATATTTTCGCTGCCGGAGTGAGTATTTTGAGGTGACTCGCTCGTTCAGAAGTATCACAGTATCCCCACGAAACTGATTAAACCTGCGTAAGTTTCTCGTTGTCCTGGAATGCTCGGTAGTTCTGCCTATTGTAGGACGTCGTCGTCAACCCGCATGCTGTTGGCTGCATGCCACATGTGCGCGAACAAAAAGGAGGCGATAAATGGCCATCAGTGCGAGAAACAAGCTCCAGGGACGGGTGTCGAGTATCAAGTCCGGTGAGGCGATGTGTCTTGTCACGCTCGATGCGCAGGGAACAAAGATTGTGGCGGCTGTCACTAATCAAGGTGTGGAAGAATTGAACTTAAAACAAAACGACCAGGTCACGGCTGTCATCAAATCCACCGAGGTCATGCTCATGAAGGGCGGTGGTCAGGTCACGTTGAGTGCCAGGAACCGTTTTGCGGGCCAGATCGAATCGATTCAAAAGGGCGAAGCGATGGGTCTGGTGACAGTTAAAATGGGACAATTCCATCTCGGCGCGGCAATCACGCGTGAAGCGATCGACGAGATGGGTTTGAAACAAGGCGATCAGGTGACAGCGGTGGTGAAGGCGACCGAAGTCATGTTGATGAAGTAAGCAGGCTCACAGAAGCACCTCAAGAGGGCCATGCAAGTGGCCCTCATTTTTTGTGGCCGCGCAGGTTCCCAGCGCTCGGCCATATATCCTAGCTAGAACATGCCTGCGATGCCGGTACTGATTTTCTCTTGAATAATCGGCGTGGCTTCGGGAATGTCTAAAGCTTTTTGCCGCACGTGGCCGACCATGCGCATCTGTTGGAGTTTCGGTCCGGTCGTCGCCTGTCCTGCCGTCGGTTGACCCAGCGGTTTACCCATCTTTCGATCGGTAATCTGCACGTCGGTCACACAGAGGTAGATGACGCCATCTTCTTTGGGTGCCTGTGGCATCTCCATGCCGGGAAAGCCTCCTCGCCCGCCGCTCATGGCCATGACCTGCGCCATCATCGCGTTCATGTCCGGCATGGGCATCGCGCCCATGCCCATCCTGCCACCCTGCATCATTCTCCCTATTTGATCGTCGCCCGTTACCTTGGTTGAAACCATGGCGGTACCGCCGCTGCTGATGCCGGCGCCAAAATTCGCCGTGGCAACGGATTCCGGCGTAACGCCTTCGGCGGCCTTGTGACAATAGACCACCTTGGCTTGAATCCAATAGTTCGCCTGCTCTGGATCCTTCGTGAGATGATAGCCCTTCTTTGTGAGCTTGGTCTGGATTTCGCTGAGCGTGACGTTCTGATTCTCCGACGTGTTTCTCAGTTGCAGATAGGCCGTGCGATTCATGCTGGGATCAAGAAACACTGTGTTGCTGTTCATCAAGCCGGAACGGATGATGTTGGAACAGCCAGTCGAAATCACGAGAAGGAGTAGCATCAGCGCGAGGCGATGAAGAATGCTGAGATGCAAATACATGATCAGAAGTTTCCTGCAACTGCCGCGCTCAAGCGTTGCTGCAACAAAGGTGTCGCTTCGTCTTCATTGAGTTTCTTCTGATGGACATCGGCGGCGAGACGCATCTGGTAGACGCCTGGTTGCATGCCGCTGCCGGATTTCGCAGCAAGGTACTCGGAAGTCGTGGCGCTCTGGGCCGTAATCTGCAGGTCTGCGACGCAGGCGTAATTGACGTCGTCCGGCATCTTGGGTGTAGAAGGCCCATTGAACATGCTGCCGATAGCACTGCCGACGCCTTCAATGGCGCTCAATCCCATCGACGCCGCGGATCCGATGAGGGCACCCTGAGGTCCCGCCATGCTGGCCATGCTTGTCAAACCCTGCAGGCCACCCATAATCGAGGAACCGATGCCCGATCCATACCCGCTTGCCACTATCGCTTCCACAGGCATTTCCGGTTTGGTGATATTGCAATAGACGATGTTGGCCAACAAGATGTAGTGCGCGGCAGTGTGATCCAGGACGACCTGATACCCTTTTGCAGTGAGCCGCGCGCCAAGATCGTGCAGCGAGACGTCTTGGTTGTCTGACGAATTGCGTGCTTGAATATAGACGGTATTTGCGGTCGTCGGCGGGAGAAAAAATGTATTGCTGGTGATCAGGTCTGTGTCTTTGATGTTCCCGGCGTGCGCAACAAGCGGGAGGCTGAACAGTATGAGGAGTGCCTGATATCGCATGAACCACCTTCTGCGGATCAACTGTGCGCTGGATTCTAAGGGAAAGTCATAGGGACAGCAACTATGAATCGCAGCTGGAATGTATGACGCGATCGTCCGCTCCAACCAAGTCTTGTTGACTGTAGCCACTTCGTCGACCTCGCCCTTTGTTTGAAATATGAGATTCGCTGCTGGGCGGTTCCTGCTGGCGTTGCTGCCCTCAATGAGGGACCACGAGGTTCCTGATAGAAGCTGCGCCTATTTTGAAAGAAGATCATTAGAGCTGTAGGACAGCGGAGTGAATAGTGAGACAGGGGCCCCTTATCAGGCAAAAAAGGTCAAGAAAAAAGTTCACAAACTCGTTCCCCAGCTTCTGTGGATAAGCCTGTTAATAAGATCCCGTATACTCAAAATACACGGCATTTCTCTATCTCCGACACGTCTTTGCCTAGAATTTAGGCATTGGTTTCATTGAGGATAAGGCCACAATATATGGTGGTCCTAAGGGTTAAACCTAGAAAAAACAACAAATACTAGATGTCCATTGTCATTGCTGGATCGGTACGATGGATCGCCCATCCTACTGCGGTGTCTCTCACTTGGTTATACACAGACTCTACGCCAGACAGGGTTTTCTGCTCCATTATAAGGAGTCCAGAATTGGGGGCTTGACAGGGGATTCGCAGATGTGTAACCATTGGTTACACCATGAAGCCGGCGGATCTTAAACGAGTGCGAGAGCAATTGGGGTTGACGCAACAGCAATTGGCTGATGCGTTGCGAACTACTCGCGTGTCGGTGGCTCGTTATGAAGCGGGGATGCGGCGTATTCCTGGAATGGTCCAGGTCACGTTGGATCAGTTGGGTCGATCATCTGAAATTCCCATGGCGGGTATGGTGGCGGCCGGCTCACCGATAGAGCCGGTCCCACAGTCTGAACTTATCGATGTCCCGCCCAGTATGTTACGCGGTGGAAATACGTTTGCACTCCGCGTCAAAGGGGAGTCCATGAAGGATGACGGCATTCTTCCCGGCGATCTTGTGGTGGTGAGGAAACAAGAAACGGCCAGGAACGGGCAGATTGTCGTGGCACTGGTCAATCATGACGCGACGATCAAAACCTACTTCAAGAAGGACTCACACATTGAACTACATCCCGCGAATTCGGCGATGCAGCCGATCATCGTTCGACCTTCAGATACGTTTCATATCGAAGGGATTCTCATCGGCGTGATTCGGCATTGTACGGGTTAATGAAAGAGGGAGGACATGATGCCAACAACAGGAAGATCTATTGGGACAGACCGGCTCTTTGACTTGGAACAAACGGTGGACTCCTTGAACGGAGCAGTTGCGCAAGATTCAATGGGATTTGTATCGGGCCAAGGCGGAGCCGCTTCCGGCTCGATTGTGGAGGAATCTGGTGAGTCTCAAGAGCAGGCAGGAATTTATGTCAGCCGTTTGCAATCGGCGCGCTCGTCCGAATACAAAGATGGTGTTCCATGCTGACCCACGAGCGTAGGACAGACACGCAATCCGCCGGCATTTGTTCTGACTGTGGAACGCTGGTCCAGCGACGAATTGCCTGCGTTGATGGGACGACCCATTCAACTGTCGAACTGTGTGAACGCTGTTGGAGTGCCTTTCAGCAGCGGCAGGTCTTCGCAGGCGGGTGCTGTGGGTAAGAACGCTGGAGGTCAATGGCCGCAAGCTTCGCAAGATTCTACGAAGAGCCGCTACCAACTCTTTTGCTGGATGTGGATACGGTAGTAGGTAAACTCGCCAGGCGTGACTAGCGCGACTCCGACAAGGCAGATCACACGACCATGGAGGATGTCCTCAGTGGTCATGGTGGACTGGTCGCAGGTTACAACAAAGGCCTCTTGTGCGTTCTTCCCTTGTAGGGCCTCTGACACCCATAAACTGTTGAGGTAGCCGCGCAGGTGTTGGACGATTTGCGCCCAGACGAGAGGCGTATTGCGCTCATACACGGCCCATTGGAGTTCATGAGCACACCATATTTCGAGCAAGACGCTCGTGACATCGATTCCAATGGCCGAACTAGAGGGGATTTCTGTCCCCATGTTCTCGATGGACACGTAGGGGGAACAATACGCGCACATTTAGTCCTCCAGCACAAAGGTGTTTTGATCGCCAAAGAGATCGTGGAGTCGCTGTAGGCTCTCAAGTGCGATGCACAAGAATTCGACTCCCAACCGGTCACCTTCTACCCACTTCACACGCAACAGATCCCAGATCGGGGTAGTCTTCCCGGTCTCGGGGTAGACTTTAAGCCAGAGATATTGCCCTTGAAGGAGGCGTTTCCTCAGTCGCAGCCCACATCCACCAAGGGAGAGGTTGAGGATCTGGCCCTCGGCCATTCCCGACGTATCTGCCACCGAAATACGGAGACTGACTGGCTTTCGATCCTGCTGCCGAGGGTCTTTTTTAGGCGCGCAGCAATGGGGTTCAAAGACAACGGGAAGCACATTTTCCATGAACAATCCTCCTCTGTTCGACCTAGCGTTTGAGCGCGAAAGTATCAGCAACCCTCATGCCGAAAGTATGTTGCGTGTTGGGATGCAGGTAAGCGGAGAGTTTTGAGTGAAGTGAGCTTTCGCAATCGGTGTGCGCGTATCAGTACAGATACGAAAGAGAAGGAAAAGATACAGGCCTGGAGTTAAGAAGGGGGCTTCCCGCCTGAGATAGAGACGTCTGTTACGGGAGTGTCACCTCGCGCGATGTCTCTTCCCAATGTATTTTCGACTGACGATGAGTTGACAGGGTTGCTGGCAAATCAGTAGCCTGGCGCTGTTTCCTATAGGACTGTTCACCGATGAGGGTTATCGCATGAGTGATCCTAAGACGAGCAAGCCGGATACCGGCGACCTGATCAGGAAGATACACGAGCGACCACAGATCCCTTTGGTCGAGTGGCTGCGAGCCCCTGCGCACGTGCACTACAAAGCGTTTCGCATGGTTGATCCACCGGTGCAGCGGCCGGCGAGCCGTGACGAATTCAAGTCCCTTCTAGAGGTCTTCAAGGTATCCGCCGACATGATGGCCATTCATGAGACGTTTGGCTATGGCGTAAAGGTGGAAGCGACCGGCGATCGGCTGATTCTGATCTGGGAAGCACACACGGAGTACTACAGTTATCAAACCTGGCATATTCCTTCCGACCACGCTGGAGAGGTGACCTTTGGTCCGATGACCTTCCCGCAATACCGCTCACCGGTCACTCCGGTCGGTGCGGAGGTGTGCCGTTTGGATATTCTACTCATGATCAAACCGTTGCCGGGCGGTGAGGCGTTGCGTTCTCAGCTTCCAGGCCCTGTACTGTACGGCAGCAGGATTCTCGATGAGGAGACCACGCTGGTCACCAGCTTCACACCGGACGAGCATGGGCGCGAACGTTATTGGGTCAGCGTCGGATCAGGCCGGTCCAGCAATTCTCATTTAAAAGACATCGTGGATGCCATTGTCAGGATCGAAACCTACTACCACATGTTGCTCATGCAAAAGCCGTTGTTTTCTGCCGCGGTCGATCAGGCCTACAAGTTCGAACAGGTGCACTTGAAGCAGCGGGAGATTATTAGCGGGCATATCGGCCACGCCGACTCCCTGACCCTACAGCGTTGGCTCACTGGACTGACGCAAGACTTGTTAAAAACCACGAGGCTGTCCAGTAAGTTACATTTCGAGCTGTCCGCCTCTGTTCCCTACGATAAGATCGTGCACCGGTCGCTCGCGTCACTCGGGGAACGTACGCTCTCCCCGTACCGCCCGATGTCAGAATATGTCCTCAGCGGGATCACCGGGGTGGCGGAGGGCTATCAACAGCTCCTGAAACGAATGGATACTCTTCGCAGCGGGTTTGAAGGGACGATCTCTATTATTCGCGCCCGCGTCGATCTCATGCTGCAATCCCAGAACCTGTCGCTTTTGATCAGCGTCGACAAGACGACGAAGAGCCAGGCTATCCTTCAGTACACGGTCGAAGGATTGTCGGTTATCGTCATCGCCTACTATCTCAGCGGGCTGATGGCCTATATCTTCAGAGGGCTTCAAGAGATGGGGTGGCTCCGTAGTGCGGATATTGCCGCCGCATTGTTCGTTCCGGTCTCGATCGGTGCCGCATTGGGGATTACGATCCTTGGTCGAAAACTTCTCCAGAAGAAATTCTCTGGCGAGACCACACCTCCGGCATCGGAGAAGCCTGAGGGCTAGCAAGACGACTGTTATCTGGTTTGTCTCGTTTTTGGTTGAACAACATTAACTCGATAAACTAAGCAACCAGATAGACCAGGGTCTCTTGGCACGATGCTATTCTTGACCTCACACGATCGCCTGGATAGGCTGCAGTTCTCTCTCAAACGGGTAGGTGCCTATGATTTTTGTCACCGGCGGTGCTGGCTATATCGGGTCCCATACCTGCGTGGAACTGCTCGACGCGGGCTGTGACGTCACGGTGTTCGACAACTTCTGCAATAGCCATCCTGAGTCATTGGCGCGGGTTGAGCGTATTACGGGAAAAAAGCTACACCTGGTGCGAGGCGACATCCGTGACCGCGCGGCTTTGTCGGCGGCGTTGCGCGAGAGCGGGGCGAGTGCGGTGATACATTTCGCCGGTCTCAAGGCTGTGGGGGAGTCGGTCAGTCGGCCATTGGCGTATTACGATAACAATGTGGTCGGCAGCTTGTGCCTGCTGGAGGCGATGGGGGAGTGTGGGGTGAAAACTCTGGTGTTCAGCTCCTCCGCCACCGTATATGGTGATCCGCAGCGGCTGCCGCTCACTGAAAATCACCCGCTCTCCGCCACCAATCCCTATGGCCAGACGAAGCTGATGATTGAAGAGATGTTGCGCGATCTGCACCGCAGCGATGGGTCTTGGAAGATCGGCATTCTACGCTATTTCAACCCGGCGGGCGCCCATGTCGGCGGCTTGATTGGGGAAGACCCTCAAGGTATTCCTAATAATTTGCTGCCCGTCGTGGCCCAGGTGGCCGTGGGACGACGTGCCTGTCTCAATGTGTGGGGCAATGACTACTCCACTCCAGATGGGACGGGGGTACGGGATTATATCCATGTTGTAGATCTGGCTCTGGGCCACCTCAAAGCGCTGAAACGGCTAGAGGAGAAGGCCGAGTGTTTGACCGTGAATCTGGGCACCGGCACAGGGTACAGCGTACTGGATATCGTGCGAGCGTTTGAGCAAGCAAGTGGGCGGTCGGTGCCGTACAAGATTGCGCCCCGTCGTCCCGGCGACATTGCCTCTTGCTATGCCGATCCACAACGGGCATTTGAGTTATTGGGTTGGCGTGCAGAGCGTGGACTCAGTGCGATGTGCGCCGATACCTGGCGCTGGCAAAGCGGCAATCCTAACGGGTATGGCCCGCATCATTCTTGATTGTTTCTGCTGCAATCGCCGGTGTTTGACTCAAGTGAGATGGGCGAGACTAGCGGGAAAAGCGCGACAGTACGTTTAAAGTTCTGGGTTCGAAGTTCAGAAAACCTCGAAGTTCTGACTCTGAACCGTCGTCCAGCCCACCGGTCCTGCTTTTCTCGCAAGTCTCGCTTGTCCCGCCTGTCGCGCGCGCTTATCTTTTAGTTCATTCAGGGCAATCGATGAGATAGCGAGGTCTCGCGGGAAGATCGGTGGCGATTTGTTGGGCGTTACAGGGGGGAATATCTTCTTTCAGTCGCCTCAGAAGCCTGAGGACCTTCATGCTGGGGGGCACCTCGCATATCCATAGGTGTGTGCCGGACGCCAGTTCTTCCATGTATCGTTGCACGCGAAACCCCGGATGCTCCATGAAATAGGCCGATAAGAATCCACCAACGGCCTGGATGACCCAGGGGTGCGCGGTGGCATAGCGGTAGCTGATCCGAAGTTCAACCACCTGTATGGGTTCATGCTCGTCCATCGACATGCGAGAGTATAGCCTGTTTGGAGCTGTGAAATCTTGTGATTGCCATGCCGATGCTTGACCCATTTCAGTTCTACGTGTAGGGTCCCGCGATGTATCGGCCTGCGCGCTGAACTGGCAGGACAAGCGAGAAATGCAAGAAAAACGAGATGGGCCGAATAGGTTGTTGGATCGAGTCGCGCATTTCGCACCCGTCGTGCCTGTCTAGCCCACATTCACCAGGATATAGATGAAGATCGCCATTATCGGCGGAGGACCGGCCGGGCTCATGGCCGCGGAGGCAGCGAGTGCTGCCGGCGCTCGAGGTCGATCTCTATGACGCCATGGCGTCGGTCGGTCGCAAGTTTCTCCTGGCCGGGAGAGGTGGCCTGAATCTTACGCATTCGGAACAGTCTGAAAATTTTCTCTCGCGCTATGGGGCTCGTCGCGCGCAGATCGCGCCGCTGCTCGCGTCGTTTGGGCCCGATGCGGTCAGAGCCTGGGCCCGTGGACTCGGCATCGAGACATTTGTCGGCTCTTCCGGACGCGTATTCCCCACCGATCTCAAGGCTGCGCCGTTGCTGCGCGCGTGGCTCCGACGATTACGCCAGGCCGGCGTGCAATTCTACATGTCATCATCGGTGGTTGGCTGGGACGAGCAGGAGGCGCTGCGCTTTGCCACGCCTGAGGGAAACCGTTCTGTCCACGCCGATGCGGTAGTACTTGCGCTCGGCGGCGGAAGTTGGCCGAAGCTCGGATCCGATGCTCAGGTGGGTGCCGCTGCTGGCAGGACGCGGGGTTCAGATCGCGCCATTGCAGCCGGCGAACTGTGGTTTCAACGTGGGCTGGAGCGAGCATTTCCGGACAAAGTTTGCCGGGCACCCGGTCAAGTCGGTGGCGATTGTTGTGAGGAATGATGCCGGTGCTGAATCCTGGCATCCGGGGGAATTTGTGATCACGGAAACCGGAGTGGAAGGTGGCGTGATCTACGCAGTGTCTGCCTCTCTGCGAGACGAAATTCTGGCGAAGGGCGTGGCCACATTGCGCCTTGATCTGGCGCCCGATCGCGACATGCCGCGCCTGACTCACGACTTATCGAGGCCGCGTGGCAAACGCACGATGGCGACACATCTTCAGCGGCAGGCACATATTGAAGGCGTGAAGGCGGGGCTGCTTCGTGAGGTGGTTTCGAAAGAGGACTTCGTCAGATCCGGCTCGACTGGCCGCTTCGATTAAGGCGTTGCCGTTGCGACTCGTTGCGCCGCGCCCACTGGAGGAAGCGATCAGCACGGCGGGTGGCGTTCCATTGAATGCGCTTGACGAACGGTTGATGGTCCGCGCGCTGCCGGGCATCTTCTGTGCGGGAGAGATGTTGGATTGGGAGGCGCCGACCGGAGGGT
This sequence comes from uncultured Nitrospiraceae bacterium, assembly GCA_963801725.1. GTDB lineage: Bacteria > Nitrospirota > Nitrospiria > Nitrospirales > Nitrospiraceae > Palsa-1315. The sequence continues at coordinate 2,082,236 of CAWDFX010000002.1, forward strand.
ATCTGTTGACCGCCTGTTTCGCCACTGGTCAGGTCGCGGGCGCCGGGGCGGCAACATGGCTCAAGAGAATGGAATACATCGCGGCGTGAAACGTGTATGGGGGTCCTGTCACAAAAGAGAGAGGACGATGCGAGAACGTCCTGATTGCGGGCTTGCGGATTGTCGAAAAGTCTACTGGGGAGTGGCGACCAGCCCGTTGACAGTTCCGATGGATCGGTATTTCAGATCGCGTTGAGCCAACAATTGAGGGAGGGAGAGTTCGTGAAGCTGGGAGAGTTGGTTGCTGAGGGATTTGGCAAGTCGATCGGTGATGGCATTGAGATCCCGATGGGCGCCGCCGAGCGGTTCGGGAATCACTTCGTCCACGATATGGAGGTCGACCAGATCTTTTGCCGTCATCTTCAAAGCGGCGGCGGCATCGGGAACTTTAGCCGGATCGTCCCACAGGATGGCTGCGCAGCCTTCCGGTGAAATCACGGAATAGACACCATGCTCCAGCATGAGGACGCGATCTGAGACGCCCAATGCAAGTGCCCCGCCGCTGCCGCCTTCACCGATGACGATGGAAATAATCGGGACGGCGAGCCGGGACATGACAACCAGATTTCTGGCAATGGCTTCGGCCTGACCGCGCTCTTCCGCACCGATGCCAGGGTAGGCGCCTGGTGTGTCGATAAAGGTCACGATCGGGCGCCCGAACTTCTCGGCCATCCTCATGAGCCGCAAGGCTTTTCGGTACCCTTCCGGGTTCGGCATGCCGAAGTTTCGTTGCATTCGCTCTTTGAGGGTCTTTCCTTTTTGATGGCCGATGACCATGATCGACCGGTCGTTAAATCGAGCGAATCCTCCGACGATGGCACGGTCGTCGCCGAACGAGCGGTCTCCATGAAACTCAAAAAAATCCCTAAATAAATAGCTGATGTAATCGAGCGTACTGGGCCGTTGAGGATGCCGGGCGAGTTGCGTGCGCTGCCAGGGAGTCAGTTTGCTGTAGAGCGTATGTTCGGCCTGGGCCAGTTTCATCCGCAGCTTGCGGATCTCATCCTGAGGGGCCGATTTTCCGGCAGGAACGGCCGCGAGTTTTTCGATCTTTTCTTCGATCTCGCGGATCGGTTTTTCAAACTCGAGATAATCACGCATAACGTGTCTAAGAATATCAATATTGGGGAGGAGAATACAGATACCTTACCATGAATGATGGATTACGATAACAGAAAAATGGCCCCTTTGCCTAGCACTTCTTCAACATCTGTCACGAAGCGTTCGCTGGGGGTGACAGTGAGGTGAGGGAGGGGGGCGGTCTCGGTTTCAAGGGCTGGATCCGTCTGAAAAACGAGAGAAATTGTCGTGCCTCCTGGGTGCCGCAGGAAGACCTCACGGAGTCGCGGTAACTGTTCTGTCACCCCGGGCCGATCCGTCAGACGAATGTGGACCCGCTTGATCGTTTGCGCTTGCACCTCGGCGAGCGGTTCGATCTTGCTCCCTCGAATCTTCGTGCCTTTATCTCCCCGGTCTACCGTGCCTGTGATGCGCACGAGGCGTTCCGGCACAACCAAATCTGCGGCATGTTTATAGAGATCCGGAAAGACGATGACCTCGACCACGCCTTGGAGGTCTTCCAGCGTGAGATAGGCCATCCGGTCGCCCTTTTTCGTCAGCATGCTTTTGACGGTCGTGATGATTCCGCAGAGCTTCGCTTCTCGGCCGTCCGGCAATTCCGACAGGCCGATGGTCGAGGCCGTGGCAAGCGCCTGGATGGTGGTTTCATAACGTGCCAGCGGATGGGAAGAAATATAGAATCCGGTCAGTTCCCGTTCGTGTTTCAATCGCTCGCTTTGGTCCCATTCCGGAATGTTGGGTAGCGGCGGCGCGGCCAGATGGTCCGCAGAGTCTTGTCCGTTCATCGCGTCGCCGAAAATATTTGTTTGCCCCAGGTCCCGTTCGCGCTGCGCGGCCGCTCCCTCTTCAACGGCTTGATCCAGGACCGCGGCCAGTTGAGAGCGTTTCGCGCCGGTCGAGTCGAACGCGCCGGTCTTGATCAGCCCTTCCAGCATGCGCTTGTTCACTTTGTGGAGATCGACACGGCGACAAAATTCAAAGAAAGATTTGAAGGGGCCTGTTTCATTTCGAATCTCGATGATCGACTCGACGGCGCCCTCACCGACATTCTTGATGGCCGCCAGGCCGAACCGGATCGCGTGATCCACCACGGTAAAGTTCTTATGGCTTTCGTTCACGTCCGGAGGCAGGACTTTGATATTGAGGTCGCGGCATTCCGTAAAGTAGCCGACGATCTTGTCGGCGTTGCCTATGTCGGTGGTCATCAGGGCGGCCATGAATTCGGTCGGATAGTGCGCTTTCAGATAACCGGTCTGATAGCAGACGACGGCATAGGCCGCGGCGTGCGACTTGTTGAATCCGTAGCCTGCAAACTTCTGGATCAGTTCGTAGAGCTTGTCCGCTTTCTTATCGGGGATCTTGTTGGTCTTGGCACCGGCCAGAAACTGCGCGCGCAGTTTCTCCATCTCTTCCGGCTTCTTCTTGCCCATTGCGCGACGGAGAATATCGGCTTGGCCGAGTGAGAACCCCGCCACCTTGTTGGCAATCGCCATCACCTGTTCCTGATAGACGATGACCCCGTAGGTGTCCTTCAGGATCGGTTCGAGTTCAGGCACTTCGTACACGATCGGAATTTTGCCTTGCTTGCGTTTGATGAAGTCGGGAATGAGATCCATTGGACCAGGGCGATAGAGTGCGATGATGGCGATGATGTCTTCGAAACGATCCGGTTTCAGGCCGGTCAGGAGATCTCGCATCCCGGAGCTTTCCAGCTGGAAGAGTCCGATCGTTTTTCCTGAGGAGAGGAGGGCAAAGGTTTTGGGGTCGTCGAACGGCATCTGTTCCATGACTAACGGTGGATTGCCGGGATGTCGCTCATTGATCAGATCCTCGGCGCGTTTGATCATGGTGAGGGTTTTGAGTCCCAGAAAATCGAATTTGACGAGCCCGATCTTTTCGACGTCTCCCATCGAATATTGAGTGACGATTTCGTCATTAGCTCCTTTGTAGAGCGGCACGTGGTCCGTGAGCGGACCTTCCGAGATCACCACACCGGCGGCGTGAGTCGAGGCGTGCCGGGCCAGTCCTTCAAGGGAACGGGCGATGCCCATCAACTCCTTCACCCGTGTATCTGTCTCGACGAGATCGCGTAGCTTCTGTTCTTGATCGAGCGCCTGTTGGAGCGTGATGTTGAGCTGATTCGGGACGAGCTTGGCGACGCGATCGACTTCGGCATACGGAATTTCCAGCACGCGGCCCACGTCCCTGATCGCGGCCTTCGCCCCGAGCGTTCCAAATGTAATAATCTGGGCCACATGGTTCTTGCCGTACTTGTCGACCACATAGTTGATGACCTCGCCCCTGCGTTCCATGCAGAAGTCCATGTCGATATCGGGGAGGGACACACGCTCGGGATTGAGGAACCGTTCGAACAAGAGCGTGTAGACGAGGGGATCGAGGTCCGTGATGCGCAGGGCATAGGCGACGAGACTACCGGCGGCGGAGCCTCGGCCAGGTCCGACCGGAATGTGGCGTGAGCGGGCAAACTTGATGATGTCCCATACGATGAGGAAATAGCCCGCGAACCCCATCGAGCAGATGATCGTCAGTTCTTCGCGCAGGCGTAGTTCATAGGCAGCCGGCAGGATCTGGCTGGGCCGTTCTTTCAATCTGGTGGTCAATCCGTCCAGCGCCAGACGCTCCAGATAGGTTTCCCTGGTGAACCCATCGGGAACTTTATATTGTGGGAGATGGGTTTTGTTCAGTGCCAGTTGGAGGTCACAGTTGTCCGCAATCCGGCAGGTATTGGTGACGGCATTGGGGAACTCAATAAAGGCGGCTGACACTTCCTCTGTCGATTTCACGTACAGCTGATCCGTATCGAACTTCATGCGATTAGGATCGCTGATCGTCTTGCCGGTTTGCAGGCAGAGCATCAGTTCGTGCGGGCGGAAATCTTCTTTCTTGAGGTAATGGCAATCGTTGGTGCCGGCCAGCGGGATGTCCATTTTCTTCGCGATTTCGAGCAGGCCGCTATTCGCGACTCGCTGGTGATCCAGCCCGTTTGCCTGTACCTCAAGGTAGAAATGTTCCTTCCCGAATATTTCCTGAAATTCCCCAGCCACAGCCATGGCACCGGCCATATCTTTCTGGCCGATCAGGTATGGAATCTCCCCGCTTAAGCAGCCTGATAAGGCGATCAGTCCCTCATGATGTTCTTTGAGAATTTCCTTATCCATCCGAGGTTTATAATAGAATCCCTCAAGGTATGCTTTGCTCACAAGATTGATGAGATTCTGATAGCCGGTCAGATTTCGAGCCAGAAGGATGAGATGGTAGTAGTCGTTGTGGGCGAGGCCGCTGTCTTTGGCAGCGAAGCGGCTTCCAGGGGCCATGTAGGCTTCGCAGCCGATAATGGGTTTGATGCCTGCCTCTTTGGCTTTGCGGTAGAACTCGATCGCTCCGAACATATTGCCGTGGTCGGTCATTGCCACAGCCGGTTGGTCAAACGATTTTATCTGCTGAATGAGCGGCTCGATTTGATTCGCGCCATCAAGCAGGCTGAATTGGGTATGGAGATGGAGATGAACGAAGGACGAAGCCATGGCGGGATTCTAGGAGGGCAGGGAATGGGAAGTCAAACGTATGAAAAAGAGCACTAGATGCACCACGCCTCAATATATCTATATCGTACACAATGTGTGTCGTTCCGTGTAGGCGACATACGCCGTCTGCCTCTCTGTTCTAAGGCGACACAATGGAGGAGCCGATAAGCCAAGAGCGGGTATGTGTACTTGTCGTGAAGAAACATGACCATGCCGTGACTGTCTATTCTCCAAGTTATTCAGGAATTCGTGAAGAGTTCTTCAGGACCCATTCGTCGTTCGTTCATGTGACTCATCTATTGTGATACCAACATCCGAGGACCCAATAACGAAACTAAAAGCATAGAGAGGCTCACTGAGCACTTTTGAGCAGACCTCCAGTGACCCTCTAGGTAGAGTGTAGTGAGGCTCAGTCAGGGAGTTCGCCCTGACTGGGTACGCGATCGTCCGAGAGACGGTTACTGAGGTTCAGGAGACCTAGAGTTTTGGTGTGCCGGATGGTGCAACAACATACCTGTCCCTCATAGGAAAAGAAGGCTGGATGTTCGCGAAGCACGGACGGAGATCAATGCCCAACACCACAGGGAGCGAACGGGCAGAGGAGGGGGCGTGTTATGAACCTGAAAGGTCTGGTTCATCGAGAGATCGGTGAAGGGCTGACTGGTGAGGAGTTGGCCTCTGTAATTGGGGTTTCCGAGCGGACGATCGCCGACATTTTGGTGGACGAACTTCCGCAAGACCCGGCAATCTGGGAAAAATTTGCGCTGTATTTCCGCACAGACGCTGAATTACTGCAATCAGGTGGCCCGCCACACCCAGAGGGTTTGTTCGACCGAACAGAGGGTGCCCATCCCTCCCCCCTCGGCGAGATGAGGAAGGTGCCGCTACTGAGGGGGGATCAAATTGACCAGATGGTCACAAGCAAAGAGCCTCCTCGCCTCGTGCACGCTGAAACGTTGCTCGAAACAGACGTTCCAGGGAAGCGTACCTTTGCCATGCAGGTGAGAGACAATTCAATGCAACCTCTCTTCAGTAAGGATGAGATCATTTTCGTAGATCCTGATCTTCCTGCTGAGCCTGGTCATTATGTGGTAGTCGAGCATGAGGGCGACGGATGCGCGGTGGCGCTCGTACGACAGCTCAAAGAAATTGGCGGGGAGGCCGTTCTTCATTCGCTCAACGGCACATATGAAGACCTCCCCCTGACGAAACAACAGCGCATTTTGGGCCGAGTCGTACGGTTGCGGAAAAATATTTGAAGAACGAGAGGAATCGCGAAGGGTGTGCAATATAGTCGGTGGTCAGCGTATCGCACAAAGAGCACTGCAGCAGATGAGGAGATCACGAGGCTTGCGTTGGCGCCAGCTGAAGCAGGTCTCCTTCATGGCAGGCGCAAATCATGCTCGTGAACGTTTCTGCATGAAGTGGATGTCAGGGCCACGGCGATCCTCCATCCCTTCGATCATGCACCCGAAATGGTGAGGACATGTATTCAATCCTGATCGACACCGTTTGCCAGTTTGACACATTCGCAAAGGCAAGGAGCGCCTAAGGCTAAACCGGAATTCAAAATCAGCCAACACCCGGGATGCTGTTGCTGTCCATCGAGTTATGACGGATGGGTGACAAACGAAAGCGGGGGAGGATGAAGGAAACACCGACGATTGAACAAGGGCTGGGCACGCTGATTATCACGGGCAGTAGTGGGCGAATCGGCAGTTCGTTTATTGATCGCATCGGAGAAAGCTACACGGAGGTGGGCCTCGACCGCAAAGGTCCCCCCCATCCGCCGCCCGAGACCGAGCACGTTATCGACTGCGACCTCAGCTCGGATGAGAATGTGTGGGCTGCGCTGGACGAAGTCCGTCGACTCGGACACAAGCGGATTGTCTCAGTCATCCATCTCGCTGCGTACTATAGTTTTTCCGGTGAGCCGAGTCCCCTGTATGAGCAAGTGACCGTGCGCGGCACCCAACGCCTGCTGCACGGACTGCGCGACTTTGAGGTCGAGCAGTTCATATTTTCCAGCACCATGCTGGTGCATGCGCCCTGTGAACCGGGAGAACACATAGACGAAGGTTGGCCGATCAAGCCGAAATGGGATTATCCCAAATCGAAGGTCGCGACGGAACAATTGATCTTACGTGAGAGAGGCAACGTGCCGGTGGTATTTCTGCGCATCGCCGGGGTGTACAACGATCATAGCCATTCGATCCCGATCGCGCAACAGATCCAGCGCATTTACGAACAGCGATTCATCGGCCATATTTTTTCCGGTGACATCACGCATGGAGCGGCTTTCGTGCACATGGAGGATATGGTCCAGGCCTTGGTGCTCGCCGTCGAACATCGCAAGGACCTACCCCAAGTCACCACGCTGCTCATCGGCGAACCGGACACCCTCAGTTACGATGAGCTGCAACGCGCCATCAGCCGCGGGCTTCACGGCAAAGAATGGAAGACCTATCGCATCCCCAAGCCGTTGGCCAAATTTGGCGCCTGGCTTCAGAACCGGTTGCCCGGCGCCGACCCCTTCATCAAGCCGTGGATGATCGATATAGCTGACGATCATTATGCGCTCGACATCTCCCGTGCCCGCACACTGCTGGGCTGGGAGCCGCGCCACTCTCTGCGCACCACCTTGCCGAAAATGCTCAACTTTCTGAAGTCAGACCCGGCGGGCTGGTATCAGGAAAACGAGCTGAGGGCAAAAACTATTCCGGATGGTCCACCCTGGCCGCATGTGGCAAACATGCTTCTTGGTCTGTGGCTGATTGGGACCGCGCCGGCCCTCGGCATCACCGTGCCCGCGCTGCTCTGGAGCGATCTCGCGAGCGGCGCGGCGGTTATTCTATTCAGTGCGCTCGCGATGCGCCATGCGTGGGCTGCGTGGACCGTGTGTGGCGTGGGCCTCTGGGTGATGAGCGCGCCACTCTTGTTCTGGGCATCGAACGCCGCCGTCTACAACAACGACGTGTTTACTGGCGCGCTCGTGGTCACTTTTGCGGTCATTGTCCCGCAGCTCGGTCGTGACAGCTCCGGCGCAGGCGCTCCGCCTGGCTGGAGCTACAATCCTTCCGGGTGGGTGCAACGGTTGGGGATCGTATTCCTCGCCACGGTTGGGTTTTTCCTCTCTCGCTACATGGCGGCGTTTCAACTCGGCCACATCTCGTATCCGTGGGACCCGTTCTTTGGCGACAGCACCAGAGGCGTACTCACCTCGGACATCTCGAAAGCCTTTCCTGTATCTGACGCCGGACTGGGAGCGCTTTCCTATCTGCTCGACGCCCTGGCTGGGCTGATTGGGGGAAGAAGGCGCTGGCGCACCATGCCGTGGATGGTTGTGCTCTTCGGTTTGTTCATCATCCCGCCGGGTGTGACGAGCATTGTGCTGGTCATTCTTCAACCAGTCAGTATCGGCGCGTGGTGCACGCTGTGTCTGGTGGCATCAGTGGTGATGCTGCTGATGGTGTCACCGGCACTGGATGAAGTGATCGCCACCGGCCAGTTCCTCCTCCGCACCCGACGCGCAGGTGGTAGCATCTGGCGAGCCCTATGGCTGGGTGAAGGCAATGCAGCGGAAGAAGCAGAGTCACTGGAAAGGCGGTCGCGACTTTCGGAATTTCTACACAGCATCGAGGCATTCTCTGCGCCGTGGAACCTCATGCTGAGCGCATTGGTGGGCGCCTGGTTAATGTCCGCGCCTACGCTGCTGGGACTGGCTGGATCGGCGGCCGATAGCACGCACATCATGGGCGCGCTCGTGGTGACGTGTTCGGTGGTGGCGTTCGCCGAACCATCGCGCCTGGTGCGGTGGTTCAATGTGCTGTTCGGCCTGTGGGTGCTCTTCGCACCGTGGCTCCTAGATGGCGGCACGTCGGCGTGGCCTTGGATCGGCGTCGCCAGCGGATTCGCGTTGATCGCACTCAGTGTTCGGTGTGGTCCAGTTGAAGACCGCTATGGCAACTGGCAACGAATGATTTGGTGAAGGTGCGATGAATTCGAATCGGAAGCACGACGAATGGTGCGTTGTGTGATGCACAACAGCAACTACAATGGATGTGCCAGCAATCAGGTGACCAATTTCTCCCGATGAAGGTCTCCGTCCGGCATCATATCGCTCCACAGTAACCTGCCGCGAATTGCAGAGAGTAAGTGCCTCATCGTTTTGCTCCCGTTCTCTGGGAACCGACGCGCGCCTTCTTCGGACCGCGGTGCCGATCTATTACAGGGCACGAGGTTTTCGAGTTGCCGGCGACGGGGTAGCCAATTGTCGTGACTTTGCTGCCGCAAGATTGTAAGATCGCGCCGAAGGGGAAACTAGGGTTCCGGCTGCCTTACCGGGAGTGTCTGGTCCGAGAGTTTCCGGTCTCGCATGACGAGACTCCACGGAGGGATAAAAGCCCGGGAGATCATGTACTGGGGTACATGGCCTTCTCGGAATTTAACCCGCTCGACAAGGAGGCTTCGTTATGCACTTCCATTCCATAGTTCTTTCCGTACCGGATCAGTCCGACCTGCTGCCAAGTCAGAGAGGTCTGTCATGTTAGTCAAAGAAAGTCTGGATACGGATCTTCCTGCCGCCGCCACGAGTGCTCCCGATAAACTGAACCGCAGCCTGACTCTCTGGAATAGCCTAACTATTGGCTTCGCAACCGTTTCACCGGTGGCGGGGCTCTATGCCATCATTGGCGTGCAGACGGTGGTGACGGGGGGCGGTTGGTTTGGCGCGCTGGCGCTCTGTCTGGTCATGCAGATGTTGGTGGCTACCGTCTACGCTGAACTGTCCTCGCAGATTCCGATTGCGGGAGGCGCGTACAAGTGGGCACGGCAGCTCGGAGGCGCCACTACGGGAAAGTATGCCGGTGTCATTTACGTCAGCTCCACGATCGCCATGCTCACCACGACCGCCTATACCGGTGGGGTGTGGCTTGCGCTTTTTTTTGGATTCGAGAGTGGAGGAGGGCTCACCTTAGTGATATGGGGCGCGATATTTTTGTTGCTCTGTACGGTGCTCAACCTGGTTCATGTCAATGTGTTTAAGCTGGTTATTTCCCTGGGTGTGTATGCGGAAATCGTCGGTTCGTTCGGCGTGGCGCTGCTGCTGTTTTTCTTTTTCAGACAGCATTCATTTTCTGAACTGTTCCAGCATCTAGGCACGGGGACTGCGCCTAGCCAGACGGCTGCATTTCTGGCAGCGCTCGCCATTGCAGGTTGGGCCTTCATCGGTTTCGATGCCTGCTCCACCATCGCTGAAGAAACACATAATCCCAAGCGGATGGTCCCACGCGCGATCTTTTTGTCCCTCTGCATGGTGGGAGGGGTGGTGCTCTTTAACTCCGCCGCCCTGACGTTGAGCTTCGATCGCGACACACTGGTGACTGCCAGTGCCACGTCTGATCCCGTTACACCTGTGATTGCCAGCAATTTTGGAGCCTGGGCTGAAGCGCCGTTTCTGGCAATCGTCATGATTGCGTTCCTGGCGTGCGGGGCATCCATGGTGCAATACACGTCGCGTATCGTGTACTCCATGGCCCGCGAGGGCAACATGCCTATGATGTTTAGCCGGGTGACGGCCTCCAAGATTCCGCGCAATGCGGTGATCTGCGTCGTGCTGCTGGCGGGACTCGGGTTGCTGTTCGGGCTGAACGATGGAGCTGTGGCTACGGTGATCGCCTTCGGCACAGGCGGGTTGTACGCCATGTTTGCCATGACCACCGGGGTTGGGCTCTACACCCGCCTCACGGGTCGTTGGAACCCGGCATTGGGTGAGCTGAAGCTGGGTGTCTGGGGGTTAGCGATCAATGTGGCGGCCTTCCTCTGGTCGCTGTTTGAATTCGTCAACATCGCCTGGCCTCGTGCCTACGCAGTGGCGCCCAATGCACCCTGGTGGCAGCTCTGGGCAGTGCCCTTGGTATTGGGCAGTATTTTGGGTGTCACCACGCTGTATGTCATCGTCAACAAAACTGACCGAACCTGATTGGAGAGCAGGGCAACGAGATACTGGTAGGCTGCGGTTCTCGGAATAGCATGCTTCCTTCTGGCATCCTGGCATTCCACATCAATTGTGCTTGGCGACGATGGCCAAGTGCTGATCCTCAACGCGGCCACAGAACCGGTAAAAAATGGCCGACTCGAAGTGTGCAGGCTAAGTTAGCCTGCGCTGATGGCAGGTGCACGAGCGGAAATGGTGGGCGAGATGAGCTATAGCAGATATAGACCCGAGATCACGGGGTCGGAATTCAGGACTCGACAAAACGTCCAACTCCCGTGATCTCGTCCGTTGATATCTCTCAGCGTTTTTTCCGGTTCGGCAGATGGCCGGAGCGTACCTGGCAGGCCAGCACGTCGCAGATCACGCGAGTAGAAATCAAGCTGGTGATCTCGGCTGCGTCGTAGGGCGGCGCGCACTCCACGATCTCCATTCCGGCGATGGGCTTGCTGTCCGCGATGATCTGAAGAAACTTCAGTACTTCGCGTGGCAAGAACCCGCCCGGCTCAGGCCAGCCGGTTCCAGGCACGAACGCGGCATCCAAACAATCCACGTCGAAGCTCAGCCAGACCGCATCGACGCCATCCCAGGCCACCTCGAGCGCTCGTTTGGCGGCAGTCTCAATTCCCATCTCTACGCAATCGGTGATGGTCATGATCGTCGTCTGGCGTTCTCGTCCGACCTTCACACCGGGCCGCGGCGACTGCCAGCCGCCGATTCCGATCTGCACAAGATTCTTTGCCGGCACGTTGGGAATATTCGTCGCGTGAAACCAGGGGGTGGTGTGCATGCGCTCGTCGAGATCGGTGTCCTGTGTGTCCACATGCCGGTCGAAGTGAATGATGCCGAGCTTGCCCCCTTTGAGATTCTCGGCAACGCCCCGTACGGTCGGGAATCCAAGGGAATGGTCGCCGCCGAGCACCACGGGAAATGCCCCGCTGGCATACACATGTGAGACGGCCTTGCTGACCTGATCGAACGTCTTTTCGATATTGGCGGGGATGGTAAACACATCGCCGAGGTCACACATGGAAATGGACTCCCGCAGATCCACGCCGAGTTCGAAGCTATAGGATCCATACAGGGCCGAAATCTTGCGAATACCTTGAGGACCGAATCGCGTGCCCGACCGGTAGGTTGTGCCGCCATCGAACGGCGCTCCGAGAATGGCCACGTCGTACTGACCGCACTTGCGGACGTCTTCGACGTAGGGGGCTTTGACAAACGTGTTAATTCCGGCGAAGTGGGGGAGCTCTCCGCGACTGAACGTGGGAATCCGCCGATCTTTTATGGAATCAGCGCCGGGTAATCCTAATTCAAGGCCTCGTGCAATTTCTTCTTCATAGTTTCGTGGTCGGCAGCAGAGCCTCAGCTTCAACGGCATATTTCGCCTCCGAACCATACTTGTCATGCAGGGGAACCTTGCCTTTGTACTTGTGCTCTTTAGCCAAAACGTCACCTCCTTCATACTCGCACGTTGATACCGTCTGGACCAGGATGCTGAGAAAGTCAGCCAGCCTGTCTCGTGTATTTAGCTGTTCGGTTGTTCTGAGTCAAACACACAACAAACCAGATTGAGTAGATCAACCAGATGAACCGATATTAGGAGTCCCGGGAAGGGGAAGTCAAACGGATGATGGGACTCGCGCCAGTTAGTAGGCATGTACCCGACCACACGCGAGTACTCTTGACCAGCGACTCCGTAGGAGAATTTTTGGCGATCGTCTTCAGTGTCTCGTAATGCCAGTATTTACAAGGCAATTCGGCCACTTGCTGCTTGACGGAATTCACGAATCAGCTGAAAATGCGGCACGGGTTTTCTCCAAGTACGAACATCAAATGGCTTAGACTCGATCGGTGTCTGTACACATGTTGAAAGGAGCGTTTCATGGCGAGGAGCAAGGTTACAGCAGGAAGAAGGAAGAAACTTGACGCTGTGGCTATTCCCAAACGCAGCGCGGTTCCTGATCGCCTCGATCTGCGTGACAGGCTGTATCAGCCGCCGGTGGCAGTGGTGCCGGACTTGGTGTTTGCTCTAAAGACCAACATCCCTGTGCTCGATCAAGGGCAGACCAACGCCTGCACAGGATTCGCTCTGGCAAGCGTCGTATACCAGTTGCAGCACAGCGCGAAGCGCAAGCGGATGGACTGTTGTGTGTCCCCATTCATGTTGTATTCAATGGCGCGACGCTATGACGAATTCCCCGGCGACCCGAATGCCGACACCGGATCGAGTCTGCGCGGTGGGATGAAAGCCTGGTACAAACACGGCGCCTGCTCGGATAGATTGTGGACTTCTGAAGCCATGCCGACAGCCCAAGTGACGAAGTCTTCCGACGACTGGTGGCTCGATGCCGTTCAACGTCCTCTCGGGGCGTACTACCGCGTGGACACGCGGTCGGTTACGGATATGCACGTTGCACTTAACGAGATCGGCATTCTCTATGCCAGCGCGGTCTGCCACTCCGGCTGGGATGAAGGATTCTCGAACACATCACGCATCAAAGGCGGGTATTGGATGATTCCACGGCGGAAAGCAAGCATCAGCGACGGTGGCCATGCCTTTGCGATCGTCGGCTATAACCAAGACGGGTACATCATTCAAAACTCGTGGGGCACGGGTTGGGGTACGAAGGGCCGCGCAGTGTTACCGTATGAAGACTGGCTCGACAATGCGATGGACTGTTGGGTGGCACAACTGGGCGTGGTCACCGACCTTCATCTGGAGATCGCACGATCAACGACGTTGCGTGTGGAAGCAGGCAAAGTGCAGCTTGCCAGCGAATCTTCGTTACGGACACGTGAAATCAGCCCATTCATCATCAATATGGAGAACAACGGCCGGCTGAGTAACACCGGTGACTTCCGCACGCAGGAGTCCGACATTACGGCGCTTGTCACGCACCATCTCGGCAAGGCACGGAAAACATGGGGATTAAGTAAGAATGATCCGGTGGATATCGCCATCTACGCGCATGGCGGTCTCACGTCCGAGGATACTGCGGGGGAAACCGCGGCGAAATGGATCCCGGCATTGTACGAACACAAAATCTTTCCTATCTTCCTGATGTGGGAAACCGATCTCTGGTCCACACTCAAGGGGCGCCTGGCAGACGTTTTAGCAGGCCAACAGCGTCCGACCGGCGGGTTGTTCGACGGCGTCAAGAATTGGTGGAACGAGCGGCTTGAAAAACTACTGGCCACGCCGGGGACGGCGATCTGGAGCGAGATGAAACAGAATGCGGACGCGATTTCCAATACCGCCGCGGGCGGAGGAATGAAACTGTATCAGGCGTGCCGACAATCGCCGTACTTTGCCGATCTGTCCAAGGTGCGCCTGCATCTAGTCGGTCACTCGGCCGGGGCGATTCTGCACAGTCATGTCGTCGATCGCCTGGGAGGAAAAGGCTGGAAATTCGAAAGCGTGAATTTCATGGCGCCGGCGGTACGGGTCGATCTCTTCAAAAAGACCGTCGTCCCTGCCATCACAAGCGGCAAGGTCAAACACTTCAATCAATTCCATCTATCCGATGACATGGAGCAGAAGGATCCAACCTGCAAACCGATTCTTGGCTACAGCCGTTCCCTGCTCTATCTGGTGTCGCAATCGCTCGAGCGAGGAGAGAAGACGCCGATACTCGGCCTGGAGAAGTATTTCAACGACGAGATTGCATCAAAGAATCTGCCAAACGTTTCTACCTGGGCTGCACCAGGCAAGGAATCGAAGAGCACGACCCATGGCGGATTCGACGACGACCAGATCACGATGACAAGCGTGATTGCGCTGATCAAGGGGAGCACGGTCTGAGAGAACGCATGGTTAGGCAACCGAGGAGGCACTGAGTTGAAGGACCAGTACTTCGGTGACATCAATGATTACCAGAAGTACGGGCTGATTCGTATACTTCAGGCTGAGACTGGCCTGAGGGTCCTCATTACGTGGATGCTGACTCCCGACGATGGCCGACGAGACGGCGAATTGAGGGCGTATCTCGATCAACCGGATCAATGGCAACGCTTCGATCCCGAGCTTCACAAGAGGCTACAGGCTTTGCTCCAGGTGAACTCGGCGCCGCGAGTCGCCCTGATCGAACGGTCGCATCTGCTTGGCGGGGCGCAGTATTGCTCAGAGGCCGTACCAGACCACGGAGACTTACGGCACACTTGGGCTGCGAATTTGGCGGAAGCGGCGTCACTGTCAGATCTCGTGTTTCTTGATCCCGACAACGGTCTCGATGTTCCCTCTCGGCCCTACGGCAGGAAGCTCTCGTCCAAATACGTTTTCTGGCACGAGATCGACCAGATTTGGAGAGGCGGGGCGTCGGTTTTGATCTATCAGCACTATCGCCGCGAGAAACGCGTGACCTTCATCCCGCACATGGTCGACGAGCTGCGCAGGCAATTATCGATTACCGTCTCGATGCGCAGTCTTGGCGTAGGAGTTAAATTTGGCGAAGCGTAAGGAGACAGGCTTGTAAGCGGCCTGTCTCCTTCTCATTTTTTATTTAGCCCGGATTTCCTTGGCGGGGTGGCAGAGCCTTAAGCGCAATTCGCCGGAGGAACGGGGTGCCCATCGAGACTGTGCCAGGAAGGAGAGCGGAAACTGACTGAGGCTAGCCCGCATTATTCATGACGGTTCGTCGCGAAATCGCTGAGCTGCGTTGCGAGACCGGCGCGCGGAGCCGTGAGAACCCGATGCGTACTCGTGCAGTACGGGGAGGGTCCGAGGGGCGAGCCCGCCGGCCGTAGGCTCGTCGTAGCAGTGGATCGGCGATTGCAGCAGAAGTGCTCATGAATATTGCGGGCCAGGAAGGAATTTCCGAAGGCTTCCACCTGGCACAGTCCGAAAGGGCGGTTCCGGGAGGCGCTGGAGCGAAGGGCTCTGCTACCCCGCCTCTTCTCCCCCTCCGAAGTCCCTTCCCTGTCTGAGTCTGTGCGCTTTGTGAATGATGGGGGTAAGCTCAGGCTGCTTTGTCGATCTGCTGCGCGACAGCTTGAGTGTATGCGGCTTTGAGAGCTTCGTTGTCCTCTGCCTGCTTCATCAGTTGCTCATGGAGATGTTCGAATTCTCGGATACGTCGGTCTCGTTCAGCTAGCTGCCGCTCGACTTCATGGAGTGCGATTCGGTGCTGCTCATCCCGTGCGGTGAGTTGTACGTCCAGCCACTCAACCCATCCCCCTGCCGACTCCGATTCCTGGAGTCGCGCGTGAAGGCGATCGGTATCGACACACTGATTGACTATGATCGCGGAACGTTCTTGCGGAGCGCGTTCTTCTTGATTGGAATGGCTGAGTGTGTGCGGTGCATTCGGCTCATGTTCTAGCGGCTGCATCTTCGAGGCAGCGTCTCTCAACTGATACCGCGCCTTCTCCAGCATCTGCTCTTTAAGGTGCATCATGGCGGTGACGTTCTCGAGCTGTTGTGCGACGGTGCCGGCGGATACATGTCGCAGCAGCCATCCGACTGCGCCGCCGATTCCAGCCGCGATGATGAGGCACCCCAGCATTTGGTTGAGGAACATGGTCATAGATCGGTCTGTCCTTTCACGTGTAGTTCGATTCGTCGGTTGCGTTGGAGACCGGCCCGATTCTCTGCCACCGACAGTGGTCGTGAGGCCCCATAGCCGACGGCGGTGAATGGGTTGGTCAGGCCATGCTGTTTGAAGTACCGCCGCACGGCTTCGGCACGGCGGCGGCTAAGTTGAATGTTATATTCGGGCTCACCGTACTTATC
Source organism: uncultured Nitrospiraceae bacterium (assembly GCA_963801725.1). Lineage (GTDB taxonomy): Bacteria > Nitrospirota > Nitrospiria > Nitrospirales > Nitrospiraceae > Palsa-1315. The sequence goes on from CAWDFX010000002.1 coordinate 2,098,626, forward strand.
CGTATGGCCGCCGATCTCGATTGGTGTGCGCGGAGCATGCCGTATTTGATCAATCAATTGATCGAGTGTGGCAATACTGCGGGGAGTCATCGTAGTGGTATTCGAGTCAAACTCGATAGATGCCTTCACGAGGATCTCGTTCAATTTCTTCTGGAGCGAAGGGGAGGGGATTTCTGTCAGTACCGGAGCAGCTGGAGGGGGAGCTACCGGCAGGGAGTGCGTCTTTGGGGGTGGGGCTGCCGCCCGCAACGTGACTTTCGCAGATGAACCTGTCGAAGAAGGGCCTGCCAGAATGCGATCTTCCAGTTCCAGTCCTGCCTGCGTCAGAGGAGTGATCTCCCGCAATACGGCGGCTTTGGCACGAGCGCCATCGACCTTTCCGGTGACGACAATCATGCGTCCGTCGATAATGATGGAGCCTCGTTCCGTCAAGTGTCCTAAGACAGGGAGGATCTGGGGGATATTGTCGGCCCAGGCGACAGCGCCCACTCGTTGATCCACCGCCAATTCATCGACGACATTCCCCGGCGTTGCTCCATAGAGTTCTACCGCTCGTTGAAGGATTGCGGCTTTGCTGGTCTCACTGGGCAATGAGCCGCGGAGTATCAGCATTCCATGCTCTACACGCGCATGAAAGTTAGCAGGGATTGCCGGGCCCGATGCTGTTGACGGCGGAGTGTGGTGTGGGAGACAGATCGCGGCAAGGAGCGCAAGTGCGACAATTCCCACTGCTAAAATCGCCGCACTCTTCATCGTTATCCTCTTAGACGGACAGGCACCTGCCTGCTTCAGTAAAACCTAGCAGATAAGTGGAAAAAAGGTGCCATACGCCCGGGTTTTGGACAGGATCGGCACGGCCAGGGAAATCCGACTCTTAATCGGGGTACATCACTTAATTTATCAATGGGTTACAGGGAGTAGACTCTGGTTAACTCCTGTCATGGACAGCAGCGGCAAAACCGAATATCTGAGTAAAAGTTCTGGCCCGAATCGTTCACAAAGGGTTCTCTGGTGCAACCGCCAATACGAAAATCAGACCTCATTGCGGTATTCTTTCTTTGCGCCAGGATCATACAAAGGGCGCTAGACCTCGGAAGCTAGATGGCGAGGCGCCTGGACGCGGACGGATTCCCCGTGTGGTCGGTCAACATCGTGAGTGATGATGGTGGTTTAGAGGGTGGCGACAACGAGCCGTACCAGTCCGGAGATATCTTCTGTGCCTGAGGAGGGTATCACACGGTTCGTAATCCGGTTATAGCCGGCTTCGAGGGAAATCAACGTCGTCCATGTCTGTGATAGTTGTAGATCCCACGCAAGTTTCCCTCTCCCGCCCACATGCTCGGTGTTGATCAGCCCGTCGCTCGAACGTATGCCGACGTAATTTCCCATGGCACTGAGCAGTACTTGTTGGCTTCGCATGTACTGCAGGGCCACTGATGCCGAGGGCGAATGGGTTCGAACGCCAGACCAATCCTGTACCTCCTCCCGATAACCCAACGTCGGAGAAATGGTCAGAGCGTTCGAAGGGCGAAACGACGTCGTGAGCATCTGCATCCTCACAGTGGTTCCCGCTCCACCACGAAGGAGATCGCTACCGAGGATATAACTCGATGCGAAGCGGGCATTCCAGCCCATACCGCTATATGCAAGTGCGCTTTCCAGTGTGTGGTTCTGATTTCGCTGGGGAGCGACGCCGAGGGGTTCCAACGCACTGGTCAAGGAATTATGTGCGTAGGTCAGGGTGATCTCAGGCCACGTTGGATGCTTCCAGGCAAGTCCGACTCGTTCATAAGTCTGTTCCAGTCGAGCGCGGGTGGAGTCTCCGGCAACATTGTTCCATTGTTCTCCGATCGCGCTCCGTAGCGTGGTCCAGCCGGACTTCCATTCTCCCCATACCTCATGCCTCGCTTGGTCCGGCCCATTCAAGAACGCTTGCCCTGCTGATCGAGACAGCATTCCGTAACGGACTGACCCTGTTGTGCCCGTCAGACCAAGTCGAATCATGCGTTGTGAGGCATCGCTATCTGCATCGCCGGGAATCCTGCTTTGAAGCCAACTGGCTCCTCCCTGATTCCGATCCATTTCCACTTCAGTGGTGAAGGTTCCGTTCAGCCACATGGTCGAAGACAGGAGGCCTTGAGTGCGAGGTTGCTCGGTTTCTGGAGCGATGTCGCGCAAGCGGGGTAAAGCCACAGGTGGAGCAAAAAAAGTTGGCGTGAGACTGGTCTGGTAGAGAAGAGAGGCAGTCTGTTTCGAAAGAGCCTGGGAACCCTGATCAAAGAATATTCCCGCCCAGCGCTGAACAACGTAGTCTGAAACCGATTCATCGGCTCCCCAGGCCGGAGGAGCAAGCAGAACCAGTAAAAGCACCAGGGACAATTTCAAGAATGTGCGCATCGTTCACATGATTGCAATGGTCCAGATTCACATCAACTCTATCACTCGATGGTTAGATCGTAAGCCATTGATAAAGCACGTGGCTATGCGAGGCACAGAAGTGTTTCCTTGAGAGGCGTGAGATGAGTCAAAGCGGAAGAGAATAAGGAAGGCTATGAAGTTGGTATCCGTCTGACGAAAGGTGAATCGAAGGGCGGCGAGACGAATCTTGGTCTGGACGTAGGCTTCCGACAAAATCTTCTCAACCGCCGCGTAGTCAGCGGGCTTCGCGAACAGCGGAGTCGCCCGACCCGGCGATTCAGCACATGATAGGCGAGGTCTTCGGCAACGAGCCGTGGACGGCGTGGCAGCGCACCAATTCTGCCGAAACGATAACGCGCTTGTGAAAAAAGACTCCAGACCCCTTTATTTCGACCTGGATCAGTCGTCGTCGTCGTCGTCTGTAGACCTGCGGGTGGCGGAGATCCTCACGGTATCGGTATCGGTCAGCGTGCCATCGCTGACGATGAGCCTGGCCCTATAGGTGCCGGCGCGGTCAACGGTAAAGGTCGGCATCGAACTGGTGGGATCGTCCAGGGCTGCAGTGCTGCCACGCGGCTTGCTGGTGAGCGACCAACTATACGTGAGCGGATCGCCGTTCGCATCGGAGCTGGCGCTGCCATTGAGGGTAACGAGCGATCCCAGAGTCTTGTTAGCTTGGTCGGGGCCGGCGTTGGCGACCGGTGCGACATTCACGGTGGAGATGTTCACGGTATCCGTATCGGTCAGCGTGCCATCGCTGACGATGAGCTGGGCCGTATAGGTGCCGGCGCGGTCGATAGTAAAGGTCGGCCTCGGACTGGTGGGATCGTCCAGGGCCGCGGTGCTGCCAGCCGGCTTGCCGATGAGCGACCAACTATAGGTGAGCGGATCGCCGTTGGCATCGGAGCTGGCGCTGCCATTGAGGGTAACGAGCGATCCCAGAGTCTTGTTAGCTTGGTCGGGACCGGCGTTGGCGACCGGTGCGACATTCACGGTGGAGATGTTCACGGTATCGGTATCGGTCAGCGTGCCATCGCTGACGATGAGCTGGGCCGTATAGGTGCCGGCGCGGTCGATAGTAAAGGTCGGCCTCGGACTGGTGGGATCGTCCAGGGCCGCGGTGCTGCCAGCCGGCTTGCCGATGAGCGACCAACGATAGGTGAGCGGATCGCCGTTGGCATCGGAGCTGGCGCTGCCATTGAGGGTAACGAGCGATCCCAGAGTCTTGTTAGCTTGGTCGGGACCGGCGTTGGCGACCGGTGCGACATTCACGGTGGAGATGTTCACGGTATCGGTATCGGTCAGCGTGCCATCGCTGACGATGAGCTGGGCCGTATAGGTGCCGGCGCGGTCGATAGTAAAGGTCGGCCTCGGACTGGTGGGATCGTCCAGGGCCGCGGTGCTGCCAGCCGGCTTGCCGATGAGCGACCAACGATAGGTGAGCGGATCGCCGTTGGCATCGGAGCTGGCGCTGCCATTAAGGGTGACGACTGTTCCCGGGGCGATGTCGCCCTGGTCGGGGCCGGCGTTGGCGACCGGCGCGACATTGCCGGTGGAGATGATCACGCTGTCAGGCGCGCTGCTCGCCATACCATCGTTCACGATCAGTCGCACGACATACTCGCCTACGAGGTCGAGAGTAAAGGTGGGCATCGAACTGGTGGGATTCGTGAGGGCCGCGGTGCTGCCAGCCGGCTTGCTGGTGAACGACCAGCTATACGTGAGCGGTTGCCCGTCGGGGTCGGAACTGGCGCTGCCATTCAACGTAATGAGGTCGCCGGGGCGGATGCTGCCCTGGTCTCGCCCCGCGTTGGCGACGGGCGTGTCATTGGGAGCAGTATTATTGCCCAACTCGCCGCAGCCGTTGACGCCGAGGATCGCTGAAATAAAAAACATGGCAGCCCATGATATGCGTCTGCCGGGCTTTCGATTACGCATTACCTTGCTTCCGCTGTTCTGGTCATGAGGCTGGCAGAATAATAATTGACCTTGAAGTTGGTGATAATACGTGGATCCTCGAAGGCGGTCTATCCCTACTAATGTAAGGGGTGGATGCGCATCCGATGGTAACGAGCATCGCAGCAGGGAGTGAGTGAATCCGGCCTCTGTTGTCGGGGACGACGGACGTTTGTGGGTTCAAGGTCCTAGTGCAACACGAGTATCATGGGCGACCCAGGATGCAGGGAGTTGCACTAGGCACACGATCGAGGGTTGAGCCTCATGGAGCGCGAAGAGGTCAGTCGGATGTTAGCTGCGGGCTATGGTCTCCGTGCCAGTGCGCACGGAGCGTAGAAGAATGGGGCAGAAAGCCAAACAATGACCCCTTCGCTTTTCTATGGTTATAGGTGTGACGTTAGTTGGTGGTGATAGTCACGCTGTCGGGTAAGCTGTCCACGCTCCCATCGTTCACAATGAGTTCCACGACATAGTCGCCGGGGAAATCAAGGAGAAAGGTGGGCGATTCGCTGGTGGGATTCAGCAGGATCGCTGCGCTGAGGGGCGGCTTGACGGTAATCGTCCAGCTGTAGGTGAGCGGATCTCCGTTGGCATCGGTGCTGCCGCTGCCATTGAGCGTGACGAGTCCCGGACCTACAGTTTGGTCAGGGCCGGCGTTGGCTTCTGGAGCGACATTGCTGGTGGTGATCATCACGCTGTCAGGATCACTGTTCACGGTGCCGTCGTGCACGATGAGTTGCGCGACATAGCTGCCGGCACGGTCAACGATAAAAGTCGTTGATTGGCTAGTTGTACTCGACAGGACCGCGGCGCTGCCGGCAGGCTTGGAGAGTGACCAACTGATAGGTGAGCGGGTCTCCGTTGGCATCGGTGCTGCCGCTGCCATTGAGGGTGACGAGCGTCCCCGGGGCGATGCCGCCCTGGTTAGGGCCGGCGTTGGCGACCGGCGCGACATTGCTGGTGGTGATGATCACGCTGTCAGGGGCACTGTTCACGGTGCCATCGTTGCACGATGAGTTGCGCGACATAGGAGCCGGCGAGATCGACGGTGAAGGTCGGTGATACGCTGGTGGCGCTCGACAGGACCGCGGCGCTGCCGGCAGGCTTGGAGAGTGACCAACTGATAGGTGAGCGGGTCTCCGTTGGCATCGGAGCTGCCGCTGCCATTGAGGGTGACGAGCGTCCCCGGGGCGATGCCGCCCTGGTTAGGGCCGGCGTTGGCGACCGGCGCGACATTGCTGGTGGTGATGATCACGCTGTCAGGGGCGCTGTTCACGGTGCCGTCGCGCACGATGAGTTGCGCGACATAGGAGCCGGCGAGATCGACGGTGAAGGTCGGTGATACGCTGGTGGTGCTTGAGAGGACCGCGGCGCTGCCGGCAGGCTTGGAGAGTGACCAACTGATAGGTGAGCGGGTCTCCGTTGGCATCGGAGCTGCCGCTGCCATTGAGGGTGACGAGCGTTCCCGGGGCGATGCCGCCCTGGTCAGGGCCGGCGTTGGCGACCGGCGCGACATTGCTGGTGGTGATGATCACGCTGTCAGGGGCGCTGTTCACGGTGCCGTCGCGCACGATGAGTTGCGCAACGTAGTCGCCGTCACGGTCGACGGTGAAGGTCGGTGATACGCTGGTCGTGCTCGACAGGACCGCAGCACTGCCGGCAGGCTTGGAGAGTGACCACTGATAGGTGAGCGGGTCTCCGTTGGCATCGGAACTGCCGCTGCCATTGAGCGTGACGAGTCCCGGACCTACAGTTTGGTCGGGCCCGGCGTTGGCCACCGGAGGGACGTTGTTGCTGGTGATCGTGACCGTGTCGGGGTTGCTGTTCTCTATGCCATCGTTCACGATGAGTTGCACAACATAGTCGCCGTCACGGTCGACGGTGAAGGTCGGTGTCACGGTTGTGGAACCCGTCAAGACCGCGTTGCTGCCGGCAGGCCTGCTGACAAAACTCCAGTTGAAGGTGAGCGGATCTCCGTCGCCATCGAAGCTGCCGGCGCCATTGAGGGTGATGAGCGTTCCCGGGGCGAAGCCACCCTGGTCAGGGCCGGCGTTGGCGACAGGCGGGACGTTGTTGCTGGTGATGAGCACGGTGTCGGGGGCGCTGTTCACGGTGCCATCGTTCACGATGAGTCGCACGACATAATCGCCAACACGATCGGGCATAAAGGTGGGCGACACGCGGGTGGGATTCGTCAAGACTGCGGTGCTACCAGGCGGTCTGCTGACAAAACTCCAACTGTACGTGAGCGGTTGCCCGTCGGGGTCGGAACTGGCGCTTCCATTCAACGTGACGAGCGTACCGGGGCGGATGCTACCCTGGTCTCGTCCTGCGTTGGCGATGGGCGTGTCATTGGGAGCAGTTTTATTGCCCAAATCGCCGCAGCCGTTAACGCCGAAGATCGCTGTCGAAAAAAAGCAGGGCAGTCCATGACACGGTTCTGCCGGGCTTACGGTCGCGCATTAGTATGCTTCCTCTGTTCTGGCCAAGAGGCCAGCTGAATGATTTTTGGTATTGAAGTTCATCATGATACGTGGACTTCTCGGAGGCGGTCTATCCCTACTAATGTAAGGGGCGGATGCGCATCCGATGGCACCGCTCATCGTAGCAGGGATTGAAGCCAGCTTCTAGGGGCAGGGCACAACGGACGTTAGGGCTTTTCTCCATACTTTTCACGGTGTTGTTTCTTTGCTCCGGCAACCCACTTGTCCCGCTTGATCCGGTCGGGGGCGGTGTAGAGCTTCTTCGCGACCTTGTTGATATCCTCCGGCGTCCAGCGCGCAATCTGGCCAAAGGTATGCAAGCCCATCTTGTTCAGGGTTCGCGCAAAGACCGGACCGATCCCGTGAATCTTACTCAGATCGTCTTTCGGTCCGTCCTTTGCCGCTTTTGCCTGTTCCATCTCCAGGCTCAGTTGACTTCCATTCTGACGCGTTTTCTGGCGAGGAGCCACAGCTCCCCCATCGGCCTTGATGCGGAGGGCGGCCCGCACTTCGACCAGGCGCTTGCGGAGGCGGTCGATCTCCTCTTGTTTTTCTGCCGCCGTCTGTACTTGATCCGCCAGGCCTTGCTGTTGCGCTTCGAGTTCTTGAATCCGGTGCTTCAGGCCGTCGATCCGTTCGGCTCGCTCATCGAGGAGTTGTTTATCGAGCAGGAGCTGAGCTTGGAGTTGGTCCTGCGCCGCGAGCTGTTGTTGTAGCTTGGCGATCTGCGCTTCGTGTTGCGTGAGGGTATGGGCATATTTCGTTTCCCACTGCGCCAGTGCCGCTTCTTGCTCCTGAAGCCGTTGGGAGAGAGACTCCAGCTCGCCGATGCGCTTGTCTCGTTCGGCCAGTTGGCTGTTGAGTTGGTGTAGTGCGGCTCGATGTTCAACGTCTTGATCGGAGAGTTGTACTTCCAACCAATGGACCCGTCCTTGGGCCGGTTCGAGTTCCTCCACGCGCGCGCGTAGCCGATCGGCTTCTGCGACGGCGGTCTTCCAACTCGGCGATGCGGCGCTGAAGCTCTTGCCGTTCTTGCTCGTTCGACTCGAGTGTCTGCTGGGCTGCCTGACGCGTGAGCTGGAGTTGCTGGATTTCTTCCGATTGCGCGGCGGCGGTCGCGTCATATTCGCTCGCGCGCCGGCGAACAGAGGCTTCTTCCGCTTCCAGGACCGTCAGCCGCTGCGTGCGAACGGCCAACTCTTCTTGAAGCGCCTGGAGGCGGTCGTTGTCGTGCCGAGAGTTCCTGCCGGGTGGATTGGTTGAGTTCCTCCGATTCGACGATCTTGCTTTCGAGAATCTGCATCTCAGCGGCTTGGACTTTCAGCTCATACTGCGCCTTCTCCAGCGTCTGTTCTTTCTGGTCGCAGGGTGGCGGTGACGTCCATGAACTGTTGTGTGAGTTCGCCGGTGGATAGTTGTCGCAGCAGCCATCCGACCACGCCGCCGATTCCTGCCGCGACGAGGAGACATCCCAGGATCTGGCCGATGAATAGCGATCATAGGTCACTCACTCCTTTCACGCGCAATTCGATGCGCCGGTCGTGCTGGAGACCGGTCCGGGTCTGCGCGACCGACAGCGGTCGTGAGGCGCCATAGCCGACGGCGGTGAACTGGTTGGTCAGGCCGTGGCTGATGAAGTAGTGCCGCACGGCTTCAGCGCGGCGGCGGCTGAGTTGAAGGTTATAGTCCGGCGCGCCGTACTTGTCCGTATGACCGCCGATCTCAATGGCGGTGTGAGGGACTTGACGTAATTGAGTGATCAGCTGGTCCAGTGTGATGCGACTGCGGGGGGTCATCGTGGTGGTGTTCGAATCAAATTCGATGGAGCCGTGGGAAAGAATCTCATTCAATTTCTTCTGGAGCGAGGCGGAGGATGCCGGGAACGGAGCTGCCAGAATGTGATCTTCCAGTTCGAGCCCCGCCTGAGTGAGAGGGGCAATATCTCGGAGCACAGCGGCTTTGGCACGATCGTTGTCGACCTGGCCGCTGAGGACAATCGTGCGACCGTCGATGATGATGGAGCCGCGTTCTGTCATGTGCCCTAAGACGGGGAGGACCTGGGAGACATTGTCGGCCCAGGATGCAGGTCCCACTCTTGGATCCACCACCAACTCATCGACGACGCGACCAGGTGTCGTTCCATAGAGTTCTTGGGCTCGCTGAAGAATTGCGGCCTTGCTGGTCTCACTGGGAAGCGAGCCACGGAGGGTCAGAGTCCCATGCTCTAAACGCGCATGCAAGGTGGCAGGGGTGAGGGCGCTCGATGCGGTCGATGTTGGAAGATGGCGCGGAATGCAGACCACGGCAACAAGAGTAAGTGCGACAGCGCCTGCGCCTAGAATCGCTCTGCGCATCATACGTCGACTCTCTGGTGGTCATTGCGGCGGGACAAATTACCGTATCATATTCGCCAAAGGCGTACTAGCGCTAATATCAGCCTCCAGTGCAGGCTTGGTGGGATTCCCTGTTGCCGTACCCATAGCCTCCAGCTGATGGTGCTTCCTGTCGCCGTTGAGATTGGCGTGAGACTGCTCCGGCTTTTGCGAAACAAGCACTAAACAAGGCCCCGTCATTAATAGAGATTCAGGCGTGAGAATTGGTGGCCCTGACTGCGATATTTGTGGCAGCAGGCCCCCTTCTCTTTTGTATGAGAGAATCCATGTGATTTTTTACCAACAATCCTTGCCTTGAACTTGCCTAATCCATCTGTTATTCTTCGCCCGCTTTTCACGGAATGGTCATTCTTTTCTGAATCACGAACAAGTTGAAGGAGTGTATTATGGCCGGCATCACGCGGGCGCTGATCAGCGTTTCTGACAAGACTGGGATCGTCGAGATGGCCAAGGGGTTGGCAGCTCTCGGTGCGGAGATACTTTCCACCGGAGGTACGGCAAAGGCCCTTCGAGATGCCGCTGTACAGGTGACGGACGTGGCGGCCTACACGGGCTCACCGGAAATTCTCGACGGCCGCGTCAAGACACTACACCCCAAGATTCATGGCGGCTTGCTTGGACGCCGTTCGGTGCCTGCCCATGTCGAGCAGATGAAACAGCAAGGGATCGGACCCATCGATGTGGTCGTGGTCAATCTCTATCCGTTCGAGGCGACGATCGCGAAGCCCCACTGTCCCTTTGAAGAAGCCATTGAAAATATCGATATCGGCGGGCCGTCGATGCTGCGTTCCGCCGCCAAAAACCACGAAGATGTCTTGGTGGTTGTAGACCCGGCTGATTACCAGCGCGTGCTCGATGCGGCGAAGGCAGGGACGGTGTCGCGTGAATTGCGTCGCGAGTTGGCGATGAAGGTCTTTCAACACACGGCGCGCTACGACAGTCTGATTGCCGGATATCTTGAGAGGCAGGTAGAAGGCAACGAGGTCAAGTTCCCTCAAAATATTGTCCTTGCAGTTCGAACGGGCAGAGATGCTTCGTTATGGAGAGAACCCGCATCAGCAAGGGGCCTTCTATCGAGAACTGCATTCGACCGAGCCATCGGTGTCCCGTGGAAAGATCCTTCACGGCAAGGCGATGTCGTATAACAATTTTCTCGATGCCAATTCGGCGCTCGAGCTGGCGAAAGAGTACGACGAGATTGCCGTGGCCATTATCAAGCACAATAATCCCTGCGGCGTGGCATTGGGTGCGACGCCCGTCGAAGCCTATGTGAAGGCCAGGGAGACTGATCCCGTCTCGGCGTTCGGCGGCGTGATTGCGTTCAATCGTCCTGTGGATTTGGCCGCGGCGAAGGAAATTACTTCGACGTTCGTGGAAGTGGTCATTGCGCCGGGCTTTGCCGGTGATGCGCTTGCAGAGTTGAAGCGCAAGAAGGATCTACGTTTGCTCGATGTCGGGCCACTCACAAAGGTGAAGCAAGAGGGCTTCGATCTCAAGAAATTGGTCGGCGGATTGATCGTCCAGGATCGGGATCTCGGTGTGTTAACCGACCTGAAAGCGCTCAACGTACCGACCCTGCGCAAACCGACGGATGAGGAGTATGCGGCCTGCGCGTTTGCCTGGAAGGTCTGCAAACACGTGAAGTCGAACGCGATCATTTATGCCAAGCCTGGGCAGACGGTGGGAATCGGCGCCGGCCAGATGAGCCGGGTCGATTCAGTGAAGCTTGCGGCAATGAAAGCCCAGATGCCGATTAAGGGGTGTGTGATGGCGTCGGATGCGTTCTTTCCCTTCCGTGATGGTTTAGATGCCGCTGTACAGGCAGGGATTACAGCAGTCATTCAGCCGGGTGGTTCGATTCGCGATGCCGAAATCATCAAAGCCGCAGATGAGCAGGGGGTGGCGATGATTATGACGGGCATGCGCCACTTCCGCCACTAACGGATGTTGAAACGACTCTCCAGCGTCGTTCTCGGCTCGGCAAAATCCTCAACGTAGCCCGTCGGGGAGAGAGCTGCTCCGCAGCTCGGGGCGGGTGGGTGAGAAAGTTACGCCTCCGGTTTTCCCTTCGCCTGCGGCCTTGCTGGAGAGCCGTTTGAACATCCTCCGAAGAAAGATCTCAAGCTGAAGGCTATCCCGTGAAAATTCTTGTCGTGGGCAGTGGGGGACGCGAGCACGCCATGGTGTGGAAGCTTGCGCAAAGTCCCCGTAAGCCGACGCTCTATTGTGCGCCTGGCAATGCGGGGATTGAATCGCACGCAACCTGCGTGCCTATCAAAGCCGACGATATCGCCGGACTGAAAACATTTGTGCAGTCGGAGAAGATCGATCTGACGGTCGTCGGGCCGGAAGCCCCGCTGGCGTTGGGCATTGTCGATGAGTTTCGCAAATCGAAGCTAAAAATATTTGGACCGACGAAGAGCGCCGCTCGCATCGAAGCCAGCAAAGTGTTTTCCAAAGAGATGATGCACAGCGCGAAGATTCTCACGGCGAGGGCGCAAAGTTTCGACCGGGTTTCTTCAGCGTTGGCCTATCTCGATCAGCACGAGGTTCCCGTGGTCGTGAAGGCTGATGGACTGGCGCAGGGGAAAGGTGTGGTCGTCGCGGCGACGCGTGAAGAGGCGAAACAGGCTGTCTGCGACTCGATGGAGCATGCGATGTTCGGTCAGGCCGGTCAGCGCGTGTTGATCGAGCAGTTTTTAGACGGCGAGGAATTGACGATCATGGCCTTCACGGACGGCCGGACGGTAGTACCGATGTTGCCGGCGCAAGATCATAAACGAGTCGGGGATGGCGATACGGGTCCCAACACCGGGGGCATGGGTGCCTATTGTCCTGCACCGCTTGGGACTATGGCGGTACGTGAGCAGGTCACGCGACAGGTCCTCTATCCCGCTGTCGAAGTCTTATCTCGCATGGGCTGTCCGTTTCAGGGTGTCTTGTATGCCGGCCTCATGATTGTGAAGGGGATGCCCTATGTGTTGGAGTTCAATGCTCGGATGGGGGATCCGGAAACGCAGGTCGTGCTCCCGTTGCTCAAGACCGATTTGCTGGAGGTGATTGAAGCGGTAATCGAACATCGGCTCGACCAACTTAGGATAGACTGGCATAATGAAACTGCAGTGTGTGTCGTCATGACGTCGGGGGGCTATCCAGGGGCGTATCAGACCGGCCGTGCGATTCAAGGATTACCGGCTACGACCGATGAGACAACCATGGTGTTTCATGCGGGTACGACACGAACTGGTACTGAGGTGATGACAGCCGGGGGCCGGGTATTGGGAATTACGGGACGTGGAAAGACCTTGGAAGTCGCGCAAGCGGAGGCCTATCGGGTGACGAAGTCGATTGCATTTGAAGGCGCACACTATCGGACGGATATTGCGCATCGTGCGTTCTTGCCCCGGGCATAGCGTAGAAGGAGTCTGATGGTTCCTGCCATGGCAACGATCGAGCGCTATAGGGCGTCCACCGTTCCGGTGCTTGCTGATCGCGCGCGCCGTGTGCTCGAAGAGAGCGGGCTGATCGCCCTGCCGACGGAGAGTTTCTATGGGCTTGCTGCGGCTCCGTTCGACGAGCAGGCACTCGCCAGATTGTGGCAGGTCAAAGGTCGGTCGGAGGGAAAACCGATTCTCGTGCTGATCGGCGACGAGTCTCAGTTGGGGCCGTTCGTTCGAAGTATTCCCCATGCAGCACGCATACTCATGAACGCCTTCTGGCCAGGACCGCTCACCATCGTCTTTCCCGCAGCGGTTGGACTCCCCGATGCGGTGACTGCAGGGACGGGCTCTATCGGCATCCGTCTCAGTGCCTGGCAGCCGTTGCGTGATCTCTTACGCTTAGTCGGGCCTGTGACCGGTACCAGTGCAAATCGTGAAGGCATCCCGCCATCCACGACGGTCGAAGAGGTTCAGGACAGCCTTGGCAACGTGCTCGATCTGATCATTGATGCTGGACCGACTCCCGGCGGGCGGCCATCCACCGTCATCGACGTCCGGGGTCCGATCCGAATCATTCGCGATGGAGCGATCGAAAAATGCGCCATCGTAGCGCAGTTGGCCGCTCACGGCCTGTATCTCGACGCAGATAGTCGGTGAAGTCGATCGTGTCGTTCACACTGAAAGGAGAGTACCGATGACTCGACCAGTAATGGTGCGTAACCTTGTTGCGGTGGCCGCCATAACGCTCGTCTCGGTGGGCATGTCCGGGTGCGATTACTGGCCTCCGGCACTCCAAACACAAATCGAACAACTTCGCTCTGAGCTCCAGAGTGCAACACTGGAAAAGGCTCAGTTACAGAATCAGCTGGCCTCCATTGCGAAGGTGAAAGACGATTTGCAGGCGCAAGTGAATGATCTTTCCAAAGCGAATCAAGATAAGTCGACCATGATTGCCAGTTTGCAAAATGGTCTGACGGCAGCACAGGGGCGATTGGCGAAGTCAGCGAAAGTCGCACCGCCGAAGACCGGCGCAGTCAAGCCGGCCACAAAGGTCACGCAGAAGGCTCCGGCCAAGAAGAAAGCATCGGCAAAGGCCACAGTCAAGCGCTAGCGCGCCTGGTCTCCGCAGTCTACTTGGTCGTGGAAGTCGTGGGTGTGGGTGTTGGAGTGTTTGAGGCTGTGCTCGACGGGGCGCTCGCCGGCGCAGACGAGGGTGAAGCAGCTGGAGTAGAGGGAGTCGTGGACGTTGTCTGGTCGGACGTGCTTGGCGCCGTTTCTTTCTTCTCCTCACTCTTAGCTGTTGGTTGCTCATTGCCGGGGGACGGCTTCATTTTCTCGGAGTAGTCCGTTACATACCATCCGCTGCCTTTGAACATAATGGCCGGCGATGAAATAAGGCGCTGTACTCGCTTCCCGCATTGCGGGCATGCGGTGATGGGATCGTCTTTCATACTCTGTTTGACCTCAAACCTATCCGCACAGCTTTCACACTGATATTCATAGATTGGCACGAGTCATTTCCTCCTGCTAGCCCGGTCTCTCTGGTTCATCTGGTCTATTTGGTTTGTCTGGTTTTGTGGTTGGACGCAACGAACCGGATAAACGACACAACCCAAATGAACCAGACAACCTCAACAACAGTCTTCTTTTGCTAGGTAAGCTGCTTGAACGCCGCATCAAGGCGATCCATGCCACGAACGATCGTCTCCATGCTGGTCGCATACGACAGGCGAATATGCTGGATGCTCCCAAACGGCTCACCGGGAACCACTGCGACCTTGAATTCCTGCAACAGGTAGTTTGCCAGATCGGTCGGAGTGAGAATTATTCCGCTTGGGCTTTGCTTTCCGAGCAACCCACTCACGTTCGGAAATGCATAAAATGCTCCGGTGGGCATTCGGCAGCAAACGCCGGGCATCGCATTCAGCCGCTCGACCATGACGCGCCGCCGCCGATCGAACTCCGTTACCATTTTAGTTGTGAACGCATCACCTTCGCGTAAGGCCACGACGGCAGCTTTTTGTGAAATGGAACAGGGGTTGGACGTGCTCTGGCTTTGAATGTTCGCCATGGCGGTCAACAGGTCTTTTGGGCCAGCCGCATAGCCGATCCGCCAGCCGGTCATCGCATAGGCTTTGGATACGCCGTTGATCACGACGGTACGGGCTGCGACCTCCGGTCCTAGCGAGGCAATGCTCGTGTGTGTCGCCTCGTCGTAGAGAATTTTTTCGTAAATCTCATCTGAAATCAGAAGGAGGTCACGACGGAGAGCCAGCTCGGCAAGGCGTTCGAGCGTCGCCCGATCGTAGGTCGCTCCCGTTGGATTGCCGGGGCTATTGATGATAATCGCCTTAGTGCGTGCGGTGACGAGTCGTTCCAATTCCTGGGCGTCAACGGCATACCCGTTCTCTTCACGGGTCGACAAGAACACCGGCGTGGCGTCGTTCAGCAGGGTTTGGTCGGCATAGGAGACCCAATAGGGAACGGGAATAATGACTTCGTCGCCTGCTTCGAGAAGCGCTTCGGCAAGGTTATACAGCGAATGTTTGGCGCCACACGACACCAGCACCTGAGATTTCTCGTACCGGAGCCCTTGCTCTGCTTGCAGCTTGTCGATAATCGCTTGGCGCAGTTCATCGATGCCGGATGAGGGCGTGTATTTTGTAAATCCTGCACGAATGGCGGCTTCTGCCGCGGCTTTGACCGGTTCCGGTGTATCGAAGTCCGGTTCTCCTGACGAGAAATCGGCGACGTCGATCCCGCGTCCTGCCATCGCTTTCGCGGTTGCGGCCATAGCCAAAGTGGGAGAGGGGGCAATGCGCCCCGCTCGTGCAGCAAGCTTCATGATTTCAAACTCCTGATCCGTTCTTGCAGTTGGCGCGCAACCTCGGGGTGCAGAAACTCCGTGAGCGTCCCGCCATGGTTGGCTACGTCTTTAATGATGGTTGATGATAAATAGGAGTACTCTTCGCTGGGCATGAGGAACACGGTTTCAACCTGTTTGGCGATTTTACGATTCATGAGAGCCATCTGAAACTCATGTTCGAAGTCCGAGATTGCCCGTAAGCCACGGATGATCGCATGACCACCGTATCGCTGAACAAAGTCCACGAGTAAGCCATCGAAGTGGGTCACTTCGACCTGGTTCATTTTTTCCATCACGATGCGGATCATCTCCAGCCGTTCGGTTAGGGTGAAGAGTGGATGCTTGGAGGGATTGGGCGCAACGGCGACGACCACTTTATCAAACACACGCAGGCTTCGGGTGATGATATCGGTGTGTCCGTGGGTAATGGGATCGAAGGTTCCCGGATAGATGCCGATTTTCATGATGCCGTCGACACTGAGGTGGATACACCGTACAGATAGAGTGCCGTGTCGCCATACAGGTATCGCCGCACAAGCGCGGCATGGTTGATCGACGCAGGCAATTCGGTGCGCGAGTCTTGTTCGATCATCATGGCGGCATGTTCCGATAACAGCCCGGGCCTCCAGGCATGGATCAGGATATCTAACTCATCCGAAGCGGCGTACGGCGGATCTGCAAAGAGTACGTCGTAGGGGCCTTCCCACCAGTCTTTCCGCTTGAGGAAGGCGGCTGCTGGCGCCACATGTACCTGCGCCCGGTCGAGCAACTGGCAGGTCCGTAGATTTTTCTGTAGCAGCTGCACGGCCATCGGGTCCGACTCGACAAAGGTAACGGCTGAGGCTCCGCGGCTCAGGGCTTCGATCCCAACGGCTCCCGTACCTGCGTACAAATCAAGAAACCGCCCTCCTAACACCTGGGTTCCCAGAATTGAAAAAATGGCCCCACGAACCTTGTCGGATGTGGGGCGCAGCGCAGTTCCTTGCGGCCCACTCAAACGGCGACCTCGGTGGGATCCGGCAATAACACGCATACATTCAGGTGAGAGCCATTTCTGGAGCGCATGACTCTAACACAGCGTTTTTGAAGGGGTCAAGATTAGTGCTGCTGAAGCGAGGTGTGGAGCTCTGATGTGGGAACGGTGTAGCGAAGTAGGTTGGATCGAGAGAAATAGAAGTATTTTGACGACCCTTGAGCCCCGGGACTATAATGCCGCCGAGTGATCTGACGGCCTAAGGCGAGAGCGACGAAGCATCAGCGCGGCAATGTCGACCATCCGTGGCGATCGAGAGAGTCGACCAGTCGCAACGAAACGCAATTGTTCTAGCGAGTCGCCACTGTCTGGGGTTTGCGAGCGGCCAAGCTCTTTTGCCGATTATTTGAAATGGTGCGATCAATGATGGCGCCGCAATTGATACATTTCCAGGCATAGAAAATTAAGAAGAAGTCGGAAAACCGCTCCAGCATCATGAGACCTTTACACTTCGGACATTCCATCGAATCCTCCCAGGGTTGTTGTGCACTGCTGCAGGCGTTCCAAAGCAATTACTGCACCAAATTGTCGCTGTACGTAATTTCAACAGTTTAGGGGATACGTATTTGTTACCAAGTGGGCATCGAGGGGGTTGTCTCTAGCACAAAAACGTTCAGAGTGTCTTATTTTGTCCAAGGAGAATGAATGGCCGGCATGAAAGGAGGGCAAGGTATCGCTCAATGGCCTGAAACAGAGCGGCCGCGCGAACGGCTACTGACTCAGGGCCCACAGATGCTCACCAATGCCCAACTCCTGGCGATTCTTCTCCGAGTCGGTCGTCATGGATCTTCAGCGGTGCAGGTCGGAATGGATATCCTGGATCGACTCGGGGGTGTGGCTGGACTTGCACAATGTGGAATCGAAGAACTCTGCGCAGTTCCAGGTGTAGGAGAAGCCAAAGCAGCTCAATTGAAGGCGGCCATTGAACTAGGGAAGCGTGCCCTTGCCGGTCCGCTGGCCAAGGGAACAAAAATCACATCCAGTCGCGACCTCTTCACCCATTACCATCCGACCCTGCGTGACCTGCGCCACGAAATTTTCAAAGTTGTATTACTGGATGCCAAGCATGCCATCATGCGTGACACAACGGTGTCGGAAGGCAGCTTGACGCTCAGCATTGTCCATCCACGCGAAGTGTTCACACTCGCGGTAAAAGAATCCGCGGCGGCGGTGATCTTCCTGCACAACCATCCCAGCGGCGATCCGACGCCAAGCCAGGAAGATCGCGTCCTCACGGCGAGATTAGTATCGGCAGGAGAAGTATTGGGCATTCGGGTTCTCGATCATCTCGTCGTCGGCGATGGACGTTATGTCAGCTTCGCCGATCAAGGCTGGCTGACAAACCATCGTGCCGACGTGTGAGCGAAGGAGGAGTCATCGCGACATAAGCAGGCCATTTCATTTCCGGAAGAATACGACGGTCTTCCGGCTATCACGAGGAGGGTCCCATGAGCGAATTACGCAGGGAGTCACTCAGAAATGTGGTCCTGATCTCCAGTGCCGGTGCCGGGAAGACCTCACTGGCTGAAGCCCTGCTCTTTACCGCCGGCGCTGTTCCCCACCTCGGGTCGATCGCACAAGGCACGACGGCCTCTGACTTTGAGCCGGAAGAACTGCACCGGCGCAGTTCCGTCAGTACCAGTCTCCTTCGTTATTCCTGGAATCACACCATCATCAATCTCGTCGATCCCCCCGGTGCGCTGAACCTACTCGGGGAGCCGATCATGGCATTGCGAGCGGTGGATGCCGTGATCCTGGTCATGGGTGCCTCGTCTGGGATTCGGAGCGAACTCGTCAGAATCTGGTCTCGCATTAAAACACTCGGCTTGCCCTGTCTCCTGTTCCTCAACGAATTGGATAAAGATGGTGTTTCCCTTGAGGAGGTTGCCACATTGTGTCAACGGGATCTTGGGATCATGCCATTGCCGATGTCGTTGCCCTTCGGCAGGGGCGCCCAGCTTGAAGGGGTACTGGATCTCCTTCAGCAGAGCGTCATCACGTCGCGGACAGAGACCGCCACATTTCAGCAGTTAGCAATACCTGAGAGTGAGCGGACGATGGTCACCGATGCGCGGAGGCGCGTTCAGGAGGGAGTGGCCGAGCAGGATGATCGATTATTGGAGCAGTATCTCGCCTTGGGTGAGCTGGCGCAGGAGGAGCTGATCGACGGACTTCGTCTTGGCGTCCAGGGTGGTACGATCGTTCCGCTCTACTGCGGTTCCGCAATCAAGAATATCGGGATCGTTCCACTCCTCAATGCCATCGTCGACTTTCTGCCGTCGCCGATGGATCGAGCAGCGAGAGCCCCGTTGGAAGGCCTGCATCCTGATACAGGTGAGGCCGTGAAGCGCCGCGCCGTTCCAGAGGATCCATTTTCAGGAATCGTCTTCAAGACCCTGATAGACCCGTTTGTCGGACGACTGTCGTATCTGCGGGTTTTGTCCGGGGCCCTTCACGCAGACTCGACGGTTTTCAACAGTTCTCGAGGGAGCAAAGAGAAAAGCGGACATCTCTATACGTTATTGGGAAAGAAACATACAGCCGTACCTTCGGCCGGAGCAGGGGAGATCGTGGCAATCGGGAAACTGAAAGATACGCAAACCGGCGACACGCTCTCTGATGAACATGCTCCCATCTGTTACCCGAAAACGGTGCTGCCTCGGCCTGTCGTGTCCTTTGCCATTGAGCCAAAGTCCAGTGCCGATATCGAGAAAATCAGTCTCGGGCTGCATAAGTTGATCGAAGAAGATCCGACGCTCGAATTTTCACGGCACGCCGATACGAAAGAAATGGTATTGAGCGGGATGGGCCAGGTCCATATCGATCTTGCGCTCGAAAAATTGCGCCGCAAGTACGGTGCTGAAGTGGTGGTGCATATGCCGAAGATTCCGTACCGCGAAACCATTCGCGCCACCGCACAGGCACAGGGGAAATATAAGAAGCAAACCGGCGGGCACGGCCAGTACGGTGATTGCTGGCTTGAACTCGCGCCTCTGCCGCGCGGTGAGGGATTCAAATTTGAGAACAAGGTGGTCGGCGGCGCGATTCCGCGCAACTTCATTCCGGCGGTAGAGAAGGGAGTGGTCGAAGCCATGCATCACGGCAGCTTGGCAGGGTTTCCTGTCGTCGATTGCCGAGTTGCGGTGTACGACGGGTCGTACCATGCGGTCGATTCATCTGAGATGGCGTTCAAGATCGCCGCGTCGATGGGGTTCAAGAAGGCCTTGGAGACGGCCCATGCGGTGTTGTTAGAGCCCATCATGACGGTGGAGGTCGAGGCGCCGGCGGATCACATCGGAAGCGTGATCGGGGACTTGAATGCGCGCCGAGGGCGGATTCTCCACGTAGAGGCGAAAGACCAGACGGAAATGATTACGGCTCTTGTTCCAATGGCGGAGCTGCTCACGTATGCCACGGCGCTGAATTCATTCACGGCAGGACGTGGCACGTATGCGATGGAATTTGCGCGGTACGACGAAGTGCCGCGCGAGCTCGTGGTTCGAATTGTTGAGTCTCACAAAGTGGAGACACATGCGGCGGCGCATTAGACCGTGGCGCGTGACGCGCGAGACATGCGAGAAAGGCGCGACGTGGATAGAGACGAGTAGGCTATCGAGGTTCAATTGCGTCGAAGTGGTTGATCCGTAGCCTGTTAAGGGTTGGTCGATTTGAGTACGACATAGAATGCGCGGCTTTCTCTCACGACGCGAAGTAAAATCGTTTCGCCTCGTCTGACCTTGGAGATTGCGCTGTTGAATTCTTCGACCGACCCGACATCAATACGGTTCACTTCCTTGATGAGATCGCCTTCGTGAAGGCCTTCCGATTGGGCGAGGCTTCCGGCGTCCACTTTGCTGATGAGCACGCCCCGACTTTCCTGCAGCTTGAATTTGTCAGCCAGGCCTGGCGTGAGGTCTTGCACATCGAGGCCGAGCGTGACTTCAGCCCGTTCCTGGGGGGGAAGCGAGGTGATCACGGCGTGGTCTCGGCGTTCCACAAGAGCGACGTCGAGCACCAATCGCTGCTGATCGCGGACGATCTCAACTTTTGCCGTTGAGCCCGGGGGCAATCCCGCCACGACGCGAGAAAGCCGGTTTGGCGTGTCGATCACGATGCCGTCAATACGGGTCAGAATGTCGCCGGGTTTGATGCCGGCTGCTGCAGCCGGGTTCTTTTCGAAGACTTCGTTGACCAGCACTCCTTCGCCTTCGTTAACCCCGAACTTGCGTGCCAACTCCGCTGTGAGTGGTTGGATGCCGACGCCCAGCCAGCCTCGTGTCACCCGCCCCTGCGTCAGTAATTGCTGAATCACTTGCTTGGCCATGTTGGAGGGAATTGCGAAGCCGATCCCTTGGGCGAAGTTAATGATGGCGGTGTTAATGCCGATAATCTCGCCGCGCAGATTGAAGAGCGGGCCACCCGAGTTGCCAGGATTGATCGACGCGTCCGTCTGAATAAAATTTTCGTAGCGTGAGAGATTGATATTTTCCCGGCCGACCCCGCTGACTACGCCGAGCGTGACCGTTCGATCGAGTCCGAACGGATTTCCCACAGCGAGCACCCATTGGCCCACGCGCACGCCCGACGAGTCTCCGAATTTCGCACTCGGGAGAGGATGATCGGCGGTGACTTTGAGGACAGCTAAGTCGGTATCCTGATCCTTGCCGACGACCTGTGCAATCAACTTGGACTTATCG
This sequence comes from uncultured Nitrospiraceae bacterium, assembly GCA_963801725.1. Lineage (GTDB taxonomy): Bacteria > Nitrospirota > Nitrospiria > Nitrospirales > Nitrospiraceae > Palsa-1315. The sequence goes on from CAWDFX010000002.1 coordinate 2,119,912, forward strand.
GAAAAGCGGACCTCGATTTCCGTCGCGTCGCCGATCACATGGTTGTTGGTGACGATGTGTCCTTCAGGATCGATGACGACACCGGACCCTGATCCTGAGGCATTGGGGGTCCGCTCTTGAGGCAGATCACGCCCTCGTCCCAGTGGGGACAGGGGAATGAGGTTCACCACGGAAGGTTTTGCCGATTCGGCTAAATCGGTGATGACTGTTTGCATCTCTTCCAGTGCGCGGAGCCCCGGCGAATCACCTGATTTTGGTATGGTGGTCTCAGCTGCAGCGAGCGAATGGATATTGAGTAGGGCGACGAACAGAAGGCTGATGAAGACGTGCAGTATGCGAGTCATCTACTCCCCCCTCGCAGCATTGTACATCAAATTCGCGCGGGACTTGCGAGACTTGCGAGAAAAGCGGGACGGGCGATAGGGATAACAGTTCGAGGTCCGGAGTTCGAGATTGTCGGAACTTCAAACCCGGAGCTTCGAACGTTGAGTCGCGAAAGTCTCGCGAGTCTCGCTCACGACTTACGCCGACTTCGCATTCCGAGCTTGGGTAATGTCAAAGGCTACCTGTGCGAGCTCCGTCTGTAGCCCGATCATGATCAAGACATCGTCGACGCGGAGTACCAAGGCTCCGTCCGGCGGCACGAGAAATGGTCCACGCAAGACCGTGACGAGACGAACCGACGCGGGAAGCTCCACCTGAGCGAGCATCCGTCCAGCGAACGGTGATCCCTTGACGACAGGAAACCGTTCGATGGCTGCTGCGCGAAGACTCAAGTCCTGTTGCAGGGTCAGGAGATCGTGGTGAACTGTTTCCAGCTTGAGATCGCGGATTTGGCTGTCGACGCTGAGGAGGGTTTGTTTCAGATGCTGAATCTGATCTCCGGCCTGACCGAGGAAATTTTCCAACTGATGAGGGTGCGGAGCTGCCTCGTGGCTGAACGGTGGGCGCTTTGCGCAGAGCGCTGAAATTTGACGGCCGAGGTCGCCATGACCCTGTTCGATCTGGCTCAGTAAGCTCGATGCCTGACTGTGTAAACGGAGGACCTGGACTTTACGGTTGGCCCGCTCGGCAAGTGCAAGGACGGTTTCATAGATCGCGCTGCCGGTGATAGATAGTTCCTGTTGGATACGACCGAGCAGTTCAAGGGACATAAATGAAAAATCTCTTACGTCTGATAAGAAGTATTATGTAAACTTGTGGCCCTATGCCGACGTAGGTATTTCACGCCACATTACCCTCGTAGACTGAAGATTTCAACGGAGACGTTTATATCGATCACACGAATCTAGATGGAACTTACTCTAATGCGTTGAGGCTGACAGTCGCTCTACCAAGATTTATGCGCGCGGCGTTCAATTGAAACAGATCCCTTGCTCGACTTTTCCGCACTCGGCCCCGTTTCTGATCGAGGTTAGCTCGCCCTAACTCTTCCCAATTAGACAGCGGGTCCGCGTTCGATTACGGCAAACTCGCGATTGACACGCAGACTTTCTTTGCGCACTTTCTTCGAGGCCTCGGCTAAACGGCTTGCTCGATGTAACGCCTGCGTCTGTCGATTCATACGCTCCACTGCTCGACGGATATATGCGACCATGGACAGATGGAGGCTATCCGCACACCGACGACTTGCCTCCACGACGTCTTCTGGTAGTTTCAGCGAGATAGCTTTCATATGTACCTCATATACTCCACCATACGAGATGCCAACGAGAGGGGTAGTTCACAAATTGGGAGGCCTAGGGTGAAGGGGATATGATTACACCACTGAGGCCGGGAGCGGTCGTGGGGTAAAAGCTCTCTAGAGTGATGATGAGGATCTCTTCTCCATTGCTCCCAAAACCGATCAACTCATCTTCGTGAGGCGTTCTTTCGAATCGATGCTCCCACTTCAAGCCATCGGAATCAATGTACGTGTGGACTGATCCGAAGAACTCCGGCACGTCTTTTCCCTTACGCTGGGCCACCTGCTTCCATGTTTTGTGGATGACCGGGTGCCTGCTCGTGCCCTCTTTTAGGGTAACCAGGACGTATGAACTAACAATGGTGACCATGAAATTTCGTGGATCGATCTGGACCGCAACAGTTTGGCGTATGCCGGAACTGTAGTCCGCTATAGCAGCGGCTTTCTGGCTCGTACCCGTGACGGTCCCGATCGTAGTCTTGAGGAATCCAGGCGGGTGAATACGGCCGAAATGAGGGTGGTCGACTTTGAGTAGTTCCGCGGCATTCGAAATGTGAGCGAGGTCCATGCCCAGCATTCTACAGCAGCAGCATCTAGTCTCACAGGGGGAAAGGCGCTTGGAAGCAAGAGATAGAAGCGGGCGCGAGAGGTGAGGGACTCCTCCCCCAACCACGATCCGTCTGTAAGCGTTTCGCTCGCCTACCCTCTTTCCATGGTCAGTTCATGTCCTCGCGCCTTATGCTACGCCTTGCGGTTTGTTCGTCTCCCCTCCTACAATACGCCTCCCTGCGAGGCCGCTATGCCCTTTTCGATTCGTCTCTTCCGCCGCTTTCCTGTGCAATGTGTTGTCTCGTACTCGGCTGGCCCTTTTACAGGTGTCGGCACGGTGTGGAATCTCTCGCGTTCAGGCTGGCGTCTCTCGGGAGACCTGCCGATGCGACCGGGGGAAAGCCTTTCATTGACTGTGACGCTGCCGAATGAGCAACGTATCGACGTACATAACGCCGTCGTGCGGTGGTCACGAGGGCAGGAGTTCGGGGTCGAGACGGTTGAGACTCCGAAGCATACGGCGGCTCGGTTGGTTCATTACGTGCGGCAATTGGTGAACGAGTCCTCATGAGCAACTGGGCATGATGCTCCTCAAGGAATGGTGGAGGTGGTTCGGACGGCAAAGCCGGCTCAATAAATTTATCATCGTTGGATTTTCCTGCCTCGTTGGTACTGTTTCTCGTTCCGTTGGTTGTGTCTTGGTTCAAGCCGACCCCTATCCATGTCGGCGTCGCCTTCTACACATATGAGCGTGCTTTCGCCCTGGAGGGGAACACTAAGAGCTATTTTTATGAAAATCGTAACCTTGTCACCGATTGCCGTCTCCGGCGAATCGAGCAGACCTTGCCGAAGGGCCGGGCCAAGACCCCTGATCCTCAGGCCTGGGTCTTGATCAAGTTTCTTCTCGAAAATGTGATGGACCAGCGCATTACGAATCTCCGCCTTGACATCAAGTCTCCCCTCCTGCGTCCCAATACCACACTGTTCACGACATCGAATGTGGACGCGACTGGGGCATGGGACGCGACGGCTAAAGATGCCTCACGTGCGTATGGCATCTCCATACCGACCATTGAACCAATGAACTCAGCGGTCATCAGTGTGAAGACTCCGATCGACGAGACATTGCGTCAGTTTATTTATACGGACCGTGGGCGGATGACGATTCAGGTGCTCTATTTATCAGCGGACCAGTTCGGGACTTTTCCACTCAAAATATCTCGCCTCAACGCCATGAAGATTCTGAACCGGGAGAGTGTGCTGCGAACCGGCGACGAAACGTTCGCGAATGAAAAGATTGAATTTACGATGCTGCGCCCTGACGAACCTGATCTGAAGGATGACGCCATGTCCTATCAACCTCTCTCGAACGCGCGCGAATGCCCGGAAGGAACAGCGGGTGACTGGTAGGATTCACCTTTGACGGAGTAATGAACCACCGCACGTGTTGTTATTCGTTCTCTTGCCGGAAGTCTCACGCCAGCGTCGGTCCTCGTCGATGCATCGAAGCCCATCGCGCCTAGTCTTCAGAGAAGTCCGCTGTCATGGCGTGAGAAGAACGATCAGCCCTTGATATATCTTGATATTGAGTGAACTATTTCAAGCGAAGCTTTAATGAATGGCATATCCCGGCATCGATCAGGATAGCGGGAATACCCCTACTCCGGTCATCTCTTACGCGATTCTCACTTATGCCGGTAACACATGAGCATCGTCATCGTGGATTTGTACCGCGTGAAGTTCCCGCCCGTTTTCTACCCGGCATTATCCCCTCTTGATGAAACTCGCCGTTCACCGATGCCGAGTTGAAGGGCCTCCACATCCAACTCGTGTTCTAGACGATGCAGCACGTCATCACTAATGACACCGTCGTTTCGCAGGCGGATTACCGCAAGGCGTTCTGCCGTCAACGTCTCATGCCGCAATCGTTGGAACACCTCGATGGCTTCTGCCGTGCACTCAGGAGCAGTTCCATCCTTGGTGTAGCGCTGTACCCGGTCGCCATAATGAACGCGCATTTGATCGAGGTGCTCGGGAACAGGCCACCCTTCGTTCGCGACTTCGTCCAGGCGTACGAGAGCGGCCGTCGCCGCATGTTCGCGCGCCTGCATCTCCTCATGTTCCAGAGACCCGTCTTCCTTTAATTTCAGGGCGCGGATCAGAGGCGCCAGTGACAAGCCTTGTAACACCAACGTAGCGAGAATCACGGAGAATGTGATCAGTATGATTTCTGCGCGAAAGGGAAACGGCGCTCCGGCTGCGGTGGTCAATGGCAACGCCAATGCCGCTGCAAGAGATACGATCCCGCGCATGCCGGTCCAGCCGATAAGAAACAGCCCTGACCAATGCGGCATCGGGTCGCGCGCCCGCAGCGAGGGGCTGAACAGTCTCGGAATCCATGCGGCCAGCGGTACCCATATCAGGCGTACCACGATCGCAGTGAGGCTCACGAGTGCCCCTGTGAGCATGAGCGGTGCAAACGTTCCAGAAGGAACGGCCTCACGGAGCGCGCCGAGTTGCAGCCCGATCAGAATAAAAATGACTCCGTTGAGCACGAACACAAGAAAGTCCCACACGGCTCTCGCTTGAATCCTTGTCGTCGGCGCCACGGCCTCGCTGAAATGTTGACGAAGATAGAGCCCTCCAGCCACGCATGCCAGTACGCCTGAGGCGTGAGCCTGTTCAGCCAAGACCCAGGCGATATACGGAGATAAGAGCGTAATCGCAATCTCGCTGAAACTGTCTTTCATGAATCTCAGAGCCCAGCGGGCCACCACGCCGACCAAGAGTCCGACCACGACACCCACTCCCGCCGCGATAAAAAAGTCCAACACGGTGTGGCTGAAGATGAAGGTGCCACTTATTGCCGCCATGACCGCGGCGCGATACAAAATGAGCGCCGTCGCGTCGTTCACGAGACTCTCCCCTTCCAGAATCGTGACTGCACGACGTGGAAGACCTAATCGCTTTGCGATCGCAGTCGCCGACACGGCGTCGGGCGGTGAAACAATCGCCCCCAGCGCAATGGCGCCGGCCCAACCCAATCCCGGAAGCCAGATATGTGCGACCACTGCTACGGCGGCGGTGGTCGCCAACACGAGGCCGACAGCCAGCAGGGTAATCGGGCGAAGGTTTGAACGAAAATCGCGCCACGACGTGAAGTAGGCTGCTGACCAGAGAATAGGGGGAAGGAAGACCAGGAACACGACGTCAGGATCGAGCCGCAGCGTGGGCACTCCGGGAATGAGGCCCAGGACCAACCCTCCGATCACCAGCAGGATGGGATACGGAATCACGAGTTTGCGCGCGAACGCCGCAAGGGCGAGTACGGCTATCAGCAGCAGGATGATCGTTTCGAGTTGATGAAGACTATCCATCGTGTGTCAATGGTACGCGAATCGCCTGTGCAAAGAACAGGGACATTCGTCACTGACTGCGGCGCGTGACGTGCGAGACAGGCGAGAAAGGCGCGACGTGGACAGAATGGACTCAATTCTCGTTTCGTTCGGCTATTCTACGGTGTGAGATAAATGAATGGCTGGCGAAACAGAACTTATGTGGAACGAGGAGAGATCTCAATCCGTCGAAAGACTTCAGCATACACACCTGCCGGGGCGCTGGCCTTGGGGTCGGCGAACACAGCTCGCCAACGGTTCAATCCCATGACTCCTTCCCCATAGGGTATGGTTGCCACCTGACTTTGATGCTCCGCGATGGCAGCCATCTTCTTGGCCATGTAGCTGTCGATGTACTCAAGGCGGTCCCAGGTCGTGAAGAGGCTCCAGATTTCGTACGCCCAAATGCCACCGCGTAGCACGATGTCGGCTTCAAGGACGCTTTCTCTCGCCAGCTTGCCGGCAAGGCGATGGGCTGGATGTCGATCAAGCTCCTCATCCAGCGTATAGACTTCAGTTGGTCGGAGACGAGCAAGCACTTCGACGAGTTTTCGTTTGACCGCCCGAGTATTGACCTCGTCCGCCGCGTCCGGTTCGTCGCAAAAGATCACGTCTTGTACTCCTAAAACGCCGGCGGCACGGAGCGCTTCCTCTCTTCTCACTTCGGCCATCCGCTGCTCTGTCAATGCAAATGGATTCGATGACCGGCCACCGTTCGTGATGACGACGGAAGTAATCACCGCCATGGACTCGACCAGTTTGGCGACCGTCCCGCCCATGCCGATTTCCATGTCATCGGGATGAGCGCTGATGATGACGACGTTATGGTGACTCATGGCCGCGACATATCCTTCACGCTTCGGAGGCTACCTGTTGCTCTGCGTGATAAGAACTGCGGACGAGGGGGCCTGATTCGACGTGGGTGAAGCCAAGGGCCCTTCCCTCCTCTTTGAGCATAGCAAACTCTTTGGGATCGTAGAAGCGGGCGACGGGCAGATGGTCTCTTGTCGGTTGGAGATACTGTCCAATGGTCATGATGTCGCAGCCGACGGAGCGGAGGTCTCGCATGACTTCGCGAGCTTCGTCCATGGTTTCTCCCATCCCGAGGATCAACCCGGATTTGGTGCGCATGCCCAACTCCTTCGCCTTGCCGAGTAACTCGATCGATCGCTGATATTTCCCTTGTGGTCTAATTGCCGGAAACAACCTCCGGACGGTTTCAATGTTGTGATTCAGGATCTCCGGCTTTTCGGCACAGACCATCGCGAGGGCTGTGTCATTCCCTTCGAAGTCCGGAATCAATACTTCAATCGTACACTCTGGGCTGAGCTGTCTGGTTTGCCTGATCGTGTCGACAAAGATCGCGGCGCCGCCATCTTCCAGTTCGTCCCGGTTCACCGATGTGATCACCGCATGTCTGAGGCCCAGTACCTGGATCGCCTCTGCGACGCGGCGCGGTTCTGTATGATCGATTGCCGGCGGACGGCCTGTCTCGACTGAACAGTAGTGGCAACGTCTGGTGCAGATGTCGCCCAGAATGAGGAACGTCGCGGTGCGCGCGTTCCAACATTCCCATCGGTTCGGGCAACGCGCTTCCTCGCAAATGGTGTGGAGCTTGAGCCTGTCCATCGTCTGCTTGATGTCGAGGTAGTCCGGGCCGGTTATCGCTTCGACTTTGAACCAGGATGGAAGGCGCCTGGAAGAGCTGAGGGCTGAGGGCTGAAGGCTGATAGCCTTGGATGAGTCGGAGGACGAAGACCGGATCTGGTCGACCGGGATGAAACTCATAGAGTCTCCTTGGGCGGGAGTAGCTCCGAGGGATGTTCAAGGATATGTTTAAATTCCTTTAGAAAGTTGGCCCCCTGTACGCCATCCAGTGCTCGATGGTCGCAGGATAGCGTCACCTTCATGCGCCGGCCCGCCTTGACTATGCCGTCCTTGATGGCAGGGACGTTGCGGATGGCGCCAACCGCGATGGACGCGGCTTGTGGGGGGATGAGGACCGCAATGAAGTTTTCTATGTCGAACATTCCCATATTCGAGATCGAAAACGTGGCGTCCGTGTATTCTTGTGGCTGTAAGCGTTTGTTCCTGGCCCGGTCGATCAGCGTCCGCGATTCGGTCGAGATATCGTTCAGGGACTTCGCGCCGCACTGACGAATGACCGGCGTGATCAAGCCGTCCTCGATGCCGACGGCGATGCCGATATCGATGCTCGCATGCCGCCTGATGGCAGGGCCGGTGAAGGACACGTTGATGTCCGGATGGCGGGTGAGCGCGATCGCTGCAGCTTTAATCAGCAAGTCGGTGACGGAGGGATGCGTGGTTCGGTTCTGTTTCATCTGATCACGAAACCGCTCTGCCTGCTCCATATCGATTTCGCTCGTCAGATAAAAGTGCGGCACCGGCGCTTTGCTCTGCACCGTCGCTCGTGCAATGGCTTTCCGCATCTGGCTCAGCGGTTGATCTGTTCCAGCCGGCAGCGTCGGTGTCGCAGGGGCCTTCACGACGTCTTCTTCCACTATCCGCCCGCCGGGACCTGTCCCCGTGATGGTGGAGAGATCGATGCCACGGTCTGCAGCCAGCGCTTTCGCGCGAGGCGAGGCGATGACACGAGTATCCTGCGGACCCGCTGGTAAGGCAGGCGCCGGACCGGCAGCAGGAGGCAAAGGTGCCTTCGTTCCACTAGCGACCGACGGCGCCGCCGTGATCTTGTCGGTCAATGCCGCGGTGATGTCTTCATCCGCTCCACCGATGACGCCGATCAACGTTCCGGACATTACGGTGGCCCCCTCCTGCACCAGGATCTTGCGTAGGATACCGGAGGCAAAGGCTTCGAGATCCATGATGGCCTTGTCGGTTTCAATTTCAGCGAGCGCTTCCCCTGCCTGCACTGCATCTCCTTCGCGCTTCTTCCAGGCAAGAAGGACGCCTTCTTCCATTGTGTCGGTTAGTTTTGGCATCACAACACGACTAGCCATGTAGGTCCTCACCTCGCCGCAAGAAAGAGCGAACTAATCGTTTCAGCCACCCACCCTCTTGCTTCGTATCGCGCACCGGATCCGGATACTCGATCCAGGGTTCCTGAGAGCCCAAGTAGGCGCCTTGCCGGACGCTCAGTTGGCTGCGAAGTTGCGAATAGCCCTGTCCTTGGAGCATGCGAATTAATTCTTCCAGCGCCGCTCCCGGCGTGGCTTGTGCGGCGGTGACCACGCGTGTCGTTTCATATCGCAGAATAGCTTGATAGCCTCCATCCACTGGCTCATACACGACTGGTCGACTAAAACCCCGTTCGCGTGCATCGAAGCCGGCTAATTGATGTTTCTCTGTCTGGTTCGTTTGACTAGCAAGTTGATCTGGATTGTCTTGTCGTTTGATCGAGCGAAACCAGGTAAACAACTAAACCATCCAGACCACATAAACCGGGCACCAGCGCGTCACGCGTTTCCTTATGTCAGAGAGCCCGGAACACTCCCAAAAGATCGCTCAATGCAATGGTCTTGTTCTTCAGGATGGCGCGCTGCGCCTGCATCGGCTCCATCGCCGAGGCTCGCTCATGGCCGCCTTTCAAGATCGCGGCCCCGAGGGCGAGCACGTCCTTGCATTCCTTCTCGACTTTACTCTTGACCACTGGATTCACAGCGAGAATGTCGGCCATCGCTTCGCGCGTCGTGGAGAGATGTACGTGCAGTTCCTCGTCCGGGTATTCCTTCCTGGCTGCCTCATCAAGGCAGCGATCGAGGTACTGTGCGAGGAACACATAGAGCCGAACGAGCATCTCCGTGATCTCAATGTGATCGTGAGTTGGGGTTTGTGATGACATGGGTGATCGTGCCTCCTTGCTTACTGTGTGCCGCACACGGTTTTGACGGCGTTGATGACGCGTGGCTTGTCCGGGATGGCGGCGTCTTCCAATGGGCGACTATAGGGCATCGGCACATCTTCGCCGGTGACGCGTTGGATGGGAGCATCCAGATAATCGAACGCCGCTGCATACACGCTCTCGGCAATCTGTGCACCCAGCCCGCAGAACCGCCAACCTTCTTCGACAATTACGAGACGTCCGGTCTTTTTGACCGAGGCCACGATTGTTGAGAGGTCTAAGGGTTTGAGGGTGCGGGGATCGATGACCTCGACCTCGATGCCTTCTCGACTCAACTGGTCCGCTGCCTCTAGCGCCAGCAGGAGCATTTTCGAATAGGCGACGATCGTCGCATCCTGTCCGGTACGTTTCACTTCGGCGACACCGATGGGGATGGTGTACTCACCGTCTTCCACTTCCCCCTTCGTTCCGTACAGTAATTGCGCTTCGATAAAGATGACAGGATTGTTGTCCCGGATCGCGCTCTTCAGCAGGCCTTTCGCATCGTGCGGCGTAGCCGGCGCGATCACTTTCAAGCCCGGCACATGGCAGAACCAGGACTCCAGACTTTGCGAATGCTGTGCGCCTAACTGGTGAGCGGCGCTGCCAGGTCCGCGAATCACCATCGGCACCGACAGCTGGCCCCCCGACATATAACGGATTTTTGCTGCGTTGTTGACGATTTGATCCAATGCCAGAATCCCGAAATTCATGGTCATGAGTTCGACGATAGGATGCAGCCCCGCCATAGCGGCGCCGATTGCCAGGCCCGTGAAGCCGGCTTCCGTGATCGGAGTATCCACCACCCGTTGCGGGCCGAATTCCTCCACGAAACCTTTGCTGACTTTGAAGGCGCCCTGGTAGTAGCCCACTTCCTCGCCAATGAGAAAAATGCGCGAGTCGCGCCGCATCTCCTCCCTCATGGCCTGGTTGAGCGCTTCACGATAGGACGTCAGCATGGATTCTCTTAGTCTTCCTGCATCACGTGGGTGTGCAAGTCCGATGGAGTTGGAAAAGGGCTCTCATCCGCGAATCTGACGGCGGCTGCCATGACCTCGCCGATGTCCTGCTCAAGCTGGGTGAAATCGGACTCGACGCCTAGTTTGTTGTTCAGGATCGTTTTCTTCAGCAATAGCAAAGGGTCGCGTTTGCGATACTCCTCCACTTCTTCTTTCGTTCGGTAGTGTCCGTGTGCCGGGTCAGACATCGAGTGGCCCATGAACCGATAGGTCATCGCTTCGATGAAGTATGGTCCATGTCCCCCCCGCACCTGTTCCACGACCTTGCGCATTACATCGCGCACAGCCAGTACATCCATGCCATCTACGCGCTCAGCCTTGATGCCATATGAGCGGGCCGTCTCAGCCACATCCGCATAGAGTGCGATGGCTCGTTCAGCCGGTGTTCCCATACCGTAGCGATTGTTCTCGCAGACGAAGATCACCGGAAGTTTCCACAGGGCCGCCAAATTCAGCGCCTCGTGCGCCTGACCGCTCGGAATCGCTCCTTCACCGAAGAAGCAGACAGTCACGAGATTGAGTTGTTGATACTTGGTCGCGAAGGCGAGTCCTGTGGCAAGGGGAATGTGGCCACCGACAATGGCGTAGCCGCCCATAAATCGGCGCGGGACATCCATCAAGTGCATGGAGCCTCCTTTGCCCTTGCACAGCCCCGTGGCTTTGCCGAACAGCTCGGCCATGACATGGCCTGGGTCGGAGCCTCGGGCAAGACAATGACCATGATCACGGTACGCGCTGATCGCATAGTCATCCGGTCGAAGGGCGGCCATAGTCCCAACCGCAATGGCTTCTTCGCCGATATAGAGATGCAGAAAACCGGCAATTTTTGCAAGGGCGTACATCTCCGCCGATTTTTCTTCGAACCGGCGGATCAGCAGCATCTGACGGTAGAGGAATAGTACGTCGCTCCGGTCCATACTTGGCGCTACGATCGTAAAGAGCTAGTCGAGCGAGACGAGATGGGAAACTAATCTGTCCACGTCGCGCCCTTCTCGTCTGTCCCGCGATTCACGCGCCACGGTGTGTGACGCTGGCGGATTTTTTCAGCGTCCTGTTAAATAAGTACCTTCACATCGGTGCCGTCGACCTGCATTTGGTAGACTTCAACTTTCGCTGCGGGATTCGCCACGCATACGCCTGTGGTAACATCGTATTGCCAGCCGTGCCATGGACAGGTCACAACGGACCCTTCGAGATCCCCTTCGCCGAGCGGGCCACCGCGATGGATACACGTGTTGTCTATCGCGTGGAAGACGCCATCGACATTAAAAACTGCGAGGGTTTTGCCGCTCACCTCTGCGACGATCCCTTGGCCCGGTTGCACTTCGGTTGTGCCTGTCACTCGAACGAATTCTCCCATCGCCTATCCCGTCCTTTCATCTGTCGATTATGTCTTTGCAAACGGGTTCTTAATTTTGCTCAGCAGGCTTTCGATCGGAGGAACACCCTGTGCGGCGCCGGTGACTCCCGCAATAATTTTTTGTGCGATTTCCCGGAACGCCGCCGATTGCGGAGACGCCGGATCCGCCACGACGATTGGAGTGCCGGAGTCGCCTCCATCTCGAATGGCCGGATCGATCGGTACTCGACCGAGGAACGGCACCTTGAGTGTGGCGGCAGCCCGCTCCCCACCCCCGTGTGAGAATATTTCTGTCCGCTCACCGCAGTGGCCGCAGAGAAAGTAACTCATATTTTCCACAATACCGAGGAGCGGCACATTTACCTTCTGGAACATCATCATACCTTTGCGGACATCGTGCAATGCGACTTCTTGTGGCGTCGTGACGGTAACAGCGCCGGTCAACGGAACCAACTGGGTAAGGGTGAGCTGCGCGTCTCCGGTACCGGGCGGAAGATCGATCAGCAAGTAATCCAGTTCGCCCCACAGCACGTCTCGGAAAAGTTGTTGAATAGCGGTATGGACCATTGGCCCTCGCCAGACCACGGCGGTGTCTTCCGGGACGAAAAATCCCATGGAGATGAGTTTGACGCCGTGACTTTCAGCAGGAGCGATCTTACCGTCCTTCTGTTCAGGGGGCTTGGTGACGCCCATCATCATGGGAATGTTCGGGCCGTAGATATCCGCATCGAGCAGGCCGACCTTAGCTCCAGTCAAGGCCATGGCTACGGCGAGATTCACGGAAACAGTGGATTTGCCGACCCCGCCTTTGCCGCTGCTGACGGCAATGACGTATTTGACGCCGGGAATGAGGTTGTCTTTCCCGTGACCGGTCTGGGGTTCAGCGGGATGTGTATCAGCCATGAAGCGCCTCCTCTACATGCACAATCGAATAAGACCGGCTCTCAAGCCGGTCACTCCATCATAAGCGAAGGACAGGGTGAAAGAAAATGGGTCTATTGAGCTATCGGCAATAGCACAATGAGGGAATGCCCAGAGGAAAGATCGAATAATCTGTCATGAGAGTGTTCCGTGGATCGCTTATCCGACGGTGGGGTCGTTGCGGCGAAGGTTGCTTGCGAGACCAATTAGCGAGAGAGTGTAAATGATCCATTTCGAGGGGTCGAAGTTGTACCACTTCGGTCCGTTGCGGAAATCGCGCGCGAAGGCGTGATGAAAGTTGTGATAGCCTTCGCCAAAACTGACAAAGGAGACCAGCCAACTATCGCGGCTGCTGTCCTTTGTACTATATGGCTGTGCCCCCACCATATGACAGAGTGAATTGATCGTGAAGGTGGAGTTCAGCACCATGAACATCCGGAAGAGGCCACCCAAGAGGAAGCCGCTGATGCCGCCTTGCCAGCCGCCGTGCCACACACCAAGAACAAAAGGGAGCAGCAGTCCTGTGATTACGATCGGCCAGTAGTAGCGATCTTGCCACATCACGACAGGGTCGCGGCGCAGACGGATCTCGTATTTGTCCTTGCGATGGATGCTATTGTAAAAGAGCCAGCCGCAGTGGCTGTGCCAGAATCCCTTGGTGGCGTTGTAAGGATCTTCTTCTTCATCCGTCTTGGCATGATGGCGGATATGGTCGCTGCCCCATTTGAGGGCGGAGTTTTGCAATGCCCAACCGCCGGCCACGAGGATACAGGCTTTGACCCAGTTCGGGCATTCGAAACTCTGGTGCGATACTAAGCGATGATAGCCGACGGTGATACCCATACCTGTGACAATGTACATGACACTGAACAGCATCCAGTCGAAGAGACTGAATCCGTAATAGTAACCATAGAGTGGAAGTCCGATGGTCGTGGCGATAACGATGGCGCAGAATAGCGCAAAGTTTAGCGGAGAAAACTCAGCTTTGGCTGGTGCGGTTTCAGTCGTTGTAGCGAGCATTACGTCTCCTTGCACACGCATCTCTCACTTCATTGTAATTGGGTAAAGCTTAGGGGAAAGATACTCCGCTACCACAGCATACCGAATTTATTCAAATGTTTCAAGTGAATGCTCACAGTGTATACTGACAGAGTTCTTCCGTCTCACTGCCAGTGGGGTGCAGATGCCAGACATGTCTTCCCCTCTCGAACCCACCGTGTACCGTATTGGTGAACAACTCGCCCGTCTCTCTGCAGGTCGGACGCCGACTCTCTTTGAGCGCCGCTGGTGGTCGCAATCGGCCCTTAACATGGCCATGCAGGACAGCGGCTTCAAGACACAACTGTTTCGATTCATCGATGTTCTGCCCTCGATCACAGACGATGAGGAAGTGGTTGCGCTGGCTCGCGAGTATTTGGGCGACGGAGGCATCCCGATCTTCGGCGGTCAATGGGGGCTCAACATTCTTTCCGCCACCAGCTTGGGGGCTCGGCTCAGCGGCAAGGCGATCAGAAGCCAGGTCGAGCATATGGCACGCAGCTTCATTGCCGGTGCAACAGTCGAAGAGGCGGTACCGCAGTTGACCGATCTTTGGCAGCATGGGCGAGCGTGGTCGGTGGACTTGCTGGGTGAGGCCACCATCAGCGATCGTGAGGCTGATCGGTACCGCGATCGCTGCGTAGAAGCCCTGAGCCTACTTGCGCGTGAATCGGCATCGTGGCCATCCGTTCCACGCCTGGAGCGAGACCATCTTGGGCCGATACCGCGAGTCCAACTCTCCATCAAAATCTCCGCACTCTCCCCTCATCTCGACCCGATCGATCCGGAAGGAAGCTACCGTTCGGTGGCAGCGCGGCTTCGACCCATCCTCGATTTGGCGATGCGCCTCCCCGCTTCGTTGATTTTCGATATGGAACAAGCCGATACAAAAACCTTGCTGGTGGAGATATTCACCAGACTCTTTGCGGAAGCTTCCTACAAGGATTATCCCCATGCGGGTCTTGCGTTGCAGGGCTACCATCGGGAGACAGCACGAGATATCGAGGAGCTTCTCGCCTGGGTTCGCCGGCGTGGGGCGCCCATTACCGTTCGATTGGTGAAGGGGGCGTACTGGGATTCGGACACGATCCGCTATCGGCAACGAGGCTGGGCTGTTCCTCTCTTTGAGCACAAGGCGGAGACGGATGCCAATTATGAAGCGCTCACGCGGCAGATTTTATCTCAGACATCTCTGATACGGCCGGCATTTGGGACGCACAATCTCCGTACGCTGGCCTACATCGAGGCGGTTGCAGAATCGCTCGGGCTCCCTCCTGAGACCTGGGAATATCAGATGATCTTCGGGATGGCCGAGCCTTTTCAACATGCCGTTATGCAGTATGGGCGTCGATTGCGGCTCTATACACCGGTGGGCGATTTGCTTCCAGGCATGGCCTATCTCGTACGGCGGTTATTGGAAAATACCTCGAACGAATCATTTCTACGCAAGGAGTATGTGGAGTCTCACCCATTGAGTACGTTGTTGGCTCAGCCAGTTCTTGAGGGGGTGACTCAGAAGCCGTCCCTCATATCTCCGTCGGCGGGTATGCAGGAGTTTCACAATGAACCGCAGCGGAACTTTGCACAGGCCGACAGCCGTGTGGCGATGCAGCAAGCCTTAGCGACGGTGCGGTCAGAATTGGGTCGTCAATGGGATTCGTCCTCAGAGGGACCGCGCCTGACAGGGCCTCTCATCGAGTCCCGCAACCCCGGACGCCCGGATGAAGTCGTGGGCCGGTTATCCAGTGCGAGTTCGGAGGATGTCGAACAGGCGGTGCGTCGGGCAGTTCAAGTACGGGAATCCTGGTGTGACACCACACCAGAACGGCGAGTGGACATCATGTGTGCCGCCGCTTCGCTCATGCGGAAACGGCGCGATGAGTTGGCGGCATGGGAGATCAGTGGAATGTGGGAAGCCGTGGCGGGAAGCGGATGCGGATCTCGCGGAAGCGATCGACTTTCTGGAGTTTTATGCGGCAGACTGGCGCAGGCTTGCGCTCCCAAGAAGGTTAGGACAGGCGCCGGGTGAACTGAACCAGCGCCTCTATAGCCCTCGCGGGGTGACGGCTGTCATTGCTCCATGGAATTTTCCGCTGGCGATTCCCACCGGTATGGTGTCGGCGGCGCTCGTAACCGGGAACCCCGTGCTCTTCAAACCTTCCGAGCGATCACCAATGATGGGGCACTGGCTCACGGAGATATTGCGGGAGGCCGGTGTGCCAGAAGGAGTACTTTCTTTCCTGCCAGGCGGACCTGATATCGGGCGTATGCTGGTGCGCCATCCCGATATTGCCACAATTGCCTTTACCGGTTCGAAAGATGTGGGCCTCGGCATGCTGAAAGATGCCGGTACTCTTATGCCGGGACAACACATGGTCAAACGGGTGCTGGCGGAGATGGGAGGGAAAAATGCGATCATTGTCGATGAGACGGCGGATCTCGATGACGCGATCACCGGGGTGGTCTCATCGTTCACCGGCTATGCGGGGCAGAAATGCTCCGCTTGCTCTCGGGCGATCGTGCACGCGGCGATCTATGATAGTTTTCTGGAGCGCCTCAAAGAGGCTGTGCTGAGTCTGAGGGTTGGAAATCCTGAAGAGCCTGGCACACAGGTTGGGCCGGTGATCGATCATCGAGCGCAGTTGAAGATTGAGGACTATATCGAGATTGGAAAGAAGGAAGCCCGGCTGTTGGTGGAAGGAGCTGTAACGGGACCAGGATGGTATGTCGGACCGACGGTCTTCGCGGATGTGGCGCCGACGCATCGTGTCGCTCAGGAAGAAATCTTTGGGCCGATCCTTTCAGTAATGAAAGCCGCTTCCTTTCAAGAAGCGCTGACTCTGGCGAATTCGACGGCCTACGCGCTCACCGGCGGAGTTTATTCGCGAAGCCCGGACAATCTGGAATTGGCCCGGCGGCAATTCGATGTCGGGAATCTCTATCTGAATCGTCCAATCACAGGCGCGTTAGTGGGCCGCCAGCCGTTTGGAGGCCATCGACTCTCCGGAGTCGGAGCGAAGGCCGGAGGTGAAGAGTACCTGACGCAATTCATGGTCACCCGTGTTGTCAGCGAGCAGACCCTCCGGCGAGGATTCGCGCCGCCCGAGTGAGGCCTTCGGCGGTTTAATCTCGTAGGATTCCAGTTCTTCTATGATATCCGTGACCACGCCCCGGTCTTCCAACCGTGAGAGTTCCTGCCGCTCGACGTACTTGACCAAGCCCACGCCTTTCGCAAACCAGGCGGTCATCACATCAGTTCCGACGGCTGTCCGCTTCGTTCCCGAGAGATGAATCTGCATGTGCATGCGGGCTTCTACCTTCACGGCATCCTTGAATGTACCAGCTGGCACGGTAACCGATTCCTGTCCCAACACTGTGGCATCGCCTTGCGCATCGGCCTTTTCATCGATGCCGTCTCGATCCAAGTCAGTGCCAAAGTCCAGGTCCTTGCGGTTGAATTGCGGGAAGGACGAGGAGGCCATCATTGGGAAACGTATGATCTGATAGGGCACGAGCTGTCGTTCAAAGGGCGTACCAGGTTCCGAGCCATAATAGACGATGCCGACACTATCGCGGCGATAGAAACTATCCGAAGAGCCATGGTTGCCTGGATTGGTATCGTGATAGACGGTGACCGTCGTTCCCTTGATGGGTTTCGTGCCGGTGACCGAAGATACGTTGGAGAAAAATTTATGTTCGATCGTTTGCAGAGGTCCTTCGGTAATCTGGCCTCGATAGTGCCATGTATTCCCGACCTGATCGGGGAAATAGTCGGCGGATTGGGCAATGACACTGGGATCTTCCGCAGCGAGGGGCGCTGACCAGGGAGCACAATTGAGCAACAGAGCCGTGCCCACAATGACAACTCGTCGGTATCCTGGTTTCTTCAGCGGCATGCCTGGGACCTCCACTGGTTACACTCTAGGAGCCTGTCCGACATAGACCGTTCTACTGCGGCGAACGATCTGCAACCATCTGCGTCGTTCTCGGCCCTGAAAAATCCTCACCGTATTCCAGTGAATACGCCTCCAGTTTTTCCGGGCCTGCGGCCTCGCATCTGGCCGCAGCTCATTCGCCTCGTTACGAAGGCAATGTCGGATAGGCTTCCGCGTGACCGTACCATAGGAATCCTGGAGGCGGCAAGGGAATGAGTCAGCTCGCCCCCTGCAGGCTTGCCTTCGTGTGATATCCCACCCATAATCGGACCGTTATTTGGTTTGTCTGGTTGAACGAAACTATCCAGATGAACCAGATAAACCAAACAAACCAGAAAGACCAGATGAACCAGACAAACCAGGTACGAGCGGTGATTGTGACTGGTGCGTCCGGAGGAATTGGTCGAGCCATCAGCCTGGCCTTTGCGGCGGCCGGCTGGTCTGTCGGGATCCATTACCATCGAAACAAGATCGCGGCTGAGGACACGCTCGCGCAAGTGGTGGCAGCCGGTGGAGCCGGAGCGCTCTACGAAGCCGATATTCGCGAGTCGCATGCGGTGCAACAAATGGTGGAAGCCTCCTGCCGCCTAGTGCCGGCGCCGTCGGTGTTTGTGTGCAATGCGGGAATCGGAGGAAGCCATCTCCTTCTTCGACAACGTACAGAAGATTGGGCGGAGGTATTGGCCACGAATTTGACGGGAACCTTTCACTGTCTCCGCGCCATGGCCCCTCCCCTCCTCGCTCGCGGCGGCGGGTCGATTATCGTGATTGGATCGCATGCCGGATTCCACGGCTCAATGGGGCAAGCTGCCTATGCGGCGTCAAAAGCCGGTCTCATTGGCCTGGTGCAGACTGCCGCCCAAGAATGGGGATCAGGTAATGTTCGTGTGAATCTCCTTTTGCCTGGCTGGCAGAAGACGGGGCTGTCTGAAGAGGCCATGCCGGCAGGCGATAATTGGAGCGGCCATGCGTTGGGCCGGCCACCGTCACGAGAGGAAGTAGCCAAGACGGTATTGCATCTGGCGCAACTGAACGATGTGTCGGGACAGGTATGGAACTGTGACAGCCGACTCCTCTAGCAGGATGCTGAAAAAGTCACCCTTCTCACCCACCCGACCCAGGCGCGCCGAGACGCGCCTCTTCCCATGCTTCGTTCTCACCTCGAAAGCATCCTCAACGGGGACCCGGCCGCCTCACCACTCGGCGGCGCGCACAGACTTGGTGCTCCTTATTCGTCGCACCGTGCGCCCCAGAGGGTACGCCTGCGGCCTTGCTGGAAGAACTTTTTGAGCATCCTGCGTCCTTAGCCCGTTCTATTCCAAGTTATGCGAAGAACTAGAAAACTTGCTCACGATTCTCGCGCACGAGGAGTTTTTATCACCGCTACTGATACGGGCGTGGGGAAGACACTTGTCGCCTCTGCACTCGTGACATGTCTAACTCAACGGGGGATCGATGTGGGGGTCATGAAGCCGATTGAGACGGGGGTCTCGCGAGCGACCAAGGCTCGGTCAGATGGAGTGCGATTGCAAAGAGCGGCTGGAACTCAGGATTCGATGGCAGAAGTGTGTCCCTATGTCTTTCGACTTCCAGTGGCTCCGCTCTCTGCCGCACGAGCGGAACGGACAACGGTACAGATCTCGACGATCACGCGAGCATTCCGTGCTCTGAGTCAGAAACATGCGTTCATGGTGGTGGAAGGAGTTGGTGGTGTGTGCGTACCAATCACGGCCTCACTTAGCCTATTAGACCTAATCCATCAGATGAAGTTGCGAGCCATCGTGGTCGGACAATCTGGCTTAGGGGGAATCAATCACGCCTTGTTGACGCTTCACGCGCTCCGCCGGCGAAAGATTCCCATCGTGGCGTTGGTCTTGAATCAGTGTCGACCCATGAGGACGAAGATCGCTCGCGCGCAGGAACAATCGACCGTGAGTCTTCTTCGAATGCTTGCCGGAGTTCCTGTGATAGGCCCCCTCCCCTATAGCCCTAGTGTGAATAGAAACTGGGATAAGGGCCTGGTTCGTTTCGCGGGGACTGCTCCGATCACGAGGCTGGCGAAGCTGGTCCTGGCATTTGAGCGAGGAACGCGTGCACGGCGTCGCTGATATCCGTGGCCTTGAGGATCGCTGAAATGACTGCGACGCCATTCGCCCCGGCGCGCATTACCTCCCCCGCCTGTTCGATCTGAATGCCACCAATTGCAAAGACGGGCAACGACGTGAGCTTGCGCATGGCCCGTAACCCCTCAAGTCCAACCACCGGGTCGTGGTCCTGTTTGGAGCCGGGCTTGAAGATGGGACCAAAGCCAAGGTAGTCAGGTCTTCCAGCGGCAGCCTCTCTCACCTGGTCGGGATTGTGTGTGGAGATTCCGATCAGCTTGTCCTGGCCCATCACCTTTCTCGCCAAGTCGAGAGGCAAGTCTTCTTGTCCCAGATGCACGCCATCGGCATCAACGGCCAAGGCCAAGTCGCAGCGATCGTTGACGATGAAGAGGACGCCTGCCTTCGCAGCAGCCTGTCGGAGTGCCAACGCTTCCCCGTAGGCATCCTTCATCGCTGCGCTCTTGTTGCGATATTGGAAGAGAACGGCACCGGCCTCAGCTGCGATCGTCAGTACTTCGACCAAGGGACGCGCCGGATAGATCGACGGATCGAGAATAATATAGAGGCCAGAGAGTGAGTGAAGACGCGCGGCGTTCATGGGAGAGACATAGTAGCAGGATATGGCCGCAGGTAGGGTGCGTGATGCGTGCGAAAGGCGCGACACAGACAGAATGGACGCGCACTCACCATGTTTGGTCCCTCTCACTCATCCAGCCTGTTCGTCCCCTCTCGCGTGGCTACTTCTTCCCGCACGCCGCTTTCCACAGAGTTTGATTGATGCTACGGGGTACAACCTGTTCCCACTGTTGAACTTCAGTGGTGCTGTACACCACGTTACCGCTTCCCATGTGGCCTGAGAACCACGTATACCCAAGCGTACGTGTGCGGGCCTCTGTGCAATCGTATTCGTTGAATCGCTTCATAGACAACAGCGAATCGCCCGCTACGCGTTTGTACGGTCTTGTAGTCGAACAATTGCCACATCTTCGCCAGAATTCCCGTTGCGGCGAATGGTGTCTGGAGTCGACGTACACAGTCATTCCTGCTTCGTCGTCGCCACTCGTCAACATCCATGCCGCATACACTGGTCCACTACTCAGCACCAGGAGCATGATCATCAGCCAGACGCCCACAAAGTAAGACTTGAGATGGCTTGAAGAATGGGCCCGTGTTGTAGGCCGCAGAGCATGGCACAGGGAAGCGACGGTAGGGATAAATTGTGAAGGGCATAGCGGCCTCGCAGGAGGGCGTATTCTAGAAGTGCCGAGATCGAGAATGCAATGTCAGGGAACTATTTTTCGCAACTTGCCAGAGCGACTGATATAGTAGTCGAAGAGACTGCGCTATCGAAGGGGGATGCCTATGAAACCCAAAATTCCTGACGTCCAGCGTGTAGAGGAGCGGAGCTTGTCACCTGAGCCTGAGTCCATGCAGAAATATTCGGATGAGGTGAGAGAACGGATCGCGAAGAAAGCCTATGAACTCTATGAGCAACGAGGTCGAGAGGCGGAGCGGGATGTGGAAGATTGGCTAAAGGCCGAGGAACTGGTCCGCAAGGAGATGAATGCTCGCCGTCCTGCTCCCTAGCTCCCAGAATAGACAATCATCCGGATCGCTCGTTCTTGAAACAGCGAGGTGTCTCATGCGCAGGACGGTCATCATCGTTGCGGCGCTGACCGTTTCGCTCCCCGCACGCGGCAGAGATTCGATTCCACAGCTTCTGTGGGTAACTCTGTGAATGATGGTCGTGTGATGTCGACAATGCCAGGCGCTGAGAGTCCTCTGCAGCAGTTTGCCTAATAAATAGGCATTGTGCCTCCTTCCGGTAACCCCCCTATATTTTGTGGCTTGACGAGTCAATTTTTCAATTTCCACTATGTGTCGGTTCGTAGCGGTACTGCACCGTTTTTATACTTGAAACAGTTCAGTAAGGCCGCATGGAGCGAACCGGCTGGCCGTGCAAAGTTCGCCAGGCTGTGCAGCGGACGTGCAGTTATCGAGCATCCTGAAGCGGGTTGGCGATAGCAAGACGACGGACGATATCGTGGCGGCTGTCAGACGTGCGCAGGATGCGTTAGCTGGCAAGGAAGCGTTCAAGGAACGTGGTCGAGACATGGCCCTTTTGGAAGTCGGGATCGTTGAGGATGCGTTTGTGCAGCGGGATGGTCGTCTTGATGCCTTCGATCACGAATTCGTCGAGGGCTCGGCGCATGCGGGCGATGGATTCCTGCCGGTCCCGTCCATGCGTGATGACTTTGGCAATCATGGAGTCGTAGAACGGGACGACCATCATGTTCGACTCCATGACCGAGTCGACTCGTACACCGAATCCGCCTGGCGCGCTGTACTTGGTGATCATCCCCGGACAGGGCGTAAATTTTTCCGGATCTTCGGCGTTGATGCGGCATTCGAGACTGTGTCCGATGAGTTTGATGTCTTGCTGTTTGAACGAGAGGGATTGCCCGTCGGCGAGCCTGATTTGTTCCTTGATGAGATCGATGCCGGTCACCATTTCGGTGATCGCATGTTCGACCTGGATGCGGGTGTTCACTTCCATGAAGAAGAAGTTGTGGTCCTTATCGAGCAGGAACTCGACGGTGCCGACATTCCGGTAGTGCACGGCTTTGACGGCTTCGACGGCGACGCGGCAGATTGCCCGACGGAGTTTCTCGTCGATGGCAGGCGACGGCGTCTCTTCGAGCAGCTTCTGATGCCGGCGTTGGATCGAGCAGTCGCGCTCGCCAAGATGCACGACATGTCCACGGTGGTCGGCGATAATCTGCACTTCGATATGGCGGGGCTCGAGAAAGTATCGTTCGAGATAGACGGCATCGTTGCCGAACGTGGTCTTCGCCTCCGCTTGCGCCGCTTGAAATGCGCGAGCGAGATCCTCGGCCTTGTTCACGACCCGCATGCCGCGTCCGCCCCCACCGGCTGAAGCTTTGATGATGACGGGATAGCCGACCTTGCCGGCGGCTTCGAGGGCTTCCTGTTCGCTCTTCAGCTCGCCAGGACTGCCTGGTGTGACGGGTAAGCCTCGGTGGGCGACGATTTCTCGTGCTTTGGCTTTGTCGCCCAGGAGCGCGATGTGTTCGGACGTAGGGCCGATGAATTTGACACCGATGGATTCGCAGACTTCGGCAAAGTGGGCATTCTCGGAGAGAAATCCGTAGCCTGGATGGATGGCATCCGCCCCGGTAATCTCGGCCGCGCTCAGGACGTTGGGAATATTTCGGTAGCTGAGCGCCGCATCGGGAGGTCCGACGCAGATCTTCTCGTCGGCTGCGCGCACATGAAGGCTCGCCGCATCGGCCTCTGAAAAGATCGCCACGGTCTTAATGCCGAGTTCCTTACAGGCACGAATGACGCGGAGCGCGATCTCACCGCGATTGGCTATCAAGACTTTCTTGAACACGCGAGTACTCCGATGTGGATCGAGAGAAGGAGATTAGGTGGTGGCTGTCGGATCGACGAGGAAGAGCGCTTGGCCATACTCCACCGGCTTGGTGCTTTCAGCCAGAATTTTCGTGACCCGCCCATCCACCTCCGATTCGATTTCGTTCATCAACTTCATCGCTTCGACGATGCACAGGACCTGTCCCTTTTTCACATAGTCGCCTTCTTCAACATACGGATCGGCATCCGGCGAGGGGGACCGATAGAACGTTCCGACGATCGGAGACACGATGGTGATCATGCCGGTCGTGTCTTCGGTCTGTGTACCGGCCGCAGTAGGCAGTTGAGCGGCTGAGGTCGAGACGGATATCCCCTGCTCCGGAACCGTAGCCGTAACCGTTCTGAGCCCGGTTTCGTGCCGCACGCGGATTCTGAGGCCTTCGCGTTCCAATTCCAGTTCGGTCAGGTTGTTCTTCTTGAGCAGATCGATCAGTTCTTGGATCTGCTTGCTTTGTTGTCCTGACAGCAAGGATGTCCCCTGCCCGCTTTGGTTTGCGGCAAAGGCCTGAGGGAGGATGATCGGTCTCCCACCCTTCTTCGGCTTACTGACGCGCTCGCTTGCTCACCGAACACGCTCCACATATTCTCGCGTACGGGTATCGATCTTGATCACAGTCCCGGTTTCCAAATAGAGCGGAACCTTGATGGTGGCGCCGGTTTCAAGGGTCGCGAGCTTGGTGCCGCCCGTGGCGGTATCGCCGCGGAAACCCGGCTCGGTATCGCTGACTCTTAGTTCGATAAAGTTGGGTAGCTCGACGTCGATCGGGCGATGTTCGTACACAAGGATCTTCACCGTCATGTCTTCTTTCAAGAGGTCCGCATTTCCGCCGAGCTTGCCCTTTTCGAACGTCAGTTGCTCAAAGGTCTCCGTGTCCATAAAGGTATAGGCGTCGTCGGTCGCATAGAGAAATTGCATGGTCCGTTCTTCGAGATCCGGCTCCTCAAACCGTTCTCCGGATCGGAAGGTACGATCCAGGACATTGCCTGAGAGATAGCTCTTGAGCTTGGTGCGCACGAAGGCTCCACCCTTGCCCGGTTTTACATGTTGAAACTCAACGATATAAAACGGCTGATTATCAACCATGAGGCGCACGCCACCGCGAAAATCGGTCGTGGAAATCACTCAATACTCCCTTCAGACTATAGTCGGTCGTTCGATTCGTTCTGCAATTATCTCGTTACTTTTGCCGCCCGTCGTGATGTCGCAGATGCCAACGCTTTCTTCTGGCGTCGGGATGCGGTCAGATGATCGTGCAGCCCACGGAGCGCGAGGAGATAGCCGGTCGGACCCAAGCCGGAAATTTGCCCGATAGCGACTCCTGCAATATAGGACTGATGGCGAAATTCTTCCCGCTGATGAATATTGGACAGATGCACTTCAACCGTCGGCAAACCGACCGCCGCAATAGCATCCCGAATTGCGACACTGGTATGGGTATAGGCGGCAGGGTTAATGATGATCCCATCGTATTCTGTCCGAGCCTCTTGAATCCAGGTGACGATCTCACTCTCACTATTTGACTGGCGCAGGTCCACCTTTACAGCCAGCTCCTCCGCCAACTTCGTGATGGCTGAGTCCATGGCGTCGAGCGACATGGTTCCGTAGATCGACTGTTCCCTGGTTCCAAGCAGATTGAGATTGGGACCATGTAAGACTCGTATTCGTAGCATGTCGTTCTATTCACATACTGGATACGTGAGGACGATTCTACATGACAGGGTCCAGCAGGGCGGCATTGTAGCAGTCCGTCTCAGACCGGTCAAACGTGTGAAAAATCTTAAGAAACTTTGGGGTGTGGTTCGTTCGTTGTGTCACGATCGTGACGACGTGATTCGATGCTGCGAAGCCAAGATTCCAGTTGTGCCACGACTTCAGCATGAGGGGA
Source organism: uncultured Nitrospiraceae bacterium (assembly GCA_963801725.1). Taxonomy (GTDB): domain Bacteria; phylum Nitrospirota; class Nitrospiria; order Nitrospirales; family Nitrospiraceae; genus Palsa-1315. Next base: position 2,145,122 of record CAWDFX010000002.1, read on the forward strand.
TGGAAGAGGCATCGCTATAGTGTCGGCGGCTTGGGGATCAGGCACCGCGAGTTCTTCCCCTGTCCGGTCGTGTGTAGGGAGAGCTGTTTTCATGGGTTCTGTTACCGCAACACGTGGGTCGGTAGAAGCGATCTTTGGTTCGACCGTCGTTGAAGCCGGTAGATCTGGTGCGGTACGCGCCTCCGGAGTGGAGGTTGTGGATTCGACGAGGTAGGCGGTGCAGCAATCGGCTGGGTGGCGCGGTTACTTGTGACTGGAGCCGCCGGCTTTGACCGTCCCAGTTCTTTCTTTTGTTTCAGCGGACCACCCAGAGCAGATTGGACTGAGCGCGCTTCTTCATCACGCGGGTTGACCGCTAGGATGACGGCACAGGATTGCAGCGCCGACTCATTCAGTCCCTGGCTTTGGTAGATCTTGATCAAGGTGCGATGGGCACGTAGGTTTTCGGGACTCAACTTGACGGATTCTTCAAGAATCGCTTTGGCCTTCGTGGCTTGCCCCATGTGGTCGTAGGCACGTCCAAGAGCCACCATGGCGGTAATGAAGCCGGGATACAACTTCAGGCCGTCTTCTAGGACGCCTGCGGCTTCTTGCCACATGCCGACTTTTCCATACTCTTCGGCCAAGGGCATGAAGACTTTCGATTGGGGATCTTTGGCCAACTGGCTAGCCAGTCGATCGATTTCCAGGGCGCTTTCGGCGGCAATCTGATCCTGAGCCATGGGTTGCTAGCGTCCTCTCGCAACTGACTTGGGGGCCTGGCTGGGTTGTCTGGTGTGGAGCAGCTCTTGCGCCCGGTTCAGGATCGCATCGGCGAGGGCTCGTTTGGGCATCAGGGGCAGCTCGGTCATGACCCCCTGCCGGTCGATTAATGTGGCTGCGTTCTGATCGCTGCCGAATCCCGCTCCTTCTATCGTGACATCGTTGGCGACGATAAGGTCTAACCCTTTCGCCGTCAGCTTGTCTTTCGCGTGGGCGATCAGATCGCTGGTCTCAGCGGCGAAGCCAACCATGAGTTGCGTGGTTCGTTGGGCAGATAAGGAGGCCAGGATGTCAGTGGTTCGTTCGAGATCAAGGGTCTGGGTGGCTCGCCCTTGTTTCTTTATTTTTTGCGAGGCAGGGTGCGTGGGACGAAAATCCGCCACGGCGGCAGCCATGATCACAGTTGTGGACCAGGCAAGACGCGTAGACAGAGCCTTCAACATTTCTTCAGCTGTGGCTATCGAAACGACTTCGACGCCTCTCGGAGCTGGTAATGCTGTGGGACCGGTGACGAGGACCACCTGAGCCCCCCTTGCCTGGGCGGCTTCGGCGATGGCATAGCCCATCTTACCGGAGGAGCGGTTTGAAATGAAGCGCACCGGATCGAGCGGCTCTTGTGTCGGGCCCGCCGAAACCAGAATACGGTGCCCTTGCCAATCGCGTCGTGGAGCCAGCGCCGCTTGAATAGCTTCCAGAATTGTGCCTTCCTCTGCCAAGCGGCCTTGTCCGATCCGCCCGGAAGCAAGCGGGCCTATTTCTGGATTGACCACGATTGTTCCCCTCGCACGTAACGTCCCTACGTGTGCTGTGACAGATGGATGGGTCCACATTCCTCCGTCCATGGCAGGAGCCATAATCAGCGGGCATTGTGCTGTCAGGAGCATGGTCGAGAGCAGATCGTCGCCCAGCCCCAGCGCTGACTTTGCAAGGCAATTGGCCGTGGCCGGCGCAATGACGATGACATCCGCCTGTTCGGACAATGACAAGTGCTTCATCTCCTGATGCGCCTCGAACACATCCGTCGAGACGGGATGGCCGGAGAGCACTTCAAACGTCAGTGGAGTGACGAATTTCGTGGCCGATCGTGTCATCACGACGTGCACCACCGCTCCTTCACGGACCAGCGTTCGGAGCAATGCGACAGCCTTATAGGCCGCGATACTGCCGGTCACGCCAAGCACGATCTGTTTCCCGATCAACGTCGGCCCTATGGAGTCGGAGATCTTCAGAAATTACTCCTCGCTCTCGCCCACTACCGGCTTCGGGGTATCGTCGACATAGACGCTCAGCTCTTTCTTGATCTCCTTCGCATCGTCGCCGGTCATCAAGGCAACCCGCTCCATTTCGCCTTCCTTGCCGCGTTTGGCCTCTTTCATGGCATCCCGCGCTTCTTGGCCGACGAGATAGGTAATTTGTCCCCGGAGAACTTCATCGAGGGCGATGGTCGTTTCCTTGGTGAAGCGAGAGGCGGCATGACGTGACCCTTGGACGATGTGCTTCGCCCGCTGGGCTGCAATGATCGTCAGCCGGTGGCGTGAGTCAAACTCATCTGCTGTGTATTGCGGCAAGAGTCTCAACATATCGATCATGGATTCGGTACTCCTATGGGTTAGGGAAGATCTTTGCGATCTTCGGTTTTCTGTTCATCGTCAAGAATAAAATTATTCTCGAGCCACGTCATGTTCAAACGTTTCGTCTTCAAGCGTTCTGACCAGAAGATGCTTTCGAGATCGTGAAGGGATCGGCCGAGGTCTTCATTTCGGACGATATAGGCATATTCCCGGTAGCTCCATACTTCTTCTTTCACTTTGTGCAGCCGCCGTTGAATTTCTTCCGGTGTATCGGACGCTCTGGTTTGGAGGCGGGCCCGGAGCACGGTCATCGAGGGAGGAAGAATAAAAATCGATACCGAATCCTCAAACCGTTTCTTGACCTGCATCGCCCCTTGCACATCGATCTCCAGTAACACATCGATTCCCTGATCGATCTTTTCGGTCAGCGACTTCCACGGCGTTCCATAGAGATGTCCGTACACGTGAGCCCACTCGACAAACTCATTTCGTGCGACCATTTCCCGGAATGTCTGTTCTCCAATGAAGTAATACTCCTGCCCATGTTTTTCGCCTGATCGCGGCTTCCTCGTCGTATAGGAAATTGAATGCCACAGGCCTGGGAGGTTCGTTGCGAGTTGCTTGCAGAGCGTAGTTTTTCCCGTCCCGGAAGGCGCGGAGATAATGAAAAGAATTCCCCGCCTGTCCATCGAAGACCGCGGGTGGCCGGATGCCGGCGTCGTGGAGCTGGTCGTGGTGGCTGAGTTCATTCGACGTTCTGGACCTGTTCGCGAATGCGTTCCAGTTCGGCCTTCATCTGGACCACATGACCGGCGATTTCTGCATTGTTGGCTTTCGAGCCGATCGTGTTGACTTCCCGCCCGATTTCCTGGAGCAGAAAATCGAGGGTTTTGCCCACGGAGTCTGCGCCGTTGAGCGTCTGCTCAAACTGTAGCATATGTGAGTCCAATCTGACTATTTCTTCCGTAATGTCGCCACGATCCGCGTACACCGCCAACTCCTGATAGAGCCGGGGGGGGTCGGGGATTTCCGATCCCAGCAGCTTCTCCACACGAACCTTCATTCTGTCAAACGATCTCTTGGGCTAGTAGAGGAGACCGTGCGGCGATGAGATCCTTATGTCCCCGGATGGTCTGAAGCCGCACCCGCATATCCTCTGCCAGGGCCTTTCCCTCGCGTGTTCGCATGCCCTCAAGATCTGTCAAGGCCTGGGTCGTCAGTCGCTGAACGATCTTTGCCAGTTTCGGGTCTTCCGTCGGCTGATCCGATACGGACACCACGTCGCGAAGCCCAGCCATAAGCGCAAGATCGATGGAGCCGCTCAGCTTCAGGGATTTCTTGAGGGTACGGAGGGCCTGATGGTACTGCTTCGCGAGGGGTTGGTCAAGATTGACGCTTCCTGCGCGTCCTCTGCCCGCCTGGACGGTCACAGTGATATCGATGCGCCCACGGGTGCAGCGTTGCTGGACAGCTTTCTTGAAAGAGTCTTCCAGATGGCTTAACGGTCGTGGCAGGCGGCATGCGATTTCGAGAAAGCGATGGTTGACGGAGCGCATTTCCACCGTCACGGACCCATCCTGCCCGGAGGCCTGTCGTCGGCCGAAACCGGTCATGCTACGAATCATTGGAGACCTTTCTCTTTCCATGGGCATTGCCGGGAGATCGGACAGGTTGGGCATTGGGGTCTTCTAGCAAGGCAGACATAGCGGCCATGCAGCAACAGGCGTTGCGACACAGCCGTCCACTGAGATTTCGGCACGAGCTGCTGCAGGTCTTGTTCGACCAGGTCTGGATTGTCTGATCCGGTCAGACCGAGTCGCTTCGCCACGCGCTTGACATGGGTATCGACGACGATACTGGGCTGGCCGAAGGCAGTCCCGAGTATGACATTCGCCGTCTTTCTGCCGACGCCCGGCAAGGTGATCAATTCCTCCATCGTGTGTGGGACTTGTTCACCAAAGCGTTCGGTCACGGCTTTACCGCAGGCGACGAGATGTTTTGTTTTGTTTTTAAAGAAACCGGTGGAACGAATAAGTTGTTCGAGTTCAGGACGATGAGCCGCAGCCATCTCCGCCGGTTGCCGATACCGCCGGAAGAGTGAAGGCGTAACTTGATTGACACGCTGGTCAGTACATTGGGCGGAGAGAATTGTGGCCACGAGTAGCTCCCAAGGGGAGCGATGGTCGAGTTCCATCTGTGGGCTAGGCATCGTGCGCTGAAGTATCTTCGCAATCACTCGGAGACGTTTCCGATGATCCGAGGATGGCAGAGATTTCGTAGTCATGGCTGGCACCAAAATGGGTTGATTGTGCAGCGGGTTAAGGACGAGATGCAAGTGTGCGCGTCGGGGCTGCCGATCTCTGAGAAGACCCATCCACCGGGACGAGCGCATCCAGCCGTTCTTCGAGGTGTTGGATCAGTGGGGGCAAGGTCTCCGGATGCAGAGACGAAATTCCGATCGCGCCATAGCGCCGACACAGGGCTTCCGCTTGCCCAGATGGAAGTTGGTCGCATTTATTGAACACCAGAACCCGTGGAATCCCATCGAGAGCAAGGCTTTGCAGCACGGTCTCGACCGACGCGATATGGGCATCCAGATCTTTCGTCCCAGCATCGACCACGTGCAGAAGGAGATCGGCATCGCGCATTTCGTCCAATGTCGTTCTGAAGGCTGCGAGAAGATCTTTTGGCAGGTCGCGAATAAATCCCACCGTGTCGGTGATGATGACCTCCCGGCCATGCGGAAAATACAATCTACGGCTCGTGGTATCGAGTGTTTCAAACACGCGTGGAGCCGTGCTCACCTGACTTTTTGTTAAGACATTGAGCAATGTCGACTTGCCGGCGTTTGTGTAGCCCACAATGGACAGGACCGGGAATGCTTGCCGGACGCGGCGCGATCGCCGCTGGTCTTGATGACGGGCAAAGCCCTCAATCTGCCGCTCCAAATGGTCGATGCGCTCTCTGATGCGACGTCGATCCGTTTCGAGCTTCGTTTCACCGGGACCTCTGCTGCCGATGCCACCGGCCAAGCGCGAGAGGCTCGTTCCCTGACCGGAGAGACGAGGAAGCAGATAATGGAGTTGTGCCAATTCGACCTGCACCTTGCCTTCTCGGCTATGCGCCCGTTGTGCAAAGATGTCGAGAATGAGCTGGGTCCGATCGATGACCGTGAGGTCGGTGATCTCCTCAATAGCGCGTAACTGTGCGGGAGCCAAATCTTGATCGAAGATGAGCAGATCCGCTCCCTTTTGCATGGCTTGCATCAGCACGTCCTTGAGTTTGCCGCTTCCCAATTGGAACCGATGATGGCCACTCTGCGTGCGTTGCACTAAACGGTCGATCACTGTGAGATCTGCCGAGGAGGCGAGTTCTGCCAACTCGGCGAGGCGTTCTTCTTGGTCAGTCTTACTCTTGGGCGAAGCGCTCACGAGGATGGCGGTCTGACTCTGGGCCATGGTATGCGACGCACCCTGACGTTGGAGGTCTGACTCCAGGTCACGAACGAAGGTCTCGAAACTCACTGGACATTGATGCACCAGTGTGGGCTTGAGCAGCGTATACAGGGAGCCTTGAGGACCAGGTGGATTCAGATGGGCCAGGGAGAGCAACCCTGGTTCGCCTTTCGGTGTGACACTCAATGTTCCGAACATGTCGAGTCGGAGCAGTCCGAGCATGGTGAGGTCTTCTTGGGTCAGGGGTTCTCCCTTGAGGCTTGAGCGTATCAGGCGAAGGCCCCTCAGTGATCGCGGACTTGCACGAAAGGTGGTCAGCGTCGTTGGCGAGGGCTCGGTGCCGGCGCCGACAAGGACGTCTTGAACAGCCCCACGCCTGGTGATGACCAGTCCGATGGGACGGCGAATTTCGTGCGTAAACTGCGCGAGAGTTTTTGCCGCTTCAGATGAGAGAACTTCATCCACGGGCATACGCCGCCGATACAGCCGCTCAAGCATGGCGAGCTGGCCGGCGCGGAGACCAAGAACCTGTCCGTGAATTTCTGGAATGGGCGTCGTTTCCTTATCGTCGTCGATTAGATTGGGGGCGCAAATGGCGAAATCAGCGATGCGTGGGCATCGATGTCTAGAGGTGCACGGAGCCCTGAGCGAAGAGCCTGCCTTCCTGCGGCTGCAATCATCGCGGCATTGTCGGTACAGTAGGCCAGCGGAGGAAGACTCAACTGCAGGGCCTCGTCCGTCGCTCGTTGCTGGAGTAGCGCCCGTAATCGAGAATTGGCGGACACGCCTCCGACAACGGCCAATGCACGAGCGCCGGTTGATCGGACTGCGGCAAAGGCTTTGTCAATCAAGACGCTCACGATGGCTTCCTGATAGCCGGCCGCCAAATCTGCCGCTTTCGCCGCACGAGATTGTTCCGGCATTCCTTGAAGTATGTAGAGTAAAGCTGTCTTTAAACCACTAAAACTAAAGTCAAGACTCCCCTTCTTAAGATACGAACGGGGAAATGCAATAGCCTCTGGGTTCCCCTGTCGAGCCAAGCGATCGATGGCTGGCCCCCCGGGGTATTCCAGTCCAAGCAGCTGAGCGCCTTTATCAAAGGCCTCCCCTGCTGCATCGTCTTGGGTAGCGCCAAGGAGTCGGCACTGACGGATTGTCTCCTTAAAATACAGATGGGTATGTCCACCAGAAACGACCAGGACGACGCAAGGCAACGGGAACGCTGGATCCTCCAGCCAGGCCGAGGCGATGTGGCCTTCAAGATGGCTTACGCCAACGATCGGAATATTCAAGGCATAGGCCAGTGATTTTGCATAGTTGACCCCGACGAGTAGAGCGCCGGCCAGCCCGGGTCCTTGGGTGACGGCGATTCCCGTGAGATCCGTCCATGCGAGACCGGCTTGTTGTAGCGCCTCGGAAGAGACATCTTCAATCGATTCAATGTGGGCACGGGAGGCGAGTTCTGGAACGACGCCGCCAAATCGCCGATGAACGGCATGCTGCGACGTAATAATGCTCGAGAGGACCGCGCCGTCTGCGGTAAGCACTGAGGCGGCTGTTTCATCACACGACGTCTCGATACCCAAGATGGGCCCCGGTATCCAGGCTACGGTGGGCTGTACTACGGTTGTCATCATGAAATCTATGCTGCCCGCGAACTGGACCGGCGATAAATGCATGACGTTGAGAGAGGTGAAATAACACGGCCCTTGTGGCCGATGGCGCCACAAGGGCCGTGTCGTACTCTATGCGATGGCGTCGCGCAGGTACAGGGCCGGGACATTACACCCCAGCCATCGCCTCCTGCTCAATGAATGCTGGAGCACCGTCGCGGAGCACCACACGGATCTTCCGGCATTCCTTGAAACGTCCTCTAATCATCTCTTCGGAGAGCGGATCGCCGATCGCGCGCTGAATCGTCCGGCGCATCGGTCTGGCTCCGTAGAGCGGTTCATAGCCTTCTTTAATCAACCACTGCTTGACGTCGTCCTCGACCTCGAGTTCCACTCCCTTATCGAGCAGGCGCAGGTTGAGTTCACCCAAGAGGATGTCGAGAATGCTGTAGAGATGCGTCTTGTCCAATTGATGAAAGACCACAACCTCGTCGATCCGGTTCAGAAACTCCGGGCTGAACGAGCGACGCAATTCTCCCAACACTTCTTCCTTCTTATGGCGCTCCTGGTCTCCTTCCGTACTCTGGAATCCGAGCGAGACCCCCTTCTGAATCAACTTGGTCCCGATATTGGAGGTCATGATGATGACGCAATTCTTGAAGTCGACTTTGCGCCCAAGACTGTCGGTCAGCACCCCATCATCCAATACTTGCAGCAGGATATTGAACACATCAGGATGGGCCTTTTCGATTTCATCGAACAGGACCACTGAATAGGGCCGACGCCTGACCCGCTCAGTCAATTGGCCGCCTTCTTCATAACCCACGTACCCCGGAGGGGCGCCGAAGAGTCGAGAGCTTGTGAACTTTTCTTGATATTCGGACATGTCGATCCGAATGAGCGAGTCTTCGCTATTGAAGAGGAACTCCGCGAGCGTCCGCGCCAGCTCGGTTTTTCCTACCCCGGTGGGCCCCAGGAAAATAAAGGAGCCGATAGGCTTCTTGGCTTCCTTCAGGCCGGCGCGTGACCGCCGAATGGCTCGGGCCACGGCGGAGATCGCTTCATTCTGCCCGACCACACGTTTATGGAGGAATTCCTCCATGCGAAGCAACTTGTTCGATTCTTCTTCTTCAAGCTTGAAGAGCGGAATGCCCGTCATCTTGGAGACGACATAGGCCACTTCTTCTTTTCCGATCGTCGGCTTGTTTTTTTCCTGATTTTTCTTCCACTCGCGTTTGGACTCATCAAGGAGCTTGCGTAGCCGTTCTTCTTCCTCGCGGTGGCGAACGGCCTCCTCGAAGTTCTGCATCGAGATGGCCAGTTCCTTTTCACGAGAGACCTTCTTCAGCTCTTGTTCCATCGCCTTCAGGTCCGACGGTAGCGCATAGGTCTGCAATTTGGCCCGTGACCCCGTCTCGTCGATTAAATCGATGGCCTTGTCCGGGAGGAAGCGGTCGCTGATATATCGATCGGACAGCTTGACTGCTTCGAGGATGGCCTCTTCGGAAATCTCGACGCCATGATGTTCTTCGTACCGATCGCGAAGCCCTTGGATAATCAGCACCGTTTCGTCGATACTTGGCGGCTGGACATGGATCGGTTGGAACCGTCGCTTGAGGGCTCCGTCTTTCTCAATATGCTTTCGGTATTCATCGAGGGTCGTGGCGCCGATACATTGGATTTCGCCTCGCGACAGTGCGGGCTTGAGCATGTTGGAGGCATCGATCGACCCTTCCGCTGCCCCTGCTCCCACCAAGGTATGGAGCTCATCAATGAAGATGATGATGTTCCCGGCCTGGACGATTTCCTTCATGACGACCTTCAGTCGTTCCTCGAATTGGCCGCGATATTTCGTCCCTGCAACCAGTGAACCGAGGTCGAGTGCAATGACGCGTCGTGAGAGAAGATTATCCGGCACTTCGGACTGGATGATTCGCTGGGCGAGACCTTCGACGATGGCGGTCTTGCCGACGCCGGCCTCCCCGATGAGTACGGGATTGTTTTTTGAACGGCGACTTAGGATCTGAAGCACCCGCTCGATTTCGTCGGCTCGGCCGATGACGGGATCCAGTTGCCCTGCCTGGGCAAGCTGGGTCAGATCTCGACCGAACTCATCAAGCGCCGGGGTGTTGCTCTTCCGGTCGCGCTCACGCGGGGCGGACTTCCTCAAGAATGTGACGGTCAGTTGTCTGGCGGTCAGAAGATTAGCGCCTAAGCTGCGGAGGATCTTTCCGCCTATCCCCTCCTCTTCCCGGAGGAGACCCAATAAAAGGTGCTCACTGCCGATATGATTGTGTCCAAGGAGACGGGCTTCTTCGACTCCGTATTCGATGACCTTTTTGACTCGAGGGCTGAATGGGATCTCACCAAATGTCATGGTGGTTCCTCCGCCGGGCAAATTCCGTTCAATTTCCAAACGGACTTGCTCGGTCGAGAGTCCCATCTTTTTCAAGATCATCAGGGCAATCCCATCGGATTCACGGAGAATGGCCAAGACGAGATGCTCGGTTCCGAGGTAGTCGTTCTGATGACGCTCTGCCTCTTCCCGTGCGAGGATGATGATCTTCCGGCCCTTATCCGTGAATCTTTCGAACATCCTGCCTCCTTTTAGGGGGAGCCTATAACCGGTTCCGTGCGCGCAAAGTTCTCGAAAAATCTGGCCTAATTCTAACTAGACGAATTTTAAGTGTCAAGACTAGGACACAATCTCACAATCCGAGAATTGGAGTGGACGGGATACATATGACGAAGGGTACTGCATTTCAACCCGCATCATTCACGAACGCTTTTGCTAGAACCGCTGATAAGAAAATCAGAACTCATTGCGGTATTCTCTCTTCGCGCCGGGATCATACAAAGGGCACTCGACATCGAAAGCGCGGTGGTGACGCACCTGACGGTGAGCGGGCTTGCTGCTCAGTGGGTCAACATCCTGTTTCAACTATGCCGTCCTCCCTGTGGCTCCACACATCCGCCTTGTTTGCCGTCTCGGCGATTTTGTCACAAACCCTCGTGAGTGATGCGGGCTCGTTCGTTGACTTCAAAATAACCCTCCCGATACAATCGCGCACATTTTCTCTGGCTCTCTCGGTGGATTCACGACAGGGTTTCACGACATGAAAAGCAAAAGTGTCGGGATTCTGACAAAGCCGCGGTTTCCCGAAATTGAACGTACGTTGCGGGATGTGGTCAGCTGGCTCCGGGCTCGAAGCATCGATGTAGTGTTGGACACGACATCGGCCATTCTTCTCGGTGAAAAGGGGGGGTATCAAAAAACTCAGCTGGCCGGCAAAGCGGACGTTCTTCTCGTCTTGGGCGGCGACGGAACCATGCTGAATGCCGCGCGACTCTCTGGAGAACGAAGCATCCCCATTCTCGGCGTCAACATGGGCGGACTCGGGTTTTTAACCGAGGTCCGGTTGGAGAATCTTTACCCCTCGCTCGAACGGGTATTTGCGAATGACTTTGTTCTCGATGAGCGTCTCATGCTCCGGACGCATATTCATCGGCATGGAGAAACGGTCGCGCAGGGAGTGGTATTGAACGATGTCGTGATCAGCAAGGGCACCCTCGCTCGCATGATCGAGCTGAAGATTGCGATTCAAGGACGATTCGTGACCAACTTACGTGGTGACGGGTTGATTGTCAGCAGCCCAACGGGATCGACCGCCTACTCCCTTTCAGCCGGAGGTCCGATTATTGATCCGGCAGTCCAGTCATTGATCCTGACGCCGATTTGCCCTCATACCTTGACGCACCGGCCCTTGATCGTCCCGGGCAACGCAGAGATCGATGTGACGTTAACCAGTAAAGACGACGGCGCCATGGCGACGCTCGACGGACAGGTGGGAGTGGCGATCTCGCAGGGAGATACAGTGGTGATTCAGACTTCGGAGCATCGGACCCGATTGATTCGATTTCCGGAGAGCAATTACTACGATGTGCTGAGAGAAAAACTTAAATGGGGGGACAGATAGAGGTAACCGGCTGGCTCGTTACGCTTTCCCGCGCTCGATCAATTCGAGCATCTCCTGATTCTTCGTATATTTAAACTCCCCGATACAGTCCTCACCCCAGTGACCCTTTTCACTCGACTCAAGTGCACGGAGCCCATCCAGATTGACGGGGTGGCTCTTGTGAGCCTTGAAAATTGAAGCGAGCTTGTCGAGAACAACTTTTACGTCAGAGTGACTACCCGATGTCTTCGCTGAAATGTATCGGCGTACAACTTCCGCGCACCAATCCCCGTCCCGTTTGGCGATACCGACTAAGCCCTCGCTCGCTTTCCGTGCCCACCCAGCGAGAAATACGCCGTCGAGGATTTTGCCTGTCGTTTCGTCGTAGGCTTGGAAGAGCGCGTCATCCGGATCGTTTCCGGTCTTATTGGGATTGGTGATGAACATACCGCTCTTATACGGCAATCCGACGGTCTCATCGACTTTGTCGCCGACGGCAAAAACCACGGCATTGCAAGGAAACTCATAATATTGTTTGAGTCCGACCGCGACCGTATCCTCGCCTTTGGGATCGAGCTTGTTGTCTTCCATTTCCAGGCCGCGTACGCGGTTATTTTCGTCGACAAGAATACGCTTAGGAGAGGCGAGGAACTTGAAGCCCATCTTCGTCTCGCTGACTTTCGGCTCGCATTTCGTAAACTCGCCCGTCAGGCCCTTGAGTACTTCATCTGCATTCTGGCCGACTGCGGCAAGGCGATCCTTAATTCGAGCCACCTCGCTGGTGATCCCATCCACATCCATGTTGGCGCATACCGCGCGAATTTCTTTCGGATTATACTTTCGTTCGGCAGGCCCACGCCGCACGATCGCGGTGACCTGCTCCACTTTCTTGTAACGAACAAGCCAGTGCGCGACATCGACCATCACATCGCCCGCGCCGATGACGGCGACGTGCTTGCCCATTTCAAACGGGCGATCGCCGAATCCAGGCAGCCGATTGAAATGGTACACGACGTCTTTGGCATGGAATACGCCCTTAGCCGAATCCCCTTCCACGCCGATGGCTTTGGTCCCTTGCGCACCGATAGAAAATACCACCGCGCTGGCGCCAAGGTTGCGAACTTCTTCGACGCTGAGGTCTTTGCCCTTGCCGATTGAGACATTGCCGAAATAATGGACGTTCGGTCGCTCGATCAATTCCCAATACTGCTTTTTCAGACCGCCGCGGAGCTTGAGTTTCGCGGGGAAAATTCCGTACTCGGCCAGCCCGCCGAACTTGATGTCGCGATTCAGGATAATGATCTCATGGCCTGCCTTTGCGAGTGAACTCGCCACGGCCATGCCGGCTGGTCCTGCGCCGGCCACAATAATCACGTGCGATGTCGTTGCGCTCATGCGTTGTTCCCTGAAAATGTAGATAGAAAGTGTCTAGAACCCCAACAGTTCCGCGGACTTTAGCATAGAGGCCTTTCGGCTGTCAAAGATGTGGGTAGATTTATGTGGGCGCTCGAAGTGCCCATCCACGCTAGATCACAGTGACGTCCGTGGCATTGATACGAGCAGCGGAGGAAATCTGATATGAGCCGGTGTTTGAGATCGGTATCGTGAGAGTGTTGCGCGCGCGAATGGCGAGTTTGTCCGTCAGCGTTATCTGCGCCTTTCCTCCCCCATCTATCCTCCGGCACTTCCCACTGGTCCACCCGGCTCGGTCATGCGCCAAGGATCGAGCAGTTCGTTGAGCCGTTTGTCAGGCAGGACTTTTTGCTCTTTGGCCATTTGGCGCACGGTCTTGCCTGACTTGTAGGCGTCCTTGGCGAGTTTCGCGGCAGCCTCATAACCGATTTCCGGAGCCAGGGCAGTGCACATGGCCAGGCTTTCTTCAATCAGGCTCTTGCAGCGTTCGTCATTGGCTTTGATACCATCGATACATTTGACTGCGAAGTTGGTTGAAGCTGTCGAGAGAAGTTCAATGGACTGTAATACGTTATAGGCCATCACCGGCAACATCACGATCAGTTCAAAGTTGGCCGCTTGCCCTCCCACTGTGACCGTCACATCATTGCCGATCACCTGAGCGCAGACCATCGTCACCGATTCGGCAATGACCGGGTTCACTTTGCCAGGCATGATGGATGAGCCCGGTTGTGTCTCCGGCAGATTGATCTCCCCGAGCCCACAACGCGGACCGGAACCGAGCCAGCGAATATCGTTGGCGATCTTCATGAGACTTACGGCGATGGTCTTCAACTCCCCGCTTGCTTCGACCAACGAATCCTGTGTGGACTGCGCTTCAAAGTGGTTCGTGGCTTCTGTAAACGTGCAGCCGGTCTCTTTCGAAACGATCGCCAGCACCTTGGCGGAGAACTTCGGATGGCAATTGAGCCCTGTGCCGACTGCGGTGCCGCCGAGCGCGACTTCGCTGAGGGCTTCTTGCGCCCGCTTGACGCGTTGGATGCCGAGTTCAATCTGACGCGCATAGCCGCCGAATTCCTGGCCCAATCGCACAGGCGTGGCATCCTGCAAATGGGTGCGACCGATCTTGACGATCTTGTCGAACTCTTTGGCTTTGCGCGCGAGGGCTTTGTGCAAGCAGGTGAGCGCCGGAATGAGCTGCTGCTGCATCATTTCCCCAGCCGCGATGTGAATCGCCGTGGGAATGACGTCGTTGCTGGATTGACCTAGATTGACATGGTCGTTTGGATGTACCAGTTTGCTGCCTCGCGCTCCGCCTAGCAGCTCGGTCGCGCGGTTTGAGATCACTTCGTTGGTGTTCATGTTCGTCGAGGTGCCTGAACCGGTTTGGAAAATGTCGACCGGAAACTCCGCGTCGAGCTTGCCCTCGACCACTTCGGTCGCTGCCTGGTTGATCGCATCTGCTGATTTCTTGTCAAGAAGGCCCAGCGACTGATTGACCGTGGCCGCGGCGCGTTTGATTAACCCCATCGCTCGGATCATGGCGCGGGGGAATCGCAACGAGCTGATCGGAAAGTTCTCGATGGCGCGGGCGGTCTGCACACCATAATATGCCGTGGCCGGTACGGCCAGTTCGCCCATCGTATCGCGTTCAACTCTGGTCGCAGGTGATGACTGGGCTACTGCCGCTGTGGGTATCTTCTTCATGAGTCCTACTCCAATGTAAGGGTTCTCAGATGCTGCGGGCGCCATGATAAACTTAGCTCCCCTGCTTGCACAAGGGTATTGCTCGATGGATGGCTCGCATATTGTTGTTGACCGGTTCGCTGGTGACAAAGGGGAGGAGACTCCCCGCGCCTTTACACATGAGGGAAGCCGGCGGACAGTGACTGAGATCGTGGCTCGCTGGTATACCGAGACGCACTGTTATTTCCGCGTTCGAACTGACGACGGACATCGATATGTGCTCCGATTCGATCTGGATAATCTCATCTGGGAACTCGTGATGGGCGAAACGCCTGATGGCGAGACGTAGTGGCCGGACAGCCTGGGAAAAGAAGAGGCCCGCCGGAGCGGGCCTCTGTTCAGACCGGACGGTAATGGCAATCGATTAGGCAACCTTGACCTCAATCGCTTTCGGCTTTGCCTTCTCGGATTTCGGCAGCTGGAGATTCAGAACTCCATCCTTGAATTCCGCCTTCACCTTCTCTTCATCAACCAGATCGGGCAATGTGAAGCTCCTGATGAAGCTGCCATAGGAGCGCTCGACCCGATGGTATTTTTTCCCGGTCTCTTCCTTCTCCTGCTTGCGCTGACCTTGGATCGTGAGGACTCCGTTTTCGAGTGTCACCTTCACATCCTCTTTCTTCACATCAGGGATCTCCGCCTTGATCTGGTACGCCCCATCGGTTTCACTGACGTCCACAGACGGCACCCAGTCGGCAACGACCATGGTTTCCTTGCCATTCGTCTGAGGCAAAGCGGAACGAGTAAACATCCGATTCAACCGATCCGACATGTCTTCGAGTTCACGAAACGGATCCCACCGTACGAGTGTCATGTTAGACCTCCTTCGTGTTCGTTTCACTGTTTCAGAATGTGTATTCGCGGCGCGCGCCGATTGCCCTGTACGAATAAACAGATAACTCTCGCTGTAGCGGAGTCAAGGGGCTGGGCCACTGTTGAAGATGGGCGGTGCTAGAGAGGCTTAGCTGGATATGGAAAAACCATCTCGGCAGAGTAACACTGTAGGATGCTCAAAAAGGCTAGACTTCTTACCCTCCCAACCCCGGCGCGCCAAGACGCGCCTTGTCCCAAACAAGGCCGCAGCGAGTGAAGAGCCGGAGGCGTACCCTCTGGGGGCGCACGGTGTGACGAATAAGGAGCACCACGTTTGTGCGCGCCGCCGAGTGGTGAGTCGGCCGGGTCCCCGTTGAGGATCTGAACGGTGCGAGAACGCCGCCTGGTGAAAGGTGCGTCTCGGCGCACCGGGGTCGGGCGGGTGAGAAGAACGACTTTTTCAGCATCCTGCTAGCGTTGCTCGATGGGCACGTAAGGCCGGCCATGCTCACCGGAATAGATTTGATCGGGACGGAACAGTTTGTTCTCACGAAGTTGTTCAAGCCAATGAGCCAGCCACCCGGACACCCGAGCCATCGCAAATAACGGTGTGAACAGATCGATCTCGATACCCATTTTGTCGTAGACAATCCCGGAGTAGAAGTCGACGTTGGGATATATTCCCTTTCCCTTCAACAATTCTTCAGCGATCCGCTCGACCTCCAAAGCAACCTCGTACAATGGTGAACTGCCGCTTTCCTTGAAGAGTCGCTCGCACAGACCTTGGAGGATTGTCGCGCGGGGATCTTTGACTTTGTATACCCGGTGACCGAAGCCCATCAGTTTCTTTTTGGCACGAATTTGTTCTTCAAGGTACGATCGGGCCTTCTTGGGTTCACCAATCTCCTTGAGCATCTGGACAACTTCTTCGTTGGCCCCGCCGTGCAGTGGGCCCTTCAGAGCTCCGATTGAGGATGCGACGACGGTATAGGGATCAGCCAGTGTCGAGGCGGTGACCATGCCGGTGAATGTTGAGGCATTCATCGTGTGCTCGGCATGGAGGATCAAGCAGTCATCAAAAATGTTGCCCCACGAAGGAGGAGGTACCGTCTCAGTCAGCATATAGAGAAAGTTTTCCGAAAATCCAAGATCGTCACGCGGCGGGATGTACTCATTCCCATATCGCAGACGCGCCCAGGCTGCGACGATCGTGGGCAGTTTGGCAACCAGCCGGACGGCAGACCAGTAATTGTTTTCGACATCCTGGACATTTCGTCCGGGATAAAACATGCCCAATGCAGCAACCGCGGCTTGCAAAGCGTCCATGGGATGCCCCTGCTCCGGAAGGCACTTCAATAAATCGACAATCTTGAACTTGATGCGGCGGTGATGGACGATGTCCTCGTTCCATCGCGTGAATTGCGGTTGAGTGGGAAGCTGTCCAAAGAGTAGCAGATAAGCAGTTTCGAGATAGGATGACCGTAGACAAAGTTCTTCTACACGGATGCCGCGATATTCAAGCACGCCGCGCTGTCCGTCCACATCGCTGATCGCTGATTTGGCTGCAGGAACCCCGGCGAGCCCAGGCATGAAATCATGTGGCATGATCGTGCTCCCTCATGTGAGCGGCAGTCCGCATGAAGCGTGAGGACAGTCTATCATGTTAGAGCGGCAGGATCTTGAAATGGCTTTTATCGGTTGGCATACTCAACTTGCCGGCTGCTCGCGACCGGAGAAGACCACATGTCTCTGCTGGTTATGATCTTCATCGGTTGTGTTGTTCTTGTTCTGGGCCTCACGATGCTCTGGTTGACACCGGCGACGACGTCACAGCCGAAGTTGATCAAGCCGATTGATACAAGTATTCAGAACCACAAGGTAAACTCTTCCGCCGATCAACCGAGATCTCGTAAGGACCGCCCAGATACGGTAGGTGCCACGCGAGAAATTGGATAGGTAGAGGAGGTGAGCGATGGTTTCGCGGCTGTTCCTCTTTCTGTTGTTCTTGAGTCTCATCGCCATGGGAACGGCTTTCTTCGTCCAGGCCGACGGCGAGATCCTCGGGTTTGCCGTCGTGAGCGAGGCGCCAAAAGACAAGGCGAAGGTCTCGGCAAAAGTCTCGGTGAATGACGCAGTGTCAGATATGAAGCTCCTCGCATCGGAGACGATCCTGAATAATCTGATTTGGAAAAAACTCGAAATCTGTCATGCGATGAGGATCGAGGGACACAAGGTTGCTGAAGGATTTCAGATTGTCACGGTGCACATGATCGATGCCGGCATGCTGCCGATGTCCTTACAATCGTTTGCAGGCGATTGCTTGATTAAGAAAGCGATTGAGATCGCGCCGCTGGTGGACTAGCAGGATAGCCGAGCGAGACTGGCAGGACAGGTGAGACGCAAGGGTTCGAAGTCCAAAGTTAGATGTTTTTACACCTTCGAACTCCGGCACTCTGGACAATAGGTTGGTTCTTCTGCTGCTTCACACTCTTCGGTGGTTAAGGGGAAGAGTTGCTCGCACTGCCGGCAGGGGCGAATTTCGAAATAAGCGGTTCCCTTGTCGTCGATGTCGGTTGGCAAGAGCAATTCAAAAGGGTCATATCCGATGGCGCCGCCGTCGGAAAATTTGACGATCGCGAGACGGTCGTTAAAGACCTCGAAGGTTCCTTCCTGCCCTTTTCTGGTCAATATATGCCCGAGAACGAACACCGGCTGTCCCTTGCGCTTGGTGCGGAGGTCTCGTAAGGTATGTTGCGTGTCTGTGGTGCAGGAAAATTGGCCACTGGAGCTAGTTCCGAAGATTGGCGTCGGCATATTGAATCTTCACGTGAATGAGATGAGACCCCTGTATCATACGGGTAAAAATGGCGTCAAGGCGAGCGAGACACTTAGTAGGCTATAGGGAAACTCGGTTAATACACCAAATGTCGTTGGGATCTTCCGTGCGGTGAGACCGGAATAACCTCAGGATGCTCAAAAAGGCCGTCCAGCAAGGCCGCAGGCGAATCGAAACCGGAGGCGTACCCTCTGGGGCGCACGGTGCGACGAATAAGGAGCACCATGTTTGTGCGCGCCGCCGAGTCGGTGAGGCGGCCGGGTTCCCGTTGAGGATTTCGATAAGCCGAGAACGACGCTGGCGGACTTTTTGAGCATCCTGTTAGACAAGGAGTTTGAACATGGCAGAGGTGACGATCTACCAGAAACCAACTTGTAGCACATGCCGTCAAGCGGTGCAGTTGATACAAGAGAGCGGCAAGCCGTTTACAGCCGTCAACTACTATGAGAAGCCCTTTACGAAGGCCCAACTTAAAAGCCTTTTGAAGAGGGCAGGACTCTTACCGAAGGACATAGTGAGAACAAAAGAGGAGATCTACAAGGAGCTCGGTTTAGCGAAAAAAAGCCTTTCGGATGATGAATGGCTGGATGTATTAGTGGCCCACCCGGATCTCATTCAGCGTCCGATTGTCGAAAAGGGCGAGAAGGTAATCTTAGCCAGACCCGCGGAGTCTGTGAAAGGATTTCTCTAACAGCTAGGTTCCGTACTCTCCACTCGGAACAATTCTTCCTGATCCTGTCTGAGACCGTCGTACCGGGACAACCGCCTCTAGCCCTCTTTTTACCACGTTCCCTCCTCCCCCCTTGGCCTCGTAGAGGCCTCGATAGGCCGACTTGATCACGAGCGTCAAGGTGGCGCTGTCGTCAACTTTTTCCGCCACACCAATACTCAGGGTAATTGGGAGTGCTTGGTCGCGTGATCCGGTCTTTTGGGTCTCTCGCTGCTTTTCCCAGACCCGATCGGGTCCTCGAAGGAACACACTGATGGCTCCGATCGATTTCCGAACGGTCTCCAGCGTACCCAAGGTTTCTGTCGTTGCTTTTCCAGGGAACAGTACGGTGAGGTCCTCTCCGGTCGTACGGAAGACCTGCCCATCGGAGCAAGCGCTCTGAACTCTGGGTGCAATCAGTTTTAGAATCTGTTCGCTCACAGGCTTCCCATGAGTATTGGCATACTGGGCCAACTGGTCGATGCTGATGACTGCGACGGAGAAACGTTTCCCGAGTTGCGCGATCGCTTCGTCATAGGCCAAGCGACCGGGAATGCCGGTGAGTTCGTCGCGATAGGTTCGCTGATAAAATGACTGAAGTAATGTGACGAAGAGGATCAGTCCGGCAGCCATGAAAAAGTTTGTCGGCTTCCAGCCGTAGCGGCTCGTATGGTAGGCCACGAAAATGGCACATAGAGCCCAAATTGCTCCTCCCTCCAGTGGGTCGCGATGAAGGACAAATCGTATAATGTGCAGTAGGAAGGCTATGGCAAAGGCAAACAACGCCGGCTGCGGAATCGGCGTCCATTCCATGAACAGCGAGGGGATGTACTCCCGTGTGAATGAGGAGGCCAGGTCGTGCTGGTCCGGAAGGCAGAGCCAGAGCAGCAGAAATGGTTGGGCCAAGACGAGCACGACACGTATCACGCCGCGAAGCGTCGAGAGGGAATCTTCTTTAAAGATAGAAAATGCCAACAGGTTGAGAGGGACGAGAAAGGCGGTGATGGCGATAGCCGTCTGGTCGGCATCGGTGCTGGAGAATACCACTAGGGCCCGATCTGCGAGTGCCAGCACCAGGAGTGAAAGGATCATACGGCTGCTGGCAAAGTACCAGCCAAAGAAAAGCCCAAACGTGAGCACGATATACGGCAGCGCTGCAATCGGTTGTTGCAGCAACATTGGGAGTCCCTGGGGACGAAGAAATCCAATCGCTATGAGGAAAATCAACCCCCCAGGGAAGGCAATCGCAAGGATGGATTTCCAAAGCAGGCCCAGCATGGCTCTTATCCGTGTTTAGGTGGTCTGGAGGCCACGAGGAGGGTTGCCAGATCCGTACCAGCCAATCCCTGCCTAGGAACAGACGGGAAAGCATCGGCCTTGTAAAAGCATGGATTTTTCAGGTGAAATTCAACGTCGGTTGGCTCCTTGCGCGGGAAGTATAGTGTGAGCGTTGAATCAGGGCCGCTTTTGAACAATCAGATGAGGTTGCTGTCAGGCTGGGTGAAGCTGAGCTGGCGCATCAGCTTGAGGCAATCGAGGGATGTCCCTGGGTCATGCGGAGGGCGCCGGAGGTTCGATCTACGGCGATGGTGACTGCTCCATCCAATACTTGTAGAAGCAGGTCGCCAGCCAGCTGTCGCCGCCAGCCGCGAAGAATGGGAAGCTCAAGGGCTATCCGATTCTGCTTGGCTTCCACGAGTGTTTGTAGGTCGGCGCTGGTGGCGAGCAGGGTGGGGGCGATCCCCTCCTCTGCTGCGCGGGCCTTCAGCACAGCTTGCAGAAGTTCGACAATACCGGTTGATTCAGGATCCGGTTTTCGCTCGCTAGGGACTTCCGGCCATGCCGATGACGGAAGCGCCAGTGCCGAGGTGATGGCGGCGAGTAGTTGTCCTCCGTGTCGATCGACATCGGAGGAATGGACGCCGCGGAGACCTCGGAGATCGTTGACCGATTTTGGCGGGTGACGTGCGAGTTGAAGGAGTACCTCATCTCGCATGACGCGTCCGCGCGGCACGTTCCGGCGGCGGGCTTCCGCTTCTCGCCAGACAGCCAACTCGCGAAGCACTGCAGCCCCTTTGGGCTTGAGTGTGTCCCACCCTCGAATTCGTTGGTAGCGTTCCTGCGGCTCTCGACTTTTTTCTCCTATCGCCGTTTCGAGACGAGCAAACTCCTCACTGACCCATTCCGAACGGCCGAGTGTATTCAAGCGGTTCTGTAAATGGGTATGGATCGACAGGAGGAATTCAACATCTTCCAAGGCGTAGGCGATTTGGTCATCCGAGAGTGGTCGCGCACTCCAGTTGGTAAAGGTATGGGCTTTCGCCAGCTTCGTGCCATGGAGTCGCTGGACTAAGTTCGCATAGGCGACTTGGGCGCCATACCCGACCATGGCAGCGGCGATCTGGGTATCGAAAAACGGCTTCGGGATCCGCCCGGCGTGTATGGCAAAAAGATCGAGATCTTGCCGCCCGGCGTGGACGATTTTCTCAATCTTGGCATCACAGATGAGCTCCCAGAAGACGTCGAGCGATCCGCTAGCCTGTACGGCAGGAAAGTCGATGACGGCAGCAGTGGTGGCGGTGGCGACTTGGATCAGTTCGAGTCGTGGAATAAAGGTGTCTTCTCCGACGAATTCCGTATCCAAAGCCAATCGCGGACTTTGCCGCAACAGGTGGCAGAGGGATTCAAGCGCAGGCTGGTCAGTGACATATGGCAGAGATGGATTGGAGGGTGTCACCAGTGGCTCATTCTGTTGGACGATAGGTGGCGTCTGGTGACCGCGGAGGTTCAACATTGCTGAGGCTCAGATATTCCTTCAGAAACTGATAGGCCTCCAGCATGCGGCGCAATTCCGGCTCGGCGCTGCGATCGCCGTTATTCGAATCGGGATGGAGTTGCTTGGCCTTGTGGCGAAAGGCGGTGGTGATGTCGGCGAGTGAACTGCCGAATTCCACGCCCATGGCGGCATAGGCGTCCATCGCGTTGTTGATTCCGCTCGATCCTTGTGACAGGTCGCCGCCTCCCCCACCGGCAGCTTTCAACATATCGGCAAGGCTGATCTTCTTACGCCGCCGCCGGGGTCGCTCTCGTATCTCGCTGTCGAAATCATCCCATCGGTCTTCGACAAACTCGAGGCGGGACTCCAGACGCATCGCACCGGAGAGATCACGGACCTCCCCAATCTCTTCTTCAATCTGGAGCAGCGACTTGATGACCTCCTCCAGTCCCTGTTCAACACGAAAGAAGCTGTCGACCCGCTCCTCCATCATGGTATCGACGGCGAGTTCCAGGCTCTCTTCGGCTTTCGGGCGCAATGACTCGATGCGCCGTCTCATCCCGTTCTGAAACTTGATGAATTTACTCTGTGAAAACGGCATATCAACCAAACTCTTCCACAGCTGGCGGACTTTTTCAGCATCCTGCTAGGGGGCGCATTGTAGCACAGCACGGTCGCATGCCAGAAGGGTAGCGGACACAGCTGGATTCATGTGGGTTGAATGGTCAGGATGAGGCGAAGTCGTCGCTGAGTTTCGTGCGCCGTCGGGCCACACCCGTTTCACGTGCGGCTGCCGACACGGCTTTGGCCACGCGCGGGACGATTTCCTTATCGAACATACTTGGAATAATGTAGTCCTCGCTGAGCGCCGCAGGGGGAATAGTCTCAGCCAGGGCCTTGGCCGCAGCCAGTTTCATCGCTTCATTGACGTCGCTCGCCTGCACATCCAGCGCTCCTCGAAAGATTCCGGGAAAGGCGAGCGCATTGTTGATTTGATTCGGATAGTCCGAGCGCCCAGTTGCAAAGATCCGACAGTGGGACGCGGCTAATTCACGAGGGACTTCAGGGTCGGGATTGGCCATGGCAAAGACGATACGATCAGCCGCCATGAGATCCAGATCTTCTGCCGTGAGGATATTCCCGACAGATAGCCCGATGAAGACATCCGCGCCCTTGAGGGCGTCTTGGAGGGTTCCTTGAGGATGGTCTGGGGTCATGCAGGGGGCCAGATCCGTTCGGCAGGCCCGCAGCTTCTGGCCGTCCCCTCGTAGGACGATACCTTGAGGCTCGCATCCGATGAGGTGAGAGAGTCCGGCAGCGAGCAACATCCTGCAGCAGGCGGTCCCGGCGGCGCCGAGACCATTGACCACCACGCGGATGGTCTCCATCCGTTTCCCGATGACAGTCAGCGCATTCGTCAAGGCCGCGAGGATCACCACAGCCGTGCCGTGCTGATCGTCATGCATCACCGGTATATCCAGGATGGCTTTTAAGCGGCTTTCAATTTCGAAACAGCGCGGTGAACTGATGTCTTCTAAATTGATGGCGCCGAATCCTGGAGCGATGGCCTGAACTGTGCGAACGATTTCGTCAGGATCTTGCGTATTGAGGCAGATCGGCCACGCATCGATTCCCGCAAATTCCTTGAACAGCATGGCTTTGCCTTCCATCACGGGTAACGCGGCTTCCGGGCCAAGATTGCCGAGGCCCAGCACCGCAGATCCGTCGGTGACCACGGCAACCGTGTTGCCCTTGCCGGTAAAGGCATAGGCTTTGGTTTTGTCCTTCGCGATGGCTTGTGACACCCGACCGACTCCCGGCGTATAGACCATCGACAGCACGTTTCTGGTGGTAATGGGCAACTTGCCTTGGACGCGAATTTTTCCGCCAAGATGCAGAAGGAAAATCCGGTCGGAAGCCGAGAGGACTTTCACGTCCGGCAGTGCCCTGATTCGAGCGAGTACCCGCTCTCCATGCGCTTCGCTCTGGACGTCGATGGTGACGTCCGGCACCATGCGGCTGGACGTTGCGGAGACGATATCCACGGCGCCCAAGTTGGCACCTTCCTCGGCGAGGACGGCGGCCACTTTTGCGAACATGCCCGGTGTGTTGGCAAGTTCAAGGCGAACGGTCAAGCGGTAATTGGAATAGGGTTCACTATCGGTCATGTGCAGTCCTTCATGTAATTAAAGATTACCATAAGAGTGGATGCGAACCAGAGATGATTGTGTCTTCCGATTCTCTCGCGGCAGATGAAGATGAGGTTTGCGCGGTTGACAGTCGAACTCAATTTTCGCTAGCGTATCATTCGTGTGCACAACTGAGCACGCACATGCATTACAGACACCCACATCACAATGAGGAGGAGATAATATGAAGAGCATGTTCATGGCAATCATGGCAGTGGCAGTGGCAGTGACGTTCAGTGCTCCGGCCTTCGCTGGCGACGAGAAGTCGGAGAAGAAAGACGAGAAGAAGGGTGGCTATGTTCTTGTGTATGGTGACGACAAGGATAAAAAGGACGAGAAGAAAGGCGGCCATGCCGATACGTTCGGCGATGAGAAGAAGGACGAGAAGAAGGGCGGCAAGTAATCAACGCTGAAGTCGTTTTGTTCGATCGGACAAGCCGTACTTGAACGATTCTGAAGAGGCCTGCGATTGTGAAATCGCAGGCCTCTTTCCACATTCGCTCATTGACCCCTTTCCGGCCTCGATGCTACCGTGGGCCATGCACACTTCATCTGACGCAGCAAGGTCGAATCGCCTCATCCGCGAAACCAGTCCCTATCTCCTCCAGCATGCTTCGAACCCTGTCGATTGGTATCCCTGGGGACCCGAGGCCTTGCAGGCCTCGAAAGAACAGAATCGTCCCATTCTGCTCTCGATCGGCTATTCCGCTTGCCACTGGTGTCACGTGATGGAGCGGGAGTCGTTCGAAAACGAGGCTATCGCGTCACTGATGAACCGGCATTTTGTCTGTATCAAAGTGGATCGAGAAGAGCGCCCCGATTTGGACGAGATCTATATGCAGGCCACGATCACCCTCAATCACGGTCAAGGTGGATGGCCGATGACGGTCTTTCTGACCCCGGATCAGGAGCCGTTCTTTGCCGGAACCTATTTCCCTCCTGACGATCGCTGGGGCCGTCCCGGATTCCCTAACCTCCTCAAGAAAATTGCGGATGCATGGGAACAGGATGCTGCCGGTCTAGTGACCCAAGCGCACCAATTGACTGAACGGTTGAAGAACGAACTCAAAACGGTGTCCCCTGTTTCAGTCAGTATATCCGTGCTTGATGAGGCTGAGACGCAGTTCCGAGAGGATTTTGATGAGCGCCACGGGGGATTCGGCAGCGCACCGAAGTTTCCTCCGTCCGCCGGACTCGCGTTACTCCTCCGTTGTTATCGTCGAACAGGAGACAGCCGAACCTTGCAGTTGGCGACGCGCACACTTGATGCGATGGCAGCCGGAGGGATCTACGATCATATCGGTGGCGGGTTTGCCCGCTATTCTACTGACGAGCGCTGGCTGGTTCCTCATTTCGAAAAGATGCTCTATGACAATGCCCTCCTGACTAGGACCTACCTGGAGGCCTATCAGGTGACCAAGCAGCCATCCTATCGCCAGGTCACGATGGACGTGCTTGACTATATTCTTCGGGAGATGACTGATCCCGCCGGAGGGTTTTATTCCGCGACGGATGCAGACTCGGAAGGGGTCGAAGGAAAGTTTTTCGTCTGGACGCCGGCGGAGATTCAAGCGGTGCTGCAGAATGCCGAAGATACCCGCCGGTTTTGTGCCTGCTACGATATTACTGACCAGGGCAATTGGGAGCATCGGAGTATTCCGAACCGCCTGCGCCCCATCGAAGCCGTTGTTAAGGAATTGAATCTCACCATCGATGAACTATACGAGACAATCCATCGTGTGCGTCCCCTCCTCTATCGGGCCCGCCAAGAGCGAGTTCCACCTGGACTCGATGACAAGGTTATTACGGCGTGGAACGGCATGATGATCTCGGCGATGGCCGAGGCTGGCCGTGTGTTAGGAATCGACCGCTATATCGAAGGGGCCACGAAGGCGGCGGATTTTCTCTTGCAGATGCACCGAACGGCCGATGGGGCGCTGCTTCGCACATCGCGCCAGGGTCGAGCCCATCTTGCAGGGGTGCTGGAGGACTACGCCTATCTCGCAGAAGGATTGATCGACCTCTACGAGGCGAGTGCGCAGGAGCGATACCTCACGGCCGCGCTTCAATTGGGAGAGCGGATTGTTGAATCGTTTCAGGATGAGGACCACGGGGGGTTCTACACTACTGCGAAGATGCATGAAACGCTGATCATCCGGGCGCGTGAGGGAGCGGACGGCGCGACGCCCAGTGGAAATGCCGTGGCGGTTTCAGCCCTCGCCAGACTCTCGTTTCACTATGGTCGGCAGGATCTACGCGACGCGGCGATCGGAGGGATTCGAGCCTATGGACGCCAGATAGCCCGGTATCCGAGGGCTTTTGCCAAGACGCTTACCGTGGTGGATCTTCTCGCGGAAGGGCCGATTGAGTTGGCATTTGTCGGAGTGCCCAACGATCCAGGGTTGGAGGCATTGCAATTCGCTGTGCGCGAGGTGTTCCTCCCGCATCGTGTGATTGCCTCCGGCGATGGAACAGGCGCGCCGTCCGATCATCCCCTGCTGGCCGGCAAGGGGTTGGTGGAGGGGAAAGCGGCACTCTATATTTGTCGAGATTTTTCCTGCCAGCGTCCCATCACCGATCCGCAGGAGGTCACAGAGGCATTGCAATCAGCGTCGCGACGAACGGAACAGTCAACCCGGCAGACACTCTTACAAGGAGCAGCGCTCTCTGGATCGGCCAGTCCGGAAGGGACCGCCAGGTATGTTGCGCGTATCGTGAGTCAATCCCGTCATGACGGTCGCATGGAACATGGGTATGCCCGGTTCGGTCACAGCGGGTTGACGACGTCCCGGCTCGGGTTTGGCACGTATCGGGTCGATACGAGAGAGCCGGAGCATCGAGACGCACTCAAGAAGGCCCTGCGAGAAGGCGTGAACCTGATTGATACGTCGACGAATTACATGGACGGCGACAGTGAACGATTGGTCGGCTCTGCCTTACGCGAGCTGATTAAAAGCGGTGATCTGACTCGTGAAGAGGTGATCGTCGTCTCGAAGATCGGCTACGTGCAAGGACTCAACTTGAAGCAGGCGGAGGCACGAGAACAGGCCGGGCACCCCTACCCTGATATGGTCAAGTATGGTGAGGGTATCTGGCATTGTATTCACCCGGAATACTTGGCTGATCAGCTTACACTGTCACTGGATCGACTTGGATTAACCACTCTCGATGTCTGTTTACTGCACAATCCTGAATACTTTCTGTCCGAGGCCGCGCATCACGATGGTGCAAATCTCGCAGCGGCGCGGGATGCTTTCTATCGCCGGCTTGAACAGGCCTTTACATTTTTCGAGTCGCAAGTAGCGGTAGGACGAATTCGTTACTATGGCGTGTCGTCGAATACGGTCACGGCAGATCCATCGGATGCCGATGCGACTTCGCTCTCTCGCATGTGTGATGCGGCGGAAGCTGCCGCTGCGTTACAGGGAATAGCCCGCCACCATTTTGCAGTGCTGCAATGTCCCATGAATCTGTATGAGGCAGGCGCGCTGGTGACGCCCAATACCGGGAAAGATCAGCGGGAGACAGTGCTGGAAATGGCTCAACGAGAAGGGATTGCCGTATTGGTCAATCGTCCGCTCAATGCCATGCCGACAAAAAAGAGCGGTGTTCTTCGATTGGCGAACTTTCCGATCGAAGGCGATCCGGTGGACTTCGATCATCAATGTCGGACAGTCGGGGCGCTCGAAGACGAGTATCGAAAGACCATTGCCCCGGCCTTTCAGCATAGTGGTCAAGGGATGGCCCCGGCCGATTTCTTTACCTGGGCCATTGAGTTGACGCGTGTGCGGCCCCAGATCCAGGGGCTCGAACATTGGGAGCAGATCGAGCATCAAATGATCGCGCCGCATGTCAATCAAGTAATGCAGGCGCTTTCACGCCAGCTGACCGGAACGGCTGCCGAGCAATGGGAGGCCTGGCGTGATCGCTATGTGCCGCAGTTGCTCACCCTTTTGAGCGGGCTCCGCAGAGAAGCTACCGAACGCAGTCGTGCGAAAACCGCCTCGGTGGCGGCAGCTCTCGATCCCCTGTTGCCGGAAGCAAGGCGCGGAGAATCGCTGTCACGAAAGGCCTTGTGGGTTTTGGCAAGCACGCCGGGCGTCACCTGTGTGTTGAATGGCATGCGTGCTCCGGCCTATGTCGATGATTCTCTTGCCGTCATGAGGTGGGGGCCGCTGAAGGGTATCAACCAGATATTCGAAGGTATTGCAGGGCGGGAGTCGTCACGATCGTGAACGCGCCGTTTGGCGAGATCTAGCGCAATGGACAGGATCCATGACTCCATTACTTGCGACTGCCGATCAATTGGTTGATACTCTCGATCGCATTGCCAAACCAGGACCCATTGCTCACACCTCGCCGTTCGCCTGTGGTCGGATGTTTCGGCTTCGACAATAGCTCCTTGGCCCGACTCGCAGCATCCTTAAAATGCGGATTCGTTTGAGCGATCCGGCGGTAGAGGGTTGCCGCTTCCGTTGTCTGCCCGACCGATTCAAGGGTCCGTGCGAGAAAATACTGGACATCGATTACTTCCTTCCAGGATGCCGACTGATCGCTCAACGCGGTCCGAAACGCTTGAATTGCGGCCCCATGGTCTCCGATCGACCTGTGGCAGAGCCCTATTTGTGCTTGGGCTTTCAGCCAGTAGGACGGGCTCTTAGCCGCCAGCTCGAGCATATCGATAGCCTCTCTCGACCGGCCTTCCTGTCTCATGGCTACTCCCTTTGTATAGTAGGATTCGGGAGTGCTGACCGAACGTGTGGCCGTGAGTTCCGGTGATCGACTTACCGACCTCGCCTGCGGAGAGCTGAGTTCTGGAGATGAACTTTCCGGCCACGGCGGCGGAGGGCTGTGTTGCAGCGAGACGGCATCAATCTCGCTGGCATCTTCCGGCGCGCTGGCCAAGGCTGTCAGTTCCTCTCGCGCCGCAAGAGGCAGAATCCCGCCTTTACTTCGATCGAGAGCGGCTTGAGCGACGAGCTTGGACGTAATGACTCGAGCCTGCTCTGCAAAGCCATAGGTCAACGCAACATCGCAGACCTGATTGATGAGACGTGGAGTGCCTCTTGTCAATCGATGCACCAAGACACAGGCTTTATTCGTAAACACTGAGGGATGTCCACCGGCAATCTTTAAGCGGTGACGAATGCAATGTCCTGTTTCTGTTTCCGAAAGCGGTTCCAGGTGAAAGTCGACGACGACCCGTTGGGCAAATTGAGTCATATCGATTCGCTGCAGCAATGTATGGAGGTCCGGCTGGCCGGACAGTATGATCTGCAGCTTCAGCGTTTTCCCATCGTTTAAATTGGACAAAAGCCGTAGTTCTTCGAGCAGTTCAGCACCGAGACTTTGGGCTTCGTCGATAATGAGAATGACCCGTCGGTGCTGTTTGGATTCCTGAATCAGAAATTCCGAGAAGAGATGATAGGCTTCAACCGGGTCGAGTTGCTTCTGGCTTAACCCGAGGGAAAGCAGAATCCAGGGCAGGAGATGTTCGATGTCGTAGCGCGCATTTGTGACGAGACCGATCGTATGATTCTCCCCGTGCTCTGAAATAAGCTTCTGTAGAAGGGATGTCTTGCCCATACCGGGCTCGCCGGTGAGCACCAGAAACGGCGCCTCGTTGATAAGACCGTATTCCAAGATGCTGTAGGCCGTACGATGCGTAGAGCCAGGATACAGAAAGTCGCTGTCCGGCAGGAGCGCGAAGGGTTTCGTTCGAAGATTGTAAAACGACTCGTACATTTAACCTTCGCCTTCCGACACGAAGCATCGTGTCATCTAGTGAGAGAGTAACTTCCGCATTCCAGCAGGAGTTGTGCCCATTTGCCCAGCCTTGTTGAGCACCGTCCCCAATACGGGGCGAGAATGTTTCACCAGAGACAAGGCACGCTGCAGCTCCTCAACCGTTGTTTTCCCTTCCTCCACAACAAGAAGAAGTGCGTCCGTGTAGGGCGAGAACGCAAGCACATCTGCCGTGTGAAGCAACGGCGGAAGATCGAAAATGATGATCCGCGCAGGATACCGATGCTTGAATTCTTCAACTAAGGCCAGCATCTTGGGCGATGTGAGGGTCTCTGTCGAGTTTGAGATCGCCCGTCCTCCCGGCAATAATACAAAACGACCGATTCCAGGGTGCACCAACAAGTCCTCGACTGGCGCATCGTCTAACAAGTAGTCGGCAAGACCAGGACAGTCGTCTAAGCCGAATACCTCGTGAATACCGGGGCTACGGAGATCAGCATCGACAAGCAGTACCGTCTGCGAGGTCTCCATGGCGAGACTCGCAGCCAGATTCACGGCAGTCAACGTCTTGCCTTCACCGTGGCCCGGACTGGTGACACCTAACACATTCCATTCATTCTCTCGAAGGCGATGCATAACCTGGGTCCGCAGAATCTTGTAGGCATCGACGAATGGGCCCTTGCCGTACGCAGCCATCACCCTCTTCTGTCGAAGTACAGAGAGTGGAATGTCTAGCGACCTCGTCCTGGTATATGCGATGGGGGGAGGCAAAGCTTGGCCTCCGGTAGTCTTTCGAACGTGTGGCCTGGTGCGAGACTGACCATGTTCGTCTTTATACAGTTGCAGCGCGGTCCGAAATCGGTCCATGGGTTCTCCTAAAGTCAGTTGAAGAGAGACAACACTCTTCGTCTCAGGCCTCCTACCGTCATACTTCCTGCAACAGCCTCTACCTTCGCCTCAAATCTTCGTTCTCATCTACTCGATGCCAAATCGCCTTAACGCGGCGAACCACAGCACATCGAGAGGCATCACGAACACATGCAACAGTGCGAGAATCGTCACGAATGCACCAACTCCGGCTCCTCTGAGGAGGTGGCGGCGTTTAATAGCTCGGGACAGATCCCGTTCGTTTGGCATGAAGGGAATCACCGCCAGCGGGAACAATTGAGTCAACCGGGAAAGCTGCTCTGGTGTGCGGATCGAATGATCCAACGATTCTGCCAAGGCGCCAGCGCCGATTCCTCCACCCACAGCCAGAATACAGCCGAGCAGGACAATGGCAAGCCGGTTCGGTTTGTTCGGCTTTTCCGGTAGACTGGGTGGATCGATGAGAGAAAATCGTTCGCCTTTGCGCTGAACTTCTAATCCCTCCGAGACTTTGGCCTCCAGCAACCTGGACCGGATGTCCTGATACTTCTGTCCCGAGGTGTCGCGATCGCGCGTCAGGAAGAGATAGTCAGGCTCCATCTCCGGAGTCCGTTCGAGGCGAGCGGCATAGTCCTGGAGCCGCCTCTTCACAGCTGTTCGAGTCGCCCGCAGGGCGTCCAAGGACGAGGTTGCGGAATTGAGCTGAGCCTGGAGATTGATATAGGCAGGGTTTTCAGGTCTCAGCATGGGCTTTCGGAACGGAGCAGATCCCAGCTGTCGGACTTCCTGTTCCAAGCTTTGAACCGTACGACGAGCCTGAACGACGTCGGGGTGTTCACTGCCTAAACGTTTCAAGGTAGTTGCCAGCGTGGCGCGCGCGTTGATGAGTTGTTTGGACACTTCTTCGATCCCTGGACGCTGGTCGGTTTCCTTTTCCAAGGCCGCAATCTCCTGTTGCAATTTCAGAATGTCGGGGTGTTCAGGAGACCGATTGGCAGAGGCGCCGGCATATTCCGCATGCAATGCGCGTAAGCGCTCGGCAGAGTCGAGGATTCGTTCTCCGGTTACGGACATGATTGGGGTATTTGGTTTGATCGTGGCGAGTTCACCCTCAAGATAATTCTTGCGTTCCTCGAGGGTTCGAATCTGTTGGTCGATGTCCATCAGCTCTCGATCAGACTGACTCATGAGCTGCAAATTCAAAGGCATCAATTCCGGCAAGGCACCGCTCGCTCGGCGTTTGAACTCGGCAATCTTTTCATCAACCTCGCCGATGTGCTTGGAAAGATTCTCGGCCTCTTGCTGGAGGAAAGACGTGGCCTCCTGCGCCTGCCGCTCCCGACTCTTCAGATTCTGTCCCAGGAACAGACTTGTTAGCTCGTTGGCGACCTTTTGGGCCAAGTCGGGCGACGTGCTCTGGTACGCCACGGTGAACGCAATAGTGGCCTTTGTCGGGTGTTGGGTGCGTTTGTCCACGACGTCGGCGCTGATTACTTCAACGTCGATGTCTTTAACGAACCTCCGCACAACTTCTTCTACGGGGTTGGTTCGTCGCAGGTCTGGGTAGAGATTGTATTGTTCCACGACCTTCCAAAGGGTCGTGCGGCTCATGACTTGTTGCTTGATCGTTTCGATTCGCTGATCGGCATAACTGGTAATCGTCGAATGAACGAGTTCGGATGGAATTTCCTGTTCCTCGATCAGAATAGTCGCCATGGATTTGTAGGTCGCGGGCCAGAGGAACGCGGCAGCAAGGCTGAGGCCCAGGAGAATACCACCAGCCAAAACAATTGGAGTTCGTCGCCGATGAAGAATACGAACATAGGCCTGAAGATTCTGGACCGATTCGGATTCTTGTGAGTGCATCTGAGTAGTCATAGATTTAGAGAGCCTAGTTGGAAAACGCCAGTTTCGGCGGATAGTACGTGAGCATGAACATCGTGGCATTGGACATTGCCGGATTTGAGCCGTCCATTTCCCGATTTCCATAGGTATAGGACATTTCTAGCTTCCACCACTCCAGAAATTTCCAGGCGATCTTAGGTGTGAGATAGAAGTATCGACTCTCCGGAAAGGTGGCGCCTGTTGCGCGCTGCGTGATACCTGAGACGAGATACCCTGATCCGTCGAAAGAAGCAGTCAGGCTTTCGGAAAGATCATGAGAGATTGTTAGCCCAGCTCGATCCCTTTGAATGAGTAGACCGAATCCGCTCGGCACAATATCTCGATCTATTTTCACTTGGATCGATGTGCTCTCAAGCTTTTTGGCAAGACTGGCGCCGAACAGCCAGACGGTGCTCCGCGTCGTAAGGTTGTCGCTGATGGTCTCGGTCGTTGAACTCACAAAACGGGGTCCACCGTAAGCCGTTCCCGTCAGTGTTTCTGTGAAGGCACGGGTCAGGCTCAGGTTGACTCCAGGAAAACTGGCGCGAAAGGGTGAGGATGCGTTGGTCGTATGAAAATCAACGTATGAGCCGGACAACTGTATTTGATCCTGTTCCGTCATTTGGTAGAGTACTCCGCCTGACCCTCCGAGCATCTGGTAGTCAACCAAGCCAAGCGCTAACCCATTCTCATAGGTGGTGTCGTTCAATTGAAAACTGGATTGGAACGACAGCTTTTCAGTGATCCTCCTAGTCCAAGACGGATTGGCCGTCCATTGGTTCCGTTGTGTAAAGCGCAGGACTAGGCCCGTTGTAAGCAGTTCGCTCATCAACGTGTTATCTCGAATGAATCCGCCGGTAAAGCTCAACAGATCCTTCTCGGTCTTATAGCGTAGAGTGAGTGGGAGAAACATGTTGGTAAATTGTGTTTCCACTCCTCCGTAATAAGAGACGAAGTCAGCCCGAGAGCCGGCTACTCACCTCCAACCGCTCTGTCTTGCCGGCAAACTCGGCCCCCGGAGAAACCCAATAGCCATAGGTCTCGTCGTGCGGGAGCGGAGTTAAAAGCAAATTACTGTTGTACACACCCTTTACTCCTATTGATGGCACCAGTGACCACTCGGCAGCCCAAACCGCTGACAGTTGCGCACCACAGAACAACCAAACCAGGACGACACTCCGATAGAGACACCACCTCAGCGAAGCCATACAGTGCCCCCCCGCTTTTGCTGTGCGAATCGCCCGCAAAGTATCTGGACTTCAACTTCTGGAGGACGCTGAAGTCGAGGGGACTTTCACCCATAATTTTTACTTTGGCGCAACCTTAACCGAGGCACGAATCTGAGTTTGAATCTTCTGTATTGTTGCAAGCTCAGGTTTAGATTTTATATATAAGAACATGAATGTATTGAAATTTTGTTATGGAATAATGACAGAGTCGCCTCGCTGCAATAGAATGTTTTGTTCGAGCTCCTGCCCTTTCCTAACGTCGCCGTAGCGAAAGAGAAATACCTTTTGTTGCCCCTTGAGACGCCTGATGACTTTGATATCGTTTTCTGAAGCAAAGGGCGTCAACCCACCGGCTAAACTCAACGCCTGGAGCACATCGGTATAGTGACCAATCAAGTATTCTCCAGGCTTGTTGACACGCCCGACAACATAGATTTTGTAGCTTAAGACTTTCGTAACTGCCGCCGACACGTTTGGATTTGGAATGTATTTCGTGAGCCGTTTCACAAGATCTGTACGAATCTCATCAACCGTTCGATCTTCGGCTTGGATATCACCTACAAGGGGAAAGGAAAACATCCCGTCGGGACGAACCACAACTTCCCTGGTGAGCTGCTCGTCCTTCCACACAGAAATCAGCAGAACATCTTCAGCTCCAAGGCGATAACCCGAATCGACTGCAGGTGCTGTTGGTGTGGCTCCGATGGCATCGGAATCGTGAGCCAGCCAACCCCCCAACATTGCGACAAGCAGGATTAGCAATCTCAGGCTGCGAACAATAAAAGAGTTGGAACTAGCCATAACCCTCTTCACCCCCTCATTTGAGACAAGATGTGTTCTGCCTCCTGACGCCCCTGAAACTGCTCTGCACTTTTCAATGCCTTCGAGAGGTAAGCACGTGCTTCGGCCTTTTTTCCAGACTGATAGAAGGCCATCCCGAGATGATAGTTCAACGTGGGGACGTCCGGAGATTTGGCGACCGCGCCCTTCATGAGCCGGAGGGCGTCTTCCTGTTGCCCCATTTTGAAGCGAACCCATCCCAGCGTATCCAGAAACAGTGGGTGCGGCGCCTCCTTCTCGAAATCACGGCTAAGGGCAAACGCTTTCTGTAAGTTCTGAGAGTCTCCTTTGTAATCGACTAGTAAGACGGCCAGGTTGTTCGCAGCCAGCACGTTACGAGGGTTCAGACGCAACGCGCCATCATATGCGGTGATTGCAGGATCGATTTGGCCTTGACTCGAATACGCCGCTGCCAGAAGCATGTGCAACTCCTCACTGTCCGGATTGGCCGTCAGACCGGCTTGAATCACCTGAATCGCCTGGCCCGGCTGTTTCTGCGCGAGCCACAACTCTCCGCAATTAAGCCATGGCGCGATCCATTTGGGATTGATGCGGGAAGCTGCCCGAAACTGGATGTCTGCTTCCTGGGGATGGCCACTGAGGGCCAGCACCTCACCCAGTAGCCCATGGCCGAACAGATGGTCCGGCCGCGTGGCAAGCAAGGCATCGAGTCGAGTCTTCGCACGATCGGCATGGCCTTGCGCGACATCGAGTTTCACCAGAGACAGCAACGGGTCTGGATCGTGAGGGGCGAGAGTCGTCGCGCGCTCATACGCTGCGCTGGCTTTGTCGAATTGTTGCTGCGTCTCCCGTAGCCGTCCTTCCGCCATGAGAGCGACGACACTGTCTTTGGAAACGGCACGGAGGCGATTCAACGTTCGTTCCGCTTCGCCCCAGTTTTTCGTGACAAGATCAAGCATCATCAACATGTCGAGGGCGGCCACATCATCCGGCCGTTGCTTCAACAAGTCGTCGAGTCGGGAACGAGCCTGTTGGTGGCGACCACTTTGGCTTTCCATCGCCGCAAGTGATCGTCTGGCATCGACCTGTCCTGGATAGAGCGCTACCGCGTGCTCGAAGCTTTCCTTCGCAAGATTGTTCTCTCCGGTCAGCAGATAGGCCTGGCCGAGCAAGAAATGCACCGTCGCGAATTCCGGTTGGTCGTGCAACACAGTTCGAAACGCCTGTACTGCATCCTTCCCGTTCCTTCTTCCCAGAGCCATCCGACCTAAGAGAACCAGTCCATCGGACGAACGGGGATTCTCCTTCAAGACTTCTTGCAGGCGCGCTTCTGCTTCCGCCTGTTTGCCTGACATGAGATCCAACTCCGCCAGTTTCACCTTGGCTTCGAGGCCTGCCGGTTTCTCCTTGTTCGCCTTGACCAGTGAGACATATCGATCACGCGCCATCGCCTCCTGCCCGCTTTTGAGGTACAACGCCGCAAGTCCAAATTGGATCTTCGTCGAATTCGGTAATTGAGTCGCAGCCTCCATGAGTGCCTGCTCTGCAGCACGATGGTCCTTCCTGGTACCAAGAAAATCTGCCAGGAGGAGACGGCGTTCCTCGCTGCCCGGATCGAGGGCAATAGCTTCGCGTAAGACGGACTCCGCCCTCTCATGTGCGCCCAACGTATCGAAGAGCCGGGCCAGTCTCAGCCGGTGGTCAAACAGTGCGGGTTCCGTCTCGATCATGCGGCGAGCCACCCGCTCCGCACCGGCCATATCTTTGGACTGAACCAGAATCGTATTCAGACTGTTCAGGAGATCCATGTCTTTCGGATGAGCGTCCAGTGCCCGCTGCAACGTGGCTTCCGCATCGCGATAACGCTGCTCCTGGCTTTGGAGTGTAGCCAGCAACACTGCTACGTCGGGTTCGGTCGGAGATTGCGCCTGTAGAGCCTCGGCTTTGGTCATCGCATCAGGGAGTTGTCCATCTATAGCCAACACCCCAATCTTGAGGGCCTTCGCTTGAGGATGCTGGGGATCTTTAGCCAGCACTTTGTCGGCGGTTGAAAGCACTTGTTCAGTCAGACGGGCTTCGAAATAGTATTTGGCAAGGGTCACGAGTGCCGGGATATGGTCAGGAACCAGCTGCACGACTTCCTGATACAGCAAGACCGCGTTGCGCCAGTTTTTTTCTTTTTCTTCGACTTGTGCAAATAGGAAATAGGCACCGGCATCCTTCGGATCTATTTTCAGGACATTCCGAAGAGCCACGCGAGCTTTGGGATAGTTGCCGGCTTCAAGGTAGTCTTGTGCTCGAGCAAGATACTTGGCCTTCCGCTCCTCGGGTCCGCCACAAGCGACGAGCGAGATTGCGACAACCAAGATGATGATGTTTCGGTATTTCATTTTACTCCCTAAGTGTCTGCGCAAAGCGTGTGAGCTACCCGGAAAATTAAGGTTTAGGTGAAGCGAGGAAGCAATGAGCAAGCTTCCCTCAGCCTCCTCCCCTATCCTCTAGCTTCCCACTCTTCCCCTACAGCCACCTTCGAATCCCCAACCCAAATAAGATCCATAGAGATACCAGCCCGAGTTGCTTCACACGATCGGAGAACGCGTGCAACAGCAGCTCGAACGAGAAGTACAGCACAATCAACTTGGCCGCAAAGAGACCCAGCGCCGAGATATCGGTGCTCACTTCCGGGAGAAATGGGAAGACCACGGCCAAAAAGACCATCAGATAATCCAGTGGCGTTGTCTGGAACCGGTTTTGACCGTCGAATCGCATACAGAGCAAGACCATGACGGCTATTGCGCCAAACAACATATGGTAGGTCATTGGGAACGGAGGATCTGCTCGCATCCATGATGCATCACTGACATACAAGAGGAAGGTGCTACCCATATAGAGTCCTCCGCGCACGAAATACGGGGCCAGTCGCGGAGCGAAGGAAAGACCGGCCAAGACAATGGCGAATAACGCGGTCGAAATGAAGCCGATATCTTGGGGAACCTGAGCAGGAAGAAAGACCGTGGCAATGAGAAAGAGAGGGACCACCGCCGCTAAGAATCGAATCGGCAAATCTTGCAACCAAGGACGACTGAGCAGGTCCGAAAGCCACCTGTCCGAACACACGCGCGTACGCTGGAGGGCTAGTTTGTGAATCAGGCCATGGCTTGAGGCGAGGAATATGACCAGAACGACAGTGGCAAGGGTGAGATAGAGCGGCACAATGAGCATGTCGGACTGCCAGCGTAGCAAATAGGCCAGGCAGAGCATTCCTGCTTGAATGGCATAGATGACCGTCACGGCCTCGTAGTGGGACAATCCGACTGAAAGTAACTTATGGTGGATATGTGTGCGGTCGCCAACAAAGGGAGATCGCCCCTCCGCGAGCCGTTGTCCAATGACTCCTAATGTATCAAGGAATGGTAACCCCAAGAGAAGGAGTGCCAAGGCCGGGCTGAATGGCCCCCTGGTTGAATCGGTCACGAGGATGGCCAGCACACCCATGATAAAGCCAAGCAACTGACTGCCACTGTCTCCCATAAAAATCCGAGCCGGATAGGTGTTGTAGCGCAAGAAACCTAACAGGCCCCCTAGAAACGGAATGGTCAGCAAAAGGACCGTCGAATCGTTGGCAAGGTAGGCCAGGTAAGCAATCCCACAAAATGTCAAGAAGGAAAGCCCGCCCGCCAGCCCGTCGAGGCCGTCCGTGAGATTCACCGCATTCGAGACGGCGACAAGGAAGAGCACCGTGAGGGGAATTCCAATCCACGGCGGCAGTTCAGTTCCGAGCAAGAACGGGATGCTTTCGAATCGGATTCCTCCAATGATAATAATGGCAAGCGCCGCCATTATCTGCCCCAACAATTTGATCCGGTAGCCGAGATTCACGCGATCGTCCCACACGCCGAATCCTAGGATGATCAATCCACCAAGGAGTGCCGACAATGTGGTGCTGTCTTTGGGGCCCCACGATACAATGCTGACGAACGCTCCAATGCCAAATGCGATACCACCAATCCTCGGGACAGGATGCTGGTGGACTTTGCGCTCCCCTGGTTGGTCCATGATGTGGAATCGACCAGCCAAGAGACGCAAGGGCGGAATCAAGGCCATGCATATGAGCAGCGATGTAATGAAACTGAAAAAGAGTTCGCTATTCATTGCTGGACGCTCCTATCAACTGCAGAGGAAGGCTGAGGCATAGGTTCGAGTCGAGGCGAATGAGATTTAGAGTTAGGTACATAGGGTGAACCGTATCTTCATTCTTCCGGTTTCACTTCTCCGCTCAACCTGACTCCTGCTTCAATCCGGCACGTAGCGGTTCAATTCTGGCTCAACCGTTGAAACGAATCGGAGCAGCCGTTGATCGACGATGTCTTCGGTTTCGCCTGGGCCAACCGGCGAGGCGATTCGTACGAGCGCCCCATCGGTGCGCCCACGTGACAAGGCATCCCAGAATAGATACACCTTCACCAGGTATTCATTGCTGAGAATCCGCTCGCGTTGCTTGAACCAGTACAGGACGATTTGTTTCTGGCTGTCTTTCTGGATCAACGCTCGATTGACATGCAGCGGCCGAACCATCCCGGAACTCACCGGCAAGTCCATGTGCTTGAAGGATGAGATTTCCCACCCACCACCCGGAAGGCAGCTTTGGGGAGAGTGCGCTGATTGACCCTTTCTTTGGGACTGATAATACGCGGCATATAAGTTGACTGGGTGCCCGTCGCCGGATTGAAAATCTGCCAACACATAGTCGTCGAACTTGAGCGCATCGATGTATTGCTTTTCCAGGGAGAGCGAGGTGCCAAGCCATCCGTCGAGCTTCATGGGAAAATCGACAAATATAGCCCGGGGCGGCGGGACCTCTTCGCGCTCTACCATGAGCGTCGAGGCGAAGGCCAGGGGAACGAGAAGCGCCACGCTACAGAGATAGGCGGGGCGCTGGAACCGTTTGTCACAGTGTGGAGGTTGGAGAGTGACCTCAGGGATGGTCCGAACAGATTGGTCGGCCCAGGTGAATCGAGAGAGAAAGGGCGATCGATTTTCCATCGTTCCGATTCTGGCCAATAACCACATCTCTAGAATCAGGAGACCCAAACTCGTCATGAACAGCACCCACCCCTCGAACAGATGGTAGAACCCTTCCGCAGCCCCCTGCCCGTACCATTCGACCAGGACTCCGATCATCCCGATGCGGAAACCGTTCACGACAATGGAGATCGGAATCGACGAGAGGACAAGCAGCACCCGCTTCCACATCCGATCCTTGAAGAGATAGGCGCAGAGCAGCGCAAGGGAGGTGAGTGGAAGCAGATACCGAATGCCACTGCAGGCTTCGACTACTTGAAGTTGCACTAACCCTAAATCGATCACATTGCCATCGCGAAAGGCCGTCACGCCGACAAGCTGCAAGACGCCTACTCCAAGAGCCGAGGACCACAGTTGCAGTTGACTCGACACACTTGCATACAAGAAAACCGGCAATGGGATGCTGGTCAGGAGGTAGGCAAGGGGGAATGCGATTATCCTAGCCCGGTGAACTCCGATCGACGCAATGACCAGCCCCACAATGACGATCCAAAGCGAAAGATGTTGCAGCACAAACAACGTGGCCAAATCACCAATCCAATAGAGAAAGAGTCCTCCCAACATGACAGCCAGCCCCCACCACGCGGTGTCAGTACCAGCTTCAGTGAGGCGATTTCGCGCCTGCCAGATCAAGAACAGGCTAATCAGAGGAACAAAAATCCCATGGCTATAATCTTCGCTGTCGATCCAGTAACCGAACAGAAAAGCAAGGCTATCGGCATACAGGAACCCCAGTGAGACTGTGACCAATACCACGCTGAAGCCTATGAACAATGGCCTGCTAATCATGGGACATACTCAGATGTAAATGGAAACTAGAGCGTGAAGACGATGCAGTGAATGTTCTGGACACCAGATTGAAAGCCATAAGACAGCCTGCGAGCGATTGATTCAGACAACTTCCCGGACAATTCGTCACTCCTACCACGAGTGAGAAACGGTGCAACGACGCACTGGTCACACTCGTCCGCCTGGTTCCTCATAAAGAACGGGCTTGATACCTCCTACTGAGGTACCAAGCCCCTATTCAGAAGGAAGCTACGTCTCGTCTATACCTGAGGCCTCCGGAGGTTTCGTAATCCTCCAGCGCCAAGACCGACCAGCGAAATGAGACCGGCGCCGAACAAGATGACGGCTGCCGGCAATGGCACTGCGGTCAAGCTATTCAGCGCCCCCCGAACAGTGACCACATTCCCATCGCTATTTTCAAACATGAGACGCCATCTGGTGGCCGTGAGAGAGGAGAGGCTTGGCGGATTCTGCAAGGCGGTATTGGTAAACAGGCCTCCGCCTTCTCGGTCCAGTTGAAGGTCAAAACTGAGCGGGGTATACCCGTTACTCGGAAGACCCATGGCTGCGGTAACCAGTTTCCATCGGTCTCCCATCAACCCGCCTCCCAGGCTCGTATTCTGAAAAATCGTCACCGCATTCGCTCCGAGAGCAAACGACGACGTGTAGCCGCCAATCGCCACAGTCATTGCGGTCACGGCACCGGGATAGTTACCGCCAACGCCTCCCATGGCATTATCAAATTGAAACGACCCCGTCACAGGAGAGGTCAGGTTCATCGTGGGCGATAGCAAGGCCCCGCTGATGGTGCTTACGCCCCCGGTGAACGAATACGTCACTAACGCCGCATGAGCTGCGTTCCCAGAAAGAAGAAGGGAACACAGTGCGACCGCCGGCAGGAACAACCTTTTGGTCGGCGACTGCTTCATGATCTTCATACAAACACTCCTTCGTAGAGGTGGTACATGAGCACAGCCTGTGGTGGAGCAAATCCCAGACCGCAGAACCCTACCTGCTATCTCGTTGTAAATTCACGAGGGACGAAAGATTGTCGGAAGGCACTGCATGTATGAACCTACGAGGCTGGTCAATTATGAAACAGGCACGAGATGGTGGGAAGGTGTAGGGTATTCCAGTCATTGCATGAAACGGTACCCAGTGCGCCTTGGCGCTGACCGAATCAAATACGATGACGATTTTGTGCCCTCTACGCGAAACTACTTTTCCTCCGCGAGTTGAGATCGATTGGGCGAGGCAGCCGAAGACACCTACTGGAAGAAAAGCGACTCTTTCACGAAGACGATATGCGGCCTTCGATAATAAGGAAGGCCATTTGAGAACATTCGATAGTTGAATCGAACACTGTGGATTTGGAAGGTTGAAGGTCCCGGGCTAGATCGAAACTCAGGAGCCGGCATCCTTTGCTGTCTCCGTTCTACGGCAAACTCTCTCACAAGCTCCTGCCAGTTCGCCATACGTGCCTGCGCAGAACCAGCCAGAGGAACTTCGGTGCAGACACACAGGTTCGCTGCCACATACGGCGAGGCTCCAATATGAATCGGTAGGCCCATTCAAAGCCTATCTGGCAAATCCATTGTGGCGCTCTTGCATAGGTGCCTGCATAGAAGTCAAATACCGCACCGATCGACCCGATCACCGGTACGGTGATGTCGTGGCGATTTTCCTCCACCCACTTCTCCTGTTTTGGCGCGGTCATGCCGACCCAGAGCACGTCCGGGTTGGCAGCATTGATGACCTGAACCATCTGACGATTCTCCTCGTCGCTCCATGAGCCAAATGGCGGCGAGAGTGTGCCGCACAGCGTTAGGGAGGGAAACTCGACGACAAAGCGCTTGGATATAAGATCGAGAACTCGCTGTGACGATCCAAAGAAGAAGACGCGCCCGCCACCGCGTTTTTGGAGCGCCATCAGCACTGCCTGGAAGTAGTCCGTTCCGGTGATCCGTGGCCCTATCTGAAGTCCGACCAGTCGCGCCATTAACGATACTCCGATCCCGTCGGCTACGACGAGGTCGGCCTGTGTTAGGGCAGATTGGAAGCCAAGATCGTGTTGCGCGACGACCAACGAATGAGGATTGGCGCAAACAAATACGCTTTGAATTCTCTTTCGATCGACCGCCTGAAGTGCCTCTTCTGTGGCTTCAGCAAGTGACATTCGGGTTATATGAATATCCAGAAGAGTGCCGGCATCGTGTGCACTCGTTGGTACATCCTTTCCCGCATTCAATATTCTGTTCATGCCGGGTTACTCGTGCAAGATGAAGCAAAGACTTCAATCATGTTCTCGATGTGATGTTTCTTTGTATAGAGAGCTTCATATCGTTGACGGGCACGCCTTCCCATGGCTCCCATATCATCTGAATGATCCAGAAGCCAAAGAATGCGATCAGCCAACTGATGCGGGTCACTGATAGGAGCTTCAAGCCCGGTTTCCCCATCGACGACTGTGTCACGCAAACAGCCCCGATCAGTAAATATGACCGGTAACCCGGCGGCCATTGCTTCGATAACCACGAGCGGCTGACCCTCCTGCTGAACTCCGGGAAAGACAAAGAGGTCAGCAGAGTCGAATAACGATCTCTTTTCATCGCCATCGACTTGACCACTGAACCGGACATGTTCTGTGATGTCATGTTGCGCAATGAACTTCTCAGCCCACTGTTTATCTTCTGCATGTGACCAGGGACCTGCAAACACAAACTCAACGTCCTTTCGTCGACGAACGACCAAGGGAATGGCTTCTACGAGAACAAGCGCCCCTTTTAGGTGGCTTAGGGTGCTTAAATGAAGAATCTGGTACCGCGAGCTGTTGGCAGACATATTTGTTTGAGAACCATAGTCCTTCCAGTCAACGCCGTTCGATACGACCGCAATTCGACATGTTTCGACAAGCCCGTCAAATTGGGATTTCAAAGATTCACCGAGCACAATGACGCGCGTAACACGACTGAGTACGGTCTGGACATACACCTTCATGAACCAAGAACATCCTAAGAACCAGTCGCGAAAGTTCCCTCCGTGAAGGTGAAGCACAATATGGCTACCCCTCAAGAATGCAGGCCAAATCAGCAAACTGTCGCGAAGAAATCCTATTGTCGATTGGGACAGCACCAGATAGGTCACTGTTGGGCATGCACGGACCAATATGTTGACAAGTCTCAACCATTGTTGAAGAAAGAGGGCAACATCATGCAAATCGGGCTTGTTCACGTGCTGAATTCCTCGTCGGTCGGCAAGATCAAGGTGACTCACTCGAAACTGCTCGACGATGCACGACCGAAGCAATGTTTGTACCGCGACAGCCACGCCATGGAATGGTGGCGGCGTTGGACCGATCAAAAGCAGTGACGGTCTTGCGATCGCAGGCTCATCAGTATGCGGAGCTGAACACGCGAGCCACATAAGTTAGACCCTCCAATCAAACACCTAATACCTAGGGCTTCCTACTTTCCAGCGCGGCTGCTAAATCTAGAGAGCAGCGCTTTGAGGACGAGCCGGTCTTGCCGATGAATTCCAAGAAGGAGTAGTCCTGATAGATAGATCACACCTAAGGCAAGTCCGAGCACTGGACTGGGAAGCGTCGCGGCCGAATTATGTAACATAAGGACAATCGTCGTTGCGGCAGCAGCAGCGGCAATCGGCTTTGCCAACCCCCATGTATATGGTTGCACATGGTGTAGATGCCATACCTGAATTACCCGAATCAGATTGGTGAGTATGAAAGTCACTGAGGCAGCAATGGCGGCACCGGTCATTCCCAAGAAAGGAATACTAGCGGCAGTCGTCACTAGTAAGACAATCCCCATAATGATGGTATTCGTCATGACTAGCCGGGAATGGCCAGACATGAGTAGGACTGTATTAGCTGATCCTGTGGCATTATTGAAAATCTGTCCGAATGCAAGAAGCATAAGCGCCGTAGTTCCAGCTGTGAATTCCGGTCCGAAAACAGCAAGGATCTCGCTGCCGAAGATAATGAAACAGCAGAAAATTGGTAGTGAGACTGTAATTGAAAGACG
Organism: uncultured Nitrospiraceae bacterium; assembly: GCA_963801725.1. Classification (GTDB taxonomy): domain Bacteria; phylum Nitrospirota; class Nitrospiria; order Nitrospirales; family Nitrospiraceae; genus Palsa-1315. Next base: position 2,189,398 of record CAWDFX010000002.1, read on the forward strand.
AGAAACCGTCTGATAACTCTCGCTCATTCTCAATCGGTCTTGCTGGCTCCACGCGCGACTTATAATTGGCGCCGAGCCTGTGACAAATGCGCCTAGCACAAGAGATATGATTGCCGCCGTTTGAAAAGCGGCAAGATAGATGCCCACATCTTGTGAATTTGCCCAGTAGCCGAGGATGAGGATGTCGGACCGAGGTGCTACGACGCCGAAAATATTGGAGACAGCGAGTGGAAGACAATATGACAGAAGTGCTCTTGCCTCCCGCAAGTCCCACGCTAGATGGAAGTCAGAATCCCTAAAGACAAGACGATATACGGCGTGGATGAAAAAGGCAGTGCTGATTGTGCAGGTAAGAATAATCGCGATAAGCGCACCAAGGAGCTGGAATCCGGCCCAGAGTAATACGCCTGCAAGCACAAACTTACCGATGGGCTCCCAGAGATACTTGATGAGGATAGTATGGCGGACGGTTTGATGAGCCTGCAGAGTCGAGATGAGGACAATGGTAGTCGTAGCCAGAGGGATTGCTGCCGCAAAGAAAAGGAGACACAGAACGAGGTTCGGCTTGTCGTAGAGCTCCACCGCAATGGGATGGGCGAGCAGTCCTAATCCAACGGCTGCAATGAAACCTGAAGCGAACGCGATAGTAACGGCGAAGATGGCGGTTTCCTTCGCCTTGGCATACTGTCTCCCTGCTAGATGGTGAGACACGAACTTCATCGCGGCAACGTCCATTCCAAATACTGCAGTGAGATTGACCATGTTAAAAATGGTCAATGCGAGAGCATATAGACCAAACTCTTCAGCGCCCAGTGTCCGTGCAAGGAATATCCCAAAGGCATAGTTCAACCCGTTACCGAAAGTTGATGCAATGAGTACAGCACTGCCACTCAACGCAATAGTTTCGCTATCATATTCGGGGTTCAAGTTCTTGGCGGGAGAAGCCGGAATGGAAGAGCCCGCTGATGAGGCGATCATAATATGATGGGTTTCCTGTATGACTCGAATATTTTCACATTAGTATTAGAGATTAGCGGGTATTGCAGGACCATGGGTTCTGGGAGACAAGCACCATCTGTGTCATTGCTCACGTAAGCCTTTGGCATCGTATAAAGTCCAACTGCCAATACAACGATTCCGATCATTTGCCATGAGTAATAGGCGGCCCCGGCAGTTGTCATCTCAGATACGATTAGTACCGTGCCAATCAGGAGGGCATCAAGCGAAGCGAGTTGATGTGACATAGCTCCGTCGTAAGAGCGGGAAAATAGCTTGACCAGACGTGTAGAAATTAACGTGAATAAGATCAAGATGGGGATTAGACCGAGGATGCCTGTCGTCACCGCTAACTCAACAAACATGTTATGAAAATGGCCACCCGCCTCAATCCGCATCGGATAAGTGGCGTAGCCTGATCCAAGAATAGGAGATCGGTCGAACGCCTTCAAAGCCGCTGTCCAGATTGAAACCCGCCCATCCAAGGAACTGATGTTTGTCTCATTGTGGCCACGAGTGAAAGTATGAGTGACGCTTTCGGAAAATTCCGGGCTCACAAAAAGAAGACCAACGACAAGAGTGACTAGCAGAGTTCCTGAAATGGTCGTAACCAATCGTCGGGTTGGCATTCGAAGAAGAACAATCATCAACACAATGGCTCCCAGAATAAACACGATAAACCCGGTGCGTGAACGAGCCGCGTAGCAAAGCGTCAGAACGACACCAAATAAAGCAAGGTAACGAATTTTCATGAACAAGATGAATCGAGAGAGTGCCGACAGACTTAAGAGTGCCGCAATGACGCCAATGGAGTTCGCTCCCATCATAAATGTAGATGTTGTGGCTAGACGTTGAACTCCTCTGTCATCGTCCATCCAGGCGTGTTGAGGATCAATGACCATGGCGGCCGCTACGGCCAGAAGCATGAACGCGCTCATTGCATAAAATGAAACAAAGAGTCTGGTCGAATTCTGTTCTTTCTTCGACTGGGCAAACAGGAGAACTCCCCAGAGAAGAACGCTACAAGTTTCTACGCTTCTCCAAAGCGAGTACAGGAGGGAGCTTGAAACGATGAGCGCTGATGTGACCGCGACCATCGTGAATATGGTGAGCGGCCAAAGTGGCAGAGTGAGTAAATATTTCAGCTTCTCCGGCCTTCTGCTGAAACAGTAAAGGCAGTATCCCAAAAGAATATAGACCCCTAGGATCTGTGGGTCGGTAAGCGAAGATTGAAGCGTAATCGAACCTGTATCCCTGATCTTTGGAAAAAAGGAACGCCCCAAGATGGGCAGAAAGACAATGAACGGCAGGAGCCATTCTTCTTTTGACGTCTGTTTACACATGAGGCCGTTGTCTCTAGCCATCCTTGATGTGGGTAAGTCACGTGAGAGATCGGAATCAATCCCTTGTCACTAATTTGTCGACCGGCTTTCCATGGGCACGGTTGGAACTTTCCTGTCTCTGGAATGGCCCGTTTTTCAACACAGCGATCTGTTCATCTGTAAGGTATTTATAAAAGTACACCGCAATTCCTGTTTCCGGCCAACGCGTGAAGATCAGTGAAATAGTATCCGCCAACCATTTTCCGTCGCGAGCGAATGGCTTCTGCCCAAAACTCAGTTCGTCGGGATTTGACATGTTTGATAAAAGGAAGCCTTGACTGTTTGGGTTACTCAGTTCTCGTCTGGTAGAATCCATGGACTCGATGTTGATGCGTCGAGCGTAGTCCATCCTAAAGGTCCCATCCACTAGCCCATTGTTAACCCAGTAGATGCTATTCTGCCCTTGGCTTGGGGGAGCGTGTCCCACGAACACATCAGCGCTGATAAGGACGCGGGGCTTTTTGACTCGGATTGTTTCAGAGATGGCCTGTACAAGTGCTGTGACAGCTGTTTCTTGATACTCCTTCAGGGTTGGTACCCTTCCTGGCAGTACCTTGAACAACAATGAGTCCCCTTCTAAATCCCTCTTGTACTTCTGTTTATATTCCTCCTGACAGGCAACGCTTGAACATAGCCCTATTGCGCGAACGTAATCTAGGTTAACCCCGTCAACCTCGTAGTCAGTGACGACTTCCTCGACCAGCTTTAACATGAGTTCCCTGAACTGTGGATTGTGAATATCGAAGGCCCTCAGTGGCATTCCTGATAGCGCGAACTCTGGAAAGATATCGCTTTGCCTCAATGTCAGGGTAAACCAGGGGTGCACCTCAATTCCTAACTCATGGGCTTTCTGGATTAGATATCGCAAAGGATCAAAGTTCATCTTGGGACGATCAGCAAGTTGAGTATCCCAAGGTGCATGTTTTGAAGGCCAGGCTGTTCCACGTCCTTGCCAAACAGTTGGCATATAGACATTGAAGCCTGCTTCTTTGATGCGTGCCAGTGCCTGGTCCACATACTCTTTTTTGGTCCAGAGAGGAATATCGCCGTCTAGGATAGCCCGCTTACCGGCAAAGGGTGCTGGTGAGTATCCTGGGGTCTCTTGACCACATGCCAAGTTAAGATGAAGGTGGAGCATAACGAACGCTATGAGGAAACTTCGTATTGTGTTCATCCCCATTCTCGTAGAGACCATTGAGTAATAGGGGTTTAGCATTGAGAAAGCCCTGTGATTCCGTCCGCAAATCGCCGTACAGAACACGGCAGATACAAGTCATCGCCTTGCGCCATAGCTGAGTGCTTCATCGCTTCAAGCCTTTGAGGAGAAGACAAGAGTGCTCCAATAGCCTCTGCGTATTGAGAAATATCGATCCTTGTCATGGCTCCATTATTCTCTGAGAGATATTCTAGCTCAGGTGAATGACCGGGGAAGTCCGTAGTGATAAGAGGGAGTCCAAAGGCGAATCCGTGAACGAGGGCGAGTCCTACCAACCCAGGAATCACCAATAAATCCGCCAGGGAAAAGTATGCCGCTGTGCCTTTGGGATCCACAACCTCTCCCAAGAAGTGCACATCTTGAAGCTCAAGTTGTTTGGCCAACTGCTCCAGCTTGTCACGCTCCTCTCCATCTCCAATGATCAATAGTGCGACCTCCGAATAGGATTTTTTCAGGAGTGCAAACGCCATCAAGAGGAAGTCTACTTTTTTATCCGCGTATAAACGGCCGGAGAATAGCAGAACCCGCTTTCCTTCTATCCCCAAGTTGTGGCGCAGTTCCATCAACTGCTCTTTGGGAATGTCGGCCCCTGCCTTTCGTAAACCTTCCACATCAATCGTGTTGTGATAGGGAATTACGCGATCTTCAGGGAGTCCCTGCTTCCGCCAATAGTCCGCCCCCCCCTCTGTGTAGGTAATCAACCCGTCTGCCCGTCTTGTCATGAAGCGTTTGATAGCCTCTTTGATGTTGGTTGCAGCTGAGGAGCGGACTGAAGCCTGGAAATTATAACCGTGTCCCCACCAAATCCAAGACGTACAAATGCGCCTACGTTTTGCCCACAAATAGGGCACGGTCAGGCACTGTAATTCCTGGGGTGCCACCACAATATCTGATCCTGCAATCGCCTTCTCCAACCCATGCATCCAGCAGGAACCGGAGTTTTTCTTGCGAAAGTAGCGCACGGGAAGAACACGATAGGGAAAGGCCAGCGATGAGGGTACCTGTATCGGAGGCGCTCCGGTATACACCTGGATCTCCAGGTTCTGTAATCTTCCCTGGGCATACAATTCTTCGAAGAATCTTATGCGGTAGTGCGGGATCTCTCTTTGAATAATTGAAACTTTTCGCATGATAAGTTGAGATCAGCTCAGAGAGTGCAATAACCATGCGTGGGAACCCTCTTGTTCGAGTGGTCTATATTCTATTGGGGGATGAGTGGTTTGCTTAAACGATGGAGGTATTGATGGTCGGAAACTCCGTAGGCAATGGAGACGCCCGTGGTCGTAATGGTACTCTAGTAAAATTCGCACAGTTGCCTTGCCGAGCCTGTCCCACCCGCATTTCGAGTCGAGAAGCTTTGGGTCATCTATTCACCAAAATCGTTCGGGATTCTGAACAATCCTGTCTGCTGCCTTTAGGTTGATACCAGGATCTGTGACAGCGAGCTCCTCGAAGAAACTCCTAGACATGGCGCGATCATGCTGTTGCCCCAAATGTATGAGATGAAAATGCAATGAACCGCCCTATATCTTGGCTGCATTGTCCATGCTCCACTGAGCAAATCACTCTGTGTCATGGCCTGGCCTCGATCAGCATGAATCCCCTTGCTCGCGAGCGGATTGCGATGTGGGAAACAGCACTGATGAGGTTATGGGCGGTCTTGTTTAGGGGAATGTTCGGCCTGTCGGAGGATAACTGGACTGATTCGTTCTTGTTCAACAACCGAGAAATATTTTTATTGAATCGCTACTTCCCATTTCGCAGGAGGCCCTGCCATATCTGCAGAGCTTGTTGTGTCCACGGATTGTTGTCATGTCCTTGGCGGCTGTCGGTGTGTGTTCGTCGTGTACTCAACGACTCGATTCGCATGGCGACATCTCGATATTGTGGGGCTTCACGGCGAAGCCATCGATAGGACTCCAACGCCTCAGGAATACGTCCGAGTGACTCCAACGTTCTCCCTAAGAGGTAGAGGATCTGCACTCGTTCCTTCACTAATGTTGCGGGTATTTGCAGAGCTCGGCGAAAGGCCGTGACGGCCTCTTCCTGTTGTCCGCTCTTCTTGAGGCTGAGGCCCATTTGGGCAAAGCCTTTCAGCGCATATGCGGGATCCTGCGCGGCTTTTTCAAAATGTACGGCGGCCTGCTTAAAGAGACCGACATTCTTGAGCGCCATTCCTCGTTCGTACGCTTCCTGTCCATCCGGTATCTCTGTCGACGAGGTGCCCTCGACTATCTGAAGCGGCCCTCCCGGCGTTGTGGCACTTTTTGCATCTTCCGACGAGACTCGGTGTAAGCCTGAATAGTTGTCTTGTGTTAGGTATGTTGCGTTGGCCTCGTTCACGGTCTGGTTTCCTGTGAGATATAAAAGAAAATGTCATATAGTTCGCAAGTCTTGGACCATCCGATTTGGCTTAAAAACTCATTGTATTTCAATGTCTTTTCGTATGGAGCTGGAGTGTGAGAAGAAGAAAATACCGCATGCATTGGTAGGTTCGTTCAAATTTGCTCCTCTTACAAGATACACGAGATGAGCGTGATTAGGTTACATACTTGTGGATCTCGTTTCTGATTAATCATGTTTGCCTTGCACGACTTGCTTGGCTTACCCGAATCACGATTGAAGAGGAGGATCGCAAGTACTAGAAGGTGACGTGCCGGAGATTATGGCGATTGGAAAAAAACCACAACATGGTCTTCTTGAGTCCTTCGCGAAGGGTATGCTTCGCTTGAAACCCAAACAATTGTTTGGCTCGACTGACATCCAGACACCGCCTCGGTTGTCCGTTGGGCTTGGCCGTATCCCACTCGATCCGTCCTGTAAATCCGGCCTCCGTGGCGATCATGGAGGCAAGATTAGAAATGGTAACTTCTTCCCCTGTCCCCAGATTGACGGGTTGACTGCCTTCGTAGCGCTCAGCTGCCAGAAGAATACCGTCCGCGGCGTCTTCCACGTATAAAAATTCTCGGGTCGGAGATCCGTCTCCCCACAGCGTGAGTGCGGCCTGGCTTGCTTCCCTTGCGGTGACACATTTACGTATTAGCGCCGGGATGACGTGCGACGTTTCCAGGTCAAAGTTATCCCGAGGGCCATAGAGGTTGACCGGGAATAATACAATGGAGTTGAACCCGTACTGTTCACGATAGGCTTGCGACTGCACCAACATCATTTTCTTGGCGAGACCGTAGGGTGCATTGGTCTCTTCGGGGTATCCATTCCAGATGTCGTCCTCTTTAAATGGAATGGAGGCAAACTTGGGGTAGGCGCAGATGGTGCCTAACGCCACAAATTTCTTCAGCCCATGCTGGCGTCCGACTTCTATGAGCTGGGTGCCCATCATCAAGTTGTCGTAGAAGAACCTCCCTGGATTGGCTTGGTTCGCGCCGATTCCTCCGACCCGTGCGGCCAGATGGATGACCATGTCAGGGGTTCGATCGCTGTAGAGCTGTCTCACCGCGTCCATCTGAACGAGATCGTAGTCTTTCTTGCGGGGTACGAAGATGTCTCGGCAGCCTTTCGCACGGAGTTGTTCCACGACAAAGGATCCAAGAAAGCCGGCTCCGCCCGTGACGACGATACGCTTCTCTTCCCAAAACGAGGTCATAATCGCTTGAGTCCTTCCAATTACAAACCCTTAATCTCTCTTCCGGGTACCGTCCAATTTTTCTCTCTCACCAGCCAGATCCGCGTCAACCATCATAGCGATCAACTCCTGGAAACGTACCCTTGGTTGCCAGCCAAGCTCCTTTTTCGCCTTGCTCGCATCGCCGATGAGGAGATCCACCTCGGTCGGACGATAGTACTTCTGATCAATCTTGACATGTTTCTTCCAGTCGAGTTGCAGGCGGTCGAACGCGAGTTCGAGCATCTCCTTGACGGTATGCGTTTCGCCGGTGGCAATCACGTAATCGTCGGGGGTCTTCGCCTGCAACATCAGCCACATCGCTTCGATGTAATCCCCGGCGAAACCCCAGTCGCGTTTCGCGTCGAGATTCCCCAGGAACAGATCCTGCTGGATGCCCAGCTTGATGCGGGCTGCGGCTTTCGTGATCTTTCGCGTGACGAACGTCTCGCCGCGGCGGGGCGATTCATGGTTGAATAAAATCCCGTTACAGGCAAAGAGGTCGTAGGCTTCTCGATAGTTGACGGTGATCCAGTAGGAATAGACCTTGGCCGCTCCATAGGGACTGCGGGGATAGAACGGTGTGGTTTCGCGCTGGGGTACGTCCTGCACTTTGCCGAACATTTCGCTTGACGATGCTTGGTAAAACTTCGGTTTCAGCCCCGACTCCCGAATGGCCTCCAGGAGGCGGATCGTTCCGAGTCCGGTAATCTCGCCGGTATACTCGGGAATATCGAAACTGACACGCACGTGACTTTGTGCTCCCAGGTTGTAAATTTCATCGGGATGGATCGTTCTGATGATGCGGTTCAGTGAACTCGCGTCGTTGAGGTCGCCATACACCAGATGGAGCCGTCGATGCGGAACATGCGGGTCTTCATAAATGGGATCGATCCGTCCCGTATTGAATGAACTCGATCGTCGAATGATGCCATATACCTCATAGCCCTTCTCGAGGAGAAACTCTGCCAAATACGATCCATCCTGCCCTGTAATGCCGGTGATGAGCGCTTTTTTCACAAGACCACTCCTTGGTTGTGGCGGAAAGTGGCTGAATTATGTCCTGATTACACAGCCTTGTCTACGGACTGTAAGGTTTTGATCATTTCACGGACTTGTTGGTTGTTCTTGCACGAGGCTTTCGCTCCGCATTAGAATGTCGTGCGGATTGGGATGATTGATTCGAAGTCGGTCTCGAAGACTATGAATATACGTCGGGGCATCATATTCGGGTATGTCATCTGTGGCACCTTTCTCGTGGCCCACATCATCAACGCGGTGATTGCAGAGGCCTTGTCTGTTCCGGGGGGGCTGGTTCGGCCATTGCCTGGTTCAAGCCGAGAGGCTGACGTGAGTGCAACCCTGCCTGTTTTGGTTGAGCGCATTCGAACGAGCGGACTCTTTCCCCTGCCGCCTGATCCCTTCGGTGCGGGCACCGTGGGGTCCGGTGCGCCGCCCTCCCGTGCCCCGTTAAATCTGGCGTCGAAACTCAAACTTCTGGGGGTGGTGATCGGCGATCATGAAGGGGTCTCGGCCATCGTTGAAGAACTGTCCAGTAAACGTCAACTGTTTTTCCGGTTACACGACCAAATTCCCGATGTGGGTGAGATCAGCGAAATCCGGCGGGATGGGATTGTCGTTCGTCAGGGTGATCAACAGGAATTGCTTGAACTCGCCACCTCACAGATCGAGAAGCCCCCATCTGCTCCAGTCACAGCGGGATCAGCCGTAGCTCCGGTGCCTGGAAGTCCAGTGCGTACCGTGCTCGATCGGAGAGACGTTGAACAAGCGATGGGCGATCTGCCCAAGTTATTGTCCCAGGCGAGAGCGGTGCCCTATCTGGTGAATGGAGCGATGAATGGGTTCCGGCTAGACTTTATCGCACCCTCAAGCTTTTATGAGAAAATTGGTTTGAAGTACGGGGATGTCCTCCAGCAGGTCAATGGCGTGGACATTCGTGATCCCGGTACAATGCTCACGCTCTTCCAGCAGCTCCGCAACGAGAAGACAGTGAAACTTGATGTTCTGCGGAACAATCAGCGGACCGCAATGACGTTCGACATCCGCTAAGTCTGCTGAATCCTCTTCTGTTGCGGCCTCTTTCTGCGTTCAACAACCGGCTGTCCTTCTAAGCTTCTGGTGTAGGCGGAATTGAGAAGATAAGTCTTGCAGAACAGCTAGATTAGAGGGGCCTTCGTGACCTTGTCAGAGAGATCCGGTAGAGAGTATCCTTTTAGTTCCAAAGGCTTGTGGAATTATCCTGAGGCCGACGGGGCTTTTCAAGGATGAAGCATCCATTATTTGGTGCGCTGTAATGAGCGACGAATATTCTGGTCGGCCGTTGTTAGGGGCGATCCTCGAAGAAAAATTCGGCTTGCCCGAAGCCAAATTGCTTGAGGCGGTCAACCTACAGCAGACCAAGGGGGGACGTCTCGGCGAAATCTTGATCCGACTCAGGGCGATTACCGAGGATCAACTCCTCCAGGCGCTGGCCATTCAGTTTGAACTTCCATGGCTCCCGCATCTTGATGAGAGCCAGGTCGATCATGAATGGGTCAAGAAAGTTCCGATCCACTTCGCCCGCCGCTACCACGTCCTTCCTCTTAAGACAGAGGATGGAGCTGTGCTTGTGGCGACGACCGACCCTATGGAAACGGCCGCATTGGACGACCTCCGGCTTCTGCTGGGGCTTCCGATTAAACCGGTGCTGACAAGCAGCTTGTCGCTCTTGGCCTGCCTCAATCGTGTGTATGACGAAGCGGCGAGTCCCGCAGGGGCAGAGCAAGTGATGGAGGATATCGCGGCCAGTGAGAGCCTGGACCAAATTGCTCACGAGTTGGATGAACCGCAAGATCTCCTCGATGCCACAGACGAAGCCCCCATCATTCGGTTAGTCAATTCCGTGCTCTTTCAAGCAGTGAGGCAGCGAGCGAGCGATGTTCATTTCGAATCGTTCGAACGGGGGCTGGTCGTTCGGTATCGCATCGACGGAGTGCTGTATCCCGTGTTAACCCCTCCCAAACATTTGCAGGCCAGTATTATCGCGCGACTGAAAATCATGGCGGGACTGAACATCGCGGAGAAGCGCTTGCCGCAGGACGGTCGGTTTCGGATCAGAACGGCAGGGAAGGATGTGGATCTGCGTGTCTCGGTGCTGCCGACCTCACATGGTGAACGGGTGGTCTTGCGTCTGTTGGAGAAAGAGAATCGTCTCCTGAATCTGCAGGAGATGGGGTTTTCGCAGGATCGGTTGGGGATCATCCAGCAATTGATCCAGTTGTCACACGGTATCATTCTCGTCACCGGTCCGACCGGAAGCGGGAAGACGACGACGCTCTATGCGGCGTTGACGCAGATCAATGCGCCGGACAAGAATATTATTACCGTCGAAGATCCGGTGGAATATCAGTTGCTTGGCGTGGGCCAGATGCAGGTAAACCCCAAGATCAACCTGACGTTTGCCGCAGGCCTCCGGTCGATTCTCAGGCAAGATCCCGATGTCATCATGATCGGAGAAATTCGCGATCGTGAAACCGCCGAAATCGCCATTCATGCCTCGCTGACGGGGCATTTGGTCTTCTCCACGCTCCATACCAACGATGCTGCAAGCGCGGCCACCAGATTGATCGATATGGGCATCGAACCCTTTCTCGTCGCTTCCTCTGTGGTGGCCGTCTTAGCGCAACGGTTGTTGCGCCAGGTTTGTTCGGACTGCAAGCAGCCCTATCACCCGGACGATGAAGAGCTGATCCGGCTCGGGATCGTCCCACCGAGGGTGCGTCCCACATTCTATCGTGGAGCCGGATGTCCGGCCTGTTCTCAAACAGGCTATCGAGGCCGAACAGGTATTTTTGAACTCCTCGTACTGGACGATGAGATCCGCCGCCTCATCGGTAACAAGGCGGACTCGGCATCGATTCGTCAAGCGGCGATGGCGAAGGGGATGGTGACGTTGAAAGACGAAGGGGCAGAGAAGGTATTTCACGGGATCACGACGACCGAAGAATTGATGCGGATTACCCAACAGGAAGTCGAGATCTAGCACGATGCCTGTCTATCAGTATAAAGGCTATCGGAACGACGGCGGAGCCGCAACCGGTATTATCGATGCGGAGAGCCCAAAGGTTGCGCGCGTAAAATTGCGGAAGGTCGGCGTGTTTCCCACCGATATGGTGGAACAGGGTTCGGGCTCGGCCGGCTCGGCCACGAGTATTTCCGGTAGATCTAACTCTGGAATCGGGCGATCCCCTGCCCTCAGCACGACCGACGTAGCAATGATGACCCGGCAGTTGGCGACATTGCTGGTTGCGGGACTGCCGCTGGTCGAAGCGCTCGGAGTCATGGTGGATCAAACCGAGAAGAAATCCGTGAAGAGCCTCATGGCCGATATCCGCGAAGAAATCCGTGGAGGTTCGTCCTATAGCGCTGTGCTCGAGCGCTACCCTCGCGAGTTTTCCCAGATTTATGTGCACATGGTACGAGCCGGTGAAGCCAGCGGGGCGTTGGACCAGATCTTATTCCGCCTTGCGGAGTTTCTGGAAAAGCAGTTGGCGCTCAAGCATAAAGTGACGAATGCCGTCCTCTATCCTGCCTTGATGTTGATCGTCGGCGTCTCGGTCCTGTTTTTCCTGATGACCTTTGTCGTGCCGAAAATCACCGCCGTCTTTACGAGTTTGAAGCAGGCCCTCCCTTGGCCCACCATCGTGCTGATGAGCCTCAGCAATTTCCTTGCAAACTATTGGGCAGTGATCCTAGGTGGAGTGGGTGTGATTGTGTGGGCGGTGCGTCGAGCGATGAAAACGGAAGCGGGGCAGCTCACGGCAGACCGATGGGTGCTGAAGATTCCACTCATGGGTGAGGTGGCCCGCATGGTCGCCATTTCGCGGCTCACGAGCACGTTGGCCACCATGCTGGCGAGCGGTGTGCAGTTGTTGGATGCCATGGATGTCGCGAAGCGTGTGATGAATAACCGTGTGTTGGAGCATGCGGTCGAGGGGGCCAGACAGAACATACGAGAAGGGGAAACGATTGCCGAACCGTTGAAGCGCAGCGGAGAATTTCCCGCGCTGGTCACCCACATGATTGCAGTTGGTGAGCGAAGCGGTGAGATGGAGGAGATGCTGCGTCGAATCGGACACATTTATGATGGGGAAGTAGATCGGGTCATTACGCGATTCACGTCACTCCTGGAACCCATCATGATCTTGGTCATGGGTATCTTGGTATTCTGTATCGTGGTGGCGATCTTGTTGCCAATCTTTGAGATGGGACAGATGGTTCGTTAGGAGCAGTGATCTGTGACGGATGATGAGCGATGCGTATAACGGGAGGTGTTCGATGAGCGAAAGAGACCAGGTCGTAGGCATGTGGACGATATGGAGCAGGACACACCAGCATCGAGGCTTCCTCGCCTCACGCCTCACGCCTCGCGCCTGCTGTGGAACCGGCGGCTTTACGTTCATCGAGATCATGGTCGTTGTGGCCATTCTCGCAATCCTCGCGGCTTTGGTCGTCCCGCGCATTATGGGGCGGACCGACGATGCCAAGCGCACGGCGGCAAAAGTTCAAATTCGAAATATCGAAGGAGCCTTGCAGCTCTATAAGCTCGACAATGGTGTCTATCCATCGACCGAACAAGGGTTGAAGGCCTTGGTGGATAAGCCATCGGTCGGGGTGATCCCAAAGAAGTGGAAGATCGGTGGGTATCTTCCTAAACTTCCGGAAGATCCCTGGGGAAACCCATACAAGTATCTGAGTCCCGGTCAGAGTGTTGTTCAGACCTCCGGTCAGAGTTCAGGTCTGAGAGCTGAGTACGAGGTTATCTCCCTCGGGACCGATGGCGAAGTGGGTGGCGAAGGGGTGAATGCAGATATTACCAATTGGAATCTGGATAAGGACTAGCAGGATGCGGCAAGGGGTGAATGGGATAAGGGGTAAGGGTCTATGGATATGGGAGACGCAGGGGTTGTCTCTTCACGCCTCACGCCTCATGCCTCACATCTTACGATCCTCCCGTGGATTCACTATTCTGGAAATCATCATCGTCCTGTTCTTGCTTGTCGGTTTGCTGGGAATCATCCTGCCTAAGATTTCGCTGGACGAAAATCTGGGATCTGTCGGCCGGCGCATGGTCGGGACTGTGCGATCCCTCCAGAGTCTAGCCATGACGACCCAGAAGACGGTCCGTCTGTACGTTGATATGGATCGTGGTGTCTACTGGCCGGTGATCCTGGATGGGAACCAAGAGAAGGTGCCTGCGGACCCCACTTGGGCCACGCCATTGAAACTCTCTGAGACTATTCGTTTTTCAGATATTTTGGTCGCTCAAGGAAAGAAAGAATCCGGTCGGGTCGATCTGTCTTTCTACCCCACGGGAAGGATCGATCCGGCCACGATGCATTTGGTGGATACGCGCAATAACATTCTGGCCATTGCCATTGAACCGGTTACAGGAGCGATCCGCATGAGCGATGAGCGGATTGAGCCTCCCAGAGCACTCAGAATTCCTGATCGGGTAAGGCCGTTGCTAAAGGCTGCGGAGGTAGTCAAGTAATCGCGCCAACGCTGAGAAAACTGTGTCATCACAGAATGTGTTTCTATGGGGAGTGAACGAGGTTTCACATTATTGGAAGTATTGATCGCGCTAGGCATTCTCGCGCTGGCGTTGCCGATCTTATTGGGACTTCGCAATTGGGATCTCGACCTCCATGCGAGAGCCAAGGACATCACGACTGCTACAATTCTCGCGCAGGAAAAGTTGATCGAGACGGAATTGGGGACGCTCTTGCCTATCGGTGAAACAGGCGGAGAGTTTCTGTCGACTCCTCTGGGATCGCAAGCCACCGCCGAGATCACGAATCGTCCGTCGAATTATCGATGGAAGCGGATTGTGTCGCCTACGCTATTGCCGGTTGTGCGGGAAATCAAAGTTCAAGTTCTCTGGCCGCGAGGGACAACGGAAGAAATGGTCGAGGTCAGCACCTATGTCTTTTCGACAAGCCCCACAGGGTTCTGAGGACGGCTTTACCCTGGTCGAGGTTCTGCTCGCGGTGGCGCTGGTCTCCATGATGGCCGCGTTGGTCTTTGGGTCCCTCTATGTCACGACGAGCGCGATCGACACGGCGCGAACGAAGTCGGCCAATGAGCAGATTGTTCGCAGTACCTTACGTGTCATGACCGATGAGCTGTCGCTCGGCGAAAGCCGCGCGACTTTTCCTTGGACAGGGATCAACGGCACATACGACGGTCAGCCTGCCGATTCGGTAGCGTTTCTTACGATGGGCCAGTTTCGAGGGGCGGAGTCGGCTAAAGATACCGAGCTGGTTCGTATCGTCTATACCAGAGAAGGCGATCGCCTCCTTCGATTCGTACAAAGAAATCTCTACGGTCTGACTGACGAATCCATCGAGCAAGTCGAGCTGGCCACCAAGGTCAAAGGGTTCAACGTGCGCTATTACGACAGTAAGAGCAATCTCTGGCTGGATGAGTGGGATGGCCGTGGGCGCGGGACTCCGAAAGCGATCTTACTTGAACTGACATTGCTCCAAGAGAAAGCGGAACTCCAGACCGTTCGCCAATGGGTGGCGTTGGGGGCTTCATGACCTCTTGGCAGTTTGCCTGGCCTGAAGATACTGACGCGTAAAGGCCCCCTCGGATGGGGGCTGGCGTCGCTGGCCTGCTTCATCGTATTTTTGCTCCTGACCTTTCCCTATGGCCCACTTCAGAACCGACTGTTGATCGAACTCAATCGGGCGAGTGGATGGGAGGTTCGAGCTGGGGATTGGTCGGTGGGCTTTCCGGCAGCAATCGAGTGGCGCGACCTCGTTTTCGCCGGACCCACGAACGGAGCGATTCCCGTTGATGCCGTACGGGCGACAGTTGGCATCTTGCAGGCAATCGTAGGGCAATTGGTGATAGATTACGCCGTCCAGCTTCCGGGCGCGTCGCAAGCAGGAGCTGGCCGAGCCACGGGATCTCTGACTGCGGCCACGTGGTCCTTAGAGGGTCCGATTGTTGTCAAAGGCCGGCTTCAGGATATGGATCTTGCGACAGTCCTGAAACCCTACGTGAGCCGAGGGACAGTCCAAGGAGATTTCATGCATCGCTGGGACAACGCACAAGGCGTCCAGGCTGCCCTCAAAGGCGAAGGGACTCGTGAAGGTCGAAATCAAGGATCTCGTCGTCGAACGGATCGCCGCCGGCGCCTCCGCGAATCTCTCGCTCGCGTTCGGCCGGATCCAGGCCGCGCTCGCCTGCCGCGATGGCGCATGCGATGTCACAGAATTAAAGGGAGACGGTGCGGATGGATCCTTCACGGCTCAGGGACGGGTGGCATTGCGGCAGCCGCTACAACAGAGCCTTCTGGATCTTACAGTTACCGTGATTCCCGGCGCAGGGTTTGCTCAAAAAGCAGCAAGCCTTTCGTTGCCACCGTTCCAACCTGGGACCCCCTTGACGTTCAAGCTGGTGGGGCCGATTATGACTGCGAGAGTGGCTCTCTAACATTCGGCGTGACGCGCGGGAAAGGCGTGACATGCGAGACGGGCAAGAGTCAATGAATTTCGATCGCGAATGTTGAATATTGCGAGTGAACAGGGTTGTCGATGATTGCTGAATGTGTCGGGCTCGATATCGGACAGACGGCTTTCAAGGCCGTGCGGTTTCGTCGCCGCCTGACAGGGCGTGAGTCGGTGGAATATTTCCATCAGCCCGTTCCCTATGGGCGTCAGGAACACACGGAGCCGGCGCATCGCACGGCCATGCTCAGGAATTTTCTCTGGCAGCATGGTTTGTACGAGAGTGGGCAGATTGTCACCGCACTCCCCTGCCAGGATGTGTTTGTCAGAACCCTCTCCTTTCCCTTTCGTGATGCCTCCAAGTTGGCCCAGGTCGTCCCGTTCGAAATGGAAAACTCTGATTCCGATGCCCTTGGAGGACGTGACCGTCGGCAGTCTGTTGCTGCCGGCGCGAGAATCCCAGGAAGGGGCTGCAAAATCCGGTGGGTCCGATGTCCTCGTCACCGCAGCGCCCAAAGCAAAAATTGCTGAACATTTGCGGTTTATGGCCTCCGCGGATCTGAACCCCTCCGTGATCACGATCGACGGCATGGCCTTGTTTTCCGTCAGCCAATTTCTGAAAGAGGAAGGGGCCCAGGTCCCGGGTGATATGGCGATCATCGATGTCGGAGCCACGAAGACGACCTTGTGCCTTGTGCATGAAGGCCGTCCTGTGCTGCTGCGAACCGTGCTGTGGGGCGGGAATCATCTTACCCTTGCGCTTGCCGTTCGCTATGCATGCAGCTTTGCCGAAGCGGAGCGACGGAAGCGGGCCATGACCGTACAGGAGGTTGATGCCTGGCTCGAACCGGTCCTCAAAGAGCTACGCGTTTCCCTCCACACCTATGAAGGCGCGGTACACCAACGACTGACTCATTGTTGGGTATCGGGTGGCGGTTCTAAATTGAAAGAACTGAGCGGGCATATGGCGCATCAATTAGGCCTACTCCCGGTCGGCCCGCGGCAAGGATTTGGATCGAGTTGTCCTCGCGCGTTTTCCATTGCATTTGGATTGGCGATCCATCCGAACATTGTCCGTCCACGCTGGAAGTCGAGGCTGACGGGATCGAACCTCGCTCTCGACTTCAAAGCCGGCAGCGATGCCGCATCAGCCCCAGCGAATGTCTCAAAACAGGATCGACGGCTGGCCTTATGGGGAGGACTCATCCTGGCTGTGTTGGTGCTAGTAGATCTCTCCACACGCGTCTTCCTCAAAGACTCGACGGTCAAGGACCTCAAGCGTGGCCTCCAGGCGCAATACGAGCAAACATTCGGTCCTGGCGCCGGTCCGGGTGAGGAGTTGGACCAGGCGCGTTACCGGGTGTCGCAGCTGGAAAAAGGCCTCTCGGTTGTCGACGGCAGAAGCTATAACGTGCTTGCCGGCCTTGCGGAACTGGCGAAACATGTGCCGCCAGGCGTGCCGTTGAAAGTCCGGGAACTCACGATCGACGGGACCAGTATCCATCTGGAGGGAGAAACCACGACGTTTGAGGCGGTCGAGAAAATCAAGCAGGCCTTCGAGGCGGACGAGACCTTTCAAGATGTGTCCATCAGCGATACCCGTGTCGGAGCCGTGCAGAACCAAGTCGTGTTTCGTCTCACCTACACGGTGCAACGGCCATGATGCAGATGCTGAAAGAACGGTGGCAGCACTTCTCATCTCGTGAACGCATCATCGTGGCCGCTGGCGGGGCCATGGTCGCAGCCGCGTTGGTCTTTCTGCTAATCATTGATCCGGTCATGGCGACGATCGACAAGCTCGACCGTCAAGCGAAACGGAAAGCGAAAGAGAGCCAGGAACTTGCGCTCGTGGCGCAAGAATACGTGGTCAAGCAGGCGCGTATCGCCAAGCTCGAAGAGCGCATGCCAAGCCCGCCCGCCCAGTTTTCACTGCTGGCGTTCATGGAAGAAGCGACCACGGCGGCGCAGATTCGCGATCGCATTGCCGGCATGCAGCCTCAGGCCCCCATTGTCGTCCAGGGCTATCAGGAAACTGCGGTCGACCTTCGGCTCGACGGCGTGTCGCTTCCTCAGCTCCTCGCACTGCTGGTGGCGATCGAACGGGCGCCCTATGATGTTCAGGTGCATCATCTTCAGCTGAAACCGAAATACGATAACCCGGTCAATCTCGATGCGACGCTGAAAATCGTGACCTATGCGAAGGTCTGATGAACGCGGTATTGCTCTCCTCCTTACCCTCCTGGTTCTCACCCTCCTGGTCGCGCTGATTCTTGAGTTCGATGCCGAGGCAAGGAGAGAATACCGCGATGCGGCAGCCTTCCGCGATAACTTCAAGGCCACCGTGCTCGCGCGGGCAGCGGTACAGGCAGCCCGCGGCATCTTGCAGCAAGACTTCTTGAAGGACAAGCAAACGGGTCAGTTCTTCGACGCCCCCACCGACGTGTGGGCCCGTCCCATCACGAATTATGCCATCGGCGACGGCCTACTGACTGCGCAGATCGAGGATGAACGGGGCAAGCTGAATCTGAACGACCTGGCAGCCGGCGGAGACGCCAATGCCAGGAAACCCAAGGTTCAGAGGGTCAAACGGCTCTTTGAACTTCTGCAGATCAATCCGGACTTGGTGGATGCCATTGTCGACTGGGTGGATCAGGACGAGGTTCAGGAACCGTCCGGTGCCGAGAGCCTCTACTATCAAACGTTGCGTCCGTCCTACCGTGCGGCGAATGCTCCTCTGCAGACGCTCTTAGACTTGCGTCTGATTAAAGGGATGACTCCCGACATCA
Organism: uncultured Nitrospiraceae bacterium; assembly: GCA_963801725.1. Taxonomy (GTDB): domain Bacteria; phylum Nitrospirota; class Nitrospiria; order Nitrospirales; family Nitrospiraceae; genus Palsa-1315. The sequence goes on from CAWDFX010000002.1 coordinate 2,207,916, forward strand.
TTGCAAAGATTTCAAAGGTGGTGACTGTCTATCCGCTGGAAGGCGAAAGTAAGGTGAATCTGAACACCGCCAATCCCTTTGTACTTCAGGCGCTCGATCCTCGTATCACGCAAGGCATGGCCGCGGCGATTGTTCAGGCACGTCCCTTTAAAACCATTCAGGACTTGGATCGCGTGAGTAGTTTTGAGGACATTGGGAAGGAACTTCGCCAGCTAAACCTGTACGACGTCAAAAGCGATCTGTTCTTGGCCAACATGATAGTGAAGATGAACGAAGTGACCAGGAATGCGACCGCGGTGCTCCAGCGCGATCAGAACATGGAACAGGGAAGGTGAAGTACTACCGCGTCCTCTAACAGGACTGCTGCAAAGTTCGATGTTCGGAAGCGTTACTCGTAAACGTATCACGAAGATCACCTCAATATCGTCCGTGACTACTCGCATACCGCTACGCCTCTCAGCTACTTCAGATTCACCTTCACATGCTCCGACCTGCTCGAAGTTCTTCGAATCCACATTCGAAATTAACAATTCCGTAACGTCACTGTCATCTCATCTTAATCAATCGCGCCTACTCTTCAGGTCAGCGGGCTAATCAATCGTTTCCAACCTGAGGAAAAGGAGGTGTGTGAATGAGACGACAGTGGTTCATGACCATCGTCTGTATGATCGGCCTTGGATTGATCATCCAGGCCGACAATGCTCAAGCTAAAATTGAGGACATTCTCTACGAGAAAGGCCAGATCACCAAAGAAGAATGGCTCAAGACTAAAGCCGACGCCGAAAGAGAAGATGCCATTATTCAACAACGTGCGGCGACCGAAAAATGGTATCAAAAGCTCAGCATCCGCGGCTATGCCCAACTCCGCTATAACTATGTCACCGACGATAAAAAACTGGTCAGCGAGTACGATAGCTCGATAGGCAGTAATAAAGGCTTCCAATTCCGCCGTGTCCGCCTCGTCATCTCCGGCGATGTCACCGATTGGCTGTCTATCTATATTCAGCCGGAGTTTGGGACTTCCGCTGGAACCGGCAATAATAACTTTGCGCAACTCCGAGACGCCTATACCGATATCTTCCTGCCGTTCCTGTCGAAGGATAAAGAGTTTCGTATTCGAGCAGGACAATCGAAGGTCCCGTTTGGATTTGAAAATCTACAGTCCAGCCAACAGCGTCTCGCGCTCGACCGGGTCGACGGCCTTAATAGCGCGGTGAACGGAGAGCGCGACATCGGGTTTTTCTTCTATTACACTCCGGCTGATACAAGAAAACTCTTCCGCAGTCTGATCGACAAGGGTCTCAAAGGGTCTGGAGACTACGGCGTCTTGGGCGTCGGTGTGTATAACGGTCAGACCCTTAATGTCTCGGAGGCCAATGACAACAAACATGTCGTACTGCATGCCACCTACCCCTTCGAATTGCCCTACGGGCAAATCATACAAGTCGGAGCGGATGCATACCGTGGGGTGGTCAATGTCACCACCGCTCCCGGGGCTGGTCTAGCAACTACGGCAGGGAATGTAAACATCCTCGACGAGCGAATCGGTGCGCATTTCGTGCTCTATCCTCAACCCTTCGGTTTCCAGGCGGAATGGAACTGGGGCCGAGGCCCGGAACTGAACGCAGCCCGTACCGCCGTTCAGGAAGGCTATCTCCAGGGTGGATATGTCCAAGCCATGTATAAGTGGGACGATTTCATTCCTTACATACGCTGGCAAGAATACAACGGTGGAAAGAAGCACCGGACCAATTCACCTTTCAATGTCGTCAGGGAATTGGAAGTCGGGATGGAGTATCAAATCAGCAGGGCGCTTGAGTTGACCGTAGCCTATGCCTGGATGAAACGCACGGATACCATCAATGCACCCTATGACATCCACGATGGGCAGGTTGTGCGTTGTCAATTGCAATGGAATTATTAAGGATGACCTTTGGGGAAGAGCAGCAGCCAGGCCCCTCCCATAGTTCAGTCGCTTGAAATGAGCTGAGGTTTTGCGGGAGTTAACACCGTTGTAACAGTGATGTAATGCCCTCGTAACATGCCGAGACCATTCTTGACCATGCGATTGATGATGAAAGGAGTGTTAATGAAACGATTAGCTACCAATTCCAGTCTGTGGTGCATCGCCCTCCTTGGGGCTCTTGTTTCCGGTATCTCGTCGGCCTATGCCGATGAAGCGATCACGCTCGATCCAGCCTTGAAAGGCTACATTAAAGTCAGCGGGGTGTCCGGCAATGTCAACAGCATCGGCTCGGATACGCTCAACAATCTCATGACCCTCTGGGCTGAGGGATTTCGCAAACAATATCCCAACGTCAAAATCCAGATCGAAGGCAAGGGCTCAAGCACGGCTCCTCCGGCCTTGATCGAAGGCACGGCGCAGCTTGGCCCGATGTCTCGCGCAATGAAAAATACCGAGACGGATGCCTTCGAAAGAAAATTCAGATATAAACCCACCGCATTCCCGGTCGCCATCGACGCGCTTGCCGTCTACGTCAACAAAGACAACCCGGTCAAAGGGCTCACGATGGCGCAAGTCGACGCGATCTTTTCGAAGAGCCGGCGGGGGGGCCATAATGAGAATATTCAGTTGTGGAAACAGGCCGGCGTGGAAGACAGTCTGGGCGCCAATCCCATTAGCATCTATGGACGGAACTCAGCCTCCGGCACCTATGGATTCTTCAAGGAACACGCGCTCAAGAACGGAGATTACAAGGACGAAGTCAAAGAACAGCCCGGGTCGGCTTCCGTGGTCCAAAGCGTGAGCGAAGATGAATCCGGCATCGGCTACAGCGGTATTGGGTACCTCACATCGAACGTGCGCGCCGTTCCCCTGGCTGAGAAAGAGGGCTCGCCGTTTAAAGAGGCCAACCAACAGAACGCGGACGATGGGTCGTATCCGCTCTGGCGCCACCTCTATCTCTATGTCAACAAGGCGCCTAATAAACCGCTGGATCCGATCGTCGGAGAATTCATCAAATTTATCTATAGCAAAGATGGACAGAAGGTGGTGGTCAAGGATGGATTTTTTCCATTGAAGGCCGACGCCATCGAGAAGGAACTCAAGAAACTTGACTAGCGACGGCGATCCCGCTCTAGCCCCTTCTTCCACAGCAGGGGCGTATGGCCATACGCCCCTGCAATCGATATCGCACCACTCAACCAGTGTAACCAAACGCCGCATCTTCGACCGGCTGGCTCAAGTCGTCATCACCATGGGTGGGATAGCCGTCATCCTGAGCATTATCGGCATCTTTATTTTCTTGGTGAAAGAAGTCGCTCCCGTATTTTTCCCGCCACAAGGGACCCAGACGAGTCACGCTGCCGGCGCTCCTCCCCTGCCGGCCTTCCCGCAGTCCAGTCTTGTTGGAATGGACGAGCATCAAGAGATTATCTATCAACTCATTGGAGGATCCGATCGCCAGATTCGCTTCTTCTCTGCTGAGTCCGGTTCACCCATGACCTATGACCTTCCTGCAGGCTTAGCCAAGGCCCGCATCACCTCCATTGCTCGGGCGGTAGGGGGCGGCAATCGATTTGCCTTGGGCACGGATGATGGCCGCATCATTCCTGTGGCGATCGAGTTCATCCGCCGGTTTCGAAGAGGGTGATCGTCGGATCGTTCCAACGATCACCCTTGGATCTCCGGTGCAAGTGACTCCAGCCAAAGAGCAAATTATTCGTTTGGCCTATCAACCGACGGACGGGGGCACACTCGCCGCAGCCCTGACGGATCAAGGGCGCCTCTGGTACGCCAGCTCATCAGTCGACAATATGCCGGTTGCACTGACCGGTCACGGTACTGAGCCCGTGACGACCCTGATCTTCGACAGCCGAGGCGAAACGCTTTCGATTGGAACGGCTGCTGGAAGCCTCTACCACTATGATGTGCGAGAGGGCGTCCAGCCGAGTCTGATCGAAACCATATCCGTGGCTCCGGTCGGTACGTCAGTCACCGCTCTGGCCTACTTGATTGGAGATCGTTCGCTGGTGATCGGCAGCAGCGCCGGAGACGTCTCAGTCTGGATGCCGGTGCGTCAGGCTCAGGAAAGCTCGATCACTCGCCTTCGTAGGATTCATCAGCTCGATGCACATCCTGCTCCCGTCACCGCAATCTCTCCATCGCTTCGGGACAAAGGATTCATCACCGGCGACGCGCAGGGCAATCTTTTTGTCCACTACGCCACCTCTGCGCAGACGCTGCTGAAGCTTCCCGGGAATCAGCAGGCAATTCGCACCCTGACATTTTCCCCGAAAGCCGACGGAGCCGTGGCTCTCACCGACCAGGGAGAGCTGCTCACCTATGCGATACACAACCCTCATCCGGAGACGACACTCGCCGCACTATTCAAGTCCGTCTGGTACGAAGGCTATGAAGGACAGGAACACGTGTGGCAATCTTCCAGCGGTTCCGATGATTTTGAAGCAAAATTTGGTCTCGTTCCGCTGATGTTTGGCACGTTGAAAGGGACCCTCTATGCCATGTTGGTCGCCGTGCCGCTCGCTCTCTTAGGCGCCATCTACACATCGATGTTCATGCACCCTGATCTTCGCGCCAAGATCAAGCCGACCATTGAGATTATGGCGGCGCTTCCGACCGTCATTCTGGGCTTCCTGGCCGGCTTGTGGCTGGCGCCGATGCTCGAACGGGTGTTCCCTGCAATGGTTGCCATGATTGTGGTCGTGCCCGTGAGCGTCGCAGTCACGGCGATTCTTTGGCAATATCTCCCCGCCACTATCATCCGCCGGCTTCGGCCTGGGATGGAATCGTTTGTCCTGATTCCGATCATCATCGGGGCAGCCTGGGCCTGTCTGAGCTTGAACCAGCCGATCGAGTCGTTGCTGTTCGGATCTGATTATAAAACTTGGTTTGCCACCCATTGGGGACTCAGATATGACCAGCGCAATGCGCTCGTGGTGGGGTTTGCCATGGGCTTTGCCATCGTTCCAATTATCTTTAGTATTTCCGAAGAAGCCTTGTCGAACGTCCCACGACATTTGATTGCCGGGTCCCTTGCGCTGGGCGCCACTCGCTGGCAGACCTTGGTCAAGCTCGTGCTTGTCTCGGCAAGTCCGGGAATCTTCTCTGCGTTGATGATCGGTTTTGGCCGGGCCATAGGAGAAACGATGATCGTCCTCATGGCCACGGGAAACACCCCCATTATGGATTGGAGCCTGTTCAACGGCTTTCGCACGTTGTCGGCGAATATTGCCGTGGAAATTCCAGAGGCCCCTCATGGAGGGACACTCTATCGCATCTTATTTTTGGCGGCCGTGCTCTTGTTTGTGTTTACGTTTTTGATCAACACCGTGGCAGAAGTCATCCGGCAACGACTTCGAACAAAGTACAGTCAGTATTAATGCGCGCCCCATTCAAAAAATTCCTCGCGTCCGGCAACGTCTTCATTTGGGGATGTGCCGCCGGTGTCTCGGTGTCCCTGCTGATGGTCTTCGGGCTATTGCTGCTGATCATGATCAACGGCTTGGGATACTTTTGGATCTCGGATATCGTCGAAGTCACCTTGAAAGATGGGCAGCGCATGATGGGGCAACTGGCCGGGCGCGAAGTCATTCCTCGCACCATCACACCGGACCGCCCCGAAGGGAAAGGTCGCCTTCGGGTCAAGATCGGGAACCGAGATCTATACGGGCTCGATTTTAAGTGGGTCAATGACGATCAGGTTGTGTCACAAACCTATCCGGAGGATGTGGTGCTCCTGGAACGACGCGAATGGGGCAACATGTATGCCAGAATCAAGGCAGTCTACAAAGGAGAGACAGTGCTCGCGGAAGAGAATGAAGCCGGCTGGCTTGCCTTAGTCCCGCTGATCAGCACCACCGATGAGCTTCATCGACAAATCACTCGGATCGAGAAAGTCGAAATCGGCGCGATCAACGCGGAGATCGAGCAAGTCAGGTTGAAGGCTCGCGCGCTCGACATGGGAAGCCCATCTTCGTTGCGGGAGAGTGGGCACATTGATACCCTCAAAGCCCAGGTTTCTGCCGCTGAGTCCCGCTACCAGGAAAAAACCGTAGAATTGGAAACACTACGCACACAATTCGATGAATACTCCGTGCTCATGGTGGATGCGAACGGAAGGGAAAAACAGATTCCGGTGGGCCAGATTATCCGCGCCCTTCGCCCGAACGAGATGAGCCTCTTTCAGAAGAGCTGGATCTATCTCACGAATGTGTGGTCTGTCCTCAGCACCGAGCCACGAGAGGCCAATACGGAAGGCGGCATCTTCCCGGCCATTTTTGGAACGGTGATGATGGTGATCATTATGAGCATCGTCGTCGTTCCCTTCGGCGTACTTGCCGCGCTCTATCTGCGGGAATATGCCAGGCAAGGCGTCATGGTTCGTCTGGTGAGAATCGCCGTCAACAATCTCGCAGGCGTGCCCTCAATCGTCTTCGGTGTGTTTGGGCTCGGCTTTTTCATTTATGCCATCGGCGGAACTCTCGACATGATCTTCTTTCCTGAACGGCTTCCGACGCCGACGTTCGGCACCGGCGGCATTCTTTGGGCGTCATTGACGTTGGCCTTGCTTACGGTGCCGGTCGTCATTGTCTCTACAGAAGAAGGACTGGCCGCCGTGCCGAGGGAGTTTCGTGAAGGATCTTTGGCGCTTGGCGCCACCAAGTTGGAAACGATGCTCAAAGTCGTGATACCCTCCGCTCTGCCGGGCATTCTGACCGGATTGATTTTGGCGATGGCTAGGGCCGCAGGCGAGGTCGCACCACTCATGTTGACAGGAGTGGTGAAACTTGCACCGTCTCTCCCCGTGGATGGTTCATGGCCCTTTTTCCACTTCGATCGAAAGTTCATGCACCTGGGGTTTCATATTTACGACGTGGGCTTCCAGTCTCCCAATGTCGAAGCAGCCAAACCGATGGTCTACATCACGACCCTGGTCTTGATCACTGTCGTGGTCTTGTTAAATTTGACGGCGATTGTCCTTCGTAACCATCTGCGAAAGAAGTATGCAGGCTCAGTGTTATAAAGGATTTCCATGCAGCTTTCTCCACCTTCGACACAGCAGTCGTCCCCATCACTAAGGTTCAACGTGCAGGACAGCCATCGACAGTCGCCTGACCACGATTCCAGCGCTCAAGCTGTCAAACTCACCTTGAATCAAGTCGACTTTTTTTACGGAGACCGCCAGTCTCTCTTCAAAATCGATATCCAAATCATCAAGAATCAGGTCACGTCGTTCATTGGGCCATCCGGCTGTGGGAAATCCACCTTACTGCGTTGCCTCAATCGCCTCAACGACTTGATTGAAGGTGCTCGATTGGAAGGCAACCTGCTGCTCGACGGCGTGAATATCTATGGCCCCGATGTGGATATCACCGACCTGAGAAAACGTGTCGGGATGGTCTTTCAGAAATCGAACCCCTTTCCAAAGTCGATTTATGAAAACGTCGCCTATGGGCCGCGTCTTCATGGCATCCGAAACCGTGGCCAGTTAGATCAGATTGTAGAAGAGGGACTCAAAGGCGCAGGGCTGTGGGACGAAGTAAAAGATCGCCTCCAAGCAAGCGCCTTCGGCCTTTCCGGAGGGCAACAACAGCGGTTGTGTATCGCCCGCGCGCTCGCGGTCAAGCCGGATGTCTTGCTGATGGACGAACCCTGCTCGGCGCTGGACCCTGTCGCCACCGCCAAAATTGAAGAACTGCTGTTTTCCTTGAAGCAGGACTTAACGGTCGTCATTGTCACCCACAATATGCAGCAGGCGGCTCGGGTGTCCGATTGGACGGCGTTCATGTACCTCGGAGAAATAGTGGAGTTTGGCCTCACGAAGCAGCTCTTTACCACGCCGTCGAAGAAGCAAACTGAAGATTACATCACTGGACGATTTGGGTGAACTTGATGACACAGCGCCACTTTGATGAAGAACTCGCCGATTTGAAGACCAAGCTCCTGCGAATGGCTGGGCAAGCAGAAGACCAGATCGACATGGCCCTGACCGCACTGGTCACGCGCGATTCCGTTCTGGCCCGCGAGGTCATCGAGCGGGACCACCAGGTCAACGCATTGGATGTGGAGATCGACGAAGAGAGTATTCGGCTGCTGGCCCTCCATCAGCCTGCTGCGCGCGACTTGCGGTTGGTGACGACAGCGATGAAAATTGCCACCGAGCTCGAGCGAATCAGCGACCTGGCGGAGAATGTTTGCGAACGGGCCATCGAGCTGAACGAAGAGCCGCAACTCAAGCCCTACATCGATATCCCGATGATGGGCAATCTGGCGCGGATGATGGTGAAGCAAAGCATCGATGCGTTCGTCAGGGATGACGCCCAACTCGCCAGAAAGGTGCTCACGGACGACGACATTGTCGATAATCTGATGGAACAGCTGTTCCGCGAGCTGCTCTCATTCATGCTCGAGGATACGCGCACGATTTCACGCGCCATTCGATTGAGCTTCATTGCCAAGTACCTTGAACGAATGGCCGATCATGCCACCAACATCGCCGAACTGGTGGTCTATCTTGTCGAGGGGAAGATCATTCGCCATACCACTCCGTCAGGACCTCCCAAAAGCGATCTTGCAAAAAGTTGAACCCTGCTGATCTTTCCTCGTCAAGAAGCGTCAGAACGACGCCCAGCCCTGTGATACAACAGATTCCTAAAGGGTGAGGTAGCTTGCGGTCAAGGTTGAGCGAAGATTCGGCTTGCCGAATCCCACCTTAACCGTTTATTCGGGCTGGTGGACTATCGTGGGAAGGATGTGGCTATGCCACGAACTGGTTCGAAAAGAGCATGTACTCAAATCGGTGTCGGCGAAGGACGATCTTGTGGCATCGAGCGAGTTGGTCGACACAGTGGAAGATTTGATTCCACGTGTATTGGGGCATGAGGTAGATGAGCGAGTCCAGACTGATGACCGACTGCTCATTGAGATGGTCGAGAATGGCCGCCGTAAGGGCATCGGTGGGATGGCGCTCGCATCGTTCAGGATGAACGTCTTGAGCTGATTCAAGAAGAGCACTTATTGGCATTGGTACCTCCTGGTGTGATTATAGGTATGCGAGCCCCAGCTGATGGGTCTGCTGCACAGGCGTTGTCGGTGCCGGGCTGTATCTGACTGCCACGATGCGTAAGAGACCTAGCGTGAGTAAGATGCCTCCCAGTATCGCGAATTGATGCCACTCCCCGCCCGTGAACCATCGTGAGATGACCTCTGTCAGCATCACGACAAGAACTGTGTCGATGATAAAGGTAACCCTGACGCGCCCCTCAGAGCAGTATGCGAGGGTGGTCTTCAATACTTCGACGACGGCCAGCAGGGTCAGGGTGTCGACCAAAACTTGGCGAAGTGCTACTTCCACGTCGGCGGAAAGAAGAAGCCGCAGGTCGAGAAACGTTTTTACGACGCCGCCTGCCAGACCAAGAAGGATTGTCATGGTCAGAAGGCTCAAGATAAATCGCGTGCCTACTTCCCAGACACGTGTGATATCACAAGTCCTGAGCGTGGCTATGAATCGCCTGGGCCAACCGTTTGAGAGAGTCTGCTCCATTGTAGTTTGTGTCATGGTTCTATTCGTGGTTCGATCGCGTTCGCTGGACATCTCAATGGAGTGAGACAAATGTGACTCGTGCATGGACGGTCAATCATGTCTGAACCTGTCCGAACGATCGCTGGCGCGAGTAAGGGAGAGATCGTGAGTACGAACAGATCGGCGTCTGTGCTCTTCATAACCTACTCCAAAATCGGCATAAATGATTTCTGCATATTCACGTGGCTCTAGCCTAACTGGGACATATTTCAGTCCTGTGAATTTCTCGTAAACAGTGTGTTAATTGTGTTTGGAGCTGAACGCTCGAGCTAGGTATAAGCGATTGCGACAGAAGTGTTCATGAATAGTACGGACTGGATAGCTCGATGGGAGCAGAACGATCAAGTTCTCATATGCGCCGCCGTATAAAGCCTGTCTAAATAAAAATGGATGCTTGTGCATCATAGATAAATAATCACATTACCCCCCGTTCGTATCATTGTTGTCCAGATATCGGGTCTGCTAGCGTGCAGCCTCGATCGCACGAATGGGAGGCATCTGTGACCGCTACTGATAGTCTTATGCTGGAGGCGAAGCACGCGATCATGGATGAACATCACCGACGTTTTCAAACCCTCCACCAAGAAGGGAAATGGGAGGACGCACTCCAAGAAATTCAGGTCACACTGAGCTGTGCAGCAGACCTCCTCAATGAGTCACTCCGAGTCCTCGAGGAAGCCCTAGATGATTACCCGGCGGTTCCCCTCCCCCTCCAGCAACCCCGTAGCGATTAGGTTGCGCTCCGCCACTCTTCTTTCGCACGATGAGCGCATAGCCTACTCGCTGATCCTGCGATAACCGGATTGTGGCAACCCTGGGCGAAACACGTTCCCTTGACAGCTTCATACGCAGTTGTTAGGTTTTCCCTCCGGAATGTCGGGATAGATGTGCCGACTAATACATCAGGCTGGCGTAGCTCAATGGCAGAGCAGCGGTTTTGTAAACCGCAGGTTGGAGGTTCAATTCCTCTCGCCAGCTCCACAACTTCTGCTGACGATTCAACCTCTTCGCGGATTGCAGAACTACTGCTCTCCCCTGTCAATTCGGCAAGTGTAACCATCTTTGCTTTTTTCCGCTCAAAGTAGGCAGTCATCGACTTTGCGATCTGTTCAAGGTCTGCTTCGTTCGTAATGTTATAGCGATCAAACACCGAGCGGGTCTTGTGATTGCTAACAGCTATTGCTATCTCTTCGGGAATCCCAGCCCGTACCATGCTCCATACAGCGGTACGGCGAAAATCGTGCGGGATCTTACCAACCCAGACCTTCTTCTTGGTACCCTCAACTACCACTAGTTTACCCAGCCCGACTCGCTCGCAGGCCTTCTGCCGGCCACGTATCAGGCCAGACTTGAAGCCCGAAGTTCTCCTTTGGCAGTGTCTCCTTGAGGGGGGAGCGTACAGTTTCAGTGCGTCGTCCCCTTCGTCACCGGCTGCCCCATCGCAATGATCCCTCCCAACTGTTCGAACAAGTTCATGGGCCAGTGGGTGGTGATCCATCAGTTTTACCCTGAGCCGTGCAGAGTAGACGGCGCAATCACTTCTTACCGCACGCAAGTTTCCATAGATCGTGGTCAAGACTACCTGGCGCAACTCGTAGCCGCTTGCCTTCGCCTGAACTGCGATCAAGCAGTTGACCATTTCCCATATTGCCGGAAAAATACATGACCGTATGTCCCTCAAAGCGCTGTTCGGCACAGTCATATTCCATTTGCGCCTTTGCCGACAAATATGAGACATCCGCCTTGGTTTGTTTTGTCTTGAAGTCGAACAGCACCAACATCTTCACCAGAGCCCCTTCGCGGCGCATGGTGGCTGGATCTGCGTATACAGTCGTTCCTGAGTCACTTGCGCCAAACGACATCCATTCCGCACACGCAGGTCCACTACTCACCAGGAGTGTTAACAGCGTCCCAAACCCCAAAGCGTAGGTCAGCAACTTGAGGAATGAGCCCGCGTTGTAGGTCACTGAGCACAGCACGGAGAAGCAGCGATAAGGACGAATCGAGGAGGACATGGAGACCTCGCAGGGGGACAAATTGTAGAAGAGATACGAACGAGTGTCATGAAGGCGTTCCTTCCGTGTCCTTGGCGTGGCTACTTGAGGGGCGCTCTGGCGACGATGGGTTGAGGGTCTGCTGGGCATATGTCGCCGCCTCTTCCCACGTCTTAAATCGCCCTTCACTCATGAAGTTCTGCACCATGGACACGATCTGCGGGTCCTGCTGTTCTTTAGCCCACTTGGCGAACGCGATCTTCTTGTCCGATTCCTCCTGGTCACGGACCCTGATATTGTGCAGGGTTCGGACAAGCCAGACCAAGAAGATGCCAACGCCAATGTAGATGAGTTCCATTCTCGACCTCTCCTTTCTCTCTGCTATCGAAGAAGGCTCCTTGCAATCATGACGGCGCATCGCACAAGGAAGTGGCGATAAGGACGAATCGAGAAGGGCATGAGAGCCTCGCAGGGGTGGCGTATTGTAGGAGGGATGTGAATGACGGCGCAAGAGAGCTAGCGAGCTTCAGCCGCCGATACTTCTGCCGGTCCTTGCGCGGTTGATGTTCCCGGTGCTTAATCCCGTCGAATCTGCTGCAAATCTGCTTCGCATGTCACCGGAGGAACGCGAGGCTGGTACTAGCGTGTTTCTCGGGGAGGGCTTCGCCAATGCCGATGACAATGGCCCAAGCTATCGGGATGGTAACAACGGTCCCTATGACGGCAAGCAGAAAGAATGCTCCAACAAGCGCGCGTAGAGTGGTCATGATGACGCCTCCTTGCTATTCAGCCTGTGAAAGTCTGTTCTGAGAGAAGATTAGCGCAGGAGGCGGGGGGCAAAAGACCTGAAGGAAGTACTTCGGAGGGGGGAAAGCCGTGGGGCTAACCTGTAAGGACGGCCATTTCCCGCATGGTGGAAACGGTGGCTTCCTCGATGGACATGCTTTCGTGTTTGGGGCGCCAATCTACGTATGGCATTGCAGTCCCATGGCGGAGTTCAGTGGGTTTGCTGAAGAGATACATTAGGTTATGGCAGAACCTCAGTCAACGATACCGGGGTTGTTGTCAGGAGGCCGTAGCCTAAATAGGAAAGTTGTGCGCCGATTCCGATGGTCAGCGCAAAGAGGGCCAATAGGATATAAAAGGCAGACTGGAACGCCTTCTGATTGGTGAACACGCCGGATATATAGAGGTAAACGGTTACGAGCAGTGGCGGAAACAATAACATGGCTGCGACAAGGAACATCATGGTTGTCACCTCATCCAGTCTTTCTCCATTCATCCGGCTCGGCCGAGAGTGATGGAGGCCGGTCCAATTACTTTAGTAAGCTAAACTCATTGCACACAGGAGTCAACGCCAGGTTTCTTGAAGAAAAAACCGATCGCCCTCACATCGAGAAGCACGTAGGCCAACTGAAATTCCACGCATTCGAATAGGACAGAAGAACCTTCGGCGTAATTCTGAAGGGCAGCCGTCGTATCCATCCTACAACATGAGAATGGTAGAAGGTGTGGCAACGGCAAGCCTAGGCCGTGCGTAGCCTAAACCTCAAGTCTGGAGGCGCAATTTTCTGTCCAAGCTTTTAATGCGGTAGTACAATCGCAGCAGTGAATAAGCAAGAATGACCGATCTAGAAGGGAGATAGAATGGCCGCGTTTGTCATGCGAAAGAATCATCGACTCAAGAAGCTGGTGCCGGTGCGGTATCTTCGGGACGGAGTTGCCGGAGAAGGCATCATCAAAGATCTCTCGCTGAGCGGGAGTTACATTACCGGGAATGCATCGGTCTCAATCGGCATGGAGCTCGCCCTGCAAATTTTTGTGCCGGGAGACCCGGAGCCGTTGTTGATCGATCGCACCACCGTAAGATGGGTCAAAGGATCAGAGTTCGGGGTGGACTTCGACACTCCCCCGCCGAAGGTAGCAGAGCGAATCACCACGGTCATCTCCACGCTGGTCAAGACACAACATAGCTCATCCCGCAAGGGATAAGAATGCAGGCAGGCGCACCACCTTGCAAACATTTGAACCGGTCGGCTCAGGTTTGGGATTACTCGATCTAGAAGAACTGAAAGACGAAGCAGCCCGTCCGTGTTCCCTACTCCATATGCTCAAGTGCAGGATCTCCCTGCCCACATGTTGGCTACAACCAGCATCGATTGCATAATCAGCACATGTGTAGTGTTTCATTGTCTCAATATTTGGCCCGCTTGTGTGTGCGTGCTACCTACGTCTCCAGGGGACCCCTTCCCACTCTGCCGACAACTCTTTCCTAGTCCTTTTTTCGACTTGATCATTCATCAGCCGAAGGCGTGAGTCTATTTTGAACCATGTCTGGAATCTGCTATAAAGGGGCGGATTCACCTAAGCAACGGGAGGGAGAATTGGGAATATCTCATTCAGCTCAAAAGAAACGACCGCTCTCACGCCTCATCTGCGTATTGCTTGGTCTTGTGGCGTGGAGCCTGACGGACGGGACGATTTCGGTCGTTCAGGCTGTCGTAAACCAGGACTTCCGTCTGTGGGCGCCGATCTATTTGACCGTTCCCCTTTCATCTTCGTTCATCGGGTACATGGAAGTGAATCCCCGATTCGGCGACGATGTTTCGGAATTGGATCAACTGATCCTTCGCCCCGCGATCGGGTACAAACTGAATGATCGTTTTTCCATATGGCAGGGGTACGCGTGGGTCGGAAATTATCAGCCGAGTCTCAGAGAAGAAGACCGGTTATATCAGCAACTGACGTATCGCGAGAAGTTTTCGTTCGTTAAAGTTGTCAGTCGCACCCGGCTGGAAGAACGATTTATCGAGCACACGGATAGTGCCTCCATCAGAGCCCGAACACTGCTGCGCGGCGATTTTCCGTTGCCGAATGCTCCTGAGTGGGCGCTCGTCGCGTACGATGAAATTTTTGTGAACCTCAATACCGTGAGGAACGGTCCTGAATCAGGATTCGATCAGAACAGAGTCTTCCTCGGTATCAATCGCGAATTCACAAAACAATTCAATATGGATGTTGGCTATCAGATGCAGGCGATCAATGGTAATCAGGCGGGGCTTATCAATCAAATCAACCACGTAATCCTTCTGCAATTCTATATCAACCTGTAGCACCGCTTCCTTCCAGAAGGACGCTTCGAAATTCCGGCGCATACGTAAAGCGCTATTCAAAATTTGCTGTAGGATAGATCTAACGTTCGGCTTCCGTGAGGTCACCGTCTTCTTCTAGCTCTTCAAGATCGGCTTCCGCTTTGGCTTTCAGGGTTGAAGGGTGCAGCCCGTATTTCCTGAGCATTTTGTAGAAGTCGGCTCGATACCGTCCGGCAAATTGGGCGGCGCGTGAGATGTTGCCGCCGGTGAGTTGCAGCACGTTCTTGAGGTAGGTTTTCTCAAACTCTTCCTTGGCTTCAGTCAGCGGTTTGAGCGGCGCGTCCGGTGATGTGCCCATTGAAGGCAAGAGGTCCGGCGTGATCATATCTTGACGCGTCATGACGGCGGCCTTTTCAATGACATTTTCCAATTCGCGGACATTTCCGGGCCAGGGATGGCCGACCAGCCGATTCAGGGCCGCCGGTGTAAAGCCGCGCAATGCTTTATTCGCTCGTTTCGCACTCGCGGTCAGGAAGTGCTGGGCCAACAAGGGAATATCATCTCGCCGGTCCCGAAGCGGGGGGATAAATAACGGCACGACAGAGATACGGTAATACAGATCGTTCCTGAATGACCCGTTCTTAACCGCTTCACCGAGGTCTTTATTGGTTGCGGCGATGATCCGCACATCGATCTTCGTTGAGAGTTCAGAGCCTACCTCGCGGACTTCCCGTTCCTGCACGGCCCGCAACAGTTTCACCTGCATCGAGAGCGGCATTTCGCCGATCTCGTCGAGAAAGAGCGTGCCGCCGTTGGCGCTTTGAAACAGGCCCCGTTTGGCACCATGGGCGCTGGTAAAGGCGCCGCGCACGTGTCCGAAGAGTTCAGACTCAAAGAGCGTTTCGGGAATGGCTGCGCAATTGAGGGCGACAAACGGCCCTTTACTCCGTCGGCTGTTCGAATGGATGACGCGTGCGAAGACTTCTTTCCCAGTCCCGGTTTCTCCGAAAAGAAGGATGGTCGCATCGGAGTCTGCCACCTGCACGACTTGCTGGAGTATGCGCTGCATCGCAGGACTCCGCGCAACGATGTTTTCCATGCCATACAATTCATTGACGAGAGACTTGAGCCGCTGGATCTCTCCTCTCATCCGTTGCGGAGAGAGCCCTTCTTCGATCTTGGCCTTCAGCTCCTGATCGTCGAACGGCTTGGTGAGATAGCCGAAGGCCCCGCGCTGCATGGCTTCCACGGCATTGGGGATGCTGCCGTGGGCCGTCAGGATGATCACCGGAAGACCTGGAAGAATCCGCAACAGTTCCTCCGTTACATCGAGTCCGTCTTCACTACCCAGCCTGAGGTCTGCAATGGCGAGGTCGAACCGGACTGTCTTCGCTGCGGCGATGGCGTCACGCCCGGTGGTGCAGCCAGTGACGGCAAAGCCCATGGCTTTCAAGCGCATTTTCACAAGATGTAACAGTCCCTCTTCATCGTCGACTACAAGAATATGTTCTTTTTCCATGAAGTTCCTTCTACGGTGTCGTTGGTTCCGGCGCAGTCGAGGGTGGTGCAACCGTCGATGGGGGACGTATAGGACGAACCTTATCCCGCATTTCCTGGTCGATCCGCTTCAACGCCTCCAATTGGCTCGTCAATTCCTCTATTTTTTTATCTTGATCCATCAACTGCTTTTGTAGGTACAGCACGAGACCTGTCTCAGCCTGACTTTTTGCGGTGTCTTTCCTGCCGTTGACCGAATCCATCTTCCGTTCACGTTCGGCTAAATCCCGCTGGAGGATTTCCAGGGATTGGGAGTCGGCGTCTTTCATGGCCCGCAATTGCTGGATAGTCAGCTCTCTATCAAGCAAGTCTCGCACCAGCCGATCTGATGCCTGGGCCAGAATGGCCTGGCTTTCAGAAAGAGCTGGGGCTGCCATGACCGATTGGAACCAGGACTGCTCAACAGGAGCAGCGTGATGCTCGAGTAACTCTATCCAGAGCTTGCTGGAGGAGGCCAGCTGGCTCTTGGGCGAGACGGCGATCACTTTCTCGAAGTATTTCGAGGCTGTATCGCGACTTTCGTAGAGCCCCAACAAGGCCCGCGTAAAGTAGACATGATCGCAGGAATTGCGCTCAGCACATTTCTGGAAGAGGGCCTCCTGTTTTTTCGCCAGCGCATGGAGGGACTTTGCCTCTCCTGTCTCCACCACGAAGTACGGCTGAGAAAATTGCGGAGCCGACGACCATGCCGCGCATCCTCCGAGGAGGAATAAACAGGATAAGGCCCAAGAGGTAAGGCCGCTGTGGACAGCCTTCACGCCGTTTCCCCTGGTTTCGTGAGGCGTAGGATAAACCGCACAGTCGTTCCCTTCTTGGCTTCGCTTTCGATCCAAATCCGTCCTCCATGCGCTTCAACCACTTTTTTGGCCAGCGCCAGCCCGAGGCCGCTCCCCGGTGTAGCATGTTTGGTCTTCGTGCTTCCTTGGTAAAAGCGTTCGAAAATGTAGGGTAGGTCCTCGGCCTGAATTCCAGGCCCGCCATCGGTCACACTCACCTGCAGGACCCCCGCGTTCGTGTCCGGCTTCATGAGCACCTTTACAATGCCCCCTTCCGAGCTGAATTTCAAGGCGTTTGAAAGCAAATTATCGAGCACTTGTTCTATGCGAAGCGCATCCGCTTTGACCCACACACGTTGGGCCGGCGCTTCCAGTAACAGCTGCACATGCTTGGCATCGGCGAGCAATTGAACTTTGTTAATCGACATATCTGTGACGCGCTTGAGGTCCGTCGGGACAATTCGATACTCCATCATTCCGGCGTCCATCTTGGAGAGATCCAGAATGGTGGAGATGAGGGTGATGAGCCGGCGGCTGCTGTCTGCCATGATGCGCAAGGTCGTGCGTTGTTCCTGGGACAAGGGGCCGGGAATTTCATCCAACAACAAATGGGTGCCTTCTTGGATCGAGGCCATGGGTGTGCGTAATTCATGGGAGACATGGGCGAGAAATTCCCCCTTCATATCGTCCAACTCTTGAAGTTTCGCTCCCATCCAATTGACGGCGTCCACGAGGTCTCGCAGCTCACTGGGAGCACGAATATTCAACGATGTGCGGAAATCGCCCTGCCCGATCTGCTTGATATGGCTCTGCAATTGGCGAAGCGGGCGTAGGATCGTATAGCTGGCAAACCCGGCGAGTGTAATGCCAAATACAAGCGCGAGTAGCACCAGTTGCTCAGTCACCGCTTCGGCTTGCGCCGAGCTTTCCCGTGACCGGCTGACGCCGACACTGATGCCCGTCTCGTGAAGATCGATAAACTGTTGAAGTGTTGTGCTTATGCGGTCCATCAAGGCGTCACGTCGACGTTCATAGTCCGCGGATGGAGAGGCCGGAGACGAGACGTCGCTCTCCAGTACTGAGCGGAAAATCATGAGTCGCTCTTGCTGCAAGCGCTTGGCATCCTCGAGTAATTGAATGCCTTGAGGAGTAAGTTCCTGTGTTTCGAGGGTCTGGAGTCCGCGATGAAATTCTTCGACCTCTTCATCGAAATGTTGCAGGAATGTCGCATCACGTACGGCCAGATACTTCTTCTCGCTATTGAGTTGGGCATAGATCACGGTGAGCAGACGTTTGGCCGATTCGATTGCCGGATAATGGCGAGTAGCCATATTGGCGCTCAAGGCAGTCAGCTGGCGTAGTTGAAACAGGGCATACAGATTCACCCCTGCCATCACCACGATGATGAGGAGGGAGGTTAGGACTATCCGCCAGAAGATAGATAAGCGCACGACCGAAGCTCTTTCTCAGCCTTGAGAAACGAGGATATATGTAGAGGCTGTAGGTAATTCCATACACTATTTCCCCCTGTCACTCAAGGGATCCGGCAAACACACTCTCCCGTACATCATCCACCTTTTATTATATGGAGAGCGATAGTCCAGGAAGGGTTGAGCAGCTTCCAATCAGGAGAGTCAGAAACGCACTCTTTCCGCCATACGACTCGTCCCTACTTGTCGAAGGGTGAGAAAAATTGGCGTTGGCGTCGTGACACCCCATGCAATGATGCAAAGAGATGGCCACGAAACAACAACATGGCGACGGCAAGCGGTGGTGTGAAGAGCAGCCCGAGATACCAGCTGATTGAAGAAGGGATTCCCACGTAGTCGAGCCAACCTCCGAGGATCGTGAATGGCAGGACGAGGATCTGGGAAAAGTCCAACCCTGCTCCCCTCCCCACTCGGCTGGAGAGAGAAAAAAACGATTGCAGCCCCATGGGCGAGAGGACGATGGGGATCAGGATCACGGCAAACGGAAGAAACCATTCAATCCAATTCTCAAGGACGAACTGGTACGAGGTCTTCAACACCTCGAGCGGGGAATCATGCCGAACTTGATAGATAATTTCCGGCGCCGGGTTCAGCAAGAGAAAGATGAGCAAAAAGGTGACATACGAGATGAGTTGCCCATACGGGTTCGTCTGCATGCTCAGGTCGAGAGCCATGAGTGGCAGCCATAGGATAAATCCAATGCCGATGACATCCCAAAAGTAGTGACCGACGCTGCCAACAATGTCCTGAAATGTGATCGCTCGCGCTTGGCGAATCGATTGCTCGATCAGACTCAGGGTCGCGCCAACCAGGAGCGCGTTCACTGCACCAAGCACAAAGCCTCCGATCATGCCGAGCGGCGAGGCAATCTGGGTGGCGAGGACCAGCAGGAATCCAAATCCCACCACGGCTAACATGGTCATCCAGCCTCGGACAAGGGACTGTCCAGTTTTACGAAAGGCGTTCCGATAGAGTGCGAGCGTGTCGGTCAGCATCTGTGACATGAAAGACAATAGTCTGAGGGAGCTTATTGGGTCAAGCCATCGGACTCTCGCGAGAGGTTGACTTCCCTTATCCTGTGATTATGTGTATCGGAACAGTACAGACCGATACGCGGAGAGGAGTGATCCAATGGACATGAACCGAATGACGATCAAGCTACAAGAGGCGCTCCAGACTGCGTCGTCCCATGCCGCGAGGCGAAGTCATCAGGGGATCGATGTGGAGCATCTTCTGCTCGCATTCATGGAGCAGGACGGAGGTCTCGCCTCCTCTCTCCTCGAACAGGCAGGATTGTCGGTACCTTCCGTTCGCCAGGCAGTGGAGCAAGCACTGACGAAGCTGCCGCAAGTCCAGGGAGCTGGGGCAAGCCCCGGACAGCTCCATGTGGCCACTCGGCTCAGCCAGGTCTTGGCCAAGGCCGAAGACGAACAACGCGCATTGAAGGACGAGTATCTCAGCGTCGAGCACGTCATCCTCGCCATGGTCCAGGAGGGCGGTGTCTTCAAGAAACTCGGTCTGACGAAGGAACGGCTGTTGGGCGCATTACAACAAATACGAGGGTCCCAACGTGTGACGAGCCAGGATCCGGAAGGCACCTACCAATCGTTGGAGAAGTATGGCCGCGACCTGACTCGTTTGGCCGGGCAAGGGAAATTGGACCCCGTGATCGGACGCGATGAGGAAATTCGTCGCGTCGTACAAATTCTTTCACGACGGACCAAGAACAACCCTGTGCTCATCGGCGAACCAGGCGTCGGGAAAACCGCCATTGTGGAAGGGCTTGCCATTCGCATTGTCAAAGGAGATGTCCCTGAAGGACTGAAGAAGAAGCGCCTCATCACCCTCGACATGGGATCGCTGGTGGCCGGTGCGAAGTTTCGCGGCGAGTTCGAAGAGCGATTGAAGGCGGTCCTCAAAGAGGTGCAGGCATCGGAAGGACAAGTGTTGCTCTTCATCGACGAGCTGCATACGGTCGTGGGGGCGGGCGCGGCGGAAGGGGCCATGGATGCCGCCAATCTGCTCAAGCCCATGCTGGCCCGCGGCGAATTGCATTTAATCGGCGCGACGACACTGGATGAGTATCGGAAACATATTGAAAAAGATGCGGCATTGGAACGGCGGTTCCAAACCGTACTGGTCGATCAGCCGACGGTGGAGGACACCATTTCCATTTTGCGTGGACTGAAGGAGCGCTACGAGGTGCACCATGGCGTGCGCATCAAAGACGCTGCGCTGGTCGCTGCCGCGAAACTCTCGAACCGGTATATCGCCGATCGCTTTCTCCCGGACAAAGCCATCGATCTGGTCGATGAATCGGCGGCACGCCTGCGTACAGAAATCGATAGTCTGCCGGCGGAACTCGATGAAGTTTCGCGCAAGGTGATGCAGTTGGAGATCGAGCGAGAGGCCTTGCGGAAAGAACAAGACCAGGCCAGTCAAGCGCGGCTGGCGACCCTTGAGCTGGAGTTAGGCGAGAAGCAACGAGATCTGCAGGCGCTCAAGACGCGATGGGACTCTGAAAAAGCCTCAGTGTCACGATTGCGCAAGACTCGGGAAGCGATGGAAGAAGTGAAACAGGCGATGGAGCGTGCGGAACGAGCCTACGATCTGAATCGCGTGGCGGAGCTGCGATACGGAGAGTTGCCTCGCCTTGAGCGGGAATTGGCGCTGGAGCAGGAACAGCTGGGGAAGAAACAGGGTGAAAGCCGGTTACTCAAAGAAGAGGTTGATGAAGACGACATCGCGGCCGTCGTCAGTCGCTGGACGGGAATTCCCGTCTCCCGACTGGTCGAAGGTGAAACGGAGAAGCTCTTAAAACTGGGCGATCTGCTCCATCAGCGAGTGGTTGGGCAGGATGAAGCGGTGCAGGCGGTCGCGGATGCGGTTCTCCGCGCGCGCTCCGGCATCAAAGACCCGAATCGTCCTATCGGTTCGTTTCTCTTTCTCGGCCCGACCGGAGTCGGGAAAAACCGAGTTGGCCCGGGCCCTTGCTGCAACGCTCTTCGATGACGAAGCGAACTTGATTCGGATCGATATGTCCGAGTACATGGAGAAACACACGGTGGCTCGATTGATCGGGGCCCCGCCCGGCTATATCGGCTACGACGAGGGTGGACAACTGACTGAGGCCGTCCGGCGCCGGCCGTTCTCCGTCATTCTCTTCGACGAGATCGAAAAAGCCCATCACGACGTCTTCAACGTGTTGCTGCAAGTATTGGACGACGGTCGGTTGACGGACTCTCAGGGCCGGACCGTCGATTTCAAAAACACGGTGTTGATCATGACGTCGAACATCGGCAGCCCGCAGATTCTTGAGGCACAGCAACGGCGCGCGTCCTATGACGAGGTCTCCTCCCTCGTGATGGCTGAATTACGCGAACACTTCCGTCCGGAATTCCTGAACCGTGTCGACGAAACCGTGGTGTTCCATCCGTTGGAGACGGAGCAGCTCACGAAGATCGTAGAGATTCAACTCGAGCGATTGCGGGCACGTTTGACGGAACGACGGATCTTACTATCCGTGACACCGGCGGCCTTGCGGCATCTCGGTGAGCGCGGCTACGATCCGGTCTATGGGGCGAGGCCTTTGAAGCGATTGATCCAGCAGGAAATCGAAACGCCGATGGCGCGTCAGTTGGTCAAGGGCGAATTGCGCGATGGAGATACGGCAACTGTGGACCTGAAAGACCAGCACATCGTCATTGTGTCGACGGTGACAGGATGAACGCATCCTCCGGCCTTAGCCTAGGACGACAGATCCTCCCTTCACATCTTGGGTTGTACCACTGGCACGGAGCTTGTCGATTTTCCATTCGGTAGCGGATACCTGGATCACGTGACCTTTTATCGTATGGAACTCCCCTTTCGTAAAAGCCACGACATCAGGCGCCTTCAGATCTATTTGTAAGACGACGGTGCCCGAGGCCGGATGTGTGAGCAGGAGACTCTTCGGAGTCTGCGTGACATCGTAGGCGCGCTTCTCATTGATCATCAGAGTGCTATCGTTGAGCTTCGCCGTCACTTTCCCGTTCGCATCGAACAGCGCAAAGTTCACGAGCAGTGCGCCCGTGTTCGGCTTGAGTGTGACCTGAATCTGCGGGATCCCCTCGATTTCGATCATGCCGTCGGTATTGCGGTACAGATTCGAGCCCACTTCCACATCCATCTATGACCTCATTTCCCTTCGATACAAGCAGATCCATTATGATTTCTTGATGCGATCCAGAATCAATGCGACGCAGCCGCCGAGCAGTCCCCCTCCCAAGATCGTCGTAAGCAGCTCGACCAATTTGAGTTCCCACACGGACCCCTGCGCTTGCATGGCTTCCCGAATGCCGCCCTGCAGCATGATTACGGAGAGTGCCATGGTGGCACCGACGATAAACCACCAGAGAAAGACTTTCACGGTCGACCACACAGGAAACCTCAAAACTCCATTCGACGGTCGAGACTACGATATTGAATCGCCTCTGCCACATGCAGCGGCTCAATCTTATCAGAGCCCGCGAGATCGGCAATGGTTCTCGCCACTCGCACAATACGCCCATGGGCCCGAGCCGACAGTCCAAGTTTGGTCAACGCATGCTCTAGGAGTTCCTGAGCCGGCGTCTCCAAACCACAATACCGCTTCAGGAGCCGAGGCTTCAACTGAGCATTCGAGTGAATCCCGTCTTGACGATACCGGTGGCGCTGCCGATCACGCGCCGCCAGGACGCGCGATCGAATCGTGTCGGAACGTTCCGGCATGGGGCCGTGATCGTGCAAGTCTCGCACGGAGACCGGCGGGACCTCGATATGAATGTCGAGTCTATCCTGAAGCGGTCCCGACAATTTGGCTCGATAGCGGCGGATTTGGTGCGGTGTGCAGACACATTCACGCGTGCGATCCCCGTAGTATCCGCAAGGACAAGGATTCATCGCGGCGATCAGCATGAATCGCGCCGGGTAGCGGAGCGAGCCGCTGGCCCTGGTCAGGGTCACATGCCCGTCTTCCAATGGTTGCCGTAATCCGTCCAGAACGGGACGGCGAAACTCCGGGGATTCGTCTAAGAACAACACGCCATTGTGAGCCAAGGATACTTCTCCCGGCCGGGGAATTGTTCCGCCTCCGATAAGTCCCGCATCGGAAATACTGTGGTGGGGAGCACGAAAGGGACGGACCGTCAGCAGTGGATGATGGGCCGGTAATTGGCCGGATACGCTATGGACGCGAGTCGTTTCAATCGCTTCTTCCGGTTCCATGAGGGGCAGGATTGTCGGGAGACGTTTGGCCAACATGGTCTTGCCTGATCCGGGCGGTCCCACCATCAAGAGATTGTGACCTCCGGCGGCGGCGATCTCCAGGGCGCGCTTCGCATGGTCTTGCCCCTTCACATCGCCATAGTCGTCATCCTCCACCGGGCGTGTAGTAAAGAACCGGTTCTGGTCTACGTGAACCGGGTCCAGCAAAACCGTGCCGTTGAGAAATGCCACGGCTTCGGGGAGCGTGTGGAGCGGATAGGCCGTCACACCCTGTACCACGGCCGCTTCTTGGCTGTTCTCAGCGGGCAAGAGCAGGCTGTGGTCAGGCCGGCAGGCTATCCCAATGGATAAGGCACCGGTAATCGCCTTGATGTGTCCGTCCAACGAGAGTTCACCAACACAGACACGGCCTTGTACATTCTGTGGTGGAATGACTTCTTCCGCGACGAGAATCGCAATGGCAATGGCCAGATCGAGGCCGGAGCCTTCCTTCTTGATTCCCGCGGGAGCGAGATTCACGGTGATTTTTTTCGCTGGGAAATGGAAGCCGGTATTCTTGAGCGCGGAGCGGACTCGGTCGCGGCTTTCCCGTACTGTGGCATCAGGGAGACCGACGACTGAGAATTGTGGAAGCCCTCCGGCAATATCGACTTCCACATCGATCAGATGCGCATCAATACCGACGAGTGCAGCACTCAGAACTTTTGCAAGCATGGGTGACTCCAGTGGAAGGCACGGGGCCGCTGGATTATAGGAACGGTGTCGAATTGTTTCAACCGAAACAGTTGGAGACAGCAGGAATTGGTTCCATTTCATTTGTTGTCATCACACCAGTCTAAACGCTAGCCCGCATAATTCACGAAGGTTCGTCGCGAAATGGCGAGTGGTGCACGCAAGCGCAAAGAGTGGAACTCGCGTGACGCGTGAGCCCTGTTGCTACTGTCTCGCTTGAATCAGTGATCCGCTGCTTACAGCAGAAGCTTCATGAATAATGCAGGCTAGCACCCTCTTCTCCCCTTTCTGTATAATCCCGCCCATGCCTGTCTCATCCCATTCTCTGCGGTCGAACCCACTAGAACGCGCTGCACACATCAGATTACCTGGCAAGATGCCGCTCTATTTTCTCCTCAGTGGCCTCATCATGGGGGCGAGCAGTCCGGTCTGGGCACAAGTGCCTGGCCGTGGGGCCACTCCATCCGAACCAGTCCGTGCGTCGATGGCCGTCCTTGCAACGCTGCAAGATGCCGATGTGCTTCCACCTGAAGGCACTCCCGATGCGAATCGCGTCATCAAGGCTGTCATTCAATTTCAATCGGTATTTCTGAAGAGCGATGATCCGGCCGTAAAGTTATTCCTGACTCAGTCGTTGGCGACACAGGGAGGTAAGCAGCGTCAACGAAACTCTGTCTCGATTCCAATCGGCAGGGTGGACTTCGGAGGTGCTTGAGGCGCTTAGCGATCAGTGGGCCGCTATGGCGATCGACCAACGAGAGCGTTTGGAGCCGGGCTTCCGTCAATTCAACGTCACTCCGGCGGATTTCGATGAGTTGATGAAACTCATCGCGAAAGCTCGTGCCGCCTTCACGCAACGGGGACAGAACATACACCAGGTGTTTGCACAACGACGGCGGGAGATGTCGGGCGGGACACCATAACTGCAACAGGGAGGATCCAATGGCAACGAAAGCCTATATTCTCATCAAGGTCAAGGCCGGGCGGACGAAAGATGTGCTACAGGCCCTCAAGCGCCTCGCAGGCGTCGAACAAGCCCACTCCTGCTTTGGGCGGCCGGATATTATTATGTTCATCACTGTCACGGACGAACGAGCCCTCTCGGATGTGGTCATCACAAAAATTCACCAAGTCGAAGGCGTGGAGGAAACAGATACACATATCGTCGCTGATGCCTAGACTCACAGTCGAGACGGGCGAGACTGGCGGCGAAACGCGCGACACGAAGTTCGAAGTTCCAAAGACGCTAGACTTCAGACTTCAGACCTTCTCCTGTCTCGCCAGCGATCCTGCTAGCGGAGAGAAGAGACGTTGACGGACGCTCCGCCAAGTTCTGCCGAACGGTAGCAGGCGTCGGCCACCTCGACGGCGCGACATCCATCACGCCCGGTAATCGGCGGCGGGCTGTGCATTTCGATGGCATGAGCGAAGGCGCGCAGCGTGGCGAGAATCGTCTGTTGCGGTTGGACGGCCCATTCGAGAGGCGCAGTGCCGTCGATGACGCAGGTCACTCGCTGGTGAAACCAATCAGCAGCAATCTGACCCGCGGCTCCAACCCACTCCGTTCTCGCCACCCTCCCCGTGACAACGCGTGCAACGTCCAGCACACATCGCAGGCCGCTCGCCGTTTGGGCCTGCACGATCGCCATCGTGTCCGGCGCCACGGTCGGAAGCTGGTCCAGCTCGCAGCGGACGGCGACCACCTCTTCGCCGGTGAGAAAGGGCACCACATCCAAAAGGTGAATGCCAAATTCCAAGAGCGCGCCGCGCTGACCCGGTATCGGTGACCGAACCTGGGCGCTGGCTTTTGTTTCAATCCGACTGGTGAAGGTGGCGTATCGGAGACGGCCGATCTCCGGCAAGTGATCTTTCAAAACGAAGAATCGTCGAGTCGAAGCGCAGGGTATGTGCGGTCATCAGCAACAGACCGGCCTCTTCTGCCGCCGCGACCATCTCTCGTGCTTCGCGGCCTGTCGGCGCTAACGGCTTTTCAATGAGCATCGGCTTCTTCGCCTTCACGGCCTCAAGACATATCTCAGGGCAAAGCGATGGAGGGGTCACCACTACGACGGCCTCTACCGTAGGATCGGCGATTAAGGCGCGATAATCCCCATAGACAGGAATCTCAGTCTTCGGAAGCGACGGCACTCCCTCCCCGATCCGTTTTCGGCAGAGCGCGGCAAGGTTCACCCCTGGAAGATCATGCAGGAGATGGTGGATATACCGGCTGCCATGCCGGCCAGCGCCGATGAGACCGATTCTAAGCGGCATAGTCATCATAGACCGTGTAGATGGGCAAACTGTAGTCGCCATCACACACCGGGTCAACTAAAACTCGTTCAATCACATTGACAGCTTGAAGGCCTGGTCCCTATAGTACGCGCGCGTTGTATCGCCCTGTTTGAATATGGTGTATCCCGCAAAGTCTTGATGGAGAAGAGATTGCCGCAATGACATCGACCATCGCTCCCTTTACCTTGGATCAAATCGGGACCGGCACAGCTCGCTTTCCGAGTGGCGTCGCCATTCCCACACTGACGGATGCCGCTGCCGATCCCTACATCCAAACACGCGTCTCGAAACATGTGCAGGTGGACTGTATTCAGTTTTGGCCTCAAGAAAAAGGACTCTATCCCGGGCTTGTTCTCTTGCATGAAGCCTGGGGGCTGACGGCACAAATAAAGGATCTCGGCGCCAGGCTGGCGTGCGAAGGCTACGGGATCATCATTCCGAACTTGTACGCGCGACTGGGGGGTATGGTAACGGCCAACGCAGAGGTTGCGGATGCGCTTATGGGCAAGTTGAACGAATCGCTCGTCCTGCAAGACATCAATTCCTGCTGTGAATTCCTGAATACACGCGACCATATTAAGCGAAATATCCACGGAGTGGTCGGCTACGGCATGGGCGGATCGTTTGCACTCCGGTTCGCCTGTCAACGGAAACGGCTGCGGGCAGCGGTCGTCTATTACGGCCGAGTGATGCAGCCGGATACTGCGATCACAGATCTCTTCTGTCCGGTGCTCTATCACCAGGCGGGTCAGGACCAGTGGGTGCCTAGTCAGGACGTGGAACGGTTGCGTGCCGCTGCGGCTGAGCATCGAAAGCGCGTCGAGATCAAGACTTACCCCAATGCCCCCCATGCCTTTTGTAATGAACAACGAACGGAGAACTATCGCGCAGACATGGCGGCAGAAGCTTGGGAGTCGACGGCCGTGTTTCTGAAGACCTGCTTCCAAGGCACCTAGCAGGGTGCTGATGACTGCGGCGCGGGAAGTACAAGACAGGCGAGAAAGGCGCGACGCGGCCAGATTTAGATTCCCATCTCGTCTCGCCCGCCCCACCTGTCTCGCGTGTCTCGCTCCGTTTTCCTGTTGCCCCCCACATGCAGACCATCGAAGCTGCCGCTTGAGGGTGTGGGCGGAAGCACGGTAGAGTATTCCAATGCGCAGCTACATCCTCGGGATCGGACAGGCCCACTCACGAATAGCTCTCGCCCTTACGGTAGTGCTCATCTCTGCAGTCGGGTTCTGGCTCAATGCCAAGGCAGACGAATCCCTTGCCGAGCTCCACGCCCGATTTTCCATCGGTTATTCGGACCCATTCCGATCAATTGGCCAAGATAAAGTCCGACAAGGGAGCCAATGACCTCTTTCTGTCGGCAATCGGTCCCGCGCTCCAGATGGGCGATGTGGTCGGGACACTGAAGGTCAATCCCTTTCCGGCCAGGCTCGCAAAAGACCTTCTGGTGCCGGATCTGACTGCCGCGGTCCTTCGTTTGATGGGCAGTCTGGCCGTATGGGACATCGCTGTCACGGTGAGACAGGCTGTGGAGGATCAGCAACTCGAGTTGGTAACCGAGCGACTGCTCGAATCGCCGGAATCCAGAGCATGGCTCGACCAGCAGACGCATGCGGCGTGGCATGATTCGCTGAATCAACTCGTCGGCATGGTGGCCTCCCCAGAATGGGCTAAGGAGAAGCAGGAAGAATCTGCATCACTTCTGTTGGTGACGGTCCGTGAACGAGTCGGCCCGACTGGAAGTGTACGCCATGCAGGCCAGTTACCGAGAATGGGATCGGTTACGGAATTGGAAAGATCGGGTGCGCGGGCTCCGCGGCCAGGCCAGACTGTGCGGGACCTGGCAGTGGATCATTCATAACCATCAGCAGAACCACCAAGAGCAGAAGTTGACCATACTCTTTCCACCGGTAGGACAGACGCAGGCCACTCTGCCGGGACTCGTGGAAACAATCGTTCTGGGTGAGAATGTCTATCTGCGGTGGGAAATGAATGGCCTGGTCCAAGAAGATAGTCTTCAATTCAATAAAGAAGGCCAACGCCTTGAAGGCACCTTCGTGAATTCCCAAGGAGATTGGGGTTCGATCAGCGGAAAGAGAACAGCTGGCTGTGTGCCCTAGCGCAAGCGACGCGTGACGCGCGGGACTAGCGAGAAGGGCGCGACCCGAGCAGAATTGATCTCGTCTCGCTTGTCCCGCTTTTCGCGCACGTCGCGCGCAATGCTTCTGTTAAGGAGTACGGTTTATAGAACGAGGGCGCGCGTCCCGCCAGGCTCCCCACGCTAAGAGTATCCAGCCTATCAAGAATGCCAGCCCGCCGATTGGGGTGATCGCCCCCACCCACCGGATGCCTGCGAGAGACACCACATATAGACTGCCTGAAAAGAGAACAATTCCGAGAATAAAAAACCATCCGGATTTTTCAAGGCCTTGTTCCGGGTGACGGTCGATGGCCCAGGATACGATACACAGTCCAAAGGCGTGATACATCAAATACCGGGTTGCAGTTTCAAAGACTTGGAGCATTGGCGCATCCAGAATTTCCTTAAGCGCATGGGCGCCAAAGGCGCCGGCAGCAACACCGCATCCGGCCAATATGGCGCCAAGCACCAGGAATCGCTGAGAGGGTGACCGACCTGCCATCGTAGTAACCTCCTAATTCGTGGTCTTCCGTATTTCTCTGCTGCATACTCATTTGATGTAACTTGATGTATCGGTTGGTCTCGCACAACCAAACGAGAAAAACCAACCGGTCACTTGGAGTTTGGACTCCAGCAGAGAGAACAACCCACACTATTTATGAACGGTTCGTCGAGAAATGGCGGGGAGCGCTTGACGTGTGAGCCCTGTCCCTGCCTATCGCATTTATCTGCCCGGCTCGCTTGAGTCGGGCATCGGCGATTGTAGCAGAAGCGCTGATGAATAATGTGGGCTAAGTCTCGGCATGCCTCTCGAATGCCCCCTGCTCGTTCACCTTCATAGAATACTCGGTAACGTACTAAAGGAACCAATCCGTCCATAGGTTCTAAGTAGCTGAAAATAGATGGAGAGAGTTACCTGCACACCACCATTTCGGGTAAGTTCCCCCCATCTCTTGAGGAATAGCCACCTACTCCTTCCCACGCTATCCTGCGCATAACAAGATGGCTCAGGGGATACAACAGAACGGGGGCGGATAGTCCGAAGTTTACTATTGACTGTGTGCTAGCAAGCGGTAGCACCCAGCTTCAAGCGGACGGGTGCGTTCTCGAAAGCTCAGGTGATGGACATAAGCTCATTACCCCTGATCACCTGAGAACAGGGGATCTTGTGAAAGTCCAATTATGGTTAGAAGGCGAGGAGGCTTTTATAGACATCCGGCTGGCGGTAATCAGCGGGATTCACACGCCTTGGATCAAGGTGGGCGTGATCCGGGTGAGCCCAAACGACCGAATGAGGCTGAAACGATTTATCGATCCCCCCGCCGCCATGCACGTCGATGAACCTGCGCTCATCGACCATCTTCTCATTCGGGCATAGCGTCGCCATAGAGACATTGCGTGGCTTCGAGCCGTTGGTGCGGCAAGTCGGCAGTGGCGGTATGCATACAGAGGAGATCAGCCTGCCCGCCATAGCCGCGTATCCGCGCTTGGAGCAGACGCTTCATGAATCATGTGGGCTAGGGTGATTTTTCACTCTTGGAAGTTTGTGACACGTCAGGGTCATGCCATTCTTTACCAGTCGCCTCTGTCCACATTTCATGCACGATTCGTCGCTCGAAACCAAGCCATGTTGCCTTGTCGCGTAGATTCTTCAGGTATTTCATGTCGGCATCGGTCAGCGTCTTTGGGCGTGGTTTCATCGTAAGCAATTGGCTCACGGCATCACGCTCCTTCAAAGTGGGTCGCACGGCTTGTGCGCCTTCAAGGACCTGCCTTTGAGGTGATGCCTGGATTTTCTGTGGCAACGGCACTCGGAAAGGGGATGTATCTTCAGTACGTGAAACCCCTGTTGCCGGCGAAAAATTCATGGTGAGTGCCAAGAAAAGAAAAATCAAAACCGCACAGCGTGTCATACAATCCACCTCACCCCTTCGAAAGACAAGGTTTCGCGTTTGGCTGGTTCGTTGCTCATTTGCCTTTCGGTTTCCACTCTTGCGCCAGTTTTTCCGCCTCGGCGATTTGCTCAGGGGTCATCTGTTTGACCAGCGCATCCTTCCGCGCGGACCCGCGATTTGCTCCGCCAGCTACTCCAAGGGTGTACCACATGTAGGCCTGGACATAGTCCCGCTCCACGCCGTCCCCACGCTCATACATGAGGCCAAGTCTTCTTTGCGCGAGATCATTGCCTTGCTTCGCGGACAAACGATACCAATACACAGCTTTCTTGAAATCTTGCGGGATACTTCGCCCATAATCATAGAGAATCCCCAGGCTCACCTGGGCATCCGCGCGTCCCTGAACGGCGGCTTTCTCATACCACTGCCGAGCTTGGGCATAGTCTTTTTGCACGCCCTGGCCATTGTCATACAGCAGGCCGAGGTTGTACTGTGCCAGGGCATCTCCGTGTTCGGCCAGCGGTTGCCACTCACGCAAGGCAGTTGCGTAGTCGCCGCGGTGATGGGCGTCCATGCCTGCTTTGAAGTCTGCCCAAGCAGGTGCTGTCAGACAGATGCATGACAGCACGATGGCAATGGCGTGACCGTTCCTCATGGGCTGTGCGTAAAGGCTTCGTGCACGAGTGGTTTCATTTGCGGATCGGTGCAAGCGGGTGTCCGCTCTCTGACATGCATTTCCAAAACGTAAATCTCTCTCTATCGTTACCGGCAGTGTTGACGATCCCCCCATCCGGAGATGCTTCGAATTGGGCACCTGGCACCTGTTGTTCAACCGTCTTAATGCAGGAAGCCACTGCCTGTTCGAGTTCTCGCCGTTGGTTGTCCGAGGGAGTTGGTTCAAAAGGAACTGTTTTAAATGACTTTCTATCGAGTGGTGAGATCTTGGGTGACTCGACTTTTGCCTCAGCCTTGGTTCCGGGCAGAAACATCCCTGCTTCGACCAGCTCCGTCGTGGTAACCATCAACAAGATGAATACCACGCAGATGGGTGAAGCAATCATTGTGAGTTTCATACTCTGAGTATAAGTCAGGCCCTGCACCAAGACATCCTGGAAATGACGATACATGACAGCCATTGAGACCTCCCAAGAGTGGGCGTATTCTAGGAGGGACTTGAACGAAGGCGCAAGGGTCTAGGCGAGGCGGCCTTTCGCCACCCATTCTCCATCCGATGATTGTGAGAGGACGAGTAAAGAATGGACCAATCTCACATATGTGTTTGCCAATGGCCTTGTTGGAGTGATGGAGCTATAGGGTGCGTATAGCCCTGCTGTTGATCATTGTCGGTATCGTCATTTTTGGTCCGCAACTATGGACCAGGCGAGTGTTTGCCCAGCATAGTGTGCCTCGTCCTGACTTTCCGGGAACTGGGGCGGAGTTAGCGCGGCACTTACTGGATCGATTAGACATGAAACATATCAAGGTGGAAATGACCGAGATGGGCGACCATTACGATCCTGAGACCAAAACTGTTCGCCTGATGCCCGATAAGTTCACTGGGAAATCCCTCACAGCTGTCACCGTTGCCGCCCACGAGGTCGGGCACGCCATTCAAGACCATACAGGCTATCAGCCACTCGTGGAGCGCACGCGGCTCGTGCGGATCGCCCACGGGGCGGAAAAAGTTGGAGGGATGGTGATGATGGGCATTCCGATTGCGGCGGCGATGACTCAGACCCCTATGGCAGGTGTATTTGTCCTAGTTGCTGGGATGGCGACGATGGGGATCTCTACGCTTGTGCATCTCCTCACTCTTCCGGTCGAATGGGACGCAAGCTTCAGACGTGCCCTTCCCGTGCTCCAAAAAGGAAACTACCTGTCTCCGCAAGATGAACAAGGGGCTCGACGCATCCTGACTGCGGCAGCGCTGACATACGTAGCGGCCTCTCTAGCAAGTTTGCTAAACCTCTGGCGATGGATCACCTTTTTACGGCGATAGGCTCGGCCGTTTCACCTACCCTCGTGCCCATTTTACGTTTGCCGGAAGGTCTGCGGATAGGGCATACGCTCTATCCCCCCTCGATGGCTAGAACATGATTTCGCCAAGGCCGCCATGCATGAAGCGGTGAATGCGCTGAACCGGACTCAATTCAGAACTACAACCATGGCCCCTGAACAGAGTCAGGCGGTAGCGGGGTGAGGATACAACCTCTCGATAAATGGTGCCGGAGGCCGGGATTGAACCGGCATGGACCTTTTGGGTCCGAGGGATTTTAAGTCCCTTGCGTCTGCCAATTTCGCCACTCCGGCAGCAGGGGCCGCAGTGGCGGGACTCTAGCATCGAGGTCTAGGTCGGTCAAGGTCAGCGGCCTGCGCGCAATTAACCGGTCCGCATTATTCACGAGCGCGTCAGCCACAATTGCCGATGCCTGACTCAAGCGAGACAGGTAAGGGTACGGCTCACGCGAGTCCTGCTCTTCGCGCTTGCGCGCACCACTCAGCAATTTCATGACGAACCGTCATGAATAATGCGAGCTAGCAAGAAGCTGTTGGCGCCACAGGTTTGATCGCTAGGCGACCCGAACCAACTACACAGCTTCAATACGCGGCCTCTGATCGTCCTTGTGTTCGTCCTTATGAATGAGAGACTTACCGCGATCCATCGCTTCTTTCACACCAGATTGGACTGTCCGGCCCCATCGAGTCGTTTGCAATTGAGCCTTTTTCGCATAGCGACCGACCGTCCGCCGGGTTTCTGCCCCCGTTTGTGGCGCGAAGAGCAATCCAATTCCCGCTCCGATCACCGCCCCACCTGCTACCAACGCTGCGACCTTCGCTACCTGACGTTCCTGGTTCGACATGGTAACCCTCCTCGACAAGGTTGAATGAAGAATGTGATTGCCGACACTCTGCACGCTCATGCTCTATCTGTTCAGCAGTAAGCGTGCCAGAGGAGTAACCATGAAAATCTCCCATGATTCGGCGCAGCGCTGGTCTTACGATTAAGCGCGGTTAATTTTCAGTTGTGTTTTCCTCACAGGTCACGACACAGGCGTGACAGAAAACCAACATACGAAAGTAGCATGCCCCACAAACTGGCTCTGAGTAAGGATCAGAAATGATTCTCCGCGAGGGCATTCGCGAGCTTGCAATGACTGAGACCCTCACCTATTATTCTCCGATATGCCACATGAGGCACAAATGACTTGGTTGCACGAGATCCCCTTCCCCAACATCCAGCCCGGTCTTCTTTGAGCTGGGGCCCTTGCAGTTTCGCTGGTACGGTTTGATGTATTTGATCGGACTGGCGGGGGCCTATTTTCTGATCATGCGTCGAGTGGAGTCGAGGGGCCTCTCCATGACCAAGGACCAGGTATACAATATGGTCGTGTGGGCCGCATTCGGGGTATTTATCGGAGGACGCCTCGGGTATACGCTCTTCTATAATTTTTCGTACTACGCCCAGCATCCTGCCAGTATTGTGGCAGTGTGGGAAGGGGGTATGTCCTTCCACGGGGGCCTGCTCGGCGTCATCGTCTCCTTATTTTGGTTCAGCCAACGGCAGGGTATTCCCGCCTACCAGGTCGCAGACTTGGCAGCGGCCGCGACACCAATCGGTCTAGGGTTCGGGCGAATCGGCAACTTCATCAATGGGGAGTTGTATGGCCGAGCCACCGATGTCGACTGGTGTATGGTGTTTCCGAGCGGAGGGCCTGCCTGCCGCCATCCTTCACAACTTTATGAGGCAGGGCTCGAGGGTGTGTTCTTATTCACCCTCTTATGGGTCATCTGGAAAACTGCACCGCCCCCAGGCACCCTCTTCTGGAGCTTTATCACCGGGTATGGGGTCTGTCGGATGATTGTAGAATTCTTTCGTGAACCGGATGCCCAGCTTGGTTTTATCCTCGGATCCTTCTCCATGGGCCAACTCCTCTCCTTCCCCATGGTCGTGGTGGGAGTCGTCATGCTCGCCATCGGCTATCAGCGGCGAACCTTGCTTCAGGCCAAATCTTAGGGATAGGAGCGCTGAACTCGTTTGACTCACTTGCTCAGCGAGGTCTCCTTTTGGACCCAAGGCTGTAGAACCGAGAGTGAAGCTCGGGCGCCCTCGCTATTTTGAGCCTCAGCTGAACAACTGCGCTTTTCAGCATCCTCGTACGGCATCTCGTCGTCATCAAGACCCAACATGGTGTCCAAGTTCATGGACCACCGTGTCTCGGACTTCATGAATGACTTCGGCCTTCGTCCGGCAGAGACGCAGGATGGGGCCTCGATAGATGGAGATACGGGCTGGCAGTTCACCGGCGGGCTGGAAGAACGACGTCTGATCGATTGGGACACCTTGATACAGCCCCAACAGATCGTCTTCTGATTCCAATTCAAGATCCTGTAGAACTTCGGCCGAAGGCTCCTCTTCGACCACAATGGAGACCTCATCGGCCAGCCGCGCAAAACGTGGCTGGTAGTCCCGCGAGCGCCTCTTGGATCCAGACATCGAATTCTTCCGGCGAGACAGTCATTGGACGTTCATCTGGTCTATCTGGTTTCTCTGGTTCATCTGGTTAGTTTCGTTCAACCGAACAAACGAGACAGACCAAACAAACCAATATTAACGTCCGCTTGACTCAGACATCGATGGCGACACCTGGTCGCAGAAAGATAAACTGGAACGAAAGAGACGACAATCCTAAAGAACTCTCGACAGCCCGCGAATACATCTCCGCTTGAGGTCGGTAGTGATCTGCCCTAGCCTGTGCGGCCTCAGCTGACACATCATCCGTCTTATAGTCGGCAATCCAGATCCGCCCGTCAAGCCGGTAAATCAGGTCAATCACCCCCTCCATCATCTGTCCCTCACCTAAGGGCATGGCGAACGGGACTTCTCGCCCGAGCACCGTCGCACGTTGCAGTCTTTGGTACGGCTCGGAGGAGAGGAAATGCTCAAAGACGGGAGTGAGATCCTCCGTGACGTCGAGCGATCAATTGCGGATGGTCCTGTGCCAGATAGCGGCGACAGGCCTGCTCGATGACGGGATAAATTTCCGCACGAGGCCTGGTGAAGTCCCACCGTTCGAGTACCGCATGGGCGCAGATTCCCACCATGCGGCCTAGTTCGGCGTCACGCTCTGTAACAGTATGAGGGGAACTGGCCTTAGGCTTGCCTTCTGCAAGGCTTGAAGGGGTCAGTCGCCGTGGAGTCGTTCGACGCCGCTCCCACTCGGCCTGCCTTACCTGGCGGCGAATGAGAATGGGGCCGAGTGCCGGTCGAGGGGCCATCGTGGACAGGATTTCCGGTCGGTGCCGTCTCGTTGTCACCGTGGCAGGCGTGATGACACGCATGAGCCGGCTTGTTCCGATGCAAATCTGGTCATTCGTCGAAGACGTTCCCTCGTCTGCAATCGTCTCTCCGAGCAGGGAAAGGACGGTGTCATGTCCCGGTTTGGTGGTCTGCCCGCCGGATAAGATCAACAAATCGCGCGCCCTGGTCATGCCGACATACAGGAGTCGCCGCTGTTCCGCCTCTTCACGCGCCGCCATCTTCATATCTACGAGCACGGCTCCGAGATTCAGGCGGCCACCCATCTGCAGGCTATAACACCGGCTCGACCAATCATGATGAATAGATGGCCCCTTGCGAGGATTCTTGGACCCCTGGTGCAGACCGGGAAGAATGACCACTGGAAATTCCAATCCCTTGGCTTTATGGATCGTCAGCACTCGGACGGCATCCAGTGATTCTTCAGCCAGGGCGCTTTCCGCCTCATCCGGCTGTTCTGAGACCCTGGTTATCATGAGATCGACGAATCCGCTCAAAGTGAGATGGGGACGATCGGCCAGCGCTTCGGCCATCT
The DNA here is from genome assembly GCA_963801725.1 of uncultured Nitrospiraceae bacterium. Lineage (GTDB taxonomy): Bacteria > Nitrospirota > Nitrospiria > Nitrospirales > Nitrospiraceae > Palsa-1315. Next base: position 2,244,555 of record CAWDFX010000002.1, read on the forward strand.
CTCTAATCTTCCGCAGATTGGCCACGGCTTGCTCGCCATGGAGCGATGCGGCGGCCAATTCCAGGACGGGCAATGTATTGAAGATCAGATCGATGGCGTCAGGCACAGGTCGCAAGGGAGCAAGCTGATGCAACTCGGCCAAGCGCTCATAGAGCCGTCGTACCGTTCCTGCCTGTGGATGGTCCCAGGCAGATAGCCATTCCCGTTGCTGGTAATCCAACCCTCCTCTCTGCTTGAGGGCGAGCAGATCCCGGTCGGTCATGCCGCCCAGGGGTGAGCGCAAGATTCCGACCAGGGCAATCGTATCGTGCTGGTTGTCGATGACCCGGAGGAGGTTGACTAAATCGATAATTTCCTGCCGCCGATAAAAATGCTTTTCCCCGTCAGTGATATAGGCGATGTCGTAGCGGCGAAGCGCATCCAGATAGACCTGTGCCTGGGTCAACTTTCTGAAGATCAGGGCTATGTGGCCGGGTTGGAGTGAACCTTCGCGTCGATCACGATCCGTAATCGTCGTGCCGTGGAGCAGCTCCTCCTTCAGCCAGCGCGCCAGGGCTTCCGCTTCCGCCCTGGTCGCAGCCTGCACGTCGAATTCCTCGTCGTCCTCTCCCGGCGTGACGAGGCGAAGCTGGGCCCCTGAGACTGAAACCTCCGGCTTTCGCTGAGGCCTGGCTGACAACCGTTCATTAGCCGGCTGAACATGTTCTGTCGGTTGGAAAAGCCGGTCGAAGACATTATTGACGACGTCGAGCACAGCTCCGTCGCTGCGAAAATTTGTCACCAGAGAATAGACCGCTCCCCCACCCGCACGAATTTTCTCCACCACTCGCTCGAAGGCTTCGATGTCGGCTCGACGGAAGGCATAGATCGATTGCTTAGGATCTCCCACGATAAACAATTTGCCGGGCTCCAAATCTACGTCATGCCACGCGGTCTGATGGCTGCCTGCCCGTTCACCGAGGTAGAGGATAATCTCGTACTGCACCGGATCGGTGTCCTGGAACTCATCGACCAGGATCGCTCGATAGGTCTGTTTAATCCGAGCTCGGACAGCTGGGTGGTCGCGCAAGAGGGTTTTGGCTCGTGCCAACAACCCATCGAATGCGATCCATCCGGAGGTGAGAAACTCTCGACGTACATGTTGGAGGAAGGGCCGTACGAGCGTCACGACCTCTTGAAAGTACGTCTGGTCGACCATGAGCAGTTGTTGGGCAAGTCCGATTATGGAGGTCGCCTCCTGGAACGCTGCCTCATCCCATCCGGCAGGGGCTCTCCCCAGATCTTTTTCTAAGACAGTCCGTTCATCCTGAGATAAATGCGTGAGCCCTGATGGTCCATGCGTCCAACAAGAGTGCCAGCGAGTGCAGTGCAGCGGCGAGCATCTGTTCCGCCTTACGCCGTTTGGGTCGATCCTGTGCGGCAAGCAGAGTGGTGGCACGGCCATGCGTGGCCGTAACCCAGTCACGCAAGGGCGCCCTCCAGGGTGACCAATCGGCACTGGCGTTCCAACTCCTCGATGTCTACAAAATCCCCTGCGAGGGCAGTGGTAAACTGTTGAAGATCGTCGAGGGTGGCTCCAGCCAGAACTCGTCGCCATCGGTCATGCTGTAGCCCGGCTGATCCGAGTTCATCGTCCAACCATCGGTCCCAGATTGAGTGAAACAGTTCCTTGAATCTTGATCCGTCATCCTCTTGAAATAACGGATCAATTTCAGACTCAAGTGGATGGAGTCGCAGGAGATGTGCGGCAAAACTATGCAAGGTACCGATCTGGGCTTTTTCCATCTGCTCAAGGGCCTTGCTGGCGCGTTCGCCGACTTGCTCTGCCGAGAGATGGTATCGGGTCCGGAAGGTGTCGATCAGGTCATCGGCTTGCTCGGTCAGACGAAGCAGTTGAACGCGAAGCCGCTGCTTCATTTCAGTGGCGGCTTTATTGGTGAAGGTGAGGGCCACGATCTCCGTGATGGCCAAGGGGTTCGGCTCTCTCAGGAGAAGGTTCAGGATACGATTGACGAGGATCGTGGTTTTGCCGGTCCCGGCTCCCGCGACCACCACGACGTTGCGGTCCCAGGTGGTCTCTGCCAGGTAGCCGATCCCGAGAATCCGCGAGCGTGGACAGATCACTCATCGCTGACTTTCTGTTTTCTCATGCGGCGTAAGACTCGGGCCTGAGGCGATCGATACGAGCGCCACCAGGCCATGGCGTCGTGGCGGCGGCAGGCGCCGGAGAATTCGCAATAATCGCAATAGCCATCGGGAAGAATAAAGAATTCTCTGTTCGCAATCCCTTGAATCAATGTCGAAGAGTGTCTGCCGGATCATGTCACCGGTGTGGCCGGTCCAGAGACCGGCGTCGAAGGTCGAGCGAGAGATCTGCTGTTTCCACTCCGGAGCCAGGAAAAGCAATTGAACGTCGGTGACAGCAGGCAGCGACGGCAGCGTCATCCGGGCATAGAGCGGCGGTTGCAGTCGAAATCCACGCACGGCCGACAGAGCCAGGTTGCGATCCACGGCAGTGATCTCGCTCCCCTGCTTAAACTTATAGTCCACGATACGGAGTGCTGGAGGTTCAGCTCGGAAATCGACACGGTCCAAGGTGCCATGAATCTTCAGGGAAGCCGGCGACGCATCGGGCTCCAGTGGGACGGTTCCTTGGGCTGCTGTCTCAAACGCGACAGGACGGAATCCGGTTGCGAGATACTCTTCCTGGTCGGATGAGATAGCCGACTCGACCAATGCGGTCACCTGTTCGCGAGCCAGCGTCCACAGCAGGGCATGCCCTGTCCCCTGGCTTGCGGCATGGGCGGCAAAGGTCTCGGTCACCGCTTCATGCACCAGAGATTGCACCGTGGCCTCGGTCAGTGGGTCATCCGGCCACTGAAGCCGCAACAATCGTTCGTAGGTCACACGAAGCGATTCATGAACCAACGTTCCGAGCATGAGGGGAAGTAGATGGTCGTCCTGGATCCGTCGTACCGACTCCAACCGAAGCACCTTTCCTGCGAAGTACTGGAAGGGGCAGGTCGCATATCGCTCCAATGCCGTCGGCGAGAAGCTCCGTTCCGCTGTCGCCGGTTCCTGTACGCCGACCATGCCGTCGAACGGACCAAGTTCGGGGGATTCTCGCTCGATGGTTTTCAGGGTGGCGAGGCCTCTGCTCAAAGAGGGTCCGATCACGTCCCAGCGCATCGAGTATCGGTGACGCATCGTCGCCCTGGAACAGGCAACCCAAGGCCAAATCCTCGACCGGCAACAAGTCTTGAATCGACGGCTGTTCGCTGATCTGTACGGTCAGCCGTCGAGGGATTGTCGCTTCAGGCTTTCCGACAAATCGAGGATCGCGCATGGCCATCGCGATAAAACCGGACGGCGCCATGACCCGCCCGGTTTCGTCCGCTCGTTGGTACGACAGATACAGCCGATTGGTTGCCGAGCGGCTGAGGAGTTCAAACAAGAGTAATTCCTCTTCATGCCCGGCCAGTTTCTCGTCGATTTTGTAGCCAAGAGTCGATTCCAGCACGACTCGTTGACGGTCCCGCAGAAAGGGATCTTCCCGCACATATCGTGGAAAGAGTTTTTCGTTCATACCAAGAATAAAAAGCGCTCGAACTGTCTGGCCGCGGGCCGTCATCGCATCCAGCACCTGAACACCCTGGTGCCGGTCCTCTTCGATAGGGATGCTGGTCTCGTCCAAGACTTGCCGGAACAATTCGACCCATTCTTCCCAGGAGAGGTTCACTCCCAGCGGATCCAGTTGCTGTAAACGGGCCAGAGCAGATCGAACCAGCGAGCCAACCTTGGTGAGATCGGTCGATTCGAGTGACTCGCTCGATGGTACGTCGAACAGATCAGGCACATGTACATGGGGTTTTACCAGCGTGAGAAATGCATCCGTCAAGACCCCAATCGATCCTTGTGTGGGGAGAGCCCGGCAATCGTGGATCAATTGCGACACGACCTCCCACAAGTATGTGAGTTGAGCGGCATCACACGTCCCGGCCATTGTCTGATCATCTTCGTCAGACTCCGCTTCTGCATCGCGAAGAATCGACGAACTGGCCGGCTCTGCCAGACGCCTCCATTCCGTCTCCCCTTTTGTAATGCCCAAGGTGTAGACAAGAAACCGCCAGGTATCAGGGCGGAAATGTCGCTCTGTCGGAGCCGGCGCCCTGAGCATGAATAAAAGGGCGACGTGACGACATCCAACATGACAGCACGGTCGAAGTCATGAAGTGGGAGCGAAGCCAGTCGCAAGAGGGTCTTGACCAGGGGTTCGCGCGAGAGTGGCCGACCGGCCGTTGTCGTGAAAGGCACCAGATGATGATCGAACACTGATTGGAGCCGAGTCTGGTAGGGCTCCAGCGTGCGAGCCACCACGCCGATCTCGTCGAAACGGTAGCCATTCACTTCAACCAGGGTCAGGATTTCACGGCAGACCGTCGCCAACTCCTCTTCGACCCCGATCACGTTCGTGACGGAGAGTTCGACCAGCTGCGTCGTTGCGGTTCTCTCCCCTTCCTCACTCCGATCCTCGTGGGTGTCTGCCAGCGGGAGAAGATGGCGCTCAAAAAATTGGCGGGCAAAGAGAAAGGCCGGGCGGTCCTGTAATGGAAAGTACAACGTGGTCGGCGCGACGCGGACCACCGATTCGAAGAACGAGAGTTGGACCTGCGAGAGGTCGTAGAAACCATAGTAGAACAGACGTTGCAGCCTGTTGAGGAACGAGGAGCCTGAGAGATCCCGGTCCAGTGATGCAGCGAGGTCATCGGGAGAACCGACTCCGAGCGACCGGCTGGCTTCCATGACGGCCGCATGCAGGGTGAATAGGGAACGGAGCCAGGCTCGGTCCTCCTCTTCAAACACCCCTTCCGTGAGGGCTGTTAAAGCCGTCGTTGGTGCAACCACCGCGTCTTTTAAATCGCGTACGGTCGCCCACAGGCCTTTCCAGGTTCCTGGTGAGGCAGGCAAGCGCGTGAGCGGTTCGAGCCCTGGCAGATTCCGCCGAACGACCTGCCGCACCAATTGTTCGAAGAAGAAATCGTCTACCAGCTGTAGTGTCGGTTCCTGACTGGCCTCAGGGACCGATGCGAGATCATCACGCAGACGGAGGGCCAGTTGATGGAACGTCAGAAAGTGGATGTTGAGGAAGGCGTGAGGCTCATGCCGGCCGAGTAATAGCTTCAGCCGTTCAACCAGGGAAGCCGAGGGAACGATGACGGCGAGCGGAGCAAAGGGATCGACGGCCTTACAGGACCGAATGTCCTCGATCAGGGCACGATCAAGAACTGGATGAAAAGGCCCGGTGACGATGCGGAGCATCTAATCCCGAGTGCTAAATGCTGAATATCTAAGGACAGACACTTCACCATTCAACATTGCAGCGCCTAACCGGTTTCCGGCCCCATCAGCTCGCCGTTACAATCCATACAGCCCCAGTCACCATCGATGAATGCCATTGGGTCGCCGCACATGGGGCACTCGGGCGGGGGGCCCTTGTCGATGACAGGGAGTTCGGGTAGTTCAAAGTCGTCGTCGATCATGGAGCAATCCTTCTCCCCTACTCACGCGGTTTCATTTTGAGCAACAAGGCCTTCTCGGCGCTCTCCCGGCTCGGCACACCGACAAACGTGAGCCGCCCATCGATAATGGTGGCTGGTACCGCCCTGACCGAATGCCGGTCGGCGAGGCTCCGTCCATCCTCCGTGGTGATATCCACCTCGCGATAGCTAAAGCTATACTTCACCCGCAACTGTTTCCATAGACTCTTTGCCGACGGGCAGGCCCCACAGCTCGGCGAAACTAACAGCAAAATATTCGGCACCGATTCCCTCCAACAATTGCGCGATCTTAACACCCGGTCGAATGGGGCGGCAAGCGAAGGAAACGGTGCTGGTCGGACGGCTCTGGTCTTGCAAACTGACCGTCACCATGCTAGCGTGCCAAGGCTGTCGGGGTCAGGAGATCAGCTCTCTTCTCGCATAATCTCGTGCGCGGAGGATCAGTATCAAATTCATATCGACGTCACGGACGTCGCTCGACTTGAGAATAAGGGGGCCAGTCCCCCTCGCCTGCGTCAAGCAGGTGCTCTGCAAGTCTTGAGGGGAGGTGAAGGCATGGGAGTGGTTTCGATCAAGGAATTGTTAGAAGCGGGTGTCCATTTCGGCCACCAGACGAATCGGTGGAACCCGAAGATGAAGAAGTACCTCTTTGGAGAACGCAACGGCATCTACATCATCGACCTTCAGCAAACACTGGCTCGGATGGAACAGGCCTATGCCTTCGTCCGCGACACCGTCGCCGCCGGCCAGTCGGTCCTGTTTGTCGGGACCAAGCGGCAGGCCGCTGAGATCCTTCAAGAAGAAGCCTGTGCGCGCCAACATGTTCTTCGTCAATCAACGCTGGCTCGGCGGAATGCTGACAAACTTTCAGACCATCCGGAAGAGCATCGAAAAAATGAAAAAGCTGGGGGCCAAGTTGGCAGATCCCAGCCAATACGGGTTGAAGAAAAAAGAAATCATGAAGATGCAGAAGGAGATTGTGAAGCTCGAAAAGTATCTGAGCGGTATCAAGGATATGCGCGGCGTTCCAGGAGCCGTCTTCGTCCTCGACACACGCATCGAGCACATTGCCGTGCAGGAAGCGAACCGGTTGGAGATCCCTGTGATCGCAATTCTGGACTCGAACTGCGATCCGGACCACGTCACCTACCCAATCCCAGGAAACGACGACGCCATCCGCTCCATCAAGCTCATTACGTCCCGCATTGCCGACGCCTGCATTGAAGGCGCGCACTTGCGGACACAGCGAGAAGAAGCGGATTTCAAACCCGTTCCTGCAGCGGGAGACAAGGCTGCGGCTGTCAGCTTTGCGAGCGCACCGGCTTCATAACACCCGGCATCGTAGGCATCAACGACTACACTCACTGTTTACCGAGAAGGACCGTCACGTATGGCTGGATCAAGTCACCTTGTCAAAGAACTGAGAGAGAAAACCGGCGCCGGCATCCTCGATTGCCAGAAAGCGCTCACTGAGAATAGCGACGATATTGAGAAGGCCATCGATTACCTGCGCCAAAAAGGCTTGGCCGCTGCACTCAAAAAATCGGGCCGCGAGACCAACCAAGGCCTCGTACACGCCTATATCCACATGGGCGGAAAAATCGGTGTGCTCATCGAGGTCAACTGTGAAACCGACTTCGTCGCTCGGAACGAAGAGTTTAAGATCGTTCGTCAACGACCTGGCCCTCCAGGTCGCTGCCGGGAAACCCTCCTATCGTCAAACGCGAGGATATTCCCGCCTCGCTCATCGAGAAAGAACGATCGATTTATGAGGGGCAGGCCAAAGAAATGGGCAAGCCCCCTGCCGCATGGCCGAAGATCGTCGAAGGTAAGCTGGAAAAGTTCTTCCAGGAGAGCTGTCTGATCGAGCAATCTTTCGTCAAGGACCCCGCGGTCACAATTAAAGACCTCCTTGCACTGAAGATTGCAAAAATCGGCGAGAACATGAACATCCGCCGCTTCACTCGGTACCAATTAGGCGAAGCATGAGTTCTGCCAACTATCGGCGCATCCTCCTCAAAGTGAGCGGAGAGATGTTGGCCGGTGAGCAGGGCTACGGCATCCAACCCTCCATCCTTGAAGGCCTCGCCTCGGAAATCGCCTCCGTCGTGGCGCTCGACATCGAAGTCGCCGTGGTCATCGGCGGAGGCAATATCTTCCGCGGGATTGCCGCCAGCGCATCCGGTATGGAACGCGCCTCCGCCGACTACATGGGGATGCTCGCGACCGTACTCAATGCCTTAGCCCTACAGAACGCGCTTGAGCGCGCAGGCATTATGACGAGGGTCCAGTCTGCAATCGAAATGCGCCAACTGGCGGAGGGGTATATCCGACGGCGGGCCATTCGCCATCTTGAGAAAAAACGCGTGGTGATTTTCGCCGGCGGCACGGGGAATCCCTACTTCTCGACCGATACCGCGGCGGCGCTCAGGGCGATGGAGATCGGGGCTCAGGTCATCATGAAAGGGACGAAGGTTGACGGCATCTACGACGCCGATCCCGTCAAGAACCCCTCTGCCAAGAAATATCAGACGATCTCCTTTCTCTCGATTTTGAATCAGGATTTAAAAGTGATGGACGCCACCGCCATCAGCCTCTGCATGGATAACAACCTTCCGCTCATCGTGTTCAATCTGAAAGAGCAGGGCAACTTCAAGCGCATCGCCACAGGCGAAGCGATCGGAACTGTTGTCACCCCCGATCGCCGCTAATCTTCTGGGGAGTCTCTCATGTCCAATCCTGCCGCCATACGTCAAAAGGTCACGGAAAAGATGGAGTCTGCGCTGGAGCATCTCAAACGCGATTTGGCCGGACTACGGACAGGGCGGGCGTCGGTGGCCCTCTTCGACGGAGTTCGAGTCGACTACTATGGCACGATGACTCCACTGAAGCAGGTGGCCAATATCTCGACGCCGGAGGCCCGCCTCATCACGATCCAGCCCTGGGAACCGGCACTGATTAAAGAGATCGAAAAAGCCCTGGCGGGATCGGGTCTCGGCATCACGCCCTCCAACGACGGAAAGATCATCCGCGTTCCCCTTCCTCCGCTCACCGAAGAACGGCGCAAAGAACTCAGTAAGATTTGCAAAAAACACGGCGAAGACACGAAAGTCGTGATACGCGGGTTTCGTCGAGATGCCAACGAAGAGTTGAAGAAACTGCAAAAGGATGCCAAGTTAACCGAAGACGAGCTGCGAAAGTCCGAAGGCGACACTCAGAAGTTGACCGACCAGTACATCCAAAAAATCGACGACGTGGTCAAGAAAAAAGAACACGAAATCATGGAAGTGTGACCTCAATTTCGACCGTGTTACCCACGTACGCCACCGTCAATCTCGCGGCACTTGCCCATAATCTCTCTTGCATCACGCGCTACCTGCTCTCCTGACTGCGAGGTGATGGCGGTCGTCAAGGCCAATGCCTATGGGCATGGAGCCGTGGAAACTGCTCGGGCGCTTGCCCGCCAGGGCATCGAACGGTTTGCCGTGGCTTCGCTCGACGAAGGTATCGCACTCCGCCAAGCCGGTCTCTCAACCTCTATCGTCGTTCTGGGTGCGCTCTTTGAGGAACAGGTGTCCGACCTGGTCGCTCACCAGCTGACCCCGGTCGTCAGCGATGGGCGCATCCTTCCCGCCTTGGCCAAGGCCGCTCGTTCACATCCGGCCCCCTACCCGATTCATCTCAAGGTCGAAACAGGGATGGGGCGTCTGGGGCTTTGCTCCGGAAGAGCTGTTCTCTCTCCTCGACAACCCTCTCTTGCGAAGTCCCCTCCAAGTCGAAGGCATGATGACCCACCTTGCCGACGCAGACGGAAAAGACAGCGCCTTCACGGAACGACAGCTTGGCGCATTTCGTGCCATGGTGGAACAGATCCGACAACGTGGTTTCACCCTCCCGTTGGTGCACACGGCAAACAGCGCCGCCATCGTCAGGTTTCCCGACGCGCACTTTTCACTCGTACGTCCCGGCATCATGCTCTACGGGTATCACACCTTGCCGGCCACAGTTCCCGCTCCCGATCTCAAACCCGTCCTCTCGTTGCACACCACGGTCGCCCAACTGCGGACTATTCCACAAGGGGGAACAGTCAGCTACAACGGCACATTTGTTGCCACCCGACCGACGCGTATCGCGGTGCTGCCGATCGGCTATGCCGACGGCTACAGCCGGCAGCTTTCTCATCGTGGATCGGTGTTGATTCGGGGACGCCGGGCTTCGATCGTCGGGCTGGTCTGCATGGATATGATCATGGTGGATGTCACCGACATCGCACAGGTGCAAGTCGGTGAGACCGTCACGTTGATCGGCCGACAGGGGCAGGAATCGATCTGGGCTGATGAAGTGGCCGGCTGGATCGGCACGATTTCTTATGAAGTCCTCTGCGGGATAGGCTCACGCGTTCCACGTCTGTACGAATCGGCCTGACGGCGCGAGACGTGCGAGACTCGCGAGAAAAGCGCGACAGGCAGAGATCCAAGCAATCCCTACTTCATCATGTCTTGCTCTTGCGCGTCGCGCCTTTCTCGCCCGTCCCGCACGTCTCGCCGATTAAAACACCATTCGGATCGACGCACTACCGTTATACAGCGTGGTCCTGTAGGTTCCATCGACAGTCGGATTGCGATTGCCGGACACCGTGCGGTCCTCATACAGTCCCGCTTGAAACGAAAGATCGAATCCGATGGCTTTGGGTTTGAGCGAACCCACGCCGATATCTCCACATCGCATCAAGCCCAATAACAATCCTTGCTCCTTGCACGATAATCCAAGCCCTCCTCCGACGACGTGAAGGTCCGCAGAAGGAATCCCCGGATCAAAGGTCAAATCGGGCATCTGAGTTTGCTGGTTGGTATAGCCGCCACGCAGCGCCACCTCCCAGTTCGGGAGTGAATCAAGCGCGAGCCACTTGTATTCGGTTCCGAGGTTTATCGCATAGGTACTGCGCCAATTCTGCGGCCGCGCAATCGTCACACCGTTGCCCAATGTGACGTCGAGATTTCGAACAGACTTCCACCCCACGTAGTCGACGTCCATCTCCAACTTCCATTCCCGTTCACTCGTCCGAACAGGCCAGATTGCGATCGCCCCGGTAATGACTTGCGGTAACACTAACGTGGCGCTGGCATCCGATACTTTGGCGCCATTGGCCGATAGTGCGCCGTTCAGGTGCAAGGTCGCCTGGCTCCGGTACACGATACCGACATTTGCCACAGGTTTCCCTTCAGTGTTGCGCAACGCGGTATATAACAGGCTGGCATTGAACCCGGCCGCTGTATCCTTGCCGGACAGCTCCACCTTTGAGCCGGCTGGAATTCCGAGTCCCCCTGGCCAGACCGACTGTCTCTCGACATGACCTTCACCGACGAGTCCGGTGAAGGTATAGATATCCGCGCCCAGCCCTAGAGCGAGGTTCTCCGTCGCCTTATAAGCAAGGGTAGGCTTGATATCCAGCAGCGGCAGCGCGTTGAAGGTTGTGGCCGTCCTGAACGGTCCATCGTTCGGCCAGCGAGTCAGCGAGCCGAAGGGCGCGGTCACGCCGATCCCGACTGAAACATCTCTCAGAGCCGTCACGCCCAATTCCTTCAAGTTCACCGTGATGTATGCATGACTGGGAGGCGGCCATGCGGCGCTTCCGTTTCGGTCGCCACGGGCTGTGACGCCTGTCGGGCTGGTGAAATCTGTCGATCCACCGGACGCGATCGCTCCAACCATGAATTGAATCCCTTGCAACTGTGTCATCCCGGCCGGATTGTAGTGAAGAGCCGAGGGGTCGTCGGCCTGGGCTGAAAAGGCATTGCTCATTGCGGACGCGGCAGCTCCCTGTCCTTGAATGCGGGGAACCTGTGCTGAGGCTACCCCGGACAATCCGACCACGAACAGTGTGATCACCCAGATCCGTGACATCTGCATCTGAAGAAGCGGTCCGGTTCTATTCAATATGTCCAGCCTTTTCCTGACCATGCTCCTCCTCGTTCCGCTTTGCCGGTGTGCCCGACTTATCCGGGTACTCCGATGAGATTCGCTCCATGGGCCGAAACCAATAGTCAGCGACCCGTTGCAGTTCGTCGACATCGAACGGTTTCAACATATAGGCCTGTGCACCCATGCTGATCGCGCGAACCGCCAATTCCTTCGAACCTGACGCTGTGACCATCACGATCGGAATCTGCTGATCCCATCGTCGGATTTTCTGCAGCACTTCCATGCCATCCATAGAAGGAATGCCGATATCCAGAATCATGCCGTCGAAGGTCTCGGCATGCACCGCATCAAGCGCGCGGACCCCGTCAACCGCTGTCCGGACGCGATACCCCTTGGCCTGCAAGCAATCTTGCAGGAGTTGACGAATATCCGGATCATCCTCGACCACCAGAATATGAGGCGCACCGGCCGATGCGCCGCCACGCGGCGCCGCCATCGTGGGAAGCAAGGGAATCGTGAAGTGCAGCTCCGCGCCGCGACCTGGTTCACTGTGCGCGGCGATCGTCCCACCGTGTAACTCCACCAGCGTTCGCACGATCGACAGTCCCAAGCCCAGCCCTTTTTTTTCGCTGAGCACCTCCTTGGCTCGAAAGAACGGATCGAATATCTGGTCAAGGAATTCCGGCGGAATACCCGGGCCTGTATCGAGCACGGACACCCCGGCGAGCGTCTGGGTCTCCTGCCTCACCATGACCGTAATGCTGCCGCCCTCCGGGGTGAACTTCACCGCATTCTGGACCAAATTTGTGACGATCTGGATCAGGCGGTCGCGATCCGCCCAGACCGACAGTGGAACTGGAGGAACGACTGCATCCAAGGTCTGCTGTTTGGCTTGAGCCAACAAGCGTAATTGCTCGACGGCATCCGCGACGCAGGGCCCCAGGTCGACCTCGCCGGGAACGAGATCCAACCTCCCGGACTGAATCCTCGTGCGATCCAACAAGGCCTCGATCATTCGGATCAATCGGTCGGAGTTTTCCAGCATGCGCGACACATACACCTGCTGTTTCTCATTCAGCGGCCCTGTCAATCCATCGAGCAGGTTCTGTAAGAACCCCTTGATCGAGGTCAACGGCGTCTTGAGTTCGTGCGAGACGTGCGAGAGGAATTGAGACCGCAAGCGATCCCCTTGTTCCAGTTCAGCCGTGCGGGCACGCACCTTGGCTTCCAGTCCCACGTTCAGGTATTCGATTTGCTCATACGCGGAGACATTGTCCAATGCGATCGCCACTTGATGGGCGACCGTTATCATCAACTCCAGATCATCCTGCGTCAGACTGTGCGGTGTGATCCGATCAACCGTCAGACTCCCCAGAATCCGGTCTTTAGTTTTCAACGGCACGGCGATCAGCGCCTTGCCCTGAGTCATCGAGGCGAGCAGTTGGTTCAACGGATGAATGCGATCCCACACCGCCTGCAGATCTCCGATCAAAAGCGATTGTCCTTGAAGCAGGACGAGGCCTTCCGGACTCATCGGATCGGTGACCGGAATCTCACGCGCGCGCGCAAACGCCTGGATCTCGGGTGAGACGCCGAGTAGCCGTGCATCCTTGACGACATGGCGGACCGGATCGTAGTACGAGACCATCGCCCGATCGTATTGCAGATCGGTCGTGAGGGCCTCCAATACTTTCTGCATCAGCGCTTCTCGATCCATCGTCGAACTGAACAGCAGGCCGGCTCGGTGGAGGGCCGTCAGCTGGGTCACTTTTCGGCGCAGTTCGACGCGCGTCTGCTCTTGCCCCAAATACGCCTCTCGCAATTCCTCATGCCGCGACTCCACGAACGTAATTTGCTCTTGAATCAACTGTTCCCGCTGCTGACTTTCCAGACGAAGGTGACGATTGATCAGCATCCCGGCGACTAGCATGGGCATCAGTCCAAGCAGAATAAGTTCACCCACGCTTGCCGAGGGGTTCATCACGCGGAGCCCTACGGCGAGCGTCATGCCGGCCAGCGCCCCGCAGAACGACCATGTCCCATGTCGCTGCGATTGTGTGACGCCGGCTGCCGCATGGATGGACGCCACCGTCATTCCCCGATCGCCGGCACGTTCCTGAGACTCTGTATCTTTAGCCGGTTTTTGCGAAGAGGATTCGTTTGATTGAATCTGTGGCGGCCGGTGCTCTCCCGGTCCTGTCACCATCCGCCAGAATCTTTGGCGCCAAGTCCCCGGTCCCTCTACGTGCCAGTGGATGGCCCACTGGCACCATTCGTCGTCATTCGCGATACAGGACATTTCTGTCAGAGCCGCCGGCGGCAGTCCATGGACGCGCACCGGGACCGCCGCCAGAATGCCTTGAGCGGCCTGGCACATCAGCTGTGCGCACCGCCTTCGGTACGGGCCGAACTGACGAAGCGTATGGTCTGAAAATTTCATCGCCAGGGTCGCGGAGGTCGTTGTCACTGCGATCACTCGAAATTCGATCGAACCTGACGCGAATTTGTTTCCGAAATAGGAAAACATGCCGTAGATTTGCGCCAGCGAAAAGGGCCGGGCAAGCACCTGCATGATCGATGACGCTTTCTCCATCCCGCCCCGAAACAGAAATCGCGGATCACCCGACATGCGCTCGCAGAACTCATACAGATAGGCGGAAAACTCATATGAGTAGCTGTTCCACGGATTCATCAGAAATCTCGGCGTCACATGATAGACCGGGTCTTTGATGCGCTTATTCAAGAGGAAGCACAGGTCTTCTACGGCCTGACTCCCCGCCGGGGCTCCTCTCTCATGAGCCAGCGATTTCTCAAGATGGACGACGACCGCTCTGATGCTCATCCCGCTCAGATCTCTGATCGTGTTTCCCTGCTCGTCCATTCCAAACGGGCGGAACTCCATGACCTCCCGCTCAAGAATCGTGCGATCCTTAGGCAAGAGTCCACGACCGTCTTGCATCGTGAGTTTGGTTTCGTCCGTCATAGGGCTGTACGTGTGGCGCTCCGTTGAGTTATAGGTCTACGAGTTTCGATGTTCTCTGGCGCTCTTGATATGCGGAAGGTGGGATCAACCGTAGCCCATCAAATCTCCAGCCATGCGCTTCGCCGATGTCACGAGGGGTTCTGTCGACGCTGCGATGTTCCTGTGAGGGACATAGCTTCACTGACTACAAGGATCAGTTCACGAGGCGGCCAAGTATACATAGGTTACCTATTACTTTCAAATACAAACTAATTTGTTCTGGCGATTCGGAATTTCATGGAATTTCGACTGGACGCTCGACGAGATGTGCGGGTCGGCTGAGTAAGAATGCTGTGTGAGAGTCGGAGGAAAGAAGGAGAGCTTAGAGCGAGTGAGCCGCTACCTTAATACTTCAGGAGAATCCAGGATTCCCCATCCATCTCTTGATCATGATTCACTGAGTGCGATGATGGCGATTCTAGCCTCTGCAGTGCCATGGCACGATGCTGAAGAAGTCCGTCAACGTAAGTAGATCGTTATGTAGTGTCTATGGTTTGTCTCGTGTGCTTGGTTAACCAGATGAACCAATTCAACCAGATAAACAAAACAGACCAGTTTCAGTCTCCTGCTAATGTTTGATTGCCCGTTTCAATTGTTTCTCGACACTCGCCACCTTACTTTGTAAACGCCCGGCGTGGCCTTTCCGATAATCGACTTTCATGGTGCAGGAAATGCGGCCGCAATCCTTCTTCATCCGCTCATAGCATTTCTTCACGACGGCGAGGACCTCGTCCCACTCCCCTTCCAGCACCGTCCCCATCGGGTTCAACCGGTAGTCCACTCCGCTCTTATCGATAATATCGAGCGAGCGAGCCACGTACTTGCCCACGCTCTCCCCTTTGCCCAACGGGGACATGCTAAATTCCAATAAGACCATCTCGTTCCTACCTCCTTTTCGGTAATTAGCTTCGCTCTGACAACTCAGCACTCAGCACTTCATGAGAATCGCCCCTCACGCCTCACCCTCTCACCTCTTACGGCACCGTCAGCTTCGCCCGCTCATCCAGCCAGGCTTTCGGGTACTGAACCTTGCCCAACAAGCGAAACCCGTCCAGCGCTTCACGCAGCAAGGTTCGACGTGTTTCGAAGTCCGGCTCAGTGGCCTTGGTTTGCTCGCGGAGTCGGCCGAGCCACTCCACAAACGCGGCAAACTCTTCGCCGAAGATCTTCTCCATATCTTCCTTCATGAAACCTGACAAAGCCGGGGCGACCCCGCTCGTACTGATGGCGACGCGCAAATGCCCGCTGGCCACGACCGCCGGCATCGTCACCGTGGAAAATTCCGGTTGGTCGACCGACCAGAGCAGGCATTTCCTTCCGCGCGCATTCGCAAACAGTTCTCGGGAGAAATCCCTGTCTCCGCGAACCATGTTGAGCACCAGAATCGCACTTTCCAAATCGCCTTCTCGAAAATGCCGGCCACGGTGGACGACTTTCGCCGACGCGGCCATCTCTTTTAGTATCGCGTGTAAGGTCGGCGCCACGACGGTCACTTTTGCGCCGGCCTCCAGCAACCGCTGGGTCTTTTCTGCGGCCTCCTCGTCTCCCCCGAGTACAAGCACCGGGTATCCTTTCACATCGAGAGACAGCGGAAAGCCAGAATTTGCAGCCATAATGTTCCTCCCAATTCAATCGCGGAGGTATCATACAACACCCTGTTTTGCAGCGTAAACCGCGCCGTCCACTTTTCCATCGGCCCAGCTATAATCCTCCCGCGCTCAGAGGGTAGGCTCGCAAGACAGAAGGGACAAGCGAGATGGGGCAAGTAGACCCGACATAGCCAGGGAACATCGAAGGTCGCTATGCGACGTAATGTTCAATGACGCGTTTTGAACGTGTAATGAAGGAAGGAGTGTGTTGCAAGAAAACTGCGAGGATCAGACCGAGAACTTAACATTGAACATTATGGTTCGGCGGGGTCGGCATCCAAGCTCCATATTCCAATAGAAATAGTCACGCCAGCTGTCCGGTGTATTCCGAATCCCGATGGTAATCGTGACAACCGGATTCCATCGCGGCTTCACCGGCTTCTTCATCAGCTTCATGCCGGCTTCCTCGGGCGTACGACCGCTCTTCTTGTTGTTACAACGCCAGCACGCTGTGACGATATTTTCCCATGTCTTTCGCCCACCCTTGGCGATGGGGACGACATGATCGAACGTCAGTTCCTCGGTTCGGAACTTGTGACGACAGTACTGGCAGGCATAGCCATCTCGTGTGAAGATATTGATGCGGGAGAATTTAACCGCCCGATGGACATCCTTGAGCCGGACCAGCTTGAGGAGCCGCATGACGGAGGGAAGCTTGATGGAGATCGATACCGCATGAACCTCTCGGTCGTAGACCTCAAGGACCTCAACTTTGCCCTGCCAAAGGAGCGCGATCGCCTTTTGCCAATGGACGACCCGCAGGGGTTCGTACGTTGCGTTGAGCAGAAGGGTCATCTCCATGCTGCAACCTCATTCCCAACCAAGGCTCCTTGTATGAGAGGGCCCGGGTGTAGTATTTGAACGCGTACCCTAGTTCTATGCCATAAGCTTTGGTCGAAATCAAGTCACTGGCGGGTCTGTGCCTTGTGTATGTTCCATAGATTGCCCGGAGAAATAGAAGGATCACCCTTATGCCTGAATTTGTGAACGTCGCGTCGGTAGAAGAGATTCCTCCGGGGACTGGACGAACCGTCGAAGTCCACGGGGTCTGGATTGCGCTGTTTAATGTCGACGGATCGTTCTACGCCGTCGATAACACCTGTCCGCATGCGGGAGGACCGCTTGGAGAAGGTCATCTGGATGGCCATGTGGTCGAGTGTCCGTGGCACGGCTGGCGATTCAACGTACAAACCGGAGAACGGCCAGAGAATCCTGCGATCACCGTCGCCTGCTGTCCCGTCCGAATCGAAGGGAATCAGATTCAAGTAGCGCTGCCGGAGAACTTCACCTAACCCGGCGAGACGGGCGAGACTAGCGGGACATGCGCGACTCGAAACGTGGATCGTTGTTTGTGAAACACGAATCGGCGGTGAACAGTTAGCAATTAACATCTTTAAATGAGGCTGCACGTCTCGCGAGTCTCGCTCCTCGCGCTTGTCGCGCATCCCGTCAGGGTGCAGCATCGGGAGCTTTGGGAGTGACCCCATCCGCCGGCAGCGACGCGGCATTGACCTTTTTCAATGCGAGATCGGCGTGCCAGATGAACTCTCGCTCGAACCATTGGCCAGTCGTTCCCTGATCTCGAACCTGAAGCCGTACCTCGTACAGATCGCCCTCCATCTGCTTGACCCGCCATTCACCCAACCGGGAGACACGATCGTGTTCCTTCATAGAGCGCACATGCTCGGTCATTGCCTGAAGAATTGTGGGATACCCGATCGCTCTATAGGTTTGTACCATCGCGAGGGCCTCAGCGGCCCGACCATCGACCACAGGCTTCAGCGACGGAGGCTGCATCCAGAGATAGTAGACCGCGCCCAAGAGGAGCACTGCCACGGCCGCATAGTGGACGATCTTCACAGCGTGTATGAGGAATGCAAAGAAATGTCGAGGGCATGATTCTCTGACATGGACTTCCTAGGCATCAGGTTCGACGGGACGACATCGCGGATGACCGCGCCGCATCTTAGGAAGAGCATCGGCGTGATGTCAATCCAACGACAGCTAGCCCAGCGAACCGCGTAACGCGCGGCTTGTACGTGTGAAAGGGGTTATGTTAGAAATGTGATCTTAGTTGGTAAACATTGGTCCTTGGCGGCGAATCATCAATGAAGTTTTTCCTCTACGGGGACCATCTCAACCCGACACAGCTGAAACGTCGCGCGCCGGAACATCAGTTTCTGATGTTGGCCACTCTTCCCGAACACACGATCAAATTCTGCCGATGGTCTTCCCAATGGCGATGCGGTCTCGCCAGCGTGATTCCGTCACCCGGGGAACAGGTCTGGGGAGCGATCTTCGAAGTGACTGACGAAGATCTCAAGTTGATGGACCACTTTGAAGACGATGTGCCCCCAAGCGCGTTTCGCCAGGTCCAGGTCACCGTCCTGACGGAAGCCGGAGAGAAAATGCCGGTCACCACCTATGCCGCCACTCCCATCGGCAAGTTCAAACCCAAAGCGCATTATCTCGATTGGGTGATGAAGGGCCTCAAGCATTGGAAACTACCAGAAGAAGCCATTGATGATATGGAAGTCGTACGCGCCGCAGTAACATGGCCTTCAGCGAACAGCCATCAGCTTTCAGCTCTGTCTTGAAGATGACTGAATGCTGATGGCTGAGAGCTGACAGCTTTTTATCGACCATCAAAGGAGAGAACCCATGCCGAAACCCAAGTATCACATCGTCGTCTGCACCAACGCCCGTCCCCCAGGCCATCCGAAGCCCTCTTGCGGCAGCGCCGGATCAGCCGCCCTCCTCATGGCCTTTAACATCGGTCTCATGCAGAAGGGTGTGACTCCCGGCGAAGTCCTTGTCAGCGGGTCTTCCTGCCTCGGCCCCTGCGAGCAGGGACCAACCGTCGTCGTCTACCCGGACGCCACCTGGTACTCCAAAGTGACGGAAGCGGACGTCGCGACGATCCTGGACGAGCACATCAAGGGCGGTAAGCCGGCAGCCAAGCTGAATCCGGACTCGGTGTGGAAGTAGAAATAGCATTCAGCTGTCAGCATTCAGCACTCAGGCCGAGCAAAAGCTGACTAGCTGATGAGCTGAACGCTGTCTCGAGCTTGATGCCATGAGCAATACCGCCCCCCATCAAGAACACAAATCCCACGCACCCAGCTCTATCGGGTGCGTGGTTATTACCTGTAGCGATACCCGCACGACAGAGACCGACACGAGCGGCTACCGCATCATGCACATGCTCAAGGATGCCGGCCATTCGGTCGTCGCCTATCATCTCGTCAAAGACGAACCGGCGAAGATCAAAGCCAAGATCAAATCCGCCGTGGCGGACAAGAAGGTTCAAGCCATCATCATCAATGGCGGGACCGGGATCTCAAAGCGGGATTCGACGTTCGAAGCGGTGGATGCGATGCTGGAAAAACGGCTGGTGGGATTCGGCGAGATCTTCCGCTCCTTGACCTACCAGGACATCGGCTCACCGGCCATCATGAGCCGAGCCACTGCAGGCATCATCAAAGGCCGAGTCCTCTTCTCAACCCCAGGATCCGAAAACGCCGTCCGTCTCGCAATGGAAAAGCTCATCCTACCGGAACTGGGGCATCTCGTGAAAGAACTCACCAAGTAACGGTAAGGGGTAAGTGGTGAGGGGTTCGCCGAAGCGTATCGAGGTATTCTATGCTTGAGGTGGTACACGCGTCGTGTTTGACATTTATTTTTCCATATTGCAGAGTCCTCGTACACCACGGAGAGATTCACCATGCGTAAAGGTCGTCTACTGTGCTTCGTAATCTTCGCAAGTCTTGGGACATTCTTGATTGGGCCACATTCGGTGCTGGCTGCGGAGCAATCGCCGAAGGAAGGAAACCAGCCTACACCAGTGGCAAAGAAGAGCAACCAGAAGCCGCCAGCGAGTGAGGATGTGAAGAAGAACGTTGAGGAAGCAAAGAAGGATGATAAGGATACGCCTGATAATCCCGACAAGAAACCGGAATGTGTGACAGGTATGAAGGCACTTTCGAGACCTTTTTCGGAACCCTGCGTACTGCCTACGCTGAGTGAGTGAGCGTGAGGTCGCTTCGACCGACGAGAAGTGGGTTCGCTCCTGGAACCGCAAACAAGCGTGGAAGGAGAAACAGGGCAACCGGTGCGACCTTGGCGGATATTCGGGGGCGGTGGTCCCGCATTCCCCTTACTCCTTACCCCTCACCAGCTTCTAGTCTTGGAAAATCTTGGGTTCAGAGTACCCCGCCCTCGGCTCAATCTTCGATTGCGCGTACCGCTTATAAAACATCAGCACATCCCGCACCGATACTACCCCCACGATTTCACCTGCTTGGGTGACAGCAATATGGCGCACTCCTAAATCAGCCATCATATCTTGAGCATCATCAACCGACTGACTACCTTCAATTGTGCAGATGGGGGTCGTCATGATCTTTTCAACGGTGAGTTTGCCGAGCGGCTTACTCATCGCCACGGCCCGCCGCACGATATCGGTATCCGTGACGATCCCGACCAACTTCTTCCCTTTCTTCACAAACAGCGACCCCACCCGTGCCGTCTTCATTTTCTTGGCTGCGCTCACAATCGATACACTGGGCCCCACTGCTTTAGGCTTCTTGCTCATGATCATCGCGACTGTAGACATGATTCTCCTCCAAGTATTGTTGTCGCACGTAATAGGAGCCGCCTGCTCACTCTTCTCACATAGTCAGAACTATTTTACCGAAAAACTTTCGGCTCAACATCAGTTCTTGTGCCGCGCGAGCTTCTTGAAGTGGATAACGTCCAATCGATCACCGAGATCAGCCTGCCCTGCCCCATCAGCTCCGCTGCCTTCACCAATTCCGCGCGCGTGCCCATATAGGACCCTTTGATTGTCAGCTGGCGAGCAAAGACATAACGGAGATTCAGTTTCACTTCACCCCCGGTCGTTGCGCCACAGGTAATCAAGCGCCCGCCTCTCGCCAATGAATCGAGGCAGGTATCCCACACCTCCGGACCGATATGCTCGATCACGACATCGACGCCGCGTCCTTCGGTCAGCAACTTGGCGCGCTCCGAGACCTTCTCTTTCGTGTGATTGATCACGGCATCGGCTCCCAGAATCACGGCTTTGGGAATTTTGCCGTCGGATCCGACGGTCGCCATCACGCGGGCTCCGGCCAGCTTCGCCAGTTGGACCGCCATGCTCCCGACTCCGCTCCCCGCCCCCATGATGAGCACGGTCTCACCATGTTGAAGTCCGGCGAGAGCAAAGAGCATATGCGATGCAGTCACCGACACGAGCGGAAACGCCGCCGCCTGTTCAAACGAAAGGTTCTCTGGAATCGGCAGCACATTGCGGAACGGCACTTTCAGATACTCCGCATAGCCGCCGTGCGTCTTGGCGCCGACCAGCCCGTACGAGCGGCACAGATTGTCTCGCCCTGCCAGACACTGGTCGCATTTCCAGCAACTGATCCCCGGAGACACGAACACCCGCTGCCCCACGGTGACGCTATCAACCTGCCCGCCGACTTGTTCCACAATCCCGGCCGCATCAGACCCCGACACATGAGGAAACGGAATCGGATAGGCGGGATTGCCCTCTCGTACCCAGATATCGAGGTGATTCAGCGCACAGGCCTTGACGCGAACCCGCACATCCTCAGGGCCGATCGTCGGCTCCGGCAGATCCTCATACGAAAGCTTCTCCGGTCCACCATGCTCACGAAACAGCACCGCTTTCATAGGACTTCATTCCCCCCACAAACTTACAGCTCGCTCAGACCTCTTCTTATCCCAGCAGGATGGTCAAAACGGTCTTTCAGCAAGGCCGCAGGGAGTATGGCGACTGAGGCGTACCCTCTGGGGTACGTCGCAGGGAGACATGCGACTGAGAACGAAGCTGGAAGCCGTTTTCAACATCCTGCTCAAAAGCTCAAGGTTCCTTCAACTACCATCACCACCTGCCCACCCACTTTCACCGTTTGGATCGCATCGTCATCCGATTCCACCTGGACCAGGATGCGCGACGGACGCCCGATCTCATAGCCCTGCTCGACGATGATTTCCGTCAGCAGCCCCACTTCAACGAGCCCATTGTGGACGAGATAGGCGCCCATCGCTCCGCTGGCACTCCCGGTGGCGGGATCTTCGAGGATTCCGATCGCGGGCGCAAACATTCTCGCGTGCACGGTTGCCTGGTCCTCCACCGTCATCATCGTATAGACCATAATTCCATTGGCGCCGAACCGCTCGCACATCTCGACAATCGCGGCAGCGTCCGGCTCAATCGACCGCACCGCCGTGAGGGCCCGCACCGGCACAATCACCACCGGCAACCCGGTTGACACCACCATCACCGGCGCCTTGGTGTCGACAATCTGGTATTTGGGGAGACCCAGAGTCTTCGCAATGTGAAACAGATCCTCCGTCTCGTCCACCGAACCGAGGAAGAGCGGTTTCGGCTGTGTCATCACCACCCGGATGACCTCTCCCTCTTGTGCATGGATTTCAACGGGAAAGAGGCCGATGTTGCATTCCTGCATCACGCGGGTCACGCCATCGGTGACGGCAATCAACCCAAGCTGAGCCAACACGTAAAATGTCCCCAGCACCGGGTGTCCCGCAAACGGGATCTCCTGCGTCGGGGTAAAAATCCTGAGCCGAACGACCGCTGCCTGGTCCGTCGGAGGGAACACAAACACGGTTTCGGAGAGGTTCATCTCCCGGGCAATCTGTTGCAGTTCAAAGTCGTTGAGACCTTGCGCGTTGGGGAACACGGCGACCGGATTGCCGCCGAACGGCACCCCGGTGAACACATCGGCTTGATAAAATTTAAGCGTGCGAAGGTCCGGCATGAAATCTCTCTATCAGGTGAATCGTGAGCGAGACAAGCAAGTCGTGCGCGACAGGCGCGACTCTCGAAGAGAATACTTCCGACCCGTCGCGCTTTTCGCGCAAGTCTCGCAAGTCGCGCTGCATTTTAGGTGTTTGACAGGCGTACATCCGCTTTGCCAGACTCGCCCCATGACCGATGTGAAGCAAGAAGACGTGAACCACGCTCTGGAGGTACTGGGACTCACCCTCCCCGTCACCGCCGAAACCCTCGCTCGAACCAGACGAGCGCTCCTGTATACCTGGAATCCCGCCCGCTATTCAAATCTGACCAACAACCCCAAGAAATACATGCAGGCCTACAAAAAGGCCGAAGAGATGACCAAACTCATCGAAGCCGCCCATGCTCTGCTCTCCGCCGTACTAGTTCCCGACGAAGCGTCGAGCGATCACCGTCCCTCGTGAAGCGTATCTCGTGAAGCGCAGGCGTCGAAGACCTCGATTTCATCCGCAAACGCTTCACGCTTCACGAACGACGCTTCACGAAACAGCGTGGGAGACTACGCGTGCTCATCCCCTCGCTCCCATCTTCGCTTCCATTCTTCGCAACCGGCCAGGTGATCAATCCTGACACGCCTTCCGGCGATCCGACGGGCTGCGCCTGCTGCGCGTAGATCTGCGGCAGCTGGTTCGTCCCGAACTTCGAGATATAGAGAAAGACATGTTCCCGCGAGTTCACGCGCACGGCCCAGGGGTGAAAATCGTTCTTGTAGAACTCTTCGCAGAGCTGCATCGCGTCCAGGCAGGAGAGGGTACTGGGATCATTCAACGTGTAGTAATAGTCCAGGGGGAGATCGTACTCCTCTTGTTTGTGGATCGTAATGCCGAACTTCTCCGGACTGCGCACCATCGGCGTATGGCGATAGGCCACGAAGTAGAACAGCTCCATCGAGTGAATCACCGGCTGGTTCTCGAGGACGAACTGGCGGGTTTCCAACGCTTCATCGAGCGTTTCGCCGGGGAATCCATAGAAGGCCATCACATGGTTCCAAATCCCCGACTTCGCCGCCATTTGGAGGTTGCGTTGGATCACGCTCTTCTTGGCATGCTTGTCCATGAGGTTCAGCACCCGCTCGCTCGCCGACTCCATCCCATAATAGAGGGTGCAACAGCCGGCCTTCGCCGCGAGATCCCAGGTCTCCTGGTCTTGGAGCGTTTCTTCAAACCGGATCAACGTCGTCCACTTGATCCCGACTTTTGATCGACCAGAAGCTGCGAGACCTTCTTGAACAGCGCCGGCGGATAGGATTCGTCGGAGAAGAGAAAATGGCGGCACTGATACTTGTCCCGCAACGCCTTGATCTGTTCGACGACTT
This sequence comes from uncultured Nitrospiraceae bacterium, assembly GCA_963801725.1. Taxonomy (GTDB): domain Bacteria; phylum Nitrospirota; class Nitrospiria; order Nitrospirales; family Nitrospiraceae; genus Palsa-1315. The sequence goes on from CAWDFX010000002.1 coordinate 2,268,871, forward strand.
GTTGCACCGGCACGCCCCGATACTGATCGAAGTAGCCCTGGCCATGGTCGCAGAACGTGCAGCGGCCCCAATAGCAGCCGCGCGTCGCCAGGTAGGGAATGATCAGCTCCGGCACGAAGTAGCGGTCCAGCGGCAGTCCATCAAAGTCCGGCAAGGGCAGCGCGGTCGTCTTTTCGGTGTAGACTTCGGGATTCCGGTGAATGCCTGAGGCATCGCGATAGATCAAGTTGGGCACGGATGCGATGGCCCGTTCGCCATTCAATGCCTCGATGAGCCAGAGCAGCGCATGCTCGCCCTCGTAGAGGATCGCCGAGTCGAACACGTCCGTGAAGAACTGCTCGTGCTTGGCGAGATCTTCTTGCAAGGCGCGTGATGACGTTACCGCCCACCACCACATGAATATGCGGGAAGGTCTCTTTGATCATTTTGCAAAAGGTCAGGCCTGCAAGCAGCTGCATCTGCGTGCCGATGGAGAGCCCGACGACGTCCGGCTTCTCCTTCGCCACCGCCGGCATGACCAGCTGATTGCAGAGGTCCCGATAGACGTTCACCTGCTCATCGTCCAAACAGGCCAGCACTTCTTTGGATACGCCGGGGCGATAGCCCAGATTGCTTTCCATCGGATAGAAGACGAGCGACGCGGGATAATAGGCTGTGGAAATGTAGGCCATCGCTTCGCGGAAGGTGTTCAACGCGCCTTCCAGTATCTCGGCCTGGTAGAAACGCTCGCCACGCACGATCAGCTTCGCATCTTCAGCCCGATCGGCCAGATCGAACACATCGACCGTATAGGCCTGCTCCACCACGGCCTTCTGATCCGCTTCCTGCTCCGTCAGCGTCCCCGCCTTCTCCTTATCTTGGAGCGGCTTGAGCTGCATCCCCAACCGGGCCTTCACCCAGATCAGGAACTCCATGCTGAAGAAGTGATCCCACATCCCGATATTGATGTCGCGCTGGATGACTGTATGGCCCGCCTCCCGCAGCACGGCAGTCAAAGAGGGCAAGGCGAGATAGGGCGCCGTCGGCACCCACTCAGGCGGAAAGAGCAGCATGACCTTGCTGGTCTTTCTTCCGTGCTGTCGTCTGGATCAGCGGAGCCAAAGCATTCCTATTTGAACCAGTTCACGTCATAGTTCGTCTTTCGTGAAGCGTCGTTCTGATAGCGTATCTCGCGAGAAAGGGCTTACTGACGCACGAACGAGCACAGGCTTTCTTGCGCTTCACGCTTCACGACGATACCTGCAACGACTTCAACATCCGCTCACATTTTCCCTGCCAGCGACGGCGCCGCACCCGTAATCTTCGCCGCCTGATATTGCAGATCCGGCAGCTTCTGCAGCCCGAACCGCGCGATATAGAGAAAGATGTATTCACGGATGAACAGGCGCAGGTCCCAGCCCGGGTTGTGATTCCGTTCGAACTCCTGGAACACCCGCTCCGCCTCTTCGATGCTCATCCCGTCCTTCACCGTATAGTAGTAGTCGAGCGCCAAATCCCACTCGGGATTCTTATAGGCCGTCACGCCCCATTTCTCAGGGTTCTTCGCCACCGGGTTATGCCGGCCAAGGTCGAACGTGCCGAAGCCGAGGGAATGGACATGCTCTTTGTTCGCTTCGAGAAATTCAACCGACGACCAGGCATCTTCTCTCGTTTCGCCAGGGAAGCCGAAGAAGCCCATGCAGTGGTTCCAGATGCCCGCATCGGCCGAGAGCTGCAAATGCTTCGTGATCACGTCCGTCGTCGTCGCCTTGTCCATCAGCTTCAGCACCCGCTCGTTCCCCGACTCGTAGCCGAAGTGGAGATAGCGGCAGCCCGAGTCCTTCGCATCCTGCCAGACTTGATCGTCCAGCAGGCTCTTCTCGAACCGCATGTGCGTGGTCCAGACGATGCCCATCTGGCTGTCGATCAGCCCGCGCGACAGCTTTCGAAAGAGCGCAGGCGGATACGACTCGTCGGTGAAATGGAAATGCCTGCGCGCCGTACTTGTCACGGAGATACGTGATGTCGGCCAGAATGTCCTGAATCTTCTTCGTCCGGTAGCCGGCCGTATAGCCCTCGCCATGGTCGCAGAACTCGCAGCGGCCCCAATAACAGCCCCGCGTCGCCAGGTAGGGCAGGATCTTCGTCGGCACGAAGTATTTATGGAGCGGCAGCCCGTCGAAATCCGGCGGCGGCAGGGTCGCCATGTCCTCCGCAAAGCTGGTCGGCGACACATGTACGCCGGTGGCGTCCTTATATATGGTGTTGGGCACGTCAGCCAGGCTCCGCTTCGCCCCCACCGCCGACACCAGCTGCACGAACGCCGTCTCCCCTTCATAGACCACCGCGCTGTCGAAGTATTGGAACAGCGGCGACTCAGGCAGCACATCGCGCAGTCGCGTGACCGTGTTGCCGCCGATCGTCACATGAATGTGGGGGAAGTGCTGCTTGATGAGGGCACAGAAGGTCATGGAGGAGAACATCTGCTGCTGCAACACGATCGAGATGCCGACCACGTCCGGCTGCTCTTGCTCGATCACCGGCTTCACCAGATGTTCGAACACGTCGCGGTAGACGTTCACCTGTGTGTCGTTCACCGCCTCCATCACCTCGGACGAAACGAAGACCTTGTACGACAGATCGGTCTCCATCGGCGGCATGCAGATCCGCGCTGGAAAATAGACCATCGAGATCACCGACGTGACCTCACGGAATACATGAATGGCCCACTCTAACTGATCGATTTCGTAGAACACTTCTCCGCGAATGATCGCCTTCGCCTTCTCTGCCTTCTTGATCAATTCGTCGATCCGCTGCCTGGTCAGATCGCAGAGGGACAGCTGCAAATCCATCTCCTCGGCATTCAGATCGCGCTTCTTCGACAGTTTGCGGAGCCGGTCGAGCTGCCGAGGCACCCGGTACAGGACTTTTTTCAGAAAGTCCTCGCTGAAGTACCAGTCGTACATTTCGAGGTTGATGTCTTTTTGGATGACGGTATGGCCGGCTTGACGGAGGACGGCGGTGAGGGAGGGAAGGCTCAGATAGGGTTCGGAGGGGAACCAGTCCGGCGGGTAGATGAGCAGCACCTTCATCTTCCGGCCGCTGGTGGCTTCGGAGGCTTCACGATGGAGCATAATCAGCTCCTTTGAAGCCCGTTCGCCCTTCGTATACTCAATCCGCATTCCGGCTTGTCCTTTGCGCTACCGCGAATGACAAGAAACTGTCAGAAAGCCAAGGGGTTAGCCTAGGAAGAAGGCATTGTACGGGGGGTGGGAGAACGGGGGTCAAGGGTGGCGAGGGAGCAGGACCCGACAGTCCTTCTTGCTCGCGGAACGCGCGCCCTCAGAAGGGCCTCGTTCGATGCGCGCAGTCAAGGACCATCTGGGTCACCCCCTCCAATGCATGAAGAAGGCGGAGAAGAAGAGGAGAGAGAGAAAGGAGAACTGGCGATTCCCTGTGCTCGCGCAACGCGCGGTCGCGGACTCCCCTCGTTGGATGCGCGCACGTTGGGAGAGGCCAACCTTGGCCCCTCCAAAAAAATACAGAGTGAACAGGCTTTGAATGAATAATTAGCCTTCCTGACGCCGCTACGCCCTTCTGTACTGTTGATTTATCCAGCATTTGAGCGTAGGACTTTGGCCAATTGACGGACCAGTCTCACCAGGGACTTTTCTATGTCAGAGCCCACGATTGTCTGTCCTAACTGCAAAACCGAAATCAAGCTTACAGAGTCACTCGCTGCTCCACTGATCGAGTCAACCCGTCGAGACTACGAGAAGCGGCTGGCGCTGAAAGACACTGACATCGCCAAGAAGGAAGAGTCTTTACGCGAGCGTGAAGAAGCCGTCTTGAAGGCTAGGCAAACCGTCGACGACCAGGTAGCCGAAAAGCTGTTGCTAGAACGCGCGAGGATCGTCACAGAGGAATCCAAGAAGGCCAAACTCGTCCTGCAAACGGATATTGACCAGAAAACGAGGGAGCTGGCCGAACTTCAGGAAGTCCTTAATCAACGCGACGTCAAACTCGCCGAGGCTCAGAAAGCACAGGCTGATCTCATCCGACAAAAACGTGAACTGGATGATGCCAAGCGAGAGCTAGAACTCACAGTCGAAAAGCGCGTTCAGGATGGACTCTCTGCCACCCGCGAACAGGCGAAGAAAGAAGCCGAGGAAGGTCTGAAGCTCAAAGTGATGGAGAAGGAACAAACCATCGCCGCCCTGCAGACACAGATTGAAGAGCTCTTGCGCAGGGCCGAACAAGGATCGCAACAACTCCAAGGTGAAGTCCAGGAACTAGAGCTGGAAGCCTTGCTCAGGGCAAAGTTCCCACGGGACACAATTGAGCCTGTCCCCAAAGGCGAATACGGCGGCGATGCACTACAGCGGGTGATCGGCCCTCTCGGTCAGCTCTGTGGAACCATCTTATGGGAATCCAAGCGAACCAAGAATTGGAGCGACGGCTGGCTAGTCAAACTTCGCGACGATCAGCGGACGGCCAAGGCAGAAATCGCTGTCATCGTCAGTCAGACCCTCCCAAAGGGCGTGGAGTCCTTTGATCTGGTCGAAGGAGTCTGGGTAACACATTCACGGTCAATGCTCTCCGTCGCGGTAGCCCTGCGCCACTCCTTAATCGAGGTTGCCTCGGCTCGGCAGGCCTTAGAAGGACAGCAGACAAAGACGGAGATGGTCTATCAGTACCTGACTGGTCCACGATTCCGCCATCGAGTCGAAGCCATCGTTGAGGCGTTCTCTTCGATGCAGGAAGATCTCGACAAGGAGAAGAAAGCCATTATTAAGCAGTGGGCAAAACGAGAGGAACAAATCGAGCGAGTCATGCAAGCAACGGCTGGCATGTATGGGGACCTGCAAGGCATCGCAGGGAAATCATTAAAGAGATCGAGGGGCTAGAGATGATGGCCCTAGATGAGCCGCCTTCTCTCTTGACGGAAATGCGAGATGACAAATGAAACTGACCCACCTACACATCAGGAATTTCAGATCGTGTCGAGAGGTCGACTTAGAGATTGGGAACATGCATGCATTGGTGGGTGCGAATAATGCTGGAAAATCATGCGGTACTCCGAGCTCTGGATTTCCTCTTTAATCCAAGCACCAAACTGATGAACGAGGAATCCTTCTGGAACAAGGACACGAACCTGGAGATTCGTGTGGAAGCCATTTTCTCGAACCTTACGAATAAGGAGAAAGGAAGCATTGGGCGCGTATCTTAGTACGGACGGGACTTTTCACATGGCCCGTTCTGCAAGGATGGGAGCAAGAGGCGGCGAATCTGAGTCCGATTCCGAACAGGACGAAGACAAGATTGGAATAGGGCAGCATTGCAAGAAGCCCGTCCCTCAGTCGGAATGGCTTCAGGAATCAAACATCACAAGCATTAACATCAAGGAGTGGTGGAAGCAGAAAGACCAGCTGAATGTGAACGGTGTGAGCTTCGCTGATTTTCTCGGCGTGACGACAGCCCCTACTGTTGCGGGTGGAAGGAGAAGGCCAAGGAATTCATAGACACTCACGCTGACAAGATTCCCAAGAAGGATACCTGGATTGACAATCCCAAGGGATATGCCAACGTCCTAAAAGGCGTGCTGCCATTTTTTGTCCTTGTTCCAGCGGTTCGCGATGTCACCGAAGAATCCAAGGGAACTAAGAGCAGCCCATTCGGAAAGCTGCTCCATGCAATTTTACAAACGGTTCCAGATGAGAAGAAGGCTAAGATCGAAAGCATTCTCGGAGAAGTATCCAAGCAGATGAACCGTACCGGAGGAGCAGAACGAGTGCCCTTGATTGCCGAAACGGAGAACCAACTCAACAAACTTTTGAACGACTTCTTCACCGGTTGCGACCTGGAGATTGAATTTCAAACACCAACGCTAGAGGTGCTTCTGGCCTCACCAAAGCTCTACGTGGATGACGGCTTTAGAAACGCCGTCGAGAACAAAGGCCACGGCCTCCAAAGGGCAATTATTTTCACTATCCTTCGACGCTATGCCGAACACATGACTTCTTCGGCCGAGGGGAAAAAGCGAAGTCTCATCCTTGCTGTTGAGGAACCTGAACTATACATGCACCCGCAAGCGCAACGAACTATACGGCGTGTGTTTCGCAAAATCGCTGAAGGCGGAGACCAGAGTTCTCTTTTCGACCCACTCGTCCCTTCTTGTAGACGTGGCCTATTTTGATGAGATCGTCCGAATGGAATGTATTGTGCAGGTCGTCGATGGGAAGAAAACAGCAGCGAGCAGAGCATGGCAGTTACCAATGTCAAAGATGATTCAGGACCTTGAGATCCGACTCCCAGCAACCAAAGGCAAAGTCACGCCCGAATCCATGCGCGATCTGTATTCTCATGCGTATAATCCGCGTCGCAACGAAGGATTTTTCGCTTTCAAGATTGTCCTTGTCGAAGGCACGACTGAGGAATATAGCCTCCCGATTTATGCAGAAGCGCTTCCAAACTGCGCTTTCGACCCGCAAGGTATCAGCGCTGTAGAATGCGGTGGCAAGGGGTCGATGGATCGCCTCTTTAGAATATTCAACGAACTCCACATTCCTTGTTTCATGCTCTTTGATTATGACAAAGGCAACTCCGACGAGGAAACCATCAGAAAATCAAAGGAACTCCTTGCTCTGACAGGCCAAAGTCAGGAGGCACCCTCCTCACTCTTAGTTGCAAACGGCGTAGCTTGTTTTCCAAGGAAATGGGAAACGGACTTGAAGTCTGAAATAGCGGACTGCAATGCCTTGGAGGCTGCCGCGAGGAATGAACTCGGACTAAGCAATGACACGGGCAAACCACTGATTGCACGTTATATCGCCCGGAAACTCACATCCCGCAATCCGCCTTTTGTTCCTCCGACTCTGAAGAAAATCATTGAAAAGGCGATTACAGTCACATGGGAAAAGAGCTGTGTAAAGGCACCAGATTTGCCCGCCACTAGTCTGACAGCTACGAGTGGTGGGCAACCGGCTTAGTGGCTAACCGCGGACAAACCTCAAGACAGATGAAAGGTATCGGTAGATTTCGCGGCGCGTGGCGGTCCGGGCTCCTTCTCCCCTCCATGACGACCAACCAGCCCCCCATCGCTTCGGAGCAATGGATACACCTGAGAGTTTGCAGTAGATTGGCTGGCACAAGGCCGCTGATCCACCCTATTCAAGACGAGGTTAACACTTTTGCTACAAGCATACTTTGATGACAGTGGACATTCACATGATCCAAACGAAACTGTTTGCTGCATTGGCGGTTGTGTCTCTCCTACGGAAGCTTGGGACCAATTGCAGAAATGTCCCGGTTTCTTCACCTACGCAGGGGAATTACACAAGATGGAACCAGGAGAGCAACTCCGATGCGCACTCCAATGAAACGATTGTTTCGAATGATGCCTTTCTTTCATTTCTTTGACAGAAATGAAATTGTAAAGAGGTTTTATTTTAGAGGTTCTGGAACACTCTACGTTGGCCTGTAAGAAGGGAAAGATGTCAGGCCCCGTTTTGCGGCGCGTGGCGGGCCGGCACCTTTCCGACTCTCCCCTCCTCCAAACCTCAGGGAACTCGTACTTCCTTTCCGAAGTGATGGATACGCCTCCGACTTTGCAGTAGACTTGTTCACGCCATTTTGCAGAGGCGGCACGAGTACACTACCGCAGCGTCACTAGTTCGGCTGGATGAGAACGACTCATGGTTAGCCTGGCAATAGTCAGCGACTTGGATGCGATCGCCGACCTCAACGTCGAAGCGTACCGGGAGTTCGCCGTCCGTATGAGTCCTGACGGCTGGCGTGATATGGAGGCGAGTCTGCGTGCCATTGAAGCCCGTGCACAATCGACACGGTTTCTCGTGATGAGAGATCAAAGGGCAATCGTAGGCTCGGTCGGGTATTGTCCAGCAGGCAAAGGTGATCCCGAGATTTTCTCACCGGACTGGGCTGCCGTTCTTCTCCTAGCAGTCTCTCCAACTCACCGCGGTCGTGGTATAGCTCGGGAACTCGTATCTGCGTGCATTCAGTGTGCGCGCGACGATGCTGCCCACGTGATCGGTCTGTTCACGAGCGAACTGATGACTGCTGCGCAACAGCTCTACGAGTCGTTGGGGTTTCGCCGCGAGAGTGAAATTCCTTCGAGACGCGGCCTCCGGTACTGGCGCTACAAGTTGCCGCTCGCAGAGCCGGTGATTTCAGTCCCCGGGGATGCCGAACAAGTCGGTGTAAAGAAAGAAAAGGGGACAGGCTACTTTTCTACCAGCTTTCGTGTCCCGTCATCGTCTCCGCAGCATGGAGTGAGACTGTGCGCGAAATAAGAGGAAAAAGTAGCCTGTCCCCTTTCTTCTACCACCCACCCTCTTTGCCTTGCTATCTTAACTTTCCCTGAGACAGGTGCATGACAGCGGTTTCTGCGTGTTTCGTGGCGACGTCGGCATGGCCCGCTTTTCCATGCTCAATGGCTTCTTTCAGATGTGCGATCCCTTCGCCCACATGCGGACGATCCTTGCCTCCCTGCAGGGCATGCTGCAGCGCGGCTTCCGCATGTGTCAGGAGTACCTCAGCATGACCCTGTTTGCCATGGTCCACCGCTTCTTCCACGTGCTCGAGGGCGTCCTTGAGGTTCTGCTCTTCTTGACGCAGAACGTCACGCCGCGCCCCGCCACCCCCTCCGAATACCGGTTGCAAAGGCAGCATTGTGGTGACGACTACGGCAAGGACTCCGGCCAGCGTGACAGCTAGTTGCGTTGTAGATCGTCTCATCGGCATTCTCCCTTTCTCAAGAGAAGTGAAAAGACCTCCATTGACCACCAGATAGCACTTTTTGTCTTTGGGGAATTTCATTTTACCATCACCCCTCTGCCTGTGGCGAGCCTCGTCGAGCCGGGGGAAAAAACGGCGTCAGGAAGAAAGAAAAGGGGACAGGGGAAAAAACGGGGACATTCTGAATTTTTCGGTGCGTGGCGGGCTGGCGCTTTTCCGACTCTTCCCGCCTCCAAACCCCAGGGAACTCTTACCTCCTTTTCGACGTGATGGATACGCCTCGGATTTTGAAATCAAATAAAGGTGTCAGGAACCATTTCGAGACGCATGGCGGGCCGATTTGATCTACGCCGCTCTCACCCTCAGACTGACTCCCTTACTCCCTATAGACCCAGCCGATCTGAAAAAGTAGAATGTTCCAGTTTTTCTCCCACGCTAATATGGAATCTATGGACCTCTACGACATCGACCTTGTCACCATCGACGGCAAGTCTCAGAAAATGGACGACTACCGTCGCAAGACGCTACTCATCGTCAATGTCGCGAGCGAATGCGGGTTCACGCCGCAGTACGAAGGGCTGCAAGCGCTCTACAACAAATTCGTGGACAGGGGTTTCGTGGTGCTCGGTTTCCCCTGTAATCAGTTCGGGCACCAGGAGCCGGGCGGCGAAGCAGAGATCGAGCAGTTCTGCACCAGGAACTACGGCGTCACCTTCCCGATGTTCGCAAAGATCGAGGTGAACGGCGTGAATGCGCACCCGCTCTACACATACCTCAAATCGGAGAAGCCTGGGATTCTCGGCACCGAGGCGATCAAGTGGAACTTTACGAAATTCCTCGTGGGTTCCGACGGCACGGTACTGAGGCGTTACGCACCGAGCGACAAGCCAGAGGCGATCGAAGCTGACCTGACAGCGAGGCTCTGAAATCTCATGCACAAAATCACTCCCTTCCTCTGGTTCGACGGCAAAGCCGAAGAGGCGGCGAAGTTTTACACGTCCATTTTTCCGAAATCAAAAATCCGACACGTCACCCGCTACGGCGACGCCGGACCGGGACCGAAAGGCTCGGTCATGACCGTGGAGTTTCAGCTTGACGGACAGAAATTCATCGCGCTCAACGGCGGGCCGGACTTCAAATTCAACGAATCCGTCTCGTTCATGGTGCACTGCAAGACGCAGGCGGAGGTGGACCGCTATTGGAAGAAGCTCACCGCTGGCGGCAAGGAGGTGGCGTGCGGCTGGCTCAAAGACAAATACGGCCTTTGCTGGCAGATCGTGCCTACCGTGTTCTTCGAACTGGTGTCGAGCAAGGACGCGGCGAAATCGCAACGCGTCATGCAGGCCATGATGAACATGGTCAAATTTGACATCGCGAAGTTGAAGCAGGCATACCGTGGCGACACCAAACGCAGCAAAAGAAAATAAAAGTTGTCAGGAACCATTTCGTGCGCGTGGCGGGCTGACACCTTCCTTCCCTCACTCAATCTTGCATACCGATAGACAGGCCGAACTGAAAAAGTAGCAGGTCCTCGTTTGCTCACGTTCCGGCTGGATTCGCGACTGGTTTATACATTACATCGGTGCGCAGGACATACTTTTGCCCGCTGTGCACTACGGCACCCTCGTGCCAGATGGAATGTAAGAAGGCGAGTGCCATCCCTTCCTTCGGCTGGACGGACAGGTATGGGCGTTGTTGTAGGAATGCCTGCTCCATGTCCCCGAAGAACCGTGTTTCCCCGCCCTTCATGCCCTCGTTCAGATAGATCATGAAAGTCATTTGACTCTCCTCCCAGCTCTCCATCCGCATGTACGACCCGTCTCGATGAGGCTTGAAAGTCTGCCCTGGTCCATAACGGTAAAACCGCCACCGTTCGTTGAACCCGACAAGACCATGCCCTTCAATGACAGCTGGTAACAATGGTTCAGCGCGGTGGAACAGATCCGTGGCTAGCGACAGATCATCAACCAACACACGCTCGTTGTTGCGGACCTGTTCGATGACGATATCGGCAACCGTGCCCGGTCCGTAGACGAGATCCTCGCTACGCCGGATCAGCGCAGCGCATTCTTCGTGTGAGAGGAAGTTATGGATCACCAATACTTTACCTGGATCCAAATCTTCCTTTCCTGACAGGGTCCCTTCGACTTGAGTCACGTTCCTCCCTTCGCCACACCTGCCTTAAATTGCTCATACCATGGGTTCGTTGTCTCGATCGCGGCTAATACTAGCCGACTGATCTCCGATGGAGGACCAATCGATTCGGAGCCATATTTGAAATAGATGACATGCTCCGGCTTGTTCGGTAAAAACAGCCAGATCGTTAGCTCACAGATCTTCCCCTTCGGAGATTGGTCTGCTCGCCCACCAATCCACCGGGTCACGTCTGAGTTTATGTACGGACGAATGGTCTCAAAAAGCTTTGGATCGGTTACGCCAATACGCATCTCTTTCTCGGTATTATTGACGGTCCCCGTCCCGAGCCTATTGATTGATCCATCAGCTGCAAGCAACACGAGCAGTGAGAGATCCTCCTCCACCTTGTGGGTGATCGCCACACCTGTCACATCTTCCTGCTTAACCATGTTTGTGGCTGGCTGCCAGTTGTTTATGTGGAGAGCTTCTACCCCGAATCTGAGCAAGCATCATGCCTCCTCATTCATCGAAAAATGAAGCATTATTTCAAGGGAGTACCGATCCCCAACTACAGGCAAGGAGCCTCCGGGTGAATCCGAAGAGATTCTAGGAAGAGCCAACATGTTTCACCTTGGGAAAGACAATGGTGTCAGGAATCCTTTCGCGGCGCGTGGCGGGCCGGGTTTCCTCCAATACACTAGGACATTTCCTCTACTAGGCGCTTGCGCCGACATCTCTACTGAGCCTACAATACCTCCCCTAGGAGTCTGGCCAATGCGCTACAGTCGCTTTGTCAGGCGCATCGCTGTCACCGGGGAAGCCTCTGTCAGGTCCTGTGCGACCGAGGACTCCGAGGATGGAACCTTGCTTGATGTTTCACGTAAGGGGGCCCGGCTCTGTCTCAATCGCTTGTTTCGACCTGGCCAGAAGCTCACCCTCATGATGAATCTTCCCTGGGACGAGCCGCCTGTGGAAGTGCGTCTCGCTGCGGTCAAGTGGGTACACCAAAACACTGTCGGCGTTGAATTTCTCAAAGTCGAACACGACGATCGTGTCTTGCTCGACGTCTTTCTCGCCTCTCGATCTAAACTACCAGCGAAGGAAAGATGAAGGACCCAGCCGATCTGAAAAAGTAGAATGTCCCCGTTTCTCTCCCCACATCACGTTCGACTCCCACTAGGGCTCTTACTAGTCCCCCATCGCTGATGGAATGCTAAGTTGACAGGAATGGAAACGACAGAAACGACCGCACGAGAGGAAGTTCAGGTGTTTGTGCGTGCCTGCGAAGCGCTCGCAGAATTTGCGCAAGACCACGATGGGCTGACCGACCTAGAGCGTAGGATTGTGCGTACTTTTGTCAGGACGCTGGAACAGGAAGTCGTGCCTTCCCCTCCTCCATTGGAAACTCGGTATTCATGGACGAACGAAATAACGATGGGAGAAGAGAAAAGGGATTAGTTTGATGACGAATCATCTTGTCTATACGCGCAGGTGTGCGATGAGCGCTTCGTTACTATTCCACGCATGCGTGCAGATTGTCGTCCTTGCTTCGCTGTTATGTAGTTTCGCGGTAGCCCACGCTCAAACCACGAGTCCCAAGAGTTCAGAGCCCGGAAAATCCTCGGGCAAAAAAATGGAGCGCCTGGGGTCTGATACCACCCTGCCAGGTGGCACTGTGCCGGGTGGATCCGTGCCAGGCGGGACGCTGCCAGGAGGCCCGGTCCCCGGCGGAACCTTGCCCGGTGGGACCGTTCCTGGTGGAACCGTCCCAGGCGGAACATTACCTGGTGGAACGGTGCCTGGAGGCCCGGTCCCTGGCGGAACCTTGCCCGGCGGGACCGTTCCTGGTGGAACCGTCCCAGGCGGAACGCTGCCTTGAAATTTCCACGGGCGGAGCAACGAGATAAGAAAAGGGGACAGCAACTGTCTTGACTGTCAATCGGAGAAGCCTGGGATTCTCGGCACCGAGGCGATCAAGTGGAACTTTACGAACCCCTCCTCGCCTTTGATCTATTGCACTACGGGGAAAAACCGGAGACATTCTGAGAGAGAAAATGACGCCAGGAACCGTTTCACGGCGCGTGGCGGGCCGGCGCTTTCCTCTCTGTGCAATCTTTCCCATTGACGAATGCCACATAACTTTGGGACCATGGCCTCGTGTATTTTGAGTTGCTCGACCCGATCACGCAGATTGAAACATTTGCGGTTGGGTCTCGAATCCGCGAGATCGCCCGGCTTCGAAAATTCTCTGGCAGAGGGCGTTGGCGCAAGCGGAAAGGTATCGCGAGGGTCCGACTCTCCGATGGCTCCATCTATCGCGCTGAAGTTCACTGGTATGAAGCAACGAGAATCGGCCGGAAGGAATACAAGATCAAGCGACTCCTCTGAGGTCATCACCATGCAAAAGCTCAAACGTGCAGCTTCCCGGTTTCTGATCTGCGTCGAGAACAAGGGCTATGCGGTTTCCCTTGAAAAGAGAAAGATCTATGTCGCCCTTCCCGATTCGATGGCTCTCAAGCACGGTCAGGTCCGCGTGATTGACGAGTCAGGAGAAGACTACCTCTATCCCAAGAGCTTCTTCTTGTCCATTACGATTCCCCAATCGCTCCGAAAAGCTATCCTGAAAGCCGCATAACGAGAAAAGCTGAGGCATCCGGAACCATTTCCCAGCGCGTGGCGGGGATCTGGTTCAGTTGGTTCATCCAGTTTGTTTGGTTTCTTTGGGGGGACGGAAAAGGGGACAGGCTGAGCTACCCCGGGTTTCGTGGCCTGTCCTCTTCGGAGTGTCTTAGTACTTTCCCCAGGAGAAATACTCCCCCTGAGACTTACCTTTCATCCTACCCGCTACATCGTCCGTGACAAGGCGCTGCTTAGTTCGTTCAGGGGTGTTGCTATTATCTGAAAGCTGTGGCCACGAAACTTTTACTTGGTATCGTTCGTCTGCCGATTTCGTCACAGTAAACGTATGTGAGATCGGACGATCTGGCCTGTCGATAAGTTCAAACCCCTTGAATTGGCCGATCAGATATTCTCGAATAACTTCTAGGTTCGCTTCGACATGGCGATCGTTTGCGTTGCTCATTCTGTTCAGCCTTTCGCTTCCAGCGGATATTCGTGTCAAACCGTAGACGTTTCAGATGTCTTTGAGTCCAAGCCGGGCGATACCAGCAGCAGTAATCGAAACCGTCATGTACGAGTCCGTGCCCTTATCAATGAACTTCCATTGGATCAATTCACGCAAGACAGCTTCAATTTCCGCAGTACGGTTGGGATCGAAGTGAACGGAGAGTATATCGTACGGTTGGGGACCATGTTCTTTTAGGTAGGCCAATACTTCCCTTTGAAACTCACGGCTCCGGCTAAATGTCTGATCCGGTTTCTGGGGCTCGATTCGTGGCATGACCCAGGTTGTCCTCTCGCGTTATCGGCAAGGCAGTTGGATCTTCTCTCGAGCTTCACTCAACTCCTTCACCGAGTATACCATTGAGCCCATGTAGACGCGCTCCTCTTGCTCTAATAGGGTCAGATCTTGCAATCCGACATTTCGCGGTACGTGGCGTGGGATTTGGTTCAGTTGGTTTATCTGGTCTGTTTGGTTTCTTAGGTTTGTCTGGTTCAGAGAACGAGATAAACTTGATACACCAAACAAACCTGCCAGATCGCTTCTGAGTCACCCTCCCCTCACACATGGCTCCCACAAGACGGTCGTTGCCTTCGATGCACGAAGAAGGCATGGACGGGGCTGATCTGAAAAAGTAGAATGATCCAGATTTCTTCATCAATGCCTGAATCGGTAAGATCAACAGCTTTCAAGGAGGGCAAACTAATGTGGAAAATATTCGCTGCAACAGCAGCCACGGCCTTCGCCCTTGTGAATCCAACCCTCGGAGCCGCTGAAGATGCGTCGGTCAGTCAAAAGTCTGTGCCTGAGCAGATAGTGGATGCCTTCAACGGCGTGTTCGGGGTTCATCCTGGAGCGCGCGCGACCCACGCGAAGGGCGTCGTGTTGGAAGGCACGTTCTCGCCGACTGGCAAGGCCATGGATGTAAGCAAGGCCTCTCATCTCCAGAAGAGAAAGACCCCGGTTCCCGCGACCTTTCGGTTCTCCGCCTCGACCGGGCTTCCGGCCATCCCCGACACTGACCCCGGAGCGAGCCCACGCGGCATGGCGGTGAAATTCCACCTCCCTGATGGCTCGAAGACCGACATGGTAGTGAATTCCTTCAACGGCTTCCCTGTTGCCACGGCAGCCGAGGTTCGGGATTTGTTTCTCGCAATCGCAGCCACAAAACCAGAAGGTCCAAAACCAACGGCGCTTGACCAGTTCTTGAGTAGTCATCCCTCCGCCAAGGCTTTCGTGGAAGCTCCGAAGCCGGCACCGGTGAGTTACGCCACCCTGACCTATTTCGGTGTGAATTCGTTCAAGTTCACGAACGCGAAGGGGACTGCCACCTACGGTCGGTACCAACTGCAGCCAATGGCTGGCGAGCACTTCCTGACCAAGGAGCAACTCGCAGCGATGGGGCCAGACTATCTCACCACTGAAATCCTCCAGCGGGTTCGGCGGGGTCCCGTCAAATTTAAATTACTCCTCCAAGTCGCCGAGCAAGGCGACAAGATCGACGATCCCTCTATCGCCTGGCCGGATAGACGCAAGAAGGTTGTACTGGGCACGCTCGCGATCACCAAAGCTGTGGCGGACAGCCAAACCGCAGAGAAAAAGTTACTCTTCATGCCGGGAACGCTGGTTTCAGGTATCGAGGCAGCCGATCCGATGATCGCCGCGCGGTCGGCGGCATATACCATTTCCGCGTCCCGTCGCACCAAGGCGCAGTAACGCGAGAGGGGCGTTACAGACCGAGACTGCTGCATTGACTGTGTAAACCTGGGGCAGGAAAACGGGGACATTCTGAATTTCCCGGCGTGCGGCGGGTCCAGGACATCGAAGAGTAGTTAGGCTCGACTAGATTCGAGACCGTCTACGCGGGATTTGATAGCGGACACATCCGATTCGAGCGTATGAACTCGCTGATCAAGCTGAGAGAATGACAATCGCATCAACGACTTGGTGTCCTTGAATTCGTCCTTCAATTCCTCACGCTGGGTTTGCAGCTCACGGCGGATCACCTCGTGCCCCTCAGCGATCTGTTGGATATCGCTGCGGAGCGATTCGGCAACTACGCCAAAATGTCGTTTAATGTCTTCCATCTCTTCACGACTCATGGACCGTTTGTATAGAACGAGCTGTCAAGAATTGCAAGGAGAAATTGCCGTCATCTGATCGGGAATGGTTCCATTCACATGACCAAACGAGGGCACGGGAATCATTTCTCATCGCGAACGGTCTCAGGCTCCATTTCCCGGCGCGTCCCGCACCTTCGCCCCTCCTAATCACCCGCAGTCGCTGAATCGTACGCTCCCCCATCAAGGAGATAGTGTTACTGGAGAACTCCTAGTTTCGTGATTGACATCACGCTGACGACAGGATACATGGGACGCATGAACTGGGATGAGTGCTATCAAAAAGGCGAGGTGCTCTGGGATAAAGGGGCCCCGGCGCCGGCGATGAAGCAGTATTTGGCGCGCCATGCGATGCGTGGGCGCGCGCTGGTTCCTGGCTGCGGTCGCGGGCATGAGGTAGCGCTGGCGGTAGAGCATGGGCTGGATGCGACGGGACTGGACATCGCGCCGACGGCAGTGGCGGAGGCGCGCGCGCTGTATCCGCATCTGGCGGAACGTTTCGTGACAGGGAGTTTGTTCGATCCGCCGGAGGAGATGCGCGGTACCTATGATGTGGTGCTGGAGCACACCTGCATGAGCGGGCTGCCTCCGATGCTGCGAGCCGATTACCTGCGTGGCATCAATCTCACGCTGCGGCGTGGAGGTTTGCTAATCGGGGTGTGGTTCATCAATCCGGCACTCGATCCTGGGAAAGAGGGTCCTCCCTTCCCGTTCAGCGCGGCTGATCTGACGACGCTCTTCACGGAGAGCTACAACATCATAGAGGATTATGTGCCGGATGTGGCCTTTCCCGGTCGCGAAGGCCGGGAGCTGGTGCGCGTCCTGCAACGCGTGGCGTGATGAGAGAGGACTGCGCGCGACTTCTTCCAGAACAACCATTTGAACTTCCGCTTCGGTTCTTCAACCGTCGCGCTACAGGTTCCGTGATCGAAGGAGAGGGATACCCCCATGAATCCAAACAAAGTACTTTGGGAAAAAGGCGATTTTACCCGCATTGCGGAGAGCATGAGAGAGAGCGGAGAGGCCTTCGTCAAGGGACTCGGAATTACACAAGGGCTCAAAGTGTTGGATCTCGGATGCGGCGATGGGACGACGGCATTGCCAGAGGCGAAACTTGGAGCGGATGTGTTGGGCGTGGATATCGCAAGAAACCTAGTGGAGGCTGGAAACAAACGCGCACGGGAACAGGGCCTCACGAACTGCAAGTTTCAGGAAGGCGATGCGTGCAATTTGCACGAGTTAACAGATCAAATGTTCGACCTTGTCGTGAGCATTTTTGGGGCCATGTTTGCACCAAAGCCGTTTGATGTGGCTAAAGAGATGGTACGCGTGACCAAGCCAGGCGGGCGGATTGTGATGGGAAACTGGATTCCCAATGATCCGACATTGGTCGCGCAAATCTTGAAAATCAGCTCCTCGTACTCGCCGCCACCTCCGGAAGGCTTCGTGAGTCCTATGACGTGGGGGATCGAGAGCAACGTGATCGAGCGATTTGCCGGCGCCGGGGTTCCACAAGAGAAGATCTTGTTCGCCAGAGACACGTTTCGCTTCAACTTTCCTGGCGCGCCGTCCACGCTCGTTGAGGCATTCAGAAAATACTACGGGCCAACCATGAATGCGTTCGAAGCGGCAGAAAAGAACGGTCGAGCCGGCGACTTGCAGAAAGAACTGGAAGTTCTGTTCACCAGCCAAAACACAAGCCCGCGCAAGGATGCCACGTCCATTCCTGCGACCTTCTTGCGAGTAACTGTTTTCGTGTAGTCTCCCAGGAACCTTCCACAGCGCATGAAAAGAAAAATGGACAGGCTACTTTTCTACCAGCTTTCGTGTCCCGTCCTCGTCTCTGCAGCATAGACGTGAGACTGTGCGCGAAGTATAAGAAAAAAGCAGCCTGTCCCCTGTCCCCGTGATTAACACCATCCCATCAGGTCCTCTGATTTTTTGATCACTGTGTTCCCATCCACACAGAACAACAGCGAACGAACACGATCTTGCCGCCCGCCCACGAAGAACACTATGTTTTTTCCTGCCGCCCAATAACAGTTCTTTTGAACACTCACGATGATTGAGACAAAGCCCTGAAAATTCGATGTCTAGGAACCCGGAACCGAGCAAGGATTTTGAACCGTCTAAACACCATAACTAACATTCAGGGTGCACACATGCATGTCCAGACCTGATTTCTAAACATGACTATCAGAATCCGCGACCGCGACCCTCTCGGGCCTGGCCCTTCCAGCGCCTTGTCGATGTGCTCAGGCCGAAGCGGAAGCAGAGGGGATATTTTCGGGGGAAAGAATGGACACGTGCTTCACGAGACGGCTAGCGATAGCCGTTTTGGAACACGTACATCGGGTTAATCACGGTCACGATGATCTTCTCCGCGGTGGTGAATCCGTCCTTCCTCATTTCCTGGGTAGCACGAAATATTCCTTCTCCAAGAATTGAGCCCACGACCGGCGTGACGATGAGATCGTTGATGCTGGGTTGTTCATCCCAGCTCTCGATGAAATATTCGAATGCCGTCGACATGAACGTGGAGAAGAGGAAGGAGTACAGGGGACTCTCTCCGTAGTTGCGCTGAGAGAGATAGAATAGCGAGCCGAAATAGGGATGCCCCAGGAAATTGACAGCCGGGTTATCGGAGTCGAAGACAGGTGGCTTGGTCCATGCGTCTTTGAAACTGTTCCAAGATTCCTCATATTGCTGTCCATCTTTTGTTGTTCCAGTGAACGAACTGGGGGCCACGGCATAGACACCGATGCCGACGAGACTCGCCACCGTGAACACCGCGAAGGTTTTCACGCTGTGGTGGGGTGGCGGGGGACCGACCTCCGGGAGCGTGGAGTCCCTCACAGGTGCGCGAGAGCTATCGCGATGGAAGAGCGGCTGGTCGCGAAAGCCGGCATAGGGATTCCGAAACGGTCGGGAGGTGACGCGGTCGCGGTGCGCGAGGATTTCGCTGTCGGGTAATCCCAACTCGTTATCTTGGCCGAACGGGACCAGTCTCGGATGATGAGCCCAGGACTGTCTCAGCGGTGGGCGAAGCCGTAAGTCATCTCCTAACGGGCGCCTCTCCCCTATCTGGATTGGCAAACTATCACAGCTCGGATACCAAGCGGCAGTGTGTCTTAAACCCAGGGAGCCGGAGCATGACACAATTCCTGAACTGGTGTGATTGGATTGCCAGGTCGGATCGATCTTGCCGTCGAAAACCGGTGTTGTGTCCAGACTTGACGCCGGTGAAAGGAGCCGCCCATAGCCGGGCGCTGTCTCGGGCAGCGATATGGCCGAATCGCTCTGTCGGTCAAAGGACGTCGCGCAACCAAGTGTACAGGCAATCGACACCGAGCATACGACAAGCGTGATCGTTGAGGAGGGGGAGTGTCCTTCGTACGGCACAAGTATAGAGCCTCGCACTGTCGAGTGTACTACGACCGTATCACAGGGGGAGAGCCGATGAGAATTCGGTCATCGGTTATTTTTTCGGGGGTGGTCCAGTTGACGGATCCTGAAAAGCTTGAGCATAGACTGAACAGCGCTCTTTAACCTCCGCCAAAGAACCTTGCTGCTTACTCACGCATTCCCGGTATTTCTTGAGTGATTCCGTGACTTCTGTTCGGTAGGCCGTTTCCGCCTGGAGACGTCGATATTCCTGGCATTGAAGCGCAACATTGCCTGACCAGAACGTATCGCTGGGAAGCGAGCCGCAGTCGACCTCATTGTAGTTCACACTTGTGCAGCCCGTCGTGCCTAATACAAACAAGAAAACGGCGACATAGCGGTTCATAACGATGCTCCCTCATAAGTCCACATCATGCCGAGCTTCTTAAGGAGGGTGTGTATACCATGTTACGCGCAAGTACACAATTCAAATACCTCAGAGGCCGCGGTATTATTTAACGGCGCCCATCGCCTCTCAGTCCATCAGGACTTTCTCAAAATCTTAGCGCGGCTAGTGAAACACACGCGATACATCAGCTAGAATGCCTCGAATCGCGCGCCCCCATACAACACGCTTGCACCTACGCTGGAGCGCTACACTTGCCGCGATACCGGGTCATTGCTAGGAACAATTCCATGGCATAGAATGCGCTGCTCAGGACGTGAAAGCGACCAATCCAGTTCGGACAAACAGAAAGAATCCGACAAGAAGCTGTATCGTTACCGCGAGCGTACTGCTTCTTTTCGCATTGGTTTGTCCTCACGCATACAGCGAAACACCTGCTCCCTCCGTACACTGGGGAAGCCTGGCGTTCCCGGATCAGTATTCAACGTTTACTACAGGGTTTACGACTGACCGATTTTCGCCGGTTGATGGAAGCGGCGTCAAATATGATTCCACCGTCCCCAATACGCTGGGCTTTAATCTCATTACATTCAGTTGGACCCAACACGGAGATGTGCGCTTTCCCGGTTGGAGTTTCAATCTCACGGGAGGTATCGGCCCTACGGCCAACCAGCCCAGTGATTTTTTTCAAAACCATGTCGCTCACCAGGTGAACCGCCTCGCGCCAGTGCCGGCCATACAGCCGCGCGAGGAAACTGATGGCATGATAGACGCGTCCATCACTAAATGGTTCTTCTCGAACAGAGCTGTGTTTCTGGGTGGCGGATTTTCTCTCGGCACCATCTATCAAGAACAGTTTCTCCGAGCGGGTGTCCGACGGTTTCAAATCACGCCTGATCTATACAGTGGAGAGTGGGGAGATGTGAGTGTGCGTGTGTCCGGATTGGGACGTGTAAGTCTGCTGGAGAGTGGGGCCGTACTCCATCAGGTGAAGCCGACGTCATATCTCTTACAGCCTGCCCTCGCAATTGGACAATATGATGTGAACGAACACGGCGAACCATATCCGACATGGGAGCTCGAACTGTCTGCTACATGGGATTCAGGAATTTTTGTTAATAGTGCGGGGGAGAGCCAAAAACAGTATTTTTGGTCTGCTGCTTTCATTGCCGGCCCGATGCGGTTCGAGACATGGAACGACACCATTGGAAATATTGGGAGTATCAGCAGGACCGACTTTGGTCCGACCTACGGCGCAACCTTCACGATTGACTTGTTTCGTTTGTAGACTACTGATCACTTTCTTCGCCTACTATAATCCGAAGGCTGTGAGGCAACCGATGCGGGTGAGAAGAAAAGACGGCAGGAACCATTTTGCGGCGCGGGCGGGCCACTCACTTTCCAGCTCAATGACGCGATTACGCCAGCCCGTGTGGCAGCAACATTGCCAAATTTGAAGATTGCTGTTGGTAATATTTCTTGAATTTGAGGTCCCCAGCGGCTTCTGGGTCAAGAATCACGATGGCATTTGGATGCAATTGAATGGAAGAGGCGGGAATTGCCGCAGTTAATGGTCCTTCTACTGCTTTGGCAATAGCCGTTGCCTTTTCTTTACCGAATGCCAGCATCAACAGAGCCCGAGCCTCGGCAATCGTACCGAGTCCCATCGTGACGGCCCATTCAGGCGCCTCTGTTTCATTGAAAGTCCGGGAAAGTGTTTCTCTTGTCTCATCACTCAACAGGCTCGCCCTTGTGCGAGATCTGAAACTTGACATTGGTTCATTGAATGCCAGATGGCCATTGATCCCGATGCCAAGCAACTGAACATCGATACCGCCGCGATCATGAATCAGCCGCTCATAAGAGTGACAATAAGAGGCCATGTCTCCTTGAGACTCTCCCTTTAACAGATGGATGTTATCAAGATTCGCATTAATATGTTGGAACAGATGTTGATGAAAGAAGGCGTTATAACTTTTCGAGCTCGTGGGTGGTAGCCCAAGGAATTCATCAAGACTGAAGAACTCCACGCCCGAGAAATCAAGATGCGTCGATTGGTGCAGATCTACCAGGCTCTGATACACACCAATTGGTGTATTGCCTGCAGCTAACCCAAGTCGTAAGGTCGGATTCTTCTTGATCGACTGACCGAGCAGGGACGCAGCGGTTCGATGACCCTGCTCAATCGTGTCTGTGATCACTACGAGCATTAGAGCGTTTCTCGAAAAGACGAACCCACCATCGCCTATTCAGAAACTTGTTAGAAACGTCATCTTTATCAGGAGGGCGAGCAGCGGCATCGGCGAAACCACTGCGAGTTATCTTGACCGAGATGCCGGGGGCGGCATCGTCGGCGCCTAACCAGCCACGGTCAGGACGACCTGCTGTTGGCAGAGTTGCTGGAGTTTCGCCCTGGCTTCCTGAGACAGCTTCACAAATTCGACACCAGCCCATTTCCTCTTAACCCATCGGATTGCCACCAGGGTAATCTTCAACCCGGGGGTCCCATCATACGGATAGATCGTCAAGGCGAGCGCATCGCGCGAAAAGAGTTTTAAGGAGAGGTATCGCTTGAGGAAGGAGGAGGTAACCAGTCGTAGGTCACACCCCGTCTCGGAGATATTCGTCACCACTCCGTCGGCAAGACCGCTCTTGGCGGCAACGGTTGCAGAAAAACGCACTGCTCTTCGAGCATTCCGTCTGGGGTCGATCACTTTCACGGGGCAATCGTGTTTGGGAGAAAACAACTTGGCAACGTTCATGGGACCCTCCTTCACTCTAGTTGTTGTGCACTGACGAGTGTACGAGCAACCCTCATGCCGAGCATAGGTAGATTACCAGAAATTGGAAAATCGCGCAGTTAGAAGGAGGAGGCCGTGGAGTTAGATTGGCGTGTGTGTCAGAACAGAAACAAAGATTGAGAAAACGAGACGGGCAAATAGAAGAAGAAAGGGGACAGGCTGAGCTGCCCCACTTTCTCTTTCCCCTATTGAGGCTTTGCTCCGCATCCCTTGTGAGCACAGGAGCAGGGAATGCTGGATCTCTCCTCTCGGCAATTGGACGAACAAAATTCCTTCCCCGGCTCTGCCTGACAGGTGCAGCGCGGGTTTGCGCATGACTTTTCGGCCATGATGTGCTTCCTTCTTCGGTTAAGATCCTTGCGAGAACAGCGAGGCAGGCAAGCCCTCTTATCTGTCTCTCAAAAATCTACTCGATATCGATGAGTTGGCGCCTCCGAGTCCTTCTCCCCATCAACGCTCTATTTAACCGTTCTACGCACCGAGGTGTTTTTTGAGAGTCGGAGAGTCCTTGATAGCCGGATTCGCAGGAGCCAGTGCTACAGCTTGCTTGAAGGCTGCGGTTGCCTCATCGTGCTTTCCCATCTTGTCGAAGCTGAGGCCCAAGTTATACTGGGCTTCCGCCGACTTCGGATCGGATTTAATCGCTTTCTGAAAACGATCGGTTGCGACATCCATGTGACCCTGCTTGTATTGGTTCACCCCTTCGTCATTGTCTGCTTGACCGGGTGACCCGATCGCAGATATGAGAGCCTCGTCAGACATGGGAGCAGTCGCAGCCGTGCCAGTCTTTGCCGCGAGCTCAGTAGGCTTCTTAGAATCACAAGCCACGACGGTGATAGCAAGACCCGCAAGAATGACAGTCAGCACCAGAGATACCTGTTTCACAATACACCTCCCATTGGACATGGACGAATTTCCAGGTACATAGTGGCTCAATTGGGCAGATCTCGTCTGATCAATACTGCTCACTCGCCCGGTGAGAATGGGTTCATGCTGAATGGACGAATTGGATCGGAAAAGCAAGGGGACAGGATTCATTTCGCGGCGTGAGGCGAGGATCTGGTTCAGAGCCGAAATAAACGAGATAAACCAGATCAACCAAACAAACCCAATAGACTGCCTCTGAATCGCCTGCTCCTCACACAAGACGCCCACATCGTCTCCTGAGTGATGGATACGCCACCGACTTTGCAGTAGACTGGCCCTTAATAGAGATTGCTGAGGCTACACGGGTATGCCGCAGCAGATTTAATAGTTGTTAGGCCGGACAAACTTCCAATGGAGCCTACACATGACCACAAAGAAAAGAGTTTTCATCAGTTTCGACGTCGATCATGACGAAGACGCGAAGATCTTGCTCGCCGAACAAGCAAGACTACCCGACAGTCCGTTCGATATTACCGATACTTCGGTGACGAGAGCCTCACACCGGTGACTGGGGGGACAAGGTCCGGCGCCGAATGGATGACATCGACGTGGTCATTGTTCTTTGTGGAGAGCACGCATATCTAGCAAAAGGTGTGGCTGCGGAATTGACGATCGCTCAGGAGAAAAACAAGCCCTATTTCCTTTTGACGGCATACGCACACAGGACTTGTACAAGGCCAACATCGGCAATGGCATCAGACAAGGTCTACGAGTGGACCTGGGACAATCTGAAGACGCTGATCGGGGGATGGAGATAACGAACCATGCTGATCCCAATCGAGGGCAATCTTGGCCACTCCACTCAAGAGTGGGAGAGAGCGGAAAGTCAGTCTCAATCCACGCCTGCACGTTGAATTTATCGCAGCTGAGCCCCCCGCCTCGACAATTGCTTACTAAATGAATTAGGAATACACTTCGCGAAAATTGCCTTCAATGCTCGGGAATAGATCATGGCCGTTCACAAGCTAACGCTCATGCCTATTTGGGAGTGGTGTAAGAAGCCCAACATTGTGGCTGCGGTGATTGTGGCAGGATTTGTATCTGGCACGTTCTTTCCCCATCTGGTTTCTGGTTCTGCTCCGGATGCTCCTACTTGTGGACGGTTTGACTATAACCGCAACTGTGATCTCTCGCCCACTCTTGCCCTGATTCTGGACTTAGTTGGCGGAGGTCTTCTGGCGTTATTTCTTTTCTATTTGTCCAAGCGTAATCAGATACGATTAGACCATATCATTGCGTCGCAGGAAGCACTGAGGAATCGGCGGATGGATTATACGGCCCAGCATTTGAAGCACCTCTTTCAGCTCACACTCTTCACGATGAGCGTCACGAAACGATCGATCGCTCACTATAATTTAACTGTGGGATTAACAGACGATGAGAAACCAAGGTGGATGCAGTCTGTGACGCTTTCCGAGCTCAGGAGAGATGAAGCAAAGTTGGGGCGTGTGTTGCAATCAGTGAGGAGTATCCTCACTGCCGCGAATGATGTACTCGACCCTGACGTGGTAAGCAGGGTCGAGGGTGTGTGTAACTATCTTGGCGAAATATCTGTGGAGCAACAAGCGGACGGTACGATGGAGTTCCCAAAATATGATGTGTGCAGAATGAAGGTCAGCTACTTGATCGAGCTACTTCAAACCTATTCCCGTGAGACTCGTTCGTTCAAAGACATCGTTGACGAACCCTATAGACCTTCTTCCATCGATTCAGAACCTGATCTCACAGAGGAGGTGAAACGCTAAATGGCACTACGTGATGACAACGAGCGAAATCTAGGCGGTCGCGATTATAAAAAGGCATTCGGGCAATTTACATCCAATAAAACTCAGAGAATTACGACCTTGAAGCCTGTTGAGGTTCTACTGGACGCACAAGCAGATGCCGGCGGAGGAGTCCACACGATAGATTTCAACAAGGGCGATATCATCATTAAACAGTCGGGCATGTACCTCATCATTGCAGGCCCGCAGCTTGGTAAGGTGAGAGGCGCCACTCCCCGCTGGATCGATCTTTGGCTGAGGGTGAATAACATCGATGTGCCGAATTCGAACATTCGGGCTGTCATCATCGATCCCCAAGAAAAGACGGTTGCCATCATGAACTCTGTGTTGCCACTCAATAGAGGGGATACACTGAATATTGTGATGGCAGCGGAGACAATCGAGGAAGGTATGGGACTTGAAGCGATCGCGCCGGACGGTGAGCCGACAATCCCTAGTATTATTATCACCGTCGTACAATTAGACTGAAATCTCAGAGGTAGCCTGGGTTGTTTGCCTACGCTGTTTGGAACTATCGAAAACAACGGGGGCGTTTATCTCGAAGGCTCCGTCTAGAGTGCATAGTCCCTCATTCAAACCACTACCCCGCTGACTGTCCACACCTCTCAATAGCCTTCTGCAGAGCGTCAGGCCTAGCCGAGAGGATTCGATGTATCGTCCTGCGTTGAAGGGGGCAACGACCCCAGTAAATGAGTCAGTGCTTTAGATTCGCGTTCAGGCAATTCTTGGAACTGCACACCGAATGCGTAGCCACTTGCCCAACGCACGATCGCGTTGGGGACATAAATGGGGGCGGTTAGACGAGGCCGAATCTGAAGTTGAATCGCTGTATCGGGAGGCATGGGAATCGTGCTTGCCACCCGACACCCTCCCAGGGAAAGGTCCAGCACAATAGCTTCCCTGACCTGTACTGGACCGGATGAGTAGACTCCTTGGAAGTTGACAGGATGCCGTTGGTGTTTGCGTTGTTCGACGGTAGGCTCCATGAGTGCCCCCCCTCATGTGTCTAATAATAAGCGAGCCGGCATTAAAAGAGTGACCGCCACACTACCGCATTAACATACGCCAAGGCACCTGGCGGAACCGCCAGGTCGCAACTCATTAGAAGATTGAGGGTTAGGTCTTGCCAGCCCCCTTTCGCAGCGGGAATCTCGTTTATCTGGTCTATCTGATTTCTCTGGTTTGTCTGGTTCAGAGCACGAAATAAACGAGATCAACCAGATAGACCAGACAAACGAGATAGACTGCCTCAGAACCGCCTCTTCCCACCTCACCCACGGCTCCCACGCCATATTCAGAGTGATGGATATGTCCACGATTTTGCAGTAGACTTGCGCACTTTAAATTACCGAGATTGCCTATGATCCTCACAATCCGCTTTGACCCAATTACGCGCTACCACCCGTCTCTCTGCGCGGATGGATTGAAGCATAGGGCAGGGTTGAGGGCGATAGTCTGAATTAGCCAAGGGAGAACATTGCATGGATCCAATCAAGTCCTTCATGGTTCCGAGTGACAAGTTTATTACGGTTGAGCGAGATATGGATGTGCAGACGGCGGCAGGGATTATGCGCGATCGCCGCATCAACAGCCTGTTTGTGACGAATGGGAAGGAGATCATCGGCATCCTTACGGATACCGATATGGTTCGGCGCGTGGTCGCGACTGATGTCGATATCCTCACGACAACGGCTGAGAAAATTATGTCGGCTCCGATCTTGACGATCGAAGGAGATAAGAGCGTATTAGACGCCAGTGATCTGATGGCCAAAACGCGTATCCGGCATCTCGGCGTGACTCAGGATGGAAAATTGGTCGGCATGATTTCTGTGCGCGACATCCTGGTGTTCTTAACGAATCTCCGAAAGAAGTAATTCGGTGGCCTTTCCGATACAGCGCCTCCGGGGGAAAGGAGCGTGGGGCTAAGGTTCTTGTGACTGCGGGACTATTTCTTGTCGCACGCAAATCTCCATAGACGTTTCGCAACGCTCCCTGGATCGACGGGTTCCCACTTTTGTTTGTCTGAGGTGATCAGAATTACCTTGCCGGTTCCCATATTGCCAGACAACTGCGTCAACGTAAGAGTCCGATGGAGGTCTCCAGCGCAATCGTATTCACGTTGCAGCCTTGCCGACAAAAATGAGGCGCCCTTCTCGGTTTGTATTGTCTCGTAGTCGATCAATTCCGACATCGTCACCCGAGCCCCCTTGCGCTGACTGGTAGTTGGATCGACGTACACAGTCACGCCTTCCTTGTCGATTGCAGAAATCGCCACCCACTCGGCATGCGCAGAGCCACAATTCACCAACAGTATTCCCAGTATCCCGAATCCCACACGGCAGATCAGCGGCAACCTATGGAATAGGGCAGCGCTGTAGGATGCAACGCTTTGCATGGGGCAGTGGCGATCGGAACAAATCATGAAGCGCATAGGGGCCTCGCGGGAGAGGCGTATTCTAGGAGGGTGGCAAGCGACACCGCAAGAGCTCCCCTCCCTTCGCGCAAGGATAGACCCATCAAGCCAGAAAACGTAGAATGAGCTGGTTTCGTCAATGTGTGGGGAAGCAGAATGGAAGAAGCTCGATCCATCGACCTTATGGAAATTCTGGTCTGCGCGGGTGGCGTCGTGTATGGCTTAGTGTTGGCTTACGGAATCAAACAGCAATGGCGCTGGATCACCGATCCACCGGAATGGACGTCTGTAATCTATTTTCCCACAGTCGTAAAGATGATTTGGGGTCCCAAAAATGTGCTGAGCTTTGCCTATTTGACGGCCTATGGCTCTCTCGTGATGAGCCTCATTTGTCTTACGCAATCAGTGGTCGGTTCGTTCTAAGAGACTCAATTGCCGGCCCTGTACAGTAGCTGGCAGCGCGTGGCGGGATTTGGTTCATCCGGTTTCTTTGGTCTATCTTGCGTGGTTGGTTCGACTCTCCTTTCTTGCCTTCTGTCACCTGAGATCTCGTACAACAGCAAGGTACCGATCATCGGACAGCTTCGTTGCGCTGATTTCGACCGGAATGACCGTCCCATCTTTTCGTTGTAACAATCGGTTAAAACGGAAGGGGTTGTCATCGCGAACTTGTTCGAGGCGTTGCTGAGCTGCGGCTTTCTCTGTGGGAATATAGGTGTCCCTGACATGCAGCTTGAGCAACTCTTCTCTCGTGTATCCAAAGATTTCACAGCCCTTCGAATTTGCCATCCTAAAATATCCGTCTAAGTCCAGCACAACCATGCCGTCCGAAGCCTCCTCCATCAAGAGTCGATACTGACGTTCACTTTCTTGCAGCGCCGCCACCGCCTGCTTGCGCTCAGTAATATCTTGAGCAAAAACCAGGACCCCGATCACGCTCCCCTGGGGATCGCGGTAGGGCACCTTGTCCGTCTGAACCCAGCGTTTCTCACCGGATGCCGTTTGGTACAGTTCCACAATGCCAAGTTTTGGCATGCCCGAAGCGATGACCTGGAGATCGTCCTGGTAGTATTGTTTCGCTTCCTCCGGGTAGAGATCAAAGGTGGACTGGCATTCTACCTCTGCCACAGTCTTGTTGATGGATTCAGCCGCGTGGCGGTTCGCCCGCAGGATGCGATTGTGGGTGTCCTTGTACCAGACCATGGCTGGAATGAGATCTAAGAGGACCTGCTGCTCGATCTGTTGCTGCAGAAGCTTTGCTTCAGCCTTCTTTCGCAGGGTGATGTCGCGGATAATACAACAGCTCAGCATCTGACCGCCGAATCTCCACGCGCCGAGCGAGAGCTCAATGGGAAACTCGATCCCGTCTTTTCTCAAGCCATGCAGTTCGATCGTTTTCCCAATCAAGGGTGATGCATCAGTGACCTTGGCGCGATCAAGCTCGCGCTGGTGATCCTCCCGGTACCGAGTCGGCATGATTGTGGTCAACGGCTGATCCAGAATCTCTCTCTCTGTATGGCCAAAGAGCCGTTCGGCTGCGGTATTCCAGGAGACAATCTTACCGTCGCCGTCAGCGAGCACAATCCCGTCCGGTGCCGTATGGACAACATGTCGAAACTGCTCTTCACTCCCGCTTAGGGCGTGCTCGACATGATTCATCTTGAGCACCAACCTCCGTGCATCGACTGCCTGACGGAGCGTGATTGTGAGTTCATCCCGGTTGTACGGCTTGGTGATGTAGGCAAAGGCGCCCCGGCGAAGTGACTCCACTGTGTGGCTGTCTTGCACGGATGCGGTGAGGACAATGACTGGCAGCAGAGGGTCCAATTCCTCCAACCCTCGAAGGACCGCGAATCCGCTCAGGTCCGGCAATCCCAGATCCAAAATCACTGCCCCAAAAGAGCGCTGCTCGGCTTCGTGCAGTGCTCCCCTTCCCGTCATCACGCTGCGTACGGTATACCCTTCGTGCCGAAGGAGATCTTCGAGAACCAGACAGATATCCGGTTCATCGTCCACAATAAGTACGGAAGAAAGATGCGAAGGAAGCTGCTCGGTGTTCATCGTTTCATTGAACCAGGGTTACATCGGGAATCATGTTGAACGCACAGCGTAGGGGAAAATCATACGCTGATGGACTTGATAAATCGAGGTGGGCCATGAGGGATGTAGGTTCTGAACCGCCACGAAATGAAACAGCGCCAGAATTCATTTTGCGGCGTGGTGGGATCTGGTTTTTTATTGTCTGCCTGATTCGATGACAGGATCAGGCGCCACTGCGATTGCTTGACTGAGCAGTCTCTTTGCGCGTAGCATCACGGTCAAGACGTTTCAGCCACGCTGACTGTCTCATCTCTCGCGCTTCTTCGCCCTTCCCAACGCGACCGATTCTCCAGTCTCCGCCGCTCCAACGCTGGCATGACACTCCGTACGGGTTCACGGGACGATCACATCGCGGCAAGGAGGTATCCACATGGCAACGCAGAGGCCCATTACCGACCGCATACTTGAACTACTTGGAGACTCCAAGGATTGCGAATTCGACACCTTGGTGGCACGCTCTCCGGAGTTCAACGCAAGCGATATCTATAACGAGATCTCTCGTTTAAGCCGAACGGGGAAGGTGACCATCACACGAGGCGTGGGGATCTTCACCATCAGACAAGCTGCGGTTGTCAGCTAAGCGCCTGGATTGAGCATGGCAGCTCCCCTTTCCCCGCACGTGGCGAGGGATCTGGTTCATCTGGTCTGTTTGGTTTCTTTGGTTTGTCTGGTATTTTGGTTGAAAGAAACTAACCAGATGAACCAAATCAACCAGATAGACCAAACAAACCGAATGACTGCTCTTGGGAGGATAAGAAAAGGAAACAGGCAGGGCTAGCTCAGTACGTTGATAACTAGAACTGGTTCCAGAGCATTTGGTTTGCTGACTTCATGGTGAAACAGCACTTCCGAAGCCTTCACTATCTTGCCGAGCTCTTTAGGTGAACGATCTGCCACCAACTGTTTAAAGCTCGCATACTTTTGCTGGCTGTCCTCGCCCAGGATCTCGCCGATAAACTTCGACGACTTAAACAGTGCGATCGCATCATTGAGGTAACTCGGAAGGAATTGCACGCGGCCGCCTGTCGTCTCCGTCTGTTCCAGGCGCTCCCCTTCAAAGCCGGTTTTGAGCATTGTGTACAACACGAGGTAGGGGTTGGCATCAGGAGCGACTGAACGCAGCTCGATGCGCGCAGTCCTTTCGTTGGCCATAGGAATGCGGATCATAGAACCGCGATCGATCGCCGAGACCTTGATCTGGTTCGGCGCTTCAAAATGCGGGTCTAGACGGCGGTATGCATTCACCGACGAGTTGAACACGAGACAAATCTCGGACGCATGATTCAGGAGTTTGAGAATGAAGTCCCACGCCACATCGGAAAGGCCATCTTTACCCTTCGCATCGTAGAAGATATTCCTGCCATTCTTGCCCAAGGAGAAATTGGTGTGCATGCCGGAACCATTGATCCCAACGAATGGCTTCGGAAGGAACGTGGCTGTATGCCCCATGGATCGAGCCACTTGGCGGCAGATCAGTTTGTACAGCTGGACGTTGTCTGCCGCACGAACGACTTCCGCGTAGGAAAAGTTCATTTCGAACTGCGAGGGCGCAACCTCCGGATGATCTTTTTCGTTCTTGAAGCCCAGTGCGCGTTGTGCCTCCGCCGCCTTATCAATGAACTGGCGAAGCGTGTCCATCGGGAGCGAGTGATAGTATCCACCGGTTGAGATAAGCTTAAACCCATTCTCGCGGTAGCGTTGTTCGGCGTTCGGCCCTTCGACGAGAAACCCTTCTATTTCGCTGGCGGCATACGCGGTCATCCCCCGCGTTTTTTTGAGATTCTTCGTGTACGATTTCAGCATGCCGCGGAAGTCGCTACGATAGGGCGTTCGGTCACCGTTTAACACGGACGCAAAGAAGATCACCTTCCCTGCCCCGATAACGTCGGCCGGAAAATAGCGGATGGACGACCAGTCAACTTCAAGGCGCAGGTCCGACTCATGTTGCGGCGTGAATCCGCGGATGGACGATCCGTCAAATGTCAGATTACCCAACGACTCAAGAAGGAACTTCTTGTCGTAATCGAGCATGTGAAGACGGCCTTCAATATCCGAAAAGCACAACGTCACGGCCTTGACATGTTTCTCCTTTTTAAGCCACGCCGTATATTCCAGTTCCAGTTCTTCTGCGGTGACGTTCTCGGCGCGCTGCCCCGCCTTGAGATTCATTTCTTCTAGTTCGTCATACGGTATCTCGAGGAAGGACTTAAGCTCAGTGGATGTATTCTTGGCCATGATTCCTTTAATACGCGCTTGGCACGAACATGATTGGACTGGATGTTTTACGGATTTGCTAGCGAATGTGGCCTCAGTCTGTCACACCTCTTCTGAGCGTGCAAGAGTCTGCGATCCCGCGCACCAGCTAGACTGCCTCTGAATCACCTGCCGCTCACACAGCAATGGACCAGGCCGCCTTGAATACGTAGAATGTTCACATTATTCTCGATGAGGAAGGCTGGGGGCGGCGGAAGGTGTGGCAATTTGGGATGAAGTCTACGTTGCGGCGTCGTAGGCGGCCGAGTGGGTCATAAAAAAGACTCCAGCCCCCGTTAATCTCAGGATAATGGTAGTGTCGAGGGTACAACCGGAATCCATTAATCCATTTTTCTATGCATCTATCAATTGTCATCCCAGCGTTTAATGAAGAGCGTTTGATTGAACGCTGTCTGCTGTCTATTGCTGCATCACTTGCCGCAAATCTCACGCCCGGTGTTACATCGGAAATTATCGTGGTCGACAATAATTCCACCGACAGCACGGCCGATCTGGCAAGGCAGGCAGGTGCTCAGGTCGTGTTTGAGCCCATCAATCAAATCGGTCGGGCACGCAATGCCGGCGCAGCTGAGGCGAGAGGAGATTGGTTGCTGTTCGTGGATGCGGACAGTGAATTAAATCCCGGATTGCTTGCTGACATCTTGCGATTGATCGAAGACGGTAAGAGCGTGGGTTGTGGCAGCACACTACAGATGCAAGGATTGCCATGGTGGGGAAACTGGATGTTCCAACTGTGGAAGGGCGCATCGATTCTGTTTCGCTGGGCGCCGGGTGCGCTGGTCGTGTGCCGTAGCGATGCGTTTCGTGATGTCGGTGGGTTCAACCAGGAACTCTACGCTGCCGACGAAATACGCTTGAGTGCGGATCTCAAACAGTGGGGGCGCCAACGCGGCCTTCAATTCATTATCTTGAGAAAGCATCCGCTGGAGACGTCAGCGCGCAAGGTGGCACTCTACTCCGGGCGAGAGATTGCCGGTCAGATCCTGCGAGTCATTCTCCATCCACGTCGGACATTGCAAGACAAGAAGCAGTTATCGGTTTGGTATGATGGACGGCGTTGAATCAACGTCTTATCCAGATGAATATTCCCACGAATCTCTCTCTAACCGATGATGAACTGGATCATCTGCACGGTGGGCGAAACAGACTTCTTGATGAGGCCTACAGAAAGGATGCGCATGGCATATCGTGTTCGGCAAGCCACCATTCACGATTTGGAGCAGCTCGTCCCCTTGTTTGACACGTATCGCCGGTTTTATGGTCGCACCAGTGACGTTGCTGCAGCACGAGAGTTTTTGTCTGCCCGCTTTACACACAAGGAGTCCACGGTGTTCATCGCGCATGAGAACGAGAGGCTCGTCGGATTTACACAGTTGTTTCCGAGCTTTTCGTCGTTGTCGCTAGGCCGCATCTTCATACTGAACGATCTCTTCGTTCACGAGCAGGCCCGGAGAAAAGGAGTGGCTTCCACGCTCATGTCCGCTGCCGTGAAGTTCGCAAGGACACTGGGCGCGGTTCGTCTCTCGCTGTCAACCGCCATCACGAACGATGCCGCTCAGGCCTTGTATCACTCGGCCGGTTGGAAGCGGGACGACCAGTTCTTCGTCTATGATTTTGCCATTCCGAGATGACCTGAAAGCGAAAAGAGACTAGAACTCATTTTGTGGCGCGTGGCCCGGATAGGGTTCGTCTGGTTTGTCCGGTCTTTCTGGTTTGTTTGGTTTGTGGAATGAAATAGAACGATCAACCAAACGAACTGAATAAACTGCGCCTGGGAGGAATGTTATGATGAACTTCCGCGTCGCCTGCTTGACTCTGGCCTTCGTCGCTTTCCCGCTCTACGCCTCGCAGGCTGAACAGGTTAACGGCACCGCGACCTATCTACAACGCATAGCGTTGTCCCCAAACGCTGTGTTCGAAGCGCACGTGGAAGACGTCTCACGCGCCGATGCACGGGCTGAATCAATCGGTTCGGTGCGCATCAGCGGGCCCGGCAATCCACCGATCAGGTTCGCGATCGACATCGACCCGCAACGAATCGACGAGCGACACCGCTATTCGGTGCGGGCAACGATTACCGTGGATGGCCGGCTCCTGTTCACGACCGATCAAGTGTATCCGGTGCTGACGCAAGGCAACGGTCGGGACGTTGAGCTGTTGCTGCGCCAGACCGGAAGCGCACGGTCGGAGAGCAGAGGGCCAGACTTCTCTATGCTCGGTGAGTTGCCCGCAAGTTTCAGCGGCGATCTGCCTTGCGCGGATTGCCAGGCGCTGCGCTACTGGCTCAATCTATTCACCGACCAGTCCTTCTTCCTCAGCACGGTCTACATGGGTCGTGATAGTCCTGCCATATACGATATCGGATTGTGGAGCCTGTCGAGCGATCGCCGGACACTGACATTGCATGGAGGCCACGAGCGGCCGCTGATGTTCCAGGTGATCGATCAGGACACGCTGCGCAAGCTGGATATGGACGGGCGCGAGATCGACTCTGCGCTCAACTACTCGCTCTCGCGAAGGGGGCAGTTCGAGGCAATCGAGGCGCGTCTGACGATGCGAGGGATGTATCGGTACCTCGCCGATGCCGGTACGTTCACCGAATGTCTGACCCGACAACGCTGGCCGGTGGCACAGGAGGACGACAACGTCGCGCTTGAGCGCGAATATCTCAAGGTGCGGCGTACGCCAGGCGAAGAATTGATGGTGAGTGTCGAAGGTCACGTGAAGTTACTGCCGCCGATAGAAGGTACGGGCCGGCGGCCAAGACTGGTTGTGAACCATTTCATCGGCGTGTGGCCGGGCGAGACGTGCGGCGCGCGCTTCGCCACCTCCGACCTCCAAAACACGTACTGGAAGCTCACAGCCCTCAACGGTAAGCCGGTTTCTGTTGCCGAACAGCAACGTGAACCAAGTCTCGTCCTCCATTCGGATAATTTGCGCGTAACCGGGTCTGGTGGCTGCAATCGCCTGATGGGTGGCTATGAGGTCAGTGGAAACGACGTGCGCTTCGGCCAACTTGCCGGAACCATGATGGCGTGCCCGACGGGCATGGACACGGAGAAGGAGTTCCTCGCTGCGTTACGGCAAGTGAGTGGCTGGCGTATCGCAGGGGAACACCTCGAATTCTACGACGCAAGCGGCAAAGTGCTGGGCCGATTCGAAGCGCGGGCGCTGCGGTAGAAGGCAGCCTATATTTTGGTTCACGGCGGAGCTGGCCTCGTACGATAGACAGCATAGGGGCGAGTGATGTAGAAAGGGCGCTCGCCGAACACAGAAGTGCGACTCACCGTCGGTGACGACGAAGAGGAGACAATGATGAAGGAATGGCTTCGCGCTGCCTGCTTTGGAATGTTGGTGGGGGTACTCGCCGGGTCTTTCGGGTGCGCGCCGATGGAACCGGTGCCGCCTCCCCCGTCAACCCAGGTTTCCGTATCGACATTCACGAGTGTTGCAGGAATGTGGGCGGGAATTTTGAAAGCGACACCTCGGTTACGTCATGATGATTGGGTGACGGTGATGATCCACGATGACGGATCGTACCAGTTTAAGAGTGTTCGGACTATCGGCATCATGCAGGGCCATGGAACATTCACCCTCGTCGACGGCAAGCTCACAGGGGAGATCGAACAAGGACGGATCGTGGCCACGCTCTATGAAGAGGGTGGGAGACGAATGCTGAAGGTCGATGTCGCAATGAAAGATGACACCCAATATTCAGCGGATTTGGAGCCTAAGAAGTAGTGCATTCGTGAGCAAAGAAGGTACCGCGGCGGGAAGGCAACGCCCTTATGAGTTGCCTGTTGCAACAGGACTTTGCGGACCACACGTCGATTCTCTCTGATTTTAGGGCGGGGCAAGTAAGTCTGTGGTTTGCCAGGTCCAGAAAAACATCACTGTGTACTGATTGTAATAGGTCCGGCCGATAATCGTTGGAGATGATCCCACGAGTTTTCCGCTCTGATACTCGAAGAAATCTATGTGCAGCCTTGCATAACCCTTCTGCCCTTCCGCCTTGTATATCGTCAGGGCAGGAAGCGAGAACGGGATTAACACGCTTTGCACCGGGGGCATCCCGAAAAATGTGAGGCCTTGCGTGGTGCCGAACGCCTCGACGACAACTCGCGCGAGGTAAACCGGTTGAGTTTCATGCCCATCTATTCGATAACCCAATCGTCCCAGACCTGTAGCGACCGCATCCCGGACAAGGAGGAGATCGGCCGATGGTCCGTGCAAAGTTCCCCGCTGATCTCCAAGCAGATTGAAATTCGCGCGATCGGTCTGAAGGCCTGTGATATCGACCTGCAGGCTTGCCTGTTCCGGGAGAAACGCAGTCAGATTATGCAGCGCATGCTCGACCGACTGGGTAAGCAAGAGTTGTTCTACCGCGGTTCTGGGCGTTCGTGAAAATTCCTGTTCAAGCGTACAGCCGCAGAACAATATTGAGGATACGAGCAATGCACCGACCGCGTGTCTTCTTCGCATGTGACCCCAAACGCTCTCAATGAGTTCGCGTAAACTACGCGAATCATTGGTGGATGGCAAGACCAAGATATCTGTCGAGTTGATGACTGTAAGACTAGGGGTAGGCCTTGCGATGCGGCGTTTCTCTGCGCGTCAGAGGGACCTCCCTGCGCTACCCTCCCCTCACACAGCGATAGACCAGGCGACTCGAAATAGTGGCCTGCTACTTCCCCACCTTGACTCATTCCTCGTGGCCGCATAATTTAAGCCAAGTTTTTCACGGAAGACCGAATCATCAGTTGCATGCGGAACGATAATCATTACATCTTCAAAAGGAGGTACGAGCAATGCGTTTCATTAAAGTACGGGATGAAGAACGCTCAGGGGAAGTGGCGATCAATCTCGACCTAGTTCGAGAAGCTCACTTCGGAGGAGGATTGCTGCACCTGTATTTCGAGCGCAGCGCTACCACACAGGATGACATGACGTTTACGGGGGAAAACGCACAGAAAATCTGGGTGGCGATGGGATAGCGTGGATGGAAACGAAATCGTAGCGCTCACCCACGTATTTCAAGATCGATTGGGAACCTGTTATATTGCTTGCTCACCTAATTCGAGGTCACCCATGGACATGTTGATGATCGTGTTTCGCACGTCACTCAATGAACGTGTGCATGAGATATTACAGTTGTGCGGGGTTATGGCCTACACCGAATTCCCACAGGCGAGTGGGACTGGACAATCAGGAACAACGGAAGGGGTCTCGTTTTATGCTGGAGGGAACAGCGTGATTATGGTCTCCCTCGAACCAGTTCAACGAGATAAAGTTGCCGGCGCGATCACGGCCTGGTGTGCAGAGGCGCAACACTCAGGGTGGGTCAAGCCAGCTATTCGGGTATTTTCCTGGCCTTGCACACAGATTACTTAGCAGGATGCTGAAAAAGCCCGCCAACAGAAGAAGACTGCTATTTGGTTTGTCTCGTTTGTTTGGTTAAACCAGACAAACCAGATGAACCAGATAAACAAAACAAACCAGTTTCAGCATCCTGCTGAGACTTGTTGTAGAATTCCTCTATAAGAACTCGCCATCATCCCCGAGGCTCGCATGGCACGGCGCACGCAGGCTCAGCTCCAACAGAGCTATCGAGAACAAGCCCTCAAAATGTTTCCGTGGATCTGTGCGCACTGCGGACGCGAATTTGACGGCAAGAAACTGAGCCAACTTACGGTCCATCACAAGGACCACAACCATGACAACAATCCACCCGACGGGAGCAACTGGGAGTTGCTCTGTCTCTATTGTCACGACAACGAGCACCAGCGGAATCAGGTGCCAGACCCATCCGGTGAGGCGCCGTCCAGCCGCGCGCCAGAGCAACCGTCAACCTTTACCCCCTTTGCCCAGCTCAAGGACTTGCTCAAGCGCAAGACCTAAGAGGGGGTGTGACCCTCGACAGGCGGTCGTAAGGCTATGATGTCTGCAAGGGATACACCGAACGCCCGGAACCTTGCCGCGAGACTAGCCTTCTCAACTGTTCGTCGCGCGAGATCTTGTTCTGAATTTGATGGACGGCTTCGGATAAGGCTCGATTGAGGCGGGCACCAGGGGGGACGTCGTTTGTGGGATTGAAGGTCTCTTTGAAGATGGATTTTCCTGTGTATGTACCGAGGACCTCGCCATTCGGTTTCAAGACGAAAAGAGTCAGATGGGCCTCCCCGCTGCTGACGTGTGTTTTCATTCTAAGCAGCTGCGCAATGATTCCCACATAGGGAATGACATCTGGAATCTGGGCCCACAGCTGAGGCCCATACTGTTCATGCAAGGCAGTGATCCGCCCAGACAGAATCACATCGGGGTGTGGATCAAATCTGGTTACATGTGAAAACAGTCCTGCAGCATCGAGTTCTTTCAGGAGCTCGCTCTCGACTTGGCGGGTGAGCTCACTGGGGTCGACCCTTTTCACCTTGGGCGCGTCGAGGCCGAAGCTTTCCTTTCCCGACAACAAGGGGTATGCCGTGTAAAGATCATGGAACTCAGCTATCGCATCAATGATCGGCCCGGTCTGTCTGAGTGTGATGTCCGGGACATAATTCGGGCCCCCACAGCCTGTGGTGAGGATGACCAACAAGACGCTGGTAGTGAAAACGATTCGTGTCATGGATCAGTATTCTCAGACATATATGATCTGGTACCCCAGTGTCCTACTCTAACAAGATGTGCTGATATGAGTACTGGGTAAGACCCTGGCTGAGGTTAAAGCGCGAATGGGATTGAGAGAGTGTGTGCGAAGAGGTGAGCACTTCCCGCATCTCTCGCGATTTTCGCTCCAGCCATGCGCTTTAGACGAGTGGCTCCTTGTTCATGCTCTATGCTATACGATATCAGTCTGCGAGTTTCGGCCATCAGCTCCATACCATTTGCGGTACGATCATGAGTCTTTCCCATCCCCGCGATCCGTTGCACGGAATTACTCTGGAAACCATCATCAAAGAACTGGTTGAGCGGTATGGTTGGGCCGAGATGGGGCGTCGCGTTCCGATCCGTTGTTTTCTCCACGACCCCAGCGTGAAATCCAGTCTCACGTTCCTTCGGAAAACGCCCTGGGCGCGAGAGCGAGTCGAAGGGTGGTACATCGCGTATCACGACAAGTAAGCGAGGGCTGTCGGCTTCATTCAACAGAATCATTCGGTAATCATAGGAACCACGACTCCATGGCTTCGAACGCCACCATTTTTAAAGCGACAATCCACATCGCCGACATGGACCGCCAGTATTATCAGGACCATACCCTCACCCTGGCCCGTCATCCATCTGAAACCGACGAGCGCATGATGGTGCGTCTGCTGGCTTTTGTGTTGCACGCGCATGAATCCTTGTCATTTGGCCGAGGGCTGAGCTCCGAAGAGGAGCCTGCTCTCTGGCACAAGGATTTGACGGGCGCCATTGACCTCTGGATCGAAGTAGGTCAACCGGAGGAGAAGACTCTTCGCCGAGCGTGCGGTCGTGCGAAACAGGTCTGCATCTACACCTACGGCGGTCGCGGCGCCGACCAATGGTGGGAGAAGAATCTGACCGCACTTGAACGGTTCGATAATCTGGCCGTGATGAATCTGCCTCTGGATGGGAGCCGTGCCTTGGCCACACTCGCGCGGCCCAGTATGCAGTTGCAATGTACCGTTCAAGAAGGACAGGTTTGGATGGCGGATGGAGAGAACACCGCGCACATTGAATTGACGATGTTGAAGAGACGCTTCAACCTCGTTTCGGCAGTGACGCAGGGACGCCACGCTATGCTTGCAATAAGAGGATGCGGCGATGAAAGAGAAGAAACGTATTCCCACGAGTGGGGAACCGGTCGCCTGGACTAGTCCTTTCGCAGCTCTGAAGAATGTAGGCCTGCCGCTGTCTCAGGAAGCAAGGATTGGCGTCGCCCCAGGCGACATGCCACCCGTCGCGCCAAAGAAGAACCGTGGGCGAGTGGATATCATTCGCCAGACCGCACATCGTGGCGGCAAGACCGTGACGGTCGTCACGGGTTTCACCGGCATCGGGCAGGCCGAGCAAGAGGCGCTCGCCAAGGAGATGCAGAAAGCCTGTGGCGCCGGCGGCACGGTGAAGGAGGGACGGATCGAAATTCAGGGCGACCAGCGCGAGGTAGTCGCCCGCATCCTTACCAACGCCGGTTTTCGGCCTGTGTTTGCCGGCGGGTGAGTGGCTTAGTCAGAATTGTGCATGACGGAGCATCACAATTCTGGCGCGCGACAAGCGCGAGGAGCGGGACTCGCGTGACGTGTGAGCCCTGTCTTTGCTTGTCGCGCCTTTCCCGCCAGTCTCGCCTGTCTCGCTTCGGTCGATTGACTTCCTCCTCTGCTCACGATACAGATGCACCACTATTTGCACAGCATGTCCTCATGCTTTGTCCATCACTGAGAGGGTACCATCATGAAGAACGTGGAGATGACCGTCGAAGGGACAACGTTGACGATCAAGGTAGATCTGTCCAAAGAGTTCGGACCCTCTGCTTCGGGGAAAACGACCATCATTGCCTCGACGGAAGGAAATGTGACCATTCCAAACCGCGAGGAGAAGGTTGGGCTGAACGTGTACCGGAAGAAGTGACCGGATAGCGCATTGAACAAGAGTTATCGGGAAAGGTTCACAAGAGGCACGTGAGCAATACAGCCAAATTCGACGTGATCCTTCTCTACCTGCACAGTCAGTTTCCCAAACACCACATTGCCAATTTCCCGGAGGGAACCAGTCGTGCGCAGGTATTCCGTGTCGACGGACCACATGGTCACCCCCTCCATTATGCTGTTATCGGGCTAGACTTTCTTCTCGATCAGACAGCAGAAGACCTTCAACAAGTCCTTGTCTCATCAGGTCTAGGAGACAAGCTGAAGGAGGCCGGAGCCTCACCCGTGACGATATCAAAGACAGGGTTCAGCACTGAGGGCAGTATTGCCATAACGTGATCTATAGTTGCGGCAGGCCGCTCCATCGTGATCGTGAGTGTCCTAAACTCGCGTGCACACCCGCACGGAAGTCATCGGATAGAAGCATTCAAGGAGATACGTACTACTGCCGGCCGCTGAGCCAGAGGTCAAAACTGAAGATGGGACAAGGTTTACAGCAGCGGCTCGATTTATATGAAAGCATCGCGCATCCGGACAGATGGACAGAGGGGCGTGGCAAGGTCCAGGAGCGCAACCATCAACGTGCGAGGCTTGCTGCTGACGCACGTCGATGGGCGTAGTGGATGTTGCTTCGGGTGAAATGGCCGAAGCAACGGCTGTATTAGCCTCTCTTCTTGGCAATCTTGTCGGCGCGCTTTTCCTTCATCGTCTTAGCTGGCTTTTTCTTGTTCCGATTTCTTCTGTGTCATACCCTTAGCCATTGAGTGTCTCCTCTACGGTGTGGATGAGTAATTGCGCACTGCGACACAATTGCCGCCCCCACTTCATACCTGAATCACAAAAAAAATGGAATAGGCGCGCGCCGCGGTTTGCATTGTTGTGACGTCGTATACGTGCGGCACTCCTATCGATTGACTTCGCCCCGTGCTCACTGTACAGCATGTACCAGTCGAACCATCCGCTCGGTCTGACCGGATGCGGTTTGTGGAGGCAAACCATGGGAAATCAATCTGGCAATAAAGAGCGAGAGGGATTCGCCGATGCTATTAATCGTGCGGCATTCGGCAACGAGCGTGTTCTGTTGCGCCGACGTGGCCGAGCGGTCGCCGCGGTTGTGCCCATCGACGACTTACGACTCCTGGAGGCTCTGGAAGATCGTATCGATCTCGTCGATGCCCGCACAGCCTTGGCCCAGGCGAACAAGAAGGGCGCCCAATCGCTTGATGTCATTTTGAAAGAATTGAGGTTCTGATTGCGCCAGGCAATCTCCACAATTTTTGTGGCCCCTCCTGCTGAGCAGCAACTCCGGGCATTCGCCAAACCGCTTCAGACGCTTCTCGTGAAACGGCTCCATGCACTCCGCAGCAACCCTCGTCCGCCGGGCGTAACAAAACTTGAAAGCGTGGACCATCTCTATCGGATTCGCGAGAGCGGCTATCGGATTGTCTACGCGATTCGAGAAAAAGACCTCATCGTGCTGGCCATCAAGAATAGCGCTCGCACAGATGTTCCTCGCTTCTAAGGGAAATACTCCTGCAGGATGCTCAAAAAGTCCGTCCAGCAAGGCCGCAGCCGATGAAAGCACCGGAGGCGTAGCTCTTCTCACCCACCCACCCCAAGCTGCCAAGACAGCTTGTTCTCCGAGTGGGCTGCGTTGAGGATGCTTCGAGGCGAGAACGTTGCCTGGGAAAAGGCGCGTCTCGGCGCGCCAGGGTTGGGCGGGTGAGAAGGGAAGCTTTTTCAGCATCCTGCTAGGGTGTGCTGCTGGCAATCTCCTGATAGTAGGATTCCAGCATGATCGCGCGAGCTGGTTCGACAATCACCAACTGGCGTTGATCCAAGGTGTTGGCGCAATAGAGATAGACTCCCTCCTCTGCCTGACCGAGTTCGACATGCAGCTGGCGACCGTCTGGTTCTTGGCGCGTAGTCTCTTTGATGAGCTGCTTACCGTGAAGCTGTTCCCAGGCGTGCTGCGCGGAAGGCCAATGATTCTCATAGAGCGGCGCGTCCGGATCGCTTGAACCGGTCTTCAGCTGAACTCGATCGAACGGACGGCCTTCGTCTGGCTCCGGCGATTCATCCCAGAGAAACTGGCGCGCCGCCCCTCTCCCCAACACATAGAACGGTCCGTCGTCGACGATTTCTTCTACCAGACGGTATCGAATCAATTCCGGCTGCTCGATCAGGCCAAGATCCCGTGCAGCCATGGCCCGCTGCAACGGAACTCGCCGTGCCAACTGACGGGTTTTCTCGAACACGATCATGCGCCCCTGTGCAGGAAGCAGCGCGCTCAGTGATCGAGCCTGGTATCGATCCACGTTCGCCGTTCAAAATCTGCCTGCTGTCGACCATCGCCGGCACGCTCGAAGGTATTCCAGTTGCGACTGGGAATACCCGGGTCCTGTTCGGCTTGGACCAGGGCATGCGTGGCAAGGATCAGATCAGCGGAGTGAGTGGGTGCCGTATGATCGAGATCGAGACATTCGAACCGTATGTTGGTCAGGCCATGTGCCTTCGCGTGTTCTTGCGCGCGGGCGATCGAGGCAGGTGAGCGATCGATCCCGACAAACGTCTTATCGGGATACTGCCTCGCATAGAACGTCGTGAGGATGCCGACCCCACAGCCCACATCCAGTATGAACCGGGCTTCACCGATGCGATCTGCTACACGCGCGCCGATGGCCAGATAGTAGTCGTACTGTTGGCTATAGAGGATCGGCAGGATATTCGGATGGGCAACGGCATCGTAGAACGAAACCTCGTCGGCAGAGGATCCGCTACGCTTCTGCTCCACCTGCCGATGTAGCGCTGCGATATCGGTCGCTGAAAGGGTCTCCCGCTGCCACTGAAAATAGGCCTCATCCGAGGTGAATTGCCGAAGGCCCCACGATGCTAGGTGTTCGTGAAGCGTCGTTCGTATCTCGTCGTTCGATTCACGAGGCACGTTTCACACTTCACGGTCTTTTCAACATGATGGCGTCAAAATACGTCTCCGGCACCGGATGCGGGTAGCGCAGTTGGCCAGACCCGAAGGCGACATACTTTTCGCTGGTCAATTGCTCAAGGCCGATCGGACCTTTGGCATAGACACGCGAACCACTGAGTCCGATATCGGTACCCATCCCGTAGCTATCACCGGCATGAAGCCTGGACGACGCATTGACGAGCACCGCACTGGCATCCACTTCGCGCGTAAACCGCAGAGCCGACTCATATCGCGTGGTGGCGATGACGGCGGTAAGACAGGGTCCGTGCGCCACGATATGCGCCAAGGCTTCGTCCATGTCCGCGACCATTTTGACGGCTAACACGGGCGACTGGAATTGGGTGTGCCAATCCTCTTCCTTTGCCGGAATGATCGAAGCATGTCCGGTCATCGCCATTTGCCCCATAAGGGCCATGGTCTTCGGGCAGGCTCGCACCTCAATCTTAAATTCTTCGAGCATACGATTGACCAGCGGAGGCAGGAACTGTCGCCCAATGACTTGTTGGACGAGCAGTGTGTCGAGCGAGTTCGATGCCATGGCCTTCTGTACCTTGGAGTTAATCGCCACGTTTTGAGCCATCGGCATATCGGTGTCGGCATCCACGTACATATGTGTGAGCCCCCCGTCGTAGCAGAGCACCGGCATCTTCGCCTGTTCAATCACGGCTTTTCG
This sequence comes from uncultured Nitrospiraceae bacterium, assembly GCA_963801725.1. Classification (GTDB taxonomy): domain Bacteria; phylum Nitrospirota; class Nitrospiria; order Nitrospirales; family Nitrospiraceae; genus Palsa-1315. The sequence goes on from CAWDFX010000002.1 coordinate 2,313,332, forward strand.
GAGGCCGGCCCCGCCACGTGGGATAATCGCATCGAGGCTTTTGCCGGATCGAATCAGCTCGACTGCCACCTCTTTATCCGGACGTTCGATGATGATCCATGCGCCGGCCGGCACCCCATTCTGCTCCGCGGCTTCGCGCAGTCCTGTTCCGATAGCCTGCTGTGTGAGACCCCACTCCGGCGCGCCACGAAAGACACAGAGGTTACCCGACTTGAAGCAGAGCGCGATCGACTCCACCGTAATGAGCGGGCTCAGTTCTGACACGACGCCGATGACTCCGATAGGAACTCGGACACGGCTCACTTGTAATCCATCCGGTCGTTCCCATCGTGAGGTGACGGCGCCGACCGGATCGGGCAAGTCCGCGATCATCCGTAGACGCTCGACCATCTCTTTAATATCGGTCGCCGTCATGCGCAAGCGGGCCACGGCGGCTTTCATCCGGTCTTTCATGACGTCGGTCTCGAAAGACTTCCCCACCGCATCCACATCCTTCTCGTTCGCCGCCAGAATCTTTTCTTCGTCAGCTGCTAAACGATCCGCCATCGCGCGCAATGCTTTATCTTTAACAGGGCCCGATAACAGCGCAAGCTCGCGCGTAACACTCCTGCAATCTTTCAGCAGTTTATCAATATAAAGCTTAACTGGAACTTCAGGCATCATGAACCTCGTAAAACGTGATTCTACGTATCAACGCATCGTAATGAGCAAGGGACTATAGCACGCGATTTTTTCGCACGTAAAGCAGAAGGAGAGTGCCTGGTATTTCCAACTACGCGTGTCCAACGAGGACCTTCTAATTTTTTCTTCCTATCTCCAAGGGAGAGGCCAGGGCAGCCCTCGACTGCGCGCAACGTTATCACGCCCAACCCGAGCGCGCCGAGACGCGCTCTTGTCCCAGGCGAGCACAGTTTCATCGTGCGCGTTCTGCGAGCAAGGAGGGCGCCTGGTCTCTCCCTCTTCACCCTCCCCTCAACTTCTCTTCTTGCCTGGCCAGGAACCATCCCACCCATCCCCAGAGCAGCGCCAAGGGGATCAGAACCCATACCATCTGCCCTGCGGTGACGCCCAGCATTTTCACCCCGTTCACAATCCATCCGGTCATCGCATCGCCTCCGCGCGAGACCGCGGTGTCGATAAAGCTCTTGGCTTTATATTTCTCCTCCCGACTCACGACCGTGAACAGGACCTCGCGAGCGGGCTTTGCGAGAGCATATTCACCGACTCGCCGCACGATGGTAAAGAAAATATAGATGGTCAGGAGCGGCATGAGTCCGATCATGCCAAATCCGATGGCGCTCGCAACGGGAAGCACAACGAGCGCCGACGCCCAACCCAAACCGGCTGATTACCCGGCTCGTCACCGTCACCTGCGTCAGAAAGGTGAGCACATTGACGACCAGGTCGATGAGGGCAAACAGGCGGGTACGCCCTTCCGGGGAGGCAATCTGCTCGCTCACCAGCCTCATTTGTTCCAGATATAAGAAGGTCGCGGTTGTTGTGAGGAAGAACAGATAGAGGCAGATGCCCAAGAGATAGGGCGACGAGAACGCCAGTCTAACCCCCGCCCAGATACTGCCGCCGATCGGTTCACCCTGCAGGCTGGTCTGTCGAGAGGGTCGCGCCCTCGCCCATTGATCCAGTTGATACACGCAGACCACACAGGCGACGAGAAACCCTACCGAGATGAGCAGCAGCACGGGGACGGGGATGAGATAGGTTAACCCGGTGGTGAGAAGCGGGCCGACCATCGCGCCGATACTGCCGCCGGCGGCAATCACACCGAAGAGCCGGGCGCCCTGGGCCGGGGTAAAGACATCGGCCATGACACTCCAGAATATCGACACAACGAATAGATTAAATACCGAGAGCCATACGAAGAATGTGCGGGCGGTCCACTGGGGAGAGAGGTGGCCCATCATTGCCGCGAAGAACACAACCAAGTGAAGACCGAAAAATGCGTAGATGATCAGGAGCAATCGATACCGCGGCACGCGGGCGGAGAGCCATCCGAAGAGCGGCGTCACGAGCAAAAGCGTCACGAATGTGGCGGTCATCATCCATGGCAGGTGCTGCACCCCGCCTTCGATCGCCATCTCATCGCGAACGGGACGCAGAATGTAGTAGCCGCAGAGGAGACAGAAAAAATAGAGGAACGCCCAGCCCACCGGGACGGCTTCGTCCGGTTCTGCATCGGTCACCGACGGAAGCACGTCTTGAAGCCACGCCATACGAACGGCATCCTGCCGTGACCGACTCTCCCGCGCAAGGAGAAAATTTGCTAGAATGCGCGAGGCTCACGATCTTGTGGCATTCTCACGGACGTTTCATGATCGATCTCCGCAGCGATACAGTCACGAAACCCACTGACGCCATGCGAAAGGCCATGGCACGCGCAGAGGTGGGAGACGATGTCTATGGCGAAGATCCCACCGTGAATCGGCTGCAAGACATGGTGGCCACGATGTTTGGGAAAAAGGCCGCGCTGTTCGTGCCGTCCGGCACAATGGGTAATCAACTTGCCATTCGCCTCCACACGCAACCAGGCCAAGAAGTGATCGTCGAGAGTACGGCGCATATCGTCCGGTATGAACAGGGCGCCGCCGGCGCGCTGGCAGGAGTCCAACTCCATTGGGTTATAGGAAATCGAGGCCTCATCTCACCTGAACAGGTTGAGGCGGCAATCCGTCTCAAAGAACCGAATACGATTCAGACGGGACTGATCTGTCTGGAAAACACCCATAACAGCGGCGGCGGAACGATTTATCCGCTGGCGACAATTGAACGGATCCGCGCAGTGGCTACCCACTATGGCATCCCCATGCATTTGGATGGCGCACGGCTGTTCAATGCCATCGCAGCCACCACCCTGCCGCCGGCCTCCTATGCGCAGCACTTCGATACCCTGTCGGTCTGTCTCTCGAAAGGGTTGGGGGCGCCTGCCGGCTCCCTTCTCATGATGAATGATCTGGCCCTGCTCGATAAAGCTAAGCGTCTGCGCCGTATGTATGGCGGTGCGATGCGGCAGTCCGGCATCCTTGCTGCCGCCGGTATCTATGCGCTTGAGCACCATATCGGACGATTGAAATCGGACCATGACCATGCCAAGCGGTTGGCGCGACAACTGCAACAAATTCCCGCGATCAGGATCAACGCGCAAGATGTCGACACGAACATCGTCATCTTCGAGGTGGTCGGCCACCGCCTGAGTCCTTCAGCAATCGTCGCCGCCTTAAAGCAGGAGGGACTCTTGATCAATGCCATCGGCGGCAACAGCTTTCGTGCCGTCACACATTTGGATATTTCCAGTGCGATGACCGAAGAGGCCTGCGAGATTTTTTCCCGTGTGTTGGGGAACTAGCCCGTATTTATCATGATGGCTCCTCGTGAAATCGCCCGAAAGTGCGTTCCTCGTGAAGCGTATCTCGTCTCTCGCGTGCGATGACACAGAAACACTTTTCCCGTACTGCGCTTCACGCTTCACGAACGACACTTCACGCGCAAGCGTAGCGGATCGACGATTGCAATAGAAACGCTTGCAATTCATGTGGGCCAGAAGTCCGATCATTGACACTTCCCGCACTGAAATCTAGAATGCCGCGCAGTGGAGCATCAATGCCGCTAGACGTTGTATCGTTTAAGCACATCAGCAGGATCCTTGAGGTTACCGACTCGCTCGGTCTGAACCGCGAGTGGGTCGAAATCCCCTTGTCGCCTGCAAGCCCGGGTGTCGTCCGGCGGTTGACCAACGGTAAGTTGGAAATCATCGTTGATGCGGAGCAACCGTTTGAGGACTGGCTGGGATCGCTCCCAAAACATATTCAGCTTGTACAGGGAGCCTAAACATGGATAGTCCCATCACCCATCCTATCCCCACGTCAGAAGAATTGAAGGCAGAACTCCTGGCAATGCCGGAGCCGCCGGAACAACCGGACCCGATCGATGAACCGGGATTCGAAGAGCTTGTGACGGTCGCCTTGCGCCACGTCCGTGGCCGCCGTGGGGGCGATCTCGTCAGTGTGATCCTTGTGGGGTCGAGCGTTCGGCGGGCCATCACGACTCACAGCGACATCGATCTCATTGCGCTCGTGAAAGGACAGGCGGACGGCCACGAGATTGTCCGTGTCGCTGATCGCCTGGCCGACATCCGCTATCGAGGATATCAAGAGCTTGAGGAAGACCTCCCCCACTCACCGCGCCTCCCGTCTCTCTTACGGAAAGCCCGCATCCTCTTCGATCACGAGAATATTGGCGCCAGGCTCGTCGAGCGCGCCAGCCAACGGTTCCGACAGGGGCCGCCGCCTGTCAGCATCAACGAACAGATTCGGATGAAGGCGGAGTGCTTCCATTGGCTGGGAAAGGCACGGGATCTGGCCGACAAGCCGGCGACCGCGCAGTATCTGCTCTCGATATTTTTCGATGACGCCGTCAACGCATTTTTTCGGCTGCGGGGATTCTGGCTGACCGCGCCGGGTGACGTGCCAAAGTTCATCGCCTCCCGCGATGCGGGGCTGGGTGACTTGGCTGGGCGGTTCCTGATTGCCGCTACCCTGCCGGAACGGCTCAACTTAGGCCGCGATCTGGCCGATACTCTTTTTAAGGACGTACCGAATCCTGCCAGAGTCGACTGACAGGAGTCCGGGATCGATCCTCAGACAGCTGTCGCACGTGGCTTGTCAGCCAGTCATCCTCGCAGGTCGAGCGAAGCATGAACGCCGCATGAGGAAAGGCGCCTCGTGGCGCGCGAGAGTTGAACGAGTGAGAAAAGCGACGGTTTCAGCGTCCTGCTAGAAGGAGTCACTATGGAAATCGGATTCATCGGGCTCGGGAAAATGGGAATGAACATGGTCACCCGGTTGCAACGTGACCGGCATCGGGTCGTGGTCTACGATCGATCGGCAGATCTGATCAAGCAGGCCGAAGGCATTGGTTGCGTCGGAGCATCCTCGCTGGCTGACCTCGTTGCCCGCCTCAAGGCCCCGCGCGCCGTCTGGATTATGGTCCCATCCGGTGTGCCGACGGAGGAGACCGTTCAGGCCGTCGCGGCACTACTCGATCCACACGACACGGTGATCGACGGCGGGAATACTAGATTTCATGACGATGTTCGACGGGCTGCCGACCTCAAGAAGAAACAACTTCACTATATCGATGCCGGGACCAGCGGGGGTATCTGGGGGTTGAAAGTCGGGTACTGTCTGATGGTCGGTGGCGACGACGCGCCGGTGAAACAACTCTCACCGGTCTTCACCACGCTGGCGCCCGAACAGGGCTGGGCTCACGTCGGCGGAGTCGGCGCCGGGCATTACGTGAAAATGGTGCACAATGGGATCGAGTACAGCATGATGCAGGGGTATGCGGAAGGCTTCGAGCTGATGGCGAAAAGCGACTACCAGCTCAATCTCGCAAAGATTGCAGACCTCTGGATGCACGGTAGTGTCGTCCGATCCTGGCTGTTGGAGTTGGCGGCCGGCGCCTTGAAAGAGGATCCGCGGCTGGAACAGTTGAAAGGCTATGTGCAGGATTCCGGCGAGGGGCGCTGGATGATCGCCGATGCCATCGAGAAGGACGTACCGGTCCCGACGCTGACGACAGCACTGTTCACTCGATTTCGATCGCGGCAAAGCGAGTCCTTTGCGGAAAAAATGTTGGCCGCATTGCGGAATGCGTTCGGCGGCCACGCGGTTCGTCGGTAACAGGATGCTGAAAAGGTCCGCCAGCGGCGTTCTCGCTTCGCTCAGAGGTTCAACCTTGAAGAGCTTTCGGAGGTCGGAAGCACTGGCGGGGCTATTCCGTTCACCAAGATCCATTCTAGGGGTGAACGGCCACACGAAGTGCGGTTCGTACCTCCTCGCCTCTTCGCTCGCTGCGGCCTTGCCTGGGACAAGGCGCGTCTCGGCGCGCCAGGGTTGGGCGGGTGAGAAGTCTGGCCATTTTGAGCATCCTGAGACATTTTAGGCATCAGCGGCAGAAGGAGAATTTCCAACGATGCTTTGTGTATCAATAGAGCCTTAGAGCCTTTCCGCAGTCTGGTAACGCCGGAGTCCTATGCCACCAAATAGCCCACGTATCGATATCAGCCCCTCACAGGAAACGATTCCTCCGGTCGAGCCCTGTACCCTCGTCATCTTCGGAGGCTCCGGCGATCTGGCGCGTCGGCGTCTGATTCCTGCCCTTTACAACTTACTCCTCGACGGACTCCTTCCGCCGAACTATGCCGTGATCGGACTGGGCCGCAAGTTGATGACCGACGAGGAGTTCCGCGCCACGGTTCGTGATGGCGTCGTGACCCATTCCCGGCAAGCCTTAGCAGAAGACAAGTGGAAGGATTTCGCGCAACACCTCTTTTACGTGTCAGGTGGCAATGACGACCCGAAGACCTATGTCAAGCTGAAATCCCGCGCAGAAGACATTGAGAAGAATCTCCAATTACCCGGCAACAGGATTTTCTACCTCAGCATTCCTCCCAGTTCCTTTGCCGCTGTATGCGAGGGGCTTGAGCAAGCCGGACTGGCGACGAAGCTGGGGGCTGATACGCCCTATGCCCGCATCATCGTCGAGAAACCGGTCGGCCGCGATTTGGCTTCAGCCCAGGCCATCAACAGCGTGACGGGGCGTGTGTTCGACGAATCGCAGATCTTCCGTATCGATCACTATTTGGGGAAAGAAACCGTTCAGAATCTCATGGTCGTCCGGTTCGCCAACAGCATCTTCGAGCCGATATGGAATCACAAGTACATCGATCACGTGCAGATCATGGTCAGCGAATCGGAAGGTGTCGGGACCAGGGCGGGCTACTACGAAGAAGCGGGCGCCTTGCGCGACATGGTGCAGAACCACATGTTGCAGTTGCTGTGCCTAGTCGCCATGGAGCCTCCCTATTCGCTCGATCCTGACGTGGTGCGCAATGCAAAGATGGAAGTCCTCCGCTGCCTCAGGCCCATCACCGATCAAGATGTCGAGCACGTCACCGTCCGCGCCCAATACAGTGAAGGCACGGCCCATGATGTTCCCATCCCAGGGTATCGTCGCGAGAAGGGGATCAATCCTGATTCCACGACGGAAACCTATGTGGCACTCAAATGCTTCGTGGAAAATTGGCGTTGGTCCGGCGTACCGTTCTATCTGCGTACCGGGAAAGCGCTCTCCCATCGCGCCAGCGAGGTCGCGGTCCAATTCAAGGATATCCCTCAAATTCTGTTCAATGCCAATGCGCAGCAACCGCAACCGCCGAACGTGTTGGCGCTACGCATTCAGCCGGAAGAGGGGCTCTCTCTCCGCATCGTTTCGCGCGTGCCGGGAACTCGCGAGCAAACACACCCGGTGGAAATGGACTTTCAGTATAGTGACGTCTTCGGTCGCCCTTCGCCCGAGGCCTATGAACGGTTGCTCTTGGACGTGATGGCCGGCGATGCCTCCCGATTCATGCGGCGCGACGCCGTTGAGGCCTCCTGGGCCTGGATCACGAATATTTTGGAAGGATGGCAGCGGCAAGGGTTGCGGTGGTTGCCTGAGTATCCGGCGGGAACCTGTGGGCCGATCGAGGCCAATCGCCTCATCGAGAAGGATGGGAGGACTTGGCGAACCGTATAGCGACTCAGGTCAGCCGCAACTGCTTGAGAATCTCATCTGTAATTCCCAGTCCGCCGATAAATCGCTCGAATTCTCCTCTGCGATAGAGCGCCAACGCCGGCAATGAGTGAACTTCCAGCTCTGCTGGAATCTGGAAGTTCTCCTCGACGTTCATTTTCAGGATCAGTGTCTTGCCGATCACATCGAGTTCCAGTCTCTCGAGTTCACGCGTCAGCGCTCGACAGCTCCCGCATCCTGGTTTCCAAAACACCACCAGCACCGGCATTGCGGCGTGCTTCACAACGTCGTCGAAATCTCGATCGGTGACGTCACGCATGATGGTCTCCTTGCATCACGACCCACTTACCGGCCCTGTAGCAAACACTTCCTGGTACAATCGCTCAGCAACCAACCGGTATCCGGCTGTAGTCAGATGCAGCCCGTCGTTGGAGTACTCGGCTGCAAGCTGCCGAGTCTCGGGTTCTGCCGTGGCGGCGAAAAGGTCGAAGGCCGCCAACCGTTTTGATGCGGCATATCGAAGAATCGACCCGTTAAGCTGGCACCGCCGATCAAGATGCTCCGCGAACCACCGGCGTCCCTCCTCACTGCGAAGATCGTCACCCACCCTGATCGACGGAACGGTCACCGGCACCGGCTTGATCCCGGCTGCTGAGGCCAGTTCATACATCTTGAGGAGGTTGCGCATGATATCTGCCGGCAGTGCGTTCCATCCAAGATCGTTCGTTCCGCCGAGAATCACCACATGTGACGGTTGGTGTGCAAGAACGGCCGACCGAAAACGCATCGCCATTTCACCGGTCAGTTCACCGCAAATGCCGCTCACAGACACGCGCACGGCAGGCCCAGTCAACTCCTGCAGAAACTGTCCGTACGGCGTTTCAATGCCTTGAGGATTGTCGGCAGTGGGTGATTGGAACCCTGCCGTGAGACTGTCCCCAAAACATACGATGTGGCTCGACGCAATCATCTTGTAAGACGGATTCTACCGGCCTAGCTGTGGGGTTCACAATGCTTTCTTATATGTGGCGGATGGAAGGAGAAAACCTCGATAATTCCTCGGTGATTGGCTGGTTAAGAGCGGCTATTTTCTTGACGATTCCCCACCTCCGGGGTACCACTAATCATCATGGACGAGCGCTTGACAGAAAGCGGCGCATGGCCGATTGCGCCTGCAAAAGAAGCGGCTGATCCGGAGTTGGTCTCCGTCAAACGAGTCCTCACACTCTTGGACAAAACCGCGAAGTCAACTCGGACGTATGGGTCAGCGAACCCTGTCGCGCAGAAATTCTTCCAACAGTTGTTCGAGGGACTCACGGCTCACCTGACCACCTACTCCAAGTTGGCGTTTCTTGTTCAACGTTCCGAGCTGTACTTCAATGGAGAAGTGGTCTACCGATCCGAGCAGGAGTCGAGTAATGAAAGCGTCGCTTTCAAGCTCTATGCGGATGGTATTCGGGAACTTGCATTCCTTGAAGGTCTTTCTGCTGAAGACCTCACTTTCTTGCTTGATTCACTCTGGGACAGCCTCAATCCCGAAGATAGTGATGACGACATTGTGACTCGTCTCTGGTCAAAAAATCTCTCCACCATCACCTTGGTGACCGCCGAAGAGGTCGCGAAAGCCTCGACCGGTGGAGATGTCTTTTCGCTGCCTATTGACGGGATGATGGAGGAATCGGAATCGAGCTTGCGGGACCTTCTGGATCGAGAGCAGGCCCGTAGCAGAAAGGGAACTGGGATAGGGCTAGAAGAAGATGATGGCTCAGAATCCGGTGATGGCGGGACGTCGGCTGGAACGGGAACCGGTGGTGAGACTAGCGGAGGAGCCGCTGGAGGGAGGACCAGACAAGTTAACCGATTCAAGTCTGGTCATGCGGGGTACGAGGTCTCTGACGAGGAATTGGCCGAACTGGCAAAAGAAGTCGAAGCTGAGAGTGCCAGAGATAACATGACATACCTCTTGGATATGCTCACCGCGATCATGGCGTCGGAAAAGTCTCCTGCGATCCTGACCAAATTGTTCGATCTCTGGGGAAACATTCTCGACTCATTGACTGCCCAAGGCAAATGGACCCAGTTAGACAGCGTATTGGGATTACTCCAAGCTGCCGGTGACGTCAGACCGGATCTCGGCGCAGATCACAAGAAACAATTGGCGGCCATACTCGACAACCTTGGCCGGCCTGAACGCGTGAAGATGATCGAGAGCTATTTGAACAAAGTCCCCGATGCAATCACAGAAGGATTGCCTGCGGTTCTGCTGTCGATGACCTCAGTCGCTGTTCCTGCCTTGTGCACCCTCCTGGCAAATCTGGAGACACCGGCCCATCAGGTGATCGCGGCTGATGCCCTTGAAGCACTCGGAAAGGATCAGCCGGATCACATCCTTCGTGGTTTGTCAGACCGCCGCCCACGCTATGTGAGAAACCTTCTCGCGATCCTTCTGAAATGGAACAATCCTCGACTTGCAGATGCCCTTGAAAAACTGGTGCGCTATCCGGACGTTCAGGTGCGAAAGGACGTCGTGCGAGCGATCGGGATACTCCGTCCCAACGGAAACGGAACAAAATTGATCGCCTTCTTGAATGATGCCGAGGAGTCGGTCCGGTTTGCAGCACTCAAACTGCTCATGACCGGTCAGTATACGGCCCCCTACTCCACCTGGTCACCCCTCGTATCGACGGAGATATTCATGGATCGAACCCTCAGCGAAAAACGTGGTGTGTTTCAAGCGATGCGCGCCACTTGCAGCGACGAGGTCATTCCGTTCTTTGAAAGTTTGATCGCGGAACGGTCATGGACCAACCGGAAAAAAAAGGAAGAACTTGCCGCCCTCGCCGCTGAGGCATTGGGGAAATTGGCCACTCCTGCCGCCCTCACCGTCCTTGAACTCGGTCAGAAAAAAGGTAGCGCCCCCGTGCGGCAAGCCTGTACGGCAGCGCTCGCTCAAGCCCAACGACAGCAGCACCTCAAGCAAGCTGCGTCACAGTAAGGAACATTTGCCGTGAGCGATATCAAGATCAACGAGACCTCGGTCGAGGATGACCAAGCCCAACCGATTCTCACCCACGAAAAATCCATATCACAGAAAATCGCCCGCGGATCAGAGGCCGGGGACATCCTAGACCAACAGATGGTCATGCTGGGCATCCAGCTGGTCACACAGTTGAACGTCTTGATCAAGACCTCCCGCATCTATGAACGCACCAACGCGGCTCTGGATAAGCCCGTCGAGACCATGCTGACCTTGATTAAGACCATGGCACAGGACCAACCGGTGACACTCCGCCTGCAAAACGATTTTTTGTTTCTCGGGGACAGTCATTTAAAGGTGAACGCGCAGCAGATGGCGGTGGCCACCAGTATCATCGACGCCTTGAATGCCTGGAAGATCGGTGGTCTGACATTCTCATTGTCAGTGGAGTCCAAAGATTTGCGTGAGTTCGCCGCGGTCTTTGTCAGCCTTGATCCGGAAACCAAAGGCCTCGAAGACCTTCAGAAGGAAATCATCGCGCGGGGGGTCGCTGGCATTCAATTAGAAGAGCAACGGCAGCTGCAACTCAGAAAAAACTTCGGAGCGGTGAAAAGCACAAGCCCAGGACCGACAGAGAACAAGAGCCCCGAAGGCACCGGAAGTACCGATCCAAACCTTCAGCGGAAAATAAATGCCAAGAACGGTTATGCCAAAGTGGCGGGTTCCGTGGGAGCACTGACCCAATCATCCCGTGAAGGGGGAACGGCCAGCTTTAAACAGGCGAAGCGGGCGATCCAAAACATCATCGATCTCATGGTAGATGATGAAGCCGCGGTCCTTGGGCTCACGACCCTTCGTTGCCACGATCAGTATACCCATAACCATTCGGTCAACGTATCGTTGCTGTCCATTGCACTAGCCAACCGCGTCGGCTATCCCAAAGTGGAACTGGCCGACTTGGGCCTTGCGGCGCTGTTCCATGACATGGGCAAGTCCACCATACCTATGGAGGTTCTGAACAAACCGGGCGAGTTTACCGATGAGGACTGGGTGGCCATGCGCAATCATCCCACGGAAGGAGTTCTGAGCCTTTCGAGGATGAGAGGCATCACGAATCTACCGGGACGCATGGCGGCGGCCTCCTTCGAACATCACATGAACCTGGACTTCTCCGGATATCCGAAACTGGCCGTCCCCTGGACACTCTCATTGACCGGCCGGATTCTCACAATCGCAGACTGTTACGATGCCATGACTTCCTCTCGTGTCTATCGTCGGGAGCCTATGTCTCCATCAAAAGTGTTGAATATGATGCTCTCAAAGTCCGGGAAGGCGTTTGACGCCGTATTGCTCAAGCTGTTTGTGAACTGTGTCGGTATCATCCCCATCGGCAGCCTGGTGATGCTGGAAACGAACGAACTGGCCGTTGTGCTCAAGCCCGCTGTGGACAAGGCGAACGCTGAACGCCCGTTCGTCAAAGTCATCACCGATCCACAGGGAAACCCGGTCGAGCACGGGCGCGAGGTAGATCTGACCGAGAAAGATGAGATCGGAGATTACCTCCACAACATTCTCCGTCTAATCGACAACACCGAATACAAGTTCGACACCAGCCGATACTTCACCTAGCTCTCCAGCGCGCGACGTGGACTGGTTGGGTCCTTACCGCGTTTCGCCTCTCTCGCCGGTTTCGCATATCTCGCGCAGCTTCCCTTGACAGGACCTGGCCCCCCAGCTATTCTCGCATCGGTTACGCCGCTGCATTAATCACCAACAAGGAGCGCGTGTTATGCATATAACGGGAATCCTCTTGGGGCGGATCACCCTCCCTTTGGTCGCTGCAGGCATGTTGTTGCTCACATCTCTTCCTGCTGCACACGCTAGTGACGCCTTCAAGATGGGAGTCGTCGACCCTCAGGCCGTCTTAGAGAAGTCAAAAGCGGGCAAAAAAGCCTTGGATGGGCTCAAGGAATATATATCGACCAGACAGAAACTGTTGTCCGGGGATGAAGAAGAATTGCGCAACTCGGAGAAGACGCTCAAGGAGCAAATGCCGAAGTTGAGCGATACCGAAAAAAAGGAAAAAGAGACTCAGTTCCGCACAAAAGTCCAGGACTACCAGAAACGCGCGCAGGAATTTAATCAGGAACTGCAAGGGAAGCAGAAGGAATTGGTCGATGAGTATATGAAGAAAATATCCTTGGCCACAAAAACCGTGGCGGAAAAAGGCGGGTTTGCTCTCGTCGTCGACAAAGGCAGCGAACAAACGGTTAAAATTGTGATTTATAACAAGGACACCATCGATTTAACCGATCAGGTAATCAAGGAATTCGATCGAGTCAACAGTAAGTAACCTTTCCGAGCGCGCGCAGGTGAATTCGTCATCAGGCGTGAATGGGACCTCGGCCTCTCCAAGGTCCCATCAAGGCTCCATCGGATAGCCCGCATCCCGCCAGCCCTTGATTCCCCCATCCATCGACACCACATTGGCATAGCCCATTTGCCGAAGCGCATCTGCGGCTAAAACCGACCGGTAGCCGCCTCCGCAATACAATAGAATGGCTTCCTCTTTATTGGGAATGCGCGTTTCAATATCGCGTTCGATAATCCCTTTTCCCAGATGATAGGCGCCCTTCGCATGGTCCTTCTCAAATTCGTAGTCTTCGCGGACATCGAGAAAGTGCACAACCTCACCCTGATCGAGCCTGGCCTTCGCCTGCTCCACCGTACATTCCTTGACGCGGGCTCGTGCGGCATCGACCAACTTGAGAAAACCCGGATTATGTTTCATCCTCACTCCTTTCCCTGTCCTGCTCAAAATAAGGCGGTTTGTTCGACACCAGGCCTGCGGAAGGTGGCAGGAACCGTCTCATCACGCAGTGTTGACAATCCCGCTTTACGTCTGGAGACTTCGAACAACTGTTCGATCATTGCCCAATAGGGGCCTGTGCCACGGTGACGTTCAAAGAAAGCTCCCTCGCTCATTCCTCCACGACGCACGTCTCGAATCCGATTCGTAATCTTGGTGATTCGATCTGGGAATGCCGTTGTCATTCGCTCCATAAACACCGGCTCAACAGAACCAGAGAGACGCAGCAGCGTCGCCATCGCCTCGATTGCTCCAGCTTGCTTCGCTCGGGCCAACAGATCGGGCACATCCTCATCGTTGAGACCGGGAATGATCGGAGACAGCGAGATGCCGACAGGGATCCCGGCGTTTGCCAATGTCGCCATCGCCTCGAAACGCTTCCGGCTGGAAGGCGCATGCGGTTCGACCTTGCGGGCCACTTCATCGTCTGAAAACGGTATACTGAAATATACATGAACCGATGCTTCCTGATGCAAGCGACGCAGTACATCCAGATCGCGCAGCACCAACACTCCTTTCGTGATAATCCCGACCGGATTCCGATATTCAGCACAGACCTCCAGGCAGGCCCGCGTCAACTCCAGCGACGCTTCCAGTGGCTGGTAACAATCGGTGTTTCCGGAAAACAGGATCAATTCACCCTTCCAGGAAGGCTTTTCGAACGTCCGGCGGAGCAAGGTCCCGGCCTCCCGCTTCACGATAATCTTGGACTCGAAGTCAGTTCCGGCGCCGAATCCCCAGTATTCATGCGTCGGTCTGGCGTAGCAATAGGCGCAGGCGTGGAAGCAGCCACGATAGGGGTTCAGGCTCCAGCGAAACGGCAAATCGGGACTCTCGTTCCGGCTGAGAATGTCACGGGTCGCATCCTCAAACATTTGTAGCTGCACCTGGAGAGCCGGCTCCAAGAGATCTCGGTGCTGTGAGTCAAACGGGTTAGGTGGATTGATCACCGTGCGCATTGAGATATGGTCCTCGATCCGTCCGTTCCTGTCAACGGAACATATCACGGCCCGATTGATTGACTAACCCCTACCCCGATGTTAAGTTCCAGCCGCTTTCTGGAAAACACGGACATGTATGATCTCCGCACGCTCCGCGATAATTTAGACACCATCCGGGACCAGCTTGGCTCCCGTGGCGCCGATGTCCCTTGGGATAGAATCCGCACTCTGATCGCACAACATCGAACCTTAGCTAGCCAGGTCGAGCAACTCCGCCACAAGCTGAAAAAAGGGTCAGACGAGGTTGCTAAGCTCAAACGAGAGAAACAGCCGGCGGATTCTTCCGTGGCTGCCATGAAGGCTATTGGCGAACAGATCAAGACCATCGAAGATGGCTTACGGGGTGTTGACGAAACCCTCACCGATCTGAATCTCCGCATCCCAAATCTTCCACATGCCTCGGTCCCATCAGGGAAAGATGCGAGCAGCAACACGGTAACCAGGCGGTGGGGAGCCCCGCCTACATTGATCGCAACAGCCAAGAGTCATTGGGATCTCGGCGAAGCGCTCGGTATTCTAGATTTCGACCGGGCGGCAAAAATTACTGGAGCACGATTCGCAGTTCTGACGGGAGTCGGCGCGCGACTTGAACGGGCCCTCATCAACTATATGCTCGACCTTCACACGATACAGCATGGCTATCGGGAGGTCCTGCCGCCACTTCTCGTCAATAGGCCAAGCATGACCGCGACAGGCCAGTTACCCAAGTTCGAAGAGGATAGCTTTCGCCTGCGAGACGAAGACTATTTCTTGATTCCGACGGCAGAAGTGCCGGTGACGAATCTCCATCGAGACGAGACGCTCACCGAGAGTGCGTTGCCGATTAGGTATACGGCATCTACCCCATGTTTTCGCCGCGAGGCAGGATCCTATGGAAAAGATACCAGAGGACTCATTCGCCTCCACCAATTCAACAAGGTGGAGTTGGTCTCGTTTGTAAAACCTGAACAGTCGTATGAGGAACTAGAGCGGTTGACCGGCCATGCCGAAGCGATCTTGCAGGGACTAGGGCTGCATTACCGAGTCGTCACTCTCTGTACCGGCGATATGGGATTCTCCGCAGCGAAGACCTATGACATCGAGGTCTGGCTTCCTTCCCAGAACCAATACCGAGAGATCTCCTCCTGCAGCAACTTTGAAGCATTTCAAGCCAGGCGTGCCAACATCCGATATAAAGGCCATGCTGGAAAGAAGGATGCGAAAACAGAGTTTGTCCATACCCTCAATGGGTCTGGACTGGCCGTCGGTCGTACGCTCGTGGCCATCCTCGAAAACTATCAGCAACCGGATGGCAGTGTCACGATACCGAAGGCGCTGCATCATTACATGGGCGGGATGGAACAGATAGAGAAAGAATGAGATACTCAAAGGTATTATCCCGTCACCAAGAGCCATCGTAGGGGCTCCGGGTCGGGTCACGGATGGTATGGAGGGGTGACGGAGTGGCCGAACGTGCCAGTCTTGAAAACTGGAGACCTCGCAAGGGGTCCGCGAGTTCAAATCTCGCCCCCTCCGCCATATTTTCCGGCGTAATTCGAGGTATTGGGGCTGGAACTGTGGCTGAAATGTGGCTAAAGACTGTGATGGTCCCGCACGACTGCATGTTTTTCCTCAATGACTCCTCTTGGACAGCAAGCTTCTTGAGTCCTTCCGTCAGATCGGCCTCACAAACAATCGCATAGCGTCGATAGACGGCTTCCGTCTTGTGACCCGTCAACTTCATCGCCACTGAACGTGGCACCCCTGCCCGTTCAAGATTCCGAACAGCGGTACGGCGGAAGTCATGGGGAATGCGTGTCGGTACCCCTGCCCGTTTGCACGCTTCCTTCCATCGATGGTAGAGAGCCTTCGGATGTATCGGCTTGATTGTGCAATCCGCAGATTCTCCCCTGATTCATTATCAGGGAATTGAAGTCAGAGTGCTGGCTGCAAGGAGACGGCACTAATCACCCAATTCTGTGCCTCAGCTTGGGTCCAGTCCATCGTCTCCGATCCTGCAACCGCTTTATCGTTCACGGTCGAGACGCCGACACCATCGACGGTGCCGCCGCCCGTCGTCAGACGGTCAACCCGTGTGGTTTGACCAGCGCGCATCGTCAGGCCGCCGTTCGCTTCGCCGAGGGCACAATCGGTAATCAACGCATGATTGTCGACTGTGGTGATTACCGTGGAAAGAGTGGTTCCACTGCCGTTCCTTCCCGCTTGCGCATCAATGGGCGTGACTTGATTCACGCCGAAATAACTCGTGGCGGACCCGACGCCATAGTTGGAGAGGGCTCCTTTCCACGTCACCACAATCGTATTGGTGCCCACACCGGGATTCACCAGATACCAGAGTTCCGTCCCGAAGGAAGCGGCCCCGGCGGTGCGCAGATCGGCGCGGACTTTCCTGAGAGGAACTCCATTGGCGGTCACGGTGGTCACGGCGACATCGCCCGCCACCGTGTCCCGTGCTTGCGTGCAGACGGTGAGGAATCGGTTCGTGCCGATTCCGACCGTATGGGACCAACTGATCCTATTGGTCGTGTTCCCCGTGGCTGAACTGCTCGTGGCAGCGAAAGTAATAGGCACACCCGGGGGCGGAGGCGGGGGAGGAGACCCGCCAGATGTGAAGGTCACGACGTTGCTAGCGCCCGATTCTTTATTGGTGAAATCATAGGCCGTAATGAAATAGTACCGGGTCCCTACGGGCGTCCCGATATTGAAACTCGTCACTTTTCCTAATATGACAAGAAGAGAGTCATTACTAGACGCGGGCGTACAGGGTTGCAGACTGCATTGATAGACGCGATAGCCTGCCAGATCCGGTTCACTGTTGGCAGTCCATGTCAACGTAGCCCCCCACGCAGTTCCAGCCCACAACACGAGTACACCAGCGAGCGCGCGCATCCAGTTCATAGGAAAACTCGTATCGTATTCTCCCCGGCAGCAGGCACACCCTTCCCGGAGAAGCCAATTTCTCACGTGCAAGAGTCTATGCCGGATTGCTCAGCTGACTCGTCATCTGAGGTGAGTTCGAAGTGGGGAACCATTCACCCCGTCACTGTGGGAACTACGCAAGTAGCGTACCGTCGTAGGAGAAGGAGGATCAGAACAAAAACCCTGAATATGAGCCGTGAAGACAGGAAGATTGATGGTGGCGTGGAGGGGGACTGTAGGAGATTGTGGCAGATCACTGAGTCAAACGTCGTATTTCTCAGAGGATAGACGCTGTAGGCGTTTGCCTACAGATACTACAGTGAAGAGTAAGACGGAGCGAAGCGATACTGCATCTGTTTCAATCACGAAGCGGCGCCCCTATCGTTTCAGAGTGTGAGCCCACAGCCACGTTTAGGCGAAGCTGCGGGGTATCGAGTGGCGGGGAATTGTCCGTGAGGGTTACCCATGCCGCCGTGGGAGTGGAGGAAGCGGAGTAGGCAGAATCAGCAAGGTATCGGCGAGAAGGGAACTACTCATAGCGCAAAATCAGAGAATTGTACTGGGGAGGGTAGTGCAAATCCCTTTGGCTTTGTTTGTCTCGCCTCATGTCGAAGGAGCTTTTCTAGGGCAATTGGTGGTCCGTTCCCTGTGGCTAGTGTCCCATCGGTTTTGATCGGGGTTTCATCTGCTTCTGCCTCTTCTGTAAGTGATTGAGAACACAACAATGAGGACGTATCAGGACCTATAGTCTCTGGTGCATCAGGGCTTTCAAATCTCGCCCCCTCCGCCATATTTTCCGGCGTAATTCCAGCGATTGATGTGTGAACTGAGGCTTTCCTGCGGCTCACGTCTGTCGCATCTACACACGGCGGTGGGTGTTCAGTACTCGTCTAATTCTTCCGTCTCATCGATTAACTCAACCGTGATTTCAGTACTCTCAGGGTCCCACTGAGTCAATGGGATACCCCCGGCCTTCAGAATCGCTTCCTGTTCCGTTCCTGCGGCTATCGTCAAATCATAATGAATGGTTTGTCGCACCTGAAACGTTTTCATACGTGTACCTTTTAACGCTGATCCATCAGTGTTTTCACGCAGCTGAACTAATCGACGGCCAGCCGAAATTGCTCCGGTTACCGGTTCCCTTACGTCGGTTCAACGCCCCGGGTGACTGGTGGATACTAGCATTGAACACGTACCACCGGCTACTGGCTACCGGGAGATACAGTGGTAGAAAAGTTCCCAAAACCTATGCGCATCTGCATATCCAGGCGAGGGTAAATCGAGACGAGTTTAGGGACTCTCAAAATCTATTCAGCGGCACCGTGACTGTACCCGTTCCTCCTCTGACCTTCGCACATACAATACATGCAATACATGGTAAAGCCATACCTCGGACACAAGTTGTTATGCCAGGTTCGCTTGCGCATCCAACTCCAGGCCTGAGACGGGATTTTCCCATGCCGTATAGCTCTAGAATAACATTTAGTTATTAGTGTAAATAATTGAACTAGCGGAATGAAATTAATTCTTGGACAGAACGTTTCTTACCAATGATTCGCCCCCTCTTTAGTTCAAGCTCACCTACCTCTACGGTATTTTCAAATTTTCTGCACTGCCGCAATATCACACTCAACAGTGCACCTCATAAGTATCGGTTCTTGGAGGTAGATCAATGCATAAACAGATCGGGAAGATCGGGGCTATTCGTCGGGAGCTAGACGGCAGAGCTTGCCCCTTCTGCGGAGGCCATAAGTATCAGCTCGTGCTTCGTGGGAACGTGCAGGCGCAAGCTGACGGACTTTTCGCCCGCTGTTCTCAGTGTCAGCGCCCTCGCGGACTCGATGAAGATCTCGGTCGAATACTCTGGATGTAGGAATACTTCCTCATTATCTCAAACAGAAGGAAGACCCGATGCACGTTCTCTCTTCTCCGATCCAATACATAAAGTTGCGGAGAGCGCACAAAAAACAGAAGCGCAACGCGTTGCATATGTTGGCAGTCAGCGGGGTCGTCAGACCCAGCCACGTTGAACTCCGTTACCTGACACCCATCGCCAGCATGCTCGCCTTTCGCGCACAGTCAACGGCGTTCGGATATCAGCAGATCCATCCTATCCCTTTGCCGTCATGGGACCACGACAGCGCACGCACTGTGAAACAGACACAAGGATGGACGCAGAGCCTCTCATCTACCCTCGCCCAGTTTGCGAAAACACCGATTGTACTTCGGTGGACCAAGCAATGAGACCTGCAAGCTATTCCCGTCTCCTCCCGAGAGTTTTTCTTCATCCTTCTCGCGAATCGCTTGTACCTCCCACATAGCCTGGGGTAAGATCACCCCTCCCTTGCTGGTCTTCCAACAGTCATCGGCCTGCGTCGCAGATGATTGGGAACCCCGCATAGAGCTGAGACCAGTGGAGAGGTGGCCGAGTGGCCGAAGGCAGCAGTTTGCTAAACTGCCGTAGGGGGAAACTTCTACCGAGGGTTCAAATCCCTCCCTCTCCGCCACAGCCTGCTTCGAGGCTATCTCAGAGCGTAGATGACCAAGCCGCTTGATTTTTATCGGATGATCCTGTAACAGTGCGTCGCTCTTCTTGCCGCAAACCGTGCCGAGGTAGCTCAGTTGGTAGAGCACAGCCCTGAAAAGGCTGGTGTCGACAGTTCAATTCTGTCCCTCGGCACCATCTTTCCACTACTTACACGATTGTGAATTAGTTCTAGGTAGGATGGTGGCATAACTACTATCTTTCAGGCAAGTGACAGCTTCCGCTTCTGTGCGAGCGACAAATGCCAGCAACCATTCATTCGCAGAAAGAGGGGAAGGTACTGCTCGGTGAGATGCCGAAACACTGTGAACAAACGCAACTACCGAAAGCGCCACCATGCGCCATCGGGGGAAATGGATACTCAGTGAGAATGTCCAGATCCCACCTCTCCATCCTTGACACCCTCCACACGGTCAAGCCTAGCCTTTCTTCTATGTCAGCTCCTGAGGTCAATCCACCCTCTCCGCCAGCGGCGAATATCCCTTGGAGCACAGAGCCGCCTACCCAACCTGGAGCCTACTGGTTTCGGCGTGAGCCCTCATCGAGAGCAATCATGGTAGATGTGCGTGTCACGGATGGAATGCTGACGGTCTGGTGGCCGAATATCGATCAGCCAGTCGAGAAGTTTAAAGAAGCTGGTTGGCGCGGCCCGATCCCGCCATCAACGGGACCGGGAAGCTGGCAATTCGGCACAGATGTTAGATAGGCCGATACCGATCATCCTTGGGCATTAACCTCACTAACGCGACAGCCTGTTGAATAGCGTGATCCAAATCTTCGCCCGACGTATGCTGTTTGACGAAAAAGCCCTGCGCACCATTTTGCCTGGCTAACTCCCCCACTCCTGGGTGCCCGATCCGGGTGAGTACGATCACTGCGATCTGCGGCTTGTTGGGGACAGGAACCAAGTCAGCCAATATCTCAAAGCCCGACCGATCAGCCAAGGCCAAGTCGGTCACTACACAATCGATCTGTTGAGACCTATAGAGATCAAGGCCTGATTGCCCATCAGCGGCTTCGACAATCAGATAGTCAGGAGAGCAGTGCTTTAATTGACTGGCAAAGAACGCGCGGTCGGTGGCGCTCCCGTCGATGAGGAGCACGGACGTGGTGCGTCGTTCGGGGTTCGGCGGCATACCGCGTACTTCCGGTTTGAGGGGGCGATTAGAGCAGTGTGGTACGAAGGAGTCAATACGGTGCACAACGTAGGGAGGTGGCCTGACTGCAAGAGCACACACAAGTGGTTTATAGTACACTTGGTTTTAAAGGGTGTTCGCAGTAGCGATAAGAATCGCGAAGGTGCTTGATGACCAAGGCTGCAGCCGCGGCGTTACTGGACAAGTGGCAACAACAAAACCCTCCATCGGCCTGCGAGCATCCACACCAGGAGCTAGAAACGAGCGAAGGCGGCTATTTGACGGGCGACTATCACTGTACGACCTGCGGTGAGTCGATCGCCAAGAAGCTCTAGCCCCGCAACATCCCTACCAATCCTTCCACCGTCACCGGCGCATTCCCCTCAGCTCGATTGTTGACCAATATATACGCGCGACGGTTCTCAGCCACAGCCGTTCTCACTAACTCTACGGTGTCTCGTCTCATCTCCGGAAGCTCTCCAACAATCTTGGTGTACGGTTCCGCCCGCTTCTCCGCCGATTCATAGGACATCTTCAGCGGTGTGAGTAGGCGCAGCACGGTAAATGGGGCCGTAAAGCGTCCCATCCGATTGTGCTGCTCTACCAGCGAAGGCATGTAGGACCAGTGGTTATAGATGTGTGCGACACCATGAGCCTCAAGAACCTTCTGGTAGTCAGGGACAAGCAGACTGGCGTTGCGGATCTCAACGGCATAGATGAAGTGTTTCGGAAGTTGGGAAAAGAACTGATCCAGCTTACCGAGAAACTCGCTTACTGACATCCCGTGGCGTTGAAACTCGAAAAGGAAGGGACCCGTATGAGCCTCGAAATGAGCTTTGCAGAGGGGGGCCAACACGAAGTCCTTAAATAATTGTGCGTCGAGGAACCGAGGGTTCGGTTGTCCGGCGCTGGACCCATAGCGACCGTGCAACACATAGCTCGGAATGGTGATCTCCTCCCATACCTTGAAGCACATCTCGAAGTCCTCGGGGATTTGATTGAGATATCGCGTAAATTGTTGTGCAGTCGGAGGTCGGTAGAAGGTGGAGTCATTGCCCACGGTCCTAAAGTGTGGCTCGCCCCGGTACTGATACTGACAATACTCACCCAAACACTCACGAGCAAACGTGCTCTTGGCATACTCCCGCTTGTAGACCTGACCTTGCCACCCTTCATATGTCCAGGTGGAGGTACCGAAGCGGATCAAGGGGGAGAGGGAGAGAGCCATTAGAGAAATTGTACCGTCTGTCCAAGGGTATCCTCAACGGTGAGGAGCGGGTACCCTCCACTAAGCATCATGCGGCATCACCACTCGACTTGACCGTCTTTACTGAGAGGATAATCCGAATCAATCTTCTTAAGTAGTACCTCGTTCTTGCTGGTCGACCGGGTTCTTATTACTTTCAGAGCGGTTTTCCATTCATTGCCAACTCGTCGTACTCGAAGTAATTCGGTGAAATACCCGGTTCGGGCACTAAAGAAAAGGTTCCAACTCAGAGGACCAGTGCCGAGCTGAACGGTTTTGGGCATGCTTTTCTGGTTCGACGCAATATTACCGACACTTAACTGAACTTCATCCCTCACCTTGTCGGAGTATGAATTGGTTGGCCCCACGATATTATCAAACGTAAATAAATCAAGAATTCTGACGGTGAGGTCGTACAGTACATACTCTCCTTGATGGACGAGGGTGAACATCGGCGAATTGTGGGCCGGATCGAAGAATGCGGGAAGAATGTATGCGAAACTAACACCTCCCGGAACGGGTGATGCAAGCTGTTTATTGATCTCATCGGTCTCTACACTTTTTGGGTTGGTCCAGCCATCCACGAATACCTTATTCGACCGTTCCGTTTCCCCAGCACTCCCCCCACGCTTATCAGTGGTGGGTGCCGTGGGAGATGTGTTGCAGGCACTAAGAATTAGACCGAGGAGAATACCAAGCAGTTTGCTAGCCATTGCCGTTTGCCCACCTTGCCGATCAGCTTGAGAAGGATGGCTCTCTCGACAAAACAAGCTTAGCACAGGCTGGGAATACTGGCGGCTACCAAGCCTTGTCTGGCACCCCCTTGCGCCTTCCTTCGCTTCACTTCGTCCCTACCGTCGATTCCCTGTGCAATGCTCCGTCACCTACAATGCTGGTCCTTTTCGAGGGCAAGGCATAATCTGGAATCTCTCTACTACTCGCTGGCGTCTCTCAGGGGACCTGCCTATGCGCACCGGGGAAGCCCTCTCAATGACCGTCACGATGCCCAATGAACAACGTATCGAAGTCCCTGAAGCCGTCGTGCGATGGTCGAGAGGGGACGAGTTTGCGGTGGAGAATGTGGTGGTGGAGTGGCACACGCACGCACGGCTTCAGCACTTCGTGAAGCGACTGGTGAATGAGGGAAGGATTGCGGAAACGCTGAGTTCTATTCAATCAATCGAATCGACAGCGCATGTTGCTGGTCATTCACCTTTGCCTCAATATGCTGTCCAGGACCAATATACCCGCTCATCTCGGTGTGTTCGTCAATATGCAAATTCACTTTCTTTCCATCGGACGAGTAGACAAGTAAATTATCGAAGTCAACACGCAGTACATACCCCTGCACGGTGTCAATATCCTGCCATATGTTCTCGTCACACTTCCCAGGATTTGGTTGCCCCTGTTTGCTATCAGCACAGGGGGCAGACCCTAGGCTCACGGTTGCCAGTGGGGCACTGGATAGACCCAGCCACAGCACGCAACTGCAAGACATCACACCGACTTTTTTTGGAATGGACATCATAGGAATCGTCCTTGGGTATTAGAAGTACGCACACCCAACCATACGCTACTCTCTGATATTTCGGGCCTGTGAAGATTACTAGTTTTTGGTCATTAAATCAGAGCTTCGCAACGTAAGTTGGAGCTATCTGGCGTGGTCTTCGCCATGAAACTGCAATAGAGTAGAACATGTCGCCCTGCTGAGGCCATGAGACGCTTCCTGACACTGCATCCTCTGTTGGTTACACTCCATTTGCTGCTACCTGATTTCACCTTTGCTGACTTCACCGGCCCTGTCGTCTCCATTCTCGACGGCGACACCATCGAAGTCCTTCACAACACTCACCCTGAACGTGTCCGCCTCAGCGGTATTGACTGTCCTGAGAGTGGTCAAGCCTACGGTAAGCGAGCCAAGCAAGCTGCATCACTCCTCACCTTCGGCAAAGAAGTCACACTTCAGACTCACGGAAAGGACAAATACGGGCGCACACTTGCTCCTGTCCAATGGCACGAACGTCAATCGCGCACTGGTCAAAGACGGCTGGTGCTGGTGGTATCGGAAGTACGCTCCGCTAGATACAGAACTTGAGAGGCTAGAGAAAGATGCACGAGACGCGAAGAAAGGGCTGTGGGCTGAATCCAGCTCCCATCCCACAAATCCTGCCTTCGGCACCACCTAGAAATTGATTGCGTACTAGTTTTTTGCACGCAGCTCGTCGGTAAACCTTTGCAATACTTTCACTCTGGCTTCCACGTCACTTGCAAAGACATCATGGCTTGCAGGTAGTCCTGCGAAATGTAGAGCAGGCGTTGGAGGATATCTAAATTCTTGCACATGACTAGCATCCATATTCTGCCCCAGAAATTGGATTGTGGTGGCGAACCACTGTTGTCCTTCATCAACAGGCGGCCGGGATGTGGGAGTCGATAGAGTTTTGTCAATGATGCGTTTGCCTTCGGCTCGCAACTGAGCCAACTGGTTTTTCATCGCTGCCTTGCTTGTCTTCCCGGTGAGTTCAACCACATTCGTCCCAACGTCCTTGTTCTCATTGGGATGATTCTGGAGAGAGGCTATCTGGCTCTCTCTTTCTTTTACCTTTTTCTGTAACGCCTGCAGCATCTTCCCTGTCTCCTTGCCGAATTCTGTTAACTGAGCAGTGAACTTGTCGAATCGTCGTTCGAGGGTTTCTACGTTTTTATTTTTGGCTTCCAACTCATTCCTAAGGGATGCTATTTCTCTGGAGAGAGACTCGTTTTGTATCTTCAGCGGTTGGGAAATTCGGTAGCTCCCTTCCCACTGCAGAAACAACCCAAGGAAAAAACTTAACGCCAACACTGTCAAATACTGCGCTTGACTCACCTTGTCGCCGCCAAGACGCCTCGCTGTCCAGTCGATGAGCATCATCATGGCGCCCCCAACAAGGAGGAACACCAGGGCTTGCAACGTAAATAGGCCTAAATCGGCGATCCGCTCGCCAAGAGTGAGAGTCAAGAGGTCCTCCACGCACCATCACTCTTATTTGGTGGTATAGCCTAGGCCGAAACGCAGTACCGGGGAAACCCCCCGTTCGTGGGGGATCAGAATCTGTTATGGTGCCCCCCAGGCCAGCCATTCTGGCGTCGCGGAACACGGGTGAATGTGGGACGTGCTGTTGGGATTTTGATTAGGCAGACGTTTGCCCCTAGACGTGGGGGGCCCAAAGTAGGCCCCCCGCCTGCCGACCAAGCCCTGTAAATGGCCTGTGTCAGCGTGCGCACGTCGGGTTCCCTACGCTCGGAGGAGGTAATCGGGGAACACCCCCGGCCTCTTCCCAGGTGTTATTAGGATGTTACGTTTCATGGCAGAGTCAGGGGAACACCAAACAGAGAGACACAAAGAGAGGCAAGAGCGGTTCTAGCGACCATTCACAGGTGGGAAGGAGGATTGCCACGTTTCTCAAGCACTTCGGCAATCCCCCTTTATACAATCCCGCCCTCAGCACCAATACAGGCTTTTCTTGGTTGCGGTTTTGGTTGCGGTTCGGGAGCGGTTTTGGTGACGATCACGGATATGTCACAGTCGAAGATGATCACAGTGGTAGGAAAGAAATGTTGCAGGACTTCAACAGGATCGTATTACAATACGCCTCCCTGAGGCTCTCATGCCCTTCTCGATTCCCCCTCCCGTCTTCCCCGTGAAGTGCGCTGTCACCCATTACGAAGACCTAGTTGTATCCCTCGCGTAGCATCTCGGATCGTCCGACTCTCTGAAACATCACTGCCATACCTCTTTTGAACTAACCCCTCCGAATCTTCCCTTCACCTGCCCTAGTGGTAGCCTTTGAACGACAACAGCGGGCCGCGAATGACCCTGACGCACCGCACGGTGTAGGGAGGCCAAACATGAAGACCATTGTGTGGACCATTCAGGCTGTCTGCGTCCTGGGTCTCGTGGGATTGTCAGGCTGCGGGAGCACGACACCACCACCGACAGCCGCCACTCGATTTGGCACAAGTCAGGACCAGGCCACAATTCACGTCTTGCACAAGCGACTCCACGAGCGGGAGCGGACCATTGCGATCCAGAACTACCAGATTGAGGTCATGTCGAGTCAATTGGAGGCCTTGAAGCGAATCGACCAGGACACGAGGGCGCAGAGGCGGCCCGTGGGCAATTGGATGCACGGGGCGCCGTAGTGTGGTTAGGGGGACGACGCAGCGCTATTGCTCCAGGACCTACGCAAACGTAATCGCGAGGAGGCCACATCATGAAATGCAAACGCTGCCAAGGCTTGATGGCGGAAGACCAGTTTTTTGACTTTGAGGGGACTCAAGGCTTCATGTGGATGAAGGGCTGGCGGTGCATGAACTGTGGGTACGCGGCAGATCCTCTCAGAGAGGCTAACCGACACTTGCACGAAGCCACCGTGGGTGCATGATGATGGATTGTGGGGCCCCTGTATGCACACCAAAGAATTCGATCTGGAAGGGACAAGGAGGAGCGTATCGAACAATGGCGACCATTCTGATTATCGATGATGAAGAGGGCATCCGTGCGCTCCTTCGCACCACGCTTGAAGCGGCAGGGTATGAGGTGATGGAGGCGGCGAACGGTCGTCAAGGGCTTGCGCTGTACCGCCTCAGGCCGACGGACCTGATCATCACCGACATTGCTCATGCCTGAGCTGACTGGACTGGACATGCTCCTGGAACTGACGCGTGAATTCCTCCATGCCAAGGTGATCGCGATCTCAGGCATAGGAGGAGAAAGCAATGCGTTGGATTCCGCGAAACTCCTCGGAGCACGGCGGACCTTTCACAAGCCCTTTAGCATGCCGAAGTTGCTGGACGCGGTACGATACGAATTGGAACATTAGAGCCGGCGTGGAGACTTAAGAGAAATGAGCGCTTTCAGCGCGTGAAATCCTCCATATTTCGGTGTCAAATAACGCCCTCACCCTTTAGGCCAACCAACCGTTTTTATCACTTCTTTCTCATCGCTCCTATCTCTCCCTGACTGTATTAGCTTGACTGAGCCAGCAATTGCACTAATCTGAGGAGTACACGGATCACCGTACCGAAGGAGGTTTTTATGTTTCAACGAACAGTGTTCATCCTGATCGCCAGCTCTTTATTGATACTGCAGGCTGCCGGCGTAGGAGCGGCCGGGAACCCGGACAATGGTCCTGGATGTGGCCTGGGAAAGCTGGCCTGGATGGATTATGGGAGCCAAAAACAGATTGCGCCACAGGTGATGATGGCAACGACGAACGGCACCTTCAGCAGCCAACTCTTTGGGATCTCCTCTGGCACGTCAGGTTGTACTAACGACGGCGTGATTATGAAGAACAAGCACATTAATATTACGAGCCGCGCCTTTGAGAGTCTGGCGCAAGAAATGGCTCAGGGGCGGGGCGAGCATCTCGCCTCCCTGGCAGCATTACTGGACGTTCCAGAGGAAGCCCAGCCGGAATTTTTCGCGCTGGTTCAAGAGAAGTATACTATCTTAGCCGGATCCGACGACACGACTGCGGTGACGATGTTGCAAGCGCTTCAGGTAGCCATGGCCGAACGTCCTGCCCTTGCCAAGGTGTCCTTTGTCAACGAGGATCTACAGAGGGAGAGCCGATAACAAAGGGAAAATCATGGAACTCAGTCTCAGACGGCGAGTTGACTAACTGCACGTGCTGCCCTGCTTGTCGGAGGCTCGCATGTGGGTCGTCTTCCTCCTTTTACTCCTACTCCTGACACTGCCTTTCTCCGTCCACGCGGAAGATCTCGACGAGCTCAGCGCGAATCCGTTCAATCTCGATTCCACGTGCCAATCCATTCGGCGCCGGGAGTCCCCACGGCCCCAGCAGTCCCACGAATCCCTACGGCCGCGGCCTTCGGATTAAAGGACGCTGATCCAGCCGCTGAACCGCTCCACCTGATCTCATAGCTGCTTGACACCTCGGTCCTACAACGCAGGTCACGGGTTTGTTGTCGAAGCCATGGCCTGCAGGGGCCGACCGGCTAGCACCTGCGAGGCGCACCGCTCGCGCCAGTTTCCCTGTCACTCCCGCCGCTTATCCCTCTCCGGCACGCCGGCAACGGCCCTTCCCCTGAATCTACGGCCGTTCCCGCCTTTGCTCGCACATCGACTGATGCAATGCAAAGAGATTCGCGCGTGCTTCCTCATGCGGTAGGACTTTCTGTTTACAGCGGACAACTTGTCCTCCGTATGATTTTCAATACATCGATTACAGCATAGTAGGAAGTTCCGCACGAACTCGCGAATGTCATGACAGATTTCTTTTGGCATGAGGATTGCTGAACTCGTGGTGATCAATTCAAGTGAAAGAAAGGATTGCCATGAAGGTTACAGCGCTTCCCACACAGGATGGTCAAGTTCCCGAGATCAACCGACGGTCGGACGCTCGGAAGATGGTCAGCGTCAACGCACTCATCGCAGACAAGATTGGGCTTGCACGCGGGCTAATCACAAATATTTCCCGCAGAGGGTGCCAGCTTTCTCTCACTAGGCCCCTCAGCCCTACGCAGTACCTTACGCTCAAGGTGTATCCAGATGATGGCCAGGCCATTCAGATTAATCTAGGGAGAGTGCAGTGGATCAAAGAGAAAGGGGCCGGAATAGAATTCCTCTCCATGCCTGAGCCGCATAGAGTTGAACTGTCTCGATTCTGTGAGGTGCAGGTCGAATTACCCTTGGGGGCATGAATGCCAATATGTCACGCTGAACATGTGTCCATCGAAGAGATCGATTCAGGGCAACGCGACACTCACGCCGTGATCGCAGATCCCATGAGGACATTACTCGAAACGTGGTGTGACCATGAGCTTCAATGGGTCTTGCATGAGACCAACGCGCCTCCTTTGTGGATCCAACTCGGTCGACATTTGAGGGGGTACCTCGCGACCTTTTGGTTGACAGGAGCGTTGCAAGGGGACAACCCTGGGGAGGCCTTTTTCGTGAGGTGCGATCAGTCCACCATGACTCCAGCAGATATTACTGCTGGTCGTCTGATTTGTATAATCGGGTTGGCTGCAGTTAAGCCCGCAGTGTTTGGTCGCTACCGAATCAAGATTCAGCTGACGACCCCGTGGACATCTCCTCGGAACGTGTAATACCGCTTACTCGCTGGACTAAGTCCTGCGACCTGACCGTGACCGTTCGGTCATGTTGACGAATGGATCGTGCACGAAATGCTTTCGTCTCCACGAATCAAGTCTGTGAGAATTTCGACCATCATCGGCATCCTCATGCGACGAACACACGGAGTTCGAGGAGAATGTAAGACTGACCCCTGCTGGGGTTCCTCAGTCGGGACACCAACCCGTTTTGCATCGCGGGGCTTAACCCTGCATCTGTCGATCAAGCACGATGAGCATCCGCATCTATCCGTTGGTATTAAGCTGTGCATCCCATCCCTCTGCAGACGTCTGCACTCGCACCACTGATATGGTAGGGAATGGAAGTAGTGGTACCTGCGCTTGTATCTCATTGATATAACACGACACCATTTGTCATGAAGGTCATCACTTATTCTTCTTATGCTATGATTTTCCTCATTTCCTGCGTCCCATGAAAAGCTGGTGTCGACAGTTCAATTCTGTCCCTCGGCACCATCTTCCGCATACTTACAGGTTCAACTACATTGAGAGGTGGCACTGTGCCTCACGCGAATAAATAGAAAGTTGATCCCTATTGACCTCTTTCTATTTGGCGAAAATGCTACTCTGCAAAGTCAAATCAACCTACTTCCGTGCATGACAATTCTCTTCAGGCAGAAGAGGACGAAGAATGAACGGTTGACAGCGGGAAATGATATTCGCAAGCGCACTACCTGTTCGCGCTAGTTGAATGGGTAAAGGTTAATTTAACTTTCACATTTTAGGGGGTACACATTATGAAGACCATGGTGATGGCAATTATGGCAGTGGCAGTGGCGGTGACGTTCAGCGCTCCGGCCTTCGCCGGTGATGAAAAGACGAAGAAGGACGAAAAGAAGGGCGGCCAAGTCCTCGTGTACGGTGACGAGAAGAAGGACGAGAAGAAGAATGACGGGAAGAATACCGATACCTTCGGCGATGAGAAGAAGGACGAGAAGAAAGACGAGAAGGGCAAGTAAGGACGACAGATCTCGTTTGTCTGATCAGAGAAGCTGAACTTGAACGATGCTGAAGAGGCCTGCGATCGTATGATCGTAGGCCTCTTTCCTTATCCGCCTTCCACGAAATCAGTTCCGATGATCTTGCTAGCGCAAATCCGCTGTAAGACCTATGTGCACCCCCGGACATAATGGTCGTTTAGACTGAATTTCTCCCTCCATTTTTTCGCCTTTCCCCTCCCATGAACCAACTGCCCCCTAACCTACCCTGCAAACAATACAAACTGCCACAAGTGGCACCTGTGCTTGTATGTCATTGATATTGCTGTGCACGAAATGTCACGCTTGTCATGACTTTTTCTTTCTATCTGTTGATTTGTTTCATATTCCAGTTGCCCTGAAAAGGCTGGTGTCGACAGTTCAATTCTGTCCCTCGGCACCATCTTTCCACTACTCGCGAGATTCTGAATGAGTCCTGTATGGAAGGCGGACACCTCGCCCGCGAGTTCTCCCAATAGATCGGTCCTCGTGAAGGCGTCCAATCGCATCACGGCATCCCGCAATCGACTCTCCAAATAGCCAGTCCGCCCTCTTCAAAGACACGAAAACAGTACGGTCTTCGAGCCGCTCTCGTCTCATGCGAGAGATCGATTCTCTCTCGGTGGATGAAGAGAAGTAGCGAAACCAGCCGGCAGAAGAAGCGGTTTGCGACCTTCTTACAAAGTATTGGCAGTCAAGACGCTGGACATTCCGCTTCTCGGATTCGAATTTTGAGAATACGTGGAAAGACCTACTAAAGATGTATGGAAAAAGGCAGAAGGATGTGCGATAGGTGAAAGCCTGGGTTCCTGTCAGAACGAAAGTAATGTGCAAAAAGCAATACAGGAAATTGGAACGGATCAGAAGCCCCCACCCTGTAAGAAACTTTTAGGATAAGAAGGGAATCTGCCGAAGTGGAATTGATCAATGATGAAGACACGCTGTCACGAAAGAAGAAGCAGAGGCTGTTTGTAATCTTTGCCGGATCGAAGAAGCAGGAGGAAGCTGGCATTCGCTACATTGCCAACGACGGATCCACGACCACCATGCGATCGCTAGCAGCCAGATTCTGGACCTTTTGGGGCGCCAAAGAGTTTGCAGAAGTGAACCAAATAGCCTTGAACGCTCATACGTATATAGATCGGGAAGTATTTACGGAATTTGAACCACGGGGTTAGCTGATCGAAGAAGCTGCGAGGCATGTCCCCCCTACCTAAAAGCCAGGCTATCGAGATATTCCTCACGCCTCCCGCCGTCGAATATCTCAGTCAGATTTTCACTGGCTAGAATCCCGACCAGTGAACGACGGACTAACTCTTCTAGCTCGACTAATAGTGAATTGGACTTCTCTCTCTGTAAGTTTGACAGCCTGAGCCCATGTACGATTTTTGAGCGCCACTCGTAGCTCTTTTTGATACGCGTATAGACTTCCCGTGCCTTCGATCCTTCTTTCTCAAGGAAAAACGCCATACGTTGAGAAAGGCGGAACGTCGTTTCCTGTGGAGTTTCTGGTCCGAACAGACATTCCAAGGCAAGCCACATGAGAAGAAATCTGAATTCCCACGTTTGATCACCGAGCGCCTTCATGGTCACAAACGCCGCGGTATGAACAGGCCCCCCTTGGGAAACCCAGAGAAAAGCGTTGAACAGGGTCCGTGCAGTCTCGAAGTCTTCTAGCGTGTGTCTTTCGTGCTGATGTTCGGGCAAGGCGTATGTCTCAGCATAGGTGGTAGTTCCTCTCGTAACCCATTCGGGACCGTGCATAACCGCGTCTATCACGATATTGAAGGAGAGGCCCGTGGGACGAGCCAGCCAGAGCGCCAGGTGCGCGGATCGAATCCATTGTGCTGCGGTGTCCTGCATCGACCACGGAGGGTCCCCTTTCCAACTGGGATCGGGCGACCCGAACGCATCCGCTTGATACTCTACCCCGAGACAATGGCGGTTCCCGTCGTTCTCGATTTTGTCGCGCAGCTGCGGACGCAACTCATCCACCGTATCGGCCTGCCGCACCCACTCAGGAATTGGCCGCAAGGAGACCTGCTCACTAAAATGGTAGGGAAGATTAATTTCAGCGGGCACAATCCCGTCTGGCTGCAATGGGGCGAAGGTCAACCAAGGATCAGGCATTTGGACTCTCACTCACGGAAGCAGGGACCGTACCTGGGGAACGATCATATCATTTTATCGGCTGAAACGGCACGCTATGCGCGTCTCAATTTGTCGGGCTTGCTTCCTTCCTGTGGTATGAAGTCCTATCGGCCAAAGGCAGAGGCGACAGGTCATTTCAGCAGCTCCATCAGCCCGACCCATTCGTATTTCGCGTAAGAGCCATGATTGAACGGAAAGGAAAATGGGTCGTCGGGATCGCGGTTGTTCAGGGGCACACACATGTTTCTCCCGCGATTAGGTTAGCACGGTGTCACAGAAATGTTCGCACGAGCAAATGGGCTGATCATGTTTCTTTAGGAAGTCGAGAAAAGTAGAACGTGGCAATGGCTACGGTCGCTGCAACATTGAGGGATTCTACGTCGCGGCTGAGAGGGATGGTAAATCGGGTGGAGGCCTGCTTGCGGGTCAGAGCTGACAAGCCGCGGCTTTCATTTCCAACAGCAAAGACGAGTTTCCGTGGTGCATGATGAATCTCATCGATCAAAGTAGCCTTAGGCCCTGTCACTTCTGCTGCAAAGATCCGGCAACCTTGCCGGATTAATCCGGACACATCCTTGGTGGAAAAGATCGGCAGCGCGAGCAACGCACCGCTCGTTGCACGAACCACTTTGGGGTGATAGACATCGGCAGATTCAGGCGTGAGCCACAGGCCGCTGACATTGAGGGCTGCCGCCGTTCGTATAATCGCCCCAACATTGGCGGGATCTTGTAGCTGCTCCCCAAAAATTCCCAAGACAGTCGGCTGTCTCAGCACCGCTTCTTCATCCCATGTCGGTTGCCGCACCACTGCGAGGATCCCCTGCGGCACGTCCAGATCAGACACTTTTGAAAACTGAAGATCTGTACAGGAGTACTGTTGCGCTGATGAGCCAAGGCGAATCAGGCGATCTCTCTGTGCTTCTTTTGGCAGATAACTATGGGCGGTGACGATTGTGAGAATTTGTTCAGGATACCGAGTCAGGAGATCTCGAACGGCATGGGCGCCTTCGACGACGAAGGCGCCATCCTGTACACGTACACGTCTATCAAGAAGGAGCTCTCGAATGTGCGCCCCTTGCGAGCGCGTCAGGAGAGGAAATGAGGCAGCCACGCTAGTGCGTCATAATGGGCAAAACAGGTTCAGCGACGTTTCCGCCCTGATGCAGCTTCCGCAGCACGAATTCGCTGTGCTCGCGCCTTCGCTCGTTTCAACGCGGTCAACTTCCCTCTGGTTCGATCTTGTTCGTGCTGGAGCTTGTCGAACTGAGACTTGAGATGGAGTTTTTCACGCTTGTGAAGCGTGGCACACTCTTCTTGAGAAAGCTGAATCCAATCTCCACAAATCCGAGCCCGCTTGATCCGCTGTTCCAACGACTCCCTCAACTGCTTGGAACGCATGCTTAAGAGCGATTTCAAGGCGTCCTTGCGCCGCTGAACTTCTTCTTCTTCTGCGATAATTCCGCGAATATCTGTGCCTAACATGATACGCCTCCTCACTGAATCAAGCATGAACTAAGACGCGTATTATACCTGATTTCATTGCTTATCTTCCACCGAGGGAAATTACGCATAAGCCATTGTGTTTCAAGGTGTATCGCGCCAGATGCCGACACAGGGAGGTTGCGGAGAGGGCCCTAATTTCTGTACCATCGCGCCATGGCACTCGGACAACAGATTCAAGCCTGGCGTATCACGCGAGGTCATTCGGTCGACGACTTAGCAGCCGAATCTCATTTGCTGCCTCACATGTTAGAGGAGATTGAAGCGGGAGAGCTTGACCCCTCTGCCTCGCAACTCGAAACACTTGCCGCCGCAATGAAGATCCCTCCTGCCTGGCTCTTTAGCCATCCGACCTCGTTTCGTATCTTGTTTGACGATCCAGAAGAAGATGCAAGTTCCACCCCTCCAGGCCCCGATCCTGTCACAGAACGCATTCTCACCGGATCACGAATGGATCGTTCGCTGTACGTTCTGCTGACCGCCATCATGCAAAGCGGCGAACCGAAGTTGCTCCGTGCAGCGGAAGTGAACTTGCGCAGCCTCGTCAAACAAGCCAAACAGGCAACCATCCCCTGGCAGAACCGGCCATCGGGCCACTTCGAGCCACCGAACGATTAGCTATTCGTGCGAGACTGGCGAAACGTGCGCGAAAAGCGTGACGGGTCGGAAGTGTCATCTTCGCGAATCGTGCCTCTCTCGCACGTCTCGCTCACAATACCTGCAGGATGAAACATTTCAAGTACCGCGTTTCGGGCATGGTGGCAAGGATGGGATGGTCGCTGGCCTGCCCACGCTGTTCGAGCAAGCGAATTTGCCGCTTCGCATCTCGTGCAGCAAGACGGATACCCGTCCACAATTCCTGTTCGGTCACATGGTGGGAGCAGGAACTCGTGACCAGAAATCCCTCCGGCTTGGTGAGGCGTATCCCAAGAAGATTCACATCTTTGTATCCGGCTAGGGCACGAGGCACGGCCTGTTTACTGCGGGCAAATGCAGGGGGATCGAGCAAGACCAAATCATAGCGTCGCCCAGCCCGTTCCAGCTTTCGCATCTCCTCAAACGCATCCGCCGCTCGATAGAGGCAACGATCCTCCACCTTGTTTAACACTGCATGGTTGCGCGCGAGCGCCAGGGCCTCCTCACTCACATCCAGCCCTTCGACCGACTTCGCTCCTGCGAGCGCTGCATGAATCCCAAACGCTCCAGTGTGAGCAAAGACCTCTAGCACCTCCGCGCCGGTGGCGAACTGTGCCGTCACCAGTCGATTCTCTCGCTGATCGCAAAACCACCCGGTTTTCTGCCCTCGTTCGATATCGACGAGAAATTGAGCCGGCCCCTCCTGGATCTCAACCATCGTCTCGCC
Organism: uncultured Nitrospiraceae bacterium; assembly: GCA_963801725.1. Lineage (GTDB taxonomy): Bacteria > Nitrospirota > Nitrospiria > Nitrospirales > Nitrospiraceae > Palsa-1315. Next base: position 2,348,764 of record CAWDFX010000002.1, read on the forward strand.
GCCCCCTCGAAGAAATCCCCTCTCCATCGGCAGCCCCTCCAACGTGCGACTCTTGGCATCGTTGCGCAGATATACTCGTGTGGCTCCGGACTCCTGACACAGGAGATCGGCCAGCAGGTCTTTCCGGCGGTCCATACCGGAGGAGAGGGTCTGCATGACCAAGACATCGTCATACCGATCCACAATCAAGCCCGGCAATCGATCTGCTTCTCCATAGATGAGACGATACGCATTCGTGCCGGTGACGATTCGCCGACGCAGCCTGACGGCCTGTGCAAGTCGCCCCTTCCAAAACTGGTCTGTAATGGGTTCGTCGTCGAAGGTCAGGATCCGCACGCGGATTTTTGATGCAGGATTGTAGAGCCCTCTGGCGTAGAATCGTCCATTCGGCGCCATGACATCGACCACATCGCCAGAGATCGGCTCGCCGATGACCTCCTCGACATAACCGGCATAGATCCAGAGATGCCCCAACGTCTCGATCGCGCATGTACGAGAGAGGCGAACCCGCCCGCGCGGATTGTCATTGTGAAGGGCCATGGCGTACTTATCCAATGGCGCGAACCGAACGTCAAGCCCTCCTGAACGCGACTGCTTGCTTGACGGCTGACCCGCACTGTGGTTTGCTGCGCCTACGCATGAAATGCCACATGTTTTTCGCTTCATAAACCAGGAAGCTCAACGATGAAACGAATACCGACTATCGGTTCTGCCGTGATCGATCGACTCCACCAGTTGGGAGTCCGTCATATCTTTGGAATCCCCGGCGACTATGTTCTCAGTCTCTACCAATTGATCGAAGCGTCACCGATTCAACATGTCGGGACCACGCGCGAGGATTGTGCGGGGTTCGCGGCGGATGCGTATGCGCGTATCAACGGCATCGGAGCGGTCTGTGTGACCTATTGTGTCGGCGGACTCAATACCGTGAACGCGATCGCCTGCGCCTATGCAGAACGGTCGCCGGTGGTGCTGCTCACCGGATCGCCGGGACTTTCGGAGCGTGTTCGGACACCCTACCTGCATCATATGGTGCGGGATTTTTCCACACAACGCGATGTCTTCGAGAAGATCACGGTGGCTGCCATCTCCCTGGACGATCCGTCAACCGCCGAACGAGAAATGGATCGAGCCTTTGCGGCACTGTTGCGCTATCGCCGCCCAATCTATATCGAAATCCCTCGCGATCTCGTCCATACACCACTGGCCAATTCGTTACGGCCTCTCTGTCTCGACGATGAGCCAAGCGATACAGCCGCGCTGGATGAAGCCATCGCTGAAGTCCGCGCCATGTTGGCCTCGGCCAGCCGACCTGCTATCTTAGCCGGTGCAGAGATCGGGCGATTCGGCCTGCAAGACGATTTGATTCGCGTGGTTGAACAACTCAATGTCCCCATCGCCTCAACTCTGCTCGGCAAGTCCATTATTCGCGAGGATCACCCACTCTACGTCGGAGTATATGGGGGTCTCATCGCACGTGAGGAGGTTCAACAGTTCATCAATGCATCCGACTGCCTGCTGATCCTGGGATCGATCTTATCCGATGTCGAGGATCTCAATGCCGATTCACCCTTGCTGACGGAAGGCCGCACGATTCACGCGACAGCCGATCGGGTAGCTATCAAACACCATCGCTACGATGCAATCCGGTTTCAAGACTTCGTGAAGGCATTGGTAAGCAATCAACTCCCTTCGTTTCCTTCCCGCCCGCTGCCGGCACCGCTCTCCGTGGTACAAGGTACAATTGCGCCGGATGCTCCTGTGACCTTGAATGGACTCTTCCGGCACCTCGATAGTCTGTTAGATGAACACACTCTCGTGATCGCCGACGTCGGAGAATCGCTCTTTGCTGCAGCCGATCTCCATGTCCACGGGCGATTCGAGTTCATTTCTCCAGCTTATTACACCTCGATGGGATTTGCCGTCCCGGCAGCTGTGGGCGCCTCGTTTGCCGATCCCACTCTTCGACCGATCGTGCTGGTAGGCGACGGTGCGTTTCAAATGACCGGAACAGAACTCTCGACTGCCGTTCGCTATGGTCAAACCCCTATCGTTGTCGTATTGAACAATCGCGGCTACTCCACTGAACGAGAGATTCTCGAAGGCCCTTTCAACGACGTCCACGAATGGCGTTATGAACGAATTTGCGACATGATCGGCGGTGGAGTCGGCATGCGGATCGCAACCCAAGGAGAGTTCGAGCGAGGACTCACCGCAGCTTTGGCCGACTCCAGCCATCTGTATGTCATGAATGTGCTGCTTGATCCAGCCGATCGCTCGGCAGGCATGGTTCGACTGGCCCACCGCCTCGCCAAACGTCTCTCCACCGATCGCCCTTAACGTGTACTCTGCATGGGGCATCTGCTGCAAGTGTGGATATACGGCTGTGGCACGCAGTCTCGCCGTCAGCCCTCTGACACACTATCAATGCTGTCAGTCAAACGACCCTCTGTCGTGGATCGTGTTCCTTCGGTCACGACTCGATCCTCCTCTTGTTCTTGTCCATGGTCTTCAATTCAGGAATGGCATACCCCTTCGATTTCGCTCGCGGTCAACTCTCGGGCATTGTGACAACGGCGACATCGACCCACGAGTATTCCGTTATGGCCATCTCCACTCACGCGAAAGACGAGGAAATAACGAAGACTCCCGCAATGAGCACAGATAGGACCTGCCAGATCGCGCAAGACCGGCAATTCTCTAAGTTTCTGGTGCCTCTGCACATTGGGAAACGTCATTGTTTGAGTGTGATGCATCTCTTTCATTGACCCTCTCTTTCTGAGCAGCAAAGGCAAATGATCTCTTCTCCACCACCCTCAATCCAAACCACACACGTGATCAGGACAATGAGCAAGACTCAGACCGCTCCATCAGATCGAAGCTTCCGCATCGGATCACTCTCAATGTTTTCAATGAATTCTGATATGTGGCTTCATCGTCGTGAGTCAGATAATCGGATATGGACATCGACATACAATCGGACTCGTTGGATGAAACTGAATGACCGGCTATACACAAGTGACTGTCACGCAAAGAAAATGTATGTGGAAGGAACATCTTGTCTTTCAGGAACAAGATGTCTCCGATTACGCATCATCATGCAGAATGAAAGAAGGCGACGAGTTCAATTATTTTGTGACGACAATCTCGACTCGGCCTTCTCGCCGCAGTATGTTGATGCCGACATCTTTCGCATGACCTTCAAGCGAGAGGTCAACGGTCGCGTCTCCAATCCTGAGATTCTTAATTTCGATATGCTCCAGGAACGGCGGCAAGACCGGTTGTGAGAAAGTTAGGCATGTATGCGGGGCATCAATTCGCAAACCGAGACAAGATTGGAGCAGGAGAAACACCGCAACCGAGGACCACGTCTGAGGACTACAGGCGACCGGATACAACGTCGGACCTTCACCGGACCGGCGCGAGAACCCGCAGAACAGCTCGGGCAATCGATGCAGCTCAAGAAACTGGCTGGCGTCGAAGAGACCGGAAAGAATCTTCAATGCGCCTTGCTTGAATCCATAGGAGGCCATCCCGGCTGCGATAAGAGCATTGTCGTGCGGCCAGACCGATCCATTGTGATAGGCCATCGGATTGTATCGGACTTCAGAGGCTGCGACGGTTCGGACGCCCCATCCGTTAAACATATCCCCGCCGACTAATGTCTTGGCTGTTCTCATGCCGTGCTTATAGTTGGCAATCCCCGTCCAGAGACAGTGGCCGGCATTCGACGTCTTGACTCGACAGGGCTGCTTGGACCCGTCCAAGGCTAAGGCATAAGACGAGAGGTCGTTGCACCAGAAGCGTCGCTCGAACTGAGTCCGTAGCTTGTCCGCCTCCTTGAGGAGTCGCTCGGCCTGCTCCGAATGGCCCAGCACGAAGGCTAATTGAGCTGCCCCCCGCTTGGCGGCAAACACGTATCCTTGCACTTCGCAGAGCGCGATGGGCCCCTCCGCCGAGCAGCCATCTGCATGAAACACGGCATCTTGAGAATCTTTCCACCCTTGATGAACAAGACCGTCTTTAGACCGGCGGCTGTACTCCACGAATCCATCACCATCAAGATCTCCCGCATGATCGATCCACTGCAATGCACGCTCAATATTCGACCAGATCTGAGCAATAAACGCCTGATCGCCTGTCCGCCCATAATACGCTCCAGCCAGCATGATGAACAGCGGCGTCGCGTCGATGCTGCCGTAATAACGACCGAATGGAATCTCATTGAGTGCCGCCATTTCTCCTTTGCGTGTTTCATGTAAAATTTTCCCGATCTCCGCATCTTGCTCCGGAACAACCTCCCTTGCCTGAGTCGCCGCCAAAAAAGCCAGCACACCGCGGGCGATGGTCGGATTGACCCACAGACACTCAAATGCGGTAATGATGCCGTCGCGTCCGAATGGGGTACTGAACCATGGGACACCGGCATAGGGATAGGAACCGTCTGGGGTGTCTGTGACCATCATGTGAAGGTCGTCAAGTGAGCGATTCAGCCAGACGTTGAATTGCTCATTCGATGTCACGATGAGGCAATCGTCTGCTTTGGCGGAATGGAGCGCTCGTTCCACTGCGACGAGTGCGCGATCATACGAGAGAGCACCCTTGCTTCGCCTGCCGATGTCACAGGAGATCGTGAGCTCCCACTGGACGATTTCTCCCGCCGGCAAGAGCGTGTCGCAGAGGATCTCACCGGGATGGACGGTCGTCGGCGCCGGCGCACAGCGGACAGTGACCCAGCGATCCACACGATCCAATCCCTCATACCCAAGCGATATTCCATCTTTGGATGTGAGGGTCTCCAGGCGTCGGCCTCGTCGATTTCGCTGCGTCCCACGGACTTCGAAAAGATCGGCGAAATCGGCATCCACAGAGATGGAGAGCTGGACCGGAATGGGAAGTAGGCTATAGTTGTGGATTCGCAGGCACTCGAAGCAGCGCCCCTGCCACAAGAACCGAGTCCGAGACACATGCAGCGCTCCGCGCGTGACCTCTACTTGTCCCTCATGCGTCATATCGGGATTCATGAGATCGACGTTGAGTAAGACGTTCTTCTCCTTCACCGTCGAGCTGAGCAGCAAGGGCCGCTCCCCGTTCATGGTCAGCTCGAAACGGGATAGAAAGCGCGTCCCTTCGTGGTAGAGGCCCTGTGAGCCTGTTCTCAGAGAATGGATATCGCCGTATCGATCGAACAAGCCGAACGTGTCACCCTGCTTCAGCACCTCGACGTGCTCTTCGGTCAACGAGGAGGAGGCGACGATGCTACATTGATCATTTAGACGATCGACGTCTTCCATGAGTCCCTCTCATCGGTTTCGGATCGATCGGCTCAACCAGCCTCCGAGGGAGGCAGTGAGAAGGAAGGTCGCGCCAATACCTGCGATTCCCGTCGATTCACCAAACCGTTCTGTGATCTGGCCGAAGATGCTGATCCCGCTGATGGCGGCCGTCATCGCACCTGTGCCGTAGAGGCCTAGCACGCGTCCCACCATCATTCGAGGCGTCAGCTCTTGCACAACACCCCAGGCGATCGGAGTAAAGGCTCCCATCCCTCCTCCGATCATCATCATGAGGAAACCGACCAGGTAGATGTCTTTGGTCCAGACGAGCAGCCCAATCGCCAGGCCGCTCACCGCACTCGTCCAGACGATGATGTTGATTCGGTCGGCGAGAGTCCGTCCCGTGAACCAGAGAAGCACGATCGACATGACGAGTAATCCGATTCCCAGGGCGGACCAAAGATAACCCACTTCGACCGGCCCCAGACCCAACAGCTTACTCGCAAAGACAGGAAACAACGTCGTCAGGGCGCTGGCGCCGAATCCGTAGCATGCAGCGGTCAGGATCAGCAGTAAGATGACTCGTTGTTTGGTCACGACGAAGGCCAGTCCCTCCTTCAGATCGTGCCATAAAGAACCAGCGATCTGTTTTGGTCCAGCAGATGGCTCCGCTGTTCCCAGTCGTACTAACCCGAGGCAGAGCGCAGCCACAAGATACGTGACCGCGTTCAGACAAAGAACTTCCTGCGAACCGAACAGGGCAATCCCAATCCCGCTCACTGCCGGACCAAAAATGATACCCAGGCTGGTCGTGCTCTGGATCAGCGCATTCGCCGCCGTAAATTGCGCGCTCGGAACGATCAGGGGCACCGACGACGTCAGCGCAGGGCTGAACGTCGCCATCGCCACCGCGTCCATGAGAACAAGCACATACAAGAGATTGACCGTGAAGCTGTCGGTTGAAATGGCGCAGGGAATGATGCCGATCAGCACCGCTCGGAATACATTCGATCCGATGAGGAAGAATTTTTTCGGCAACCGGTCCACATACACGCCGATGAACGGACCGAGCACGATGGGTGGGATCGTATGAAGGAGTCCGATGATGGTGGTTTTCACCGGCGAGCCGGTAATCGAATACACGAACCAGAGGAGGGCAAGGTTCGAAATGCCGTCCCCGACTTGAGACACCAACTGACTGAGCCAAATCAGACCGAAATCTCTCGTGAGAAGCAGGTGGCGGCGAATGCCAACGGGGACTTTTTCCTGTGCAACGTTGCGCGCAGAGGTGAGACCCGTTGTGAAGATCGCCGCAGGTTTCATCCCTCACTCTCGATCCTGACCTTGTCCGTCTTCACCGCTTTCACTCCTGGAACCTGCCTGGCCGCTTCTACTGCTTCCAACACGATGACTTGGAATCGTACGGCGCCGCTGAGCGACACCACTCCCTGTTCCGTTTTCACATCGAAATTGGCAGCCGTCACGGTGGCACTTTTGGTAAATCGCTCTTTGACATGGCGGGTAATGATCTCGTCTTGTTTGTGCGCGATGACCTCCAGCAGTTCTTTCACCACTTCCAATTTGTTCGATACAGACTTCACGGTCGGCACCATGCTCGCAATTTCCGCCGCCGCGGCCTTCTCCGCCTCGGTAGACACTTTCCCCCCAAGCGTGACATCGTCTGACCCGGCCTCCACTTCGATCTCGTACGGAAAGAGGCGGGGATCGCCCAGCAACGCGAGTTTGACCGTCAGGATCAGTGAGGACACGGTTTTCCTGCCCGTACCCTCTTTTCCCTTCTCTGTCCCCTCTTCTCCACTCTCTTTTTTCGCCTTCGACTCATCAGGCTTGGATGTCTGTGTGTTCGGCTGAGCCGGCTTCGATTCCTGAATAGACGATTCGGTGGAAGACAGTTCTTTATGGGGCTTAGCTGGAACCTTGGAATCCGCCGCTTTACCTTGATCGGCGGAAGACTGAGCGGTGTTTATACGCTGATCACTCTGTGCGAGTATCGGATTCGCGAGCTGACTCCCGAGCAGAACACACACGCAGAATGCCAGGACCAGATGACTCAGCCCGGCATGATCACACCACGGAATGAGCTGTTTCACATCCCTCGCATCCTTGTCCATCGGAATCAACCTGGCTCGCATTTTTCACGAAGACTTCAACTGCAACCGCGAGGTAGGAGAGCCGACGAACCGTCGCGAATAATGCAGGCTAGGCGATGAGTCGCGACGGAATCGCATCACGCCGGAATGAGATCGGCCGCAGCAGGCTTCTCATGGTGTCGTAAACTGAAGATAGCCGCGACGACCGCGGTGCTCAACAACAGCAGCCCGATACCCACAAGGCTCGCTGAGGGTCCGATGGCATCCGCCGCCCAACCAAATCCTGCCATCCCAGCCATAGCGGCAGCCATAGCGCCTGTGCTGAAGGTGGTAAATACACGGCCTAAGAGATGGTCGGGCGTCAATTCCTGCAACATCGCCCAGACAATCGGCGTAAACACGGCGGTGCTGCCACCGAACACGATGATGAGGGCAGCTGCCATAACGGGAGCCTGTAACATACCGAGCGTACACACCGCGACGGCGCCGACAGCCAGAGCAGCGGAAATCAACCGTAGACGGTTTTGGAGATCTCCTTGTTTGATCCAAGTCAGCCAGACGGAGGCAGCCAGCATGCCGATCCCGAGTGACGACCACAACCACCCGATTTCAACAGGACTCGCATCGAGATGTTGCGCCGCAAATACAGGCAACAAGAATACAAAGGCGCTCGCCCCAAAACTATAGAGTGTGGCGGTAAGCAGGAGTAGGAGAACAGTCCGATGCTGGACGAATACAAACCGAAACCCAACCAAAAGATCCTGTAGGATAGTTGGTCTGTCGGTCGATCGCGGGCGTGTTTGGAGGCTCTCACGTAAGTGAATCGGTATGAGGCACAAGGCAGACACTAAGAACGTAGCCGCATCGAAGTAGAGAACATTTTGGGCTCCGATCAAGGCAATACCCACCCCGCTGACTGCTGGTCCTATCAGAATGCCGATATTGGTCGTGCTTTGAATCAGCGCATTGGCAGCGGTCAGTTGAGCGCGAGGTACGAGAAGCGGAACAGCCGACGCCAACGCCGGACCAAAAACCGTAGAGACGATTGACGTGGCGAAGACGAGCACATAAAGCCGTTCGAGCGTCAAGGCCTCCATTGCGTACAACAAGGGAATGAGGACGACCAGTCCTGTGCGGAGGAAGTCCACCCAAACCAAGACCGGCTTTTTCTTCATCCGATCGAGATAGACACCGATGAGCGGTCCAAAGACCAACGGTGGAATGGTCTGGAGCAATCCGACGATCGCCATCTTGAAGGCCGACCCCGTCAGTTCATACACGAACCACAACAGGGCCACCTTGTTCATGCCGTCGCCGATCTGAGAAACGACCTGGCCTGAAAAGAGCAAACCGAAATTTCTCGTCCTCAGCAACTCCCATCCGGATCCTGCCCTACCTTCCATCACCTTGTTGCTATCAAGCACGTTCAATCTCCTCTAGTCCTCATCACAGTTGTAGACTGGACACACGGCTTCTGGCCAACTTCTGTGTGTGTGTGTGTGAATCAGCATGATCCTATTATTATCTTATGTGTCTCGTAATTTATGGCTCGATACGTGTTACCGAGAGAGTATGGCCTTCGGATGAAATCTTTGCTTCGATCTTATCCCCTGGATTGACCCTCTTCCTGATCTTGGTATGATCGTTCAGTTCGAGCCGGACCTCTTTCCCAGATTGATCGGTAATGATATAGGATTTATCCACGATATCGAGCGTGTCACCGCCATGGCGATCCTTAGACATCTGGAACTCACCTTCAACCTTGAATACCTCGCCCGTCACAATTTTCAAAGGCGAAGATCCGGAAGGCGACCGAGCTTCTAGCTGAGATCCCCCAACCGCTATGAGGCCGATCGTGACAATTGCTATGGCCAGAATAGTCAGCTTTAGGAATTTCATACGCACCTCCTTCTATAGTTGAAGGAAGTCTGCTTCTGTTCATCCTGAACCCAATGCCCCATTCACACACTGGCCGATAATATAGGCCAAGAGGCGAAACTCGCGCTCTCAGCTTCCTTGTGACAAGTTTTGCCGAGCAGCCGCTCATACAATCGGACATAATCATGAGCCATTCGTTCCACTGTGAATCGCTGCTCGAAGGTCGAGCGGCATCCTCCACGGTCGATTTCAGGAATACGTTGGACAGCCGCGGTCATCTCGTCGAGTCCCTCGCAGACGAATCCGGTGACGCCGTTCTCAATGATTTCAGGAATGGACCCACGCCGATAAGCAAGTACTGGCGTGCCGCAGGCGAGCGCTTCAATCAACACAAGGCCGAAAGGCTCAGGCCAGTCATACGGGCAGACTAACGCTGTGGCATTACCCAGAAACTCATTCTTCTCAGCGTCGGTGATCTCACCGATGAACTCGATTAATGGATCAGAGAGCAGCGGCTCTATTTCGGTGTGAAAGTATTTCTGATCTGCCGGATCGACCTTCGCAGCAATCCGCAAGGGAATCCCCACCCGCTTGGCAATCTCAATGGCATGATCCGGTCGTTTCTCGAAGGCAATACGCCCCAGGAATGCCAGATAGCCTCCAGGATTCGCATGTACGCCATAGAGATCCCGCGGCAAGCCATGGTAGACGGTCGCCTGCCAATTAGCCCAGGAGACAGGTGTCCGCTGGGCATCCGAAATCGACACGATCGGCAACTCCCCATACTCACGAAACACCGGCTCCAGTTCTGGTAAGTCAAGCCGACCATGGAACGTGGTCACCGTTGGGGTCGGATTCCGCCGGGCGAAAGGAAAACCCAAGAAATCCAGATGGGAGTGAATGATGTCGAAGTCGCTGAGGTTTCCCAATCCCTGCTCCATCTGCATCATCATAGGCGCATCGCGGTTGAGGATCCCCTTATTTAGACGGAGCGCGTGACTGCATACCGATTCTAGACGAGCGGTTGTGACCGAATCTCCGCTCGCGAACAGGGTCACATCGTGACCGAGTCGAACCAATTCTTCGGTGAGGTAGGACACGATCCGTTCCGTTCCTCCATAAAGTTTCGGCGGAACACTCTCCCATAAGGGGGCAACCTGGGCAATTCTCATCACTCTGCTCCTTTCATCATTGGTTTATTTCGTCGGTCGTAATGCGACGACTCGTATACCAGGAATCACATCCGCTTCGATTTGTTTGCCGGGAACCAGAAGCCGCTCACGCTTCAGTATTGTATTCTTGTCGACGTGGAGAAGATACGTCAGCCTTCCCGAGATGTCTTTGATGACATATACATCGCCTTTGATCGACAACAGATCACCTTTGATCGTTTGATGAGACGTCTCAACCTGGGCCATAACACTGGGAACAAGCAGGTTGAGGCTAAACAGCAGAACGATCATGCAACCAATTAATCGAGATATGGCGCCGCCCTCCCTTGAAACTTTGAGAGGTTCAGCTCGTTTGCCATATCCGACTCGGCCATCGGGACTTCCAATCCGACTGCAAACCAACAAGGCCAGACAGCTGCCCATTGCGACTCCGGAGCAGAACGAAAGCAGCAAGGCAGCAACGCGGAGCCGCCGGGTACGAAGCATCAATCGATTTCCTGCCAGCCTGTGAGGAGAAATATGGATGCGTGCTTCCGCGCCCAGCCACTCCGACTTGACTTGATCGGATGTTTCTTTTTCTCCTCGAACGAAGGGCTGCAGACTGGTCATGAACCGAGAATCCTTCCGCCAACAAGCAGGCAATGTCCGATGTCGCACGCGTTACCCATTGTGCCGCGCGTCTTGCAACCAAAATCATTCCACACAATATCACTTCGCCACCGGAAGCGTCGAGTCGATTTAATCGTGAAATGGCGCCACACTAGTTCACCAACCGGGCTTCGTCTAATCCGATTGCTGCTCATGCCGATGGAACTTTGTTCTCGGCGCCTGACTTTGGATGACCGGATGCGCACCTGCTTGCCAGGATAAACTGATCGCACCGCAATTGACACACCTCCATCCATCATAGGCCCAGCCTCCAATCGAAGTCGCACCTCCAACAAAGTGTTCGACCACAAGCAGCCCGGTACAACGTTCGCATCTCATGGCTTCCAGCTTTCTCTCGACATGTCGGGCTCTCCTCACAACGCCCAGCGGCTTATATTTCGGTCGTCTGTCCCGGCAAACTATTTTCTTGCACCTGCCAGAGGGCATCGAGCAACTCTCCGTTTCTAAACGGCTTCTGCACCGCGGTCAGAACGTTGGTCTGCTGGCGGCCGAGATCTATTCGCAGACGATGGTTCAGTTCCTGTGATACCTGCAAACCCAGCAAGATGATCGGCAGCGACTCGTCGGATGGTTGAAACTCGGCGAGCCAAGCCAGCTCTTTTTCAGCGGAAGTCGTGTCGATATCGAGAATCACGGCGCGGGCAGAACGAACGTTCCTTCTTTCGTCTTTCAACGTGCGCACGATGACTACCTCATACCCACTTTGTCCGAGTACTTCTTCGAGAACAGCCGCTAGCACGACATCGGGCTCAACTAGAAGAATTCGTCCAGTCACGTTGTGGTACTTCCAGTGTTCCATGGTTCTGTCATGGAGATTGAGCAAATCAGATGCCCAACAGCGTTCTAATGCGGCGTGCCGTCATAAGCCCGCGAAAAATTCACGATTTTCTCACGATGACCGTTGTTGAGAGAGGTGAAATATCGAGAAGAGTTCAGCAAAATCAGAGACAACTTATTCCGCTGCAGACATCTTGTCTCGAATTGCGATTGAACAAGGAAACTTGAGGGACTACCATAGAGCATGCTGAACTGGTGGCACCGGCTGAGCCTTCAAATCAAGATGACGCTGATCATCGTCTTCATCGTCGGCGTCTCCGCTGGCACGACTGAATGGCTTGAGGCCCGCTCCATCCAGCATACGGTAGAGGACAACGTCAGAAACGCGGCGTTGGCCGTCGGCCGAGCCGTCGATGAAAACGTAAACAGTCTTGCCCAGCTCTCAAATCGGGAGGCGCGGACCGAAGAGCTGGAGAAGATCCTCGCGACACTGCCGGATCTACTCAATATCGTGCTCTACGAGATTCCCCTCGGCCCGGAAGAGAGTCCTCTGCCGATTACGAGCGCTGGTCCCACCGAGCTGCTTCTTCTCACACACCCGCGGCAAGAGAAGGCTCGTGCCCTTGTTCTGCAAGTGCGCGAAGAACGGCGGACTTTGATTGATTACGCGGATCGGACGAATACCCATCGCGTCTTCCTAGCTGCCCCAATATTCTTGAAGAATGTCGTCGTTGGAGCCACCTATGCCGAGTTCTCCACCCTCCAAATGGATGAGGCCCTGGAATCATTGCGGCAGGCCTCCAGAACGAGACGATTGCTGACCGGATTGACAATCGTGGTTGCGATCAATCTGTTTCTCTACTTCAAGGTGCATCGTCCTGTGAAACACTTGCTCACCGCTTTCGAATCGGTATCCCAAGGAACCATGACCTCGGTCGTGCCGGTTGAGGAACAGGATGAACTCGGAGAACTTGCCGGTACGTTCAACGATATGGTGAGGAAAATCAGGGAAGCCACTCACAACAACGAGGAATTGACAGAATCCTTGCGGGCGATGAACGATAGTCTCCAGACAAAAGTCAGCGAGGCGACGGCTGAGGTCCTGCAAAAGAATCGCGCGCTGGCCCATACGAACGAACTGCTCTCGGCGGCGCAGCGCGATGCGGCGCGCGCCCAACGCCTCTCGGCTATCGGGCAGGTCGCCGCGACCGTCGCGCATAAAATCGGCACGCCTTTGACGGCGTTGTCCGGCCATATCCAGCTCATGGCGGAGGATTCGACTCTGAGCCAAGAGTCTCGGCAACGGCTGCAGACGGTTGAAGCGCAGATCGAACGGACCTCCAAAATTATTCAAGACCTGCTGTTGTATGCCAGGAAGCCGGAGCCGGTGCGGTCACCTGTCGATCTCAATACCTGTCTCGCGGAATGTCTTGCCCTCTTCCAGCCGGAATTTGATCGCCGGAAAATTGCACTGACCACCCAATGGAATCATCAGATCGATAAAGTCGAGGCCGATGCCCAGCAGCTACAGGAGGTGTTCCATAGTTTGATCGAAAACGCGCTCGATGCAATGCCCTCCGGTGGAACATTGGTCACGAAAATCTCTCCCCACACCGATCCGGAGCAGTCAGACTCTCGAACATGGGCACAGGTGGAAATCGCTGATACAGGCTGCGGGATGACCGCCGCACAACTCGAACAGATCTTTCAACCGTTCTTTACGACCAAGAGGGCCGGGCGTGGCACGGGGCTGGGGCTGGCGAGCGCGATGGAAACGGTACGGGCACACGGAGGGGACATCAAAGTGGAGAGCGAGCCCGACAAGGGCTCGCGGTTTATGATCATCCTTCCAACCGATGGAGGAGCGCGCTGATGCTGAGACCATCTCGTGTCATGGTGGTGGACGATGACGCTGAAACGCTGGCCTTGCTGCGCGAGGTCATCGCAAAGGAGGGACACGATGTCGAGACGGCCGAAGATGCGGAGACGGCGCTGGTGCGACTCGGCGAATGGCAACCCGAACTGGTCATCACGGACATTCATATGCCCGGGATGGATGGACTGGCTTTACTGGCCGCCGTGCGAGAAAAGGAGCCGGATATTCCGGTGGTCTTGCTGACCGCCTTCGGATCGCTCAAGACGGCAGTGGATGCCATCAAAGCCGGGGCCTTCGATTATCTCAGTAAGCCGTTTATCGTGGACGATATTCGGTTAGTGGTTCGGCGGGCGCTCGAGCATAAGAAATTAGTGCGGGAGAATCGTTCGTTGCGCGGCCAATTGCGTGAGCGATACCGATTCGACAACCTCGTGGGCAGCAGCAGCAGGATGGTCGAGGTGTATAAATTGGTCGCGCGAGTCGCCGAAACAGACAGCACGGTTCTGATCCAGGGAGAAAGTGGAACAGGAAAGGAACTGATCGCTCGCGCTATTCATGCCAATAGCAACAGAAGCAACGGCCCGTTCGTCGCGATCGATACGGGATCGTTGGCTGAAACGCTTCTCGAATCTGAACTATTCGGGCATGAACGAGGCGCGTTTACCGGAGCTGTCGCAAGCAAGAAGGGCCTGCTAGAACAAGCGCATCTCGGTACCTGTTTCCTGGACGAAATAGCGGACCTATCGCCGGTGATGCAGAGCAAATTACTCCGATCACTGCAGGAACGAGAGGTCCGGCGTGTCGGGAGTGAGACGCCTCGTGCCATCGACGTCAGAATCATCGCCGCATCGAAAAAAGCGTTAAAACCGCTTGTCGAGGCCGGGACATTTCGGGAGGATCTTCTGTACCGGCTGGAAGTCGTCACCATCGTCCTTCCTCCCTTGCGTGATCGGATTGAGGACATTCCGCTGCTCAGCAGGTATTTCGTCGATAAATTCGGACGCACTAAGGAAAAGCCGGTGACTGGTCTTGCACCGGACACCATTCCGTTGTTGACACGCTATGCATGGCCAGGCAATGTCCGTGAGCTTGAACATGTGATCGAGCGAGCCATTGCCTTGACTCCTCATCCCATCATCACCTCCCAGGACCTGCCCGAGACGATTCGGACGGCAACAGTTCAAGACAGTGCCCGGGTTCGCGGGTGGGATACCCTGGAGGAGCTGGAAAAACACTATATTCGCCGTGTGCTGGAAGCCCATCATCAGGATCACGGCCAGGCAGCCGCTATCCTTGGCATCCATCGCAAGACGCTTCTCCGAAAGCTCCGCCAGTACGGCCAAAGCTGACCCAACCATTGGTCAAGCTGTCCCTGCGCGAGACAGTTTGTCTCTCAGAGTCAGAAGTCCACACACCATCAGGCGTTCCTGCTGATTCCCTCAGGCTTCTGCGACAACTTGTTCCCATATGAGATCGATCATCAGCCGCTCACTCCGGCCGCTGTCCAGTCATCTATCGATTTGAATTTCCATTGGATCCGGGATGACGAGCACGCGTCATAGCACTGCGGTCCGCCGTTTGCTCACTTGTCAGAATGTGTGCCCGTTTATCCTCGACGCCCCCTCGTATGATGGATTTCGTCGATGTGGCGCATCGGCGACATAGCGAGAGGGTGTCCTGATGTACGAAGGAGAAACGGTATGACCAAGCTCTTACAATATGCACTGGTGCTCGCCCTCTCGGGTTTCTGGACGGTATCCCCGGCGTTCTCCGGTCCGGACCAAAATCCAAGCGCCCCGAGTCCATCTCCCTCGTTTGAGGCGGACCTCCTCAGGATCGACGGCAATCGATATGTGGTCAAAGATGGTGCAGGGGTGGAACGCCAGATCCAAGTCGGAAAAGACACCGAAATATTCGGTCAAGCAAAAGTCGGCGACCACATTCAGCTATGGGTCCAACCGAATGGACATGCGCAAACCATCCTCATCGTCAGGAGTGGCACGCAATAATTTGCACGTGGCGCGAGACCCATCCAAGACCGATGGAAACCCTCTCCGGCAATGTTGTGCAGTCTCCACCGGAAAGGCCGGAAAGAAAGGAGGCGAGAACACGATGGAACGGAATAACAAACGCATCTTGGTCGTCGATGATGATAGCGATCTGCGGTACATGCTCTCCCTCCGTCTCTTCAGTGGCGGGTACATGGTCTACGGGGCGGCAAATGGGTTGGAAGCCTTGGAGCAGATGACCAAATACTCCGTCGATGTCGTGCTAACTGACTACCGCATGCCGAAGATGGACGGATTCGAATTTTTATCCGTCTGCCATGTCAAATGGCCTGAAATCCCTGTCGTGGTCTTCTCTGCGGACCAGGACGACTTGGCCCACGAAGCCGTTGAGCGTGGAGCGTTCGCCTGGGTTCGGAAGGGCAGTGAATTCACAACGCTCTTGGAGATCCTTGCCGCAGCGGTCCAACAGTCTGTCCATGCGTGAGCGGAGAAGTGTCCATGCCCTTGGAGATAAGATGATCGGGGTAAAGGCCTAAAGGGTACCCTCGGCTTTACGCATGCGGATACGTCTATACCGCCTGCAAGAATCGAAGCGGCCCCGCTCTCTCGTGAGACAAGGCAATGGGGATACGAGGAATCAGAAAGCGCAGGCTCTTCAAATGAAGCCGCTGAAGGTGAAGGGTTTTGAGATCACTCACTTCACACTCCCGGTTGATTCGCCCCAGGATCGTCCAACACATAGGGCATTCCCTGTGGCACGTCACCTGCACAGGTAGTGTCATATACTGATGCACCGCCGCCGTAGTGTGCGAGCACGTCTCTGACGCCCGCTCCTGATCCCATTGCACCTCACTGCCAGGCCATGTAGGCGACTCACGCTTCGGAGGCTCCAATGTCGGACTTCTACCAAAACGGTGTCGTCACAGTTCTTCACCGCCTCGGCCAGCCAAATGTCGACCAGCTGGAACGAGAATTGGCGCGCTATGGACGTGTCAATCCTATTGCCCTGGTCCTCCCCTCTCTTTATGCAGAACTGGGGCGCCCGGCATTGAAGAATATCGCGGAAACGCTCAAGAGCGTATCGTATCTCAACGAAATCGTCATCTCCTTGGATCGCGCCTCGGCTTTGGAGTTTCGCCTGGCGAAGCAGTTCTTCTCCGTACTCCCTCAACGGGTGCGTCTCATCTGGAATGACGGGGCGCGCATCCAAGCCATCCTTAAACGATTGGTTGATCAGAACCTCGATATCGGGCTGCAGGGCAAGGGGCGAGGCTGCTGGACGGCCTTCGGTTATGTGCTGGCCAGAAACCACAGCCAGGTTATCGCGCTCCACGACTGCGACATCACAAGCTACAGCCGGGAATATCTGGCGCGTCTCTGTTACCCCATTGCTAACCCGAATCTCGGTTATGAATTCTGCAAAGGCTATTACAGCCGCGTCACCGACCGTCTCCATGGGCGAGTGACTCGCCTCTTCATCACCCCAATGATCCGAAGTCTTCAGCAGCTCGTGGGGCCGCACGCACTCCTGACCTTTCTTGACAGTTTTCGCTACCCGCTGGCAGGCGAGTTCGCCATGGTCCGGGATCTGGCCTGGACCAACAGGATTCCAGGTGACTGGGGTCTTGAAATCGGTGTCCTCGCGGAGGTCTATCGGAACTGTGCCTTGCGCCGCATTTGCCAAGCCGATATTGCAGATGCCTATGACCACAAACACCAGGAACTCTCGGATCATAATCCCGATGCCGGCCTCCTCAAGATGTGCGTCGATATCACGAAATCGCTCTTCAGAAACCTGGCGAGCGAGGGCGTGATCTTGTCTGACGGAGTACTCAAAACCTTGCGGGCGACATATTTGCAAGCCGCGCAGGAAGCGATCAGCCGTTATGAAAACGACGCCGCTATCAATAGCCTCACATTCGACCGCCACCAAGAGCGGACGGCTGTGGAAGTCTTTCTCAAAGGCATGAAAATGGCCACCGACGGGTTTCTCGACGATCCGCTTGGCGTCCCCATGATTTCCAACTGGAGTCGAGTTACCCATGCGGTGCCCGATATTTTTGATCGCCTGGTCGACGCCGTTGAGGAAGATCACGTGTGGGACCCCACATCTGAACCGGCAGCCACGCCGTCATGAATAATAGTCTCACACCACTCACTGCGCCGACTGAAGCGCACATCCAGGACATTGGCTCAGCAGAACTTCTCGTCGGGATTCCGAGCTACAACAACGCGGACACAGTCGGGCATGTCGTGCGGGCTGTGAGTGTCGGTCTCGCCAAACACTTCCCTGGTCGTCGGGCCGTCCTAGTCAACTCCGACGGCGGCTCTTCAGATGAGACGCCGGCTATCGTCGCCCAAACCGCCATCGACTTCCAGCACCTCTTCATCTCCGACCAGCAAAGCGTCCTGCATCGAATCGTCACGCCTTACCACGGCATTCCTGGAAAAGGCAGTGCCTTCCGGACCATCTTCGAGATTGCGCGACGACTGAAGACCAGAGCCTGCGCAGTCGTCGATGCAGACCTGCGCAGCATTTCACCGGAATGGATCGAGCTGTTACTCCGTCCGATCATGGAGGAGGGATACGACTACGTCGCCCCCTACTACCTGCGCCACAAATACGACGGTACGATCACGAACAGTCTCGCCTACCCGCTTACCAGAGCGCTGTACGGGCAACGGATTCGCCAGCCCATCGGCGGGGAATTTGGTTTTTCCGGTGCACTTGCTGCTCACTATCTCGACCAGCATGTCTGGGAATCGGAAGTGGCGCGGTTCGGCATCGATATCTGGATGACGACGGAGGCCATTGCCAGCGGCGCACGGGTTTGCCAAAGCTTCCTTGGCGCAAAAATCCATAATCCGAAGGATCCTGCTGCCGATCTCTCGGCCATGTTGATGCAAGTGATGGGAGCGCTTTTTGCCTCGATGGAACAACATGAAGGCCTCTGGTCCAGACAAGATGGGTCGCAACCGGTTCCACTCTTTGGATTTCCCTACGAGGTTGGAGTCGAACCGGTCCATGTCAATGTGGAACGGATGGTGTCGCATTATCGACAGGGCCTCACCGATCTTGAACCCATCTGGCGGCAAATCCTAACCGACAACACGTTCACTCAGTTGCGCGATCTCCAGGGAACATCCGGTACCGACTGCCGTATCCCCGATGAGTTATGGGTCCAGATCGTCTATGATGCCGCCATCGCATACCATAAGCGAATCATGCCGCGCGATCATCTCCTAAAAGCCCTGACCCCTCTGTATTTAGGCCGGACCGCCTCGTTCGTCTATGCCACTCAAGGACTGACGTCTACGGAAGCAGAACAGAAGATCGAAATCTTGTGCCACACGTTCGAACGCATGAAATCCTATCTGGTAGAACGTTGGCAGCCACTGACGTCGCAACCAGCGGCGCCAGCTTTGTTGCACCACACGACCACCGACGTGGGAGGTGATCATGGATAATTTCATTGACCAAGCACTTCTACAACCGTTGCAATTGCTGGGACGACAGGTGCTGACCGTGCTCCCCAATGTGCTCGCCATGGGCATTATCTTGCTCGGTGGCCTCTTAACCGCATGGGCGCTCGGCTTCTTCGCTGAACGGCTGTTTCGCATGATCGGATTCGACCATCTCTGTGATCGGCTGGGGATGAATGCGGCGCTTCTTCGGGGAGGAGTCAAGACCGATCCCTCTCGCCTCATTGGTAGAGGCATCTATTGGACGGTGATCGTGTTGGCTTCGATCGCGGCTTTAGGAGCATTGAACTTGACCCCGATCAACCAGTTCGCTCAATCACTGCTGGCCTATGTACCCCATCTGGTTACGGCAGCGGTGATTCTACTGGCCGGGTACTTTCTCTCGAACTTTGTATCGCGAGCCGTCCTGATTGCCGCCGTCAACGCCGGACTTCCTCCTGCCAGACTCATCGCAACCTGTTCCCGTTGGGGGATTCAAGCCCTCGCAGGAGCTATGGCATTGGAGCAACTCGGCATTGCCCAACACATCGTCGTCGTGGGGTTCGGCATTACCTGGGGTGGAATTGTGCTGGCTGGAGCGATTGCATTCGGACTCGGCGCAGCCGATCTCGCGAAAGGGTTCTTGGAGCGACGGCTGGTGGCTCGATCCAAATCCAACACCGTCGATGATCTACATCACTTGTAACGGCTCACGACTATGCCCAATTTGATTGTCTTCACAGACTTGGATGGCTCGCTCCTGGACGGCATGACCTACTCCTACGAGGCGGCCGCTCCAGCACTCGCTGCGCTCCGCGAGCAAGGCATTCCGCTCGTATTGGTGTCGAGTAAAACACGCGCCGAAATGGAACCCCTTCGACAACGTCTTGATCACAGCGACCCGTTCATCGTCGAAAACGGCGGCGCGGTGTATATCCCCCAAGGTCTCTTCGAATTTCCCTTCGAGCGTATGCGCACCAGATCTCCCTACCAAGTCATTGAATTAGGCCTTCCCTATCACATGTTGCGGGATGTACTGAAGCAAATCGAAGATGCTGTTGAAACCCCATTACAAGGCTTTGGCGACCTATCGGTAGAAGCCATCATGCAGGTGACCGGGCTCCCATATGCTGACGCCATTCTCGCCAAGCAACGGGAATATGACGAGCCCTATATCTTGGAGGGTCCGCAGGCTCTCGTGGAAGAAGTCTGCCGGCAAATCGTCACCCGGGGCCTTCGATGGACAAAGGGGGGGCGATTATTTCATCTGATGGGGGAGAATGACAAAGGGGAAGCCGCATCCGTGCTCCTACGTTGCTACCATCGACAACAACGCATGAGGGGGCAAGTGGAACGGATCGAAACGGTTGGGATCGGGGACAGCATCAACGACGCGCCTCTGCTCGCCATGGTGGACTACCCCATTCTCGTTCAGAAACCAGACGGATCCTATGACCCGGATATCCATCTCTCAGGGATGATTCGTGCGCCAGGAATAGGGCCGGTGGGATGGAATGAAGCCGTCTTGGAACTGTTGGCGCAGGTACCGTAGGAGACCACGTGAGTATGATGCGAGAGGGAGGCACCCCGCCCTTCCGGGCGGGGATTTCAGATGCGGCATATCAGAGAACGCAGGACCGATCATTCACTTTCATTAATCCTCCTCAGGATTAATGATATGGAGCCCTGCCGAATGACAGGCCGTCAGCAATTGTGTGTCGGCACTGACGACGGTCAACCGCAAGGGCTTGAGTTCCAAAGCCAAAGCCAAATGCAAGACCTGTGGCGCTCGAAGTGCCGGATACTCCAATGCGAGTTCTTTCGTGGCTAAGTACGTCTGCATCGTCGGGGCAATGAACTGGTAGAGACCCTCCTGAGATTCTTTCTCGAACTTATGGATCACCGAGTAACAATCGTCCCGCGTGATGTCTCCATGGTGGGCTCGATTCGCGAAGGCTGTATAAAAATCGGTCACGGACCACGTCGGCAGAATAGCCACTTTGCTCCGTTTCACCATGAGTCTGCTGATGATGCGTGTGCCGCGTTCCATGCTGTAGCGTTTCACCAGCGCTGTTGAGTCGAAATAGTAGTATGGCATGCAATCACACTCTCCCCTTCAGAATGATGGCGGCCAAGGGACCCGACATTTTCGAGAGCCGATCCTGGAGTTCGTCCAGCGGCAGCTCGTCATACCCCTCTTTACGGAACTTGTCGGCCAGGTTGCCTTGATTGAATGACGCCGTGTCGTTCTTGAGCCGCTCACCCAACCGGCGCTTCGCCAACCGACTGGGAACCCGCTGTTTTGTGACCGTCAATCCGCGGCCACGGCTGCGTGGCGCACGAGTTGATGTGTGTCCTGCTTCCGACTTCGATTTGGCCATACCCTCCCTTTCTCTAAGTTAGTGGGGCGCTGACGCTGGCGTAGATGCCAGCCCGTCCCGCGGACATCCCGCAGGCTGACTGGCCTGTACCGGCAGTTCCAACTCACCATACACATGTGCCGCAATGGCCTTCGCCACATTGGCGGAAAACTCTTGCTGCATGACACGCACAACTTTGGCTGTTGCCTCACGATCCGACAGATGCCCTTCCTTGCCACCCTTCGACAACGCGCCGACCACGCGCTGGCTGGTCAAGTCCATGACTTCAAAATCGCTGCACCATCGCACGAACTTGAACTGCGGATCGCGCACATCGATCGGCCACACCCGCACCACGCCCCGCACCAGCAACTCCGGGTATGGACCGCTGGAGTCGCCGCCCATGGAACGATCCCCTCCCCACGGCCGACTCGTGACTTGGAGTCCTTCCTTCAATAACCCCTCTGTCAAGGCACGTTGCGCCGGTTCAACTTGGTCGCCGGTCACCACAACCGCCAGTATAAGGTTCGTGGCAAGGAACTGTTCGAGTTCGTGCGTGAGTTCGCTCACGCGGTAGCCCGCGGCAGTACCCTGCCCGCTCGGTCGAATCACGCGAAGGTCGACGTTATAGGTCTCTCGCAGCACAAGATTTTTGGTCGCGCGTCTCAGTGCTCTGACTCGTGCCAGCTTATCGGTGGTCCGATGAGCCTCTTCGACATCGTCACTGATCGATCGGTCCAGCTCGGTAATGCGTTCCATGAACACGGTCTCTGCTTGAGGTCGGTGCATCCCCGCCAAGGCATACTGGATCCCCTTGCTCACATCGACCCACCGATCCACAATCCGGACGTTCTCCAATACTTTGTCGGTCGACACACGGGTCAGATTGTCGAGCGTCAAACGTCGTTCATCGCTGCTGTATCCGCGCTGCTCGATCACCAGGTAAGACTCCCAGTCTTTCGACTGTGCACTCACCTCGGCCTTGAAAATACGGGCGACCGCTGCATAGGCGCGATCCTCGGCTGCCGCTCCACTCCCCGCCTGTCCCACCCCGACAAGATATTGACCGGGCGGATAGGCGGCACTGACCCCGTCGACCCAGTCCGGTTTCGATTGTCCTCCAACCAAGGCACAGCCGGATAGTGCGACCAACGCCATCGATACCACCACGATTCGGCGCACGAACGGCGATCCGTCTATCATGGCATGATCCTTTGAATGAGCACAGCAGTCTCGCCTGCTCCCAGGGACAGCGTCCGCATCTCCTCAGGTTTCAGAGCGTCGTGAGAGCCGCCAACTAGCCGATTCTGCACCTGGTAGCGGCCCGGTGGAACCCAGACCCGCCCAAGATGGATTTCATCGGGCAATGTCTGCCAGCTCCGCTTGTCGGCTTCTTCCGACGCCACCGCAAAGCCTTTCGTCAGCAGTCCAACGAGAAGACCGACCCACGGCCCCGCATCCCTCCCCGCTGCTTGCTCCGCGGCCCTAGTTGTCACTTCAGCCGCCGCGAACTTCGTGCCCGCACGGGCGAGAGCCTTCGCGGTGATTGCAGCCATTCGTTCCGATAGCGCCTTCTCTGCTGAGGCCGTCACATTATTCACCAACTCAGTACGTACGGTCACCCGGCTGCCGTTCTCCGGAATAAGGCTCACCGTATTGACCGGCATCGGCCCTTTCTGCGGAACGAGTCGTGGCAACGCCACTCGAACGACACGTCCGTTAAGCCCGTAAAAGACGGTGTCCATCCCTCGGTTGGGCTGTCGATTAAACTGCGAAACTCCGCGGTTGAGAAGCACCAGTTGGAGGGCATCGAGACTGATTGGCAGGTCAAGAAACTGATCCTCCTTGCGTGGTGCGCGGCCATTATAGCTGATCACGATGACTTGAGCGAGTTGTTGTAAGGCGAGACTGGTCTCCCACCTCGTGTCTGGGAAAACAGATCGGTACTCGGTCAATTCTTGAGTAAAGTGCAGTGCCTCCGCCGTTCGTAATAGATCTTGCCGTAGCTGTGATGGAACAGCCATGTGCGACCATGCTCGAGTCGCATCAAACGTCTCATACGCTTTCCGATAGGCAATAAACGCGTTATTCACATCGCCGGTGCTCTCATAGAGAATGCCGCTTAAATAGCGCGCATATCCGTCATCCCGATACGCATTTGTCTTTTGTGTTTGATCCGACAAGAGGTTGAGCCGGTGATCGATACGCCGAGCTTCGACCAGCGCATCCTGCCACTGGTCCAACAGCGCATAATTGAGGGCCTTCAAGACATTGATCAATACCTGTTCGTGGGGATCGCCCTCATAGGGTAACGCCGTGTCATTTGTCATGAAGGCGAAGGCTTCCGTTCGAATCTTTCGTGTATAGAGACGATCCAATTCCTCCTCAGCCTGCTCCAATACGGCGTTGCTCTGCTGATATTCGCCGGCGAGGTGAAGAGTCATGCCTCGATCCATGCCATAGAGCACACGGCTTTTTTCGCCATATTCCTTTTCGGCCTGCTGGACGATGGCATCGGCGCCCTTCGGATCGTTGGCGCGTAGACTTGCGTCGATGAGGAGGTATCGATCGACCGAGGGGCCGCATCCGGCAAACAGCACACACGCCAGCACGGCACAGAGAGACTGGGTGGAAATAACAATGCCCCACCGTGCCGGAATACAGGCGGCGGGGCATGAGGCAAGAGGGCTCAACGGAGGTTGCAGAGCCTAAAAGATTGAACGTTTCTTTTCGACGACTTTCTTGATCTTCTTCTGACCGAACCACACTTTGGCATTGCTTTCTAAATCCACCATTTGAAGATCGACCTGATAGAACACCGCCTTCGTCCCTTCGGCCTCATCCAGAATCGTCGCAATGGTACCCTTCATCATGTAATCGGCGCCGATTTCTTTCCCCGGCGCTTTCTGCGTGTCCTCGCGCGCATACATCGCTTGCTCTTTACGCTCGGTGCGAAGCTCTTCGCGATCTCCTTTTCCTGCGACAAAGGTGACTTTCTGGGAGTTCGTAAGCTCACGTTCAAGATCGGTCACAAAGGTATTGACGTTGATATGCTCGTGGCTGCTGTTCTGAATGGTTCCGACGACAACGACCGGTTGGCGCCGCTTGGAGCTGGAGAAATTGTTCAGCCACGGATACTCCAGCGCCTCCTTGACCATAGACTCCGCAACAATCCGGGAGTCAGTATCGTTCCAACGCCCGCTCAAATCCGTGACGACCCCTGCGTCAATCCTGGTTATCTTAGTTTCCTGAGCACAGCCGGCCAGCGACAGCACCGCCAATGCCACGAGTCCGATTCGCCCTCTATCCATCACGATCACGCGATACCTCCTTGCAGATGCGGCAATTGGCGGGTACTCGATGACGCTCTTAACGCGGCGCCCGCTTGTCCTCTTCTTTTTCAAGCCGGTCAAAGAGTTTATCCGCATTCTTTCTGACGTAATCACGAACCTCCGCGTTGAGTTCCTTCGCCTTTTCGAGATTGTCCTTCATCTCCTCGAGATTCAGCTTGGTCAACACGTAGTACGTGCTGGTTTTCTCATCCTTGTAACGCTCAATGGGGCGCACGCCGCTGAGGGTCGTGGTTGTCACTGTCTTAATGGCGCGCTCGATATTCTGCTCTTCCGTGTTTCTCGTAAAGTCTCCAGCCGTCGTGGAGGCTGCATAGTCGCGCATCAAGTAGCCGGTATAGGTTTCGAAGGTCTTGGCGATTTCTGCTCTGGCACGATTTTCAGCGGTGTCCCAGGCCAGCGGTTCGTTTCGAACACCGGTCACGGACCCAACGCCATAAAACGCCTTGCTTTCTTTCTCGTTGAACGCCCCAGACCCTTGCTTTACCCACTTTGGAGGACCGCCGCAAGCAGCGAGTCCGATCATCAGGGCGATCGCCACTCCTCCCCCGATTAACCTCGATCTGAACCCCAGTTGCCTATTCATGCGCATGCCTCCTTGGTGATGATCAGGATGGTGATAATGGCGATATACCAGCGGCAGATGCTGCGACAAAGGTTCGAGAATTCACACGAATTCATGCTAACATGCACCCCCAATCCAGTCAACGAAACCAACGGACGACGGTTGACCGTCTCACAGTTCCCTTCACGGAGGATACACGTGGCAGATATTCAAATGGATAACGGGATCATTAAGATTCTTAATCTGGAAGTGCAGGATCCAAAAGCAGCCGCGGTCCTCGCTGAATATCCTCAAGTCCGATGGGCAGAGATTACGAGGAAAGCGGTTAAGATTGGGCTTGGGTATCTCAAAGGCGGCGAACGAGCCTAACGGCAGGCTGCTGAAAAAGCTCGCCAGCTTCGTTCTCACCTCGAAAGCATCCTCAACGTAGCCCAGAGGTTACGCCTCCGGTGCTTTCTTCGGCTGCGGCCTTGCCGGACAACCTTTTTGAGCAGCCCGTGGAAGAGTAGTTCTGCCACATTTTCCGCCGCCTACTTCGGCTTTGAGGGGACGGCGGGGGATGACTGGGCCACAGCAGCTCGAGCGCGGGCATGGTTTCCGCCTAGTTCGAGGTAGCGAGTGAATGCTTCGACCGATTTTGACTGATCTTTCAGCTCGTCTGCGTAGAGAATGCCCAGCGAGAAATAGACATCGACATAGTTGGGACTCACCACCAACGCCTCCCGCATGGCACGCTCAGCGTCGACATACTGCCCGCGCTTTTCGTAGATCAGCCCAAGCGTATACTGAGAATCAGGGTTCTTCGGGGCATACTGCACCGCCAGCTTTGCCGCTGACAACGCCTCACCAAGGTTCGGCAGCACTTCCAGCAACACGTAGCTCTTGAGTACATACGCATCACCGAACGTGGGGTCGTATTCCAGCGCTTTATTCAGCCGCTCCAACGCTTCCTCCGATGATTTCCCGGTTTGGAGCAGCACGAAGGCTTGATCATACTGCATCTTCGCGGCCTGTCGTCGTTCGGCCGGAGACTGGGGTTCTGCCCCTAAGATAAAGGAGGCCTTGCGGCCCTCGATCAAGACCGTATCCCCCTCCCCTTCAAGTTGCACAAAGAGAGGATGCTGGGCGTCCTTCGACTGTTCCAGAACTTGCTGCTTCACATACGCTCCGACTTCCGAGGCCATGAGCCATCCGTTATTATTACGATCCGCCATGCCCCTCAGCCCATTCA
This sequence comes from uncultured Nitrospiraceae bacterium, assembly GCA_963801725.1. GTDB lineage: Bacteria > Nitrospirota > Nitrospiria > Nitrospirales > Nitrospiraceae > Palsa-1315. The sequence continues at coordinate 2,375,500 of CAWDFX010000002.1, forward strand.
CCAGTATCTGCACAAAAAGACTCTTCCCATGCGCCTGACTCAACGATTCTCCCTTATCACCTGCCGTCAACACTTGCACGGCCCGCCGTTCCGTCTCATCTTCTGGAGCTAACCGTCCTTCGAGGGACAGGGGCTGAGCCGTGCTGACCTCCCATCCACGAACCGCGGCATTCACGAAGAAGAGCGTATGTCTGGATGCGATACGCCGGCTGAACTCTTTCAGTTGTTCAAACGTCACTGATTTGGAAACATTCCCCATCTGCGCATCCCAGGGAACGAGATACCCCAGCTCTTTGCCGTCGAGATCCTGCGTAACACCCGCATGTCCGGCGAAATACAGCACAAGCCGATCATATCGACCAACCTTGCGAGGCAAGAAATCCGAGAGCGTCTGCTGCAAGCGCCGAGCGCTCGCATCCTTGTCATAGAGTTCAAGGACCTCTTCAAACCCCAGGTTGCGGAATGCTTGGGCCACCGCTTTGGCATCCTCAATCGTGCCGGGAATTTTCGGGGCCAAGAGATAGTTCTCCACCCCGATGACAACAGCCCATGACTTGTAATAGAGCCCTTCCGGCTTCCCCAGTTGGGCGGACGCCAATGGCGGACAAAACACCACAATCAGCGAGGTGGCAACACACGTGAGAAGGAAGGACCGCAATCGTCGGTGCGCAATTGGCAGCATCAGTTGGGCCGGCCTCAGTGTGTGACGCGTAAAAAATTCACCCTACTCTCGCCTCTGCGCGACTGTCAAGAAACGGCAGACCGAGGTTTAGCAGGATGCTCAAAAAGGCCGTCCAGCAAGGCCGCAGCGAGTGAAGGACCGAGGAGGTACATACCACACTTCGTGTGGGCCGTTCGCCCTGTAATGAATCTTGGCGAACAGATAAGCCCCTTTCGTGCCTCCGACCTCCGAGAGTCTCATTCGGTACGTTGAGGGTCTGAACGATACGAGAACGACGTTTGGGAAAAGGCGCGTCTTAGCGCGCCTGGGCTGGGCGGGTGAGGAGAGCGACTTTTTCAGCATCCTGCTTAGGTATGGTTGAGTTCCCCCCCAGCCCTCCAGCATAATGACGCCGATTTGCATTACACCTCGACCTGAAGGAATCATCGCACCATGACAGAGAACATCGAGACCCTCCTTAAGGAAAGCCGTGTGCATAAGCCGACCGCTCAAACCAAAGCTGCGGCCTATATTCAGGACTACGAAAGCGCCTACAAGAAATCGATCGCCGACCCTGAAGACTTCTGGAGCAGTGTCGCCAAGGAGCTGGAGTGGTTCTCCCCCTGGACCAAGGTGCTCGAATGGAATTATCCATGGGCCAAGTGGTTCGTCGGCGCCACCTGCAACATCGCCTATAACTGTTTGGACCGCCACGTCAAAACCTGGCGCAGAAATAAGGTGGCGGTCATCTGGGTTGGCGAGAACGATCAAGAACGGGTCATCACCTATGGCGAGCTCTATCGACAGGTCAATCGATGCGCGAATGCGCTCAAAAAACTTGGGCTCACAAAGGGAGATCGAGTCACGATCTATCTTCCGAAAGTTCCGGAACAGATCGTCGCGATGCTCGCCTGTGCCCGCATCGGTGTCATTCATAGCGTGGTGTATTCCGGATTCAGCGCCCCGGCCCTCGCAAGCCGCATTCAGGATGCCGAATGCAAGCTGGTCATTACTGCCGACGTCGGGTTTGACCGGGGAAAGGTCCTCAATCTCAAGTCGGTGGTCGACCAAGCCGTCGCCAATTCCCCCACCGTCGAACGGGTCGTAGTCTTACGGCGTCAGACTCCGGCTGTGAGCTTATCCGGACCGAAGGAGATCGATTGGCACGACTGGCTGAAGGACGAGAAGGCGGTCTGTGAGGCCGAACATCTGGATGCAGAACATCCTCTGTACATCCTCTATACATCCGGCACCACCGGCAAACCCAAAGGTGTGGTCCATGTCCACGGCGGCTACATGGTCGGGACCTATATCACCACAAAATACGTCTTCGATCTCAAAGAAGACGATGTCTACTTCTGTGTCGCCGACCCGGGCTGGGTCACCGGCCACAGCTATATTGTCTATGGTCCCCTCCTCAACGGCGCCACAATCCTTACAGCTGAAGGCAAGCCGGACTATCCAAACCCGGGCCGCTGGTGGGATTTGATCGAACGCTACGGCGTTTCGATTTTCTATACGACCCCCACCGCCATTCGCCTGCTCATGCGCTATGGAGAAGACTGGCCTAAGAAATACGATCTCTCTACCCTCCGCATCCTGGGCAGCGTAGGCGAACCGATCAATCCGGAAGCCTGGGAATGGTTCCATCGCGCAGCCGGTGGGGACAAACCGATCATGGACACCTGGTGGCAGACCGAAACCGGGTCCATCCTGATTACCCCCTTGCCGTGCGTCCCCTTGAAGCCAGGCTCTGCTACCAGGCCCTTCCTCGGCATAGAAGCCGATGTCGTGGACAGTGCAGGCAATAGCCTCCCCGCCAACGCCGGCGGCTTGGCTGTCATCAAGAAGCCATGGCCCTCAATGATGCGAACCATCTACAAAGATCCGGAACGCTACAAGACCTATTGGAACACGATCCCGAACTGCTACACCGCCGGTGACATCTGCCACAAAGATGAAGACGGCTACATGTGGTTTATGGGCCGCGCCGATGACGTGATCAAAGTAGCCGGCAACCGGCTCGGCACCGCCGAAGTGGAAAGCGCGCTGGTCAGCCACCACGCCGTAGCGGAAGCTGCGGTGATCGGCAAACCGCACAAGCTTGTCGGCGAATCCATCAAGGCTTTCGTCATTTTGAAACAGGGGGAAGTGGACAGCCCGGCACTCATCCAGTCGATCAAGGATCAAGTCATGAATGAATTGGGCAAAATCGGCGTGCCGTCAGAAATCGATATCGTGCCCTCGCTCCCCAAAACCCGGTCAGGAAAAATCATGCGGAGGGTACTCAAAGCGAAAGAGCTCGGGCAGGATCTTGGCGATATCTCGACGATCGAAGATTGATTCAACCGGTTTCAAGGCCGGTATTCGGTGAGACGTCTGTGCGTTCAACAAAAATAACGGAGGCCGATCATGCATTCAGGAACAGCTCGCAGAATCACGATCGCAATCGGAGTCTTGGCAGTCAGCCTGGCAGCGATCAGCCCAACTGTCACCTGGGCCGCTGAACCAGTTAAGCAGGAGAAGAAGGTGAAAAAGCCGGCTAAAGCAGGTACAAGCGCGCCCACTTCAAACGCGGCCTCTCCCAATGTGACTGCTCCAAAATTCGCCTCGGCAGAAACTGCAGGCAAAGCGCCTCCCTGCTCCGGTGAAGCACCGCAGCTCGACAAGATCACGCCCGACGAAGGAAAGTCCGGAACCAAAGTCACCATCACCGGAACCAGCTTCGGTGAGACAGCCTGTTTACGTGGCGTCTCTTTCGGTCCGGGTCAGCCAGCTAAGTTTCAACAGACTAACGACCGCATTACGACGACCGTCCCCAGCGGAGGAAGGAAAGGCCTCGTCCTCCTCACCGTCACTACGGCATCGGGAGAAAACTCAAAGCCGTTTCTTGTAAAATAGGAAGGGGAAGAAGCGGCCAGGTGCCCTTCCAAGAGAGGGAAAGGAAGCGGGCCTGGAAGAGCCTCTTGAGAGGGCTCGTCGGACATGAAACGTAAGCCAGGCGAACCGATCTATCTCAAGCGTCACATGCTGGGCCTCGCCCTAGCCGTGGTCTTCCCCATTCTGCTACCCCTCCTGTACCACCGCTACGTCGGACCGTTGAGCTTTGCCATTCAATTTGCCGCAACGTTAATCATCGCTCTGATCGGAAGCATCGTGCTCTATTTCACCTATCGATCCTCGGCTCAGAACGAACCGTAACACCTGACGTCGGACCTGTCTCACATCACCTGTCTTGGGTATTCCAGCGACACATTAGTCGTGTCCTATCCGGGCACACCCCAATTGCATTAGTTCTCAGGTCACCCATCTTAGCCCGCGTCTTCCCCGTTCACCGGCACCGGACCAGGACATGATGGTGGTCGACCGTCATCCGGATCGTAATCTTCCCGTGACCACTGGCCGACCAGTTGGTGAGAGCCTCCCCGTCGAGGGTCACGTGGAGCAGATCGCAAACTAGTGAGTTGCAAAGTACAAGTGACAGTGCTACAGTATTTCCCATGTCTCAGCATTCTCTTCATAGGCAGCAGGCGCGTAGTAATAAACGACCTTCAACGATGGAATGACCGAATGAAGTTTGAACGATCATCCTGCCCAATCACCAATGTCCTGGATATCCTCGGAGATAAGTGGACGCTTTTGGTTATTCGAGATCTCGTATTGGGCAAAAGACGTTATCAGGAATTCCTGGCCTCTCCGGAAAGCATGGCCTCAAATATCCTTGCGAACAGACTGAAAAGATTAGAGGCGGGCGGCCTTGTGACCCGACGGGCCTACCAGGGAAATCCCGCACGCTACGAGTACTTCCTGACTAAGAAGGGAAAGGGGCTAGAGCCGGTATTGGAGGCGATCCTCGTATGGGGGCAGAAGCATTACCCCGGCACGAAGAGATTCCCTCGCGTTGAGCATCGCTAAGAGCCTATTCACAGTGACGTCTGGCTGAGGTGGAGAGCCCTGTGTCGGAAAGGTTGTACGCCTGTCGAGAACATGCATGCCACATTGTTCAACTCATCGGTTTTTTGCCTGGCAAACGACATGACACATAGCAACGGGGTGTTTTGGTAGGAATAGGAGGACTCACAGATGGATCCTTAGCCTCGAAGGAATCGACGTGAAATGTTCGGATATCGAGAAGATCGTGGGTCTCCGTTTTCCGGACACACCCAACACAAATAATCTCCAACCAATGAGGAGGGATGAGGTATGCCACTATGGAAAGTGTATCATCCAGTCGGAGCGTTCACCGCTGAAGACAAAAAGGCGCTGGCCAAGCGGGTGACGGAGGTGTATGCGCGCATCCCGATCCCGAAGTTCTATGTGGTGTTCATTTTTGAGGAGGTGGCTAAGGACTCCTGCTTTGTCGGTGGCGAGCCGCATAACAAATTTGTCCGGTTCAAGGTCGACCATATTGCCAGGACGCTACCTGGTCCGATCATCAGAGAATGGTGGATGACGGCACTTGATGAAGTCATTGCTCCTTTCGTAAAGGCGAGGGGGTATGATTGGGAAATTTCCGTTGATGAGACACCATTCGATCTTTGGTCACTTCAAGGGGAGCTTCCCCCGCCTTTTGAATCTGTCGCTGAGAAGCGGTGGGTGAAGGAAAATAAGGCGAGTCCCTATACCTTAGCGGAAAAGCTTCCCGTCAATCTCATGCTCGCTCCCGGAATAGCAGACCGTTAGGTTCCGGCTTAGCTGGCCGTGAGCGTGCGGAGAGTCGAAGCCCAAGAGAGATGACGGCCAACATGGCAACGTCATCTCTCTTGGGTACAAATTCCTACCTCTTCCGCCAAGATACGCTAAGCGCTCTTCGTACTTGGCTTCTGATGTATCCAGGTGAGCGGAGTAGTCGCCTCGGCAAGGTAGGCCTGCCCGAATCCCAAAACTAAGTGTGCGTCCTGTAGCCGCAATTCCCAGAGCGCAAAATCCGCGAAGCCAAACATCATGGCCGATTGAGGAAAGCGAGCCAGATACCGCGCCTTCACTTCAACATAGTCCGGTGCATCGACATTCAGCAGCACTGCCTCACCCTGAAGATTCATCCGCCGTAGGGACAACGGGTTCTTCCCCTGGCGATCCGGCTCCGAGACAAACAGTCCCACGCGAGGGTCGCGCAACAGATGTTCAGTATGCAACGCCAAGCGGCTCACATGAATGTAGGCGCGCGTCCAGTGTTCGCCAAAGACATAGGGCACATGCGACCCAAACGGCCGCCCCTCTCTGAGCGTCAGCAAAACCCCTGTACGAACCTCCTCGGCTAACTTGACCCAAGCAGCCTGAACGTCATCGTTCGACAGCGCCGCAGACATTGCCATAGAGATATCCTCCTCCCCGCTCAGCGATAATAGCAGTCTGAGACTACCATCTCCTCTCCCGCTATCCAACCGATACTCCGTCACGGAGATCTAGCAAGATGCTGAAAAAGTCGCTCTTTTCACACGACAGACCCCGGAGCGCCAAGAGGCATCATTTACGTCTCATGTTTCACGTCTCTTGTATGCCCAAGTGAATTCTCCGTGCGAAAAGTGTATCCTTTAAGCGTTCAACGTAGTGTGAACGCTGGCCGTCAATACTCAGGAAGACGGGCGGTGGTTGAGTCGCTATAGGAGAGGGACGCACGCCCCCTCTCACATGACATCACGCGGAAGGGAGACAGCAGATGAAGAATATATGGATCGCACTGGGACTCTGTTTATCGGTGGTTGCTGCAGGTTGTGCTAGCGAGAAGGCCGAAATCAAAGAAGACCGGTTGACCGTCGGAAAGGTCCAGGGAGAGATTAAAGTCGGCATGGCGGCGTCCCAGGTCGCAGAACTCCTCGGCTCGCCGAATATCGTGACGACGGATGAGAAGCGGCGCGAAGTTTGGATGTACGACAAAGTCTCGACCGACCGGGTGGACACAGCCAGCTCTTCCTTTGCGGGCATCATCATCCTGGGCGCCAATTCGCGCAGCAGTTCCAGTTCGCAGCGCCAGCGCACCCTCACCATCATCATCAAGTACGACGAAGAGAAGAAAGTTCGCGACTTTGCCTACAACTCCACGCAATTCTGAGCGGCCGATCGCAGGACGACGAGGCAGTGTGATACGGATCGCGGTCTGTCTGGCTTCACTTGCGATGTTGACCGGATGTGTCACTCACACAGAGCCGGCCGAGTTATTGCAGTTGACGGCGGAAACGCCCAAGCACCGCGCCATGCAAACCCGGTTCTTTGAGACACCCAACGAAAAGGAACTGTTGTCGGCGTCGGCCGCTGTGCTCCAAGACCTCGGCTTTCAAGTCGAAGAAAGCGTACACGAGGTCGGTTTCCTGCGGGCGACAAAAGAGCGAAGCGCACGGGAGTACGGACAATATATCCAACGAGGCCTATTCTTAATCCTCTCACTCGGAAAACTGCTCAACCCAGTGGATCTGCATCAGAAGATCGCTGCGGGGTTGGTCACCAGGCCGCTCAACCAAGAAGCCACTAGACAGGAAGTCCGTATCGTGTTCTACCGCATCGTATGGAAAAGCGACGGACAAGTCGATCGCCAATACATTCCGCCTGGCCAACAGTATATGGAAATGATTTGGGACCCGGAAATCTACCAGCAATTTTTCGCCAAGCTCTCCAAAGCCGTGTTCCTGGAAGCGCATACTATCTGAACGTGAGAAGACGAGGACGTATGACCGACAAGCGATGCATCATAGGGGGAGTCGTGCTCATGGTCGGAAGCCTCCTGCTTCACGGCTGTTCCACACCGGAAACTCCGAAGGATCTTCTGGCGCCGACCGACGCACAACTCAAGATCCGCAGTATGCAGACGCGCACCTTCGACGTCACCGACCGGAATGCCGCCATACGCGGAGTGATCGCGTCGCTGCAAGATCTCGGATTCATCATCGAGCGGGCCAACGAACCGCTCGGGCTCGTAACGGCCGCACGATTCGCCGAGCCTAACTATTACGACGTCATCAGCATCACCGTCACCGTGCGTCAGGACACGAAAGACAAGCTGACCGTCCGTGCGAATGCCATCTATAACAACAAGCCCATCGACGACCCCAAGGTGTATCAGAACTTCTTTGCATCCCTGGAACGTTCGCTGTTTCTCACGAGGAAGTAAGGACCCGCGCTATGCCACCCCTGTCCCTGAGACATGCCGCCACGCGCGGCGTTGTGGGCGCCGCACTCTTCTGTGCGCTCCTCATCCAGGGCTGTTCACCGTACGAATCGAGGCACCAGAACCAATGGAACTCTCGGGATCAGATCTGGCTGTCGGAATCGAGCCAGCTCAAAGTTCGGGCTGCACAAACGCGAGCGTTTGACACCACGGACCGCCGGCGGATGTTCGAGGCCATCATTTCCACCATGCAGGACCTGGACTTTAACGTGGAATTGCTGGATGAAGAGTTGGGGATCATCTCCGGGAAGAAATTTATCGAAGCCGAAGAATCCCAGGGCATGGACCCGACCTATCTCTTATATCGCCCGGATACACTCCTTCTCCTCACACGCAATATTCATGCGTGGGGGCCATTCCAGCACCGCAGTAATCTTGTGCGCTTCACCGCTACAATCCGCACCCGCGGGGCGTCTCAACTCATCGTCCGGACCAGCGCACAATTCTACCTGCAAGCCGTCGAAGAACCGGGCCCGTATCAACAGTTCTTCCGCGCGCTGGAACAAGCGCTCTTCCTGCAGGGCCGGTCGGTGGAATAACTTGCATACCGTAATTCCACATGAGCGATCAGCTCCCGGCACCTCCTTCGCAGTCCTGGCCCCTAATCCAGAAAAGCAACGCTTCCGTCTCCCATTCGCCGTCAACTACGCCTCCTGCATGCGGACGAACTGGCGCGCCTCGATAAGATCCTTTCTGATACAGAGCCGCTTCTCAAGCAACAGATGCTCCAGCGCCGCAATCCTAGCGGTCATTTCCGGCAGCACGATATCAACCTGCTCTCGCAAATCCTGAAGTTGGCGGCTCAGCGCCGAATCCCCTGGCTTCGCAACAGATCCCTTCTTCGCCGAACCAGCCGCTCGACCTTGTACCTTCTTCCGTGTAACAATTCTCTTGATTGACATGGGTTCCTCCAGATTGAAAATACTCCTCCGCTCGGCTTTGCAGCGCTGGCTTCCCTTCCCTGCGACCTGATCAGCCCTTCCTTCTCCTTTCCTCCTCCCACGTCTCACCTTTTACGGTTCACTCTCCCCGAAAGGCAAGGTGATTTCTCCAAGGGAAACCGGTATTCTTTATTGCAACGAGTGCGCCATAGAGATTGCCGCCTCGAATTGTTTCGGCGGGAACAAGGAAGGACATCCATGAGTTCAACACCAGGCATCACCACAGCACATCAATTTAAGAAGCTCCTCTTGTCAGAACAGCTTGAATTCATCTGTGAAGCCCACAATGGACTCAGCGCAAAAATCGTTCAAGAGGCCGGCTTTCGCGGCATTTGGGCCAGCGGCCTCTCCATTTCCGCGCAATTCGGCGTCCGTGACAACAACGAAGCCAGCTGGACCCAGATACTTGAGATGCTGGAGTTCATGTCCGACGCGACCACGATTCCGATTCTCCTCGATGGCGACACAGGATACGGCAATTTCAATAACATGCAGCGGCTCGTTCGCAAACTGGAGCAGCGCCACATCGCCGCGGTATGCATTGAAGACAAACTTTTCCCCAAGACAAACAGTTTCATCAAGGGTGGTGCCCAGCCCATCGCTGACATGCAGGAGTTCTGCGGTAAGATCAAGGCGGGCAAAGACGCGCAGACCGATCCGGATTTTTGCATCATCGCCCGAGTGGAGGCCTTCATTTGCGGCTGGGGACTGGCGGAAGCTTTACGACGCGCCGACGCTTATCATCAGGCAGGGGCAGATGGCATCCTCATTCACAGCGCGCTGTCGGTGCCCGATGAAATCTTGGCGTTCAAACAGGAATGGGGGAATCGATGCCCCGTCGTGATCGTGCCGACCAAATATTACGCCACGCCGACCGATGTGTTTCGACAGCACGGATTTTCGATGGTGATTTGGGCCAATCACATGCTGCGGACTGCCGTGGCCGCCATGCAAAAAACTGCGCGTACCCTCAAGGAACAGGAACACTTACTCTCCATTGAAGACAAAGTCGCACCGGTCTCAGAAATCTTCCGGCTGCAAAATGCGGCAGAACTGCAAGCGGCCGAAGACCGGTATCTTCCCCGAAGGCGCCGAAGACACCTGTGCCATCGTGCTTGCCGCATCCCGCGGCGATGAATTGGGGGAACTCACCGAACAGCAACCAAAGACGATGGTCAACATCCAGGGCGCACCCATCCTTTCCCACATTGTCGACGCCTACAATGCAGTGGGAATCAAGGATATCGTCGTGGTCAGGGGGTATAAGAAGGATGCCGTCAACCTGCCCAACCTGACTTATGTCGATAACGAAGACTTTGCAGAAACCGGCGAACTGGACTCTCTCTTGAAAGCCCTTCGATCCCGAAAAGGACCAGCCAAATATACGATCGTTTCCTATGGTGACGTACTGTTCAACAAATATATTCCCCAATCTCTCTGTCAGGAGATCGATGACTGTGTCATCTTCGTCGACAGCAACTGGCAGGAACAGACCAGCTACACCCGCCTCGGCGGGTTTACCGAGTGCACCATTCCCAATTCGAGAAAGGCGTTTAACGCCAAGATCTATCTCAAACAATTGGGAAACACTATCCCCAAAGAATCCATCCACGGCGTCTGGATGGGGTTTCTCAAAGTTTCGCCCAGCGCAGCCGGCCACATCGCCGACATCATCGCGGAACTCCTGGCCAATCCGGCCAACCGAAAAGCCGGCATCCCCCAGCTACTCCAAGAACTGTTGAAACAGCAATATCCCGTCCGCGTCCTCTATACAGTCGGGCATTGGCTCGATATCAACAGCATTGAGGATGTGGTCCAGGCGGGAAATTTCTGACCGCAGACCTCTGGTTTTTCTGATCTATTTGGTGAGTGTTGTTTCGTTCAGTAGTCGAACAAGATAAACCCGCAATCCTGAGAAACCACCGCGTCGCGCTTTTTCCGCAAGTCTCCACGTCTCGCGTATGCCAGGCATCAGTAATTGCAGCAGAAGTATTCATGAATCATGCGGGCTAATTGGACAGCGTATAGACCGAAGCGTATGATGACTTGTCAGATATGATCCGGTGGGCACGCTGCATCATACTGACAGGGAGAACCGAGCCATGGCTTCGGTATTTTCCTACTACGTGGCCTCCTTCCACTCCTCCAGCGATCGTGACGACCACCTGACTCAATCGCCTCGTGCAGATCACAGCTTCCACTCCCTTCGCCACATTCTCGACTCCAACTCGACGGTTGAACCGATCTGCATGCGTCATCGCTACGATTGTGAACCCTCTTATCCGCAACGCACCTCACCTCTTCATGGAACCGCGGCGAATGACGCCGACGTGTCCACGAAGAAACCAAGGAGGTTTCTATGACATCCTCCAGCAAGTTGCAACGGGGAGTTCTCATATTGGTGTTCGTGTTGAGCGTCGCCGGCTTCGTCGGGCCGAGCAGTGCGGCGACGGAAGGAACAGCTGTCAGTCTGCCCGTCGAAACGGTGGCGGACTATCTGTATGCCGTGATTGAAGCGGACCGTGAGGTGTACACCAGGCACGTCGTTGAACGGATGCAGATCAAAGGAGTGGTCGTGGCCTCGGAGAACTGGGAAGAGAAGAATACGCTGCCTCTCCCAGCTCAATTCCTGATGGAGTCGGGCCGCATCATGGCAAGAAAAGGCCTCGGCGTACAGTATCGATTGATCAGCCTCTGGCCGATCAACAAGCGGAATGTCGCCTCAAGCGAGTTTGAGAAGATAGGCCTTGGGACGATCCTCACTCATCCGACAAAACCTTATACCGCGTTTGTAAAGGAAGGCGGAGCCCGTTACTTCCAAGCCGTCTATCCGGATCTTGCTGTGGCCCAGGCGTGCATCGGCTGTCATAATTCTCATCCGGACAGCCCCAAACGGGACTTCAAGATCAATGATGTCATGGGAGCGATAGTGATCAGTATTCCGGTGAAATAGATCCAAACAGCAGCGGGACTATGGCGCAGCCTCTGGACTATGGAAAGAGCAACCTAGTCATTCGACGCGCGACAGTTAAGGAGCAAGCCGGCCACTTGCACACCTATCCACGTAACGCTACGCGAAGTTCAGTCTTCTGCTGCGCGATGACGTATCGTCAGGGTGATCGATGTTTGGTGGGAGCAGCACGTATCAGTCAACGTCCCCGTAAGCTCAATCTCCGATGATTCCAGAAAATGGTTCAAGCCCCAGCCTCGTGCATCAGCCCGGAACGAATATTCCCGCTTCTTTTGTCGTCGTTCCACCCATTACCTTGGAAGATTTTGTTTGGTTTCTTCCTAATAGTCCTACGTATTTCCGAGCTGGCTATCTCGCCACCTGCTCTGGAATGCCTCTTATGATATGGTTAATGCAACCATTGTATTTTTGGAGGTACCATGGCCAAAATTTTAGTGATTGATGATGAGCAGGGCATCCGGAATCTCCTCGACACATTACTCAGTCGAAAAGGATATGACGTTGTACTCGCTGACAGTGGTCGGAAGGGCTTGGAGCTCTTTCGCCGAGAGCGCCCCGATGTCGTTGTCCTTGATCTGAAAATGCCTGAGATGGATGGACTCACGGTCTTGCGACAGATCCACAGTCTCGAACCTGGGAAGCCGGTGATCATTCTGACGGGAGCAGGAACTGCCGAGGCGGAACAGCAAGTCCGGGCACTTGGGGTGACCGAGTACGTCGAAAAAGAATTCTCACTGCATCTCCTGGGAGATTCTCTGAAGCGCCTTCTCAACCATCCAGACCCTTCGGCATAGCTGGCGCCTCCATCGCTCGCGAAGCGGCCACAACATCTTTCAAGACATCAACGTGAATCATCGTTCTATTCTCATTATCGACGACAACGAGCCTGTCCGTGTCTTCCTTCGGAGGGTACTGGAAGAGGCTGGGTACAGCGTCACGGAGGCGGCCAATGGTCAGAAAGGGCTCCGCCAATTCCAACAGACTCCTAGCGCTCTCGTAATAACAGACTTACTCATGCCCGACATGGATGGTCTGGAAGTCACGATGGCCTTGCATCGTGAATCGCCAACCGTGAAAATCATTGTCCTCACCGGCGGGTCAGGAGAGCGCGACTTTCTTGATGCCGCCAAACTCTTGGGCGCGCATCGAACGATGAAGAAACCCGTCATCATTACGGAATTACTCCAAGCCGTGCAGGAGGAGCTACAGGAAGGTTCGCCTCTCAAAGAGCATGGGCCGCAAGAAAAGCAAAGATCGGCGTAGCAGGACGCGCACTGGCTACGAAAGTCTTCAGATTCTGAAACCGTTTCTTTCCCAGAGACGCCGAGCGGCAGGCCACAAAACAAAGACTCCCGACCCCATTACTTTTCCTTACCCCACCAAGCCCAGGACGTCGGACTCGCGGACGAGCACAAGTTCCTTACCGTCCAGTTCGACCTCGGTTGTTCCGTATTTCTCGTAGAGGACCTGATCGCCTGGTTTGAGGACCGTGGATCTGAATACCTTTTCCTCTTTCTTTTTTGACTTACGACCCGACTTCTTTTCCGGCGTTTCCCAGCGCCCCTTCCCCACGGCCAGGACTTTTCCTTCAACTGGTTTCTCTTTGGCCGTGTCGGGGATGACTAACCCCCCGGTGGTCTTTCCCTTGGCCTCCGACGGTTCGATCAGTGTCCAATCCTGTAGCGGTTGCATTCCCATGGTGATTTCTCCTCTGTGGTTCAAGCGTCAGCAACAGGCTACGTCGTTCTGTAGATGGCGTCAACTCGTCAAGGGGGCTCGGAGCTGAAACCGAGGCAGGGTGGCAAAGCCCACCGCTCCAGCGCCTCCCGGAACGGCCCTTTCGGACGTTGTCAGGCGGAATCCTCCAGCAGTTCCTTCCAGGCCCGCATTATTCATCAATCCTTCTGCTCCAATCGCCTCTGCCTGCTCAAGCGAGATGGACGGGAACGCACGACAGACGGGAACAGAACTCACGATGTCATATGAGCCGTGAGAGGGTTACCGCTTCGCCTGATTCAATATTCTATTACTTGACGACACATTGTGACGGTGAATGATGCTTTGTGGGAGGGGAAACTAGCGGTCTGCTGCTAGCAGAACTAACTTGTGGTGATTTCAAAAAACAGTGACTGACACCGTCCCCGGTCCTGGACTAGTCGTATTTTCTGGCCCATGGATCCCCCCCTTGCATCATGACAAAGCGGTTGAGGCGAGTGCGATCCTTCTCTTCCATCCCTATAAACTCAACGCCGAATCGGGGACCCTCGGCCCAGCATGCAGCCGCCCGAGACACGCGCAGTGACGGTTCGGACTCATCAAAGGAGAAGCGCAGTTGGAATCGTTCCCTCGCCCACCTGCATGCCACTTGCAAGGACAATGGAACACTGGAGCGCGATGCGCTCACTCGACCGAGCTTCTCCTATCTGTTTCTGGCTTAAACCCATGGCGTGGCCCTCCTTTGACCTCTCGCGGGAAACCTCACAGCTGGCGGCGACGACGCAGGATGCTGCGCTACGCACGCCCCTCGTCTTATTGAGAAAGCCTATCCACCTCGCCCCCTCTGCAAAAGACCTGAAAGAGTTACCTCCGAAGGGAGGCGGCGCTTCACGTATCATCCCAATTTCCCGCTTCATTTTCAAAGGGAGCCTGGTTGATCCTCGTTAGTGCGCATTGCGCGAGCACAGGACCATCATGCTACCCTCTTCTCCCCTACCCGTAGTTTTCTCCTCTGCCAGGTGCTAAAACATTCCCTGATACCTCAAGATGGTATCTTGTTTGGTGCTTCGAACTAGAGAAGGAACGTCTATGTCTTTGCCGATTGAGAAGTCGTTGTCCGATGAATTGGCGCGAGAAGTGGCGCGGCGGCGCACGTTTGCCATTATTTCGCACCCGGACGCAGGAAAAACTACGCTGACTGAGAAGCTCCTCTTATACGCCGGCGCAGTGCACCTGGCCGGGGCGGTGCAGGCGCGGTCGCATCAGCGTGCGGCGAAGTCGGACTGGATGGAGTTGGAACAGGCGCGCGGGATTTCGATCACCTCCACCGCGCTGCAGTTCGATTATCAAGGGTGTGCGGGTGAACCTGCTCGATACGCCGGGCCACCAAGACTTCAGCGAAGACACCTACCGCACCCTCATGGCGGTGGATAGCGCGGTCATGGTGCTCGACTGCGCCAAGGGCATCGAGCCTCAGACCAAGAAACTCTTCGCCGTCTGTCGCAAACGCAACATCCCGATCATGACCTTCATCAATAAGATGGATCTGCCGGGGCGCCATCCGTACGAACTCCTTGAAGAGATCGAGCAGACCTTGGGCATGACGGCGGTCCCATTCAATTGGCCCATCGGGGAAGGGTCCGGGTTTCAGGGGCTGTACGATCTTCAAGAACCTCAAGTCCTGTTTTTCCAACGGACGCTGCATAACCAGCGACGGGCGCCGATGCGGGTGGAAACATTCCCCCACCCAAGCCTGGCTGAGACGCTCGGAGAAGCCTATGGTCCGCTGCAGGAAGAGATCGCCCTGCTGACCGGCGCCGGCACGAAGTTCGATCGCGACCGCTTTCTCGCCGGCCAACTCACGCCGGTCTTCTTCGGGAGCGCGCTCACGAACTTCGGCGTCGAGCCCTTTCTGAACGGCTTCCTCCAGCTCGCGCCCCCGCCAGGACCTCGCATGAGTTCGGAAGGACTGGTGCAGCCGACGGATGAGAAGTTCTCCGGCTTTGTGTTCAAGATTCAGGCGAACATGGACCCGCAACATCGCGATCGGATGGCGTTTTTACGTATCGTATCGGGCCGCTTCGAGAAGGACATGATGGTCTATCATGCGCGGCTGGACCGGAAGATCCGGATGACGCGACCGCACCGGCTCTTCGGCCGTGACCGGGAGACGATTGAAGAGGCCTACCCGGGCGACGTCGTGGGGCTGGTGAACCCGGGCCTCTTTGCCATCGGCGATACGCTCTGCTCCGGCACTCCCCGCTCCTTCGATGCGATTCCACAATTTCCCCCTGAATGCTTCGGCGTGCTTCGAAGCCAGGACCTCACGAAGCAGAAGCAGTTCCAGAAGGGACTCCAGCAGCTCGAAGAAGAAGGGGTCATGCAGGTGTTTTATTCACCCGATCATGTGCGCCGGGAGCCGGTCTTGGCCGCCGTGGGAGAACTCCAATTCGATGTCGTCGCCTCGCGCCTCGAGAGCGAATATGGGGTCAAGACCATCGTCGAGCGGATGCCCTTTGTCCTGGCCCGCTGGGTGAGCGGGCGATCCCGACGTGATCGCCCGCATCTATTGGCCGCAGGACACGCGCCGGCTCGTGGACAAGGACGGCCGCATGGTCATGCTCTTCGGCTCCGAACGGCTGCTTGCCTACTGCATGAAAGAATATGCCTCCCTCAAGTTTCAGTTGCGGGAAGAAATCGGAAAAATGGAAAGCTAACCGGCAGGCAACCTTGTTTAGTCTGGTTCAAACAAAATACGAAGCAGACCAAACAGACCAGAGCAATCAGCTGGTTCCCACTCTTTACTTTTCTCTTCACTGTCGTATCTGTAGGCAAACGACTGCATCGTCTATCCTCTGAAAAAACTCACATTGACTCAGCGATCTGCCTCCATCTCCTACAGTCTCCCTGCAGGCCACTACTCTGAACCTTTCTCTGTCCATGGCGCTATTTCTCGGGTTTTTGCTCTGACCATCCTCCTCCTGCAACGGCACGCCCCTTGCGTAGTTACCACAGTGACGAGCGTGAATGGTTGCACCTCTTCGAGTCACTGCTCTGGATGACCGAGTCAGTTCAGCAATCCGACAGAGTCACGTATGCGTGAGAAATTGGCTTCTCCTGGAAGGGTCTGCCTGCTGCCGAGGAAAGACAAGAGGGAGTATCGTATGAACTGGGTAAGAGCCATCGCTGGTGTGCTTATGTTGTGGTCGAGTACTGCGTGGGGCGCCACATTGACGTGGAATGCCAACAGTGAACCGGATCTGGCGGGATATCGCGTCTATCAATGCAGTCAGCAACCCTGCACGTAGTCGTCTGGCAATGCGTCTCTTCTCGCCACGTTGGGAACGGTGACGAGTTTCAATATCGGAACGCCCGTCAGTGACTCAGTACTACTTCGTTACGGCCTATGACTCGGCTAACAATGAGTCTGGCGCGAGCGGCCTAGCAACCTATACACCAGCTGGGGTCCCTCCACCTGTTGCGCTACCTGCCATCGGAGCAAGTCCAACAAGCCTCTCCTTCGCTGCAACACAGGGGGAGCGCCCAGACTGGACCGCCAGCGAGAATGCCACTTGGCTGAGGCTGAGTCCGGCCTCGGGGACTGGGAACGGAACTGTGACGCTGACGGTGACTACCGGTACCTTGACAGAAGGTGACTATAACGGCACGGTGACAATGAATGCCGCCGGGGCTCCTTCGGTCAGCGTGCCGGTAACATTCACAGTCGCGACAGCTCCTGTACCACCGGCTATCGGAGCGAGTCCGACGAGCCTCTCATTCGTTGCGACACAGGGGGGCGCGAGCCCCTCGACCCAGACCTTGAACATTAGCAACACAGGGGGCGGTACGCTCAGCTGGACGGCCAGCGACAATGCGCCCTGGTTACGACTGAGTCAGGCCTCGGGCCAGACAATGGCGCAGTGACGGTGACGTGTGGTCGACTGGCACCACGGGCTGCCGGGACCTACAATGGCAGTATCACGCTCAGTGCCACCGGGGCCTCCTCGGTTACCGTACCGGTGACGTTCACCGTCACTACAGCCTCAGGCCCACCGCGCCGCCCCCTCCGCTTCCCCCGGCAGCCCCACCGACTCCAGGCGGCCTGCACATCAATGCCGTGCAGTAAGAACCTGTTTGGTACTCAGTCTGAGGAGCGTCTTGTTGCAGGATAGCCAGGCAGGACTGGTTCATCTGGTATATTTCGTGTATCTAGTTTGTCTCGTTCAGCAAGAGACAAGCATCCAGCTCTCGCACTCGCACTCGCCACGGATCTGCGGCGTTACTCTGTTGAAGTCTTCGGCAAAGTCACGCTTACCCTCCGTCAAAACCTGAATCTCGCCATTTTTCCAGCAGCGCGATTCGTCGTGCCAGTTGCGCGACGGTCGCCTGATCGACCCTACCGCCGGTTCGCTTGATAAGTTCTGCGTTGAGTTGGCGATGATCGATACCGGTTTTTCGCGCCACGGCGCCGACAAGGGAGCGATGCTGGTCTCGCAAGTTCGTTCTTCTTGTCATGGAGCGCCACCGCCGGCTCTGCGACGCCCTTGCCCTCGGCGGCCGGTTCACCCTCATCTCCACCGATCAAGGCATCCATTCTGGCTACCCCGTGCAAGGGGATGATACTCTTTCAGCGAGGTGGCAGCCGTACCGAACAACGTGCGCTGCACGGAAGGCATGATCTCTTCCAGCACATGGTCGCGTTCAGCCTTGATCTGTTTCGCATAGTGGACGAGGGTGGCGTCCTTCGGCAGATAGAGCCAGGCCCGCTGCGGCTTGGGCAGTCCTTCCTGCATCCGGACGAATCGTCCGACGACTTGGCGGAAATACATCTCGGTCAGCACGTTCGTGGCGTAGACACCGACACGGAGCCTTGGAATATCGACGCCTTCGCTCACCATGTTCACCGCCACGAGCCATTGCTGGGTCTTATGCTGTGCGAACGTGGCGATCGTCTTTGAAGCGGACGGATCGTCCGATACGGCTACATGTGCGCGGCTGCCCGTGATACGCCCCACCAGCTCTGCTACCTGCCTGGCATGGTCCTGATTCATCGCGACGATAAGCCCGCCGGCATCCGGCTGTTCATGCTTGCGGAGCCGGCGTAACTCGGCATGGGCATCCGTAATGACGGGCCCCAGCCAGCTATCTTGCAAGAGCGCGGTCTTGAGCCGCTCCCGCTGAAGCTCAAAGGTCAGTCCATCCTCGAATGTCGCCCGATGTTCTCGGCCCTCCGAGAGCCACGTCAGTTCCCCCTCGTAGCTCGGAAACAGAATCGGGCGGCAGACACTCTCGCGAATCGCCTCGGCATACCCATAGGTGAAATCGGCCTGACTCTCGCCCTGCTCATACCGCACGTAGGGAATCGGATTGTTATCGGAACGAAAGGGAGTGCCCGATAAGGCCAGGCGAAAGACCGCCTCTTCAAATGCTTCCTGCAGCGCGTTGCCCCAATCCTTTCCCTCGCCCGCATGGTGCAGCTCATCGAAAATCAACAGGGTGGGCCGGCTCCGGCAGGCGCGCTGAAACACGGCCGGCGCGAGACAGACTTGTTGATAGGTCACGACGGCGCCATGGTAGTCTCGGGCTTCGATGGCCTGCTCGTTTGTCAGGGCAGGATCCAGGTGAATTCCTACCAGATCCGGCGGCAGCCGCCCACTGCGTGCGCAGGTGGTTGGTCGGACAGATGACCAGCACACGGCGGGCCACTCGATCGGCCAGGTACTGATGGGCGATCCGCAGCGCGAAGCGAGTTTTTCCCGCCGCAGGCGTTGCCGTCGCGAGAAAATCAGGACCCGTATGGGTCAGGACACCGGACACGGCGCGAGCCTGCCACTCGCGCAGCTTGGCCGTCCAGGGAGACAAGGTCACCGTAGTCTCTTCTTCATAGTCACTGTTGGGTAGGCATGGGCACAATAGCGAGGATTGTGGCTATCTACTGAATGCACAAGTTTCGCATGTATCGCATGTTCTCTCACAAAACAGGTGGCTCGGTCGATCCCCTGTCGTACATACCGACAAAGGACCTTCTGCATGCCTCTCCAAACCGGCTCGTTTTTATAGAAGAGCGCTGACACGGTACGCCAGCTAATCTTATTCATTTGGCCTGCTCGGTTTGTCTCGTTTGCGTGGCTGAACAAGACAAACCAAATACACGCAACAGACCAGATGAACCCGTACAAGCAGGTCAGTAACATTCAGGCTAGCCGCAGAAGCCCTACGATAGCATGAAGGTCTGCACCATTTTCCCTGCTGTATATCAGAGAGAATCCACAAATTGCGTCATAGTCCGCTGGAGGAACTTCATTCTCTCCAACCCGCACGCCGCATTCTCTTGATTCATCAAGTATTTAAAGCAGTGTGCGCAATTTCAGCGCCGCGGCAATCGGCACTTTTCTTGCTTTTCCTCTTCCGTACTTTATGATTGACGCAGCCATACGTAGAGCGTCTTGCAATAGAACGCCGCTTAACTTGAATGAAACAACAGGCCCCTATCGTCGCTGCCCCTGACTCCACCAGGGTTTCTCCTGCTCCCGAGAGCACGCCGTCCTTCATCTCGATCACGACAGACCGATTCCCGGTATGGATGAACAGTCATCCCATCAGGTGGATTGTTTCTGTGGCCGTCGTCATTACACTGGTGACGCTGCTTTGCCTGGGCTGGACCGCATATACCGTCCAGCATGGATTAATCCAATCCAGCGGCCAGCGTCTGGTACAAGCCGCCACAGATGCCGCCGGTAAATTAGACATGGTTATCCTTGAGCGGTATCGCGACATCCAGTTGCTCTCCACTACTCCGATGGCGCAAAGCCAGAACTCCGAGGCGCTGACAGCCTATCTCCGCGAATTGGCGTATGCCTACCCGGCCTACCGATGGATTGGCGTCACCGACTCGCGTGGAAAGATTATCGCGGCAACAGATCCGTCGAGCATATCTCTCGATCAGAGCCAGCAACTCTGGTTTCAACAGGCGCGCACCCTCACCGAGGCAAAAATTCTGGATGCGCAGGTGAGTGAGAAGTCCGGAGGGACCTTGGCGATCACGATGATCGTTCCCCTACGCAGTTCCAGGCGGACAGTTTCTCGGCGCGATCTCGGCGGTTGTGGATGTCCCCTCCTTGATGACCATTCTTGACGAAACCATACAGCAACTCAAGAATTCAGAATGGACAGAAAAGTCGCAGATTGAATATCAAGTCATCAATGAAAAGGGAGATCTGATCGCCGACTCGACCTATCGAACGGACGGCAACCTCAAACAGCTCGGTCTCTCCTTCGGCAACGCTTGTCGGCATGCGCATGCGTGGCTTTATCGAAGAAACACATCCTCGCCGCGGGACCTCCGTCATCACCGCCTATGCGCAAGTCCGCATCGCCCATGCCGATCCGGCCCAGCATTGGAGCATCGTGATTCGTGTAGACCAGAACAATATCCTTGCTCCCATTCGATCGTTTCTCTGGGAATTGTCGGTTCTGGCCATTCTGATTCTTCTTCCGTTGCTTGGTCTTGTGCTGGGGATGATCAAGACCCTTCACGAAGAATGGAGCTCCACGAAACGAGAATTTCAACGAGCGGCCGACGCAGAAACAGCGCTCAAAAGACGGACGGAAGCTCTCCATGCGTTGGTTGCGGCCGCACAGAGGCTCGCATCCCAGCAAGACCTCGACGAACTGCTGCACCAGCTTCTCCATCTTGCGAAGGAGAACACCGACGCGCGCTATGCGGCCCTAGGGGTCTACGACGGCAACACACGTGTCGCGATCCAATTCTTAACTGCCGGAAACGATGATGCTGCGGCCCGCGCTATTCAGCTGCTTCCGTTCGAACAGTTGTCGCGAGAATCCCTTGGACAAGGGGACGGCGCCCTCCGCCTGGCTCATCTCACAACCCACTCGGCCGCCCTCGGAATACCCGTAGATCCTATGTCCATGACGTCGTTTCTCGGCGTTCCGATTCGATACCAGGACCAATTCTTCGGCCATCTTTCTCTTGCCAACAAAGTGACGCCGCACGGACTTGCCGACGACTTCAGTGAACTGGACGAACAGGTTGTGCTGACCCTTGCCTCTCAAGCCAGTACGGCAATTCAAAATCTGCAACTCCTCCACGACTCCAAGAAACAAGCCAGCCTCGATTCCTTGACAGGGCTGTTGAATCATTCGACGACACTCACCGCGTTGACGCAGGAACTATCGCGGGCTGAACGAAGCCATCAACCTCTTGCGGTTCTTATCGCCGACCTCGACCACTTCAAGCAGGTCAACGATACCTATGGCCATCTCATAGGCGATGTCGTCCTTCGAGAAGCCGCAAAACGCCTCCGCGAAACCGCGCGCCGCTACGATCACGTCGGACGGATAGGCGGAGAAGAATTTTTGATTGTTGTGCCCAACTGCGATCTGGAGGCGTTACGAGAATGCGGCGAACGCTTTCGGTCGTCCATCAGCGACTGGCCATTTCCTACACCGAGCGGACCGCTTGTCGTCACAGTGAGCATCGGAGCGACAGTCTGGTCATCCGAACACCCATTGAGTCCGGATCTTTTGCGCAGGATGGCCGACTACGCCCTCTATCGCGTCAAAAGCCAAGGCAGGAACGGGATAGACATCATCCCCCACCCCCCCACGCTAATTCTAGAGCAGATGAAGAAAACCGGATAACGCCTCACCTTTCGATTGCTCTTCTCATTTTGACTGACAGAGGGCGTGCCAGGCTGCCTTTGACTGCACGCGTCCAACGGGGTCTTCTGAGACCGCGCGTTGCGCGAGCACAGCGGACCGTCAGCTACCTTCCCCCTCTTGGTTGCTCCAGAAACAATCGCACGGCCACCTTCTGTCCTTTGACCCTGGTCCGACTGAGAGCCTCGATGACCTCTCGAGCCAGCACTTCCGGCACTTCCACCAGCGAGAACCGATCCATCACTTCGACAGCACCGATCACATTCGAGTTGAGTCCAGCCTCGTTGGCGATTGCGCCGACGAGATCGCCTGGCCGGATCCCTGCCTCCTTGCCCGCGCCGATATAGACCTTGGCCATCCCCGCCGTTCGTCCGCCACGGCCAGGTGCGTAGAACGGTCTGGACTGTCCCTCTCTCGGCATCACGCCACCGCCGCGTCCTCGAGGATCTCCCATAGGCATAGGGCGCCGCGCCATCGATGGCCGCTCCGGCGGCCTGGCCGACACTGCCGGAATGTCGTATTCCTTCCGCTCTCCACCCTGCATGCGAAAGACAAGTTTCATCGCTGCTGCCGCCACCTCAATTGGGTCTCCCTGCCCGGCGAGCGATGCGGCCACGGCTCGGAACAGCTCCAGGTCGCCTGCCGCAAGGACTTCTTCAATCGCGCTCTTCGCACGTGCAAGCCGTTTCGTGCGGAGGTCGGCAGCGGTCGGCACCGGTGTCACGACAATTTTGGCTTTTGTGAGCTGCTCAATGTTCCACAACAACCGCTGCTCGCGTGGGTCGATGACGGTGATTGCCGCCCCTTCACGCCCGGCCCGCCCGGTCCGTCCGATCCGATGGACATAGCCTTCCGGAGACGTGGGCAGATCGTAGTTCACCACATGCGATACAGATGGAATATCCAACCCGCGCGCCGCCACATCGGTGGCGACAAGAAGTTCGGTTTGTCCGGACCGGAACGCGCTCATCACGCGATCACGCTGGGGCTGGTTCATACCGCCATGAATCGCTTCGGCCTTGTGCCCACGGCTTGTCAACATGGCGGTGATTTCATCGACCTCGATACGCGTGCGACAAAACACGAGGGCAGACTTTGGAGCCTCCATGTCCAGAATACGAGCCAATGCCGCGACCTTGTGCGGTCTGGCAACGATGTACGCCGTTTGGTGCACCCGCGGCGCGGCCCCAGCCTTGAGTGGCTCCTTGGCAATCTTGATCTCAACCGGCGCCTTGAGATGGCGTTTGGCAATGGATGCGATCCGGAGCGGCATGGTGGCGGAGAACAATGCCGTCTGCCTCTCTTTGGGCGTCTGTTCCAGAATGGCGTCCAGATCCTCGGCAAATCCCATGTCGAGCATCTCATCGGCCTCGTCCAGCACGACCATTTGAATCGTTTTGAGCTGCAGCGTCTTTCGTCTGATATGGTCAAGCGCTCGCCCAGGCGTCGCCACAACGACATCGACACCACGCTTGAGCGCATGGAGCTGAGGCCCGATAGCCTGTCCTCCATAGACTGGAAGCACGGAGATCTTCAATTCTTTGCCATAGCGCGTGACCGCTTCGCCGACTTGGATCGCCAACTCTCTGGTCGGAACCAGGATGAGCACGGAGGGGCAGCGCCGCACAGAGTGGGCGATGCGCTGGAGCAACGGGAGCGTGAAGGCCGCAGTCTTGCCGGTCCCGGTTTCCGCTTGGCCCAAGAGATCGCGGCCTGCCAACAACGGAGGGATTGCCTCCCGTTGGATCGGTGTCGGCTCTTCATATCCCAATGTATCGAGTGTAGTGAGCAGGGCGGCCTCCAGGCCCAGGGCTGCAAAGCTGGGCGAAAAACCCTTCGCCGGTGCTTCCGCAGATGGGTGTGTGGTCTCGTGTTTCATAGAATGAAGCAATGGCCTTTCTCAAATATTTGGGGCTGCATGATAGTCAGACTGTTACCGAGGAGTCGGCATCCTACTGCAGTTTCACTGCGAAGATATAGCAAGCTCAAAAAAAGGTTTCCATGCTCCTTTTCACTCTTCAGGGAGTTGGATCGGCCCCGCCCACTCTCCTTTGGCCAGCGTCACTTCCTGAAACCCTCCGTCTGGCCATTGAAACTGGCCGACCTCGTCCACTTGCACAATAAAGGGATCTGCTTCGTGCGCTGAGCCACGGAACCAATACCAGCCGGCGGCGCTGGGTTTCATCGTGCTCCATTGATAGCCCGCCATTCGCTTCTGTCCTTTTCGTGAATGCATTGGTCTGCTACAGTCTGCTAGTTCTCGTGAGCACCGAACCTATCATGTCCACACTTCCAATAGAAGATGTGTTACCGACCCTTCTTCGTACCTTGACGGAGGGACGGAATGTGCTGCTGACTGCCGCGCCTGGTGCCGGAAAGACAACGCGGGTGCCGCTGGCCTTGCTCAATGCCCCGTGGCTCGGCGGAAAGACGGTGCTCATGCTGGAACCCCGGCGGCTTGCAGCGCGCGCCGCAGCCTATCGCATGGCTACCACACTGGGTGAGTCGGTCGGTGAAACGGTCGGCTACCGCATGCGGCTCGACACAAAGGTGGGACCCAAGACTAGAATTGAAGTGGTGACGGAAGGCATTCTCTCTCGCCTGCTCCAACACGACCCTGCACTCAACGCGTACGCAATCGTCCTCTTCGATGAATTCCACGAACGGAGCCTGCAGGCCGATACAGGCTTGGCTCTCTGTCTCGAATCGCAACGGCTCTTTCGCCAAGATCTCCGCCTGCTCGTGATGTCGGCCACGTTGGATTGTGGGCCGGTGGCAGATCTCTTGGGCAACGCGCCTGTCATTTCCTGCGAAGGACGGATGTTTCCGGTAGAAACCCGTTATCTTGATCAGCCACTTTCCGGCCATCTCGATGTGGTAGTTGTACAATCAATCCGGCGCTCGCTCGCGCAGGACCAAGGCAGTCTCTTGGTGTTTCTGCCGGGCATGGCGGAAATTCGACGCGTCGAACGAAAACTCCTTGATCTGAACCTGGGTTCCAATATCTTCATCGCTCCGCTCCACGGTGACCTGCCGCAAGAGGCGCAGGACCGCGCGATCGCTCCGGCACAAGCGGGCACGAGAAAGGTCGTGCTGGCCACCTCAATCGCCGAGACCAGTTTGACGATCGACGGAGTCCGCGTCGTCATCGATGCCGGTTTGCTGCGCGTGCCTCGATTCGATCCACGATCGGGACTTACGAGACTGGAGACCATTCGGGTCACCCAGGATTCTGCCGAGCAACGTCGTGGCCGGGCCGGCCGTCTAGAATCGGGCGTCTGTACTCGCCTCTGGACGTCTGCGGAGCACCAATCGTTGACCCCTCGCCGCCCGCCGGAAATGCTCGATGCCGACTTTGCGCCGCTGTTGCTCGAATTGGCCCTTTGGGGTACGGCCAATCCAGCCGAGTTGTCCTGGCTCACTCCCCCACCGGCCGGGGCTGTGGCCCAGGCGAGAGAGTTGCTCATCGGCCTTGGCGCACTCAATAGAGAGGGACAGATCACCCCTCATGGAAAACAGATAGCCGAGCTGCCATTGCATCCACGTCTTGCGCACATGCTGTTCAAAGCTGTGCCGCTACAACTCACCGGCTTGGCCTGTGAGCTGGCGGCACTACTCAGCGAGCGTGATATTCTGAGAGGCCCCTCCGGCTGGCGCAACGCCGATCTGCGACTTCGCGTAGATGTCCTCCATAGACAGCACGATCACGCAGCTGGTGTCACTGTCGACCGCGCTGCCTGCCAGCGAGTGACACGCACCGCCGACCTGTGGCAACGACAACTTCCACGATCTGCCCGTACTGATCGGCAGGACAGCCTCGATGAGGTCGGTCTGTTGCTCGCACTCGCCTATCCGGACCGGATTGCCCAACGCCAACGTGGGGACGACGCGCGCTATCTCATGGCCAATGGCCGTGGCGCACTCTTTGCGAATCCTGACCCTCTCGGATCAGAAGACTATCTGGTCATTGCCGACCTGGACGGCGGTACGCAATGGGCCAGGATCGACCTGGCCGCGCCAATACGGCTTCGCGATCTTGAGGACCTATACGCGGACCAGATTAAAGTAGTGGATGAGGTTTTATGGGATGACACCGCCCAGGCAGTTCGTGCGACAAGGCAACGCCGATTGGGTTCGCTCGTCCTGTCTGAGCAAGGCCTCTCGAAGCCGGATCCTTCGATGATCACGACGGCGTTGTTAGAGGGCATTCGTCGGACGGGACTCGACCGGCTGGCCTGGACCACGGAGCTTCGTCAGTGGCGGGCGCGAGTGGCATTTCTGTGCCGGATCGAAGGGCAAGAATCACGCTGGCCCGATCTGTCTAATGAGGCGCTGCTGGCGACGCTCAACGACTGGCTTGGTCCCTATGTACCCGGGCTGACGACGCTCGACCGCGTCACGCGGCTCGATCTCACTCAGCCGTTACACGCACTCCTTTCCTGGGAACAACAACGCCAACTCGAACGGTGGGCTCCCACCCATCTGACGGTCCCAAGCGGATCGAACGTTCGCGTGGAATACGAAACGCCTGATCTGCCCATCCTGGCTGTGCGGTTGCAGGAAATGTTCGGCTGCAAGGACACGCCTCGTCTAGTCGACGGGAAGATTCCAGTCATGCTGCACTTGCTGTCACCCGCACGCAGGCCGGTCCAGATCACGAAGGACCTCTCCAGCTTTTGGAAGTCTACATACCTCGACGTGAAGAAAGAACTCCGTGGCCGTTATCCCAAACATTCCTGGCCCGACGATCCCCTCACTGCCCCACCGACGGCCAAAGCCAAACGCCGACTCCATTGAATCCAACCTTTCGTAGGATAGACCGGCACACCACTACCGCTCTATCGTGAGCACCTATGCGTGATTTCATCGCACTGGTGCTCGGCGTGATGCTGACCGGATTCACTTCCATGGCATGGGCCAATCCAAAGGATGTTCCCGCGCCTCCGACGTTCACTATTCCATTCGACGAAGAAGACGAGGCCACCTTACAGGCGGAAGTAACAAGACAGGTTCTGACCTTCTTACAGACAGTAC
Organism: uncultured Nitrospiraceae bacterium; assembly: GCA_963801725.1. GTDB lineage: Bacteria > Nitrospirota > Nitrospiria > Nitrospirales > Nitrospiraceae > Palsa-1315. The sequence goes on from CAWDFX010000002.1 coordinate 2,402,664, forward strand.
AGGCTCATTGGGGACAGCATTCAGAAGCCATTCGCCTGTCGGTGGCAGGAACGGTCGAGCACGACGAGGAAGGCACGCTGATCTACCTGCGCAACCTCTCCGATCATGGTGTGCTTGGAAGGATATGAGTTTCGCCATGAATCACTCGTCCGTGGCCAGTACATCCTGTTGCAGCGGCCCATCAACGGACTCAATGAGTTTATCGAATACTACCGGAGGCTGAAACAGCTGCTCACCACTACATACGGAGATCCAACGGACGACCAGACTGTGTGGGATAACGACCTCTATCAATCGGTTCCCGACTACTGGGGCGTCGCGGTCCTTATCGGCCATCTGCACTACCATGCGGCATGGGAGACTGCGGACGGGACGATCACCTTCGAACTCACCGGCAACCGGCATAGCCGGCTATTCCTGGAATATCGGAATCATCGCGAAGAGGCACGAACATAACAGGGCGAGGATAAATGAGCGCAACCAAGATAGAAACTTACCCTGTTCACGTCGCGCCTTTCCCGCCTGTCTCGCACTTCACGCGGGTCAAATGGGGATGTCTCTCGTGCCATCATACGATGTTCTCGACTGGTGGGATAACTTCACGATATCCCCGTCCTTGACCAACGTATCTTCGGCGCTCACCTTCTTGTTTACCGCAATCATCAGTTCCCGGTTTACCAGGAACTGCACCAAGGGGCCCATGCGGTCCTGGTTCGATTCGATGAGTTTCCTAACCGTGGTCGGCTGCGAGACTTCACACTCAAATTCTGTTTCTCCGACCGCATCGCGAAGCGTCAATCCAAAGACCAGCACTGTGACCACTGAAACCTCGTTATTTGGTTTGTCTGTTCGGTCTGTCTGGTCTATCTCGTCAGTTAGATGAACGCAGTCCTTTCGCTCTACACCAGATAGACGAGAAAGACCATTATTGCTGTTGATCTGCTGCCTCGTAGGCTTCTTGTAACAGTTGAGCCACGTGTTTGACCTCCGCTGCGCCTCGCAATCCCGTGCGTAGTTGAATCATACAGGCCGGGCAACTCGTTGCCACAACCTCAGCGCCACTCTGTTCAACGGCCTGTCGCTTTCGCTCGACAATGCGCTGCGACGTCTCAAAATCCTTCACGAGATAGGTCCCGGCTCCACCCGCGCAGCGGTCGGCGTCCGGCATCTCCACATACTCGACCCCCGGCAAGCCTGCCAAAATCGCACGAGGCTCTTTGGTCACTCCCGCGGCTCGCAGATGGCAGGAGGAATGATAGGCCACCTTGCACTTCGTGGACTGCCGACTAGCCATGGCCGGTTTCACCGGCGATTGCGACACAAACTCTGAAATATGTACGACACGTTTGGCCAATGCTTGGGCTGCCGCTTGCTCCGGCTCACCGGCAAACAAGGTGGGGTAGTCCTTCAGCATGAGGGTGCAGGATGCGCACCCGGTGACCACCTTGTTGTATTGTGCCATGGACGCAAGATTGACACGCGCCCCTTCTTTGGCCAGTGCACGATGTCCATAGGTTTCGATTGGCGTTCCGGAACAGCGTTGAGTCGGCAGATCCGGTTCCACCCCATGTTTTCGCAGCACAGCGATGACGGCATCTCCCACCCCATCGTCGAAGTAGTTGGCTGCGCAGCCATGGAAATAGGCCACCGGCGAACGAGCAGCTTGTCCGGCCCACGGAATCAGTTCTGGATAGCGGTCACGGAGATGTCGCAGAGCCAGTCGCGGCATCACTAGCTGAGGCGCCAATCGTGCTGTCTCAGCAAGACCACGCATGAACGGCATTCGTCACACGATCGAGCAAACGCCGAATCACAGGCCGATCCCAGAGTGATTGATACCTCGCGAGAAACTTTAAGAATCGCTCGAACTCGATCTGTTTGTGCATGGAAACGAAATATAACACCAGCCACCTTGTTCGGATGTTCGGCGCGCCGGTCCAGAATGAGCTGAGAGACATCGACGCCGGCCGGACAGGCTGTCCGGCAGGACTTGCAGTTGAGACAGGCTTCTACAACACGCTTCGAATTGAGATAGCTGTAGTTCTTGTCGGTGACGATTTCGAACCACCCTCGCGAACTCATATCTTCCGATTGAAATACATCGTAGACCGGGCAGACGGCGTTGCACTTGGCGCAGGTCGCACAGGGTTTCGACAATCGCACATAGTCGATATGGTCTGTGAAGGGCTGGTCGCTGATCTTGATACCGGGGTTGAGCACCCCGGATGGATCGAAACTCTGCTTCACACGCACAAACAGGTCGTACAGCTCCGGGCCGAACATCGTCTTCACGTATTCGGCGCGCACCCGACCATCCCCATGCTCCCCACAGATCGAACCGCCGAAACGACCCAAGACGGTTTGGTGAATCTCGTGATAGCCCTGCACCATCTTTTGGAAATCGTCTTGGTCGTTCACGTCGAGCAAGGGAATGATGTGTGCGTTCCCGTTCCCGATATGCCCGAAAATCGCCACCGGCACGCGCTGTCCAGTAAAGAACTCTTCCAGATACCGGATGAGTTCGCTGATCCGTTCAGCCGGCACCACAACGTCGTCGACGAAGTTGATGGGTTTCTTCCGGGGATCGAATCGATACAGCGTGGGATAGAGGGCCTTGCGGGCCTTCCACAATTGCTCCCGTCTGCTCAGGATCGAACGCGATCACGGGATCGGACGCGAGGCGATAGCGGCGACAGATCTCGGTCATGCGCTCAGCCTGTGCGCGAAGATCGGTCCCGACGCCATCCGCATCCAGCTCCATCAGGAGCGTAGCGGCCGCGTCCACCGGGATACCGTGCTTCGCCCGCCCGATTAAATTGAGCGTGTTGGCATCCATCACTTCCAATGCACTTGGACTCAACTCCAGCAGCTTCGGCACCGCATCGCCCACGTCTTCCAAGCGATGAAAATGGATCAGCGCCGTGAGGGTCGCGCGAGGCTTCTCGACCAGTCTAATCGTCGCTTCGCTGAACAGACCGAGTGTCCCCTCGCTGCCGACGAAGAGTTTGGGAAGATCGAAGCGGCCTTGCTCAAGCCCGTCGGCAAGACCGAAGAGGTTGTAGCCGCAACTGTTCTTGCTGACAGTCGGACGTTTCTGCTCGATGAGCGTGGCATTTTCCTGTAGCAGCAACTGTAGATCCCGAAGCGGCTTGTGTGCCTTCAGCAGATCAGCGCAGCTCGGATCATCCAGTCCATAGGCCTTGGCATCCAACCACTCGCCGGACTGCAGGCAGACACGAAGCGCTGCCACATTGTCTTTGACGGCGCCGTACCGCAGCGTGTGAGGACCGGATGAGTTATTGGCCAACATCCCACCGAGCTTGCACATGTCGCCACTGGAAGGATCAGGACCGAACAATAATCCATGCCGCCCCAATTCCTTATTCAACTCGGCAAGCACGATTCCCGGCTGCACCCGAGCCCAGCACTCTTCTCGATTCAGCTCCAACACTCGATTCAGGCGCGAGACGTCTAGTATGATCCCTGACCCGATCGCCGAGCCAGTCAGATTCGTTCCGGCAGCCCGCGGCGTCAGCGGGATGCCTCGCGCGACGGCATAACGCACCGTGGTCGGCGATATCTTCCTCGGACTCCACGAGCACGACGGCCCGAGGCGCTATCCGATAGATGCTCGCATCCACCGCATAGGCGGTGAGCGTCGAATAGTCATCCTTTACCTTATCGACGCCTAACGCGGCCCGGAGGTCGGATGCAATGGCGTGGGAACGTTCAGGCAGAATGAGAGTTGGTGCGGTCATAGTTGCAGATGTATTTCATTCTAGACGGACTCTTTGAGACCAGCACAAGTCTGTACTTGCGCGAGACAGGCGGGACGAGCGAGACGGGCGAGACAAGTGAGGGTTCGAGGGTTTCGGAACTTCGAACTTTCGCGTCGCGCTTTTCCCACACATCTCGCGTTTCACGCGCCACGGTTAGTGGAGCTGGCAGACTTTTTCCGCATCCTGCTAAGATCTGCGCAAAAGATAGGAGCACGCGCCTATGACCGACACACGTCCCACTCTTTATGTTTCACGACTCCTCCCCGATCCCATCATGACCATTGTGCGGGAGCGGTTCCAGTTGGTGCAGGATCCTCGCGATGCCTTACCCGTTCCATTAGCCCTTCGTGAGGGACTCTGCCATGCCGACGCCGCGATTGTCACTCTAGGCGATCGTATCGATTCCGAGACCATTCATGCAGCCACTCGGCTGAAAGTTCTGGCAAACTATGCCGTCGGGTACAACAACATCGATCTTGCTGCCGCGCGGCAGCGTGGGCTGATCGTCACCAACACTCCGGACGTCTTGACGGATGCCACTGCGGATCTGACCTGGGCGCTGCTCCTGGCGACGGCACGCCGCATCGTCGAAGGCGACGCCCTCGTTCGATCCGGTCGTTGGACTGGATGGAGTCCCACACAACTCTTGGGCGCGGAAGTCTCGGGCAAGACGCTGGGGATTATCGGCATGGGACGGATCGGACAAGCGGTGGCCCGCCGCGCAGTAGGGTTTCGCATGCCGGTGCGCTATCACACACGCCAATCCCTAGCCACCTCATCACTCTCCCGCGAGTGGGAGCATCGATCGTTGCGGGATCTCCTGGGGGAAGCCGATGTCGTGACAATCCATGTGCCTCTCACGCTCTGCCACCCAGCATCTGATCGGCGCACGTGAATTGACCTGGATGCGCCCCACCGCCTTCGTCATCAATACGGCTCGTGGTCCGATCGTCGATGAAGGCGCGTTGGTCGACGCCCTCAAGACAGGGGCCATCGCCGGCGCAGGGCTTGACGTCTATGAACAGGAGCCGGCCATCCATCCTGAGCTGGCAGAGCTGAAGCAAGTGGTTCTGCTCCCCCATCTGGGTTCTGCCACACTACACGCGAGGGTTCAGATGGGACTGGTCTGTTTGAAGAATATTCAAGCCGTGCTAGACGGACGTCCCGCCCCAAACCAGCTTTAGCTAGTAGGAAGCTAAAAACGATTGAGGCACAATTGAAATACAACGCAGGATGCTCAAAAAGCTCGCCCAGCAAGGCCGCAGCGAGTGAAGGGCCGAGGCGTACCCTTGGGGTACGTTGAGGGTCTGAACGATGCGAGAACGCAGCTGGCGAGTTTTTTCAGCATCCTGCGCTAGTTTCCGTAGCGGAAGGCTGGCGTCGGCTCAGCTGGGGCGCTGCGTGCGCGAGCCGATTCGAGTCGTTGCGGTACGTCGTGGAAGGTCGGGATCGATTCGTAAATTTTGGCAGCTTGGCTCCATTGCTCTTGGGCTTCGTAGAGTAAACCGAGTTCATAGCGAATGGCCTGCGCCTTGGCCCCCTGGCACTTCGGGTCCTTCAGCAGCAACTCGAGCTGTGCACTCGCCGACTGACATGCTCCCTGTTCTTTCAAACAGACCGCGAGCATAAGACAGGAGTCCGAAAAAAAGTCGTGGCTCTTCATCGAGAGAGCAAATTCTTCCTTCGCTTCGTCCAGCAACCCCATGTTCTTGTAAGCCACTCCCAGCGTGTAGTGCGTCTCCGGTTCAATCTCGTTTTCAGGCGAAACAGCGACCGGCATCTTGGCGGCAGGTACGGAGGCCTGCGGTTTCGTGACAAACGTCGAAGCCCATTTGGCTACCAACGGACTGGCAGGGGCTAATTCTCTGACTTTCTGATAGAGACTTGCCAGATGACTCGGACTTTTGTCCTTCGGATTTGCCATAAGCAATTCAAGGGCGCGGGAATATTGCAACGCTGCGCCGGCAGTATCGCCCTTGGCTTCACGGAGAGAGCCGAACAGTTCTCGAGCTTCTGCATGATCCGGCTGTGCCGTGACTAAACTGCTGAGCCATTCTTCCCCCTCAGCCTGCTGGCCTGCTTTCACATAAGCCTGGAACTGCTCGCTTGTCGAGAGGACAGGCGCGGCAGGAGTAACCGAACTTGACGCCTTTGCCGCCGCCGGCACCCATAGCTGGTCCGGTTCGGTATTGGTCCATACGAACCCACTAGCCTGAGTGACCGGCTCCGGTTTTGGCGACTGTGCCGGCTTCGACTCAGCCGGCGTGGCTTTAGACTCAGCGCGCGGGATATGCTGGTCCTGTAACGGAGCGGTCTTTGATGTCCCATTCGATGGATCGGCCGGAGCCGCAGAGGTCTTCGAAAATGTGTCCGTCTGGGTCGGGGTCGATGGGGTCGCAGTTGTCAGAGGCGCAGAGGTCTTGGATTGGGCTGGAACAGGAGGTTCCTCCACGACAGTGCCATGAATGAGCGCAGTCAGTTTCTTCACCGTCGGGCTATCCGGCGCCAGTGCAGTGACCTTCTCGAACAGTTCTTCGTGCAGCGTCGGCATCCCAGGTTCAGGATGTTTCATTAACAGCTCAATCGCTTTCCCATACTGGATTACGGCGTTGGCGACATCACCTTTCTCTCCGTAGAGTTCTCCGTAGAGTTCAAGCATCGCAACCGACTGCGGTTCGATCGCCAAAAAGTCGGTAATCAGCAATTCAGCTTTCACATAGTCTTGTGCTCGCAAGGCTGCCCCTGCAAGGTAGCGATACTCGCCGAGCGCCACCTGAAGATCTCCGCGTTGCAGATGCAACTTCGCGAGCAATTGGCAGACTTCAGGATTTCCGGGCTCTTTGGTCAGTAATTGATTGAGAATGGCCTCAGCCCCGTCAAACTGCTTTCCTTCGATGCGGCGGGTGGCTTCCGAGAGCAGATTGAGCGGCTCGGCACTCTTGGCCACGCCTCCCGCAGGACCCACTCCCGCCTTGACGGCTGGGCTGGCCTTCCCACCGGTCTTTTTGAAATGTTCGATGAACTGGGCGGCCTCACTATTGGAAGGATCGATCCGCAAGACGCCTTGATACGCATCCTTCGCCTCGTCATAGCGCTGCTGCGCTGAACGCTCCCGCCCTAACTGCAAATAGACCTTCGTGGCTTCGTCCTGCATGTTCTCTTGCAAGCACAATTCCGCCACCCGCTGCTGGGCATCCAGATTCGAAGGATCTTGGCTGACGATTTTCTTATAGATGTCCAGCGCGTCTTTGCTTTTTCCCGCTTTGAGGTAGTGTTTCCCGAGTGTGAGATAATCTTGAACAGCGCTACTCAGCAGACCACGTTCGGCATTGAGGTCTCCGAGGTGCCGAAAGACATCGTACCGTGAAGGATCGAGCTTCAAGACCTTCTTGAACGTGGCGATCGCCTTGAGGGTGGCCCCTTCGGCTCGGAAGGCATTGGCTGCCTGAAGAAAGGCTACTACGGCATCGTTGGTGGATTGGCGCTTGAGGTGTAACTCCCCGATTGAATTGAAGATACTCCCATCACCCGGCGACTCGGTGGAGAGCTTCTTCCATTCATTGATGGCAGCGTCGAACTGACCCCGTGATGCAAAGAGCTGTGCACTTTGCAACACGCTACCGCGGTCTATCGCCAAGTCAAACCTCCACAACGATCAAACGCTAACAGTGTCAATGAACATTGTCAACGAAATGGGGCATTTATCCCGCATTATTCGCGCGAGACTCACGCGGCTTGCGAGAAAAGCGGGACGAGCGAGACGATCTGTGGGCAAAGGTTGAAGTGAGAAAAGCCGAGGGTCTGGGTTCGAAGTTCCGAACACCTCAGCCTTCGAGTCGCGCTCCCGATTCAGGAGTACGCACATTGAATCGGGATTGCAGTAGAAATACGAAGGCCTGCCCCAACACAAAGGGCAGGCCTCCCTGCGACACAACTTCGCAGAACACAAACTTAAGACTCGGCAACGGCCGTCTTCAAGACATTTGAAGCCTGAGGCCCCTTTGCGCCTTGCACGACCTCGAACTCGACATTTTCCCCCTCTTTCAACGTTTTGAATCCCTCTCCTTGCAGCGCGGAATAATGTACAAAGACATCATCCCCGCTCTCCAGGCGAATGAACCCAAATCCCTTGCGATCATTGAACCATTTGACCGTGCCTTTTGTCTTCACAGAAACACTCCTTTCCTCAACGACCACACCTAGTTATGTGGCCGACCCCGGAACCCAGCTGGCGACGACATGATGATGAAGAAAAAAAGACAGAAAGAAAAGTCGGTTGGAATGACGGGTTCATTGGAGAGACAACATCGATCACGAAACCCATCTCGTTATAATTCGCGCAGCATCTACCATGGCGTTTCAAATTTTGTCAAGCCATTCTTTGCCATCATGCTTGCCGCCGTAAGGTAGACAAGCCTCGCCCGCTCGCCTATAGTGTCATACCGGGCTAGGAGCCTGTCTGACATGGCCTTCGTAACGAGGCGAAGGACGTGCGGTCAGATGCGAGGCCGCAGGCCTGGAAAAACCGGAGGTGTATTCCCGCTAATACATCGAGGATTTTTCTGGCCAAGCATGATGCAAGTGGCCGCGGATCGTTCGCGCAGTAGAACGGTCACTGCCGGACAGGCTCCTAGGAGCGTGATTCTTCGAATGTTTCTACGAACGCTGCTGGATCGCTACATCTTCACCGAGCTTCTTTCTCCCTTTAGTATCAGCCTCGGAGCGTTGTGTTTTGTGATGCTCACGAGGGAACTCCTGCGCCTGGTGGAACTTTTGGTTACAAAAGGCGTTGGGATCGTAGCGGTCCTGGAAGTCTTTGCCCATCTGATGCCTTCATTCCTCGTGTTGACCCTCCCGATCGCCGGAATTATCGCCTCGATTACCGCCTTCGGACGACTATCCTTCGACAAAGAATTGGTCGCGATGCAGACTGCAGGCCTGAGCCTCCTACGATTGGCCCGCCCCGTGCTGCTCTTCGCCGTGTTCGTGTTTGGGTTGACCTTGTTGTTGGCCCAGTGGGGGCAACCCTGGAGTTCTATGAATCTGAAGAAAGTCGCGTTAAATCTCCTTCGCGACCAACTCGTACTGGCGCTGGAGCGGGGAACATTTAACGAGCCCATCCCCAAGATGATGATCTATGTTCCGGACGGGAATCCCGAAGAGGCTACGCCCGGTATCTTTGTCTCCGATGAGCGGAATGCAGATGGTCCTCGCATCATCGTGGCGCAACAGTTCGAGGTCATTATGGATGCCTCTACGGATCAGGTCGCCTTACGCCTGCAACACGGGGTCATCCACAACAAACCGAACCAAGGAGATCAATATGAACACGTGTCCTTCGCCAGCTACGATCTGAAGTTCTCGCTCAATCAAAGCGGCTACACAACCACGGAAGAACGTCCCTCTTACGACGCCATCGTCGCCCAGCTCGAACAATCCAAATGGCGCGATCCGACTGCGCTCCGACGATTGTCGGAGTATTATAAAGATTTGGCCTTTCCGACTGCCTCGCTGGTATTTTGCCTGTTAGGCGTCCCGGTCGGCATCGCCTCGAAACGCTCCGGTCGGATCGGCGGATTTGCGGTCGGCGTACTGGTGATCATCATCTACTACATGTTGAACGTCGCCTGCGAATTCTTGGTCACGACGACAACCGTGCCGCCCTTTGCCGGAGCCTGGTTACCTAATGGTATCTTCGCTCTCACCACCGTCGTGTGGTTTTATGTCATGAGTCGCCGGTAACCCCATGTCCATTCTCTTTCGCTATCTTCTTCGCGAGTACGGAAAAATATTTACGATGTGCTTCAGTGCTCTGATGACGATTTATCTTGTCATCGACTTCTTCGAAAAAGTACGACACTTCTTGCGCTACGACGCCAACTGGATAGACATCCTGACGTATTTCCTTCTGAAGGCTCCTGCGATTTCCTTCCAAATTGCGCCGCTGGCCATCCTGATGGCCACCCTGTTGACCTTCGGATTGCTCTCCCGGGGCAACGAAATCACGGCCATGCGCAGTTGCGGCATCAGTTTACTCTGGATTAGCACTCCTTTTATTGCCTTTGCCACAGTGATTTCTCTCATGCTCTTGCTCTTGAGTTCCACCATTATCCCGCTGGCTGCAAGCAAGTCCGAGGAAATTCGAACCACTCGCATTGAGAAAAAGCCTCCTGCCAAAGCCGTGAAACTCAAGCAACCCTGGACCAGAGTGGGCGCCGACAGCCTCATGCATGTCACGAGCGTTTCCGTCGGAGGGGAACTCTTAGGCGGCATACGCCTCTTTCAGTTCGATAGCAATTTTCAACTGGCCGAAGTGACTGAAGCCAACGAAGCTCGCTATAGCGACTCCACCTGGACGCTCTATCAGGGGCGGCACCGACAATTTTCATCCGATGGAACTATCTCAACCAACCTGTTCGACCGCCAAGCCATCGTGCTGACCCTCATTCCTGATGACTTCACCACATGGCTCGCCGGCGACTCCGAAATGATGACGTTCCATGACATTCGAGCCTACTCTAGACGTCGGCACCAGCACGGCTCCCAGACAGCACGGCTCACGACAGACTATTACAGCCGGATCGCCTTCCCCTTTGTCACCGTGGTCATGGTCTTGGTCGGCATTGCGATGAGTCTTCGCAAGAGCGGGACCAGAGGGGGCAGCATGGCAATGGGCATTGGGCAAGCGCTTGCGGTTGGCTTCTGCTATTGGACGGCACACTCCATTGCCATCGCGCTTGGCCGTGGCGGAGTCTTAACGCCTCTGATCGCCTCATGGATGGCAAATGTGCTCTTTTTGAGCTTTGGCCTCTATCTGATGTTCAAGGTTCGGTATTGAAGCCTGCGTGACGCGAGAGGCAGGCTGAAGTGTTCGGACTCCGACCTTCAGCCTTTCCAGCTTCAGCCTGTCTTGCCTATCCCGTGACAAGTTGACTGATTCCGGCGCTTCCGGTAAGTAGAAGCCAGAGCGTTACCGAAAGGATTTCAAGAAGATGCGGGCGCGTGTCGTCGTCACAGGGATGGGGATCGTCTCTCCGATCGGTATCGGAGTGAGTGAGTTCTGGAAAGCCGCCCTTGCCGGCCAATCCGGCGTCTCGGCAATTACGTCGTTCGATCCGTTTCCCATGGACGGCTATCGCTCTAAGGTCGCAGGCCAGGTGCGTGACTTCACGGTCGAACGGTTTATCGATTCAGCCCATGGAGAACGCGTAGACCGTTACGCACAGTTTGCTTTGGTCGCAACAAAAGAAGCACTGGCCGACTCAGGCCTCCAGATGACGAAGGAGAATCCCCACCGCGTTGGAGTCATCGTCGGAGCCGGCATGGGCGGCATGGTGATGGGCGAGCGTGAAATCACGCAGCTCTATCAGCAGCAGAAACCCCATCGCGTCCATCCGAATTTTATCCCAGTCATCACCCTCAATTCGGCATCAGGTATTATCGCGATGGCCTACGGCGCCAAGGGCCCCAATTTGACCATCTCTACGGCCTGTTCTTCCAGCGCCCATGCACTCGGACAAGCGCTCCACTGTATCCGCGAGGGCCGTGCCGATGTCGTGATCGCCGTGGGAGCCGATGCCAGCATTACCCCGCTCGTCTTTGCCGGATTCTGTTCCCTGCGTGCCCTCTCGTCCAAATTCAACGATTACCCGGAAAAGGCTTCGCGCCCCTTCGATCGACTCCGAGACGGTTTCATCATGGGAGAAGGCGCCGGAACACTCATCCTGGAATCAGCCGCTCATGCCAAGAAACGCAAGGCGAGAGTCTATGCCGAAATCGCCGGCTACGCCGCCACCAGCGAGGCCTATCATATGGTCATCCCTCGTGAAGATGGCCTGGAAGTGGCCCACACAATGCGGCTGGCCCTTGCGGATGCCGGCGTGACTCCGGCCCAGGTGAATTACATCAATGCTCATGCCACGTCGACAACCATCGGCGATGCCGTGGAAGTGAAAGCGATTCGGCGACTCTTTCGGTCGCGCGCGGACAAGATCACCATCAGCGCCACCAAGTCGTTGATCGGCCACACGCTGGGCGCTGCCGGCGCCATCGGAGGCATCGCCTCGGTACTGGCCCTGCACACGGGTCAGATTCATCCGACGGCCAACTACGATGACCCCGACCCGGCTTGTGCACTAGCAGGCCTCTCCCGCTCAGCGCAAGAGCGTCATGTGAAAGTCGCCTTGCTGAATGCGTTTGGATTTGGCAGCAACAACGCTGCTGTGGTATTCAAACGAGCGGACGTGAAAGGTGAAACGTGAGGCGGGAAACGTGTTCGGAGGAAAAACGCTTGGCAGTCCTATGTTTCACTTTTCACTCTTTTACTTTTCACGCTTAAAGACTGAGAGCATCAACCGATGGCAACCGATCCCACCATAGCACTGAAGATCCGCACTGCCTTGGGCGAGTACCTGAAACGCGATCCGGCCATGATATTGATCACACAACATCTGCGTGACGATTTAGGTCTCGACTCGATGGCGGTCATCGAACTGCTGTATCGCATCGAGGAGACCTTCGATCTCCAGATCCCCGACCAAGACCTCGCGGGAATGACGACAGTCGGGCATGTCGTGAATTATGTCGAGAAGCGGTTGGGGAAAACGACCTCCCCTGCCCCGACCAAGAAACCGGCGAAGCCAAAGAGCAAAAGGAAATCCTAATCCATATGGCGATGCGAGCACGCATTCCTATCTCATTGGCACAGATCCACAAGGTAGTCGGCGGAGAACTTGTGGGGTCGCCACAAGCGACCGTCACAAACCTAGCCGGTTTTGAAGAGGCCGGCCCAAACGATCTAACCTTCGTCACCGGGGATCGGCTACTGAAGACTGGCGGACCCACCGTTGCCGGAGCGCTCCTCGCCCACCGGCGCCTTGCTGAGATGACGAATCCCCACATCGTCGTCGCCAATCCCACACTGGCCTTTGCACAGGTCGCCCAAGCTTTCTTTTGCCCCATCTCCCCTCCCCGAGGAATTGATCCGACCGTTGTCCGTGGCGTTGACACGCAGATCGGTTTCGATGTCTCGATCTGGCCGGGAGTTACACTGGGAGACCGGGTCACGATTGGCGCGCGAGTGACACTCTATCCCGGCGTCTTTATCGGCAATGATTCGACGATCGGAGACGACACACTCCTGTACCCGAATGTCGTCGTCAGAGAAGGCTGTACAATCGGCGCACGGGTGATTATGCACAGCGGCACGGTGATCGGGAGTGATGGATTCGGCTATGTACAAGACCAGGGGCGGCATTACAAGATTCCTCAGCTCGGCGGAGTCACGATCGAGGATGACGTCGAGATCGGGGCGAATGTCGCAGTCGACCGAGCTACACTCGGCCAAACCATCATCAAACAAGGCACCAAGGTCGATAATCTCGTCCAGATTGCCCATAACGTAACGATCGGTGCCCATTCAATCCTAGTGGCGCAGGTTGGGATCGCCGGCAGTACTCACGTGGGGCATCACGTCATGATCGGGGGACAGGCAGGGTTGGCGGACCACATTGTCATCGGGGATCAGGTGATGATTGCCGCTCGTGCGGGTGTCAACCGCAGCCTCGAACCCAATCAGATTGTTTCAGGAGCTCCCGTAATGCCGCATGAAGTCTGGGTAAAGGCCCAAGCGGTGATTCCACGCCTTCCTGAACTCCGACAGACAATCCGCGCATTGGAAGAACGGATGAAGCAGCTTGAAGCATCGCACGGGGTACGGGGTAAGAAGAGGGGTAAAGGGGGTAAGGGGTGAAGCGGCAGGGGAAATGTTGCGCGTTGAACAATGAACGCTCAATGGTGAATGGTCGGAGTTGGCCTCGACTTACTGATCTACGAATATTGAATATTCGCTAGATTCCTGTATCCCTTCAGCCTGTCTCACTGCTTTTCTGCTGCTGACCCTCTAGTCCACAACTCCACGCCAGCTAAACAACTTGGCCCAGTAGAATCCTGCCCAGGGTACTAGCACAGCCGGGAAGGGGTCTAGTTCGCCGCGTATAATGGCCACAGCCGATGCGCCAAAGATGAGGACGGCTCCGGCAATGGAGATCGCTGTAACAAAACCACGCCCTGGGTGCTCGATCGACGGCACATCCGGCTCGGTCTTGGCCTTGGCCTTCCTATTGCGTTGAGCCACAGCAGTCCGCAACCGTGCCGCATACACCTCGGGAAAGGTCGAAAAGAGATAGCGGTGATAGCGTGCCTGCCCCCATCCACACAACGCACCGACTACGATCAAGACTGAGCTGGTAACAAACGTCAACCAGCTATAGGAATGATTCACGATCAGTTGATAGGCAAGTGATCCAATCCCCCCGACCATGCAGATCAATCCGATAGTCCCGGCAGGGAGGAGGATATGGGACCGGACATAGTAGCGAGCTTGCTCATCAATCTTCTCCGGTTTCAAAACCGTCACAAGTTTCGGCATTGATGCGTTCTCCCACAACATCCACTACCAAACTTCTCGTCCTCAACAAGAAAAGGCAGTAAGACGGCGGCATCATACCATCCTTTCGCGGCCTGTTACACGAAGGAGAAAAGGAGATTAAGCGGCTGTGACTGGTCTGATTGAACAGGACGTTCAATCCCCTGATTAAATGAGAAATTGTGGATGACATATGAGCAACGATAGCCAACATGCCAGGTTTTCATAGCATAGGCACTCATCTGCCCACTCCATGGTACGAAGGTGGGCATCGCTGCCCAAACGCTGCTTCCAAACAGGTGTTTCTCCTCCACTAGCATAAAGCCCCGCAATGGGAAAGGCGACAGTGGGGCAGGACTTCCGCCCTCCCACTCTCGGTGTCCACAAAAGATGTGCATGACGTGTGGATAATCATGTGGATGAGCGACCAATGCCATGCCGTACCACAGCACATCACACATTGCCCAATCGATAGGCAATACAATCTGTGCAATTTCACCATGATGCAGATTTTTAGCAAGAAGTCGTATGGAAGCCGAGCGCCGATTCCGCACGACTCAGAAGATTTTCCAGGGTCGCGCGTACAGAAGTGTGCAGACTGACTGCGTGAAGTTAAACCGGCAAGATATCACCGATGGCTGATCGTTCGACGCGTCCGAGATCGCCCCACTGCTCCGCCATCGGAATCAAGGCATGAATTCTCGTCTCGACGGTTCCAAGCCTTTCTGCCAAGGTTGATGTTTTTCGGTAGGCCGCGACCATGAGAAAGGATCGCAGTCCCTGCAAAAACATCGTGATCATCGTCGCCTGCACCTGGCTCGCCAGATTGTAGAGAGCTTCGACCTGTTCGAGAATTGGGTCAAGCTGGGACGCCGTGACGAAATCCGTCGCCCCTTGCGCTCGTATATTCATAAGAATGGAACTGATGATCGGAACTCGCCGACGGACTTCTTGAAGGAACTCTTCGTCGAGTCTATCAAGTTCAGTTAAGATGCGCCCGATGCCGGCGACATTAAGTTGATCGGTTTCCCGCTCGGCTCGCAAGATCACCGCCTCCAGCACATCGCGGGTCGGCTGCATCGACCGGGCACGCGCTTGCTGCAGGTCCCGAAGAGCATGGATGAGCGGGACGCTGGAACTCACGGTGAGTGGAGCGTGCCGCTGGGGAACATCGGGTAATTCAGTCGCGGCGGCAGGGAGGGCCTGCTCCGATTTGCCTCCCGTTTCCCCATGAACGTCATCAATTTCAGTACGGTCATCCTCTTGGTCTCCTGCTAAGCGGCGCACAGCCAAACTGATCCGATCCAACCCCTCCTGAAGCGACTGGAGCGCTGCCGTCATCGTGCCTGGCTCTTGTCGCCCCATATCCTGGAGAATCGGAAGCAGATTGGCAGCCATCTGCTCAATAGTCTGGAGCCGCACCGTCGACGCAGATCTGGAGAGATTCGTAATGCCGTGCAAGAGAATCCCATAGAGCTTTGGACGCACTGTTCCGTTAGTACCCTCAGCAAGCTGTTTCATCGCCATCTGAATTTGAGCCAGCCATTGATGCGCTTCGAGGGCGAATAACCCGATCACTTCTTTTTCAAAACTGGCATCCACAAGATCTTGCGTAGGAGGGCGACCTATCCATCGATGCTCGCCCGACAGCGACGCAATGCTGTCTTCTGGCACAGAAGTCCGTGACTCGACGGCGCCTTGAATCGCACTCGCAAGAGCATCCAAGCCTTCCAAGAGCGACGTAAATTGATCGGATGCTGAGGGAACCAACCCGGATGTCTTGGCGCGCGTCGCATCCGCTGGAAACGATATGCGTGCGACGTCAGGAGGCTCCAGTGTTTCGATGATCGATACGAGCGGGGTGAGGCTCAGATCGAGCTCCATCCCCTCTTGGCCACGGGCCGCATCACCCTCGATCCACACGACTGGGCGGAGCGGATAGCGCGTATTGACGCGCATGACAGACCCGACCTCTCCGGTGGTCAATCGGACTGAGGTACCCAGCGGATAGGCCGACAGCTGTTCGACCAACGCTTTGACGACTTCCCTTGGGAACGCCGCCCGTTCCGCGACTATCAATTCTCGCACCGCTTCATGCGGAAAGAATCGGCGACGATATCCACGCGGGCTTACCAGGGCATCGAAGACATCCACTACGCCGATGATTTGGGCAAACTCGCTGATCTGCCGCTCTTTCAACTTGTTCGGATATCCTTGCCCATTCCACCGCTCATGCGCTTGACGTACCACTTGTGCCAGCCAGTCGTATTTCGGACCCGCCTTTCGAATCGCTTGATAGCCGAGCTCGGGATGCTGCTCGATCAGCGTACGTTCATCACGGGTCAACCGACCCGACTTGGTAATCAGCGACTGTGGCACGGCAAAAAGGCCGATGTCGTGCAGGAGCCCTGCGAAGGTAAGCCGTTCCAGCTCTTTCCCGTGATATCCCAGTCCGGCGCCCACTTTCGTTGCCAAAATTGCCACATTCACAAGATTCGTAATCAGCGGCGGGCCTGCGGGACCGCTCATAGCCTGAACGAGCAATTGATCACTTCTCTTGAGCGCCTCCGCAATCCCCGTCGCCAGGGTAGACAAGGCCTCTACGTCGAGTTCGTCTTGCCGCTGCACGGCGAGCGCTACACCCGTCAATTGCTCCTGCGCAATGCTATACCAATCTGTCATGCTGTATTCGTTCATGGCCTGAGGCCATCCTTGCGCAACATTCGACCAGACATCATATGACTTGCTCGACCCTCTGAACAAGCCGATGATCGACCTGCGAGAGATGCTCGATCGCGCCGGCATCATCGCTCGCAAGGGACGATTTCATCACACGCCTCGACAAACCTGTGAGCGGGGTTCCGCGCATTGACTACGAGTGGCCGGCAGGGAACAACTGATCGATTGCAGCACGTTGAGCTCGCCCGTGCTCCACCCACTGGCGAATGGCGCCGCCCATCACATGCAGCCGCGCCTTTACCGATTCCACCCGTGTGGCGGCCAGACGCACTCGCCGTTGCGCCACCATGGTCAGCAGACTGTGCAGACCTGTGAAAAACACCATGGCCGAGCTCGAGTTCACCTGCTGCGCTTCTAATCGTAACTGTGCGACGTCTTGAAGAGAGGATTCGAGAGCCAGCATGCGTGAGGAGGCCTCCCCCCCGTCCATCTTGAGAGCACTCATTTTCTTGAAAATCTCCGGCACACGCTCGTCAATCGTCTTGAGAAACGACTCTTCCGCTTCGGACACTCGGGCAAGATATTCGTGAATAACCCTGGCATCGATACGTTCAACACCGGCCTGAATTTGACCTTCCATTTGCTCGATCAGGCTACGGATAATGTTACGCCCTGACGCGGCACTGGAAGACTGATTGTTTTGGAGTTCTTGAAGCGCTTGCAGAATCTCCCGGGGAGATAGACTCGCGTCAACCGAGACAGTCGCCGCACCGCTCCCATCCTCTTCAAAAGAGATCCCCGTTGCCTGGGTCAATGCGGTATGAATCAGTCCCAGCTGTTTACAAAGCGAGAGAAAATCCTGAACGGAGAACGCTTTCTGCGGGTCCCGAAGGGCTTCGACAAAGGGAATCGTCCCGAAGCTAGCATGCTCGACGTCTGAAAGATTGAGCATGGCAGCAGATCCACCGAGGTTGGTCACGCCGGACGAAATCGTTCCAATCAGCTTGGCATGCCGCTCCGGAGCCGGCCCCTGTTGCAGCTCATCTAAGGCAACGTGAATATTTTGGAGCCATTCATGCGCTTCCTGAACAAAGAGATCAACCAGCTCTTTCTGAAAATCGTCGGGGGTGCCGGCAGCCATGACATCAGTCCTTCACGTCAGTGACGGTTCAAGAGAAACACTCGTACAGATCAGGACCGCCGCTTCCCGTTCCCCAGCTGAGAGGCCAACCCCGCGATCTCGCCAAGCTTGATCGCCATCTCTTCAAACCGCTTCGTGGCTTGCTCGGCCGCTTGCTCAGCTTCAGATACGCGTTTTACTAGAAGACCATTTCGTTCTCGTTCCGTCTGAAGCAGTGCGTCACTCTCTGATGCTGTCTTCGTTGCGTGCTCTGCTTCAGAAAGACGCACGGCAAGATCTTTACTGCGTTGCTGCTCAGCAGCGAGTCGATTGCTCTAACGTGCTCACTTGTTGCGTCAATATCTGAGACCGAGTCGCCGCCTGTTCCATTTCTGTCATTTGCTCAACCAGCTGTGCGGCAGCCTGGCGTTCTGCCTGGAGGGTCGCCTCAAGTTCTTGGGCACGACTCGCCTGCTTCTGCAGCTCGGCGAAACCTGTTGCCTGTTGCGCACGGTCATCCCGTTCTTTCTGAAGAGCCATCTCCAGTTCCCGCACACGCTCGCCTAAACTCTCCGCCAACGAGGCTTGCTTCTTGGCCTCGGCTGTCCGGTCTCGTTCGGTCTTCAGTGCAGCTTCAAGTTCATGTACCTGCGCGACAATACGCTCGGTCTCTGCGAGTTGCATCTTCAGCTGGGCAATCTGCTCTCGCTCCTTTGCCAACATCGGCTCGAGTTCCTGGACACGACCCAATTCCCCTTCGAGTTGTACCACTCGCTGAGCGCTACGTGTCGCTCGATCTCGTTCGACCAAGAGTTCTTCTTCGAGCGCCTTCAATCGCGCAGCTGCCCGCTGATAGGTTGCTAATTGTTCATCACTCACTCGCGCATTTTGAATCGGCTGATTGGACTCAGTCACTTTCTCGGTACTCTTCGCCACAGACGCCGCAGCGCCTTGCCGCTTGGCCAACAGCTCGATCACGCGATCCTTGAGAGATGTGCCCTGAAACGGCTTTTTCAACACACCGTCTGCGTGACAGGATTCAGCCTGCTTCGTCACCTCATCGTTTACGATGCCGGAGATCAAGAGCACCGGCGTATTCGCTAGCGCTTTCTGCCCGCGCACGAAGGCACACACCTCATAGCCGCTTTTATCCGGCATAATCACATCTGAGACGACTAAGTCAGGCGTCTCTTTGGCCAAATAAGCCAATGCTTCCGCGCCGTTCGCAGCAAGAGTAACCCCAAATCCAGCCTCAGTCAGCAATCGTTCGGCAACTTTCCGAACCGCGATACTGTCGTCGGCAATCAACACTTTGGACATAATAGTTGCCTTCCTTACAGAGCTCTTACCGTGTCACGATATTCTGTGTCGACCGGCCGAGTCGCTGCAAAGCCACGATCGCCACATCATTCCCGGCAATCGTGACTGTACCATGCGTCTCAATATCCTCACTGCCGTTTGATCGAATCGCCGTCGCGTCCACAGTTTCGAGAGACGGCATATCGGCATCGATGCAGATAGCCATCGGCCCGTCGAGCTGTCGCGCCACCAGGCACAGCAGCGGACTTCCAATCAGTGTGCGGCTCAGTCTGGCAGCCAAATCATAGACCGGCATCACATGGTTTTCTCGCTTGAGCATGGCCTGCACAAATGGCGTCCGACTCGGCACCGGAATGCTCTCAGTCCAGGGCGACACCCCTCCCACATCTTCGGTTCGCGCGGCGAGTTTTATTCCACCAATGGAAAATACCACTACATTCCACGACCGTTTTGTGACCTGAACCTGCTGCTTTCCACGTGCGCCCCTCAGCATGACTCACCGATCCTTGCCGGGGTTGCCGCAACCATCTCTCCCCCTTGCTCGACCAGCGCAGGCACTACGTCAGCCGACTCTCCCAGCACCCATAATGGATTCAGGATCAACACCAACTGCTCCTGATACAGCATCATCCCCTGAAACCAGTTTCGTTCGTCGCGTTGAAACTGTGGCGGTAACGGAAAACAGTCCTTCCGTTCTACCTCCGTCAAGCCTATCACCTGTTCAGCCCCAATCGCACTATGGGAGCGGCCGGTCGAGTACAACACCGTCCTGAACTCGAGACCGGACAAGTGCGCGACCAATGAAAGTCGTTGGGCAAGATCCACCGGTTGAAAGATGTTCCCTGCCGAAGTCACGGCCTGTTCCTTTCCAGCCTCTTCTTGCGTGAGAACGCCACGCACCCCCTCTGCGGGCAGGGCCACATAGCTGTCCCCCAGACGGATGACCAAAAAGCTGGCCGTTTCCACAGCCAGGTTTATCGAATTGTGATGGCCGCGTAAACTCATAGAAATATCGCGTGTGGGTCTATCCGATCCCGACGACCATTCCAAGAATCGAACGATTGATTCCTACTTACGCACAGCGGCTTGTTTGCCGATCCAGCGTTCAATTTCCTGGATCAAGGCCCGCTCTTCTACCGGCTTGGCAATATAGGAACTCGCTCCAATATTGAGCGCCATTTGCCGGTGCTTGTCACCGGCCCGCGTCGTCATGACGATGATCGGTGTCTGCTGCGTTTGCGCTCGACTCCGCAATCCCTGAATCACTTCAAATCCATTAAGCTTCGGCATCTCAAGATCGGTAATGATCAGCCGATAATTTTGCGCGGACGCCTTACGGAGACCTTCTTCTCCATCCACGGCCGTATCGACTTCATATCCGGCCGACTCCAACATCCGGCCCACGAATTTTCTGATGCTCAAGGAGTCGTCGATCAGGAGCAGCAACTGCTCCGATGCCTTCGGCTCTGGGGCCACGGCATATGGAACCAGCGAGTCCGTCGACACCGTCGGGGGCGACGACAACTCCGCTACCGAATCGGCTTGCGCCTCTCTCGCCAGCAATCGAGCCGGGTCCAATACAAGAACCACGCGCCCTTCCGGATCGATGGTCGCCCCGCCGAAGCTGGATCGATCCAACGACCTAAACGACCCCAACGGCTTAATGACGATTTCTTGACGACCGAGCAATTCATCGACCAACAGGCCGATCATCCCGGCGGCCGTCCGCACGATCACAATCGGTTTTCCGATTTCCACCGGCACACTGCTTCGATTGAGGATCTGCTGGAGCGGCTGTACTTCGATCGCCTCATCTCCGATATGCAAGATTGATCGTTCGCCCATCTGTTGATGCACGCTTGGAGTCAACATTGTCACTTCGCGCACCGCCGGAAGAGGAATCCCGTAACGCTCACTCCCTGCTCGCACCATAAGCGCTGTTGCAATTAATAATGTGAGTGGGAGACTCAAGGTAAACTTCGTTCCCACCCCTCGAATGGATTCAACATCGATGTGCCCGTTCATGCTTTCAATGACACGTTTCACCACATCCATGCCGACTCCTCGCCCCGCTTGATCGCCGATCTGATCGGCCGTCGAAAATCCCGGTACGAAAATAAACTTGATGACTTCTGATTCGGGCATCGAACGGGCCACTTCCGGACGGAGTAGCCCTCGCTCAACCGCCTTGGCCCGGATCTTTTCGACGTCGAGCCCTGCCCCGTCATCTTCAACTTCAATCAACACCGCATTCCCACGATGGGCCGCGTGGAGATAAATCGTGCCGGCTGCCGGCTTCCCCTTTGACACGCGATCAGCCGCAAGCTCGATCCCGTGATAGACTGCGTTGCGTACGAGATGAACCAAGGGATCGACCAGTCGTTCGACGACCCCCGTATCAACTTCGGTATGTTCACCGGACGTGACCAACGTGACTTCTTTCCCCGTCGCACGCGCCATCTCACGCGTGGCCCGGCGGAATCGGGTGAACGGCGTACCCACCGGCACCATCCGGGCTCGAGCGATTTCATCCCGCATGCCGAGGGTCAGCTGTGCCAGTTGACTCATGTCTTCATGGGAACGCCGAATCGACCCGCTCAATTGCGTCATCGACTCTGAAATATCCGCCGTCACCTCGCCGATACGGCGAGCCAAAATATTGAAGTCATCGTACTTATCGAACTCAAGGCTCCCGAAATCACTCACGCCGGTAAATCCCTGAGCCGGGCCGGTCGCTGGACCGGAGGTCGCGGTCGGAAGTGTAAAGGTATGTTTCTCCTCGAATGAATGGACTGACTCAACTAGACGGCCCTTGCACGCCAACACCTGTTGCGAGAGTTGTTCCAGCATATGCAACCGCTGCTCGAGTCGCCCTCGGCCGATAACGAGCTCACCGACAAGATTCAGCAATCGTTCCAATCGATCGCGGCTGACGCGGATGACTTCACGATCTTCTGCGGCTTTACCATCCGCCGTTTTACCTTTCGCCACAGAGGCCGGCTCGACATCTTCTTGATCGTGTAGTTCTTGCTCCTCAGGTGTTTCGACAAGATGGGCGGCTGAATCCGATTCCACCACCAGAGGCGCCACCGGCTGATCCAGCTGTTTGAGTCGTTGCATCGCAACGGCAAATCGCTGACGTAACATGTCGAGGGACGTGGGGTCCCGCCGCATCAGCAGGCGCACAACATCGACCGATCGCAACAGCACGTCTGTATGCCCAGGGAGAATTTTGACGCGGCCCTCGCGCACTGCTCCCATGAAATCTTCAACATAGTGAGTCAGATCGCCGATCGACTGAAATCCGACAGTATAGGCGGACCCCTTGAGCGTATGAGCTGTTCGGAAGAGTTGATTGATCAGTTCCGAATTGTGCTGCTCCTTATCGAGGCGAAGCAGCTGGGCTTCGAGAGACTCTAGGTATTCCTGTGCTTCCGGGGCAAAATAGGACAGCACTTCGGCATCAAGAGGCGGCAATAGATACTCATCCGTCAATGCACTCGACGCAGGATCTGATTCCACATCGGAACCGGCAGATTCTTCGGGAAGATCCATAACGGCCGTCGCAACCTGAACGACCGGAGCGATTGGAGCCGCCACATGAGTCGATGCCGCCAGCTGTCCTCCGTTGCAGATCTGCGCAAGTGCTTGGGTCACATCCGGTACTTCATGCTGCAGCTGAGCCACCTTGCCCTCATCTCGGCGCATCAGCAGCCGAATGACCTCGATCGCGCGACCAATAGCCCCCAATACATCCGACGAGAGGGAAACTTGTCCTTCACGAACCGCGATCATACAGTCTTCGACTGGATGAGCGACGTCGCCGATCACAGTGAATCCGATCGTGCACGCAGACCCCTTGAGCGTGTGGGCTGTACGGTAGAGCGCATGAATGGTTTCTGCGTCATCGGGGTCCTGCCGCAGACGCTGAAGCAGCGACTTCCATGGTTTCCAAATACTCATCTGCTTCAGGAGCGAAATAGGACAGGACCTCGGCATCGAGAGTCGGCACGAGATAGTCCGGTGCGAGCAATGTCGGCTTATCCGAATGGAGCGACAGTTGGCAGAGACGAGAACAATCCGGCTACGTCACATTTCCATCGCGCACTGATCGCAGGGTCTTCAGCGCCACCACTCGCAACGACTTTCAACTGAGACTCGAGCGAAGTCACTATGCCACGTAAGATTTCCAACGCCTTCGGCCAAAGAGACGCTTCTATAGACGGCGCCTCTTCCAGGGTCGATTCAAGCAACGCCCCCATCAGCGTTAACCCCTCGTAGCCGTAAAGCGCTGACGCCCCCCGTATCTTATGCGCCCACACGTACTGTTCTTGCAATTGTGCAGGTGTTGCCGTCGTCTCATCGGACGGATGGAACGCTTTTCGTCAGCACGTCCAGTGCTTCCGACGCTTCGATCACGAAGATATCTACGAGGCCTTGCCGGTCAAGTTCGGAACTCATCCTTGTCCTTTCTTACTCGGAGCCAGCTCCCCGATGATGCTCGCTCCGGAAAGCCAGACCTAGGCCAATTTAAACTGGGCGACAGAGGACGTCAGCCCTTCGGCAAGTTTTGCCATGTCTTCGACGGTCACGCGCGCCGAGTCCGTCGCCTTTTGCGTCGTGATAGCGCCGCCGGCGAAATCCTTAATCGAACGACCCACTTGGTCCGTCGAGGCGGTCTGGTTCACCGCGGCACTGGCGATGGTCTGTGCCAGCTCAGACGAACGTTGAGCGATCCCTGAAATTTCGTTGAACACTTCACCGGTACGCAGAGCAGAAGCCGATCCGGCTTCCACCGCCTGAGTTTCATGCTCCATGGCGACAACCGCGTCCTGAGTTTCCGTCTGGATGACCTTCACGAGGTCGGCGATTTCTCTGGTCGCCTGCGTCGAGCTTTCGGCAAGCTTTCTCACCTGGTCGGCGACGACGGCAAATCGGGCTCCGGCTTCGCCTGCTCCGGCCGCCTCAATGGCCGCGTTCAGCGCGAGCAGGTTGGTCTGATTGGCGATGTCGCGAATCGTCGATACGATCTGCGAAATTTCCACAGACCGGTCGCCGAGCGCCTTGACCTGCTTAGACATTCGTTGCACCGCGGACCGGATGCCTTGCATGTCCTGCACGGTGGCTTGCACAGCCTCACGACCGCGCTCTGTCGCCTGCAACACTTGTGTGGCTGATTCCGAAGATGCGCCGGCAGTTTCCGCCACTTGACGCATTTGGGAAGCCAGTTGTTCGACCGCGCCCAATGTCTTGACCGATTCATCGGCTTGCTGCTTCGCGGTACCGGCCATCTGATTGGCGTTGTCTCGGAGCATACCGGCCGATTTATTGACGCGCTCGGCTCCCTCACGGACTTGTTTCATCAACTGCGCAAATCGCTGAATCATGAGGTTGAACGCGTCGGCCATGTTCCCAAACATGTCGGCGGTCACCTCGCCACGCTTCGTCAGGTCTCCTTTACCGACGTCCGACACCAAGACGAGGAAGACCATCAACCGCTTTTGCAAATCGTCGCGTTCACCTTCCGCCTTCGCGAGAGCCGTCGTGATGTAGTCCAACATGGTGTTGAACGCCGGTAGCCAACTGACCGAGTTCCTCTTTCGTCGTCACTTTGACGCGGGATTGGTAGTTGCCGGAGGTGGCCAACTGCGCGACCTGCGCGATGTGGGTCAGGTTCTTCGAGAAGAATTGGGCAATCCAATACCCAATACCGAGTCCGAGACCCACCGCGATGAGTCCAGCGATGATCGTGAGAATCATAGCGCTGGTCGTCAAGGATTGGGCATCTTCGTTAAGGTCCTTCGCCACATCGTGCAGATCCAATACTTGCTCATGGTGGCGTGCAATGAGCTGATCGAACGGCCGCTGCAAATTGACCCTCAAAGCCAAGACTCCGAGGTCTCGCATGTTCTCTGCTTGTGCGGGCGTTAGGTTCTTCCCAAAACTATCGGCTAGCGCACTCAGCGCTCCTTCAGCTTCCTTGAAATATTGCTCGATGGCCGGTTTCAACAATGCGAAGTCCTTCGTCTCGTCGCGGCCTGATCGAGATACCCGGAATACGGTCGTTTCATAATTGGCGACCACTTGGTTCACCTTCTCGCGATATGGCGCCAACCGCTTGAATTCCGATACGAAGTCCGCATGCTTCGTAATGTTTGTCATGTTAGTTAGGACTTGATGGTGTGATGTTAATGCTTCGCCCATTTCAGCGAACTCGGCCAATGGAACCGTATAGTCGGTGTACACCACTTGCGACGCGACGCTCAACTGTCGAAGCGTCAGCACACCGATGGTCGCCATCACCAAGATGACGAAACTGACGAGACCGAAGCTCGCAAGCAGCTTTGTCCGCGTCTTGAGGTTATGGAGTGCACTGCTGCGATCGACTACCTTTGCCATCTCGTCCTCCTTCTCTCTGATCGTGCCTCAAATTACCTGCAATGTCTGTTTGTGCGCCCTGGTTAACTCGCTCGCTCGAAATGTGAAAGCACCACCGACGTTTCCAATACGCCTCGGAGCCGATCCTCCAACTTGACGACGGTCGACACAAAGGGAAATGCCCCTTCCCCCGCGCCGGACTGGAGCCGGTAGAAATTGATCTTTGGTAATGTTACGAATTTCTGGAACCGTATCAACGAGGACACCGACCTGCCAATTTCCGTGTTGCACCACAACGGCATACCGCAAGGCTGCCACGGCGTTAAGGCTAAACATCGGTCTGAGGTCGAGCAACGGAATCACGGTACCGCGAAGATTCGTGACCCCCACCAAGCCGGATGGCATCCCGGGAACCGGAGTGATGGATTCAACGACAAAGACTTCTCGCACGCTCTTCAGGTCGATCGTAAAGATCTCTCCACCCAGAGATATGATCGCCGCACGCATGATCGAGGACCCAGCCACCTTGGTTTGACCGGATCCGGATGAAGAGCTCTCCTGTGCGGTCAGGGCACGATCCGCAGCCGTTGACCGCTGTGCGGAGTCCATCAGCGTTAGCCCATCACCTTCTTGACGGCGCTCAACAGATCTTCAGCCTTAAACGGCTTGACGATATAGCCGTTTGCCCCTTGCTGCTGCCCCCAAAACTTATCGCTCTCGTTGCCCTTGGATGTGCAGAGAATAATCGGAATGTTCTTGCAGCGGTCATCATTCTTAAGGTCGCGGCAGGTCTGAAAGCCATTACGGCCAGGCATGACCACGTCCAACACGATCAAATCAGGCTTTTCGATGGCCACCTTGTCTTCCAGCTTGTCGCTGCTCGGATAGGATACAACCGTATGGTTTGCCCCTTTCAAACAGCCCTCGATCAGCTGAAGCTCGGCATAGGAATCATCCACGACAACGATCTTACTCATTGAGAATCTCCTTCTGGTTTGATATGCGCTAACGCGCAGGTGCCCATTGATACCGCTCCGACTTATTACTTCAACGGAAGAACCAGGCTGATCGCCCCGGCCAAACCTCCTTCTTTCCATCCTTCCTTCTTCATCCCCATGATGTCTCGCTCCCCCTTAGGCGCACCATGGCAACTCAGGCAGGAGGCGGCTGCATATTCGGGATCCATCATACGTAACACCGACCTTCCATCGACCATTGTGTTGCGAACATACACTTGGTCCTTCGGATGGCGCGGATCGCTGAACATCCGAAGCACTTCCTGCTCGAAATCGTCCGGCTTGCTACTGGGACTCCGATAATCGATCCCGGTCAGCTTCATACGAACACCGGTTTTCTTATAGAAATGTTCTCCGACACGGCGGGCGAACACGGCGTGAAGAAAACCCTTGAAGCCGACTCCCGGTCTATTGATGACCGGCTGCGCCTCGTCGACCACTTCTCTCTCTGCGTCCACCAAAGCAAGATAGAAGTTGGCTTGAGGCACCACATTGGGAATGCGGAGATCAATCTTGGTTTTTTTCTTGAACCGCTCCATGACTTGATCGGCTACGAAATCGGCCGTAAAGCCCTTCTCAGCTTTTGTTGCGTCATTAATGGTATCTTGATGCTCCGATACCACTGCGCGCCCGATCTTCACCAATTCGATCAAGTGTTCCGCCACCTCGGCGGCTTCGGTCGCGGCTCTCGCCGGCGTACTCCACGCCAACGAGATCGTCGTCATCCCCACCGCCACCATCATGAGAACCTGTCTGCGCATAGCCCTTCCTCCTTGCGTCGAGTCAGTATGTTGCCGCGAGTTATTTCTCTCGGATTGAAATATCGTTACGCACACTTGAGTGTAGCCGGTCATTCGCCATTGGCAAGCGAATCAACAATTTCGACATGCTCGAATAACAAACTGTCACAGGCTAAGTGCGTCGTGGCAGGCCAAGTGATCCTTCAGTACGCAACACGCCCCTGCTGGACTCCAGCAACATGCGTGCCGACACAAGAACTTGAAAGGACAACCGATTTTCGACCCTGTCGGTTCAGGTAGACAAATGCTGTTAAATCAACAACAACACACGTAAACGCTATCGATAGTCATAATCCTGGCAATCATCTTCGCGTTTGTGCACAGTTGTGCATCGCCGCCGAATTTTGACTTCTTTGGGCAAGCTCATCTTTCAATGACGACTCCATCTGAGATGCGACCGTGCGAATGCGGCAATTCATATTTCCCGCACAGCGACAGGGGATTTCTTGTTTTCTCAATTCACCTCGTACCTTGACAAAACCCAAACCTCTGCTAAACCTGAATGGAACGGGTATGTATTGGCCACAATAAAGAATCTTGGGTAGCATCCCCTGACCATCAAGGGACAGCCCTCAGTCATGCCGGCAGTGATCGCGGCATGATGATCGCCTGAGAAAACATCTCAGAAGGCAACATTCACTAGGAGGTGCCGCTATGTTTCGGAATCTGAAGATCGGACGCAAACTAATATTACTTGGAATCGTGTTCAGCGTACCGGTCGCTGTGCTGCTGTTCTTACTCATCAAGGAGCAAAATATCGCGATCGACTTCGGCGAGAACGAACGCAGAGGTGTCGAATACATCAATCCAGTTCGACACCTGCTCCATGACATTCAGAAACATCAGATCGCGTTTCTCAACGGAGCGATTGAAGTCTCTGCCCTGGAGAAACAGATCGAGGAGGATATTCGATCGGCCCAGGAAGTGGATGGTCGTTACGGAAAGGACTTGAAGACGACCCACGGCCTTTCGGGATTGACGGAGAAATGGTCTACGACAAAATCCTTGATTCTTCGCAGTTCCAGCAATGCCAAACCGGAGAATATCAACTCGGCGTATGACGATATCGTCGGCAAGTCAATCCTGCCGCTCATTATCCAGGCCGGAGATACCTCCCAGCTGATCTTGGACCCCGATCTCGATAGTTACTACGCAATGGACAACGTCGTCCTCAATTTGCCCGCGCTTGGGCAATTGATCGCGCAGACCAACGCGCACGTCGCCGACCTGATTCTGACTCGTGAGAACATGGAATCCAAGAAACAGCTTATCGGCTTCCTCTTGGCAAGGATCGAGCCAACAGTGGAGAGGCTCAGTACCGGACTCCAGACATCCATTAATACGAATCCTGCTTTGCGCAGCAAGCTCGCCCTTCCCCTCCGTACACACGTCGAGGCGATGAAGGCCTTCGACGATATGATCCGACGCCAGATCTTGGATGCGGGACCAAGTGAGTTCGCAAAAATCGATCTGAAAGTCATGAGTGCGAACGGAATGAAAACTCTTGAGTCCAATTATGCGATGTATGACGTCACGATCGGCGTCCTTGACGACCTGCTCGTCACCCGCATAGGCACCTTTAATCAACGCCGGACAGTTTCGCTGGGCATCGTCAGTATCAGCATTGTGCTTGCCGCGCTGTTCGTGATGTCAATTGGACGCAGCATCAGCGGGCCGATAGCAGAACTTAAAGAGGCGACGGATCGTATCAACAAAGGAGATTTGAGCACTTCGCCCGACATGGATCGACGTGATGAAATCGGTCAGCTGGCGGGAGCGATCGGCCGACTACAGAAGACTCTGCAAAGCGGCGGTAAAATGAAGGCTGCCGCTTAGGAACGAACTGCTGGTTCGGCGGGCTGGCGCGAAGCGTCAGATTCAGCATCCTACGAAAGGACGGGGCTCGATTGTCATGGTTCACATGCCAGTCGAGCCCCGTTCCCACAAGAACTCCGGCTCACGTTGCTGCTTGGCCATCCAACGGGCCAAGACAAACAACGCGTCGCTCAGACGATTGAGAAACCGCACGAGAGCCGAATCCAACGGCTCTTCTTTCCCCAACCGCACACAGGTGCGTTCCGCCCGCCGACAGATCGTTCTAGCCTGGTGCAAAAAACTGGAAATCTTGCCGCCCCCTGGAAGAATAAACTCCTTCAGAGGCGGCAAGTCTTTCTGACACCAATCCATGAGTTTTTCCAGCCGAGTCACGTCCCGTGCTGTGACCGTCGGCATATTCGTGAACGTCTGTCCGGGCGCCGTGGCCAACAGTCCACCGAGATCGAACAGCTTATTCTGCATCCAGCGCAGTTCCTCTTCTAACCGATCGGCAGACGGATGATTCCCGAGCGACTCCGCATTAAATGCCCTGACGACCCCGATCGTCGAATTCAGTTCATCCACGTCCCCATACGCCTCCACCCGCACGCTATCCTTCCAGACCTGCTGGCCACCGGCCAATCGGGTCTTCCCCTTGTCACCAGTTCGCGTGTAAACCTTTGTGATCCGCATCATCGCTCCCTTCTTCATCGACGTTCACATACCCGATAGATCGCATCCATACTCACATATCGTTCTAAGTGGTCAGCCCAACGGTCCAGCTCACCGCGCAGATGCGCCGCGACGAGTTCAGATTCATGCGCCGAGATAGGTGAGAGGCCCTTCCGGCCACGCACACGATTCAACCAACCCCTGCGGAACTCAGGCTGATCGAACAGCCCATGAATGCTGGTGCCCCAGACAAGACCACTCTCATTCACAGCGCCTTCGTTTCCCCTCGGGTTGGCCTCCCTGATTTCAGACCCTTCGATGTGAAAGCACGGGTTGCCGCTCCCACGGCTGGTGCGCCCCATATGGATTTCATAGCCACGGACTGGCGCGTGAGGTGCTACGCCGTGGAGGAGCGACGTGGCGCAAACTTGCCGGCAGATCTTTGGCGCATCGAGCTCCGTCGTCACATCCAGAAAGCCTAAGCCTGTTGACGTTCCTCCCCGCTCCAATCCCTTGGGGTCAGCGATCGCGTGCCCAAGCATCTGGTACCCCCCGCACACTCCAACCAGCTCGCCCCCTCTGTGCACATGCGATTCCAAGACATCCGGGAATCCCGATGTCACAAGATAGTCAAGGTCTCCAAGTGTATTCTTGCTCCCAGGAAGGATCACCACGTCAGCTCCTCGGAGATCGTCAGGCGAAGCGGCAAACCGAAGCGCCACATCCTTCTCAGCAGCCAACGCATTAAAATCGGTAAAGTTGCTCATGCGAGGAAGCAGAACCACGGCTACGTTTGTCACGTCAGGTTTGAACTGAACCGACCGGGAACGAGTGAGATCGAGGCTATCCTCTTGATCCAATCGAAGGTCCCGCAAGTAAGGAATGACTCCCAGGACTGGAATCCCTGTGCGGGTCTCAAGTATGCGAACCCCGTCGTCAAACAGCCGACGATCTCCACGAAACTTATTGACGATCACACCGCATACTCGCTGACGCTCATGAGGCGCTAATAAGTCGAGCGTCCCGATGATCTGCGCGAAGACTCCTCCCCGATCGATATCCGCTACCAAGACGACGGAGGCATCGGCTAACTCGACGACAGGCCAGTTCACCATGTCTCGATCGCGAAGATTGATCTCCGCAGCACTCCCCGCCCCTTCGATCACGACACACTCATACTCGGCGGCCAATCTTGTATAACATGCTTGAACAATGTTGAAGAGTGTCTCTTTCCGCTCAAAGTATGCGAGCGCATCCAACGCCTCGTAGACCTTTCCTTTTACGACCACCTGAGATCGTGAATCCGACTCGGGCTTTAGCAGAATCGGATTCATCTCCACCGTCGGTTCGATCCCGCAGGCCTGAGCTTGCAGCGCCTGCGCTCGACCGATCTCTCCCCCATCGATTGTCACAAAGGAATTTAGCGCCATATTTTGCGCTTTAAACGGGGCAACCCACACACCTCTTCGAGACAAGAGCCGGCAGATTCCGGCGACAATGAGGGTCTTCCCTACATCGGAGCCGGTTCCAAGAATGGCAAGGGCTTTGACTGGCATACCAGAAGTCGTCAGCGCTTCCTCGCATGACTCAAGGGAGGAACTTGCCGCCGTGCGTAGCGGACAAGCCCTTCTGTGACTGCAGCCTCAACCACTCTACCAACGAGTTCACCGATGAGCGTGTGCGTTCCGCTATAGCGCATAGGAGGCCCACTCCCACTCACAACCACGACCGCGTCTGTCCCGGTTCCAGTCGCCCTGGAGCGACCGGTCCAACTCTTTACCTTGGCATGCAGCAGGACAGCGGTTTTAGCTTCGGTTGCAACCTGCACCATACCGACCATTGCCGAAGCGGACAGGCAGGTATTGGTCACAAGAATCACGTTGATCGTGCCAGGATAGGTCCGACCGTTGGTGAGCTGTTTCAGCTCCGCCGGTTCCCCCGCCCGCACGGCATTGGCAGTTCCGACCGTCACAAATCCTTCAACCCAGATTTGATCCGAGGCCGCTCGGATGGCAACTAAATCTGCAAGCGACACGGCTGTCATGAGACCGACGAATTTGTCGCGGATGCCGAGCGAGGTGGCCAGCTTGCTCAGCGTTCTGGAAGGATCGGCGCAGCTCACACCTGGATCTATGCCGCAATTATCCTTGCGAATCGGATTATTCGCTACTTGATGGTTCAAGATATACCTGGCACGCGTGATCCCACCGGCCCTGGGGGCCGAAGAGAGCACGGACCGGAGGCTCCCCAGGTCGACGATGAGCGTCTTTCGTCTGACACTAAAGGCAGTCTGCATCGCAGGCTTGGTAGACACCTTCATGGCTGCCTTGCCTTCAAGCAGGCGCCAAGAGCTGTGAGTAATCGTTGATTCTCTTTTGCAGTCCTGATTGCAACACGAATCATCTGCGTGGTCAGGCCCGGCAACGTTGAACAGTCGCGGACGAGCAACCTCTCGGATGCCAATCGGTCAGTGACCTCGCCGGCGTTCGTCCAAGCAGGAAGGCCGATCAGGACAAAATTCGCGGCTGATGAGTAAACTTGTAGACCGGAGAAGGAGCGAAGCCCGCGCACGAAACACGACCTTTCATTCTCCATGAATATCCGACTTTTTTTCGCATAGGTCTTATCCTGTAATACCGCGCACGAGACCTCTTGAGCCAAAGAGTTGACCGACCAAGGAGGCTGACGCTCTTTCAGAAGATCCACTACCTTACTTGCGCCAAGCAGGTAACCGATTCGAAGCCCCGGCATGGCATAAAATTTCGTAAGACTGCGCAGGACCACCATATGGGGATGCTCTTTCAGCATAGAGACGACAGACTGTTCTTGACAATAGTCGATAAAGGCTTCGTCGACGATCAACCAGCCCTGTTGCCGCTCGACAGCCTCAGCAAGCTCGCACATAGCCCGCCGATTCATCACTTGGCCGGTTGGATTATTGGGATTGCAGAGAAACACGGCATCAAATTTCGATCGTTTGGTAGAAAGCCCTTCTAGAACATCTTGTAACGGAGGGCGGAAACGCTGCTCTCGCTTCGCATGAACGTATTCGACCACGCTGCCTGCTTCCATCAGCGCACGCGCATACTCCTCAAACGTGGGACCTACAATGAGCGCGGACTTGATCCGGAGCGCGCGTGGGAGCAGATGAATCAATTCTGTCGAGCCGTTGCCGACGAGAATCATGTCTGGAGCTATGCCGCACCGTTGGGCCAATTCTTGTCTGAGTTGTCGACAATCGGGGTCCGGATAGTGCACGATCTGCTTGACCGCCGAGCGGATCGCGCGGAACAACGCTGCGGGAGGACCCAGCGGGTTGATGCTGGCGCTAAAATCAATGATCTGCTCGATGGGAACTCGTTGTTCCTGAGCGGCCTTGTAGACATTCCCGCCGTGAGTGGGTTGCGTCATTTCTTCACCATAGAAGCCACCCTACACCCAGCAGAACTCCGGTGAGACTTGTCCAGAGCATAAGGGTAAGCGCCATGTCGATGTGGGCCCTCGTCAGAGGTTGATGAGGATCGCCAAGGCATGGACGTTCAATTGGAAGACCGTCATAGCGATTGATCCCGCCCAGTTGGACTCCGAGCGCGCCGGCCATCGCAGCTTCCGGACGCCCGCTGTTCGGACTTGGATGGTGGCTACCGTCCCGAAGCAAGATCCTCCAGGCCTGCCGCGTCGCAGGCCAAGATCGAGAAACAATTCCTGCTGAGAGAACCAGTAGGAGCCCGGTGATGCGAGCCGGAAGATAATTTGCCGCGTCATCCAATCGTGCCGATGCCCAGCCGAACCACCGGTACCGGTCGTCCAAATGGCCGATCATCGAGTCCAGCGTGCTGACCGCCTTATACGCCAGCGCCAATGGAGCTCCTCCAAGGACCAGGTAGAATAGCGGCGCCACGATGCCGTCAGCTGTGCTTTCTGCAATAGTTTCCACCGTCGCGCGGACGATATCAGATTCATCCATCTCCTCTGTATCGCGTCCAACGATCTTGGCGACTGCTGCTCGAGCTTCCTCTAGGGATACGGATTGGAGAGCCCGTTGCACCGAGACGACATGATCGATGAGATCGCGCGCTGCAAGCGTGGTCCAGGCCAATAGCACCGTGGCGGCACTTCCCCACATGGGATCGACCGAACTCCCGAACCAGACGAGTATCGCGCCGGCCGCATAGGCTCCGACAGGCAAGACGACAGCCAACAAGACCCCTGCTATGCGTTGCTTGGCGGGAGTGAGGAGGAGTTGATAAACTCGCCGGTCGCACCAGTCGACAATCGCACCCATCCATCGCACCGGATGAGGAAACCAACGCGGGTCCCCGACCGCCGCATCTAACAGGCACGCCACCGCTAATTCGCCTCCGGTCATCAAAAAAGCACCACGGGAACGATCAAAATAAAAAGAATTTCCGCGACTTCGTTTGTTGCCCCTAGCAAATCACCCGTCACGCCGCCGAACATACGATGAAACCAGGCTGTTGAAAGGCGAACGACGGCTGTGCCGATGAGGAGACAGCCCAATGCCACCCATGGCCCCAACAACAACGACAACACAATTCCTGCCGTGACGGTTGCGAGGCATAGGTGCCACCATGTCAGATATGCGAGGAACGGTTGAGCCAATCCTCCTTCTGACCGTGCGTAGGTTACGTGGAACGCCCCTACGACCATCGCCCACCGACCGACCACCGGCATGCCCACCAGCAACGCCATATGTTCGCCCGCCGGCAGCGCATTGAGCCCGGCATATCGCAGACCGAGCGCCAGAAACAGCCCCGTTGCCCCAATCGCGCCAATGCGCCCATCTCTCATGATAGCCAGACGCGCCTGAGGAGTTCGCCCGCCAGCCAGACCGTCCACCATATCCGCCAGTCCGTCTTGGTGGAGCCCACGAGTGAGGACGATAAGCAGGAGCATCAATAGCATGCTCGTGACCTCGGCAGAGAACACCCTCCCCAGGTACAGATCTGCCGTGACCAATAGCGCTCCTAGAAGACAGCCAACGAACGGATACCAACTCATGGAGGCAGCCAACTCCTCCGGCTTGGCATCGTGCGTCGATCGACTGAGTGGAATCGCCGTGAGGAACTGCCAAGCGAACAGAAACGTTCGCCACACCACAGTCATGTAGTGCGCTCCGATACCCCGGCTTCGTCGAACGTGGCCATCTCCGTAAAAATCTTGATCGCGGCAAAGACCAGGCTCATGCCAAGACAGGCTCCGGTGCCTTCCCCTAGACGAAGATCGAGATCGAACAGCGGCTTCAGCCCAAGATGATTCAGTATCGCCTCATGACCTCGTTCGACCGACCGATGGGAGGCAATGAGATAGTCTTTGCATCGTGGCTGCAGACCCACGGCAATCAATGCGGCAGCTCCGGCAATGAACCCGTCCAATACAACCGGAATGCGAGCCGCCGCTGCCCCGAGCATTAGGCCGGCCAACCCGCCGATTTCCAACCCTCCGACTTTGGCGAGTACGTCCATCGCGTTCGTCGGGTCGAGCCGATGGAGCTCGAGCGCACGTTGAATCACGTCGATCTTGCGCGCATGACTGGCGTCGTCAATTCCCGTTCCTCGTCCTGTTACCTCAGAGACCGGCCGGCGCGTCATTGCCGCTGCAATCGCCGAACTCGCGGTCGTATTGCCGATTCCCATCTCGCCGGTCCCGATCAAACCAATGCCCTGCAAAGCGGCTTCGGTGGCCAGCTCGATCCCTACTTGAAGCGCTTCCTCAGCTTGAATAGGACTCATCGCCGGTTCCACCAGGAGATTCTTCGTGCCAGGCATGACCTTTCTATGAATGAGTCCGGGAGCGGCTTCAAAATCGAAGGCCACGCCTATGTCCACAACGCGAATTTCGATTCCGGCATGACGGGCCAGTACATTGACGCCGGCGCCACCGCGCAGGAAGTTCAAGACCATCTGAGGAGTCACTGCAGAGGGATAGGCACTCACCCCTTCTACTGCCACCCCATGATCGGCGGCGAACGTAAAGACGGCTCCGCGTGGCACCTTTGGTTTCATTTCACCCGTAATCATGACGTAGCGCGCGGCCAATTCCTCGAGCCGGCCCAGGCTGCCGATAGGCTTTGTCAATCGATCGAGGCGCTCCTGCGCCTGTACCAAGAGACGAGAGTCGGTCTGCTGAATCCGATCAATGGTTTCGCGAGACAACATCCCTGTACTCCTCTTACTTCAATCGCAGTGGAAGGCCGCTGATTGCCATATAGACTTCATCCGCTTCTGCCGCTACCTGTTGATTGACCCGGCCGGCTAGATCGCGAAATGCCCGGACTGCCTTCGTCGCCGGGACGAGTCCCAACCCCAATTCGTTGCTGACAATCACCACTCGAGCCCGAGTCGCCCGAATCGCGTGAAGCAAGTTATTCGTCGCATCAGATATAGCTATATCGTCCAACCGTCGCCCATGCAAATTGCTCAACCATAGCGTGAGACAGTCGAGCACAACCACTTGATACTTCGATTTATTGTCTTTGAACCATGCGACAATATCGATCGGGACCTCTGCGGTCTTCCAATCGGCCGAACGCGAGGCCTGATGCCGCTCGATCCTCATCTTCATCTCCCGATCCAAGGCTTGGCCTGTAGCCACAAAGGCTCTCGGTCTCGCTTTACCTGCCAGTTCGAGCGCAGCCTGACTCTTACCCGACGCTGCGCCGCCGAGCACGAAAATCAACCTCGAGCGCCCCTTGAGCATCTTCTTCATGGGATTAACCAGCCACCTTCTTCACAGCACATGGCCAGTGAAGTTTTGACTCAGATTCAGTCTTGCTCGCGCTGCGTGTCGGCACAAGCGAGGTCTTCCTCAAACATTTTACGGGAACAGAGATTCATCCTTTGCCGTTCAGTTGATCGTCTACAGCGAATACCGTCTTGTTTCCCCATGACTCGTGGTGAATGAGTTGCTCCACCGGAATTCTGGCTCGCCACCCAACGGTTTCCAAGTCCGGCTGTGTCGCGAACTCTGAGACGTAGCCGAGACAGAGATAGGCAAGCACCTTGACCGGCCTGGGAATACTGAGCACCCGTTTTAATGCTCCATGATCGAGAATGCTGACCCATCCAACCCCTATACCCTCTGCACGCGCTGCCAGCCAGAGGTTCTGGATGGCGCAACAGGTGCTATACACATCCGTATCACGCACAGTGGAACGCCCCAGTACATGCCGGCCGCCGCGCTGGCGGCTACAGGTCACACAGATATTGATCGGCGCCTCCTCAATCCCTTCGAGCTTCAGACTCTGATAGAGAGTCGCGCGGGAGCCTTCATAGCGCATGGCCGCCCGATCATTCGTCTTCTGAAAGAGTTGCTTAACCGCACGCTTCGTCGCGCCTTGACGGACGACCACAAAATCCCACGGCTGCATGAATCCAACTGACCCGGCGTGATGCGCCGCAGTCAAAATCCTTGCCAGAACAGCATCCACGATCGGCGTCTGCAAGAAATTCCGGCGGACGTCTCGGCGCTCGAAAATAGCACGGTAGACGGCCGCCCGCTCAGGATCGGAAAACTGCCCATCACCGGAAATCACGCTGTCGGGTTGCAGACTCATGCCACGCTCCTTGACTAGAGACTCACAGTGACGATTTTTAGATGTGCCTCACTCAACACCGGTCGAACCCACCGCTTTGATGGGAAAGCCCTCAAGTACACCGGCGCTGACCAACTTCAAGCATGCAGGACAGAGACAATCTTGAAAACGAGCGGCAATCCAGTCCATTTGTTGCTCAGTAATACCGACTTTCCCACACCAGCATTGGTACCCGCCACACT
This sequence comes from uncultured Nitrospiraceae bacterium, assembly GCA_963801725.1. GTDB lineage: Bacteria > Nitrospirota > Nitrospiria > Nitrospirales > Nitrospiraceae > Palsa-1315. The sequence continues at coordinate 2,440,466 of CAWDFX010000002.1, forward strand.
CGAATATCTGACGGCAATGCTCACAGGTCTTGTTAATTGGTCCTCTCAAAACTCCACCCCCGGTTGCGCCTTCACGCCTTTGCGAAAGGGATGGCTGATCTGCTTCATTTCCGTGACGAGATCGGCCTCTTCGATCAACGCCTCTTTGGCGCCGCGACCAGTAATGACGACATGCTGCATGGGAGGCCGGACGCGAAGAACCGGCAATACGTCTTCAAGTCGAACATAGTCGTGCTGGAGAGCGATGTTGAACTCATCGAGAATCACCATCGCATAGGATGGGTCGCGTAAAAATCCGCACACCGTATCCCAGGCTTGCCGGGCGAATGCCGTATCACGCTCACGATCCTGAGTTTCCCAGGTGTAGCCTTCGCCCATGCGGAGAAAGGTGACCCGATCACCGAAAGACTTGAGCGCCCGTTCCTCTGCTGTATCGATCGCTCCCTTGATGAACTGGACCACGGCTACCTTCATGTCATGGCCGATACATCGTAAGGCCATACCCAGGGCTGCCGTCGTCTTACCCTTGCCGGCGCCCGTATACACAATCAGTAAACCTTTTTCTTCCTGTGCCGCCTCAATGCGTCGATCCACCGACTCCTTCAACCGTTCCATCCTGGCTTTATGTTCGTCCTGTTCCATCACATTACACGTCACGAGTTCACGGACAATCGCGGAGAAGTCCGCCGGGCCGACAACACGAGTGATTTCGCAATCTGTGGTTGACTGGCAAAATGCAGATGGGCATAGAGGGCCAAGACATTACCCGCGATGAGCCCGTCTGAACCCTTCGACTCTCCTCGCGCATCGCCAAGCACACAGGCATAGTCGAGCCTTCCTTTTGGAATCAGTGTCGAGTAATGAAACTCGTGCCCGCGCGCCGTAGTACCAGATGCACCAAGTATGCAATCTTGAGAACACTCCATAGTCCTGTACCCCAAGACCAGACCCGACCTCTGCATGACGGCTTCAGCGGGAAACAGCCCGACCATCTCATGCGATGCGTCGGCGAAGTCGCGGATAGCTTGGGTAAGGTACATCATCCCGCCGCATTCCGCGTAAATCATCCCGCCTTGTTCAGCAAATTGCCGGATTGCGGTTCGCATTGTGACATTGCGGGCCAGCACTTCGCCATGCAGTTCCGGATAGCCCCCGCCGAGGTACAGCATATCCACGTCGGGCAGCACCCGATCGTTCATAGGAGAAAACTTCACAAATTCCGCCCCTTCGGCCTCAAGCAACTCAAGATTCTCCGGATAGTAAAAACAGAATGCTAGGTCCTGCGCTACGCCTATTCGAACCGTATGACCGAACTCCCGCTTCGTAAGATGTGCCGCCACCGTAGACAACTCTCTGCACGAACCGGCCAATGCCTCGATTCGATTCAGATCGACCGTTTCTTCCGCTGCTTTCGCGAGCCGACCATAGAGTTCGCCTGTCTCCTGTTCCATTGCAGTCACGAGCCCAAGATGCCGATCGGAAATCGTCAGCGCCGGATCTGGCCGCAGATACCCCACGACCATGACACCGGTTTCGTGCTCGACCGCTTCCTTTAGAAGCTTGTAGTGTCCCTCGCTGCTGACCCGATTGAACAACACCCCTGCCACACGAAGCGCCGGATCGAACTTCGCATACCCGGACACCATGGCCGCAGCAGAGCGGGCCATCGCGCTGCCATCGATGACGAGCAGTACAGGCGCATCCAATTGCTTTGCCAACTCAGCCGTGCTGCCGATGTCATTCACCGGCGAACTCCCATCGAAGAGGCCCATCATCCCTTCGATTATCGAAACGTCGGCACCCGCCGACGCACGTGCAAAAAGTTCGCGGTTGATGGCCTCTCCCAGCATCCAGCCATCCAAATTACGAGAGGGACGTCCGGTCACGGCAACGTGATGGCCCGGATCGATAAAGTCTGGCCCTACCTTGAAGGCTTGTACCCGGCGGCCCCGAGCTTTCAGGGCCGCCAGGATTGCCAAGGTGACCGTCGTCTTGCCGACACCACTATGGGTGCCGGCTATGATCAAACGAGGGAGCCTCATCTTATTCATGCATACGTCAATACGTGAACTTCACGCCGCCATACACCGACCGAATTGGTGTGCCAAAGTAGAGAACTTCCTCATATCGGGCATTGAAAAGATTGTCGACTCGGCCAAAGACCTGCCAGTTTCTTGTTATGTCATATGAGGCTGAGGCATTGACCACGTTAAAGGAACCGAGTTTTTGGGTAGGAGTATTGGCCAAATCGTTGTTTCTGGCCCCCACAAACCGGTAGTCCACAGTTAGCCGCACTGGTTCAATCGGCTGATACGTGAGACCGACCGTTGCCTGATCGACCGGCCAGCGAGGCAATCGCTTATCCTCTCCCAATGGAATCGCGGGATTGTCGTAGGCCCGAGTCAGCGTGTAGGTATATTGCCCTCGTAGGTGCAATCCCTCCATTATCATGAATTTGAATCCCAGCTCCCACCCCTGTGACTTCGCGTCCCCAACATTGATGGGGCAGAGCCCAATCGTAGTCGGGGGGCATACCGTGGGATCGAAGATAAATTGAATCAGGTTGTTAAATCGGTTCCAGAAATACCCTGCGCTGAGCTGAAGGCGATCCTGAAAGAAACTCTGGTCAATCCCTAGATCCATGCTTTGGCTCTTTTCTGGCTTTAGATCTGGATTACCGAATCCTTGGAAGAACAGATCGTTCAGGGTCGGAGCCTTGAACCCTGTGGCATAGCTGCCTCGGAATTTCGTACCGGTTTCATTTAGTAAGTAGCCCGCCGTCACCCGATAGGTCGTGGCATCGCCAAAGGTATTGTAGTTATCGTGGCGAACTCCTCCCGTCACCAAGAGACGCTCCCAAAGATTCACCTGAGCTTGGGCAAACCCGGCATGAGATGAGATGACTTTCTTCGGATCTGATGGTCCGTAGAATCCGATAGAATCGCCCTTTTCTTCCCGAAATTGATACCCGACTGATACGAGCAATTGCTTGAGCACCTGGAAATTTTCTTGCAATTCCACTCGACGATTCAGGATTTCCAAATTACCCGCAAACGGAGTAAAACACGTGTCGAAATTGGGGAAGCATCCGCTGGGGTTGGCAGTCATGGACTGTCCTGTGATGATATTATACCCGGTAGTTCCACTCACACTTTGCAAACGTTCATTCGCTTGCGCCACCGTCAGTTTTTGAGTCCACCAGGACGTGATGGGTTGGTCATAGGTTCCGCTGAGTATCAGATTTCGATTAGATTGTTTGGCGCCGAACACATCTGCCGGCGCACCGCTGTCCGCGAACCCATCGAAGTTGCTATCCGAGTTATACCAACGAACATTGAATTCTAATCGTCCATCACGTGGCAATGACACGCCGAGCTTGCCAGACCCCTGCCAATTATGAAACCCATCGCGCTCATAAGCCCCACGCCGGTAATTGATCGCCGAAAAGCTACTGGTGTCCCAACGGGACAACGATGCTGAAAAGTCGAACAATCCCTTTGCGCCCGACAGTGAAGCACCTTCACGCAGGCTCGCAAAGGAACCGTATTCCAGGAACGCGCTTCCCGTCGGTGCGCCGGTCCCTTTTTTGGTGTAAATATTGATGACCCCGCCGATAGCATCGGACCCATAGAGCATGCTTTGCGCCCCACGGAGAATCTCGATACGATCAATGTTATCCGTCATCAGGTTCGAAAAGTCGTACGATCCCGTCGTTGGGCTATTGACGATGACGCCGTCAATCAGCACGAGGGTATGCCTGGCAAATGCCCCCCGCATTTTAACAGTGGCCTCTGTGCCTGGACCGCCACTTGAAGAGGCAAATACGCCTTGCGCAAGACGCAACCCTTCGATCACGGTCTTGATTTTTTTTCGCTCCAATTCTTCTCCGGTGATGACTTCTACAGCACTCGTGACTTGATGAACTGGAACCGGTGTCTTCGTTGCCGAGACGACCACTTCACTGGCTTTGATGACAGGTTCAGACTTAACAGGACTAGTTTCGATGCTGGGATCAGACCCAACAGGACTGGTTTTGCTGGCAGGTTCGGACTCAACAGGACTAGTTTTGATGATGGGTTCAGGCACAACTGGACCTTCAGCGGCTACAGAGAAGGACCATGGTACCGCACTGACGAGGGCGATCACGGCACACAACAAGACGGATCGATACCGTTTACGAAACTGCATTCTCAACCTCCCTTTGACTCGAAGGGCTGTGTAGAAACATCGATCAGCTGGGTTTCCTGACTCGCGGATCGTCGTTCCCCTGCGCCTTCCCATGTGCCGAAGCACACAGTGACTTTTCTGCAGGATCACTCCCCGCTTACAGTGGCGGCACCGTGATGGTTTTGCACCATCTTCCCCGTCGCTGACGATTTCTCTCTGAGCGCTCCTCCTGGCTGAAACATAGCGTGCCCCAACAAGAGACGAGAGGACCGGGCACGGATCCTTCCCGTTACAGATAATTTCTCAATCTTTATGCTGAACGATACCCTGGCATGGTGACCCTGGGCACTCCAGATTCCGGATGGCGATCGACTAAGACGTCACAGCCATACACGGCTCGCAAGACATCGACATCAATCACTTCATGTGGCGAGCCAAGGCGAAAGAGAGTTCCGGCCTTCAGCATCAAAATTCGATCGCAGTATTGGCTCGCAAGATTCAGATCGTGAGAGACGAGCACCACGGTCAAACCACGTTCCTCTTTGAGCCGACGCACAATCGCGCAGATCGCAATCTGGTGCTGAAGGTCGAGAAATGCGGTCGGCTCATCCAGCAAGAGGACTCGGGGCGCCTGCGCCAAGGCCCGGGCAATCATGCAGCGCTGGCGCTCGCCGCCAGAGAGATCCATCACCGAGCGAGCCGCAAGGTGGGTGAGATCCGTGTATTGCATGGCCTGTTCGGCAATCAGCACATCCTCGGCGCTTTCCCAGCTGAATCCTGCACTCCACGTCGCGCCATGATGATGCGGATACCGGCCCATCAAAACTGTTTCCATCACGGTAAAGGAAAAGACCTGAGGGCTCTCTTGCGGGACAAAGGCCACAGTTCTTGCCACCTCAACTTGCGGCATCGCGTCAAGATCGACGCCCGAACAAGCTCATGTCACCCGCGTGCGGTCGCAACACTTTCGCCAACAGCTTGAGTAACGAGGTCTTTCCCGACCCGTTCGGGCCCACGACGCCCAGAATCTCTCCAGCCTCGATGTCAAACGTCAGTCCGTCGAGAACCCAGTTGTCGGCCTCTCGAGCTGAGGAGGACCGTACTGAAATCGGAGGGAACGTACCTGGTAGGCCGGAGTGTGACGCGGCAACATCCAAGTCCCTGTGGTCCTGCCGATCGTCGAGTAGGCCTGTTCTGGAGACAGGCTCATACGAACCGGTCCTTCCTCCACATCAAGAGGTAAATGAAGAAGGGTCCACCTGCCAGCGCCGTGACAATCCCCACGGGAATTTCTGCCGGTGTCAGCAGCGTACGTGCCAAGGTATCGGCGCTGACCAGGTACATTCCTCCAACACACGCCGATGCCGGCAAGAGCAGCCGGTGATCCGCTCCGAGAAGAAACCGGACGGCGTGCGGGATGACCATCCCAACAAACCCGATCATTCCGCTCACTGACACCACTGCGCCGGTGATCAGGGCCGAAAGCACATAGACCACCCGCTTGACATGTTCTGTGTCGATTCCCAGCGACCGCGCAGACTCTTCGCCGAGCGTCAGCACGTTGAGCCGGCGCGCCTGACGGAACAAGAAAAACAGACCTCCGAGCAGATAGCATGCCAATATGGCCAATGATGGATACGACGGCGCGTTCAACGTTCCCATCAGCCAGGTCATCGTCCCGGCGGAGCGATTGGGTTCCATAATGGAGGTCACAAACATGATCATCGCCGAAAAGATCGCATTGAGAATCACGCCTGCCAGCAGCAGTGCGTAAATGGGCAACCGGCCATATGAAAGCGCCATGCGATAGACCACCACTAACGACAACATCCCTCCGGCAAATCCGCAGAGCGGTAACACGGAAAAGGTCACGACCGTGGCGCCGACTCCCAGAAGTATGGCGAGAGCAACGCTCAATGCCGCACCGCTCGACACTCCCAGTACATAGGGGTCGGCTAAGGGGTTCCGCAGCAACGCCTGCAACACGACACCGACGGAAGCCAAGCACGCGCCCACAAGAAACCCCAACAACACACGCGGAAGTCTCACCTGGATGAGGATGACGCCGATGGTTCCGATGCGCTCGCTTTCAACCGTCCCTTCACGCAGAACCTGCCCCACAATGTCGATGATCTGACCGAGCCCGATCCATTGTGTCCCGAATTGTAAACAGATCACAGAGAGCACAACGGACATCACCACAAGCGGCGCCATTACCGCGCTCCATCGCCTGGCCGTGAGCACAGACCCGCCGGTCCCTCCCGGCCTTGGCCGGAACAGACGATGCGCCAGAACCCGTCGTCATATTCGCCTGCGCGATTTGCACGGACGCCGGCGACGGATTGGTGGTGAGGTTCATACGACTCACGGCGCGATCTTCGTCGTAAACGCTTCAGGATGGATAATCCGAGCCAATGCTTCCAACCCCTCGACAATCCGAGGCCCGGGACGATTCAATACATCGGCAGAAATTTGGTGCAGCCGGCCCTGCTTGACCGCCGACAATGACGTCCATCGTAACCATTGTTGCTGCTCGCTGAGTGGTATTCCTTCGGCCTTTCCGATGGGAAAGATAATGATCTCGGGATCTTCCTTGAGAACAGCTTCCATACTGAGATGCGGATAGGGCACGGTTGTCTGCGACGCAATGTTGGAACCGCCGGCCACATTGATGACCTGATGTATATAACTGCCCGGTCCGACGGTAATCAGCGGCTGGCTATTCAACACATAGAGCACACGAACCAGCGCCACCGCTTCCATTTTGCTTCGGATCGAAGCGATGCGTTGCCGCATCGTCGAGGCAACCCGATCGGCGGAGGAGGATCGGTTGAGAATGCGACCGACGGTTTGAATCCGGCTGGGAATTTCTTCGAACGACTCGGGGTCGACCACGAAGGTCGGAATTTTCAATTGCTCGAGCTTGGCCAACAGGTCGGCGCGGAGAAATGCGCGTGGGGCCAACACCAGGTCAGGCTGCAACGCGACGATGGCTTCGATATTCGGCTGGGCATACCCGATCTTCGGTTTCTGCAGGGCGGCAGGCGGGTAATCGCAAAACTCGGTGACGCCGACAATCTCGTCGCTTAACCCGATGGCATACAGAATTTCGGTAATGCTGGGTGCGAGTGAGATCACTCGCGTGGGGGCCTTCGCCAAGAAATATTTTTCGGCCGAGATCGTCGACGAAGGTGCGCGGGGTAATATGTGCCATGAAGGGCATGCCGGTGAGAATGCCCTGCTGTCGACGTGCCATATCCGCCTCGTCCGCTCGCGCTACCGAAGAATGACTCCACAACACGGCAGCAGAGGCTATGAACAGGACGGCTGCCATGACCGAGCATCCAGCGCGGCGGCTTCGAGTGTCCAAATAAAAAACCCCCAAGGCCTCGACAGACCCTGAGGATTGCACCCGCAACTCATCCTCGCCAATTCCCCAGGCCACGAGGGAACATGGTCAATTCTCCTGACAGGTCTTCTGGCTTATGGTTCACCCTACTCCCCGCGCCTTCCCATCTGAAGACGTGAATCGTAAAACGTTATTCGTTACTCGTGAAGAATTTCTCCTCACGTTTAACGGTTAACGAGCAACGTTTCACGTCTCAAAGACAGTGGCTTCTACGGGTTTCGTCCCCATTTACAGCGGCGGGACCGCGAGGGATTTGCACCCTCTTCCCTTACCCAGGAGTCACAATGTGGGAGGCACTCTAGGAGACCCAGAAGAAGGTTGTCAAGTTCATTAATGTCCGTCGGCCTCTCCTCTGCTCATATTCTGCCAGGTACGCGCCCATACTCATCGGCAAACAGAGCGAAAGACCGAGGATTTTCAGTTCACCTCTCGGCATAGGCTTTGCTCACCTTTAATGGTGATGAGTCTCGTGACTAGGGAACCGTTTCAGATGAATCGCCGGCCTATCAGCAACGTCTACTTACGTATCTATGAAGCACCTGATCATTAGCATCGTTGCTATCTGGGCCTTCTTCCAGATATCGAGCCTCATATGGTCCTCAAAGGGACAACCTCCCAGCCCTACATTTACTCGACTCCTCGAGCCACCGCAATACCGTCTCACCAGCCCCTATGAAAATGGCTACTACTATCTCCTCGGCTTTTCTGCAGCCGCTTCTCTCGACCCGGCCAAGGTAGGGCATGAAATGTGGCTGGAAACCATCGCCAGTCACGGCACGAGCGGATTCGACTACGACAAACCTGGGCGCTCGGAATTACAGATTGATCGCGCTCTGGAAGAGATCCTTCCGTCATGGAACTCCGAGAATCCAGTGAGTGAGTTCCGGAATTCGAGCACACGGCTTCAGACTTTGACCGGTCGCGACCGCACCTTATTGGCGCGGTACGAGCACTTGCTCTCGATGCCTTTCGAAGACATGGGATTCGGACACCAAGGCACGCCCCGTTTTGTGGAAATTTTCGTTGGCCATCGCCTCTATATCGCTGACGGATTTTCTCGGCAGACGGCCCTGGGCATGCAGCGATTGAAGAATGATCTGCACACGTGGCGAAGCGTACTTCGGGACGCAACGACCATCACCACCAAAGTCATGGCGCACATCGTCATCACCGACGATCTCCGCCTGCTCTCGACTTTGTTATCGCAACCCATCGTCAACAAGACCGTATTAGCGATGACCTCCAACATTGCCCCCCCACTCACGGCAGCAGAATCATCGCTCCGCTGGCCGCTTCAACATCAATTCATACTCGGCGTCCATGGCGAGCATAGAGGTGAACTCACTACGGAGGAGCAGACTGAATCCCTCGATACACACGAACAGTGGTTGGCAAACGCTGCCCGTCTTCCCAAACAGGCCTTTCGACAGATCGCACATCCTCCCGGGCGCTCGTTCCTTGGAATCCCACTACAAACGCGAGAGACCTGGGAAATGTATGCGACCTACTACGACGCAATGATCCATGCGACAGAAGCCGGACAGAACACCTTGCCAAAACTTCACGAACTTGCAGGTACCGCACGCCAAGGCATCGTGGAAAGCCTTGTCAGCCCACATTCCTTCGAACCGAACTGGGATCCCTTCCACCATCAACTGAGGGAAACCGATGCCAGGTTGCGACTCGCCTCGCTGCAGATCGTCTTGCGTCGCCCGAGCGCACAGACCACCGTACCGAATCGACTCGCTCAAGTCGGCTCGTCCTACTACGATCCTTTTAGTGGATTACCGATGCTGTGGAGCCCGACGCAACAGAAGATCTATAGCGTTGGGAAAGACCGATACGACGATGGGGGCGACTCGAGTTTCGATATCAGCGTGCCTGCTATTGTCCCCCTCGCGCCCGGGCCTATAGAATCGCAGGCTGCTGCTCCAACCCGCCGTGCTAACCGCCGTTAATCCGATCGCGCAGCTTGAGTAATACGATCACCCCGTCAAAGCCATGTGATGAAATTGATCAGAATGACCGGCGAGGCCTGCAAAGCCAGCCCAGACAGAAACCAGAGACAGGCGTCACCCAAGAATATGGCCGGCTTCCCACCCCACGCCAACCTATCCCATGAAACCAGCTTGTCACGACGAATGGCCCTGTGGTAGATTTCACTGGTTGCGAGCTTGACTCGATTCGAGTAGACAGTAGATAAAGGAGTGTACCCGTGGCATTTACATGCGATCTCTGTAGCAAACGTCGCCAATCCGGCCATAACGTCAGTCACGCCAATAACAAGACCAAGCGGATCTTCAATCCCAACCTTCAATCAGTCCGGGCACTGATCGATGGTCAACCGAAACGCATTCGGGTCTGCACACGCTGTCTTCGCAGCGGCAAAGTACTAAAAGCCGTTTAAGAAGGCCGTTGTTTGGTTTGTCTGGTCTGTCTCGTTTGTTTGGTTGGACGAAACTAACCAGTTGAACCAAATCGACCCGACTCGCTCATCTCACACACCAGTGTAATTTCTTTCCAGCCTCCTACAGAGCCAGGCTCGTGCATGAGTTACAAAAAAAGACTTGGAAGCCTATGCCTCTCAAGTCCTTCATCGACTTCTAATACCTAAGGAGGTATGGTGTTTTTCCGGCGGCGGCAATCACCAAAAACTTTAAAGAGCCGCCGGCACTCACGAAGTGAGGTTTGGAGCGGGCGATGGGATTTGAACCCACGACAACTTGCTTGGGAAGCAAGGACTCTACCACTGAGCTACGCCCGCTCGCTGAGTCGAATCCTACGCTTGGCCTCCACACCAAGTCAAGAAACTCTTGGCAATTACCCTCGGAGTTCCACCAGCGCAAATTTTCGGCGTCCGACCTTCAGCCGATACGCTCGTCCGGCCACAATCGATAACACGGTCTTCGCGTCGCTCTGCTTCTGTTCATCGACCTCGAGCCCTCCCTGAATAATCAGTCTCCGGGCCTCGCTCTTGCTCGGCACAAGCCCCGTCTTGGTCACCAGATCGACAAGACTGATCGTCTGCCCCTCTTGCAGATCGGCCAGGGTCAAGGTCACGCGTACGTCTGGCTCGCTTGGAAATTCCCGCTCCTGAAATTTCTGCTGAAAGGCCTCTCTCGCCTGCCGGCCGGCTTCCGCCCCGTGATACCGAGTGACAATCAACGCCGCGAGTGTTTGCTTCGCTTCCATAGGATGAGCAGCCTTGACTCCAGCCAAATCCTCCGTCGTGAGCAGCTCATAATACCGGAACATTAACGTGTCGCTGATCGACATCAACTTGCCATACATGTCGTTCGGTGTGTCTTCCAGCGCGATGTAATTGCCGACGCTCTTGCTCATTTTCTTCACGCCGTCCGTACCTTCCAACAACGGCATCGTGATGACGACCTGAGGTTCCTGCCCATGGCCTCGCTGGAGGTCACGCCCGACAAGAAGGTTGAATTTCTGATCGGTGCCGCCTAATTCCACGTCGGACTTGAGCGCAACTGAATCGTATCCCTGCACAAGGGGATACATGAATTCATGGATACTGATCGGCTTCTGCTCGTGATACCGCTTGTGGAAATCGTCCCGTTCGAGCATCCGCGCAACACTATACTGCGCACTTAGATGGATCAACGCTTCCGCGGTCATCGTGCTCATCCACCGGCTGTTGAACTCCACCAGGGTTTTCGCAGGATCGAGGATTTTGAAGATCTGCCGCTCGTAGGTTTTGGCATTCTCTAATACTTTTTGTTTCGAAAGCGCGACACGCGTCTCTGATTGGCCGGTCGGATCACCGATCATGCCGGTGAAGTCGCCGATCAAGAAGATCACGTGATGTCCGAGTTCCTGAAAGTGCTTAAGCTTGTGGATCAGGACCGTATGGCCCAGATGCAGGTCCGGCGCGGTTGGATCGAAGCCTGCCTTCACGCGGAGCGGCCGGTTTTCTTTCAACGAGCGTGTCAGCTTCGCTTCAAGTTCAGCCGGCTGAATCACCTCCACCACTCCGCGGAGGATCAAGTCAAGTTGACGAGAAAGTTCAGTCATGTTGCCTTCTTCTGTCTCTCTGAGAGTCCTGCATCCGGTGTGACCGTGACCAATGGGCGAATCCGCTCAAACTTCTTTTTCCCAATTCCTTTGACCGCGCGCAATTCATCAAGAGAGTGAAAGAGTCCCACCGACTGACGATACTTCATGATGCGTTCGGCCAACCTGGGGCCGACCCCCGGCAGCGCGTCAAAATCCCGGTCAGTCGCACGGTTCAGATCAAGGAGCCCCTGTTGTGATCGCTTCGATGCAGGAACCGTGGACCGCTCATCCGCCAACGAAGGGACAGGGTATAGGCCCTCCGTAACTACTCGCTCACGCTCGGAGGATATCTCAGCCTCTTGCCCCTCAAATGATTCAGCAACAATCGTGCGCTCACGGTCGAGCGAGGCCGGCAGGGTCCATCCGATCCAGAACACAACCCCCATGGTTGCCGCGAACATACCGAGTTTAAGGAAAAGAGAATAGAGCATAGTCTTCGTAGTGAATGTCAAAAGTCGAATGTCCAAAGTCGAAAGTCCTATGACTTGACGACTTAATGACTTTAAGACTTACGACATCTTTTTTCTGGCTTGATGAATCGCCTTCCCTTCGACATCTTCGGCCGCTTCCATCATGCCTTCGGACAGCGTCGGATGGGCATGGATCATCTCGGCCATTTGTGTCACCGTCGCGCCGACTTGCATCGCCAAGGCCGCTTCATGCACCAGATCGGCGGCGTGGGCACCGATGATATGCACACCAAGAATTCTGCCGCTCGATGACTCGGCAATCACTTTGAACAACCCCGTTGTGTCCCCTGTCGCTTGCGCCTTCCCCAATCCCGCATATCGAAAACGACCCACTTTGAGCGCCAGATTGGAATCTTGCCCGGCAGCCTGGACTTGTTGACGGGCTTGCTGTTCCGTCACACCCACGCGGCCGATCTCCGGCAGGGTAAAAATTCCGGCAGGGATGACATCGTAGCGGACCGTCGCCTGATGCCCCATAATATTCTCAACTGCAACTTTGCCCTGCGCCGAAGCCACATGCGCCAACATGGCTTTGCCGACGACATCGCCGATGGCGTAGATCCCCGGCACGGTGGTTTCCATCAGCTCGTTGACGAGAATCTCTCCTCGCCGGCCCGTTTGCACCCCGACCTGTTCGAGTCCGATGCCTCGACTGTTCATTCCGCGACCAACGGACACCAGTAATTTTTCAGCCACGACCTGCGTGCCTTCTTTGAGATGCGCAGTGATAGCGGCGGATGAGCGTTCCAGGCTCTCGACTGTGGTCCCGGTCAGGACTGTCACCCTGCGTTTCTTCAGCTCCCGTTCCATCATCGACGAAATATCCTCATCTTCCAGCGGAAGCACGCGAGTCAGCAATTCGACGATCGTCACCTTCGTCCCGAGACCGCTATAGAGCGCTGCGAATTCGCATCCTTCGACACCTCCACCGACGATCAGCAGACTTGCAGGAATACGATCGAGGTCCAGGAGGTGCTGGCTGGTGAGTAGTTGCTGCCCGTCGATCGGAAACTGCGGCAGGTTGGGCCAGGATGATCCAGTGGCAACCACAATTGCATCGGCCTGAATATCCCGCGTCGCGCCATCGGCTCCGGTCACGGTGATTGTCTGCCGGTCTCGCAGCGAGCCGGTTCCCGTCACATGCTCGACATTCCACGCCTTGAAGAGGGTCGCCACGCCCTTCACGAGACCCGCCACCACCGTATTTTTTCGAGCAACCATCCGGGCGAGGTCGTACGTGACAGGTCCTTCAACCAGGAGCCCCAAGTCCCCGGCTTTTTTGACCTTGTCGCCAAGCTCGACGACCGACAGGAGAGCCTTACTGGGAATGCAGCCCCAATTCAAACACACGCCGCCAAGCGCATGGGACTCGATGACGGTCACGCGAGCGCCAAGCTGAGCTGCCCGGATCGCGGCGACATAGCCACCAGGCCCAGCGCCGAGAATGGCGATATGCTTCTGGGAAGTCATGGAGTCATCGGCTCATTGGCGATTGATTCATTGCGAGAACTTACCAATGATCCAATCACACAATGGTTCAATGTTTCTGGCCGGCAAGAAAGACTTCATACTGAGCGGCTGTCATCAATGTGTCCACGTCGCTCGCGTTCGACAAATCGATCACCACCATCCAGCCTTTGCCATAGGGATCGGAATTCACCACTTCCGGGTGGTCTTTCAAGTCTGCATTGACTTTGGCGATGGTGCCGCTCACGGGCGTGTAAATCGTGGAGGTCGTCTTGGTCGATTCGACCTCACCGATCTGCTGCCCGGCCTTGACAACGGCGCCGACCTTGGGCATATCGATAAAGACGATATCGCCCAACGCATCTTGGGCGAAATGACTGATGCCGACAGTCGCCTGCGTCCCGCTCACTCGCACCCATTCATGTTCTTGGTGATAACGGAGGTCTTGAGGAATCATGCGTGCTCCCTTTTAGCAGGCTGCTGACTGACGGGCGTCCCTATCCGACCAGATCCATTCCGGAGAAAAAGTATCCAATTTCGAACTTGGCGGTCTCCGGCGAATCCGATCCATGGACTGCATTAAATTCTATGTTCGCCCCGTGGGCCTTCCGAATCGTACCCGCCTCTGCCTTAGCCGGATCGGTCGCGCCCATCAACTCACGATTCTTCTTGATCGCGTTGTCACCCTCCAGAACCAACACCACGACCGGACCGGACACCATGAACGTGCAGAGACTGTCGAAAAACGGGCGGGCCTTATGCACGGCATAGAACCCCTCGGCCGTCGCTTTGGAGAACTGCATCATGCGTATGGCCACCGGCTTCAGGCCTGCTTTGTCATAGCGGGAAATAATGTCGCCGATCGCGTGCTTCTTTACTGCATCAGGCTTGATGATGGCTAATGTTCGTTCACTCATGGGCTCAGAGGCTCCTCCAGACAGTTAAAGAATAGATTGAACAACCCTGTCGCATTATAAGTGGCTGATAATAGGCTTGCAAGGGTTGGAGTGGGAAAGTACTACGACTGAAACTGTGCGGCCAACTCCCCTGGCTTGAAAACACCCCGTTCGGTGATGATGCCGGTGATTAATTCAGCCGGCGTTACGTCGAACGCGGGATTATAGACGGCGACTCCGACTGGTGCCACGGGATGGCTGCCGTGGATGGTGGTGACTTCTGATGGATTCCGTTGTTCGATCGGAATGTCCGCCCCTGTTTTGGTCTTCAAATCAATCGTGGAATAGGGCGCGGCGACATAGAAGGGAATCCCATGGGCTTTGGCCAGTACTGCGACTGAGTATGTCCCAATCTTATTCGCCACGTCCCCGTTGGCAGCGATTCGGTCAGCCCCCACGATACAAAGGTGAATTTTCCCCTGCCGCATGAGCGAGCCGGCCATATTGTCCGTAATGAGCGTCACAGGAATCTTGTCCTGCATCAGCTCCCAGACTGTGAGCCTCGCGCCTTGCAGCACCGGCCTGGTTTCATCCGCAATGACATGAATCTTTTTCCCCTGCTCCCAAGCCGCTCGAATGACACCCAATGCCGTGCCATAGCCGGCTGTCGCCAAGGCGCCGGCATTGCAATGAGTGAGGACGGTTTGATCGCTCGCAATGAGTTTCGCTCCGTGCTGCCCCATTGCCTTACAGAGGGCGATATCTTCATCGAGAATGACTTGTGACTCCTTCAATAGCGCAGCTTTGATGGATGCTATGGGCTGCGTGCGTACCGAGGCGAGCAGATGTTTCATCCGTTCGATGGCCCAAAACAGATTGACCGCCGTCGGCCTGGTCGCCGCGAGGTGGTCGCAAATCGTAACCACCGATTGAGCAAAGGCTTTATAGTCGGATGCCGTAACAGTCTGGGCACCCAGCGCAACCCCCATCGCAGCGGTCACCCCGATCGCCGGGGCGCCTCTGACCTTGAGGCTGCGAATGGCATCAGCGACGGTCTGGTAGTCCCGACAGTCTAGAAACTCAACAGACTCGGGCAACCGGCTCTGGTCAATCAACCGCACTGCACCATCTTTCCATTCAACGGTAGGAACCATGGAGGAATCTTGTAGCGGGAACTGAGTTGCAGTGCAAGGGGGGCAGTACTTCTAGGGATCGCTCAACTCGAAAATCGTGATTCGGTTAACGGCGCCTTAGCCTCTCTGTCATAGTCAAACGTATACAAGCGGCTATCGGCTATTCACTCGTTTCCCAACTGGAAAGGGCGTCAAAGGTTTCTCCTCCATCTTGGCAAACTCACGTTCCAACATGGCCCTGATGAATCCACTCGTCGTGTATCCCTGCTGTTTGAGGTTATCGAGCTGGGTTTTGAGATTCACAGGTAACTGGATCACGATTCGTACGAGATTTGGCATACCCTGCTCCCTTAAAAATTTGACACTACTATGCGAGGTCAGCACGAACGAATGCAGACGAATGCACATGCTATGCCTTGCTAGCAAGTGATGAAAAACAAGCTAAATTGAGAACTTATGCTATGAAGCCTTCACTGATGCTGGGAAGGAGAGACGAAAATTGCCTTGCTGAGACATGAACTGTGCGCTCACTCACGAATCTTACATCTGAGAATCAGCGACAGGGGTCGTGGAGCAGATCTATT
The DNA here is from genome assembly GCA_963801725.1 of uncultured Nitrospiraceae bacterium. Taxonomy (GTDB): domain Bacteria; phylum Nitrospirota; class Nitrospiria; order Nitrospirales; family Nitrospiraceae; genus Palsa-1315. Next base: position 2,456,666 of record CAWDFX010000002.1, read on the forward strand.
CTCTGCAGTCCATGGTAGTCATTAGAAATCGCGCCATTGCGTCCAAACTCGAGCCCAGTTCGCCTTTTCACATGCCCATAGGCATGAGGCACTGTTCGTCGGCTGCCACACCAACTCCCTAGCTCGATGGACATGAAGAGCCGAGTCGGAGAGTCCACCGGTGAACCACACCCCACCGTCACGGTCTGTTCGTAACACCGTGCTGCCTGCCGACCCATAGGCATCGAGAACAGCAGCGGCCGGGTGTCTGTAGCGATTATTGAGGCCTGCTGAAAATACAGCATACTGGGGATGCACCGATGCCAACCAGTCACGATTCAACGAGCTCGCCGCTCCGTGATGCGGCACCTTGAGGACACTGATCGGACCATGAGATGGTGCGCGGGTCATCCGTGACAAGCCATCTCGTTCGACATCTGCGGCGAAGAGCATCGTATGGCTACCACAAGTGAGACGCGTCACCACTGAACGATTATTCAACTCATGCCCACCCGCATGGCTCTCATGGAGCGGTACATCGAGCAGCTCGTCCACGGGTGGGTTGAGGACCACCAGCCGACAAGGACCGGACGACACGATTTCCTGTCCCTCTCTGGCGACCTGCTCTTGTAACCCTCGATCGGCCAATGACTGCTGCAATCGCCTATAGAACAGTTCGCCGCGGGTGTCTCCAGACCCCCAATAGCCTTTGACGGTAAAATGGCGGACCACCCAGGCAAGACCTCCGACATGATCGAGTTGAGGATGTGTGCCGATGACCTGGTCGATCGCATGAATTCCCCGGTTCCAGAGAAACGGAGCCACCACCGCACGGCCCATGTCGAATCGCTCATAGGTCGTTCCTCCGTCGATCAACACCACCTGTCCATCAGGCAGCTCCACAACCGCGCTATCACCTTGCCCGACGTCTAGGAACGTGACTCGAAAGTGATCCCCATCAAGAAACATCCGTGGGGACCAGGCCCACCATAGCAATACCGATAGCACTCCAATACAGGCAGTTAGCCGGAATGCCGCGTTACCTACTCTCTGCCACAGCAGCACAAGGCAGCCATAAAATAACACCATGCTGAAAGCCGAAGGGGCGGCGACATGCCATTCCCCTCCCGGTATCATCGACACCAGGCGGACCGCAGCCACAAAGTATTCGAGAAACCACTGATTGAGCGACGCCAGTGGCAACACAGTTCCCCCTATCACGATCTGCCAAATTCCGGCAGCGAGTCCGATCGGGACAAGCAGGATTCCCATCACGGGAACGGCCACGACATTGGTAAGAAGACCGAGCCAGGGTAATTGATTGAAATAGTACGCAACAAGAGGAACGGTCACCAGAGTCACCACCCCGCTCATGACCACAGAGTCTCTTCCCCATCGAACGCTGGTCCTCAGGATCGACGACTCGTTTGGCAGCCCATCCGCTTCAGCCGCGGATGGCCACGAGAGCCACCCGGCAATGGCCATGACGGACAAAAAGGAAAGCTGAAATGAAATGTCGAATAGCGCCTGAGGATCGTGCAACAGAATACCCATCGCGGCAGCAGAGAGGACATGAAACAGCCGGCGTTCCTGGACAAGCCAAATCGCACTCAGGCCCACAGTCACCATCAACAACGACCGCATCGTCGCCAGCTCCGCACCAGCCAGACAGGCATAGCCTACGACAGGAAGGAGCGTACAAACAGCAGCCGTACGAGTTGGCGTGATTTTTCTAGACAGCGCAAGGAGCCAATCTGCAGGCAACAGAAGCAGCGCCCATCTGACGACTGCGAAAATGAGCAGGGTAACAAGGCCGAGGTGGCTCCCCGAAATAGAAAGGAGATGGACCGTTCCGGTCACCATGAACTGATCGCGCAGCTCCGGGTCTAAATACCCTCGATCACCGATGATGATGCCTACATAGAGTCCCAGTGCGGGCTGAGGAAGGGACTGTATTGCGGCGAGACGGATACTGCTCCTCCATCGATCGAATTGATTCCAAATCGCCCACCACGCGTGCGCACGCCCAGACTCAATAAACTGCACTGCCTCGGATCCGGTCACCGTCGCAATCGCATCGATTCCTTGCCGCTCAAGGTACACCGCATAGTCGAATCCACCAGGATTCAATGACCCGCTCGGACGGCGCAACATCGTCCGAAAGCTGACCCGATCGCCTTGAAAGAGTACTCGTTCAGGTGTGCGCCAGGTCAACCGAACATGTCTGGACGCTCCAGACACATTGATCGGATCGTCCGACCTGATGATCATGACCTGTCGATCAGGCGCCTGTTGCACAGGTGCCACGATACGACCAGTCACCTCGATCGCCGTATCAGGCGGATAGTCGTCCATCGGGTCATTGGAACCCAGGTTGACAGCCACCGCCCAATAGACGACTCCCACTAAGAGCGCTCCGTAAAGCCAGGTCATCTGACGGAAGGAGAATCGGTTGAATCGTTCAAGGACGAAGGCGCCTAGCGCAATGAAGAAGAGCAGGAATGAGGCGGAAAAGGGAAAATAGGGAATCTGTGACCCGACGAGGAGCCCGGCAGTAAAGGCAACGGTGAGGGACGGCAGCATACGCCTCCCTCAATGAAGGACGACAGCATCAACCCAGATGAGTCTTGAATACGTCGGCAAGTCGATTGGCCACTTCACGAATCTGATCATCGGATTCACCTTCGACCATTACCCGCAAGAGCGGTTCGGTCCCGGAGTAGCGTACCAACACACGTCCGCTGCCATTGAGACACTGCTCACTTTCATGAATCGCGCGTTGGAGTTCTGGGACTGTGTCGAAGTTCGGCTTCTTCGTGACGCTCACGTTGAGCAATACTTGCGGCATCGCCGTCATAGCAGTGGCCAGCTCGGACAAGGGCTTCTCTGTGCGCTTCACCAGGGATAATACTTGCAGCGCAGAAATCAAGCCATCTCCGGTCGTATTATGATCCAGGAAAATGAAATGACCCGACTGCTCACCTCCAAAGTTGTAGCCCTCGGCAGACATCCGTTCGAGCAAGTATCGATCACCAACGGCGGTCCGCTCGAGGGTAATACCTGCCTTCGTCATAGCCAGCTCCAACCCGAAGTTGCTCATGACGGTCCCCACCACCGTCTGCTTCGCCAAGAGCCCCTGACGATGAAGATCGAGTGCCAACATCGCCATAATATGATCACCGTCCACGACGCGTCCCTGTTCGCAGACAAAGATGGCGCGATCGGCATCCCCGTCCAGCGCCACTCCAATATGAGCGCCCTGCTCGCGAACCGCTTTCTGCAGCAGTTCGGGATGAACCGCGCCACACCCGGCATTGATATTCATTCCGTCCGGTTTATTGGCGATGATTTCGACCTTCGCCCCAAGTTCGCGCAGCACCGTTGGCGCAACCTTGTAGGCCGCGCCGTTGGCACAATCGACCACGACCTTCATCCCCTGGAAATCCAACTCCTTTGGGAGAGACCGTTTGACGAACTCAATATAACGCCCCTCGGCATCATCTATTCGATAGGCTTTCCCAATGGCATCCGCCGTCGGCCTCAGATGGGCAATCTCATTTGAGACGATGAGCTTCTCAATTCGAGCCTCCATCTCATCCGGCAGCTTGAACCCATCATTGGAAAAAAACTTAATGCCGTTATCCTGGTAGGGGTTGTGTGAGGCCGAGATCATGACCCCCGCATCGGCACGGAGACTCCTCGTCAAGAATGCAATCGCCGGAGTCGGCAGCGGGCCGACCAATAAGACATCGACACCCATCGAGCAAATACCGGAGGTCAATGCCGACTCCAGCATATAGCCTGAGATACGGGTGTCCTTGCCGATGACGATCTGATGGCGTCCAGCTCGTCGCATAAACAGATGCGCGGCGGCGCGCCCCAGCTGCATGGCTATTTCGCTGGTCATTGGATCGAGGTTGGCGACTCCTCGGACCCCATCGGTACCGAACAATTTACGCATGTTGTGCTTTCATGGATGCGGCCGTCAGTTGACTAATCGCTGTTGCCACCTGCACCACATCTTTCATCGTCTTGACGTCGTGGACGCGGAGGATTCCAGCCCCACGATCCACTGCCATCGCCACCGCCGCGGCCGTCGCCCACTGACGCTCCTGAACCGACCGATCCACAATCTGCCCAAGGAACGCCTTCTGTGAGACACCGACCAACAATGGGCAATCAAACTGCGCGAACCGGCGCAATTGGGCCAGCAGCATAAGATTGTGCATCAGCAGCTTACCAAATCCGATACCTGGATCAAGAATGATTTGTCTTCGCACAATTCCGTGCGCCATTGCGAAACGAATCCTCTCTTCGAAGAATTCTGATATCTCCCCGACGACATCATCGTAGTGGGGGGCTTGCTGCATCGTACGAGGCGTACCACGCATATGCATCAGTACGATTCCGGCTCCCGTTCTGGCAACCACATCAGCCATGTCAGGATCGCCTCGTAGTGCTGTGACATCGTTCACGAGAACTGCTCCCGCGTCGAGTGCTGCGTGTGCAACAGAAGCCTTTGAGGTATCGATAGAGATGGGAACGGTGACGGCTCTTGCAACTGCGGCTACAACGGGAATCGCACGACGACGTTCTTCTGCCTCGTTCACACTATCGGCACCGGGTCGCGTCGACTCTGCGCCGATATCCAACAGATCCGCTCCTTCTTCCACCAATTGAACGGCATGGGCCACGGCGGCTTCTGCATCCAAATAGCGCCCACCGTCAAAGAACGAATCCGGTGTCACATTCACAACACCCATCAGTAATGGCCGGCCGGGGAATTCGATCAGCCGATCTTTCGCATGTCGTGTCGATATCTTTGGTTCTAACATCAACCGACGGTGCCTCCATATAAAGGGTCCGTCTGCGACCTAAGAGCGTTATCTATCGTGGCCATATAGGATACATGCCACAATATCTCACTCGCGAGAAGCACTCCCTTCTCGCCTATCGTCTTACAGATGTACTTCCCGGGACTCCAATGCCCTGAAATGGTGTCCCGGGATCAGTGATGCAGAAGTTTAGGCAGGAACCGCTTGGGATGTGGACTGCATGAGAATCTGATCAATATCGGACCCGTCGAGCACTTCTTTCTCCAAAAGCGCTTCCGCCAAACGCTTCAGACTGGCCATATTTTCCGTGAGCAGCCGCTTCGCCCGCTCATAATTTTCAGTCACAAGCCGCCTGACTTCCTGGTCAATCTCCATGGCTATTTGATCGCTGAAGTCGCGCTGGCTCCCCATCTCTCGCCCAAGAAAAACCTGCTCGTTTTGTTTGCCGAACGTCAGGGGACCCATCTTTTCACTCATACCCCATTCACAGACCATCTTCCTCGCGAGATCCGTCGCTCGCTCCAGATCGTTCCCTGCTCCGGTCGTCATCTCCTTCAGAACCAGCTCTTCCGCTACACGACCGCCCATGAGGATGGCGAGCTGGTTGATCAAATACCCCTTCGAATAACCGTGCCGGTCATCGACGGGAAGCTGCATCGTCACGCCCAAGGCACGGCCTCGAGGAATAATGGTGACTTTGTGTACAGGATCTGTTCCAGGAATCAATTTGGCAATCAGCGCATGCCCGGCTTCATGATAGGCCGTCGTCCGTTTCTCCTCGTCGCTCAAGATCAGGCTCTTCCGTTCAGCCCCCATCAGGACTTTGTCTTTCGCCATCTCGAAATCGACGACTTCCACTTCTTTCTTGTTGAGTCTCGCAGCCCAGAGTGCCGCTTCGTTGACCAGGTTTTCCAGGTCGGCCCCCGAAAATCCCGGCGTGCCACGTGCGATTTTTTCCAGCTCCACGTTCGTCGCAATCGGAACTTTCTTTGTGTGTACCTTGAGAATTTCAGTTCGGCCTTTCAAGTCCGGTCGATTGACCACGACTTGCCGATCAAACCGCCCAGGTCTGAGCAAGGCAGGATCGAGGACATCCGGCCGGTTGGTCGCAGCAACCAAAATCACACCTTCTGTCGTATCAAACCCGTCCATCTCGACGAGCAATTGATTGAGTGTCTGTTCACGTTCATCGTGACCTCCGCCCAACCCTGCTCCACGGAGCCGGCCAACGGCATCAATTTCGTCGATAAAAATAATGCACGGGGCATGTTTTTTCCCCTGCTCGAAGAGATCACGAACACGGGACGCTCCGACGCCGACAAACATTTCCACGAAATCCGATCCGCTGATACTGAAGAACGGCACACTGGCTTCACCCGCAATGGCCTTGGCCAGCAACGTTTTTCCAGTACCCGGAGGACCGACGATCAAGACGCCCTTGGGAATGCGGCCGCCGAGTTTTTGGAACTTGCGCGGATCCTTGAGAAATTCGATGATCTCGAGGACTTCATCCTTGGCTTCATCAACACCGGCAACGTCGGAGAACAACACTTTCTTACGCTCCTCCGTCAGCATACGAGCGCGGCTCTTCCCGAATGAGAGGGCCTTATTCCCCCCCATCTGCATTTGCCGCATCAAGAAAAACCACAACCCCAGGAACAGTACAAAAGGCCCCCAGGTCACAAGAAACGTAATGTACCAAGGACTTTCGTCCGGTGGCTTCGCCTCAATCTGCACGCCACGATCCCGCAAGACCTGCACTAACTCAGGGTATTCTACCGAGTAGGTTCGAATACGGGTCTTATCTTTCAGGACGGCGCTGATGTGGCTGGCTTTAATGATGACCCGCTCGACCTCTCCCTTGTCGAGCTTGGTCATGAATTCACTGAAAATCACATCCTCTTCAGGCTCATGGTGTGGCACGCTGAATAGGTTGAACAGCAAAATCATGAAGAGGCCGACGACGACCCAGAAAAGTATATTCTTTGTCCTGGAATTCATCCAGATCTCCTTGTGGATGGCAGGGTCAGATGGTCAGAAAAACCACCAACGTGAGTGATGTTACCATAGGTACGTTCCAACTGACAACCGTGCCGCCAATGCCTTACTCTTGATCGCCCTCTCCCTCCAGATCCAACACAGCTAGATAGGGAAGGTTCCGGTATTTCTGCTGGTAGTCGAGGCCATATCCAACCACATACTTATTCGGAATCTTGAACCCCACATAGTCGATCGCGACATTGATGGTTCGACGATCAGACTTGCTCAGCAAGGTGCAGACTTTAATTGACCGAGGCTTCTTTTTTGCCAAGGTCTTGACCAAGTGTTGGACCGTCAGTCCGGAATCGACGATGTCTTCAATCAGCAAGACGTCTTTGCCCTTGATGTCCTCAGTCAGCTCAGTCACCACTTTAACTTTTTTAGGCTTGCCTGAATTTTTTTTCCGAGCCCCCTCACTCTTCACCATAAGAAAATCCACTCGCATGGGAATTCTGATGGCGCGAGCCAAATCGGCATAGAAGGCATAGGCCCCTTTCAACACTCCTACTAAGACGAAATCCTTCCCTGTGTAATCGGTCGTAATCTGTTTGCCCAACTCGCGAATCCTGGCGCGCATCTCTTCCTGTGTCACGATCGGCCGACCGAAAATCCGTTCCATGCTCCCTTACTCCTTCTCTAATACCCGGTTGCTCACCGAAACAACCAAACACCGTGTCGTCTCATCACGAACGACGAAACGCTCGTCTTGTCGCATGCCCACCACCCAGAGAATCCCTTCCGGCGCCACTAATAATGGAACCGCCTCCCGTGCGCGGCGAGCAAGCTTCCTGTCGGTAAAGAAGTCCTGTAGTTTCTTGCTCTTCCCCTTCATCCCGTAAGGAAAGAATCGATCACCGACTTGCCAATGGCGAACGACCAAGGGCCCCGAAAACCGGTCGGCATCGAACAATGCCAGTCCGGATGAAGAAGACATGCTCCGCGCATCAGCAGCACGACGAGTCATGAGTTGTACATCAATTTGCTGATTCGTTCTAGTCCATGAGACCGTTGAAGGTACCGGAACTGCGAGCACCTCTTTCTTCTCTTGCTCTGAATCCACCTGATCACTGCGATCTCCTCCTGCACCTGGGCTAAATCGCACTGACCCCCGATCCAGAGTCACGAAAGCCTGCTTCAAAGACAGCTGCGCGTCGCTCCTTCCCTTGAGGATGACACGCCGAACCGACTCCACCACACGAAGGCTGCTGGCGCGGCCCTCTTCTTCGTAAGTCCGTAAGATTGTCCGAACGAGACGCCGCTGAAGAGCACCCGGCAACTCGATGAGGGCCTGGCGATCGACTCGTTGCACCCCTCTGGAATCATGGCTGACGAGTGTGCGCACCAGCTCATTTACAATTCCCGTCAAATAGTGTTCGTCCTCGCGTAGCAAGTCCGCCTGCCGCTGCAACACACGAACGGCAGCCGGCGCCAACTGCGTGACGACAGGAAGGAGTTCCTTCCTGATCCGATTACGATAATAAAGTGACTTGTCATTACTCGAATCACGCCGATAGGTCAGCCCTTCACGATTCAAGTATGCCGTCACTTCCCCGCGGGTGACGGCGAGAAGAGGACGAATGATCCTGTCTTCACGAACGTACGGCATTCCTGCTAACCCCGTCATACCCGCCCCACGCAACATCCACATGAGTACCGTTTCCGCCTGGTCATTGGCGGTATGACCGACCGCGATGCGGTCAGCCCCTACTTCGTGAGCCAGTTGCTTCATAAAGTCATATCGCGCGTCGCGCGCCGCAGCTTGAAGCGATGAACGCCGTCGTCGTTTGACCAGTCTGGGTCGATGAATGACAAGAGGTAAGTCCCGTTCCCGACAGAAGGTGGCGACAAACGATTCATCGCCGTCGGACTCTGCTCCGCGCAACCCATAGTTACAATGGACCACCGTCAGCCTGAGCCGCCAAGAACCGGCCAGGCGATGGAGGAGTGACAACAACGCGATCGAGTCTGGCCCGCCCGACACCGCCACCAATAGGTGATGACCTGGAACGAACAGCCGTTGCTGACGCGCCGTCCGAACAAGATGGGACAACAGCGCCGGTCGTACGACGGACCTGGAAGATGGCCTCATGATCGTTGTTTCAATCGCCATGATTACTACACTCCCTGCGGAATACGCTGCAAGCTGATGCGCGCCTGCTCCACATCACGGGCAATTTGCTTCGACAGCTCATCGGCAGATGCAAAGGTGTGATCGCTGCGTATCCATGCTGCAAACTGCACGGTGATCTCCTGACCATAGAGATCGCTGGTCTGATCCAACAGATTGACTTCGATCAGCCGCTCACCTGCTCCAAAGGTCGGCCTAGTCCCGATGTAGGCGATCGCATCATAGGTCTGAGTCCCGTGGACAGTCCGCGCAGCATAGACGCCATCGGGCGGCACGACGCGATCAGCCGGAACGCGGAGATTGGCCGTAGGCCAGCCCATCACCTGCCCCTGTTGCATCCCGTGCACCACGATACCTCGAATCCCATAGATGCGTCCGAGCAATGTGGCAGCCCGCTCCACGTTCCCTGCCTGAATAAGCTGGCGAATCCTGCTTGAACTCACCACGTCCCCCCCAATCATCACGGGAGTCACGGGATGCACGCGGAAACCGTACTGCCCGCCGAGATGCACGAGGTCATCGATACGCCCTGCCCGGCCCTTTCCAAACGCAAAATGATTCCCCACGAACAATTCAGACAGGGTGAGAGCACGATGCAGGATGTCTTCGGCAAATTGATCCGGGCTCATCGCCGCAAAGGTCGGAGTAAAGTCCAGGAAGACCACTTCGTCAATCCCCGCGGCTTCAAAGTGCGCAAGCTTTTCCTCCGGATTGGTGAGAAAGCGAAGATCGACGCGGGGTGCAAGGATTTTCACCGGATGCGGGTCGAAGGTCAGCACGAGCGCAGTCCCTTGTGCCTTCCGGGCAGTCTCGACCACCGTCTGCAGCAGCGCTCGATGGCCCAGATGGTGGCCATCGAAATTGCCGATCGTGGCGACCGGATAGGCACGTGGACACTGGCCGCACAGCCCACGCGTCACTTTCAGCATGGTCGTCAGCGGAGGAGACGCGCTGCGTCTTTGGCAAAGTAGGTCAGAATAAGATCTGCGCCGGCCCGCTTAATCGAGAGCAACGATTCCATCATGGCCCGCGAATCGTCGAGCCAGCCGGCATTGGCGGCCGCTTTGATCATGCTGTATTCCCCGCTCACTTGATAGGCCGCTACCGGCAACAATATCTGCGCCCTGGCCGCGGCAATGATATCGAGATACGGCAGTGCCGGTTTCACCATGATGATATCGGCCCCTTCTTCGACATCGAGGGCGATTTCCCGAAGCGCTTCCCGGCGGTTGGCGGGATCCATCTGGTACGACTGCCGATCACCGAATTGAGGGCTCGAAAACGCCGCATCCCGAAACGGCGCATAAAAACAGGACGCGAATTTGGCGGCGTAGGCCATAATCGGCAACTCTGGAAAACCAGCCTGATCCAGCTCCGCCCGGATCGCCGCTACCCGCCCATCCATCATATCGGACGGGGCCACCATGTCGGCGCCGGCTTGCGCATGGGTTCTGGCCATCGCACGGAGACACTCCAACGTTTCATCGTTGAGAATGCGCCCGTCCTTGACGATTCCGCAATGGCCGTGATCGGTGTATTCGTCGATGCAGACGTCGGTCACGACCATCAACCCCGGGACCTGATCCTTCACCGCTTTGACGGCCCGCTGCACGATGCCGTTCGGATCGAACCCCGAACTCCCGCGATCATCTTTCCGAGCAGGAATACCAAAGAGGATGATGGCGGAAATCCCCAAACCCGCAACCTCACTCGCCTCCTTCACCAAGAGATCGACCGAAAGCCGGTACTGACCAGGCATCGAGGCGATCTCCTCCCGCCGGTCCCGTCCTTCGACGACGAAAAGCGGATAGATCAAGTCGGCCGGGGTCAGGCTCGTCTCCCGGACCATACGCCGAAAGGCCTCATGCTGCCGCAACCGCCGAAGCCGTTGTATTGGAAAGGCCATGGGATCACTTCCTCGGAAGATTCGTCAAGAACACCACGATGTCGCGCACAGAAATCATGCCAACCAATTTTCCACCCTGAGTCACGCCGAGATGTCGGATATGCGTTTTGGCCATCAGATCGTTGGCATCTAATACGGTCTTATCCTCTTCGATCGTTACGATCGGGGCCGACATAATCTGTTCGGCTGTCGTCTTGCGGGTGTCAACACCAACCGCGACCACACGTCGGACCATATCGGTATCCGTGAGGAGACCGATAATCTCCTTCCCATTCGTCACGAACAGGCTGCCGATACCACGATCGCGCATGATCCGTGCCGCCGTCTGTGCATCTGTATCTCGCTCAACGTTAACAAACTTCTCTCTCGGAACCATGAACGACTTGACTGGAACCATATCATGCCCTCCCTTAGCTAATTCATTCCATTGCCCTGCCGTCTATATTGGTCTAACTGCGCGTGGAAACGGTGACTCGCGCCCCTTCCTTGAAATGTCTCACAATCGCGTCTGCCAGCGCCGGCACAGTATTCTCAACCGGCATCACCGTGACCGTCACTCCATACTCTTCCGCCGTCCGTGCCGTAATGGGCCCGATGCAGGCCACCACCACCCCTGCGAGAAGAGGTCTCACCCTGTCGCGCCCACCAAAAAGTTCCATAAAATTGCGAACGGTGGAGGAACTCGTGAATGTCACCACCGCCACTTGGCCATCTTGAAGCTGTTGCGTCAAAGATGCAACGTCCACCGCCGGAGCGATCGTGCGATAGACAGGAATTACTTCGACGGTTGCCCCCAACTCACGCAACTGATCCGGCAGGATTTCGCGAGCGACTTCAGCGCGTGGAATCAAGATGCGGCTCCCACGGATTCCCACATGAGCTAATGCGGCAATCACACCCTCCGCCTGAAATTCGGTTGGAATGAGATCTGGAGTCAATCCATAGGTTCCCAGTTCCTGCGCCGTTCTTGGTCCAATCGCGCACAGACGAAGATTCGCCAACGCACGCGCATCTTTCCCTGCTGCATGAAGCCGGTCCATAAAGGGTCTCACCCCGTTCACACTGGTAAAAATAAGCCATTGATAGGTACTGAGACCAGCCATCGCGGCATCGATCGCCTGCCAACTGGCCGGAGGCACGATCTGAATCGTCGGAACTTCAACCGGCTCCGCACCATAGGCCGCCAGCAGTTGGGAAAATTCTCTTGCCTGCTCCTGTGGGCGGGTCAGTACGACCCGTTTCCCAAAAAGCGGCTTGGTCTCAAACCAATTCAGCTGTCCTCGTAATCGTACGACCTCACCCACGACGATCACCGTCGGCGGTTCGAGATGCGCGGCTTCCGCTTTTGAAACAATATCGCCCAATGTCCCCACGATGGTCTGTTGAGCGGCTTTGGTCCCCCAACGGATCGCCGCAACCAGTGTGTCGGACGGCCGGCCTTCCGACAGTAACTGCCTGACGATCAAGGGGAGATTCTTCATGCCCATCATGAACACGAGGGTCCCAGATGTACTGGCCAATCGGGGCCATTCCAACAATGCCACCGGCTTGGTGGGATCTTCATGACCGGTCACAAACGTCACCGTGGATGCCAACGTGCGATGGGTCACCGGAATGCCCGCATACGCAGGAACCGCAACCGCCGCCGACACACCAGGCACAAGCTCGAAATCAACTCCTGCAGCAGCCACCGCTTCTGCCTCTTCTCCACCGCGTCCGAAGACAAATGGGTCGCCCCCTTTGAGCCGAATCACCACGTTCCCCACTTTCGCACGTTCAATGAGTAGTCTGTTGATATCCGCTTGATCTTGATACTGCCCACGCCCCCGCCGACCGACATAGATGCGCTCTGCCGTGGCCGGCGCATACTGCAGCAAGACCGGATTGGCGAGATAATCGTACAGAACGACATCGGCCGCCTCAAGACACTCCTTCCCTTTCAGCGTCAAAAGCCCGGGATCTCCTGGACCCGCTCCGACCAAATAGACCTTCCCCGATTTGCCCGTTTTCGTCATGTGGTCCCGTAAATCGCTTGGAGTATTCTATCGCCCCCGCGGGTAAGCAGCCGTTCCGCGAGTTGAATGCCGATCGACTCTGGATCCTCAATTGTTCCTTCAACGGAATCGCGAAGGAGTTCTTTGCCATCAACGCTGGACACCAATCCTTCCAGTCTTACTCTTGTCCCAGTCACTGTCGCATGCGCCGCGATCGGAACCTGACAGCCTCCTTGAAGCCGATGGAGCAACGCACGTTCGGCAAGCACGGCTATCTTACTCGACGCATGGTCCAAACCACTCAACAGTGAGCGAACGAAGAGATCGTCTCGCCGGCCTTCTATGCCCAGCGCCCCCTGGCCGATAGCCGGCAAACTAATCTCCGGTGCAAGGTACTCCGTAATCTCATGCGCCCAGGCCAATCGCCGAAGCCCGGCTGCGGCAAGTACGATGGCATCGAACTGTCCCTCTCGTAATTTCCTGAGACGGGTATCCAAGTTCCCACGTAACATGGAAATTGTGAGATCAGGCCTGGCATGCAGGAGCTGCGATTGCCGACGAAGGCTGCTGGTCCCGATTCGGGCACCATGAGGAAGATCCATGAACGACCGCCCATCACGACTAATCAAGGCATCCCGAGGATCTTCCCTTGGCGGCACACAGAGAATCGCCAATCCCTCGGGCAACTCCGTGGGGACATCTTTCATGCTATGCACCGCCAAATCGATCTCACCGCTTAACAGCGCTTCCTCGATCTCCTTTACGAACAATCCCTTTCCGCCGATTTGAGCCAACGGGACGTCCAGAATCTTGTCTCCCGACGTTTGAATTTTCTGCAGCGTCACCGTCACATGCGGAGCCAGCGCGTGCAACTGTCCCTGCACCCATTCGCTCTGCTGCACCGCCAGTTTACTGCCGCGCGTTCCAAGTACGACGGTTGATCGTTCACGGCCTGTCTGGTTCATCTGGTTTCTCTGGTCTATCTGGTTGATCTGGTTTGTTTTGTTTATTTAGTTGATTTGGTTCATCTGATTCGTTTCGTTCAACCAACCAAACAAACAAAATAACGGTCTTCTGACGCTCACTGATGCGGCATCTTTGAGCCGGTTCTCGGAATCACCTCTTCAACATCCCGGATATCTTCTTGTGATGAATGACACGTCTCCGACTCAGTGGACGCATGTTCATTGACATGAGAGACCGCAGGGTCGCCGAGGCTGAAAAACCGTCGCGCCGCCTCAACAAAGGCGGCCCCCTCGGAGGAGTTCACCTCGGTCTTGAGCGTCACCATCGTATTGTGAATGAGCTTGTTCACGATCGACGACGCCATCGCCTCGACCAATTTACGCTCCGGCGCGGACAAGTTCCCCAATCGCCCCAAGGTCTTGTCCAACTCGGTCTGCTTGATATCATCGACCCGCGCTCGGATAGCCACAATAGTGGGAGTGACCTCCAGCGACTGGAGCCATTGCTGCACAATTCCGACTTCATCCACCACAATCCGCTCAGCTTTCTCAGCCTCGTTGAGACGCCCCTCGCGATTTTGTTCGACCCGTGTCTTCAAATCATCGATGTCGAAGAGAAAGGCGTTGTCCACATGCCGCACCGCCGGATCGATATTGCGCGGAACTGAGATGTCGATCAGGAACATTGGACGATTCATTCGCTGCTTGACCGAATGCTGCACGTCATCCTCACTCACGAGATAGTGCGCGGCACCAGTCGACACCAAGACAATATCGGCGGAGGCCATGTCCTCTCGAAACTCCTCAAAGGCAACCGCGGTACCACCAAACCGGTTCGCCAGTTCCAGCCCATGTTGTGGATTCCTGGTCGTCACCCGCACGTGCCGGACACCGTTGGCAATAAAATGTCTCGCCGCCAACTTGGCCATCTCCCCCGCGCCCACCAACAAGACTGTCTTCTCGCTTAAGTCTGAGAAAATCTTTTTCGCTAATTCGACCGCGGCATAGCTGACCGACACCGCCATCTCGGAAATTTTCGTTTCCGTCCGCACGCGTTTCGCGACCGAAATCGCTTTTTTCACAACCTTATTCAGGATAATGCCGGTCGCTTTATGTGTGAGTGCAACCTCGAAGGCCTCTTTGATCTGGCCAAGAATCTGCGACTCCCCGATGATCATGGAATCGAGACTGGAGGCCACACGGAACAAATGGCTGATCGCCCGATCCCCTTGGTGCCAGTACATGTGAGGGGTCAGTTGCTCCGAAGACAGCGAAAGGTGGGCATCGGCCAGGAAATCCTGAATTCGTCCATATCCCGATTCGATCTCATCGACGACGGCATAGACCTCAACACGATTGCATGTCGAGAGTAATATCCCTTCCCGCACCCCCTGATACGAACAGAGACGGCTCAAGGCTTCGCCCATCCGGCTCTCAGGAACCGCAAGCTTCTCCCGAATTTCGATCGGGGCAGTCTTATGGCTTAACCCGACGGCAATAATATGCATATTACGACACCGGTCCGTGACTCTTGAGGACCACGCCGATGAGAGTTAGAATAACGCCGGCAAATCCGATAATCGTCAAGTATGCCGCTCGTTTAGCTCTCCAACCCACCGTCAGTCGTCCTGTCAGGACGACAAAGTAGAATACCCATGTCACTAAGGCAAAGGTTTGCTCGGGATTCCAGTTCAGATACGTGCCTCGAGAGAACTCGGCGGAAAGCGCACCCGTAATGATGCCGAGCGTGAGTAGCGGAAAACCCGTGACGATCGACTGCTGATTCAGGTGATCGAGAAAATCCAGGGCGGGCAACTTTGAGTAGAGGACGTTGAAGCGTTTGGACTTGAGAAGTCCATCCTGAATCAGATACATGACACCAGCCACGAAGGCTACGGCAAACCCCACGGTACCGAGCATGCTCAACGTAACATGGACCCACAACGTTCGAAACACCGGTGTGAGCGTTGGAGCAGTTTCCGGCAATGCGGCGGCAGAGACCAGTGAGAGCAATGCCAGAGGCACGATGAACGAGCCAATCACGTGCAGACGATGGCGAAACTCCACGATAAGAAAGACCAAAATCAGCACCCAGGAAAAAAACGACAGGGCTACATGGAATCCTGGCGTCGAAACTTCCGTCGCTCCGATCATCCCTGCGCCCAACGCGACCGTGTGCGAGGCAAACCCCGTCGCCGTCATACCCAACGAGACGTTTGACAGGCCTTCAGAAGGCCAGAGCAGGTAGGCAAGAAAGGAAATGGTGGCCGCAAAATACAGGGCCATCGTCACCACGAAAAACATGGCGGCCATAGAGGGCTATCCTCTCAACTTTTCAGGACAAACAGACTGACATTAAGCGGGGAATTATATCGATGGCGCGAGATGGGAGTCAACCAAACGATCATGGAGTGAGAGGCCGGACAATCATGTCTCCTTCCACCGGTACGCTCTATGTCGTCAGTATGCCGATTGGTCACCCCGATGACATTACGCTTCGGGCCCTTGCCACACTGCGCCACGTTACGGTTGTTACGTCAGAGGATCCTCGCGTGACTCAGGCACTCCTGGCTCATCATGGTATCACTGCAACAATCACCAGCTACGGGCCGCTCAATCGCGACGAGAAAATACGGCTTCTTCTGCATCGGCTTACACAGGGACAGGATGTCGCCCTTGTTTCAGACAACGGCACACCAGTCATCTTCGACCCAGGCACTCGGCTTGTGGCTGCTGCCCACCAGGCCGGAATCCCGGTCAAGGCTATTCCTGGTCCCTCTACCCTGACGACAGCGGCAGCAATCTCTGGCTTTTCCGGTGATGCAATCATCTTTGAGGGGCGCCTTCCCTCAACCAGTCATCGTCTCGGGCAATATCTCTCTCTGACTTCGCAAAGAACGAAGAACCCTCGTCTTCTATGTGGATCCAGGAGCCCTCAGCAGGCTGCTGAAAACCTTGGCACAGATAGTCCCAGACAGACAAGTTGCCATCGCCATGGACCTCACGACGCTAAGGGAAACCCTCTTTCGCGGAAGGCCTAGTGAGCTGCTTGATCGAATCGGGGCTGTGCCGAAGAATTCAGCAGTGACGGTCGTCATTGAAGGCGATAGAGGAGGGATCGCACACACAAACGATGAGCAGAAGAATGCCGCGTATTACTCGTCTTCGCGGCGGCGAATGAGTACTCGATAGGACCCTTCAATACGATCTTGCGAAAGGACGGTGTGCCCTTCATTACTCACGCTTCGGGGTACATTCCGTATCGGGTCGCCATCGTCCAACAGCACTGAAAGAATCTGCCCTTGCTCCATTGTTTCCAGCTTCAACTTCGTTTTGACGAAGTTATAAGGACAAATTACTCCCCGCAAATCCAATTCGGTATCTGGCTGGACCAGTCAATGTCGTGTGTCCCTCCCCATCTCCGACCACGGCTTCTCCTTCGCAAGAATCTAGATGATTCACCACACCGGGCAGGGGCAATCCTAGCAAGGAGTCGGCGGCCCTGCAAGCACGACTCCTGGCATACGGGATGGTGAACACAAAGAAAGGGGCAGCGTCTCGCTGCCCCCTTCTATGCCCTCACGGCATGTCCCTCGGCTTAGTTCATACCTTTGACCAAGTTTGGCTTGGTGTAGTCCGTTCCGTAGTCCGACTTGTTCCCGACTGCATTACCCCATCCTGGCTGTGGTTCACACTGCCAGCAGGGAGCGGCCCCGGTATATTCACCGACCGGGCTGGTGATACCGGAATCAATCTTTCCTGGAAGGACAGCGCCACCAATACCACCGGTGGTGGAGCCGCTGTTCGTGTTAATCCCACGCTCCGTCGCCGGATTTGGGCGCTGTCCAAGCCCACCGAAACCGGCCAGTTTCTCATTGCCACGCATAACGGTGATCTCACGGACAATCTTATGGCCAGTGCCGAACGGCTGGCTCGCACTTGTTTCTTCGAATGCCTGTATGGTCACGTCGTCTCCAGACTCAAGCATACGAATCTGGTCGAAGTTGGTTTTGTCATCAAAATACACCGTGCGGTAGTTCATCGCGCCACCACCTGCACGCCCTTCATCGTGGGAGCTTCCACCACCCTCAAGATACATTTTTTTGGCTGGCAGATCGAGACCAATCACACGGCCGTAAATCGTCTCCGCTTGAGACAACCGATCGAGAAATTGGGTTCGATCGAAGGTGGTCACACGAGTACTCGACCCAGAGACATCGCCAACTCCCTCGCCCACACCCATCCCGGATTGATTAGATTGCAAGCGCTCTTGAGCGATTGACACACCAGCTGAACCGACAAAAAGAATTGCCGCTCCCAGTGCCAACACTTTACGCATGTGCTGCCTCCATGGTGAGATTAGAAAAGAAAATGATGTGCAATAGCGAATACCAAAAATGGGACCAATATCATGGCATTGAAATTTCTTCATCTCTCTTAAGCCACAGACTATAGGTTACCCATTCGGACATGTCAACTGAAGGCATGTGGCTTAGATTCGATTCGGTTTCGCGCACAATCCGATTTCCACCCGAGCTAGTAAAACCTCCGTGTCAGTAGCTATCAAGTAGCCGTAAACCGATGGTGCCCAGAGGGAGGGTCGAACTCCCACTCTCTTACGAGAACCGGATTTTGAGTCCAACTCCCCTACCTTTTTCAATCGAGACTATCAGTCTCTATCGTTTGCAATCCATTACTTATACGGTGTGAGAGAAGGACGCAAGAGAGGATTGAAACACATGGGAATTGATAGTCACGGTACAAACTACGGGACAGTCGGAGCGAAGGGTCACGGGCAGAATCTGCGTCGTTCCCTGCCTGCCCGCCGCAACCACATCACACAAAAAGTCAGGATAGCTGGCCTGCGGACTCTGTATATCAGCGTACATGACGACGAACATCCCGCTGAAATCTTTCTTCGTCTCAAAGGATCCGACTGCTCGTCTGAATTGATCGGTCTCTACGACGTGATCGCCCGCCTAATGAGTCTGGCTCTGCAGTATGGCGCTCCCCTTGAGAAGGTCGGTGATCTCCTCGCAGGGGCGAAATTTGCTCCATGCGGCCCCGTGTCAGGACACGATCGGCTCAAGTCCTGCACGAGTCTGCCGGATCTGATTGGTCGACATCTGTTGGTCGAGTACTGTGGCCGGCACGAACTGGGACATGTGCCGATCGCTGCGGGAATGGAAGATCCCTGATGATTTCGAAAAAGCGAACTTGATAAAACCTGATAGGGGCAACAAGGGATCACAACGTGGGGCAGAGGCATCAACGCAAGAAAGGCGCGTGAACCCCGGGAAATGAGCGAGCCAGTTCCTCTTCATGCTCTGCGTTCTGCGACGGTGAGGTTACGGAGCGGTTCAGGATGATTTCGGGAGTGCGCACTAGACAACTGCTAGACAGAAATAGACAGAAATAGACAGAACCTGACCGTGAGGACAGCGGATGACAGCCTGAGATCGAGTATGAGTGCAAGATAGGCAAGGAATGAGGGAGAAATTGAGTGAACGAGGTTTTCCTCACGGTCTGGATCCGGCGATGGTGGATGGCACGATGATTTCGGCTCGTAAGTGTTAACAAAAGATGACCATGACTTAGGAAACATTCGTATCGTGGCATCCTTGGAGCTCCAAGAATGTAGGTTATTGTAGGGAAATTTGGCGCACGGAAGACGTTTCTGAAAAGCACCCGGTGAAAGGTCTCGACATGATGATTTCGGGCTCGCCAACTAGAGAAACCATAGAGACACTCACATGAAACATCTCGTGACCGAATACAATCCGCTCAACATCCTTGATCTCGCTCGAGTGGGATATCTCCATCCATTCCTCAAATATGATTGGGTATGGCGGACGAACAGAGGCGCCCACCAGACCACCGTAACCATCACGGTCCTCACAGATGCACTCCAGCTGGTCTTTCCGATGTTTGGGGACGAAAACGTTCTTCAGATGGTCCAACTCACCTATTCGCTCGGGCCTCAAGGGGGGAAGCGTCCCTGGTTTACCTGTCCCACCTGTCGGCGACGGGTCGGCGTGCTGTATCACCGTGAAGGGCTGCCGTTTCGTTGTCGGACGTGCTGTAAGTTGGCCTATCCCTCCCAGTACCAATCACGAGATCAGAGTTACGGCCGTCAGGCTCGAATGGTGAGTTATCGAGAGCAGGATCGACTCAGGGAGCAGTGTGCGGAGGGGGCATAATGATTTCGAGCAGAGCGGAGCCCATTTTCCCTGGCCGTTACCCTAGCCATCACACTAGCCATTAACGGACCATCAGGTCGCGGTATGTCCAATGGGCAAACCGCCAATCCATGCAATCCATGCGGGCTACGCGGCGATTGAGCAGCGTCAAGGAAGGACCACACACGGTGATCAATGAGCGCGCAGGTCAAACAGGATACGGAGGGTCATGATTTCGGGGGCAATTCAGCTATCCCTCTTCTGTAGGGGGGGTATTGACAGCTTGACAATGCGGAGCCATAACGTGGCTCCAACGGCTTGCCCGAAGCCGCTCGGTATGTGGAGCTCGCTCCCATGCAGGTCCGTAACCTGTCGGCCAGTCGTTTCTGCTCACGCCTCATTTTCGGTTTGCACTCAGTCACAGAGCTCACCGCACGCGCCACTATCCGTCTCAGCGTTTCGCTATCTATATAGAGGGGACCACTTTCGCACCATCCCTAGCTGTCTCGCAGCCTTGTTGTCTCACCTCACCTGGAGGTCCCTCATGAACAGCGCCCATTCATTCACGAGACGAATCGGTATCATGCTCCTCGGCGGCGCCCTGCTGATCGGCAGCGGCTGCGGCAGCAGGGGGAGCAGCACGGGCAGCCCCGCCCCCACCCCAGCCCCAGACTTCGTGAATGCCGCACTCCAGGCGTACGTGAAGGCGTCCAACACTGCTACTAGCGCCTTTGGTTTTAGGCTAGCCCTTTCTGGTGACACGCTAGCGGCAGTGGGTGCTGACGGTGAGGCCAACAGCGGAGCCGTCTATGTATTCACCCGCACGGCCGGAGTCTGGAGCTAGCAGGCCTATCTGAAGGCCTCCAATACTTCAGGTAGATTTGCTAGTGTTGCACTCTCCGGCGATACGCTGGCATAGTGGGTGCTGACGGTGAAGCCAGCTGCGCCACGGGAGTTAATGGTGATCAAGCCAATGACGGCTGCCCTGGCGCTGGGGCCGTCTATGTCTTTACGCGGGCGGCTGGAATTTGGAGCCAACAGGCGTACGTCAAGGCGTCAAACACCGGATCCGAAAACGGTTTTGGCAATGACGTGGCGCTCTCTGGCAATACGCTGGCAGTGGGCGCTGGCGGTGAAGCCAGCTGTGCCACGGGGGTTAATGGCGATCAAGCCAATGACGGCTGCTTTGGCGCTGGGGCCGTCTATGTCTTTACACGCACGGCCGGAGTCTGGAGTCAGCAGGCCTATCTGAAGGCCTCCAATACCGCAGGTGGATTTGCTAATGTTGCACTCTCTGGCGATACGCTGGCAGTGGGCGCTAGCCATGAAGCGAGCTGCGCCACGGGAGTTAATGGCGATCAAGCCAATGACGGCTGCCCTGGCGCCGGGGCCGTCTATGTCTTTACGCGGGCCGCTGGAATTTGGAGCCAGCAGGCGTACGTCAAGGCGTCAAACACCGCGAGCTAGAAGACGTTTTTGGCTTTCGCGTGGCACTCTCTCGCAATACGCTGGCAGTGGGCGCATTCAATGAAGACAGCTGCGCCACGGGAGTTAATGGCAACCAAACAAATAACGGCTGCCCAGAAGCTGGGGCCGTCTATGTCTTTACGCGGACGGCTGGAGTTTGGAGCCAACAGGCGTATGTCAAGGCGTCCAATCCAGAAATTAGCGACGGATTTGGTTTCGTGGCTCTCTCTGGCGACAACCTGGCAGTGGGTGCTCACCTTGAGGACAGCGCGGCCACGGGAATCAATGGGGACCAGGCGGATAACATCGCTCCGGATAGTGGGGCAGTCTATGTCCTCTCACCCGCACGGGCGGGGTGTGGAGCCAGCAGGCGTACGTCAAGGCGTCAAACACCGGATCCGAGGACTGGTTTGGCGTTGGTTTGGCAATCTCTAAGGACACGCTGGCAGCGGGCGCAATCCGTGAAGCCAGCTGCGCGAGGGGGATCAACGAGGACCAAGGGAATAACGGCTGCTTAGACGCCGGGGCGGTCTATGTGTATGTCGCGCAGTAGCGGTGAGACGTGGTGCGCAATGCGCGCCGCCTCGTGCACACGTGTCGTGAGCCTGTCATCTTGCAGCGGCAGGTCGAGGCAGCAGCCTCGCCCTCCGACCCCTCACGACCACCGCACAACGGCTATAGGA
Organism: uncultured Nitrospiraceae bacterium; assembly: GCA_963801725.1. GTDB lineage: Bacteria > Nitrospirota > Nitrospiria > Nitrospirales > Nitrospiraceae > Palsa-1315. The sequence goes on from CAWDFX010000002.1 coordinate 2,478,842, forward strand.
ATCTCGATGCGTTCGGCGGAATTTAAATTATTTTACCCCTAAAATCAGCGTCCCACTGAGAGCGACGCAGGCTGATGCCAGGCGCGCCAACGCCAAGAAATAAACCTACCCGCTACCGCTCTTTCCTCTTCCGCCACTCCCACGGCGGCACCGGCTCTGAGATAGCGCTCCTGTGTCTTGCGATCACTCCCTTCGGGTAAGAGGCCCCTCTCTTTGAGGAATATCCACGCATCCCATTACCCCACTATCATGCACATAATATGATCGCTCAAGGGGTCTGGCAGCCTCAGACCGCCAGACTACGCAGAACGCGGTTGGGATACCTCGCTACCACTGTCGCGATGTTCAGTCTTTCGATGCTCACAGCGTGTCGACCCACGCCACACGTCGTCGTCGATCCAGTTCGATTAGATTCGGCGATCAGTGGGTTTCCAGTCCCGCAACATGTCCGACGCTTAGCCGTATGGTATCCCCGCACGTGGGAACAGGACGTGTCATACGGGTACAGCCGCCTTGAGCAAGCGGCCTTCGAACTCAAGAAGCAACGACCGTGGATCAAGATCGTCGATCGACGCAACCTCGAGCTGTTGACAGATGAGCAGCGATTGCAGGTCTCCGGGCGCGTTGCAGACGACAGCGCCATGCGAATTGGGAAGTGGCTCGGCGCAGATAGCGTGCTCTGCTTTCGAGTCGATATGCCGAGTTGGAGGGACCGGATGCTGGCTCGCTTCTATGGAAGGATGCCGCCTCTCGTTGTATCGAGCAAAATCATATCAGTGGAAAGCGGCGAAGTGTTATACCACGACACTGTCATCATCATGCCCATTCCCCTGTCTGGCGAGTGGGGTGACTACGCAAGCGACTACGAATTACAACCCGCGCTGCGCTCAGCTCTCGATCATGCGCTGTCGGGTGCGATTGTTCATCTCAACCAATCATTTCGGTGACGGTAATTAAGTAATTTGTGCTTCGACTCTAGACCTATCGTGGCCGTGCGGCTGGAGGAGCACCTCTTTCCGAGGGCGTTGCCTGCTTGGCTTATTTGGGCAACACACCTGGTGGGAATGGTGCATTGGCAGCCGGAGGAGGCGCCTGCTCGGCGCAGCGACCAATGAGAGGCCAGACTTGCTGGGCGAGGGCATGGCCGTCGCGATCGCCTTCTCGCAGTTCCACTTGAGTGAGCTGAGTCCGGGCGACAAAATACAACTCAAACCCTACGATTCGTTGAGCCAGGAGCGATTGGCGCGTGACGGTAAGGAAAAATTCTTGCTCATCGGGCCCTCCGCTGAAGTGCACTGCATAGGGAGAGTCAATGGCCTCGATCGCCCGCAGGACACAATAGGCGAGGGCAGGCGCCGGGGCGGCAAAATTCCCCACCTGATCCGCTGGCCTCTGCCGAACCTCTGCCAGGCTCGCGACGCATCCTGATATGAGTAGGATCAGACAAAAAAGGGAGAGGGGGCGAGACATGCATGAACTCCTAACGCAGCCTGCCGCTCATACTCATCGAAAGATCACCGCAAGCGCGGTGCCGGTGGCGACGATGAAACCCAATACGCCAAGTGCCTCGAAGAGCGAACGCAGTTCAGTCATGGTCGGTACTCCTTGTCCATCAAAGATAGCGCAGAGTCGGTGTTTGGTAAAACTCGGAGCAACCCTAGCGAAGAGAGGGCGAACCGTCACTTCGACCTCGAATAAAATTGCTCGAGATTGCAAGCCTGTGAACGGCAGACGCAAGGCAAACGGAGGTCCCGCACATGGACGCTGTAAACCATGTTGACCCTGTTAACCAGGTTAGGGAGCAGGGGGGTTCGCGGCGGGCTGTTCAGCCAACTGGCTTGCACAGCGTTCAACGATGGACCAGAGGTCGTGACTCAGCACATGGTCTCCGATGGCACTGTCTCGCAGTAGCACGGTGGTGGTCTCGCCCTGGGCTTTGAAATGCAGCTCCAGTGCAGCCTGCTCAGCCCGGATGGACGGCTCAGATGCCGGCGTGGCTGTGATCACGAACTCCTGCTTGTCCGGACGCGCATTGAGCAGAAAGCTATGGGGAGTGCCCATGGATTCCGCGGCACGATGCACGCAGCCCGAGAGCTTTGTCACCTCTGCTGGAAAATCGGACACTTTCTCGGGTTGGTTCTGGCGCAGATCGGTCAGGTTCAATTCACAAGCAGAGAGCAGACACAACAGCCCAATGGCCGTAAGACGTTTCATCGGGGAATATCCAGGATGGAGCACTGTGGTTCTATTCCTGGAGCATATACCTCAGTTTTGAGATGGGAGCTGGCATGAAAGGTCACGACTCTGCGTGCCGGGATTATTATCGACTCGCCCGTTTTGAAATTATGCCCATTGCGAGGGAGCTTACTTCGCACCGTAAACTTGCCAAAACCGGGGACGGTGATCGACTCCCCTTTTTGAAGGGTAGTCTTGAAGAGTTCCAGAATCCACTCCAGCAGTGTGGCCGCCTCTTCTTCGGAGATCTCAGCTTCCCGATGAATCCGCATGGCGATATCCAGCTTGCGCATTGCTTCACTTCCCCTTGGAATTCTCAGATCAAATCATTGAATCCTTGGCCTTCCATACCGAGGATACTTGTGAGGCAAGAAAGGCCTCCAACTTCGATGATCGAGGATAGGAGGCCATGTGAGATTGAAACGACTCGGTATCAAGCCGAAAGACATGCAGTTGAATCCCTTTTTGAATCGCTAAGTGCGTTACTAAGGCAAATTCTCGAAGGGCCTTGTGAGTATCGAATATCCATGCCATGTCACTTATATAAAAGACTCCTGTCGAGTTTTTCAGGTCGGCTACGTTTGCGAGAGATTGGAACACACTCTGCGCGACAATTTCGGGGTTCTTCCGCGTCTCAAGCATTGCGGCAGTCACAAGGAGGAATGACACTGCAGCGTTTCCTTACTTCCCCTTCGGCAGCAACCCCTTCTTCTCCATCTCCTGAAGATAGCCCTCCATCAACTCGATCAGGCTCCCTTGATGGATTTTCCTTCTAAGGCGGCAGCTCCCCTGGCTCGGCGCATAAGCTCTCGCGGAACATCGAGAACGATCCATACCCCATGAAGCTCTCTCTGCTTGTCTTTCTTTCCTAGTTTCGACATGGGGCGCATGCTAACACCGCCGGCTATCTGACACAATCATCACTTGACATCAAAACACTCGGCCATACGAACCTGCAGCACGTCCATATTTACGCCAGGCTCGACACGCAAAGCCAGCGCACGGCTCTAGAGGCACAGGCCAACCGGATCTTGGGCCTCCCAACACAACCACTCACGCCGCCGGCTGTGAGCGCGGAACCAATCACGGGCCTGCGCCTCGCCCAAGCCTCAATGCCGATCGAGCGCGAGGAGTGGCCGGGCTGAACCATGAGCAAGGTCGTGCTCCCGGCGTTGACCCAGGAACTCACAGTTACCCGGCAGGAGTGAGGAGAGGAATAACGGCTGGGGTTCGTCCTAGTAGGTCACGATGGGAGCCTAGGGTAGAGTGACATCATGCTTTAGACCACACGATGGAAATACTGTATAAGCACAATGGAAACATTGTGAACGAACAGTGGAAGCATCGTGAAGCTGAAGCAAAAAGGCTCGACTCCGAAAGGGGGCGGGCCTTTGCTTTGTGATGGAGCGGCCGGAATGGCCGGATGAAATGCTGGGAGCGACATAGGTATATCAAGCGCAGTGCGTTAAGATCATCTGAACAGAATTGAGGAGGGCATATCCATGATCATCCTCATCGCGATCGTGTGTTTCGCACTCGCTGCGTGTATGGACTCTCAGCCGATTCCTTCAGCCCCGCTGTCTAAACCGACTGTATACGAATGGATCGCCCCTGGCCCGCAACCCACACTGAAAAGCATGGCCCAGGACAAAGCAGCCTGCATACACGAGGCCGAACAGAAGGTATCGATGAGTGCCGGCGAGGCGTGGCAAACTCACGTGAATCTCTGCATGCGGACTAAAGGCTGGGGTCAGAAAGCAAACGACTAGGACCACTCGCGAGCCACCTAAGAGTCGTAGGTTTGGCCACGACGGGTTAGAATCCTCCTTCGGGGGCAAGCCCTCAACTCGAGGCCGGCTCCGCATCCTAGCCCCTCCTTGCGGTTTATCGCCACCCTTCTAAAAATCTCTCACCTGGATGAATGACTCAGCATATGTGCACTCACTTTGATGACAAGACCCTTCGCTCCACATTCATCACATATCAATATCAGGCTTGGAAATGGAGGTTTCTCACCAGGTTTTGCCACCATTCTCTTCCAGCATTCGAAGCAGATCCATTTATCATTTTCAACTTTCATGGTCGAATTTCCTCCTTGTTCACCACAAAGAATAGATAAAGTCCTTACATCGGAAGTCAATTACTTCTATCTCTATGGAAAATAGAGGTTCATAAATCAGGGATTATTTGTCGGTATGAGCGGGTGGACCTGACGCCATCAAATCACATCCCGGATTTTCATAAGTCCCCTCATAGCTGACGGTAGTGGGAATAAATAGCATGGCAGCCTCCTCGGCTTGATCATATTGGGTCACGGATTCTCGACCTTGAGGATTTTAATCTCCACCACGAGCGGCTTTCCCGCGAGCGGATGGTTGTAATCCAACTCAGCCATCACGTCCCCCACCCACGCCACAGTGGCGAGCTCCCCTTCATCATTCCGCAAGACATCTCCGGCTTTCGCTCCAAACGGCAACAGTGTTTTGGGGATAGTCAGCTTTTTACTGTCATCATGAGGACCAAAGCCCTCCCTTGGACTCAGTTCAACTTTCTTTTCCTCCCCGGGTTTCATTCCAACGACTTCTCGCTCCAAGGCTGGAAAGATCTCGTGCCGACCCTGAATAAACTCACTGACATTGCCGTAGTCGATCCCGGTCGAGCCGGAAGCGGTCGCCACATATTGGAGGGTAACTTTCGAGCCTTCCACAATCTGATCTGATCCAGAGTCCATCCTGTTCGTCGACTGCTCCATGAATGGGTCCCGCACAGATTGGGACTCCATAGCTCCATATGCGGTCGGAACTATGCCGAGGCTAAGAACCACTGCCGCTGTACGAAGAGATGTGTGTGTCATGATTGGTCTCCTTCATCAATCACGATTCGATCTATCAACTTCGTTCCGTTCTTTCGATGAGCTCATCCTTGTGAATCTTGGTGACTTTGGTGATTCTCTGGCTCAAGTCGCTATCGCTCAATTCGACATCGATCTTGACCCGATCGCCTTTGGCGATCTGCTGCTTCATGATTTTGGAATCGGCCACTGGCATCGTCCATGTGTGTCCGGTGCTCGTCTGGAAGGTAATCGTATGCTGGACTTGATCGATACCGACGATCGCACCGGCAAAGGTGGTTGCGGCTTCGCTGATGAGCACCGTTGCGACAGCGGTCCACAGCAGACAGATTGTCGCGATTGCGAGCTTTGCTTTCTTCATGATGCACCTCCGAGCTGAAACAATGTGTCGAGACTTGTGCCACAAGATGCCGACGGACCTTCTTTCCGTCGCTCTGCGGGCATCTTCCAATGGATGCTCGACGGCTTTCTTATGCGCAAATCGTTTGCCAAACATTGTGAAGCGCTAGAACCTTCAAGATTGTAAGGGCTTAGAGTTTCTTGACTCACGGTGAGGGCAAGAAGGAATTATGGGAGTAGAGAACATATTGTCCCTTGCGTTCTCCGAAAGAGTTGAATTTTCGTAAGAATGTGGTCGCTGACATCTTGTCTGATGCGGAGCATTCTTCCCGGAAGGCAGGAGCAACTCCCGAAGCCGCGAAATCATGGTATTCATTGACTCTTGAGCAAAGATTGTTGGAGAGTTGCCGGAAATGAGGCGAGAGACGGTGGAGCTGGTCAGGAAGGCCATAACCGAGAACCGGCGAGCCTATGTATTGGTCAACAATCGGTCGGAAGGAAATGCGCCGTTGACCGTACAGGCGCTGGCAGATGCGTTCGCTACGTCACGGGATAGTGAGTAACGGGTTCAAAGCGCCTCCTAGTTCAGGCAGCGACACACTAAACGGTCCGAATAACGGCTAAGGCGCGGGCTTACAATCACTCGTACTCTTCTCCGACCACGCTTTGTAAAACGCGCTGCACTGCCCCACTTAATTTGTGGACAGTCTGTAGAATATTGCTAATCATCAATTCTACAGAGAATCCAGCCGTCTTCGTGACAAGGAACAGCCGGGTGCCCTTCCTCGTTCCTCTGGTGAGAGATCTTCGGTTGTCTTCAGCGGCGATGGGTCTTGAATAAATTCAGTGGGTTTCCTGTACCCACTGGCTTAGCTGCCTGTCCACATTTTAGGCAGGGCAGTACATGTGCATACTCCTGTGTTGGCATTCATCTCAGTTTTCGCCACTCCCACGGCGGTACCGGCTTCGGATCGACCCAGAGACCTCTCTTCGCGTCTCGTGCGTCCTTCTCCAGCCTCTCAAGCTCAGTATCTCCCGGCGCATATTTCCGATACCACCAACACCAACCATCCTTGACCAGTTCATGGTTGACGTTCGTGCCATTGGATAGAAGTACATCAGCAAGTGTCCGTCCGTACCTGTCTTTGCCGTAGCTCCGAAGGATAACTTCTTTACCAAAGACAAGAGGAGAAGCGGCCTGCTTGGCGCGTTGGCCGTATGCTTGGCCTTTCTCAGGGCAGTCGATACTGCCTGGCCTGACGCGGTCGGCGTGATTGTCGTGCAGGGCTCCGAGGGTATCGCGGTCGAGGATGGAGATCATGGGACTGGTGAACCCTTGGTGAACCGCTGAGGAAACAGCTGCCCTAGTTTCAGAAAGGAACAGTAGACAATCCAGCAACAACATGATTGGTCTCCGAGCCATCATCCATCTATATAGTATTCTTCTTTGCCTGCTGGTGACCCAACGGACAGACTGTCCCATGAAAAGACAGAATGCTCCCTTATTTCTCGTGGCCAACGCAGCAGAAGACCTTGTAGCGAACAGTGAAGTTGTGGAATTTGCTTTTGTAATCAGCTCCTCTGTCCACTCACCTCCACTCTGGCCAACAAATTGCGTACGGCACCGGCGTGCGACGCTGGAGGATGACAAGCAGTCGCGTAACGGAGACGCGTAGGATCCGGCACCGTTGCATGCACATGGGCTTCAACTAGCAGCGAGAAGGAAAGCAAACGGAGGACGTATGCTCTGGCGATGCCGCAGTGGGCCATTCGTCCGTGAAACTTTTGATGACTTCAGAGAGGAACCGCCATTTGCTCAGCAAGACGCGGCATCAATTGGGGAAGCATCGCGTACTCTGGCGTCCGTGCGAATCGCCTTCGCCCTCTAGTGGCACACCGGTCAACGCCTCACGGGATGCTGCGAAAGGAAGACGTCATCGTCATAAAAACTCACGCTGCGGCGTAGGGGGCCATCTGACGTGCGGCAGCTCCGGCAGAGGGCATAACTTTCGCCGACTTGTTCCTGTGTTTTCGTGTGGACTCGACCGGTGGAGCAGGCAGGGGCAGAGGCTTCTTCTAGTGCCCATTGTTCACACAATAAGGACAATGGGGTCATCGCCGCGTGCGAGATCGCCGCAACTCTCTTTCCGACCCAAGGAGGCATTCTATGCTGACCGACGGAACCATGATACGGGATGGCCATGAATCACACGTGGGGCGTGGACCGGGTTTGTCCTCCGGTGAACCGAGCATGGAGAGTGCTCCTGTGCGTTCGCAACCGGGCCTGCTTATCTTTTCCCACTGCGGGCACTTACTGCATATGAATCGCCGGGCCTTGAACCTGATCGGCGACCTCAATCAGAAGGAGATCGGCCCAGACCACGACGTCCGTTCGACACTGGTGCGTGAACTGTTGATTCAGATCCAAGAAACCCTGGCCCGCCGCAAAGCGGCCAACATTTGGGACGTTTTCGAAGTGAAGCGGGTCATATTTGAGGTTGGGCGCAAAGTCCTGATTCGCGGATTCGGGCTGGCGAATCAAGATTCATACTACAACTCACACATCGTGATCGTTCTGGAGGAGATCGGCCGTCGGTAGGAACACATGGCTCGGCAGGGATCGGCCCGAACCTTCGCTTCTGAGAGCCATTGCGCCGTCACCTATGAATCAGCACACCGGCACCGCTTCGCGTTCTTAGAGCAGGGGGATAGCGACAAGGAAGGATAGTCAGCCGACTGTTCTAGTACCGTCTTCCCCGGCGCATACTTCCGATACCACCAGCACTAGCCATCTTTCACGAGCTGATGATTGATGTTGGCACCATCAGGGAGAAGGACTTCGGCCAGCGTCCTCCCATATTTGTCCTTGCCGTGGGTCTGAAGCACGACATCTCTCCCGAACACTAACGCTGACGCAGCCTGCTTCGCTCGGGTGCCGAAGGCTTGGCCTTTCTCAGGGCAGTCGATGCCACTGAGGCGGATACGTTCAGCGTGTCGGTTGTGCAGGACTTCGACGGAGTCGCCGTCGAGAATGGAGACACCAGGGCCGGAGAAGTCCAACGTGAGTACGGCTGAGAAGGAGGAAATGAGGAAATCCACAGTGGGTGCAGATAAAGTCACCAGTCTGCGTCTCAAGTGGCAAGGAACCACCATTCAATTGCCTCAGAATATGAAGCAGAAAGCACAGTTCACTAAGGGTATCTGTGCATAACTTGCATGCGAACGCCGTACGCAGCATGGAAATCACAAATTATGATGTATGAATTTATTGAATTATCAAGGCATTGTGGTGTCTGACTTATTTATTTTGAAACACCCCCATCGGTTGTGGTACCTGGGCCGTTTTGATCAATGCCTATTTTTTGGGCAAAGACCCTTTAACTATGGAGAAATGGGTGGAATGTGGATGGGAGGGTGATCTTATGCACAGGTTTATCCACCGAAACTGGGGAGAGGGTTTTGTGAATATTTTTCTTGACCTTTCTGTAGATATTTTTCAGTCCTCCCCCCCCACGAATTTCTAGAAAGTGAGCAATTTTGATCAGATGGCTAGTAATCCTGTAGGCATAATTCTAGCTGTACTGAAAGGTATTTTCCCCTGCACGCTCCGGACACGAGCTGTGAGAGTCCCACCGATGGCGACATTTAATCCTCAGACCACCTCAAGCAAGTCAGTAATGGCAAAACGACGCTGACGCCCCCAAAGAAGCAGGTGCTCTTCTCGCAAGGGGATACGACAGATGCCGTGTTCTACGTCCAGGCGGGCAAAGTCAAGCTGACTGTGGTGTCGCCGCAGGGTAAAGAAGCCGTCATCGCGATACTGGGGCCAGGTAGCTTTTTCGGGGAAGGGGGCCTCACCGGGCAGCCGGTGTATTTGGCCACAGCGACGACCGTCGAAGACGCCAGGATCGTTCGCATCGACAAACAGTCGATGCGCCGATTGCTCCACGACGACCGCACGTTCTCCGCGCTGTTCCTTTCACATATGCTGGCTCGGAACGTTCGCATCCAAGAGGACTTGGTGGATCAACTCTTTAACTCCAGCGAGAAGCGCTTGGCGCGAATTTTATTGCTCATGGCCCATTTCGGGGAAGACGGTACGCCGGCAGAGGTCATTCCGAAGATTAGCCAGGAAACACTCGCCGAGATGATCGGGACCACCCGCTCTCGCGTCAGTTTCTTCATGAATCGGTTCAAAAAGAAGGGCTTGATTCACTACGAGAGCGGGCTACACGTCCATAGCTCCCTCCTCAATATCGTCCTCCACAACTAGGTTCCTTCTTCCGGCTGAATCTTTGCGCCGGGCTGGTCCCTGGTGAATGAACAATGAAAGGAGAGGTGCCCTATGGCTCATCGAGCTGTTGAAACCCGGTTGGCCCAGCCAGCTTGTGAGTGGACTGACGCAAAGAATCACAAGGAAACGGACCACACGCTCAGGGAGTTTTGGAAATCTACGGTTGCCTTGCGCAATGTGTTGGATCAGGGCAGGTCCTTAAATGATCTGGAATTACGCCTCCTTGAAAACCATTTCCACAGCTTACAGATGGCCTATCTTGGGACGAAGCAGAAGGGATTACCTACAGAATCAGTGGGCAGCCCCCGCTGAATCATGACGCAAGGAGCGGCCCGATACTCCCACGGTAAGATCGGGACCGGATCAACCCACAAGCCCTTCTTGGGCTGCACAGTGTCAGGGCATACCGTGTGACCCATCTCTCTCTTCATTATGTCAGTGCGTGTTTTGTATGGCACGCCAGAATGGCGAGAAGACCAGCAACAATCTGATCACAATTGCACAGCTCGCAAGACTTCGGGGAGCGTATAAGCTAAACGGGGTAGTGCGATTACGTATGTTTCAACGAGGTGCCACCATGCCAACCGCCCACCAACAACGCCAGCGAAGTAAAGTCACCAACGCTACCTTCAAGAAGAGGAATCTCCACCCTCAACGCGAGTATACAGCCACTCGCAACCAAGCAAATGCTCTCTGTCTTTCTTTACGTGAACGCCCGGCGCTTTGGATCGCTCCAGAGCTAGGCGGCGGGGGAAGCCGCAGGGACGGGCTCTGGCTGGCACCAAGTAAGAAAAAGGCATGAACACGGACCAGGGCACACTCGGTCGAACGTCACGGAACCTTCACGGAAGGTACCGCATGACTCCATCCGACTCTCTCACCTATGTGATCAATTTTCGCGATAACTCGAACTGTTCAAGGATTCAGAATGCCCAGCCAGGCGAAGAAATCCTGGTGCTTGTTCATCCAGAACAGGAACCCCTGGCTGATCCATTACATGCCAAGGGAACGCGCAGCCAGGACGGCGCGTTGTTCGTTGTCGAAATCACCACGGCAGATGGCACGGCGAAGTCCTTCGAATGGGAATACCCGCTTCTCAAGCTCGTAGCCCAACTTCTTCAACCCCCCAGCTGAGAAAGATGGGTTCTCCAAAAGATTCCTTCACGCGAAACACTAGGACGGTTCCTAGGTCAGAAAGCTCTCTGGGGAGCGTAGAGAAATATAGACGCGTTGTCACATCTAACCGAGGAGGGCGCCGTGGATGATTTGGTTCCGATCTGCTGCTTCTGTTCCAAGGTGCGAGACGATAGGAATACGGCAGCCGGCAAAGGTCCATGGATGCATCTGAACACCTATGCCAAAAGTCGGCAGTTGCCGCTCAGTCATCGATTCGTATACAGCCACGGCTACTGTCCTGATTGCGTGGCCCATTTTGACGAGCGCATGGCGGCCTATCGTCGGACGACTGTCTGGGAGTCATTGACCGAAGCAGCGCGTCGCCTCATTGCAGGAGCAGATGGAGAACTGAGAAAAGGCTCCGGGACGGTCCGCGCCATTGAAGGTGTACCATCAGACCGCGAAGAAGCGAGCGGAGCCGTATACTAAAATCGTGGAAGAGTTGCCGCAGTTACGAAGGCAGGCGGTGTAGTTGGTGCGGCAGGCGGTTGGCGCGGGTCGGCGGGCCTATGTGTTGGTCAACAATCGGGCCGAGGGGAATGCGCCGTTAACGGTGGAGGGATTGGTGAACATGCTAGGCGGGTAACTAATCGCTTGCCGGAGAACATATCTCGCAGAGGTTCCACATATACTTCTTATCTAACCACCGTGCCGCCTCTGCATACGTCTCAAAGTGATACTTCGGAGAGGTGTCTGAGACCACCTTGCCGACCGCATGGCAACCTGCGCAGTGCAACTTCACGCCATTATTTCGGGCAATTGAGATAAACCCCATTCCCGTTCTCTGAAGCGGCCAATTCTAGACTGTCCTGTATGACGTGCATGCTTGTATCGGTTAGTCGATTAACGGGGTTTTGGAGAAGGGAGCCCACCATCCGAGTGGTTTTCTGTGAGAAGGTGCTGTAATGCGTCTAGCAAGCCTTGCAGCGATTGGCCTTTTATGATGAACTCATTCACTCCGAGGGCACGGACTTGCCGCTCCGTGTCAGGATTCGTGTCCCCCGTCAACACGATTACCGGCTGTTCGAGATCAGTCGCACGGATTCGTTTCAGGACTTCAATCCCATCCAGCCCTGGCAGGTGCAAATCAAGAAGAATGACATCGGGGCGTTCCCGGCGATAGCACTCCAAGCCCGTCCACCCGTCGTCAGCCAACAGCACCTCAAGCCCTTCCTCACGGAGTAGTAGGTCGAGGACCGTACGCATGTTCCTCTCATCATCAATGACCAGAACCTTCGGCATTGAAGCAGCTCGTGGGGGTGAGAAGTGAGAGAGCGATATTACGCAACGAGTTTTTTCGTTCGGCCCGCCATAGCCATTAGCGCCTCTCAAGGCTCCTCCAAAACATGCGGCTGGGGTGCTAGGAGATACCCTAGTGATTAGGCAGCTTCAGATCGTTTGGAGTGAGGCCACAGGTCGGCGCTCGTACGTGTTGGTGAATAACAGGGTTGAAGGGAATGCGCCGTTGACGGTGGAGGGGCTTGTGGGGATGTTGTGGGGGTGAATCGGCCCACCGCGCGGACTAGGGAGGTTCCTAGGCTTGTCCGCATCGAATGGATGCTATCGTGGGGATAAGCACTCCACGCGAAGGCAAATGCCTCAGCGGTCAATCTGCCCCAAATGCAATAGCGACAATGTGAAACCCACCACGATCTGGCGGATGTCGTCCGCCAGCGGGACCGTCCAAACACCACCCCAGCCGATGTTTTCCTGTCAGGAGGCGACCTATCTGCACAAATGGGCGCGGCTATCCGATGTGGCGGGGGCATGCGAGCACACTGTCCAACGACTCATCGACATGTCACTCGGCGACACTGGCCAGATGGGGCGCTATGCCTGCGCGGATTGTGGCGAAGAGATTGTGCGACCGTATGTACCATTTCAATGAGCGCCTCTCGGCAATCGGCTCAGACCGCCACGTTTTCCCCTGTTGACTCCCTCCTCAGATTTCTGATTTAATTTCTATCCAAACCGCCTAAACAGGAGTCTTCGGGGCATGCAAACGCACGCCGAACCACACACAACTTCCGTACTTCTCATCGATGAAAGCAAGAACCAACGTGTGTACTGGGCCGATCAACTGAAGCGTTGCTCCCCCGACTACCTGATCATAGAAGCTGAGGATCGTGAGTCAGGGCTTACCCTCTACCGGTCTCGGCGGGTAGACTGCGTAGTCCTCGAACTCGCACTGCCTGAGCAATCTGGCTTCCAGACACTAGTAGACTTAGTGCCCATTGCCAGCAGACCGCACGTTGCTGTGGTTGTCCTCACCCATATGACCCACCCAGGGATATGGGAACTTGCCAAACAAAACGGAGCGTATACGTGCTTGGCAAAAAAGTTCACGTCGGGCGAGGATTTGGATAAATCGATTCAGCGGGCTATCACGTTTGTAGAGCAGATGCCTAAGGAAGATCGACCTTGGGCCGTCTAACCTTCAGTCCTACAACATCGGCTCGCGCCCTGGCGGGCTGGGGAAGGCTACACCTGGGAAGTTCGAAGTTTCACTTGACTGTCTTCATCCTGCTCGAGCCATTCCCGCACTACTTGCCACTGGTCACCCCGACATGTGAATGTGAGTAGTTCCGGTCTCCTCTTTTTCAACCACGAGAAATAAAAAACCTGCATATCGGTGATTGTATACGAGCGACGTTTCTGTGCCCAAGTACGCCACTCGGCCATGATTAATTTTTCTGCTCTCGCAAGAGGGAGCACAGGTGGTGGTATAAGGACTCCTACACGGGGCATCCTTGTGCGCATCTGCTTCCAACCTGGAAACTCTAAGCGTAGAGCGTCAATCTTGGCGGCGACGGTGGATTCCTCAACTTCAGTCAGCGGTTTCCCAGCGCCAAGGAGCTTCAGCAGGGATCTAGTTGCGACTCGGAACTCCTCGACCGTTTGTGCTGGTGCCATAATGCCTCCTTAGGTTACGGAGCCGCCGGGGTATTCGTCTCCCCCAATTTTTGCACGCATGATGGACCGATCCAACTTCTCTGTCTGGTCTCTTTTGACCACTTTCTTGAGGGGGTTGGCGCGGGTTGTTCGCTTCGGAGTGTCCTAGTGCTTGCCCCACGGGAAATATTCTCCCTGAGACTTAGCTCTCATCCTACCCGCTACATCGTCCGCAACAAGGCGTTGCTGAGTACTTTCAGGGGAGTGGCTCTGATCTGACAGTTGTGCCCAATAAACCTTTAACGTGTATTCTTCGTCGGAAGATTTCGTCATGACAAACGTGTAGGAAAGTGGAGCATCTGGCTTGTCGGTAAGTCCAAACCCTTTGAATTGAATTTCCAGGTATTCTCGAATAACCTCCACGTTGGCTGCGACGTGGGGGTCGCTTGCGTTGCTCTTCTTGTCCATCCCTGAGAACCCTCCTGTTACCAACATCGGGGGAAAACTTCACAGCCTCAAGCATCCCCGCTCAGATAGAATTGATCCTCAAGGTGGTGCCGCCCTGACGCAGTAATCCGAACCAGCTTCCCTTTGGCAACTTCGATGTACTTCCTGTCTCGTAGGTCCTTGAGGATAGCCTCGATTTCTTCGTCTCCCATTGCGAACTGGACACACAGCATGTCCCACTGCTTAGTGCTATGCAGTCTGAGATGTCCGAGTACCGCCAACTTGAGCACACGTTTCCGCTGATAGTTCATCTCACACTGTTCGCCGAAGTGCGCCATTGTGATAGGGGGGCTAGGGCAGTCCAAAAGGCACTAGGATTCGAGTTGCTGAAGACCGAACGTGGTAATGCTCACCATTTGCTCCGCAGATACGTCAATGTACCCATACTCGCGCAACCCACGTAAGAGCGGCTGGATTTCGGGGGTGTGTTCCGGGTCGAATCGGAGAGAGAGGGGGGCATACAGAGAAGCGCCAGACTTTTTGAGATGGATTAATATTTCTTGCTGAAGATCATGTTTTCTTTTCCGTGCCTTGGCGGCTTTTCGTCCTATAGATTGTATCATTATCGTTCTCTATACCAAGCGGGACAGCCGGTCGTTCAACAAGCCAACTCTAGTCTTCAGAGGAAAACCCGTCAATGTTATCCGCTTTTTGAGACGTCAGACGGGAAGGTGTTCTGCTCCTGCAGAGAGGGGAAATATCAAAAAACTAAAAAATTCGTCCGGCCATACGATTACCCATGAGACGGGAGGGGCACCTTAAAATCAGACGGTATTTCTTGGAAGCGCGTGTGTATCCCTGGAGTCGGCGCTGCCTTGCAGCAGCGATACATCGCCATGAGGCAGGACGATCCACATGCCAACGGCGCGGAAACTCCCCATCAGAAATGAATGCCGAACCCGAGGTTGTAAACTCTTGCGGTGAAGCGAGGGGTCACGGTTGAGGGGGCATGATGTTCAGCGCCTTACGGGCCAGGTGAGCTTCGGCGCCTTCCGAATATTGGTCGAGAACCTGGTCAAACATCAGGCGCGCTCTGTGATAATCCCCAAGCCTTGAGTAGGTTTGGCCAATCTTAAACGCGGAGGCAGCAAGTTTGGGGCTCTTGGGGTTATAGGAGCGGACGTTGTAGAAGGAAGTGAGGGCATCGTGATAGCGGCCTAGGCGGTACTGGCATTCTCCGATCCAGTATTGTGCATTCGCGGCTAATGGGGATTGGCGGTGTACTTCAATAAACAGTCTGAAACCGGCCAGTGCCGCTTCATAGTCACCATGCGTATATTCTTCCATCACGCGATCATACAAGTGCCGTGAAGGGTCCTGTGCTTTCGTCGATGCCGCAAGCGAAGGTGTTGTGAAACCCAACAGGGAGACGACGAGACACGTCCACACCAGTTTTGCTCCCATCGTGCCCTCCTCCGGTTTTACCAACTACATAAGTAAATACCTTGGAACCTCGACATGGAAGCTAACTGCAGCGTGTTCGACAGATATGACATTGTCGACCCGCGAGATCGGGCGGTAGCGGTGGGACAACTCGCGGCGTTTCATGCGCAGAATTCCGGACTACGGGACAATCACGGTACAATCAGCGCCTTGCCTCTGCCGCTGCGCGAAACCCAACATGGATAACTTGTTGAATCGGTTGGTGCCCAGAGGGAGGGTCGAACTCCCACTCTCTTACGAGAACCGGATTTTGAGTCCGGCGCGTCTGCCAGTTCCGCCATCCGGGCGTATCGATTTTTAAAAGGAATTCTTCTTAGCACGAAGCTCTGTGTGGGTCAATCCACTCCCCTCTTTATCTTCGCACGACCGCAGTGTTACAATTCCCACCTCACACTCACCTCATAATCTTTTCGGGAGGATCCTCATACCATGGCAGACGTCCAGTGTGTCACGTGTGGACAAGTCGGAGAAACTATTACAGACCCCCTCTTCATGGGGAAGCTTGAAACCGAGATCAAAGCCAAGGTCTGCAAGCCCTGCTGGAAAAAGTGGGAAGGCATGCGGGTCATGGTCATCAACGAATATCAGATCAACCTGGGCGATGAAAGCGGCAGAGAACTTGTGAAGAAACAGATGAAGGCCTTTCTCAAACTTGGCGAGCAAACTGATACCGGAAAACTGGATCAGAACTATCGCCCACCGGCCTAAACGTAAACAGCTCTGCGTCGGCATACGGTCCTCGATGAGGCCTTTGATCACAAGAATATTCCGTGAATTTCTCCAGTGATCTCGCAGGCTTCGTTGACAGGCCAACTTCGGAAATGTTAGAGTTCGCACTTCTTGATCCATCTGTCAGGGTGATCAGCATCTCCTCACAGCCCTTTTAAGAAGAGGGATAAGGAGCCGGTTTGCCGTGATTTCACAGATGCATGTAAAAGGGTTGATGTTCGACCCCTATAATAACGCGTATATCGTGGTGCTGCGTGACGAAGAGCACTCCGACATGCTCCCCATTTGGGTCGGCAAGTCAGAGGCTGGCGCGATCAGCATGTCACTGGAAAACGTCACGCCTCCCCGGCCGATGACGCATGACTTCATGAAATCGCTCCTCGATGCCTATAATGCGAAAGTTATCAGCGTCGTCATTACAGACTTGTCGGAGCACACCTATTTTTCGAAAATCCATTTGATGTACGAAGACTCAGAATATACCGTCGACGCCAGGCCCAGCGATGCGATTGCACTTGCACTTCGAAGTAATGCGCCGGTTTTTGCGAATAATTCGGTCATCGCCAAACAGAGTTCCGAAGAACTCGGGCAGTGGCTGGAAAATCTTAAGCCGGAAGATTTCGGCAAACTGGACTCTTGAGTCACCGAGACGCTGATATGAGCGCCATCGATTTACCCAAAGAACAAGACCTGGTTGAATACCGGGTGGATCGCATCCTAGAAGAGGCTAACACCGACACGAGAATCGTCGTCTTAGCGCGACAGGACGGCGTCCCTGATACGTTTCCGATTTGGGTAGGAGCCGCAGAAGGTAATGCCATTAAGCTAGCGCTCGATACCATGATCACACCACGGCCAATGAGCCATGATTTGATCAAGAGTTTCGCCGAACATTTGAACATCACGATTCAACGCGTCGTCATTGTAGACGTCAAGAGCAGCACCTATTACGCGATGCTCCATGTCTCCAACAAAGGCGTGGAGCGGACTATCGATGCCAGGCCCAGCGATGCAATCTCGTTGGCCCTCAGGGCTCCTTGCCCGATCTACATTACCCAGGATGTGCTGAAGCGGCGGAGCACAACAAATCTCGATGCCTGGCTGGCAAAACTAGAGTCGAAAGATATCGGGACACCGGAAGTGCAGGAAACTTGATTTACTCGATAGCGAAGGAGCGGGAAGAGCAATGTTGACCTACATGCAAAAGCCTTTGGACGTGCAGGAAAAGTGGTACCTCGTAAATGCGGAAGGGAAAACGCTGGGCCGATTGGCAGCTCGCGTCGCCGGAATATTGCGCGGCAAACACCGGCCGACCTTTACCCCCCATGTGGACATGGGCGATCATATTGTGATCGTGAATGCCGAGAAGATCCATCTGACCGGCAACAAAATGGAGACGAAACTCTATAGACGCCACAGCGGCTTTCCGGGCGGACTCAAGACCGCGACGGCGCAGCATGTCTTCCGAAAGGATCCGACAGAACTCTTGACTAAAGCGATCGAGGGCATGCTTCCCAAGAACCCGTTGGGAAATCATATGGCGAAGAAACTCCGCGTCTACGTCGGGCCCACTCACCCACATCAGGCGCAACAACCGGAACCGATCACCTTATAATTGTTATCACCGCAAGCGAAGAAGGAGACGTTGTAGCATGGCAGTAGCGACTCAATATGCAACCGGACGACGAAAGTGCGCCATTGCCAGAGCCTGGGTCACTGGGAGGGCAGGCGACATTACGATCAACGATCAACCGATCGAGAAAGCTTTCCCACGACTGACCTTGCGGCAGATTATTCAGTTCCCGCTCGAGATCGGTGGCGTGATGGGACAGTACTCCATTAAAGCCACCGTACATGGCGGTGGACCGACCGGCCAAGCCGGCGCCCTGCGTCATGCTATCGCACGCGCGTTGGTGGAGCTCAACCAACCCCTTCGTACGCCCTTGAAGAAGGAAGGCTTGCTGACACGTGACTCGCGCGTCAAAGAGCGGAAGAAGTACGGACAGAAGGGTGCGAGGAAGCGGTTCCAGTACTCCAAACGATAATCGTCGGAGCCACAGACAGAGAAAGGGAAGGCTCCACGCCTTCCCTTTTTTTGTGCCCGTGGCATACATGGCAGGTGATAGAGATGAAAAAGGTACGCGTCGCAATTGCAGGGGCCAGTGGATATGCCGGAGCGGAGCTCGTTCGCCTGGCAGCTCTCCATCCACACTTTGAGCTCCACGCTGTGACATCGGAAAAATCCGCAGGAACTCCCGTGGCAGCGGTCTTCCCCAGTCTGGCCGGCCTCGTATCTCTCTCGTTTCAAGCGCTCTCACCCGAAGCCTTAGCAGAACAGACAGACGCGGTCTTCTTGGCCCTTCCCCATACCAAATCATTGGAGCCGGTCTCTGCCTGCCTCAAAACCGGTAAACTGGTCGTGGACCTCAGCGCCGACTACCGCCTCACGGATCCCGCTGTCTATGAACAGTGGTATAAAACACCGCATAGCTATCCAGACTTGCTGAAGGACGCAGTCTATGGACTCCCTGAATTGCATCGAACCGCCATCGCCAAAGCGAAGTTGGTGGCCTCGCCTGGCTGTTACCCCACAGCAGCCGTTCTGCAATTGGCCCCGCTCTTTGCCCAGGGACTCGTGCAGCCGCACACCGTCGTCATCGATGCGAAGTCCGGCATCTCCGGGGCCGGACGAAGCCCGGCACTCCCCTATCATTTTCCTGAAGCCCACGAATCCTTAGAGCCCTACAAAATCGGAGGGCACCGTCACACCCCTGAGATCGAGCAAGAACTCGGCAGATTACTTCAACGAATCTCGCAGCCATCGGACACAGTAGCCGCACAGCCGATCGTGACATTCACTCCACACCTCGTACCGATGAACCGTGGCATCCTGAGCACCGCCTATTGCAAGTTGAAGAGTCCAATGGCCCTGCCGGACCTGCGCGCCTTGTACCGAGACTATTACAAGGGTGAGCGATTCGTCAGGGTCCAGGAAGACATCGTACCGAATCCACGCTACATCAAGGGCTCCAACTATTGCGACATCGGGGTCTACCTTGACCCTCGCACAGGATCAGTCATTACCGTGGCTGCGCTGGATAATCTTGTGAAAGGGGCCGCAGGACAGGCCATTCAGGCCATGAATCTCATGTTGGGCCTCCCTGAAGAGATAGGCTTGATGGCGCCCGCTGCCTATCCCTAATGCGGATGAGTCAGGACGTCTCTTTCACGAGTCATGGCCAAGAAATCAGCACCCTCATCTCCACGCCACGGGATCACCGCACCGCAGGGATTCCTGGCAGCCGGCATCCATTGCGGCATCAAGAAGCCAGGCTTGCTAGACCTCGCACTCGTCGTCTCAGAGCAGAGTGGGCCCGTCGCCGGGGTTTTCACACAAAATCAGGTGGTCGCGGCGCCGGTTATTCTTGATCGTCTGCATCTGCGTCAGGGAATTGGACGGGCCATTCTCGTCAACAGCGGTAACGCGAACGCTTGTACCGGCGCCAAGGGATTGGCTGCCGCAAAGAAAACCGCACGGTTGCTTGCACGACACATCGGAGTACCCGCACACCAAATCTTCATCGGGTCCACCGGCGTCATCGGTCGTGTGTTGCCGGTTGATCGAATCATCAAAGGTATGCCGCAGTTGCTCATCAGCTCAGCGACCGTGGAGGCCCGGATGCCGCCAGGGCGATCATGACAACCGACATCCGCCCGAAATCCATCGCCCTTCAAGACACGATCGGCAATCGCTTGATCACCATCGGCGGAATGGCCAAGGGCTCTGGAATGATCCATCCCAACATGGCCACGATGCTGGCCTATTTCACCACAGACGCATCGATCACGAGACGCGCCCTCCAACGGGCCCTCAGTCTGGCGGTCAATGAGTCATTCAATTGCATCACGGTTGATGGAGACACCAGCACCAACGATACCGTCCTGTGCATGGCGAACGGGCTGGCTCAGAACCGCACAATCAAGGAAGGCACGGTTGCCTATCGCCGGTTCCTGCAGCTCCTGACAGAAGCCTGCCAGACTCTCGCGTTGGCGATTTGTCGCGATGGAGAAGGTGTCACCAAGGTGGTGAAGATTGAGGTGACCGGAGCAGCGACCGTCGCGCAGGCACGGCAGGTAGCCCAAACCATTGCAACCTCGAACTTGGTGAAGACCGCCCTGTTTGGCGAGGATGCCAATTGGGGTCGTGTGATGGCGGCGATCGGACGAGCCGGGGTTCCGATTACTCCTTCTAATCTGAGTGTGTCGTTTGGTGGAGTCCCGATGGTATATCGAGGGATCGGGCTCGGGCTCGCTGCTGAACGCCGAATCGCAAAGGTCTTTCGCCAAAAGAATTTACGATCACCGTCGGACTGGGGCGAGGCCGTCACCGGGCTCATATGTGGACGACCGATCTTGTCGTTTGACTATGTGCGCATCAACGCAAGCTATCGATCATAACAGGATGCTGAAAAAGCCCGTCAACATCGTTCTCGCATCGCTCAGATCCTCGACGGGGACGCGGCCGCCTCACTAACTCGGCAGTGCGCACAGGCGTGGTGCTCCTTATTCGTCGCACCATGCGCCCCAGAAGGTACGCCTCCGATCTTCGCTCGCAGCGGCCTTGCTGAACGGTCTTTTTGAGCATCCTGCACAATGTGTCCCTGTCATTCCTTCCAAACATACTGCACAATGAAGTTCTCGAGTGCCACAAAGTGTTCCACAGCCTGCTAGGTCTTGCCCTGCTGATGGCGTCCGTTTGACTTCTCGCTCTGGAAGGCGCAGCATGCTTGTCCTAATCCACGAAACACAGAGGACGGTGTTGTCTCTGCCGCGGTAGCCATCATCGATATGACGTCATGCGGACTTAACATCATCGAGAAGGAGGCTGAGATGAAACGACTAGCAGCCTTTTTGGCCATACTGATCCTGGGATCGCCCTCACTCGCCCTGGCGGAAGAACATGGGGGATATCGAGGAATCGGAACACTCTACTTCACCTTCATGGGCGCAATCCTGATCTATGGCGTCTACGATGCTTTTGGCAAGAAGGCGATGTACGTGATGGCGCCGATCATTGTGATCGGGCTCTATCTGATGTTACCTGAACACTAGCGGCTGACGGCATGGTGCGATGGAAGAGGGGTGGCCTGCCTAGTCCAGCCAGTCCTTCTCTTTCAGTTTCCGTGGAAGATATTTTTTCGTGAGGTACTGGAAGTCTTTGTTGGCGAGGGCGTCCAGTTCGTATTTGAGCCCACTCGCGAGCATTCGCTTGATTTCCGCCTGCCAGGCCGGTTTCTGGAACCACTGATAGTTGAGAAGCTCTTTCGCGCGGGCGATGTCCTTCTCATTCAGCTTGATCCCAACGTTACGCGGAAGTTCGTACCGTTCGGGGTCGGCACTGGAAAGGCCGATGAACTTGGCTTTGGGAATCGCCATCCGTTGACTCTCGAAGGCCAGATTGATCGAACCTTGCTTGACGACGGAATAGATATAGTATCCCCAGGGGTCGTTATCGACCAGAACATAGACCGGGAGCCGATACTCTTCATGCAATCGCCGCGCTAAGCGGCGAACCCCACGGGGTGGCTGCCCATTTCCAGTCAACAGCACGCAGTTATAGCGACGCCAGAATTTATCTTCCGAGAGGCGGTTCCACTGCGTGCCTTTCTCCACCAATAGGACAAAGTCCGCCGTGCAGCGGCGGATCTCCACATACTCCGGTTCGACAATCGACGGAACCGAGTAACCGCCTTTGCCCAGCTTGGCACAATCCACGCGATCGCCGTCGTCACCGAGCACGAGCGGGCCAACGACACTCCCACCGTTCTCTGCGCGCACATGTAACTCTTCGCGGAGCGCCACAAGCGATACTTCCAGATCTTCGATGATCGGGTCCGATTCGTCCTGGGTGTCGAACGTATTCTCGTGCGAGTCCTGAATGGTGTGTTTGGTCCGGTAGTAGATCTCTCTGAGTGACGTCGTCAGTTCCGCGCGCTGCAACTCTGAGAGGGCATCCGCAACCAGCATGGTCTGCATGAACTTCTTGGCCATACCCACGTTGAAAAATGAGCGCGCCTGTTTCTTATCTCCCATTTCAAGCAGACCTTTGCGCTCATTGAAGGTCACGTTCGAAAGGGCACGAATCGGGATCGCCATCGTCGGATCTTTTGCCCGTTGCGCGGCTGTGATGACCAGATCGGCCAGCCCGATCAATTTTTTCTGGACCGCCCCATTCTTTGTTGACTTCGTTTTCGCCATGCGTCGTCCTACTTTTTCTTCCGTATCAGGTGAGGCTTACGACTCGCACGAACCACGCCTGCGTGTTCCTGTAAGGAGGAGCCCTTCTTGGAGAACGATGGTGACCGTTGCAGCCTTGCCGATGCCTTTTGTACCAGTCGTCACCTTCGTGTGGTGCTTCCGTCCAGGTTTCGAGAAGAACTGCTTCTTTTCTTTGTGTTTTTCGTCTGGAGCGTCAGGTGCCGGTGCAACCGTACGTGATACATCAAGCGTCGGCGGAACCTCTCCATCAATTCCTTCAGCCGTGACAATGATGGAATGCGGGAGGCCTTCCGGTCCCGCGCCTGTCTTGCCGAGCGTTTCATCTGTCTTGATGCCGCCGGTCCGCGAGGATGCAATCCGCTGCAGTTGCATCTTTAACTTCTCGGTGGGCAGCTTCCCGCCCTTCAACCGGTTACAGGCTTCGGCGACCTCCTCGATATAGAGTTCGAAGATATTTCGCCGCCGGAATTCACTCGCCGCCCGCTCGCGGCGACGCAGGAATAGTCCCAGCCGACGCCCGCACTCGCGGAGTGCGAGGGTGATTTCCTTGTGGATCTCGTCATACTCCGCGATCGCTTCTTTGGACTCGCTGGTAAAGGGAACCCAGACGGACGCAATGTGTACGAAGATGACCATGGGTCCGGCCGGCAGAGCTCCGCGTGATTGGCTGATTCCATAATTGCGCCAGGTTGTGGCAAGCACCGCCTTGAAGATCGCACAGGCAGATTGCTGATACAGCAGCGGAACCCGATTGGCGTAACGAATCACGCGCGCCAGTTCCGTACCTCCTTCGTCCTGTTCTCCTTCCGCCAGCGGCTGTACCGGCTTTTCAGGTTTCGTCGCGCTGTCCGGTGCTTGACCGAATGCCAGCCCTGCTTCGATGATGAAGGGATTGCCGCGATAGACGGAGGGAGGCCGGCTCACTGCGGTATAGAACTCCCCTTTGATCTGCTTATAGAGGCCTGAAAGGATCGCCTTCTCACCGATCGGCGAAAGACAATTGGTCGGCGGCGCCATGATCTTCGTCGCTTGAATGGTGTGATAGAGCCTTTCGGCAATGGCGCCGCGAATGTCCCTGGGCTTCGCTTTGGGGGAGACCTTCGCCGTTTTGCACATCTCTTCCGCAAGCGCAGGCGCCACCCGACAGAAATCGCTCGACAGAAAGCCCGAAAGGGTCTGGCTCTTGGCATCCTGGAGCATTTTGAGGAACATTCCGAACTCGATGCCATAGGGATGGGGCTTGATTTCTTTCGGCGAAGGCGGCAATTCGTGGTAGGTGCGTGGATATTCCTTTGTCTCGCCATCCGGCGATCGATAGATGAGTCGCACGTGCGGATTGGCAATCGACGTTTGATCGAGATACTCGTCCACCGAAGCGCGACCTTTCTGGTAGCGGCCTTCGACTTCGATCGCCACCTGCGTGCCGCGGGGCTGCTCCCAATCGATCTGTTTATTCTCATGGACCAGGGGCTCGTTCTTCTTCGTATCAATCTGTACCTCAAAGTAATGCGCCGAGGCTTTGGGGCTGGTACGCGAGATGATCTTCACCGGTTTACCGGTCGTCAGCTGGCCATACATCCCTGCCGCTGAAATGCCGATCCCCTGCTGGCCGCGGCTCATACGCAGGCGATGGAACTTGGAGCCGTACAAGAGTTTTGCAAAGATTCTTGGAATCTGTTGACGGACGATCCCGGGACCGTTGTCGGCCACCGTGACTCGAAAACGTGTCGCTTGACTTGCGGGCGGCACAGTTGAAGACCCGATAGCCACGACATCCAGCCGTACCGTGACCTCAGGAAGAATCCCGGCTTCCTCACAGGCATCCAACGCGTTGTCGACCGCTTCCTTGACGCAGGTCAGCAGGGCCTTGCGCGGGTTGTCGAAACCGAGTAAATGCCGGTTCTTGGTGAAGAACTCGGAGACGGAAATCTCGCGCTGTCGCGCACCCATCTCCGCTGCCGTCACTGCCAAAACTGTACGGGGATCTGTTTTCTTGGACGCAGATGCAGGTGACTTGTGTGTGGCCATTCATCCTCTCAAATCAATTATGCGCCGACAGATTTTCAGACAAACCCTCACGCCCAACTCTGTGGTTGAGATGACACAGCGATCTCGTCACGGTAGTGAGAGGATCGTTACAGCCCATGGCGGGGTAGTAGACAGGGGAAACCGCCAACCGGAATGAGCGGGACATTAGGGTGGGAGGAGCGCGCACCTGCCGAGGACAGCTAGGTACGGCGGAGATCTTGGCGGGACTTTAGGCTTCCCAGTCAAGCTGGGCTTGCACACCATCCCGACGCTCGACCCCCTTATGAACCATATTCCCTCGGGGCGTTAAGCTCCCCCCACATGGATACGATATTCTTCCGATGCGGACGAGTCAAGGATTGGCTCACTATGCATGGCCACCGTCTTCGGCTTCTTCAAACTCGTTGATAAGCTGCTCGAGTTCATCGAGTTCGTCCGGCCTCACATTTTGAAACGAGACCCCGAATGTGTCCCCTTCGACCCATTGCACTCGCCCCTCATCGATTGAAACCGGTTCCTCCGCGCCGGGAATGACCAGCCGCACGCGGATCACTTTGCCAGGGTAGACTTCGATGTCGCAATCGAACCTGGCGCCACCGACCGAGACGTCCAGAGTCACGGCTTCGATCTCATGCGAGTTCCCCAGCAGAAATCCCTGAAGCTGTGCAGGAACCCGCCGATGTTGCCGTCGTTCCATATTACTCACAAAGTTCCTGTATCGAGTACGATGCAACAGCGATGTGGCGGAGCCAGCTTCCGCATATCGCAGGGCTCTCCATCCAGGTCTGGAGAACTCTGTTATCGAAGCTTGAGGATCTTGCCGTCGAGTTTGGTGTCTGTCACGAACTTCTCGAAACTCTTGTTGTACAATTCGTTGAGCAACTCCTGGGCATCCTCCGGATCGAACCAGAATACCTGGCTGGCTCCGGTGCTGGTGAGAGTCTCACGGACTTGACTGCCGTCAGCGTTGTTCTGAACTTGGACGACCATCCGGTTTTTAGCGTTAAGAGTGGTCTGTCCGATGCCGCTTTTGGCATCCACACCGACATCGACTAAGTGTTCCGGTGATGGTCATGTCTGCCCCGGCTGCTCTGTTGCCCTCGGCGACGGTTGCGTTCCAGCCTTTCCCTTTGAGATAGTCGGCGAAGGCCTGTGCCGTGGCCTCGCTGAGGGTGCCGTTGGAAAGGCTGAAGTGACTCTCCCCGCCCCATAGATGATGTCTGGTACCGAGACGAGATCGGTCGGTGCGATGGTCTTCAAACGGCTGAATCGCGACGGTCGGGGAACTCATTGCAACGACCTTTTCGTCGCCCGCGCTCGCGACGGGGACCGTAAGATCGATCCGCTCACCCTTGCCTGCGCAGCCTGCCGCTAAGACGATCCCGAGAAGCCCGATTCCTACGATGCGGATATGATAGTGCCTCACATGTTCCTCCTTCGTGTCCGACATAGCTGGCAGATTTCCGGCGACACGTACGATGTTTACTTCGTCACGAAGTGCGCCCGCCGATTCTGTTGATAACAGTCTTCGTTCTGTTGCTTGCAGAAAGGCCTCGTTTCTCCATAACTCGTAATCTGAAGCTGCGAGGCCGCGACACCGATATCCAGAAGGTACTTCTTGGTGGCTTGCGCCCGTTTCTCGCCTAGAACAAGGTTGTACGCCACGGTGCCTCGTTCATCGCAATGGCCTTCGATCAGCACGGTCTTATTCCCGTTGGTGCGAAGCCATCCGGCATTGGCGTCCAACAGCGTCATGGCATCCTTGCGGATTTGAAACCGGTCGTAGTCGAAGAACACGTCGCCCAATACACTGCTCTCGGAATCGGTACTCCGCGCGAGCGCAGGATTGACTGGTGTGTTGCCGGATGGCCGGTCAAACGAGCGCTCCAGCGGTACCGTCTTGATCGCATCGGGCTGGATCTGCTCGCTCTTGGTCTTCCCTCCCTGTGAGGCTACATCCCCGGACGAGGAAGAGACGGTCTTACCAGCACATCCCGCAAACACAAGCATGACGCTTAAACTCAGACACAGGCTGATGATTCTTCGATCCATGGCATAACCTCCAAATTAATCGCGATCAATGGTCGCGCCGCTTCGTCAGAGGCAGGAGGATCTGGCTCTATCAACCTTGGGCAGATCCAGCTCTCCACGCTCTTCATGCAGACACGGAAGCAGCTTGTCGCTCTTACTTATAGGTGCTCACCGGGCGTCCGTCAACTCAAAATCTCTCGGTTCGGCCATGACGGCATATGGGTGAGCCAGTTCTGCTAAGCCGGAAGTTGCATCCATCTCCCACTTTCGCTAAGGTGCGGATCATGACCCATTCCCTCGCGCGTTCACTCGTGCTTGCCAGCGCGAGCGGGCTGTTCCTTCCGCTGAGTTTCCCGAAATCTGACCTCGGACTGTTGGCGTGGATCGCCCTCGTGCCGTTACATTGGGCGTTGGACGGCAAGACCAAAGCGCAGGCGTTTTGGATCGGCTGGCTGTCCGGCACCATTGCCTTCACGGGCATGATGGCCTGGGTGGTCACCGCCATGAACACCTACGGTAAGGTTCCGCTGGCAATCAGCTACGGCCTCATGTTGCTGCTCACGGCCTATCTCGGCTTGTATGTCGGGCTCTATTCTGCCGGGGCCGTATGGTTTCGGACCATGATTCCCCGTTACGGTCATTTTGCGTTTCCCTGCTTATGGGTGACCCTCGAACTGATCAGAACGTATGCTCTGAGCGGATTACCCTGGGGCCTACTCGGCTACTCTCAATATCGCCAGATTGAGATTATTCAGATTGCGGATCACATGGGAGTCTACGGGGTCTCGTTCCTCATTGTGCTGGTCAATGTCGCGCTGGCTGAGTTTCTGATGTGGCTGATGCCGTTGTTCCGAGGCTTCCTCCCCGCACGGCTCCCCTGGGAACTCGCAGCGATGGCGGCATTGTTGGTAATGCTCTCGTGGGAGTATGGCCTTGCGACGTTATCTGAATCGCCGTTTTCTGATATTCCCCGATCATCCATCAGCGTGGGGGTGGTGCAGCCGAACGTCGATCAGGCAGTGAAGTGGGATACCGCCTATCGAGAGCAGACTCTGGCACGCTTTGACCGGCTGACGGAAGAGCTTGGCCGTGCCACAGATTTGGTGGTTTGGCCGGAAGCGGCAACACCCTTCGTCTTTGAACGTGAGCCGGTCTATCAACTGCAACTCATCGCGCTGGCCAATCGAGCCCAGGCGCCGATTTTATTTGGAAGCCCCGCCCTGCGCTTCTATCCGGATCGGCGGCCCTATCTATTGAACAGCGCGTATCTCCTCTCCCCCGACGGCCAATTGTTGGGACGTTACGATAAACATCATCTGGTCCCATTCGGTGAATATATTCCGCTCAAATCGTCACTCCTGTTTTTCCTCGACAAGTTGGTGGAAGGGATTGGCGATTTCGAAGCTGGAACTGGTCCGACGGTCTTGACGTTGACGCCGAAGCCACGATCTGCGGCTGAAGGCATGGCGGGGGCGATACCGCGACCGATAAATTTTGGAGTGGCGATCTGCTACGAAGTGATCTTTCCGAACCTGGTGCGGCAATTCGCCGAGAACGGAGCGGAGTTTCTGGTGACTGTGACGAACGATGCCTGGTTTGGCGCCTCGTCGGCCGCCTCTCAACATTTTTCGATGGTCGTGTTTCGCTCCGTCGAGAATCACTTGGCCTTTGCTCGGTCAGCCAACACCGGTATTTCAGGATTTATCGATCCATTTGGACGTATCGTCGAGGCCACACCGACCTTCACGGAACAGGCCCTCAAGACGACAATACGAGTCTGGCGCCCGCATACGTTTTACAGCCGGCACGGCGATGTGTTTGCCTACGGCTGTGCTATAATCTGCGCGCTTTTATTCCTGTTGGGCCTTCTCCGGACCAAAGGATCTGAGCCGGACGCAGTGCCGATATAAGCCGAAAGGATCGTCCCATGTTGGATGAGATAAAGAATCGTGTACGTGCCGTTGAGCAATTGGTATCGGAACTACGGGGGCATCTTTGACTTCGCTCGCATGACAGCCGAGTTAGCTCATCTGGAGCAACAGACGGCGCAGCCGGATTTTTGGAACCACGCCCAGAAGGCCGCCAAGATCGGACGGAAGAAGGCCACGATTGAACACGACCTCCAGCAGTGGCGGGAAATCGATGGAAAGATGAACGATCTAGGCGCGCTGCTCGAGCTGGCAGAAGAAAGCGACGATACCGGGCTCGCGAAGGAGTTGACGGTTGAGCTGGATGAATTTGAGTCAAAGCTCACCGCCCTGCGGCTCGAACTGCTGCTCTCGGGAGAACTGGACCCCAATAATGCGATTGTGGCGATCCATCCAGGCGCCGGCGGGACGGAATCGCAGGACTGGGCGCAGATGCTGCTTCGCATGTACGTCCGTTGGGCCGAAAGCAAGAAATTCAAGGTCGAAACGCTGGACCTGCTCCCGGGAGAAGAGGCGGGCATTAAGAGCGTGACGCTGTTAGTGGCAGGAGCCTATGCCTATGGCTATCTGAAGGCTGAAGCAGGCGTGCATCGCCTGGTACGCATTTCACCCTTCGATGCGAACAAACGACGGCACACCTCCTTTGCTTCGGTCTTCGTCTATCCCGAAGTGGACGAAGATATCGACCTCGTGATCGAAGATAAAGACCTCAAGATCGACACCTTTCGGGCCGGCGGCGCCGGCGGCCAGAATGTTAATAAGGTCGAGACAGCCATCCGCATGACCCACTTGCCGACCGGGATCGTGGTGCAATGTCAGAACGAACGGTCTCAGCTCCAAAATCGCAACGGCGCGATGAAAGTCATGAAAGCGCGCCTCTATGAACTGGAACTCAAAAAGAAAGAGGCGGAGTTCAATGCGATCGTCGGGGAGAAGAAGGATATCGCCTGGGGCAGCCAAATTCGATCGTATGTGTTCCAACCCTATCAAATGGTCAAAGATCACCGGACCGGTTATGAAGTGGGCCAGGTAGCCGCCGTCATGGACGGCGATCTGGACGGGTTCATCGAAGCCTATCTCAAAGGGAAAATGGCAAAAGGCGCGAGCCTAGCGGCGACGGATGAACTGCCACTCTAGCCTCTTGCCCATCGCCTCGAATGCGAAGCAATTATGGACGAACTGAACGAACAACAGCAGCAACGCATCAAGAAGCTCGATGCGTTGCGTGAAGTGGGCGTGGCGCCCTACGGCACGCGATTCGAAGCGAAGGATCGAGCAGGCCAACTCATCACGCTCCATGCCGAGAAAACCAAAGAGGTACTGGGAGAAGAAAAGATCTCCTGTACTTTTGCGGGACGCATCGTCGCACTGCGGCGATTCGGTAAAGCCGGCTTTGCGGTGTTGCAAGACGGATCAGATCGGATTCAGGTCTACCTCAAGAAAGATCATCTCTCGGAGCAAGGCTATCGCATCGCCGAGCTGCTCGACTTAGGCGATTGGATCGGCGTCACCGGCACCCTCTTTCGCACGAAGACCAATGAGTTCACCGTCGAGGTCACACAGCTGACCTTCTTGAGCAAAGCCCTCCGGCCGCTTCCAGAGAAGTGGCACGGGTTGACGGACGTGGAAACCCGCTATCGGCAGCGCTATGTCGACTTGATCTCCAATCCTGAGGTTCATAGCATCTTTGCCACGCGCAGCAGAATCATCGCCGGCATTCGCGCCTTCTTGATCGAACGAGGTTTCCTTGAAGTCGAAACGCCGATGATGCATCCGATTCCCGGAGGCGCGGCGGCGAAACCCTTTGTCACACACCACAATGCGCTCGGCGTCGATCTCTATCTCCGTATTGCGCCGGAACTCTATTTGAAGCGGTTGATCGTGGGCGGTTTCCCACGTGTGTTCGAAATCAATCGGAATTTCCGGAATGAAGGCATCTCGACGATTCATAATCCCGAATTTACCATGCTGGAGTTCTACGTGGCCTATGCCGACTATCAGGACTTGATCATCCTCACAGAGGCACTGGTCTCCTCGCTGGCACAGCAGGTCCTCGGGAAAACGGTTATTCACTATCAGGGCAAAGAAATCACACTCACACCTCCGTGGCGCCGCTGGTCGTATCACCAGGCGATTCGGGAAGTGAATAATCTGGCTCCTTCGGTTCTTGAGGATAAGGAGAAGGCGATTGCCGCGGCTAAACAGCTGGGCATCACGGTCGATCCGAAATGGCCGCTCTTCAACATCGTGAATGAAATCTTCGAGGAAACGGTCGAGCCCAATCTGCAGCAGCCGACGTTCATTACCGACTACCCTGATTGAAATTTCTCCGCTCGCGCGACGCAAAGATTCGAATCCGGCATTGACCGATCGGTTCGAGCTCTACATCGCAGGTCGGGAAATTGCAAACGCCTTTTCAGAGCTGAACGATCCGCTTGATCAACGGGAACGATTTGAAGGACAGGCGGCACAACGGGCGGCGGGCGATGAGGAGGCGCATCTGGTCGATGAAGATTTCTTGCGCGCCTTGGAGTACGGCATGCCACCGACTGCGGGCGAAGGCATCGGCATCGACCGGCTGATCATGCTCTTTACCGACCAAGCGTCGATCCGCGACGTCGTGCTCTTCCCACAACTGAGGCCCGAGAAGTAACAGTGGCCCTCCCCTACGAAATCTTTGTCGGGTTGCGGTATCTGCGCGCGAAGCGTCGGAATCGCACCATTTCGTTGAATACCGTAGTTTCTATTGCCGGAATTACACTCGGTGTGGCTGCGCTGATCGGGACAGTCGGCATCATGACCGGATTCAAAGAAGACATCCAGGCCAAGATTCTCGGAACGACAGCCCATATCATCGTACAGGATCGGATGAAGGACAGCATGAGCGATTACGATCCTGTCGTTTCGCAGGTCACAACCGTGCCGGGCGTCGTGGCGGCAACCCCGTTTGTACTCAAGCAGGTCTTGCTGACCACCCAAAGCGGAGTGCAAGGCATCGTGATTCGCGGCATCGATCCGGGACGCGAAGGCACGGTGACCGAACTGGCCAAGAATCTCTCGACCGGACAGTTAGCCGACCTCAGCCGGCCGGTCAAGGTAAAGCAACCATCCGCAGACGACCCGACCGGCCCGGCGGTCGAGACAGAAAAGCCCGGCATCATCCTCGGCAAGGAGTTGGCGCTTCGGCTGGGTGTGTTTGTCGGCGATACCGTCAATGTGGTGTCTCCTCCAGCCGGACCGATCAATGCGATCGGGATGGTGCCGAAAATCAGAACCTTCGCGTTGATCGCACTGTTTCAATCCGGCATGTACGAGTACGATTCGTCACTGGCCTATATCGATCTCGCGGAAGCGCAAAAGTTTTTCAACCTGGGAAACACGGTGACGGGTATTGAAATTAAGGTCGCAGACGTCTTCCATGCAGCGGAGACGGCCCGTTCTGTGGAGCAATCGCTCGGCTTCGCCTATGGGGCGCGCGACTGGATGCAGATGAATCGCAATCTGTTTTCGGCGCTCAAACTCGAGAAGACGATGATGTTTTTACTGTTGGTGCTGATTACGATCGTGGCGTCCTTCAACATCGTGAGCACTCTCACCATGATCGTCACTGAGAAGCAAAAGGAAATCGCGATCCTCAAGGCCATGGGCGCGACGCGCAAAAGCATCCGGCATATTTTCATGCTGAACGGATTGATCATCGGCCTGTCCGGGACTGCCATCGGCATCCCGCTCGGCTATGCGTTTCTCTGGCTGATTCAGACATTCTGGACCTTCGACGCCTCGGTCTATTACATCTCGCGGATTCCTGTCCATGTACAAGCGATGGATGTCGTTCTTGTGGCAGGCTCCGCAATCGTGATCAGCTTTGCTGCTACAGTCTATCCCTCACTTCAAGCCGCCAAGCTGGAACCAGTAGCCGCGCTGCGTTACGAATGACCATGCCAGCCTCCTCATTACTTCTATTCTATTCTGGAGTTCCGGCGTGATCACCGTCACCGATCTGTACAAATCGTTTCCGATGGGCGGGCAGTCCCTCACGGTGTTGAAGGGCGTCAATCTCACGATTCAGCGTGGGGAGCTGATTGCCATTGTCGGGGCTTCGGGAGCAGGAAAAAGCACGCTGCTTCATATTATCGGAACACTCGATCGGCCCACGACCGGGACGGTACACTTCGACGGCAAGGATATCTTTCACCTGACGGAAGGTGAACAGGCGGACTTTCGGAATCGGCGAATCGGATTCGTCTTCCAATTCCATCACCTCCTGCCGGAATTTACCGCACTCGAAAATGCCTGTATGCCGGCTCTGATTCAGCGACGACAGCCGGCAGAAATTGAACCGGAAGCCATCGCGTTGTTGCAGGAAGTCGGGCTGGGAGCTCGCTTACATCACAAGCCCGGTGAGTTGTCGGGCGGTGAACAGCAGCGCGTGGCGGTCGCACGAGCCCTCCTCCAGAAGCCCGATCTAGTTTTGGCTGATGAGCCGACGGGAAATCTGGATACCCATACGGGCGAGGCCCTCTTTGCGATGATGCGGGAACTGAACAAGGCCCGCGGAACGACCTTTGTGATCGTCACCCACAATGACAAACTGTCCGCCCAAGCCGACCGGATCGTGCATATGCAGGATGGTCAAATTGTCTAAACGAACTGTCGCATCCGCCCGTGTTGGCGAAAGCGTTCTCGGCAGGAGGCCACTGCCTGGTCCACTCAAAGAATAGATCCGTCTATCCTTGACGAGTGCGATTTCATCCAATAGACTCATCGAAGTCCCCGACTCTCAAGGGAGTTGCCCTACAATGTCCTGTTCTCGGTTGCTTCGTACCATCGCGATGCTGCTAGGTCTAATGATGCCTACACACGCGATGGCCCTGGAATTTGTATCCGTCGGACCTCGTGCGACTGGCATGGGCGGGGCCGGTGTGGCCATCACAACAGATTCCTTGGCCACCTATTGGAACCCTGCCGGGCTCGCAATGACTCAGACTGTGGATGTTCGGATTCAAGGCGGTGGACAAGCGATCGATCGTCTCGGGATCGCCGATGCCGTCCGCGACCTCGAAGACTTCAATCCCAATGACCCGAATGCGGCAGCGAAGGCTCAAGACATTGCCGCTCGGATCAACAAACCTGGCGCGACGGTCTCGGTCAATGGATCTGCCGGTCTCTATGTCAAGGGTCATTTGGGAGAACATGCATTCGGGTTGAATGTGTCAGACATCGCAACGGGCGGGGGGTTTGTCGGGGAATCTGGGAGAGTAGTTTGTAATCCCAACCCCAATTGTGTCGGAGTCACGTCCCTGACCGGCGCAATGACTCTCCCTGGGTTCGAGGCTAGACAGGTTGCGTTCTCCTATGCCTATGCCTTCTCCGATAAAATATTTTCTATCGGTGTGACGGGAAAAATTATCCAAGGCGCAGCCTACAACGGGAGCACGACACTGATAGGAGGAACCGACGTTTCAATTACGGACAACTTTGGAAAAGCCACGCTCTCGACCGCCTTTGGAATCGACGTGGGTGCTATCTATCGCCCATCCTCATGGCTGCGCTTTGGCGTGGTGGCGAAAGACATCAATCAACCGACCTTTGACGCTTCCGGGGGAGGAGAACTGAAACTTGATCCTCAGATTCGAGGCGGTGTAGCGGTCAATCCCTATTCTTCGCTGACGCTTGACGACAGATGTGGATGTGACCTCGAATAAAACATTTATCCCAGGGGTCAAGAGCCAGGTGTTGAGTCTGGGAGCCGAACAGACCATCTTCTCTGAGTTCCTGTCGCTCCGTCTCGGGGCCTTCAAGAATATGCAAGACGCCGGCACACCATTCACCCCTACCGCAGGGTTAGGGTTACGGATCTTTGCATTCCGTCTCGATGTAGGCGGCGGATATGATTTCCGGGAAGAGGGCGCGCTGGTATCCGGCTCTGCCTCTATGACTTTCTAATGGTATACTGAACCATGTTCATGCTCAATCATCTGCGACATACCGCCGTTCTCTGCCTTATCTCTGTCCTAGTCGCCGGCTGTGGCGGCTTGCAGGAAGTATGGGAAGGCCCAGGGGCGAGAATGTTCAGGCCTCAAGCCATTGCTGTGCTCCCTCCCATGGCGAGTCAATACGACAATGCGCGCGAGGACATTCAAGAAGTCTTATCCGCCGCATTAAACAAAACTGCCAACATCGAACGTGTGGTGTCTCCTGAGAACGTGACGGATATCTTCCAAGCCTCGAAAGAGGCGTTCGATGCGCTGGTGTTCTACTTCTCCCGCTTGGAAATGACGGGTCAGTCCGACAAGGATTCTGCTATGAAATTGGGCAAGGCGCTGAATGTGGACTCGTTCTTGGTCGTGCGTGTCAATTCGTGGGAATACATGCGGAAGGAAGGCGACAATGTCGGCCGTGTCGGCCTGAGCCTCCGACTAGTCGACGCTACAACCGGCACGACCGTGTGGAAGGCGAGACATGAACGGTCGAGCAGCTATATGTTTTACCGTCCGAACTTGAAGGATGTTGCGAAAGAACTGGCAGCTGAAATGATTAAGGCCATGCCTCCCCAAGCCAAACAATAGCCCCCGCCTCCGCTCAGTTCATCTGATCTATTTGGTTTGTCTGGTTCAACTGGTGAGTTTCGTTCAACCGAACACATATGACCGAGCAAAGAGACCGGACCAACCGCACAGGCAGGCTCTTACAGCCTCCTGCTAACGTGGTTTGGACTGAGCCGCGCTCATAGCTGTCTTCAATGAGCGGACGAATGTTGCGACCTGCTTTACCATCTCGGGTTTTTCACGGTACGTGGCAATCCGTTTCACAATCGCGCTGCCGACGATCACTCCATCGGCGATAGCCGAAACCTTGGCAGCGTCCTCTGGCGTCGCAACCCCGAAGCCGACCGCCACAGGCACCTTGGTGACTTTCCTGATTTTCTCGACATTCTTACCCACATCAGCCAAGTCGAGCAACTTCGCTCCGGTGATCCCGGTCAGCGACACGTAATAGACAAAGCCCTGTGACTGGCGTGCCACAAAGGTCCGTCGCTCTACCGTGCTCGTGGGAGCCAGAAGAAAAATCAGTGGAAGCCCGGCCGCGGCAGCCGGCCCTTTCAGCGGGCCGGCTTCGTCCGGAGGCATGTCAGGCAAGATCAACCCGTCAACTCCAACTCGGGCGCTTTCCTGGCAGAACCGTTCAGGACCGAACGCATGAATACTATTATAGTAGGCCATCAAAACCAGTGGAATCTGGGTCCTGACCCTGAGACGTTGGACCATGGAAAGGATGGTCCGAAGCGATGTTCCACTGCGCAAGGCTCGTTCTGCCGCCTGTTGGATCACAGGACCGTCGGCGATGGGATCGGAAAACGGCACACCCAATTCAATGATATCGGCCCCGGCCTGTTCTAACTCCACGACAAGCTGCTCCGTCTCTTGCAGTGAGGGGTCGCCTGCCATCACATAAGCAATGAGGGCCTTCTCGCCTCGCTGGCGAAGCTGTGCAAACGTATGGTCGAGCTTCGATATCACAGTGTGATCCCTCGCATCTTGGCAATCTGCTGGACATCCTTATCCCCACGACCGGATAAATTGACGACCAGAATCTGGTGCTTCTTCATCCTGGGCGCCACCTTTACCGTGTGGGCGACGGCATGAGCGCTTTCGAGGGCCGGCATGATCCCTTCTTCCCGTGTCAGAAGATCGAATGCCGCCATCGCTTCATCATCGGTCACCGATGTGTATTCGGCTCGACCTTGATCCCGCAGATAACTGTGTTCGGGTCCGATCGCGGCGTAGTCCAGCCCGGCTGAGACCGAATGGGTCAGATTCACTTGTCCATCGTCACCCTGAAGAAGATAGGTCATGGTGCCTTGCAAGACACCAGGTCTCCCACCGGCAAAACGCGCGGCGTGCTTTCCGCTCGCGACCCCCATGCCGCCGGCTTCGACACCGACCATTTTCACCTTTTTATCTCCGATGAACGCATGGAAGAGGCCTATGGCATTACTGCCACCGCCAACGCAGGCAATAAGGCAATCCGGCAACCGGCCCTCTGCCTCCAGAATCTGCCGCCGGGCTTCACGTCCGATGATGGATTGGAAGTCCCGGATCATCATCGGATAGGGATGGGCTCCAAGCACTGAACCGAGAATGTAATGGGTTGTGCGGATATTCGTCGTCCAATCCCGCATAGCCTCGCTGATCGCATCTTTGAGCGTACGGCTTCCCGCGTCAACCCCTGTGACGGTTGCGCCGAGCAATCTCATACGGAAGACATTCAACGCCTGGCGCTGCATATCTTCCGTTCCCATATACACTTCACACTGAAGTCCAAACATCGCGGCAACAGTCGCCGTCGCCACTCCATGTTGCCCAGCCCCGGTTTCAGCGATGACGCGCGCCTTTCTCATCCGCTGGGCCAACAGCCCTTGTCCGATCGCGTTATTGATCTTATGAGCCCCGGTATGGCAAAGATCTTCACGCTTCAAATAGATCTTTGCCCCCCCCAGCCTCTTCGTGAGCCGTTGCGCAAAGTACAGCGACGTAGGACGTCCGGCGTACTGCTTCAAGTAATAGGCGAGTTGCAGACTGGAAGCTCCGGTCCTTTTTCACACGGGCATATTCCTGCTCCAATTCAAGCAGAGCAGGCATGAGTGTTTCAGGGACATACCGTCCGCCATACGCGCCAAAGCGACCTTGCTTATTGGGAACAACACTCATCACAGTCCTCATGTTCGTATGGCTGCACGAGACGGGGGATGGTTCGAGGTCCGAAGTTCGAGGTTTTCGGAACTTCGAGTCGCGCATTTCTCGCACGTCTCGCGCTTCACGCGCCCCAGTATAGACAGGCTCATGTCAAGGAGACAACCTTGGCGGCTTGAATGAATGCACGCACTTTCTCATGATCCTTCTTGCCCGGCACCCGCTCAACGCCACTGCTGACATCTACGCCATACGGCCGTACGGCCTGAATCGCCTTCTCAACATTATCAGGGGTGAGCCCCCCAGCTAGAAGCACGCTCGCAACCTTGGCGGCCTCTGCTGCGAGTTGCCAATCGATCACCTGTCCAGTGCCTCCATAGGCCTGATCTGAAAAGGCATCCAGTATGAATCCTCGAACACCGGCCCGCCCGCGAAACTCTGCCAAGGCCAGAAATGTGCTTCGATCTTTCACACGCAGCGCTTTGAGAACCGTACGGCCTAGCTCCTTGCAATAGGTCGCAGATTCGTTTCCATGCAACTGTGCGATGGCGAGGCCACAGTCATCCATCACATTCCGAACAACTTGTTGGTCTTCGTCGACGAATACACCCACCGGTATCACCAAGGGAGGCAGGCTCATCACGATCTGACGGGCCAGCGTGGGATCGATATATCGTGGACTCTTCCGATAGAACACGAATCCTAAGGCATCGGCCCCAGCCTCGACTGCCACGGCGGCATCCTCGGCATTGGTGATGCCACAGATTTTGATTTTCGTTGTAGAGGCCATTTTACGCGTGCGACGGAGCTGGAACTCCTCGCAATTCACGGATCTTGCTCCCGATGTCATCGGCCCGAATCAGTGATTCTCCGACAAGCATGGCATGGATGCCGGCTTCAACCAACCGGACCACGTCGGCGCGCTCGTGGATGCCGCTTTCACTGACGATCAGCTTGCCGGAAGGAATTCGTTTCGCCAGGCGCAGCGTAACAGCCAGATCGGTCGTGAAGGTCTTGAGATCCCGGTTGTTGATGCCGATCAGCCGCGCTTCCGGAAGTCGTTCCAGTACCGTATCGAGTTCGCGCTCGTGATGGGTCTCAATGAGTACATCCACGCTCAACCCCTTGGCGAGTGCGTAGAAATCGATCAGTTGCTGCCGTTCAAGGGCAGCGACGATCAAGAGGACCGCATCGGCCCCGTTGGCTCGCGCTTCGTAAAATTGAATCTCATCGACCATGAACTCTTTGTTCAAGGCAGGTATGGGCACCGATTGTTTGATCGTGCGGAGGTAGTCAAGGCTCCCCTGAAAGAAATCCTTGTCGGTTAAGACGGACAAAGCCGCGGCGCCATGGGCATGATATGTCTTGGCAATCTCGATGTAGTCAAACCGATCGGAGAACTCGGGGCGGAGAAGGCCAAGACTAGGTGACGCTTTTTTCACTTCGGCAATCAGCGAAGGACTGCCGGCCGTTCTCGTGGCTTCGAGGGTTACAGCAAAACCCAGTGGGCTTGGCGCGTCTTGAATCTTGGCTTTCAGTTCGGAGAGGTAGCCCCGGCTGTGCTTGTGCCGGAGTTCAGCTTTCTTATGCTCGAGAATGCGAGAGAGAATCACGATAGTGTCAGCCCTTATTCGTAAATGCGATGAGGCGAGCCAGCTTTTCGGCCGCGGCGCCGGAATCGATGGCCTGGCCCGCCAAGTAAAATCCGTCTTGTAGACTTGTCGCCTTGCGCCCTGCAACAAGAGCTGGAGCGGCATTCAAACAGACGATGTCCCGTTTGGGTCCTTTCCGTCCTTGGAGAATGTCTCGAGTAATCGTGGCATTCTCTTGCGGCGTCCCGCCAGCAAGCTGTTTGGCTGGGACCAGCGCCAGTCCGAACTCCGCCGGGTCCAGGAAATAGTTCGACAGAACACCCCCCTTGGCCTCCGAAATCTGTGTCTTTGCCGTCATGGTAATTTCATCGAGTCCGTCCATCCCATGTACGACAAAACAATGTTGCGATCCCAGATGCATGAGCACATTCCCCAGCAGAGAGGTCAATCGTCCCTCATAGACACCGAGTACTTGAATGGCGGCTCCCGCTGGATTGGTGAGCGGGCCCAAGAGATTCAGCATAGTCCGGATGCCCATCTCCTGTCTTGGAGTCGCACAATGTTTCATAGCTCCATGATAGAGCGGAGCGAAGAGAAAGCCGATCCCGGCGTCATTGATGCAATCGGCCACACGTTCAGCCGGCAGATCGATCTTGACCCCGAGGGCCGAGAGGACGTCTGCGCTCCCGGACTTGGATGAGACGGAACGGTTGCCGTGCTTTGCCACAGTCAGACCTGCGCCTGCAAGGACAAACGCCGTCGTGGTGGAAATATTAAACGTATGCGCCCCGTCCCCACCAGTCCCACACGTATCTACGACCAGGGGATCTGCGACAGCAATGCGGACGGCCTTGGCACGCATAGCCCGCACGGAACCGGAAATTTCTTCGACGGTTTCTCCCTTCAGACGGAGTCCCATCAAGTAGGCCGCAATTTGAGCCGAAGTCGCTGCGCCTTCCATGATCTCAAGCATCACCGCCTCGGCTTCTGGTTCGGTGAGAGAGCCGCGGTCGGCGAGTGTGGCAATCGCGTCTTTGATCATGGCTCGGAAACCAGGCTGGCCTGCCTACAGTTTAAGGAAGTTACGGAGGAGGTCTTTTCCCGCCATGGTGAGGATCGACTCCGGATGAAACTGCACCCCTTCGATACCCAACGACCGATGGCGCAGTCCCATGATTTCCCCCTCAGCCGTTTCGGCGGAGATCTCAAGACAGAGGGGTAGCGTCTCTCGCTTCACGATCAAAGAATGATAGCGTGTCGCCTCAAAGGGATCGGGCAGCTGATGGAAAATCGTCTTTCCATCGTGCTGGATCTTCGACGTTTTGCCATGCATCAACCGTTCAGCTCGAACAACTTCGCCTTCAAACGCCACCGCCAGAGATTGATGGCCGAGGCATACGCCTAAGAGCGGGAGACGCCCGCCAAAGTGCCGGATGGTTTCGACCGATATGCCTGCTTCCCCCGGTGTGCAGGGCCCCGGAGAAATGACGATGCGGCTGGGGTGCAGCGATTCGATCTCGTCGATCGTAATCTTATTGTTGCGGAATACCCGAACGTCCTCACCCAATTCCCCGAAATATTGGACGAGGTTATAGGTAAAGGAATCAAAGTTGTCGATCATCAGTAGCATGGCAATAGTCCTAAAGTCTGAGGGTCAAAAGTCGTCAGGTCACACGGTATACACGCGGTCTCCGGAGACTTGATGAACGTGAAGACTTTCCGACTTTCGACTCTTTCTACTCCAGTCCCTGCTCGGCCAATTCAACAGCTTTCATCATGGCCAGAGCCTTATTACAGGTCTCTTCATATTCGTGCTCAGGATTCGAATCGGCGACAATGCCGGCCCCGGCTTGAATGAAAGCCTGGTGCTTTTTCACCACAACCGTCCGAATGTTGATGCACATGTCCATGTTGCCGGAAAAGCTAAAGTAGCCTACCGCGCCGGCATAGGGACCTCGCCTCGTGGGCTCGAGTTCATCAATGATCTGCATGGCTCGAATCTTCGGCGCCCCGGAGACCGTGCCAGCGGGGAAACAGGCCCGCAACACGTCGTACGAGGTCTTCGACGCATCCAGTTGTCCGGTCACATTCGACACAATGTGCATGACATGGGAATACCGTTCGACATGCATGAGCGAGTCCACAATGACCGAGCCTGGTTTCGCCACGCGGCCGACATCGTTCCGCCCAAGATCGACCAGCATCACGTGCTCGGCCCGTTCTTTCTCATCCGCCAAAAGCCGCCGTTCCATCTGTTGATCTTCTTCAGACGTAACACCGCGGCGGCGCGTGCCGGCAATGGGACGAAGAGAAATGACGCTGTTCTCACATCGAACGAGCGTTTCGGGAGAGGAACCGACCAATTCGACCCCCGCGATACGGAGGTAATACATATAGGGAGAAGGATTCACGACGCGCAACGCGCGATAGAGTTGCAACGGTGGCGCCTGGACGTTTGTCTCCCATCGCTGTGATAGCACCGCTTGGACGATATCGCCGGCCCGAATGTATTCCTTCGTCCGCATGACCATCTTCTCAAAGTCTGCCTTACTCATGTTCGCCGTAAAACTCACCGGCCGGCGGCGGCGATGCGGGCGCGTTCGACGGAGCGGACGTTTGAGCCTCGTAATCGTGCGTTCGATCCGTTCCGCTGCCGATCTGTAGGCGGCCTTGATGCCACGTTCTCCCTTTGCCGTGACATGGGCCGTGGCTACGACTTTGATCTTCTGTGCCACATTGTCGAAAATCAGCATGGTATCGGTGAGCAGAAAAGCGAAGTCCGGTAGTGTCAGTGAGTCCTTCTGCCTGGCGGGCAAGTCTTCGAACGTGCGCACCATGTCGTAGCTCAGATATCCGACGGCGCCGCCGACGAACGGGGGAAGGTCCGGCACGGTGACCGGACGATAGCTTTCCATCATCTCCCGGAGACGTTCGAGAGGATTCCCACGGCTGGGAATACGCTTCTTGCGCGTCCCATGCACGACAAGAAGATCGCCTCGATCTTCGTACACGACAACAGGCGCACCACTCCCCAGAAAGGAGTAGCGTGCCCATTTCTCACCACCTTCAATAGACTCTAGAAGGTACGCGGAAGGGCCATGGTCAATTTTGGCAAAGGCAGAAACGGGAGTCTCATAGTCCGCGAGAATCTCCCGATAGAGCGGAACGAGATTGCCCTCTCCGGCATACTGCCGAAATTGGTCGAGACTGAGTGAGTATTGTGGCGGGGCCACGCGGGCGTCCTATTACTCTTGGCCCACGATGAGCTTCTGTCCTACCTCGATAATGTCGTCCGGAAGCTTGTTCCACTTTCTAACCTTGTCGACTGAGACGCCATGCTGCCGGCTGATCCGATAGAGTGTTTCTCCCGGCTTCACGACATGAACGGCGGGCGACCGCATGCTTCCCATCGACGACTCTGATTCCCCTGGCACGGCCGAAGCATCCGGAGCGAGCCCGAGAGCCGATGCGCTCAGATCCACACTATCGAGCGTCGGTTCAACCGGTGCTGCCTTACGCGTCGGCTTGAGCCCGCGCTTCATGTCAGCTTTCGCTTTACGGTCCAGCTGTGCAA
This sequence comes from uncultured Nitrospiraceae bacterium, assembly GCA_963801725.1. Lineage (GTDB taxonomy): Bacteria > Nitrospirota > Nitrospiria > Nitrospirales > Nitrospiraceae > Palsa-1315. The sequence goes on from CAWDFX010000002.1 coordinate 2,521,433, forward strand.
ACTCCTTCATGGACTCGGATTCTTCTTGCAAACGGGCCAATTGATCCCGAGAGGCTTGCAGCTGTGCCGTGAGTTCACGATTTCTGGCTTCATACTCCATCAATTCACTCTTGGTCCGCTTCACTTCGCTATCGAGCTCGCCGGTGCGCTTCTCTTCCTGCGCGAGAAGGCGTTGGAAGTTCAGACTGCGCGCCTTTTCCGCATCGTATTTCTCTGCCATGACACACCCGCTCAGTAACACCCCTCCGCAGATGATGGTGACGATTCGAGAACTGAATCTGAGCATCGACTTGTTCACGGAAGTCTCCCCTTTCATGCATACCTCCCCTCACGGTCGTGACGGATTTTTCCTCTTGCAGCAACGGTTGTCCACTGGCTGCCGAACAGTAATAAACCGGCTCACCGACGTGTCTTAGAATAGTGTCTATCGCGGCGAAAGTCAAAACGAATATGGCGCCGTCGCAGTTTGACCCACTCCTTAGCCCTATGATACGGTCGGAAGCGTCGCTCCTCTGTTCGACACCATCCGGTCTTATGACCCACGCTGAGATCCTTGCCAAGCTGATTGCCCTCAGGAACGAAATACGGCGCCATGACTACCTCTACTACGTCAAGGATCGCCCGGAGGTTTCTGATTCTCAGTACGATGGACTCTTTCGAGAGCTGGTCGAATTGGAGCAGGCCCACCCTGAGTTGGTGACGCCGGATTCTCCATCGCAACGTGTCGGCGCGCCGCCGCTCCAGGAATTGCTCAAGGTTCCCCACGAACAGCCGATGCTCAGCTTGGACTCGATTGTAGATGGAAGCGAGGTTCTGTCATTCGATCAACGAATGAAACGTGAATTGGAAGCCCTGTCCGTTGAATACAGCGCCGAGCCGAAATTCGATGGGTTATCGGTCGAGCTGGTGTACGACCAGGGACGCTTTATCCGTGGAGCGACCAGAGGCGACGGAATGACTGGAGAAGATGTGACAGTCAATCTGCGTACGATCCGTTCCCTGCCGTTGCAATTACACGCTCACGCCGGTCTTCCCGATCATCTTGTCGTACGGGGTGAAGTGTATATGCGCCTCGACGATTTCCAAGCTTTGAATCGGCGTATGACGGAGCAGGGCGACGAGGCCTTTGCCAATCCGCGCAATGCAGCTTCTGGCTCGCTCCGGCAATTGGATTCCACAATTACCGCAACCCGTCCGTTGGTCGTCACCTGTTACGAAATCATGGCTCTTTCCATGCCTGTCCCAGCCACACATTGGGACGAATTGGAAACGTTGGCCGGCTGGGGTCTTCCCGTACCTGTGCCTGAGCGTCGCCGGCTCTGTGCGTCGATCGACAACGTGATTGATTTTCACCGGGAAACGGAATCAGTCCGGGATGAGCTGCCCTATGAAATCGACGGCATCGTGGTCAAAGTCAATCGCCGAGACTGGCAGAACCGCCTGGGCATGAAGTCCCGCAGTCCACGCTGGGCCATTGCCTATAAATTTGCACCGCGCAAGGAATTCACCGTCGTGCAGGATATCGTCGTCTCTGTCGGAAGAACCGGGACTCTCACGCCCGTCGCGTTATTGAAACCTGTGGAGGTCGGTGGCGTGACCATTAGCCGGGCGACATTGCACAATGCCGATGAGGTAGCGCGGAAGGATATCCGGGTCGGCGATACCGTCAAAGTAGAACGAGCCGGAGATGTGATTCCCGCAATTGCCGAACGTGTGCCCATCCCCGGAGAGCAACGCACCGACCCCTTTCACATGCCGGAACATTGCCCCGTGTGCGGCTCACATGTCGGTCGCGAAGGCGCCTATTTCTACTGTACCGGTCAATTGGTCTGTCACGCTCAACTGAAGGGAGCGATCGAACATTTCGCGTCCAAACATGCACTGAACATCGAAGGCTTAGGGAAGAAGACGGTGGCCCAGCTGGTTGACCAAGGACTGGTACGATCACTCGACGACCTCTATCGTCTGACCAAAGATGACCTGGTCAAACTCCAGGGATTTGCCGATCGATCCGCCACACTCCTCTTGGAATCGATTGCGCAAAGTAAAGCCGTGCCCCTGGATCGATTTCTCATGGGGCTCGGGATCCGGCAAGTCGGACAATACATTGCCAAAGTCCTGGCCCGTGAATTTGGATCGCTCAATGAAATCCTATCGGCGGATCGGGAGCGACTTCAGCAAATTCGAGAGATAGGCCCTGAGATTTCAGACAGCTTAGCGGCTTATTGCGCCGAACCGCAAAATCGGAAAGTGATTTCACAGCTCCAAGAGTCCGGCCTGCAGATCGCGGCAGGCATGGGAACGGTCGATCGAACGAAACCTCCCCTCGCAGGGAAAACGTTCGTATTTACGGGCGGACTGGATCACTTCTCACGAGCCGATGCGCAACAGGCCGTGGAAGCGGCAGGAGCGCGCGTTGCCTCAAGCGTGAGTAAAAAGACCTCCTATGCGGTAGTGGGCCGAGACCCGGGTTCCAAACTGGACCAGGCCCGTGCGCTGGGGGTGACAATTCTGACAGAACAGGAGTTTGCTTCTCTGGTTGGGAAGCAGGAAAAGGGAGTTAGCTGACAAGGTCGAGGTTCGGAGTTTCGACGTGAGCCGGCGCCTTCTCTTCACGAAAGATCTGGACGCTGCGGATGGATCGTGGTTCGGCTTCATGGATGAGAATTCTGCAGTTGGCAATCCGCACTTCCTCTCCAACCTTGGGGATTCGACCAAGCTCCTGTTGAATAAGGCCGCCGATCGTCACAGCTTCATCGCCAAGGTCAACCTTCAGGAAGTCGTTGACCTTGCGCACTTCGGTCCTGCTATGAACGAGGATATGGTTCTTCCCTAGCCGTTTGATCAATTCTTCCGTGATATCGGTTTCATCCATGATCTCCCCGACGACTTCCTCGAGAAGATCTTCAAGCGTGACAATCCCCATTACACCGCCGAACTCGTTGACCACCACGGCCATATGCCGTTTTTCCTGTTGAAACTGCTTCATGAGGTCGTCCGCCGTCTTGCCTGAGGGAACGAACAGCGGGGGATAGGCGATATCCTTGAGCTTCACTTCATTCTGGCCCTTCGCAAGTTCGGTCAAGGCCCTCGTTTTGTAGAGAATCCCCGTGATGTTATCCAGCGTCCCGTCATACACCGGAATCCGTGAGTATTTCGAGTTATACAGGAGTTCCTGCGCCTCTTTCAGGCACTGGTTACCATCCAATGAAAAGACATAAAGACGAGGGGTCATCGCATCTTCAGCTGTAATATCTTTGAGCTGGAAGACGTTTTTGATCATTTTTACTTTTTCGAATTCAATCGTACCGGTCTTCCCCCCCTCATCCAGCATGATCTTCAGCTCTTCCTCTGTCACGAGAGGAAGCGTCAAGCCTTTCCCTCCGGTCAATTTGTAGATCATCGGCACGATCACAAACAATAATGGTTTTAGCAGCAACTGCACTCCGTAAACGGGGTAGGCCATATTGAGAGTCACCGGAACCGAAAACTTGGCGGCTAGTGTCTTAGGAATCACATCGACCGCCACCAAACTGACAAACGTCAGCAAACCGACCATGACGGCAATCGCCTCGTCAAGAATTGTCTGGCCTCCATAAATACTCAGGGTCAGAAAGGTGGCATACATCGGGGTCGCCACACCGATCAAACGGTCGCCGACCAAAATAGTCGAAAGAAGCTTTTGAGGGTCACTACGGAGATGGAGCGCGAGCTTCGCACGTTTATTTCCAGTTTGGGCAAGTGCCTTCAGCTTCGTAGCGTTGACCGCGAAGAAACCGATTTCCGCCGTGGATATCACAGCAGAAAGGACAATAAGACCTAAGAGGATTAGAATATCCATGGGGTGCAATGTGCTAGAGGCGACCAACTATCCCGGTCAGCCTGGAATACTGGAGAGTCCAGGGGTCGTCCCCCATTGCCTTGAACCGGCAATGCACGATTTGGTGGAACACAATCCCTTGATAGGAGCCTATCGGACCTTTAACCATTGGACTGTAGATGTACCATACGACGGGATGGCGAGCAAGCATACGATGAAAACACGCCACAATTTCAATCAGTTGCGTTTTATGTCCGCAGAAAATCTGAAGAATTCAGAAAAGCAAACTGGCTGAAACTTGTATATTTATGAGTCATCTCGAAATACAAAAGCCTGAAGATCAAGAGAGGATTCAAGGCGGGAGGCAGCGGCTTCTGCTTGGGCTTCCCTGGAAAATTGACCGACCTGAACTCGATATCGCTTTCCTTCCGGCAAATCAATAACCTGGATTCTACCACCCGAGTAGAGCTGTTTCGCGCGTTCCAAGAGGTTGAGCGCATTCTGTTGATCGGAAAAAGATCCGACTTGCACTCGTAAGACCCCCATCTCAGCCGTCCTCCCTTGATACCCGATTACCCGCAATTCAATCTCGTCAGTGCCTGCCCCGGTCATCATCAGCGCCTGCGCCCCGGCAAGTGAGAGATCGAGCACCCGCCCCCTGGCGAAAGGACCGCGATCGTTAATCCGGACGGTCACCTGTCGGCCAGTATTCATTGATCGAACTACCGCAATTGAACCGAGAGGCAACGTCCGATGAGCAGCCGTCAGCTGATGCATGTCATACCGTTCGCCATTTGCCGTCTTGTTTCCGTGAAATCCTGGGCCATACCATGAGGCAACCCCACGCTCAACGAAGCCAATAGGGTAGCCTGGGAAATAGGTAGGTTTAGGGGCGCCACTGCATGCGGCCAAGGCACTGACCATGAGAGGTATGAAAAGAAGGACCGAGCAGCGAGACCAGGAGCCGTGAGCTCTGCGTGGCATGTCTAGTAGGGTATGGAATTTTTCAGCATTCTAACTAGAACTCATCGAGCGATTGATCCTGCAAGATGGTAAGTGCTTTCGCTGTGTTTGAGACTGTCAGAACCACGATCGCGCGCTTCCCCTCGCGGGACGGGGTACAGTAGCCGCATTTAATATTGATACGAGCCTTGGTCAGCAGATCTGCCACTTCTTTCAAGGCCCCCGGCTTATTTTCAAGGCTCAACAGCAAGGCAGTTTCCTCCGTGAACTTGATCGTTGCTGCTTTCAGCGCCGCACGAGCCTCTTCAAGATCCGCAACCAGCAATCTCAGCTTTCCCGTTCCGGCAACTTCTGGAGCAGAAAAAGCCTTGATATTGACGTTCGCCTCACCGAGGACCTGGGCCACTTGAGCCAGGACGCCGGGCTTGCTCAATCCGTGAATGACCAATTGTGTCGTTGTAGGCATAGGCGTTACTCCGTGGCGTGGGGCATGTGATTCAGTTCTATCGAAACCAAGGCCTGCACCGAGGATAGATGAGCCAACTGTGTTAAACAGTTGCCGGTTAGCGCACCTGACATAAACCATTCACAAACGTGTACTCGTAAATACCGCTAACTGGAACCGAAGCGTCCCCTGCCAGTTTCTGTGCTGACTCCTTGAGGCCGCGAGGCACGAGCAAATAAAATGGGATGCCCTGCACAACCGTCTCTTTCCATTCTGAAACAGTTGTGAGATCTCTGATCGAATCATCGGTTTCTACCTCAGCCATCCATTCCATCCTGTTGCCGGCTGAACTCACCTGCCACCCGACGATATCGCACTGCTGCTGAGGATCGGCCCAGGGATTCTCCTCAAGACTGGTGTGAATCGTGACCTTACAATGAAAGGCCTTCGCCCATCGCTGCGCCACCCAACTCACGACCTGATCGTGAACAGTGATAATCCCTTGCTTGCGAAGCACCGTACTCATTGAGTCCTCTCTCTCACGAACAACCGCTCGTGGTGCCGCAGGTTTCACACTTGAGACAGGTCCCGTTTCGTACCATGGTGAACTGCTTGCACTCGGAGCAGGGATCTCCCTCATAGCCCTTTTGGCGCGCCACTTGGATAGCGGTCAACGTCAGCGTTTCGCGCTTCAATTCGACAGTATGGGCGACGTTCCCATTTCCATTTCCGTGACCGTTGCCCTTATGCCGCGGTATCGCGCCACGTCGTGAAGGAAATAGATCCGTGCTGATCGATGACGAAGCCAACGTTTCAGGAGTGGCTTCCTCTTCGACACATTCAGGATCTTGCTCGTCCATTTTGACGGAATCCATTCGAAGATCCTCTTCCTGAACCTGTGCCAAGTCATAGCGGTCAAGATAGGTCACGGCAAGCTCTCGGAAGATGTAATCAATGATCGACGTGGACATTTTGATACGGTCGTTCAATTTAACCGGCCCGTTTGGTTCGAAGCGGGTAAACACGAATGCTTCGACAAACTCCTCCAGCGGGACGCCATGTTGGAGGCCCAGTGAAATAGCAATGGCGAAACAGTTCATGAGGCTGCGAAATGCGGCCCCTTCCTTGTGCATATCGAGGAAGATTTCGCCGCACGTGCCATCCTCATACTCACCTGTGCGCAGATAGAGCTTGTGCCCACCGACGACGGCTTTCTGTGTGTACCCATTGCGTCTGGCCGGAAGTGGCCGGCGCTTCGCGAGGTAACGTACCAACACTCGCTCAGTAATCTTTTCCGCAATCGACAATATTTCGGACGAGGCTTCGACGGTCTTGCCGCTGTCTGTTGAAGCCGACAACGGCTGGCTCAACTTCGAGCCGTCGCGATACAGAGCCACGGCCTTGACCATGCTCTTCCAGGCAAACAAATAGGCCGATTTCACTTCTTCCAGCGTCGCATCAGCCGGCATGTTGATCGTTTTGCTGATGGCGCCGCTGATGAATGGTTGCGCCGCCGCCATCATGCGGATATGCGCATCGACGGCGATATATCGCTGACCGATCCGGCCGCAGCGATTGGCACAATCGAAGTTCGGCAGGTGCTCGCTTTTGAGATGTGGCGCCCCTTCCACCGTCATGGTGCCGCAGCAATAATCATTGGCCGCGGCGATCTCTTCTTGTGTAAATCCCAGCGCTTTCAGCATGTTGAAGTTGGATTCATTCAATTGCGCGTCGGTCAACCCCAACTTCTCTCGACAGAAATCCTCACCCAACGCATACTTATTAAATGTAAATTGAATCTCAAAAGCCTGAGACAAACCGCCTTCCATTCGCGCGAGTGCGGCGTCGTCGAACCCCTTCTGCCTCAGGGTCTCATGGTTGATGAATGGCGCGGTCTGCAGGGTTTGCCGGCCAACGCAATAGTTCACGATGTCCTGAATTTGAGGCTCGGTATACTCCAAAGTTTTAAGTGCAGCGGGTATGCTTTGATTGATGATCTTGAAATAGCCTCCGCCGGCCAGTTTTTTGAATTTGACCAGCGCGAAATCCGGCTCAATGCCCGTCGTATCACAATCCATCACGAGCCCGATCGTACCCGTAGGAGCAATGACCGTGACCTGCGCATTGCGATACCCATAAGCCGTCCCCAATTCGAGGGCACGGTCCCAGGCACGGCGCGCCGCCATAAGCAACTCGGGAGGACAATACTCCGGCTGAATCCCTATTGGGGCAATCGTCAAACCTTCATATTCTTCCGGAGCGGCATTATACGAAGCTCGCCGGTGATTACGGATGACACGCAACATGGCTTCGCGGTTTTTGGCATAGCCCGGAAAGGGCCACAGCTCTGCGGCCATTTCTGCAGATGTGGCATAGGACTCGCCGGTCATGATGGAGGTTAACGCACCACAGATGGCCAGCGCTTTGGGAGAATCGTACGGAATGCCCTGCCGCATCAGCACCGTACCTAAATTGGCATAGCCAAGCCCCAGTGTTCGGAACTCAAAACTCTTCTCGGCAATCGCACGGCTGGGAAACGAAGCCATGAGCACACTAATTTCCAGTACGATCGTCCAAAGGCGCACGGCGTGCCGGAAATTCTCCAACTCAAATTGGGCGTCGGTCGAGAAGAATTGGCCGAGGTTGAGCGAAGCCAAATTGCATGCCGTATCGTCGAGGAACATGTATTCAGAGCAAGGATTGGAGGCATTGATACGGCCGTCCTCCGGACAGGTATGCCATTCGTTGATGGTGGTATCGTACTGCGTACCGGGATCCGCGCAAATCCAGGCGGCCCAAGCAATCTGATCCCAGAGATCCCGCGCTTTGATGGTCTTGGTGACTTTGCCGTCGATCCGTCGCGTGAGTTGCCAATCGCTGTCCGCCTCCAACGCCGCAAAAAAATGATTGGGAATACGCACGCTGTTGTTTGAGTTCTGGCCGGATACCGTTTGGTAGGCCTTACCGTCCCAATTCGTGTCGTACTCGTGAAACACAAAATGTGTGAACCCTTGCTGCGCATAGGAATACATTCGCTGGACGTAGGCCTCCGGAACTGCATCCCGTCGAGCAGCGGCCAAGGCTTCCTTGAGGATCGGGTTCTGCTTGGGATCGATCTCGATTTTCATCTGACCGGCGACATCGACGACGTGGCAGGCTTTGAGGACAGCATTGAGGCGCTGTGCGCAGATTTTCGAACCGGTCACCATGGCGGCAACTTTTTGCTCTTCCACCACTTTCCAATTGATAAATTCTTCAATGTCCGGGTGATCCAAATCGAGACAAACCATTTTGGCTGCCCGTCTGGTCGTCCCACCGGACTTAATGGCGCCTGCTGCTCGATCGCCGATGCGAAGAAAAGACATCAGTCCGGACGAGCGACCGCCGCCGGACAATGGCTCGGCATCGCCGCGAAGCTTTGAAAAGTTGGTACCGGTCCCCGATCCGTATTTAAACAGGCGCGCTTCCCTCACCCAGAGGTCCATGATGCCGCCGTCGCCAACCAAGTCGTCATCTACAGACTGGATGAAGCAGGCATGCGGTTGCGGGTGCTCAAACGCATTGGTGGCTTTGACGACTTCACGGGTCTTGGGATCGACATAAAAATGCCCTTGTGCGGGCCCTGAGAGTCCATAGGCATAGTGAAGCCCCGTATTAAACCACTGGGGGGAATTGGGCGCCGCCATCTGATGCGCGAGCATGTAACACAGCTCATCATGGAAGGCATCGGAATCTTCCGGGGTCTTGAAATAGCCGAAATTCTTCCCCCAGGAGGTCCAACAACCGGCGAGCCGTTCAAACACTTGCCGGGAGTCACGTTCTCCTCCCAATTGCGGCTTGCCATCCGGCCCGACGATCGGATTCCCCTGCTCATCTCGCTGCGGTACTCCGGCTTTCCGGAAATATTTCTGGGCGAGAATATCGATCGCGAGCTGGGACCAGGGCTCGGGAATGTCGATGTTTTCCAACTTAAACACGGTCGATCCGTCGGGATTACGAATTTCCGACGAACGTTTCACAAATGGAAGGTTTTCATAGGGGCTTTGCCCGCGACGTGTAAATCGGCGTTCTATTCTCACGATTTTCCCTCCCCCAGTCTGAGTAATTGGTATGGGACTGCTTTCGGCCCCAAACAAGAACAGTCTGTCTTCAATACAACTATGGGATGTGCTGTAAGCGCCCTGGTTTTTGCTGTTTGGCTGATCAATCCACCAAGGGCTATCTACATATAGCGATCTGGATGAATTGTCAATACCAAATGTAGTGGTTCGGCTGGGGAAACTGAGGAAATGCTGTGGATAACCGCGAACGATTGGGAAACGCCAACTTTCTGGAATTTAGACCGACTTATCCACAGTGCTTTGGTCAAAACAGAGTGAATTTCAACCGCTCAAGAGATGCTTATGGACAAAAATTAAAATGCACGACGGCCGAGAGTCAGTATGGCTTCATCTACTCCCTCAATGGGAATAAATTGGTTGCCGATGCCGATAACCACAACCTTCGTACCCAGTACCGTTGTTTCAAACCGGCTGAGGATTCCCCAATTTTGACGCATGGTATGAGGACGCACCATGCTATTGAGCAACTCTTGACTATGCCTTCGAAAGATACTTTTGACCACCGCTCCTTCTCGTTCGGGAGCGGATTGATCCATTCGATCTATCGCCTTGGTGAGTTCGCCTTGCACAAATCCCAAATATTGATCGGTGGTGGGATTCGTCAGTGCCAAGCACCACACTCACAGCCAATGCCGCGACAACCAGACTTAAGCGCAGGAGGCTCATATCAGGCCCCTTAGATTGATTGCTGTTGAACCCCGTCGCAACAGGCCCCAGGGAAATTGAGGCGCGCAAGCCCCTTTGACAAACTACTGCCGGATGATTAGCCTACGCTCGGCAAGTCTGTTGCGGCAACCACGCTGCTCACATTGCTTGTATGAGGAGGTTTACATGTTTGTCTGGAGCAAACGCCTTGTCGCAACCTTACTGGGACTATTTGTGCTCATGCTGGGAATCTTTCTTTTCGACACATCTCCGGACAGCACGAGTGTCCTCAAGCTTCATACCACACGCTGGATGGCCCTCAACTATCTTGGCTTGATTGTGTGGGTCTTTGTCTGGATGATCGATCAAGCCCGCATGCGAGGGAAAAATCTCTGGGTTTGGCTTATTCCCTTTGTCCTCGCGCCCCTTCCGACATTAATGCTGTTCGTCTTGTTCCTCCAGCGCCGCATACAACCGTCATAAATCGGCTGAGCCTACTCCGGCAGCCGCATCTCGACCGGCTTCATGATGCAACTTCGCGCGGAGAGCCCACACCAGCCAGATACCGGGTAACGCAACCAGAAATGACCAGAAGAAAAACTGTGCCCAGCCGACCATTTCGACCAACTCGGCCGACGGACGACCGGAGAAGACTCGGCCGAGCGCTTCCAGGGAAGACAGCAACGCGAACTGGGTTGCGGTATAGCGATGGTCGCACAGCGACATGATCAGTGCAACAAACGCGACGGTGCCCATGCCACCGGTCACATTCTCGACAAGAATCGACGTCGTGAGCGCCGCATAACTCTTGCCCATCCAGGCGAGCCACATGAATCCCAAGTTTGAGACCGCTTGCAAGATACCAAAAAACAGTAACGACCGGACCATCCCGAGCTTGGCCATTGCGACACCTCCGACCAATGCACCAATGAGTGTGGCTCCGATCCCTAAACCCTTCACATACCCGACCTCGCTGACGGAGAAACCCATTCCTCCGATAAGAAACGCCGTTTGAAGCGAAGCCGCAACGGCGTCTCCAACTTTATAGAGGACAATGAGGGCGAGGAGTCCGACCACCCCGGGACGCGCAAAGAATTCTTTCAGCGGTCCACCAATCGCTTCGGCCAGACTTGCCGGCACGGCGCTTGGCTCTGACGGTTCCGGACTGACGAAAATCGTGATAATTCCTGCCGCCATCAATGCGGCAAGCAGCAAGTAGGTATTTTGCCATCCAATATGATCGGCCAACACAAGGGCGCCGGCGCTTGCAAGCAACAGTGCACATCGATAGCCATTCACCCACAAAGCGGCCCCGAATCCCCGTTCAGGACGTAAGAGTACATCGGTCCTATAGGCATCGAGGACAATGTCGAGCGACGCAGAGAGGAAGGCCACCACGAGGGCCAGAATTCCGAGTATTTCTGGACGCTGACCAGGACCAGTCAACGCCATAGCCGCCAAGCCGATCGCGACACAGAGCTGCATCACCAGCATCCATCCGCGCCGACGTCCCAGCCAGGGAGGGACCACACGATCCATCAATGGAGCCCACAGGAATTTCAGCGTGTACGGGAGACCGACGAGCGTAAAGATGCCGATGGTCTTCAAGTCGAGCCCGACAACTGTCAGCCAAGCCTGAAGTGTCCCGGCGGTAAGGGCCAATGGCAACCCAGAGGCGAAACCCAAAGGCAACATGACGGCGATGCGCCGGTTCGCAAGAATCTGGAAGAACGATGCTGTTTTCATCGAGCCGTTTCAGTAGGCATGAGGACGTAGCATATCATCGGAATGGAGTGGTAGCTCAGGACATTCTCGAAATCTAATCTATCGAGAGGTAAGAGGGGCAGGTCAGAGATCCAGCGGAGAACACCTCCACATAGCGGCGCATCGAATCTCAGCAGGGTTGCCCATTAAAGGTGCAGGGCTTGTAGCGCGAAATATCAAACTCCACGTTTTCCTGGTAAACTCGTTCGTTGCCGTTCACGCCATCCTGCTCTGGATCGTTATACATGGTGTGATTCCACCAGTAGAACAAGGGATACGCCTCCGTTTGGTACACCGGATTCCCGTAACTACTCCGGGCATATTCCAGGACCAACCGGCCAGTGACGTAATCGACTTTCCCAGTACCATTGAGCGAATATAACATCAAGAAGAGCCGCGCCTCGTGATCGTAGTGCTCGTCAATCCTTGTCACGAGGTCAGGTTCTCGAGGAAGAACCTCCTTCGTCCACCCACCGGACACAGGAAGAAAGAGGAGAAGCGATACTATGAAAATGGACGCCCCCAACTGAGAAGGTGTCACAAGAGACTCACAATCAATAAATGGGGTCGGTGGGCCGGCAAACTCTACCACGGCTTTCTACGGCCTTCAACCGCGGACAGCCAGCGGTGTGAAGATCGCGTGGGAGATCCTTGCTCCCATCGCAAGGATCTCCCTATAATGGCCCAACTATCATGAAACGCGCCTCTCTCCACACACTTGGCTGCCGACTGAACCAGGCGGAAACAGCCGTGCTCGCAGCTCGTTTGCAGCGTGATGGTTACCGCGTCGTCGAGTTCGGCGAACCGACAGACCTACTCGTCGTCAATACCTGCTCCGTAACAGAAGATGCCGAACGGACCTGCCGATATGTCATCCGGAAAACATTGAGACATTCCCCCGATGCCTTTGTGGCGGTAACCGGCTGTTACGCCCAGACCGGCGTTCATGAGCTGCGTACCATCCCCGGAATTGATCTCATCGTCGGCAATCAATTCAAATGGGACTTGCCGTCATTTCTTCCGGCCCCCCAAGACTTGAAGAAGCAGCCGGACCCGGAAGTGCTCCATACTCGCACTATAGGCAGAGAAGATTTCACCCTACCGGAGTATGGCGAACCAGACTCCACCCGAGCGTTGATCAAAGTTCAGGACGGTTGCAATGTGATGTGCAGCTTCTGTCTCATTCCTTTCGCCCGCGGGCATGAGCGAAGCCGCCTCCGGGATGACGTGATCCGAGAAGCCGAGATACTTGTGGCTGGAGGTTATCGGGAGATTGTGTTGACCGGCGTCAACATCGGGCAGTATCGCCAGGGTGAGACAGATCTGGTTGGGTTGATCGCACAATTGGAGGGGATCGAAGGACTTGAGCGGATAAGGATTTCGTCGATAGAGCCGACGACGATCACGAATGCCCTCATAGATCGGATGGCATCTTCATCGAAGCTGTGTCCCTATCTCCACATCCCCCTGCAGAGCGGAGACGACACTACCTTGTCAGCCATGAATCGCCCGTACAATGTCGAGGAGTTTACTCGTCTGATTCGCAGAGCCGTGGCGGCAATTCCTCACCTCGGACTAGGAACCGATCTGATGGTCGGATTTCCCGGGGAAATTGAGGAAGCGTTCGAGCACACACTGGACATCGTGCGGGAACTTCCCTTCTCTTATTTCCATATCTTTACCTATTCACAACGACCTGGCACCGCCGCCACGAAGTTGCCCGACCAAGTGCCGAGCGCAGTCGCTCGGCAACGTGCAAAGATACTCGCCAAGCTGTCCCGTGTTAAACGCCTCGCCTTTGCGGAACGGTATATCGGATCCACCGTGTCCGTCCTCTTCGAGTCAGGAGCAATCGATGGCTTCAGGTTGGGGGTCACAGCAAACTTTTTGAAAGTGGGCGTCTCCTCAAACATCGACCTCACCAATCACCTGAAAGATGTGCGCATTATAGGAGCATCGGACCGTTGGGCGCTGGGTCAGCTGACAGCCGAGCATCAGCCTATGCGAGGAGTGCCGATTCTATGACGACCAACTCTACAACGACTCATGTGCATCTTGAAACCTTTGGCTGTCAGATGAATGAGTATGACTCAGAGCTTGTTCGCTCGCTTATGAAGCAGGATGGATTTGTGTTTACCGACGAGCGAGAGCGTGCCGACGTGATTCTGATGAACACCTGCGCAATTCGCGAGAACGCCCACAATAAGGTCTACAAACACTTATCTGAACTCAAGAAACTCAAGCGGCAACGTCCCTTGGTCGTGGGCGTCCTGGGTTGCATGGCGCAAAACCTAAAAGAGGAACTGACGGACATTCAGCCGCTGGTCGACGTGCTTGCCGGCCCTGATACCTATCGCCAGCTGCCGATGTTGATCCGCAACGCGATGCGCTCACAAGAAGAGGGGTTGGATCAGAAGGGACTCGCAGTCGACCTTTCGGAATATGAAACCTATCACGATGTCATACCTGACCGAAACGACGGGGTAAACGCCTGGATCGCCGTCATGCGAGGCTGCGACAACTTCTGCAGCTTCTGTGTAGTCCCCTATACCCGGGGGCGTGAACGCTCCCGCGATCCAGAGGGAATCGTTCAGGAAGCTCGCCGAATTGCCGAACAAGGATTCAGGCAAATCACCCTCCTTGGACAAAACGTCAACTCGTACCGATTCGGCGACTGGGATTTTGCACGATTGATCACAGCCGTCGCGGATGTGCCGGGTATCGACCGGGTGAGATTCACGTCCCCGCATCCCAAAGATTTTCCGCTTTCATTGCTGGAAGCCGTCGTGTCTCACCCCAACATCTGCAAGCAGATTCATTTACCGCTGCAATCCGGCAGTGACCGCATGCTGAGCCTGATGAATCGAACCTATACCAGCAAAGAATATCGTAACCTGGTCGACCGTATCCGCGCCCTACGGTCGGACATCGTCCTCAGCACCGATATCATTTGTGGTTTCTGTGGCGAGAGCGATGCGGAATTTGCCGAAACCTACCGGCTTGTCGAGGAAATACGGTTTCACTCGGCGTTTATCTTCAAATACTCTGAGAGAAAGAACACCATCGCCGCGCGCAAGTTTTCGGACGATGTTTCCGAGCCGGTAAAGACCGAACGGGTCACGCGACTCTTCGACCTCCAGCGGGGTATTTCTTACGAGCGCAACCGAGAATATCTCAAGACGATCGTTCCCGTCTTGGTCGAAGGGGATGCCAAACGATCCTCCGCGCAAGGCATGGGAAAATCGGATGGCAATATCACCGTCATCTGGGACAAGCACGCGATATCCTCTCAACCGGGAGACATGCTGTCCCTTGCCATCTACGATGCGTCGTCCACGACGTTGTATGCGGAAGCTCTGCCGGTGAATTGAGTCGTTGGTGCCCGCCCTCCTTCCCCAGGAATCATTTCTGTCGAAAATACTTCCAAAACGAACAGTTCCGAACAAGATCCGTATATGACTCTCTCGGTGCCTCACGACCCTCAAGAAGTGATGTACCGTTGCCATCCGCATGGTGATCCGCGACAGACCGGAAAATTTTTCTCAGAAACCATGAAGCAACTCAATAGAGCATAGAAACTTATCCTCATATTATCATTAACTTATACTCAGCACCCTCCCTGTTTACCCTTATCAGAGCTTAGACAATCCACTCTGTATTTGAGTGCTCCATCTCCAGTTATTGCCCTAATACATTACCGAGGCTCTTTATCCTACTCTTTATCCTAACTAGAGGCATAATCTTTGCTTTACGATAAATCGCCTATTACGGAACCGACAATCTCACTCACTTGGAGACGGGCATGATCAAGAATCAGCAGGACAACGCGAAAGAAAAGGCGGCTACCTCCATAAGCCTAGAAACCATCATTGCCATGGGACTCTTTGGATGGATTGCACTGAGTATGGCGCTGATGGGCCTGGGAATCTGGTAATTCCCCTTGGCGCACCAAAGTTGCGTCTCACCCAGGATAATCACACCCACCTGTTCCGAAAGGAAAGAAGGAGTGTCGCGATGAAGAGCTGCCTCCCACTAACAAATATGCAGCGTCCGTTCATGCAGGGCCTTGTTGGGATCGCCGCCTGTGCCCTCGTCATCACTGGTTGCGCAGGTGGGACAAAACTCGCCCAGAATTCAATGGGCAGCGTCTACTTGGAAGAAGTGAGCGATTGGTCGTATGAAGCCAGCCATCCCGCCGTGATCGATCAACTGACCATCGCAAAGATCGTGAAAGGGTTATATCGAAATGACGATATGAGCGGATCTTCGAGAATGTCCGCTGGTGGCAGCACGCCGATGAGAATCTTCAGCGATGAGGATGCAGAATTTCTCTCCCCCCTGCTCGCCCAAGGTCTATCCAAAGCGAAACCCGAACAGCTTGTTGGGTTCCGCGTATCCTCATCGGCAGGGTCAGGCGCTGAACCCACCACGGGCAGTATTTATGTCCAGAAAGGATCGATCTACGTGACCATTCAAAAGGGCGCCGAGCCGACGGGTTTTATGCCTGAGTCGGCTGCACGCATCGAACCGGCTCAGACCTATGTTGGCGGCGGTGCACGCGGTGTCATAACGATGATCATCGACTATCATGCACTGGCCAATGCACCAATGCCCGCCACCATGCCAATGGCAAAAGCCACGCCGATCACTCCAATTGTGCCCGTAACAGTGGCGCCTGCTCCTGCGAAGATGGCGGCCGCCCCGGCGAAAGCTCCGGTAGTCTCCAGCAGCGCGGCACAGGACGCGTTTTTAACTCAAAAGCTCAGCGACGTGAAGGTAGCACAGGAGGTTCTCGCGAAGAAGGATTCTGAGATCAAAATGCTTCGCAAGGAGTCGGATTGGATGAAGCGCGAACTGCGGGACCGCAACGAGGAAATCAAAGCGCTCAGGCTGACCAAGGTATCCGCTAAACCGACACCGAAGAAGAAATCGGCACAGGCATCTCGGACACGCTAGCCTGCCTCAACCGACATTCAGCAACTCCGGCTGGAGCAAAATCACTTCACTGGACAGGGGCTGCCGGAAATTCATCCGGCAATAACAGGCATACGTCACATAGGTGTCTTGTAGGCAGTACCGAGCCAACTCAATCCCTTGTCCCTTCTCCCACATCTCAGCCACCTGAGCTCCACTACCCGACTTGGTTTCGACGTTCAGCGCTCGCGCCAGCACGTCAAGTTTCACCCATCCACGAGTATCCCAATTACTCCAGATCGCCATGGTGTCGTACACCGGTTCCGTGCGGAACTTGGCGAGGTTGACGTCCAGGCTCGGCTTGACTTGATGGATGATCGATCGCTTCTTAATGAACGGCAGGTCGAAGCCCAGACCGTTGTGAGTAATGAAGAGCGACGGGCGGTTCTGGGCCAAACGGCTCCAGAATTGTCGCAGCAACTCTCGCTCATCCCCGCCATACCAGGCTACCGACCCACGTGGCTCGAACTGGTCGGAGAATTCCAACAGGCCGATACAGACAATCCGGCTATACGTAGCGTCGAAAGCAGACTTTGCATACTGTTCGTCCTCGACGTGTCGTTGAGCTTCGGCAGCCCCGGCCGTAAACAAATCATAACCCTCGCCTGCCGGCTCAGATCCGCTGCTTGATGGAAGCTTTCCCACCAGCCGCGCCCATTCTTCCCGAGGCGCTTGAATAGTCTCTATATCTAGGACGACCTTCATAGAGTCTGCTCTATGCTCTGTTGCCGTAGGGCTTCGATGATCGGACGGTCCGCTGGAGGAAATTCAAAGTCGCCCAACTCATGTGGCCAGACCCAACGAATTTCCGCGCAGTCGATTGCTGTCGCGTGGCCGGCTTCGATTCGGCAACGGAAGAAATGCAGCTCCACAGTTTTCTCTGCATACTCGTGCCGAATGATCTGAAAGAGTATCGGCACGCCGATACGAATACCCAGCTCCTCGAACAACTCCCGCCGTAAACATGCTTCCAATGTCTCACCCGACTCGCACTTTCCACCTGGAAACTCCCAGAAACCTGCCAAGTGCACGCCCGGATTCCGCCGGGCGATCAAGTAGCGGCCCTCACGATAAACAAGACCGGCAGCGACTTCAACGATCTTCATGCCGCACCGTCGCTCTTCGCGAATTCTGCTCGAAGGGGTACGTCTTGCAAAGTGACTTCATTGGGCATTGCCGACAGGAGGGATTCCTTGCCTTGCAGCAGGTCGCCCCAAAATCCATGATCGCCTGATTGAAGTCATAGCCCTTCCCACTCGGAATTAAGGCTTCCGACAATTGCCAGAGCCTCGCCTTTTGAGTCTTGGGATCGCCCTTTGCCATGAACACCCGATGAAGGACCCGAATGACATTCGTATCCAGGATCGGCGCATCTTCGTTGAATGCGAACGACCGAATCGCGCCGGCTGTGTACCGTCCAATTCCCTTGAACGACAGCAATTCATCCGCATCGCTTGGAAGATGGCCCCCATACCGCTCGACTGTCTCACACGCGATACTATGTAATCGCTCCGGCCGAATGTTATAGCCTAACGGGTACCACGTCTTCTTTACATCCGAGACCGGGGCATCGGCCAACTCTTCAAAGCTTGGGTAGCGGTCTAGAAACTCGTGGTACTTCGGAATCACCCGATCGACCTGAGTCTGTTGCAACATCACTTCAGAGACCAGAATGTGATAGGGGTCGGAGGTCTTTCGCCAGGGCAGATCACGGCCGTGCTTCTCGTACCACTTCAGCAACCGAACCTGAAAACGGCGTTTCTGTGAGGCGTCGAGGCCGGGGGACTTCTTCGATCTCTTCTTCTTACGCTGAGAGGATGTTCGTGAGCCAGAGGTGGTGGGCATCGCAACGTAGTCCAATGGCGGCATTCTAGAAGCGCGTCCGCCGAAAATCAAATGGCGATCAGGCCGAACATGCGTTGTGGCCGATGCACCAAGAGTTGCCGCAGAATCCGACACTCGTCCGTCATAGTTGTCTGAACCATCCAAGCTTCCTCACCCTTCTGCTTAATTTGCGCCACAGCCCGCAGAGCGCTATCTGACTGACCATCACCTACGGCGCCCCAAATTTACAGGAGCTGGCACTTCGAAAGATCTCTATTTCTTTGACAACTACCCATTCACCGACTAGCCTTTCCTGAGGCGGAAGTAATGCCAGTGGGAGCCGCAACATCGAGGTCTCTTTAACAAGCGGATAACTTTTGAAGGTACCGATATGAGGGAACAGAGGCAGCACATTCGCTACCAGGTGGAATTCCCTGCTGTATTCGCGGGGGACCATGCCGGACTAGGGATCGTCTACAACCTTGGGATGGGTGGCTGCAAGGTTGTGAGCGATACTGCGGCCAAGAACGGCGCTCTCATCACAGTGCGCCTCCAGATTCCGGAACAATCTATTCCCATCACCATACAATCCGCCACAGTCCAGTGGATCCTGGAACTCGAATTTGGGATAGAATTTCTTGAGATGCAGGAGCTGGAACGGGCGCGCCTGGAACAGTTCCTGGCAACCCAAGTGAACATCGCCGCATAGGAATCGCGCGAAACACAGCTATGGTCACCAGAAAGTATCCAAGATTTTCCGTGTCACTCTCCAGCACCTTGGTACATAAGGATCAGTTCCACCATGCTGGGTCTGTACGAAACATTTCAGCCAAGGGATGCCGCGTAGACAGTATCATCAGCCCCTTTACCGGCATGCAGCTCACCGTGCAATTACATATTCCTGGTGAGTCCAGGCCGATCGTAATCGATAATGCCGCAGTCCGCTGGTCCGGGTCCGCCGGCATCGGCCTAGAATTCTTGACGGTAGCCCCCCCTGCATCAAGACCGACTGGACCGCATGATCCGGAAACTCCAGCCCAAGACCGGCCCTCAGTAGGCAAACTTCTCTCCTGCCTGTATAATTCACGAAGACTTCTATTGCGACCGCCGTCACGAAAACCAGAACTCATTGCGGTATTCTTTCTTCGCGCCAGGATCATACAAAGGGCGCTCGACCTCGCAAGCGAGGTGGCGACGCGCCTCGACGCTGGTGGGCTCGACGCCCGTCTCGCTTGGCGTCTCGGCGGTTTCGTCACGAACTCTCGTGAATGATATGAGCTAGTTGCATTTTAGGCGCTCGTCTCCGTATCCTCCGTCTTTATGGACCCCTCCCAACTTTCCCAAGAACAATTCAAAGCACTTGTGCGCGGGATCGTTGATGATCGTCTGCGCGAATTACTGGGCGATCCTGAACTCGGACTCCAACTTGGCGATGGCCTGCGCGCCCGCCTGAAAGAGTCCTTGTCCAGTAAAGAAAGACTGTCCGGCGAGGACATTGCGGACCAACTCGGTCTCCGCTGGTAAGGACAGCATGACCTGGTATCGTCTTGCCTATCGCCCAGTCATCCTCCAGGATCTTGCGAGCCTTGAGCCATCCATGGCACAACGACTCTTGGACAAGACCAAATGGATTGCCTCCAACATCGATAACTTGCGCCACGAACCGATCGCGACGGACCTGCCAGGCCTTTCCAAATATGCGGTCGAGGACTGGAGAATTTTCTACTCCATCGACCGGGAAGATCACTTGGTCGATATTCACGGTATCGTTCGCCACATAGAGGTCCGTTCATGATTACCCTTACACTTGCCGCCATCGCACAGCTGAAAGCGATTCAAGTCCATCATCCCGAGGATCCTATCGTCCGGATTTCCGTGCGCGATCTGGACGATTCACGCTTAAGCTTCAGTATCACGTTGGAAGCGACCACCGAGCCAGACGACGACATTCAGCAGGTCGATGGCCTCACAATTGTCGTTGATCGGCGAAGTGTCGCGCGGATGGAAGGCGTGACTGTAGACTACACTGAGGCAGACGGATTTCGCTTTATACACGACGACGAGGGCCGCACCCAGCCACTCCGTATCATTCCCACACTCAATTGACTGATAAAACCGGCTAATAGGCTACGGGAAGCCCTTTCGGCATAGCAGAACTCAATGGTCTTCATGCCTGGGACAAGAGAAACGCTGCCCAGAAGGATGCTCAAACAGGCATCCAGCAAGGCCGCAGCGAGTGAAGATCCGAGGCGTACCCTCTGGGGCGCACGGTGCGACGAATAAGGAGCACCAAGTCTGTGCGCGCCGCCGAGTAGGTGAGGCGGCCGGGTCCCCGTCAGGGTCTGAACGATGCGAGAACGACGCTGGAGATCTGTTTCAGCATCCTTCGAGCGGTTAGGGAAGACGATCTGGGAGGGTCGCCACATGCACCTGAAATACGCCCCGCGTCATGTCATCGACATAGCGGCGCAGCGCATCCTTCACCACGGGGAAGGCAATCTCGTCCCAGGGAATCGCGGCGAGGGAGAACAGTTGCACGTCGAGGCTTTCCTCACCCACACCGAAATCGAGTGAACGCATCGGCCCTCGGAACACCAGGTAGGCCTGTCCGATGTGTGGAAGGCTCAGCACCGCAAATAGAGAGATGCCCTCTACCTGAGCCTGCGCTTCCTCCAAGGTTTCGCGAATGGCCGCCTGCTCAGTGCTCTCACCGATCTCCATAAAACCAGCAGGAAAGGTCCAGAGACCGGACTTGGGCTCGATTGCGCGCCGGCAGAGGAGAATGTGGCCATCCCACTCCGGAATACAGCCTGCGACGATCTTTGGATTATGATAATGAATGGCCCGGCAGGTATCGCAGACAAACCGTGGCAAGTTGTCGCCGGCGGGCACTTTCTTCGTAACTGCGGCACCGCAGGCACTGCAATAGTTCATAATGAATACGTATCTCGTGAAACGTATGTCGTGAAGCGAGAGACGAACGATGCTCCACGAACGACGATGCGATGAGCATGGATAGCACAAAACTACGGTTCTTTGCACCCTGCCCACGCGGGTTGGAGGGAGTTCTCGAACAAGAGTTCCACGACCTTGGCGTGCCGCTGACCACGAAGACTGACGGCGGGGTCGCCTTCCAGGCTCCTTGGTCCACGATGTATTGGGTCAATCTCAAGAGTCACATTGCCAGCCGCGTGCTCTGGGAAGTCGGACAGGCCCCCTATCGCTCGGAAGACGATGTGTACCGTGCAGCCTATCAGCCTGTCCTGGCCGGATTGGTTCACTCCCTCACAGACCATCAAGGTGAAAGTGAGTGCACGCCGTTGTCCACTCACCAGCTTGGACTTCATCACGTTGCGGATCAAAGATGCCGTCTGCGATAAGTTTATGTCTGTGCGCCATAAGCGACCGAGTGTGGACACCCATCGCCCGAACATCCGGCTCGACGCCTTTCTCGATGAGTCAACGGCGACCTTCTACCTGGACACCTCCGGCGAGCCGCTCTTCAAACGCGGGCATCGCGTCGTGTCCGTCGAGGCGCCGTTACGCGAAAACCTGGCGGCGGGCTTGCTACGGCTCGCTGGATGGACACCCAACGACGTCCTGCTCGACCCCATGTGCGGCAGCGGAACGATCCCGCTCGAAGCCGCGCTGATCGCGCGCCGGATCGCGCCAGGACAGTCTCGGTCATTCGCGTTTGAACGCTTGCTGATTCACGATGCCAAACGCTGGGGCCATCTGCGCGAAGCCTCTCGGCTGAAACAACTGGCAGAGCCGCCGGCAGCCATCTATGCCTCTGACCAAGACCCTGCTGCGGTCAAAGCCGCACAGCGAACATTTCAGGGAGCGGGAGTCGCGGTCGATATTCGCCTGCGACAGAGCGACGTGCTCGCCCTCGAGGCTCCGGCTGAACAGGGTGTGCTGATGATCAATCCCCCCTACGGAGTCCGGCTCAGCCGGCCGGAGGAACTCGATGCCTTCTATCCTCAACTGGGCGACTGGTTGAAACAGCGATTCAGCGGATGGCGGGCCTATATGTTCACCGCCGATTTGCGAGTCCCTAAGTTGATCGGCCTTGCACCATCGAAACGCATTCCTCTCTTCAACGGTCCGCTGGAGTGTCGGCTGTATGAATTTAAAATCGTGTCGGGATCGATGCGCAAGACGATTCCCGCGCCCAAAAGTAACGGATGACGTCTCATCGCCTTCGGACTCGTTGTCGATCGATGAAGCGAGCATAACTCTCAGCCACCCCTAGCGATTACACGTAGTTGCCTCGACTCCTTCATCCCTCCCCTTGACTTGTGCACGACGAAAGCTATCTACCTACTTAGACGTGTATCTCCTGTCTTTTCACCGGCCGAGCGAAAGGACGCTTCCACATGAATAACGGGACAATGGCTGTCACGCTACCTGTACTCACGATTAAACGCACCGTGCTATTTCCTGGGGTGATGATGCCCTTGACGGTTGGGCGGGCACGGTCGATTGCCGCCGTAGAGGCGGCGACGAAAACTGAAGAGAAGACGATTCTCGTGGTCGCACAACGCGACCCCCTGACAGAAGAGCCGGGACTCGAAGACCTGTACACGATCGGCACGAAGGCCATCGTGAAACAGATCGGTCGGTCAGAAGAAGGCATGATCCACGTGCTCGTGCAAGGGCTCGAGCGTGTCGCGTTACTCAAAGTCGAACAAACAAATCCGTGCCTTCTCGTACAGGCTCGGCGACTCGATCATCCCGAGGGCCAAGGCACCGAAGTCCAGGCCCTCCACCGAGCCATCCAGGAATTGGTGACAGACCTTCCTCGATTGATTCAGGCGCCTGGTATTCAGGAAGCAGCCGCGGCCTTCAGTAATGAGGACAATCCCGTCTCCTTGGCCTATCGCATGGCCTCGCTTCTCAATCTCACCGTGCAGGACGAGCAAAAGCTGCTCGAAAGTTCCTCCACGATCGAGCTGTTGCGATCGCTGTATGGAGCGCTTTCAAAGGAAATCCAGATACTGCAATTGCGGGAAAAGATCACCAACGACGCTCAAACCAAGATCGGCAAGAGCCAGCGGGAGTATGTTCTCCGTGAACAGCTGAAGGCGATTCAAGAGGAACTCGGCGAGGGCGAGGGAGAAGGCAACGAGATCACCGAACTCAAAAAGAAGATTCAGGACGCTGATCTTCCCGAACATGTGCGAAAGGAAGTGGAGCGGGAAGTTGCCCGATTGGCGAAGGTGCCACCCTCCTCGCCTGACCATCAGGTCCTCAGGACCTATCTCGAACTGGTGCTAGAGCTTCCCTGGAAGAAGGCCTCGGAAGATCGGTTGGAGTTGAGCAAGGTGCGTCAGGTGCTCGAAGACGACCACTACGGCATTAAAGAAGTAAAGGAGCGGATCGTCGAACATCTGGCTGTGTTGAAACTGAACCCGACGGCCAAGGCGCCGATCCTCTGCCTGGTCGGCCCTCCAGGCGTCGGGAAGACCAGCTTGGGGCAATCCATCGCGAGAGCCATGGGTCGCACGTTCGAACGGTTCAGCTTGGGCGGTGTGCATGATGAAGCAGAACTGCGCGGCCATCGCCGGACCTACGTCGGCGCGCTACCGGGCCGCATTATCCAGGCCGTGCGCCGAGCCGGCGCCAACAATCCTGTGTTGATGCTCGATGAAGTCGACAAGATGGGCCGTGACTTCCGTGGCGATCCTGCGGCAGCACTCTTGGAGATCCTCGATCCGGCGCAGAACCACACGTTCCGCGACCACTATTTGGATCTCCCGTTCGATTTGTCGAAGGTGTTCTTCATCACGACGGCGAACACCCTCGACACAGTCAGCCAGCCCTTGTTGGATCGAATGGAGATTATCCGCCTTCAAGGCTACAGCGAACGGGAAAAGGCCGAGATCGCCCGCCGCTACTTGTGGCCAAGACGGCTCAAGGAAGCAGGCCTCGACGCGAGCCAGGCACTATTGTCGGATGACGTGTTGAATCTCGTCATCAGCCGATACACCAGAGAGGCCGGCGTACGCCAACTCGAACAGATGCTGGGGACGACTGACTAGAAAAGTCGCGTTGGCCTTCGCCGATCTGCCGGATGGCGAAGCTCGGCAGCCCGTGACCATTCGAAGCTGATGCGCTCGAAGAGTGGCTGGGCTCAGAACGGTTCATGCCGGAAGAGGCGCGCAAGGTGCTGCCGGCCGGCGTGGCGACCGGACTCGCCTGGACTCCGACCGGCGGGGATGTCCTCTATATCGAAACCACGCTACTCCCGGGCAGCCACGAGCTGACGATCACCGGCCAATTGGGCGACGTGATGCAGGAGTCGGCGCGCGCGGCCCGAAGTTATCTCTGGTCGCATGCTGAAAGCATGGGGCTGGATATCTCGCGCTTCAAACGCAATGGCGTCCACATCCACGTGCCGTCCGGAGCCATTCCAAAAGACGGACCGTCAGCCGGGATCACCATGGCCACCGCGCTGGCCTCCTCATACGAGGGGAAACCTGTGCGAAGCGATACCGCGATGACCGGCGAGATCAGCCTCAGCGGATTGGTCCTTCCGGTCGGCGGGATCAAGGAAAAGGTGCTGGCGGCTCACCGCGCCGGCATCAAGCGGATCATTCTGCCGAAGGCGAACGAGAAGGACCTGAAAGACGTGCCGCAGGAAGTGCGCGAGGCTCTGACATTCATTCTGGTTGAACGAATCGAGGAAGTCCTCCCCGCTGCGTTCAACCATGATTCAGCGGGCGACGGAAACTTCCGTTTTGGAATGGGCATTGCCCCAGCCTCAGCGTAAATGGGCGTGACTGCGAGACCTGCGTGAAAGGCGCGACTAGCACAACACACAAACTCTGAATTCGAATGTCTCGCCGTTCCCGCCAGTCTTGCGCTGTGCTTTTCGACAGCCTTGCTCCCCGACCAATCCATGTGTAAGGATACTTTCGGTCCCTCGACTCATCTCGGGAACGACCACACAAGAAAGGAGCAAACCGATGCCACCAAAGATTGAGACCGGCCCGATTATCAAAGTCGTGAAGACCGACGAAGAATGGAAGAAACTCCTCTCGCAGGCGGCCTACCGGGTGTTGCGGCACGAGGATACGGAGCGCCCCTTTACCGACAACATGCATGACAACAAGAAAGCCGGCGTCTACTACTGCGCGGGCTGCGACCTCCCGGCCTATTCTTCCGAACACAAGTTCGACAGCGGGACCGGCTGGCCCAGTTTTTGGCAACCGATCGACCCCAAAGTGGTCGAGTCCACGACCGATTACAAATTGATCTTTCCCAGAACTGAAGTCCATTGCGCACGCTGCGAGGGGCATCAAGGGCACATCTTTAAGGACGGGCCAAAGCCGACAGGTTTGCGCTACTGCATCAACGGCGTAGCGCTAAAGTTTGTCGCGACGTAGTTTGGGCATAAGCACACTGACAAGGAGATGGGAATGAGCGAGTTCGGTCGCCGCATCCGTCCCTACGTGGAGCACGAGATTCTTGCGGCTCGTGAAGCCGAATCACGAGGACAGCCCGACATCGCTTTCTCGCATCTGGAACGTGCCCACGTACTTGGGCAGGCATCGACGGTTGAGCATGTCCGTGTGCATTGGCACATGCTCCTCTGGAGCATCCGTCAGCGTAACGTCCGAGAGTGCCTGGGGCAGATGCTGCGCATCGTCGGTGCTGCCCTGAGCACTGCTCTCGGTCTCGTGCCACAGGGAAACACGGGCGGTTCGAACGTCCCTCCTTTTAAGAGTATGCCGGTACCGCCTGAGCTTGCCTCGCGTATAAAAGAAATGCGCACTTCGGGAAGATGACGCCCAAACAGTCAGTCGAGCGATCTGGCCCACCGCATCATTCACAAAACCTTCTACTGCAACCACCAAATACACCGCAACAACAAGCCTGACGGCCGACGGCCTCACTGCTTATCGCCAATGCGGATGTTACACGGTATCTTCGCGGAAAAATGTTCCTTGAACAATCAATGACTTCCGATACCATAGCTCGTCAAAGTGAGGATGTATATCCTCCCCTCGCTAACCATCCATAAACAACGACACCATACCCCTGACGTACCTTTTCAGACTTCTGCTACGAGAAGCCTCACGAATGAGGCAATGGTTGATACCGCGCACCGAGTCTAACCGTAAACTCATCAGGGTCACGCCGGTTGAATGCCGAGTAACGTCTCAAGAAACCTGCTGAAAAATTCAGAATAGCTGAAAAAAGAACTTGCAAAGAAAGAGCATGATAGCTACGATCCGCGCCATGCAGACCTACCGCTCGGCTCAGAGCTTCGGATGCTTCCATACCACGCGAATGACAACCAGAAACGACTGAAACCCAATTCAACGGCAAAGGACACACGTCATGACAACACAAACAAAAGGAGTCACAATGAGGTCAGCCATACCGAAATCCGAACTCCAACCAGTAGGTCTGAGAGGGTCCTTTCTCTTACGCAAGAGCGTTCTCGGAGCTCTCGCCATCTGCTCGGCAGCAATGCTGTCGCCCATGGTCACGACAGCCGCCGACTACAAACTCGCGATTCCTTTCGGCCTAGAAGAAAGTGCCGTAGTCATTCCTGCCGACAATCCGTTGACGGCTGAGAAGGTCGAGTTGGGCCGGATATTGTTCTTTGACAAACGGCTATCGCAGGACAACACCATCGCGTGCGCAAGTTGCCACCTGGCGACAAACGCGTTTACCGACGGCAAGCCGGTCTCTGCAGGCATCCGGGGCCAGAAGGGCGGCCGCAGTGCGCCGGCATCCTTCAACCGGGTGTTCAGCGGCGCTCAATTTTGGGACGGCCGGGCCGAAACATTGGAAGCTCAATCGGTCGGTCCGTTTACCAATCCAATCGAGCACGGCTTTGCCAACTACGATGTGATGATGGCGAAGATGATGAAGAACCAAGGCTATCGGAAACTCTTCAAGCAAGTCTTCGGCGATGAAAACATCACGACGGAGAGGGTGGGCAAGGCCATCGCCAGCTTCCAGCGCACCGTCCTATCCGGCAACAGCCCGGCGGACCGGTTCGATCAAGGTCAGGAAGCAGGAGCCATTCCAGAGTCGGCTCAAAAGGGCCTCCTCCTATTCCGGGATAAAGCGCGATGCACGAAGTGCCATTCCGGATTCAACTTCACCGACGAAAAGTTCCATAATCTCGGCATCGGCTGGGATGACAACAAGGTGGATCTCGGTCGCTACATGGTGACCAGCAACGCCGAGGAACTCGGCGCATTTAAAACCCCGACCTTGCGGGAAATCGCCAGAAGCGCCCCGTATATGCATGACGGCCGCTTCAAGTCGCTTGAAGAAGTCGTGAATTTCTACAACAAGGGTGGCGTCAAGAATCCTCACCAGGATCCCCTGGTCCTTCCGCTCGAACTGACGGACCAAGAAAAGAGTGATCTCGTGGCATTCCTTCGCACTCTGAATGGGCAAGGATGGCAGCATGTTTCAGCGCCGAAATCCTTTCCTAAATAGAGCAGGAACGGCACAGGTGCTGCCATGACCCTCTCTCTCTGAGCAAAGTACGAGACAACGCCAGGGCCGGTCCCGACCACGACGGTTGGGCCGGCCCTGGTTGCATTCAGCCACATCTCCCAAGAGAACATTGACCCGTTGTCTCGCGTGAGTCAGGTATCGACAATTGCGGCAGACATGCTCATGAATAATGCAGGTTAGGCGGTGGGACCTGGAGGCGAGGCCAGCGACCTTGGTCAGGAAAGGCTCCTAACAACCCTTCAGAAAACTGAAAGGGGGTCAGCCTAAGCTGCCCCCCTTTCATGTTACGAGAAGAAACTCCCGCTGCTATGACGATTCAGTTCTAGCAGGATCGAATCGTCACGTAAGTCGGTTACCAAAATTACTCAGTGACTTTTATCAGCCATCCGTCGCTGACTTCGCATTGAGCGACGCCTCTGGCATCAATGTTAATCTTTGCGTAGGCCCCTTTGAGTGTGTCAGGAAGTTTGCCGGATACCTTGAACCCATTTTGTTTTTGGACCACGGTGACCGGTATCGACTGACCCTTTATCGTCACTCTAATACTATTCGGAAAGGTTGATTCAGACGCATAAAATGAAAACGCCGAGCGGGGGGCCACTTCTGAGTTATTCACCGGCGAGAATTCAGAAAAATTCACCTTTTTACAAATCCCTGTACCACTGCCACCGGCGCTGTTGTCGCCATAAGCCCAGACGTTGGCAGGGATAACCAATACAGTCGCTATCAACAAAATATTTTGTAATTTCATCGTTACGCCTCGTGTTGTTGTTATTGAATGGGTTGACCGGTTTGTTACTGAGTGCTGAACGGGCCGCATTGTCAGCTATTTTCTGAAAAAAAACAACCCCCTCGCGATTAAGATGATCAATGTTGCTCGCCTCGCATCTTCACAACAACCTCACTCCCATCTCTTCATGACGGCGAGAAAAACGCTATTCCCTCTCGCCATCCCCAGCCTCTGGATGAAGTCCCTTCCGGGGTCGGAAGGGTGAGAAGAGCGACTTTTTCAGCACTCAGTGAGAGTCATTTCCTTCCTGCAAGTCGGGATCTCTGTGTCAGCATGACATTCCGGTCTATTGGTCACCTTCCCCCCGTATGAGCATCTTGACAAGGACCGGGGAAAGAGCTAATCACAGGGACCGATTGGGGCTTCTTGAGGATACGTCTGCCACCCTCCTCAAAAGCAAAGTCCTAACTCATCCAGAAGAGGACGGTCATGCGAAAAACTTTCGAGCAACTCTTCGAAACGCTGAGCAATCATGCGCGGGACGTGTCGTTTCAGGTGCAGTTTTGGGACGGGGTGAAAAAATCGTACGGCGCGGGCGAGCCGCAGTTCATCCTCACCTTTGCCACGAAGCGTTCCGCAGAGCATATACTTGAAAGCGGATCGTTGGGCTTCGGCGAAGAGTACATGGCAGGAGACATTCAGGTCGAAGGCAATTTCGTACAACTGCTCCGCTTCGCAGCAGACGCCACGTTCCTCAATCTGCCTCTCGGATTGAAGGCAAAGCTCGCCATTAAGCACCTGCGCCAGACATCGCTCAACACCCTGTCGCGTTCGACGAAACACGTTGCGCACCATTACGATCGCGGAAACGACTTTTACAAACTGTGGCTTGACGAGACGATGGCCTACTCCTGTGCGTACTTCCGTTATGAAAACGACACCCTCGAACAAGCACAGCAACAGAAATACGAACACATCTGCCGAAAACTTCAGTTGAAGGCCGGAGAAACACTGGTCGACATCGGTTGCGGCTGGGGCGGCATGCTGATCTACGCCGCGAAGCATTATGGCGTGCGCGGCGTCGGCTGCACATTGTCAAAAGAACAAGTCGAGTATGCAGTCGATCGCGTGAAGCGTCAGGGCCTGGCAAAGGAAATTTCGATCGTGTTCGAGGATTATCGAAACCTTCAGGGCAAGTTCGACAAATTTGTATCCATCGGCATGTTTGAACATGTGGGAAAGCAATTCATTCCGACATTTATGGAAAAGGTAAAATCGATCTTGAATCCAGGCGGCATCGGGTTGCTCCACACCATCGGACAAGAACTGCCGGTGCCGGGCGATCCCTGGACGTTGAAATACATCTTCCCCGGCGGTTACATTCCCTCGCTGGACGAAATCGTACGGACTATGTGCGAAGCCAAGCTCATTCCGACTGACGTCGAAAATCTGCGCCCGCACTACGCGCGAACGGTTGAGGAGTGGAGCGCGCGTTTCGAGATCCACGTCAAAAAGATCGAGGCGATGTACGATGCCTCCTTCGTTCGCATGTGGCGGATGTTTCTCAACGGTTGTGTTGCCAACTTTCGCTATGGGGACATGCGGCTCTATCAAGTCCAGTTTACCAACGGATTGAATAACGCCATGCCCTTCACGCGCGAGTATAT
Organism: uncultured Nitrospiraceae bacterium; assembly: GCA_963801725.1. Taxonomy (GTDB): domain Bacteria; phylum Nitrospirota; class Nitrospiria; order Nitrospirales; family Nitrospiraceae; genus Palsa-1315. Next base: position 2,551,875 of record CAWDFX010000002.1, read on the forward strand.
GTACCGCTAATGGAACCGACCACAACCGTCGCGTCACGTTTGCAAGCCGTCAAAGATCGCATTGCCAGAGCTGCGCAATCCGTCGACCGACGGCCGGACGAGATCACGCTATTGGTAGCGAGTAAAACCCACCCCGCCGAGCGGGTTCGGGAAGCCTGGCTTGCCGGGCAAACCATTTTTGGCGAAAACTATCTGCAGGAAGCGCTGGCCAAAATGCCGGCCCTCGCCGATCTACCGATCGAGTGGCATTTCATCGGCCCGATACAAAGCAATAAGACAAAGCGCATCTCAGAGAACTTTGTCTGGGTTCACGGTGTCGACAGGGTGAAAATTGCAGACCGCCTGGCAAAAGACCGGCCCGCATCGCTGCCACCGTTGCAGATCTGCCTGCAAGTGAATGTGAGCGGAGAAGCGAGCAAGAGCGGTGTGGCGCCTGAAGAGCTGGCCCAATTGGCAGCCCATGTCGTGCGCCTGCCCCGCCTGAAATTGCGCGGACTGATGGCCGTCCCTGAACTCACAACTGCCACAGCCTTACAGCGCAGCCAATTCCATATGCTCTGGGAACTGTTCGATCGGCTCAAGCGGGATGGATATGAACTTGATACCCTCTCCATGGGAATGTCGGAAGATATGGACATCGCCATTGCCGAAGGCGCAACCATGGTGCGTATTGGCACGGCGATTTTGGGGCCAAGGCGCTACCTGATACCTGAGGAACTTGCAGCCCGCGCTGCCCGATAAGTCGGAATCCCGGTATCCGTCATTTCAGAGTCACCTCACAGAAATGCTTCGATACGCTGAGAGACGTCGTCGAGCTATCCTGCGCCAATCTCACCAGTTGAAGTTTTCACAAGACCATTGCTGCTAGGATATGGCTGGGCGGATGGTTCGGCAATGAGACCGATGACCGGGAACCTGTCTTGAACGTCACGACATCCATTCTGCAGCGATCTTCCGGGCCGGCTGGATTCACAGCCGGAGCTGCCGGATCATTCATCGGCGGTATGTTCGTCAGCGCGACGAACAGTATCGCGCAGACCACCGATGATGGTGCGCCCGTTCCCGAAACCAGCAACACGAGCCAGGATGTCGGCTCCGCCGGAATCCTTCTGATTCTCTTGCTCGTGGCAGCGTTGACGGTGTTCTATTTCCTGAAAATACAACGGCCCTCCCTCCCTGACTTTTCCGGGATCACAGGCCGCGACCCGTCCAACGACAATCTGCCGACAAGGCGATCCACCACAGCCAGACAGAAAATATCGATTGATAGCATCACCTCCGCTGACAAAGCAGCATTTCAACAATTGCTGATCGATGTTCAAACGGCCTGGAGCAACCAGGATCTGACCGAGTTGCGGCAGCTCGTCACGCCGGAAATGCTCAATTATTTCAGCGCCGCCCTAGCCGACAACACTAGTCAGGACATCCGGAACCACGTGGAGGATGTGGTACTTCTCCGCGCGGAGATCCTGGATGCCTGGGCAGAACAGGCGAGGCAGTACGTGACTGCAGGACTTCGATGGAGTGCCCGTGACTACAATCTGTCTCTGACCAAGAAGCGCGGAGAACCAGGCTATCTCGTCGAAGGCAGTGAAGAGATACCGACCGAATCCGGCGAAGCCTGGACCTTCATGCGAATCCAAGAAGGGCCGTGGCGGCTCTCGGCAATCCAATAATAGGAGAGAGGAAGGAGCGGCCAGGCGCCCTTCTTGCTCGCGTCGAACAACCGTCATCAAGAGGAATGTGAGAGAGGAATGAGAGGCAGGTCTTACAATCCACCACTTCTCGCGCGTGGCGGGAATCTGGTTCGTTTGGTCTGTCTGGTCTATCGGGTTTGTCTGGTTTATTTGATTCGACGAAGGAGAGAGACAAGACAGACCTGCGCACCAGAGTCCTTAAAGAGGATCAGGGCCAGAGGGCAGATTAAAGCAATCCTGTTTCGCATTGTTACAGCGAGCATCAGTATCGCAGCGAGACCGATTCCGACCGCATCCGTCACCAGATCGTCGACGCTAGCTCCCCTGCCTTGAACCGACCCTTGGAACACTTCGGTCCAGAGACCAAAAACGAAAGCCGCTGCTGCTCCAACTGGAAGCGCATAGGCCAGTGGCCATGCACGACGCTGCAGCCCGAGCGCTATTAGTACGGCCAAGATTCCATAGCCCGGCGCATGAGCCCATTCCAAAAGACCGACGGGTACCTGCACCATCAGATGTCCAAAAAGACCGACTCCCGGCACGATGATCGCGCCGAAATAGAGGAGCCCTATGTAGCCCAGCACAGCAATTCCTAGCCCCACCATCGCCCTCCCAATGCCATGTACGAGTGGAGAAGATACAAGAATCCAAGGAAGGCAAACTATTGGACATTAGTAGGGGGAGGAGGAACAGCGGCAATCTGGCCATCCCTAGGTTCGCAAACACGCGTAAAGATAGAAGCCAGGTTGGGCTGTCTGGTTCTGGTTTATCTGGTCTATTTGGTCTGTCTTGTTGCCGGATCGGCAAACCCACCGGGCGGATCAAAAGACCGGGAGACTAAAGAAGAAGGCGGGCTAGAGCGTCGCATCCACGCAGCAATTCTTCCAATTCCCTATGCCTCTCTTCGAAGGAGTGGCCAAGGCTGCCCTTCACTGCGCGCATCGGACGAGCACATTCTTATCGTGCGCGTTCTGCGAGCAAGAAGGGCATCAGGCCGCTCCTTCCTCCTCCCTTATTTTTTGTCCTTATGAATGTCGATGACCTCTCCTGTGTCATTGACTTCGATCGTGACCTCAGATCCGACAGCGATATCCCTGAACATGCGGCTCTCGGGTCTGAGGTTATAACCCCTCTCCCCTTTCGACGTCGACAGCGTCATCTGGGACTTGCCATTATCAATCGATGAGAGCGTACCGGTGATGAAACGAGGACCCTTGCCGGGTTGTCCTTTCGGACGGGCATCCATGACCATGTTGCCTTCGTTGACCCAGAGCGTCATTTCATCACCGACTTTCGGGACGGCCTTGCCGGTGCGAGCGGCCGTATTCTCGGTCAGAGTGAGCGTGGCACCGGTCGACGTCTTGACGGTAATGAGACCGGACTTCATCTCAGTCACCACCCCCTCCACCTTTTTATGCCCGGCTTTCATATGAGCGACCTCTTCGGGGTCCGCTGGGTCCGATTGGGCAGCCAGCGGGGTCATCAGCATGACGGCGGGTATGATGAAGAGCGAGAAGATCGAAAATATTTTACGAAGCATGGTATCCCCTCCTTTGTTCAACTGGCTTCTAGATCGCCAATTTTACTGGAATCATCATGCCGAGAATGTATAAAAGGGAACAGACCTTCCCGTCTCTTCTATCCGAACACCCGGCTCAGCGCAGCAAGGATATCCCCTAGCGATTCCCGGATACTTCCCTTTCGGAATCGAATGTGTTCAATCTCAGCTCTGGGAGAGAATTCTTGAGGTTCGTCTTCGAGGGGTATGACCGCACGATGGAATACTAGACAGGCATCCTCCGCCATTTCTTCCTGGAATGGCAAAGGTCGATATGTAGTCTAGAATGGCGAGCAAGCTTTGCGCCAAACGCTTCCGCTTCGACTCGCGAAGCGCATCCTGGATGACCGCGCTAACCGTTCTGCCCTCTTCCCGCGCGATCTGTGCCAGTTCTTTGGAAAGCGCAGGAGAGAGGGCTACTGATTTCTTGACCGCCGTGCTCTGGCACCTCACATGACTGTTGCCAACGCAAAGAGACCTTACTTATACCCTTCGCCGCTCGTCCCCCCACCGAACCCTCCAAAGTTTCCGCCGAAGCCCCCCTGCCCTGTTCCCCAATACTCGCCTTTTTGAATACGTCTATAGGGATGCCGGAGATCAGGGCGAGTGATCCACCAGAAGAACGAGAAGGCCGCGATACTGCAAAAAACGGCGAGCCAGAAACCCACACCTTTGAAGTGTGGTTTCGCAATGCCGTCGACACGCACTTCCTGCGCGGGAGAGGCCAGCGCCACCACCGTGAGATAGAGGCCTTCTCCGAAATGTCCCAACTCGATGGACGGCTGCAAACTGTCGTGGCCAACTTGATTAATCACTGCGGGAGTAATCACCGGTAACATCTGCCGGCCCAGCGTGATCGCGGCTTGCCGTTCCTGCACGGCAACCAGCACGAGCACGCCGTGTTCCTGTTGAGTCGATCCGATACCCCATTTTTCATAGAGAGCCGTCGCATACTCGTTGGCTGACCCGAACGGTTTGATGGTCGGAATAGTCACCACAACCATCTCCACACCTGTCTTCCGCTCAAGATCCTGACAGACGGACCGGATGCGCTCTTTCCAATCCCCATCGATCGCCTGCGCATGGTCGCTCACATAGCCTTGAGGACCCGGCAATTGGATCTTTGGCCGCTCGTAGGAAACCGCCTGGGCAAGGCCCGCGAAGAAGACCACGCAGAGCATCATCGCCAGCCCGCATAATTCATGACGGTTCGTGGCGAACTGCCGCAGCGGCGCGCGACAAGCGCGAAGAGCGAGACTCGCGTGACGTGTGAGTTCTGTCCCTGCTACTCGCGCCTTTCTCGCTAGTCTCGCCCGTCTCGCTTGGATTTTTGTCATCGCTGCTCCGACTGCGACACGTTGCTCGACTGCGCGAGTGAGGAGCGTCGAGGCTTGCAGATACCGGTCAAAGAGACGAGGCACTTCGTGGGGGCCGGGAGAAATCTGTCCGCGCTTGATCGACCACACATCGAGCAATCCCTGCAGATCAAGCTTTAACTGCTCGGCAACGTCCGTGATCACTGCATCGGAGTGAGACAGGGCCGGCCGCCCAAGGACACGTTGTACCCCTCGCAGCAATGGCAGGATCGCCGTGATCGAGAGCGACAACAAAATCGTCGTGGCGTCATTGCTTCCGCCTCCTTCGACATACCGTTGACGAAGGCGTAACAACTGGCTCGTAAGGCCCTGAACCACAGCTTCTCTCAGCCGATCGGTCTTCACGTGAAATCCAATAAAGGGATCGCGCCCGCTCAGGACGCGATGGTGCTCCTGGATTTCCAGAAACTCGAGCGGAAAGACCCCTGCCGACATGCGCAACTCCTCTTCCGTGAGAAAGAGGGGAACCACGATCTGCTCCTTGCTCCATCGACGGTGCAACGCACTGTACCGTTTGAGGACGGCACTGTCGTATGACGACACCAAAAGGAGGATATTCAGGTTGGATCGACCAGGAATAAATTCTCCCCGAACAGCGCTGCCGTAGAGCAGCATGCCTTCCAGCTGCTCCCCGAAGACGCCTGTGACCTCCTTCACATAGGTCCGCAGCAGCTTTTGTGTGTTGTCAGGCAATCCCTCGATCACACGCTCAGCCATCCCCATATTCCTCACGAAGACATCGGATGTGGAGATTTCTCATTCGCGCGTAGATCGGGGAGAAGCCCGGCGGCAATCTTAGCACGGATCGTGTTCGTACCTTCCGGACCCTTGTGGACAATCCCACCACCCGGTCGCCCTCGCGCAAGAGTCCTGTGAAAGAGGTCCCGTAGCGGAGCGTCACGCTCTTATGCTGCTGCACCGCCGCGACGATGGCATGGTGAGCCACGTTCGGTAAGGTCACGATGGCGCGGTTGTAGGGCGCCGGCAGATCGCCGTAGTCGATGCTACAGAGGCGCGTTCCTCCAGCCCGGCAAAAATGAAAATGACGCACGGATCGCGTGGCATCGGCCGGCAACGATGGCAACACACCTAAGCGATCGAGTACTTGTTGCCCGTTCGGTTGGAGAATTTCTCCCCGCAAGCCCTTGGGTGGACCAACGGCCTGATCCAACACGACGGTGCTGATCCCTTGCTTCGCCAGCGCCAAGGCTAAGACGGCTCCGCCGCCCCCTGCCCCCACCACTGCGACATCGGTCTCTTCGATCGAGTCTGCCATGCCGCTCAGTGCGTCTCCCACGCCCGGTATCGAGTGTGATCGTTCCACATTGCCAGGAACTTCTCCCGGGCCTTGACGGTGATCGCGTGATCGGTAATGACATCGAGCCGCTCATCGTTATAGCGATTGCCGCTGGTCGTGTGGTTCATCGAGCCGGTCGTATTCACTTCATCGTCGATCACAACCTGCTTGAGATGCATCAGCCCATCATGCGCGTTCACGAGAATAGGAATGCCGGCCAAATGCAGCGTCTGGAGTGCGGTGTGTTGCTTGAAGTCCTCGGTGCGCTGTGCATCGGTGATCAGGCGCACATCGACCCCCCGCTTCTTCGCCGCGACCATCGCCTCCACCGCACGAGGAGAGGTCAACCCATAGGCCGCCACATAGAGGTAGCGAGTCGCATGCCGATAGAGCGTCGTCAGGCGATCGAGCGGCGCGTCGTCCGGCCCGTAGTAGACCTCCACCGTCGCGCTCCATCCGGACCCGGCTGGAACCGCGAGCATCAACAGGACGAGACAGAACGACCGCACAATGGAGTGGGCGAAGACTGCGCTCATTGCTATTCGAGTTCAAACAACATCTTGAAATGATCGTCCGTAGCCTCCCACGCCTGGGGAGCCGAGGTGGCGAGCCACTGCTGCAGAAACTGTTTTTGGCCCGGGGTGAGCAATTGCTTGATCTGGTGAGAGCGGCCTTGGAGGGGCTGCAGAAACCCGACCCGCTTCTGAAAATCCAATGTCGCCGTGCGGACATACATGTTCGTGAAGGCCGTCGGCGTGTCTCCCTCCCCATCGCCTTGAATCCAAACCGATAAAAACTTCTCTAACTGGAGTCCGGTGCTATCCATGGCAGGATCGGTATCGTGAAATAGCTCGTTTTCAGACTCTTCGAGCGGAGTAGCCTCAGCGGACCTGAACATGAAGTTGCGGTTCCACATATCGTCGCTCATCCAAAAAGATGGCATAGTGGCGGCGGATCACGGACAAAGTCAAGCGACGAGCCGGCGGGTTTCGTTACCTTGACAATGGCGAAGTTGCTTTGATAACGTGTTGAAATTGTTTAATCTCTAGGCCATCTTAGGAGTCTTCATGCAGGTCAAAATCAATGGGAAGGCGGAAGAGTTTTCAGGGGGAACGGTCCTCGATCTCCTCCAGGCCAAAAAGATTGAACCACAAATGGTTGCGGTTGAAGTCAACGACACTGTGTTGGACCGGAATCATCTCGCCACCACCAGCCTATCCGACGGCGACCGGGTTGAGTTCTTGTTTTATATGGGAGGTGGCCGGTGACGATGTCCGCGCACAAAGACATTACCGAACTTATCGGACGGACTCCCCTCGTCCGCCTGAACCGGTTGTCCCCTGCAGGCGGGGCGACGATCTATGGGAAAGTCGAATTCTTCAATCCCGGTGGAAGCGTCAAGGATCGGATTTGCCTCAATATGATCAACGAGGCGGAACGACTGGGCGCGCTAAAGCCTGGCGGCACAATCGTCGAGGCAACCAGCGGAAACACCGGGATCGGACTGGCATTAGTCGCCGCGGTCCGTGGTTATAAGCTGATCCTCGTGATGCCGGAGAGCATGAGCATGGAACGGGCAAGTCTCTTATCGTCCTATGGGGCGCAACTCGTCTTGACGCCGGCCTGGGAAGGGATGAAGGGCTCGATCCGCGAGGTGGAAAGCATCATCGCGCAGAATCCGTCCTACTTTATGCCGGATCAGTTTTCCAACCCGGCCAACCCGGCCATGCATAAAAGAACCACGGCGGTCGAGATTCTCGAAGCGCTCGACGGAAAGATCGATGCGTTTGTGGCGGCAGTGGGCACGGGCGGGACCATTACCGGATGCGGCGAACTGTTTAAGGAACAGAACCCCAACGTGAAAGTGATCGCCGTTGAACCGGCCGGATCCCCGGTCCTATCTGGTGGAGACCCAGGGCCCCACAAGATTCAAGGTATCGGCGCGGGATTCATCCCAAAAGTGTTGAACCGGGCCATTATCGATCGGGTGATGACTGTGACCGACGACGAGGCCTATCAAACGGCCAAGCAGATTTCGAAAAAGGAAGGGCTCTTGGTGGGAATTTCTGCCGGAGCCAACGTATTCGCCGCGCAGAAGGTGGCTCAGGAACTTGGACCCGGCAAGAACGTGGTCACCATCCTGTGCGATACGGGCGAACGGTATATCAGCATCGAAAAGTATTTCAACATCTGACGTGAGAGGTACAGGGTGAGGCGTAAGGGTTCACGAACAGTACGGCCAGGCGATCAGATCGCCTCACGCCTCACGTTTTACGCCTAACGGAACTGAGTGATGGAATTTACTGAAGATCAAATAAACAGATACAGCCGGCATATTCTTTTGCCTGAAGTCGGTGGCAAGGGGCAGAAGAAGATCGCTAAGGCCAAGATTCTTCTGGTCGGCGCGGGAGGTCTTGGTTCACCGGCCGCGCTCTATCTGGCCGCAGCCGGTATCGGCACCATCGGCCTCATCGATAGCGATGTGGTGGACCTCAGCAATCTTCACCGGCAGATTCTCCACCATACGTCGGACGTGGGTCGTCCCAAAGTCCTATCGGGCAAAGAGAAGATTCAGGCGTTGAACCCCGATGTCCAGGTCTCGATGTACGAAGAGCGACTGACAGCCGGTAATGCGTTGAAGATCGTCAGCGATTACGATATCGTCATCGACGGGGTCGACAACTTTACGGCCAAGTTCCTCATCAACGACGCCTGTTTCTTTGCCGGAAAACCGTTGGTCCACGGCGGCATCCTCCGCTTCGATGGGCGCGTGACGACCATCGTGCCGAAACAGTCCGCCTGCTACCGTTGTGTTTTCAAGACTCCGCCGCCGGCCGGGCTGGTCGCCTCCTGCCAGGAGGCGGGCGTGATCGGCGTGTTAGCCGGTATCATTGGAACGATCCAAGCGACTGAGGCCTTGAAACTCATTCTGGGAATCGGTCATCCTCTCACGAATCGATTTCTGGATTTCGATGCGCGCAAGACGCAGTTCAGAGAAATCAAAGTGAAACGCAATCCTGACTGCGCGCTCTGTGGAGCACATCCGACGATTACCGAACTGTTCGATGACGGCGATCCGTTTGCCGGCTGTGCCGTCCGGCCGTAATTATTATTGACGTAGCAAGGTGGAGTCGCCATGGGCACAATGAAAGCGCTGGTCTGTCGCGAGTGTGGAAAAGAATATCCGACGAAGGCGATCCACGTCTGCGAGATGTGCTTTGGCCCCCTCGAAGTGAAATACAACTACGAGGAGATCAAGAAAAATATTTCCCGGAAGAAGATCCAGGACGGGCCACATAGTATCTGGCGCTATGCCGATCTCCTGCCGGTGGAAGGGCCGGTTTTTCTCGGCCCACATGCCGGGATGACCCCGCTGGTCCGCGCCAAGAATCTCGGCGCCTACCTCGGACTGGACGAACTCTACATTAAGAACGACACGGTGAATCACCCCACGCTGTCGTTCAAAGATCGAGTCGTGGCCGTGGCCATCACGAGGGCTCGCGAATTGGGCTTTGAAACTATTGCCTGTGCCTCGACCGGTAATCTGGCCAATTCCGTCGCCGCCCATGCCTCTGCCGCAGGAATGCGCGCCTACGTCTTCATTCCCGGCGATTTGGAAGCCGCGAAAGTCCTCGGGAATTTGATCTATAAACCGAACGTGGTCGAGGTCGAAGGCAACTATGACGACGTGAATCGCCTCTGCAGCGAGATTGCCGGCGAACATGCTTGGGCCTTTGTGAATATCAACATTCGCCCCTACTATGCGGAAGGCTCAAAGACGCTGGCATTCGAGACCGTCGAGCAACTCGGCTGGCGCACGCCGGACCAAGTGGTCATCCCGATGGCGTCCGGCTCGCTCCTGACCAAGATCTGGAAGGGCCTCCATGAAATGAAGGCCTTGGGTCTCGTCGACGACGTGCGGACAAAGATCAATGGGGCACAAGCCGAAGGCTGTTCCCCTATTTCCACAGCCTATAAGTCAGGGCGGGACTTCTTCAAACCGGTGAAGCCCAACACGATCGCCAAGTCGCTGGCCATCGGCAATCCCGCCGACGGGTACTACGCCCTCAAAGCGACCGCCGAGAGCAAGGGCGCCATGGACATGGTTTCGGACGGCGAAGTGGTAGAAGGGATCAAGTTATTGGCCCAAACAGAAGGGATCTTTGCGGAAACAGCCGGCGGCGTGACGATCGGCGTGCTCCAGAAGTTGGTCAAACAAGGCACGATCAAAAAAGGCGATGTGACGGTCGCCTATATCACCGGCAATGGCTTGAAGACGCAGGAAGCGGTGATCGATGCGGTCGGCAGACCCCACCGTATTCAACCGAGTCTGGTCAGTTTTGAGCAAACATTTAAGGTGGGGAAAAACGGGGATGGTGACGCATGATTAAGGTTCGCATTCCGACCCCTCTCCGTCCTTTGACAAAGGGACAGGGAGAGGTCGACACACAGGCCGGCACGATTGTCGAAATGATCGACACCTTGAACGTTTCCCACCCTGGGATCAAGGATCGCCTCTGCGACGACACGGGTGAGCTTCGCCGGTTCGTCAATATTTACGTCAACGAGGAGGATATTCGATTCCTCAAGGGCAAAGAAACCTCGCTCAAAGACGGCGACGAAGTCTCGATCGTGCCAGCCATTGCGGGAGGCACATCATGCCACATGTAAAAGTGCACATTCAGTTTCCAGAAAACAAGATCAAAGAACCGGTCATCTATCAGATCGGTCACGAATATAAAGTGGTCACCAACGTCCGGCGAGCCGACGTTCGTGAAACCACCGGCTGGATGGATGTCGAGCTGACCGGGGACAGCACGGAAATCGAACGGGCGATTGCGGGCCTTCGCAAGAAGGGCGTCGTCGTCGATCCGATCGAATTGAATGTCGTGGAATGACAACAACGTGAAGCGCACCTCGTGAAGCGTATCTCGTTTCGAATTTAACGCTTCACACTTCACGAACGACGAGAGACGAATGCATGGAGCTCACTGAACAACAGATTCAACGATACAGCCGGCAGATTATTCTGAGCGACGTCGGGGGCAAGGGCCAGCTGAAGCTGAGCAAGGCGAAGGTCTTGCTCATCGGCGCGGGCGGACTCGGCTCGCCTGCCGGGCTCTATCTCGCTGCCGCCGGTGTCGGCACCATCGGTCTGGTCGATGGCGATGTCGTCGATCTCTCGAACTTGCAGCGGCAAATCCTGCACTCCACGGCTACGGTGGGCCTACCGAAAGTGGAATCTGGCCGCAAAACCCTGTCGGCGATCAACCCGGAGATCACGATCAAGACGTATCACCAGAACGTCGACGCCGACAATATTCTTCCACTCCTGTCGCAGTTCGACATGGTGCTCGACGGATCCGACAACTTTGCGACGCGATTTCTCGTGAACGATGCCTGCTTCTTCGCCAAGAAGACGCTCATTTCCGCCAGCATGTTCCGATTCGAAGGCCAACTCACGACCATCAAGCCCCATGCCGGCTATCCCTGCTACCGTTGCCTCTACCCGGAGCCACCGCCGGCCGGACTCGTTCCGAATTGCCAAGAAGCCGGCGTCTTAGGAGCCCTCGCTGGGACCATGGGCATTCTTCAAGCATCGGAAGCGATCAAGGAAATTCTCGGCATCGGCGAAACCCTGGCTGATCGCCTGCTGATCTATGATGCCCTGGAGATGAAATTCAGAAAGGTCAGCCGTCCCAAAGACCCGGCCTGCCGCCTTTGCGGGCCAACACCGACGATCACCAATCTGAAGAGTGACTATACAGTCACCTGCACCATCTAGCCGTGTCGGATCTCATCATCCCTCAATCCATTCTCGACGACATGGTGGCTCATGCCAGGGAACTCGATCCTTACGAGTGTTGCGGGCTCCTGGCCGGAACCAACGGGGCCGTCAGCCATGTCTATCGGATCAAGAATATCGTGGCAACCGAAGGGGCCGAGAAACTGTCTTCATTTGACCCGGCAAAGGCTGCGCATCTGGAACGTTTGTCGCCGGACGAACGAGCCGAGATTGCCTTTGTGATGGATATGCAGGACTTTTCCGTCGCGAAAAAGGATATTCGAAGCAAAGGGCTTGATCTGCAAGTCGTCTATCACTCCCATCCCCACGACCCGGCACGTCCCTCCATCACCGACATCAAAATTGCCACCGACTACGAAGATATCTGGCCAAAGATCAACTTGCCCATCCCCGCGTATCTGCTGATCTCGCTCATGGAGAAGTCGAAGCCGGATATTCGCGGATACTGGATCAAGGGCGGGAATGTCACGCAGGCCCACATCACAACCATGGCCTAAGGCCATGGCGCGTGAAGCGCGAGACGGGCGAGAAAAGCGCGACGTGGACAGATTGGAATCCACCTCGTCTCGCCAGTCTCGCTCGTCCCGCTTCTCTCGCATACCATCCTCACTCGACAATTTCTAATTTGTTTCCTCGTGGCCTCGGTGCGATAATGATTTTCTGATTGGACTCTTAAGCAGGAGTGCTTGTCATGCCATACGTGCGCACAACTCTTCTCGCCATCTTCTTCAGTCTCTTCCTTTTCGGTTGGATCGCGTCCCCTAGTTTTGCCGAGGACAAGAGCTTCTATAGTCCCGTCATTCAGGTCGATAAAGAAAGCCACCGCATCTTGATTTCCACCCTTGGGTCCGTGTTCTGGATCGACGTTCCGGACGCCGCCAAACCGCACATCGAGAAACTCCCGGTCTCAGGCCTCGTGGATTTCGTCGTCGAGATGAGAGAGAACGGGCAAGCGCCCCTGCTGAAGACCTGGAAAGTGAAATCGGGGGAGACCAGCTGCACCTACTTCGATGGGAAAACCTGCCGCTAGATTCGTTGCTCGTCCGAAAAAATAGCACAAAGCGTATAGCCGATAGCCAATGTGCTGGAGTGGGGATATAAGTTCGACCTCAGGGCTGAGCACACTTGAGGGTACCTATACGGTTCAGTTGCCGAAACGCTGCCGCGTCGATGGTGCCGTGCAGGGTCAAGCAATGACTTCATTTATTTTGGTTACTACTTCTTTCTTACGAAGCTGCTTGTCCAACATAAATGTTCCAAACGGAATCACCGATGCAAGCAGTGCATACAGTGAAAAACTGAAAGACCATCGTTGTGCAAAATGAACACGAGCCAACTGACCGACATAGAGCATGAACAATAGTCCGTGTATTGAGCCCACGACTCTCACGACCTCCGGCATGCCCATGAAGTACTTCATGGGCATGCCAATGAATAGTAACGTGAGGAATGAAATCCCTTCGGCTAACGCGATACATTCTGAACACTCTAATCTGGCTCATCTTTATGTTTTTCCTTTTCCCCAGCACATTATGAAATCTCTAGGAGACTAGAAATAGGAGGATGTTCAAAAAGCCCGTCAGCGAGGCCGCAGCGAGCAAGAGCCCGAGGCGTACTGTTTTAGTACGTTGAGGGTTTGAGCGAAGTGAGAACAAAGCTGGCGGGATTTTTCAACATCCTCACTCTCCGCTACCGGCCATGTCGTCGATAAGAGGCCGATTGATGTCGGTGCACCCGAAGCAGATGGTATCGAAGAGAGCATCGGCATTCGCGACAAAGTTCTTTTCGTCGGTAAGTTTATCGGCGATGACCTGGGAATAACAAGTATCGCAGAGCATCATCAACCCACGCGATACGCCTACAGTTTTTCTTCCTATACTCGCAGCCATACCATCTCCTATACGGACCCTTTTTGCCTCGCCAGCCAAAAGTCTTCAGCTTCGAGATCGATTCCGCACACAGCACATTCGTAGACCTCCGCGTCGGCCGGAAGTTGGATTTCCGTCCGGTCGATGCGTCCACGGCAGACATGATAGAACCGCCCACGCGCGTCTTCGTTATCTAACGGATCGCTTTCATAGATCAGCACCATCAACCGACTCTCCTCAGAAATTGGTCTTAGTATACTGGCGGTCAAGATCCATCCGCAACGCCCGCTTACTTGGCACTTGCAGACTCCCTCGACTCCCTTGAGATTCGAAGCTCTCGCGTTTGGCACCCTGGCCACATCGAAGCAGGATGCTCAAAAAGTCCGTCCAGCAAGGCCGCAGCCGAAGAAAGCACCGGAGGCGTGGCCTCTTGGCTACGTTGAGGATGCTTTCGAGGGGAGAACGACGCTGGCGGGCTTTTTCAGCATCCTGCTACACCTGGAATTGGGCGTCATATAGCCTGGCATACACCCCTTCATGCCCGATCAATGTCTCATGTGTCCCGTCTTCGACAACATGGCCGTGGTCCACGACAATGATTCGATCGACGCCATGGATCGTGGAAAGTCGATGCGCAATGATGATCGTTGTCCGCCCTTTGGTGAGATCCTCCAGCGCTTCCCGAATCTTAACCTCGGTCTCCGTGTCGATATTGGACGTCGCCTCATCGAACATGACAATGGGAGGGTCTTTCAGAATCACACGGGCGATCGACACACGCTGCCGCTGTCCGACAGAGAGCTTGACGCCTCGCTCCCCGATCCAGGTATCGTACCCGTTCGGAAGTGCCATGATGAAGTCGTGTGCGCGAGCTACCTTGGCCGCCGCCTCAACCTCGCCCTGTTCGGCCATGAGGTCACCGTATAGAATATTCTCTCTCACCGTGCCATTGAACAAGAAGGGCTCTTGCTGGACCAATCCAATTTGGCTTCGGAGAAAGGCCAATGGCAAATCACGGATATCGTACCCATCGATGGTGATGGCTCCCTGCGTCACATCGTAAAACCGCATCAGTAATTTGAGCGTCGTGCTCTTTCCCGCTCCGCTCGGGCCGACAAGCGCGACCCGCTCTCCAGCGCGGACAGCGATCGCGACGTTGGTCAAGATCGGCGCATCGGCTCGATAATGAAACCCGACGCGATGAAACTCGACCTCTCCTCGTAATCGATTGGCCGGCACGCGAGCATCCGGCCGATCCTTGACCTCAGGGACGAGATCGAGCACTTCAAACACCCGTTCGCTGGCAGCCAACGCATGTTGCAGCATGTGATTGACGGAGTGAATCTGATTGATCGGCACATAGAAAAGCGCGAGATACGAGATGAACATGACGAGTTCGCCCACGGAAAGACGGTGCTCCAAGACTTCGGCAGTGCCGAACCAGAGCACCAAGGCCCCGCCAAGACTCCCGATCAGCATCATGCCCGGGGAGTAGTAGGACCAGAGATACATGGCCTTCAAGGTATCCTGCCTGCAACGATCGCTCTTCCGGTCAAATCGCTCCTGTTCATAGGGTTGGCGGTTGAAACCCATTGTCTCCCGGATGCCTGCCAGCATGTCTTGCAAGAGGGCATTCAATTCGGCCGCCCCTTTTCGAATCGCGCGATAGTGCCCATGAACGCGTTTGGTGAACAGCGCCGCTCCCACCACCAAGAGAGGAATCGGCACAAGAGCCAACAATGCCAGTTTCCAATTGAGAGTAAACAACATGATCATGATCCCGATCAGCGTCAGCCCGGCAGTAATGATTTCTTCGAGCCCGTCGACGAAGATGCGCTGCATGTGCTCGGTATCATTCAACACCCGCGACATGATTTCGCCCGTCGGACGATTCTCGTAGAAGCTGATCGACAATCGCTGGAGCGCAGAGAATACCTGGACATGCAGGTCATGGACGACTTGCTGCTCCAGCCCATTGTTCAGCCGAATCCGCATCGACCCACAGAGGCTACGCAGCACATAGGCGCCACAGAGCGCGAGAAATACCCATACCAGAAGCTGGGTCTGGCCGGCCTGAATCACATCGTCGATGATGACTTTGATCAGCCACGGAGGGATCAATTCGAACGCAGTCGCCAACCCGGCAAACAGGAACGTGCCGACCACCAGAGAACGGTGCGGGCTGAGATAGTGAAGCACTCGAAGCAGCGTTTTCACAGGCGCAGAATCTTTACGACGGGTTAAATGGCGGGGGTGGGATCGTGTTGCCAGTACCTGCCGAATTCGTGGAGTTGCGTGAGCGTCGACATATCAGTCATCCGATCCAAAAACATCTTGCCAATGAGATGATCCATTTCGTGCTGGATACAGACCGCATAGAGACCAGTCGCTTCGAAATCCATCGCCTTGCCATCACGATCCAACGCCTTAACTCTCACAACTGACGGCCTCGTGACCTTCCCCCGCAACCCATCCACACTGAGACAGCCCTCCCAGTTTTCGACTTGCTGTGGACCATAGAAGACAATCTTGGGATTGATGAGAACGGTTTGGGGAAATCCATCCTCCCCTTCACAGCCCATTACGACCAGTTGAATCGAGCGCGACACTTGAGGAGCCGCCAAGCCGATCCCCGGCTCATCCAGCATCGTCTCAATCAGATCGTCGATGAATTGCTGCAGCTCGTACGTGCGAATATCGCGAGGATCAACCTTGGCCGCCATCTGGCGCAAGACGGGATTACCGAGCTTTGCAATCGGGAGTTTCTTGGCCATGGACCGCACCTACTTCTCCTTCTACGAGCAATGAAACGAGGGTGGACTCGCAAAATATAACACAGGATTTTTCGCCCCCGCAAGGCATCTGCTGTCGCGCGACAGGCGGGACTAGCGGGACTGGCGAGACGAGGGAAGGGAATCCGATCTGTCCACGTCGCGCGTTTCTCGCATGTCTCGCGCGTCGCGCCGTATTAGCGAGCCCGCGCGGGCCGTTTCGGATCCGACATTTCAAAGCTATCTTTTTGGCCGTTCCACCATTCCGACCACTCCGTCGCCCATTCTTGACGGTCTTGTTTCGTCGATGTCTCCCAATCATGGAACTCCGTTTCATGCCGGGTCAAGATCCAGAGCGAGTGCACCGCTGAGAGCGCGACAAAACGTTCCTCATCGGCAATCATCCCGACTAGAACCGATACCACCGGCTTTTCTCTGACATACCGCGCCTCAAACGCGGCGGCCTTCCGAATCGAAGAATTCTGATCCTTCGCCATCACCTCGATCGCTTCCACCGCTTTGGGCGCGTCTAGTCGAACAGCCACACGCAACGCATGTTCACGCACTCGCGGGATCTCGTTCGGTTCCTTGGCCGCGGTGACGAGAGCCGGAACCGCCGAGACAGCTTTCAACATCGAAATCGTTTCAATGACGTTGTAGCGAATACGCGGCCCCGGCATGGTCAAGCCTTTGACCAGGATCGGCACGGCTGGCTCGCCGAGATGCACGAATTCCCCCATTGCCCAAAACTCTTGCGGGCCTTCCAACAATGGCAGCAGGGCTTCCGCCCGCTGGATCTCTTCCGGCGTCAACGGTTTCGTATTCTGTGGGACGGATTCAGCCGGTAGATGCTGTCCCTTCGGAGGCGCCTCATACGGCACCTGGACGGGGATGACCCAGCTTGTCCCTATGGACTCAGCCCACAGGGTTTGAGCCATTCCCACCAGCACAACCAAGAAGACGATTCCCCAGGAGTAAGCATGTCGTTGCTGCACGGTCATCCCCTTTCTTCCTCCTCACATACAGCTACACTGTGATGCGAGCCCGAAGATTCTCTTCTCCAGGGTCGGCATGACTCTCCCTTCGATCAGTGACAGGAGCCTAACACAGGCGCCGAGGGCACGGGATCGTGAGAGAAACTGTACATTTGGAATAACGCGGGTGGGCTTATTCACCATCCAACTAGAATAGACTCGCATGGAGGGGTTGCGACACGAAATCAGCGGGCACAGGCTCAGAAGTCGAGTCCTACCTTGGAATTGGAGTCGCGGAGATGTTTGCGGACTCGGACTTGCGCTTGATGCTTGCGCAAGAGCTGTCGCCGAATAGTGTCGCGATCTTCAGCCACGATACGTACCAATCGATCGACATCTTCCGCATGCTCCCTGACCAGTTCAGATAGTTTTGCCATTTGGCTCTCTAGATGTTCGACCCGCCGGAGCGCATCGACACTGCGGTCCACAGCCGGCTTCTGAGCCGCCTTCTGAGCCGCTTTTTGCTTCACGAGTGACGTGACCAATACATCCCGCTTCATGCTGACTCCTTTGCTCGAATACTCATCGGTCCTCTTAAGCTGTCCAGCGTAGTATCATCCCAGTTTCTCTCGATGTCAACGAGTCTGCTTTCTTTCTATTTCCTCAACGTCCTGTTACAATTCGCCGCAATGCAAAATATTTTCACGATGGTGCTGGCAGGCGGGAAGGGCGAGCGTCTTCACCCCCTCACCGAACATCGGGCCAAGCCTGCGGTTCCCTTTGGCGGGAAATATCGCATTATTGATTTTACGCTCAGTAATTGCCTCAACTCGGGGATTCGAAAAGTCGCCGTCCTCATCCAGTACAAGTCCCACTCGCTCGACCGCCACATCCGCGCAGGCTGGACCATCCTGAACGCCGAACTCGGGGAATACATCGCGTCAATTCCACCCCAGCAACGAATCAGAGAAGAATGGTATCAAGGCACCGCCGATGCGGTCTATCAAAACCTGTTTCTCCTCGACACCGAACAAGCGGACTATGTGCTCATCCTTGCCGGTGACCATATCTACAAAATGAACTATATGGAGATGTTCCATTGGCTGATCGCCAAAGGCGCCGATGCCGTGGTCGGCGCGATCGATATTCCGATCGAGGATGCCCCTCGATTCGGTGTGATCGGCGTGGATGAAGATTTCCGGATTGCGGACTTTATAGAGAAGTCGGCTCACCCGCCGTCGATCCCCAACGATCCGACCCATGCCTTTGGCTCGATGGGCATCTACCTCTTTCGCACCAACGTTCTCCGCGAGTACTTGATTGCCGACGCTCAGGAAGGCGGCAGTCACGACTTCGGGAAAAACATCATGCCAAAAATGATTCGAGATCGGCGCGTCTACGCCTACAAATTTGTCGACGCAAACAAGAAAGACGTGAAGTATTGGCGGGACATTGGAACATTGGACGCATACTGGGAAGCGAACATGGACCTCGTCGCAGTGGATCCCCTCTTCAATCTCTACGACCAATCCTGGCCGATTCGAACCTATCAAGGGCAGTTTCCACCGGCTAAATTCGTCTTCGCGCAAGATTATCAGGGCGGCAGGATGGGCGTGGCTTTGGATTCCATCGTCTGCGGCGGCTGCATCTTCTCCGGTGGCCGGGTACAAAACTCAGTGCTATCGCCGAACGTCCGTGTGCAAGACAATGCGGACGTGCGTGACTCGGTCGTCATGGAAAACGTGATCATCGGCGCACAGAGTCGAATCAGACGGGCCATCATCGACAAGGATGTCATCATTCCGCCCAACTCGGAGATCGGATATAACCGAGAAGCCGACGCCCAGCGATTTACCGTCACCGAGTCCGGCTTGGTCGTGATTGCAAAGGGAATGAAACTGCATGCCTCCCTCGATTCATCCGGTTGATCTGATCATCGCTCTTCGCGACAAGCATTTGACCCCTGCCATCGTGTTCCTCACGTCGCGCCGCGCCTGCGATGAAGCGATGCAGGCGTTCGACCATAGCCGCATCCTCCTCCCCCCGCCTCGTCAGCAGGCCATCGCCACCGTGCTCGAAAAGGTGATCGCCCAATATCCCAGCATCGCCGAACACCCGCTCATTCCGACCGTGCAGCGCATCGGCGTGGCTGCGCATCACGCAGGCCATCTGCCCTCGTGGAAAATCGCGGTTGAGGAACTGATGCGTCATGGCTGTCTCGATGCCGTCTTCGCCACGACCACCTCGCCGCCGGAGTCGATTTCCCGGCACGAACCGTCATCATCACGCAGTCCAGCATTCGAAAGTCGCGCGACTTCACGGACCTGACGATCGGCGAGGTGCAGCAGATTGCCGGCCGCGCGGGACGCCGGGGCAAAGATCTCGTGGGCTTCGCCATCGTCACTCCCTCGCCCTACATCGATCTGAACGTGCTGACCAAAGGATTCACCGGCCATCCGGAAGCGATCAACAGCCAATTCGTCATCAGCTATCCGATGGTCCTGAATCTCTTGAAAGCGCATCCCCTGGATCAAATCCAACCGATTCTCGCCAAGAGCTTTGCGCAATTTCAGCTCAACCAGCGCGCCGAAGTCTTGGAACGGAAATTGGACGGCCTGCGTGATCAGATGGAACCGTTCGGCCCGCGCGTCTGCACCGACTGGATCACAGAATGGCAGACGTTCGACCAGGTCCGCCGGCAGAAGTCTCACCGAGCCCCCGTCAGAAGGCACGAGCCGCCGGAAGTTGCCGCACGCTTTCACTTTCTCACCCCCGGTCGCGTCGTGGGCTTCGCCCGTGGCCGAGGCGTCGTCCTGCGGCAATATCGCAGCAAGGGACAGAAGAGCCCGATGATCACGGCACTGCGTCTGGGCGGAGGCATTACCGAATCCCCCGCCTCCACGGTGACCGAAGTGTCCGATCGTGTTCTCGACTGCGTTGATGCGCCGGTGTATCCCTGGTGCACGCCGGAGAGCGTGGAAGAGTTACTCCATCACCTGGAGGAGCTGCCTGGTAGGCTGCCGGAACTTCCCATCCTGATTCCAAAGGACAATGAACCGATTCCTGACGCGATCGTGCAAACCCTGGGCGACTTTGCCTGTCCAACCTGTCCTTCGCGTTCCGCTTGTCAGAGGGACTATCCCCTCGCCTCCAAACTTCGGCAGGAACAACATCGACACGTCAAATCGATCCAGGCCCTGAGGACGAGTCTCTGGCACCGTTTTCAGGAAAAGATCGACGTCCTGCAACAGTTCGGGTATCTCACGCCGACGGCCCGTCTAACCGATGACGGCGAATGGGCCAGACTCATCCGCATCGACCACTCGCTGCTCATCACAGAATTGACTCCGGGCCGATGCGTTCAACGGAGCCGATCCCGCCATGCTGGCTGCCGTCATGTCGAGTATCGCACATGACGATGATCGCCCCGGCGCGTTCCCTCGCGTCAGCTCCGGGTTGGGTTCACTACTCGGGCAGGTCAGAAAACTGGCTGTGTCACTCTCGCCGCATGAAGATCCCCCACTCTTGCGAGCCGACATTGCCGCAGTGACGGAACGGTGGATCGGCGATCCCGGGCTCACATGGATTGGTCTCTGCAAAAGCACCACAATGGCTGAAGGGGATATCTATCGCCTCTTGGCACGAACTTTGGAATTCCTTTCACAGCTGCACACGCTCAAAGCCACGCACCCAGGATTGGCAGATACCGCCTCGCGCGCCATCGCCGCCCTGCGCCGGGGCGTGCTGGAGGAATTGCCGTGAGAAGACGTGAGGGGTAAGGCGTCAAGGTGTAACGTATCACGATATGAATGGACAACCTGACGACTTCAGCGCTTTACGACTGACGTTTCATGCCACGAGAAACTATGACCACCGAAGAACTCGAACAACTCCTGGCTCAGCAACCGATCGCGCTCTTGCACCGCCTGGCGCGTGGACGCGTTCAGCGGCATTTCCGCGCAGGCAAACGCCGCTTGATCGAAGTCTTACTGCGCCATTCCGCCGAAAATCGCGCAGGCTTTGAGTCCGATCTCCTCACCTTGATCGGCGAGCGACAGATCGCCCCGTTCCATCCTCCAGCAGGCCCCAGTCGCGCGTAAACCGAAACCCTCGGCGCCGCAGCATCGCACCGCGCACAAACCGGTTGAGCAGGTGTCCCATGAACCGGCCATCACCCTGTCCAGCTGGTTGGAGGGACTGGGAGTGCCGCCAGCGCAAGGCCTTTGTCCCGGATGCCTGGCAAGAAGACGCCATCGCCAAACTGAGAGAAGGGGACGTGGTCGTGAGCGTCCCCACAGGAAGCGGAAAGACCTATGTGGCGGTCGAAGCGGCCCGCCGCGCAATCTCGGAGAATCGGACCGTTATCTATACGTCGCCGCTCAAGGCCCTCTCGAACACCAAGTATACGGAGTTTTCAAAAATTTTCGGCGCAGAACAAGTCGGCATTCTGACCGGCGATCGGCGCGACAACGGACAAGCGCCCCTGCTGATCATGACGACAGAAATCTTGCGGAATTTGCTCTACGATGCAGGAGGCGGTGAGATCGACGTACGGTTGGATACGTTAGGTCTGGTTATTTTGGATGAGTCTCAATATATCGCAGATCCGGAGCGGGGCGTCGTCTGGGAGGAAACGATTATCTTCTGTCCGAGCCAAGCACGGATGCTCTTGCTCTCCGCCTCGATCGGTAACCCGCATGACATCGCCGAATGGATCACCTCGATCAGGCCGACTCCCTGCCACTTGGTCCGGCACAGCACACGCACCGTACCGCTTCGCGCCGGCTACTTACATCCGAACGGCAAACTCGCACCGCTCTTCCGCACCGTCGGCATTCCCCACGGCCATCCGAGCCATCTCCATCCGGAAGCCAAACGGCTCTTTACCCAATACGAAGACGACACGCTGCCGTCACGCTCTCGGCGGTAGAGTATCCCGACACTCGTTTACTTAGAAGGTGTAATTCAATCCAAACGTCCAGCCGTGGCGAAAAGATTGAAACTGCTCGAGAGGAAAATCCTCTGCGGAACTACTCCGACTGTGAAACGTGACCGTGCCGTCTACCGTGCGATTCCACCAAACACGATAGCCGGCATTCAAAAATAGATTCTTGATGACGCATCTAGTGGCACCCCGACGATCGGCATTGGCGCCGATTCCATATCCGCACCATCAGATCATGCGATTCCACCGCACACGATGCCCGACATTGACTCGCTACGTTCTTCGTGATGACATGATCTTCATTGCTCACATCGGGATCGCTCAGTGCCGGACCCAAGCACGGAGATCCTAGACAAATTCTGCCTGTAGGTCTGTACGTCGATGATGAATATCTTCGTCCTACAATGATGCTCGAGTGCAAGCAGTGCGGCACTTCCTAAGAGCTGAGCTGCCTGGTCAGGCGATATTCGCGTTCGGCCACCTACACGGATTGAATACCAGTTGGACGTATTCGTAAAGACGGCTGTGCGGTTCCCACGGAGGCGTAGGCCGGGATTGCAAGAACTTTCCTCCACCCAGGTCTACGGTTGACCCTGCAGTCGAACAGATCACTTGCCCAAGGCCAATGGCCGTATACTTCGTGTGCCAATACTGAAACCCTGCGAAAAGATCCAACCATCCTCGTGAATAGGGAAATTCAACTATCCGCCCCCCGACATCAGCATTGAGATACCACATGCCGTCGCCATTTAGATCGCTGATAGGTTTGCGAGGTGGGATTCTTTCCATCAATCGCGAAATAGTCGTTGTCGGTGAGCCCTCCCCCTATCCCCGCAACCCCCACGTTGAGTCGGCCAAACCACTTCGGTGTCACCCACGCCTTTCCAGTGAGTTCAATCACATTCGTCCCGACATCCTTATAGATAAGCTTTGAGGTCGGATTACCCAGCACGGCGATGAAGAGGACGCATCGTGCGCCCAGCGCGTTTCTCCTGTGCTGATCCACGTTCCAATCGCCACATCAAATCTGGGCCGTGATTCTGTGCTGGGCTCCTGCGCCACCGCAATCTGAACCCGCATGCCAGGCCTACGATCGTGAGCCACCCGCACAACACAGTGACGGATGTCCGGCGACTCCATCCAATCATCGTCTCGCTCCCCCGCGTTGAATAATCACCGTGTCCACACAGCGATCCACGGTTTCAGGCATCACACGCTGACAGGCGGCTTGTATATCTTCCACTTGAAACTTCCGCTGCAGGGACACCGAAAACCAGACCAGCCACGTACCGATCACAGCCGCGAGCACCGCTCCTACGGCAATGCTGCCCCACACGGACCATGGACCAATTGAATCAGCCGCGGGGAGCGGTGGTGACTCCAGTGACCCGATCTGCGGAATAGCCTGATCTCTGTCTGGCGAAAATGAACGATTCGAATTCATGTGGATCACCCCAGGGTCATCACTGGGGAATCATACCTGAGGACTATTCGCCTGAACAGAGTTTTACGGATCTTCATTCTGTCGTCTTCCCCTCCACTGCATGGTCACGACTACAATTGCTCGCAAATCCGTTCTGTAGGCTACTCCAGACAGCATGGTGACAAACCAACCATTGGCGGAGATTTGTGGTGTAGGGTTTTGCTTTAGCACATGGCACAGCCATTGCTCACTCTCGCGGCAAAGCATGACACACCTCGGCCGACGCACGAGAAAGAACATCCCGTATGTCACGAACCAACTATAAGCCACAATTCTCCACCGCTCTCCAACTCTTGCGACGAACCGTGACATGTATGACCATAGCCCTGATGGTCATCACCTGTGCAGTGCTCACAGCCCCGGTAGAAGCGCTCGCACTTCAAACTAGCCCAAGCGCACTGTCATTCACTGGAACGCAGGAAGGAGCTGATCCTGCCGCACAGTCCATTACCATTTGGAAGCGAGGCGACCGTACTAGATCATGGACAGCCAGCGTCTCCGCTTCGTGGCTCACTGTCAGCCCGATGTCCGGCTCGATCTCAAGCGAGCGGGATCAAGTCAGTGTTGACGTCAGTCTGTCCAGCTTGCCGGCAGGGAACCATTCCTCAAACGTGATCATTACCGACGTGGGTCCGAATGGCGGCACCCGAAGAACGGTCCTGCCGGTATCGTTAACCGTGAGCCCGCCTATTTCCACGTCAAGCTTCAACGTCAGTCCCCCTAGCCTGGCCTTCTCCGGAACGGCCGGAGGAGCGAGCCCAGCTGCGCAAACATTTGGCGTTTCCAACACAGGAAGTGGCACGTTGTCCTGGGCGGCCAGTGACAGCGCCGGGTGGTTGGTCCTCAGTCCCATGTCGGGCACTAACAACGGGAGCGTGACCGCAAACGTGAACCTGACGGGGTTGGCTGCCGGGACTCACAGTACCACCATCACAGTCACGGCGACCGGGGCCACACCCAAGACCATCCCAGTCACCCTCACCCTCACGGCAGCTACCCCCACCCCATCCATCGGGCTCAATACGACGAGTCTTGGCTTTGCCGGAACGGTCGGAGGGACGAATCCAACTGCTCAAACCATCGCTGTTTCGAATGTGGGTGGCGGCACCTTGTCCTGGACGGCCTCGGACAACGCATCGTGGCTGACACTCAGTCCCACGTCTGGCACCAACAACGGGATCGTGACCGCGAGCGTGAACCTTACGGGGTTGACCGCAGGCACCTACAACGCCACCGTCACCGTGATCGGCCTCAGGGGTTACGGCCAAAACCCTGCCGGTCACGTTAACTATTACGGCAACAACAGCTGGTGCAACGATCGGCTTCAGCCCGACCAGCCTCACGTTCACCGGAACTGTGGGAGGCACGAACCCTGCGGCTAAGCCGATCAGCATCTCCAACACCGGCGGCGGCACCTTGTCCTGGACGGCCTCGGACAACGTAGCGTGGCTGGCACTCAGTCCCGCGTCCGGCACCAACAGCGGGACCGTTACCGCGAGCGTGAACATGACGGGGTTAGCCGCAGGAACCTACAACGGCATCATCACTGTAACGGCTTCCGGATCGACCAATAGTCCGCGACAAATTCCTGTGTCGTTCACACTCAGCGCCTCAACGGCCGGAACAGCTACTCTGAACTGGAATGCCAGCACCGAATCGGATTTAACAGGATACAGGGTGTATCGGGGGACGGGATCTGGAACCTATGGAGCACCCCTCGCAACGCTACCAAGGACGACGACAAACTATGCTGCGACAGGACTGCAGAACGGGATCACATATTTCTTCGTCATCACAGCGTATGATAGTGCTGGCAACGAAAGTGCCTATTCCAACGAAGTGAGTAAGAGTATCTTTTAATCGGAATTCCTGACAAGTGGAACAAATGCGGGAGGGCTCGAACCCTCCGCACGTTCACACGATCGGGCAATCATCCGCTTCACACTACAGCTGTCCCCATCTCGGCGAATCAGCCTTACTCAGCACTCATCTTCAACCTACAGCCAGCTTGACCCCACGATTGCATCGCCTGTATAAGAAGCGTGCTCGATATCGGTTCGTCCATCGAGGATCTTGCCCAAATACCTTGTAGGCATCATCTCCATACCGTTTTCACGCGCCCGTAGCTCAATGGATAGAGCACCAGACTACGGATCTGGGGGTTGGGGGTTCAAGTCCCTCCGGGCGCACCAATAAAGCCAGCTTGCAGCCATCCTCCTCTTCATCGCCCCTCTGTGTAGAGCCTGTGTAGAAAACTTGCACGGGAGTTTTTACATCTCACCAAGAGGAACAACCATGGACAATTGTCCACAGTTGCAGGACGGCTAGCCCTTCCCCTTTCATTTCCCCACGCATTGCACAACGAGATTCACAAAGCTTTTTTCGCCTACTCCCCCATCTTAAAAGAGGGGGGAAACCCCGGCCTGATTGTCCAGGGTGAGCGCGCGCGAGGAATGGACGGGATAGGAGACTACCATGATCGTGATCGACACAGAGGGGGATCATTTTCTCAATCCCCAAGGAAGGGGGGACCAAGTCATCCCAGAAGCAGAATACCGACAATCGTCAGGATGACGGGCACTAGCAAGATGAGCGCGTCTTGCATCATCGAACTAACCGGATAGCGTGGATTATCAAAAGGTCTCATGATGGAGCACCTCCTTGAAAATATTCTCACAACTATATGCTCCAAGAGAATAGAATGGTGTCGGCACTCGGAGGTTCCCTAGTACTAAGGGTGCGAACGGGCGAGGCGCTGACATATTAGACCCCCCATATCGGCACCTCGACAGGGGGAAGAAAAGATAACGGCGGATTAGCCGAAGAACCACAGAAGAATCATCGCAAACGTCGCGGCGATCGGCGCGAGTAAGAGGAGAGTCTCTCGTACCACTGTATCAATAAAGTCTTGACGACGACGCCAGAGGCTCATGATGGGCACCACGATTAGCGGTAACTACACCCCATGGATTTATATAACCCACGGGCTCAACTGAAAGCTGTTCAGTATTGACCACTCTTTAGACCCTGTTTGTTCTAACCTCAGGCCCAAACGAGGTTTCATTCCGAGATCCGCTGATTCTCTAACCGAGGAGGCGCGTATGTTCTCGATTACCAAAGTTGTCGGTGTCCTGTCATGTGGCGTATTGCTGTGCCTCGGGCTGACCCAAGCGGCGCACGCCGCTGATGAGGAGAAGGGAGCGAACCGACTCGCGCAAGCCAAGGTGATCAAGGGGGATCTGGTGCGCATCGATTATGGCGACTATATCGTGAAAGACAAGGATGGCCAGGAAGTCCGTCTGCATATGACTCCAAAGACCCAGACGATGGGACAACTCAAAAAGGGTGATCGTATTGAGGCGAAGGTGGACGATCAGGATAACGCGCTGTCGATTCGATCACTCCCCTGAGCCGGAAGGCCGGGCCATACGTCTGGGCGCGCCACTCTCACTGCGTGATGTCTCTGCTCGTCCTCTCACCCCGGCCATTCAACGCACTCTTCTCTCCTTGGCACCGCCACCACGGGCGAGGGCGTCACGCTCATTCTGCCGAAGGGAAAGGACTTGCAATCTACTCCCAGTTTAGGTCCCAGTTCTCAATCCAGCTTAATCATTCTTAATCATATCCCCCTCCCCTTCTCGACCTCACAATTTCCTTTGTAGGAGCGGGCTCCCACACTCTATTTGCTACCGTCACACGGCGCCCCTACCATGCCACTTCAAGTTCACCATCCGTGGACGGTTGAAGAGCAGCAGGGGATTTGTTACAGTGCGGAAATGCGCGGACACCGATGAGGATACGCTTCAAGTTCAACCAGCCAACGGATCGTTCACCCTGTGAGCATCAGTACCTGACGTTGAAAGGGCGGTACCTGACATTGAAAGGGACTGACCTCAAGCGTTCCAGGGAACGTTACACCTGTAACACATGTGGTAAACCGGGTGTCCGCACGCTCAACCCACCCGCATCTTACTTGGCCCCCGATCACCACACCACTTCGACACCTCCATCCGCGCCATCCGACACCAAGCATTGACCTCGCTCACGCGAGCCCGATCGATATCCGCCGCCCTCAGCATGACGGTGGATTGCCGACAACCCATCCGACCTGGCGTCCCTCCTCACGTTCCATTCCTGCCACGACCGCGCGATCCGGCATTTCCCCACGCCAGCCTTCAAGTGTTGAGTCAAGTATAACTTGACGGCGTTTGCAATGGTGCGTAGCATCTTCCTCAAGACGTTCTAAGCCACGCTGACTTTCTCATTCCCGCGTGTTCTTTGACTCCTTCCTGCGCGGCTGACTCCCCTGTCTCCGCCGCTTGCGGCGTGCCAGTTTTGAAGTAGGAGAGGCATCACATGGATACACAGTTCAACGATCTTCTGCAAAGAAGCTCGATGATGAACACATGTCGGTTGCTGCACGCGTGCATTGTCTTGGCAGCCGGTATCGGGCTGGTGTCGTGCACCAAAGAGCACAAAGATCAGAGTATGACCCAGCCGACGCCGACCAGTCAGTCCTTGACTCCCTGCCAGCCTGCAGGAGTGTCCTTCACCGGAACGCCGGAGTTATGTGTGAGTGTGACGGAGGTACACCTGCTCAGTCATGAGACACAAGCTGATGTCGGTCTGTCGCTCATGAACCGGACCGGGCACAAACTCTTCATCACGTTGATCGGGTTCACTTCTCTGACAGACAGCAGCGGAAGAAAGTGGAATACGGGGGATAGCAAAGGCCTTGGCAGCCCCACTAATCCAGTGGCGATAGAGCCGGGAGGGAACGCACAGGGCGCTCTCTCTTTTTATCAGATCGGCCAATCCTCTACAGACCTGACCTTCTCCCTGCGTGGGGAAATCGGGATTATGAAGATGGACGCTCACGGTCAAGCGGTCCCGGGCCAGATTGCAACAAAACGCGGGATCAATCTCTCGGGAATTCGTATCCAACAACAGCCACCTCATTCTCCTGGAGCAGCGGAGCTGAATAAGGAACCTAAGCTCGCCCAATCGTCTCCGCGACGCTCGAACCCTACGGCGACCAACTCATCGGCTTCGGCAAAGTCGTCTGCACTCGGAGCAGTCGCGGGGACATCAGGCAGCGGGAAACCGAATAACCAGAAGGCGGCATCGTCCAACGCAAGTCGGACACCCGATCAAAAGTCGAGCACCATCGATTCTCCGGCCGGTGATGTCGCCTCAAACAAAGGCGGATCGAAACCCGTCGGACGCGGCGGATCGGGTCCGGAGGTGCTCGGTTTGCGCATCGGCATGGCGCCTGATCAGGCCCGCGAGATGTTCAGGTCGCATGGTTTCGGATCATCGACTAAATCTCCGAATAGACCCTTTGACAGTTATGCTGAGGTCACGAATACGCTGTCAGTGGGTCTTCCCGGACAGGCTTCGCAGCCTGTGCGAAACACGAATTATGTAGCCCGGATATCCGGCGCGATCAATGACGTAAAATATCCTGCAACTGAGAGTTCTGGTGGTTTACTCACCGTATTTTTTGGACCGGTTCCTGGACAGGAGAGAATCGTGTTGCTCAATCAAACCGAGTATATTCCTGCCAGCAAGAAACCGACTGTTGACGCCTTCGCGAAGACACTGGTAGAGAAATACGGAACTCCCACCGAGTTGCCACCGGATTCCCTCGGTACCTATCGATGGCGCTACGACAGCAATGGAACGTTGCGTAAACCCACCTCCGCAACAAGCTTCGCCGGCTGCCCCAGACTGAAGCCTGGAAACGTCGAATTCCAGCCCCTCGGATCTCCTCTGATCATTCAGGAATATAAGCAGGCGGCGCCCAGGTGTGGGGCCATCTTTCTTGAGGTGGTGGTGGGGTTCGAGGGTTTTAACTACGCTGGGCCCGGGACGTTGATCAAAAATTACACCACTCACATGACGGGACTTGATGCGACCATCCATGCGTTGGAAACTGCCAAAGGGATCGTCGATAAGGCTCAAGCAGAGGCGAGCGGGGCCATGATCAAGAAGTGACAGCGAACAAACCACGGGTCCTTCGCCTTATGCTCTGCACGGAGAAAAGCGTGAGCCTGGCAATGACCCTCCGGATGCAGAATACCGCGTGCTATGTTGAAGAAGGCTTGAGACCGTGAGTTCTGCGGGCTGAAATCTCAAGACGTTTTCCTCTTCCATTCTTCGCTCACCCCCCTTACGATACGGCCAGCAGGATGCTGAAAATGTCCGTCAGCGTTGTTCTCGCATCGCGAAGAGGCTTCTCACATGTCAGACGTGCCGCTCGATCAACTCGAACAACTCGTCCAGGGTCACCACTGGGACCCGCGCGCAATTCTTGGTGCTCATCCGATAGCCCAGGATAGTTCCCCTGCCGTTGCGATTCGCTGTTTCCTGCCGGAAGCCAACGACGTTGCCCTACTCCTCAGTGAACGAGGGCGACAACCCATTCCCATGACACGCCTCCATGAGGCCGGTCTATTCGAAGCTACCGTACCAGGACTGCCGGAACCCGCCCCCTATCGTCTCCGCATAACCGACCATGCGGGGGATGTCTCGGAGCGGCATGATCCCTATGCCTTTCCACCTCTTCTCACCGACTTTGAGTTACACCTCTTCGCCGAGGGAACCTTCTTCAAAGCCTATGAGACGATGGGCGCTCACCTCAGAACGGTGCAGGGTATCGCAGGAGTCCATTTTGTCGTCTGGGCGCCGAATGCCGCCCGAGTGAGCGTTGTGGGAGACTTCAACCGTTGGGATGGCCGACGTCATCCCATGACGAACCGCGGAGCAACCGGCCTCTGGGAACTCTTCATTCCCGAACTCACAGACGGTACGCTCTACAAATATGAACTCCGCTCACGCCATCTCGACTCACCACTCCTGAAAGCCGATCCCTATGCATTCGCATCGGAACTGCGCCCCAAGACCGCCTCGATCGTCCGTGAACTTTCTTCCTACCGTTGGAAGGATCAGTCCTGGATGACGGCGCGGGCACAGCAAGACCCCCTCGCTACACCCCTCTCAATTTACGAGGTCCACCTTGGCTCCTGGATGCGTATCCCTGAGGAAGGGAATCGCTGGCTGACCTACTCAGAGCTTGCAGAAAAGCTCATCCCATACGTGAAGAATATGGGCTATACCCATATGGAACTGTTGCCGGTTACCGAGCACCCATTCGATGGATCCTGGGGCTATCAGACCACCGGCTACTTCGCTGTCACCAGCCGCCATGGATCTCCTGAAGACTTTATGGCCTTCGTCGATACGGCTCATCAGGCCGGAATCGGTGTGCTGATGGACTGGACCCCCGCGCACTTTCCTGACGATCCGCATGGACTCGCCCAGTTCGACGGCACGCATCTCTACGATCATGCCGACCCACGGCTCGGCTACCATCCGGACTGGCACAGCCGCATCTTCAATTACGATCGCGTCGAGGTCCGGAACTTCCTTCTGAACAGCGGGCTCTATTGGCTGGATCGCTACCATATCGACGGCTTGCGCGTGGATGCCGTCGCCTCGATGCTCTATCTCGATTATGGAAGGAAAGAAGGAGAATGGATTCCCAATCAGTTCGGAGGGCATGAAAACATCGGAGCCGTCACGCTGCTGAAAGACTTGAATGTCCTGCTCCACCGTGACTTCCCTGGCGCCATGACCATCGCCGAGGAATCCACGTCCTGGTCGGGAGTCTCACGCCCCACCTATGCCGGAGGACTGGGCTTCACGTTCAAGTGGAACATGGGCTGGATGCACGACATGCTGAAATACTTCAGCCACGATCCCATCCACCGCCGCTTTCACCAGAATCAGATTACGTTTGGGCTCCTCTATGCCTTCAATGAAAACTTCGTCCTGGTACTTTCGCACGATGAAGTGGTGCACGGGAAGCGGTCGCTGCTCGACAAAATGCCCGGCGACGAGTGGCAACGCTTTGCCAACCTCCGTTCCCTCTATGGCTTCATGTACGGACATCCCGGCAAGAAAATGCTGTTCATGGGTGGAGAGTTCGGACAGTGGCATGAGTGGAACCACGACACCAGCCTGGAATGGCATCTCTGCAATTTCGAACGGCACGCGGGACTCCAGCGGCTTGTACGAGACCTGAACCGCCTCTACCGCCAGGAGCCGGCGCTGCACGAACTCGATCACGACTGGACTGGTTTCCAGTGGATCGACTTTTGCGATGCAGCCAATTCCGTGATCGTCTTCCTTCGAAGAGCCAAGAACCAGGATAATCAGATCGTATGCTTGTGTAACTTCACCCCCGTTCCTCGCTACAACTATCGAGTCGGCGTGCCTGCCGAAGGCTACTATCGCGAACTCTTGAACAGCGATGCCTCGACTTACGGGGGAAGCAATGTGGGAAATTCGGGAGGCCTTCACACGAGCCCCGTCCTCTCCCACGGGATGCCCCATTCGCTCGCAGTCACACTCCCACCTTTGTCGGTGACTGTTCCTGAAACGAATCTGATTTAGCAGGATGCTGAAAAAGCCCGCCAGCTTCGAATTCTCAGCTTGGAAAAGCATCCTCAACGTAGCCCAGAGGCTACGCAGCTCCGGATGCTTCCATCTGGCTGCGGCCATCGCAGACACGTCCTTTTGAGCTCCGCTGAGGATTCTCGCGTGGCCGGCATGAGCTGCTCCAGCTGACTGCGTGGAAGGGAGTTACCAGGTTCGGAAGGGACCAGAATCGAGATGGATGAATTTCCCGCGCGGATAAAACCCTACCCCACCGTACTGCAACCTCAACGCGGCATGGCGAATCTCGCGAAGCTTGACACCGGGAACATAGAAGTCGAGCGCCTGCCCCTGGACATGTAGGCTGTGCTGCGCGACTCGCCGGCTCCGCTTCACGAGCAGTGCATTGTACTCGGGCGACCGATAGCCGGAAATCACATGGATCTCGCCGGCGCCATGAACCGCTTTGTGCACAAGATTGACGTGCTCCAACAATTGCACATCGATGGCGGCGACTTCTCCGGTGTGATGGCAACGCAGAATGTGATTCACCTCATCCAGCGCCGTCAGGTCATAGTTCCCTGCCTGATCACGATAGCGGACTCGCAGTCGTTCGTTCGTGTGCACGTTGAAAAAGGTGAGTTCGGCGTCAGGAAGTTCGGTCGCGCGCGCGATCGAGGGACACAGCAGCTTGCTGCCGAGCAACAGAAGCCCGACAACAGACGTTTTCAAGAAAGATCGACGAGTCCAAGACCAGGAATCTGGATGCTGCAAGAAACCGCTCCGGAAGAAGGTGCGCTGCAGTCTGTCAGGAGAACGCGTGTGCTTGTATCAAAAGCGCCAGGGTCAGTCAACTCCCTCCTCTAGTTTTTATGTGCCTGTCCTTCTCGACACTGCCCCGTCCCATAAGACTTGATCTCTATCGATCTGGTCTCGATCGGCCCAAGAGAGTCCTATCAGGATCGTCTCCTATGCTTATCGCGTGATGGTAGTGAACGAGGCTCCCTTAGTCAAACACGGAAAAGACAGTTTCAACACAGCCGAGACCCTCGATGTCCGTGAAATGTGCGCTGTGAGACGTACCTCGTGGAAAGACAGCGCTGATAGTTCTGATCACCCTCGCCGCCTATCCACTTCTCCCTAGACAGGAGAACCCAACATAGGTAAGATCAAAAATTAGGGGAGGGGATATCTCACGCTATGGCCACGATCCTTATTATCGACGACGAAGAATCGATCCGGAACCTCCTGAAGGAAGTCCTTGAAAGGGCCAACCACCGTGTGCTCGAAGCCTTTGATGGTCGGGAAGGCTTGACGCTCTACCAACAGAACAAAGTGGACCTGGTCCTCATGGACATTCTGATGCCAGGAACCGACGGCCTCGAAGCCACGTTACAACTGACGCGGGAGTATATCGACGCGAAGGTCATTGCCATGACCGGTGCTCAAGGCGACCGCAACTTTCTCGATGTCGCGAAACTCTTTGGCGCTCGTCGCGTCTTCGAAAAACCCTTCGACATCGACAAACTCGTCCAAGCCGTCAACGAAGAACTCGCCAAGTAGCACACCCTCCGCAGTGCTGCCGATAACCTGCCAGCCCTTTCGGCATCCTGCACACGGCCCCAATCCTGATCAAGCTCTAGCGCCAAGCTCTTTCCGTGCAAGTCCGCGCATCATGACCGGATCGTTGAACGCCACTTCGCTGAGTGCATCCATCATGTGCAGGCCCTTGGCCGCCGCCAATTCCTTTGCCTTCATGGAGTTCTTTGCGCTGAACCTCGCAACTGCAGGCTGACCGTTCACAATCTGGCAAGCCAAAATCTCGCCGTTCACTTCCAGCGTACCGCCCTGCTCGACCAGCATCTTGGCCTGCGCCAAGGTAATGCCATGGAGCTGCGCGAACTCCTCCAGTCCTCCAGTTTCGACCAATCGCCCATCCGGCATGATGCAGAGTCGCTTGAAATGCGGAGACCAGTCTTTGCGAAAGTCGATGTACTTGATGTCGCCGCCCTTTGCCACGGCACGGTCCAGTGTGCGGTAATCGATACCGAGATTCTTCTGATCGAGCTTCGTCGTCAGTTCCACAGGCAGTGTCCGGTGAAACACCATGGCCGCCACCTCGTCGAGCGGAATCCCTCGCACCTGAGACAATTGCTCCGCCTCGGCAAACTGCATAAGATCCAATGTCCAGGTCTGTTTAGGAACGGCTCCGGTTGGATCGATCCGGCAGACAAACAATCCCCGCGTCAGAATCCCCCCGACCTGGGGATACACATACACCCCGCCTTCGGTCAACAGCTTGACCATCGTGTCGAGTGGAACCTCGTAGCTTTCCGACAAGACCTTGGCATGCGCAACCAGATCTTCCTTGAGCGTCATGGCGCAAGCTGTCACATTCCCCGGCGCATCGAACTCGGAGTAGTCCTCGATAATGTTGTACAGAATCGTGGACTTCGGCTTCTCTGCTTTTTTCTTAATTTTGTACATGTCTCAGCTCATCCCTCGTATTTCTCTGTTCATTCTTCGTCCCAAACGCTTCACGTTTCACAAATCCCGCTTCAGGTGCTCATATGGAGGTAACGTCATCAATCGTCCATCCTCCACCGGTCCACCGATCGTGAAATGATACAGCGATTGGAGGTTCAGCCCCTTCATCGCAACGACCTCATGCACCGGGTCATCGAAGAAACATCCGATCCCGGTCGCTCGCACACCCGCTGCTTCCGCTTCCAGGTACAGCACCTGTCCAAGCAACCCCGACTCCCAGAACAGCCGTGGATACCACCAGGCCCCTCTTTCCCGCAAGCGGCCTTCAAACTCAGCCAGCATGCCGAACGAGAATGCGCTGTCGCCGGCAATGTCTTGATGGCAACTCACTTGCACGGCCAGTTTCTTCGCATTGCCTTCAAGCAGCCAGTAGAGCGGCAGATCCTCCGGGCAACCTGGCGCTGGAGTCCAGGTGAGCTCCGGATTCATGGATTGCTGAATGAACGTCTGCTTATTTGGATCGCGCACCAGAAAATAGAGCCCTGGCGTAAGACCGTCCACCCGATGCACGAATATCAAAAGATGAATCGCCGGCTCATGGGGCCAGACATCCCACGGCATTGGCCGCTCCAATTGCGGCCGATCCGAACGGGGCATCACCAACTGCATCATGCGGAAGAATGTCGCAGCAGAAATTGACGTCTTACCATCGAACGACACAGCGCTCCGCCGCTGGCGAATGATCTGACCGGCAGATGGGGCGTCGTGAGAGGTGAGAGGCGAAAGGTTATTCGTGAGGAACCTCGGAAGAGCCACCGAGTGTTGTTCAACCGTACACTTCCAACTCGCCTCCGCAACATCATCAATAATGTCCCACTGCACGCCATGCTCACCGCTCAAGCGATTCGCTTTCCCGTGCCAGGTGCATTCGGTAAGCCCCTTCACCACCGCTGAGTCAAGAAACAACTGGACCTCTGTCCGTTCCCCCCGTTTCACGTCTAACGTTTCACGTTTCACTTCTCCAAAAGGCCAGATCACCGCCAGACAGTCCGGATGTTCTGGCTCGACGCCTTGAAAGTCTTCTGTGCGATCGGTGCCCAGCAACATCGCGGTAGCATCCTGTGATAGGCCATCGAGCAGCGCCATCTTCCAACCCAGCGTCGCAGCCGCAATCCGCGCCGTCCCGATCGCATGGCCGACATCGTGATTACAGTAGCGAAACGCCCGCTCGCCATATTTCCAGGCTTCCCGCCAATGAACGGAGGTGAGACCAAAGAGAAATGCGCCTGGAGGAAATGAACTCAACAGCCGAGCCACTTGTTCAGGAGGAAACTCGGCTCTCAGCTCCAACCCATGTTCCTTCGGCGCGTAATGATAGAGCCCTGGGCTTAGATCTAATCCGTCGAACTGCGGTACAACCAGGTAGCCTTCCGTCGGATGCAAATTGCCGGACGACGGATTACTCCGCAAAGCCCATTCCGACTCCCCTGCCTTCTTCCAGGCCGACAGTGCGAGCGCAAATTCGAATAACCGGGAAAGCGTCCGCACGTTGACAGGCTGGCAGGCAACCGCCACAGGCTGGTAGATGGCGTCATAGCCGGGGGAGACTGGGTCCTCATCCGGCGGCAACAAGGGCAGCGAAACGAGCGATGTGCCTTCAAACCGACGAAATGGATCGGGCTGATTGGCCCAATCCAGATAACCAAGCGCGCGGGCATAGCGGTTGAAATGATGCTTCGTCTGGACGTGATAGCGGATGACCCGATCGATGGGATCGCTCGAAACAGGCTCGGCTGGTGCGGCAGAAACTGGTTTTTCTGTGCTCATCGTAAGGATGAAGGCAGTCTACAGAGCGGCAGGGAGGAAAGTAAACGCATGCATTGATCTCCGTTTCTCATCGCGCGTATGTTGCGATCAGCAATGCCAAGGAAAGACCCATGCAATTCGACGCTGCACTTGCCGCACAAGAGACGTTCCGACGAGCCGAGTCTGAACCTGGTTCCGACTGGGATGCTGCCATCGAGATGACAGAGACATTTTTCCCCAACCTGGCACCCTCAATTCAACCTGCCGCCGCTAGACATCTTGCAATCCGTAACCTATTAGGTTACAGTCACTCCTGTGATCCGTGGATTCAGGCACAAAGGGCTGGGGAGGTTTTTTGAGACTGGTTCCAAGTCTGGCATTCAAGCCCAACACGCTGCCCGGCTCCGCCTGATCCTTGGTCGCCTCAGTGCCGCCACATCGCCTAACGACATGGCGCTCCCGGGGTTAGATTTGCATCCACTCAAGGACAACCACCGAGGCCGGTGGGCGGTCTCGGTGAGTGGGAACTGGCGGATTACTTTCGGATTCGTAGGGAAAGATATGGATGCCGTGGACTACGAGGACTCTCACTGAGAGGAAACATCATGCGCATGCATAACCCACCCCATCCTGGCGAAATTATCAAGTCGCTCTGCCTTGAACCACTGGGCGTCAACGTGACCCAGGCAGCTGAGGCGTTGGGAGTGAGTCGCAAAACTCTTTCCGCCATTTTAAACGGTCGGGCAGGAGTCAGTCCTGAGATGGCAGTTCGCCTCTCAATTGCATTTAGCACTACCGCTGAAAGTTGGATGAACCAGCAGATTCAATATGACCTGTGGCATGCAGAGCAACGGCGGAAGCGCCTCCGAGTCATGAAACTGTCTGCATAGAGACCCTTTATACCTTATTTCTTGCCTAACCATGCAATTCGACGCTGCGCTTGCCGCACAAGAGACATTCCGACGAGCCGAGGCGGAACTTGGCTCCGACTGGGATACGGCCGTAGAACTTGAAAGTACGTTTTCCTCGAACGCCGGATCGACGGCACGGGAGGCCTATGAGGGCTTGCTCGCTCTGGCCATCCGCTATCCCAACGCCCATTCCTTCCAGGCATTCTGTATTTTCATCACCTGGCAGCAAGTGACGGAAGAGACCATTGCGCATCATTTTCAGACTGGCCTCCGGCTCTGTGAAACATTTCTGTCCTCTCCTGATGGCAAGCATCAAACAGACTTCGAGCAAGTCACGGAACTCTATGGGTCATTTCGTGATGGATTGGGACTCGATGAAGAGGACGAAATTCAAGTTGAGTTTCGACGCGACACGCCCAAGGGGGGAGACTAGACTCTACGCGGCTGAGTTAGGGGTTATCAGAAGCAGTGTGCTGTTCGCTGACGGCTGAGGGTTCTGGGTCGGAT
This sequence comes from uncultured Nitrospiraceae bacterium, assembly GCA_963801725.1. Lineage (GTDB taxonomy): Bacteria > Nitrospirota > Nitrospiria > Nitrospirales > Nitrospiraceae > Palsa-1315. Next base: position 2,589,800 of record CAWDFX010000002.1, read on the forward strand.
TCATCGTGCCCACAATGCGGACAGGGCATGCACACCGGCCCATCACAACAATGGTAGATGTATTCGCGGCCGCAACGTGTGCAGTTTGTGTGAGCCATCTGTGAGCGCACCGTAGCAAACTTCCCGCCTCCTCACAAGAGCCGATTCATGTCGGACGATCATAAACATCGCGGGCGCATTTTTCTTCATCGCGGCCAGCTGGCACAGGCCAAAGCTGCATATGAACAGGCGGTCGAGGATGATCGCCTGGCTAAGGATCACCGCGCCCTCTCCGATTCGCTCGGCAATCTCGGCAATGTCTGCGCCCTATCCGGCGACCTGGATCGCGCGGAAGCCTGCTATAGGGAAGTCCTCGCGATCCAACGCACGGAGCAGAATCAGCACGCCGTCGCGCACACGTTGGTCAATCTCGGCAATCTTCACATCGGCGCCGATCATCCTGAGAAAGCCCGCCCCTACTATCTCGAAGCGCTGGATCTGTTGCGCAATCTAAAAGACGATCGCGCACTCGGCATTCTCCATAACAATCTGGCGTTGCAAGAGGCTCGTGAAGGACAGTGGGAACAGGCGGTCACGTCGTTCAAACAGGCCCTCGACTATCACCGGGTCGTCGGAAATGAAGAAGGACTCGCCGTCACCTATAGCCAGCTCGGCAAGTGCTTTCTGGATCAGGGCGACCTGACCAGAGCTGAGCGCTGTCTCAACAACGCCTCGGAACATTACATCAAGCTCGGCAACGAACCAGCCGAAGCCGCAGTGCTCAGACTCCTGGCCACTGTGTACGACACCCGCCATGATCTCGTATCAGCACGGCGATGTCTTGAACGAGTGGTCTCTCTCGACCAGCGATACACGCTGTCTGAACTTCAAACCGATTCCGCCCATCTCGCGAAGCTGATGCAATCCAATTAGCTTCTTCGCTCTCTACCTCTCCGGACAGCTTCCATCAACTGTCCAGCATTCTTTGACTTTCTGCCAAACCGAATCAAGGGTATCTCTGGACAGAACTCAATCCTCTGCTATCTTTGGAACGTCACCCTGTTGCCTCAAGCTTCACCATGAACTCGCCGACAGGATAACGACGTGGATGTTGCATGCCATTTCTTACTCGGGCCCTCACAACATTGGCTCTCATGTCGCTCATGACTACGACCGCTTTGCATGCCGCAGAAATCTCGCCCAAGATCACCGTCGGCACTCAAGAAGTCGGACTCTCCGTCGGCTACATGCTCCCCCATCGTCTCACAGAAGACCACACCACGAAGCAGCAAGGCCCCGCCTTCATGCCCTACTGGATGATGACGCTGACCGATCCCATCGGCAACAGTTGGTATCGGGGTCAGATCTCACTCGGCGCCGAAATGGTCTATATCCAATTTCAGGAGCCAATTCTCACGCACGGTGTCGGATTCGCCCCGAAAATCAAATACACCTTCGTCGCACTTGACCGGATTCGACCCTACGCGGAATTCGCCGGAGGCCCATTTTGGACCGATCTCGCCGGAAAAATTCCGGAAGAGTCCAGCGAGTTCAACTTCGTCTTGACGGCCGGATTCGGAGCCTCCTACTTCCTGACCGACCAAGTCGCACTCAACGTCGGCTACCGTTTTCAACATATTTCCAATGCCGGTACGAGCTACCCAAACATCGGACTCAATGCCAGCCTGCCCTATGGTGGGTTTTCATTCTATTTTTAAGGAGAAGGGCAGCATGACACGACATCTCTTTCACCGGACAATCCTGGGACTCGTTGTCTTGACGACCACCACGACGGTAGGGTGCTCCACTCGATGGATCGATGTCACCCCCTCCCCGGCCAACCGGGAACATCCAGTCACACAGTCCATCCTCAACGATGAGCGGGTCCCACTCGTCATGGATGGGTTCCACATGACACAGAACGGGGCGCCTCAGAATCCTTCGACCGAGGTTGAACATCGCATCTTGAACACCGTGCAGGAGACACGCTTGTTTTCAACCCTCATCCCGCTTGGAGGACACGTCGCTTCGCTCGGCGATAAAGTGGTGACCGCCCGGATCACCTTTGATGAAACCATCGACCCTCATTCGGGAAAAACCGCGTGGAAAGGGTTTGTCATCGGAGCGTCCATGTTTCTTCTCTCGCCGGTGATCGACCTTGACTATGACTATGCCGCAGAGGCTAGTCTCGAACTCGGACGTTGGGACGGCCAGATCAAGCATTATACGGCACGCTCATCCGGTACAGCCCACTATACAGTGTTCGCCGCCACGCCGACGTTGATCGGCGAACTCAAGGGACAGGTCACAGAAGCCTGTCTGACTGATCTTATGGATCAGCTCATTCGAGACACCAACTTCTATACGGCAAGCAGTGCCCCCCTACCGGACTTGCCCATCGTCTCAGTCACCGTGAAGGCACGGAAGCCCCTGCCTTCCCCTGCTGCTCCTTCCGTTGTCCCCGTCTCAACGACACCGGCGCCGTAAACAAGAAACTCCCCCTCCCTCAACTGCCTCTGGCCGACCCAGTTCCCTCGGTGCTATAGTAGGTTCGTTGTGATGGAGCGCTACATAAATGGACATTGACGCTTTTCGACAAATGGTCACCAAGAATCCGAATGGATTTCTCGGTCGTTATGGATTGGGTAACAAGATTCTCCAGCAAGGCAGCAATCTCGAAGAAGCGGTCGAGCACCTGACCGTCGCCACACAGCTGGACCCAACCCACGTTGCTTCGCACTTAGGCCTCGGCCGCGCCTTAATCTCTTTGGGACGAAAGGTTGAAGCGAAGCCCGTCCTGCAAGCCGGCATCGACGCCGCACGCTCCGGTCGATCGAACGGAGGGGGAGACCTGGTCCCTGAGATGGAAGCGTTACTACACACCTTGGGATAACGAATCGGACCGCGCTAACGCAAGGAGCGTCAAAGGAGCGTCATATGAAGATTGAAGAGGCCAGACAGCGAATCGAATCGGCAATGACACAGTACGGGGCACATGCCGGGGTGGCGATCGATCTTGTGATCAGCGAGGTGAAGTCCGATCTCGGCGTGTCCACAGCCAACGAGTTGATCAACGAGTTCGACCTTGAATTACAATACAACATCGCCCCGATAGAACCGGGATACTCAAGCAGCTAAGCTATGTGGTTACGACCTAACGCATCTCAATTCAGGGTGCTCAAAAAGCTTCTTGAACTAGGCCGCAGGCGAGTCGAAACCGGAAGCGTACTCTTTTTCACCCACCCGTCCCCGATCTGCCAAGACAGCTCGTTTCCCGAGTGGGTACGTTGAGGATTTCGATGAGCCGAGGACGACGTTGAGGAGCTTTTTCAGCACCCTGCTATGCCGATAATTTGGTGCGCCATCTCAGGACATGGCTACGGTCACGCGGCGCAAGTGGTGCCCGTACTCAATGCATTGGGCACCCTCATACCCGGTCTGACCGCCATCCTCCGCACCACTGTCCCATCCTCGTTTTTCCGCGATCGCCTGGCGATCCAGTGGACACTCAGTCCCGCAGAGCAGGACATCGGGTGTATCCAAGACGGCCCCCTCAAGATCGAAATCGACGCAACTTGGACAGCACACCGGTGTTTCCACGAAACATGGGAGGCACGCCTGTCCAACGAAGTCGCCGCCATGCAGGCGGCCTCGCCCTCGTTGATCCTCGCCGACACGCCCTACCTCGCCATTGAGGCAGGTTCCCTCACACAGATACCGACCGTTGCTTTGGCGAATTTTACCTGGGACCTCGTGCTCAAGGAGTATTGCCACGCATCAGACAAACCACAGCAGCAGTTGATTCAGCGCATCCGTGAGTCCTATGCGAAAGCGCGCATGGCCCTTCGCATCACCCCTGCCACGAAAATTGATGTCTTTTCCAACATGATCGATATTGGCCCGATAGCCGAGCCCCACTTCCCCTGAGCGAGACCGACTTGCCTCGGCCCTTGCCCTGACGCCCAACGAACGGACTGTCTTAGTGGCATTCGGCGGTATTCCTCTGACGTCCCTCCCGCTTGAGCACATGGAACAGCTGCGCCCCTATCGCTTCCTCTTCGATGGCCCAGTCCCACCGGGATACTCCCGTATTCATTCCACGAAGACGCTCCCATTCTCTTTTAAGGCCCTGCTTGCTTCAGTCGATGTCATTATGACCAAACCCGGTTACGGCACCATCGTTGAAGCGGTCGCGCTTCAACAGCCGGTCGTGTACGTCCGTCGATATAACTTTGCCGATGAACCGCCGCTGGTCGACTATCTACATCGCTATGGACGCGGCGTCGAATTGCCGGTTGACAACTTCACACAAGGCCGCTGGGAGGCAGCCTTGCAACAAGCGTTAGATACACCGGTGCTTTCGTTGCCACCACCTTCAAACGGCGCCACAGAGGCCGCCGAAGTTATTGTTCGTCACTATCAGTTCTGATTGGGCCAAATGTCCTTCCGCAATCTCTGTGTGAAGCGTCACGCGACCGCAGCCCATGGCATCGGGAGGATCTTTAAGAATGCCGACCTCCTCCTCACCAATATGCTTCCCACACTCCTGCCTCCGGCACCACTCGAATCTCTCCCCGTCCATTCCAAGATCGCCTCGCTCACACTCCGAATGTTTCTACAGATTGCTGGACTCCTCGCTGTCTCCAATGGACAGGAGCCGCCGCGTTCCGGGGTCCGGCTGAAACTGTGGCGAATGGCTCAATACGACCCGCATAGGGACGGGCGAGACGAGGCAGGAATCCAATCTGTCCACGTCGCGCCTTTCTCGCCTGTCTCGCGCTTCACGCACCACACTCCGTGGCGCTGGCGGACTTTTTCAGCATCCTGCAAAAACATACATCCTTTTGCTCGTGCCTTCCGTAGGATGCTATAGTCGGGGCAGGCCGGAGGTGATTCGGGTTTTCCCTCATACCTTGCTCACGTTATGGACAAACCTTCACAACACACCACCTTGATGATCGACCCAAACTTGCTGGCTCGCGTGCTCAAAGGCGATCAGCAGGCGTTCAGCCATCTCTATGACCATTCGAGCACACTCTTGTTCACGTTGGCGCTCAGGATCTTGGGGAATCGCGAAGAAGCGGTAGAACTCTTGCAGGATGTCTATTGGGAAGTCTGGCGGAAAGTCTCCCGCTATGACGTCGGGCGTGGAACACCAGTCGCATGGTTGATCACCCTCACCAAGAGTCGTGCCATCGACCGGCTGCGGGCCAGGGCGTCACGAGGCAATCAGGCCACAAACTCGCTGGAAGCCGGAGCCGCTGCGGAAGTGGCCGATCCCGGCCCTAGCCCGTATGAAACACAGGCCGATCAAGAGCTGCGTGCTGCAGTCGAGGCAGCGGTGGCTGGATTACCGCAAGCACAGCAACAAGCGATTGAACTCGCATATTACGAAGGACTCTCCCATGCCGAGATTGCCTCGCGGCTGAACCAGCCGCTAGGGACCGTCAAGACACGGATCAAGCTGGGGATGTCCAGACTCCGAGATAGCCTCCAACAGTGGGGGAACCATGGTGAACTCCGATGACGCATGACGCATTAGAAGAATCGGTTCCCTTGTATGCGGCAGGCGCACTGGATCGGATCGAGCGGCAGGCGCTGGAAGCGCACTTACTCTCCGGCTGCGCCTCTTGTCACAATGCGCTGAAGGACTATCAATCCATCGCCGCTCTACTTCCGCTCGCTCTCAGTCCGACCAAGCCTCCACACTCCCTCAAATCCACCATCATGGCCAAACGAAATCCCGTACCGATTCCAGCTGAAGCGGCGCCGAACGAACCGGCCCAGCAGAGTCTGGAACCGGGCGAATGGATGAACCACCTCTTTCCTCCTGTCGCTCCTGCCCGATCGTCGTCACTGCCTTGGGCCTTGGGTTTAGCTGCACTCATGATCGCGGCGGTCGCCGGATATTTCGCATGGAACATATCGACACAACGTTCCATCACCTCAGCGAACATTCAGCATCTCGAAGCTTCGATCCAGGACAAGTCGACGAAGCTTGCTGGGATGCAACGGGAAGTCAGCGACCAAGCCAAGGCCCTCGCGGAATTACGCATCGAAGCTTCAGCAGCGAACACACGAAGTCACGGAAACCAAGGAACAGTTGAGCCTGCGTGATGCTGAACTGGAGGAGGCTCGCGCACAACTCAGCCGGCAGGGCGGCACTCACGTCCCCGGAACTCTGCAAGACGAATTAGCTGCACTCCTTCGAATCCCCAACGTCAAAGCCGTCTCTCTTACCGGGTCGGATTTGGCAAAACAAGCCACGGGATTCCTGCTGTATGATTCCCGTACCCAAAAAGCCTGGCTCTACTCCGTGAACCTGCCGGAGTGTCCCGCCGGCACGACCTATCAGCTGTGGGCCATTCGAGACAAACCCATCAGCATCGGAACTTTTCACGTAGATACTGGAGAGACCACCCACTTACTAGTCAAGAAGGTGCTGAGCTTCACGGATGCGAGGACCTTTGCCGTCAGCCTCGAACCGGCAGGCGGTCGTCCACAGCCAACTGGACCGATGTATCTCTTGAGCCGATCCTAACCCGCCGAGACGGGCGAGACTGGCGGGAAAAGCGCGACAGGCGAGACACGAAGTTCGAAGTTCTGGGTTCGAAGGTCCGAACACTTCAGCCTTCAGACCGCCTCACCCGTCCCGCTTCTCGCGCAAGTCTCGCGAGTCTCGCGCGAACAACAATGAGGCTAAGGAGACAACAGTGGCAGGCAATGAATACGCGCGGGACCTCAGGTTTATGCAGATGGCCTTGGAAGAAGCCGCCAAGGCGTCGGCCGTCGGCGAAGTACCGATTGCCGCCGTGATCGTTCAAGACAGCCGGGTTCTGGCGCAGGCGCACAATTATCGCGAACTCTGGCAGGACCCCACGGCCCATGCGGAGGTTGTTGCGATCCGCGCGGCGGCGACTGTGCTGGGAACGTGGCGATTGACCGACACGACGCTCTACGTGACCCTAGAACCTTGCTCGATGTGTATCGGCGCCATTATCTTGGCCAGGGTGTCACGAGTCGTCTTTGGGGCATGGGATCCGAAAGCCGGAGCATGCGGATCGCTGTTCGACCTGCCGTCGGAGCCGAAGCTAAACCATCGGGTCGCCGTAACCGGCGGGGTTCTCGAACAGGAGAGTCAATCCCTCATTCAGAAGTTTTTCAAGGAACTCCGCGAGGCGCCGCTCTAGCCCGGTCTGTCTAGTCCATCTGGTTTGTCTGGTCTATCTGGTTAGTTTCGTTCAACCAATCACACGAGATAGACAGAACAGACCGAATAGACCAGACAGACCATTTTCAGCTTCCTGTTGGACCGCACTGTGCAACCCAGTCCATCCCTCGAGCGGCTACTGCCGCTTCCCATCCCTCATCACATGAAAGGAGACGAACGGCCCAGTTGTGTTCGAGCGGAGAGCCCACCGGGACTAGAACCTCTGCACCGGCTCCGTCCGCCCCCATGAGGATCTCGCACTGACTCAATGCCCGGAGCCCGATACCCTGCGCCTTGAGCACCGCCTCTTTTGCAACCCAGTAACGAAAGAATCTCGTTGCACGCTGCTCCTGAGCTGACTGCATGATGGCGGTATGTTCGGAGGGAGTAAAGTACCGCTCGGAAAGTTTCGCAACCTCTACGTCCACACGAATTCGTTCAAGATCGACTCCGACCTCCTGCCCCTTTGAAACCGCAATGAGCGCACGGCCATACGCATGGGACAGATTGAACATGATCTCGGACCCGCCTCGCAGCGCTTTCGTCAAGGACGGCTTACCTGTCTGACTCCGATCGATCGTTAAGACATCCGGGGCGACTTCGAGATACCGGCTGAGCACGGCTCTGAGACCTCCATGCGCCAACACATAATGCTGCCGGTCCTTCTCTCGAACCATTCGCCCAGCCCTGCGCCGCTCCTCTTCGTCTAACCATCGAGCGCATCGCTCCAGACAGTCCGACGACCCGTCAAGCTCAATACCCCAGAGGTGAATCGCATTCAGTTCAAGACTTGTGTAATCCAGCCGCTTTGTACCGGTGAAATGCTCAATTGAGTGGAAAGAAATCATCACATCGCATTCCGAATGCCGTCACGAGCGGAGCGCACGGTCCTCGTGCAGAGGCATAAGGACAGGCCCAAAGTTGTGTCTTCGGAGAATTGAACGAGCACATACTCGCAAGGAGATGGAAATCACGCAACCACATCACGAGTCCGTGGCCGGACGATCTTATCTTGAGAACATGCGGCAACGAAGCGCTGAACATGGGAGGATATTTCTTCGACATGCGGTGGAACCAAAAGATCCCCCGTGCGAACAGCTGCGACATCCACCGTCTGACACCCTCCGCCGGCCAAATCTGTCCAGACATATCTGGTATCTCGCACGCCCCGTTTCGAAGCCACGATATTGAGAATACGTCCGGGATATTTACGCACAGTATAGCGGGCCACCGCATGGAACATCGCTTGTTCCATGCGTTCGATCTGAAGCTCTATCAGTTCATTCTCCGTCGATCTTCTTCGCAAAACGGACGCGAATTTTTCACATTTGCGCTGTACGAACGGCAACCAATCTTTCATGGGCATGCGCCGGAGTGCCTGAAAGGTGCTCATAGTCATCCAGAAAATGAATAGCGGCAACGCAAGACTTATTGGCACCTTATCAAGATAATGACGATACGAAGTCGGATGCCAGCTATTCATCATAACCAAGGTGACAGGTTCTTCCTGCTCGACCAATTGCTGCGCCATCTCATAGGCAACCAGACCACCAGTACATGCGCCAAGGATTACGTATGGTCCTTGCGGGCGGCATGTGCGGATCTCAGCGATGTACTGCTTTGCCATTTCAGGCACCGAAATAAACGGTGCCTCTTTCCCATTGAATCCTCGCGCTTGTAAACCATAGACCGGGTGATCCTGGCTCAATAGCCGCGCCAGCTGAGCAAAGCCCAAAATATCGCCCCCCACTCCAGGAACCAAAAACATAGGGATCCCCGACCCGCTGGGCTGAATTGCCACCAAAGATTGCCATGGCGGCATCCACTCTTCGCGTGTAAGAACCGACGTGAGCGCAGCAATGGTTGGCGCTTGAAACAGTGTGGAGAGCGGAAGGTGTCGCCCATATACCTGTTCAATGAGATAGAACAGCTGAGCCGCTTTGAGCGAATGGCCACCGAGATCAAAAAAGTTGTCGTGAATTCCAATATTTGGGGTTCCCAATACCTGTTGCCACAAGGCCGCCAGTTGTACCTCCGTCCGATCACGCGGCGCAACATGAACCAGGTTGTCTGAGAGATTGAGAGTTGGGGACGGCAATGCCCGCACGTCGATCTTGTTGTTGGCCGTCAAAGGCAAAGCTTCCAGAAACACCACGAAGGACGGGATCATATAATCGGGAAGCGCAGTCCGCGCAAATGAGCGAAGTTCAGCCGAGCTTCGCATTTGTCCCTTCTGGGACACCACATAAGCCGTCAGATGTTTAAGGCCCTCTTTATCTTCCCATGCTGTCACCACCACCTGACTGACAGCAGGATGGCGACTCAGCACCGTCTCGATCTCAGCCAATTCAATTCTGAATCCTCTGATCTTGACCTGATGATCCAGCCGACCAAGATGCACAATACGTCCGTCTGGACAATAGCGAACCAGATCTCCTGTTCGATACAGTCTTGCGTGAGGCTGTGTCGAAAATGGATGGGAGATGAACTGTTCCTTCGTTAATTCCGGACGCTTGTGATATCCTCGGGCTAAACCATGGCCCCCGATATACAGTTCTCCGGACACTCCAATGGGAACAGGCTGCAGGAACTGATCTAAGACATAGATTTCCGTATTGGCAATCGGACGGCCAATGGTAATCTCCTGATCCGTCCGTTCGATTCTCGCGATGGTGGACCAAATCGTTGTTTCGGTCGGACCGTACATATTCCATAAAGCGGCGCCACGATCCAGCAGTTTTGTCGCGAGGTCCGGCGGAAGGGCTTCTCCCCCGCAGAGCACCGTCAGCCTGTCGCTCCCCAACCATCCTGCCTCGATCAACATTCGCCATGTCGCAGGGGTCGCTTGCATGATTGTCGGCTGCACACCTTCACAGAGTGTCCGTAATTTCCTTCCATCCATTGCACCAGCTCGACTGACAATCTCTACTCGAGCCCCAACCAGCAACGGCAAAAACAATTCCAACCCGGCAATATCAAAGGACAGCGTGGTCACGGATACCATTACATCATGAGCAGAACATCCTGGTTCCCTCCGCATCGAGCATAAGAAATTCACCAGCGCCCTGTGAGGGATTTCCACCCCCTTCGGCTGTCCAGTTGATCCTGAGGTGTAAAGGATGTACGCCAAATCTTGAGATGTGGCGGTCGGCGGAAGATCGTGGTCGACCTCCTGTGCAATCCTGTTCTGCTCTCGATCGAGACACAGGATACGGCAGGCCTGAAAATCAACCCGATCGGAAAGACCTTCAGACGTAAGCACGATCCCAACCGCTGCATCCTCCCCCATAAACCGAAGCCGGTGGCGAGGATATTCGGGGTCGAGAGGGACATAGGTTCCGCCGGCTTTTAGAATGGCCATCAAAGCAATGACCATCTCCAATGACCGTTCGAGACAAATACCCACCACCACGCCAGGCTGAACATCAAGCGTTCGAAGATAGCGTGCCAGTTGATTGGCCCTGGAATTGAGTTCGCCATAGCGCAACGTCTCTTGACCCATCGACAAGGCTACGGCGTCAGGTGTCCTCTCGACTTGCGCTTCAAACATCTGCGGAAAACATTCGGACTGCGGATAGTCTTTTTGCGTGCGATTCCAGCCCTGCAACAGCTGGTTGCGCTCGGGTTCCGTGAGCATTGAAAGTTCAGAAAGCCTGGCTGTGGGATTTGCCAACGCGCTATGGAGTAGGACTTTGTACTGCCCCAACATCCGTTCGACTGTCTGGCGCCTGAAGAGGTCGGTGTTGAACGACAGGTAGGCTTTGCGGGCAATCTCCGTTTCAATTGTCAGACTTAAGTCAAACTGCGAGGATCTCGTCTCCACCTCAAATGGTACCCAGCTCAAACCGCGGACGATGATCTCCCCGATGGGAGCATTGGCTAAATTGAAGAGTACTTGCACCAGCGGAGCCGAGCTATGGTCGCGATTCGAGCCCATGATTTCCACCAGCTTATCGAACGGAAAATCCTGATTGGCATAGGCCTCTAACGCAGTTTCACGGACCCGCTTAAGCATCTCTTCGAACGACGGGTTGCCCGAGAGGTCGGCACGGAACACCAGCGTGTTGACAAACGAACCAATAATCGATTCGACTGCAGACTGAGTCCTGTTCGCAATAGGAGAACCCACTGCAACATCAGTTTGGCCTGAATATCGGCATAAAAGGATCTGGAAACAGGCCAATAGAGTCATGAATACCGTCGCATTTCGCTCCGTGCTGAATTGCTTCAATCGTTCGATCAACGATGCCGGCAAATCCAAAACACAATGCGAACCGGAAAATGTTTGCACCACAGGTCGAGGATAATCAGTTGGCAAGGAGAGCCTGGAAAGTCCCGCGAGCCTCCTCTGCCAATAATCGGACTGCGTGCTGAGCCACTCGTCAGTGAGACAACGCCGTTGCCAGACCGCATAGTCGGCATACTGAAGAGGCACCGGCTTGTCAGGAGGAGTTATCCCTTGGCAGAATGTATTGTAGAAAAATGCAAATTCATTTCCGATCACCCCGAACGACCATTGATCTCCGATGATATGGTGCATTGTGAGCACCAGCACATGATCCTCTGGTTCGATTTCAATCAATAAGAACCTAGCCAAGGGGCCCTTCTCAAGATCGAACGGAAGGCTCGCCTCATGCCCTACAAGTCGAGCCGCCTCCCGCCATCGCTCTTCGTTCCGCAGCCTTGAGAGATCGACCTCTACCCAATGGGGAGGCTGGAAGGGGTTGACGATTTGGACCGGCCCTTCATCCGTCATCGCGAATGTCGTCCTAAATGCCTCATGACGACTAAAAATGGCGTCAATCGTACGCCGGAGAGCCGATTTGTTGAGTGATCCCTTCTGTCGTGAGGCAAACGGCATGTTATAGGCCGTGCTTTCGGGGGCCAGCCGGTACATGAGCCACATCCGTTGCTGAGAATAGGAAAGGGGCAGGGGCTGATCCCGGGACACTCGTACGATCGGTGGGACATCTAGAATCTTCCGCTCCCCATGACACAAACGCATCACTTCCTGGGCCAACCCTGCGATAGTCGGTCGTTCAAAAAGCACCCGGAGCGAAACTTCGACATCAAAGGCCTCATGTATCCGTGAAACAAGCTGTGTGGCCAAAAGTGAGTGGCCTCCTCGCTCAAAAAAATTGTCATGGATACCCACCTCTGGTACACCAAGAACAGACTTCCACAGCTCGGCCAACGCCTCTTCTACCTGAGACCTCGGAGCGATCTTGCTTGCCGCTTGGCCTGCTGTCTCTTCCGGAACAGGAAGGGCATATCGATCGATTTTCCCTGTTGCGGTAAGTGGCATGACATCCACCCATACAATGACAGCGGGCACCATGTGTTGTGGTAATCTGGCCACGACATAACTCCGAATGGGATCGAGCAGCGATTTAATCTCTGGCTGGCCGGTCACATAACCGACCAGTCGTTGCTGCTCAGGCGTATCCTGTCGAAGCAGAACCGCAGCTCGATACACACCCGGAGCGTTACTCAGCACAGATTCGACCTCACCCAATTCAATCCGGTACCCACGCAACTTGACCTGCTGATCCAGGCGCCCAAGAAACTCCACATTGCCGTCCTCGCGGTATCGAGCTCGGTCTCCGGTCCGATAGATTCTGGCACCAGCCACATGAGGGTGCGCAAGAAACTTCTCTTGGGTCAACTGCGGTTGGTTCACATACCCCCGAGCCAGACAATCTCCCGCTATATAAATCTCCCCCGGTACGCCTATGGGAACCGGCTCCAGATTCGCATCCAGCACATAGATCTGTGTATCGTCGATCGGTTTTCCTATCGGTACTCGAGCTCCCACTTCCTGACGGGTCGTTTGATACACGCTACACCAGACTGTGGCTTCCGTTGGCCCATACTCGTTGTGCAGGGTGGCATGAGGCAGGAGCTGATAGTGCCATCGGACGAGTTTAAGGGAAAGACTCTCCCCGCCGGTAATGACGGTGCGAAGTGAATCCAACTGGGCAGTCAAGGCTTCACCCAACACGGCATTGTATAAAGAGGGCACCCATGCGACATGCGAGATGCTGTGATGCTCGATGAGCGCAACAAGCGCAGCGGGATCGCGATGGGCTGCCTCAGAGGAAATGACCAATTGCCCCCCTTGCAACAACGTCCAGAAAATACCTAGCACGGATCCATCAAAGGCCAGCGAGAAAGTCAGCAAAAACCCAGCCACCGGTTCCGGGTAATAATGAAGTCTGGCACGAAGAGAACAGGCCAGATTGCGGTGCGTCACGGCCACACCTTTGGGCCCCCCGCTCGAACCCGATGTGTACATGATATAGGCAAGCTGATCCGGGAGAACGGGATCCCCAAGATTCTCGTCCTCTTCGCTTATTGTAGGTTTGCAGAGCATCTCCACATCGCATACCTTGCCGCCATAACTATGCAAATGGCTGCGGAGGTGCGCCTGCGTCACCACGATAGAAACCTCTGCATCATTGAGCATGGACCGGAGACGGTGATCGGGGAGTGATGGATCCAAAGGAACATAGCCGCCCCCCGCCTTGAGAATACCCAAGAGACCCACGATTCCGACTACCGAGCGCTCGACACAGAGGCCTACCGGCAGATCGACGCATACCCCTAATCTCTGCAAGGCACGGGCAACTCGGTTTGCACGTCGGTTCAATTCTCGATAGCTAAGGGACTCGTCTCCGCAGATGACTGCGACTGCGTCGGGAGTTCGCCCAACCTGTGCCTCGATGAGAGCATGGACACCGGCAGAAAACGGAACCGGGGGTTTAGCGTGGTTCCATTCCAGGAAAATATGCCGACGTTCCTCCTCCGTCAGTAATGAGAGTTCGCCAAGACGGGCCTCAGGTTTCTTGATGAATTCCCCCAGAAGCATCTCAAGCTGTCCCAACATGCGACTCACCGTCGAGTCATCAAAAATCATGGAATCAAAGAGCAACGCCAGTTCCAAGCCCTTCCCCTTGTTCACGACCATCAAGACCAAGTCGAACTCTAACGAGGTCAGCTCCCAGGGGAGATGGGTCGACTCAAGATCTCTGATTTTGAACGCAGGCAAGGGGTCATCTTCACACACAATCATCACGTTGAAGAGCGGAGAAAGTGTCCCCTCACGTCGTAATGACAACGCCTCAACCACCTCTTCAAAAGGCAGTTCTTGATGATCAAACGCATCTGTTACTACACGGCATACCTGTTTCAAGAGATCTTGTCCGGTAAGTTCGCTCGAGAGTTCAGACCGCAGCGCCACCGTATTCACAAAATTCCCGATCACGTCCTCGAGCTCCACACGACGCCTGCCGGTCACCACCGATCCAACTACGATGTCGGATTCTTGTGTGTACCGATGCAGCCACGTCACAAAAACGGCATACAAGACCATAAAGGTGGTCACACCCTGCTGTTGGGAGAACAGATCCAGCGCAGCTACAAGTCCCGGAGAGAGGGACTGTGACCGCACGCCTCCCTCAAACGTCCGCATCCGCGGCCGCGGACGGTCGACCGGTAGCTCGGCAGGCGGATGGGCACCGCGCAACTGTCCGATCCAGTATTCTCGATGTACCTCACGAAGGCCTTGATTGAGCCTGGTTCCTTGCCAATTCGCATAGTCCGCATATTGAACTTTCAACTTCGATAGTCGAGCCCCTCGAACCTCGTCGCCCGATTCGTAGAGTAGCGCCAATTCCTTGAAAAACACATGAAGCGACCACCCATCGGCTATGAGGTGATGGAATGTCAGGGCCAGAACATGCTGATCATGGTCGAGTGCCGCGCACGCAATCCTAAGTAACGGCCCGCTCCCTAAATCAAACGGTTGCTCGGCCTCTGTTCGTAAGAACTGCCGGACCTCTATTTCTTGCTCGGCATGGTTCAGTGCCTGGAGATCGTGCCGTCTCATCGTGAAGGGCATCTCAGCGGATACTTCTGCGAATCCCTCGCCCCTCTCCCATCCAAATCGGGTTCGCAAAATCTCGTGCCGTCGAATGATTTCTTGTATCGACCGCTCCAGGGTCTCGCAGTTAAGAGGACCCCGTATACGCACACCCATGGAGATATGATTAATCGAGCTGCCAGGATGAACCTGCTCCAAGAACCAGCTTCGCTGCTGTGCGAAGCTGAGAGGCATCCTGCCTTGTCTCAATGCAAGACAACGCGGCATGAGGGGAACCTGCACCCCGCCGTCGCTTGAGAATCCAAGCCTTCCCACGGCGGCGTTGAACTTGCTGATATGAGTGGCTAACGCGGAAAATGTCGGGTATTCAAAGACGACACTGATAGGGAGTTCGATGTGAAAGACATCGAGTATTCGTGCCGCAACCTGAGCAGCAAGCAACGAATTGCCCCCGAGCGCGAAGAAGCTCTCATGGCGTCGTGGCTCAGGTCCTCCCAATACCTCCTGCCAGATATGAGCCAACATTTTCTCGACGGGAGTTCGTGGAGTCTCGCTCAGCTCAATACTCTGTTCCTCTTCGAGCGCCCCCAGCATACTCGTCCCAACCACGGCAAGTTGTCCGGACTCAAAATCTGCCCTACAGGCATACCGCTGAATTTTACCGCTGGAGGTTCTCGCAATCGTTCCCGACTTGACCAACAGCACAGTGTGGACTTCCAGTTCATACTCGTCAGCCAGCGCGCGACGAACACAGTTCATCACCTCGCGCATGTCGGACTCAGGCAACCCCTTCTCGATCTCATAGACCAGCACCACTCGCTCTCCACTCTCCCTTTCAATCGAGAAGGCCGCTCCACACCCTCGCCGCAATCCCGGGTGCGCTTGCTCGGCTGTCCACTCCAAATCATGGGGGTAATAGTTCTTCCCTCGCACAATGATCAGATCCTTGAGTCGACCAGTCAGAAACAGTTCTCCCCGATGAATGAATCCGAGATCCCCAGTTCGTAAATAGGAGCCCTCGCTCGACCCAGCGAGAGTAGCCTTAAAAGTAGCCTCACTTTCCTCTTGCCTCCTCCAGTATCCGGTCGCGACACCGGTCCCAGCCAACCACACTTCTCCCACCTCACCGGTCTGGCATGAGTTCCGTGTGTTGGGATTCACAATCAATACGCGAGTTCCTGCGAGGGGTTCACCGCACCCGACCAATGTCCGCGTCCCTTTTGCAGACGAAGAAGACTCTTTGACGATCGAGTTAGCTATTGCCTCTGCTTCTAGGGTCAAGAACGTCGGCTCAGCCTCAGTCCGTTTCATCGTCACCACCAGCGTGGCCTCCGCGAGTCCATAGGCCGGCGCAAACGAGGTTCGACGGAATCCCTGCGGTCCAAAGGTTTCGATAAATCGCTCAACTGTATCCGCATGGATGGGTTCCGCGCCGCAACTTGCGACCATCCACATACTCAAATCAGCCTGCCAACCCTCCTGTTGCCGTGCTGCCCGGAGACAAGACTCGTAGGAAAAATTTGGTCCACCGCTGTGAGTGATGGCAAATCGAGACACCGCTTCAAGCCAACGCAACGGTCGTCTGAGAAACGTGACCGGCGACATCAAATAGGCAGGGATACCGGCATAGAATGGGGCGATGATTCCATGCAGTAATCCATAGTCGTGGAAATACGGCATCCAACAGAGCGACCGGCTACAGTCCGACACCCCTCCGGCCAGACTCAAGGCCTTGCAATGAGAGAGCACAGTTCCATGACTGACCATGACGCCGCGAGGAGTGGCAGTAGACCCTGAGGTATATTGCAAATAGGCCAACGCGGTTTCATTGAGACGGGGCAACTCGACCACATCGGCGCGATCATAGGGTTGATCGGTGGCCATCCATTCGATCTGGCTCCCATCCTTCGCGATCAAGAGCTCCGAGGAAACCGTCGCGATACCTGCGGTTGTGAGCACAAGCGACACCTGAGCATCTTCGATAATGGCGAGAAGCCTTGGCAGGCTGCGCTTCAGCCTGATGGGGTCGGGAGCAGGGGCAGGAACCGGTACAAGACCAGCACACATACATGCCCAGAACGCGCAAACTACATCAAGCCCTGATGGATAAAGAAGAAGGACTCTCGTTCCTGGTTGAGCCTCGTGTGCAAGACGGTCGGCAAGCAAGCGCACCCTGCTTTCGAGCTGGCAATAGGTCAGCCGACTATCAAGTTCGAGGGTGTCGAGAACAAAGGCATAGGCGAGGTCCTCAGGCTTTCGCCGGCAACAAGACTCAAAGAGATGGGCAAGGCTGTGAATACCAGGAGGCAGCTTTAGCATCAAGGGCTATCTTGTAGGAATAAATCTGCAGCCATTTTGCCAACCACGCGCTATAAATGATACCCCTCGGAAGGACTACGATCGAAATTCAATTAAATAAGACCACCGTTCAACGATACCAAGTACTCATTCGTGACCCGCCCCCTGTAGTTATACCAGCCGCAATGTGAGTCAGGCGTATTGCGGCGCGATGGCTTCCGGCGCGGGAGGTCGATAGCTCAGTGCACTGTGCGACGAATCCGGCTGTAGGTCTGCCGCCAGCGCTCCACGAGCACCTTCACTCACCTCCCAGAGTATATCAAACAGTTCCCGATCCAACAGTTCATTTTGTAGTTTCCCGTTAAAGCTCTCGATATAACCGTTCTCCCAGGGGCGCACCTCAGCGGGGAGCCTGATCAGCAGGAGTTTTTCCTGACCGTCACGCGCCAATCGCTCTTGGCGCAACGGATTGTGGGATTGGAATTGCATTTTGTGGCCCTGACCCAGCTCACCCAAGTGGACCTGCGAGAAGGCCATCGCAACGGGCAGGCGCTCGGGCAGCAAGCCTGGCCCCTCATAGAACGCTGCGCCCAGCAGCTGCCACCGCACCATTCCCACCAGGCGTTTCGCCCAAATAACCCAGGCAACGCCCTCGAAAGAAGTGCTCTTCCAGCCGCACGGCCGAGATAGGTCTGGACACACCCACGCAACTCACGTAGGCATAACGACTAGGGCGTTTCCTAGTAGGCTCGTTCTCGCCGATTTAGCACAATGAGGCATGTCAGAAAACGCGAAGGGAACACGGCCCACAGCGAACGCGTTGTGCATGAGCCGTGAACGCCTTTGGAATTCTGATGGAATTTTGGTATGAAGGCCCGGCTCCGCGAGGGACCGGGCCTTGTTTTATGTAGAGAACAGCAGGCGGAGGAGGTCGCATGATGACAATATTTATGGTGAGCCTTGGGGTGGCCATCGTGGTCATGATCGTCGGAATTGGTTTGGCGGTCTCCAAAGACTTGATGAAAATAATCGATTCCGCATGCGATCATAATGACCCCAGGAACGGCCTACGGCAGCGTGGCTAAGGTGCTTCTTGATGGCGACTAGGGCTTTCACTAGTAGGCCCTTCTCACCTATGCAGTGTAGACAGTTCAATTCTTACTTCCAGGTTGATTGTTGATGCCTGCAGGCCCCAGGCGCATCGGACATCCTCCCCGGGCCACGAGTTTGCCCCTTCGTTCTTCGAAGGTGAGTTTAACGTTTCGCGCCTCAGCTTTTAATTATCTCTGTTTCCAAGAAATGGTCATTTTTGGGCGAAGATGCGGGCCTCGGTGGGACAGGCCTCTCCCTGCATCGCTCCGTCATACCTTCGCATAGAGGCTGATGGTGAGCGGGGCGGATTTGCGCACCATACAGGTCCTAGGCGGTTGGCGCGACCTCGGCCTCGTGCAACGATACAGCCACCTGAGCCCCGGTCATTGTGTGCAGGCGATCGAACGGATCTGCTTGATCATTTCACAACGGGATTCACAACACCCCCGTTTCCGGCGAAGTCGTTCACCTTGCAGAACGGCGGGCAACTATGTGATTATCTGAGACCTTTCGGCTTGCGGAGAGGTGCGAGAGTGGCCGAATCGGGCAGTCTCGAAAACTGCTGTCCTGGCAACGGGACCGTGGGTTCGATCCCCACCCTCTCCGCCAAACCAAGCCGGCTCGTGCCGACGGCCTCCCTGGCGTGTCTGTCTCGTTCATTTGGTTTGTCTTGTTTGTTTGGTTCGAAGAACGAAAGAAACCAGACGAACCAGATAGACCAGATCAACCCGTCTCGCTTTTCATCTCCGCCTTTTCCTTCAAGACACGTCTGAGTTCGACCATCGCCAAGGTATCGCGCGCGCAGTATCTCAGCAGGGCCTCTTCAATCGTCGCCCGCTCGACCCAATCCGTTTCGACAAAGACCATACGGTAATACTGACTGGCGGCATGCCCTCCCTCTTTGATCGCCAAATCGTCATAGGCGAGTGAGGGAACAAGAGCAGGAAGGACCTCTTTCAGCGAGTAGGAGCCGTCAAAGTGTGGATGATAGTAATAATCGCGCATGATCGGGTGCAAATCCCAGATACGCTTCACCAATGCCTGAAGAGCGGTCCGCAACGAAGGAAGTGCCTCGGCCAACTGCTCGATCACAGACTTTTCATAGGGCGAATACACACAAATACTTCCCCGATCCCCCAATGATTCCAGCAAGGCTTCGGCAAGAACCTTCCGAGGATCGCTCACATCCTTGTGCAGAAACTCCTCGTGGCGTAACTCACCGGTGGCCTGTTCAATATGATTCGACCACTGAACCGGGAGGGCTTGATAGGGTCTCGTCTCCGAGAATCGAGGCACCGGTAGCATAATCGTCTCGAAATCAAGGTGATGCACCGGATACTGCACGGCCTTCAACACAGGGCCGAGTTTCTCGGACATCCACTCGACATTCTCTTTCACACGACGCTGAACCGGCGACAGCTTTGTGCCGTCCGGAATCTCGTCGATCGTCGTCACCCCCAGCTCAATCAATTGACCGACCACGTGTTTTGATCCCGGCAAATAATGAATCCACCGCGCCGGTTTGTCTTTGGTGCAATGTTCCCAGAACGGGCACTCGTAGGGCGTATGACAATGCCGATCCGGCTCAATGGCAGGGGGTTGCGTCTGGAGCAACATGCGATTCATCGTGGCCAATCGCTCCGGCACCGCAGCCCGTCGTTGAGCCACAGCTTCGGACAGATCTTGAATTGCAAAGAGTTCTGTCAGATCGATGGCTCCATCTCGATACAGATACCCGGTATTGATATGCATGAGACTGACGGAGACGAGCGTCAGCCCTGCTCCCAATATCACTTCGCTTTGAACGGCGAGATCTTCGAGATGCACGTCTTTGACCTTCGTAGAAGACTTGACCTCGATCAGACGCCAGCCACAAGGCTGGCCCTCCGCAGTCAGGACACGCTCTAAAATATCCGCGCGGATCAGCACCCCACTGTGCATAAACGCGGCTTCGAAAATCGCCGGCACCGTGAGGTCTCGGATCAGTTCAGCTGGTCTGCGCAAGAGCGGCTTCTGTCTGACGATACCCCGCTGTCACCAGTACCCCGCCGGGAAAGCGACTCCGGGCCAACTCCCCGACCTCTGTTCCCATATCGAACATCGCCTGCGTCGCCGCATCCGGCTTGGTCGCGAGAGATGGATGATGGACTTCAAGATACAGACGCTTGTGACATTGAAGCCCGGACAGGAATTTTGACTTCGACAGGCGCGGGGCTTTTGGAAGCGGAACTGGTGAGAGATCGCTGAGGTCAGTCATGGTGAGACGACCCTAATCGTACATGACACACGTTTGTCCACCAGAATAGCCGAGCAAGACGGGCCAGACGAGCAGGACAGGTTGATCTGGTTTATTGGTCTATTCGGTTTTTCCGGTCTTTCTTGGTTTGTTTCGTTAATTGACCCCGGAGAAACCAGACAAACCAAACAAACGAGACAGACCAGACAACGGTCTATCCTGTTAGGATGGCCGGCCATGGCATCCCGCGTTGCACAGATCAGAAAGTCCGTCCTGACCCTTGCCTTGCCGGTCACGGTCAGCACCCTGCTCCAACGCACCGAAGGCATCATCGCTGTCTTCCTTGTCGGTGGTCTCGGCGCCACATCCATCGCAGCCGTCGGACTTGGCCAGTTACTGGCCTTCATGGCGACCACGCTCGTCTCTGGATTATCGGTGGGAGCAAACGTCCTCATCGCCCAACTGTGGGGCGCTCGCCGCACCAAAGACGTTGGAGAAGCCGCCACGCATCTCCTCGGATTGGCCGCCATCGTGTCCTGCTCGCTGGTCGTACTCGGATTATCCATGAATCGTATCACCATGGAGCTGTTGGGTGCGGAACACGACGTGATCACACTGGCCCTTCCCTACTCGAACTTCATCTTCCTGGTCATCCCCTGCGCCATATTCTTGCAGGTCCTCTCATCGATCATGCAAGGCACCGGAGACACCAAAACTCCGATGTACGCCTTAATCGCGGTGAATCTACTATATCTGATAATCGCCTATCCGCTGGTCTACGGACTCTGGGGATTTCCTGCCTGGGGTATTACCGGAGCAGCCGTTGCGACGGGTCTCGCAGAAGGAACGGGCGTGGTCTACCTCCTCTGGGCCTGCCGAAAGCTCTTTAAGAAACCACTATACAGTACGACGCGATCTCTTGCGCTCCACCTGGCAGATTGGCGCGTCGGTCTCCGGCGAGCGGATATTTCAACAGACAGGAATTATCCTCTACACCAAGATCGTTCTGCTCTACGGCACGGTGACCTACGCCGCCCATCAAGTCGGCTTGTCGATCGAGTCCCTGTCGTTCCTGCCGGGATATGGCTTCGCGATCGCCGCCGCCACGATGGTGGGGCAGAGTATCGGCGCGGGGAAATATGTCCGGGCCAAATTGGAAAATTGGGAGGCGAATCGTCTGGCCAGTATCACCATGGCTGCAATGGGCATCTTCTTTTTTTTCTTCCCCTACATACTCATGCGCGCATTTACCAGCGACGAAGCCGTCGTCGAACTCGGGACGCTGTTCCTGCGCATCGTCGCCATCCTCCAAGTCCCGCTCGCCCTCACCATGGTCCTGGCCGGATCGTTACGCGGAGCGGGCGACACTCGGTTCATCATGGTGGCGACGACGATCGGCATGTGGGGAGTCCGCCTGCCCCTCGCGGTCATCGCAGGTCCCTGGCTCGCACTCGACGTGCTCTACGTGTGGTGCGCCATGATCGCGGATTGGACGGTTCGAATGGCCTTGCTGTTGTGGCGCTACCGATCGGAACGGTGGAAAGCGATTCAAGTCATTCGCTAGCCCGCATTATTCATGACGGCTCGCTATGAAATCACCCAAAAGCGCGTTCCTCGTGAAGCGTATCTCGTATCTCGCATGCGACGATACAGACACTCTCGTTCCCTCCTGCGCTTCACGCTTCACGAACGACGCTTCACGCTCCGGAAGGCGGTAATTTTTTTATTGATTTCATTGTCGGCTTGTCAGTATGTTACTCACAAGTGGCCGGGAAGCCGAACATGTCGGCGACCTTAAGCCTGCCATCGTTTCTACAGAAATAGTAGATACGGTAACTTCATTAAAACTATCAGGTCTGAAAGGAGATCGTTATGAAAACAAAGGCAATTTTCTATCATGCTGGATGCCCCGTGTGCGTCGCGGCCGAGCAGAGCGTCGCCAATGCGCTGGATCCGTCGAAATATGACGTGGAACACGTCCATCTCGGCACAAGCAAAGGGCGCGTGAAAGAAGCCGAAGCAGCCGGCGTCAAGTCGGTCCCGGCCCTGGTGATGAACGGAGCAGCGTTTCACATCAACTTCGGCGCCGGCATCGACGCATTGAAGTAACCGGTTCAGTCTACTGACTGCACTAAGATCAGGGGGCGTGCCTAACGGCACGCCCCTTTTTTCCGCTCAACATGGAATCCAACCATAGCCTCTGACGATCAGTCTAACGCGAGAGTTAAACATCACAACAACTTCCAATCCTTTCTCTTTTGCTACTACCGCGGCGGTTTCAGCGTAGGTTTAGACAGCACGCCCCGTGCATGGCACCCAGATTACATCGGTCGGGGGCATCCCAAGGCCAATTCGCTGTTGCACTCCAAGAGCGGCAATCCAGGCAGATGCGTATGCATCGAGGCCATCGTGGACTGGCCCGTGAACAGCTGTCTTGAGCAACAGCTCATTCGGTGGATCTGGCCAACCTGGACGCGAGCTATGGCCTTCAGCTGTGCTGCAACGCCACCTGGCTTGCTCTTGTGTGTGGCACTCGCATCCAGCATGAACATCGTAGCCTGTGGAAACACTTCGAGGCACTCCCAGTCAAGTCGGAGACGTTCAAAAAGTGCAAATCCAACGAGCATCCATAGTTGATTGGCATGAGGAAGCCGGAATTCCGCGCCTCCATTGCGGAGATGGGTTTGGGCCTTCTCGCGAATTGCTGCGAACTCATCGGCGCTTGGGGTGGTGAAGCAGCGAATGCCGCGAGCGTCGAGTGCTTCCTCCGCCTTGCGGCGCTTCAAGGCGTTCAACTTGTGATCGCTCGGCGCATCGATACCAATGCGCCGAATCGACACTCCAAAGTACATCTCAAGCTCTCGAAGGTAGGCTGCTGTTTCGTCGGCGAACCGTTCAACTGCTTCCCGGTCCAAAGCGACCGCATTACCCAGACCCCTCGGTGGAACGGGAGCGTCGCGATCAGCCACGGGGCGTGGGATAAGGCGGTTCGCCTTCCCAAACACAGACCGACACTGGAAAGCGCTTCCGTTTCGCGAATGCGACGTCAATACCTACCCATGCGTCCATTGGCTTCTACTGCTGGCTTAACAATTAAGTATAGTGACCGGCATAGCACGCAAATACCAATGTGCTCACCTCTATGTAACTCTCGTCACAGGTAAGAAACTTGCCAACCGCTTCCTCAACTCAGGACTGGCGTATTATATTAATCGAATCGCTGATTCGCAGGATGCTCAAAAAGCCCGTTCAGCAAGGCCGCAGGCAAGTCGAAACCGGAGGCGTACCCTCTGGGGTACGTTGAGGATTTCGACGACCCGAGAACGAAGCTGGCGGGTTTTTTCAGCATCCTGCTAGCAATTCGTTGGCCGCGTGTCTACTCCAGTTCCGATGGTCACCTCGATTCTTGCAACCCCCTTCACATTGGCGCACAGATCTCCGAGACCGGGTGTCACCAACCGAAACGGACCGCCTTTCGCATCAGGCAACGATGCTCCGTCGAGTTCATAGACGAGAACCCCGTACTCTCTCGCCTGTTGGAGCGTGAGGCAGGCGGAATACTTCCCGTCTGAAGCATGAAAGGTGACGTGGTCCGCCCCGATGGCCAGCGCCGGAATATCGAGCAGACCCTTCACGCGAATCCCTTTACCCTGCATGCCGGGCATCACCGTCGAAATATCGAGCTGATGTTCTGCCGGCAACGATGCGATCGCGGCACGATCGAGCGAAACAGGCTGGACCACCGCCCCGTCGATCCGCACGATACCAGGACCGGTTCGTTCCCGCTCAGTGATCGTCTTGATCACCGCCGTCAGCAGGTCGTTCAGCGGTGTCGGAATGCCGAATTTCCGCCCGAGCTTCGCGACATACCCATTCAGAAAATCGATCTCGGTCGGCCGCCCGGCCTTCCAATCGTCATACATCGAGGTATGGATATCCCGAATCTCTTGTGTCCAGCGGACCACCTTCTCCGCCATATCGGAGGCCAACGGCACTTTTGCGCTGGCCGCCACCGCCACGATTTCACCCACGATCTGGTGGATCACTCCCAGCATCTCGGGATGATCGAGCGCCTTGGCATACTTTGTCGTCGATCATCACGGTCAAGGGATTGAAGACGCAATTCCAACACATCTTCTCCCATTTGCTGCGCCGGATATCGTCGACCAGCTGACAAGGAATCCCCGCCTGCTTGAACAAGATCCGCGATGGCCAGCAGACGAGCGCTTTGATTTCCCATCAGCTCCCCGATCGCCACAGCCCCTTTCTTATAATGGTCGATGACGCCGGGCTCCGCGATCTTGGTATAGATATACGCGATACCACCAACGACGCAGTCCCGTTGAACACGCGCCAGGATGCGATCTTCCGTATCGACTCCATTCTGCAGGGTCAAGATGACGGTCCGATCGGTCAGGACCGGTTCGATCTGGGTCAGCACCTCATCCAGATCGTAGGCTTTCACGGAGAGAATAATCAGGTCCGGCTTCGGGAGATCTCGCGGATCGGACGCGGCCGGCGGATGCACGGTGAAGGAACCCTGGCCACTGCGGATTGTAAGGCCGTTCTGCTTCACGGCTGCGAGCGTCTTGGGCCGCAGCAGGAACGACACAGAGAGGTTCGCTTTCGCGAAATGCGCGCCGAAGAACCCACCGACTGATCCAGCTCCCACCATGAGAATCTGTTTCATCATGCTCCTCACAAGAAAATGGACGGGTACTATATCACGCTGATTCGTCGGCTCGAAATGCGCTAGAATCAACCCGCCAACCCAGGTAGATAGGCTGAAGGCTTTTAGGTGCGATTCTCGGGCAACGAGGGTTTCTCTCTCCTTGGAATTCTCTGCCTTCAGCCTTCAGCCTATACACCTGAGTAGTCCCACTGCCATGGCCACCGACGATCAGATCCTCCTCGCCCGCACACACCTCGCGTCCGCTAAGAATGTGACCGTCCTCACGGGAGCCGGCATTTCAGCCGATAGCGGCGTGCCGACTTTTCGCGGGGCGGACGGCTTGTGGCGCAACTTTCGCGCGGAGGATCTCGCCACGCCGGAAGCCTTTGAGCGGGACCCGCGGCTGGTTTGGGAATGGTACAACTGGCGGCGTGAATTGATTGCCACGAAACAGCCGAATCCTGCCCACGTCGCCCTTGTAGAACTTGAACGTCGCACCCGCGATACATTCTGGCTGATCACGCAAAATGTCGATGGGCTCCATCGAACCGCCGGATCGCAACGGCTCATCCGAAATTCACGGCAACATCTGGAAAGTTCGCTGTACGGGCTGTGGCGTCATCTCGGAAAACCGGGAGGTCCCAATTCCCATCCTGCCGACATGCCGGCTATGTCATGCGCTGCTCCGGCCTCATATCGTCTGGTTTGGGGAATCGCTCTGGGAGGAAGATCTGCGCCGCTGTGATCGAGGCCATCCAGGCCTGCGACCTCCTCCTTGTGATCGGCACATCGGGAGTCGTCTATCCCGCGGCAGGATTTGCGTCGGTCGCGAAAGATGTGGGCGCGCTGGTCATCGAGATCAATCTCGAGAGCACCCCGCAGTCTGACCTGGTTGACCTCTCTCTGCAGGGACGGGCGAAAGATCTGGTTCCGCTACTTCTTTGACGCCAGCGCCAAGGGAAGAAGTTCTTCCAACGTCCGAATCACATGCCCGCCTGACGCCTGAGAGCGCCCTGTTCGATCCAGCAACACGCCGGTCAGCCCGGCCTTCGTCGCACCCTCCATATCGTCCCGGACACTGTCACCCACATGCATCGCTTCATCGGGATCGACCGCATGCTTCTCAAGGGCAATTTCAAAAATCTTCGGCGCCGGCTTGGCCGCCTCTGGCGAGGCTTGCAATCGTCACGGTATCGAAGAGCCGGTCGATGCCGAGTCCCCGCATCACGGGAAAGAGCCGGGAATCGAAGTTGGACACGATCCCCAGCTCGAATCCTTCTTCACGCAGCCTGGTCAGCACGGCATGTGTTTCAGGAAACAGCGCCCAGGAGCGAGGGTCTTCAAACACCTGGAATACCTGCTCGAAGAATTCATCAAATCGCTCGAACATCCCAACGCGATAAAACACGTTGTGGACGATGTCGAACCACCAGAGCCGTTCACATTGTTTTAACTCGATAGGATCCGTTGCGGCAAAGACCGGCGGCGACGCATCGTGAAAGGCGCGCTGAAAGGCTTGCGCGATCGATACCTGCGAGTCTGGAGTCTGCCGAAACCCGTGTTGAACCGCATGAGTCAGGTAGATGTCCGCCACCGAACCATTGATATGAAACAGTGTCTCGGCGGCATCAAAAAAGATGACATGGATAGGGGTTTTCATTGGTCCTATAAGTCCCGCTGACGTCGAATTGTAGTCAGTTCAAAAATCCGAAGTCAAAATGCGCACCTATCGTGCGATTTCTTGACAAAGAATACCCTCACTGCTAGCTTCGATATAGTTCAATAACATTGGAGGGTTAGGTGGCTTCAACCATCTTTGTCGTCGACAGTAGTCCCGCCGTCCGCCGGCTGGTCGAGCAGATCTCGAAACCGGAAGGGTGTGATGTCGTGGGATTCCAGGATGGCCCAGCCGCCTTGGAAGCAGCACGCCGGATGAGCCCGAATCTCATCATCGCGGATTATCATTTGGAGAACATGACCTTTTCTGGGTTCTGTAAAGAAGTCCACAAGCTGGACAACCTGGCAGAAACCTATATTGTGTCCCTGACCAGCCCTTCGGATCGTGTGGATGAAACCCACTTGCGTTCGCTGGGGGTGAAGGCTTTTCTCAATAAACCATTTCAGTCCGAGAGCCTCATCGATGTGATCAAGGATCTGGAAGCACAGCAGGCATCCAGATCGAATGGAGCGAAGAAGAAATCTCGCTCATGGCCTCCGGTCTCAAGCGCGACGGACTCCGATGATGACGCCTTCGACGATGATAGCCTGACCGAGGAAGAAGAAGAACAGGCAATGGCGCCCCACCCCAAACCGAAAGACTCCCCCGTGACCACTACGACAACAGCGCGGGCCTCGGCAGCCGAACCGGAAGAAGCGATGAAGGGCCTCTTCGGCCAACTCCTTCACTCTATGTCCGAACGGACGGAAAAAAAGATTGCAGATCTGCTCCCCAAAATGGTGGGGAAAGAACTGACAGCCATAGTGTCTACCGCCGTGGAAACAGAAGTACGCACACAGCTGGGTGTGTCCCTTTCGGAAAACCGACTGGCTCAGATGCTGGAGCCATTGCTCATGACGGCACTCCAGAAGATTCTCTCACGGGATATGTCCCTCTTCGAACCCATCATTCGACAGAGCGTGTTCGAAGCCGCAAGCCCTCTCATCAAGGAGCGCATTGATCAATTTGTCCGCGAAGAAATCAATGCCGTTCGCACCGCACTGTCCGATATGGTTCGGGAAGAACTCGGATCGCTTGAGGGACTCGTCAAGGATGAGATCCACGAGGCAGCCGCCAAGCAGACTGCTGGAATGGCCGAAGCACTCGTTCAGGCAACAGCCCGAGAGCAGGTCGAACAGGCCGTTCTGCGTCTCGTGCCGAATCTGGCCGAAGAACAGATCAAAGCAGAAATCACACGCCTCACACGGGCTGCGTAAGACTCTCGCCGCTGCTCCTACTCACCCCTTCTTGTGCTTCTTACCCTTACTCCGGCTGGCTGTCGTCAGCGCCTTCACACGCGCGACATTTTTCCGATGCTTCTTTCTCGTCTTGCGGTCTTTTTCACGCCCTGTGGCCATAGTCTCTCCAAGTTGTAAAAAGTGGAAGCGGAACGAGTCTCTCGCCCTCGCCTTGTGCGAGTCTGTATAACATAAGGCTCTGCACCCCTCAAGTTATGTCTGTCCGCCCCTTTGCCTTGAGAGGTACGCACCCGCATGCTAAGATGCGCCGCACTTCCAGCAGGATGCTGAAAAAGTCTGCCAGCAGAAGAAGATCGTTACTTGGTTTGTTTGGTTTGTCTGGTCTATCTGGTTGAACCAAACTAACCAGATGAGCCAAATCAACCAGATAAACAAAACAAACCAGATCAACCAGATGAGCACACCCCAACTCGACAAAACCTACGATCCCAAGGCGGTCGAAGCACGCTGGTACCAAACATGGAACGAGCGTGGATACTTCCACGCTTCCCCGAGTCATCCCGGCCAGCCCTATTGCATCGTTATTCCGCCTCCGAATGTCACGGGCTCGCTCCATGTCGGACACGCGCTGAACCATTCCTTACAAGACATACTGATCCGCTGGCGGCGCATGCAAGGCCGCAATGTGCTCTGGTTGCCCGGCACCGATCATGCCGGCATTGCCACACAGAACGTCGTGGAAAAGCAGCTCGTAGCCGAAGGCGCTTCTCGGGAATCCCTTGGACGCGAACGTTTCATCGAACGTGTCTGGCAATGGAAAGCCACCTCAGGAAACACGATCATCAGTCAACAAAAGCAACTCGGTGAATCCTGCGACTGGGATCGTCTTCGATTCACGATGGACGAGGGGCTTTCAAAAGCCGTCCTGGAAGTCTTCGTGCGGCTTTATGAAGATGGGCTGATTTATCGAGGGGAGCGGCTGATCAATTGGTGCCCGCGTTGTCTGACGGCGCTGTCGGACATCGAAGTCGAGCACGAAGACGTGAAAGGGAAGCTGTATGCAATCGACTACCCGCTCGAGCATGATCCAACAATTCGTCTCACTGTCGCGACAACCAGACCTGAAACGATGCTGGGCGACACCGCCGTGGCCGTCCACCCTGAGGATCTCCGCTATAACGGGTTGATCGGCAAACGCGTGCGTCTGCCTCTGACCAGTCGAACCATCCCGATTGTCGGCGATGCAATCCTGGTCGATCGCGAATTCGGGACCGGAGCAGTGAAGATTACCCCGGCTCATGACTTCAACGACTTTGAAGCGGGTGAACGACACAATCTTCCAAGGATCTCGATCTTCGACGATCATGCACGCATGGATTCGGACGGATTGACTGAAGCAGCAGCAGACCAGGGAATCATGGGAAAGATCCTTCTACTCCCTGTACGCAAAGCGCGGCCAATCATCATAGAAGCACTCCAGCACGCTGGTCTCCTTCTCAAAATCGAAGACCATAAGATGTCTCTGGGAAAATGCTATCGCTGTAAAACTGTGGTCGAGCCCTATCTGTCACCACAATGGTTCGTCAAGATCAAACCGCTTGCCGAACCGGCAATCAAAGCAGTTGAAGATGGACGCATTCGGATTGTTCCTGAAGGCTGGACCAATAACTACTTGGGCTGGATGCGAGAGATTAAAGACTGGTGCGTCTCACGACAAATCTGGTGGGGTCATCAAATTCCTGCATGGTATTGTCGGACATGCAACGGCACGGTGCTGATATCAACCAAACCGGATGGAACCTGGATCATTCCCCGTGAGGCTCGGCCAGTTGTCTCGAAGACTGAACCCCAGTCCTGCCCGGTGTGTGGAGGCAAGGATTTCATTCGCGACCCCGACGTCCTCGATACCTGGTTTTCTTCTGCTCTCTGGCCCTTTTCCACCCTGGGATGGCCTGAACAGACTCCCGAACTGAAGACCTACTACCCGACCTCAACCCTCGTCACGGGCCTCGACATTCTGTTTTTCTGGGTTGCCCGTATGATCATGATGGGCCTGAAATTTATGGGCGATGTGCCCTTCCGGGACGTCTACATCCATGCGCTCGTGCGGGATGCCGAAGGGCAGAAAATGAGCAAGTCGAAAGGCAACGTGATCGATCCGCTGCATGTGATGGAGCAGTTCGGCACCGATGCGCTCCGCTTCACGCTCGCCTCGATGGCCTCACCGGGCCGCGACATCAAACTCGCGGAGGAACGGATCGAAGGCTATCGCAACTTTGCGAACAAGATCTGGAATGCCGCACGGTTCGCTCACATGTACCTTGCCAGGGAAAGAGGAATCACAACCTCCGACCGATCGATCCTTTCCCGGTCTATGGATACGAAGCAGGCTGAACGACACCATCCAGACGGTGACAATGGAGCTGGAAGCCTATCGGTTTGATCGAGCCACGAGTGCTCTCTACCAATTCTTCTGGCACGAGTACTGCGATTGGTACCTCGAATTGATCAAACCTGTCCTCCAGGATCCTGCGCATCCTCACGCTTCTGCAACCCGACGAACACTCCAGGAAACACTTGAAGTGTTTTTGCGACTGCTTCATCCTTTTATGCCCTTTATTTCCGAAGAAATCTGGCAGACCTTACCTCACACTGGTGAGACCATCGTCACCCAATCCTATCCGGTCCCCCAGACGCACTGGCACGAGCCATCTGCAGAGGAAACATTTCGTATCTTTGAGCAGACCATCAGTCTGATCCGGACCACTCGCGTGCTCCTCAACTATCCACCGGGACAAGACGTACGCGTCTTTGTGGCCCATGAGGAGCCGGCAGCGAACACAACACTGGGTACGCTTGAGCCGGACCTCGCGCATATCGGACGAGGACGTATCTCGCCCATTCCTATCGCCCAGTGGCCGACATCGAATATACTCCGCCTCGTCACAGACGGCGTCACCGTGGGCGTATCCGTCGAGGGTGACGTGGACCTCAAGAAAGCGCTCGACCGCCTCGTGAAACAGACCGAAGAAACCGACAAGGAATCCCAGCGGCTCGACGGCAAGTTGAACAATGCGGACTTTGTCTCAAAAGCACCGCCTGAAGTGATCACCGACCATCAGGACCGCCTCCGCGCACTCTCTCGTGACCGCGCCATGCTGATCAGCAGCGAACAGCAACTGCGCGCGATGCTGGGAGCCTAAGCATGGTGGCTCTGCCGGCTGTCGACATCCGACGCGCGGTCCGGATGGGGCTCGAAGAAGACCTCGCCCAAGGCGACATCACGACAATGGCGCTCTTTTCCGAACCTACCCCTGCCCGCGCCAAGATCATCGCCCAGCAATCCCTCGTCGTTGCAGGAATGGCAGCGGCCATTCAAACATTCATCGCGGTCGATGCCTCTCTCAAGCTGACTCCATCCCGACAAGATGGGTCGCATGCCAAAAATGGGGATATCCTGTTGCAGATCGAAGGCGATGGACGATCCATCCTCATGGCTGAACGAGTCGCGCTGAACTTCCTCCAATATCTCTCCGGGATCGCCACCCTGACCAGCCGTTTCTGCCACGCCGTTCATGGCTATCCGGTCGATATCATGGATACAAGAAAGACGCTCCCCGGCTGGAGAGCGATTCAGAAATGGGCTGTGTCACTTGGCGGTGGAACGAATCACCGTGTGTCGCTCGGCGACGGCATCTTGATCAAGGACAATCATCTGGCCCTGATGAAAAATAAAAAGCAGGCCGTCCTTACTGCCTGCAAGATAGCGCGAGCAACTGCTTCCAAAGACAAGCCGGTAATCGTCGAAGTGGAATCGCTATCGGAAGTTCAGGCCGCCCTTCATGGCAAAGCCGACATCATTCTCTTGGACAATATGACTCCCACCGCAGTCAAGCAAGCGGTGAAGCTCATCGACGGCCGTGCGCTGGTGGAAGTCTCGGGAGGCATCACCCTGAAGAACGTCCGGGCCATGGCAGCCGCCGGCCCGGACCGCATCTCCATCGGAGCCCTCACCCATTCAGCCCCGGCTGCGACGCTCAGCTTGGTGCTCGAACCACGCCGCCGGCCTAGCAGGTAGCGGAATGAAACTTTTCACACGCGAGAACTTTAAGAATTCGCACATGTGTTACAACAACTCTCCCGCCGAATGCTCAAACAGTTCGGCCAGCAAGGCCGTAGCGAGTGAAGAGCCGAGGCGTACCCTCTGGGGTACGTTGAGGGTCTGAACGATGCGAGAACGATGCTGGAGGACTGTTTCAGCATTCGGCTAGGTAACTCGTGCAACCTTCGCCACCACTGACCCGCGACACGATCCACAGCACCCTATCCACCACGTGGCTGGGGCGCCGCATCGAATTGTTCGACTCCCTCCCTTCAACCAACCGGGAAGCTGTTCAGCTCGCGCAGGCAGAAGTAGAGCATGGCACCGTCGTCGCTGCCGATAGCCAGACCGCCGGGCGCGGACGTCTCTCCAGAACCTGGTTTTCTCCGCCCGGCGCCAATCTCTACTGTTCCATCATTCTCAGAGCAGCACGCCCACCGGAGCGCCTCACGGAATGGCTCTCCTGGCTGCCGCTGATTTCTGCGCTGGCCGCAGCCGAAGCGATCGAACACGTCTCGTCCCTCCACGTCTCCGTGAAGTGGCCCAACGATCTCTTGATCTCGGAACGAAAAGTCGGCGGAATCCTCTGTGAAAGCGGTGCAGGAATGCGATCTGACCCCTTCCAGATCATCGGAATCGGCATCAATGTCAACGGTGAGCGCGATGACTGGCCTGATGACCTGCGCAGCGTAGCCACGTCGATCTGGCAGGAACGGAACATCGTCGTCGACCGTAACAGACTGCTCGCCCAGCTGCTCCTCGAACTCGAACAGTGCCTCGATGAATTGGCCGTTCACGGAACGAATCGGATTGCAATGGCCTATCACCAACGATGCTCAACCATCGGCATCACGGTACGAGCGACGTTGGCCAATGGAGATGTGATCGTGGGACTTGCCGAGGGAATCGGCCAGGATGGATCCTTGCGCGTGCGGCCGCAGGCAACTCAACCTGGCTCAGGAACGCCGGAGGTCGTCGACTTGCGCGTGGCGGACATCATCCACGTGAGAACTTAGCCCGCAAGACAAGCGAGACGTGCGCGACAGGCGCGACTCGCTAAGATGAAACTTATGACCCGTACTGTTTTTCTCGCAGATCACGCGAGTTTAGTGCGACGCATTCGGGTGCTGGCCAAACAGCCCAACTGAAACGTACAATAGGTCCTATGCTCCTCGTCGTTGATATCGGCAATACGAATATTCTCTGGGGCGTGTATGACGACCGCAGCCTGGCGGCCCATTGGCGATTGGCCACGGACGTGAAAAAGACCTCGGACGAGTACGGCATCCTCTTTACCAATCTTCTCGCGGCAGCAGGCATCCCCCCCCAACGTCTCTCCGGCGCCATCATCTCCAGCGTCGTGCCTGCGTTGACCGGAACCGTCGAAGACATGCTCAAGCAATATTTTCACCAGCACCCCCTGATCGTCACCTCGGATACGGACACGGGGCTCACACTCTGTTACGCCAATCCAAAAGAAATCGGCAGCGACCGGCTGGTGAATGCCGCAGCCGCGTATCATAAATATCGCCGAGATCTCATTGTCGTCGATTTCGGCACCGCCACAACCTTTTGCGCCATCACGGCAGAGGGCCACTACCTCGGAGGCGTCATCTCCCCCGGCCTCGGAATCTCGGCAGAAGCTCTGTTCGCACGCGCCGCCAAACTGGCCAAAGTGGAATTGATCCGTCCGAAGACCGTAATCGGCGCCGACACCGCCAGTAGCATTCAAGCCGGCCTGTTATTCGGATATGCAGGAATGGTCGATACCGTCGTCCGGCGAATGGAGCAGGAACTTGGACGCTCAGCCTACGTCATCGGCACCGGAGGACTCAGTTCCATCTTGGCAGCCGAAACCACTTCCATTCAAAAAATCGAGCCGTTCCTGACCTTAGAAGGTCTTGAGCTTCTCTACCGGCGAAGCCAGGGTACTCCCCCTCCCACCATACAGGTCTAGTCCGCATCATTCACGAGGCTTCTACTGCACAGGCCGATGCCTGACTCAAGCGAGACGGGCGGGAAAAGCCGCGACACGAAGCGTTCGAAGTTCCGAACACTTCAGCCTTCAGACCTCCTCCCTCGTTCAGGTTTTTCCCACAAGTCTCGCCAGTCTCGCTCCTCGCGCTTGTCGCGCACCCCCTCCACAAGTAATTAATTTTTCTGGCCCGGTTGACTTTATGGGCCCTGTGGCTATCTCCAGACGAACAAAGGAGTCTTTGATGGCTGAGGAACACCAGAACGCGAATACAATCGATAACTTGGATGATTTATCGCAGAGCACATCTTCGGCCACAGAGGAAGCCGGCCTAGTCATAGAGCTTCAGCAGGCTCTCGTGGCAAAGGCTGAAGAGGTGAAGAGCTTAAACGACAAATATCTTCGGCTCGCCGCCGAGTTTGATAACTATAAGCGATTGAGCCAGCGGGACCAGCGCGACCAGATCCGATTCGGTAATGAACACTTACTGAAGGAGCTGTTACCAGTCGTCGATAATCTCGAACGAGCCATTAAAGCTTCACAAGAGGGAGGGAACAGCAACGTCCTCATCCAGGGCGTGGATCTCACGCTCAAGCAGTTGACGGGAGCCTTGATCGAGGTTTCATGTCACACCCGTCGAGACGGTCGGCCAGCTGTTCAATCCCGCCACACATCAATCCGTCACCTCCGTCGCGTCCAAGAAGATCCCGGAACAACACGTGGTGGAGGAGTTTCAGCGAGGATATCTCTTGCATGACCGTATCTTACGGGCGGCCATGGTGAGCGTATCGACGGGACAGGCCGACGGCGCACCGGGAACAGATGACACGATCAGCTCGTCGTAACAACATTATCAAAGACAGATCTAGTGAGGAAGGAGTAGGCACATGGGAAAAGTGATCGGCATCGACCTTGGAACCACGAACTCTTGCGTTTCCATCATGAGCGGCGGCGAACCAGTTGTGATCGCCAATGCAGAAGGGGCTCGTACGACACCGTCCGTCGTCGCTATCACAGAAAAGGGCGAACGCCTCGTCGGACAGATTGCAAAGCGCCAGGCGATTACGAATCCGGAGAACACGATTTTCTCCGTGAAGCGCCTCATGGGCCGCAAATTCCGTAGCCAGCAAGTGACCGACGCCGCCAAGCGGCTGCCCTACAAGGTGACCGAGGGAGACAACGGCGATGCGCACGTCGAATTACGAGGCAAACGCTACAGCCCGCCGGAAATCTCCGCCATGATTCTGCAAAAGATGCGGCAGACCGCGGAGGATTATCTCGGTGAAAAAGTGACGGAGGCGGTCATCACCGTTCCGGCCTACTTCGACGACAGCCAGCGCCAAGCCACCAAAGATGCAGGCCAGATCGCGGGCTTGAACGTCCTCCGGATCATCAACGAGCCGACCGCCGCGTCCCTCGCCTACGGTCTGGACAAGAAAAAAGACGAACGAATCGTCGTCTACGACCTGGGCGGCGGGACGTTCGACGTCTCGATCCTTGAGATCGGCGACGGCGTCTTCGAGGTCAAGTCGACCAACGGCGATACCTATCTCGGCGGCGACGACTTCGATCAGCGCGTCATGGACTGGTTGGTCGATGAGTTCAAGAAGGATCAAGGCATCGATCTTCGAAAGGATCGCATGGCCCTCCAGCGCCTGAAAGAGGCGGCGGAGCGCGCCAAGATCGAACTCTCATCGTCCCAGGAAACCGAGATCAATCTGCCCTTCATCACCGCAGACGCCAACGGACCGAAACATCTGGTCGTGAAATTGACCCGCGCGAAACTTGAACAGTTGGTCGACGACCTGATTAAACGATCGATCGAGCCCTGCAAGAAGGCGCTCTCCGACGCCGGCGTTTCCGCAGGCGACATCAAGGAAGTCGTCCTCGTCGGCGGCATGACCCGCATGCCGAAAGTCATCCAGGCCGTCAAAGACTTTTTCGGCAAAGAACCGCACCGGGGTGTGAATCCGGACGAAGTCGTCGCCATCGGCGCCGCCATTCAAGGCGGCGTGCTCAAAGGCGAAGTGAAGGACGTGCTGCTCCTCGACGTGACGCCGTTGTCTCTGGGCATCGAAACTCTCGGCGGTGTCTTCACGAAATTGATCGAGCGGAACACGACGGTTCCGACGAAAAAGAGCCAGGTCTTCTCGACGGCTGCCGACAATCAAACAGCGGTGACCATTCGAGTCTTCCAGGGCGAACGCGAGATGGCGAACGACAACAAGCTTCTCGGCCAGTTCGACTTGGTCGGGATTCCTCCCGCGCCTCGCGGGATGCCGCAAGTCGAAGTGACGTTCGACATCGACGCCAACGGCATCGTCCATGTCTCGGCCAAAGACTTGGCGACACAAAAGGAACAGTCCATCAAGATCACGGCGTCCAGCGGCTTGAGCAAGGAAGAAGTCGAAAAGCTGGTGAAGGATGCACAGGCCCATACCGACGAAGATAAGAAACGGCGGAAGACCGCCGAAGCCAAAAACCAGGCCGACAGCCTGATCTACCAGACGGAAAAGAACCTGAGCGAGCACGGCGACAAGATCGCTGCGGAAGATAAGACCAAGATCGAGGACGCGATTGCTGCACTGAAGAAAGCCATGGAAGGAACGGACCCTGAGGCGATCGAGTCCGCTACTCAAACGTTGACGACTGCGTCCCACAAGTTGGCCGAGGAAATGTATAAGAAGGCTTCAGCGTCGACCGCTTCCAGTAACGGCGCCGAAACTGGCGGCAGCACCGGAGCCGGCGAGACCAAGACAGATGAAAAAGTCGTGGATGCGGAATTCGAAGAAGTAGACAAAGACAAGAAGTAAGTTAGAATACCCTCAGCAGACCGAGCTTCGCCTAGGCAGGGGGCTCGGTCTTGCTGCTCTTTCACCCTGAGAAATGGCCTCCGTGTCCAAACGCGATTACTACGAAACCTTAGGCGTCGATCGAACCGCGTCCGATGACGACCTCAAGAAGGCGTATCGAAAGATGGCCCGCCAACACCATCCCGATCTCCAGACAGGAGAGGCCCAGAAGAAAGCATCAGAAGAAAAATTCAAAGAAGTCAATGAAGCCTACGAGACGCTGAGCGATCAGGATAAACGCAAGCGCTACGACATGTTCGGCCACGCAGGAACCCAGCAGGGTGGCGGACCGGACGGCTTCGGCTTTGGCGGAAGCGGCTTCGGCGACGCGTTCAACGACATCTTCGAAGATTTCTTCGGAGGCCAACGAGGCGGCACTCGTGCGGAACGCGGCAACGACCTCCAATACAATCTCGAACTGACCTTCGAAGAAGCCGTCTATGGGAAAGAAGCCAAACTCAAAATCCCGCGATGGGAAGTGTGCGGAGACTGCAAAGGGAGCGGTGCCAAGAGCGCAGCATCGGTGAAGACATGCCCCAGTTGCAAAGGCGCGGGACAGATGCGGTTCCAGCAGGGATTCTTCAGCATCACCCGTCCCTGCGGCCAGTGCGAAGGGACCGGACGAATCGTCACAGAACCCTGTCCTGCCTGCCAGGGCCGTCAACGCACCTATCGAGAACGAACCATCGCTGTACACATCCCGGCCGGCATCGAGTCAGGCATGCGCCTGCGCCTCTCGAACGAAGGGGAGCACGGCCTCAATGGAGGCCCACCAGGCGATCTCTATGTGGCAATTACCGTCAAGGCGCACCCGATCTTCCAGCGTCAAGGGCACGATATCCTCTGTGACGTCCCGATTCAGTTCGTTACCGCCGTACTCGGAGGAAAGATTGAGGTCCCCACGCTGAAAGGCAATACGGTCATCAAGATTCCTTCCGGCACACAGCAGGATAAGATCCTGCGCATCAAAGGCCTGGGCATTCCCAGCCTCAAGAACAACAGTACCGGCGACCAGTTATTCGTTATCAAGATTCAGATCCCCACCAAACTGACCGCTCGGCAGAAAGAATTGCTCCAAGAATTTGCCAAAGAGAGCGGCATGTCGATGGAAGAGGACAGCGACGGCTTCTTCGACAAGATGAAGACCTTCTTCGAATAAAAACGGCGAGCTGGAGTCTGTCCAAGTAACCTTCATTGCGAGGCAAAGGAGCTGCTGGCAGATGCGAGGTCGCAGGCTCGAAAAACCGGAGGCGTATTCACTGGAATACGTTGAGGCTTTTTTCGAACCGAGAACGACGCAGATGCTTGCAGATCGTGTGCCGCAGCCTATGTCCACATTCTTCGTCGGTCCTGACGCCATCACTCCCTCTACGATCTGTGTAACCGGCGACCTCCTTCATCATCTTCGCGATAGTCTCCGTCTGCGCCAGGGAGACGTTCTCACTATGAATGACGGGTGCGGAACCCGTTATCGCGTAGAAGTGACCCACATAACCTCACAAGCCATCGACAGCCGCATCATCGATCGAGAGACCGAGCCAACGCGTAAGACCTCACCGATCGTACTCGGACAGTCGTTGATCAAAGGCGACAAGATGGACTGGGTTATTCAGAAGGCCACAGAACTCGGAGTCGCTGCCATCGTGCCCATTCACAGCGCCCACAGCGTCATCAAGCCCAACCCGGAACGTCTGGAACATCAACGATATAGATGGGAACGCATTGCGCGGGACGCGGCGCAACAATCGGAACGATGGACCATTCCCACCATCGCAGACCCGATAGACCTCGCAGGGATTTGCCGGCAATATGCCTCAGCACCTCTGAAAGGTATGCTCGTGGAACGCTCCAACGGCCCTTCGCTCGGCGCTATACCGTTGCCGTCGGATCGTCAACGTCCGATTGTCTTGTTGATAGGACCGGAAGGGGGATGGGCACCGGAAGAGCAGCGTCTTGCACAGGAGCAGGGTTTCCTTCCGCTCGCTCTCGGACCACGAATCCTGCGGGCCGAGACCGCAGCCATCGCCGCGCTCAGCATTCTCCAATCACGACTTGATGAGATCGCCCTCGTCGTTCGTGAAGCGTGAAACGTCCGAATCAGAAAACGAACGACGCTTCACGAGATACGCTTCACGCATTTGCACCGCTCGTCAGCGACCAATGGTCAGGCGAACGATCGTGCCGTTTTCTCCGCTCGCCCAGCCCTGTGTTCCATCAGGAAACGAGAGGCCGAACAGCGAGACCTTCGCAATTGCACCCTGCTCTGTCCAGGTAAAGCCACTGTCGGTGGTCCGGTAGACCATGCCCCGTTCCCCTGCAATCCATCCGGTCTGTGGGTCGGTAAACCGCACGCGCAAGAGATCGGTCAGCTTCGTGCAGGTGCGGGTACAGGGCAGCGTGCGATCGATCCATTGATGGCCGCCATCGGTCGTGTGGAAAATGGCGCCGGCGTTCCCGACCACCCATCCGGTCGACGCATCGGAAAAGTACACATCGAACAGCGTGACAGCTCCCTGCGTCTCTTGCGGAGTCCAGGTGATCCCGCCATCGTCCGTCATCAAGACGGTCCCCACCGCCCCAACCGACGTCCCGTGGCGTGCGGTGAGAAATTGTACACCATAGAGGGCCGCGCTCGTCTTGCTCGCTTGATCGACCCAATGGATCCCGCCGTCCTTTGTATGAAGAATGGTTCCGTTACCACCGACCACCCATCCCTCGCTGGGCGACACAAACGAAAGGCCGTAGAATGCCACCTGGGTATCGACGAGTTGCTGATGCCACGTATTCCCCCCGTCTTGGCTCCGGCGAATCGTCCCATTGGCTCCAACGGCCCATCCCTGCTTCTCGTCGAAAAAGAACACAGCCGAGAGGCTCGCCGTGGTGCCGCTGGCGACCTTCTTCCATTTCTTTCCGCCATCGACCGTTTTCAGAATGGTGCCGCCGGACCCTACTGCCCACCCTAGCTGAGGCGAATGAAAATAGAGCCCCATCAGGATGGCTTCCGTATGGCTCTCTTGAGGGGTGACGGTAAGAGGAGAGTCAGCAGTCCACGAGGGAGACGGACCTATCAGCGTCGCCAGCACCACGATCGCAAGACATCCAGCGCAGGACAGAGAGAACCCCCACCGTGACTCCTGCAATCCGTATCTCACTGGTTGGTGTCGGCGTCAGGGCGATTGTTATTGAAGTAGCTTGGATCAGGCATGCCCTTGGCTAGAATGGTGAAGGTACCCACTTCCAACGTCAGCCACTTCTTTGGAGTGCAACAGGTATCGTCGGGCTGCACATCCCAGGAGCCGCGCCGCACAACCAGCGGCCCAGTAGCGAGGTCGTTGAAGAACTCATTGCGCTTCCCCACACCATAGAGATTCCGGTGGGGCACGCGCACGACGATCTCCGTGTCCGTCCAGGACATCACCTGCGCCGCGATGTTGCTGAATAGGACTTCCGTACGAGAGACATTCTCGTCTAACTCGATATCTTCTCGTCGCTTGTAGGCCCCCTGGTTGAGGCCTAAATAGGCATGCTCCGCTGTTTTCAAGAAGGAGCCGAACCCCGACCCTTTGATCGTGATCAATTCATCGAGTCCGCCCTGATTGCGGACTATAGGAATCGACCTTCGGCGTCACCAACGTAAAGACCCCCGCCTCAATCTTGAGAGTCTCCTTCGTCGCACAGCAAGAACCGTCGGGATTGGGCTTTCGTCGCGCCTCGATAGATCACGACCGGCCCGCTCTTCGCGCTGAAGGGCACCCATACATCAATGCGATCGTCTTGCCAGCGATAGATGACGGCGCGCACCCCACCGATATCGACTCGATTCTCCCCCGTATTGAAATCGGTAAACGCGTAGGGGGTCGATCCACTTTCGGAATAGAAACCAAAATGTTCGCCGCTGATCCTGAGCAGCGTACCGATCGGGGCGGCCGGAGGCGTCACGGCAGTCACTTTTGGCACATGAACCGTAAAGGTTCCGACCGTCCGCTCACGCCCCTGCATGGTCAGAATAATGGGTCCGGTCTCCGCATCCATCGGAAGATGCACGACAATGGCGCTGTCGGACCACTGGGCGATGCTGGCGAGATGTCCGCCGAACGTCACCTTGTCGCCTGCCTCTTTCGCGGCGCCAAAACCCTGGCCGAAGAAGACGACCTTTGTTCCGACCGGCCCGCTCACAGGATCGACGCGAATACTCGGAACCAATTTCAGCGGAACGGCGTTGCTCACTTTGTACTGGACCGGAGCGCAACACGACCCATCCGGCAAGGGATCGGACGAAGCCAGTCGGACGACGACATCGCCCGACACCGCATTCGTGGGAACCTCGACTTCGATCACGTCGTCTTTCCAGCGGCGCGGCCTGACGACCACGCTCCCGATCATGACATCGTTGACTCCGAACATCGTATTGGGGTCGCGCGGGCCGGCCGTGAGACCGAAATGTGCGCCGGTAATCTGCACCGTATGGCCTGGTTCGATCTCTGCCGGCGTCACCGAGGTAATCGTCGGCTGCATGATGATGAGTTTCCCGGCAGCCATCTTCTTCTTCCCGGCCATGATTTCAACGGGACCCGATTGAGCACGGAAGGGAACCTTCACCTCGATCAGGTCGGATTCCCATCGCTGAATCAACGCAAGGACTCCACCGACAGTGACCCGATTGACATGCACAGATCGAAATGTGCCGAACCCCTTCCCGC
Organism: uncultured Nitrospiraceae bacterium; assembly: GCA_963801725.1. Classification (GTDB taxonomy): domain Bacteria; phylum Nitrospirota; class Nitrospiria; order Nitrospirales; family Nitrospiraceae; genus Palsa-1315. The sequence goes on from CAWDFX010000002.1 coordinate 2,631,714, forward strand.
CGATCGTTATCGTAGCGCCCGGGACTGCCGTTGACGGATGCAGCTCAAGCGGGGAAGGAGCGGCCGCAACCACCCCGGCGCTCAGACCGGCCCACAACGTCACTGCACATACACCGGTTACGAATGCATTCATCATCTGGTTTCGTCTGGTTCATCGGTCTGATGGTCTATCTGGTTTGTTTTGTTGATCTGGTTGGTCGGTTCAACCAAACAAACAAGACAAACCAAATAAACGAGTTCGATCGAACTATAGCAAGCGGTTTTTTCGAGAGTCAATCCGGCGAGCCAGCCCACGATCAGCGTTCGGAGTCGGTTCGAGAAACCAATTAGGAGATGGAAAGAATTATTTCAATTTCGACGGGAGCCCCGCGAGGCAACTCAGCAGCCCCCACAGCCACACGTGCATGACGACCAACCTCTCCAAAGATCTCAACCAGGAGGTCCGACGCTCCGTTGAGCACTTGAGGCTGCTGCACAAAACCTTCCGCTGACGCCACATACCCGACGACTTTCACGACACGCGTAATCCGATCCAACGTCCCGAGTTCCTGCTTGGCAATCGCCAATGCATTCAGGAGCGCGAGTCTGGCCGCCTCCATCCCCTGCTCGACCGTCAGATCACGTCCAAGCTTACCGGAGAACGCCAACTGTCCGTCTCGCATGGGAAGAACACCGGACAAAAACAAGAACACTCCTGCCTGGATCGCAGGAACGTAGGTCGCCAACGGTTGCGGCGGGGGAGGCAACTCCAGATGCAGTTCCTTCAGTTTGCGTTCGAAAGACATCCCGATGACCGCCTGCTCCCATTACCCCTTACGCTTCACGCCTTACGTCTCCGCCCACTACCCTGCGCGGAGCGCATCGAGAAAACTCTCACCCACAGGAAGTTGGCCCCCTTGTAGGGCTTCTACAATCGTATGTCCCAGATCAGCGGCAGAAGTTCTGATGCCAAGATCCACCCCATAGGCCAACTTCGGCCCCGTGGCCAAGAGAGGGACATATTCCCGAGTCGGGACCTGATCCGCCTTCGTGATATCCCGTCCATGGTCGCCGGTCAGGAGAAGCAGGTCGCCTGGCCGAAGCCGTTCCAGCAAACCGGGAAGCTTTCGATCGAAATCATGGAGGGCCGTGGCCGACTGTGCCGCATTCGATTCCAGGACATCAAGTCCGGCAAAAATCAATCCGCGGGGAACCTTATTCAACATCCCCGTGATCTCGGCGAATAGCGCCGTCCAGTGCGCAACGGGAATGGAACGAGTGAGTCCGCGACCGCTGAAGAGATCGCCGACCTTCCCCAGTCCAATCAGTATTTGACTTGCACGATTGAGCACATCGAACATGGTTGGCCCGGGCGGTTCGAGCACGAATGCACGGGGTTGTGGGCCAAACTCTACCGCACCGTTATCACCCGAGAGAGGATGGGCCGACACACGCACAATCCCCCAAGAGTCCTTGAGCAATTTTCTCGCGGCCCGGCAGCGCTGAAAGAATTCGTCCCGACGCATGGCGCTCTCGTGCGCCGCCACGTGGCAGGTCCGTCGTCCATCCGTCCAGACAATCAACGCGCCCGACGACAGATGTTCAGCCTCACACTCGCGCAGCATGGCGATTCCGGAGGAGCGGCGGTTGCCGACGATCTTGCGGCCGAATGCCTGTTCGAGAATCGCCACCATGTCAGGAGGAAATCCGTTGGGATACTGCGGCCCGGCAACGTCCGTAAGACAGCCGGCCATCTCCCAATAGCCGGCCATGGAATCCACACTCTTCGAGAGAAATCCAAGACGACCGAAACACCCCTCCGGCTGCCCCATCGTCCGTACACCTTTGATTTCCGTGATATGGCCAAGCCCGAGCGCTTCCATCGTGGGAAGGCTGAGTCCCCCAACGGCATCGGCCAGATGAGACAAGGTGTTGGAACCGGCATCGCCGTATTCCGCCGCATCAGGCATGGCTCCGACGCCGAGTCCATCCACCACCAACACGATGACACGATTAATCATGGGCGCACTATAGCATGAGTGACGCGCGACATGCGCGAGAAGCGAGACTAGCGGGAAAAGCGTGAAAGGTGAGACAGCGTGAATCGTTGACGGTTAACGATTCACGGCTTTAACGAGGCTGCACGTCACGCAAGTCGTGCTCATCTCGCTTGTCGCGCGCCTTGCAACTTCCACTCGGCCAGGATCGCAAGACTTGCGCTCGTGCCGATCCGATCCGCACCGGCCTCCAGCATGGCCAGCGCGGTCTTCCAGTCTCTAATTCCTCCGGAAGCCTTCACCTTGGCGCGACCAGCCACAGCCTCTTTCATCAGCCTGACATCTTCCACTGTCGCACCAGCCGGCGCCGAAACCAGTCGAGGTCTTGACGTAGTCGGCTCCGGCCTCCACGACCAACTGGCAGGCCGTGCGCTTTTCTTGCGGCGTCAGATAACACGTTTCCAGTATGACTTTGTGCTCGACTGCTCGGTGTGGCATTCACCACTTCTGCAATGTCTTGTCGCACATACTCACGATCTCCCGACTTGAGCCGGCTCACATTCATGACCATGTCCAGCACATGCGCGCCGCGCGCGACCGCTTCAACGGCTTCGGCGACTTTGGTCTTCGTGGTGTGCCCACCCAGGGGGAACCCAATAGGGATGCCGACACGAATCGCGGTGCCTGCGACAGCTGTCACCGCCTCATCCACATAGCACGGCGGGACAAAAATCACGGTGAATCGATGCTCCTTTGCTTCCTGGCACAGTCGCAGGACATCGATCTTTGTGGCGTCCGGCCGGAGCACCGTGTGGTCGATGAGGCTCGGTACATTCCATCCAGACATGACTCAGGACACTCCTTCTTTATGGGCTTGAGCCCCCTCTCGGGGGACGATTGACGTCTGGGAATGGGTCCCGCGACGAAAGGGGCGCTTCTGATATTTCTCCACCGCCTTGTTGTGCTCGATCAGTGTCGCAGAGAACTGATGCGTTCCATCATTCCGGGAGACAAAATACAAGGAGCGAGAATCGGACGGATAGAGTGCCGCGCGAATCGCTTGAATGCCCGGATTGGCAATCGGTCCAGGCGGGAGTCCCTGCACGCGATAGGTATTGTAGGGACTGGGACTCGACAGGTCTTTCTTATGCAAATTCCCGTCGAATGCCGGTAAGCCATAGATGACAGTCGGATCGCTCTGCAATGGAATGTGCTTCTTAAGCCGGTTGTGAAACACCGCGGAAATCTCCGGCCTTTCGCCACCCGACCCGGTTTCTTTTTCGATCACGGAGGCGAGGGTCAGCACTTCGTGCATGGTCATCTTGAGTTCTTGCATTCGAGCATGGAGATCCGGTCCAACCTCCTGCCGTAACTGCTCGACCATGGCCACCAATACCTCCCGCGCCTTGACCGCGACGAGGAAACTTATAGGTGTCGGGATAGAGATACCCTTCCAGCGTCTCGGCCTTGATCCCAAGAGACGCAATGAACTCCCGATCCTTCGCAAGCCGGAGGAACTCCGCGCGATCCGTGAGGCCGTCCTGAGAGGCCAAGTCGGCGATTTGGACGAAGGTCAGCCCTTCGGGAACAGTCAAGGAGTGGAGCAGCACTTGGCCGTTGCGCAACATCGAGAGAATCTCCGCCGGAGTCATGCCGGGATTCAACTCATACTCACCGGCATGAACTTTCCGGTCGGCAGATTGGGACTTTCCAAAAAGGACAAAGGCGAAACTGCTCTTGATCAATCGTTCGCGCTCAAGCAGCTCGGCGACTTGTTGAAACGTCGAGCCGTCGGGGATGACGATGACTTTCGAGGGAGGATGCGCTTCCGCGGGAACAGCCGGGCCTTCAGCCCAGCGAATCGTCTGATAGGCGACGACGCCAAGTGCGACTATTACGACCAGCAGACATCCGAGAACGATCCGTAGGCTCATGAGGTGGTTCTACCGTTTCTCCTTCCCCATACTCATCCGACCATGACTCCGGCTCTCTCTTCGGCGCCGGCTCAAGGCTCGCCAGATAACTCTGGAGCAAAATCGAAGCGGCGATGCGATCCACCACACCCTTCCGCTTTTTCCGGCTGACATCGGCCGCGATCAAGAGATCTTCCGCCGCCTTCGTCGTCAACCGTTCATCCCACAGAATAACGGGAACGGTCACTCCCTGTTCCAACCGAGCCTGGAACTCGCGCATTGCCTGGATCGCCGGACCCTCGCGACCATCCAATTGAATGGGGAAACCCAACAGGACTTGCCCGACCTCATGCCTCCCGACGAGGGACGCAATATGGGCAATGTCCCGGTCCAACGTGCGCCGATTGAGGGTCTCAAGCGGTTGGGCGGTCCACCCCAGCTCATCACTCAGGGCCACTCCGATCCGCTTGGTCCCGTAATCGAGTGCAAGTATTCGTTTACCCTCCATTAGTGTACCGCTGCAACATGCGTTCGACCAGTCCAAAGACCTTTTCCAACGCGGCATCCAGCTTGGCGGGGTCCTTCCCGCCCGCCTGCGCCATCTCGGGCCGGCCGCCACCCGTGCCGCCGACTTCCGCCGCCATCTCCTTGATGAGGTCGCCTGCTTTGAGCCGGGCAATCAGATCCTTCGTGACGACCACGAGTAATGAGACCTTGCCGTCGTTGGCGGCGCCGAGAGCCACGACACCACTTTTCAACTTGTCCCGCAACTGATCGGCCAGCGCCCGCATCCCGTTCACATCTAACCCGTCCGTCCGCTGCACATGTACTTGCACGCCCGCAATGGTTTTCGCCGTGGCCTCGACCGCTGACCCGCTGGCCATTTTCAACTTCAGTTCTTCCAGCTCACGTTCCTTGTCTTTCAACTGCGTCATGACCTTGCGTGTTCTGGCAACCAATTCGGACTGGCCGACCTTGAGCAAGTCCGCGAGTTCCCGAATGTCTGTTTCCAATTTTTTCATGTGCGCGAGCGCCCCGCTGCCGGTCTGGGCTTCGATACGGCGCACACCGGCCGCGACACCGGTCTCCGACATAATCCTGAACAGGCCGATGTCCCCCGTGTGCCGGCAGTGCGTTCCGCCGCAGAGTTCTTTGCTGAAAGACTCGACGGTCACCACCCGCACCTGCTCGCCATATTTATCGCCGAAGAAAGCCAACGCGCCCTTGGCCACCGCATCCTGAATGCTCATCACCTCGGTCTGCGACTCGCTCGTTCTTCCGCACCTCGTTGTTGACGACCGTTTCAATCTCATCCATATCGCGGGACGACAACGGTCTGAAGTGGGCAAAGTCGAACCGCAAACGATTCGGCCCGACGAGTGACCCATATTGTTTGACGTGAGGCCCCAACATATCGCGCAACGCGGCATGGACCAAATGAGTGGCGGTATGGTTTCGCTGAGCGTCCTGCCGCGTCGTGGCATCGACGGTCATGCGCAGCTGCTCACCCTCGCGAATCCGCCCTTTCGTGACGGTCCCCTTGTGCAGAATTACGGTCGGCACCGGCCTCGTGGTTTCCTTGATCTCCACCTGTCCGTCATGGCCCATCAGCACGCCACGGTCGCCGACCTGCCCACCACCTTCCGCATAAAAGGGTGTCACATCCAAGACTAATTCAACCTCATCGCCTTCCGTCGCTTCTTTGACCAACCGATCACCCTTCAAAATCGCCTGCACGAGACTATCGCTTTCCAGGCGATCGTAGCCGATAAACTTCGTCGCCCCGACACGCCCGGCCAGCTCCGTGACTGCGGGGCGAGCCGTTTCCTGTTCAAACCCACCGGTCTTGCGAGCACGATTCCGCTGTTCCTCAATCGCCTGATCGAAGCCCGCCTCATCCAGCGTCATCCCCTGCTCGCGGCACGCCTCCCCCATCAAGTCTATCGGGAATCCATAGGTGTCATAGAGCTTGAACACGTCAGGACCCGTAAGGACTTTGCTCCCGGCCGAACGTGCTTTTGCAACCATCTCGTTCAGAATCGGCAAGCCTTGATCGAGTGTGGCGATGAATCGCTCCTCTTCGCCTCTCGTCGCCTCGGTAATCGTCGCGGCAGCGCTTCGGACTTCTGAATACACCCCGGCCATCTGGTTCACGACCTCGGCTGTCAATTCATGGAGGAAGGGCTCGACGATACCCAGCAGCCGGCCATGGCGCGCAGCCCGACGCAGAATTCGGCGTAGCACATAGCCGCGCCCCTCATTCGACGGCAGTACACCATCAGCCATCAAAAACGTGATTGCGCGAAGATGGTCGGCCACCACGCGCATCGACCGATCGGTCGTATCTTGCTCCCCATACCGAACCCCGGCCCTAGCGGCCACGGCGCTGAGCAACGGGGTAAACACGTCGCTGTCATAGTTGCTGTAAACACCTTGTGCCACTGCCGCCAGCCGTTCCAACCCCATGCCCGTATCGATGCTGGGCTTGGGTAAGGGATGCAACTTCCCCGCGGCATCCCGATTGAACTGCATGAAGACGAGATTCCAGATCTCGATGACGCGATCGCCCTCGCCGTTCGGCCGATCGTCGCCCGGCACCGACGATCCCTGGTCGAAATGCAGTTCCGAGCAGGGCCCACAGGGTCCGGTATCGCCCATCTGCCAAAAGTTGTCTTTCTCGCCGCATCGCACGATCCGTGAGGCCGGAACCCCGACCTTCTTCCACAGCTGGTCTGCCTCGTCGTCGTCGCGGAAGATCGTCACCCACATCCGATCCTTCGCCAACCCGACCGTCTGAGTCAAAAACTCCCAGCCGAACCGGATGGCGTCTTCCTTAAAGTAGTCGCCGAAGGAAAAGTTCCCCAACATTTCAAAGAACGTGTGGTGGCGTCTGGTATAACCGACATTTTCCAGATCGTTGTGCTTGCCCCCTGCACGGAGACACTTCTGCACAGTGACTGCTCGCTTGTAGGCGCGCGACTCCTCGCCCAGAAACACACGCTTAAACTGATTCATCCCGGCATTGGTGAAGAGCAACGTCGGATCGGCCTGGGGAATCAAGGCGGAACTCGGCACGGCCTGGTGGCCATGCTGTTCGAAATATCGAATGAAGGCTTGTCGCAATTCTTGTGTGCTGTTCTTCATGCTATGGACTGTCTTCGCTTTCTTCCCGCATCAGCGGCTCCATCACTGTCTCAATGGTGTCTTCGTCAAATCCTCGCTGGTTCAAGAGTCTCGCTATTCGACCAAGCGTCTGTGTCGAGCTGGCCTGTCCGGCCATCCTGACCACCTGCATGGCCAAGTCCTGTTCACTCACCTTGCGGTAGGCAGCCCGCAGCGTGGCGAGCACGATGTGATCGGGACAACCGGTGGCGAGCAGTTCGTCTTGCAGGCGCGCACGTCCCATCGGCATACGTGCGAGCCGCCGATCGGCCCACCGTGCAGCGAAGGCCACATCATCGAGGTATCTTAACGATGTCAGCCGTCGAACGGCGGCTCGTATCTGCGCGGGAGATGCCCCCTTCGCCTCGAGCAATCGTTCGATCTGCGATGTCGTGCGATCACTGCGGGCCAGCGCGCGCACCGCCAGTTGCAACCACTGATCCTGCTCGACACCCGTGATGCGTGACGCGTGTCTCGTGAAGCGTCGTTCGTTTCCGGACTCATTCGAACGCTTCACGTTTCACGCTTCACGAACGACCGTGCCAACATAGTTTTTTCTGGCGTTCTATGCTCCGACCTTGTGCGTCCGCCGCTCCTCGCGTTTCTCCTCGGTCTTTTTTTCGTCTTTCACCGGCACGGCAGAGGGCTTCTCAGTCGTGCGTCCAGGCAGACCGGCCAAATCACGCAGCTTCCCTTCAATCTCGCGCGCCAGCGGCTGATTATTCAACAGCATGTCTCGCACCGCGTCGCGCCCCTGCCCGAGCCGCTCGCCCTGATAGGAATACCAGGCCCCGGACTTCTCCACCACTTTCTTCTCAACCCCGAGATCGACCAACTCGCCGGTTTTCGAAATGCCCTGCGCAAACATGATGTCGAACTCCGCCTGCTTGAACGGAGGCGCCATCTTGTTCTTCACCACCTTCACGCGTACGCGGCTGCCGGTCACCTCCTGCCCTTCCTTGATCGACTCAATGCGGCGGATATCCAGCCGCACAGACGAATAGAACTTGAGCGCGTTGCCGCCGGTCGTCGTCTCCGGGTTGCCGAACATCACGCCGATCTTCATCCTGATCTGATTGATGAAAATCAGCGTCGTCTGCGACTTGGAAATGGCCGCCGTCAATTTGCGAAGAGCCTGCGACATGAGCCTCGCTTGCAGCCCCATATGCGCATCCCCCATTTCGCCTTCGATCTCGGCTCTCGGCACGAGCGCTGCGACAGAGTCCACTACGATGACATCGATCGCCCCGCTCCGGACGAGTGTCTCGGCAATTTCCAGCGCCTGCTCGCCGGTATCGGGCTGCGACACCAGCAGGTCGTCCACCTGCACACCCAGCTTCTTGGCATAGGCCAAATCCAGCGCATGTTCTGCATCGATAAAGGCGGCAGTGCCACCGGCCTTCTGTGCTTCCGCAATTGCATGAAGGGTCAGCGTCGTCTTGCCCGAGGACTCAGGGCCAAAGATCTCGATCACCCGCCCGCGGGGAAGCCCACCGACGCCCAGGGCAATGTCGAGTCCGAGGGATCCAGTCGAAATCGCCGGAATATCCACCAAGGGATCGGCTCCCCCCAGCTTCATGATGGCCCCCTTCCCATATTGTTTTTCAATTTGGGACAAAGCCAGATCCAGCGCGCGCTTCTTGTCGTCTTTTTCAGCCATGGGTGCTCCTCATGTAATAGAGAGATTCGGAGGCGATTATACCCAAGTTACGAGAGAGAAACATAGTCCGAGTTTGAGGCTGAAGGCTGAAAGCCGACGACTGAAAACCGAAGATCGTGGGTCAGATTCGAAGTTCCGAACACTTCAAACCTTCGGCCTATTAACCTTCAGCCTTCAGCCTACTCATCAGCCTATTCCCATCATTTCATTGACCGGTAGAGGGGATAGAGATACAAGTACCTCATGCCTTCGATTCTCATCCCCGACACAAGCAACCCTAAGCCAACAGTCCTGATTGTCGACGATGATGCCGCCCCCCGCGCGGCACTCACACAGATCCTCAGGCAGGACTTCCACATTTTCACCGCGGAAAATGCACGCGCAGCCCTGGCCGTCCTCAACGAACACGGCGTCGATCTCGTCACGTTGGACTTGAAATTGCCCGATTGCTCCGGATCGGACCTCTTGCACGACATCAAGCGCATGCATGCCGAAACCGAAGTCATCATGGTCACGGCCTACGGTAGTCTTCAATCAGCGATGGATTGCATCCGCCACGGCGCAGCCGGCTTCCTCCTGAAACCGTTCAATGCCTCAGAATTACTGACCATTTCTCTGCAAACTGCTCAGAAGAAACTGCGGCTCGACCAACTGCGCCCAGTCCTCACCAACTCGACGACACTCTGGGGCACAGAACCTGGCTGCACCAAGGCTTGGCAGGTCCTCGTCGACGACTATACCGCCATGAACCGCACAGGAGCGCTCTCCGCATCGCATAGCGATGAGACGTCGCCCTTGGTTCCCCTGATCTCCGACCTCTTAGAAGCCAAGGATCGTCACCTACTCAATCATGGAAACCGCGTCAGTTTCTATGCGACGCTTGTCGCCAATCGGCTCAACCTTCCCATCGCCGAACAGCAGTCGCTCGCACTCGGCGCACTCGTGCACGATCTCGACTTGATCAGCGTCTCCAACAATCACATGCTGAACACGGAATCCGACCCGCAGATCCATCATCCCGACCTCGGCGCCAAGATGGGCCGAGCGATGGGATTATCAGCCGACGCCGTGCAGATTATCGCCCTCCATCACGAGCGATGGGACGGAACGGGATATCCGTTTGGCTTACGGGAAGACAGCACACCCTTGCTCGCTCGCATCACCGGGATCGCCCAAGCGTTTGACGACCTGACCGCCGAAAAACCGGAACGAACATCCCTCTCCATCAACGAAGCCCTCCAACAGATCGAGCAGCAAGCCGGCACTGCCTTCGAGCCCACACTGACCGAACTCTTCTGCCGCACCATGCGCGAACAGCCCCCGCAGCAGTAGAAAAGACCGTAACGCATGAGTGCGTGAAACGTAAGGGGATACGCGCACTTGCGGCAGGAATCTATTCCGAAATCGGAGATAACGGAGAAGCCTGTGACAATCAGGGAAACTTCAGTTGTCACCATTCGCGACGTCACGCGTATCCTTCGAGGGCTATCCAAATAAAATCTGCCGCTCATCGCCGGCCACCGGAGCGCACAATTAACCCCTGCAGCCGTACCTCCCACAGCTTCGTATAGACCGACCCGGTTGGCCGCAACTCACTCTTCATCAGCACGACCGACTCCACCGCCAGCGAGCCCAATGAAAGCGGCCGATCCAGCACTCCTCCTTGTGCCAATGCCACTCCAATGTGCCGTTCCCCTACCCTAATCCGTGCCAAGGTCAGATGCGGACTGAACGGTTTTGTCTCGCGGAGAAAGCCTAATCCTTCACACGCCTGTTCGATCGCGCCATGGATGCCCGCTACTCGCCTCGCCTCTGCTCCTCGCTCCCAATTCTCTGACGGCCCAACCCACAGCACGCGCGGACTTTGCGGACGGGGAAATGCGCCGAGTCGTTCAAGCGGCACATTCACAGCTGTCTGGTTTCCGATCGCCTGCTCAACCGCAACCAGCAAGGGATCAATGACCTGCTCATCCATGTCGCCGAGGAACTTGATCGTGAGATGGATCGACGCCGGCTGTGCCCAAGAGATGCGCATATTTTGCTTCATCTCCGGCTCAATGTTGCGCTTCAACTCCTGTTGGATAGTGGCAAGTTCGGCCCGCAGCTCTTGAGAAAGTTCGACGGCAAGGAACGCCCGGATCACTTCAAGCCCGCAGTATTCATGACGGTTCGTCGCGAAATGCCGCAGCGGCGCGCGACAAGCGCGAAGAGCGAGACTCGCGTGACGCGTTAGCCCTGTTCTACCTAGTCGCGCTTTTCCCGTAAGTCTCGCCCGTCCCGCTTGGTCTTATCGAGCAACCAACGGCGAAGGAAATCCAATGCGGCTTGTGACGACCGTTGTTTGATCACGTTCCGGTCACCGTGAAACCGGAATTCCCGTGCGATCGGTCGACCGGTTCCATCATCCAACCCGACATAGACCAGCCCGACCGGCTTGGTCTCGGTCCCGCCGCCCGGCCCGGCGATGCCGGTGACGCTGAGTCCCACCGACACATTGGCGCGCTCACGAATGCCGCACGCCATCGCCGCTGCAACCTCCTTGCTCACCGCGCCGTGTCGGGCAATCAGTTCCAGCGGCACACCCAGCATCTCCGTCTTCGCCCGATTGCTGTAACAGACCGCTCCACGATCTACATAGGCGGATGAACCAGCCACCTGTGTGAGCCGATGGCCGATCAATCCGCCGGTGCAGGATTCCGCGACCGCCAGCATGAGCCCCCGTTTGGTAAGTTCCCGCCCGACGACCTCTTCCATCGTGTCCTGCCCCTCGGCAAAGAGCCAATCGCTGAGTCGTGAGCGAACGTCGTTCGCCAGCTTCTGCAGCACATCACAATTCTTCTCCGGAACAGATTGGTTCCCCTTCGTCGTCAGCGAGACCAGCACACCCATGGGCGATGCGAGCAGCCCCAAGTCGACGGGCGCTCCTTTCGGAATGAGTCCTTTGAGTTTGGCATCGACGTCCGCCTCTGCTAGTCCGAACGTATGAAACACCTGACGAACGATCGGCGCTCGTGGAAGACCGGCCTGACGATTCCAGTGCTGCGCGCAGCACTGGCAAGCCTTCCTGCCGCATCATCTCTTCCATTTCCCGCGGCACACCGGGTAACGAGATGATCAGCGCCTTCTTCCATGTCAAGCAAAACCCCGGCGCCGAGCCGACCGGATTCTTCAGCACAGTGGCGCCGGACGGAATCATGGCCTGGCGCAACTGCGCCGTGCTTGCGGTGCGGCCCCATTGCGCGAGTCGGGCCGTCATACCCTCCAACGCCTCCTTGCGACGACCCAGCCGATGTCCAGTCGCCTGAGCCACCGCCTCTCTCGTGCGATCGTCCACAGTAGGACCAAGTCCACCGGTCATGACAATCACGTGAGATCGCTTCAAGGCCGTGTGGATAGCCATCACGATATCCTGCTGCTCATCGCCGACGACTGATTTGAATCGAACTGCGATCCCGAGCTTGCCAAGTTCGTCGGCGAGGAAAAGAGAGTTGGAATCGGATCGGCCTCCGATCAACAGTTCAGTGCCGATCGCGATAGTTTCTGCGGTGAGTGACAGGGTTGCGGATGCTTTGGACATGGAGAGCAGGGAAATAGTCGGGCTAGTCAATCTCGTCAAAATTCACGGAGAAGCTCGACTCTCCTCCAGTGGCCGGATAGACAGTAATCGACGTCATCGCCTTCGGATCGAAGTCAGCATAGTTGAACGAGGCCACGACCTTCGCTTTGAACCGAGGGCTCTTCGGACACACGACGCTGCGGGTTCGCTTGTGCATCGAATCGCACCGTCACGGGCTTGATCGTCTTCCCGCCCTGATCGAGCACCATGTAACTGTCCACCGCAAAGTTCGGCGTGTTGCCGACGATGATGGTGCTGATGAGCATCGTCTTGCCTTCCAGCACCTGCGTCACATCGGCTTGACTCGGCTGCAGCCCCCGCAAGGCCATATGCGTGGCCATGACCGAGAGGGCTCCTATTTTTGTGATCAAAAATCCCCTGGGTTGGACCTCGTCTCTCACTCCGAACCGTACATAGAAACTATCCGGAGGCATCCGCTTTCTGCGCCGCCTCTTTCCCCTGATCGAGTGCGGTCTGAATCTGCTCCGCGGTAGGATGCACCTCGATGGCATGGGCCGACACATAAAGGAGGGCACTCATCGCAACAATGCCCACACAGAGCAGGATGCTTCTCACCCGATGAGTCTGCGCGACCCACATAGACAAGCCAGTACCAGATCGCTCTTCTCCTGTCAACGAACGGCCCGACCCTCCTCTGCCGGTTGACAACGGCAAAGCTGAAGTGATAAAAAAATTGCGCCGCTGCCAAGCCAGGATTATTCACGAATGCCTTCGTGATAACCCCTAGAATCCAGTGGCCGCGTGCCTCGCGTCCGAACATCGGCAATTGCAGCAAGCATTCATACAATAGTCCGGGTTCGTGTTCTTTTCAAGCAGATCTACGGAGGAGTTTCGATGTCCACCCCTGAACAAACCCCCGCGCCCCAAGCCCCGAAGCGCCAATATGTCAACTTCGCATTCTATAAAGTCGACCCAGCCTGGCGGCGCCTGCCAGAGAGTGAACGCACCAAAGGGAAGCAGGAGTTTCTGCGTGCGGTCGAGGATTATGCCGGAAAAGTCCTCGTGGTGGCGTACTCTTCAGTCGGAATCAGGGGCGATTGCGATATCATGCTGTGGCGGATCAGCTACGAACTGGAACTCTTCCAGGACATGACTACGAAGATCTTGGCCTCGGGATTAGGACAGTACCTGACCACGCCCTACTCGTATCTCGCGATCACCAAGCGTTCGGTCTACGTGGATCATCACACCCACGAAAACCAAGAGAGCAAGCGTCTGACCGTCGTGCCAGGGAAAGCCAAGTATATTTTCGTCTATCCATTCCTGAAAACGCGCGACTGGTTCCTGCTCACGAAGGCTGCTCGGCAGGGCATGATGGATGAGCACATTGAAGTCGGCCATCGGTTCCCCTCGGTGAAGCTGAACACGACCTATTCATTCGGATTGGACGACCAGGAATGGGTGGTCGCGTTTGAAAGCGATAAACCGGAAGACTTCCTGGATCTCGTGATGGCGCTCCGCGAAACCGAGGGGTCCCGCTATACCCTGCGCGATACACCGATTTTCACCTGCATTCGCAAGAGTCTCAAAGAAACGCTCGACACGCTCGGCGGCTGATACGACGTCGAAGCGACGCAGTCAACACGGCCTTCGATCTCACGATCGAAGGCCGTGCTGTTTGGAGCGCACCTACCCTGCCGACGCATGCGGCCGCCGTCCTGCGCATCACTGCTGCTTTCATGCAAATCATCTCCCAGCGCGGACTCCCCGCTTTGACAGTGAAATCGCCCGTATGATACCTGTAGTAAATTAGCGTCTGCGGGTGCTTTGGTTTGTCGCGTGTTTTTGGTTGAACCAGACTCACCAGATGAACCAAAGAAACCAGACAAACGAGTCGAAATGGCTGACAACAACGCACTCTACGCAATCCGCTTTCCAGACGGGTCGGTGAGCCTATACATTGATGAAGATTATGCGATCGAACGAGGGGTAGATCCAGCCGCTCTCACGCGCGTGGAAATCCCTCGGGACATGTTTGTCAGCGGGACCGTTCAAGAGATTCGCGAATATGTCGCCCTCTATCTGGAATCGCATCATTCCGGCAATGCCTAAACACCTATCAGCCCAATGACCACAATAGCCTCACCAGCATCGCCCCTGACTATCGATACGATTCGATCCGTCATCGACGCCATGCCTATGCAAGGACGGATTATGCTTCGGCTGATCCTGCTCCAGTACTTCGACGTGACGGACGAAGAAATTCTGTACATCGTGACAGATCGACCGGATCCCCGCTGCGTCGCCGGGACAAAGCCTACCAATACCACCATGACCAAAGAATCAATAAAGGTCGTGACGGACCGTCGCGACCAATACCGCCGACAGGTGCGGCTTAAGCGGGAGCGGACGTGGCTGCAATGCGAGAGTCTTCAGAGCCTGGCGCAGTTCCGTGAAGCGTTTGCCGACCGCGCCCGCGCGCTCCTGTTCGAGCGTTTCTCCGTCTCCGCCGACACACTCGACGCCTTGCGCGCATCCGCGAGGACCGCACTGCCTAAGCCGGCAATCCGCCTACTGGAGCAACGTTGGGACGCCGATGAGATCACGGCTGAGGACTATCAGCAGCACCGGCTCAGCATCGAATTCCAAACCCAACTCCGCTTGGCTGAAAAATATCGCACACGACTTAAGCAGGCGGAACGCGAACGGCAAAGCGCCATCTCCGCGCCGCTACAAGATCACGAGATCGCACATGTGTGGGGCATTCCAGCCGGCAGCCTTGCCGCCAGGAAAGTGAAGTATCTCACGCAGTACTTGCAGGCCCTCCAGTCCACGTTACAGACCGGCGCGGCAGCCACGGCAATATCACCATTGGATTTGTGGAAGGAAACCTTCTCGGTGCTCGCGGAGCAGCCCATCGAACGTTCGCTCTCGACCTACGACGGGTTGGAAAAAACAGAGTCCGCGCTCATCGACAAATTGACCGCCATGGTCTGGGGCAACCTGCCCGAGGAGATCGAAGTCAAATTCTGGACCTCGCTCGTCTTCGGAGCGAGCTCCAATGCCATGCATTCAGAAATCACCAGGAACTTATTTGGGCTCCAGCGGCTTATTACCATCATCAACGACATGGACCACTCTCCCGAAGCAGTGGATGCAGACCTGCTCAAACGGACCGCGGCTACACCCAAGATGGAAATAGGCGCGCTTGAAGGCCCTGCCGAGCCGCCTCAGAAGGAGTTGAGCGAGATGCAGGCTCAGATCCTCAGCAGTATGAGGGGAGAAGATGTGAGCGGAAGAGCCTCCGATAAGTGGTAGAGATACATCCGTGATTACACTTTGCCCCAAGTGAGGGATATGAGTATAATACAGTCCAACGTCATGGCTAGACACTCCAACATCCAGCTCCCGCGTCGGCATAAGCGAACGGTGTGGTTTCTGATTCTTCCATTCTCCATGCTCGCTTTCATGTCTCTCCCATTACTTGTTCACGCATCAGGTCTTCTTGAGATCACCGAACTCCTCACCCATCCTGAGCAGTACGACCACCAAGAAGTCGTGGTAACCGGCCAGGTCACCAACGTCCAGCTTGCGACGAACCGGCAAGGTCAACCAGCCTATGGATTTCTGTTGAAAGATCAGGCCGGCGTATTGAAAATCATCAGTCTTGGTCAGATCGAAGTTCATGAAGGCGACCAGGTAATCGTGGAAGGCGTCTTCTCGCGTCTTCGCCAGGCAGGGCGCACGACCATCTACAACGAAATCAAAGCGCTCTCGATCAAACCGATGAATCGGCTCAACCCCGACCTAGTTGGTTGATCACGCGATCCAGCAGGCTGGACCGTGCGAGACTGGCGGGAACGGCGAGACTCGCGAGAAAAGCACGATCAAACCGTCGCTCATTCCGCGTATCTCACGTTTCCAGCCTGTCGCGCTTTTCTCGCCCGTCCAGCCAGTCGCGCGTGGCTGCTGGTCAGCCCTTGCGCGGATATTTCAGGGCCCACGCGAGCACCCTGTCCTGAACTCGATCCGGCAACCACTTCACCATCCACGCACGCAGCTTGGCATCGGAGCCCACGAGATAGCGGGTGTGAGGACGAGAGGACGTCAACGCATGATGCACTGCTCGAACTACCGCTTCCGGCGGAATCGCTCGTTGAGCCGCTTGGGTGATCGCTTTACGAATCTGAATCACCGCCTCGCCATAGAGGGCCTTCGCCTCTTCGCCGACCAACGCTTCGAGATCCCCCGCCTCCTTAGCCGATTTCTCCCAAATCGGCGTCGCAATCGCCCCCGGTTCGATAATCGAAACCTGAATCCCCCAGGGCTGCAGTTCCATTCGCAACGCATCTGTCAACGCCTCCAAGGCAAACTTCGACGCAGAATAGGGCCCCATCAATGGAATGGTCGCTCGTCCGGCGATCGATCCCATATTCACGATTCGACCTCGGCCTCGACGCAGCAATGGAAGAAACGCCTGCGTGACAGCGATCTGCCCAATCACGTTGACCTCAAGCTGTTTCCGCAAATGCGATAACGGAATCAGTTCGAGTGGACTCCCGATCACGATCCCGGCATTATTGACAAGCCCTCCCAGACCATCCTCACCCACAACCTGTTGGACGACCTCGACGGATCGTGTGATCGACCGCTCATCGGTGACGTCGAGCGTGATAGGAATAAGTAACGAGCCACCTTTCGCAGCAAGCGCCTCCCCTGCCCGAGGGTCGCGCACACCGGCAAACACCTTCATCCCACGACCGGCACAATCAAGCGCACAAGCAGCACCAATACCGGTCGAGGCACCGGTCACCACAACAGTCATGGACGAAGAACGATCAACCAATCTGCTCACGTCGCGCCTTTCTCGCCTGTCTCGCACTTCCCGCGCTGCGACCCATGGGGTCGCAGACTACCATGACTGCCCGCCAGAGCGCAGCCGGCTCGGATGTAACCAAGAATTAACCCTGCCGACCTTGACATACCGGAGGTCCATTCATTATGGTTTCTGCGCCATCGTCCCTCCGTTACCTAAAGCATATTCGCCTAGACCATGATCCGTATTCACCAGCCACGAGCGGAAATGACGCGACGAATAATCTCATGAATCAGGTGTGCTCTAAGAAGTAAATCGCTGTTAGCACAAGATTAATTTATGGCAAAGATTGCCGTCATCGATATCGGGACCAACTCCATCCATATGGTGCTGGCTGAGATCCAGCCGGACACAGGCTACAAGATTCTCGATCGCTTCAAAGACATGACAAGACTCGGAAACGGCGCCTTTACGACCCACCGCCTCTCCGACGAGGCCGTCACACGCGGGCTCGATGTCGTTCGCAATCTCGTCACTCTGGCCAGGAACAAGGGCTACGAACGCATCATCGCCGTCGCGACCAGCGCCGTGCGCGAGGCGAAGAACGGAGGGGACTTTATCGATCTCGTGGCCAAAGACATGGGACTGAAAGTCCGTGTCATCAGCGGCACCGAGGAAGCCAGGCTGATATTCCTCGCAGTCAAAAATAGCGTGCCCATGACAGAACAGCCGACGCTGTCGGTGGATGTCGGCGGGGGATCGGTCGAGCTGATGGTCGGAAATCGCGAGCAACTCATCCACGCAACAAGCCTGAAGTTGGGCGCCATCAGACTGGCGGATGAATTTCTCAAGCGCACCCCGCCTTCCGAGGGGATGCTCCGCTCCCTCGAAGACACGGTGACGACCCAATTACAGGGTGCCCTCGATTCGTTTAAGACAAAACGATTCGATTCCCTGATCGCCACCTCCGGGATGGCGGCCAACTTAGCGGAAGTGATTCACTTACGCCGAACGAATCGCCCGCTCGCTCAGGTCAATCTCGCCACGATTACCTTGAAAGACGTCAAAGAGATCGAGCAGGACCTCCGTCAGTCCACCATTAAAGCCAGACTGGCGATCCCCGGACTGGACCCTAAACGCGTCGACACCCTGTTTCCCGCCACAGTGGTCCTTCGCCGTCTGATGGAGCTCTCGGGACGAGACGAACTCATCTTGTGCGACAAAGCCATTCGTGAGGGCGTCATCTACGACTTTATCCATCGTCACCGTGAACGGCTCAAAGCAGAAGCGGAGATTCCCGACTTGCGGCGACGCACCGTCATCGCGCTGGCCCGTCGCTGTCAGGCCCCGGAAGCGCATAGCCTTCATGTCGCCGGCCTCGCCCTGCGCCTTTTCGACCAGACGACACGCCTCCATCGTTTGGGATCCACCGAGCGGAACTGGCTTGAATACGCCGCGATTTTGCACGACGTCGGCTACCTCATCAATGAGCGCCAACACCATAAGCACGCCTATTATTTGATTACCAATAGTGGCCTCGGGGGATTATCAGGCGAGGAGATTCAGGTGGTTGCCAACGTCGCGCGCTACCACCGACGCGCAGTCCCTCAACTGAAGCACGAAGAATTCGAGGCCCTCCCCCCCAAGTACAAACGAATCGTGCGGATCCTGGCCGCGCTGCTTCGGGTCGCCGACGGGCTGGATCGGACACATTTTTCGGTGGTCCGCACTCTTGATGTGAGACTCGGCGCCACCATTACTATCCGCCTACACGTGACGGGCGATGCTGAGTTGGAAATCTGGGCCGCTACAGGCCGGGCAGATCTCTTTGAACGTGTGTTCCGCCGCCGGGTAAAATTTTCCGTCATTTCGCAGGACGATGCCGCATGAGCAACCAGCCCCCTCAATCCATGACTCCCCACCCCTACCCCGGAAAACTGATCATCGTCGAGGGCATCGACGGGTCCGGGAAGAGCACGCAATTGCTGTTGTTGCACAAGTGGCTGGAGTCGAAGGGCTATAAAGTCTTTTTCACAGAGTGGAACTCCTCGGAGCTGGTCAAAGAAACGACCAAACGGGGAAAGAAGAACAAAAGCCTGACCCCGACGACCTTCAGCTTGTTGCACGCGACTGACTTTGCCAGCCGGCTCTATCATGAAATTCTACCCCCGCTCAAAGCCGGCATGATCGTCTTGGCCGACCGCTATATGTACACTGCCTTTGCGCGTGACGTGGTCCGCGGCGTATCGCCTGAGTGGATTCGCAAGCTCTATCGCTTCGCCATCACCCCGGACATGGCCTTCTACTTCAAGGTACCGATCGAGGTGGCCATCTCCCGGCTCCTCGGAGGCACGCGCGGACAATTCAAGTACTACGAAGCCGGCATGGACATGAACCTGAGCCAGGACGTGACCGAAAGCTTCCGCATCTTCCAATCGAGCATCCTGGCTCAATACGAGAAGATCGTCGATGAGTTTCAGCTCATCACATTGGATGCGACCGAAGACATCGAAGCCCAGCAGAACAGGATGCGCCAGCTCGTAGGAGAGGCGCTCAAAGATTACAAACCAAGACGAGGTACCCATGGTCGACGCACAGTATTTTGGCGACGGTTTGACATACCTAAAACCGAGTGACCTTAAGGGGAAGCTCATCGCCATCGAAGGTACCGACGGAGTCGGCCGCTCCACGCACATCGAGATGTTGCAGGAGTGGCTGGAGGTGCAGGGCTATGGTGTGCTCACCACCGGCTGGACCCGTTCCAATCTCATGTCGAAGACGATCGAAATGGCCAAGGAAGGCAACATTCTCGACCGGTGGTCGTTCAGCCTGCTGTACGCCACCGACTTTGCGGATCGCTTGGAACACGAGATCATCCCCGCGCTTCGCTCGGGCTTCATCGTCCTGGCCGACCGCTATATCTACACGGCCTTCGCACGCGATTTTGCGCGCAGCGGGAACCGCCAGTGGGTGAGAGACGTCTTTGGGTTTGCCTTAGTACCCGATCTCGTCTGCTACATGCGTATCGATATCGAAACACTCGTACTGCGCGTCATCGAAACCAAAGGGATGAACTTCTGGGAATCAGGAATGGATCTTCGTCTCGGCAGCGATCTCTACGATAGCTTTAAGAAGTACCAGTCACTCCTGATCGAGGAATTCGACAAGATGGCGGAAGAGTTTCACTTCGAAGTGATCGATGCCAGAAAATCACCGGATGAAATTCAAGACGAACTTCGCAACAAGATTCAACCGTTGCTCAGCACCAACCTACGAAGTCCGAAGCTGCCTTCCGACCGCCTCATCCAGCCAGCATAAGAAGATCGTTTATCTGGTTTGTCTTGTTGATCTGGTTCATCTAGTTTGTTTCTTTCAACCAAAGAACCAGATAAACCAAGTACACAAGACAGACCCAGATCAACCATCAACGAAGAACGCCTTGTCTGCGCCTCCTGCCCGGGCAGGAGGGCACTTGTGTGCCATGCCCGTCATGACCGGATCACAATCAAGTCCGCTCGAAAGGCTGCGATTCGCTGAGAGTCAATGGCAGTGCGCCTTTTCGAGGCTTACGTAGTGGTGGTTCTGGTTTCAACGCGTGACCAAGAACAGCCTCCCTACGAATCAAAGGGCTGCAACTGAACACACGCCAATTTCTGTCTCAACCCGACATTACTTGGTTAATTGCCAAGGCGCTTGGAGCAGCATCCATCGCGACGACCGCGCTAAATCCAAACAAATCAATTGACTAAACAGGCAGAGCCTCGAACAGATCCACTGGTACGTCGATTGCTGATGAGCCCCGTGGGCATTGAAGGGCCAGCATAACTAACCACAGGGAGGTCTCGGTGTATAAACATGTTGCTCTGTTCTCAATCGGCGCGGCGCTATTACTCTCAATGTTCTTTGTCGATGCGGGCTATGCGATCCAGATCGACTCGAAGAAACATGCGGAAATGCAAAGAACAACGCCCTCACTCACCACACAAGTATCGACTACGTCAAAGCCTTGTGTGGGAAGGGATGGGGCGGCCTGTAAGAAATATCGCTCGATGCTTCGATAAACGGCATACGCGAATCTCTCTTCGTGTGGACAAGGGGCGACGAGCATCTTGATGGGCTCGTCGCCCCTCTTTTCATTTGGTGAGTTTTGCTCAACCCAAAAACCAGACACACTAACACAGACCGGACAGATACACAACGGTCTTCTTAGGCTGACAGACTTTATCTGCATCCTGCCAGATGGATCCGTTGCATCCATTCTGATTCCATCATAATCAAATTCGATTCTATCCTGGATTGACTGCCGAGGCACTGTGAGCGGCGTCCATCGCGACAGTCGCGCAAAATACATCCAACAAATCAATGGATAAACACCTACAGACCTCCAACTGGATTTATTGGCACGGTGATTGCTGAAGAGCATGCCCAGAAAATGATCCACGCAACCAACCATAGGAGGTGCATGATGTATAAGAATTTTGCTCTGCTCTCAATCGGCGCTGCGCTGTTACTCTCACTGTTCTTTGTCGATGCAGGCTATGCGGTCCAGATCGTCAGCAAGAAACCGCCTGTCGATCTCCTGACGGTAGCGCAAATGAATGGTTGGACAGAAGGGCCGTTACAAGTAATCGGCATCCTGTTCGGCGTCGGTCTCATCGTACTGCTCGGTCTTGGCATCAGAAGGTTACGACATCCTCAATACGGGCATCAGGCGTAGACTGACAAACAGGTTCCTTTGAACCAGGGCTTGGGATCTCGAGTGGAGGTCTCAAGCCCTTTCTGTTGATCTGGTTTGTTTATCTGGTTGTCTGGTTTGTCCGGTTCATCTGGTTAGTTTCGTTCAACCAAGAAACAAAACAAACAAGACAAACCAAACAGACCAGACAAACCAAATAACGGTCTTCATCTGAATCCAATCTGATTCACGATAATCAAAATAGATTCAGCTGAAATACTGCCGATCATGTTCTGTGCCTTCGTATTTCCCTTTGACATCGTGAAAACCTGGTAATTTGAAGGCAACTCACGAAACATTTCTCGAAGACGGCTGCACAATCCACTGGCACATCGATTGCTCCATACCTTCTCGTGAAAAGAAGTTGTGAGTGCTGAGTTAGTTTCGGACAACTCAGTATCTCCTAACTCAGGACTCAGAACTCGCTCACGCAACGGACATAAGGCGGGACGAGCAGTCGACCATCAGTCATTGGGCTTATGCTTGAGCACTCACTGGCGAGGATTCACGCCTGAGAACCCAATGGCGACGTGATTCTGGGGCAGAGCCAACCAGAACCTCCTCCTGGTTGCCAACCTCCTGGATGACTGAGCGTCAACGCCACGGGAGCCCCGGCTCCGCGAGACCCGGAGCTGCGGCTCCCTCCCTATAGACGAGCGCGACTCGCGAGACTGGCGAGAAAGGCGGGACGGGGAAAGAAGTTCTGGGTTCAGAGTGCTGAGTTGGGAGTTAGTTCCGGATAACTCAGAATCCAGAACTCAAAACTCAGAACTGCCTTCAGAGAGAAAACGTCTCTTCTGCCAAATGCGGAGGGAGTCTGTGAGAACGATCTTTGTATTCGTCGCATTGCTCGGACTCGATCCTAACCTGACGCTGGCCGCCTCACCTGTGGATAAGGGCGCCAAGAAATTTGCCGCCGGGTACGATTTCCTAAAACAACAACAGTACCAGGAGGCGCGGACGGCCTATGAAGCCGGCCTCCAACAGAATCCGGCCAATGCCCTGGCGCACTTCTATCTCGGCGAGGCCTGCCGGGGCCTGAAAGACCTGGACCTGTGCGGAAACGCATTACGAGACCTCGCTGGAGCTGGATGCGCAATCTTCGGTGGCCGGGTTGGCCAAACAGTGGGGGCGCAAGGCCAAAGTCTGGCGCTTGCTGGACGAAGGGAAGCAGGCCCTCAACGCGCCGAACGCCTCACCCAAACAGGTCGCTCAGGCCGAGGACACCCTGGACGTGGCGAACAAGCTAGGTCTCGACGACGAACAACGGGCTGTCTACCACCAGTTGCACGAGAAAATTCAGCAGCGGCACAAACAGAGTAACGGGAAGACGGCGGCGGTCCAGCCTCACGAGCAGTCGATGGCGCTGGTGCCGGCAGGGACGTTCATGATGGGAAGTACGATGGGAGATGCAGACGAACAACCGGTACGCCAGGTGTACGTGGATGCCTTTCTCATGGACAAATATCACGTGTCGGTGGGGCACTATGCGCGGTTCTTAGACGCCACGTCCCATGACGCCCCGCCGGAATGGAGCATCATGAACCGATCCCAGCACCAGAATCGTCCCGTCGTCAATGTGGATTGGGCGGATGCGAACGCCTACTGCCACTGGGTCGGCAAGCGCCTGCCGACCGAGGCGGAGTGGGAGAAGGCGGCGCGGGGGACAGATGGCCGAACCTATCCCTGGGGGAATGAGCATCCGACGAAGTTCTACGCGAACTTGGGAAATGAGAATTGGAACAACCATGGCGCCTTGACGCCAGTGGGGTCGTTGGAAGACGGCAAGAGTCCCTATGGCATCTATGACATGGCCGGGAATGGGTGGGAATGGGTCAGCGACTGGTATGCCCCGGACTATTACAAGACCAGTCCGTCACAGAACCCGACCGGTCCGCCAATGGGCAGTCACAAAGTGATCCGCGGCGGTTCCTGGGGCAGCGGCCCAGAGAGTCTGCGTTCTGCGGAACGGGAAACCCATGTGCCGTCGTTCCAGGGCTTCGGTACCGGGTTCCGATGCGCGAAGACTCCGTAAGCGGAAGTTGATCTGGTCTCATCTGGTTTATTTGGTTTGTCTGGTTAGTTTCGTCTCAGACCCAAAAACCGAGACAAACCAAATAAACGAGATAGACGAGTGTCTAGCAGTCGTGGGAAGGTAGCAGATCATGCCCCAAGATATGGTGGCTCGGAGTCTGTTAAACATTGACGTTCTTACTGCTGCGCCGAACGATATGCGACCACCTGCATCGTGTACGGCTCCAAAATACCTATTGCTAAAAATACCGTACAGGTTTAATACGGGCTACCAGTTGCTTGCACGTAACAGTGCGTGTGTGCATGTATGACTGGTTTCTCGCACTGGACCTTCAACGGAGCCGGCCATGAATGGCACCTCAGGCTTCCAAGAAGTGCGGTCTTCTACCTCCCGATCATCAACTAATCGGTTGCTGCACGAGCAACGGCATCAATTCGGAACAGGTTTCTGGAGCCTTCTCCGTGCTCACGATCTCACTACTTCCAGAGGCATCGACACGAAGCAAGCAAAGGTTGTTCACACCATTTCTGCCTCTCTTACGCAAGCCTGGAGAACACAATGAAAGAAGCTATTCGTCGTCTGGCATCACTTTTGTTGACCACCTTCTTTATGTGGTGTCAATTATCCACCGTTCCTTCAACAGGACAAGCTGAGGATCGCGTTATCTTCTTGAACAGTGAAGAGGAGAAGAGAGTTCTCGTTTACGGCACCAGAGATGGCGAATGGAAAAACGATTGGGCATCCCAGCTCGTAAAAGCCGTGGAAAATACTTTATCCATCGGGAACTTCACCGCTCCAAATTCGCTATCATCTCTATCATCTCTTGAGCGCGACGAGGGCAAAGTCATCGCATTTAGTAAAGGCCGCATCCCCGTGCTCATGAAACATCTGTGGTCTTCCGATCCCAACGAAAAAATGGAAATCAGGTTTGACGAACCCGTCACAATCGATCTTGCTGTATGGGTTGTCACAACACCCCCAATGCGAGACGGCAAAAAGATGAATTATGAAAGACGCAAACAAGGAATCCTCGATTTTGACTGTGCTTTAGCGAGTGGAATCTGGTTTCATGAAGGCCATGGATTAAAAATCCAATGCCATCCTGAAGACCTGACAGGAGAACGCCATCGGATAAAACCAGCGGACGGCGGAGTCGAAAAAAGTGCGAATGCGTACTTTTCATCAACTCCTTTCGACTGCGAGAAGCATGCAGAATCTATCAAGAAAATTGGTTATACGAAGGGAAGACTTAATATTTACTATGTCCATCTCGTGAACGCACAGAACGAAGGCGAGGCTCGTGCCCTATGGTGCGATAATTCTGGCGACATCATTGCAATCGGTCTTTCAGCAGCCGATGAAACTCTTGCCCACGAGTTGGGACATGCTTTTAGTCTCGACCACGTGAACGACTGGGCACCACCGGACTGCAATAAAGCTGGGTCACCTGCTAACACTTCTTGCACCTTTGCAGATGACAATCTGATGTATGGGGGGGGAGCGCACGCCAATATCTAACAGAGGGACAAGTCTTCCGCGTCTTTTTCAACGAGAGTTCGGCCTTGAACTTAGTTTACGAATTGGGTCCCGGCAAGCTATGGAGGGAGGCACGGTCAGGGCAGTCATGCTGGACCATACCCAAAGACGATAGGGAGCGCATTAAATGTCCAGCGATTAACAAACGGTTATGGGCCGATGGAGAATTGGGTCCATCAAAATAGTTGGAGGGAATCGATGACAGAACGATTAAGCTGCTTACCCCATCAACTTTTGCAAACCTCGGCCTTGGGGCTCCTACTGCTCTTCCTAACAGGCCCTTGTTGGATCTCCTTGGCCCATGGGCAAACCGACACATCATCAACCGATGCCCTGGCTGCCCTAGAAAAATACCTTGATGAAGAATGCGACCTGATCGCGACAAAATCAAAACAGCCAAAATCGACTTGCGGGATTAGTCGTTTACTCCCGTACAAAAACGATACGGCTTTGAAAACGAAGCTCAAACAGATCTTGAGAGCAGACTCACCAGATACGGAGACTTCGGAGAGAGCCAATAAAGCCCTAGAGAAACGATGGTTGGTGTTTAAAGGACTTACCACAACTACTATGACCAGGGAGGCTTACTTCCAAGACCATCGTGACCGCATCATTCGCATTTACCACGAGAAAGCGGCAATGGGGCTGGCGACCGTTGATGTGAAAGAAGCAGAGAATTTGAAGACCGACGCAGAACAGCAAAATAATCAAGTTTTGGCAGAGATGCTTGGATACGCTCTGCTCTCACATCCCTAGAAAGGATGACAGAATCGCCGCCGAGTTTGTCATCGGAGCCCAGCCCTATTTTACCTCCGAGGCCACCTACCTCTGGACAGGAGTTCATGTATCCCTAACGAGAGGAGTTAATCAATGCAAGCAAGAAATCGCGTGTTCGTCGGTTGCTGCACGATGGCAATCGTGCTTACACCACTCATCACCTTTGCACAAACGATCACAGTCCAGGTTGGCACTTGTGCCCCAATGACAGGAAATGGATCAGTAAATATTGCAACCACCTGCGGAAATGTGACGATTAGCAATGCACCGGGAACAACAGCCAGGGTCCGTGCTGTAACGGATCTGACGACTGATCGGCTGGTCCTTGAGAACGCCGTATTTACCACCACGGCAGTGGTCACGAATTTTCCAATTACTTTTTCGGCCCCCTTGGCTGCACCGCCAGCAGCGCCCTCAAACAAGTGGTACTATGCCGACGGAACGGGTTCCTTTGTCAGACCGGGTGGGACCCCCCAGGTCGGGGATTCCATTACCTTCAAGGGCTGGGTTAAGCCGACTGTGAATTGGGACCAAGTAGGAGTAAACGATTTCTTCCAAGTCAGCGGTGTCAGTAGCTTCTCGCCCGCGACAGGGTTTACGACCTATAACATGTATAGCACTTTGAATAACCCTCGCGATGTAAGGGGAGATATATTCTTTACCCTGAATAACACAAATGATCAGCTCAAGGTTACCTCACTTCTGGTCCGAAATGGCCCACAGCCAGATACTGATGAAGCGATAACCGAAGGCTGTGAATCCAACAAGTTCAACGTAAAATGTGATAAATGCATTCCGCGATCTGAGTCCGGGGTTCTGTGCCGGGCGCTCAGTGTTGGATGCGATGTCTGCGTAAAGGATGACTCGGACTGCCCGCAAGAGTAAGGAACACCCGTGGTCAGCAAAATTCCCTGAGCGGAAGCACTGCAGGATGATGGTTGTGACAGCAACTGCGCTCGTTTCTGTCAACTGTGTGAAAAGTTAGAGGTGGTGACCCTCCAACCGGGAGGTAGCGCAGTTGCGTTTCAGCGAACATGCGGAGCAAGAAGTAAAGGCCCCATTCTACTGAACGGGGAAGATTCATCATGAGAGACAAAGCAGCTCGTGCCCGAGTTCCTCATGTTTCGCTCCACGTGATAGTTTCTATCCTCGCCTCTTTCATTCCCTTCTTATCTGTCATGCCCAGCAGCAGCCAAGCTCAAGCCCCACCTATCACGCCTTCGGGACTTAATACACAGGTCAACCTATCAGAGACACCTCCCACCGGAAGGATCCAATACGACATCACCGGTGGAACCAGGCCAGGAGGGGGGGAAAACCTCTTTCACAGCTTCGGCGAGTTTGGAGTCCCGCCGAACCACATCGCCAACTTTCTGAATGATACCGCGCTCCCAACTTCCAACATCCTTGCCCGTGTCACTGGTGGGAATGTCTCAAACATCTTTGGATCAATCCAGACTGAAGGATTCGGTAGCGCGAATCTCTTCCTCATGAATCCGGCCGGATTCTTATTTGGGCCGAATGCGACAGTGAATGTCGGCGGGATGGTGGCCTTCACTAGTGCCGATTATCTCAAACTCACGGACAACGCGCGATTCAATGCCATCCCTAATGCAGCAGCCGATGCTCTGCTGACAGCTTTGCCAGTTGCCTCGTTTGGATTCTTGGGTTCAAATCCGGGAGCCATTACCGTTCAGGGTAGCCAGTTCACCGTGACTGAGGGAACAGGCATTTCGCTAGTCGGTGGCAACATCACGATTCAATCCGGAACACTTGACAATGGAACGGTTCAACCGGCTCGACTGTCGGCACCCAACGGGCAAATAAGTCTGGCAAGCATTGCCTCGCCCGGAGAACTTTCGCGCGCGGATCTCTTCCCAATGGCAAACATCAATGGAGATCTCCCTACCGCCGCCGGACTTGTGCGACTCGCTATAGATTCAACCGTGGATGTTACGGGCAGTGGTAGCGTCTCCATCCGTGGTGGTCAATTCGTTATAGACGTGAACCAGGCAGTGCTCACCACTGCAGCGAACAGCCCCACAGGGGAGCCAGATAACGTCTCGCTTAGTCTGGGAAGTCGGATTCATACACAGACCTTCGGAACGGAGCCCGGCAGTGACATTCAAGTTATGGCTGCTAACGTCAATATGGACGGCGCGATTATACAAAGCCAGACGTTCGGTGAGGGACCGGGAGGTGGCATCTCAATAGACGCGCAGACCCTGAATATGATGAACGATTCGATTATCGAGAGCAGTGCTGAAGGACTAGGCCTTGGAGGGGCCATCATCATCAATGCGTCCTCTGTTGACATCAATGCCGCACATATTTCTTCCTCTATTACTGCCAATGACATCGTTGCAGATCGGACAGATGGGCCACCGATCACAGTGAACGTCGACAATCTGAACATACGCGGGGGTGGATTCATTTCTGCAGAAAGCATAGATACCTTTTTCGCGCAACAGCCAATTGTCTCCGGCACCATCACAATCAATGCCAACAACACCGTCACAATCTCAGGCACTTCTCCTGAGGGTCGATTCAGCAGCATGATCCTGAGTAGGTCTGACTCCACTGCTGTGGTAGGCAACATCGTGATCAATGCTGCAAAACTGTCCGTGACGGAGGGGGCCAGAATCAATAGCGATGCCTCATTCGGACAGGCCGGCCAGATCCTGATCAATGCCAGTGACTCGGTCACAGTCGCTGACGGCGGAAAGATTCGAATGGATTCAAGTTTCTCTGCTGGCGGACTTATCGATATCTCTGCCCCCAGCATCGAGATAAATCAAGCCATCATCCAAACTCTTACCATCGCAGAAGGCGACGCAGGGGCAGTGCACCTTCACGGGAACAACATTACGCTCGCTGGCGGTCAGATTAATAGCCAGACAGATGGGAGCCTTGGCCGTGGCGGGAACGTGACGTTTGACGCTACACAGAATGTGTCTATCATGGGGCAGTTTGCGGGGAATTCGATCGACCCTGCTGGCCCTGCAGGCATTTTCACAACAACTGTTGTTCAGGGAGCCGGAGGAAATATCGCGATCACGGCCGGTCAATCCGTCGCGATCTCGAATGGTGCTTCGCTTTCGGCTAGCAGCACCGGCCCTGGCAACACCGGCAACATTCAGATCGATGCCGGCAACCAGTTCGCAATGACGAATAGTACAGTGACAACGGAGGCTACGCAGGCGGGCGGCGGCGCCATCAAGATCACGACCACCCCGAACGGCACGGTGCAGCTCACCAATAGCATGATCAGCGCGTCAGTTCTCGACGGCACAGGCGGCGGCGGCAGCGTGGATATTGATCCACTATACGTCATTCTGCAGAACAGCCAGATTCTGGCCCGAGCTGACGAGGGACCAGGTGGAAACATTACAATCACCATCACTTACGGCGGGCTCTTTCTCCCCGATGCGAACAGCGTAGTCTCGGCGTCATCTGGCAATCCGGCGCTCAACGGCACCGTGACGATTCAATCGCCGAACGCCCCAGGCAGCGGCAAGATCCAGCCGCTGGGAAAAACACCGCTGGAAGCCACATCACTGCTCAATCAGCACTGCGCGGCCCTGGCTGGGGGGGAATTCAGCAGCTTCACCGTAGCAGGCCGAAACAGCCTGCCAACCGAACCCAGCAGTTGGCTCACCAGTCCACTCTACGCCGCAGGCGTAGGGCTAGGGATCAAGTCCGAAGGGGTGAAGGCTGAAGGTGAGAGGTTAGAGACGCCCCTCCTGTCGTTGCGACAAATCGCACCGGCTGGGTTCCTGACCCAGTCCTTTGCTGTAGACCAGTCGGCGAGCTGTCAATCATGACCTATCGCGCTGGGGAACCGGCGCCTGCTTGCATCATCTGGTCTGTGATACAGCAATATCTTTCAAGTATTGGTCTCGCCATGGTCATACTACTGGCGGACAATTTGACACTTGCACAAACGGTCATCGATCCGACAGGGCGCTCCGGCCAACCGCCCGGCCCCCTCAAGGAAGAATATGTGCGGCCAACACCATCTCCGAGTCCCGTGCTACCCATCGTCCCACTCCCGCCGGAGGGCGAGGTGCAAACGCAGCCCGGCACTGTGCGGGTCTTCGTCCGCGACGTGCACGTGGTCGGTAACACCGTGTTCTCGGATGCCGAAATTGCCGAGGTGACGGCCCCGTTCAAGAATCGGACGTTGATGACCGAGGATCTCGAGCGGCTCCGGCTGGCCCTCACGCTTCTCTATATCAACAAGGGCTACCTGACCTCAGGCGCGATCATCCCCGACCAGGACGTCGCGTCAGGCGTCATTACGGTGCAGGTCGTCGAAGGAAAACTGACCCGAATCGACATCGAGGGCAATCGCTGGTTTCAGCTCGTCCTACCTGCGCGATCGTCTGGAATTCGGCATTCGCACTCCAGTCACCCTCGACCCGTTACAAGTACAAATGCAGTTGCTGCAACAGGACAAACGGATTGAGCGCGTCAATGCCGAACTCCGGCCCGGTGATCGGCAAGGCGAAAGCGTGCTGAACGTACGCGTGAAGGACCGGAATCCATTTCACGCCGCGATGGAAGTCAACAACTACCAGACGCCGCTGGTCGGAGAGATTCGTGGGATTGGCACGCTGACCCACGACAACCTAACAGGCCACGGAGACCCGCTCAGCCTCAGCTACGGCCAATCGAGCGGCGCCTTTCCGATTGTATACGCCTCCTACGCCCTCCCCTTCAACCGATACGGGACGACCTTTTCTCCGTACTACCGGCGCTATGACTTTCAAACTGATCGAGCAACCTTTTCGATCCGTTGGACATCAAGACCAACACGGAGATCATCGGCCTGAGCCTCCGCCATCCGATTTATAAGACCGTGACCGATGAGGTGGCGCTCTCGATCATCGGGGAACATCTGTTCACCCAAAGCTTTCTCTTCGACGGCAATGCCGCCAGATGACGTTCAATTTGTTTCCCCGGATTTCAGAACGGCGCGGCAACCGTGTCTGCACTCCGCTTTGCGCAGGACTGGACCCACCGCACGCTCGATACCGTGCTGGCCGTCCGCTCGCGATTCAGTGTTGGATTGAACGTCTTGGGTGCGACCATCAATGCGAACCCCGACACACCGGACGGGCAATTTTTCTCCTGGTTGGGTCAGGCGCAGGCGATCAAACAGTTCGGCGAGCAGTGGCTCGGCATGCAACTCCTCGGCCGCATGGATCTCCAACTCACCAACTCGCCGTTGTTTCCTCTTGAGCAGGTGGCGCTCGGCGGACGGTACACCGTGCGCGGCTACCGCGAAGTGACCATCCTGCGCGACAACTCGTTTATCGCCTCGATCGAACCGCGCTTTCCGTTGCTCCGCTGGGCGAGCGGCGAACCGATGGTGCAGTTTGCCCCCTTCGTCGACGTCGCGCATGGATGGAACCTGGGTGACAACCGTCCTTCCGTCACGGCACCGATCACCAGCTTTCCCAGCACGCTCGCCAGTGTGGGCGCCGGGCTCCGGTGGAATATCCTGCCGAACGACAGGGCCAGCTTCGAAGTCTATTGGGGGCATCAACTGAAAAATGTGCCTGACTTCGGAAACAAGATTCAGGATCATGGAGTGCATCTGGGCATTGTGGTGAATTTATTCTAAAACGCGAGAAAGGCGCGACGCGCGCGAAAGGCGGGACACGCAAGATGGGCGAGAAATTCCGAACACTTCAGTCTTCAGCCTTCAGGCGCCTTTCCAGTCGCGCCTTTCTCGCCTGTCTCGCGCGTCACGCTCTGCTCCTCATCCTCGCGACCGGGTTCGTGCTGGCCAAGGCATCCGGAACGGTTGCCGCACGCGAGCCGGCTCCGGACACCTTGATGACGCAGGGGCTTCACGCGTACCAGCGGGGCTCATTTGATCAGGCACTCGCCGACTGGAAGCAGGCGGCAAACCTCTACGAGCGAGACGGCAGGGTCAAAGAACAGAGCCAGGCCCTGGCACAGGCTGCACAGGCCTCGGAATCGTTAGGACAGGTTAATCAGGCCTTGCAGCAATTGGAACTGGCGCTGACCCTGGCACAACAGACAGGAGATCGTGCCAGGATCGCCGCCGTGATGGAACACCTTGGTCGTACATATCTTGCGGCACGCAAACCGGACGCGGCGGTGCAGTATTTGACCCAAGCGTTGGCCATCGCACAAGCCGATGAGGATCGACGCCTCGTCGCTGCCATCCACAACGACCTCGGCATCGCCCACATCGCACAACAGCACGACGCGGATGCGTTGGCCGCCTTCGTCACCAGCGCGCAAGAAGCGCAAGAGGCCGGTGATCGCCCTCTGACTGTGCGGGCCCAGATCAACGTGGCCCGCATGGAGTTGAAGCTGAATCAACCGGACAACGCGCGTAACTGGCTGGATCGCGCCTTCGATGCCCTGAAAGATATTGAACCTTCGCACGACAAGGCCATGAATCTCATTCAGGTGGGCCTGGGCTACCAGCAACTCCGTACTTCGATGCCGGCCATGAATGCCCCCCTGCTGCTGCGCGCAGCCGGCGTGCTCCTGGAGGCAACGACTGTGGCAGAGCAAGTCGGCGACGCAAGGATGCGCTCCTATGCCGATGGCTATCTCGGTCACCTATATGAAACCGAACATCGCTACGACGAGGCGTTGCAACTCACCAGACGCGCGATTTTCTCCGCCCAGTCGGCCAACGCGCCGGAGTCGCTCTTCCGCTGGCAATGGCAACTCGGCCGTCTGTTGGCAGCGACGGGCAAGCTGGACGAGGCCATTGCCTCCTACGACCATGCCACCACGACCCTACGCCCCATTCGTATGGAAGTCGCTTCCGCATGGGGGAACGATTCATTCGCTGGAGAAGATTCGGTCCGCGCGCTCTTCTTTGAGCTAGCCGATCTGTTGCTCCAACGCGCGTCCCTGACGGACGACTCGCAAGGGGCCGAGCCGTATCTGCGCCGCGCGCGGGACACGATCGAGACCTACAAGGCCACCGAGTTACGGGATTACTTCCGGGACGACTGTGTGGACACACTACAAGCGCGTATCACGAAGCTGGACCGGCTGGCCGCCGGAACGGCCGTGGTCTATCCCATCGTCTTCGCGGATCGATTGGAACTGCTGGTCAGCCTCCCCAATGGACTGAAACGGCTGTCGATCCCTGTCTCATCAGCCACGCTCACTCAGGAAGTGCGTGCCTTTCGCAAAACGGTCGAAAAGCGAACGACGCGCGAGTATCTCCCTCACGCTCAACAACTGTACGCCTGGTTGATCCGCCCGCTCGAGCCCGATTTGGCCTCCTTCCGGATCGATACACTGGTCTTTATCCCCGATGGCCCGCTCCGCACGGTCCCGATGGCCGCGCTCCATGACGGCGGGCAGTTCCTCATCGAGAAATTTGCGGTGGCCACCACGCCCGGCCTGAATCTCACCGATCCGAAGCCGATCGACCGCGACAAGGTCCGGTTGCTGTCGAGCGGGCTCACGCGAGCCGTTCAGGGATTTCCCTCTCTCCCCTTCGTCGAAGAAGAAATCAATTCCATTCGCACGCTCTACCAAGGGGATCAACTCTTGAATGCTGAGTTTTTGGCTCCGCGTCTTGAACAAGAATTAAGAGACCACCCCTATGGCATCTTGCACATCGCCACCCATGGCTGGTTTGCCGCAGACACCACACAGTCCTATCTGTTGACCTATAACGGAAAACTCACCATCAATGAGCTGGACCGTTTGATCGGACTATTCCGGTA
The DNA here is from genome assembly GCA_963801725.1 of uncultured Nitrospiraceae bacterium. Lineage (GTDB taxonomy): Bacteria > Nitrospirota > Nitrospiria > Nitrospirales > Nitrospiraceae > Palsa-1315. Next base: position 2,665,637 of record CAWDFX010000002.1, read on the forward strand.
TCGAAAAGATCCGCTGGAGCTCTTGACCCTCAGCGCGTGCCAGACCGGCATCGGCGACGACCGTTCGGCGCTCGGCCTGGCTGGTGTGGCCATTAAAGCTGGGGCCCGGAGCGCCCTGGCGACACTCTGGTTCATCAACGATGAAGCCTCGGCTACCTTGGTCTCCGAATTTTACCGGCAACTACGGAATCCCAAACTGTCAAAGGCACAAGCATTGCAGTATGCACAGCAGAAGCTCTTGGCAGATCGAGTCTATGAACACCCGGCATACTGGTCGCCGTTTCTGTTGCTGAACAACTGGCTATAACAGGATGCTGCCTTGTGCTACAGTCTGCGGAACGACCCAGGTAGATTAGGCTGAAGACTGAAGGATTCTTCAGTGTTCAGCCTTCAGCCTGAACACCTGGTAGAAAGGCTCGACCGGTGCGAAGCCTACCTGTCTCTCTACTAGTGGTACTGATTCTGAGCGTGGGGTTGTGCAATCCAGCCACAACGCCGGCAGTATCGGGTCAACCCAGCGTCGCTCAGTCTGGGTCGGCGGATGAAGTGCCGCTTCCCCTCTACACCCCTCCAAAGAAGCTGACCCCGCGTGCTCGGGTGGGTGGTGGATTGCGCGGGACGGACGGAAGCGATCCTGTCCTTGTGGCCTTGGTGCCGGACCATGTCGGACTCACTGTCAAGAAGTCTCCTGTCCTGAACTGGTTTCTCTCGAAACCGACGACGTACCCGCTAAAATTTACGCTGATCGATGTCCGATCAGTCAAGCCGCTACATGAAGGCCTGATTCCCACACCGAGTCATGCAGGAGTCCAATCCATCAATCTCAAAGACTGGGACCTTGCGCTTGAACCAGACGTGCAATATCGCTGGTACATCTCTGCGATTCGCAATCCAGACTCGCCGTCACAGGATATTGTGGCCGGCGGCGTGATCGAGCGCTGTGAGTTCAGTACGTGTCTCGTCGAAATGCAAGTGGATTTAAGCTGCGACCAGCAAAGCGTGCTGCGGAATGCCTTGCGTGGTTTTTGGTACGACGCGATGGCCTGCCTGTGTGAGTTGATCGACTCGAGCCCTTCAGACCAAGCGCTTCGCAGACAACGCGCCGCATTGCTGAATCAAATCGGTCTTTCCGGCGTGGCACAATGGGATCTTCGTTCCATCCAAGCCCCTGTTCGGTAACCCCACACAGTCACACCGTTATTTGGTTCATCTGGTTGATTTGGTTCAACCGGTTTTCGGATGAGTCTGGTTCAATCAAATAAACAGGACAAACCAGACCAACGAGACAAACCAGATAAACCAGATGGTTCTGTAATCAAATTTGATTCAGCATCGAATCATTTTCGATTCATGTGAACCGCTTCCCATCCACCTGGCTGAGTTTGCGCGGAGCGCAATTCTTGGAAAAACCTCGGACTACGACTCATTTCAGACTAGGCACATAGCTTGCTGAATATTCGTTTAGCCGGGATTACTCAGAACGGCAGACGCGAAATTGTTCCAAAGCCAGGCAATTGCAACAGAACAGTTTATGAATAGTCCGGGCCAGCCAATGGCGGCTCCATCGATGAAGGGAGATGCAGCCATGACACAGGGAATCATTGCGGCGGTCGTGCTCATGGGGCTAGTGGGCCTTGAAATCTGCCAGTGGAATATTGGGGTCCCCTTGGTCATCGTGTGGGCATTGCTTATGGGCACGCTGGGGCTCGTTTGGGCAGTAGGCCTCAGCATCTTTGATGACGATATTCACCCCCACGACGACCAGCAAGGAGGAAGCCTCACGTCAGAATCGCATGACGGAGGGACACCACACTCATCCCCGCAGCCGAAAGTTGCGGCCTGACAGCGACCTGGTTGCTCTGGTCTGTTTGGTCTAGCTGTGTGTCACGTTCACTCTAAGGATCGAGACAGTCCTGATTCATCCTCTCCCGTTCCGCCTGTCTTATCCGCTTCTAACCCAGAACGTAGAACTCAGAACTTCTTCACCCGTCCTGCATGCCCTACTAGTCTCGCGCTTTTCCTCAAGCACGGCTCTTGCTAATTTTGCTCGTTGATTCTCCTTGCCGAATACCGCGTAAGTTGTTGCGGGGAGCATCTTTGCCGGTGAGGCACGTTACGACGCAGGAGAATTCTCGACCCATGACATTGCCATCCACCAGATGGAGTCGCACCGGCCTTCCATCCACCCCAATTGCCAGATATCTCCCTCCTCTTCCGGATCCTCCTCCATCACACTTTATTGTGATAGATTGCCTTACGCCCATCACGCCCACCGCCTCTACAAGGATGCTGAAAAAGTCGATTTTCTCACCCTCCCAACCCTGGTGCGCCAAGACGCACCTTTCACCAAGTGGCGTTCTCACTTCGCTCAGAGGCTCAACCTTGGGAAGGGCTGGCCTGAGGATCGAAATGGTGAAGGGGTTTTTCCGTTCGCCAGGATCCATTTTAGGACGAACGGCCCACACAAAATGCGGTACGTACCTCCTCGCCTCTCGCTCACAGCGGCCTTGCCCGCGGAACGGCGCGTCTTGGCGCGCCGGGGTCGGGCGGGTGAGACGTTTGGCCTTTTTGAGCATCCTGCGGAGGTGTATTTCTGTTATCACAGGCACGCAAACCAAGGAAAGTCTGGCGTGTCACAGAGATTTTCCTCAGCCTGCAAAGATCCACACGGTTTCAGGAGAACACGCATGACTCAACTCACAGATCCTTCTTCAGGTCGGACAGGGCGCAGCCGCGCACGAAGTACGACTGGCAAGCACTCGTATATCGGGAGGATCGGGAGTCGATGGTGCGCGCGATGCGCCAGGTGATGGATCAAGCCGATGCCGACGTGGCATTTGAACACCGTGTTATGAAACAGAACGGCAGCGTCCAGTGGTTGGTCTGGACGGGTGAGATTATTCGAGATCGAGAAGGAAACGCATTGCATATCTTGGGGACGGTTCGCGCCACAGCCGGTGGCGCGGGAAGCGTGAATCGTGAAGCGTATCTCGTAGAGGATAAGAGCGTATGGCTGATGGCAAGAAACAGGAGCTGATAGCGAATCGCTCATGGCGTGTTGGGCGAACGCAGAATGCCCGTGAAGCGTATCTCGTGAAGCGTCGCTCGTCTCCAGATTCTGACGTTTCACGTTCCACTTTTCACGCTTCACGCTTCACGCTTCACGCTTCACGAACGACGATCGTAGCACTCCTCTGGTTGCTAAGCCTCTGTACCCCCTGTGTGTCGGAATCCGCGGCGATGGACATCGCCATTCTGCAGTCGTCCGACATTGCGGCGTATCGCGAGGCCATTGCAGGCTTGAAGGCCACAGGCCCCATTGGAGCCATCTATACGGAATACGATGCGCAAGGCGACCTGGAGCTTGGGAAAAAGCTCGCGCGCAAGCTGCGGGCATCGAATGCGTCACTGGTCGTTGCCGTGGGACTCAAGGCCGCATTGGCAGCAAAAGTAGAAATTGTGGATGTCCCGATCGTCTATATGATGATCCTGGACCCTTTGAAACATCAGCTTACAGCCGCCAACATGACCGGCACGCTCCTGGAGGTCCCCGTCGACCGACAGCTGAAGATCATGCGGACGTTCCTGCCGACCCTTCACCAGTTCGGGACGCTCTACGATCCCGCCAAGACCTCCTCTCTCGTGAAGGACGCGGTGCAGCAGGCCGCCATCTCCGACTTTCAATTGAAGGGGTTTCCCGTCGAGAATGATAAGGACGTGCCCCAGCAGTTGCGCAAGCTGCTCTCGAATGTTGAGGCCCTCTGGCTCATACCGGATTCCACGGTATTGACGAATGAGTCCTTACGATTCATCCTTGATTCAGCACTCGAACGTCAGATACCCGTGATTGGGTTCTCACCGGAGTTCACACGCCTGGGAGCGTTGCTCAGCATATCCGTGAATTACGGTGATGTCGGCAGGGAAACAGGACAGCTCGTGAAGCGCATTCTCGATGGGGAACGGCTGCTGACGCCCAATCCCGTGCCGGTCGAGCGATTCAAGATCAGCGTCAATCTTAAGACCGCGAGGTTCCTCGGTATCACGTTTCCGAAGGAGCTGACGAGTCTCATCGATGAAATCTACTAATGTGGACAGGCAATTGAATCCTCCTTACCAGCCAGAGAAACCCGTCACTCCCATACCAATACCCGCGAGCCGGTTCCTCAGCCTGCGCACACGATTCGTGCTTTTTTTTAGCCTGATTCTCGTCATCGCCTGTTCGGCCCTGACCTGGTACTACGTCAAAGAGCGGAAAAAGACGATGACGAACAATCTCCAGCAGCTGGGGACGATTCTCCTCACGAGTGTCGTACACAATGAACACTTCCAATATGCAGGTCTCGTGGCGGAAGATCGTGACACGCTCCAACAATTCATTACAGGCCTCGTGGCGGTCCAGGATGTGGTGTATGTGGTCATCACCCGCTCAGACGGAACCGTGCTCGCTCAGCACACGAAGGGGTCGCGCCAATCCTCTGCCAGCCTTGTGCGGTCTGTGGATCACCCTCTATACCCTGACAGTCAGATCGTGAAACAGCTCTTCCAATCATCGAGTACGACACCTCTGATGACACCTTTCTCCCTCTCCACCAGGATAGGAAACCGATTTACGTGGGAGGAAATCGTGTACGACTTTGCCATGCCGGTGCTGCGAACAGCAAAAGGAGAGATCTCATTGCCTCCATTTTCTCTTCAGATGGATGAAGGAAGCACCTCCTCATCTCCGACACAGCCTGTAGCTGTATCAGGTATCGTCCAAATAGGATTGTCCGACGCACGCCGGACACGAGATCTCAGAGAGGCAGTCGAAGATATTCTCCTCCTCACCATCTTCATCGTCAGCGTCGGTGCGCTCGGCGCCTACCTGCTTACTCTCCGCATCACGAAACCGCTGATAAACCTTGCCGGTGTGGCTCGACAAGTAGCTGAAGGCCGCTCGACTCTGCCCCTCGCACCCTCCACTCACGACGAAATCGGTCAACTGACGAGCATGTTTAACCTCATGACCGACTCACTGCGGGAGCGGAGCATCGCCATTGCAGCGAACATGGCCACCATCAAACACCAGGTTGGTCAATTGACCACATTACATCAAGTCAGTGCGGCTATTGCCCAGACGCTGGACCTGAACCAGATCCTCAACACCGTCCTGGAACTCTTGATCGCCAATCTGGGATTTACAAGGATGTTTTTGATGCTGCGGCATCGCGAACGAGACACGGCGTATGTGGCCCAAATCGCCGGGGTCTCGCCGGACATCGCGGAGGCTGCTCGCCATCTTGATGTGCCGATCCAGAACGACGGCAGCCTCCAGGCCGACCTGCTGATCCATGGCAAGCCCTTGCTCATCCTGAAGTCTTGAGGCCGTGACCGACCGCATGCAACCACCGATACTGGACTTAGCTCGCCGCGCGGGAGTGACGTCCTTCGTCGCGGTGCCGCTCCAGAGTCAGAACCAGACGCTTGGGTACCTCGCCGCCGACCGAGGCGCACAACCCTGCACGGACGAAGATCTCCATATGCTCTTGACGATCGCCAGCCACGTGGCCGCGGCCATCGACAATGCCAGAGCCTATTCCCACCTCGAAACACTCACGCAGCACCTCGAACAGCGTATTGCAGAGCGCACGCAGGAATTGTCTACCGCCAATGAGCGCCTCCAGGAACACGACCGGCGGCGGTCACTGTTTCTCTCCGTCGCGTCGCATGAGTTGCGCACCCCTATGACCGTCATTCGCAGTTTTGCAGATAATATGCGCGACGGCATTGCAGGGCCGGTGAGCGAACAACAACTGACCTACCTCACGCGCATCGGATATAACCTGAATCGGCTCACCAGAATCATCAATCAATTGCTCGACTGGTCCCGCATCGACAGCGAAAAAGACATGCTCTCCTTCGCGCCGGTTTGCCTCGAAGCCACGGCCTTCCTGGTCGCCGACAATTTGCGTACCATTGCGGCTGAAAAATCGATTGCACTTGAGATCGTGCATGCGGAAGGACTTCCAACGGTCCTGGGGGAACGGGATAAGCTGGAACAGATTCTTTGGAATCTCATCGGCAATGCGATCAAGTTCACGCCCCCAGGCGGCCGCATCACCGTCGATTTCCGAACGACCCCCAAGGGCTTTGTCCAAACCTCTGTCGCCGATACCGGCTGCGGAATTGACCCGGATCATATCGGAAAGCTTTTCCAGGAATTTTCCAAGGTGCCGTCTGCCACACCCACTGCGCAGGGCGCTCAGCTTGGCCTATTCATCACCAAAAGTTTGGTGACGATGCATCGAGGAACCATCTGGGTGGAGAGCACACCCGGAGTCGGCACTCGCTTTTATTTCACAGTGCCTGTTTGCAGTCAGGTAGATAGGCTGAAGGTTGAAGGCTGAAGGTTCGAAACGACTGGAGGAGAGTGTATTTTTCCGTATGCATAATCTACAATTCCCCTCAGTCTTGAGCTTGAGGACAGGGCTAATCGCCTTCGGCCTTCAGCCTAAACACCTGCTCTAGAGGCACAATGCGCGCCAAAATTCTAATCGTCGAAGACGACCGCGATATTCTTCTCGGACTCGAGAATCGAATCACCTGGATGGGACACGAGCCTGTCACAGCCGACAACGGCAAGGACGCGTTACGCCTGATTGAACAAGGGGAATTTGATCTCGTACTTCTGGATTTAGAACTGCCGATTCTGTCCGGTCTGGATATCCTGGAGCGGGTGAGAGGCGCCTCGCACAGCGAGCGGCGAACCGAAGGGCACACCAGCACACCTTACACCACACCGCTCATCATCATTCTGACTGCATTCGGCACCATCGAGCGCGCCGTGCAGGCCATGCAGTTTGGCGCATTTGATTTCCTGACGAAACCGTTCAACGCCGACCACCTGACCGTCGTGGTCAAAAAAGCGCTGGCCACCGTGGCACTGCACCGTCAGGTCGACGTCCTCCGTCAAGAAGTCGACGATCGGTACGAGCACCTCGTGGGGGCCAACGCCAAAATGGCCGAACAACTCACGATCGCCAAACAAGCAGCGCCGTCCGACGTGACCGTCCTCCTGCTCGGTGAAACCGGTACAGGGAAGGAAGTTGTGGCCCGCGCCATTCATCGTTGGAGTCCACGCCGCTCGAAAAATTTCGTCGCGGTCAATTGTGCGGCGTTGCCGGAGTCGCTGCTGGAGAATGAACTGTTCGGCCATGAAAAAGGCTCCTTCACCGGGGCGCTCAAACGAGAGCCAGGGAAGATCGAGGTGGCAGAAGGAGGAACCGTATTTCTTGATGAAATCGGGGATATGCCGCTCCTCTTACAAAGCCGTCTGCTGCGGGTCATCCAGGATCAGACCTTCTATCGTCTGGGCGGAACCCAGCCGGTTCACACCAATGTCCGTTTCATTGCGGCCACGAACCAAGACATACGGCACGCAATCCAACAGGGCACGTTTCGTGAGGATCTCTACTACCGGCTTGCGGTGATCACCGTGACACTCCCGCCCCTGCGTGAACGGATGGACGATGTCCCTGCCCTTGCACGGCATTTCGTCGATCGCGCGGTCAGAATAGGACTTCACCGCCCCTGCACCCTGAGTGACCATGCCATACAGGCGTTGCAACAGTATCAGTGGCCGGGCAACATACGCGAACTGGAAAATGTACTGACGCGTGCGCTCATCTTGTGTCCAAATGACAACATTGAGCCCACGTACCTGCATCTGGCAGATTCACCGTTCCCCTCGACAACCGAGGCCGAAAGCGGATCTCCTCCCCTTCACTACCATGAGAGCATGGAAGCCTACAGTCGGAAGGTCATCGAAGATGCGTTGCGCAGAAACGGATGGAACCAAACCAGAGCATCCGAAGAACTCGGCCTTCAACGGACCTACCTCACAAAACTGCTTCGTCAGAAAGACATCCCTGGCAGACCACCCAATGAAAGCAGCGATCGGTCTTGAGCTCTGAGTGAGTTCCGGACGACTCAGAACCCAGAACTCGGCGAAGCCGTTGACTCAAACTTCTTTCCTAGTCTCCCACACCCGTCTTCCGCTTCCCGATGGCCCTCAACTGACCGGGGGTCAACCACCAACGAAGAACCCCTCGGCCTGGCTTCGCCGGGATCGACACCTCGATCAGACAGGCCCCGGCTTTCTTCATGGGGAAGGAAGCAGAGGCCCGCCCGGACAGGAGGATACTTGCAGCCATGCCCAACTGTGGTTCATGACCGATACAGATCACGCAGGATTCCGGCGGAAGATCCCGCAATAGCCTGACCACCTGTGCAGGCGAAGCCTCCGGCAATAGTTCATCGCGCAGTTGCAAAAGCGATGAACTCGCCAGCAGGCCGTGCAGTAATTGAGCCGTTTCGAGCGCGCGTCTCACAGGACTCGCATAGAATACAGTAGGACGCACATCCAGCCGGCGCAGTCCTGCGGCCACCTGACGGACTCGCTGCTTGCCTCTCTCCGTCAACGGACGATCGACATCCTTTCCCTCCCACTCCTCTCGCGCAACCGCAATGCCATGTCGAAATAATAGACAATCCATCGGCTTACCCATTTGGCTCAAAGATGGAACGCGACCCTCCATCCCCGACTGCCGTCTTCACAGAAGACGCACCCTGCCTCTCCGCTCGTGCCACCAATCCAACGGCAAGGAAGCGCGCGTCGATCACATCGAGAATATGTCGTTGTAACTCATCCCGAAAAGGCGCGAGACTCTCATCGTGAAGATAACGATCGACCGTGCGAGGCAGCCGCCGTCTCCAGGCCTGGGCAGCCTGTCGCGCACCGTCAGCGGCAGATCCTCCATGAACAAGAATGGCACGGATTTCACGTTCGAAAAAACCTACGTGCACTTCTTCATCTTCCAAAATCGAGGTCAGATCCGGCCGCAATTGGACTAAGAGTCTCGCGAACTCCATTCCCAATGTTTCGTACCCGTAGAGATGCACCGCAAGGACTCTCCATTGATTGGGCATACGAGGGAGCGCCGTCTTGCCGTGCGATCTCACTCCAAGCAGCAGCTCAAACTGCTTGAGATGCTGTGCCTCTTCTTCCTCATGACGGCGCAAGAACTGCAACACACCGGGTGGAACGTCCTGCGCTTGTGCAGAGCGTACCGCCCACAAGGCCATCGCCTCCGCCTTGAGGAACTGTTCCAGGATCGCCCGTTCACAGGAAGAAGGAAGCGGATGAGTCATGCGCCGAGTCTACCGGAACGATGCGCCAGAACCAACATTGAATAGTCGCGAACGTCATATCTCTTGGAGATCTGCAGATCGCGTTAAACGACCGCTGAAGTACTTCAGCCCACATGGCCCATGAAGGATGTGCTTGAAAACGACCCGCAAGGCTGTTGAGTCCACGCAATGAGGGCAACGCCGAGCTACGCCCGAATGAGAAGATCGTCGAGGTGAGCAGCCTTTCCAATGTGCATGGCTGCACGGGTATGGATAAACCGTTTCAATCTTAACCGGTCAGCTTGGCTCACCCGGATCACACCCACCGTAATCCATGGCGTGTGAACCTTACTGACTACCGCCAACTGGATGTCTATAAAGTCCTCCTCGTCTTCCAACCATAATTGAACTTTCACAAGATCCCCTGCTCTCAGGTAATCAGGGGTGATGAGCTTATGTCCATCCTCTAAACTTTCGAGCACGCACCCGTCCGCTTGAAGCTGCGTGCTAGCGAGCGGAAGCACGCAGTCAATCGTAAACCTCGTAGTAAACCTCGGACTATCTTCCCTGGTCTGTTGTGCCCCCTGAGCCATCATATAATAGTAGCGCAGGATAGAGGGAAGGGGGAGCGAGGCTATTCCTCAAGAGATGCAAGGGTTTACAAAATAGTGGTGATCCTAAAACATAGGAGAATTGCGCCGAACCACCGCGCGAAACCTCATCCCTTCTGGTGTGCAGGAAGTCGTGCGCATGAGAATCATCGTGCACAGAACGCCCTCGGTATTTGGTCGCTATAAGATGATCTCCCCTGCCGATCTGGACGACGCAGCGCGCAAGATGGCTAACGGGCACGATGCAGGGCATAGAGTCAGATCGTGCCCTTGACTATGGCATCGTAAGTCGTTAATTTTGCGGCCCTGGCGGTGTAGCTCAGTTGGTAGAGCAGCGGACTCATAAGCCTGATCCAGACAAAAGACCCCTTGTAATCGTCAATGGTTACAAGGGGTTTTCTATTGCCTCATCGGGTGGCGGGGGGTGACGGAGGGTGATATACAGACCGTCGCGGGCACAATCACGGGCACACTCAGTCTAATCCTCACTTCGCCGCAGTGGCCCCTTTGACGCCTAGACGGACTGCATACAGTCCCTTGCTGGCCGTAATAAAAAGGGTGCGTTTGTCCTTGTTGCAAAAGCTCACATTCGCTGTCCAGGCCTCCTCCGGCACCTTGATGTGGTCAATCTGCCGGCCTGTCTTGTCAAACACCTGTACGCCCTTGCCAGTCAGATAGAGATTGCCTTCGTTGTCCAGCGTCATCCCGTCCGAACCCTGCTCGACCACGAGCGTCTTGCGGGTCAGGTGACCGTCCAGAGCAATGTCGAACCGGTAGGTCTTCCCTGCCCCGATGTCCGCCACATAAAGTGTCTCGCCGTCTGGCGTCCCAATGATGCCGTTGGGTTGCACCAGATCATCGGTGACACGCACAAGCTGCCGTCGGTCGACGGAGAGAAAATAGACGTGCTGGCCGTCCTGCGGCATCGTGTTGTGCGTCCACCAAGGCCGTGGGTAGAACGGGTCGGTGAAATACAGCGCCCCGTCTGGCCGCACCCAGACATCATTCGGGCCATTCAAGGGTTTGCCTTTGTATTCATTTAGAATCACGGTCACTGTCCCGTCCGGCGCAATGGACCACAGTGCGTTTGATTCATCAGCGCAGGCGATGAGGTTACCCTTCTGGTCGAAGTACATCCCGTTGGCGCGACCTGCGGGTTGTAAGAAGGTAGACAGTCTGCCCTCCACGCTCCACTTCAAGATGCGATCATTGGGCTGATCGGTGAAAAAGAGGTTCCCCGCCGCATCACACGTGGGGCCCTCGGTGAATTGAAAGCCGCCGGCCAGTTTCTCGACTTTTGCACCAGGCGCGACCACCCCGTCCCTCTCGACAGACTGCGAGTGATCCATAATCATTCCCAGCCCCAGCATCACCGTCATTGTCAGCATGTGTCTCATTGCCGTGACACCTTTGTTGGTTCGAGAGTCAGCGGTCTTTGCCCGCCACCCCTGATTTGTCAGGCCTTGCGAATCAGCATAGCACCGATTCTAACCCAAAAGTGGCGCGGCCCGATCCCGCCCTCAACGGGACCGGGCAGTCGATAGGTCACAGTTTCAAGCCCAGAAAAAACTCTCCGTTACTTTGCGGGCGTTGTTGTTGTGGTCGTCGTCGTGGTCGACGTGGTACTTGGCGGTGCACTGATTTTACCGCTGCTCTGGCTGTCCGCCGGGTCGCTAACTCGATCACCTGCCCGGCCACTGCTTTGCTCACGGGTTTGTGCAGCGGCGTCGCCCATCTTTCCACCAACCTGGATGACTCCTGGAACATTGATTTCGCCCGTCGTTAAGCCTGAATCCATTCTCACCGTGTATCGGAATTGGCCCACCTCGCGGAAACAGGCGCTTGCAGTTTCATTGGTGGCCAATCTCGCGGTATCGCCGCGCGACATCCATCCACCAAGATTATTCTTGCATGACAACTTCTCGTTTATTACCGGATCTAGAAAGACGATGCGGACAGGGGCCGTACGTTTATTGATCCACCGAACTTCATCGCCTGGGTTGACCGAAACTTCCGCTGCGGACAGCTTATCTCCAATGATGATGTCCTTGACATCCCCGGTCCTCGTCACTGTCGGTGTGCTTTCGCAGCCTCCCATGAACACGAACATCAATAAACCGATTCCTAAATATCGAATGGAACTCATGGCGTCTCCCTCCGTATTACGGTTTAGACTCTCTCACCATCGGTACTGTACGGCATCTCCCGAACCCGTGGTACGAGGAGTAACCCCAGCCTTCATCAAGAAGAAGTCCCGATTGTGAGCAACTAGGGCATTTCCTCGTAGGCGTGGGACTGGGGGCTTGCTAGAGTGAAGATGCTTTAGAAAGGCGTGATGGAAGAACTGCATACGCGCAATGGAAACATCGCAAACGAGCAGTGCAAGCATCGCGAAGTCTGAAGCAGAAGGCTCGGCTCCGAAAGGAATCGGGCCTTTGTTTTTTGGCGATTTAGGAGAGACGGGTGAAGATGGTTCCGCGATGAAGGCTTGTGGTTATTGCAAGGAACAAGCGGAGTGGAGGTATAAGGACGGCTGGGGCGTCCTCGCGTGTGCTGAATGGTTTACTGGAAAGTGTGAAGGGCTACCGCTTGATGTGGCCCCTCCCTCGGTGACGGATACGACTCCAAAAGGGCGTGGTCTTGACGAAGATGAAAAACACAACAAATGGGTCAAAACCCGGATAAGAGAAATCTGGCCACGGGAGCTTTCGGTATGAACTGGACGATCGAGCTTCTGGGACCGAACGTACTTGCTACTTCCTGGCAGGCTTTTGCTTGCTGGGCTTTCGAGGGACCACGGCACGAGACTCGATGACGAGTTTGGAGGGACTCCGCTTTCGCTTCGTTTTTGGTTTCGCCGTAGCACTATTATGTGCTTTTTTCATGGAAGTGCTTTTGCTCGCCGTTGGTTTCTTGGTTTTTGATCGGGCCTTTTTCAGGGACTTTAATGTACCTTGCATGCCAGCTTGGGCGACTGAGAGGGCGTTTTTGACTTCATCGAGGAGGTTCTTGATAGCCATGTCCCATCCTGTAGCTTGAATGGTTTGCGATTTGTTTTAATTGCCAGAAGGGACCGGAGCCCCCGTCGCTTTCGCCCAATAGTAGTCTCCCGCTAAAACACTCATATACATCTGGCAAGAGATTTCGGTGAGCGCGCGCCGTGGCCTCGCTGCGCTCCTGAATCCATCAGCCTGCGTCTTCTGTTTCGACTTCGACGATGAACCAGCAATGAGGTCCGTATTGGCAAGCGAGGTAAAAACCAAACTCATCAAGACCACACCGAGAATAAGTTCACAGATAATAATCCCATTCATACTAAGCATGGCGTACCTCTTTCGGAAAAACGTGAGTAACAATTGATCTACCTTCCATATACCTTGAGGAACCTCACCTACAGGCCTAGTAAGGAGCCTTGTTTGTTTGGCGATGTACCCTAGGAGTGCGCTCACGCCGGCCGTCTACCGCGCAACGGTTCCTCCACTAGGTTTGTTCCCAGAAGGTCCTGTCCAGAGATCTAGTAGAATGAAATGGCTTTAGAAACCGTCACGGAAACGCTGCGCAAGACCCACCGCAGTGCGACGAGGCGGAATCTGAAGTAAAGGCTCGACCTCGAAAGAGGCCGGGCCTTTGTTTTACGTCCAGGCGATAAGAACATGTCATGGTTCAGGTCTCCATTCACTCGGTTTGACAGTTTTGTACTGATCGGGGTAAAAGAGGATTGCGGGCCTAGGGTGGCCGCCCGAATCGCCGTTCCCTGCGGCGCGGCCCGCAACCTCTTCGGGTGCTCCACGGGAGGAGCGCATGCGCACGACTACCAAGGCCCCCCCCAAAACATCTCGCACCGAAACCTCACGCGGAATGTGTGCCCATGCCGTCTTCTGAGATCAGTGAGCGGCCGCTGAGGGCATCGGAAATCCTGCTGAACCCTCATACCGAAGACCCGCCGTGGTGGCCGAAGCCCGTGACAGTGGAGGAGCTCATGACGTTTTCTGAGGAGGAATTCGTGGTCAGAATGTGGCCTGCGCAACTTCGTGGCTGGGACTACTCAATTCTCTGAGCCACTTGTGACGACACTCCTGATTCACACAGGCCCACAGGCGCACCATCGGGATGGTCATTTTGCGACCGACGAGGGTCCAGGTCTCAAATGGTTGGGCGTGATGGCTCAGCACCGTCATCATTATTCACACACGACAGGAGGATGTATGTTGATTCGATCATTCTTCGCGCTGGTGTGGCGGGAGATCGTTCTAGGGTGCGAGCAGATCACGGGGGCGGTCAGGAACGTAAGGCCTTACGGCCATAGCATTATGTCTTCTTTTTTATCATGGCATGCGCCAGCATCATCTTCCCTTCTTGCCAGTTCTGGGCATCCATCTCCATCACACGTTCTGCGGCCTTTTGGAGCGCCTTCAGATCCTTTTCGAGCTGTTCGGCCTGGGTCCGCCAGGCTGATCCGTCCTCGACGGGCGCACTTTTCATGCGTTGCAACTTCCGCCTCGAGTCGCGCAATCACTGTGTCCCGTTCCGCGAACTGCTTCTCGTTTCCTGCGACGGTCTGTTCGCAGGGAGCCCGCCGGTGGAGGTTCTTGGCGGATAGGCGTGCGGTCCACCTGGCGAGAGGCGACAGGAGGAATCGGGCTGCGTGCCTGGAGTCCCAAGAGCACAAGAACATTCAAGCCGATGATGACAGCGCACAAGCCGATGATGAGCAGGTCGGTCGGTATAACGGGTGCATGGTCAGGCTCCTTTATCAGGGGGCGTGAAGGCATCATAGCAGGGGGGGCCAGATGGAAACATGGTGAGACACCGATCACGTGCGGGCATTCCGGTCCCGTCACAGTCTTTCAGCAAGGCGGGCGTGGTGGGAGATCATTCTAGGATGCGGGCGGATCCTAAAATGTGGGGGCGTAAAGCTGCATGGGTACCGAGCTGGCGGACACTCAATCTATTTTGGAGAATTGATGCGCAGGACTCCTGGAGTCGGCGTGGCGGGAGCTGGTTTAACGACCACAACGTCGCTCGTGTCCGACTCATTGTTGGCAAAATCATACGCCGTCACGAAGTAGTACTGAACCTTTTTCGGGGTGCCGATCTTCAAGCTCGTCTCATATTTTCTCACCGTAGCAAGAAGAGACGCCCCCGACTTCGGCGTGCAGGGTAGATCATCGCACCGATAAACGCGATACCCCGCTAGATCCGGTTCACTGTTGGCCTCCCACGACAACGTGGCCCCCCACGCCGTGGTGGACCACAAGATAAGAACTCCAGTGATGACTCTGACCCAGGTCATATGAATGTGCTCCTCATAAATGGCGCGAATTCCAGGATCTTGATCCTATGTGCTCCCAAAATGGATACCACTAGGAAATCCCCTAGCCTAGAACCGTTGCAGCCGGTACAGAATGATGGGAGCGGTGCTATGCGACTCGGGTGGTGTATTCAGGGCACGCGCCATGCCACCTTCTCTTCCGTCTCCTTCCGGCCTCTCTCCTTGAGCCACGCCATGATACGACGCTTCATTTCGGTAATGGCCGCATCTTGGCTAGGAAAGAACTCGCCGCAAGGGATCGGTGCATTTTAGTGAGCAGATGGCGACCGAAGCTAGGAGATGCGTGGCGTTCCTTGGCGAGCGGAAGCGACGAGGTGCCCGGTCCTGGCCACGTGCTGAGAGCGGCGTCTCCGGTGCCAGCGCAGGAGCACATCCCCAATCGCCCAAGCCCAGGCGAGGGCGACCCAGAACAGCAGTATATAGAGCGAGGTGGTGTTGATCGCGGCGGTGGACACTTTACCTACTCCTCAGGGCGAACAGGACAAACATGCTCCAGCACGCGACAATTTTCATGGTGTCTCCCTTAGGAAATGATCTGACTGGTGCCTCCCATACCTGGGGTCACTGTAATCCACGCGATGCCGTCGGCTCAATTCCTCAGAAGAGCTACATGTAACCCGTAAGAATGTGGCGTTGGGGCAGACCGAGGTGGCTCTCGGCCATCAGCGATGGCAAGCAGAGCTGTCTAGGAGGCGAGCGGGTCACAGGAGCGGCCATGGTGGCAGATCAGGTGGACGAACGAGAGAATGTGGAGATGGCGTATTTCGTTGAGTCAGCGCACGGGCAAAGGTTGGCGCAAGGGTGGGTTCAACCGCTCGAACGACCGAAATGAGGTGGTTGTACTCTTCTGCTGTCAGGTTCGAATGTTCTCGCGCGCAACGCACGAGCGTGTGGCAGGCTTGCCGAAACTCCTGCACATCAGATGGCGCCGTCGATTGCATGCCCTCATACTCTCACGCACGAGTCAGGCATGAGACTGGGATCTGCCCTAGCGGGACAATGGCACGGTTTTAGGAAGCGGTGAAGTGGGTGCGGACGGCCGGGCCACTTGATGCGCACACCGTTCAACGAAGGCCCAGATCTCATCACTCAGCTCGTGGTCTCCGGTGGCATTGTCTCGCATTTCAACGATGGTGGTCGCGCCCTGCGTGAGGAAGCGCAGTTCAAGTTGGGGAAACTTTGACGCAATCGGCGCGTGGGGGCCTGTGGCAGTGACCACGAATTCCAGGTTGTCGGCGCGGGCATGGCGGCGAAACCAATAGGGAGAGCGCATGGATTGGGCGGATCGATGCACGCAATCCGAGAGATCTGCCGCCATGAGTGGAAAGCTGGCGGTCTTGTCTGGTGGGCCTTCAAGAAGATGGGTCGACTGACAGGCGGAAAGCAGGCAGGCCAACCCAATGACCGCAAGACGTTTCATCGACGTATCTCCTGGGTGAGCAGGTTGATTGAGGCATTGTAGCAGAGAACGAGGTGTGTCGAGCATGTGCGGGCACTCCGGGCGTTCGTAGTGAAACACCCTGCCCGAAGGGATGGACCGGAAGGAATTTTTTGATAAACGCGACACGTAATGCCCAAAAATCGATAGGACGGGCATCGGCGCTCGGTATCCCGAAGCCGATGAAGGCGATACGGCTCAAGTGCCTGGATTGTGTCTGTCAGCAGGAGACGCTGATTCGGGAATGTCCGATCATGACTTGTGCGCTCTGGCCCTATCGCATGGGGCGGTATCCGAAGGCGGGGTAGGAGTGATGGGAGCGGGCTAGGTTTCTCTAGGCCATCGGTTCAGGCAGCTTGGGTTTTGACAGGCCCACATCGGCTGGGGTGATTCTTTGACTTTCAGGTTGGCGGACGCATTGCGCCACACTTCGATCGACTTCACATTCTTGCCGTGGCATTTGGGGCAGATCGGAGCAGGCATTTGCCTTCCCTTCGAAGTTTACTCGGCACGATATCATCCTCAGGAACGATGAAAATCAGGAACGTCCCTAGCGCAAGAGGATGTCAGCGGGGCAAGGCGATGGGCAAACAGAGCTAGATAGAGCGAAGAAATCGAAGAAGTGATGATTACAGTGGATTAGCTGAAGAGCAACAGAAGTACCGTCGCAAATATCAAGACGATCGGCACCAGCGCGAGCAACACATCGCGCACCAAGGTGTCACTATCGTATGGACGGGGACGCCAGAGGCTCATGATGGGCACCACGATGAGCGGTACAGCACCCCATGAGGCCGACACCAGAACCGCGATCACCGTGACCCTGGTGTCGGGCGCGGATGGAGGGTCCGCGCTAAGGAAGACTCTCAGAGGATGCGCCAGCCAAGCCCCGTCGCGCTGTTCACTTTTATACACTTCTCGAACTGTCCCCGGCGTGGACGCTCGATCTATAGTCGCCAGATTGTACGCAGTTGTTCAGGAGACCAGAACTTGAGGAGGGAGAGGCAGGTTTTACACAGACAGCCACCGAACTTCTTCGCCGCTGTGGTTCGCACGGGCTGCCATGCGGGCACCTGGAGGCACCAGCACTCGGGCGAGGGGGCCGCACAGTCGAATAGCAGGGAGCAGGTGGCACAGCGTGTTTTCATGGGATGAGCGTAACACCCTTCGAGGGGTTTGCGAAAGAAGAGGAGACTGAGCGATGGGCATGATCTACAAACGGGGCGAAGTGTTTTGGATCAAATACTATAGTGGTGGGAAGCCGATTCGGGAGAGCACGGGGACAAAGAAACAGAAAGAGGCAGAACGGTTCTTAAAGAATCGCGAAGGCCGCAGCGCGGCAGGCCTTCAGCCCCTCCCCCGCGTGGACCGGATCACCTATGACGAACTGGCGCGCGATCTGCGCCTGCATTATGAAACGACAGGCACCCGCGGCCTAAAGGAAGCAGACACGCGACTCCAAGCACTCCAGCCATTTTTCACCGGACGGCGAGCTGCGAGTCTCAAGGGGGCCTTGGCAGAGGAGTATGTGCAATATCGCGTGAAGGCTGGCGTGGCCAATGCGACGATGAACCGAGAACTGGCCACACTCATTCGCATGCTACGGCTGGGACATGAACGGGACAAGGTCGTCAAACTGCCGAGAATCCCCACCACGCGCGGGGTTCTTTGAGCGCAGCGACTTCGAATCGGTGCGCCGGCAGCTTCGGCCGGATCTACCATGTGCCGTCACGATTGCCACTCCTACGGATGGCGCATGCAATCCGAGGTGTTGGCCTTGACACTCAGTCAGGTGGATCTAAGCGCTGGCACGCTGCGGATCAATCCAGGGGGCAGCAAAACCGGCGAAGGGCGAATCGTATATCTGTCAGCCGACGTAAAGAGGACGTTGGAGGAACAGATCGAACGAGTCCGCACCTTGTCGAGAACGCTCGGGCGAGTCATCCCTTATCTCTTTCCACACCTCACGAAGGGCCGCCTCCAAGGTCAGCGCATCCGAGACTTTCGAAAGAGCTGGACCAGTGCGTGCAAGGCAACAGGACTCTCCGGCATGCTGCGTCATGATCTACGCCGGACCGCCGCCCGAAACCTCATCCGATCGGGTCTACCCGAAGTCGTGAGCATGAGAATCACCGGTCACAGAACCAGGAGTGTCTTCGATTGCTACAACATCGTCTCCTCTGCTGACCTACAAGACGCAGCGCGCAAGATGGCTGACGGGCACAATTTAGGGCACAATGCCACTCCCCACTTGACTCTGCCCTTGTAAGTCGTTAATTTTGCGGCCCTGGCGGTGTAGCTCAGTTGGTAGAGCAGCGGACTCATAAGCCGCGGGTCCCCCGTTCAATCCGGGGCACCGCCACCATTTTCATGCGGTTACGCGGCGCTACCACTAGGGGCTGTGCCCCACCGTGTGAGGGTTGTGCTGCTTTCTCACCGCAGTCGATCCAGCCCCTCGGCGCCCCACGCAAACTCTCGAGCTGATGATGGCATAGGCAGCACCCTCGAGATCGTTTTCCACCGGCCCAATTTCGGAGAATTCAGTCGGTTCCGAGTCTTCACTGCTAAAAGGCTTACTGGCAGCACTCCCCCGCTATTCTGTTACAAGGTCCACAACCATCTCTGCCCTGATTATTTGGACAGATTTCACTGTGTTTCCGGCATATTTCCTGACGCATTCCTTGTCTACACATTAAGCGGGGCACAAGAGTTTGTTCATCGACCCACTGAGGGGCGACCTGTTTCCACAATCATGCGGGCTTGTTGCAGAACTGCTTACGGTTCGGGCAGAACCTCACTCAGGGAAACCGGGGATGTTGCCGGAAGGTCGTAACCTTGGTAGGAAAGTTGAACGCCGCCGATCCCGATGATCAGCGCAAAGAAGGCCAACAGGATAGAAAAGGTAAACTGGAACGCTCTCCGATTGGTGAACACGCCGGACACATAGAGGTAACGGGCCACGAGCACCAGCGGTAGCAAAAACATGGTGGTGACAAAGATGTTCATCTGGGGGACTTTCCACGGCGTTGCAGAAGCCGAGCGACGAACTCACCCAATATCCAGCAAGCCACATGCCCAATCTAAAATGCGCGTGTCCTCGGTCGCAGACTGTGATTTTCTCTAGAGTTATGCCTGCCCGGAGGCTGATCCACGAGGATGGAACACACTCCGCGTGAATCGAAAACGATTCGGTGCTGAATCACATTTGACTACCCGAAACGAATCGAATAGATCGGCTAAGGGTGTACACTCAGGAGGCAGGGCTGGCGGGAGACGCACGCCAAGAAGTCACGATCAAGACCCACGGTCACGACAAGTGCGGACGCACCCTTACTGATATGCTCCTTCCCGATGGTGAGAACGCAGCTGGGAGTCTGTTTCAGCAGCCTCCCGGCAGGACGGTCAAAACGACTGTCCGGCTAGGCCACGGTAATGTGATCTCGGCAGGCTGCTCAAACAGGTCATCCAACGAGGCCGCAGGCGAGTTACAACCGGAGGCGTACCCTCAGGGGGTACGTTGAGGATTGTGACGAACCGAGAACGAAGTTGGGGGCCTGTTTGAGTCGCCTGCTCAGAAGAAGGCCATGCTGGCGTAAGTGACCGTCGAATTATATTGGTCGGTGATTCCGCGATCATAGCGTAAGACCTGCCCACTCTCCGCTTCGATCAAACGCAGCAAGGAGTAGATGGGTGAGAAACCTGAGATCCGGCGCTGGTCCTGTTCTTTCCTGATGTAGTTGGCAAACTCTTCCGGCTGTCGTTCTTCTACGGGTTTCAGCATCTCCAGGTCAAACTGCATGCAGCGATGAAAGGAGAAGTCGGTCGGAGGCGCCTTATCTCCATAGCGCATGCCCAAATGCGCCAGATCACCCGCTGCGATCACGCAGAAGGCCCTGCCCGATTGTGTGAGAACTTCTCGAAGCCCGGTCAAGAACTGGTCGACTGATTGGCGAACGGAGGGATCCCCCAGGCTCGCTGCGGAGAAGGAACTCAATATCGGCACGATAGTAAAGGGCTTCTTGCTTCCCACAATATCCTGAAGAAACGGGAGCTGGAACTCCACCGCCTGCTCCGCTTGATGGGAGAGATCGTCTTCAAAAAAGATTTGGAGTTTGGCCTTGAGCTGACTCAGGATCGGTTGGTCGGCAGACACAATTCCGAGTGGCGTCTCGAAATCCTTGTCCGTCACGGCAAACACTGAGTTCAACCCGGCAGAGGCCGTGCCGATGATGACGAACAGATCCGGCTGCTCCGCATCTTGCAGCTCTTTGTAGGCCCAGGCATAGATCGGCCCTGCTTGTTTCAGGTCGTAGGTCGGTGCGACGAGGCCTTTGATCTTTTCTCCCGCATGCTCCGATGGTTTGAAGTCTGGTCCTTCCTTCGACGTAAAGAAACCGTCGATCTGCTTTTTCAGTTTCGCGCCGTCTGCTTCGTAACCCCGTCCGGCAAACACTGCGCGACGCAGCGGGCTCTGCCGATAGGTCTCCTGCGCCAGACGCCGAGCATCCTCAGCACGCTGACCTTCCAGGAATAATTTCTCGTTCAGGTCGGAGATCAGCTGATCCATCTTGCTGGGCACGAGAAATTCGCCGAATCGTTTGAGATACAGCGCTCCGATTTCAGCCAGCGAATGCTCGCCGTCGAAATGCTGAATGATGAAAAAGTAATTGAGCGGCAGAACAAGCTTTTCCTTACTCAGTCCCGTGGGATCCCACAGGACCATGTATTGCTCCTCACCTTCTTTGATCGGCGAAAACTGCAGATTGCGAAGAGCAGGACGCTGCGTGGGATCGTTCGTGGGTGTAGTAGTCATGAGGCTTCTTAATGGAGTGCTATTGTAACGAAGCATTTACCGAAGCCGCAATGGCGTATCTGGGTCGTCGGGTCTGTCTGGTGTGTTCGGTCCGAGGACGAGACAGACGAGATAGACCGAACAGACCAGATAGACCTATTTTTCTTCAGGCGGAGAACCGCTAGACCGGCGGGCCATCACCACCAAGGTGAGGATGGTTAGACCCAAGAGCCAGAGGCTCGGTCTGCCATAGGAGGGATCGCTGAATTCGATGAGATCGGTCAACCGCCCGATCAAGAGCGACATGCGGGCCATCACGGTGTAACCGAAGGCGGCGCCGAACGCGATCATCAGGAAGAGGATTCCTGTCCGGGCCACGACCTTGCCTGGTCCCGTATGCTCGACTGAGAAAAAGAAGTAGAACAGCACGGAGCTGACGCCGATCAGGATAATGATGGTGTTCAGGCTGCTGGCTGGATTCAGGAGGCTCCAGGTAAAGGTGACACCTTCTCCCGGCACCAACGTCATGAGCGGGCGGACCGTATCCTCAATCTGTTTCAAGATAAAAGAGGAGATCGTTCGTGGAATGGCCAGCCCCGATCCCACCCCCACGATGAAGGCAAACGCGTACCGCGAAATCCAGGCAGCTTTGGGGACATAGCGCGTGAGCATGAGTGTCCCGATGGCGACCGGAATCAACAGCGCCCACTCCCCGTTCTCGACGATCGGCTTCCAGATCAGATGCACGATCACCGTGTCGTACGTCTTGACGATCGTGTACCCGACCGATACGCCGACGTAAAGATTCTCCGCCAGCTTGAACAACGGATTGTCCTTATACAGGAACGAGAAGATGAAGAGGGTCAACCCCGTCGCCACCCACCCACCGATGATGGTTTCAATCGGCATTGGTCATTACGCTCCCGAGTGACCCTGCTGTCGGGTCGTGTTGCGCGATGAGAAATAGAACAGGTTACACATGATGACCAGCACAATGATGGCGAGATGCGTAGCCGATTGGGCATCCATACCGGCAATCGCCCGCCCCTTCTGGTCCATCAAGGTTTCGTATTCTGCCGCGCCGCGCAGACCGCCGATCAGGCCGTTGATCTGCCCGCTGCGCAACAAGGGATAGAGCCCCGGCGCCATGACGCCCGTACAGCCCCCGCCAAGTTCGAACTTGTATTTATCCTTGCCGAATACGTACCACTCTTCTACACCAGGCCGGCCGGCGCCCAGACTGACGGCATAATTCACATCGCGCAGGTTGGCGATTCCATGGAGCACGGGTAACCCTTTCGTGGGTTTACCGTTGTAGTCGGCCGGGAACGCGCTGTAGAGATCCTGCCCCATGTTGATGATGACGGCGGTCCCGCCTGGACTCCACCCAAGAAACACATAATCCTTTCCACCTTCTTTGCCCATCTCGTGGGCAACCTGCGTGATGATCTGATCGGCCATGCCGGTCCCGGAAACCCAGAGCGTCATCGCGATCACACGGAGGTTCTTTTTGAAGGCATGGCGCAGCAGCGAAATCGATTGGGGATGCAGCTCGGGCTTCGACGCCGGATCAAAATCCAGCGAGAGCAGAAACACGGACCCCTCAGGCATCGACTCGATGTGGTCGTAGACGCCGCGAACCTCCGGCGAGATCTTGATCGGCAAACCAACCGGGTAGAGCAGCGGCAAGAGCGTGCAGAAGCCGATCACCAGAAAGATGATCCGCCGGTCGATCTTCAGCATGCGTTCCGAGAAGCTCATAAGCCGTCCCTCGTGAAGCGTGAAGCGTATCTCGTCCGGAAAGGTCTGCGCTTCACGAGATACGAACGACGCTTCACGTTATTCCTTGCCTCCCCCGAGATACGACCGTTCCATGCCGAAGATGATCTTGATAGAGAGCGCGATCGTGCCGAGGCTGACACCGATCAGGATTGCGCGCCGCACCGAAGCATTCAGCACGTTCAGAATCCACTGAGACAGGTCGCCGCTGATCGGAATCAGATATTCTCCGAGCGGGACGCGGCCCATCATGACGATCACTGCCGCGATGAGCAGTACCGCCGCCTCGCGACTCCGCGCTCGAAACGACCGATAGGCTGCCGAGGCGACAAAGAACGCGAGGATGGCGAACATCGTCCCCTGCAGCGGGACCATCATGAAGTTATAGATCCACCCGAAAGCCGTCATGGTGCCGTCGACGGCTTCTTTACCGTTCGACCACAGGCCGACTGACAATGGTACCCAGCATGCCGACATAGAGAACGAAACTATAGCCCCATCCCGCTTCTTTGCGCCGGATCTTGACGGCATGGACGTGGAACAGGCTACTGACGCCCAACACCAGCGCAAACCCCCCGATGATCTGAAGCCACTTGGTGACGGAGGTCAGCATCTGTTCCGAAGCCGGGTGCGGCACATAGTATTGCGCCGCGAACACGATACCGGTGATGAGCGTAATCAAGAGCGGAACCTGTCGGCGAAGAAAGATCATTTCGTGTCCTTGAATACGTCCAGAAATAATTGCGGCCACTGTGCGTCAAGCATCACCCCGAGAGTGGCCAGCACGGTCCCGATGCCGAGCACGCCGAGGATGAGCGCTTTGCCGATGTCCTGTCCACGCAGCGTGCCGACCTGAACCGGTTCTCTGGAGAGATAGGCGCTGGCAGCGTAGAGTTCCTCTCCGATCAAGGTATAGTCGCAGGTGGTGACGAAGAACGGCAGTTGGTGATCGGCGTCTGTCCCGGCGATTTGGATCGCGCCGGTGCTCGCGCCGGTTTCCGTCAACAGCAATGCCTCGGCAAAGTAATGCCCCATAAAGAAATTCGCCGCCGGTTTTTTGCGCAGCATGATGCCGTCGACTGCCGCGGTATAGCTGAACTGATCCGATGTAATGAAGAAATTCGAATCGTCCTTGTAGAGATCAGGCTTGCCTGCTTCCAGATACGCCTGCTTGGTAATTTCCTGGCAAACGGCCATGGTAATCGGATCGCGGTGCGGCACGAGCAAATCCGTCTCATAGGCTGCTGTGCGCTTGGCCACGCGCCCGAGAATGACCGCCGCGGCAATCGTGGAGGGATCACTCATGTCGTGGGCGCCGGTGAGATAGAGGATCGGCTTGCCCAACTCGGTCGCGCGGCCGATGGCCTCATCCACGGCATCGAGGCCGGGAATGCGCCGGAGAAAGATTTCCCGCTTTCTGGCCGTACCGATCGCGTAGAACACGATGCCGCCGAACAGGAGTGCCAGCAACAAATTATTCATCTGATTCCAGTTCATCCAGTTCGGTTGCGGCGAAGCCTGAACCGGCGTGGCGATGAGACGATCGTCGTTCTGCACTGCAGCCACGGTGATGTTGTAGACAGTCCCGTCCTTGAGTTCGACCCCCCTCCCGTTCCTCAGCGTGAACTGGTGCTGGTCTCTAGTCGCCGGCCTCGTCCACCAGGGCCACTTGGATTCACGGACGTAGCGCTGGTTCGAGGGAAACTCCGCCACGACTTTCATCGCAGCGGGATCGGACACCGTAGCTCCCTCGCTGAGCAAGATCTGATACTTGACCGTGGCACTATCGTAGGAAGCAGGCGACCAGAGCACAGTCAGACTGCCGCCACCATCGCTGGGAGTATCGAACACCCGAACATCTTGCGGAGGAGAGAACGGTGTCTGTGCCGACACGACAGAGTGAGACAAGCCGATGGTACAGACAGCAAGAAAGAGGTATTGCGCGACCGCATTACCTATACCCCTTACCCCTAACTCCTTACCCCTCACGTCTGCTACGCTCCTTCAATCAATTCAATATTCGTCCGCGGTATGACGGCCTTCGACCCGTCTCCGAACCGGACTTCCATCACGCGCACGTCACTCTCGGTTGGAATCTTCTGGAGATCGGACGGCAGACTCGCGACTTCGCCGATTTTTCCAAACAGCGGGTCTCGAATGACGCGAACCTGGTCGCCGATCCGGATGCCTTCCCGCTGCGGCGCGGTGACCGCACCGTGAGCGCCCGATGCGCTTGCACCTTTGGGAATGATGATCTCGGGCCGAATGACACCGGCACGAATTTGCGTAGCCCCTGAAATAGAAGCCGGTTGCCCTGCATGAGCGGAGAGAAGCGTGAATGTCTTGGCGGCCATGG
Organism: uncultured Nitrospiraceae bacterium; assembly: GCA_963801725.1. GTDB lineage: Bacteria > Nitrospirota > Nitrospiria > Nitrospirales > Nitrospiraceae > Palsa-1315. The sequence goes on from CAWDFX010000002.1 coordinate 2,691,113, forward strand.
GGATGGCGCCGAACCCTTCGGTGAGAATCAAGGTAAAGCCGACCTGTTCCGTGCCCGTGATGGCCACGCCAAGGTCGTAGCCCAGAAGTGCGCGCAAATCCTTATCGTGAATGCCGCCGATCACCAGGCCCGCAACCCCCACCTCTTTCGCGCGAGCCAGCGCATCCGCAGAGATGAAGGACCCGCCCACGACCACCTTGCCTTTCATGTCCGCGGTGAGGTGACGAGGTGTGAGCGCTTCGTCCGGCGACGTCACCGCGATCACGATCTCGCCCCGAGTCTCACCGCCGATGCCGAAGATGCCCTGTACCAGACTGCAATCCGTTTCGACCACGACACCTTGCTGCGGAATCACCTCGACAATGCGACCGTCGACATAGCCCAACAACTCCAGCACGCGCGGCGGCTCTCGCAACAGCACCTGCCCGGTGACAGGAGAAACGGATTCCACGACGCCGGTGATCGGCGAGCGGACTTCCGTCTTCAGCCATTTGATGAGCGGTTTGTTCTCGGCCAGGATCTCGTCCTTCTGCACCAGGTCGCCGGCCTTCTTGATCAAATACTCGTGGATTTCATCCGGCGCCACGCCCAGCTGATTGGCGAGATTCAGTGGATAGACCTTCCCGGGCAATTCCGCACGAGCCACCGCCTGATTCGCGCGCACAGTCTCCCCGGTTGCGACCAGCACGCTGCCTGGCAGCGACAACATCCGTCGACGACGGACCGTTGTGTGTTCTGTAACGGTTAAGCCTGGGGTGTAGGAATGGGCCATAATTAGTGATCGCGCTGAGTGCTGGGTGCTGAGACGCGAGAGCGAATAAAGATTCGGAAGTTCATCTCAGCACTCATTTCTCAGCACTCAGCACTGGATACAGATCTACCGCATTGATACCATTTCGTCAGCGCCGCCACTCTGGCCGAGTGATCGGTCGGCAACTGCAACGGGCGCCCGCGCCCATCGAGCAAAAGTCCCACTACGCCGCCTTGCACCTCTCGCGTGACTGCGACTCCCGACCCTGCTCCAAGGTTCACGTGTTTCACCGGCTGGACCGTGATCGAAGCCTTCTGCCCGCTGGCCAGGGAAACCAGCCGCAGGTCGCCGAACGAGAGTAGCCCTTTGTCTACTCGACCATCCGGGAAGGTGATGGCATAGTTCGCACACTGCTCCCCGTCCTTCCCCTGACCGATCGGCGCGACACAGGTCCCCAAGTAGACCATGCAATCACGGACGAAGACATCGGTCGCCGCCTTCTCATTGATCGTCGAGAGCACGCCCAGATGCGGCATCATGAAGATGCTATCCACCGAGAGTCTCGTGACCCCGAGCGGTTCATACGCATCCACCATCATCAGCATCGATTGCACGCGGCGCGGCGCGTGGGACAGAATCCCGCCGCTCCCGACGATTAAATCGAGCTTGAGCATGTCAATCAGGGTCTTGCCGGATTGCTGCTGCTCGAACACATCCGAGATCGTGCGTTCTTGTTGTATGCCTTTGAGAGCCGTTGCGAGGGATTTATGATGGATCAAAGCAAGCCGGAGCGCCTCACGGGCGATCGCATGCTCGATCTGCAGCTCGTCCAGCGTCTGCGGAATCGTCGTCGGTCGGACCATCTTGTTCTTGATCCGGTTGCGGAGCGTTTGTTCGTCGATCGTGAACGGCACCCAGCGCATGATATTGGGAAGGCCTGCTTCCGCCAGCACGTTGGAAATACTGTACGACATCCCGAGGTTCGCACTGACGGTTCGATTGAAGAGTCCTTCGAAGACGGAGAACACGTCTGTGGTCGCACCGCCGATATCCACCCCGATCAAATTCAAATGCTCCCGCTTGGCGATCGTTTCCATGATCACGCCGACCGCCGCCGGCGTCGGCATGATCGGGGCACCGGCCATCTCGATGAGTTTCTTGTAGCCAGGCGCCTGCTGCATGACATGTTCGAGAAACAGATCGTGAATCTTGTTCCGCGCAGGCGCGAGATTCTCCCGTTCCAACACCGGACGAATGTTGTCGGTCAGCACCAGAGCAGCTTTCTCGCCAAGAATCTTCTTCACTTGCGGCTGCGCGTCTTTGTTGCCCGCGTACACCAACGGGAGCTTGTAGGTGGCCCCGAACCGCGGGCGTGGCTCCGCTGCTGAAATGTACTCCGCCATCTCGACCACGTGAGTCACCGCTCCACCGTCCGTCCCGCCGGACATCAAGATCATGTCCGGCCGCATCGTACGAATGCGCTCGATCTTTTCATGCGGCAACCGGCCGTCGTTCGACGCGAGCACGTCAATGACAATCGCGCCCGCCCCAAGCGCGGCCCGCTGCGCACTTTCACCTGTCATGTTTTGCACGACCCCGGTCACCATCATTTGCAACCCGCCACCTGCGCTGCTGGTGGAGATGTAGATGTCGACGCCGGTCTTCGCATCGCGGCAGGGCGTGATGATCTTGTCACCGTCGAGAATTTTCCGGCCGGAGAGTTCTTCAATTTCCGCTATCGCGTTCAGCACCCCGCGCGTAACATCTTCGAACGGCGCTTCCACCGTTGTCGGTGCTTCACCGCGATAGGTTTGCCGGTACTCGTCGCCGACTTTCTCGATCAAAATAGCTTTGGTCGTGGTGCTGCCACAGTCGGTGGCGACGATGACATTGAGAGGATGGCTACTCCTGCCTGATTCCTGAGCAGTCATCCTAGAGACTCTTGAGCTGACATGCGTGATTGGTCAATCGTCGTTCGTATCTCGTATCTCGTCGTTCGCAGTCAGGATTATCATTGTCCGCGAAATACGCTTCACGTTTCACGAGGAACGCTTCACGAGGAGAGGTCATTGAGCGGAGGCTCCTTGAGGAGCCGGAGGCGCAGACTTCGTCTCTATAATGGCGATGAGCCGGGAGATGGTATCGCGTCGTTCAAGCATTCGCGCTACTTGCTCGACTTCTCTCGCGTTGAAGGCCCATTCAACGATTGGAGTCAGGAAGTGCAGCGCCTGACTGCCGAGAAAATTCATAGGGCCGAGAGATTCTAGAAATACCGTGGCCGGAGCCGTCATGCCCCGTTTCACCACCGCATCGGCCACCCGTTCAAGCAGCGCGAGGTCTTCGGCCGTGAACACCTCGGCCCCGGATGTGGTCGAAAAGGCATGGGACAGTCCCTCACGGACCCTATCCCATTTTTCCGCCAGAGATGTCTTGGAGAAAGAAGTCATAACTGTGTGGAAAGGCAGTCGAAACCTACTGTCGAGCGGCATTATATGGAGGGGGTGCAGGAGAGTCAATGAAAGGCGGGGAGATGAGCGAGACAGGCGAGAAAGGCGCGACGTGAAAGATTAGTTCTATCTCTACCCCTCTCGCTCGTCCCGCATATCGAGCACATCACGCGATTAGTACCCCCGCCCAGTGCTGCCACCGCGTCCCATCCGATCCAGTGGAAGCGCCTCATAGCGTGTTTTTAGATCCGGATGCTCGTTGAGATAGCCCTTGACCGCGGCCTCATCGGCGAAAATCTCCGGGCTGCGCTTTCGATACTCCTCGACCGTCAGATCATATTTCGCCAAAAGCTTGCTGAGTTTCGCATGGATGTCCGCGCCCATTTCCTTCATTTGCTCAGGCGACGGCCGCTGCCCGTCTTTGAACATCCCTCCACCCTGAAAATAGTTCGCCATCATCTCGCCGATATCAATGCGGGCCTTCACGAACTTTTCCACCTCAGCCGGTTCTGCCGCAAGACCGACACCCGAGAACAGTAGAACGCCCAACGAGATTCCGAGGATGCTACGTGACAGATTCATCACTATGGACTCCTTGAAAAAGTATATAGACCTTCGATCTCCGAAACAGCGTCCATCATATCATCCCGGCGGCAAAAATGGACGGGGAAGGAGAGGGCAGCCTGGCCATCCTTCTGCTCGCAGAACACGCATGATAAGAATGTGCTCGCTCGATCGCTGCTGACAAGGGCTTCTCTCATCTTGCTAGGGAAAGATCGATCGCCAGATGGAGATGGCCCATCCCTTGAGCATGGACAGCCAGTCCTCTTCGGCCGGTTCGGTGGTCTGCTTGTTCGCCGGCGGCGACTTCGAGTCAGCAGCGGTCGGACCTTCGGATGCCGACGGGGCCGTCACTGTAGGGTTGGGAGTGGGATCTGCTTGAGTTGCAACATGTGCTGGTGGCAGCAAGGGCCGTCTCGGCCTGTTGGTCGGTGCTGTTGGATCGGCGAAGGGGATAGTGGCGCTCTGGGTCCGTCTGCCTCGCTGAGTTTGGATTTATACTCCTCAACAATTGATTCCAACGAAGGCCGCTCTTCGTTTACACGTTGGAGGGCGTACCGAAGCCTGTTCTGTTGAGCAATCAGCTGACTGATTATGCGGTTGAGTCTGTTCAGCCGCTCTTGCAAGGCGACATGCTCGGCCTTCATCTGCTGCGTGGCTTGCTGAAGTCCCGACGAGGCTGCCTCCATTTGCCTTGCGAGGTCAGTCTTACGTTGTTGGAGTTCGCTGACTTGTTCGGTGAGTGCCTGCGACTGGAACCTGGTGTCGTCGAGTTCGGCTTTCACCGCCTCACGGTCGGCAACGGCGATGTCGTACGTGCTCCGCGCGACACAGGCGCCGGTGCTAATGGTAGCGAGACACAGCATCCCGGCTGTCAGTGTGTGGATCTTCATACCTTGGCTCGGTGTCTCGTCGTGTTGCTCTCCACGCGATTGTTCAGAAGGCTGTGTTCGCTGCGACCCCGCCGTCTCGTTGCCGTCCAGGATAACCCTTTCTTCAGTAAAACTCACGCCGCCACTATTGGAACATGATGGAGAGGGAACTCATAGCCGAAGGAGCAAAGAGTGTAAACCGTATGATAATCAACTGACTAGAGATAAAGGCGACGAAGGTTTGCCTGGTCGAGTGGTCTGTCTCGTTCCCTAATCCAAATGAGCCAACGCAACCACACAACCCATATGAACAGAAATGAGCAAAACAGAAGAGCAGATCGGGAAGGAATGGTACTCCTTACCTCGCTGGACGAGATCTGCTTGATCGGGATATTCACCGCTCGGTTCGCTATGGCAAACCTGTGTGTGGTACAGTGCTGGGTGCATGCTGAGCCATGTTGTGCTCTGATTCGAAGCCCCTCGGAGGGGAGAGGCGCTTCGGCATCTCCGCAACGGCGGGATAGGCGATGAAAAACTGGTAGTGACTTTTCACTCCATAACGGATTACAGGGAGAGACCATGACCATGAAGCCCGTGAAGCCCATACAGCCGCGAACAGCTACGGCCTGGGTCCGCATTCCTGATGGCACAAAGGTCAAGCACCGGCATGAAGGGCATGTCGGATTCATCGATGGGCTCACCGAGATCGTCAGCGGCCCCAACCGGAATCCGGACGGAAAGACCCAATATCGTATGAATATCGGGGCGCCGGACCGGCAGCTCGTGACCGAGGGCGACTTGTCTATTTTGATCGACGATGAAGACCTAGTGATCATGCTGCGACAGAAGGCACCCTATCGCCGCGCGGTCACACAATCGCTGCACAGCGTGCTGGCACCGGATCGATTCGTCAAGCCGGCCTAGTAGTAGGCTGCGACGCGCGAGACATGCGAGACTGGCGGGAAGAGCGCGATTGGAAAATCAGAGCTTGCACGTCTCGTATGGCAGGCCTATCCGTGCGTGAGAGAAGGGCGGACTCTTTCAGCACCCTACTTGAGTCGGAGGCAACCATGACAGAAACCTGCTATGCCAAAGGCCAGAAAGTTATCTTGGTCACCAGCCAGATCAAAAATGGCAAATGGCTGTGCAAGTTTTCGATTCCGGGGCTCAGCCATCTTGACGGCAGCCTGCACGATCAGGCGGCGTCGAAAGGCCACAAGACGGAATGGGAAGCGAGAACCGACGCGTTTCAGCGCGCCAAATTATTCCTGGATGGGACACCGCACGCAGGCACACCTTCTTGAGAAGGCCTAACCCGCATATTCATGACGGAGTTGGCGCACGACTCGTGTGACATGTGAGCCCTGTCCCTGCCTATTGCGCTTTTCTCACCAATCACGCCCGTTTCGCGAGTCAGACACCGGCGGTTCCAGTAGAGCCATCGTGAATGATACGGGCTAGAAGCCTGCCAACATTGCCTTCGTGACGAGGCGAACCAGATGCGGCCAAATGCGAGGGCGCAGTAGAGCGATCACCGGCAGACAGGCGCCTACGCCCAGATCCGGTGGACTTCACTCACGTGCTCAATCCCGCCCACGGCGCTGATTTCCCACCGGACATCGTCCGGGATCGTGACCACCCGCAACTCTGCGCCATGACCATTGGCAGCCCCACCGAGTTCCTCCACCACCTGAGCCAACTTCAGGTCATCGCGCGGGATCAGTTTTCCGCATTGATTGAGGCTCGGCTCTCTCGGCGTCGCCGCCTCGGGCCAGTAGGCTCCGAGATCCGTTTCCTTGAGCGCGTCCTGCTGACCCAGCTCACGCAATCTTAAAAACGCCTGATGACTCACGCAAAAACTATCGTAACTCTTATTGATCACAATCTTTTTCATGGACTGATCCTTTCCTCTTTCTTATCAGGGTTCTCGGTATCGCAATCTTCGTGACCAGGCCGTACATCGACCTCTCTTCCCGCACGATCAGCCTGCGCCGTTCGTCAGGCTACCTTTACCGGATCTGCGTACTTACTCGTGTAGTTCCCGGACCAATGGGAATAGCGTCGGTTGGCCCAGGTGTTGACTTGGTCATTTTCAGTTGTGCCGTATCGCTTCTCCAGCACAGCAGTAAACGTGCTCAGATTCCCCTCGATCTCCAGAAGATCCGCATCCGTGATCTTCTCCCACTTCGCTTTGAGTGGCGCCTTGAGTTGGATCCAAAATGCTTTGAATTGTTCTTGATTCATGTGGCACTCCTTTCTAATGTGATGTGATGACAGACCCTCCCCACAACTGCTGCGCTCGTCAGAGACAGCGGTAGCTGGCCGCAGAACGTGCTGCCGGCAAAGGGCAACTCTGGCGTAGAAGCGGCGGAGACCGGAGAATCAGACGCACGGGAACGTGGGAGGGAGTGCTGTGCGAGAGATGGGACAGTCGGCGTGGCTCAGTACGTCATAGTCTACCCTACAGGGCATAGAGGGTAAGAGTCAATGCGATGGAGACGGGAACTGCTGCTGTAAGCTGGAAACTCTGTGCTCATGATTTGATTGGTTTCAGTTTAACCAGAAACACACGAGACAGGACGCTCAAAAAGACCGTCCAGCAAGACCGCAGCGAATGAAACCGGAGGCGTACCCTCAGGGGTACGTTGAGGATCAATGAACATCGAGAACGAGACTGGCGGACTTTTTCAGCATCTCGCTAGACATCTGGAATCTGCCAGTCAATCGGAGCCATCCCCGCATCGGCAAGGTCTCGGTTGATGTGCGAAAAGCACCGGCAACCGAAGAACTTTCTGACTGACAAGGGCGACGGGTGCGCGCAGGCAACTACGGCATGGTGCGGTTGCGTAATCAACATCCGTTTCTTCTGGGCCTCACGTCCCCACAATACGAAGACCACACGCGTCTGCTTCGCGGCAACCAGCTCGATAATACGATCGGTGAATCGCTCCCAGCCTCGTCCATGATGTGAATTGGCCTGACGCGCCCGGACCGTGAGGGCTGTGTTGAGCATGAGAACGCCTTGCCGTGCCCAGGGTTCCAGGTAGCCATTATTTGGGATGTGACATCCAACATCATCTTGGAGTTCTCGAAAGATGTTTCTTAACGAGAAGGGAAGAGGCTGAACGGCCGGTTGCACGGAGAAACAGAGGCCATGGGCATGACCAGGAGTTGGATAGGGATCCTGGCCCACGAGCAGCACCCTGACCTGATCATACGATGTGATAGCTAATGCGTTGAAGATGTCCTTGCGCGCAGGCAAAATCGTGTGGCCATCAGCTCGCTCTTTTTCAAGAAACGCATCGAGTGCGCGATAATACGGCTCGCGCGTCTCTTCCTTGAGCAAAGATCGCCAACCGGAAGGAATGGGAGGGAGCATAGCGGAAACTGATACCACAGAGCCGACCGTAATGCTTTCTCAAAATCACACTACCTGGATGGCAGCCCCCCTGTGTGCGACCTTCGCCTCGTAATAGGAGCGCCTCTCGACGCTTTGCCGCCCAGCATAGTCGGCTCCAACGCGGGTTACGCTGCGCGATTATGTCGAGAGAAAAATGCGGGCAAGCTTCCAGCCAGCGCCCCTGCCGTAGAACACATCACTCCGATCACCGCTGCAATGATGCACTCGAATGGCCACAGATTATGCGAGGTTGGGTCTTTTGCGGTATCAACAGTAATTCGCGCGAGTACCGGAGCAGGCACGGCGGCACCCACAGCAAGAATCACCGTCAAGAGGCGGGCTTTACCAATTGCACGGGCGGCAGCTGCGAGCACACCGACGACAAGCAAACCTGTACCATACAAGGTGCTTGGCAGAGAGACCTTTGCGTAGGGGATTTGCCAATAGGGGAAACCTACGGCGAAGAAGCTGATCACAAAGGCAGCGATCAGCCAAAATGCGGCACGAAGCGTCATGCTATTTCGCGCGCTTGCTTCCAAAGAATGCACCGATTCTGGCCGTAATGATCGACGGCACCGAAAGCACACCAAACACTATGACCCCAAGCGGCAAGAGATTGCCCGGCCCTTGAGTGAACAGCATCCAGGAAAACTGGCCAACAAGAGGAGCGACCCCCCATCGCCACGGCTTGTTCGGCTCAACAAAACCGAGCACAGCAGCTACGACGCAAACCACCGGAACGCTAATGAGGAAATACCACTGGGAATCCCACGCCTCTCTCCTGCCCGAGGCATTGGACACGACGACCCACACGAGAATTCCAGTCACGACAGCTAACCCGTAAAGCCAATACTCTT
>CAWDFX010000002.1:2705000-2865998 GCA_963801725.1 uncultured Nitrospiraceae bacterium
GGCCGGCCTTTCCAGACCGTTCTGCTAAGATCCTGATTTGTAACTTGCCGACGGTCCCGTATGACCGTCCGACAGAGGCCTACAACACCGAAGTGACAACGCACACGGGCTTGACATCACTCCGGTTTAGGCTATTCCCTTTTCGCTCGCCACTACTGGGGGAATCTCTATTGATTTCTCTTCCTGCAGGTACTGAGATGTTTCACTTCCCTGCGTGGGCTTCTCTCTCCCTATGTATTCAGAAGAGGATAGGCGGCATTCATCGCCTGGGTTTCCCCATTCGGACATCCTCGGATCACGGCCTGCTTGCGGCTCCCCGAGGCTTATCGCAGCTAGCTACGTCCTTCTTCGCCTGCTGATGCCAGGGCATTCACCGTACACCCTTAGTAGCTTAACAATCATTCCATTCTTTGCTCCTGACACACATGGTCTTTCATCAAGACCTATTCAATTGTCAAAGAACATGGCTGACGGCAGGACCGTCAGCATCAACTGACTAGAGAATGTTGAACACGAACGTAGACATCACTTGGTGGAGCTGACTGGAATCGAACCAGCGACCCCCTGCTTGCAAAGCAGGTGCTCTCCCAACTGAGCTACAGCCCCGCACTGCATATGATTAAGTGTCCTTGTGAATCCACTCATTGGGGAACCCCGTGATCACAACTCAGTGGTGGGCCTGGATAGAGTTGAACTATCGACCCCGCGCTTATCAAGCGCGTGCTCTAACCAACTGAGCTACAGGCCCAGCCGAGCTATGAAGCTTCCAGGGCCCGTTGATCATGGCGACTGAGCTCCCGTTACGCGAGGACTCATCGCCGGAACCCTCACTTGCATGGTGCGAAATGTATTGAAGAGGTGGCCCTTAGCCCATGATTTTCTTTGGAGTAGGTACTCCTTAGAAAGGAGGTGATCCAGCCGCAGGTTCCCCTACGGCTACCTTGTTACGACTTCACCCCAATCATCGGTCATACCGTGGGCGTCTGCCTCCTTGCGGTTGGCGCCAACGACTTCAGGTACAACAAACTTTCGTGGTGTGACGGGCGGTGTGTACAAGGCCCGGGAACGTATTCACCCCGGCGTGCTGATCCGGGATTACTAGCGATTCCGCCTTCACGAGGTCGAGTTGCAGACCTCGATCTGAACTGAGGCCGGTTTTTTGAGATTCGCTCCCCCTTACGGGTTTGCAGCCCTTTGTACCGGCCATTGTAGCACGTGTGTAGCCCCAGGCATAAAGGCCATGCTGACTTGACGTCATCCCCACCTTCCTCCCCGTTCTCCTGGGCAGTCTCTCCAGAGTTCCCGGCATGACCCGTTGGTAACTGAAGACAGGGGTTGCGCTCGTTGCGGGACTTAACCCAACACCTCACGGCACGAGCTGACGACAGCCATGCAGCACCTGAGCAGGATGGTATTGCTACCTCGTTGGGCTTTCACCCTTCTACTACCTGCATGTCCAGCCTGGGTAAGGTTCTTCGCGTTGCGTCGAATTAAACCACATGCTCCACCGCTTGTGCGGGCCCCCGTCAATTCCTTTGAGTTTCAACCTTGCGGCCGTACTTCCCAGGCGGAATACTTAATGCGTTAGCTGCGGCACCGGCGGTAACCCGCCGACACTTAGTATTCATAGTTTAAGGCGTGGACTACCAGGGTATCTAATCCTGTTTGCTCCCCACGCTTTCGAGCCTCAGCGTCAGAAACGTTCCAGAGCGCCGCCTTCGCCACCGGCCTTCCTCCCGATCTCTACGCATTTCACCGCTACACCGGGAATTCCGCGCTCCTCTCCCGTCCTCTAGCCCGGCAGTCCCCTCCGACTTTTCCAGGTTAAGCCTGAAGATTTCACAAAGGGCTTACCGAACCGCCTACGCTCCCTGTACGCCCAGTAAATCCGAATAACGCTTGCCACCTTCGTATTACCGCGGCTGCTGGCACGAAGTTAGCCGTGGCTGCTTCTGGAGGTACCGTCCAAATGGGTTACCCCATTCCATCTTCCCTCCCGAAAGGGGTTTACAATCCGAAGACCTTCATCCCCCACGCGGCGTCGCTGCGTCAGGCTTTCGCCCATTGCGCAATATTCCTTACTGCTGCCTCCCGTAGGAGTCTGGCCCGTGTCGCAGTGCCAGTGTGGCTGATCGTCCTCTCAGACCAGCTACCCGTCGAAGCCTTGGTGAGCCGTTACCTCACCAACAAGCTGATAGGACATGAGCCCATCCAAGAGCGCGATACCCACGGTATCGCTTTCCTCCCTGAACCGAAGTCCAAGAAGCGTACGCGGTATTAGCTAACCTTTCGGCTAGTTATTCCCCACTCGAGGGTAGGTTACCCATGTATTCCTCACCCGTTCGCCGCTTTACAAACGTATTGCTACGTCTTCTCGCTCGACTTGCATGTATTAGGCGCGCCGCCAGCGTTCATTCTGAGCCAGGATCAAACTCTCATAAAGGTGTTCTTAGAATTTGGACCAAGGGCCACCACTTCAATACACTTACACCATTGCTCAACATTCTCTATTCAGTTGTCAAAGAACAAGAAAACTCGTCACGCGAGCCGTGCACTCTACTCTGTGCACAAACGCATGTCAAGGGACCCTTTTACCAATTCCTATGGCCGGGTATTCCCTAGAACCGCATGCCCTCACCGCACTCTCGCACGCGGTCAACAGGCAGGAAGCACGAGCACCATTCCAAACACGCGAGAAGATAACAAAGCCTCAGATGAGAGTCAAGTTTCATTTATGTGTATAATGAAAATTGATGTCACTGTTCGAATCACCTCTGTCTATGCGCAGAAGAACCATTCTGAAGGCGCTCGGCCTCGGCACGCTCGCCGGAGTGACCGGCGGCTGCGACGCGGTGGGGTCAGTGTTCGGACGCATGTTTGCCATGCCCCCACGCGACACGACCTACTTCACACCGAATGCAAAATTCTATGTGGTGAATTACGCCGACGGCGCCGTGTCAATGTCGCGGGATCTCAATATCGAACAGTGGAAACTTCATGTCAAAGGGGCCGTGAGCGCTCCGATGTCGCTCGGCTGGCGGGATATTCTGAATCGCGATTCCTACGATCAGGTCTCGACACTCATGTGCATCGACACGTTGCCAGGCGGGGACAGCATGGGCAACGCAACGTGGCGCGGCATTTCACTCAAGAAGCTGCTCAAAGACGCCGGCGCCGATGAAGAAACCGCGCGCGATGTGGTCTTCCGCGGCATCGACGGCTACGACGACAGCATCCCGTTCAAGCGGGCCATGCAGGACGACGTGATGCTCGCCTTTCTGATGAACGGCGAGAAGTTGCCGAAGGAACATGGTTTCCCAATCAGACTCCTCGTGCCAGGACTGTACGGGATCAAGAACGTGAAGTGGATCGTCGAGATCGAAGTCTATCCCGGAGACTATCAAGGCTACTGGCAACGCAAAGGCTGGACCGACGACGGGACCATCAAGATTTTTTCGCGCATCGACTCACCCGGCCACTATCAAACACTCCGCGGAGCCGAGCAGAAATTCAGGGGCATCGCTTTCGGCGGACCAAACAGCATCAGCAAAGTTGAATTGAGCTTCGACGCCGGCCGCACGTGGAACGAGTGCGAGATCGAACCGCCGATGTCACCCTACTCCTGGGTCATCTGGAACTACACGTGGAAATCGCCTCAACGCGGCAAGTTCCAAACCGTTGTGCGGGCGACAGACACAAAGGGACAGTTACAGATTGCGGAGATAGTTCGGCCACAGCCAGCGGGATCGAGCGGATTACACACCATTATAACGGATGTCGAACAGATTTAGCCGCTACTGATAGTGCCCGCCAACTTCGTTCGGTACTTTTCTATTGGAACACACCCTGCACTCACCGGCGAGTGGCGTTCCCCTTATCGCTTGCTCCACTTCATACGGCCACGGGATGGGGCGGCAGACTGCTTGACGAAGTCCCTAATCACCTTCTGAAACCCGCTGACAGATTAGTCCTACCAAAGCCGCTGAACAGCAGTTTCAAGTTTCGGCAGGCAAGGCTCCAGTTCAGGCCTTGAGGCTCTGGTTACCACAAACGCTGCCGGCACATGCTCCCAATGTCTCAGATCCGGTTCTAGCGCACCTTCGAGCACAGTCGGCGCAGTACGCATCAAGGCAATCCCTCCGATCACCGAGAGCTGGCAGAGCCCTCCATTACCTTTGGCCGCCACATCGAGTACACAGCCTCCGACCATTACACCGGCCCCTGCCGCCAACGGGATCAGGCTGTAGGTCAGCCCAATCGGTAGTCGGATCCATGCCTGCACATTCAGGAGCGGGTGGTATCCATGATGATGGCGAATGGCGACCTTGTCGAACCAACTACTTGTGGACAGCCTCACGCCGGTCTCAGACTCACAGGCGGGAAGAAAATCCCTCTTCGCCTTGACGGAAAAATATCCGTTCGTGGATCCAAAGAATTGAAGGTCCCACGTGAGTTCAGGAAACCGGCGGATGCCGTAGACTTGCCATGGCTCGCTGAAAGCCTGCCCGTCATCGATCCGATCCACCTGCCGCGCTGCAAATGACCGGACTGCGTCCTGCTGGCCTTTCCACATCATGCCCAGATCTCTCAGACGGAGCCAGTCAACGCGCGACTCATTGACCTCGCCCACTCGTTCCCATAGCACCGCGGACAACAGCAGATTGACGGGATCTTCGCCGTAATTGTAAAGCGGCGTAAACAGCTCATGGTCCAGTTGCCTGAGTTCGACCTTCGCTTCCTCCATTTTCTGCGCGTTCGCATAGCTCGCCGCCAGTAGGAGACTGAGATAGCCCCGTTCATAACTTTCCAGCACGTAATCGATGAACGCGCCCTCAGGAATAAAGACGTTGGTGGTTTCACTCAGGAAGGAAAAAGTCTTGTGCCTGAACTCCGACCGGGCCTTTGCACCATGAGTAATCACGGTCTGATAGCACCGCTCTTCAAAGGCATCGGCCAGTCGATTGAGGGTGCCGATTCGGTCTGAAAGATTGATGTTCTGCTCGATCGCCGAACAGGATCTCCCGTCCAGGATCCGTCCACCTCCTGTCTCACAGCCGACTAGACCAATCAACAGGCCTATGACTAACGTGATCACACGCCGAGAGTCGTATCGGATCATCAGCCCTCCGACACATCGCTGAACGACACTCTATCGATGCAACAGCCGAGTCAACTCCCTCAACAGAGTGAGGAACAAGGCTCGTGAATGTTCCGAATTTATCGTTGAGCTGTAGCAGAATAGATCTGCTCGATCTCACTACTTGTCAAATCACGCCATTCGCCTGGCCGGATGCCGCTCAGCACAATCGGCCCGATCGCTACCCGCACAAGTCGCAACGTCGGGTGCCCCACTCCGGCGGTCATGCGCCTGACCTGGCGGTTCAGTCCCTCACGCAGAGTAATTTCTATCCACGCAGTCGGCACGTTTTTTCGGAAGCGTATAGGCACGGGGCGGTCGGGCAACTGCGGATCGTCCATCAACAGACGTACTTTCGCAGGCCGGGTCTTCTTGCCATTCAACACCACTCCTTCTCGCAACTGTTCCAATGCTTCTTCGTTCGGTATGCGTTCGATCTGTGAAAGATACACTTTCGGCAGCTTATGCTGCGGGTCCATGATGTAGTGTGCCAACCTGCCGTCTGATGTCAGAAGCAGGAGCCCTTCGCTATCCAGGTCGAGACGGCCGGCCGCATAGACTCCCGGCAGATCGACATAGTCCGCCAAAGTCGGCCGCCCGTCGGAATCGGTAAAACACGGCAACACACCATACGGCTTATTGAACGCGATCGTGCGAAGGGTGTTTTCATGCACGGATTTGATGGCCTGGCTCACAAGACCTGCCTGAGGCATGAGACCCCACAAAAGAATCGAATAGAAGTCGGCCCTGCATCCTCTATTCCTGACTCCCATACCGCCGAAGATTCCGATGGAGAGTCGCGGTTACCGTTGTCCATAGGATTCAATCGGCCAGACATGCAGATGTTTCACAATCAAGGTGGGATATTGGTACTCTATGTCATCTAGGCGATCGGTCTTCGCTCCGGACACTTCTCCGACGATCGTGACCCGCGTTCCTTCGACCAGCGTGGCCGGATCCAAAAACTCTTGCTGCAACGCGAGAAACCGTCCTTGTGATTGTTGGCGATCGAAGGTCGGCTCTTCTCCGTTTTCGAGCGGAAGTTGCAAGAGTTCGACCTGCGTGCTGTCG
Organism: uncultured Nitrospiraceae bacterium; assembly: GCA_963801725.1. Taxonomy (GTDB): domain Bacteria; phylum Nitrospirota; class Nitrospiria; order Nitrospirales; family Nitrospiraceae; genus Palsa-1315. The sequence goes on from CAWDFX010000002.1 coordinate 2,711,209, forward strand.
CGGAGTCGCTTCGCTTTCAGGACCTCGCCACCAAACACGAGCACACGCCCCTTATAGAATTCCGGTGAGGTCAGCACGTCTCGAAACGAGACTGTTCGATCAACGAGCGGTTCCATCGACTCGGGAACGATTCGTTGAGGGGAACAGCTTGAGAGCAGGATACTGGCGACTAACCAGCTAGAGAAAAGATATCGTCTTCGCATGCGCACACTATACTGCATACATCAATGCCAGAACGAAAGTCGAGATCGCTGCGCAGGCTCTCACCTACAAAACTTCACTACCCTTTCGACAATTCTATGCTGCGTCGTTGCATACAGCCGCTCCTAAGCTGTTGAGAATGGAGTATCTTTGCGGCCATTCGACTTTGCTCCCGGTGAATTTCCTCCAATCAAAAAATGAGGCATCTGCCTTGCTCTACTTCATGACCAGAGAGCCTCGCCACTCTCAATAGCAGCACAAAGTGTTTTCTGGAGTCGTGGCTTATTGTGGTGGCTCCCTTTCATCAACTCACTAACTCATATGGAGGTTTCCATGACTCGCTACGCAAGCTTCATCGCACTCGCTGCATTCCTCACATTCGGCATCGGCACAGCGGTGTCTTTCGCCGGCGAACCAGCTCCTGCTGAGCAGAAGGACAAGAAAGGAATGACCAGCGGCAAGGCGGAAGACGACAAGAAGAAAGACGAGAAGAAGGACATGGGCGGAAAGTAAGCCCTGCTTCGGGGCGCAGCAGTCGCTGCGCCCCGCCTGCTCCGTGGCAATATCAATACAATACATTGGTCAGCTACCCAGTCCCCACTTCCTCATGAACAAGCTGGCTCACTTGCAGCAGGGTCACAGCAACAGCACTCAGCGTCTGTAGGCTAACCCCTACAGTGATTGTGGCGCCATGCTCCAGTCCCCTTGCTTTACCTCACACACAAGCCGACAATTACTCCGTTATCTCCAAGAGAAACGAGCCATTCTCTTCTCGTTCGATTTCGGGTCATTGGGCATTGTGCTTGCTCCCCTTCGCAGTATGCTATTCGCCATCATTTATGGAGGAAACTATGCGACAAATCTCGATTGATCGAACCATGCCACTCGGGGCCCCCGCTTTGGCCATGCTGTGTGCCATGGCGATGGTGGGATGCGTGAGCTCGGGAACCCACACGAAGACGCTCACCGAACTTGAGGCCGAAAAGAAAGCTTCTGCCCAGCTGCAACAGGAATTGGCCGGGCTACAAAAAAATCTTGAACAGGAGGCTGCTAAGCGAAAAGCCGCGGAACAGCAGGCTGCCTCGTTGGCCCAAGAGCGGGAAGCTCTTGCCTCACGCTCAAGCGAACTGAACAGCGAACTCAACAATGTGCGCGGCCAAATCACCGATCTCGAACAGAAGCTTGCGAGTGGAAGCGCCTCCTCACAGGAAGAAATCGCCAAGCTGCAGAAACAGGCCTCAGATCTTGAGACCAACGCCGCCCGCATCGAGAAAGAGCGTGAACAGCTGCGTCAGGAACAGTCCCGATTGGCCGCAACACTCGAGCAGGAACGAGCCGCCAAAGAAGCAGAAATCAAACGGCTGACGCAAACACAAGAAGAGCTATCTAAATCGCTCCAAGACGAAATTTCCAAGGGGAACATCACTATTCAACAAGTACGGGACCGCCTCACCATCAATATGGTGGACCGCGTGCTATTCGATTCCGGCCAAGCCCAAGTGAAACCGGCCGGCGTAAAAGTCCTGAAACAGGTCAGTGACGTGTTGAAAACCGTCACGGACAAACAGATCCGGATCGAAGGCCACACCGACAACGTGCCCATCAGTGTAAAGCTGCAAGGCCGCTTCAAAACAAATTGGGAGCTCTCGACTGCGCGAGCCACCACGGTAGTGCGCTTCCTGATCGACCAGGGCAGCGTGGATCCCCAGTATCTCTCCGCAGTCGGTTACGCGGATACTCACCCCCTCGCCTCGAACGACAACGAAGAGGGACGATCATCCAACCGTCGAATCGAGATCGTGTTGTACCCCAAGGACCTCAAAGACATTGCCGGCCAAGTCGAAACCAATACGGCTGCATCGAAATAGCCTTCAATCCTCCGGAGGTGCTCACCCTAGGTGAGCACCTCCCGCATCGATCAGGGCCTTTCCCCTCCCCCCTGCTTCAGTTATGATGCATCACATGATCGGTCTCGGGATCACTGCGTAGGAATTGGTCCCACTTCGCCAACTCAGGTGCCTATGATGTTGAGACTCGCACTGATGGCCATGCTCCTCATGATACCCCTTGGCTTTTCTGCCTGTGACACTGCCTATATAGCCGCGATGGATAAAATGGGTTACGCCAAACGCGATCTCCTGAGCAGCCGTGTCAAGTCAGCGCGTGACGCGCAAGAAGAGGCTAAAAAAGACATCCAGAGCGCCTTGGAGCAATTCGGAAATGTCGTGAACTACCAAGGCGGAGACCTGGAAGCCACCTATAAGAAACTCAGCAGCGAACTGCAAAACAGCGAAGACAGTGCCGAGACCGTACGGAAACGCATCAGAGACGTTGAAAGCGTGGCCGATACGCTCTTCTCGGAATGGGAGACCGAACTCGGCCAATATTCCAGTGTGGACTTGCGCCGAAAGAGCGAAGCGAAGCTCATCCAAACCAAAACCCGCTATAAAGACATGCTCAGCGCCATGAATCGGGCTGAACAGCGCATTGATCCGGTCCTGAGACCGCTCCGCGACCAAGTACTCTACCTCAAGCACAACCTCAATGCGCACGCGCTGGCCGCCATGAAAGGAGAGCTGGTGAAGGTCGACGCCCAAGTCAATCAAATGGTCCGAGACATGAACCGTTCCATTGCTGAAGCCGACAAGTTCATTCAAGCCATGGAGAAGGAGCCGGGCTGACCCGCCCAATCCAGACACCTCGTCCAATCAGGAGGTCCTCATGCGCTGGGAAGGACAACGAGAAAGCGGCAATATCGAAGATCGTCGAGGCATGGGCCCGGCCAGGATCGGAGGAGGGCTGGGAATAGGTGGCATCGTCCTTGTACTTATTGCCAGCTACTTTACCGGCATCAATCCCTTGACTCTCATCAACATGCTCAATGGGGTGCAGGAGATCACTGACTCATCGGCACCCTCCGAGCCCGCACCGACCGGATCGCCCGATGACCAGTTGGGAAAATTCGCCGCCGTTGTTCTCGCCGACACGGAAACCACTTGGAGGCAACTGTTGGGGCCGCGGTATGAAGATCCTCGACTCGTACTCTTTACAGGCGCAGTCCAATCTGCCTGCGGGACCACGTCGTCAGCTGTTGGCCCCTTCTACTGCCCAAGAGATAACAAAGTGTATCTTGACCTGTCCTTTTTCAACGAGATGGCCCGACGGCTCGGCGCACCCGGCGACTTCGCGCAGGCCTATGTGATCGCCCATGAGGTAGGCCACCACGTGCAAAATCTGATGGGCATTGCAGAGAAGGTGACGCGCCTCCAACGTCAGTCGTCTGAACGAGAGAGGAATGCCTTGTCAGTGCGCATGGAACTGCAGGCCGACTGCTTCGCCGGCGTCTGGGGCCACCACGCCAAGCGTGATCGGAACCTGATCGAGCCGGGCGATTTCGAAGCAGGCTTGAAAGCCGCTGCCGCCATCGGAGACGACCGCCTCCAAAAGATGGGACAAGGCTACGTCCAGCCAGAGAGCTGGACGCATGGCTCCTCTGAACAGCGCATGACCTGGCTCAGAAAAGGCTTGGAGACCGGCGACCCGAAAGCCTGCGATACCTTCGCAAGCAATCCGCGCTAGTCTTCTCATGGACTACGATCACGAACAATCGCAAGAATCACCGTCGCAAGGTATTTGTGCGGCCTTTCTCGCCGATGCACCGTGGAATGCGAAATCCGTCATTGTCGCTGGTATCGCAACGGTCGGAAGCCTTGCCGCATGGGTGGCTGATTTCTCATCGCCTGCCCTGGCAGGCATCGGTGGCAGCTATCTGGCAGGATTTTTCATCGGCTGGGCATCCCGACGATTTCTCAGAGTGGCCGCGCTCATCACGGGCGGATTGCTGGCCGGCATCGCCGTATTGGAAGAGACCGGCTGGATCGATCTCGATTGGACCTCGGTGGAAACGCAGATCAGCCACGCCGTTGCAGCGGCACAGCAGGGCGCGCAAGGACTCAAACACGTCCTCTCCGGGTATCTCCCGTCAACAGGGGCAGGCGCAGTCGGAATGTTTTTCGGATTTCGGAAAAAGTAGCAAGAGAACGTCAGTGTGGTGTGCTGTGCCCGGGGAGCGCTTGATACCACCCATTGGCTTGTGCCAATGCGACCGGGCAGTCGAACAATGTACTGAGATTGGATTCGGTCAGGACAGCGCGTTTATCCCCATCTTGAAGAATCTTGCCTTGTTTCAAGAGCACGACTCGTTCTACTTCCGGCGGAATCTCGTGGATATGGTGCGTCACCAGTAACAGCGTGTTCCCCTTCCGTATATAGGTGCGAACAAGGTCCAGATAGTGAAACGTTGCCGTCAGATCGAGCCCGCTCGTCGGTTCGTCGAGTACAAGCGCAGTCGGCTCATGAACGAGCGCTCGTCCAAGTAAGCAACGCCGCTGCTCCCCCGCCGACATCTCCCCAAACCGTCGATCCTTCAATGAACCCACGCCCATCTCCTCCATCATGCCGTCCGCCCAAGCGATCTGCGCATAACTGAAATCTTGATGCCGATAGGTCCCGATGCTGGCATAGAAACCGGACAGAACTACTTTAAGACCGGTGACCTGGTCCAAATACTGATGCTGGAGATCATGAGACACCATCCCCAAACGTTTGCGGACATGCCAGACATTCCACTGCTCTTCGCCGAAGAGTCGGATATGCGTCTCATCATTCGGGACTGGATGGACCTCGCCGACCAGCAACTTCAGAAAAGTAGATTTCCCAGCGCCGTTCGGACCGAGTATGGCGACGTGTTCACCCACTTGGATGGACAACGAGAAGTCATTGAAGACACAGGTATCCCCCCGATAGACCGTCGCCCGTTCGATCTCGATTAATGGGCTGCCCACATTATTCATGATGGTTCGTCGCGAAATCGCGCAGTCGCCACGCGAGACAGGCGCGCGGAGCCGTGAGGCGGGGCTTGCCACGCCCGGGGGTTTCGAAGGGGGGGGCCCCCCTTCGTGGGGATTCTACAAGGGGGCTGGGCCCCCTTGTAAGAGCGGGGGAAGCAGGCTTCTGGGCTGAGCCCGCGAGGGAGGGAGGCATACTTGAAACAGTATGTTGACCGACCGAGCGGCGAGCCCGCCTGCTTGGACGCAGTGCCAACCGCGTCCAGGTGCGTCGCCACCGCGCTTGCGAGGTCGAGCGCCCTATACATGATCGGTGGCGCGAAGAAAAGAATGCCACATGTAGGATTCTGACTTCCGAATCCGCGATTGCAGCAGAAGCGTTCATGAATAATGTGGGCTAGGCTTCATCCGGATCGGGGTTGATCTTGGCGGGACCGGGAGATTTGAGAGAACGAGACGTTTTCTTGGCTGAGGCAGGAATCTTCGGCGTTGACGTTTTCACATCGGCATTCTGTGCGCGATGCAGTAAGGCATGGTCCATGAGCACTAGCGCCATCATGGCTTCGGCAATTGGTGTCGCTCTGATACCGACACAGGGATCGTGACGCCCGTTTGTCTCGACAGTCACAGGCTTGCCCTGCTTATCGATGGACCGGCGGGCTACACGGATACTCGACGTCGGCTTAATCCCGATCGTGACGACGATATCCTGCCCGGTTGAGATCCCGCCGAGAATGCCGCCGGCGTGATTCGTGACAAAGCCTTCCGGAGTCAACTCGTCACCATGTTCAGACCCGCGCTGCGTGACGGAACTGAACCCTGATCCGATCTCGACGCCTTTCACTGCGTTGATGCTCATCATGGCGCCGGCCAAATCGGCATCGAGCTTCGCATACACAGGCCCACCCCATCCCACCGGAACAGACTCGGCAACCGTGGTGATCTTCGCGCCCACTGAGTCGCCTGATTTCCGCAATTCATCCATGAACGATTCGAACTTTGGCACGATCTCGGAACTTGCGGAGAAGAATGGATTCTTGCTGACCTCCGCCCAATTCTTGAACGGCGCTTCCAGCGGGCCGAGCTGACTCAGATAACCACGAATCACGACGCCGTATGTTTCGTTGAGCCATTTTTTCGCAATCGCCGCTGCCGCCACCCGCACTGCCGTCTCACGCGCGGACGCGCGCCCACCACCACGATGGTCGCGAATGCCGTATTTCTGCCAATAGGTATAGTCCGCGTGGCCAGGCCGGAAGGTATCGATCAAATTACCGTAGTCCTTGCTGCGGGCGTCTTCGTTTCGAATGAGCAGCGCGATCGGTGTGCCGGTCGTCTTGCCTTCAAAAACACCGGAGAGGATTTCGACAGTATCGGATTCCTGCCGTTGCGTGACGTGGCGAGAGGTGCCTGGCTTGCGCCGATCGAGATCGTGCTGGATATCGTCGACGGAGAGCACAAGACCGGGCGGACAGCCATCCACGACACAGCCAATCGCAGGCCCGTGGCTTTCGCCGAATGACGTAACGGTGAAGATTCGACCAAATGAATTGCCTGCCATGGGCCGATGGATCCTCTCTATTCGACGAGATCGAGCTTGATGCGCAACTCCTTCAATTGATCCGCACCGACGGCAGACGGCGCATCGGTCAGCGGACATTGAGCCCGTTGTGTTTTGGGGAACGCAATCACGTCACGGATCGAATCAGCCGCCCCCAATAGCATGATGAGCCGATCGAGACCGAACGCAATCCCGCCGTGCGGAGGGGCCCCGTAGTCGAGCGCATCGAGCAAGAATCCGAACTTCGCCTGTGCCTGTTCCTTGTTGATGCCGAGCAGGTCGAGAATGCGCAGCTGGATATCGCTCCGATGGTTCCGAATACTCCCACCGCCGATTTCGCTTCCATTCAGCACCATATCATAGGCTTTCGCCCGCACTTTGAGCGGCTCCGAGTCCAAGAGCGCCACATCCTCGTCCATCGGCGCAGCAAAGGGATTGTGCATGAAGATGTACCGTTTCTCTTCGGGCGAATAGTCCAGCAATGGAAACTCGACGACCCACAGAGGCTTCCAGGCATTCGTATCGATCAACTTCAGCTCTTCTCCCAGCAACAGTCTGATGCGGCCCAACACGTCGTGGACAACGGCGGCCTTGTCGGCGCCGAAGAGGACTAAGTCCCCCGGCTTCGCGTCAGGAAGGGCCGACGCGAACGCCTTGGCATCCAGGAACTTGGCGATCACGGACTCGAGCTGTCCGTCCGCCGTGATCTTGAGCCAGGCGAGCCCCTTTGCACCAAAACTCTTCGCGGTTTCACCAAGCCCATCAATCCTGCTTCGCGGCGTGGTCGCGCCGCCTTTTACGATCAAGGCCTTCACAATCCCGCCTTTGGTCGCCGCCTCCTTGAACACCTTGAACTCGCTGGCCGCCGCAAATGCGGTCACGTCATGCAGCGGCATGTCGAAGCGCAGGTCCGGCTTGTCCGATCCGTAGCGGCCCACCGCCTCGGCGTAGGTCATACGCGGAAAGGGGCTCGGCAACTGGACACCTCCCGCCTCACGAAATACCGTGACGATCATCTGTTCCATCAAACTCATGACTTGCTCGCGGTCCGCGAAGGACAGTTCGGCATCGATCTGCGTAAATTCCGGCTGCCGGTCGTTGCGCAAATCCTCGTCGCGGAAGCAACGCGCGATTTGATAGTACCGATCCACCCCGCTGACCATCAGCACCTGCTTGAAGAGCTGCGGCGACTGAGGAAGCGCATAGAATTGACCGGGATTCACCCGGCTCGGCACCAAATAGTCCCGTGCGCCCTCCGGCGTGCTCTTGGTCAGAATCGGCGTTTCCACTTCAAGGAACCGTTCTGCGTTCAGAAATCCACGGACGGCCTGCATGATGTTGTGCCGGAGGCTCAAGAGCCGTTGCATCTTTGGGCGTCGAAGATCCAGATAGCGGTACTTCAGTCGGATCGACTCCGTCACTTCGGCATCGTCTTCGATCACGAACGGCGGCGTCTTCGACTCGTTCAGAATTTCAACAGCATCCACAAACACTTCGATCTCACCGGTGGGCAGATTGGGATTCTTGGACTCTTCGGGACGGGCCATCACTTGGCCCGTGACAGACACGACACATTCACTCCGCAAGGCGTGGGAGGCTTGATGCACCGCTGCATTGCGCTCGGCGTTAAACACCACCTGCGTGATCCCGGTTCGATCCCGCAGGTCGATGAACATGACCATGCCATGGTCCCGCCGCTTCTGGACCCAGCCGTTCAACACGACGGTCTGTCCGACTGCAGCTTTCGTGAGTTCCCCGCACCGATGAGTTCTGACTTTCATGCCACCTTCACTTTCTTGGAACGGGCCCACCCAGCCCGACTGACCGGCCTCTTTGGCCTTGGAGCCTGCTTCTCTGTGTCCTCTGCTGAGGCCAGCTTCTGTTCTGCAAGCTCACGCAACGCATTCGCTTCACGGTCCGTCAGGTACCTGAACTCGCCAGACTCCAGGTCGCCCAACGACAGCGGACCCATCTTAATCCGCGTCAGCTTCAAGACCGGATGACCAACCGCCTCCAACATGCGCTTCACTTGATGCTGGCGTCCTTCGCGGATCGTAATTTCGAGCCAAGAGTTTTGTTTGGCCTTCTTGACCTTCTTGACGATAGCCGGACTGGTCATGCCGTCTTCCAGCTGCACACCCTGTTCTAACTGTCGGATATGTTCATCCGTCACCACCTGCTTGACCTTGATGAGATAGGTCTTCGGCACGTGGTAGCGGGGATGGAGCAACGTCTGGGCCAAGTCGCCGTGATTGGTCAAAAGCATCAACCCTTCGCTGTCGAAATCTAATCGACCGACAGGAAACACCCGTACCGATATTCCACGGAGGAAGTCCTTCACCGTCGGCCTGCCTCCCGGATCGTCCAACGTCGACATCACGTTCTTCGGCTTGTTCAGCAAGAGATAGACGTAGGGCTGGGTGGAACTGATGTGCTTACCGTCCACCTTGATGTGAACGCGATCCGGATCGACCTTGGTGCCGAGTTCCGTCACGACTTTGCCGTTCACCGTCACACGCCCAGCCGCAATCCACTCCTCGGCCTTTCGCCGCGAAGCCAATCCAGTTCCAGCAATGACTTTTTGTAATCTAACTTCCATAGGTGCCTTCGTGAAGCGTATCTCGTATCTCGTCGTTCGCAGGATCAGATGGGCTTTACTTCGCTTCACGCTTCACGAATGACGCTTCACCTGTATTCTATTCCCATTCTATCGTGGCCGGCGGCTTCGAGCTGATGTCGTAGACCACACGGTTCACGCCCTTCACTTCGTTGATGATCCGGTTCGACATCCTGCCCAGCACGTCATTCGGAATCTTGGCCCAATCGGCCGTCATGCCGTCCAAGCTGGTGACCGCGCGAAGCGCAATGACATGTTCATAGGTCCGTTGATCGCCCATGACGCCCACGGTCCTGATCGGTAACAGCACGGCAAGCGATTGCCAAATCTCACGATACAAACCGGCGGCGCGAATCTCCTGATCGAGAATGGACTCGGCCGCCCGCAAGATGGCCAGCCGCTCCTTGGTGACCGCTCCCAACACCCGGATGGCAAGGCCAGGCCCAGGGAAGGGCTGCCGCCAGACAATCTCATCCGGCAAACCTAACTCCTTACCCAACACCCGCACTTCATCTTTGAACAATTCCCGCAGGGGCTCGATCAACTTGAGCCTCATGCGAGCCGGCAGACCGCCCACATTGTGATGCGTCTTGATCGTGGCCGACGGACCCTTGAAGCTCACACTCTCAATCACATCGGGGTACAGCGTGCCCTGGACCAGAAATTTCGCGTTCCCCGATTTCTTCTTGGCTTCAGCCTCGAATTGTTCGATGAACTGCTTCCCGATAATTTTCCGTTTACGCTCGGGATCGATCACTCCTTTAAGCTTGGCAAGAAACGAATCGGATGCATCGATGAGCCGCAGATTCAGATGAAGTTGTTGGGCGAACGTCTGTTTGACTTGTTCTTTCTCTCCACTCCGAAGCAGCCCGTTGTCGACGAAGATACAGGTCAACTGGTCGCCGATGGCCCGATGCGTGAGGGCCGCCGCCACCGACGAGTCTACCCCGCCACTCAAGGCGCAAATCACTCGCTCCTTGCCGACTTGCTCGCGAATCTGCCGCACCGCTGTATCCACATACGACAGCATCGTCCAGGTCGGTTTACAACCGCAGATGTCGTAGACGAAATTGCGAAGCAGCGTCGTCCCTTCCGGGGTATGAACGACTTCCGGATGAAACTGGAGGCAATAGATCCGCCGCTTGTGATCGTCGCGCTTCATCGCGGCAATCGGCGAATTGGCTGTGTGCGCGATCGATCGGAAGCCCGGTGGCATCCGCTCGATACGGTCTCCGTGCGACATCCAGACGACGGTCGATCCCTCTGTGCCGATACCCTTGAACAGATTGCTGCGGTCGTCGATCGTGAGATCCGCCCGGCCGTATTCCCGATGCTTGGATTTGGCGACCTCCCCGCCCGAGAGATGCGTCACGAGCTGCATGCCGTAACAAATACCGAGAATGGGAATGCCTAGGTCGAAGAGTTCCTTGGGAACCGTCGGCGCCTTCTTTTCATACACGCTGGAGGGGCCACCCGACAGCACGATGCCTTGCGGACGATAGGCGAGAATCGTCGCCAAGGAAACGGTGCAGGGCAGAATTTGCGAGTAGACTTGGGCTTCGCGAATGCGGCGCGCAATCAGTTGGGTGTATTGCGACCCAAAATCGAGGACCAGAATTCTATTGTGCCAGAGTTCCATCGAGGCGTCATTCGTGAAGCGTGAAGCGTCGTTCGTCTAGTCAGGAAAGATACGTCTTGGTTGCGAGATACGCTTCACGAGGGACGATTCACGCGGGGCTATTCCCAATCCATCCGATAATTCGGCGCTTCCTTCGTGATGATCACATCGTGCACGTGACTTTCGCGGAGCCCGGCGACCGTCTGCCGGATAAACGTGGCCTTCTGCTGTAGGTCCGAGATCGTCCTGCACCCGCAATAGCCCATGCCGGACTTCACGCCGCCGATCAATTGATAGATGACGGCCGAGAGTTTCCCCTTATAGGGCACGCGACCTTCGATGCCCTCCGGGACCAGCTTCTGCGCCGGACGTCCCGCTTGCCCGTACCGATCCCCACCGCCGCGCTCCATTGCGCCGATCGAGCCCATGCCGCGGTACACCTTATAAGTCCTGGCTTGGTATAGTTCAGTTTCTCCCGGTGACTCTTCCGTGCCTGCCAAGAGTCCGCCGAGCATGACCGAGGAAGCGCCTGCTGCCAAGGCCTTCGTGATATCGCCGGAATACTTGATCCCGCCGTCTGCAATAATCGGGACCCCGCTGCCCGCGAGAACTTTTGCGCAATCGGCAATCGCCGTCAGCTGCGGCATTCCGGCTCCGGACACGATACGGGTCGTGCAGATTGAGCCTGGCCCCACACCCACCTTCACGGCATCGACGCCGGCCTTCAACAAATCCTTCGCCGCCTCGGCAGTGGCGATATTCCCGGCTATCAGTTCGATGTCCGGATAACGTTTCTTGATCAGCTTGACCATATCCAGCACCGCTTGAGAATGCCCGTGGGCGGTATCGACCACGATCACGTCTACCCCGACCTTCTTGAGCCGCGCGACGCGATCTTCCGTCTCCGGCCCCACACCGACAGCCGCACCCACGCAAAGCCGGCCATGTCCGTCCTTGCATGCGTTGGGATACATAATGCGTTTTTCGATATCTTTGATGGTAATGAGCCCCTTGAGTTCGAAGTGCTTGTTCACGACCGGCAGCTTTTCGATCCGATGCTCGTGCAACACCTCGCGAGCCTTTTCCAAGCTCGTCCCTTCGGGCGCCGTGATCAATTTGTCCCGCTTCATGATTTGCGAGACCTTCAAATCCATCCGGGTCTCGAACCGCAGATCGCGATTCGTGAGAATGCCGACCAATTTCTTGTCTTTTGTGACGGGAATTCCGGAGATCCGGTATTTCGCCATCAACGCATGGGCATCGCGAATCGTTTGATCGGGCGAGATCGTGATCGGGTCGAGAATCATTCCGCTCTCGGATTTCTTCACCCGGTCCACTTCTGTCGCTTGATCCACCGGCGACAACACGCGGTGAATAATCCCGATACCGCCCTCACGGGCGATGGCGATGGCCAAACGAGACTCGGTGACGGTATCCATGGCCGAGCTGATGATGGGAATGTTGATGTTGATGTGGCGAGTCAGCCTCGTACGCATGTCGACTTCACTCGGCAAGATCTGAGACTTGGCCGGAACCAACACGACGTCGTCGTAGGTGAGTCCTAAGCGTGGTTCTTTATCTAGCATAATTACTCCGTCATCACGTCATAATGTCTGAACGTCATCAAGTCGAGGCCGATACCACCTGAAAGTTTTCTGACCTTAAAGACTTGAAGACGTTACGACTTGAGACTTTCAGGCTCTGGCGTCAGCTCTGCTGTTGTCTCGGCATCTTCCTGGAGCCGTTCGCTCCCCTCGTCCGCCGGCATGAATTGTTCGACTCTCGTGTTCCCGCTATCGACGACGAACACACTTCCCCTCACATCGACTGCGATGCCGTAGGGGAAATTGAATTGCCCCTTTCCGTTCCCAAACCCGCCCCACTGTGTGATGAAATTGCCTTCTTTATCGAACTTCTCGACACGGTGATTGCCGGTATCCGTGACAAAGACGTCGCCGGCCCCATCGACCGTAATGCCCCAGGGAGACCGCAACTGACCGGCCTCCTGCGCAAGCTGGCTGCTGGCATGCCCCGGTTCGGCACTGCCGCCCCACTTGGCCAGCAACTGCGGGAGCACGTTGGTGCTGGTATCGAACTTCTGAATCCGGTGATTACCCATGTCGACGACGTATACAAACCCATCTGTCTGGTCCACGGCTACGCCACGAGGGAAGTAGAACTGGCCGTCTCCGTTTCCGAAGCTGCCCCAGGACATGATGAACTCGCCGTTCATATCGAACTTCTGCACACGGAAGTTGGCGCTGTCGACCACATACACATATCCACGCACCCGATCGACCGCGATGCCCCAGGGTGAGTTGAACTGCCCTTCGCCGTTTCCACGCGACCCGAACTTCATGAGATAGCCGCCGAGCTTTCCGTCGAATTTCTGGACACGGTGATTGTTCGTATCGACCACCCAGACGTCGCCCTTGCCGTCGCAGGCAATTCCGGTGGGATTATGGAAGTTGGCATTGGCTGAACCGAAGTTTCCCCAAAGGATGATGAAGTTGCCGGCATTGTCGAATTTCTGAACCCGGTTGTTTCCGTTGTCGACCACGAATATCGACCCTTGCTGATCGACGCAGAGACCGTAGATCGGGGCCATGAACTCGCCGCCATGCAGCAAGGATGCGCCGCGGCCCGTACGGCCCCATTCTGATACGCAAAGATACCCCGACGTGTTGACCAGAATCGTGGTGCCCGCAGGAGTGGAGACGTTCCCCCCCACATCTTTAAACCAGACGTAGATCGACTTCTGCCCGTCTCCCAGCGACAAAATAAATGGGATTGTCGCGCCAAACTTGGTGGCCGGCGTCACGTCCACCCATCCCGGCGTCCCCGCCATGGGAGTCATCGGCGCCTCGGAGACAAAATAGGCTGCAACTCCGGTATCGACATCGTTTGCTGAAATCGTGACGATGACTTCCGGCGTGTTCGTCATGAACGCGCCATGATTGATCACCGCATACGGATTTTGCGGCGCCGTGATATCGATGAGCACGGGCGTCGCCGTCACTTCATTCGACAACTCGCTTTCGGCGCCGGCCTCGAACACCGCGGTCACGGCATAATGGTACGGGGTATCGTTCGAGAGACCGGTGTGCGTATACGGATTCGTCACACCTTCAATTTTCGTTGCCGTCTGGGTCGTGAGCTTCGAGACGGTATTGAAATACAGGTTGTAGGACTGGGCGCCAGGGACCTCCATCCAACTCAAGAAGGCTTCCGTATCACCGGCCTTGACCACCACGCTACGGGGCGCCGGAGTCTCGCTCGGCGCCTGATTGGCTGACGTCTCGTCCTTCCCGCGATTGAGTTCTTCGTCCGTCGGCACATACTTAAGAATGCGGCCATTGCCGCTGTCGACCACATACACCGCGCCCTCTTTGTCGACCGCGATCCCGTATGGAAAATTCAGCTGTCCTTCTGTCTTTCCGCGGTTTCCCCAAGCACAGAGGAAGGTTCCGTTGCCGTCGAACTTTTGGATGCGATGGTTGCCGGTATCGACGACATAGACATTGCCGAGCGCATCGCAGGCAATCCCCCAGGGAGACTTGAATTGACCGGGACCAGCTCCCTCTCGCCCCCACTTGGCAAGGAAGCTCCCGCGGGCATCGAACTTCTGAATGCGATTGTTGCTTTCATCTGCGACAAAGATATTGCCGACAAAATCGACGGCCACGCCGCGAGGGAAGAAGAATGCCCCGTCGAAGCTCCCGTCACGGCCCCACTTGAGTAACGCCGTCCCGTCCGAGGTGAACTTCTGAATGCGCGCGTTGCTCGTGTCGGAGACGTACAGATTCCCTTCTGCGTCCGTCGCGAGCCCCCACGGCACATCGAACCGGCCCAGATCGGCCCCACGCCACGCAAATCCGAATTTGCCCCAGGCCTGCATCACATTGCCGTCGAGATCGAATTTCTGCATCCGGTTATTGCCGCTGTCTGCGATATACAGTACGTCGTTCGGCCCAACCGCCAATCCACGCGGATAGTAGAAACTCCCTTCCTGCGAAGAGGGATCGCCGCCCCATCGAGCGAGAAACTTTCCGGACTTGTCGAGCTTCTGAATCGAATGGTTATCGGTGTCGGCGACGTAGATGTTGCCGTCCTTGTCGAGCGCGATTCCCGTGGGAGAGCTGAACTCCCCGTCGTCCACACCTTCCCGGCCGATGCTCATGGCCAACAGATAGGGCGAGGGAATCGCCATGACCTCTTGAGACTCGAGACTCTCCCCCTTCTGCGTCACCACAGTCACGACGTAGTGGTAGCAGGTCCCGTTGGCCAGATCGTCATGGACAAAGGGACTCTGGGTACCTTCCAAACAGGTGGCTTTGTCTTTTTTCACCCCAATGACGGCTTTAAAATCGTCGCTGCCGGCGATCGGACGCGTGAGATCGGAGAACTTGATCATCACGCCCTTGGTGGTTTGGAAATAGAGGTTGTAGTACATGGCATCGGGAACGGGATCCCAGGTAATAGTCACCCGGCCATTCCCCGATTTTGCGGCCACGTTTGCCGGCGGCGGTGGAAGTTCTTCCTCGGCCGCGATCGAATCGCCGGCACCCCATTCGCCCAGGGTCCCATCGATGGTCACATGCATTCGGTCACACCGAAACATCTCGTCGAGCAGCCAGGCTTTGATCATGTGGTGGTGCTTCCTGTTACTAAAGCCGCCCAGTTCGCAGGATGCTGAAAAAGTCCGCCAGCGGCGTTCTCGCGTCGCTCAGAAGCTCAACGTACCGAAGCGTACGCCTCGCCTCTTCGCTCGTTGCGGCCTTGCTGGACGGCCTTTTTGAGCATCCTGCGCATAACTCTCCGCTTCCCCTAGAGATACGGACCATTGAGTTTCCACTGTGCCACAATAGTTTTTCCGCAGTCTGTTAGAGAAAACGGGGTCTTTCAATGACTTAGAATTGGATTTCAGAGTCTAACAAAGCGACGGAAAGAGAGTCAACGGGGGACGGGGATGGAGCCTGATGATCTTCTGTGCTCGCGCAACGCGCGGCCTCAGAAGGCCCTCGTTGGACGCGCGCAGTGGAAGACCAATCAGCCCCCATCCCCTGAAGAGATAACAAGCGAGCTTGGAGGGAACATTAATGAAGGACCATTCAAAAAAATCCCCTGTCGGACTATTTCGAACTATTCTTTGCCCTCCGCGTCTCTCTGAATTACAGTCACCTCATGCGGCTGCAATCCTCTTCATCGCCAGGCGGGACAGCATTAATCTGCCCCAAGTGTGGATTCGAACAGGAGCAGGGACCAGAGTGTCTGCGCTGCAGAATCGTCTTCTCCAAGTTCAAACCACCGCGTCCGGCTGTCGAAGAACCACCAATCATTGGCGCTGAGACCACGACGCAACCAGCGACGACTGGAATTCTTATCTCGTATACTCCGTCGTTCTCCCCTGGGTTTCGCTGACGCTCACCGTCGGCGTCCTGCTGCTGATTCTTCGCCAGGCGCCGCCACTGCCGATCCAAACCGATCCGGACGCGGCTGATCGCGTCGCAGAAAAGATGGCCCAGCTACAGATGGCCGTGCAGACGAGCCAGCCTCACGCCCTCACGCTCAACGAAGCAGAACTGAATCAATGGATGCGCGACAATCTCGCAATCGCCTCCACCCATCAAGCACAACAGGCCGGGATCCCGACACCCGCAGGAAGCGAGCCGATCGTACAAGAGATTCAATCGGCCTTAAAAGACGTTCGCATCAACCTCCTGGGCAACCAACTTCGGGCCTATGCCGTATTTATCCTCTACGGAAAAGAAATCTCACTGCAACTCGACGGCACGATCACAACCGAAGGGGGCTACATTCGGCTGCAACCCACTGCCGGCAAGCTTGGCTCATTACCCATCCCATCTTTGACCCTCGACAATGTCGTCCATCAATTGTTCGACTCGCCCGCTAATCGAGACAAATTCCAACTGCCCCCCCAGATTGAATCCGTCCGCGTCGAACACAACAGCCTCGTCATCTCCACACGTTAGCCCGCAATACTCAGGAGGGTTCGCGCACTGGTCACCCCTAGCCTCAGACCCCGCACCTTCTGCCAGAACATTGGCGATCACAGCAGAAGCGTTCATGAATAATGTGGGAGGGCACTGCGCAAGCCGCGATACGGGATGTACGATTGCAAGCCCCATTTGCTTATAATTTGCCCACTGATTTCAACAATATTTCTCCGTGTGTCACGTTACCGTTAAAGACTGATGTAGGAGGTCCGCGTCGGTCATGTCGGTAAGCATGTGGTAGCAGAATCCCTTAACTGCTGGCTTCCTTACGGAATTGCCAAGGGCAGCAAAATAGCAAATCGCAGGTCAATACTTATGACATGGAAGATCCGTAGCGACGAAGTTATGCTGAGGCTACGACCATGCCATTAGTGGCATGGTCGTGGAGCGCCCGAAGCGCTCTATGGGTGCGAATATGTGGCTTGAGGGAACTTGGCTAGAAGGCGTAGAGGGTCGCGTAGACGTAGGCCAGGTTATAGCCGAAGTCGACGCTGAATCCTTGATTCCCACTCCCGCTCAACCCCGCAGTCAACCGATCGTACGCCGCGCCCATCGCGAAGTGTTGGTGGAGCCGATACTCAAGGCCGGCATAGAACTCAAACATTTCTCCTGTGTATTGGCCGATGCTCAGATAGAAAAAATCGAAGCGGGTTTGAGCCTGTAATTTCGAGGTGATGTTATAGTTCGCAATTAAACCAATCGACGGAAGGGGAAGCGTGATTTGTTCATTGATGACGGTCGTCTCACCCGATGCACCGTTAATAGTGCCTTGCCCTGCGAAATTAAAATTTGTTTTCATCACATAGAGCCCCGGTGAGAGCCCCAGCTCGACCTTGTCGTTTCGGTAGAACGAATAATTGTAGAGCAACCGGTAGGTATTGAAGCTCAGGCCGGTTTGAGTCGTTGCACCGGCATTGATAGTTTGATCGTTGATCTGAATATCCTGGTTGAGCGATTTTTCTCCGCTCAACCCGACCCGATACCAGGATAATCCAACAGCATGACGGTCATTGAATCGGTAGAGCCCATCCACTCGAAAGGCATCGGTGCTGGTGTCCCCGCCCAACGTGTTGGTGAAGTCCACGGATGTGCCGACCCCTAGCACCGGGCCACCGACTGCCACATTAGCGGCTGCCCCGAAGACATAGGCCCACCCGCCACGGACCATCAGCTTATTTTCCGTCTTTTCTGAGAAGTCGTCTCCTCGGCGCAGAGCATCGATGGAACCGCACACAGTATTCCCAAGGTGAGAAACACCAGGAGCGGAAGAACGTAGGATTGCGAGGACAAAACACGGAGCTTTGGGGTCATGATTTCACCTTTAGTTTAACTGCACTCCACCTAGATCTACTTATTCTCAGACGTTACAGTCCTTTTTCATATCCACAACCATTCAGCCCTTGTCCTATCGAGAAGTGCGGCCACGATCGGTCGCTGTCACTTGGTGTCGATTCGAACCTTCTCGATCCTGCCGGTGAACTTGTTTTTGCCTTGCTTGTACGCCGAGCTCACGTTGGTCCCTTCGTCCATGCCCACGTCGGCGGCGTCGTCGGCCGAGAAGATGTTGGCGTTGGTCTGCTCGACGCGGCCGGACCCGACCTTCTTGCCATTAATGTAGAGGGTGGCCGTTCCGCCTTTGCCGCGTCCGCCGTCATAGGCAAACTCGAGCTTGATGGTCGCCTTCCCTGACGCAAGCGCTTCGGTGGAGTTGACCGTGTACTGGTGAAGGCCCACATGGTTGTAGGTATACGCCGGCTTGCCGTTGACCACGTAGAGGCTCCATCCGCCGAAGCGTCCGCCCTGGCAGAGGATGACGCCATTGGCGTTGGACGCAATCTCGACGTCGGCGGTGATGGTCTTCGATTGGTTTTTTACGTTGATGAAGGCGTTCTCCATCATGCCGGTCATACCTTCATACACGGTGAGTGTCTTGCGGCCGGCCATGAGGTCCGGACGGCCCGCCATGGCGGGGTCGAAGCGTTCGAGCGACCGGTCGTCAATCGGCAGCGCGCGGTACTTTTCCGCTTCCTTCATAAACAGTGCCTGCAGCTCTTTGAGCTTGGCCGGATTGCTGGCCGCCAGGTCGTTGGTCTCGCTAAAGTCCTCGTTCACATTGTACAGCTCCCAAATATCGTCGGCGAGCTTGCGCCGCGGCGTCGGTTCCCAGGGGGCTTTGTGTACGGTGGCGGCCACCCAGCCCTCGTGGTAGATGGCGCGGTTGGCGAAAATTGCGAAGTACTGCGTCTTGTGCCTGTCCTCGGCCTTGGCGTCGTCGAAGGTGTAGACCATGCTAACGCCTTCCATCGGCGTCTGCACGATACCGTTGACCGTCTTCGGGTCCGGCAGACCTGCGGCTTCGAGCACGGTCGGCGCGATGTCGATCACATGGTGGAACTGGCTACGGAGCTCGCCCTTAGCCTTGATGCGCGCCGGCCAACTCACGACGAGCGGATTCCGCGTACCACCGAAATTGGCCGCCACCTGCTTGGTCCACATAAAAGGCGTATTGCCGGCCACGGCCCACCCCGCGGCCATGTGTGGGAAGGTTTCAGGGTTGCCCCACTTGTCGATGCTCTTCAGCATGTCGTGCACGGTCTCTATGACTCCGTTGAAATAGGTCATCTCGTTGTACATGCCAACCATGCCGCCTTCGGCGCTGGCGCCGTTGTCGCCCACCACGTACAGGATCAGCGTATTGTCAAGCTCGCCGATATCTTCGATCGCTTTCACGACGCGGCCGATCTCATAGTCGGTGTGCGCGGCGAAGGCTGCGAACACCTCCATTTGCCGCGCGAACAGCTTTTTCTCGTCGGCCGTCAGCTTGTCCCAATCTTTGATGGCCTCAGGTTTCGACGCAAGCTTCGCCTCCTTAGGAATGATCCCCATCTGCTTTTGCCGAGCGAAGGTCTCTTCGCGGTACTTGTCCCAGCCTCCGTCGAACTTGCCCTTGTACTTCGCGATCCAGTCCTTGGGCACGTGATGCGGGGCATGCGTCGCCCCGGTGGCGAAATAGGTGAAGAACGGCTTGTCCGGTGTCAGCGACTGCTGGGCCCGGATCCACGCGATCGCCTGGTTCGTCATGTCGGTCGTGAAGTGATAATTCGGATCGTGCGGCGGCTCGACTTTGATCGTGCCATCGAAGATGAGCGGCGCCCACTGGTTGGTTTCGCCGCCGATGAAGCCGTAGAACTTGTCGAATCCTGAATGCGTCGGCCAGCGATCGAACGGTCCGGAGACGCTGACCTCCCACGGGGCGGTTTCGTGATACTTCCCGAACGCGGCCGTGCTATAGCCGTTCTGGCGCAGGATCTCCGCCAGCGGCGTGACGCTGAGCGGTCGTACGCCCGTGTTACCGGGGAAGGCCGTCGCGACTTCCATGATCTCACCCGCGTTGTTCGTATGATGGTTGCGACCGGTCAGGAGGGCCGTGCGCGTGGGCGAGCAGAGGGCTGTGGTGTGGAAGCGGTTGTACTTGAGTCCCTGGCGCGCGAGACGATCGAGCGTCGGCATAGGAATGGCGCCGCCGAATGTGCTTGGGTGGCCGAAGCCGATGTCGTCGATCAGGAAGACGATGACGTTGGGCGCGCCCATGGGTGCCGTCACCTCGAACCTCGGTGGCGCCGTGACATCACGCGCGTCAAGCTCAGTAGCATGTGGATAGTTTGGTTCCGGAATCGGAAGCACCGTTCGATCCATTTCCCCAGCCGCGGTGGGTTGGGATAGCGCAGTTGTCTGCGTCAATCCATCGAAGGCGATCACGGCCGCCAACATGAGTGCCGCACTCAATGGCGCCGGGATGACATGTTTTCGCATGATGCTCTCCTCCCTTGTCCCTTGTCCCTTGTACCTGTCCTGCAGAATTATTTCGTTCTTTTGTTCATTTCCTCGCTACTCTTATTCGGCTGCTCCTTCGGCATCGCCGTTTGAACCAAGGTGTCGAGGACCTCATTCAGAGGCGTATATTTCGAGGCCGTGCGCCTGTTGAGGAAGTCCGACACAAGGCTGCCGAGGATCAGCCGCACGGCATCCTAGAGGAACACCGGGTCCTGCGTCAGGGCCTCGTTTTCCATGATCGTTTCGGCCGCACGAGCCCCGTGCATATTGATCCTCGTGAGCGCTTCTTGTTCGGTCACCACGTTCCATGTCGGGGTCAGGGTCTAAATACTGTGACATCCCTGACGCTGTTCCCTGGAGAGGACCCGCTGCCAGTGTCGGCAGAATCGCCACTCGAATCTGATCGATCGGTATGTGATCAAACGACGGAGCGACCGGGGTCGAATTCGTGCGAACCTGCCAGCCATAGATTGATCGGTCACAGCCCGCCATGCACATGACTGACAGAGCACGGCTCGCGGCGGTGAATGCACTCGCAGACCGACCCTGTTTCATCGTAAAACTTCAAAATTGGGAGCGCGTGATCTTCACTGCGCCTTCATATCGCTCAAATAGACTTTGTTGTCAATCTCAGAACCATGGGGCTGACAGAGATTCTTTAGCGAATCTCAATAGGCCATATTGTGCAGCCGAGGCTCGTTCCGTTATAGTGGGCCCCGTTATTCACATCGGCGGGATGTCAATCGAGGGGATTTGAATTCATGAGTTCATCAATAATCGAAAAGGAAGGTCACCTTGGTGAATGCGTGGTGAGCCGACATGGCTTCAAAGTCAATGTTGCTGCATCGCACAGGCTATTAACCTTGGTCGGCTTTGGGATGCTCCTGTTCACGCTATCCGGATGCGTGACTTCTCCCGTCTATACACTTTCGCCGCCAAAGCCGGACCAGATTTCCTGCAACCATCCGATGAATCCGAAGGACACCCTGATCGGCATTGCCATATCGGGAGGGGGGAGTCGAGCAGCATTGTTCGGAGCGGCCGGCCTTGAAGCGCTGGCAAAGGTGCAAGTAGGACCTGCACATTCTCTGTTGGAAGACGTCTCGATGATTTCCAGTGTCTCTGGTGGGAGCATGGCGACGTCGTACTTCGCCTCTATGAAACCACGAAAGAACGTGCCGATTCTGACCGCGTCGGGCGAACTCAGCACGGAGTACCAGACGTTCTTTGCGCAGTACAAACAGACCGTCAACCAAGATTATGAGAATCCACTCTTTTGGCGGAACATGCGCAATTTGCGCTGGTTCAATCCGGCCTGGACGGCCGTATCGCTCTCTGAACATCTGAATGCGCAGTTCTTACATAAGCTGACATTTAAAGATGTGCGCGAGCGGGAATTGAGCGGCGAGATTCCTCGACTGCTGATCAATACCACCTTATACAACGATGGGCGTCGTCTCGTGTTCACGACCTTGCCCCATGCGCAGACCCAGTACGACTTATTGAAAGATGTCACTCGAGCAAGCGGTGGAGTCCCTCGCTCGAAGGAATCCATCGAACTGATGAAAGAAAAGTGGGCCTCGCTGCAATCGGTGACGCCTCAGGCGCTGAACCTCGACCTGTGCGCGATTCAATTAAGCGGAGCCGTGACGGCGTCGATGTCGTTCCCTCCGGTGATCGGCCCCTTTACTTTCAAGCTTGAGGGAGAAGAACGATACTGGCATGTAGGAGATGGGGGATTATCCGACAATATGGGGTTGGAGTCCCTGGCAACGGTGGCGTTAAACGCGCTCCAGCAGAAGACGGCCCGTCGGGTACTCATTATCGCGTTCGACAGTTCGTTCCCCTTCCAGGTGGGGTCAGATCGGCTGGATCATTTTCCCGAGGGGTTTACGTTATTCAATTACGACTATGGCCGCATCCCCGGCATCATGGAGGAACGGGCGTTAGCCTACCGAACACTCTATTTTCGCACGATGGCGGAGCAGGGTGTGTTGCCGGACGAGAAGCGATTGACATTCCTTCAACTGAGGCACATTGACGCGGTGTGGAAGGACGATATGAGTGATCTGCCAGAATCATGCGAGGACGAGAAGGTGAAGCTCGCGAACCCACCGATGGTCACGAAGCGCCTTGCAAGCGTCGTCACCCGGCTCTGGCTTAAGTCCGATTGCGATCGCGACCTGGTGGCCATGGCAGCAGCGAAGGTCGTGGAAGCAAGAAAAGGCGAGATCCTGAAATTCTTGCAGCAGTCGCCTCCATAACCGCCCACTATTGCCATTCGTCAAGATCAGGCCCCACTTCGAGAGTAGCCTGTGTTGTTGTCTCTTGTGGAATTAAATTGTCTGAGGTTGGGCTATTTGAAATTCGTAAACCGCAGGTCGTCCGTTCAGTCCTGATCGGCGGCGTTCACAGGAAGATTGTTCTTGTGAAGGTACGGGGCGAGATGAAGTCAGTGTGAGGTTGCCCAGTTTCCGACGCAGGATGCTCAAAAAGGCCGTCCAGCAAGGCCGCAGCGAGTGAAGACCGGAGGAGGTACCCACCGCACTTCGTGGGGCCGTTCGCCCATTCAATGGATCTTGGCGAACGGAAAAACCCCTCCAGGGCTTCCGACCCCCGAGGGACTCCTCTTCAACTTTTGAGGATCTGAACGATGCGAGAACGATGCTGGCGGGCTTTTTCAGCTTCCTGCTAAGCTTGTTCGACCGGTTCGTCGATGAGCGCCCCGTTAGTCTCTGCATCGAAGGCCATTGTGGCCTCATCTTCCGCTAGATCACTCGTGGCGGAAAATTCTTCGGAGGAAGACATCTCGGAGGTCTCAACGACCTCCAGCGACTCTTCTTCGATCGGCAGGAGAGCCTGTTCGGACTCGCCGAGTTCTTTGAATTCACGCAACGGCGGGAGCTGGCTCAAATCTTGTAGCCCGAAGTGCTCGAGAAAAAACTTGGTCGTCCCATACATGATCGGCCGGCCAGGCACGTCTTTTCGCCCAACGATCCGCACCAGCTTGCGCTCGCATAATGTGCGCAGGACACCGGACGTTTCGACGCCACGAATTTCTTCGATCTCAGACCGCACAAGCGGCTGTTTGTAGGCAATGATGGCGAGGGATTCGAGCGCGGAGCGAGAGAGCTTTTGCGCCGCCTTGGCTTTATCCATCCGTTTCAGCCATGGCCCATATTCCTGCTTCGTCACCAGCCGATACCCGCCTGCAACCTGCACAAGCTGAATGCCTCGCCCATCCTGATCCAAATCGTGCGTGAGAATTCCCAGGGCCTGAACCACTTCGGCTTTTGAGACTGTCCCCAAGATAGATACCAGCCGAGCGACCGGCACCGGTTCGGGCGACACGAACAAGATCGCTTCGAGTATGGCTTTGAGTTCCCGCGCGTCGATGGCCTCCGCCTGGCTGTTCACCGCCTCGACGGCGGCGTCCTTCGCCGCATCGTCCGGCGCCCCGTTGCTCTCAAGAACTGACTCTGTCTCTGCGAGAGCGATGTCGTCTGTTTCTTGTTCCACAGTTGAGTTCATGCTCCCCTCCATTCAGCATCGTCCAATTCTGCCGGGTCTGGCACGAGCGAAAAGGCGCGCGACACGAGAATCGGCCCAAAATGATCCGGCTGGAATACCCGGGCCGTTCGAAGCCGCATCAGTTCCAGCAACGCCAAAAATGTGACAATGATGACAAGACGATGGCAGGCCGGCTCGAACAGCTCGACAAAGTTCACCGACTCCTGCCCCTCCAACATTTCCAGAATCGCGTTCATCCGCTCCCGAACCGTCAAGTTGTCCGGCAAAATCTCCATGAGCTTCTTGCCGGGATTGCGATCGAGAATCCCTTGCAGCACATCCACTAAATCGAACAGGCTGACATTGTCCAGCAGCGTTTCATCCGATTCCAATTCGACTGCCGGGCTCTGTGTACGACTATAAATCTCCCGCCACAACCGCTCATGTTCGTCCAACTGACGGGCAGCCTCTTTGAACTGCTTGTATTCGAGCAGCCGCCGCACCAATTCCTCACGCGGGTCGGGCCCGTCTTCTTCATCAGCGACCGTCTCATCCACAGGGAGCAGCATCTTGGATTTGATCTGGAGCAAGGTCGCCGCCATCACGAGAAATTCCCCCGCGACAGTCAGATTCAGGCCTTCCATCGCCTCAATATAGGTGAGGTATTGCTGCGCAATCAGATGGATGGGAATGTCGTAGATGTTGATCTCGCTCTTCTTTATGAGATGGAGCAAAAGATCGAGGGGCCCTTCAAAGTTCTCGATGCGAACTTGATAGGGCAATGCGGTTTGTTCGATGAGCGTCGATGTGGTCATCCACGAGGGGACTTATACCAGCTTTGGGGGAGGCAGGGCAAGCCTCCATCTATTAGTAGTGGTGGGGGGGGTACGAGCCTCCACGTCATCGCAACCGAATCAGATAGGCGATCACCAGTGCGCCGCCCACCAGAAGGGAGAGGATGATTGCATACTGTATCGTCTGATTTTCGGATTCCTGGGGCACCTGTCCGGTCGTCGACCTGGTCGCTCTGGCAAACTGTGAACCCCTTTCGAACGAGGCTTTGGAAAAATTGTCCCGTCGCTTGAACGACGCATCGGAAAAGTCTGCTGTCGATCGGAACGTGACACGGCGAAAGTCTGCGTCCCCTTCGAACTGGGTAAAGGTGA
Organism: uncultured Nitrospiraceae bacterium; assembly: GCA_963801725.1. Taxonomy (GTDB): domain Bacteria; phylum Nitrospirota; class Nitrospiria; order Nitrospirales; family Nitrospiraceae; genus Palsa-1315. The sequence continues at coordinate 2,736,580 of CAWDFX010000002.1, forward strand.
AAAACGCATCGCCGTCGAACGAGGCTGCAGAGAAATCCGCCAGGCCTTGAAAGCGGCTCCCGGAAAACCCGGTGCCCAATTTGAAGTAGGCGCGCGACAGATTCACATCCTTCTCGAAGACCACCTCCAAAAACTCCGCCAGTCCATTGAATCTCGACTGCTGGAATGTGACCGGCCCCTGAAAGACAGATCGGTGGAATCTCGTATGCGGACCGAACGACGTGTGTTCAGCAAACAGGTGGTGCAGAAATCGCCCCTGCACGAAATAAGTCTCCCGCAAGAACCGCGCGCTTGACAATGTGACCGGCTGAGTAAACACAGCCCGTGAGAGATCCACCGGCTGTTCAAACGTTGTCCCGCTGAACGTCACAGGCCCCCTTACCACCAGAAACCCTTGTGGCGATCCATGCCTGATCGCTCCGCGCACAACCGAGTCAACGATCGTGATGGAGCTGGAAATCACGCGCACCTCGCGTCCCTGCAGCTCCTTCACCCCTTCAAGCTCGGGCGGCAATGGACCCACCGGCAACATATCTAAAGAAAGATCGCCGCGAATAATCACCCCCGAGAGATCAATCCCCTTCCCTTCCTTGAATGCTTGTATCAGCTGCGCGGCATCCACCGCTCTCGCCTCTCGCTCTTGCTCCGTGCAGCCGGCGCCCAAATGACGCGCCAATCCTACTCCCGGCCCGGAAGCAATCGACTCCACCTGACAGTTCGAAGCAGCGGCGCCGAGCGGCAGACAAAGAAAAGCCAGTCCCCCTACCAACATTCCTCTAACTGCCAGGTTCATCATGCACGCCCTTATACGGAATGCCATGGCCTAACGCAAGGCAAGAACTGCCAACTCGCTTTACTGCCCAACCGGATTTGCTACACTTTTGCGAGCGAATGTATCACCGACCGACACCGTGTGTGGTTTGTCTAGTACAACCAAACACACCAGAGCAACCAGCCTACTAGGAGCCTACGATGCTACGCCACCTTGCTAATATCGTACTGATTGTCATCCTCCTTTGTGGAGTTCCCGTCTCGGTTTCGGCAGACAATGTCATTGAGCTCCCGGTCCTGGCAGCCATTCGGCAAAACAATCTTGGCGTGTTTGAAATCCTGATGATGTGGTGGGACAAGAAACCCGAACCGCACCCCGTTCAACTGCGATGGCTCCTTGCCGGCGTACTACTGGGAAATGATCATTTGGGCTCCATGGCTCAGGCCTTTGCCTATGCAGTCGAGCACACGCCCTCGGTTCAGCATAGTGGGACGGTCTCTGTGCAAGGTGTGGCCTATCGACCCACAGGCAGCGACGGACCAAGCGCCGGTGCGGCGATGGCCGTGGGATTCATTGCCATGTTTAAGGGGGAGCACATTCAGCGGGGCATTGCCCTGACCGGAACGATTGAACCGGATGGACAGATCGGCCCGGTGGGCAGCATCCCGGATAAAATTCGTGCCGCCGCGCGAGAAGGCTATCGCACCGTGTTGGTTCCACACGGACAGATGCATGACGCCCGGTGGAATCTGAATGAATTGGGACTTCAGCTCAATGTGACGGTGAAGGAAGTGGCCACGATCGACGAGGCGTATTTGCTCATGACAGGCCAACGAATCTAGCAGGATGGTTCATCTGGTTTGTTTGGTCTGTCTCGTTTGTTTGGTTGAACCAGACGTAACCAGATAGACCAGATGAACCAGACAAACCGCGCACGAAGTGAACGGTCTTTTTGAGCATCCTGCTATGTCGTCACTCGCAAGATTCCCCGCGACAATTGCGTCGTACTCCGCTTGCGTCAACCGATGCATGCCCAGTCTCAATCGCCGCGTGAGTTCTGCCTGATCGGCAATCTGCAACACGTTGAGCAACAACGCCTGACTCGCAGCAGACGAGCAGGCCAATCGGCGTACTCCGTCGATTCGCACAAAGCCAAATCTGGCTTCGGTTCTCAGCTCATCCCTGAGGAACGCATCCAAGGCGGAGAAGTCCAACACAGGCAGCACGATCTGAAACTCGGCGCAGAGCCCGGCCTTCAGCACATACACAAGACCACGGGATTCCACATCAAGATAGGTGTGAAGATTCGTCCGGATCAACTCAGTGCAGAGTCCCCAGAGCCCGTGCCCAAGTTGCAGCTCGGCACTTTCCTCCGAGGTGCGCTCTCGTAAAGCCCCGGCCACGAACAAAAAATGACTCATTGGAAATTCATCGCGGAGAATTTAGCAGGAGCAGGAGACACATGTGGAACGAACGCCGGGGCACCGGGGCAGACTCACAACGTCATCTTGCCGGACGACTCAGGCGAGTCGTCCAGAACAGGCATCTCATGCAAACGTCAGTGGGTGTGGTAATCGTCTGCGTCGTCTAATAGACCTTCTCGTTTTTCAGGGAAATCAGTGTCTTCATCTTCCCCATCAAGCGTGAGCTCCTCTTCCACATCTTCATCGACCTCAACGGCGATATCCACATCGTCCTCGCCCAGTTCCTCGTCAAGATCTGAATCTTTCGGCATCGCCGACCCCATTGGCTGTGATAACAATGGCTTCTGATGCTCCTCACCCGCGAATGGCTTCACAGACTTCTTGTCGAAGGCAGGGGCCGCTGGTTTGGACATAGCGGCTGAACTCTTCACCGCCACAGGCTTCTTCTTGACCCGCCTTGGATGCAGCAACCCCCGGCTTCTTGGCAACTTTTTTGGTAGCTTTCTTGGCAGCCGGTTTCTTGGCTACCTTCCTGGCAGTCTTCTTGGCAACCTTCCGTCTAGCGGATTTCTTCGCTGCCTTCTTCGCTCCGGACTTTGCTTTGGCTTTGGCTTTCGCCTTCGCATGCTTCTTCTTCGCCTGCTTCTTCTTGTGCTTCGCCATCAATATTCTCCTCTCTCATCCAGTGGATGTGTGACGTGGCCTCCATCTAGCATAACTTATTGGGATCTTGCAACTCACACTTCAGCAACCTCTAACAAGACGGTGAAAATCTCTACCTTCTCGCCCCTCCAGCCTCCCTTGTCCATCACCGAAAACGCAACAGGGACTAGGAACTGAGGCGAAAGAGTAACGGAAATGCGGACCTGCCGGATCGACTTCTTCAGTTGACGTCCAACGGATGAGAGAATCCTACAAACAAGCCACAACGTCAAGAGGGAAGACCAAGAATCTTGTTGAGTTGACACCACTTCTTCCATTAACCGACATGATAAAATGAACGCGACGTACAAGAATGACCATGAAGACACGGATGATCATCGCCCTCATATCGCTGGGACTCTTCGCAGCCTGGCCAGCCATTGCCACACCGCCGTACACTGCCATCATCATCGACAGCGGATCACCCTATTTCGTCCCCAAGTCAGCCACCGTATCCAGCGGCGCCCCCATCAGATGGGACAACCCCACAGCCACCGAACACACGATCACCCACTTAAGCTGTTTGGAAAATGGAACCGCCTGCGCATTCGATTCCGGGATCGTCCTGCCCAACCACAGCTTTACACTTCCAGGGTTGGCTCCCGGTCACTACCCCTATTTCTGTCGCATCCATCCCATCATGCACGGCGTCATTACAGTAACCGATACGGCCACATTCCCCTCCCAGCTCTAGAGCTCGTCGTTCGTATCTCGTCCCTCGTCATTCGCGAACGACGCTTCACGAGAAACGTTTCACGCTTCTTGAGGTCTTGCGAGAATCCCAGCCCGTCGTGTAGGCTGCGGCGCTCAACATTGTTGTGCTCACCATGAAGCCAGCCGTCGCCGCTCACGAACCGCTCAGCCTCACCGGAGAGATGCTCAGCCGACTGGCCTGGCACATCCCCGATCTCGTCGCGTATCAACACACCGACGACGAATGGTGGTTCGCCCCTCTCGACGACAACTTGCCGATCTTACGACTGAATCGTACCGGCCTGGAAATGCTTAAGGCGATGAACGGCCACACTTCCGTCGGTGCGTTGCTTGAGAAATACGGGACCGCAGGTCTGCGGACCGGACGGACAGCCGGGACAGTGGCACTTGGAACATTGGGCTCTGCCCACTTACTCCCTCTGTTACTACGGCACAGAGCCCCCGGGCGGCCACCGCCACAAGGCCAAATGGGATCTGCTCCTCCAGCAAATCAGGGAAGGCTGGTCAGGACAGGACGGGTTCGAAGGAGAAGAGCATCTTGAAGACTTTCATCACCACGAGCTGACCGACAGCGGCGAAGACGACGGCCACTTCGACCTGATCGAAACCACCGTCTCACATCTCTTCCGGGAACCGAACGACACGCTCAACGGCTTGACCTATGGCCGGCTGCTCATGCGGCAATTGAGGAAGCTGGGCTGGTTCACGCCCAAACCCCGCGTGATCGTCGAAGTAGGCGGCGGACTCGGATACCTCGCCCGTGAATTGGGCAAAGAACTCTTGCCCTTTGAAAAACAAGACCATTCGATACATCTCCCTCGACATCACCCAGCCTTTCCTGACTCTGCAAGTCACCCGTGCCAAGGCCGGAGGCTGGAGCGGCATCGGCACCCGCGCCAACGGCGAATGGCTCCCCTTCAAAGACAGCTCCGTCGATCTCGTCATCGATAATGAAAACATGGCCGACATGACGCCGGTAAAATTGACCAGGAAAGAACTCCTCGATGGCACGAGGCGATACGCCACAGCATCAGGAAGCCTTGGATTGGATCAGGCGCGTGCGGCTGCCGCTGGGCACGGACCTGCCCGAGGACGTGATCTTCAATCTCGGCCCCTTTCGATTCGTGGCAGAACTGTGGCGGGTGTTGAAGCCGGGCGGCAGAGCGTTTCTCACTGAATTCGGGATCGAAGAAGGCTGGCCGGCGCCGGTCAAGCTGCCGGGCCACACGGAGTACGAGGTTCAGTACAGCCACCTGCGCCAGGCGACTCGCTGGCTGGGCTTTCAAGAGCGCTATCTCTCGCTGCCCCAATTCCTCGCCATCAAACCGGACACGAAAGTGCTCTGCACCGGCGCGATCTATACCATTCAGCGGTTCTGCCAGGCCATGAATAAGCCGTTCATCGTGCAAGCCTATACGGAAAAGGAGTTGAAGCAGGCGCTGGGCGACATGCTTCCGAAACTCCATGGCTGCCACTATCACGACGTGACAGATCCTGCCTGGTTCGGCCTCATCGATTTCAAAGTCTTGCTATTGGAGAAACCCGGTGGAGCCCCGAAAGCCAGTTTCTCGGAGAACAAGGGCTATCGGTGGTATTCGCAGAAGTAGGGACATGGGGATAAAGGGATACAGGGGTTAAGGGATATAGCGCACTAGCGGTTCTATCTCGCAGACTGTGGTCGAGATAATGACCTCAGATCCTTTATGAGGCAGAGCCAAGTTCCAAAACTCCACGCACTACGGAGTCTTCGCGCACCGGAACCCGGTACCGAAACCCTGGAACGACGGCAAATGGGTCTCTCGTTCCGAGGAGCGCAGCCCCTCCGGACCGCTACCCCAGGAGCCGCCACGGACTACTTTGTGACTGCCCGTTGACGGTCCTGTCGGGTTCCGCAGCGGGGCGGTGCTGTAATAGTTCTGGTCATACCAGTCGCTGACCCACTCCCAGACATTCCCGGCCATGTCATTGATGCCATAGGGGCTCTTGCCATCTCCAAACATCCCCACCGGTGTTAATCCCATGTGGTTGTTCCATAGCTCTTTCTTCATGTTCCCATGAAACTTCGACGGAGGCTCATCCCCCCAGGGATAGGTCCGGCCATCCGTTCCCCGCGCCGCCTTCTCCCACTCCGCCTCGGTCGGCAGGCGCTTGCCGGCCCATGCGCAGTACGCGGCCGCATCCGCCCAATCCACATTCACGACGGGACGGTTCTTGTGCATCGCGCGGCTCATGATATTCCATTCCGGCGGTACGTTATGAGACGTGGCTTCCAAGAACTTCGCATATTGCCCCACCGTCAGTTGGTCCTTATCCATGAAATAGGCATCCAGATAGACTCGACGCACCGGTTGTTCGTCTACAGTCTCCCGTCCAACTCCCCATCAGAAACTCTCCCGCCGGCACCAGCACCATCGACCGTTCGTCCTGCTTGGCCAACGGCGGGTTGACGTGATTCACTTTGTGCCTCTGCTGAATTTTCCCTTGCAACTGTTGGTAGACGGCCTGTTGTTCGTCGTCGAGACCCAGCTTGTGCGCAATTTCCAGGGTGTCCTCGGCCTGGGCGACCTGCTCGGGTAGGACATTCGGCTGGTTGATGGCCTGCTTCCCTTCGTCCAGCAAGCGCCACACTTTGGCCTTGCGCCCCCGTTGTTTGGCCAAACCGGCCACCGAGGATTTCGCATCAAGCTGCAGCGAGGTCTCGTAATGTGATTCCGCACAGGCCCAGGCTTTTAATCCCTGGCAGGCATCGCCGAGATAGAAGTGCGCCATGGCATTGGCAGGGTATTGTTGAAGGCCGGCTTCAAAGGCCGTGCGTGCTTCCTGGTACTTTTGTTGTTTCAGGAATTCGTAACCGGCGGTAAATTTCTTGGCACGCTCATCAAAGAGTGCCGCGGCCATCGACGAGTCGGCATCGAGCGCGAGTACCGCGACGAGTACAAGGATCTTTCTCATACACCACCTCCTCATTCGGCAGAAGAGACGATTTCACCCGAGTCCTCGTATAACCTGAGGTGTACTGACTATATACCTCGTGCATCAGAAATACAACCGGACTGGGAGGAGGGGATGGAACCTGTTGATCTCCCGTGCTCGCGCAACGCACGGCCTAGGAAGGCCCTCGCCCGGGCCGATGGCACGTCTCGGGAAATCGATTGCGAAGCAATCGGAGGGTTCCTTGATCATTGAACAAAAAGGAAAAACAGCATGCCATCATTGGCGCCAAACAGTATGTGCAGCACCCCTCACTTGAGCAATTATCTTCTTTGCTCATTCTCAAGCAAACTAATTAACACTCCCTCTCTCAATCCCAGGTCGCTGACAAGCACAGCCGACATTCCTAACGTCTCCATGATCGTTCGAATAATGATCGCACCGGCGGCGATGACTTCTTCGCGGCCCTTTTCGAGCCCTGGGAGATCGGTGCGGTCGGCTTTCTTGCGGCTTAATAGCGTCTGTTCAAGTTCTTGAATCGTAGTGAGCTGCAACTGATAGTTATGGATTCTGGCCGATTCGTAGGTGGGAAGTTTCTGGGCCATGGCGGCAAGGCTTGTAATGGTTCCCGCCGTGCCGACGAAGGTTGCCGTCTGATAGTTGCCCATGTCGGCAACAGCTGCTTTGGTTTCTCTTGCAACCCACTCGCGCGCTTCGTGCACTTCGTCGTTGGTCGGCGGATCATGATGAAGGAGACGTTCACAAAGCCGGACGACGCCAATATCGATCGATCGCACGAGAGCCTGATGACCTGGCCGATCCAGAATAAACTCGGTGCTGCCGCCGCCGATATCGAGGGCCAATACGTCGGTCACACTATGGGGCAAGCCGGAGCGAATGCCTAACAATGTCCGCCTTGCTTCTTCTTCTCCTGAGATCAATTCGACATCGAAGCCTGCCTCGTGTTTCACGCGATCGAGAAACGTGTCACGGTTCGCTGCATCACGAACGGCACTCGTCGCGACGGCCGCCGTAGCATCAACATGAGCGGCATCGATAAGCGCCCGCCACTCCTGTAAACACTGAATCACACGATCCATCGCCGCCACGTTCAGCTGCCCGGTCTGATCGACACCTTCGCCTAGCCGAAGAATGCGTCGCTCCGATCGCAATTCGGTCAGCCGCCCATTGGTTGGTATATCTGCGATGAGAAGTCGGCAGGTGAGGGTCCCGATATCGACACCGGCAAGACGCAACGGCCGCGTTCGGTCCGACATCATTCGTGCTCTCGAATCTCGGCCATGTCCAGCTCAAACTTCTCTCGATCATCCTTGAGCTGCTGAATTTCTTTTACAAGACGGGTGATTTCCGTATCGTACAGGATTCGTTCGGCCGGTTCTCCGGCCTCGCGCAGACTGACGGCCCGCTCCCCGACGTCGCGATAGTGTTCGTCCAATTGCTGGTCAAGCTTGCGGATTTCGAGCCGGACCCGCAGCAATTCTGTTTCTTCCAAGGCACGGTTCGCCGCCTGCGCCGTGCCAAGACGCAACGTCACCAACCCCGTCTTCAAATCATGTTTCAACCGTTGTAAGAGTCCCATCTTCTCCTACTGCTCCCCTCTCTCTAGTCGCTACTCCACCAGCGGGGGATGTGTGGACAGTGTGCCTCCATTGCTGAAAGAGCGGGGCCCCACCGAGAGTCGACCGGAAAGGAAAGCGGAAACTGACCGAGTCTGCGAGGGAATTTCCGAAGGTTTCCATCCGGTCGACTCCGGAAGGGTCGCTCTGAGAAGCAGGGAGACGCATTGTCCACACATCCTCCGCCTCAGCTCACCGACCCCAAATCCAACTTCGCTTCCCACCGCCGTAACATTGTCTCTCTCAAGGCGCGGTGCGCCGCTGCCTTCAGCTGTGGGTCCTGTTTCAACAATGCGAACGCCTCCTGCCGCGCCTGCTGAAGTATATCCGCATCCCGCACCAAATTTGCGGCGCGAAACTCCGGCATGCCCCACTGCCGAAACCCAAAAAACTCGCCGGGCCCGCGGATACGGAGATCTTCCTCGGCAATCACAAACCCGTCGGTCGATCGTACGAGCGCGTCCAGCCGCTCCCGAGCCGCCGATGGAGGTTCGCCGGCTGCCTTGGGCTTCGCCGATCGAAACAGCACTCCGCCTGAAGCCATCAGCAGACAATAGGATTGATGTTCGCTTCGCCCGACGCGTCCACGCAATTGGTGCAACTGCGCCAGCCCGAACCGCTCGGCATGCTCAATCATCATGACCGTAGCATTAGGTACATCGACCCCGACCTCCACCACTGTCGTCGAAACCAGGACTTGGATCGCCCCCTTCTTATACGCCTCCATAACCTGTTCTTTCTCCTCCGACTTCATCCTGCCATGCACGAGCCCGACGCGAAACCCGGCCAACTCATCTGCTTGCAGCTGCTCAGCGCCTTGCATGGCCGCTTGTAAATCCGTCTTCTCCGATTCCTCGACGAGAGGGTATACCACGTAGGCCTGCCGGCCGTTCCGCAGCTCATCGCGGAGAATCTGATAGGCCCGCCCCCGCTGGCCGTCGCTCAAGAGAAACGTGCGCACCGGCTTTCGCCCCGGAGGCATCTGGTCGATCACCGACACATCCAGATCTCCATACACCGTCATGGCCAGCGTGCGTGGAATCGGTGTCGCAGTCAGCACCAGCACATCGGGCTTGTATCCTTTTTCGATGAGCGTCTTCCGTTGGAGGACGCCGAATCGATGTTGCTCATCCACCACGGCCAGTCCAAGTTTCGCGAAGGTGACACCTTGCTGGATGATCGCATGGGTTCCGATCACGACCTGTGCCGCCCCGGACAGTACTTGCGCGCGCATGGCTTTACGCGCTGCCGCGCGTCCACCACCACTCACAAGCACCACGGAAAGCCCGAGTGGCTCCAAGAGCTTCTTCATCGTCCGATAGTGTTGCTCGGCGAGGATTTCCGTCGGCGCCATCAGCGCCGCCTGGTAGCCCGAGCCGCAGGCCAGCACCATCGCCTGAGCCGCTACGATGGTTTTGCCGCACCCGACATCGCCCTGCACCAGTCGGTTCATCGGTTTGCGTGATGTCATGTCCGATAGAATCTCGCGAATCACCCGCTCTTGTGCCGCAGTCAATTGAAAGGGCAGCGCTCGATCCAGCTTGCCGAGGAGCGGCGTCTTCGGATTGAACGACACCTGTTTTACCTCTTCCTTCACCACGCGTTGCCGCGAGGCCAGTGCGAGTTGGAGCACGAAGAGCTCTTCGAACGCCAAGCGTCGATGAGCAGGCGTGAGGCCTCGATCGAGTTGTCCAGTATCCGTTCCTGGCCGGGGGAAATGCACATCCTGAATGGCTTGTTGAATGGGCAGCAATCGATAGCGGGCGCGAAGCGGAACCGGCAACACTTCCTGCGCTTCTGAGGCATGCGCATCCAGCAAGCCTTTCATGAGGACGCGCATCTGCCGGGAAGTCCACCCCTTGGTTTCGTGGTACACCGGAACAATACGACCCACGTGCAGTAGCGCCTCGGTTTCTGCGCCCATCACTTCGTATTGCGTGACCTCCATCCTCATCGCCACCCATCCCTGCGCACCGGCCACCACCCGTCCGGTCAGCATCACGCTTGTCCCGACAGTGAAGAGCGATTCGAGAAACGGCTGGTTAAAGAATACCGCCTGGAGGCGCCCGGTTGAATCCTCTACCACAATGTCGAGGATAGCGAGACGGCGGCTGCGGGCACGCTTCGCCTCGCTTCGAACGATGGTGCCGCAGATCGAAGCCTGCACACCGGGCACGAGTTCTCCAATCGGGGTCATCACCGAGCGATCTTCATAGCGCCAAGGCAGAGTCCAGAATGCATCCTCAACCGTCTCGATCCCAAACCGTTGGAGCAACGATGTGCGCTTCGGGCCGACCCCCTTTGCGAAACGAATGGGCTGTGCCCACCAAGGCTTCGATGGAGGAGCAGCCATGACGGGTTCTCGCATCACGACGGGCTCCGGTTCATGCCAGTCCTTGCCCGGATCGTGAGCCGCCTTGCGCAAGACCTCCAGAATGATCGCGGCTTCCTGCAACCGACGCTGTTGATCCTCCGCCGGGAGACGTTGCTGGTCTTCAAGAAACAGCTCCCGCAGCTGGAACAGCGCGGCTTCGATCTTTCTTGGATAGACACGATCGGATAGGGCTTGCATCACCTGTGAGGAGACAAAACGATTCAGATTCTTGACGGTGGGCAGGTGGGCGAACGCATCGCGTGTCGCAAATTCGATCGGACGCGCGACACGATCCAGCCATTGCTGAAACTGTTCGGAGGGGTTGGGCTCGGAAGAGCGCCGTATCACAGCGGTGGATCGTATCATAGCCTCGCCCCCTCCTCAATGAGCAGGATGCTGAAAAAGTCCGCCAGCGTCGTTCTCGCATCGTTCAGACCCTCAAAGTTGAAAAGGAGTCCCTCGGGGGTCGTAAGCCCTGGAGGGGTTTTTCCGTTCGCCAAGATCCATTGAATGGGCGAACGGCCCCACGAAGTGCGGTGGGTACCTCCTCCGGTCTTCACTCGCTTCGGCCTTGCCCGGGAACGGCTCGTCTAGGCGCGCCGGGGTTGGGAGGGTGAGAAGTCTGAACTTTTTGAGCATCCTGCGTAACCACATCCTGTCGTGCCAATCTTCGAATCCTGTCAGCCTTGTCGATTTACTGACAATCCTTTGTCGAGCCTGCCCAGAGTGATACATTGAATTTCACCCGAATAGGGCCTGTATGTATCGTCGCAACATTTTTCACATCTTGTTTCCTGCCGCCTGCCTCATCGGGCTGTTCGTCGTCTATCAGTCCTGGTTCAAACCGACTTATCTACCTACTCCACCACTGGATCAGCCCCGTGCCGTTGTGGAGGACTCACAGCCCGCGCCAACACCGCATCACGATGGCCCACTGGAGATGGAGCCTAAACAGACTCGCCTGATCGATCCCAGTGTCATTCCGAAAACGACGCATCGCGAACGATTGGAGACGATCCGCGACGAGATCGAAAAAGGAAACGTCAAAGCCGCAGAAACTAAACTGGCCGAACTGCCGGCCGACATCGCAAACGACAACACCACGCGCCCATATGTATCCATCCTCTGGAACAATCTGGGCATTCAACAGGAAAAACATGGCGGGACCGCGGTCTCGATCAAAGCCTTCAAGAAAGCAGCGTCACTCGATGCCAAGAATCCCGTCGTCTTACTGAACCTTGCCCATGCCTACTGGGAATTACGCGACCCGGCTATGACGCAGGACTTTCTGGAACAGCTGGTTGCCCTGGCACCAAACGAGCCCTTCCCCCATCTGGCGCTGGCCGATCTCTTTCAAGGGCAGGATCAACTCGGCGAAGCAGCTCGCCATCTCGATCAGGCCACCGCCCTCACAGGCAAAGACCCGGTGGTGCAATCCTATCTGCGAACCGTCACGGCTAAAGTCCGCGGAACCGAAAAAAGCGAAGCGCAACTTACCAGCCGAGACAGCGCGCACTTTACCGCAAAATTCGATGGGGAAACCGATCAAGCGACCTGGGTCGCTGTATTGGAGATTCTTGAAGAGGCGTATCGAGAGATCGGCCAAAAATTCGGGCACTTTCCATCGAAGACCATCGTCGTCGTCCTACACACCAAGTCCAAGTTTCAAAGCGCGACCGGCAGCCCGATGTGGGCCGATGGGCTCTTCGATCCCGTGCTCGGGCGCATTCAGGTTCCTGTGCAGGAGGCCTTGGTAGACCATGCCTGGCTCACACGTGTACTGCGACACGAATTCGTACACGCCCTCCTGCATGACCAACTCGGCCCCGCGGGCAGCGCCATCCCGACCTGGCTCAATGAAGGCTTAGCCATGGAGTTGTCCGGGGATCGCTGGTCGGATCTCGATCAGATTATGAAGCAGGAATTTACACTGATCCCTTTGTCCGCCTTGGAGGGGGGATGGGGAGGACTATCCAGCGATGCCGCAACCGTGGCCTACCTGGAAGCGAACTCCGCCGTGCACTATCTGATCGACCGCTTCGGCATGCCTCGTGTGCGAGAACTTCTCACACACCTCAAAGCAAGGCAGACGCTCTCTGCCGCCATGCAATCGCAACTCTCGCTGTCGTACGAACAGTTCCAGTCCAGGTGGGTGGATCAGTTACAGGAGCACGGAAAGAAAAGCTGACTTGCAGTGGTCTTGCTGTCGGTAGGTCGAAACCCCCATCCTTCTTACTTCTACTCAAATCGCTTCCTGTGTCATTTCCTCGGAATCCGCGCCACGCCAAGCCGGCAGAATCTCGGCTGCATCATTGTGCCCGGCTATGACGTCTGTCTCATCTACGGTCGGCTCAATCGTGTCTTCCCACAATATCTTCCGGCCCTGATCATCCGTCATTCGGATGCGAAATTCGATCTGCTGAGATGGCGCCGCCAACCCCTCTGTCTGGCCAACGGCGGCTCTGCCGACTCGTTCGGGACGGGCAAGCCTGCCGGTCTCGGTTGAGAAATGGTCGGTCCACATCAGCTGTCCGGTTGTCGCATCGACGGCACGAAGGGAAAACTGGGGTTGACTGTCGATAGCGCTTCGGCTGTGGACCTGAGTCACCATCGCCTGTGGCGCAACAAGATGGGCTACGACTCGGTGGGTGGAGCCGGACTCTTGATCGCCGGCATTGAGATTCAGGAGACCTTCCCAGAGAAACCGGCCTGTGGCTGCGTCGTAGACACGGAGCGTAAACGCTGAAAGTCCATCGGTCCCCGGACCGACTCCGCCCGCAAAAATCCGCTCACGCGGTTGATTGTCCGCCGACGCTGCATCTTCTCTCACATTCAATTCATACGTTTCATCGGAAAGAATCGCACCATTTTCGGCATCGTACGTTTTCACAGTAATTGTCGATGTCTCAGCATTCTCATACCCAACACCAGCCGCCACAACCGTCCGAGGACTCACAGGCGCGAGGGACGACAGATCTGCAGTCCACGCTGTCAGCGGAAGGCCAGGACCGATCATGGCACAGGCGATTAACGCGGCGTAGAATCCCTTTCCAATCCGTCGTTCATGATATACCGGCGCAAACTCAAGCCTGCTCGGCCGGAACCACTCCCTCACTTCGCCTATCGTCTGCAACAGCCGCTGGATGATCGTCATGTGCGGTCCTCCCTCGCTTGGTTGGAGTTTCGCATTGACGGCCTACGGCGTAAATTCCCCACTGTGGGGAGAAAACCCTTCGAAAGAGGGGGGTAGTTACTTAGCCTTTGAAACAGTTGAATGGGTGGGAAAGATGAAACAATCGAGGGCGGGAGGTCAGATTGTGGAAGGTATTTAAAACATGAAATTCAAATTGTGCGCTAAAAACCTCTTATTTGTGAGCAACTTCTCGACTCGGCACACCCGGGCTCTCGGAATCCCTCTCAAGCGGGACCTTGCCGAAAACGGCATAGCGATACCGAGCTACAAACCAATACAGCAGATAGCCGAAGGGCTTAACCAGTGGAAGGCTCAAGACCACTGAGAGGGCCCGCCCACCCTTGAGGCCAGGGAGAAGTGCCAAAAAGGCATCGAGCCCGCGGGCAATCTCCCCGTTAGGACGGACCAGGAATGCGGCGTTGGGACGGCCTGGCTGGTAGCTCTCCCCCAAAGCCTGCTTGGCCTCTTCGCTCTGATACGGAACCATCCGTATCGAAGCGGCATCTGCATGAGTCCCTAGTCGCTCAAGACCCTTCTTGGCGGTGACACAGAGACGGCATTGACCGTCGTAGACCAGAAGACAGGTTTCAGAGGCTCTGTCGGATGGATCTGCCATCGTCGTAATCCCTCGCGATCTCCCATTCACTGCTATGAGCATCTTACATCAGGCTGCGAAAAGACTTCTGCGCGCGACAGACGGGACGAGCGTAACAGGTGAGAAAAGGTAGAGATCCAACTTGGTCACGTCGCGCCTTTCTCGCGTGTCTCGCGTTTCGCGCGCCACAGCCTGTGGCACTGGCGGACTTTTTCAGCATCCTGATAGACCTGTTGCTGTGCACAGCAGACGCAGGTATCATCCCCTGCATGCGACACACTTGGACGCTTATCGGTCTGCTCGCGGGGCTCTGCCTCATCGGAGCCAATACCGCCCAGCTCATACCGGCTGCAACGGAGGCAGGCCGAATCGGATGGATGCTCTATCTCCTCGCATTTCCTATCGCGCTCGCGGGACTCGTACGGATCGGATGGACCTGGACCGCCATGGCCTGCGTCATGTATGGAACGGTGGGATTGGCCTTAGACCTTGCCACAGTCACGAGCATCCTCGGCGGACAAGGTGAAACCGGCGCCCTGTTCCTCTTCAGTGCGATGAGCGGGATCGTGAACTTCTTACTGATCCTGTTCGGCGGGCACGCGTTTTTTCATTCATTCCAGGGAGCCGGGCTTCCAGTATCCCGCCCTCCCAGTCCTCCGTCCCCTTCTTCATCCGCAAGACCTTGATCCGTTCGAATCCGGCATCCGTCAGCCAGCCTTTGGTATCGGCTGCCTTATAGGTATTGCCCTCTCTCGGTGAACAACAACATCGAGACTGCGAAGAGACTCGCCTCTTCGGGAAATAAGCCATCCCGGTCGTGAAGAAACGCGTCTTGAATCAGTAGTCGGCCTCCGGGATTCAATGCAGCCGCCGCACGCCGAAATACCGCCTGATTCTCTTGCGGCGAATAGATGTGGAGCACGTTCGAATACCAGATCACATCGTAGGCGCCGGGAATGTCTTCCGCCATCACATCCAGCGGCAGATAGGAGAGGCGCGCTCCGGCCTTGTGAGTCGAGGCAATCTCCTTTGCCACGTCGAGAGCTGCAGGACGGTCACACACCGTGGCGCGAAGCCCAGGGATTCTTTGCGAGGAAGGCCATGGCATAGGTGCCGGGACCGCCGCCAAGATCGAGCAAGGTCCGCACACCGCGCAGGTCGATCTGCGCCGCAATCTTCGGAGCCGTCTCCAAGGTCCGGTGATGCATGGCCCATGTGAACCGACGACGATAATCCGGCTCATCCGGCTCATCGTGATCGAGCGGCAATCCACTCTTCACCGATTCCAGCAGGCGTCCCCAATCAGCCCAATGGCTCGTGATCAGCCGGAGATAATCCCCCCGATAGGCCGGATGGTGTGCGTTCAACGCCGTGGCGCCTAACCGGCTGTTCCTGTAGGTCTCACCCTGTTTCTTCAGCAGGCCGGCCATCGCGAGATTCCGGCAGAGAATGGCCAACCCCCGTTCACTCAGCTTCATCTCACGAGCCAGATCAGGAATCGTCCATGTGTCAGTCCCGATCGCCGTAAAGAGGTTCAGCTCAATAGCGGCAATCAAGACCCTCGGCAACCGGTATGTCGTAATCGCATCGCGAAAGTCGTCGAAGGTGGCGATCCGTCTGCTCACCGAGCCACACCGATTGTCCGCACACACCAGCGCATCAAGTCCTGCACAGCTGGAGGATTCGCCGCGTCCACCGCCCGCTCGAAGCGAACGGCCACATACGCATCGTTGATCTCGGTCTGTTCGGAAAATCCGGATTTCAACAGCAGCGCACGATACTTTGAGACGGCCGGTTGGATGAAGTACTTGGCCTGCTTTGCAATCTCGTCGGTACCAAGATCTTCCGGTGTCCCATCGGACAGCAGGGTCATCACATCTTCAATCGCTACACCATACTGGCAGAACAGCTGTCCGTCAGGCGTGAGTTCCAGCATCCATCCATCGGAGCCAAGATCCATCGTCAATGCGACCGCCGGGCTCCAATTCGAGTAGCTGTGGAAATGCCGGGGTCAGAGAGGCCTTGAGAGCGGTCCACGCAGGCGAGTCTTCATCACTCATACGTCCCTCTTTCAATTGAGCGGCTCACCATCCTGCCTTACGAGTCTGGCACGCAGAGCCGCCAAGCGTTGTGATATTCTCTTCAAGTTTCGGCAGCTGATATTTGCGATCCATATGCACCACCAGTTCGAGGAGATCCGCCGCCTCACGCATCTTGCCGGTCTCTTCATAACATTGGGCCAGCGCATAACGAGCGCCGCCTGTCCTCAGCTCATCGCGCGCTCGCTCGGCAATGGACTGGCTGGTTTGGAAACAGGCAATGGCATCGTCATAGCGCTGCTGAAGCAAAAACGTTCGGCCGATCATGCGCCAGGCATCGGCCACCCCACCCTCGTTTCCCAATCGCCTCATCAGGACAAGCGACTGTTCGTAGTACCCAATCGCCTGCTCGTACGCTTTCGTCTCCCGTGCGACCAGACCAAGATCCGAAAATAGCACCGCCTTGCCGGCATCATCCTGAGTCTTGCACATCAGATCCAGCGCTTCGAGATAGTAGGCCTTGGCGCGATCCCATTCGCCCGCATCGGCTCTGAGATTCCCTAAATTGCCCAACGTCGTTCCGATCCCCTTCTCATCCCCAAGGATCTTCTGGAGCTCCAACACCTCTTGATAGTACGTCTGAGCCGATTCCCGACGCCCACTGACCGCACAAATGTTCCCGAGATTTCCCAGCGTGGCGGCCAACGCCCGTTGATCTCCGGTCAGCCGGTCGCATTCCAATGCCTTCGCATAGCAGGTATAGGCATCGCTATAGAGCCCGCGCGAAAAATGCTCGTTTCCCTGGCGGTTGAGTTCTTCGGAAAGTCCGTTACGTAGCGTCATGATGAAGGTTGGAGCAACCGTTCGACCGTCTGCTTGGCGCCGGTGAGGATCGAGGCACCGTCGCCGACCAACAGGCTGTCGAAATTGTACTTGAGAAGACGACGCAATCCCTCTCGGGCCTTCCCCGCATCGGCATACTTTTCAGCGAGGCAGCAAACTGACGGAGCCGGGACGGCTTCCCGATCAATGCATCGCCGACGATCAGCACACCCTTCCCCTGCTGGATAAACAAAGCCGATTCGCCGGGAGACTTCTGGTCTTTCAACTGAATCACCCAGATCCCGCCCGTGAGCAATTCCCCGTCTTTGAACGTTTTGGTCGGCGTGAGATCCATCTGCGGCGCATCGGCCTCCGGCACGTGCAACTGGCAGCGAAACTCGCCTTGGTACTTCACCGCTTCGCGCGCATGGTCGCGATTCGTCACGATGATGTAATCGACGGGTCCGTTGCGGAGGATCACCGAACTCGCATCGCCTGTCATCGGCGGAGGATCGATGAGAATCTTGTGTTCCCCGACCGTCAGGAAGAGCCCATTGAAATCGAGCTGCTTCTCCTCGGAGAACCAGGACCATTGCCAGATGCCGGGAAGCAGGTTTTTCATGATATCACCGCGCGACATGCGGGACTTGCGAGAGATGCGAGACTCGTCGGGACATTCTTAATCGTTTTGTATCTGTTCGCTTTTCTTGCCCGTCCCGCTCGTCGCACCGTCTCACAGCGCGGCAATGGCATCTTTGACGGTTTTCGTCACCTTCGCCAGGATACCGGCTTCGTTAGGCAGATCGATGATGTCATCTTCTGAGACCGTAATGAATTTTCGATTCGGCCCCTTCGTGAGGGAAATCAGAAACATGCTGTTCGAAGGTGTGACAGGGATGACCACCTGCACAGCGGCATCAACCCCCTTCACCACTTCCAAAAACTTCTGCTTACCCTCTTCCATCTCATCCATTCATCTCTTCCTTTCACTCTCACCCATTGGAGCGATTTCTAGCGGGTGGCGCCGACCGGGTAGCTCCAGCCGCGCGCATCGGCGATCCCTTCACCGGTGCGGGGTCTGCGAGCAGGCGGACTGGTCCGCGACCGCGACCGCGCTACATCTTATTACTTCGCTCCAGCCAACAACTTTTCGACTTCCGCCACAATCACCTCTTCACCGGCCAGATCCATATCGCCGACTCGCTGCCACCGGATCACACCCTGCTGATCGATCACATACACGTTGGGAATAAACTTCCCTCCGCCGTACAATTTGTCCGTCACCTTGTTCGGATCCAGCAGATAGGGATACGTGACTTTCACCGGAAAGGCGGACAAGAACTCGCCGACACTCTTCTTGGAGTCGCCGGAAGAATTGACGCCGAGCACGGCCACGTCTTTCCCTTTCGTCATCTCAGAAACTTTTTGGAGCGCCGTTCCCTGCATCATACAGGGTTCGCAGATATGAAACAGTCCGAGTACCACGACTTTCCCCTTATAGGTATCCAACCCCAAGGTCTCACCGGTGATGGCCGTCAACGCAAACGAAGGCGCCTTCTCACCCACCTTGAACAATCCTGCGGCAAGAACCAGATGGGCTGCAAGAATGGGAACCAGTATCGCGCCGAGGACGAGGATCATCCGTTTCATCGCAGCCTCCATTTCTTCGGAAGTGCTGAGTGCTGAGCGAAGAACATATCAACCAGCTCAGCACGTCTTAGCGCGCTATCCTACCATGCAGATTTTTTCATGGGCAATGGCGCAAAGCGCCCACACAGTCGCCACAGTACCCGAGTGAGTCACAATTAGATGGCGAGAATGGAAACCGACTGCTCAAAAAGTTCATCCAGCAAGGCCGCAGGCGAATCGAAACCGGAGGCGTACCCTCAGGGGTACGTTGAGGATTTCGATGAGTCGAGAACGACTGCTGGAGGACTTTTTCAGCAGTCTGCTTAGACGGATGGGTTCGAAGAGGCCAAGCTGCCACTCCTCAGCACGGGTCAATGGAATGGGGTAGCGTTCTGTGAAGCAGGCGTTACAGTACTGGTCAGGTCTGCCGGGGGAGGCGTTCAGCATGCCATCGAGACTCAAATAGGCAAGGCTATCGGCCGTGATGTACTTCCGAATCTCTTCGGTCGAGTGGCTGGAAGCGATGAGTTCCTTCCTGGTGGGCGTGTCGATGCCGTAGAAGCAGGGCGAGACGATCGGCGGCGAACTGATGCGCATATGCACTTCTTTGGCCCCGGCATTGCGAAGCATCTTCACAATTTTACGGCTCGTCGTGCCCCGCACCAGCGAATCATCGACCACGACGACCCGTTTTCCCTCCAGCACCTCCGGCACGGCATTGAGCTTGACCTTGACACCGAAGTGGCGGATCGATTGCTCCGGTTCAATGAAGGTGCGGCCGACATAGTGATTTCGAATCAGCCCGAGTTCAAACGGAATCCCCGCCCCCTCGGCATAGCCGAGCGAAGCAGGCACCCCGGAGTCCGGGACAGGAATGACGATATCCGCCGGCACCGGCGATTCCTTCGCCAGTTGCCTGCCCAAGGCCTTGCGCGTGGCATACACCGCGTTCGCGCCGAAGATCTTGCTGTCCGGCCTGGCAAAGTACACATATTCAAAGACGCACATGGCAGGACTGACCGGCGCAAACGGCTTATAACTCGTCACACCCTTGTCGTTCAGCAGGACCAACTCGCCGGGCTCGATCTCGCGGACAACTTCAGCTCCAAGCAGATCGAACGCGCAGGTTTCCGACGCCACGAGGTAGGTATCGCCCAGCCGACCGAGACAGAGGGGCCGAAACCCGTGGGGGTCACGTACCGCGATGATCCCCTCGTCCGTCTGCAAGACGACCGAAAACGCCCCACGAACCTGAGCTCAACGCATCGATGATGCGGGCCAGCAACGTATCGGCCCGCGAATGCGCAATCAGATGGATGATGACTTCGCTGTCCGAGGTGGATTGAAAGATGGCGCCGTACGCTTCGAGTTCGTGACGCAACACTTGGGCATTGATGAGATTGCCGTTATGGGCGAGCGCCAGATTCCCAAAGGCAAAGTTGACCGAGAGCGGCTGGACGTTCTTGAGATCGTTCCCTCCGGCGGTGGAGTAGCGATTGTGACCGATCGCCATCGAACCGATTAATTGACTGAGCGCATGGGGATTATAGATATCCGCGACAAGCCCCTTCCCCTTATGGACATACACCTGCACGCCGTCGCCCGAGACGATGCCGGAAGCTTCCTGTCCGCGATGCTGCAGGGCATACAATCCAAGATACGTGAGGTTTGCCGCTTCCTTGTGGCCGTAAATGCCGAAGACGGCACATTCGTCGTGAAACTTGTCGGGGCTGATCATGGGAAGGGTGAGACGTGAGAGGTGAGGCGATTGGAAGAAGTTCTTGGTTCTGACTCATGACACCTTACCCCTTACGACTAACCCCTCACGCCTGATTCAGCGTTCGTTCAATCGAAAAGGCCCACCGGTCGTGAAGTTGATCGACCGGAAGGTCGATGCGGCAACCCTCGCTCCATTGCCCCTTCTCCACATCGATGACGAAACGATCGCCTCCCACCGTCCCGATCTTCATCGCTGGAATACCGGAATCCCAGGCGCGATTCAAGATCTGGTCGACCATCTCCGGCTTCACCGAAAGGACCACCCGTGATTGACTCTCACCGAAGAAGAGGGCATCCAGCCGCAATGCATCGAGGGGTAATTTTACCACAGCCCCTCGCCTGGTGTCCGGGGCAGAGATACAACATTCAGCCAATGCGACAGACAGCCCGCCATCTGAGCAATCGTGAGCGGATTGCACAACTCCCTCACGGATCACATTCAAGATGAAGTCATGGAGCGCCTTCTCAGTCTCCAGACTCAGGAACGGCGGCGATCCCTGCTCCCGGTGATGGAGCACTTTCAGATATTCACTGCCGCCCAGGTCCTCCCTCGTCTTGCCCAGAAGGAGAATCGCATCGCCGTCCTGCTTGAACCACTGCGTCATCGTCTTATCGGCCGCATCGATCAGACCCACCATCCCCAACATCGGCGTGGGATAAATCGAGAGACCGTTGGTCTCATTGTAGAAACTCACATTGCCGCTGACGATGGGAACTTTGAAATATTCGCAGGCATCCTTCATCCCCTCGATCGCCAACACAAACTGCCACATAATCTCGGGCCGCTCGGGGTTCCCGAAGTTCAAACAGTCCGTGAGCCCGATCGGCTCCGCGCCGGAGCAGACCAGATTCCTCGCCGCCTCGGCCACCGCAAGACGAGCCCCTTCGTACGGATGCAGCAGGCAATAGCGGCTATTACAGTCCACCGTCATCGCGAGCGCTTTATTCGTCCCCTTGATCCGAACCACCGCCGCATCGGAACCAGGCCGGACCATCGTGTTGGTCCGCACCATGTGGTCATACTGTTCATAGGCCCAGCGTTTGCTCGCAATCGTCGGCGACTCCAGCAGCGACAGCAGCGCCGCATTCGCATCCTTCACGTCGGGCAACGCATCATAGTTCAAGTTGGTCAGCATGTCCTGGTAGCCCGGCGGCGAATAGGGACGCTCGTACCGTGGCCCGTCATCGGCCAGCGACTTCGCCGGAATCTCTGCCACCACCTTGCCCTGGTCCTTCACGCGGAGAATCCCGTCACCCGTGACCCGCCCCACTACCGCCACGTCGAGATCCCACTTCTTGCAGATCCTGATGCATTCCTCTTCCTTGCCCGCCTGCGCCACCATCAGCATGCGTTCCTGGGATTCCGACAACATCAATTCATAGGGCGTCATGCCAGGCTCACGCCGCGGCACATCGGTCAGGTCCAGGTCGATTCCGTTACCGGCACGCGACGCCATTTCACAGGACGAACTGGTCAGCCCAGCCGCCCCCATATCCTGGATACCGACCAGCAGATCGCCCGCCATCAGTTCGAGACAGGCTTCCAGCAGCAGTTTCTCCTGGAACGGATCGCCCACCTGCACCGTCGGCCGCTTCTGTTCCGACTGGTCGTCGAAAGAATCGGACGCCATCGTCGCCCCATGAATCCCGTCACGGCCCGTCTTCGAACCGAAATAGATCACCGGATTGCCGACCCCGGCCGCTGTGCCAAGAAAGATCTTGTCCTTGTGCGCGATACCGAGACAAAAGACGTTCACGAGCGGATTCTGCGAATAAATATCGTTGAAAACGATTTCGCCTCCGACCGTCGGCACACCCATACAATTGCCGTAGCCAGCGATGCCCGCCACGACACCCTTCACGAGATGACGGTTCTTCGCCGTGTCGAGCCCACCGAACCGCAACGCATCGAGCAAGGCAATCGGGCGCGCGCCCATCGTAAAGATGTCGCGCAGAATCCCTCCCACCCCCGTCGCCGCACCCTGATAGGGCTCGATGAACGAAGGATGATTGTGCGACTCCATCTTGAAGACCGCGCAGAGCCCATCGCCGATATCCACCGCGCCCGCATTTTCCCCCGGCCCCTGCACCACCCGAGGCCCCGTCGTCGGCAATTTCTTCAAATGCACGCGCGAACTCTTATAGGAGCAATGCTCCGACCACATCACCGAGAACATGCCCAGCTCAGTGATATTCGGTTCCCGCCCGAGTATCTCGACGATCTTCTTGTACTCATCGTCCGTCAGATTATGCTGCGCGATGAGGTCTTTGGTAATAACCAGTGCCGTCACGATCACCCTACCCTCTCATTGCACATCGCACTGACAACCCTTGTTCCGAAGAATTGCGATCTGCCTTCTCGGCCTGTCTACATAGATAGTCTGCGTCGCACTTCCCGTCGCATCTCTCTTTACCAGCGGACTGCGATGTTGATACCCCCGACTGCTCATCTCAACAACAAGCGCCTCATGCCGTCCATACAAGGCCTTCAGCTTCCCCCTCCACCGCAACGTCTCAGGATGCTGCGCATAGCCCTTCTTGCCGTTCACAATCACCGACCAGATCGCGTGCAGCTCCCGATGCTCACCCAACAAATGATTCCGACACAGTCTTCGTGGCGCAATATCCCAAATTCTCATACACTCTTACTCACCTTCTAAAGCTGGGTGAGGGCATGGCCAGAGCGACTTTGCCGAGAGCGGTCGGGACCCATCGAGAGTGCGCCAGGAAGGAAAGCTGGAACTGACTGACGCTCCACGGCCTGCCAAGACCGTGGCGGAAGGAATTCCAGAAGGCTTCCACCTGGCGAACTCCGAAAGGGTGACCGCGAAGGCAGAGGAGCGGTTGGCCATGCCCTCACCCAGCCCCCACCATCTTCAGCTGCTTCTTGTTCCCCTTCAGCGACTCCAGCATCGACAGGAAGATCAACTTCCCGTCGTCATTGCCCAATACCGCTTCCGAGCAGCGCTCCGGATGCGGCATCATGCCGAGCACATTGCCTTCGGCATTGATGATCCCGGCAATGTTGTCGAGCGAGCCGTTCGGATTCGCCTCCGGCGTCACCTTGCCCTCCGGCGTGCAATAGCGCAGCACGATCTGCGCATTCGCCTGCATCGCAGCGAGCGTGACCGGATCGGTATAGTAGTTCCCGTCCGCATGGGCGATCGGAATCTTGAGCACCTGACCGGACTGGCAAGCCCCTGTGAATGCCGTGGCTGCATTTTCAACCTTCACAGACACATCCTTGCAGATAAAATGCAGCGACTTGTTCCGGAGCATGGCCCCTGGCAACAGCCCTGCTTCGAGCAGAATCTGAAACCCGTTGCAGATGCCGAGCACCATCCCACCCTTCTTCGCAAACTCCTTCACCGCCCCCATCACCGGCGAGAACCGCGCAATCGCGCCAGTCCGCAAATAGTCGCCGTAGGAAAACCCGCCGGGCAGCACAATCGCATCCAGCCCCGCGAGCAACGTCTCCTTGTGCCAGATCATCTCCACATACTGGCCCAGCACATCCTTGAAGATATGCTGACAGTCGTGATCGCAATTGCTGCCGGGAAAAACGACAACGCCAATTTTCATCATCCGTAACCTTCTCGCCTAATCTTTAACGTTTCACGTTTTACGCCGTGAGTTCGTAGCGATATTCTTCAACTATCGTGTTCGCCAACAACTTTTCGCACATGGCCTTGACCTGCGGCATCGGCTTTCGCCTTATCCGTTTCATTCACATCCACTTCCATGTACTTCCCGACTCGCACATTGCCCGCATTCTTGAACCCCAGCGAATCGAGCGCATGCTCAATCGCCTTCCCCTGTGGATCGAGAATCCCTTGCTTGAGCGTGACATGAATTTTGGCTTTCACTGTTTACTCTCCTGATCAGATACTTTGGTCTGTCTATCTATATATTTTCTGATCCACAAAATCCCAGCGACCGTCCCGATCCCAGCCAAAGCAAGCGCCACCATCGGCCAGCGCCAGCGTGATCCCTCCAGGCGATAGGCCAGTACAGCCACCAGCGCCGTGGAGACCAAGATGGACACCACCAACCCATAATTCATGAACCACGGCCGAAACGCCCTCACGATCCTCCTCTTCACTTCCCCCGTGAGCGGATCCGGCCACATCATGATGGGATGATCGGTTGTACTCGCGCTCGCGCGACCTTGCTCACCGTAGGCGCTCCGGAGGCGCCGACAACGCGGGACCTTGCCCCTGCGACACCTTCCCCTCCACCCGGGTCTGCAACCTCCGCAGGGGATGCGGAGATGTCCTCGCCTGCGCGCGTTCAACGAGGGCCTTCTGAGGCCGCGCGTTGCGCGAGCAAAGAGACCGGTCATCGCATCTCTTCTCCCCCACCTGCCTCTCCCAAAGGATTAGGAAGTTCCTGAGGAGACGGAGGGGTTTGCTTCAACTGCGCGCATCGAACGAGCACAGCTTTATCGTGCGCGTTCTGCGAGCAAGGAAGCCGACCCCTCCGTCCCCTCATCCGCAGACCCTCTTCAATACTTCCCTGATACGCCTCTTCAATCTTCCCCAAATCCTTCCTAAACCGATCCTTGTCCATCGACTCCTTCGTCGTCTGATCCCAGAAGCGGCAGGTGTCCGGCGAAATCTCATCGGCCAGGATCAGCTTGCCGTTGTGCATTCCGAATTCCAGTTTGAAATCCACGAGAATCATCTGCCGCTCGCGGAAGAACGGCTGGAGCACGCTGTTCACTTTCAACGCGAGCCGCTTGATCTCCGTCAGTTGCTCCGGCGTCGCCAGCTTGAGCAACCGAATATGCTCGTCGGCGATGAGCGGGTCGCCCAACGCATCGTTCTTGTAGTACCACTCCACGATGGCCGGCTCGATAGGATCACCCTCTTTCAACCCCAGCCGCTTCGCCAAACTGCCTGCCACGACGTTGCGGACCACCACTTCGACCGGCACGATCGTCACCTTCTTCGTGAGCAGTTCCCGGTCGCTGAGGCGCTCGACAAAATGCGTCGGCACACCGGCCTGTTCCAGCAACCGAAAGAGCCGCTCGGACACTT
This sequence comes from uncultured Nitrospiraceae bacterium, assembly GCA_963801725.1. Taxonomy (GTDB): domain Bacteria; phylum Nitrospirota; class Nitrospiria; order Nitrospirales; family Nitrospiraceae; genus Palsa-1315. Next base: position 2,762,230 of record CAWDFX010000002.1, read on the forward strand.
TGTTATTGACGACGCCTTTCTCGACGATGGTCCCGCGCTTCTGCGCGTTGAACGCCGTCGCATCGTCCTTGAAGTACTGGAGGACCTGATCCGGCTTGTCGGTCGCAAAGACTTTCTTGGCCTTACCTTCGTAGAGTAATGTGCCTATCGCCATGGTTGTTCCTTAACCAGTCTAGGTTCGAAGTTCCGTGTACCTCGGACCTCGAGCCTTCACGTGTCCCGCTTTTCCCGCCAGTCGCGCTTGTCTCGCGCTATTGCGCCAAGATCTCGATGATTTCGTCCAGCGACTGCACCGTGCCGAGCAGCGTCGGATGGCCGAATCGGCGCGTGTACTGAAACTCTTTCACCTTCTCCAACGCCAACACCAGGCTGTGAAAATCCTCCAGCTTGGAGGTTTCGAAATAGGTGATGAAATCCAAGTCGTCGAGTCCGCTGGAGTGATAGAGCTTCCGCTTGACCGTCTTGATGATAGGGCAACGTAGGCTTCTGTATGTTCCTGCATCATGGCCGCGCGCTTGTCCTGATCCAGCCCCCACCATTCGGCGCTCTTCCGGATCGGAACGACGATCGCATAGGGCTTAGGACCCGGCTCGCTGGAAGTCTTCAGATCTGCCTTCAGCTGATCCGGAAATGCCGGCACGTAATTAGGCTTCTTGGTCAGCCCATGCATGATAGCGGACGTCTTGAGATGATTTCCGAACAGACTGTGCCGCAGATCGACGAGAAACGTCTGGGTCTCGCGCAGTTCGGACGCATGGATACGGAACATGAGATCTCCATGATCGGACAGTCCGCGCAGGAGATAGAGATCGATGGCAATTTTCTCGCGATGCTGCTCGACCACGCCCTTCAGGACGGTCAATTGCGCGATGCGCACCACCTGATCCTGCTTCCCCCAGTCCGCATCAAGACTAAACGTGGCAAAGGTGCCGTAGACGCCCGGCTCACTGAGCAGCTTGTCGCGATCGGCTGCCTCAACGGCCGAGCACGATCGCCAGACACGACACAGCACCAGCACGGCAAGACGCATGAGAACTAGACAATAGCTGATTTCATCGTTTTCTTCCCTTTCCTCGTTTGCGCGCCTCCGATCCGAAGACCCGCCGGAAAATCTTGTCGAGATGGCGCAGATAATACTTCGGATCGAAACAGGATCGAATCTCCGCTGCCGTGAGATGTTTCGTCACGAAGGGATCTTTGCCGACTAATTCTTGTAGCTCCCCTGCCCCTTTCCAGGAAGCCATGGCATTGCGCTGGACGGCCTCATATGACTCCTTCCGCTGCGCGCCCTTCTCGATGAGCCGCAGCAGCAGCCGTTGTGAATAGACCAGTCCCCCGGTCTGATCGAGGTTGCGTTTCATATTGGCGGGGTAGACCACCAGATGCTTGATGACGTCGGTGATCCGCGCCAGCATATAATCGATCAGAATCGTGCTATCCGGCATGATCACGCGCTCGACGGACGAATGGCTGATGTCGCGCTCATGCCACAGCGCCACGTTCTCCATCGCCGCAAGGCTATTGCCCCGCACGACGCGCGCCAGTCCGCAGAGATTCTCCGAGGCGATCGGGTTTCGTTTGTGCGGCATCGCCGAGGACCCTTTCTGCCCTTCCGAAAAATACTCCTCCGCTTCGAGCACCTCGGTCCGTTGCAAATGGCGAATCTCGGTCGCAAACTTTTCGATGCTGGCAGCCACCAGCGCCAACGCCGAGGCATAGGCCGCATGGCGATCGCGCTGCACGATTTGATTGGAGACTGGGTCGGGCGTGAGCCCCAGCTTGGCGCAGACGTACTCTTCCACTTCAGGCCCTTGATGCGCGAACGTGCCCATGGCGCCGGAGAGCTTGCCGACGGCGATCTCCTGCCGAACGCGCGTCAGCCGGTCCCGGTGCCGGCAGGCTTCTTCATACCAAATGGCCAGCTTGAAACCGAACGAGATCGGTTCGCCATGAATGCCGTGCGACCGGCCGACCATCACCGTGTGCTTGTACCGCAGCGCCTGCCGCTTCAAGACCGCGATCAGCTCTTCAAGATCGTCGAGGATGAGGTCGAGCGCCTCGGTCATCTGTATGGCCAACGCAGTATCTACAATGTCCGACGAGGTCAACCCCATATGGAGGAACCGATGTTCAGGACCGACTGATTCTACAAGCGATTCGAGAAAGGCGATCACGTCGTGCTTCGTCACCTTCTCGATCCTGGCGATACGTTTCACATCGATCGTGGCTTTCTTCCCGATGCGGGCGGCTGTGCCGCGCGGGACCTGTCCGGCCCGTTCGAACGCCGCGCAGGCCGCCAGCTCGACCGCCAGCCAGATCTCGTACTTACGTTTCAATTCCCAGATGGCTTTCATCTTGGGACGGGTATAGCGATCAATCATGAATCCCTCGTCGCTCGTATCTCGTGAAGCGTCGCTCGTGAAATTGACCTGCGAAAACTTTTTGCGAGATACGCTTCACGCTTCACGCTTCACGGCTCCTACTTCGGCCCGTTTGGCGGCCAGCGCCGATTCCTTGTTTAAGACCTGATCGAGAATGCCGTTTACGAACTTCGACGCGTCATCGTCGCCGAAACTTTTCGCCAATTCGATGGCCTCGTTCATCGTCACCTTGGCCGGCACGTCATCCATCCACAGCAGTTCATAGACGCCGGCGCGCAGGATATTGCGATCCACAATCGGCATGCGGCTGATTTTCCAATTCGTGGCGTATTTCCCGATAAGAGCATCCAGCTCTTTCTTCTTTTCCAACACCCCGGCGACGAGTCGTTCGGCGAAGGCCTTTACGTCATCCGTGGCCTCGTTCTCCTTCCAGAACACATCCAGCCACAGGCCCGGCTTGCCGTGAATATCGTATTGAAAGAGAATCTGGAGCGCGCGCTCCCGTGCGTGATGGCGGGAACCCATAATTAGCCCTTGCGCTTTCGCGGCGCCCGCTTCTTGGCTCTCCGGACTCTCGAGACTTCAGCCTTCGGCGGAGTCTCCTCCCCTGACCGTAATAGACGCATGACCGTCGCCATTTCGATTGCGGATTTGGCCGCCTCTCCGCCACGGTTGTACTTGGTCGGCTCAGACCGCTCGATCGCCTGTGCGATTGTATGAGTCGTCAGTACGCCGAAGATGATCGGCACGTCGGCATCCAGCGCCGCCTGCCCGATGCCGCGGCTCGTCTCTGCGCTGATGTAATCGAAATGTGGGGTGTCGCCACGAATGACCGCCCCGAGGCAAATCACCGCATCGAACCGCTTCGCCCGCGCCATTGTCCGCGCCACCAAGGGAATCTCAAACGCCCCAGGCACCCGCACCACCTCGATGTCGTCGGCCTTCACTCCGTGCTTGGTCAGCCCCTCGACGCAGGAACTCAGCAACTTGCTCGTGACGAACTTGTTGAACTTCGCGACGACAATCCCAAACCGCAATCCCGTCGCATCGTGAGAGCCTTTTCGCAGTTTCATGTACTAACAGTCACCTTCCACTCAGCCATTACGTTCGGATCAGGCTGCTCAAAATGGTCATCCAGCGAGGCCGCAGGCGAGAAACGACCGGAGGCGTACTCCGTTCTCACCCGCCCTCCCCGAGCTGCCAAGACAGCTCTCTCCCCGTGTGGGGTACGTTGAGGATCGTTTCGAAACGAGAACGAAGCTGGGGGCCATTTTCAGCAGCCGTTATACCTTTTTTAAGAATGTGCCCCATTTTATTCTTCTTCGTGCGCAAATACTTCACGTTCGCCTCACGCGGCTGAATCTCGATCGACACTCGCTCTACCACCTTCAATCCGTACCCCTCGATGCCGACGATCTTGCGCGGATTGTTCGTGATGAGCTTGATCTGGTGCAGCCCGAGATTGACGAGAATCTGCGCCCCCACGCCGTAATCACGCAGATCCGCCTTGAATCCCAGCTTCAAATTCGCCTCAACGGTATCGCTCCCCTGATCTTGCAACCCATAGGCCCTGATCTTGTTGAGCAGACCGATGCCGCGCCCTTCCTGATTCAAGTAGAGCAGCACCCCGCGCCCTTCCTTTTGAATCACTTCCATCGCCTTGTGGAGCTGATCTCGACAGTCGCACCGCAACGATCCCAGCGCGTCGGCAGTCAAACAACCCGAGTGCACACGCACCAGGGTGGGATCGCCGCCCTCCACGCGCCCTTTCACCAACGCAATGTGCGTGATGCCGTCCAATTCGTTTTCGAATGCCACCGCTTCGAAATCGCCGAACATCGTCGGCAGCCGCGCACTGGCCATCCGCCGCACAAAGGGCTCGCGCTGCATGCGGTATTCGATGAGCGCCTTGATCGTGACCATCTTCAGCTTGTGCGCTTTGGCGAATTTCGCCAACTCCGGCACACGCGCCATGGTGCCGTCTTCGTTCATGACTTCGCAGATGACGGCGGCGGGAGTGAGCCCGGCCAGCCGCGCCAGATCGACGGAGCCTTCGGTCTGCCCCGCGCGCTTCAACACGCCGCCGTGCTGCGCCTTCAAGGGGAAAATATGGCCGGGGCGCGCCAGGTCGCCGGGCTTGGACTTCGGATCGATCGCCACATGAATCGTCGTGGCCCGATCCGCTGCAGAGATGCCCGTCGTAATGTCTTTCCGCGCATCGATGGACACGGTGAAGGCCGTGCCGAACGTGGCGGTATTCTCAATCGCCTGCTGCGGGAGATGGAGTTCTTCGACTCGCTGGGGAGTCAGGGCGAGACAGATCAACCCACGGGCGTGTTTGGCCATGAAATTCACGGCCTGGGGCGTCACGTGCTGAGCGGCAATGACGAGATCGCCTTCATTCTCGCGATCTTCGTCATCGAGGAGGATGATGAATTTCCCCTGCTTGATGTCCCGAATTGCCTCTTCGATGCTGTGAAAGGGAGAAGCCATAGTGTTACTGCTCAATGGTTACCATTCAATGGTGCAAGGGATCTTCAATTTATCATTTAACATTGCACATTTAACATCGTTTTTTTGGCCCGTCACTGCCAATGATGAAACCGGATCAGGAGGAGGGCCCTGCCAAGAGGCCGATCGAGCCCGCAACGCGACGATCACCGTTCCCCAGGCGCAGACCCCGAATCCTGCGAAGAGCCAGAGACCCAGATCATAGCTTCCGGTAAACCCCTTCATGGTTCCAGCAACGATGGGCAGGAGAAATCCCCCGAAACCGCCGGCTGCTCCCACAACGCCCGATGCGAGGCCGATGTCTTTCGGGAACCATTCGGCAACCAACTGAAAGACCACACCGTTCCCGAATCCCATCGCACCGGTCGCGAGCACCATCATGGCCACGGCCATGGGTAGCGAGGGACTCGTCACCGCCACGACTGAACCGACGATGACCGGCAACACATAATAGAGGATGCGGAGACCACCCTGCCGATCCGCAATGTAGCCACCCACCGGACGAATCAGACTGCCGAAGAGTCCGCATAACGCTGCGACGGTCCCAGCCATGACCGCGTCCAGCTGATACAGGTCGTGCAACAGCAGCGGCAGCAGGCTGCAGAATCCGACAAAGCCACCGAACGTGACCGCATACAAGAAACAGAGCCAATAGGCGGATCGGCGACGGATGAGTTCCGCCACATTGTGCCACCATTCGGCGCGATGGGGCGCCAGGCTCGGCTGTTCCCGCGGCACAAGAAGAGCAAACAGGACCAGTGTGACGCCGACGACACCGGCCATCAATGCACAGACGTGATGCCAATCCATCACGGCAGCCCAGCGCGGCGCGAGAAACAGGATCAGCACGGTCCCCACGTTCGCTGATGCAGCCAGGCCCAGCACGAACCCGTGCGCAGCCGGTGGATAGGCTCGCCCGGCAATCGGCAACGACACGGCAAAACTCGCGCCGGCGACGCCAAGGAGCAGCGCAAAGACCAACGCTTCGTGATATCCGGACACGCCCAGCCATCCCCACAGCAAGGCGGCCAATTCCGCAAGAAGAATCACCAGTGCGGTGGACCGTGCGCCCACCCAGTCGGCACTCCATCCGGCCAGCATTCTGAGGACCGCACCACCAAGCAGAGGCAGTGCCACCAACCAGGCCACTTGCTGATCGCTCAGCTGCAGATCCTGAGCGAGCGAAATGCTCATGGCGCCGATCAGCAGCCAGACCATGAAACTGACGGTCAAATGCAACCAGGCTCCAGCCAGGGATGGCCAATGTCCGCTTCGTAGTACTGTCAGAATCGTCATATCCGTCTTTTCGGTCTCTGCACGAGAGACGACATCATAGGGGACGCCGTTTCATCCGCGCAAGAGAACAGGAAAACAGGCTGAGGATGAGGTCGAGGTTGAGCAAAGATCCACATTTATGAACCGTAGCCTCAGCCTTAACCTTTCTCCAAGTGGATTTTTTCAGCACCCAGGCTAACAGGTTCTTATGATAATCTCGGCCTCCATGAGTCCGCGCAAACCCAAGAAGCATCTCGAAGAAGAACCGATCGAACCGGAAGTCTTGGCCCCGTCTGAGGAAGAGATCGCTGAAATCAGTCCGCCTCCAGAAGTGTCTCCCCTTGCAGCCCCGGAAGATCATAACGCCGCAGACACCACAGCCGTGGTGCCGGTTACAGCACTCCAGCAATATCTGGCCGAGGTCCGTCTCCATCCCTATCTCTCCAAAGAAGAAGAGTTGCGTCTGTTCCACGAATATCGAACATACGGGGATCGCGACGCCGCCGTGAAGCTCATCATGGCCAACCTGCGCGTGTCCATCTCGATTGCCGCAGAGTATCTCCACACCGGCGCCGACCACATGGACCTCATTCAAGAAGGCAACGTCGGACTGATGCATGCCATCAAGAAGTTCGATCCGTCGAAGAACGTGCGCTTTTACGCCTATGCCGCCTGGTGGTCACGGGCCTATATCCTTCGCTATCTCCTGAACAACTATCGCCTGGTCAAAATCGGAACGACCCAAGATCAACGGAAGCTGTTCTACAACCTCAAAAGAGAGAAGGCCAAGCTTGAGCGGGAGGGATTCGCTCCGGACACGAAGTTGCTCGCCGACCGCTTGAACGTGCGCGAGCGAGACGTCATCGAGATGGGACAGCGGCTGGGCAACTGGGAGCTCTCGCTGGATCAGCCGATCGGCGAGGACCAGGAAGGCAGTCTCCTGGATGTGCTCCCTTCCCCGCAAGTTCCGGCGGATGAGCAACTTGCGCAAACCCAATTGCAGAAGCTCTTTCGTGCCAAGCTCGCCGAATTCGTCAAGACACTCGACGAACGGGACGAGGATATCCTCCGGAATCGGATTCTTTCAGAAACTCCGTTAACCCTGGACGACCTCGGCACCAAATACTCCATCACCAAAGAGCGAACCAGGCAACTGGAAGCCCGCATCATCAAGCGCTTACGCGACTATGTCAAGAAAGATATCAAAGATTTCGACCACTTACGGACATGATTGTGCCGGTCACCCCTGATAGAACGCCTCATGCATTCAATTCTCGATCGGCCATGATCCCCCTCTCTCCCCATTCAGGATGGCGTGCAAGAATTTTATCGTTGCCCCCCTTGACTTGGATCAACCCGAGGCTATCTCCTCTCCCGTGTCCAGCAGATCAGGACTTCTGCTCGTTCTGGAGTACCACGATTACGCCATCGAGTTCGAACCTGCTCTACATCGTTGATATTCACTGGGTTAACCACTAGGAGGGTGTTGTTATGAGCACTGCAGCCAAGGAGAAGACAGAGAAGAAGAACTTAGCCAAGGGCTTCCAGCCTCTCGGTGACCGGGTGTTCGTCACCTACACCGAGGAATTGGAACGGACCTCCGGCGGGATTTACGTGCCGGACAGCGCGAAAGAGAAGCCACAGACGAGGCATCGTGCAAGCGATCGGCAAGAAGGTTGAGCATGTGAAAGTCGGCGACCAGGTTCTGTTCGACAAATATTCCGGCAGCAAGCTCCGGATCGAAGACGAAGAATGCTTGATCCTCAAGGAAGAAGACATCCTCGGAGTCTTCACGAGCTAATCACCATACCTACACACACTACGATATATATAAAGGGGGAAAGACTATGGCAAAGCAACTTATGTACGGTGACGCAGCGCGCGCGTCCATCCTCAGAGGGGTGAACCAGCTCGCCGACGCCGTGAAGGCAACACTCGGTCCGAAGGGCCGCAACGCGATTCTCGACAAGAAGTTCGGCGCCCCGACGATTACCAAGGACGGCGTGACCGTGGCCAAGGAAGTCGAACTCAAGAACCCGTACGAAAACATGGGCGCCCAGCTCGTGCGTGAAGTCGCCAGCAAGACCAGCGACATTGCCGGCGACGGCACCACCACCGCCACGGTGCTCGCGCAAGCCATCTATCGCGAAGGCGCGAAGAACATCACCGCCGGCGCGAACCCGATGGAAATCCAGCGCGGGATCAACAAGGCAGTCGAAGTCGTGATCGGTGAGCTGAAGAAGCTCAGCAAGCCCTGCCAGAACAAGACCGAGATCTCCCAAGTCGGGACGATTTCCGCCAACAACGACAAGACCATCGGCGACCTCATCGCGGAAGCGATGGAGAAGGTCGGCAAAGACGGCGTCATCACGGTCGAGGAAGCCAAGTCCATGACCACCTCGTTGGATGTGGTCGAAGGCATGCAGTTCGACCGCGGCTACATCTCCCCCTACTTCGTCACCAACGCCGAGCGGATGGAAGCCGTCATGGAAGATCCGCTCATCCTCATTTCCGAGAAGAAGATCAGCAGCATGAAGGACTTGCTGCCGGTCCTCGAGCAGGTCGCCAAGATGGGCAAGCCGCTCGTGATCCTCGCAGAAGACGTGGAAGGTGAAGCCTTGGCGACTCTGGTGGTGAACAAGCTCCGCGGCACGCTCAACGTGACGGCCATCAAGGCCCCCGGATTCGGCGATCGCCGCAAGGCCATGCTGGAGGACATCTCGATCCTCACCGGCGGCCAGGTGATCTCGGAAGACATCGGCATCAAGCTGGAAAACGTGAAGCTCACAGACCTCGGCCGCGCCAAGCGCATCACGGTCGACAAGGACAACACCACGATCGTGGAAGGCTATGGCGATCCGAAGAAGATCGAAGGCCGCGTGAAGCAGATCAAGGCACAGATCGACGAGACGACCTCGGACTACGACCGGGAGAAGCTCCAAGAGCGCCTCGCGAAGATCGTGGGCGGTGTGGCCGTCATCAACGTCGGCGCTGCGACCGAAACCGAAATGAAGGAAAAGAAGGCGCGCGTCGAAGACGCGTTGCACGCCACCAAGGCGGCCGTCGAAGAAGGAATCGTCCCGGGCGGCGGAACGGCGTATCTCCGTTGCATCAGCGCATTGGATTCGCTCAAGCTGAACGCTGAGCAGCAGGTGGGTGTCAATATCATCCGCCGCTCGCTCGAAGAGCCGATTCGTCAGATCGCGGAAAACGCCGGGATGGAAGGCTCCGTGATCGTCGAGAAAGTGCGCAACGACAAGAACTCCAACGCCGGCTACAACGCGGCGACCGAAGAGTATGTGGACATGATCAAGGCCGGCATCATCGATCCAACCAAGGTGTCGCGTTGCGCGTTGCAGAACGCGGCGAGCGTGGCGGGATTGATGCTCACGACCGAGGTGATGATCACCGAACTGCCGGAAGAGAAGAAAGAGCCGGCCGGTGGCGGTGGTGGACACAACCACGGCATGGAAGGCATGTACTAAGAAGAGACGCTGAGAAGCAATCAGCTTTCAGCAACGAAGGGCTCAGCGGGGTGACCCGCTGAGCCCTTCGTGTTTCTAGCCACTTGATAGGATAAAGTATGACTCGACCGCAATGAGCCAATGGAGCATCCCATGATCGTGGAAGTCGAGAGTAACGACAATTGCGAAACTAGTTTCTTCGGGCGGTTTAAAGAAGCTGGCCCAGCACGACAGGTTATCCAAGCACGGCTCTACGACCGAAATCACGCCGGTGAGTGGTACTGGATCACTGGCTGGAGCGATAATGAACAGATACCTGCCTGCCCGGCCTATGCCCAGCTGGTTGAAGACTCGGGAGCGGGATTGACGCATCTAGTCTATGGGGGACTCTACGGCCTACGGTTCAAGCCGATCAACATCGAAGAAGTTTGGAATCTCGAAAGTCCGCATCAATGGGGAGAAGCGTACCTCTCATTAGCCAGCGATCGTGATCTGCGATATGCAGACTAGTTTTCCCCGCTCTTGGAGAACCAACACATATTCAAGTGACGATCGCAATGGGAGGATGAACGCAGGGATCAGCGGGAAATCAGCAATGCTATTTTCCCGGCGCTTGCCCTATCAGCTGGAAGGTTTTTTTGAGCATCGCCGAAGTCTTCGGCGTTTCGAAGAATGACCGAAAGATGTCGTGCACGAGGGTGGTATGGGCGGCATGATCGGCTTGAAATTGCTTCACGGCGATCGGCCGATCGACTTTGTCATAGCCCATGCGGATTGCGCAACGTTCTAATTCCTTCTGCTGATCCGGGAGGGCATGCGTTTGTAGATCGTGCACCATCTGGAGTTTGTGCTCCACGTCTCGGAGAAATTTATAGGCACGGGTCAGATCGGTCTGTTGCTTTCTCGACAGAATACCGGCCTTCTGAAGCCGCACGAACGAATCGAGGGTCCCTCGGCCCAGAATCCCCGGCAATCGCCGGCCGGCCAGCACCTGGATCGTTTGGACGAGAAATTCGATTTCCCTGATCCCGCCGACACCGAGCTTGACGTTGCGCTGCTCATGCCCGCGCTCCGCCATCTTCGCGTCAATCTTCTCCTTGACCGATCGGACTTCTTCCACAATCGCAAGGCCCTCTTCGATATCCGGGCGTTTCGACGAGGGCGCCAGCACAAAGGGCCGCACCAGCTTGATGAACGATCTCCCGACCTCCTGCGATCCAGCGATGGGCCAGGCCTTCAGCAAGGCCAACCGTTCCCACACTTGTCCTCTCGTCCGATAGTACTTGGCATAGTCGTCGAGCGAGCGCGTGAGCTGACCCACCGAACCTTCTGCCCGCAAGCGGAGGTCCACGCGATAGACGTACCCTTCATGGGTCTGTGCGGTCAACGCCTTCGTCAGCTCCCGCGCGAGAATCTCAAAGTATTCTTCATTGGACAGCACGCGCGGCACAGCGCCCTTCGCCTTTGCGCGTCCTGACGCAGCCGGCTTGGTTTCCCCCTCATGGGATTCACAGACATAGAGCACGTCTACATCGGAGCTGTAATTGAGTTCGTGTCCGCCCAGCTTTCCCATCGCAATGACGGTGAAGCCTGTTTCCACCCACCGCCCCTGCCGATTCTGGTGCATCGGAATGCCGTGTCGGGCCCGTAGATCGTGATCCACAATGCGATAGGCGGCGTCGATGAGAACCGAGGCCAGGTCCGAGAGGGAACCGGTGGTTTCCACTACATCGGCTAATCGGAGGAGATCGCGCACGCCGATGCGCAGCATCTCTCGACGACGGAATCGTCTGAGCGCGTCCAACTTGAGTTCAGTGGCGGTGACACCCTCCAGACTTTGCCGGATCGTACGTTCCATCCCTCCCCTGGTCGGCGCAGTGGACAACACATTCTGTTGGGCCAGCCAGTACAGCAACAGAGGATCGCGGACGAGGGTAAAGGCAAGCGAGTCGCTGTTCCCGAAAATCACGCACACCAGGTCCAGCATTCGAGGAGCGCTACGCAGGTATTCCAACACGGCCGACCGGCTGACTCCACTCGCCAGCCAGCGTTCCCAATGATTCAACGCCTGGTCCGGATCAGCAGTCCGCCCAATGGCCTCGAGCAACGCGGGCAGAATGTCTGCCAACTGACGCCGCTGGTGCGGATCGCCAGCCATCGACTGCAGATTCGCATCGGCGTCCTGAATTCGATGGAGTCCGTAGGATCGAAGAGTCGCTTCAAGCTTCGCCGATTCCAACCCGAGTGCTAATAGCACCGGCGTCGAATCCTGCTGAGCGGGACTCTCGAGCGTAGGCACACCACAATAGAGCGGCGCCGGATTCTTGGGACGAGTGGACATAGGCGCGCATTATACTCATACCTCAACGCTCGCACAACGAACCCCACTTCGGCTATACTCCCGGCCATGACGGATGGGCCTGGATTACGCGCGCCGATCATCAAGACTCTGACCTCTCTCTGTCAGAATGTCGATGATGAGGTCCTTCAGGATTTCGTGTCTCGGATGGACCCCGAGTACTTCGAGCGGTTTCAACCGGACACCATCGCACACCATATTCAGCTTGCCAGCCGCCTTACCCCGGACCACCCCTGCGAAATATCGGTGCTCGAAAAACGAGCGGGACGATCAGAAATCAGCATCGTCGCCTACGATTACTTCTCGGAATTCGCCGCCATCTGCGGTGTGCTCTCGGCCTTTGGACTCAATATCGAAGAAGGACGGATCTATACCTTTGTGGGGGCCACCTCCTCTCCATCGCCGCGCCGGAAAGCTCCTTCGACGGCTGGCCGGCCGAATGGCCGGCCCGGCCTCAGCCGCAAGAAAATCGTCGATGTATTCCTCGTACATCCCTTAGACCGCACAGGCTTTCCCGCATCGCAACACGATGCCCTCCGACAGACGGTCAGCGAGGTCGTTCAATTGCTGGATGCCGGTCGGTTCGATGAGGCACGCCAATACGTCAACCGCCGGCTTGTCGAACGATTGGACAAGCAGCGGAGCGCCTTTACCGGCCTGCTCGATACGGTGCAGATTACCTTCGACAATAGCCAATCACCGACAGATACGATCATGGGCATCCAATCGGATGATACTCCAGCCTTCCTCTATGCGCTCGCGAATGCCCTGGCCATGCGGAACATCTACATTACCAAGGCCCAGATCGAATGCGACGGCGCCAAGCTCCATGATCGTTTCTTCGTCAGGAATCGCGATGGACAGAAACTCCTCGACTCCGCCGATCAGCAACAGCTGCGGCTGACCGCCGTACTCATCAAACAATTCACGCATGCGTTGACCTGGGCTTCCGACCCGGCCAAGGCGCTGGCATCGTTCGACCAGTTCCTGGATCTCATCGTGAAGGACCAGGGCAAGAACGGCAAAAGCCAGGCGCTCGACTTCGTCAGCGATAAAAAAACCTTTCCGCTGCTCGCTCGACTGCTCGGCGCCAGCGACTTCCTGTGGGAAGACTTTCTCCGACGCCAGCACGACAACCTCCTTCCGCTGCTCACGGAATACAGGGATGCACCCCTGATCAAACCGCAGGCCACCCTCCGGAAAGAGCTCGGACGCCTGGTCGCCCGCGCCAAAACAGACGAAACGCGTAAGGAGGCCTTGAACCGGTATAAAGACCGGGAGATGTTCCGGATCGACATCAAACACATCGTCGAGCCTTCGAGCAATTTCCCTGACTTTTCACTGGCGCTCACAGAACTAGCGGAAGTCATCATGGAACGGAGCATCACAGACTGCAGCGCCAAACTGGAGAAATCGTACGGCCGCCCACGGCTCGCCAACAACAAGCCCTGCCCTTTTGCCGTCCTGGGCCTGGGAAAATTCGGAGCGCGAGAGCTTGGCTATGCCTCGGATATCGAGGTCTTGTTCGTCTACGGGGGATCGGGCAACACGAACGGTACAGAGAAAATTGAGAACAGCGAGTACTTCGAACGACTGGCCCAGGAACTCCTGGGGTGGATCGAAGCCAAGCAAGAAGGCATCTATCGCATTGATGTCCGGCTTCGACCGCACGGAGGCAAGGGCGCGCTGGCCAATGCGTTCGAGGAAGTCTGTCGCTACTACAGTCCAACCGGACTTGGCCGCGCCGTTCGAGCGGCAAGCCCTGATCAAGTTACGGCATATCGCCGGCGAATCCGTGCTAGGACACCAACTGGAAACACACCGGGACTCCTTCGTCTACGGAGAAGCTCCCTGGGACGTTCCCGCGGCACTGGAGCTCCGGAGGCAACAGCTCCGACAGATGGTCGCGCCGGGGAAGGTTAACGTGAAATATAGCGCGGGAGGACTCATCGACATCGAATATGCTGCGCAATATCTACAAGTGATGCATGGGCACGACCACCTAAGCCTTCGTACGCCGAATACCCTGCAGGCACTCGCCGCGCTGGTCAATGAGGGGCTGATCGCGCGCACCGATGGAGCAGGCCTCCGGAAAGCCTACATCTTCACACGGATATTGGTTGACGGATTGCGCATGGTGAGGGGAAACACCAAAGATCTTGTGCTCCCTCCGCCGGATTCGGAGGAGTTTGTCTCTCTTGCCCGCCGCGTCGGCTACACGAAAGACGATTGGCGAGCCGGTGCGCGCGATTTGCAGTCAGACATCGAGCAGCACATGACACTCACCAAAACCTTCTTCGAACGGACGTTCGGAGTTCTGTGAGGGGCAGGGTGGAGTGATACCGCGCTGATTCTATACTCCAGGAACGCGGCCCTAGGAAGAGCCTCGTTCGACGGCCGCAGTGGAATCAACACGGGTGCCATTCGCGGGGGAGTAAAACAGGCAAGCTTGGAAGGTGCATCTATAACTTCATTACGCCGAAGCACCTTAACCGTTGATACAGAAATGCGCTGACTCTCTCTTCTGGTCAAACCTCTCGTGGCTGAATCTGCTCGCTCTGGTCTTGGCCGGATCCTTTACGATTCAATCCCGCGTTGCTCATGCCCCACACAGTCACCAGCACCAACCCCACAGTGATGAGCGGAGCGTAGACCGTTGCATAAATTACGGTGTGGCCCATGTTCGTATCCTTCCTTTCTATTCTCTCAATTTATATTGGCGAGTTTCGTCAGTAGCAGCCGAACCCTGTGATTCTCATCGTGTGACTATACAGGCACGCTCGTGCGCCAGTAGACTCACAACGGACGCTTCATCTTTTTGAAGCCGATCTTCATCGATCAGAAGCCTCAGAGACCCTCAGGTCGTACACGCTCTCAAGCGCCTTGCCGTACCTCAATTAATAGCCACTTCTCTGCAACCATCCCCATGCCATGGCCAGGATTCCAATCAAACAGACATATAGTGCGCCATTCATTACAAAAGCGGCGGTCATCATGTTCATTCTCCTTTCAAGAGAGTTGAATCGTGCGTACTGAATACACAGATTGCACGGGGCGTACCGTCGTACTACCTTTGAGCACATTGGATACAACTAGTTGAAATGCTGGAGATTTACATCCATTATCTGAATGAACAACGGTAGAGCTCAGTTGATATTCCACGGTGGGCCGCGGCCAGTCGTGGGTTCAGCCCACGACCGATCGTGGGCTGCCCGTCCTAAGGGAGTGGATCGAGAGGTCGTACAGGAGGGTTATTTTGTTTCTTCAGCTAGAAGCCGGTCGCTTCAGACCAAACTGCTTCATCCGGCTGCGCAATGTGCTGGGAGGAATCCCCAAGCGCACGGCCGCACCGTCGGGACCTTCGATGTGCCAGTTTGTCAGCGTGAGGGTCTGCAGAATGTGCCGTTGTTCGAGATCTTTGAGACCGGCGGGTGGCGGCAACACCATGGAGGGGGCGCCCTGCGAACCCAGGATATGTTCGTCGATCCGCAAGATAGGATCACGAGAAAGAATCATCGCTCGCTCAATCACATTTTCCAGTTCACGGACATTGCCGGGCCAGGTGTAGCGAATCAATCGTTCTAGAGATTCCGGGTCAATATCCTTGCACGAACGGCCGATTTTCACGCCGTATTGCTTTAGGAAATGTCGGGCCAATATGGGGATATCCTCCGGACGATTCCTGAGTGGAGGCAGGCCGATAGGGAAGACATTCAAACGATAAAACAGATCGGTGCGAAATCCGCCGCTTTTAACGGCGGCGGGCAAGTCGCGATTGGTGGCGGCGATCACGCGAACATCAACACGAATAGGCTGTTTCCCTCCCAGACGATCGATCAAACCATCTTGTAGGACTCGCAGCAACTTGGCCTGTGTCTCCAGCGGCATTTCGCCAATTTCATCCAGAAAGAGGGTGCCGCCATGGGCCAGCTCAAACCGCCCTTCGCGGGCGCGGTCGGCCCCCGTGAACGCGCCTCGTTCATGGCCGAACAATTCGTTTTCGACCAACCCAGCCGGAAAGGCGGCGCAATTGACCCGAACCATGGGTTTCGAGTGCCGCGGGCTCCAATCATGGATCGCCTGAGCAATCAGTTCCTTGCCAGTTCCCGTTTCACCCGTAATGAACACGGTCGACGGAGTGGGCGCCACGTCGCGCGCAAGGCCTATCGCATGCTGAAAAGAAAGGCTCTGCCCCACCACTGAACCTGCGTTCTTCATGAGCCGCAGTTCTTCGTTCAGGTAGACGTTTTCCTTGGCAAGTTGGTTTCGCAGCCGATCGATCTGCTCGTACGCTTGGACATGATCGATCGCATAGGCGATCTGCATCGCCACTTGCGTCAAAAACTCGATATCTCCTGGGTCGGGAGCGCCCGACTCGATACTGCCGATATTGAGAATACCGACACATCTGTCTCTCACGAGAAGAGGCAGATTGATCATTCGTCCGAGGCCTTCTTGAACGTACCATTCGTCTTCAAGAAAGACTTGTTCCCGCTTCAGGTCAGGACGGATGTGGACAGTTTTATGATCATACACCCAGCCCATGCCGCTCCCAGCATGCGGCACAATGGCATTGCGTTGTAGCACCACCTGCGCCATCGTCGTTGCCATGACATAAAACCTGAACCCGTCGGCTTCGCGATCATACTGTGTGACAGACGCCCGTGCCCACGGAATGACCTTCGTAATCTCGGCTGTGATCGCCTCCCACAGACTACGCATATCCCGCTGTGAATTGAGCACAACAGCGACAGCTAAGAGAGCTCGATAGTTTGTTTCAATCCAGTCCATAGGCGTGTCAATATTATTCTCTAACCGAGCAAATTGAATCACAGAGCTTGCGCTCGTGTCTATGCCGTCACGTGAGAAAACTGGATTATCAAAACAGGTGCCTACTGCTCGTTCTGATATCGCATTTGGACAGTCGAATGAAGAGAGAACCGGGGTTAAGTATTGCAATCAACTATCAGAGGTTTCCCTTGCGGTAAAAACAAATCGGCGTCTGCCTCCCAATCGCGAGAGGCGGACGCCGTTGTCTCGTTTGCGTTATGTCGAGCGCACTGCTGAGGCGTGTGCCGTGCGGGACAGGCAAGACAGGCGCGGCTAGATTTTCGAAGTTCTGAGTTCGAAGTTCTGAAAACCTCGAACTTCGGACCTTGAACATTCGCCCGTCTCACCCGTCGCGCTTTTCTCGCCCCTCTCGCGTGAGTGCGGGTTACACATCGTAATACAGGACGTACTCGTATGGATGCGGACGCAACCGCATAGGATCGACTTCCTTTTTGCGTTTGTAACCGATCCAGGCTTCGATCAGGTCCTTGCTGAAGACTCCACCCTTGAGCAGAAACTGATGGTCCTGTTCGAGGTTGCGCAATGCTTCGTCGAGACTGCTCGGCATCGTGCGGATCGCCGCCGATTCCTCCGGCTCGAGATCGTACAGATCCTTCTCAGCCGGTTCACCCGGATTGATCTTGTTCTCGATCCCGTCCAACCCTGCCATGAGCATGGCAGAAAAGGCGAGGTAAGGGTTTGCGGTTGGGTCGGGAAAGCGCACCTCGATTCGCTTAGCTTTCGGACTTGGTGAGTACATGGGAATCCGAATGCCCGCCGACCGATTCCGGCTGGAATAGGCCAGTAGAACCGGCGCCTCGTACCCGGGAGTCAGCCGCTTATAGGAGTTTGTCGTCGGATTCGTAAACGCCGCCAGAGCCGGGCCATGCTTCAGGATGCCTCCGATATAGTAAAGACAGAGTTGCGAGATACCGGCATATTCCTTCCCGGCAAACAAGGGCTTCCCCTCTTTCCAGATACTCTGATGCGTATGCATGCCGGTACCGTTGTCCCCAAAGATCGGCTTGGGCATGAAGGTCGCGGTTTTACCATGCCGGCGGGCCACGTTCTTGACGATATACTTGTACATCATCAAGTTATCCGCCGTCTTGACCAGCGGACCGAATCGGATATCGATTTCCGCCTGACCCGCCGTCGCCGTTTCGTGGTGATGCTTCTCAACGGAAATCCCGACTTTTTGCATCTCCAGGATCATCTCGCTGCGGATATCTTGTTGCGTATCGTGCGGAGGGACTGGAAAGTAGCCTTCCTTGTGACGGATTTTTCCGCCCAAGTTGTGGCCTTCCTGCCCGATGTTCCAGGCGCCTTCTTCAGAATCGATGAAGTAGAAGCCGCTGTGGCCCGTCTGATCGTACCGGACTTGATCGAAGATGAAGAACTCCGCTTCCGGTCCCCAATAGGAGGCATCGCCGATCTTCGTGCTCTGGAGATATTTTTCCGCCTTCTGCGCCACGAACCGTGGATCGCGATCGTAGGGCTCGCGCGTAATCGGATCGACGACATTACCGACGAGGCTCATCGTCGGAACTGCGCAGAACGGATCGAGACAGGCCGTGGTCGGATCGGGGATCATCAACAAATCGCTGTCGTTGATCGCCTTCCAGCCACGGATCGACGAACCGTCCAACCCGGACCCGTCCTTGAATAGCCCTTCAGTCAGCTCTTCCACAGGAATGGAGAAATGCTGCCAGGTACCGATCAGATCCACGAACTTCAAGTCCACGATCTGTACCTTGTTCTTCTTCGCAAATTCCAGCGCCTCGCGGGGATTCATTCCGACCCTCCTTCTACACCCAATTTATTTTATGATGGTGATCCTGCCGGTACGCCTTCCGGCGCATTGACCGGCTGGCCCATGAACTGATCGATACTCTGCGTGATGGTCGAGCGAATGGCATCCAGCCTGGCATGATCTTCGATCTTCCCCCCCTGCTGGTCCGTCACGTAGAACACGTCAACGACTTGATGTCTACCGACGGTGCGCAAGGACTGCTCGATGTCGTCGTCGAGTCTGGTCGAGATCCGGGCCGCGTGGACCGACAGGCCGAGATCAAAGATGGCATGCGTGATGATATACAACAGCCCTTGCGTATCGTCGGCGAACACATCGATGATCGTGAATCGGTCGCATATCTCGTTATCGATCACCACCTCGGTCGCTTGACGGGTTGCAGGCAGCCGGTGCACATCAGACAGGCGGGTATTTCGCCGCATCAACCGATCAAGCGATTCCTCTCCCTTCAGCACCCGGATGATCGTTTCGGCTACGGAAGCACGGCGGTCCTCCGGAGGAACGCCGACATAATCCGGATCGGATGCCTGGAAGGTGTTCACGACGATCCCGTCGTCTCGGGTGATGATCTGAGCGTCCAGAATCTCAAGCCCCGCGGCAGCCATCGCGCCGGCCATTTTTGAAAAAAGTGCCGGGGGTGAGGTTATCGTGGGTAATCACGGTGTACTCGCTCATGCCCAGTTCTTCGTTGAAGGTCTCCTCAACCAGCACGTCCCCTACTTTCAGCCTTCCGACCGCCGCCAGATGCGCCGCAATCCGCTTCGGAGGCGTCCCATACAAATAACGTAAGGGGAACTTGGTGAGTTGCGATTCGATCCAGTCGATCCCTCCGGCCGCTGCATCCGTAAACTCTCGCGCCACTTCGCTGACCAATTCCTTGAGACGTTCGGGACCGACGGTCTTATCCTGCTCGCCCGACAACGCCGACAACGTGCGCAGGTAGAGTTGGACGAGTAAAGACTCCTTCCACTTGGTCAGAACGCCCGGCCCCACCGCCGCAATATCGGCGATAGTCAGGACCAGCAACATTGCGAAGGACCTCCGACGTTTCGACCTCCTTGGCAAAGGGCAAGAAGACTTTCTCGTCATACGGATCGCGCCGGAAGGCCGTGTTCGTCATCAGCAGATGTTTGTGCACGAGAAAGACCAGCATCCTGGTCTCTTGCTCGTCGCATCCCAATCGCGCCGCTGTCTCTTCCGCGATCACCTTGCCTACTTCGCAATGATCCTCCTTGCGTCCCTTCCCAAGGTCGTGCAACAGGATCGCCAGGTGCAGGAGGTCCTTCCGCCTAATCTCCTGATACACCTCGCCAATAAGGCCAGCCTCCAGGGCGAGTTCCTCGGCCTTGGCCACCGCCAGCAGGGTATGTTCGTCAACCGTGTACTTATGATATTGGTTGAACTGCATCAGGCCTCGGAGCGTGGCAAAGACCGGGATGAGCTTCTCCAGCAGATGAACCCGATGCATCGCCTCAAGCGTAGGGGCTACCGGCCCCGGTCCTGCGAGGATTTTCAGAAACACCCGGCTGACTTCGGGGGTCCGGAATGCCTCGTTGGACATGCTATCCATATGGCTGTGGATCTCGTCCAACAGACCGGTATCGATCTTGAGGCGCCGAGACCTCGCCATTTCGAACAGCCGGAGGAGAAGGTCAGGACTATCGAGCACTCGAGCCCGTAACTCGGAAGGAACGGTCAGACGCCGGCCAGTCACCGCAAAGCAGCCGTCCACCATGGCGGTCGGTAGGGAACGGGACGATCGACGCTTCGCGGGCGCGGCCAAGCAACGATCCACAAACCGGAGCAAGCTCTCGTGAAGCCCCATCGTATGCCGGTAATACTGCTGCATGAACTGCTCCACCCCCAGGAGGTGGGGGCGATCGTGGAACCCATACAGAGATGCCAGCCGGATTTGTTCGTCGAACGACAGAATCTCCTGCGCCTTCCCGGCTTCGAAATGCAGAAACGCCCGGACTCTCCACAAAAAATCACGGGCCTCTGTCAGCGAGAGAAAATCTTGTCTGGAGAGGAGCCCGCGATCCGTCAAGTCCTGCAGCGTAGCCGATTGGAATTGAGCCATCCCGGCCCACCGGATGAGCTGGAAGTCCCGAAGCCCTCCTTTGCTTTTCTTGACGTTAGGCTCCAGAAGATACACCGTCTGTCCGAACTTCACATATTCACGCCGGCGCTCCTCCATCTTCTGCTCGATAAAGCGCCCCGCTCCGCGGCCGACCACTTCCCTGAAATATCGGCGATGGAATTCCTGGAACAGGGACGGACTTCCGGACAAAAACCTGGACGCCATCATGGCAGTGCGGATCGTCAAGTCCTTCCCGGCCAATTCGATACAGTCGTGAATGGTCCGCATACTGTGGCCGACCTGGAAACCAAGATCCCACAGATGATGCAGCACCTCGCGAAACAGCGCCGGCGCCGCCTCTCCGGCTTTTTCGCTATAGAGAAACATGATGTCGATGTCCGAATAGGGAGACAGCTCCCGGTGACCGTAGCCTCCGAGCGCGATCAGGCAACAGTGCTGAGCTCCGGCAACCTGCGCCCCCTCTCCGGCCTGCCGCATGGCATTCCTGTACCGGCCGATGATCAATTCATCCACAAACTCCGTCAAGGACGCCATGACCTCGGCGCCCGAGGCCCCGTCCAATAACCGCTGCCGGAGGGCCTGCCGGTGCCCGGCCAGGGCGGAGCCCGGCGTGGACTCCGCCCCCTGTGAGAGCCTCGCAGGCAACTCGCCGTTCGACGCAAGTGTCACAACGCGCTTTCCCCCGTCTCGCCGGTTCTGATCCGCACCACGTTGCTGATATCCGACACGAAGATTTTCCCGTCTCCCACACTGCCGCTTTTCGCGGCGCGCGTAATCGTTTCGATCACTTTCGCCACCTGATTATCCGAAACGTACAGTTCGATCTTCACCTTGGGCACAAAGTCCGTCGTATATTCGGCGCCCCGGTACACTTCCTTCGTCCCCTTCTGGCGTCCAAATCCCTTCACTTCGGACACCGTCATACCCTGTACCCCTATTTCCACCAATGCTTCCTTGACCTCATCCAACTTGAACGGCTTGATTACGGCTTCAATCATCTTCATATGGATACCTCCCTCACAGGCTTACCCGAGGACGCTGACGTGACAGCGTCGCTCGGGTCGCCGGTATGATCGTCTGGTCGATTGCGTACGAGCTGGTTATGAATAGGCCTTTTCTTCGTGTTGACTGAGATCCAAGCCTGTTTGCTCTTCGTCTGGCGTCACACGGAAGCCCCAAATCCCATGGACAATCATGACAAGGATCCAGCTGACGATCCCGGTAAACACGCATACCGCGACCACCATCACGATCTGAGCCCACAGGAGTGAGACGCCCCCGCCATAGAACAGCCCATCGGCTGGGGACCCCATCGCCTTTGACGCAAACAACCCTCCCATGAGGCAGCCGGTAATTCCGCCCACACCGTGAACTCCGACCACATCCAGCGCATCATCGACCACCTTATGGCCCACTTTATTCTTCAAGTACACAGCAATGTAGCAGATAACTGCCAGCGCTTAGACCGACCAGGAGCGCAGGAAACAGGGAGACGAACCCGGCAACGGGTGTAATGGTTGCCAGACCGGCGATCGCACCGGTGGCCGCGCCGAGCGCGGTGGGCTTCCCACGATGCATCCATTCGATAAACATCCACACCACCGTCGCAGTACTGGCTGCGATGTGGGTGGCCACGAAGGCGCCCACAGCCTGCGCATTGGCACCCAACGAGCTGCCCGCGTTGAACCCGAACCAGCCGAACCACAGAAGGCCGCCCCCAACAACGTAAAGGGAAGATTATTGGGAGGCATATGAGTCGTTGGATAGCCCGTACGTTTTCCGAGGACAATGCAGGCAACCAGGGCTCCCATTCCGCAGGTGGCGTGCACGACCGTGCCTCCGGCAAAGTCTAATGCGCCCATCTGACCCAACCATCCGCCACCCCAAACCCAATGGGCCACAGGATAATATACCACGATCGACCATAGACACGACAAACGCGAGCAGCGCGGAGAACCTGACTCGCTCTGCAAGGGCTCCGACGATCAGCGCCGGGGTAATGCCGGCAAACATGAGCTGGAAGACCATGAAGAGCATCGTGGGGAATCGTTGGGCCGTAGGTCGGATGGGGATCAGTTCCCACTCCTCTCAACCCTGCCCAGTCAAGGTTCCCGATGACCCCTCCAACATCGGGGCCGAACGACAGGCTGTATCCGAACAACACCCACATGATACTGCCGAGGCAGAGACGTGATGAAGCAATGCATCAGCGTACTCAGGATGTTCTTGCGCCGGGTCAGTCCTCCATAAAAGAGCGCCAACCCCGGCAGCGTCATCAGCATCACCAGCGCCGAAGAGGCGAGAATCCATGCGGTGTCCCCCGAATCGGCCTTCGGCGCCGCGGCTGCCGCAGCTGCTGGAGCCTCTGCAGCGACATCTGGTACGTACAGAGCCGTCCCCCCTGCCAGCATGAGAAGGCAGATCAGGAGGACCGGCAGAATCTTCTTCATACTGCTCATCATATGCGATGACATATTCGTATCCTTTCATCCCCTGGTTCAGGACGAGGTTGACAATACGGTCGTTGAAATATTCCGCCCGGACTATTCATAAACACCTGCTATACTGGTATCGTTCGATCTTCTCACCCGGTGGAGCTTTTCTCGTTCTGGCTCCTCGACAGACTGCGCGTGACGCATCTGTCGACCTTTCTTGTGAGAAACCCCGCTGGCTTCGAACTCGAACGCCCCGCAGGCATTCATGAATAGTCCGGGCTAAGCGGCCCTCCCGGTTATCTCACGCTTTTTTTCGTCGGATCGGCTGTGGCACCTGCCTCCGCCAGAGCGAGCGCATGGCTCAGCTCCTACAGTTTGCTGTGCCCTTAAGATCGCTCCAACCTGCGACTCCAACCACGCTCCATGCAAACTCGATCGATGCTCTTCTCGTGATGGCTCCCTTCGTGGACTAGTCCACGAAGGGAGCCATACACCGCAATTCAACTGACTTCCGTCTACCTTCTCTTAGAACAAATAGACGACTGAGAATGCAAGGGTCTGTTGACTGTTAACCGCCTCAGTCCCTCGTAGGAAAACATCATGGTTTGATTTGTCATACCGGAACTCTGCCCTCGTCATGAGTGCCGGAGCCGGCTTATATTGAAGTGTGAAGGTGCCTCCCAAATGGTCTGGACCTGTCCAATGCCCGTGGCGGCATTAAATATCGTGGGTGAACCCGACAAGAAACCACCCGATGCCGCCGGTCCGGCACAGACATTGGTGCCGCCGTTGACGTTATTACCACCGACGCAGGTACGGGCACCACCTGCATCTTCAAAGATCTCTCCCCGAACCCGGAGGCTGAATAGCATGGGGCTGCGTCTGATCGTTGAAGTCATGGATTAAATAGGCATGATCCCATTCCAGCGGGCGTTCTGAGATGCGCTATATACACTGGCATTGGCCTCGTTCCCGTAATAGGGCTCGAGGACAATGGTACTTTGTCAGGTCGGCTTGATCGTGATGATCCCGCCCACCACCGTTCGCTTGGCCGTCGGATCGCATCCGAGTGTACCGTTCACGCAGGAGCCAGTCCCGGCCTGGCCGAAGATCGCATTTCCATTCGACTGTTCGGAGTCCATAGGACCCATAGACGGCGAATCCGAACTTCTCGTGCGGCGTCAGGTCAACTTTCCACTCGAACGTTTTGCCCCTGATTGTTGTCTTCGATATTGTCCCACCCATTAATGAGTCCGAGGCCACGGTCGCCCATTGTCTCCAATCGGATAGGTGAACCGGATGCCGGTCGTCGTGAAGGCTTGGCTCAAACCGAACATGTGGCTGCGGGAAAAGTTCGGGTTCTCCCAACTGTTGATCGTCTCATACCCGATCAAGGTATTGATCTTTCCGGCTTGAATCTTCAGGCCGTTGCCGATCGGGGCAATGTACTCTGCATAGAGTTCCTGGAAATCCAGCTCAGTATTGTCCTGTGCCAGGTTGGAAATTCGTGCGGGCCCGCGAGAACCTGGACTGGGCGCCAAAATTGAGCCGCGCCCGAAAGCCCACCCGGTCCAAGGCACTCCCTGCCGTCGCCTGCCGTTCAAACACGAGCTGCGCCACTTGCGGCACGAACGAGTTGGCATTCGTGTCGAAGATACGCAGTTGATTGAGGTTGGTGCTAGGATTATTGAAATTCTGCGTATAGGATGCTTCCACGGCCCCAGAGATCTTGAAGCCCAACGAATTCCATATGCCTTCAGCATCCGTTGCAGACTTCTTTTCTAACTCATTAGTTCTTTGCTCGAGCGCCGCCACCCGCTCCGTCGTCGACGCAGCAGGGCCCGTTTGCCCAAATACAGTATTGCCACCAAGCAGCGAGACCATCGCACACATGCCTATCCCTATTCCGATACGACTACGTACTGACATAATATCGTCCTCCTCGTCCGATTGGTGATTCGGTTTGCTCCCTTGCCTCTCTCACCCCGACGTCGTTGTCGCCACGCACGCCATTGTGCGCCACCTACTCACTCTCCTAGCCCACTCGACTCTCACCTCTACGTTCCCACCAGCCACTGCATACCCTGACTGCTCAGCCGCCATTCTCCCACGCAAGGCCATTCTCGCCAACAAATGGTTGTTTTTCCGCTTTCCCCGCCATTCGGTTTAGCTGTACCATCGCCATTCGCTCTGCTCGAATAGGCCAAAAAAAACGTCCTCTAGCCCATTCGGACCGGAGGACGCCATTGTCCATGCCGTAGCAATTTCTTGTCTTGAGACCGGTGGGAAACGTCGTTGTTTCCCTCACTGAATCGGGCATCCTTCGCGGAGCCCTTAAACTACGCGCCCTTATACCTGTGTCAGGAAAATCTGTCAATGCCTTTCTCTGCAAAAATGAAAGCGCGACGCGCGGGAAAGGCGAGACGAGCGAGACTGGCGAGAAAGGTGCACTACGAAACTCTATTCTTAGTTCAGAGAACCTCGAACATCGAACCATGCTCCGTTCAGCCAGTCTCGCTCATCTCGCCAGGCCCGCTGGCAATGATCGATCGCCTGTGTTAAATTCGTTCGCATCTATGGCTCCTGCATCACAGCATCAGACTTGTCGATTTTCATACAAGCCTTTGTTTCTTCTTGCTCTGTTGTGTCTCACGGGAACTGCCTGCACGACGGCCCCAACCGGCAAAATTCTCTTTGACGACCCGCGGGGAACTGTCTCACTACAGACGACGTCCGATCCGTCGATCCAGGCGACACAGCCGGTCAATCTGGAGCCGGCTCTTCTCGCCCATGTGTTGAAAGGCATCGAGGTTCAGTATAAGGAAAAACACGGCCTTCAGAGCCTGATCGCGGGCCCCTCGATTCCTGTCCTCGTGTTCTCGGACGATCAAGTCCAGTTCCTCGCTCCGCTGCTTGCAGAAGGCTTACGTTCGGCAGGGCCGGATCAGCGTGTTGCCTTTCGCGTCCTGACGACACACGAAGGTTCCATGCTGGAATCATCGACGACGGAAACGACCAGCGGGTCCCTCTATGCCTATGGCCGGCAGTTGTGCGTGATTCTCTCTCAATACCGCTCTTCACCGAAGCTGACAAACCTGAACACAGCGGGCGACAGCGAATACAAATCGAGGCCCCCCGATTTAACAGGTCTGAAAGACCATATTGTTCTGTTTACTCCGAGGGCGGCTCAACGGTCTGACATGATTGATCCACCGGGAGGGCTACAGACGACCGATAGGTTTCTCGCCGTAGATTATCAACTGCTGCAACAAAAGCCGCCGGCGCCAGTGACCGCCGAGAAGCCTATGCCGGAAGGAACGAGCGCAGCATCCGGCGCCTCGGCTCAATCCACAGAGGCCCTGGCACAGGAGGTGGAAGCCCTCAAGAAGGAAATGCAATCCCTGAAACAGCAGCAGCTCGAAAATCAGACCACCAGGCCAGACAACCCCAAGCAGAAAACCACGCCGCAGCAGAAATGAAGGTGACGGTTGATAGGCTGACGGGGTTCAGGCTGAAGGTCTGAATTCGGAGTCCCACATTTCAAAAACTTCGGCCTTGTTACCTTCAGCCTGAACCCCTTCAGCCTACAAGCCTACGAATTCCGATACCCGTTCGTGATAGGCATCCGCCGATCTTTCCCCAAGGCTCGATGCGTGATCTTGATGCCGATCGGCGCCTGCCGGCGCTTGTACTCGCTGCCATCCACCAGCGTCATCACGCGCGACACCGTGGCGCGGTCGAATCCCGCCTCGACGATCTCTTCAAGTGACCGGTCTTCTTCCACATAGGCCTGAAGAATGGGATCCAGTACCTCATACGGCGGCAGCGAGTCTTCGTCTTTCTGGTTGGGCCTCAGCTCGGCGGTCGGTGGACGATCTAACGTCCGTTTGGGAATGACCGGGGTTGTGCCACGGAGGTTGCGGAGCCGCGCCAGGTCATACACCATGGTCTTCGGCACGTCTTTGATTACGGCAAAGCCGCCGGCCATATCGCCGTATAACGTGGCATATCCCACGCTCATCTCGCTCTTGTTGCCCGTGGTCAGCACCAGATGGCCGAACTTATTGGAGAAGGCCATGAGGAGATTGCCCCGGATGCGGGCTTGGAGGTTCTCTTCTGTCGTATCGGGCGCATGCCCCTCAAACGTCTCCTCGAGTGCGCGTCGATAGTTGTCGAACAGCGTCGTGATGGGAATCGTCCGGACGGAGATCCCAAGCCGTGCCCCCAGTTCGGCGACATCGTCGTAACTGTCTTTCGACGTATAGGGCGACGGCATGAACAGCCCCCACACATTCTCGGCGCCGAGCGCATCGACGGCGAGCACGGCGGTCAGTGCCGAGTCCACTCCGCCGCTCAAGCCGATGACGGCACGTGTAAATCCGTTTTTCCTCACGTAGTCGCGCACTCCCAGCGTGAGAGCCCGATACACTTCCTCCAACGGGTCCAGGACCGCCGCCACATCCGGGACCGCGCGCACCCGGGTTTTTTGAACAGATGGAATCGGCACAGCGTAGACCTCCACCGCTGAGGCCAAGCGCCGCGGCAAGACCTTTTTACTGCCGGTTCGTCTCGCCCGCGCGACAGCCTCCATGTTGAGATCAGCGACGATCAGATCTTCCTCAAACGCCTTCCCTCGCGCCACGACCTCACCCTGATGATCGAGGATCACGCTGTTCCCGTCGAAGACCAGTTCATCCTGGCCGCCCACTGCATTGGTGTAGGTCAGCACCACTCCATTTTCCCTCGCGCGGGTCGCCAACATCTGCTCGCGAACCCGACTCTTCCCCAGATGAAACGGCGACGCATTGATATTCACAATGACTTCGGCGCCGGCTGCAGCCTGGTAGCCAGTCGGACCTTCCGGCAACCAGACATCCTCACAGATGTTGATCCCGACGACCGTGCCGCGCAGCCGGATAAGCGGCAGCCGGCGGCCTGGATGAAAGTACCGGCTCTCGTCAAACACCCCATAATTCGGCAGGTACCACTTGCAGTAGGACGTGATGAGCTTCTGATCTGCGATAACCGCCGCCGCATTATAGAGTTCGTGCGCACCGGCCTGGACCACCGACGAGCGGGCCGGTTTCGGATCGATGCCGTCGCTCTGGCCGACGTAGCCCACAACCGCGGCAAGACCTCGGCAATGGCGGACGACTTCCTGGAGCGCACGGCGGTTTTCCGCGACAAAACGTGACTTTAATAGGAGGTCTTCAGGCGGGTAGCCGGTGATGGCCAGCTCCGGAAATGCAACCAAGTCGGCCTTCGCCTTCTTCGCTTCGCGCAGCCAGGCCGTAATCCGGCGGACGTTCCCCTCCAGATCTCCGACCGTCGGATTCATTTGCGCCATGGCAATACGAAAGGTACGCATACGCGCCATTTATACCATAAATGGCAGGCGGGACGAGCGAGACAGGCGAGAATTGCGCGACTCGAAGTTCCGGAAATATCGAACCCTCCAGTCTCGCCAGTCGCGCCTTTCCCGCTCGTCGCGCGGTTTTAATACCGTCGCAAATTCGGGACTGGAAGATTCCAAAGAGCTTCCCGAACCGTAGCCCAGATCGCCTCTAACGTCTCAGTCAGGTCCTGCGCCGACCGTGCCACGAGTTTGACCGCCAGGCCTGGAGCTGACGTGGCCGAAACCCCTCCCAGCACAATTTCAGCACGCTGCTCCAGAATCGTAGCAAGCGCTGCGTCAAGACGTTCCCAGACATTGGGCGCGACTGCATCGCCGATGACAAAGAGCGACGCGACATAGTCCCATCTCCCGACGAGACCTACCGATTCAGGCAATCGGCCAGGGGCCAGGCGATACCGTTCGACAACCGAACCACCTTGCGACGTCCGGATGTAGATTTCGTTTTCGAACATAGCAAAGGCCCAGCGCTCCTGCCTGGCAACCCGGCCTGATGCGATGGCGTCCCAGAGTACCACCGTCGCGCCAGGTGCAAGATCCACTTGGATGGATTGGCGAACACGCGACCCGGCAAAAGGGATCGTGACCTCGGGCAACCATTCCAGCCGAGCGTCAGGACCAACCGAAAGCCGGACCTCCTGGACAGCCGCCTCAGACAGACTTCGATAGACACGATTGGCGGACGGACTCGTCATGAACACATGCGTCCCGGCATGGAGCTGCGCCTCCACCGACACATGATCGCCGCCGACCAATCCACCGGACGGATTCACCAGCCAGGTGTAGGCACAGCCGCTGTCGTCGAGATACGAAGGAGGAAAGTGATGCCAGGGACTCGTACAAGACGAGCGCGTGAGGACGGTGCGTGCACCCTCTCGTTCGAATTCATAGACCAGCACCCCACGCCGCCCGACAGTGTCGAGGGTGGACTGGTTGGTCTGGTTTGTTTGGTTTATTTGGTTTATTTGGTTTGTCTGGTTAACCAGGTCAACGAAACAAACCAAACAACGGTCTTCTTACGTTGGCGGACTTTTTTAGCATCCTGCTACGGGCGATGCACGTGCTGCGGCAAAAGCCGCTCAACCCACATGATCACCTGGTCGAGCCCCTGTCCTGTCTTGAGATTCGTAAAGATATAGGGCAATTCACCCCGCATTCGCTTGCTGTCCCGATCCATCACGGACAGATCAGCTCCGACATGCGGCGCGAGATCGATTTTGTTGATCACCAGGAGATCGGACCGGGTGATGCCAGGACCACCTTTGCGCGGGATCTTATCGCCGGCAGCCACATCGATCACATAGATGACCGTGTCCGCGAGTTCCGGGCTGAATGTCGCAGCCAGATTGTCGCCGCCACTCTCGACAAACATCAGCTCGACATCGGGATGACGCTTGAGCAAATCGTCCAAGGCCTCTTGATTGTGCGAGGCATCTTCCCTGATCGCCGTATGCGGGCAGCCTCCGGTTTCGACGCCCAGGATGCGATCTTGAGGCAACGCTCCCCGACGCGTGAGAAACTCGGCATCCTCCTTGGTAAAGATGTCGTTAGTGACCACCGCCAGACTCACGCGATCGCGCAGACGGAGACAGAGTGCTTCGACAAGAGCGGTCTTTCCAGACCCCACCGGCCCGCCGACACCGATCACCGGAATATGGCGCGCCCGAGCCGCTGTGACACGCCCACTCCCTGAGAAATGTTCATCGGCTCGATGCATCAGGATACAAGAATTGACGGCCTATGGTTAGGAGCGAAATAGCCGCGATTCCAGCCGACTATGCCTCATCGCGTAAATGTCCTGTACCGGTGACCAAGACTGAAGCGCTTGTTGATGCGCCGCGTTATGACTGACCCGCTGAATCACCTCGAACCAAGCTTCCAATAGCCGCTGCCCCTCACGCTGACCAATCGGCATTAACTTCATCGCCGCCGAGACAAAACCTGTAGCGGCTTGGTACAGAAAACCGGCAATGGCGTCTTCTTTCGACCAGCCGGCTGCCGCCAGCGTGAGGCCGAAACTCGCGGCTAGATGTCCGGGAGTCCGCTCAGCCTCAACCGCCGCAAGATAGTCTTCGATCAGCGGATGCCCAGCCTGTTGATCCGCAGCCAACCGAATCACCTGGCGTCCCATCTGCCGGCTCGCGGTCCGTGATTCACGGCCCAGCTTCATCGCCTCCAGTTCTCGATCCGCCTGAAAGGCAACTTCCAAGAATCCAGACACACAGGCATCATGCGCCAAGCCTACGACCACTGCTTCGCGCTCACCTAGTCCGGTCGTGAGCACCTCACCCACATAACGCGACAACTCCTCCGCATTCCGAACCGCTCCCCCCTGCACCGCCGCTTCCAACCCCGACGAGAAGGCATAGCCACCCGATGGAAAGAAGCTATCGATGAATCGAAGCCCTTTCAGAAGCGACGAAGTATTCATGCTATTTCGATTCCCTCAGATACTCCTCGATTGGAATCATAGATGCCAGCGAGGCTGCTCAAAACGTTGTCCAGCAAGGCTGAGCCGACGGACGCACCGGAGGCGTACCCTCTGGGGTACGTTGAGGATGCGTTCAAGGCGAGAACGAAGCTGGACGGCGTTTTCAGCAGCCGTCAGAACAGGAAATAGCGTTGGGCCATCGGAAGCACCGCCATCGGATCGCATGTGAGAATTTGCCCGTCGGCTTTGACCACATAGGTCTCCGGATCCACGTCGATGCGCGGCAATGCATCGTTCAGCTTCATATCGCGCTTGCCGATGCTGCGGCACTTCTTCACCGCCGCCACGCGTTTCTGCAAGCCGAGTGACTTATGCACCTCGTGATCCATCGCAGCTTTGGAAAGAAAGGTGAGGCTCGTGGAAAACGGAGCGCGGCCAAAGCTCCCGAACATAGGTCTGGTGAACACCGGCTGCGGTGTGGGAATAGAAGCATTCGGATCTCCCATGGCAGCGGACATGGGGAAGCCGCCCTTCAGGACGATCTCCGGCTTCACGCCGAAGAAGGCCGGCTTCCACAGCACGAGGTCCGCCAACTTGCCGACTTCGACTGAGCCCACTTCGTGCCCAATGCCGTGCGCAATCGCCGGATTGATCGTGTACTTCGAGACATAACGCCGCACGCGAAAGTTATCGTTCGAGCCGGCCAATTTATCGGCTGCGGTTTGGGAGAGATGCCCGCGCTGTACCTTCATCTTGTGCGCCGTCTGCCAGGTGCGAATGATGACTTCACCCACGCGCCCCATCGCCTGCGAGTCGGACGACATGATGCTGATCGCCCCCATGTCGTGCAGAATATCCTCCGCGGCAATGGTCTCGCGGCGAATGCGCGATTCGGC
This sequence comes from uncultured Nitrospiraceae bacterium, assembly GCA_963801725.1. Classification (GTDB taxonomy): domain Bacteria; phylum Nitrospirota; class Nitrospiria; order Nitrospirales; family Nitrospiraceae; genus Palsa-1315. The sequence goes on from CAWDFX010000002.1 coordinate 2,794,139, forward strand.
AAACGCGATATCTTCCGGCACACGCGGATTCAAATGGTGACAGACCATAAGCATATCGAGATGCTCATCCATCGTGTTCACCGTAAACGGCATCGTGGGATTCGTAGACGAGGGCAACACATTAGCCTCACCGCACACCTTGATGATGTCGGGAGCATGCCCGCCACCGGCGCCTTCGGTATGAAACGAGTGAATCGTGCGCCCATTAAAGGCCTTGATGGTATCTTCGACAAACCCCGCTTCGTTCAACGTATCGGTATGGATGGCGACCTGGACGTCGAATTCCTCCGCGACGTCGAGGCAGGTCGAAATTGCCGCCGGCGTAGTGCCCCAGTCTTCATGCAGCTTCAGCCCGATCGCACCGGCTTCTACCTGCTCGCGCAAGCCCTCCGGCAACGATGAGTTACCCTTCCCGAGAAAACCGAGATTGATCGGGAACCCTTCCGCTGCCTCCAGCATCCGATGGATGTTCCATGCGCCAGGCGTGCAGGTCGTAGCATTCGTCCCGGTGGCCGGACCGGTCCCGCCGCCAATTAACGTCGTAAGCCCGTTCGCCAAGGCCTCATGGATGATCTGGGGACAGATAAAATGGATGTGCGTATCGATGCCACCCGCCGTAATAATCTTGCCTTCCGCCGAGAGTACTTCGGTGCAGGCGCCGATCTCCATCCCCTTCGTGACGCCCTCCATCAAGTCGGGATTCCCGGCCTTGCCGATGCCGACGATACGCCCATCGCGGATACCGATGTCGGCTTTGACGATCCCCCACCAATCGATGATGATGGCATTCGTGATCACGAGGTCGAGCGCGCCCTTCGCGCGTGTCGCTGCAGGCGACTGGCCCATGCCGTCACGAATGACTTTGCCGCCCCCGAACTTGGCTTCTTCACCAGGGACAGTCAGATCGCGCGTGATCTCGATCAGCAAATCCGTGTCAGCCAAGCGAATCCGATCGCCGGCGGTCGGGCCGTATAGGTCAGCATACTGGCGTCGCGAGAGCCTCATGCCTTTGCTCCCTTCGTGATGAACCCCAGGTCTTTGGCCTTGGCCAGGGCTTGCTGCTTGACGTGAGGATCATCAAGTCGCCCGTGTGTGAGTCCATTGATCCCATAGGCCACCCGATTGCCGCCGACCGAGACCAGCGTCACCCGTTTGTCTTCACCAGGTTCGAACCTCACTGCAGTACCGGCCGGAACTTGCAACCGAAACCCATAGGCCTTCTCCCGATCGAACCGCAACGCACGGTTCGCCTCGAAGAAGTGACAATGCGATCCGACTTGAATCGGTCGATCGCCGGTATTCGCCACAGTCAACTCAACCGTCTGGCGGCCATTGAACGCAATGATGTCGCCCTCACCGAGGATGACTTCACCGGGAACAAGTACGGTAGGTTGAATGACCGCCTGCTTAGCAGTGCGACTCACAACTTTTCTTTTTGTTACCTTCTGCTTGGCTTTATTCTTCTTTTTCATCGACTCACCTATCAGGCTGCGGAAGAACTCTGTGGGCATACGGAAATATCACCGGTGTACACGGTGCAGGATGCTCAAAAAGGCCAGACTTCTCACCCTCCCAACCCCGGCACGCCAAGACGCGCCGTTCCGCAGGCAAGGCCGCAGGCGAGTCGAAACCGCAGGCGTACCCTCTGAGGTACGTTGAGGATTTTGATGAGCTGAGAACGCCGCTGGCGGGCTTTTTCAGCATCCTGCTATCGAATCGGTTCATGAACCGTAACCAGCTTCGTCCCGTCCGGAAAGGTCCCTTCGACCTGCAACTCCGGAATCATCTCCGCAACGCCGGGCATGACATCTTTCTTCTTGAGCAAGGGTGGCGCCATAACTCATGAGATCCGATACCGAGCGCCCATCACGAATGCCTTCCAGAATTGCCGCTGTAATAAACGCGACCGCTTCCGGATGATTCAACTTCAGCCCGCGCGCCTTGCGTTCCTTGGCCAAATTTGCCGCGACATAGATCAGGAGCTTTTCTTGTTCTCTCGGTGTCAGATGCATGGCAGGTCCCCGCTACACGTCATTCGTTGCCCGTTTACTGAGTCGGCGCGGGTGCCGGCTCATTCAATACCGTTTTGGCATCGTAGAAATCGGCCGAGCCGGCCGGTTTCACCCCTTTATACATTGTCGCCGTTATCGAGGTACGGCGATTGAGCGCCAGCACGTCGAATCGTTGACCAAGGTAAAAATAGTCATACCCTTCTCGAAGCGTCAGCTCTGCGCAGCGCCGTCTCAAGTATGCGTCCAACTGTTCCTGCGACGTGAAGGCCGTGACACGATATTCGACGCGGTAGACATTGTCTTTCAGCTGCTCGACCAGATCCTTTTCGGTCTCGACCAGCGGCGTATAGGACCCGGTCGCACAGCCCGCCAGCGAGATCGCAATCACGACCGCACACAAGCGCCCTAGCATTTTCCTGTGTTCAGTACCCGTCACTGATCGATCTTGCGCCTTTCCACACCACTGTCTCCCTCAGCTTCTCGATGACCGAGCAGCCAGGCGCAAAATGATAGCGATCACGCACGATGAGATCAACTGCACTCGCAATCAATCTCGTCGATGCATTTCCCTTTCCTCTTCTCCGAGTCTGGGAAGAGGCTAACGGCCGGAGCCGGAAGTGGTCTCGATTGTGCGCGCTCCACAAGCAAGGAGACCGGCTGGCCACCCACCTCTTCGCTACACCGTCAAATGCTGCTTCACCATGTCGGCGCTCAACTCACTGCTCTTGCCCGACACCACCACCGCCCCTTTGGCCATCACCACATACTTTTCCGCCAGACGAGCGGCAAAGTGAAGCCCCTGCTCGACCAACAAAATGGCGAAACGGCGTTGTTGTTTGAATCCAATAATCACATCTTCGATGTGATCCACGATCGAAGGCTGAATCCCTTCAGTCGGTTCATCCAGCAAGAGCAGCTTGGGATTGGACAAGATCGCGCGGCCGATCGCTAACTGCTGCTGCTCGCCGCCGCTCAGGACGCCGCCCGGGCGATTGAGAATTTGAGTGAGCTTGGGAAAGAGGTGATAGACCTCGTCGAACGCCGTCTTCTCGACCGTCCCGTTCGGCTTGTCCGACCTCGCCCAGAAACCGAGCAATAAATTCTCCCGGACCGTCAGGTGCGGAAGAATCTCCCGACCTTGCGGCACGCAAGCCAACCCGCGGCGCGCCCGCTGATCGGTCGGCTCCTTTGTGGCATCGGCTCCATCGAACATCATCTTTCCCGACCTTGCGGGCAAGAGGCCGGTCAGTACTTTGAGCGTGGTCGTTTTCCCAACCCCGTTGCGGCCCATGAGGCACACCACCTCTCCGGGATCGATCGTAAAGGACACATCGCGGAGAATGTGGCTTTCACCGTAGTAGGCGTTGATTTTTTCAAGCTGAAGCATAGCGGTTTATCTGGTTTATCTGGTCGTGCACGAGACAGACCAGAAAGACCGGGTGACAACAAGACAGACCTTCACATCCTGCTAATGCGCAACTTTCTGCCTTCCCAAGTATATTTCCCGTACACGCTCGTCTGCCTGCACCTTCTCGACGGTGCCTTCGCAAATGACAGTGCCCTCGTGCAAGACCGTCACGATACGGGCAATCTGCCGGACAAATTCCATGTCATGCTCGATGACGACGATCGCCTGTTTCTCCGCCAATGATTGGAGCAATCGACCCGTCTGTTCCGTTTCTTTGTCGGTCATCCCGGCGACCGGCTCATCGACGAGGAGCAACAACGGATCTTGCAAAATCACCATGCCGATTTCGAGCCATTGCTTCTGACCGTGCGATAGCGACCCTGCTCTGGTATGCGCATACTCTTTCAAGCCGATCGTTTCAAGGTTCTCTTCGATCCTGGCCCGTTCTGCCGCCGTCGATTTCCCTAACAGCGTGAGAAAGACCCCTTTGCTGCTTCGCTTCAACGACAAATCGAGATTTTCCCACACGGTCAGATTGCCGTAGATAGACGGGGCTTGGAACTTCCGCCCGATGCCGAGAGCGACGATTTCATCTTCGCGTTTCCCCTTCAGATCTGTGTCCTTGCCGAAAAAGACGCGGCCGCTGGCCGGTTTGGTCTTCCCGCAAATGACATCGAGCAGGGTTGTCTTCCCCGCTCCGTTCGGGCCGATCACCACGCGCAGTTCTTTGTAGTCGACGATGAAGTTCAGATTGTTGAGCGCTTTGAAGCCGTCGTAATCGACGGTGACGCCTTCGAGTTGGATAATGGAGCGGTCATTCATCTCAACGCTTCCCCTCTGACACTGCCGTTTTCCCATCCGGCACAACCGCTTTTCCTTCACCGGCTTTACGCTGACTCAGAAGACTCTTCCCTTTTCGTATCATGCCGACCAAACCATCGGGGAACAAGAGTACCACCAACACAAAGAGCCCGCCGAGGATGAAGGGCCAGAGTTCGGGAAAATAATTCGTGAGCACACTGCGGCCGTAATTCACGCTCACGGCCCCTAACACCGCGCCCAACCAGGCTGCCACGGCCACCGACCGCCACCCAAATGACCATTTCAAGCGACGGCAACACCCCGATCTGCGCCGGTGTGATGATGCCGACTTGAGGCGCATACAGCAGCCCGGCCAATCCGGCCAGGCCCGCGGACACGACAAAGACGAACAGTTTATAGTTGGCCGGCGTGTACCCGGAAAAGACGACCCGCTTCTCGCTGTCCCGCACGGCGACCAGCACCCGGCCGGCCCGTGATCGAATGATCCACGGCACAAGAAATAGGCCCCGCCGAGACAGAGCACGGTGATGACATACAATACCCGCTGCGTGCCGGGTTCGGAGAGCCGATATCCGAGCACCTGCTTGAAATCGGTCAATCCGTTCGTGCCGCCAAGATTCGTATCGTTCCGGTTAAAGACCAGCCAGGCGGCAAGGGCCAGCGCCTGCGTAATGATCGCGAAATAGACGCCTTTGATGCGGCTGCGGAAGGCGAAAAATCCAAACACGAGCGCGAACAACATCGGCACCAGGATCGCTCCAACGACCGCAACCGGAAAACTGAAGAACGGCTTCCAGAAGAACGGCAGCTCTTTCACCTGGTTCCACACCATGAAGTCCGGCAGATCGCTGCCATAGACGCTCTCTTTTCCGATCGTGAGCATCAGGTGCATGCCCATGCAGTACGCGCCTAATCCGAAGAACACCCCTTGCCCCAAGCTCAAGATGCCGGTGTAGCCCCAGATGAGATCGAGCCCAAGAGCCAGAATCGCAAAGGCGAGAAATTTTCCGAACCGATTCAGACTGAAATCGGAGAGATGAAACCAGGAATCTTCCGCCGGCAAGATGTTCAGGAGCGGCATGACCACGAGCAGAATGCCGCCGACGATCCAGAAGGCCAGACCTCCGCCGCGATTCCTGTCTGTTGTTCCGTCACTCATGGTCTTCTCTGTTCTCTGCAAGGGACAGGCACTCTTCTGCCTGGTGCCTGTCCCCGTCTCAGGAGCGGGACAGGCACCGCCGCAGACGACGGAGCCAGTCCCTTACGTCTCAATCGGCATCTCGTCCCTTCATCGCAAACAGTCCGGACGGACGCCACTGCAAGAACAGAATCACCATCACGAGGATGAAGACCTTGCCGTACACGGCGCCGAAGCTCGGCTCGATCAGCTTGTTCAGCCCGCCGATTCCCAGCGAGGCCACGATCGTGCCCGCCAGTTTCCCGACCCCTCCGGTGACCACCACCATGAAGGCATCGACGATATAGTTCTGACCGAGGCCCGGGTCGACGTTCCCGACCATTGTGAGCGCCCAGCCCGCGATGCCCGCCAGCCCGGACCCGAATGCAAAGGTATAGGAGTCGACTTTTCTGGTTGGGATGCCGAGACAGGCGCTCATGTTTCGATTCTGAGTCACTGCCCTCACGCGCAATCCGAGATTCGATCTAAAGAGCGCGAAATAAATCCCAAGCACGCAGACGATCGAAAGCGCAATGATGAATATTCGATTATACGGCAGATAGACCCCCACCATCACTTGAACGCCACCTCTGAGCGGCCCCGGTGCGATCACGGCGGTGAGATCGCCGAAGTAGACCCGGGCCGCCTGCATGAGGACCAAGCTCACTCCCCAGGTCGCCAACATGGTTTCGAGCGGACGCCCATAGAGAAACCGGATGACCGTCGCCTCCAGCAGTAATCCGGAGCCGGCGGCCGCGAGAAACGCGACCGGCAATGCCGCAGGAAAATACCAGTCGAACACATCGGACGAAAACCAGGCCGCGAAACATTGCTGCGTGACAAACGTCGCGTAGGCGCCGACCATCATCAGTTCGCCATGGGCCATATTGATGACGCCCATCAAACCGAACACGATCGCCAAACCCAACGACATGATCAGCAGAATCGAACTGAGGCTGATTCCGCGGAAGATCGTTTCAATCGCGTTCGACCAGGCGCCCCAGGTATCAATGCGCTTGATGGCGGCACTGGCCGCCTTCGCCACCGATTTTCTGCGATTCGGTCGCCTCGGCGCCGGCGCTGGCCTCGATCAATTGCTTCAAGGCCGGCACCCCGTTCTGACTATAGAGTTCGCCGAGCTTTTCGGCTGCAGCAGCTTGGATGGAAGGATCGCCCGACGCGAGTTTGAGCAGCGCCGCAGACTCTTCCATCGCGTAGCGCACCCACTTGTTCGGCTCGTTCGACGCGGCAGCATCCAGCCACGGAATCGCCAAGGTGTTCCCGGCTGAACCTAAGTCCGCCGCCGCCGATCGGCGAACGTCGCTGTTGGGGCTGGCAAGTTTCGCTCGATTCTTGAGGAGATCCATGAGCGGCTTGATGGCCTGCCGGATGCTGCGGCTCGCAGTGGCGCGTATCGCCTCCAGCCGCGGAACGAGGCTCTCATCGCCCTGTTCGATCAATACACGAATGGCGGCTTCGCGGATGGTCTCATCTTCGCTGGTTATCTGGGTGAGTGCTTGTTCTAACAGCAGACGTCGGAGAGAGCGGCGACAGGCTCGTCAGCCGCGACGTCCAGCTTGGTCCAGAGAACAGGAACAGTCCCACGACACCTAGCGCAGCAACGGTGCGACCCAGAGAAATCATCATAATGGTGAACAACGCCTCCACTAGGAGTCTGTTCGAGTAATCCTTCGTTGCGAGGCGAATGAGGTGCCGGTAGATGCAAGGCCGCAGGCTCCAAGAAACCGGAGGCGTATTCTCTGCAATACGTCGAGGATTTCTTGGGGCCGAGAACGACGCAAATACCGGCAGTTCGCTTGCCGCAGCAGAACGGCATTACTCGGATAGACTCCTAGACACACGAATGACGTAGACCTCTCGTCCCGTCAACCGCCTTCTCGCACATGTTAGAGGGAGCTACTCGGTAGCTCCCTCTAACATGACGGACTATTTTTGATAGGTCCCTTGATGACCGACCCAGTCGCAGCCCTTGTCAGGATTCGTATATTCGCTCCAGGGCTCCGGCTTCACCAGTCCAGGTGAACGGGAGACCACCTTGAACTGCCCGTCCGCCAGGATCTCACCGATGAGCACCGGTCTATAGGTGTGGTGATTGGCGGCATCCATCATGATCTCGCCGCCCGGCGCCAGGAACTTGCTGCCATAGACCGCCTTGCGGACCTTGTCGACATCGGTCGACGCGGCCTTCTCGACGGCTTGCTTCCAGATATAGACGCCGAAGTAGGCCGCTTCGATCGGATCGTCCGTGACCCGCTTGTCGCCGTCCGGCAGGTTGTTCTTCTTGCAGTAGGCCTTGAAATTCGCCACGAACTTCTTGTTCTGCGGCGTATCGACGCTTTGATAATAATTCCACGCCGCCAGGTGACCGACCAGCGCGGACGTGTCCATGCCGCGCAGCTCGTCTTCCGCCACGCTGAAGGCCATGATCGGCGCATCTTCGGCCCGCAAGCCTTGGTTTGCAAACTCCTTGTAGAACGGCACGTTGCTGTCGCCGTTGATCGTACTGATCACGGCAGCCCCTCCGCCGGCGGCAAATTTCTTCAGTTTGCCGCAGATGGTTTGGTAGTCCTGATGGTGGAACGGCGTGTATTCTTCCATGATGCTGGTCCACCGGCACTTTCTTCGCCAGCAGCATCGCCCTCAGGATCTTGTTCGTGGTGCGCGGATAGACGTAATCGGTACCGAGCAGATAGAACTTCGTGAATCCGCCGCCTTCTTTGCTCATCAGATAATCCACCGCCGGCACGGCCTGCTGGTTCGGCGCGGCGCCGGTGTAGAAGACGTTGCGCGAACATTCTTCTCCCTCGTACTGCACGGGATAGAACAGCAGGCCGTTATTCTTCTCGAAGACCGGCAACACCGACTTGCGGCTGACCGAGGTCCAGCAGCCGAAGACAACGGCCACCTTATCTTGCAGCAGGAGCTGCTTGGCTTTTTCGGCAAAGAGGTCCCAGTTTGAGGCCGGATCGACGACGACCGGCTTGATCATCCGGCCCATCACCCCGCCCTTCGCGTTGATTTCTTCGACTGCCATCATCACGGTGTCTCGCAACGACACTTCGCTGATCGCCATGGTGCCGCTGAGCGAATGCAGGATACCGATCTTGATCGGTTCCTTGTCTGCCGCATAGGACAGGGCCCAGTTGCCCAGGTTGCCGAGCAAAGCGGCAACCCCTATGCCGGCCGCTACCTTACCTCCTTTAACCAGAAGCTCACGCCGCGAGGGACCTGCCTCGTTCTCAGCAACAGGCTCTGCTTTGACCGGAGGACTTGCCTCATTGGGTTTGTTCGTTTCCATGGCCGGACTCCTTTCACCACATAGAATGTTGTGCCAGCTCGACAGCATGAGGATGTCGCCATGGAATTTCTCTGCACCAGCCTGATCACCACGGCATTCGCCCATGTCGTCATACGGATAGCTCCACTCAACATCCTTCTCGCAACCATACTGGACACTGCTGATCTATAAACACCCGCCTTCTTAATACTGCAACTGTAAGGCTACATTGAAAGAATCGATCGCCTGCTGACCTGTCGACCGGGCTAGCTCCAGTTCTGCGTAAAAAGGCCCTTGAGCCGATATTGCCGTGCCGCCAGAACGTCGAGATGCGCGCATTGTGACCAGCAGATGACGTAGTTCAAGCCGAGTTCAAATTCATAGCGTGCGCCGCTGTGACTGAGGGTCAATGTTGGTATATCTCCCATAGGGCTGGAATCTTCCGATCCCAATCTCATTTGGAAACAGATACAAGGCGTAGCCGGTATATGAATTCCCGCCAAACATGCAGAAGCAGTCTGCCTTGCCCGAAAGGCGGCGAGGTTCTGTGCCCAATACCGTTTAAACTCAGCGTTGACCGTGACCACGCCAGCTGTCTGCCGAGTACTTTTTCAAACAGGAGATCGGTGATAAAATTCCCGTAGAATCGCTTGATTTAGCAAATGAACCAGCGCCATCATTCTGATATTCTCCCCCTACCGCGAGCGCGAGAATATCGCCGGCTGTCCCATAGTAGGTACCGCTGGTGTAGTAGCCGGGATTCTTCTCTTCGTTCAGCAAGTTCCAGGTGAGACGTCCTGCGTACTTCAGGCTGTTGCTTTGATTGGGTCCCCTGGCGCCTGCAGCTGACTGCAGTCCCGTGAACACCGACGCGACATATTGCAGATGTGTGCCGCCCGGATGGACTTTTCCGAAGAAGATCACGCCATTGTCACGGCCATAGAGACCAGCCCCACCTGCGCCGAAGTTCCCGCTGAAGTCGGATTGGTTGAACGGTGTTCTAAAGCCATCGAAGACCGCGTGGTAGAACGGACCATTCAGTTCGCCGCGCTCTGTCGGCACCAACGTGCGCCCGACCCAGACGTTCACCTGCTCATTAATCTCGAACTTCCCGATCGCATCGAGCAGGCCGATATTGGAGTTACCCCCAAATTATTTCCTGCAGCTCCGTGTACCGTTACCTGCCGACCGTACAGTTAAAACATTCGGTGTTGAACTGCGAACTTGACGTACTTATGGATCCCTCCGTTGATATAGATACGAGCGTTGTTGACCCCAAAGTCGTTGCTCCAGTGCTGACCCGTTTGCCGCCCCATTTTCTACACCATTGAAACTTATACGCACACCCATTCCGATGGAAATCCACTTGTCGTCGTCGACTTTGATCGTGCCACCTGCGTATGCACTGGGGACCGTGGATGCCATCCCGGCCACTAGCGCCATCGCGGCCCCAGCAGCCCAAAACATTTTCCAGCGTGCTTTTCGATCGACCTTCATGGTGCCAGCCTCCCATGCCCGGTGATGATTCCGTTGCTCACTTGCCTCAGGCTCTCTCACCTCGACGACGTCGTCGCTGCGCACGCCATTGTGCGCACCCTCCAGTCCCTCGCCGTCCTTCCACCTCTCACTATCCACCCCTGCCGGGTGAGAGTCTCGGTGGCTGAGCTCTGACCGAATCAATGCCGGGGTACCTATAGCTGAGAAGAACGACAAACACACTAGGCATTTCCCTAGGAAGAGGAGGCAATCTCACTGGGAGCTAAGATTGCTTCGGCGAGCCGGCCCGATGAAGCGAGACTGGGGTGGTCTCAAGGCTGAAGACTCACGTGATCTGAACGTTCAATATCGGCCTTCGGACTCGCCTGTCGCGCTTTTCCCGCCATTCGCGCGAGTCACGCATGACTACTGTCGGCTAGTCCGATGCGAGGAGGCCGTGGACGAGGGCGTACTTTGTCAGTTCCGCCGTCGTGTGAAGATCGAGTTGCATCATGATCTGCGATTTATGAAACTCGACTGTCTTCGGTGAGAGCATGAGGGTCGACGCAATCTCCTTGACTGTCTTCCCTTCTGCAACGAGTTGCAACACTTCTCGTTGGCGCGCAGTCAAGGACTTGTCCGTCAGAACCGCAGACATCCTCCCTGTAATGGCCGACTCCACCAGACCTTTCGCAACCAAGGGGGTGACATAGCACTGTCCGGCCATGACCGATTGGATGGCTTGGAGCAATTCTGAACCGGCGGATCGTTTGAGCAGATAACCGGAGGCGCCGGCCTTGAAGGCTTCATTCACATAGGCCTGGTCAGCGTGCATCGTCACGAAGATCAGCCTGGTGCGAGGCAGAAGCTTCTTCAGCTTCCGGGCGGCATCGACCCCATTGAGCTGCGGCATCGAGATATCGAGCGTGACGATGTCAGGCTGAAGCTCCTGGGCCATTCGAAGCAGCGTACGGCCATCCTCCGCCACACCGACGATCTCGCACCGATCTTCCAACAGTTTACGGAATCCGTCCAACACCAGGGTATGGTCATCGGCCAAGAGAATCCTGGGCCTGCTCATGCCTACTCCCTCCGGAACAAGCACCACGACCTGCACCCTCGTTCCCTTCCCCACGGAGGACCTCACATATAGTTCCCCGTGAACCAAGGCGACTCGCTCTTTCATGCCGAGTAACCCCAGTCCATGTGATCCGTTCCGGGGTTGTTCAGAATCAAATCCCACTCCATTATCCGTGATCGTGACCATCAGCTCAGATCGAGATCCCGTCAGTTCCACATCGACTCGAGAGGCGTCCGCATGACGAGCCACGTTGTTGAGACTTTCTTGGGTGACGCGATAGAGACAGGTCGCGATTTCCTGCGGGACGGATGCGGGGATATTCTTGTGCTCAAAACTCCCTCGTATGTGGCTTCGAGTCGTGAAGTCGTCCACCAACCGCTGCAGCGCGATCGGAAGGCCGAGGTCATCGAGAATGGAGGGATGAAGCTGATAGGCCAAGTGCCGCACCACATCGGACAACTCCACAACCCGCTCTTGTATCGCGCGGACGTCTCGGCCCACGTGACCCGGTGAGAAGTCGAGCTGCCGTCCTACCGCTTCAATATCCATGGCAAGAAGCGCGAGCCGTTGATTGATGTCATCGTGCAAATCACGCGAGATACGACGCCGTTCTTCCTCCTGCACGCGCAACAACCGGAACGCCAACTTCTGGAGTGCTTGCCGGCTGTGTTCGAGCGATTCTTCGGTCTGCATCCGTTCAGCCACTTCAGCGACCAATGATTCATTGACGGCGGCCAGCTCTTGGGTCCGGATCTGCACACGCCGATCCAAGGCCTCGTTGAGTCGTTGGAGTTCCTCTTCGTGCATGCGGCCTTCCTCTTCCGTCTGCTTCCGCACCGAAATATCCCGCACGAACGCGCTGAACGTGTAGGCTTCCCCGTGCCCCAAGGACGGCGAGATCGCCAGTTCTATCGGAATCTCGTGTCCATCCCGGTGACAGCCAGTGATTTCAACCCGTGTGTTCAGCATCGGTCCTTCGCCGGTTGCGAGGAAATGTCGCAATCCGCGTTCATGGGCTTCCCGGTATTGTGGAGGGATGATGGTGGCAGACAGGAGTCGCCCGATGGCCTCTTGCCGGGACCAGCCGAACATCTGTTCGGCTTGGACGTTCCAGTCGATGATCATTCCGTCGGCATCCATCCCGATGAAGCCATCGAGCGCCATCTCGACGATGCGCCGCGTGTGCGCCTCGCTCTTGCGCAACGATGCTTCGGCCTCCATGGCAAGCGCACGCTCCTGCTGCGCGTGCCGATATTCCTTCCGCACGCGGTTCACAGTCCACACCAAGAGTCCAAACGTCGGAACCACCACGACGCCGCCTGCCAGGCCAAGATTCCAGAGGACTTCTCGAATCGGCGTCAGGACATCGTGCCGATCCATGCGCATCAGCACCGTCCAATTGCATGCCTTCAAAATCGCCAAGGCCTTGGGTCCGTGGCATAGCCGGTGATCACCGGCACATGGCGATGTTGGTGCTCCTCCTCGACGTAACCGGACAGTGATCCATCGCCTAACAACGCCGACGGCAGGCTGAGTTGTTTGAGATTGACGTGGCCTTTATGCTGGAGATCCGAATCGATGAAGGCTAGCCCCCTCTCGGTCAGGAACTGGTATTCCAGCGCTCCCCAAAATCCCTCCCGCTGCCGGAAGGCCAGAAGGGTCCCCGTCATGACGTTTTCCAGCCCGGGAATCCCCACCCGCATCGTCACGACCCCCAGGAATTCCCCGCGCGGCCGGTGATGGGAGCCGTCATGGCTATGGCGTCAGGACCGCCCATCACTGCGAATGGCTCCACATCCCCCAGCTGGACCCCTTGCCCGTTACGGGCAGCCTGAAACCAGGTTTCAGCGCTGTAGTCCCGCCCGATCGTGACCGGGTCGGTTGCGACCACAACCTGTCCTTGCGCGTTCGTGACGCCGATCCATAAGTAATCCGAGTACGATATCTTCATCCAGGCGAGATATGCCGATTGAAACTCTCTATTGTCCGGCTGCGCGCTGAAGGCTCGTGTAATCATCTGCACATCGCCATGCCGTTCAAAGAGCACTCGATCCAATTTGTTCGAGACTTCGGCGGCTGTAAGGGCCAGGGTTTCGCCTGCTGTCGCAACCATGCGGGTTTCGATGTAGCGTAACGCGATGCCGCCGATGGCCATCGTGATGACCGGCATCACAATGATGAGGACCGTGAGCCAGGAGTACGGGCGGGGAGCCATTGCTTTAGGCATGGTCACTTCACCTTTTTCGCTCGTTGCTTCGCCGTGCCAATCATCATCACGACATTCACTTTCCCGCATAAGGCTTCCTCCAGCACACTACGGGGTCACACAACACTCAATTTCGAGAACTGTTCGGAAGCCGAGACTACCTCCATAAAATACGCTACGGAGGATGTTCAAACTGATCATGGTCACCAATGCGCACTTTCATACCCACGAAACGATACCCGTGTCTGGTGTTAGCCAGGGTAACCCAGGCGATCAGAGCTCACGGCTTCGGATGCCAGAACAATCGAGCATTTTTTGGCTAGGCGGATCGGAAGGAAACAGGCACGACCTGCTTGGCTGCTTGGACAACGCATGACAGTGTTCTCTCCAGAATGTCCAATACATCCATTCTGATTGACCGGCGGGCTTTGTTGTGACAGGGGAAAAGGCCCTTCCGGTCATTCTGTCTATGTCGACAGGACGCCATTGTCCTTTTCTTACATTCTGGCTGAATCGATGAACGTCGTTGTCCATGACTCAACCGGTACAGTTGGGGTGCTAATATTCGGAGTCTAGTGTCCTCCTGTCAAGTGGTAGGATGTTCGCGTATGCCCTGGGAAGGTTGCCGGTGTCCTCGCCTACTCGGTTATGCTAGACTGCCGTGCTCCACACGGTACGAATCGACCATGTCTCATCATTCGCGATTTACTCTTGTCCTTCTGACTGGGATCACCCTGTTCTTGTCTGCCTGCGCAACAGGACCTGATCTGGATCTAAAAATCCATGAATCCGAGCGAGGATCGGTGTATGTGGAACGGATCCCTGATCGGTCCTTTCAAGCTGCTCACCCCATTTCAGTATCGGTACATACGATGACTCGAGTTCTTCGTGGCGTAGTCATTGAAGATAGCGGAAAGGTTTTGGGAAGCCTGGTCTCCGGCAAACAGGCGCCCGTTCGAGCGTTTGAGGAACAGGACATTGAGTACCTGGCGCCGCTTCTAACCGAGGCCCTTGCCAGAGCCGCGTCAGACCAGCAGGTTGGGTTTCGCGTCGTCCATGGCGCTGCACCGATCGATTCGCAATCCAGCGGGCCGAGATTCTGTCTGTCTTCGGTCCGTTTCCCCGGGGAATGTGAATCGGAACAGAAGCCTGGCCGGACATCCCAGGAATCAACGGAGGGTTCTCTCCACGCTTACGGACAGTCGCTGTATCTCACCATAACCGGATATCGCCACCCGATGGAACAGGCCGAAATGGATGGCTCAGCCAATCGACGTATCTTCAATTCGACGGGATTAACAAACCGCACGGTCCGCTTCGTCCCGGAATCCGCCATACGCCCCGATAGCTATCGAACTGCACGCTCAACCGACGCAACGCTGGTGATCGATTACAACTTGCTTGCTACTATGCCCACGACGCCGGATATGCGGTCAACTGCCGTCAAGCCAGCAATGCCTGTGAAGAGGGAACCTGCTCAGCGAGACGCCGATATGGATGAGGTACGGCAGGAGTTACGGGACATCAAGAAGAAACTAGCGGAGCAAGAAGCGGAGCGAACACGTTCCGCTCCCTCATCCTCCCCGAAGTCGACACCTTGATCGATCCTTTAACAGGGGCTGAAACACTCTCTGTTCTCACCCGCGCGCCCCGAAGGCTGCCAGACAGCCTCTTTACCAGGGACGCATCTTTCACCAAACGGCGTTCTCGCATCGCTCGGAGGCTCAACGTGCTGAAGCATCCGCCTTCCCCGCTTCACTCACTGGGACCTTTTCCCTGCCAATCGATCAGACTTATTTTGTATGGCAAGTGGCTGTGCTAAACTCGCTGGGTGACCACCTCCCATGATGCATCCTAGTATGTACAAAACCCAGCACTATAGACTCCCTCTAATGGCCGGCCTCCTCCTCATTGCGTCCGCCTGCTCGACCGGGCCAGAGCACGACATCACCCTGCATGAAACGGATCGCGGGGCCGTGTATTTGGACCGGATTTCTGATCGATCGTTCCAGGCCGCCCACCCCATCACGTTATCGACAGATACGATGGCCCAGGTTCTTCGCGGCGTGGCCGTCAAGGAGAACCGAGAATTATTGGGCGGCCTAATCTTAGGCAAGCCGGGGGCAGTTCTTGTGTTTAGGGAGGAGGATATCCAATTCCTGGCCCCGCTCCTGGTCGAGGGACTCACCAAAGCTGCGCCGGACCAGAAGGTGGGTTTTCGCGTCGTTCAAAGGGGGATGCCATGGGAATCAACGACGGGCTCGTTCTATGCCTACAGACAATCGCTGTATCTGACTATGCCCTGGCTGATCCCCCTGTCCCAGTACGGAGCCGGCGGGCAGGCGCCGCCACCGACAATTCTCTTTTTCCCGGAGTCGGCAAAACGGCCAGACAGTTATGACAACGCGCGCTTGGCCGAATCGACGCTGGTCATCGACTATGCTCTACTCGCTTCATTCCCTGCCGACTCAGCTGGTACCACCAGCCGTTCAAATCCTCGCCGGTGAGCCTGCCGCCGTGACCGGATACACCACCGAACCAGCGCAGGCGACACCGACTATTCAAGCGCCTATTCAGCTGAGAGAGCATGAATGGGATGACATGAGGAAAGAACTGCAAGATATCAAACGTCAGTTAGCCGAGCAGGAAGCTGAACGAAATGCGCAGAAATAGAATGGCCCCGCCAAAAAGAAAACGCCAATAGTTCCCTAACGCCTATGCTGGCCACAGGTACACTCTTCTTTAGTTATCCCCGCTGCTTCTCAGCTCGTTGATCGAGTTCTCCAGCTAACAGCACGGCCTCGGCAATCTCGCGCATCGACTTCCTAAAGTCCATGCTCTGTCGCTGAATGAGTTTGAAGGCTTCTTCTTCTGTCAGCTTCTTCGAGCGCATCAGGTAGCCTTTGGCCCGCTCCATGAGCTTCCTCACCGCCAGCGCTTCCTGCATCTCATGGGACTTTTCGATCAGGGTCGTATGCTCGATGGCGACGGCGGCCTGATTGGCGATCGCCTGGAGCAATTTGACCTCCTCGCTGGTAAATACGTGCGGAGCGGACGTATAGCTATTGATCACGCCCAGCGCCTTATCCCGCACCATCATCGGTACCGAAAGCAAAGAGCACAGCCCTTCCTTTTTCGCCATATCCGGATACATGTAGTCCCGCTCTGTGGACACGTCGAGCACGATAATCGGCCGGCGCTCTTTCACGGCGCGGCCAATGATACTCTGCCCAACCTTGAGGTTCGGCTTGCGGCGATATTGTTCGCTGAGACTTTGCGTCGCCGCAATTCGCAGTTCCCCACTGGCTTCGTCCAAGAGCATGATCGAACAGATCTTGGAGTTCATCATTTGCGCGGTCATCGTCACCAGAAGTTCAAGCACATCTTTAATCAACCGATTGGATGCGACCGTTTCTGAGACTTGCGACAGCGTTTCCACTTGCAACGCTTTACGTTGCATTTGATCGTAGAGCCGCGCGTTCTCGATCGCTCCTCCGACTTGATTGGCAATCGTCGAGAGTAGGGCAATCTCATCGCGCTGATAGCGCTTTGGGCGTTTATGTTGGACATTGATCACGCCGACCACTTCTTTTTTTGCCATGATCGGCACAGAGACGAAGGCTTGATAGCGGTCTTCCGGAAGGTTATGAAAGAACTTGAACCGTGGATCGTCGTTCGCATTGCTCGGAATCACGACGCGTGTCCGTTCCTGAGCGACCCACCCGGTGATGCCCTCTCCCAAACCGATCGTAATGCGGCCAATGAGTTTCGGATGAGGGTTTTTCGAGGCCCGAAGAATGAGTTCGTCTTGGCTGTCCGACAAGAGGTACAGGAGGCAGGCATCCGCCTTGGTCACTTCGACGACAACTTCGACGATATGTTTGAGAATGGCTTCGAGATCCAGTTGATTGCTGATCGACTCAGAGATCAGATGGAGCACATCGACTTCGCGTGTCTTTTCCCGCAAGGCCTGTTGAAGGTGCGCCACAGATGGCGTGTGTTTGGTCGTCATTGAGATTTACCTTTGCACGAGGGCCTTTCGATGGACAGGATGCTTGCGTGGCTGACGGCTACTCGACGATCGGCTCCCACGGCCGTGGCTGCGCTGAAACCATGCTGCACAGACCTGCTGCTCGATCGGTCGAATGACCACTTCACCAATCTGCACTGGCCACACCCCGATCACCCGGCCCCCGACCACCTTCTTATCATGCTGCATGGCGCCCCAGAGTGATCTAAAGGAGACCGGTGAATCCTGTTCGGGCAACCCGGCACGTTGCACCAGGCTTCTGATTCGTTCGACAACGTCTCGTCCGCACAAGCCCATGTGACAAGCCAAATCGGCTTCATGCACTAATCCAATCCCAACCGCTTCACCATGGATCAGCCCACGATAGCCTGCGAGCGACTCTAGTGCATGCCCGATCGTGTGGCCATAATTGAGAATGCGTCGGCGATCCGACTCCCGTTCGTCCGCAGCAACCACCTGCGCTTTGATTTCGCAGGATCGTTTAATCGCCCGGATAACCGACTCTTCATCGAGTTTTAACAGCGAAAGAATCTCTCGCTCTAGAAACGCGAAGAACTCCTCATCGGCAATAATACCGTATTTGATGACTTCGGCGAGACCGGCAATCCACTCTCGGCGCGGCAGGGTGCGCAATGTGAGGGGGTCGATCAATACCGCACGCGGCTGGTAAAACGCCCCGATAAGATTTTTCCCCAGTCGATGGTCCACACCGGTCTTGCCCCCGACACTGGAATCTACTTGAGCCACAAGCGTGGTCGGCACTTGCACGAACGGGATTCCTCGTTGATAGATCGCGGCAGCGAAACCGGTGATATCGCCGATGACTCCGCCACCGAGAGCCAACAACAGGGACTGACGTTCGAACTTGTGCCTGGCCAATGCATCGAGGATCTTGGCGATTGTTCCGAGCGTCTTGGTTCGTTCTCCTGGCGGCAAAATAATCGGAGTCGGGTCGTATCCCGCCTTGCAAAGCGAGCGAATGGTCCCGTGAAGATACCGGCTTGCCACATGTCGATCTGTCACAACCCCAATCTTCGGAGAAGTCGTGAAGGCCCTGAGTCTGTCACCTACTGTCGCAAGTAACCCAGGATGAAGGACGATGTCGTAGCTTCGCTCCCCCAAGGTCACTGGTACAATCTGTTCTGCCACACCAGCCTTGCTCAACGACGGTCTCTCCTGACTCAGAAATATCAGTCGCCCATCCGATTCTACTTGGATAGGAACGCCTGGATTCACGACCTACTGCGCCTGAGATGACAATGAATTGCAATGGCAGACATCGGGAGAGATGGTACCACAACGGTGCAGAAACTAGAAGGTTTTCAGATAGGCCTCAATGGCAAAGGACCGTATTTCATGGCTTTCGGCAGTACGTCTTCTGTACCGTATTGGGGCTTCCCACGGCAGGTTGCGGGGCACCACACGCCCCGATCACGTCAGAATATGTAGAGGACTGATGTGTATGCTTTGGATGGATCAGATGACGCATGAACCACGGAGGTTCACCACCCTTCAGGCCTTCAGCTATCAAGAGACCGAAGGGTCGTTTCTATCAGGCTGGGGGAACGCTATGTGGGTGTACCACACAGGATAATTGAGCGAACATGCGGGGCGAGCGAGACGAGGTGGGACTCTGATCCAACCACATCGGGCTTGTCTGGCGCTTCATGCGCCACTGCCTATGGCGTCGGCGGGCTTATTCAACATCCCGCTAGCTCTTCACGATGCTGGGCGTCAAGAAGATGAGCAGTTCTTGTTTCGCGACAGATTCGGTTTTCTGCTTGAACAGCCAACCAAGAACAGGCACTCGAGAGAGATACGGGATACCAACCACACTGTTGTTCTGCGAATCGATAAAGACTCCGCCGATCACCATGGTCTCGCCATCGCGAATTATGACCTGGGTATTGGCTTCGCGGCGGTCGATACTTGGACCAGCCGGATTGCTCCGTGCACCGACTGCGTTTCTGGTCGCACGAACCTTCATCATGATCTGCTTACCGACTTCCTTGGGATCTCGCGAGGTAATCTGAGGAGTCACATTCAGTTCCAAGTTCGCATCCACAAAGGTCGTCTGAGTTCCCTGGAGAGATGTCGTCTGAAACGGGATCGATTCCCCCTGTGAAATCTTGGCTTCCCGCTTGTCCAAGGTCGTGACCTTCGGTGCAGCAATGACTTTGCTCAAACCGAGCAACTCACCCGCCGACAATCGTATATCCAACAGCGCTCCATCTGTTCTCCCAATCGTGAACCCGACCCCAGGTGTCGACGTCAAGCCACCGACTGTGGCGGGAAGATTGACAAGAAAATTTGAGATTTGGTTCCCAAATGGTCCGGTATTACCCGACTTGAAGTTCGCGACAGCATTAGACCCGAGTTGGTTCACATTCTGGATACCCCACTGAACTCCCAGCGAACGGGAATAGGTCGTATCGGCCTGTACGATCCTCGCTTCGATCTGGACTTGAGGCACTTCGAGATCGAGCCCATCAACCAGCTGTTTCATCACTGCAATCTTGCTTTCCGTATCTCGAACAATTAAGGCATTGGACCCCTGACTAAATTGCATCAACCCTCTTGGGCTTATATACTGCCGAAGAGATGTCATAACTTCCATCGCCGGCAGATTTCTAATATAGAAAACCCGATCGACCAGTTCTTCTGCTTTCATCTTGGCATCCTTGGCATTCACTGCTTCATTCTCCTGTTTAGCAATGTTCGCCAGCGAATCGATCCAGAGGATATTACCCTGTCTGATCTTACCTAACCCATTCATCTTCAAAATCATGTCGAGTGCCTGGTCCCAGGGCACACTTACGAGCTTCATCGTGACCTTACTCTTGACCCCTTCACCAACGACCATGTTAAACCCACTCACCTCGGCGATGAGGCGCAACACATTGCTGATGTCGGCTTGCTGGAAATCGAGCGAAATACGCCGGCCGACATAATGCGTTTCTCCAACAACCAAATCTTCCTTTGGCAGACTTTTCTCACCAGCATCTGCCTCGGAAGTCATTTGGACAGGCTGCATATGAAATTTTGTTGAAGACCGACGCACCGTAGCCATTGCCCGAGGTGCCATCCGAGAAGCGGCATCCGCCCGAACCGGCATCATGATAGAATTTTCTGATTTTATGGTGCTGACACTATCGTCACGGTACGAATTTGTATCCGCATCCTTCCCGGAACTGGCGCCTTCTCGAATCGTCACGATGAGATTCGCGCCTTCTGGTTCAACCGAGTAGGTCGCCGAGCCAGCAAGATCCAATACCATCCGTACTCGATCGGTATGATAACCCAGACGCACTTGCTTCAACATTTGGTGATTTACCGATATGACTGGCTTGTGTATGGCGGACGCCACGCCTGGAATGTCGATCATGAGGCGCCGCTCATCAAGACGTGTGACCTCGTGAGCCAGCTTGCCGTCTCCCGAGATGACGACACGGATGTCGTCCGCGCCTCGCTGAATATCTACGCGAGTGAGGGTCTGCGCCAAGCCTCCCTTAACGCTCGAGGATATGTCTGAATCGACATTAGGTATGTCGGTTGACGCCCCTATGGACGGCAGAGCGATCGGAACACTGAGCGCTCCCACCGCCGAGAGCACGCGAACAAATGCTGTAGTTGTCGTGGTCAGCTTAGGTGTCATTCTGCGCCCTCTTTCGGGTGAAGGAGCTTGACATATTCTCGCTCCTGTTTGCTCCCATACACATCTGTAAACCGTTCTTGCACCACAATGCCTTTCTCTGTCACAGCACTCACCACACCATTATTAGGACCGATCCGCGTTCCTCGACGCACCGTGTATCCATTTCCATCTGGAGTCTGAACCATAGCCGTATAGCCGTAGGCCCCCCATATCACAGCAATCAGGTTCATCTCAGTGAGCCCAACACGCTGGAGCGGAGGCAACGTGGGGTCAATCGGCCCGAGTCCCAGCAGTTGCAATACCGGCGCAAACGGATCGCGCCGCCCAGAAGGATCATAGGAACGTACGTTCACCGGCTCCAACGCTGGATTGGGTGCAACTGGTTGGGCATTCGCATCGCCGGTTTCCGCGGCTGGAGTTGGAGAGGATGTGTGCCTCGGCACATCATTGAGAGAAGGCACTTTTAAGGAGTCCTGCCGCATCGGGCTAATCTCACGGACATGGGAGCTCATACCTATCTCAGCAAAGCCCAGGCTCGCTGGGACAAGCAGGCCGACACATCCCATCAGAATCATGCTTGTTGTCTTCATGGTCAACCGCCAGTTCTCACAGATAACATTCACCGCTCATGGTCTCGAAGAGATCCGAAATTTTATGCCTATTTCCCCTGAGAAGCCGCCGGAGCTACCGCAGCCAACTTCGTCTCCTCTGGCGCCGCATAGGCGACAAGATCAAACACAGTCTGTGTGACAACTCGTCCCTTCTCAAACTTTGGAGCCCCCATCTTGAGTCCAGACACGGTCACAATCCGAGGCATCGCGTTGATTCGATCGAAAAATAAGGCTGCGGTATGGTAGCCCCCCGAAACCTCTACGTTCACCGGCATTCGTACAAAGAGTTTTGACGGATCTTCGCTCTTGGGACTCGGTTTCCATAGCTTGATGTCGAGTCCAAGGCGAATCCCCAAGTCTGACACCTGTTTGAGCAGCATGATCGCCTCCTCTTCAGGCGGCAGTCGTTCTTTCTTTTTCGCGAGTTCAATCTCTAGTTGCTTACTGGCAGCAATGAGTTCATCGAGATGCTTAACTTTGATGGTCAACGTTTGAATCTGGCTGTCGAGCCCACCAATCTCTCCCTGGAGCGCTGCAATTTCCGCAGATTTTGGTTCGGCTACGTAGTAATAGAAACCCACGATGATTCCCGCTAGAACCATGAGCAAGAAGCCCCACCTTCTGAATCAATGGGACTGATCGCAAGAGGTCAAGATTAATAGGAGGCAGCTTCATATTTCTTACCCTTTGAGACGAAAGCCAAGTTTAAATTGGTAGACATTGAGTTGGCTCTCCACCGCAGCTTTACTTTCTTGTAGATTGATGTTCGAGAAGTAGTCGGTACGGCGCAAGTTATTCACAAATTCCACCACATCATCGTTGGTCGCCGCACGACCCTCAAGATCGATGTCCTTCCCATTGACCGCGACCCTCACTAACCACACCTTCAGCGGTTCCAGACTTTGACTGACATGGTCGAGCACCTTGACAGGGCCAACACGCGACTTTTCCAATTCGTCAATAATACGATTTTTGTCTTCCAGCACTTTCTTTCTGGCTTCAAAGTCTGACACCTGCTTCACTTGTTCCTTCAGCTGCGCAACCTGCTTTTCTTTGTCGAGTTTTTCGGCATGCCGTGCATTGATCTCGTCATCGAGCGAGGCCGAGTACCACCAGCATCCCGCCAGGGTAATGAACAACAGCCCCACACCCAGCAGCGCCTGCGCCCTCACATCATACTGAGGCTTCGCCTTATGCCCCTTGGGTCCCGGCAATAAATTAATGCGAATCATCGATCCCCTACCGATCTAAGAGCCAATCCAACCCCCACGGCAGCCAGCGGAGCCAGTTCGGCTAACGTATTTTGATCAAAATCGCTCCCCGAGGTATCAATCTCTCCGAACGGATTAGCCACCTCGACAACAGCTTGCATTCGGTCTCGCAGCTGCGGAACCAGGCCTTTGATCTGAGCGCCCCCTCCGCACAAGAGAACCTGCTGAACGTCCGCATCCGGCATGGTTGACTTGAAATAATCGATGGTCCGTGCAATCTCCGACGCAACCTCGGCATTGACACTGTCGACAACCGTCGTCACCGCGGCCTGATTGCTCCCTGCCGAACGCTCGCCTTTTTTCGTTTCCTCTGCTTCTTCATAAGACATGCCGACTTCTCGCTGAATGGCTTCGGTATAGCGGTTTCCCCCGATAGGAATATCACGTGTGAACAGCGAGGTGCCGCCTCGAACAATATTGATATTCATGACACTGGCGCCAATGTTGACGAGCGCAGTCGTATCTTCCTGCGAGACAGGATAATTAATCGCATGCATGTTTTCGATCGCGAACGCATCCACATCCATGACGATCGGAAACAATCCCGCTCCCTTCACGAGTTCGGTCAGCTCATTAATCTTGTCCTTCTTGGCCGCTACCAGAATGATCGACATCTCTCCCTGGGAATCGCCCGCGGCGTCGGAGGAGGGCAATACGCTGAAATCGATGTTCACCTCATTAATATCGAATGGGATGTACTGCTCCGCTGCCAGTCTCACCTGTCCCTCCAACTCCTCATCGGGCATCGGCGGAAGACTGATCTTTTTAATGATGACCGCATGGCCGGAAATTGACACGGCAACTTGCTTTACTCTGATCTTCGTTTCTTCGAACAACTCCTTAATCGCCGACACCACCCGCCCCTCATCCATCACCGTACCATCGACGATGACTTCCGGCTCGAGCGGTTTAAAACCGAATTTCTGGAGGATGTACCGCCCTCGGCTCTCCTTCAACTGGACAAGCTTGATACCGCTTGACCCGATATCCAGCCCGACGAGCTGCCGCTTCGGGGTGAACATCGAGAACAGATCGGTTTCGGCGAGACTCTTGAATGAACTCAACATACGTGCCTCTGACTGTACATGACTATCCGCACAAGACAACTCTTTATGTGAATTTCGCACAGACTGTCACTCATGCCCATACCCCCACACACTTCAATATCCTAAAGAAAGAATGTGCGGCGAGACCGTTCTGGCTATTCACCTGCGTCCGGCCCTCCACTCCGCATTCCCCGATGTGAGAAGCCGTTACAGCCTGAATCACGCCCGACACACCTCTCAACACTGCGTCTACACTGCGGATCAGCTTCATGCACATGCTAAGTATAGTCCGTATGCTCCACCTGTCAAGGAAATCGCTTTCCGTGCACACGAATGGAAACGGGGTGATGTATGGTGGTGGGAGGACGTACCTAAGGGTTCTGTGAGCTATTGTCTATTGAGATCGCGATGAGCGACGGTCACTTGATATCCGAGAGCGGAAAAACTTTCTTGGAGTCGCCCGGCAATCGCGACAGACCGATGACGTCCGCCCGTGCAGCCAATCCCAACATTCACATAGCTGCGGCGTTCTCGTTCGAAAAGAGGAATGAGGAATTTGAAGAGGCCTTCCAGCTGCCCAATGAACGCGACGGCATCCGGATCGCTCAGCACGTAGGTCCGCACCCGCGGATCTTCCCCAGTCAATGGTTTGAGATCTGGAACGAAGAACGGGTTCCGCAAGAACCGAACGTCGAACAGAAGGTCAATGTCGTACGGCACGCCGAACTTGTAACCGAATGTCGCCAGGGAGATGGTCAACCGGGACGGCGCCCCTTCTTGCCTGAATCGCCTGGCCAACAGTTCTCGCAGCTCATGCACTGTCAAATCTGAGGTATCAATAATCCGGTCGGCATGGCGCCGTATGTCGGCGAGACGCTCCTTTTCAAATCGTACTCCCTCCAGTACCGGGAGATGCGGCAGGAGTGGATGCGGTCTCCGAGACTCCGAGAATCGGCGAACCAACACCTCCTCACGAGCTTCAAAGAATATCAACTCAACTGCATGACCAAGAACCTTTACGCGCTCGAGAATCCCCACGAGGTCAGAAAAGAAGACGCGCTCCCTGACATCGATGCCAAGCGCGACATTCTTAATCTCTCCCCCCTGCTGATGACACAACTCGACAAAGGTCGGCAGCAAGGCCGGCGGCAAATTGTCGATGCAGAAATACCCGCCATCTTCGAAGCACTTGAGCGCATGCGATTTCCCTGAGCCAGAAAGACCGCTGATCACGACCAACTTGAGTGCAGCCATGCCTGCTCCCTATGGGTCAATCAGGACCACTCGATCACGATCAAGACGCTGTAGAATCTGCAGTTTTCCAGAAGACAGTGCGGTGAAGACCACCAGAGAACCAGGCAGAGGGTCTAGTCGACGCTTCGCGTCCTCCAATGTCAAAACCGCTAGGGCTGGACGAACGACTTCAATCTCTTCTCTTTCCTTATGAGCAGCCTGGCGCAGAGTCTTGCGAACCGATTTCTTCGCCGGTTCTTTATGATCGGTCTGGCGTTCCTTGTATTTTCGCATCTGGGTGCCCAAGCGATCCACGAGCTGGTCGATCGTCGCGTACATTTCACGTGTCGAGGCTTTCGCCTGAATCCGTCGCCTTTGCATCGTACAGACAACCTCCGCACGATGTTGAAGCTTGCTCACACTCAAAATCACTTCCAGATGGTTTAGCTTCACTTCATACCGCATGAGTCGCTCAAACCGACTTTCAATATGTTGTCTGAGCGCCGATGTGATCACGAGGTGTCGCCCTGTAACTTTCATAGACATTCATCCTTTCAGCTGAATAACGCCGGCCCCTCTGCCATTCGACTATGCTTGTCGTTTCTGATCATCCACAACACCAGGAGAGACACCAGACAGAAGACAACGGCGATGCGCAGCTGGATAGGGAAGGTCTAGCAGGCTGCGGAACAACTATTATGGCACGGTGGAAACTCAATGGCCCGCACATCGAGGGTAACGGAAGAATCGCGCATGGGACGCTCAAAAAGACTGCATCAGCGAAGAGGCGAGACAGGGATGCACCGCACTTCGCGAGCTTCCAGGTGAGAATCTCTTCGGTATCTTGCGCTTCTGAGCAATGGGAGAACGCCGCTGACGGCAGTCTTCAGCATCCTGCTAAAAAAACCGCTTACGCTGAGTAGCGGAGGGAATATGTTCTTCCGCCCGATACTTGGCCACCGTCCGTCGCGCGATCACAACCTGCTGTGTGAGCAGCCGCGCGGCGATCTCTTCATCTTTGAGCGGGTGGCTTGCATCCTCTTCCGCCACCATTTTCCGAATCATCTCTCTCACCGTCACGGACGACATCATGTCGGAGGGCTGGTCCGCTCGCTGCAGCCCGGCATTGAAAAAGAATTTCAGCTCCAGCATCCCCTGCGGACAATACATATACTTGTTCGCCGTCACGCGACTGATTGTCGACTCGTGCATCCCAATATCTTCAGCCACCTGCTTGAGCACCAATGGCTTTAGGTGTTGCACGCCCTTTTCAAAAAACTGCTCTTGAAACTTCACGATACTCGACACCACCTTGACGATCGTCTTATTTCGCTGCTCGATACTGCGAATGACCCATTGCGCGGCCCGCAGTTTTTCGTCCAGATAGGCCTTTGTCTCCGCCGACCCACTCTCACCTGTTCCCATTAATTGCTTGTAGTACGGGCTAATCCGCATACGGGGCAACCCATCGTCGTTCAGGAGTACCACCCATTCCCCTTCATTCTTGACGACAAATACGTCAGGGACAATGACGTAGTTCTGGGTGTTCGTAAACGGTCGTCCTGGCTTCGGCTCAAGCACTTCGATGACCTTGGTCGCCTGAAAGACCTCTTCGACCGTGACATCTAAGGCTTTCGCAATCTTCGCATACTGTTTTTTCTCCAAGTCTTTGAGATGGTGCTGAACAATAGCTTCAACAATCGATCCCTTCAAGGCGCCTGGCCGAGCCCCTAACGATCCCATGGGACTCTTCCCCAAATGTCCGATTTGCAAAAGCAGGCATTCCGCAAGATCTCGTGCCGCCACGCCGGTCGGATCAAAACTTTGAATATCCGCGAGGACGGACTCCGCTTCCTTCTCAGTGAAGTCGGTCCCTCCGACCATCTCTGCGAGAGTCATACGCAAGTATCCATCATCGTCAAGGTTACCGATGATCAACCGCCCAATCTCCTTGTCACGATCTGATAAACCGGAAAACGATAGCTGCCAGAGGAGATGGTCTTCCAAGGATGTGGCTTTCGCCATGGTTTGCTCGTAGGATGGAAACTCGTCCTGTGAGGACGATCGAGATTCGGACCCGCCTATCCGACGATCGCTCCCAAAGTACTCCTCCCAGCCAGCCGCTGAGGCCTCATCCGGCGTATCTCGTTCTTCAGGAGTTGACTCCTCCGCATTTGATGGCTCACTGTTCGCCGATGCCGCCGCATCTTCCGCCTTTTCCTCTACGCTTCCGGCCTCGCTGTCCTCTGCCTCAGTAGGGAGATCCTCCAAGAGCGGATTTTCCATCAAATGTTGAGTGAGGCTCTGCTGGAGTTCGAGTCGCGACAGCTGCAGCAGTTTGATCGCCTGCTGCAATTGGGGAGTCATGATCAGCTTTTGACTCAGTCGAAGGTCGAGTCGGAGCTTCATATGCACACACCCTTACGCGTCATAGCTTGAACCGTTCCCCTAGATAGACGGCGCGCGCCGTCTCACTCTTGACGATGGATTCGGGAGACCCTGCCTCAAGAATCAACCCTTCGTTGATGATATAGGCTCGTTCCGTGATGGACAGCGTCTCCTGGACATTGTGATCGGTGATCAAAATGCCGATCTCTTTTTCTTTCAATCGGGTAATAATGTGTTGAATGTCGGCAACGGCAATCGGGTCGATCCCTGCAAAGGGTTCGTCGAGCAACATGAATGACGGGTTCGTCGCGAGCGCTCTGGTAATTTCCAGCCGCCGACGCTCCCCGCCCGATAACGCATACGCCATGCTCGTTCGAATATGGGAGAGATCCAGTTCCTTAAGAAGGGCATCAACTCGGTCGCGACGCTCTGCCCGAGAGTAATCCAGCATCTCAAGAATTGCCAGAATATTGTCTTCAACAGACAAGCGTCGAAACACAGATGATTCTTGCGGAAGATATCCAATTCCCTTCCGCGCGCGCCTGTACATTGGCAGATCTGTGATGACCTCTTCTCCGAGCGAGATCGCTCCCTCGTCAGGCTGGCACAGACCGACGATCATGTCGAAAATGGTGGTCTTCCCAGCCCCATTGGGCCCCAGCAAGCCCACGACCTCGCCGGCGCGGACCTCTATCGAGACGCCTTTCACGACCTTGCGGGCGCGAAAACTTTTTACCAATCCCGTCGCGCGTAAGCACTTACCATCTGTCCTATTCACTAAGGAGCCCGTCGGCGGCGCATTTCCTTGAACCGCCTCAATCACTTGGTCGCTCCCCGTTCCGGCTCGATCCTCACATGCGAGCCTCCTTCCACTACACTCCGATCCTCCGCCAAGAACATCGTGATTTGTTTACCACTGACCCTTGTTCCCTTGTCCCAGGCCACTGGGTCACCAGTCAGGACGATCTTATCTCCATCATGGTAGTAGACGGCTTTCTCGCAAGTCGCACTCCCTGAATCCTTCTCGATCTTCACTCGTCCGGTCGCCTCAATTTTGTTGACCGAACGATTCGACACCGCTGGCGAGGCCTCAGACCCTTTCGAATGCGCGGCGCCCTTGACGGCCTCAGGCCCTTTTTGATGATCGCTCGCGGATGGGTCTTGCGCGCGAAACAGCACGACCATGCGATCGGAATAGACAACCAACGACCCTCGAGTCAGTACAACCGCCCCCTCAAAGACCGCTTGGCTATCCTGATTTTTTACCGTCATCTTCTTCGCCGTAATGGTCGTGCTTACCGCGTTGTCAGCGCCACTTTTGGGAATAGCCGCCTCAGCTGATTCGCTCAGTGAAGCCATCCCAAGCGGGAATAGATTAAGAAGCAGGAGCCAAATCCACATGTACGTCCTCAAGTACTTCAAACTCCTCAGTGTCCAAATGTCCCAGTAACCCACGCCCTGTCACCTCTAACCCATGTCCAACGATACGGACAGGATCTTGCGTACGCAACTCTCTTGTCTGATCAGTCCAAGCCAGATGGTTGGTATAGATCACGTACCCGCTCTCGGTGTAAATCACGAGCGGCTCTGATCGGTTCATGAGCATGAAGTTCTTCGTCTCCGTATTCAATGTCCCTTCATCTCCGGTCACCGTCAATTCTTTTCCCTGCTGACCGAACAGTGTGACGGCGACGGCTTGTAGTATCGCCCGCTTGTCCCGCTCAAAGAGCCGAGCCTCTTTCGCCTGCACTTGCCATTGAACCGTATCGCCCTTCGTTTGAGTGAACGCAAACTGCGAGATCGTCGCATCAGCTGTGTCCATGGAGCCTGGCGCCGCCGCCGTCGGGGTGGGAACTACTGTCGAATTGGTCACAAGCAAGTATGCGAGGAAACAGGCCAACATCACACTGAGCGCTAACAGACCTCCTCGTACCCAGCGTTGCCACACTGTGTCCCTGCTTCCTTTTACGTAGCGTGGAGAAGACTGGCACGATCGTAGCATGCACTCAATACCAAGTAAACTTATGCCAGTACCCCAGCATCGTCACTCGGTGCGATGGAATAACCAACCAGGCCTCCCAAGCCGGGCACCCTGGCAGATCTTCGTAAACGAGATGGGAAAATTGTCGAATGTTAACGTGACGTCGCACGCGCGGCTAGATCTCACGGACAGGAGATCTAGCCGGCAGTGGGACTCGCAGGAGCTGACACTGTAGATACTTGTTTCTTTGCGGATGCAGCATCCGGCCGCGTAACGAGTTCGATCGCGACAAGCTTCGCAGCATCGCCGATACGCCGTCTCGTCTTCACCATTCTCGTATAGCCACCGGGACGGTCTTTAAATCGCGGCGCCACATCGCTGAATAATTTTGAGACGACGTCCTTGCTTCGGATAAATGAAAGCGCTTGCCGCCGAGCCGGCAATGTCCCCTCCTTGCCGAGCGTAATCATTCGATCTGTGAACCCTCGAATTTCTTTTGCCTTGGCCTCAGTCGTCTCAATGCGCTCATGTTCGAGCAGCGAGGTCACAAGGCTTCGGAACAGCGCCCATCGATGTTTGGTCTGTCGTCCGAGCTGTCTGCCTTTTTTTCTATGACGCACGGGTTCCCTCTTGTTTCGTTACTCGCTCTTCGAGCTACCGCTACTCTGCTGGCACTGCATCCAGTTTCACTCCAAGCCCCAGACCCATCTCCGTCAAGATTTCCTTAATTTCGTTGAGCGATTTCTTGCCGAAATTCTTCGTCCTCAGCATCTCTCCTTCGGTCTTCTGGACCAAGTCGGCGATGGTCTTGATGTTCGCGTTCTTCAAGCAGTTTGCCGCACGGACCGACAACTCCAACTCGTTCACGCTACGGAACAGATGCTTGTTGACCTCACGCTGCGCCTCATCACTCCCAAGATCAGCACGCCCTTCGACCCGTTCATCGGGATTGATGAAAATATCAATGTGATCACGCATTATACTGGCCGCCGTGGACAAGGCATCTCGAGGCGAAATGGTCCCATCCGTCCAAATTTCCAAGGTCAATTTATCATAGTCAGTCATGCGACCAACGCGGGCATTCTCCACATGAAAGTTCACGCGCTTGATGGGTGAAAACACCGAATCGATCGCGATCACACCAATTGGCAAACCTTCTTCCTTATTTCGCTCGGCGGGCACATAACCCCGCCCATGCTTCACCGTCATCTCCATATCAAATGACGCATCCTTGTCCAATGTCGCAATATGGAGATTCGGGGTCAAGATCGTCACGTCCCCGTCATGAATAATGTCAGACCCCTTCGCTTCACCAGGTCCCTTTTTCTTCAGACGAAGCGTCTTCGGCTTATCGGTATGTAACGCAAGGCGCAGCCCCTTCACGTTCAAAATAATGGAGGTCACATCTTCTGTGATACCAGGGATCGTAGAGAACTCGTGCAGGACCCCTTCGATCTTCACGGTGGTCACTGCCGCGCCCGTCAGTGACGATAGCAACACACGTCGTAACGCATTGCCGACTGTGGTTCCAAACCCACGTTCATACGCCTCTGTCGTAAATCTGCCGAACGTTTGGTTATGCGTATCTTTGTCGACTTCCACCCGCATCGGGATCTGAAAGTCTTTCATTGCTTTAATCATGACTCCCCCTTCATCTCATCACGTAACTAGACTCTGAACGGCGCCTGTTCGTCTCAGAGACCGACTCCCCTTTTCCCAGTTCGGCATCTACCTGGAGTACAATTCCACCACCATCTGCTCGTTGACTGGCAGCGAAATCTGATCTTTCGACGGCAATGCCCGGACCATACCTTTAAATGCCGTCTTGTCCAGCTCCAACCACTCTGGAATACCTCGCCCATCAACCGACTCTAAGGCGGTCTGGATTGAGATCAACGTACGGCTTCGCTCTCGAACGCTAATGATGTCTCCCGCCTTAACCTGCGCACCGGGCACGTTGATCTTCCGACCATTCATGGTCAGATGCCCATGGCTCACCAGCTGTCTGGCTTCTTTTCGCGAGGCGCCGAACCCGAGTCGGTACGCCACATTATCCAGCCGGCATTCCAGCAATCGTAAAAGCACCTCGCCCGTAATACCAGTCTGGCGTTCCGCACGCTCAAACACACCGCGGAACTGGCACTCCATGAGACCGTAAATTCTGCGCAGCTTCTGCTTCTCCCTGAGCTGAGTGCTGTATTCGGAGTTCCTCGGGCGCTTTTGCCCATGCTGACCAGGAGGATAGCTCCGTCGCTCAATGGCGCATTTCTCTGTCATACAGCGCGAGCCTTTCAGAAACAACTTCTCACCCTCTCGCCGACACAACCGACAGACGGGGCCGCGATACTTTGCCACTGCTCTACCTCCGGTTACCGGACATCACCACACCGGTGTGCCCAACAAATCTCACGAATTCGACTCTCCCGACATACACCACTAAACGCGCCGCCGCTTTGGTGGGCGGCATCCGTTGTGCGGAATCGGGGTCACATCACGAATCATATGGATCCGCAATCCAGCGGCCTGAAGAGATCGGATCGCCGATTCGCGACCGGACCCAGGCCCATTCACATAGACGTCTACTGTGCGCATTCCGCTCTCCATCGCCTTTCGCGCGGCGGCCTCGCCAGCTCGCTGAGCGGCAAAGGGCGTGCTTTTGCGAGAGCCCTTGAACCCCTGATTCCCTGAGCTTGCCCACACAATCGTGTTGCCACTCATGTCGGTGATGGTGACGATCGTGTTATTGAAGGAGGCCTGGACATGGGCCACTCCGCTCTGCACAATCCGGCGCTCTTTCTTTTTCCCTTTTTTGATGCTCATACAGACTCCCTACTCAAGTGACGGCCACGTATTACGCCGAACGCACGGGCGGTTTCGGTTTGCTTCCCACACCGGAGCGACGGCCTTTTCTCGTCCGCGCATTCGTTTTGGTCCGCTGACCGCGGACCGGTAACCCTTTCCGGTGGCGCAGGCCACGGTACGTGCCGCTATCGATCAATCGCTTGATATTCATTGAGAAGGTCTTTCTCAGATCGCCTTCGACCTGAAAGCCCTCCTGAATAATTTCGCGAATCTTGACGATATGCTCTTCGCTCAAGTCCTTGACACGAATTGCTCCGTCGATCCCAGCTTTGCTCAGAATAGCGAGTGCGGATGCCCGCCCAATCCCATAGACATAGGTCAGGCCGATATCCACCCGCTTCTCTCTCGGCAAATCAACCCCGGAAATACGAGCCATCTTTTCTCCCTTCGGTCGAAACGTGAAACGTTATTCGTCAGTCGTGAATCGCAAGAAACAGGACCGCTTAACGGTTAACGTTTGACGAATAACGTCTTCAGCCTTGACGCTGTTTGTGGCGCGGATTCTCGCAGAGGATTCGCACCACACCCTTGCGCCGAACCACCTTACATTTCGCACAGATCGGCTTGACGGATGATCGCACTTTCATATCTATTTCGCGCTCCTACTTAAACCGATAGGTGATCCGTCCGCGTGTTAAATCGTACGGCGACAGTTCCACAGTCACCTTATCGCCGGGAAGAATACGAATAAAATGCATGCGCATCTTTCCAGAAATGTGGGCAAGAATCTTATGGCCATTGTCCAGTGAGACCCGAAACATCGCATTCGGTAGCGTCTCGTTCACCGTGCCTTGAATTTCGATGACATCTTCTTTCGGCACACGCACCCCTATCCTTTCTCTCAAAACCCCGCCTAGCCATCTCCTTAGTATCTCAGAGCTGACTCAAAACTTTCGGCGGTCCACTCGGCTCAATCACAATCGTATGCTCAAAGTGCGCCGAGAGGCTTCCATCTACCGTCACCGCTGTCCATCGATCCTCAAGAACCTTGACGGCTGCGCCACCCATATTGACCATCGGTTCGATCGCAAGGACCATCCCAGCCTGCAACCGAGGTCCCTGCCCAGGCTTCCCGTAATTCGGCACCTGCGGCTCTTCATGCAGCTGCCGGCCAATCCCATGGCCAACGAACTCCGTTACGACAGAATACCCTGCAGATTCAACATGCTGCTGAACCGCGTGCGAAATGTCTGATAACCGGTGACCCACCACCGCTTGCTTGATTCCAAGGTACATCGCCTCTTCAGTTACTTGAACCAAGCGGGCATTCTGTTCAGTCATCTGCCCTACCGAAACCGTAATGGCCGAATCGCCGTAAAAGCCCCCGACGATCGCTCCTAGGTCGAGCCCGATAATATCCCCCTCTTTCAGCACTCGCTTGGAGGGAATCCCGTGAACGACCTGTTCATTCACCGAGGCACAGAGCGTCTTTGGATAACTCCGATACCCCTTAAACGCCGGCTTCGCACCACGGGACCGAATCTCTTCTTCGGCTAAGCGATCCAGTTCATCTGTCGTCATGCCTGGCCGGACGGCTTTCTTCAATATCTGTAGTGTCTCTGCCACCACTCTTGACGCCTGAGCCATCACCGCAATCTCATCCGGCGTCTTGAGAATGATCATGTCGCTCGGTACGGCGCCAACTCCTGCGAGAGATGCTGAAAGACGACATCCACTGCGCCCGATGCATCCATCGGGAACAACAACTGTCGCTCATCATAGTAGCGGACAAGCGGAGCCGTCTGCTCGTTATATACTTTCAGGCGCATCTCAATCGCATCGCGTCGATCATCGCTCCGCTGCATGAGCGGTTCTCCGCATCGATCGCACACCTCATCCACCTTGGGTGGCGCAAAGTCTACATGGAACGTCGCTTGGCATTTTGGGCAGCTTCGGCGCCCACTCAATCGCCTCACGACATCCTCACGTGAGACCTGGAAATTCACAACCCGGTCCAGTGCGATCCCTTTCGAAGACAACACCGTCCCCAATGCTTCTGCCTGTGGAACAGTCCTGGGAAATCCATCCAGAACGAATCCGTTCGCGCAACTGGAGTCAGCTAACTTCTCCCTCACCAGCCTAATCACCACGGCATCAGGAACCAACTTTCCTTGATCCATGTAACTCTTCGCTTCGAGGCCCAGTGTAGTCTTGTTGCGAACCGCTTCGCGGAGAAGATCACCGGTCGAAATCTTCGCCACCTGCCACTGCGCCGCAATACGGTCAGCCTGCGTGCCCTTACCAACTCCTGGTGCGCCGAGAAACACCACCCGCATGTCTATCCCGTCACCCGCTCCTGCCACGAAGGGGGGCCATGCCTTTACCAAGAAATCCTTCGTAATTCCGCATTAGCATATGGGACTCAATCTGCTGGGCCGTATCGAGACCGACGCCGATCACGATCAGCAGAGACGTGCCGCCAAAATAGAACGGTACATTCAGTTTATAGATTAACAATTCGGGGATCACACACACAATTGCCAGATAAATCGATCCGGCAAACGTAATTCTCGTGAGTACCTTATAGATGTAGTCTGAAGTCCTGGTTCCTGGGCGAATCCCGGGAATGAATCCACCGTACTTCTTCATGTTGTCTGCCATATCCACCGGGTTCAAGACCACTGCGGTATAAAAGAAACAGAAAAACAGAATAAGACCAACGTACATCAGTGTGTATAACACCGATCCCGGCGCGAGCTGAGCGCCAAAGGCCTTCACCCAAGGCGTCTCGAAAAACCCGGCTATCGTCGCAGGAAATGCGATAATCGATGACGCGAAAATAGGCGGAATCACCCCCGCGGTGTTGATCTTCAGTGGAATATGCGTGCTCTGCCCGCCAAATACTCGTCGCCCGATGACTCGCTTCGCATACTGAACCGGGACTTTCCGTCGCCCGCTCTCCAGAAAGACAATGGCGGCCACCACCACAACCATCAGCACCGCAAGGGCGGCCAGCAAGATAATGCTGAGCTGCCCGACTTTGTACAATTCAAAGGTCTGGGCCACAGCGGAAGGCAAGCGCGCGACGATCCCCGCAAAAATAATCAAGGAGATGCCATTCCCGATACCTCGCTCGGTAATCTGTTCACCAAGCCACATCAAGAAGCCGGTACCGGCCGTCAAGGTGATGACCGTCATCAGACGGAATCCCCACCCGCCGCTCATGACGAATGCGCCGTTATTCATCTGTTCGAGACCTACGGCGATCCCGAAGCCCTGAATCAGCGCAATGCCGATCGTCCCAAACCGAGTGTACTGAATAATCTTTTTTCGGCCTCGCTCACCTTCCTTGGCCAATTTCGTAAGATGCGGGACCACCACGGTCAGCAACTGAAGAATGATCGATGCGCTGATGTAGGGCATAATGCCCAACGCCAAAATCGTCAATCTCGAGAGCGACCCGCCTGAAAAAATATCCAAAAACCCGAGCAGCGCGCCGCCTTCCTTTTGCAGAAACTCTGAGAGGGCCTCGCCGTTGATCCCGGGCGTAGGAATATGCGCCCCGATCCGATATACCACCAACATCCCTATGGTGAAGAGGATACGGGTACGCAGTTCGGGGATTTTGAAAATATTCTGAAAACTGGTCAGGAGTCTCTCAAACACCGGGGATGACCTCGACTCTCCCTCCAGCTGCTTGAATCTTCGTCTCTGCTGACTTACTGAACTTGTGCGCCTGCACCACGATCGCCTTTGTGAGGTCTCCGTTGCCAAGAATCTTGATCGGCAACGACTTGCGCTTAACCAAGCCGACATCAACCAGCATCTGCGGCGTGATGGTGCCGGTCACAGTTATGTCATCCAAGCTTTTCAGGTTAACAATCGAATACTCCTTGCGAAATACGTTCGTGAAGCCATGCTTCGGCACTCGACGGATCAGGGACATCTGCCCGCCTTCAAACCCGCCCGCCTGCCGGCTCCGGCCGCCGGATCTGGCTAACAGGCCTTTATGGCCCTTCCCTGATGTTTTTCCATGGCCAGAACCAGGACCGCGACCGATGCGCTTACGCCGTTTCCTGGATCCTTTTGCAGGACCGATCTCATGTAAATTCATTGTGGTTGCACTTCCAATAGATATCCAACTTTTCCGATCATCCCTCTGACTTGCGGAGTATTGGGACGAGTTACCTGCTGTCTGATCTTCCTCAAACCGAGACCACTCAAAACCAGTCGATGTTTTTGCGGTGTGCCAATAGGGCTTCGTCGCAAGGTGATCACGAACCCCTTTGGAGCAGCCGTAGCAGTCTTCGCTGTAGGCATTAGGCACTCACCCTATTCTGTGCGTCGCCTACCGCATTACGGCGCATTGTGAGAACGTCTTCAGCATTGCGGAGCTGACAAAGACCGTTGAGTGTGGCCCGAACCGTATTAAATGGATTTCCACGGCCCAGCGTCTTTGCGATGACGTTATGGACGCCGGCAACCTCGACCACCGCCCGAACAGCTCCCCCGGCAATGATTCCAGCCCCCTTCTTTGCGGGCTTGAGGAGGACATGCTCGGCTCCGAACAGCCCATGCACCTCGTGCGCGATGGTCCCGGATGTGAGAGCGACATGCACCAGGTTTTTCTTGGCCTGTTCAACCGCCTTTGAGATCGCGACAGGCACTTCGGCGGCCTTCCCTTTCCCGATGCCGACCCATCCTTGTCCATCTCCCACGACAACCAGCGCGCAAAAGTTGAACCGCTTACCACCCTTCACGACTTTCGCCACTCGGTTGATAAAAACAACCTTGTCCTTCAGGCTTAGCTCATCTGGATTAACTCGCACCTAACATCTCTCCTCTTTGTTCTCCTCACTCCTGCACCGTGGCGGGAGCGAGGCACGACCTAGAACTGCAGACCACCTTCACGCGATGCTTCGGCCAACGCCTTGACGCGTCCGTGGTACATCCGACCGCCGCGATCGAACACCACGGCTTGCACTTTTGCGGCCTTAGCGCGTTCGGCTAACAATTTCCCAACAGCCTTTGCGCCAGCAATACTACCGGTGGATTTCACCGACGTGCGCAGAGACTTATCCAGGGAGGACGCGGCAGCCAACGTGGCCCCTTTGAGATCGTCAACGATTTGGGCATAGATATGAGAACGGCTGCGAAACACATTGAGACGCGGACGCTCGGCCGTTCCAAAGACCCGCTTTCGCACCCGCTGTTTCCGCCTAGTGAGCTGACTTGCTTTATCTGCAGTATTCATGGACCACCCTACTTCCCTGTCTTTCCGGCTTTCTTACGCAAGACTTCTCCGACATAGCGAACACCTTTTTGCTTATAGACGTCGGGGGGCTTGATGGCGCGCAAGTTCGCCGCAACTTGACCCACCAATCGCTTGTCAGCCCCCTTCACATTGATCAGCGTTTGCTTGTCCACCTTCACGTCGATTCCAACCGGAATCGGATAGGTCACTGGGTTGATATAGCCCAAACTGAAGCTCATCGTTCGACCCTGCACGGCGACCTTATACCCAACCCCCGTGATTTCTAAGTTCCGCTCGTAGCCCTTCGTCACACCATGAACAATGTTGCTCAACTCGGCGCGAGTCAATCCATGCATGGCCCGGATTTGACGGTCTTCATTTGACCGGTTCACCACGAGTTGTCCGTCCGCAATCGAGACCCCCAGACCTGTGGACAACGACCAGTCGATCTTTCCGAGCGGACCCTTCACGGACACGATGGGCCCAGCGACTTTTATATCCACTCCTGCTGGAATCTGGATTGGTTTCTTTCCTATCCGCGACATCGATGCCTCGTTCTTCTAGCCAGCCACAGCAATGACAACTAGGTTTTCTCTACCCATTACCATACCGAGCACAGTACTTCTCCACCCAGTCCTGCACGGCGAGAATCCTGGTCCGTCATTAACCCCTTCGAGGTGGACAAAATCGCCACCCCAATGCCATTCTTGATTCGCGGGATGTCCTTGATCCCTACATACACACGGCGGCCTGGCTTGCTCACCCGCTGCATACCGGTAACCATGGGTTGCCCTTCTGCCACATACCGTAATTGCACTTTCAGTACAGGGTGTCCATCCGCGACGTCCGCCTGAACGCCTTGAATATACCCTTCGTTCTGGAGGATTCGAAGGACCTCGCGCTTGAGACGGGATGCTGGAACACTCACGATATCGTGGCGTCGCCGAAATCCGTTTTGCAATCGTACCAAGAGGTCACTAATGGGATCTGTAACCATACCAACCCTTTCACCAACGTTCGTCGTGTGACCGAATGCGGATCATCGGCCCGGTGACGCGGAAAGTGGATACCCTACCAACTCGACTTCCGAACCCCCGGGATCTCACCCTTCAGGCTCAGCAACCGAAAGCAAATTCTGCACATACGAAACCGACGCAAAAATCCACGCACACGCCCGCAGATCTCGCAACGGTGATAGTCTCTAACCGGAAACTTCGCCTTGACGGCCGATTTATTTCTGAGCGCTAATCTCGACACCTGAAACTCCTTCGCTTGACATTACGTCCGAAATGGCATTCCCAAATGCTTCAACAGGGCCCGGCCTTCATCGTTGGTCCTGGCCGTCGTGACAATCGTGATATCCATTCCATGGATGGATGCAACCTCGTCGTACTTAATCTCGGGGAAGATGAGCTGTTCTTTGAGCCCAAGCGTATAATTGCCTCGGCCATCGAACGACTTAGGCGAAACGCCCCGGAAGTCTCGAATCCGTGGCAACGACAACGTCACGAGACGATCAAAGAATTCCCACATTCTGCGACTACGCAACGTGACTTTCGTGCCGATCGGCATTCCTTGGCGCAACTTGAAGGAGGCGATGGCCTTCTTCGCCTTTGTGATCAGAGGCTTCTGCCCCGTAATTGCGCCCAGTTCCCCGGCGGCACTCTCCAGAAGCTTGACGTTTTGAATGGCTTCGCCCATCCCCACGTTCAACACAATGCGCTCAAGTTTGGGGACCTGCATGATATTCTTGTAGCCAAATTCTTTCATAAGCGCGGGCACGACCTTCTGCACATATGTCTCACGCAACCGTGGATTGAACTTAGATTCGTCGCTACCTTCGTCCAGCGCCTGCGGTGCCGACGCCCCCTCTTTCTTCTTGGGTGGCCGTCTCTCCGATGTCTTACCGCCTTTTCCTGATTCAACCTTCGCCATCCGGCGTCCTCACTCCTACTCGACTGAGTCGTTCGATTTTTTACTGAACCGGACCCGTCGGCCATCATCGAGTGTACGCACCCCGAGCCGGGTCGGTTTCTGTGTCACAGGACACAGATACATCACATTTGAAACCGAAAAAGGTGCTTCCCGCTCGAGAATGCCGCCTTGCTTGACTTTCTGATTCGGCTTGGTGTGGCGCTTGATCATATTCAACTTTTCGACCACAACCTTTCCCACTCCGGGATCAACCGACAGTACTTTCCCGGACTTGCCGCGATCGCGCCCTGCAATCACAACCACCACATCACCCTTACGAATTCGACTCTTCTTCAACGCCTGCTTATTCATCCCGTCGTCTCCACCCCGGCTACAGCACTTCCGGAGCTAAGGAAATAATTTTCATGAACTTCTTCCACCGCAGTTCGCGCGCAATCGGCCCAAAGATACGAGTCCCAACGGGATCACCGTCCTTGTTGATCAATACGCAAGCATTTCGATCAAACTTGATGTAGGAACCATCCTCCCGACGCACTTCCTTTGTCGTCCTCACGACCACGGCGCGGCTCACATCGCCCTTTTTGACCGTTGCCGCAGGAATGGCCTCTTTCACAGCCACGACGACAATGTCACCGAGAGAGGCATACCGACGTCTGGTTCCACCAAGCACATGAAAGCACATGGCCTGCTTGGCACCGGAGTTATCGGCCACGTCCATGTATGTATAGCTTTGAATCATAGTCTCGGTGTTTCCTCTACCCTTCGCACAATCTCGACCTACTCAGCTCGTCCCTTTTCCACAACCTCGACAACCCGCATATGCTTGTCTTTACTGATCGGCCTCGTCTCGACCATGCGCACACGGTCGCCGATTCTACAAGTATTGTCCTCGTCGTGGGCCTTGAATTTCGTCACCCGCCGTAGCACCTTCCGATAGAGCGGGTGAATCACCGAACGCTCAATTTCGACGACCACTGTCTTGTTCATCTTATTGCTGACCACACGCCCAACCCATTCACGCCGTTTATTTTTTGACTCTCCCATCCTCAAGCCCCTTTCGCCGTGGTAGAGATTGGGGCGGCCTGCGCGAGCTCGCGCTGAAGCGTCTTTACCCTGGCAATGGAACGCTTCGTCTTTCGAATTTGCATCGGGTTTTCCAGCCGCCCAGTTCCCATCTGAAAACGAAGATTGAAGAGTTCTTGCGTGAGCTGCTGCGTCTTCTCCGCCAACTCCGGCCCCGAGAGTTGCCGTAATTCCTTCAGGTCCATGAATGCGCTCCCTTACCCTTGCGTCCGGTTCAACCGATGCTAAAACTCGCCGCGAATGACATACTTGGTGGCAATGGGCAGCTTATGCGAAGCCAAGCGAAATGCCTCTTTCGCCACATCCGGCGTCACGCCATCCATCTCATACAGAATACGGCCGGGCTTGACGACGGCGACCCAGTACTCCGGGTTGCCCTTTCCTTTACCCATTCGAGTTTCAGCCGGCTTCTTGGTAATCGGCTTATCGGGGAAAATTCTCGTCCAAACCTGGCCTCCGCGCTTCACACACCGAGTGATCGCAATACGCGCCGCCTCAATTTGCCGGCTGGTGATCCAGCCGGGCTCAAGCGCCTTGAGTCCAAACTCACCAAGCGTGATCTGACTGCCACGATAGGCCTTGCCAGTCATACGCCCCTTCATCATTTTTCTAAACTTGACTTTCTTTGGTGCTAACACAATATCCTCTTCAGTTACCCAAGTCTGCGGTCAAATGCTGACTCTTTATTCAGGGGCTGTAACGGAAGCACCTCTCCCTTGTAAATCCACGCTTTGATTCCGATCTGCCCCATTGTCGTGTGGGCTTCGGCAAACCCGTAGTCGATGTCAGCCCGGAGCGTATGGAGTGGCACACGGCCCTCGCGGTACCACTCTGACCGCGCAATCTCCGCCCCACCAAGACGGCCTCCGACCATAATCTTGATGCCTTGAGCCCCAAGACGCAGGGCCGACTGCACGCTTCGCTTCATGGCACGCCGGAATGCGACTCGTTTTTCCAACTGGGTGGCAACGTTTTCACACACCAACTGAGCATCCAGCTCTGGTTTCTTGATTTCTTTCACCGTAATATAAACTTGGCCGGAATAGCTTTTCTCCAACTCGGCCTTGAGCTTATCGACCTCAGCCCCCTTCCGACCGATGATGATCCCGGGGCGCGCGGTGTGAATAATCACCCGCGTCTGGTCTCCGGATCGCTCAATTTCCACCTTGGCCACACCGGCATGAAACAGCCGCTGCTTGACCATCTTACGGATCCTGATATCCTGATGGAGCAGCTTTGCATAGTCTTTGCTGGCATACCATCGAGACGACCACGTAACGTTGTATCCCAGCCGGTATCCGATTGGATGTGTCTTGTGCCCCATAACTTCTTACGCCTCACTCAGACAGAAAATAAATCCGTTCCGTTAGCCGATCGTATTACTTCTTTTCCTTCGTGATTTCAGCCGACACGATGACCGTAATGTGACTCATACGTTTATGAATCGCATTCGCACGCCCCTGGGATCGCGATCGAAAACGTTTCAATGTCGGCCCACAATCAACGAACGCTTTTGACACCACCATCGATTCGCTGTCGCCCATCTCCTTCTGCTCCGCATTGGCCACGGCGGATCGCAAGATCTTTTCGACGACCTTTGACGCCTGGCGCGGCAAGTTCCTGAGCATCGCCAGCGCCATGGGAACTTGCTGCCCACGGATCAAATCGACCACCGGGCGGGCTTTCCTCGGAGAGACACGAACAAACCGTAGAACTGCTTGCGCTTCAGCCATAACCGTCCTATCCAATCGAGTGTGCCGAGTTCGTAACCTATCCTCTACTTAAGGGCGACCGCCTTCTCTGTCCTGGCATGTCCATGCCCCTTGAAGAACCTGGTCGGAGCAAACTCGCCCAGCTTGTGACCGACCATGTTTTCCGTAACGAAAACCGGAATGAACTTCTTGCCGTTGTGAACCGCAAACGTATGTCCGATCATGTCTGGGACAACAGTGGACCGTCGCGACCAGGTTTTAATGATCTTTCGATCTTTATTCTGATTCATCCGCTCCACTTTCTGAAGCAGATGGTCGTCAACGAATGCGCCCTTACTCACTGACCTCGGCATCGCGTACTCCTACTTGCGGCGGGAAATAATGAACTTATCTGTCGACTTATTGTTCCGAGTCTTATACCCCTTGGTCGGAAGCCCCCATGGGGAGACCGGATGGGGGTTACCCTGTCCCGATTTTCCTTCACCGCCGCCATGCGGGTGGTCGACCGGATTCATCACAACACCGCGCACGTTCGGGCGTCGGCCCAACCATCGCACCCGACCAGCCTTCCCAACATTTATATT
Organism: uncultured Nitrospiraceae bacterium; assembly: GCA_963801725.1. GTDB lineage: Bacteria > Nitrospirota > Nitrospiria > Nitrospirales > Nitrospiraceae > Palsa-1315. The sequence continues at coordinate 2,837,204 of CAWDFX010000002.1, forward strand.
CTCATGATCCGTATTCCCAACCTGCCCGACAGTTGCCATGCACGTCGAGAGAATTTTCCGCATTTCACCGGACCTGAGCCGTACCTGCACATATTCACCATCACGCCCCATCACCTGAGCCGCGCCGCCCGCGCTACGAATCAGCTGTCCACCTTTCCCAGGCTTCAACTCTACATTATGAATGGTGGTTCCCAACGGCATACCGGACAGGGGCAACGCATTCCCAGTACGAACCTCTGAGCCAACACCGGACTGCACCACATCCCCGACTGCTAATCCAACGGGGGCTAGGATATAGCGCTTCTCGCCATCCTTATAATGCACCAACGCAATACGAGCTGATCGATTGGGATCATATTCAAGCGCCGCAATGGTCCCTGGGATTCCGGTCTTGTCGCGCCGGAAATCAATTTTTCGATAGAGCCGTTTATGCCCGCCTCCACGAAAACGAACGGTGGTCCGCCCATCGTTGTTCCTGGCTCCGGTACTACGACGGAATGACGTGAGCGATTTCTCAGGCCTCTTCTTCGACAGCTCTTCCGTCGTCACCGCAGTCATCCCGCGACGTCCCGGCGTCCTCGGCTTGTACACTCTGATTCCCATGCTACAATCGTCCTTCCAGCACACCGAGATCAGCCCGGTGCAATGTCCTAATTTATGCGCTCTCGTAGAGCTCCAACTTCTCACCTTGCCTGAGCTTGACGAAGGCCTTTTTCCAGTCCGATCGCTTCCCGGAGAAACGCCCCAAGCGTTTCACCTTCCCGCGAACATTCATTACATTCACTCGCTCGACCTTGACCTTCAACAACGTTTCGACCGCTTGCTTAATCTGGAGACGATTCGCATCTGGGTGGACGAGAAAGCCCACCGTATTTCCGGTTTCTCGCATTGCCGTGATCTTTTCCGTCAGCAATGGCTGCAATAGAATGCTATGAAGATCTGCCTTCATGCCCAGACCTCCTTCACCCGCGGCAACTCACGCTCAAGAATCAGAATCACTTCAGCGCGAACAACGTCGTAGACATTCAACCCTTCAGGCCCCACCACACACACATTAGGAAGATTTCCTGCAGCTTGAGCTAACCCAGCATGCCCCGCACCCGCGACAATCAAGGCATAAGCTCCGGCGCCAAAATTGGTCAGTGCTTGAGCCAACAGTTTCGTCTTGGGCCGGTCCAATGACAGATTCGACACAATCACCACTTGTCCGTCGGTTAACTTTGCCGACAGCGCGCTTTGAAGCGCCGCACGATACTTTTTTTTTGGCATGCTGTAGGAGTAATCACGCGGCTTCGGCCCAAACACCGACCCGCCATGACGCCATACAGGAGAGCGGATCGATCCTGCCCGTGCCCGTCCGGTATGCTTTTGCTTCCATGGTTTTTTACCGGACCCAGCCACTTCTCCTCGCCGCAATGTCGATGCCGTCCCCTGACGCTCACAGGCACGCTGCATCACGACCGCCTCATGAACTAAGGCCGAATGCAGTTTACAGCCGAACACTTCTTCAGGAAGATCGACAGACCCGACTTTCTGCCTCTTCAAATCGACAACATCAACCGTGGGCATGCCCTACCTCTTCTTCGACTTTCTCACCATGATCAATCCATTTGCCGCGCCAGGGATAGCCCCTCGAACGAACAGCAAGTTTTCATCAGGCCTGGATTCAATAACTTTCAATCGCTGAGCCGTAATCCGCTTCGCCCCCATGTGCCCAGGCAACGTCTTCCCTTTCCAGACACGAGAAGGATAGGAACTAGCGCCCATCGAACCGGGATGACGATGGAACATGGACCCGTGAGATTCAGGGCCGCCGGCATAATGATGCCGCTTCACCACTCCCTGAAACCCCTTTCCCTTCGAAATACCGATGACATCCACCCAGTCGCCCTTTTTAAAGATATCGACTTTGATGGATTGTCCCACCGCCACCTCGCCGACCTTTTGAAACTCTCTGAGTACACGGGTGGCTGGAGCCTCCGTCTTCTTCAAATGACCCAGCTCGGCCTTGGACAGCTTGCGTTCTTTCACTTCGCCAAAAGACAACTGGACAGATTCATACCCATCACGTTCTTTCGTCTTGATCGTGACGACGCGGCAAGGACCTGCCTCAATGACGGTGACAGGTGTAAACCGTGCCTCATCAAATATCTGTGTCATCCCCAGCTTTTTACCCAACAACCCGTTTGTCATGCGTAACGTTCCTTGTCAGTCTCTAACCTTAGAGCTTAATCTCGACATCCACACCAGCTGCTAAATTCAACTTCATCAGGGAATCCATGGTTTCAGGAGTCGCGTCCATGATGTCCATCAAACGCTTGTGCGTTCTGATTTCGAACTGCTCGCGAGCCTTCTTATCCGCATGCGTCGCACTCTGCACCGTAAACTTTTCGATGCGAGTAGGAAGCGGTATCGGCCCCACAATTTTCGCACCGCTCCGGCGGACAGTCTCCACAATTTCGGCCACCGACTGGTCTAGGACGCGATAATCAAACCCGCGCAACCGAATCCTGATTCTTTGTTCAACCTTAACCATTCATTCCTCTATTCATCCGGCCAGTCAGAGATTTACGCCAGAATTTCGGTGACCACGCCGGAGCCGACCGTCTTGCCGCCCTCGCGCACCGCGAACCGCAACCCTTGATCCATCGCGATCGGGCTGATCAGCTCCCCCGTCACGCTCACATTGTCCCCCGGCATCACCATCTCCACCCCCGGATTCAACGTCATCACCCCCGTCACATCCGTCGTCCGGAAATAGAACTGCGGCCGATACCCATTGAAGAACGGCGTATGCCGCCCCCCTTCTTCTTTCGCCAATACATAGATCTCCGCCTTGAACTTCGTATGCGGCGTGATGCTCTTCGGCTTCGAGAGCACCATCCCCCGCTCCACGTCTTCCTTCTTCGTCCCCCGCAACAGCACCCCGACATTGTCCCCCGCCTGCCCCTCATCGAGCACCTTGCGGAACATCTCGACCCCGGTGACCACGGTGGCCTGATTGGGGCGTAACCCCACGACTTCGATCTCATCCCCCACCTTCACGATGCCGCGCTCGACGCGCCCGGTCACCACCGTCCCGCGCCCGCTGATGGTAAACACGTCTTCGATCGGCATCAGGAACGGCTTGTCAATCGGCCTCTGCGGCGTCGGAATATAGGTATCGACGGCCTCGAGCAGCTGGAGAATCGCCGGCACGCCGAGCGGCCCCTGATCCCCTTCCATCGCCTTCAAGGCGGACCCGTGAATGATCGGGGTTTTGTCGCCCGGGAACCCGTACTTGGTCAACAGTTCGCGCACTTCGAGCTCCACCAGCTCCAACAACTCCTTGTCGTCGATCTTATCCGCCTTGTTCAGGAATACGACGATGTAGGGCACCCCCACCTGCCGGGCCAAGAGGATATGCTCCCGCGTCTGGGGCATCGGGCCGTCCGCCGCACTCACCACCAGGATGGCGCCATCCATCTGCGCGGCCCCGGTGATCATGTTCTTCACGTAATCGGCGTGGCCCGGGCAATCCACATGGGCGTAGTGGCGCGCGGCCGTTTCGTATTCCACGTGACTGATCGCAATCGTCATAATCTTGGTCGCATCGCGCCGCCCCTGACTCTCGCTGGCTTTCGCCACTTCATCATAGGAAATGAACTTCGCCATGCCCTTATCGGCCGACACCTTGGTCAACGCCGCGGTCAACGTCGTCTTCCCGTGGTCCACGTGCCCGATCGTCCCGATATTCACGTGCGGCTTCCGCCGCTCATATTTCGCCTTCGCCATACCCGCTCCCTTCCGTCCTCACTCAAGAATCAATTCGACTACTCACCCCGATACTTGGCAATGATGGCCTCTGAAATCTGCCGGGGAACCGGATCATATCGGTCGAATTCCATGCTATAGGTGGCACGGCCCTGCGTTCGAGACCGAAGATCGGTCGCATATCCAAACATTTCACTGAGTGGAACCGATGCATCAATGACCTGCGCAGCAGCCCGCGACTTCATTCCCTGAATCTTGCCACGACGCCCGTTCAAATTGCCGATCACATCGCCCATAAAATCCTGCGGGACGACAACTTCTACCTTCATAATCGGCTCAAGCAACACAGGATCGGCTTTCTTACAGGCGTCGAGAAATGCCATCGAACCGGCGATTTTAAACGCCATTTCATTGGAGTCGACGTCATGAAACGACCCATCGATCACCGTGACCCGCACATCACGAAGCGGATACCCCGCAATGACGCCGGAATCAAGCCGTTCCTTCACACCCTTTTCGATCGCCGGGATAAACTCCCTTGGAATCGAGCCACCGACAGTTTTATTGACGAACTCCAATCCTTTGCCAGACTCAGCAGGCTCAACCGTCAGCACGACATGCCCGTACTGGCCACGACCACCGGTCTGCTTAATGTATTTGGCCTCAGCTTCGGCCTTCTGGCGAATCGTTTCTCTAAACGCCACCTCCGGCTTTCCGACATTGGCCTCCACCTTGAATTCACGCAGCATGCGATCGACGATGATTTCTAGATGCAGTTCCCCCATCCCGGCGATGATGGTCTGCGCGGTTTCTTCATCCGTCTTCACCCGGAATGATGGATCTTCCTGCGCCAACTTTTGGAGCGCGAATCCCATCTTCTCTTGATCTTGTTTGGTTTTTGGCTCAATCGCCATCGCGATAACCGGCTCGGGGAATTTCATCACCTCGAGCAGAACTGGCTGCTTTTCGTCCGCTAGTGTATCCCCGGTCGTCGCCCCTTTTAGTCCGACTGCCGCAACGATGTCACCGGCATAAGCCACATCAATGTCTTCCCGCTTGTTCGCATGCATCTTCAGGAGACGTCCAACGCGATCTCTCGTCCCCTTCGTCACATTCGACACGGACGTTCCAGTTTTCAGGGTGCCCGAATAGACACGCAGAAAAGTGAGCTGCCCCGCAAACGGATCTGTCATGATCTTGAAGGCTAAGGCCGCGAATGGCTCACTATCCGACGGCCGTCGCTTCACTTCCTGCTCGGTATTCGGATCAATCCCGGTCACGGATTCCACATCAAGCGGAGATGGGAGAAAATCCACAACCCCATCCAACAACTGTTGCACACCCTTGTTCTTGAAGGCCGATCCGCACAGAATCGGTGTGATCTTCAATGAAATCACACCGGCCCGAATGGCACGGCGGATTTCCTCTTCCGTTAATTGCTGACCATTGAGATACTTTTCCATGGCCTTTTCGTCGAATTCAGCGACCGCATCCAGCATTTTATCGCGGTATTCCTTGGCCCGGTCGATCAGATCGGCAGGAATCTCGTTAACGATGTATTTGGCGCCAAGCGTCTCGTCGTCATACACATAGGCCTTCATGGTCACAAGATCGATCGATCCTCTAAACTCAGATTCTCGACCGATAGGGATCTGAATCGGGACAGGATTTGCGCCCAACCGATCGATCATCGTCTGGACGCTGGCATAAAAATCTGCACCAATTCGGTCCATCTTGTTCATGAACGCGATCCTCGGCACACTATACTTGTCCGCCTGCCGCCAGACCGTCTCGGATTGCGGCTCAACCCCCTGCACAGAGTCAAACACCGCCACCGCCCCATCGAGCACGCGAAGCGACCGCTCGACCTCAATCGTAAAATCGACGTGTCCGGGAGTATCGATAATATTGATGCGATGGTCTCGCCAGAAACAGGTCGTCGCAGCAGCCGTGATCGTAATGCCACGCTCCCTCTCCTGCTCCATCCAATCCATCGTCGCCGCGCCTTCATGAACCTCACCCATCTTGTGTGAGATCCCGGTGTAGAAGAGGATGCGCTCGGTGGTTGTCGTCTTACCGGCATCAATATGAGCCATGATGCCGATGTTCCGAGTTTGCTCTAATGGTGATTGACGCGCCACGTACTTCCCCTAAAAATATAGATGCTGCAACCTGAGCCGGTAGAACGCTGCGATTTTCAAACACCCGCGTATGCGGGATCGCAGCACGGCTCAGCTGCAGCACAGAACGACGCTACCAGCGATAGTGTGCGAATGCCTTATTGGCCTCCGCCATCCGATGCACGTCTTCCCGCTTCTTAACCGCCGCTCCCGTATTATTTGATGCGTCCAGCAACTCAGCCGCTAGCTTCTCCCGCATGCTCTTCCCGCCGCGGGTCCGCGAATACTCCGCCAACCATCGGAGAGCCAGCGACATACGGCGAGCCGGACGAATCTCTACCGGTACCTGATACGAAGCGCCGCCCACCCGACGCGACTTGACCTCAACGACCGGCTTCACATTATCAATCGCCGACCGAAACACTTTCAGCGGATCGTTGCCGGTCTTCTCCTGAATGACATCGAAGGCGCCGTAGCAAATACGCTCGGCCGTGCTCTTCTTTCCACCCGACATCAGTATATTCAAAAACTTTCCGACGAGCTTGTCCCGGTATCGCACATCGGGGAGAGGATCGCGGTGATCTAAAAATCTAGTCCTTGGCATGTGTCATTTACTTTCTCATTACCGACTGTGACAATCTTCCTACTTCGGACGTTTCGCTCCATACTTCGAACGGCTCTGCTTTCGATCCGCCACACCGACGGCATCAAGGGCGCCCCTGACGATGTGATAGCGCACACCCGGCAAGTCCTTCACACGACCACCACGCACGAGCACGATGGAATGTTCTTGAAGGTTGTGACCGACACCAGGGATGTATGTCGTGACTTCCATTCCATTCGTCAACCGGACACGCGCAACTTTACGAAGCGCCGAGTTCGGTTTCTTCGGCGTTGAGGTATAGACACGAAGACATACGCCACGCTTCTGCGGGCAGGACTTGAGCGCAGGGCTCTTGGTCTTTGCGTGCGCCAGCTGGCGACCTTTTCTGACTAACTGATTTATTGTCGGCATTAGTTACGTCACTCTCATCTTCGGCACAGTTTGACCGCTTTACTCAACCCGTCAAGGGCAAAGCCGGTCGATTGTAGTGAGCATTGATCGCAGTGTCAAGCCTTCTCCGGCCGCGCATGCCTCATGAGCGTGCAGGCTCTCCCGATCCCGTCGCTACACCCTCATGCGTAAGTGCCGCAGCATCTCCCTGACCAACGATTACAGGCTCAGGCTTGGGGCTTATGACGAACGTGTCTCGATACTCTTCAAAGCCGGTTCCAGCTGGAATCAAGCGACCAACGATGACATTTTCTTTCAGGCCCAACAGATTATCAACGCGCCCGTTGATCGCAGCTTCCGTCAAGACACGAGTGGTTTCCTGGAATGACGCTGCCGAGATAAAGCTATCGGTAGTCAATGCCGCCTTGGTGATACCCAGCAGCACCGGCTTCCCAAGACCCGGCTGCCCACCTTTCGCCAATACTCGCTCATTCTCTTCGTCAAATACCATCTTGCTGACTTGACTGCCTGGCAAGAATTCCGTATCGCCGGGATCTTCGATTCTGACCTTGCGCAACATCTGTCGCACAATGATCTCGATATGCTTGTCGTTGATCGTCACACCTTGTAATCGATAGACATCCTGCACTTCGTCGACGAGATACTTTTGTAACTCGTTCGGGCCCAGCACATCGAGGATGTCGTGCGGATTGGCCGATCCATCCATCAACGGCTCACCGGCCCTGACCCAATCGCCTTCATGTACGTTGACGTGCTTGCCCTTGGGTATGAAATACTCTTTCACATCGCCCATCTTATTATTGACCAGCACTTTGCGCATGCCCTTCACGAAACCATCGTACGACACTTCGCCATCGATCTCGCTGATGACGGCCGTCTCCTTCGGCTTTCGGGCCTCGAACAGCTCTGCGACGCGAGGCAGACCGCCGGTAATATCTTTCGTCTTAGTCGTCTCCCGCGGAATCTTGGCCAACACGTCTCCGGGAGTGACCACTGCGCCTTTTTCAACGAAGATATGTGCTCCGACCGGCAGCAGATACCGAGCCACATTTGCCGCCGCTGCAACCTTGGCAGTCTTCCCACCCTCATCCTTGATCGAGACGCGTGGACGCAACGTCGCGCCACTATGTTCGACGATGACCTTGCGGGAAAGGCCGGTCACTTCGTCGAACTCTTCCTTCATGGAAACGCCTTCAATGATGTCTCCATACGCCACCTTGCCGCCGACCTCAGTAAGAATGGTCAGTGAGTACGGATCCCATTCGACCAATTTCTGACCCACCTCGACACGACCGCCATTTTTTACCTTGATCTTGGCGCCATAGACCACCCCGTACTTCTCGCGCTCACGCCCTGTCTCATCGACAATGGCAATCTTGGCGTTCCGATTCATGACGACCCATTCGCCCTCTTTGTTCTGGACCGCAATCCCGGCGTTAGGGAAGTCGGCATTCTTCTTGGCATCGAAGCTCATGAACTTGATCGTGCCTGCATGCTTGGATTCGGTTACCGTTTGCTCGACCACTTTACTCGCCGTTCCACCGATGTGGAACGTCCGCATGGTCAGCTGTGTTCCCGGTTCACCGATCGACTGTGCTGCAATGACACCAACGGGCTCGCCTTTTTCAACCAACCGTCCACGGGCCAAATCGCGCCCATAACACGACCGACAGACTCCACGGCGTGACTGACAAGTCAACACAGAACGAATCTTGACGTGATCGACCGCAGCTTCCACGATCGCCTTTGTACGATCTTCGTCGATCTCTTCATTGAATGACACGATGATCTCACCTGTTACTGGGTCACGAATATCTTCTGCAGCCAACCGTCCCAACACCCGCTCTTCGATCGGCTGAATAATTTCGCCTCCCTCGACCAATGCGCTCACAATGATGCCGTCAGTGGTCCCGCAGTCGATTTCGTTGATAATCACATCCTGTGCGATATCCACCAAGCGACGCGTGAGATAACCGGAATTTGCAGTCTTCAACGCCGTATCGGCCAATCCCTTACGGGCGCCGTGCGTCGAAATGAAGTACTGCAACACCGTCAAGCCTTCGCGGAAGTTGGCGGTAATCGGAGTCTCGATGATTTCGCCTGACGGTTTCGCCATCAATCCGCGCATACCACCCAACTGACGGATCTGCTGGGAACTTCCGCGAGCACCGGAATCCGCCATCATGAAGATCGGGTTGAAGGACTCTGCCTTGCTTGGATCGCCACCCGCGCCCAACTCCTTCATCATTTCATTGGCAATCTGTTCAGTCACATGGGCCCAAATGTCGATCACCTTGTTATACCGCTCACCATTGGTGATCAGTCCCTCGGCATACTGCCGCTCGATCTCCGTGACCTCATGCTGCGCCTTCCCCAGCAATTCTTGCTTCTTGGTTGGAATGTGCATGTTGTCGATGCAGATCGAGATGCCGGCACGAGTCGCATACTCGAATCCCGTATCCTTGACCTTGTCGAGGAATGTGACGGTCTCACGATGACCGCACTGGCGATAGACGGTGTCGATGAGCTTGGTCATTTCTTTTTTGGTCATGAGCTTATTTGCGTTGGCGAACGGCAAGCCCGGAGGGAGCACGTCCGACAGGATGACTCGCCCGACGGTGGTCTGAACGAGACTGCCCTCGATCCGCACCTTGATCCGCGCATGCACTTCCAATTCTCGCGAATCAAACGCAACGCGCACTTCCTCCGGTGAGCCGAACACTTTCCCCTCTCCCTTGCATCCGGCACGTTCTTTGGTCAGCCAATAACAGCCGAGCACCATGTCCTGCGACGGCACCGCAATCGGCTTGCCGTTGGCGGGCGAGAGAATGTTATTGATCGACATCAGCAGTACGCGTGCCTCGACCTGCGCTTCGACCGACAGCGGAACGTGGACCGCCATCTGGTCGCCGTCGAAGTCTGCATTGAACGCGGCGCAGACCAGCGGATGCAGGCGGATCGCCTTGCCTTCAACCAACACAGGATCGAACGCCTGAATACCGAGACGGTGCAACGTCGGCGCACGGTTCAGCAGCACAGGATGTTCTCGAATCACTTCGTCCAGGACGTCCCACACTTCCGGCCGTTCTTTTTCGACCAAGCGTTTGGCGCTCTTGATCGTGGTAGCCGCGCCTCGCTCTTCCAGTTTGTGGAAGATAAAGGGCTTGAAGAGTTCGAGCGCCATCTTCTTGGGCAGCCCGCACTGATGCAACCGAAGCTCTGGCCCCACGACGATGACGGTTCGGCCCGAATAATCGACCCGTTTACCGAGCAGGTTTTGGCGAAAGCGCCCCTGCTTCCCCTTCAGCATATCGCTCAACGATTTGAGCGGCCGCTTGTTGGGCCCGCGAATCGCACGGCCGCGACGACCGTTGTCGAAGAGCGCATCGACTGCTTCCTGTAACATCCGCATCTCGTTTCGGATAATCACGCCCGGCGCCTTCAACTCGATCAGCCGCTTCAAGCGATTGTTCCGATTGATGACGCGGCGGTAGAGATCGTTCAAATCCGATGTCGCAAAACGCCCGCCGTCCAGCGGCACGAGCGGGCGCAATTCCGGAGGTAGCACCGGAATCACATCCATGATCATCCACTCAGGCATATTCCCAGACTTGCGGAAAGCCTCGATGACTTTGAGTTGCTTCGCGTATTTCTTCTTCAACGCAGCGGAGGCCGACGTCTTCGCCTTGGCCTTGATCTCGTCCCACTTGGCATTGATGTCGATCTTGCGGAGCAACTCCCTGATGGCATCGGCACCGATACCGACCTTGTAGGAGCCGGGGCTGTATCCGGATTGGAGCGAGCGAAGCTTTTCCTCCGAGACCAGCTCCTTTTCCGTCAAATCGGTCGATCCTGGATCGACACAGACATAGCTCTCGAAATAGAGAATCCGCTCCAGCCCTTTGAGGCTCATGTCGAGCAAGGTTCCGATCCGGCTCGGCACGCCCTTGAGGAACCAAATATGTGCGACCGGCGCCGCGAGCTCGATATGCCCCATGCGCTCTCGGCGGACTTTGGACTGAATGACTTCGACACCGCACTTGTCACAGACAATGCCGCGGTGCTTCATGCGCTTGTACTTGCCGCAGTTGCATTCCCAATCCTTGATCGGGCCGAAAATCTTTGCGCAAAATAGTCCGTCTTTTTCCGGCTTAAACGACCGGTAATTGATGGTCTCCGGCTTCTTCACTTCGCCATAGGACCACGACCGAATTTTTTCGGGCGAGGCGATCCGAATCCGCATCGAATCGAACGACACCGCATCGCGCGGCTTCTCAAACAATGTATAGACGCCTTCCAAGGTAGTGACCTCCTCTGATGCCGACCACTAGAGCCGGCACACAAATGGGTTAGTCTTGCGACTTGACCAGTTCGACGTCGAGTCCCAAGCTCTGCAGCTCTTTGACCAAGACATTAAACGACTCGGGCAATCCAGGCTCCAGAAACGGCTCACCCTTGACGATCGCCTCGTACATTCGCGATCGTCCCGGCACATCGTCCGATTTCACCGTTAAGAACTCTTGCAGCGTGGACGCAGCGCCATAGGCCTGCAACGCCCACACTTCCATTTCCCCCAACCGCTGGCCGCCGAATTGGGCCTTGCCACCGAGCGGCTGCTGCGTCACGAGCGAATAGGGACCGATCGACCGTGCGTGAATCTTGTCGTCGACCAAGTGGTGCAACTTGAGGACGTACATGTAGCCGACCGTGACGGGGTTACCGAACATTTCCCCGGTTCGACCGTCCATCAGCATGGTTTGACCGCTGGTCGGCAAGTTCGCCTTCTTGAGCAGATCCTTAATCTCTGATTCCGACGCTCCATCGAACACCGGGCTCGCCACCTTGATCCCCAATGCTTTGGCCGCCCAACCCAGGTGAGTTTCCAGAATCTGGCCGACGTTCATACGTGACGGCACACCGAGCGGATTCAGCACAATTTCCACCGGCGTTCCATCCGGCAAGCAGGGCATGTCTTCTTCGGGCAAGACCCGGGAGACCACACCTTTGTTCCCATGCCGTCCGGCCATCTTGTCGCCGACTTGAATCTTGCGCTTCATCGACACATAGACCTTGACGAGCTTGATCACGCCGGGCGGAAGCTCATCGCCCCGCTTCAGACGCCCAACCTTCTCGTCGTACAGCGTCTGAAGAATTTCGATCTGCTCCTTCGCTCGCCGCTCGACGTCCTCCAGCTCTTTCTGCTCATCAGGATCGCTCAGAATAATGTAGCGGACGGTCTCATCCGGCAACCGCTTGAGAATCTCCGCAGTCAGCTTGCCCTTCTTCTTCAGAATGACATCGCCGCTTTCAGGATCCATCAAGTCACGACCGACCACCTTTCCCAACAACAGCTTTCTGATCTTCTTCGTTTTTTCTTCGTCGATGATACGGAGCTCCTCGTGGTGGTCACGCTGGAGTTTCATCGCATCTTCGCTTTCGATACTCTTGGATCGCTCGTCCTTATCGAGTCCCTTGCGCGAGAAGATTTTCACATCGACGACGATGCCCTCGACGCCCGGCGGCACCGTGAGCGATGTATCCTTCACATCACCGGCCTTCTCACCGAAGATGGCCCGCAGCAGTTTTTCTTCCGGCGTCAACTGTGTTTCGCCTTTCGGCGTCACCTTCCCGACCAGAATATTTCCAGGCTTCACCTCGGCCCCGATGCGGATAATCCCGCTCTCGTCGAGATCGCGAAGCGCTTCTTCTCCGACGTTCGGGATGTCGCGAGTAATGTCTTCTTTCCCCAACTTGGTGTCGCGTGCCTCCACCTCGAATTCCTCAATGTGAATCGAGGTAAACGCATCCTCGCGCACCAACTTCTCGCTCAACAGAATGGCGTCTTCGAAGTTGTATCCGCCCCAGGGCATGAAGGCGACGAGAATGTTCTTGCCCAATGCCAGTTCGCCGTGATCAATGGCAGGACCGTCGGCCAAGACCTGTCCCACTTTCACCGGCTGCCCAAGGCGCACCACCGGCGTCTGCGTGATGGTCGTGCTCTGATTCGATCGCTGGAACTTGATCAGATCGTACACATCCAAGCCGGCATCGTTCCGTTTCCGACCTTCTTTCGAATCGGCGCGCACGACGATCCTCGTGGCATCCACGCTTTCCACGACACCGGCACGCCGGGCCTGCACGACATAGCCCGAATCACGCGCGACCACGGTTTCCATTCCCGTACCGACTAACGGAGCCTCGGCCTTGAGCAGCGGCACCGCCTGACGCTGCATGTTTGATCCCATCAACGCACGGTTTGCGTCGTCATGTTCCAAGAACGGCACCAAGGCCGTCGCCACGCTCACCACCTGTTTCGGCGACACATCCATGTACTCGATCTTTTCCGAGGTGGCCGTCACGAAATCTCCGGCAGCCCGTGCCGAGATGGTTTCTGACACCAGCCGGCCGGATGCATCCACTTTCGAGTTCGCCTGAGCGATAATGTACTTGTCCCCTTCGATCGCGGAAAGAAATTCGATTTCGTCGGTGACCCGCCCCTTCACCACTTTGCGATAGGGCGCCTCGATAAACCCGAACTTATTGATGCGCGCATAGGTCGCCAAGCGACGTGATCAAACCGATGTTCGGACCTTCCGGCGTTTCGATCGGACAAATACGGCTATAGTGCGACGGATGGACGTCGCGAACTTCGAACCCCGCCCGCTCCCTGGTCAACCCGCCGGGACCGAGCGCAGAAAGCCGCCGCTTGTGTGTAATTTCCGCGAGCGGATTTGTTTGGTCCATGAACTGAGACAACTGGCTGCTGCTGAAGAACTCTTTCACAGCAGCAACCACGGGCTTCGCATTGATCAAATCGTGCGGCAGCACCGTTTCCATATCCAACAGGTTCATCCGCTCCTTGATGCTGCGCTCCATGCGGACCAGCCCGAGTCGGAATTGGTTCTCCAGCAACTCGCCGACCGAACGGACACGACGATTGCCCAGGTGGTCGATGTCGTCGATTTCGCCTTTACCCAGCTTCAGATTCACGAGATAGCGGATCACTTCGACCATGTCCTGCGCCGTCAGCGTCCGCTGCTCCAACGGCAGATCGAGGCCCAATTTCTTGTTCAACTTCAAACGCCCGACCGGCGAAAGATCGTACCGCTTGGAGTTCATGAACAGATTGTCGAAGAGCGCTCGCGCCGTGTCGACTGAGGGTGTCTCTCCCGGCCGCAAGCGGCGATAGATCTCGACCATCGCCTCCTCTTTCGAGATGGTCTTATCCATCTCCAGCGTGTCCAGAATCACCGGCGTCGATGTGACCGTATCGAAATAAATCGCCTTGAATTCTTCGATGTCGCTCTCGAGTAGCGCTTCGACGATCTCAGCGGTGAGCCGCTGATTTCTTTCGGCGATCTTGTTTTTCTTTGAGTCCACCAGTTCAGTGAGGACCGCTCGACCGATCAATTCGGTCGGTGCTAGCGGGATTTCCTTCACACCGGCCGCCTTGAGTTTTGCGATGAGTCCCTTCGTGAGCTTGGCGCCTTCCCGTACCAACGGTTCTTTGCCACCCTTTTCAAACACTTCAGCCGAACAGCGCAGACCGTGATGAATCTCGGGGTCGAGCTTTCGCAACATCTTGCCCTTGACGACCCGAATTTCTTCGACCGGGTAATACATCTTGAGCAAATCGTCGCTCGAAAACCCGAAGGCCTTCAACAGTATGGTCGTCGGCATTTTCCGCCGACGGTCAATGCGCACATAGAGGATGTCGCGAGCGTCAAATTCGAAATCCAGCCACGATCCGCGATAGGGAATAATCCTCGCGGAGTACAGCACCTTGCCGCTGGAGTGTGTCCGGCCCTTGTCGTGCGTAAAGGACGCGCCAGGAGATCGATGCAACTGGCTGACCACGACACGCTCCGTGCCGTTGACGATGAAGGTTCCCCGCTCTGTCATGAGCGGCAATTCGCCGACGTAGACTTCCTGCTCTCGAACGTCGAGCACCTTTTTCTTGGGGCCCTTATCTTCCTTGTCGAACACGACCAAGCGCACCCGGAGCTTCAGCGGAACGGCAAAGGTCATCCCCTGCTCAAGGCATTCCCGCTCATCGTACTTGGGGGTGCCGAGCGTGTAGCTCGTAAACTCCAATACGGCGGTATTGTTGTAATCCGGAATCGGAAAGACACTCGCCAAGGCTGCCTGGAGCCCATGATCTTTGCGACGCTCCGGCTCAACCTCCCGCTGAAGGAACTCTTCATACGAGCGCTTCTGGATCTCGATCAAGATCAGGAATGTCGATGCTACTATGAATACGAGAGTAGTCTTTCCGCTCGATGAACTCTTGCAGAGTCGTTTCGGACATTCGCCGGTCCTCCACTACAATGGTCAGGCTTGGGTGCCTGCCTAGGCAGGCACCTACAGACTCTAGAAACTGGTCAAACCAAGGCTACTTGATTTCGACCTTGGCGCCGCTTTCTTCGAGCTTCTTCTTCATGGTGTCGCATTCTTCCTTTGTGACACCGGTCTTCACAGGCTTGGGCGCGCCTTCGACCAGATCCTTTGCTTCCTTCAGCCCGAGGCTGGTGAGTTCACGGACGACCTTGATGACTTGGATTTTCTTGTCTGCCGGAGCAGACACGAGCACGACGTCGAACGCCGTCTTCTCCTCAGCTGCCGCTGCGGCACCCCCACCTGCAGCAGGAGCGGCGGCGGCGACCGGCGCGGCAGCCGTGACGCCAAATCGGGTCTCCAGCCCCTTTACGAGTTCCGCCAAATCGAGCACACTCATCGTCTCGATGGCCTTGATCAATTCTTCCTGTGACAATTTTGCCGTGGTCGTTGACATGTCCCCTTCTCCTTTTCGTTTATCCTGAATGGCTGCAATGACTCTCACAAATTTCGACAAGACTGCACTAAGCGTATACACCAACCCTCGCGCCGGTCCCTGCATGGCCGACAGCAACATCGCAATGAGGACTTCCTTCTTCGGCAGCTTCGCCACAGCCGCCAATTCAGCCGGCTGCACCACCTTGCCCTCCAACACACCGATGGTGATCTTGATCTTCTGGTCGCGCTTCTCCGCCAAAATAAAGTCCCGAAGGATCTTGGCGGGGAGCACCGGATCGTCATAGCCGATCACCAACCCTGTTGGCCCTTTAAGGTAGGACTTTACCCCGGATAGGATCGTGCCCTCGGAGGCCCGGGCGGCCAAGGTATTCTTGACGACCTTGTATTCGGCTTTAGCGCCCCGCAAGAGCTTGCGAAGTTCCGTAACCTGGTTGACAGGGAGCCCGGCACTTTCGGTGACAATGGCAAGCCGCGCACGACCGAATGTCTCGGTCAACTCCACAACGGCTGTCGCTTTCTCGTCCTTATTCATATTCGAACCCTTCCCCTTCCACGCGGCAATACCCCGACTAACTCCATTCCTTGGCTAGCGCGATGGCATCGAGCTTGATACCGGGCCCCATCGTGCTCGAGAGCGTCGCGCTCATGAGATAACGCCCTTTGCACGAGGCAGGTTTTGCCTTGATCACCGCCTCAAGAACCGCAGCAGCATTGTCATAGAGCTGCTCAGGCTGAAATGACACTTTCCCGACAGGCACCTGCACGATCCCGGCTTTCTCAACCTTGTACTCTACACGGCCCTTCCGAATTTCCGACACGGCTTTGCCGACATCAAAGGTGACGGTCCCGGTCTTCGGATTTGGCATAAGGCCGCGAGGCCCCAGTGCCTTTCCAAGTTTCCCGACGGCCCCCATGAGGTCCGGCGTCGAGATGGCGCAATCGAACTCCATCCACCCGCCTTTGATCTTCTCCATCAAATCATCCGACCCGACATAATCAGCGCCGGCTTGCCGTGCCTCCTGTTCCTTCTCTCCCTTGGCAAACACCAACACCCGAATCTTCTTCCCCGTCCCATGAGGCAACGAGGTCGTGCCACGCACCATTTGATCTGCCCGCTTCGGATCGACACCTAGCCGAAGCGCCAGATCGACGGATTCATCGAACTTGGTGTAGGCCGACCGCTTCACCGCTTCGACTGCCTCACGCAAGGCATAGGCCCGAGGCTCAAGCTTTTCTACTGCCGCTCTCATCTTCTTTCCCATTACACTCCCTCTCTTTTCTCAACACTCGACACGGAAGGCGAGCTTCACTCGCGTACATTGTCCTGGACGCGCGCTTCACCGGGGCTCAATTACCCTTGAACCGTCACCCCCATACTGCGCGCCGTCCCTTCAATGATCTTGATCGCCCCCTCGAGATCAACGGCATTGAGGTCCGTCATTTTCTTTTGCGCAATCTCACGTAACTGCGCCTTTGTGATCTTCCCGACCTTCTCTTTCTGGGGAACGCCAGATCCCTTGATAATTCCCGCCGCCTTCTTCAAAAGGTCGGACGCCGGCGGAGTTTTCATCACAAAGGTAAACGATCGGTCCTTATAAACCGTAATGATCACCGGGATGATGCTATCGCCCTCTTTCTGTGTCTTCGCGTTGAACTGTTTGCAAAACTCCATGATGTTGACGCCGTGCTGACCCAGCGACGGCCCGACCGGAGGAGCAGGGTTTGCTTTGCCCGCCGGAATCTGCAACTTAATCTGCGCTGATACTTCCTTGGCCATGTCCTACACTCCTACGCACGTTCGACCATTTCAGAGCCTAAATCCGCTCCACTTGTAAAAACCCAAGCTCTACCGGTGTTGAGCGTCCAAAAATACTGACCAGAACTTTAAGCCGTCCATGGTCCTGATCCACTTCATCCACCACACCATTAAATCCGAGAAACGGACCATCAATAATTCGCACGTTATCTGTCTTGATGAATTTGACCTGCTCGCGTGGCCCGGCTGCGCCCACATCAACCTGCTTCAAGAGCGACTCTACCTCGTCCGTCGACAAGGGCGTCGGCTGCGCGCCGGCGCCGACAAATCCCGTGACCTTCGGTGTTTCCTTGATCATCTGCAAGGTTTCATCGATGACCGGGGACTCCAGCTCTACAATCACGTACCCGGGGAAAAACTTCCGTCGAGACGTCCGGCGCTTGCCGTCCTTGATCTCAATCACATCTTCCGTCGGCACAAGTACTTGCCCCAGCTTTTCGACCAATCCCATTTGATTGGCCCGTTCCAGCAAGCTGGTCTTTACCCGTCCCTCGAAGCCTGCGTAGGTATGAATGACGTACCAATTCTTTGCCATGCCCTACCCTCGGATCATTGGTTGACTATGTGCCACGCGGAGACTCTCACGTCCGGATACCCGATCTCATAGAATCTTGCCCACTAACCATACGAGAATCGAGTCGACGAACGACAAATAAAAGGACATGATGATGCAAAAGACAATCACCACCGTTGTGGACCCGATCGTTTCGGCCCGAGTCGGAAACGACACTTTTTTCAACTCCCCGCGCACATCAACAAAGAACTCTCGAATAGAATCCGTAAACCTTCTGAACATGCGCACCTCACCTTCACTTCTAGAGAGAGGGCTCGCCCCTCTCCCTCACCCAACTTCCTCGCTCTGCTACCGGCATGCTATCAACTCCAACCGCCGATATTGAGCCAGACCCATCCACTACCCAACGATTGGCAGGGGCACTAGGATTTGAACCCAGACTCTCGGTTTTGGAGACCGATGTGCTACCATTGACACCATGCCCCTAATGACGGCTGGCAACGCAGCCATTGAGCCGGCAGCCCAGCTTACTTTACTTCCTTATGGGCAATGTGTTTCCGGCAGAACTTGCAGAACTTACTCCGCTCCAGCCGATCCGGATCGTTTTTCTTATTCTTCATGGTGGAATAGTTCCGCTGCTTGCAGATCGTGCATGCTAAATCGATGATCTCACGCATCTCAATACTCCCATGCTGTCATGCGACAGCAATCAGATTTACGCCAGAATTTCGGTGACCACGCCGGAGCCGACCGTCTTGCCGCCCTCGCGCACCGCGAACCGCAACCCTTGATCCATCGCGATCGGGCTGATCAGCTCCCCCGTCACGCTCACATTGTCCCCCGGCATCACCATCTCCACCCCCGGATTCAACGTCATCACCCCCGTCACATCCGTCGTCCGGAAATAGAACTGCGGCCGATACCCATTGAAGAACGGCGTATGCCGCCCCCCTTCTTCTTTCGCCAATACATAGATCTCCGCCTTGAACTTCGTATGCGGCGTGATGCTCTTCGGCTTCGAGAGCACCATCCCCCGCTCCACGTCTTCCTTCTTCGTCCCCCGCAACAGCACCCCGACATTGTCCCCCGCCTGCCCCTCATCGAGCACCTTGCGGAACATCTCGACCCCGGTGACCACGGTGGCCTGATTGGGGCGTAACCCCACGACTTCGATCTCATCCCCCACCTTCACGATGCCGCGCTCGACGCGCCCGGTCACCACCGTCCCGCGCCCGCTGATGGTAAACACGTCTTCGATCGGCATCAGGAACGGCTTGTCAATCGGCCTCTGCGGCGTCGGAATATAGGTATCGACGGCCTCGAGCAGCTGGAGAATCGCCGGCACGCCGAGCGGCCCCTGATCCCCTTCCATCGCCTTCAAGGCGGACCCGTGAATGATCGGGGTTTTGTCGCCCGGGAACCCGTACTTGGTCAACAGTTCGCGCACTTCGAGCTCCACCAGCTCCAACAACTCCTTGTCGTCGATCTTATCCGCCTTGTTCAGGAATACGACGATGTAGGGCACCCCCACCTGCCGGGCCAAGAGGATATGCTCCCGCGTCTGGGGCATCGGGCCGTCCGCCGCACTCACCACCAGGATGGCGCCATCCATCTGCGCGGCCCCGGTGATCATGTTCTTCACGTAATCGGCGTGGCCCGGGCAATCCACATGGGCGTAGTGGCGCGCGGCCGTTTCGTATTCCACGTGACTGATCGCAATCGTCATAATCTTGGTCGCATCGCGCCGCCCCTGACTCTCGCTGGCTTTCGCCACTTCATCATAGGAAATGAACTTCGCCATGCCCTTATCGGCCGACACCTTGGTCAACGCCGCGGTCAACGTCGTCTTCCCGTGGTCCACGTGCCCGATCGTCCCGATATTCACGTGCGGCTTCCGCCGCTCATATTTCGCCTTCGCCATACCTTGCTCCTTTTCTAAAAGACCCTGAAGGTATCATCCCGTCGCGCTCAATCATCTAGCGCTCCGGGTCGAGCTAGCTCTGCTTGGAGCCCACGACGCGGATCGAACGCGTGACCTCGTCCTTACCAAGGACGTGCTCTACCAACTGAGCTACGTGGGCCTTCCTCGTTAATCGTGAACCGTTAATTGTTAATCGCAAGACAATCAACTCAGACAATTTTGCTGATTCACCCGTTTCACGAATAACGATTCACGCTTCACGTCCCTTTTGGAGCGGGCGATGGGATTTGAACCCACGACAGCCAGCTTGGAAGGCTGGAACTCTACCACTGAGCTACGCCCGCCCATTTTCTATCCGCGCCTGGCAGCTCACAATCTGTAATCCCGTACTCGATCAGCCTAGACTCCCAGGTAATACAAGCCTGATGTGGTGGGCAGGCAAGGATTCGAACCTTGGAAGCCGATGGCAACAGATTTACAGTCTGCCCCCTTTGGCCACTTGGGTACCTGCCCGAAACACCCTGCACACTCCACAACAAAAAAATCCTAGAGTCCTAACGATTGCCTTTCTCTTCATTCAGATGATGCGAAAAGAAAAGCAAGCCAGTCCACGCACGGCTCCCCCTCCTTATTGAATAAGGATGAATGTGGCGAGCTGTGGACATAGACTTGTTTATGAAACGCTGGATTCTATTGATGAAGTATGACGAAGTCAAGACCCAAAAGCAGAATTATCTTGTTTTTCTCAGAAACGGCCTATCAGCAGAAATTTTTCTGGTGTCATCCCGGCAAGACCCTCTCTTTTTCACACTTACCTGCCCTATGCCTGATTCCTCGGCTCAACTCATTTTCTCTGAACACCTCACAGAGATTTCACGGGCTTATGGAGATACGTACTTTCCTACCCGCACTGACCATATCTGTCAGCCCCTTGGCCTAAACCTGAAAATACCTCCCTCGCACGGGCCAGAAAGCTGGGAGGGAATTCAATGACGTTTTTCATGAGAAAGGTGGCTTCAGGCCCCGTCAAACGCGAGGCGGGGGCCAAATATCGTTTTCGAGCGACCGCCCGTTCACTCGGATCTTCCGGTTCGTAATACCCACGGAACGCTCCTTCTCGATCTGCGTTCCTGAGACGACGCACCCATTCATCTTGACTCTTCCCTGATTTTTGAATCGATCGGTCTGTACTGCTGGTCAATTCCAACTGGTTCCACACTATCCATCCGACAAACACAGCCCATGTTTCATTGAGGGCTTCCCAGGATTCACGTTCCGTCAAAAATCGTTCCTCAGTTTCGCCCTTCCTCTGGGCGACCGGGTTAATCAACACGGCGCCATAGTGACAGCCCTGCTGCACCCTCGCAAATACGAGTACGGGGTCTGATGCAATCTCGCGGGCTGTCTCAGCCGCGGTCACCAGGTAGTCGATATAGGCGTGGAACAGTTCGTGATAGAGCGTTTCGATCTCGGCATGGGTGAGTCGCCCGAGCGGACGCAGCGTGGCACCAGCTCCATTAAAGGACAGTGCGCGATTGAGCACGAGCCGATGTTCTCCAAGATGATACTCAGCGGCATAGCTGTGCAAATCGTCAAACTCAAACTGAACGAAGCTCGGTGGGATCACTTTGAGAAACTTTGTCGGAAGACCCAGCCCTTCCGCCTCGCCGACCATCTGACGCCACATCCGCTCGGTAGAAGGCTTACGGTCCTCGCCGGCCTCTGCAGTCGGCGCCGACAAGGCGCCGAACGAGACCAGCCCAAGTGCGAGGATCCACATCGCGGCACATCGCATGGGGTGACTCAATCACAATGCATGAAGCATAAACCAGCAGCGGGTTACACGTACCGATCGTCGTGAGGATACCAGTCTGAGCGCCCCCCCTCTTCGACCAGCGCCAACGTCTCGAACATCGCGGGGGACACATGGTCCAGAAATCGAGTCGGCTTCGAAAGCAGCATGCCGCTGCCCTTGTCGAAGACATTGATCGGATAGGTGAGGAGGAGATGCCGCTTCGCTCGTGTCACAGCGACATAAAAGAGCCGCCGCTCTTCTTCCAAATCCTCATCGGCCATGAAAGAGTATACGGATGGGAACCGGCCATCCACGATCCAAATGACAAACACACATTGCCACTCCAACCCTTTCGCCGAATGGATAGTAGACAACACCAGCCGTTCATCATCGCGATCCGGCGCACCCACATCTATCGCGCTGCCATCGGGCGGTTCCAGCGCGAGATCCGCCAGGAGTTGATCGAGGTCGGGATATCCTTCGGCAATGGTATGAAGATGATCCAGATCCCTGATCCGTTTCGGATAATCGTCGTACTGCGTCTTCAAGATCGGCAGATAGTACTCATAGACATGATTCACTTGCTCAGCCGGCTGCAGGCCGTCTGAGCCGGACAGACTCTCAAGCGTGAGCGCGAGATCCTTGAGTCCCTTTCCCGACTTACCCGACACCTCACGGAGAACGCGATACGGATTGTCCGCCTTCACAATTGCCGCCAACAGATCCTGAGCTTTCTTTGGTCCTACACCTTCGACCAGCATCAAGGCTCGATGCCAGCTGACGGTATCCAGAGGGTTCGCCACAACCCGCAAGTGCGCCAGGAGATCCTTCACGTGCGCCGTTTCGATGAACTTCATCCCGCCTCGCTTCACAAACGGCAACCCGGCGCGCGACAGGGCGATTTCAAGATCGAAGGAGTGGAAGCTGGATCGAAACAGCACCGCCATCTCGTCAAGCGGAATGCCTTCTTCGCGCAACTCCAAGATTTTCTGCGCGATGAACCGCGACTGCGCATTCTCCCCCGCAGCCTCGACAAGCGCGGGCAAGGGCCCATCAAGTTGGCGCGTAAAGAGATGCTTTGTGTATTTTTCTGTTGCCACTTCGATGATGCTGTTCGCCAGATTCAGAATCGGCTGCGTACTGCGATAGTTCTCTTCAAGCTTGTAGATCGTGGCGCCGGGAAACAGTGATGGAAACTCCATGATATTCTTGAACGTCGCCCCTCGGAACCCATAGATCGATTGCGAATCGTCTCCGACAACCATCACATTGTGGTGGGTCGTCGCCAGGTGCCGAATGATATCTGCCTGCAGTCGATTCGTATCCTGATACTCGTCCACCAAGATGTACCGATAGAGGGATGAAATAGACAGCCGAACAGCCTCACCCTGCATCAGCAGGCGGCGCAAGAGCACCAACAGATCGTCGTAATCCACGAGCTGCTTCTGACGCTTCGCCGTCTCGTAGGCTCGATGCAGTTTATCCAACTCCTCCAGATGGTCGGAAAAATGGTCGAACTCCTCGACGACGATCTCGTCGAGTGGCCGCAACGTATTTTCCGACTTGCTGAACATCTCGGCAATCGTGCCCTTGCGTGGGAAGCGTTTATCTTTTTCGTTCAATCCCAGCTGCGTGCGAATCAGGGCAATCAAGTCCTCAGCGTCACCCCGATCGAGAATCGTGAAGGACGGCTCAAGACCGATGGACCGGCCATAGCGCCGGAGCAACATATTCGCCACGGAGTGGAACGTGCCGCCACGGACCCGTTCGCTGCCGGAACCGATCAGCGCACCGGCTCGATCCACCATCTCTTGCGCCGATTTGCGCGTAAAGGTCAGGAGCAAAATATTCTCCGGATCCACACCGGAATCGATCAAGTAGGCCACGCGATAGATAAGCGTGCGGGTCTTTCCGGTTCCTGCTCCGGCGATGACCAACGAAGGGCCATCCTTTGCAGTCACGGCCGCCAACTGTTGCGAATTCAACGCAGCCGCATAGTCGATGGAGAGCTTCCGAGGAAGAACCTCCTCAAGCGGCCGTCTGAGCACATAGGTTTTCGTTTCTCGTTCCATAGAAATGCGTGAAGGAACTAATGAGCAGTTCGATCATTTTGGGGAAGCGCTGTATAACATACTCTCTGCCGCCCTTTCAAAGCACGACGAGGTTTGGCAGGATGCTGGAAAAGCCCGCCAGCTTCGTTCTCGTCTCATCGAAATCCTCAACGTACCCCTGAGGGTACGCCTCCGGTTTCGATTCGCCTGCGGCCTTGCTGGACAGCCTTTTTGAGCATCCTGAGGCTCCTTATGCAACTGCACCACTATCTAAAATGCCAACGCTGTATTGTATAAAGCTGAGTTTTTCCAGATCCTGTACGGATGCACGTGTCGCCGCCGTCAAGACGAAGACCGGAGAGGCGGCGAGGTGATGACAGGAGCTATCGATGTGGATTCTAGCAGCTCAACGAATCTTTACAGGGCACGGAGAGGTGTGAAATCAGCATCGACCTCTTGGCGTCAGATGAAGGTGCAACATGCGCACTACTCAAGACAGTTGCTGACACCCTTATATTCCCCAGGTTACCGTATAGCTTAGTTTGAAAGTGGGTGTTCATCTGGATACCATGTGCACCCAGCGCTAGGTATTCCACGTGCAGTTTCCTCATCTATCTCCTCAAGCTCACCAATAGTAATCTCTGGAGCATCCTCCTCCTCATTGAGGAGAATTAACCGTAGGTCATCAGTAAGCTTTCTTTGAATAGCTGTCGCAGCTTGATTTACATCAGCCCCGGGAGCTGCCCGTATCGTAACAAATCCTAACCGCCGGCATGTGCCATCTAGGTTTGCCCAACAGTTTCTGCCCTCAATAAGAGTCTTATAGAATTTTATCATTCATGCGCTCCGTCACCGCATCACAAGGGTCAGATGAGGAAGTGAATGGTGTCAGCAACCATTATTCACCAGAACTCACAGCCGTCATTCAAACAATGGTGTCTGACACCTTGTTGAGCCCACGTTTCATGCGCAAAAGCAGCAACGGCGATGCGACAGAAAAGTTCGCATTCGATAGTCTGCAGTCGTGCATAACAGGAACGGCTTCACTCAGGATGCTCAAAAAGGCTGTCCAGCAAGGCCGCAGCGAGTGAAGACCGGAGGCGTACCTTCTAGGGCGCACGGTGCGACGAATAAGGAGCACCACATCTGTGCGCGCCGCCGAGTGGTGAGGCGGCCGGGTCCCCGTTGAGGATCTGAACGATGCGAGAACGATGCTGGCGGACTTTTTCAGCATCCTGTTACTGCGTCGAGTCCTTGATCTTAGCGGCCGTCTGCTCGGCTGACTTCTCCAATGTACTTTCCACCTGACGGGCCTTATCCAGCGGAGTCTTTATCGCATCCACCGCAGCCTGGCCCGCTGCCTGCGTCGCCGCACTGCCAGATGCAGCCGCAGCTTTCGCCTTCTCTATCGGCGTCTCCTGGTTACAGCCGAATAGCCCCGCCGCCAACAGCAACACGACAATGGATAGAACACCGCCTTTAGATTTCTTCATCGCAATCTCCTTCACTACCCCGCAATTCAACATTGACTATGCCGCCTTCCACTTCATTGAGGCCATTGTCCAAAACTGATCGTACCCGTGAGACAACGAGCGGGCAAGATATTGCTGAAACAGACTCTTTGATCGCCAGGCATGTCTCCGTTATAATCGCGCCACTCATTTGGAGACCCTATGGCCGCCACCGATCAGGAACACCTATCGAAACTCCGCCAGATTGCCGAACTCATACTGGCCGTCGCGGGCGAATCTGTAGCTGTGATGAAACGGAACGCTCCGGAGCGGGCCTTGAAACTAAAACGGCACGATGAGTGGGATATCTACCTTGAGTTTCTCAAGGTCATGTTTAATCTCACCGACCGGCTTTCGGCCCTGTACCTGCCGATTAAAGAACAGCCTCAGTTCATGGACAGTCTAGAAGACGCCGTCACGCTGCAATTGAAGAATGTGCTCGAACCGGCATTCGGCTCCGGCGCCGACCAAACGGAAATCATGCTCACCGTTGGCGCTGCGGTCGCGGAGAGCCGGCAGACGTTTGAGCGGTACCGTTTCCTCGTTACCGAAAATAGTCCCGTGAAAGACGAAATGTTGAAAGACTTTGGCGGACGGGTCGCCGATGCAATGGGCATCGCAGGAAACGCACAAGTATCCTCCGCCGCAACGCTCTGCGCGAGCGCCGTAATTCCAGCCATCAAGGCGATCCTGGCCGGAGATGAACCGCCGGCCGCCGCGGTCAATACAAGCGCCCACGCGACCGATACGACATCTGCACCACCTTCCCCCATTGCGACACCTGAGCCCCAAGGTCCAACGGGGACCGAAATCAAGCTAGTGAGCGTGATGGCAACCGTCGCCGGAGAAGAAGTGGAAACTCGGTGGGGACTGCACCCTCGATTCCGACAAGACCTTCCCCCGGAGGATGTGCAACAACTCAACAAACTGATGAACCGAGTTGCAAAAATCCTTGGCGAACGGTATGCCACCGTGGCATTCTCGGACGAGTGGACATCCTGGCATAAGGCCGGTCACGCGTGATCGCTGTAGCAGGATGCTGAAAAAGTCCGCCAACAGAAGAAGACCGTTATTTGGTTTGTCTCGTTTGTTTGGTTAAACCAGACAGACCAGATGAACCTGATAAACAGAACAAACCAGTTTGAGCATCCTGCGGGAGCGTTTTCTAATTTTTAGAACGTGCGGACTATTGAGGCTTTGGCGCATATACGGAGCATGTCCGCAACCAATCAGGCCTCCTATCACACCCACTTCGGTACCAATATCAAGGAAATGAAATGGAAATTTCGCAGACCGCAGATACGTCATCACACGCCATTCCATCGAGTCTCTCACGTCTCAAGGAATTGGCGCAGAATATTTGGTGGAGTTGGACTCCGGAAACCCGTCGGCTCTTTGAACACATTGACCCAACCCTGTGGGTGCTGACCAAACACAATCCCGTCAAATTATTGGCCGATGTCAGGCCTGACCGACTCATGCATCTCGCCGAGGATCCCTCGTATATGCGTTTGTATTCTGCCGCCCTTAAGACATTCGACGAGTATCGTCAGAACGGACACAGTTGGTTTCGAGCGCGGCACGGCGATTTGAAAGCTCCCACCATCGCCTACTTCTCTGCGGAATTTGGCTTGCATAGATCTATTCCTATCTACAGCGGTGGTCTGGGCATTCTTGCCGGAGACCATTGCAAGGAGGCCAGCGATCTCGGTGTGCCTCTGGTGGGGGTGGGATTCATGTACCCGCAGGGATACTTTCGGCAACGGATCACACCCGAGGGGTGGCAGGAAGCGGCCTACGCCCCGTTCAACCAAGCAGAATCGCCGATTCATCCCGCCCTCACTCCATCAGGAGACGCGTGCAGAATTACAGTCGAGATCGGTAGCCGAACCGTAGCTGCAACGGTCTGGAAAGTGCTCGTCGGACGGGTGACCCTCTACCTCATCGATACAGATGTCCCCGAAAACAGTCCTGAGAATCGGGCTCTTTCAGCTCGATTATATGGTGGCGATCAAGAGATGCGTCTCTGTCAAGAGTTCCTCTTGGGTATCGGCGGTGTCCGCATGCTTCGCGCATTGGGCATCGCGCCGACGGTCTGGCATGCCAATGAGGGGCACTCCGCCTTCCTCACGTTGGAACGCATTCGCGAATTGGTCCAGAAGGGATCGACGCACGCGGATGCCTCTGAGACGGTACGCCAAAGCACGGTGTTTACCACCCATACACCCGTGCCGGCTGGTCATGATGTATTCCCCCATCATTTGATGGACCGATATTTTGCCGGTTATTGGGAGCAGTTGGGCCTCACGCGGGAAGACTTCCTCCGCCTGGGGGATACCCCGGAATCCCAGGGGCAAGGCTTCAACATGACGGCACTCGCCATTCGGCTGGCCGCCCATGTGAACGGGGTCAGCCGTGAACACGGGCAGGTCTCGCGAGAGATGTGGCGCCATATGTGGCCCGGCCTACCGATCGAGCAAATCCCGATCCGCAGCGTGACCAACGGCATCCATGCGCCGACCTGGATCGCGCCGGAACTCAACCAACTCTACGGAAAGTATCTCGGCCCGGAATGGGCGGAAAAATGCGACGACACGGCGATGTGGCAACGAGTCCTGGATATTCCCGACCAGGAACTCTGGGCCGTACACCAAACCATGAAGCGCAAGCTCATGAGCTTCATCCGTGAACGCGCCAGAAGCGGCTGGATGCAGGGACAGCTCCAAGCCTCCCAGGTCTTAACGCGCGGCACGCTGCTCGACCCCGAAGCACTCACCATCGGCTTCGCCAGGCGCTTTGCCACCTACAAGCGGGCAACTCTGTTGTTCCGCGACCTCGAACGGCTGAAGCGGTTGCTCCATAACCAGTGGCGTCCCGTCCAATTGATCTTTGCAGGCAAGGCCCACCCGGCTGATGAGCCCGGCCGCTATTTCATTCATGAAGTGCTGAGCTTTTGCAACGACCATAAACTCGGCGGCCACATCGCGTTCCTGGAAAACTATGATATGCACATGGCGAAGTTCCTTGTTCAAGGAGTCGACATATGGCTCAACACCCCGCGGTTTCCCTTGGAGGCGAGCGGAACGAGCGGGCAAAAGGCTGCGCTCAACGGCGTCATAAACCTCAGCGTCCTTGATGGTTGGTGGAAGGAAGGCTACAACGGAGCCAATGGATGGGGCATTGAGCCCTTGGTCGGAAACCAGGACGTTCAGGCCCAGGACGAGCATGACGCACAACAGCTCTACCGCATGCTGGAACAAGAAGCCATTCCCCTCTACTATCAACGAGACCTGGACGGAATACCCCGCGGGTGGTCGCAGCTCATGAAGGAAAATCTTCGGACCAATGCCC
Organism: uncultured Nitrospiraceae bacterium; assembly: GCA_963801725.1. GTDB lineage: Bacteria > Nitrospirota > Nitrospiria > Nitrospirales > Nitrospiraceae > Palsa-1315. The sequence goes on from CAWDFX010000002.1 coordinate 2,865,844, forward strand.
CTCGCTTCTGCACCAAACGAATGGTCAAAGAATACGTCGATACAATGTATGCGCCCGCCATGGTTCTCGCGCCTTCGACATGGTAACGGGCCGTTCGGCGATTCGTGAAACGTGAAACGTTAGACGTGAAAAGTTTCAAAGAGAGTTGCTGCACT